>OZ240208.1:0-2768711 GCA_965197455.1 Phototrophicaceae bacterium | reverse complement strand
TTCGGTGCCGGTTCTGCTCCAGCCGCTGGCGATTGCGGTCACCCATCTTAACAGGGGACTGCGCCAGGACTGGTATTCGAAATGAATTCGCGCGCGCCAGGGCACAAACAGGGGCTGGCTGCGTATACTATGCAGGGAGCAGTTGACAGGAGCATGCATGTTTTATCTGCAGTACGCGCTGCGCAATTTCTGGCGCAACCGGCGCTGGTCGCTTTTCGCCGTCTTCTCGATCGCGGCGGGAGTGGCCACCATCGTCGCCCTGCGCAGCCTCGGCCTCGCCATCGGCGACTCGCTCACCAGCAACCTGCGCGCCAGCAACCACGGCGACATCACCATCAGCGTCGCAGGTGAGGGGCTGGGCTTCTCCTTCGGCGGCCCGGGTCAAGCCAGCGATCGCCCGAAACTGGACGAAGATACTCTCGTCCTGCTGGACGACTGGGTCGGGACACGCGGCGGCGCCTACAGCGCGTGGACGTCCAGCCAGGCCCTGCAGATCGCCCTGCCCGACAGCAGCACAACCGGTCGACCACAGTTCATCACCACGCTCTTCGTGGACACGGCCAACTGGCCGCTCTCGCATGAAGTTGTGACGCTGGACCCGCCGGACGCGCCCCTGGCAGAGCTCTTCACGGGCGGTAATGAGGTCGTGGTCAGCCACAACCTGGCTGAATCGCTGGGCATCGCGGTCAACGACGAGGTGCGCGTCAGCGGCACGGAGGAACCGTTCACGGTGCGCGGCATCGTCGCCACCGATTACGAAGCCGGCCTGCGCAACCCGCTGGCGGCCTTCTTCGGCTTCGCCTACCTTGATCGCTCCAGCGAGGCATTGCTCTCGCTCGAAGGCGCGCCCAACCGCGTCAGCGTCCTGCTGCCGGAGGATCAGGCGCCGCAAACTTCGGAACAGGCGGAGGAGATGACCGGCGAGCTGCGCCGGTTGCTGGGGCGCGATTTCAGATATACGACTGTTCCGGACCTGCTCACCGAGAACCAGTTCATCGCAGACTTGACCGGCCAGTTCATCGTGGTCATGGGTCTGGGCGCGATGCTGATCGGCGGCGTCGGCATCGTCAACACCATGCTGGTGATGGTGCGCCGCCGCACCCTGGAAATCGCGTCGCTCAAAACCTTTGGCCTGAAGGGGCGTCAGGTGGCGGCCCTGTTCATGACCGAGGCGCTCTTCCTCGGCCTGACGGGCAGCGCCCTCGGCGCCCTGCTGGGCGTGTTTCTGAGCCGCCTGGCCAACAGCTACGGCGAGGCACTCATCCAGCAGCCGCTGGCCTGGCGCCTGCAACCTGAGGCCCTGCTCTTCGGCATCGTCGTCGGTCTGGTCGTCGCGGCAGCCTTTGGCGTGCTGCCGGTGCTGACCGCCGTGCGCGTACGCCCGGCCATCATCCTGCGCCCCAACGAGACCGTCCTGCCGCGCACCGGCATCCTGCAAAGCCTGCTGGCGTTGTTGCTGGTGGTGCTGGCGCTGGGCCTCATCGCCGGCCAGATTCTGGAGAATCCGCTGGCCGGCATCATCGGCACCGCGCTGACCCTGCTGCTGCTCGGCGTGCTCATCGCCCTGCTGTGGCTGCTGGTGTGGGTCGTCGGGCGCATCCCGGCCTTCGGCGTGGTCGACCTGAAGCTGGCGCTGCGCAACCTGCGCTCCGGACGCACGCGCACGGCAACCACGCTGCTGGCGCTCAGCGCGGGCATGTTCGCCCTGAGCAGCATCACCTTCTTCGGCGCGGGCACTCGCCAGATCCTGCAAACCACGCTCAGCGACACCCTGGGCGGTAACGTGATCATTTTCACGCCGATACCGGCCGCCATCGCCAACCCGCTCATCGACGGCCGTCTTGACGCGCTGGAGGGCGTCAGTTCGCGCACGCGCGTCCTTAGTTACAGCAGCCAGGTCGTCGCCATCAACGGCGTTGTGGTCGACAGCGAGGCGAACATCGCCCTGGCGCGGCAGTTGCGGCAGGAGCTGCGCGCGGCCTCGCGAGCAGGTGACATCGGTCGCATCGCCGAGCTCGGCCAGCAACTGGAGCAGCTACCGGACTATACGCTGGACATCGCGGTGCGCGACACCACGGGCGCCAACCTCGGCGGTAACGAGAGCATCGTCGCGGGCCGGGGGCTGAACGTGGACGACCTCGGCCAGCCTGTGTTGATTGTGCTTGAGGAAGATCTGCGGGAGCTGGGCACGACGCTCGGCGCCCGGCTGACGCTGCAGATCGACGACGCACAATACGAGTTTGAAATCGTCGGCGTGCAGTCTTCCACCAGTTTCATCCCCGGCGAGGCGACCGCGCCGCCGGACGTTTTCAGTGGCGGCGGCGAGTCCGGCTTCCAGTTCACCATGGCCGAGGTCGAGAGCGAACACCTGGATGCGGCCCTGCTCAGCCTCTCCGCCCTGCCGCTGGTCTTCGCCATCGACGTCAGTTTCATCGACGGCCTGATCGGGCGCTTCATCGACCAGTTTAGCGCCCTGCCGATTCTGGTGGGCCTGCTGTCACTGGGCGCGGCGGCCGTCATCATGGCCAACACGGTCGCCCTCGCCACGCTTGAGCGCCGGCGCCAGATCGGCATCCTCAAGGCGGTCGGGCTCAAGGGGCGGCGCGTGCTGGGCGTCATGCTGCTCGAAAACGTGCTCATCAGCCTGCTGGGTGGCCTGCTGGGCGTCGGGTTGAGCGCGCTGGGCGTGGCTATCATGAGTCGACTGGGCATCCAGGCAACCATCCTCATCCCCGACGACGCGGCGCCGGTGGCCATCGCGCTGGTCATCACCGCCGTCGGCATCGGCGCCGTGGCAACCTTCCTCAGCGCGCGCGTGGCCATCAATGAACGCGCGCAAAATGTGCTGCGCTACGAATGATGCGCGCTCCGTGCTACAATCCCTCGTGCATTTGAACGAGGGCGCATGGACACAGTCGCTGCAGCGGAAAATCTGTCTGTCGAGTTGGCACCGGATGCCTGGCGCCTGCAGCACAGCGACCTGCGCGGCTCGCACGAGTTGCTGTGTGCCGGGCCGGACTCCGCGCTGCGCTACTCGGCGGCCTTCGCTTACTCGCGCCGTCTGCCTGCAGGCGGCATGCTGGAAAGCGGGCACATTGAGCAGGTCGTGCTGGGCTGGTCGGAAAGCGACCAGGCCTGGCATCTGGGCTTGCTGCTGGCGCCACAACTGGCGCGGCTGCGCGACAGCCGCTGGTGTGAGCTGGCCCACTGGCCGGACCCCGACCAGAGCGACTTTCGCGAACTGGCCGAACGCGCCGGTCAGTCGCTGGCGGCGTTGACCGGGCGCCCCTTTCAACTGATCACCCCTGCGCCGCCCGAACCGGTTGCGCGGACGCGGCACGCGCTGGTCGCAGACGCGGCCCCGCCGCGGCCGGAAAAACCGCTGCCGTCCTTGCCACTGACTTTCAACGAATCCTGGACGCTGGAAAACAGCATGCCGGGCACACTGCAGCTGGTGCGCGACCCAAAAGTGGCGCGCAAAACCACACGACACATTCTCTGGTACCTGCTGTGGACGGCGATCTATATCTTCCTCATCGCCGCCAGCCAGCTCAGCGGCATTGCGATGACCGGGCCGGCATTTCTGCCCCTGCTGGCCGCCCTGTCGGCGCTGGTGCTGGTGGCGCTCATCGTACGCAACCTGATTCGTCAACGCCGCAGCCCGGACCGTTTCATCTTCGACAGCTTCCAGCGCCAGGTCCGCGCCCGCCACGACCAGCAGGTACTCTGGAGCCGGCGCGCGGGGCAGATCCAGTCAATCTACGTGACGGAACTGGTGCGCAAGAAGCGCGGTCGCCATGACCGTTTGCAATACGCCGAGCTTAATCTGCATTTGAGCAGCAACGACTTTCAGCATCTGCTGCAGAGCAACAAACCGCGCCAGCTTGCCAGGGAACTGCAGGAAACATTGCCGGGTGTGAGCGAGCTGGGCTCGCAGGACTGCCATACGAACGCGCAGGCCATCGCGCTGCACATCGCCCAAACGCTCGACCTGCCTGTCTGGCTTGACCGGCGCGACGCCTGACGGCCGTGCGCCCGCTTGCCGGCCTCCTCCTGTGCACATTATTGCTGTTGCCGGGCGCGAGCGTCATTCACGCTCAGGGCAGCGCCATGCTCACCGTCGGCGCGACGGTGGATGGCACGCTGAACGACAGTCGGCCGCGCGAAGCCTGGGTCTTCGACGGGCTGCAGGGCCAGGTCGTCGAGCTGCAACTGGAGGTGACTGCCGGCGATCTTGATCCCGTGCTGTTGCTGCTGGACGCCCAGGGTGAGCAACTGGCCGCGGCGGACGACCGTCAGGGTAGCCTCGTGCCGCGGCTGGCGCCGCTGAGTCTGCCCGCCAGCGCGCGCTACACCGTCGTCGTGGCGCGCGTGGGGCAGGCCCTGGGGACGACTTCCGGCGCTTTCCGCCTGAGCCTGCAACAGATTGGCGTCAGTTCGCGCGCCGGCAGCGTGCTGCGCTACGGCGACCAGGTTATCAACCACATTTCGCAACAGACGCCGGTGGTGCGCTACAGCTTCCACGCGCGCCGCGGCGACGTCATCAACTTGCGCTTGCGCCGCGCGTCCGGCGACCTGGACCCCTGGCTGCAGCTGCGCGACAGCGACGGGCGCGTGCTGGCCACCAATGATGATGCGCTCGACGGGCCGGCGCCGCGCGACAGCCGCATCAACGAGTACCTGGTCGAGGCCGACGGCGAGTACCTCATCCTCGCCTCACGCTACGGGCAGGAGGCCGGCACGGGCAGCGGCAACTTCGTGCTCTCGCTCAACGAGGCCGAGTTCAGCGGCCTGGGCAACACGCCGGCCACCGCCATCCCGCTCCGGTCGGGGGTCAGCGGGCGCGGCGAGCTGAACGCTGAACAGCAGCAGCGCTACTACCAGTTTGCCGGCGTGGCGGAGGAGCGGGTCACAATTCGCATGGAGCGGGTCGGTGGCTCGCTCGATCCGTTGCTGCTGCTGACTGACAGGCTGGGGCGCGAGCTGGCCAGTGACGACGACAGCGGCGCTGGCAAGAACGCCCTTATTGCGGACTTCCGGCTGCCGGCGGATGGCGTCTATACCCTTACCGCCACCTGTTTCGGGCGCGCTGTCGACGACTGCAGCGGCAACTACCGCCTCGAAGTGCTCCAGCCCGACCACGTGCTGGAAGAGTTACCGCCGGGTACGCAGCCGCTTGCCTGGGGACGCGCGCTGCAGGCGAGCATCGCCAATGATGCGCCCGCCCGCCTCTATTTCTTCGCAGGCGGTGGCGGCGACGTCGTCACCATCACCATGGATCGCAGCAGCGGCAACCTCGACGCGGTGCTCAACCTGCTCGATGAGCAGCAGGCCCTGCTGGTCAGCGACGACGATACCGGCCCGGGGCGCAACGCGCGCATCGGCGAGTTCACGCTGCCGGCCGACGGCATCTATCTGGTGCAGGCCACGCGCTACAGCGGCGACGAGGGAGCGACCGACACCCGTGGCGGCTTCACGCTCACACTGACGCGGCGCATCAGCCCGTGACGCTGCTCATCGCGACCGGCAACGCAGGCAAGCTGGATCAGTTTCGCGCGCTGCTGGCCGGGCTGCCACTGAAGTTGATCGGCCCGGCTGACGTCGGCCTGCAGTCGCTGGAGGTTGCCGAGGACGGCGACACGCTGGAGGCCAACGCGACCCGCAAGGCGCGCGCCTGGTCGGCGGCCAGCGGCCTGCCCGCCCTGGCCGATGACACCGGCCTCTTCGTGGACGCGCTGGATGGCGCGCCCGGCGTCTACCCGGCGCGCTGGGGCGGCCCTGGCCTGAGCATGGCGCAGCGGCGCCAGCATCTGCTGGACGCGCTGGGCGAGTTGCCGCCGGCGCAGCGCAGCGCCCGCTTCCGCTGCGTGATTGCGGTAGCGTGGGGCGCGCGCCTGGAGCGGGTCAGCGGCGAATACGAGGGGCGCATCGCCCAGGCGGAGATGCCCGGCCCGGCCGGCTTTGGCTACGACTCGATCTTCATCCCCGCGGGCGCCGATCGCTCCTGGGCCCAGTTGCCGCCGGACGAGAAGAATCGCCACAGTCACCGCGGCCTGGCCGCCGCGCGCATCATTCCCGTGCTGCGTCACATGCTGCCGGAACTACGCGCGGGCGGATGAGCCGCCGCGGCTATTGTTCATCCTGAACACGGGCGTGGGGCCGCTGTAGCTGCCGGACTTGCCCAGCGCGCTGCAGCGCCGCACCGCGCCATCACCGAAGCGGTTGCGGATGTTGTCCATGGCCGCCTGCAGGGCCAGCTCGCGCCGCGCCTCCCACAGCCCCAGCTGCCGCCCGTAGTGGTCCGGCTCCAGGTTGCTGACGCGCACGCCGATCAGGCGCACCGGTCGGCCACGCGGCCAGTAGCTCTCGAAGAGCGCCTCCGCCGCCTGCCAGATCGGCAGGTCGTCGTTGACGGCGATCGGCAGCGTGGTCTGGTGCATCACGGTCGTGAAATCCGACCAGCGCAGCGTGAGCGTGACGGTTTTGCCGCGCAGTCGCTGCCGCCGCAGACGCAGGCCAACGTTGTCCACCAGCTCGCGCAGTTTGCGGCAGATGCGCAGGCGCTCGCGCTGGTCGCGCAGGAAGGTGCTGCTGTGGCCGACGGATTTAGTGACGAAGGACGATTCGACGATGCGCTCGTCGATGCCGCGGGCGTGCTGGCCAAGTTCGTGGCCGTACTTGCCGAAGCGGCGGATGAGGTCGCGCGCGGGCCAGCGCGCCAGCGCGCCGATGGTGGTCACGCCCATGGCGCGCAGTCGCTCCGTCGTCTTCGGGCCACAGCCCCACAGGTCGTCCACCGGCAGCGGCGCGAGGAAGTCCGCCTCCCTGCCCGGCGCGACGACCTTGATGGCGCGCGGCGGGACGTCGCCGCTGCCGCTGCGCTTGGCTGCGTTGGTGGCCATCTTGGCGATCAGCTTGCTGGTGCCGCCGCCGACAGAACAGGGCAGGTTCAGCTGGCGCTGGATGCGGGTCTGCAGCCCACGCGCAATCAACGCGGGGTCGCCCGGCAGCCCGGTGATGTCAAGGAAGGCCTCGTCGATCGAGACCGGCTCGACCATCGGCGTCAGCTCGTGCAGCAGGGCCATGACCCGCGCCGAAACCTCGCCGTAGTTGCCGAAGCTGTGCGAGATGATCAGCAACTGCGGGCAGAGGCGCAGCGCCTCGCCGGTGGGCATGCCGGAGCGCACGCCGTACTTGCGCGCGGGCCAGGAGCTGGAGGCGACCACGCCGCGCTGGCCTGGCTGGCCGCCGACGGCGAAGGCCTTGCCGGCCAGGGACGGATCGTGCAGCTCCTCGACAGCGCAGAAAAAGGCGTCCAGATCGAGATGCAGGATACTGCGGTTCATACGGGTCATGGCGTTACACCCTTGTGATGACCATTAACATCATATTAGAACATATGTTCTATTTCCGTCAAGCACTGTGCAGCGCAGTGGCTGCGACGCTACAATCGCAGCCGGCGTCTACGCAGACCGGCAGCCCGGGTGGGCCATGCGCATCGAGCATCTTTCGCTGACCAACTTCCGCAACTACGCCCGCCTCGAATGGACCCTGCCGCCCGGCACCACCCTCATCCACGGTGCCAACGCCCAGGGCAAGACCAGCCTGCTGGAGGCCATCTGCTACCTCGCCCTTTCGCGCTCCCCCTGGAGCAGCAGCGACCGGCAGCTCATCCACTGGCGCGCCCAGGAGGAGCCCATCCCCTACGCGCGCCTCTCCGCCGAGATCAGTTCGCGTCACAGCCCGCTGGAGCGGCTCGAGGTCACCTTGATGCTGGAAGACGTGGGCATGGCGACGCCGCGCTTCAAAAAGGTGTTGCGCCTCAACGGCGCGGACAAGCGCGTGATGGACCTCGTCGGGCGTCTGAACGCGGTGCTCTTCCTGCCGCGCGACCTGTCGCTCATCGAGGGTTCGCCCACAGACCGGCGCAGCTTCATCGACGGCACGCTGGCGCAGGTCGATGCAGACTACCTAGAAGCGCTGACCAGCTTCGGCAAGCTGCTGCCGCAGCGCAACGCCCTGCTGCGCCGCATCCAGGAGCAGCGCGCGGCGCCGCATGAACTGGACTTCTGGGACGCGCAGCTGGTGCAGGCGGGCAGTATCCTCATCGCCGCGCGCCAGCGTTTTCTGCGCGAACTGGAGGGCACGGCCTGCCGCGCCCATCATGACCTGACGGGCGGCCGCGAGACGCTCGCGCTGCGCTATCAACCCAGCTTCGCGCCAACCGCCGCCGGCGACGGCCAGCTCTCCTTCGACATGCAGGGCCTCGACCTGCATCGTGAGCTCGACGCCAGTGACATCGCGCCGCAGTACGCCGCGCGCCTGGCGGAGGAGCGCGCTGAGTCACTCAAGCGCGGCTTCACGCTCAGCGGGCCACATCGCGACGAGTTGCGCATCGACATCAACGGCCACGACGCCGGCCTGTATGGCAGTCGCGGTCAGGCGCGCACGGCGGTGATGGCGCTCAAGCTGGCGGAACTGGACTGGATGCGCGCGCGCATTGGCGAGCCGCCCCTGCTGCTGCTGGACGAGGTCGTCGCGGAGCTGGATGCCAGCCGCCGCAACTGGCTGCTGGAGCGGCTGGACGGGTCGGCGCAGACGCTGCTGACCACCACCGAGCTCGACATCTTCACGCCGCGCTTCCTGCAGCACACTTCCATCCTGCAAATCGTCGCGGGCCAGATCGCCAGCCATGCGCAGGCCGCTGACCCGTGATGCGGCGGCGCGCCATGCGCGGCGCCTATTACGGCTGGCGCATCGCGCTCGCGCTGGCCATCACCGAGACCATCTCCTGGGGCATCCTGTACTACGCTTTCGCGGTCTTCATCCGCCCGATGGAGCTGGACACCGGCTGGACGCGCACGCAGCTGACCGGCGCCTTCTCGCTGGCGCTGCTGCTGCGCGGCGCCATGGCCGTGCCCGTCGGCATCTGGATCGACCGCCACGGCGCGCGCCTGTTGATGACCGTCGCTTCGCTGCTGGCCAGCGGCCTCGTGGTCCTCTGGTCGCAGGCGCGCACGCCGCTGATGTTCTACCTGGTGTGGGCGGGACTGGGAATGTGCATGGCGGCCGTGTTGTACGAGCCGGCCTTCGCGGTCATCGCCAACTGGTTCCTGCGGCACCGGGCGCGGGCGCTGGCGCTCATCACCTTCGTCGCCGCTTTCGCCAGCACCATCTTCCTGCCACTGGCTGACCTGCTGCTGCGACAACACGGCTGGCGCACGGCCGTCCTGTTGCTGGGCATCACACTGGCGCTGACCACCGTGCCGCTGCACGCGCTGGTGCTGCGGCGACGGCCGGCGGACATGGGTCTGCAGCCGGACGGGGCGCAGGAGGATGACGGTGAGGCTGAAGCGCCGCCCGCCGCGTCAGCGCGCGAGGTCCTGCGCAGCAGCGCTTTCCAGGGGCTGACGCTGGCCTTTGCGCTGGCCATGCTGGCCGGCAACACCATCCGCGTGCACTTCGTGCCCTACCTGCTCGACCAGGGCGTGAGTTCCAGCCTGGCGGCATCGGGCACCGGCATCATCGGCGCGGCGCAGGTGTTGGGACGGCTGCTCTTCGCGCCCCTGAGCGCGCACGTCTCGCTGCGCCTGCTGACGGCGGGCTCCTTCGCGCTGCAGGCGCTGGCCATGCTGCTGCTGCTGACGGTCAACGCCGCATGGGGTCTGTGGGTATTCGTGCTGCTCTTCGGCGCGGGCATCGGCGCGACCACGCTGGCGCGGCCCGCCATTCTGGCACAGCGCTTCGGCCCGGCGCTGTACGGGCGCATCAGCAGCGTGATGGTCATTTTCCTGACTCTGGCGGGGACAATTGCGCCGGTCGGCGCCGGCGCGATCTACGACTATTTCAGCAGCTATGAGCCGGTGCTGTGGCTGGTCACCGGCATCACGCTGGTTGCGACGCTGGCCCTGTTGCTGACGCGCGGCCTGGCTACCAGGGGCGCAGGTAGCTGAACTCAGGCAGCTCGTCGGGGTCGGCTGTGCGCCAGGAAAAGCTGTTGATCGAGGCGGTCTCCGGATAATCGTCGGTCAAGCCATACTGCGCCATGTTTTGCTTGTGGGCCTTATCAGGAGGATGGCCGGCGGCCAGGATGGTGGCAAAGGCGATTATGTCACCATGGGTGACCGCGGCCACCTCCCCTGCCGGCCAGGCCCGGCGCATGTCCGAAAAGAAAGTCTGGCCCCGTCCTGCCACATCTTTCGGCTGCTCGTATTCCGGCCCGCTGTCGCTGTAGAGGTCCCAGTTGCGCCTGAGCAACTCCAGCAACGGATGCCCGTCCCAGGGCGTATGCACCTCGATGAGACGGTCGTCAATGTGAACCGGCAGGTCGCCGTTCTGCGCGGCGAGGATGGCGGCCGTTTCGCGGGCGCGCTGCATGGGGCTGGCATACACTGCAGCCAACGGGCGCGCCTGCAGCCATTGCGCTGCGGCCATGGCCTGCTGCTGGCCGCGCTGGCTGATGCGGTAGCCGGGCAGGCGCCCGTACATCACATGCTGCGGGTTGTGGACTTCACCGTGACGAATGAGATGGACAGTGCAACCCATGGGATGAAGCTCCTGTGCTGGCGTTTGAGTTGAGTAAAATATCTTCAGGTTAACTTTACAGGTTATGCCCTGTTATGATAAGATTTGCATGGATTAACTTTACAGGGTCACGGCTTCAGTAAAGGGGACATCATGCTTAAAGACGTGATGCAAGAGGCGCTCAACGAGCAAATCAACGCCGAGATGGGTGCATACTACACCTATCTGTCCATGAGCGCCTGGTTCGAACATCGCGACTTCCGCGGCTTCGCCGCCTGGATGCGTCAGCATGCGAACGAGGAACTCACGCATGCCATGAAGCTCTACGACTTCGTCAACGAACGCAACGGCCGTGTTCTGCTGCAGCCACTGGGGCAGCCAACCACGGACTGGGAATCGCCGCTGGCCGCCTTCGAGGACGCGCTCAAACACGAACAGCAGGTCACGCAGCTCATCAACGAGCTGGTCGCGCTGGCGACCCGCGAGAACGACCAGGCCAGCTTCAGCTTCCTGCAGTGGTTTGTGGACGAGCAGGTGGAAGAGGAAGACCTGGTTGACGCGGCGATTCAGGATCTCAAGCTGGTCGGCGACTTCGGCCCCGGCCTCTTCCTGCTCGACCGCGAGCTGGGCGCCGCGTCGCCCGCGGATGCCGGCGCAGACGAGGGTTAACCCTCGCCCTGCGCCGCGGCCACGGCCACGGCCACAAAGTCGATCTCGAGCCTGACTTCTTCTGCGACGCCGGAAACAGCGGGGACGTCGGGGATGGTGAGTCCGAGGTCGGCGTGGCGCAGCGAGCTGCGCGCCATGCCGCTCAGGCGTTCCTCGCTCTCCAGCGTGAGACTGGCGTCAAAGGTGAGCGCCTGGACAGCGCCGGCGATGCGCAGCTCGCCGACAATCTGCAGCGCGAAGGGTTCGCCGAGGGTTACGCTCGCCGGCATGCCCGACAGTTCACTGGTCTCAAACTCCGCGAATTCGAATTCATCCTGGGATGACTTCAGGATGAAGGTGCGCAGCGCCCGGTTGCGGTTGCCGTTGTTGGTCGCCAGGGTGCGCGCGTTGATGCGAATCAGGCCGATAGTCGAAGCCGCCGGATTGCCCATGTTGACGCTGATGTCGCCGGCAACCTGGTCCGTGGCGCCAACCACGGTGAAGTCCGCGCCGTTCAGCACTTCATCGATGAGGAAGCGTACCTCGGATTCTTCCGTGACGATGCTGAACACCGTAGCGCTGTCGGCTGCTGTCAGGCCGGGCGCGCTGATGGCTGCGCTGGGTTCCGCGGAACCGCCCTGAACAAACAGCACTGCCGCTTCGATGGCCTCGCTGACCAGGTCTGTACCGCCCTGAAAATAGAGTACGGCCGCCAGGATGCCGAGGGCCAGTGCGACGGCTATACCCAACCCCAATATGATGACCAGCAGTCCGCGCATGTCCCTGTCCCTCTCCCTGTTCGCAGTCGCGCATGATAGCGTCCGCTCACAGCCCTGAACAGGCCCTGTGCTATCATGGTCGCCATGTCACAGGTCTTGCTCATCTCGCGTTGCCCGCCCTGGCCACTGCACCTGGGCGACCGCGTCACCCTGTGGTACCTGGTGCGCGCACTGGCGCAGCGCGGCCACGTCATCGACCTGCTGGCCTTCGCCAACCGCCCGCAAGACCATGACGAGATCGCCCATTACCGCGCGCACTTCGGCGCAGTGATGCTCATCGACGAGCCACCGCGCAGCCAACTGGATTACATGCGCCGGCTGCTGCTGCCCCACACGCGCTTTCCGCAGGGCGCTGACCAGGCCTGGTCGCCGGCCATGTGGCGCAGTATTGCGCAGCGGGTCGACGAACATTCATACGACTGCGCGCACTTTTTCGGCGGCGTGCAGATTTACGAATTCCGCAAGGCGATTGGCGACCTGACCGCGCTCATCGTCCCCATGGATTCCTACAGCCTCTACCTGCGGCGCGAGCTCGAGGCACGCTCCGGGCTGGCGCCAGGTGCCAGAATGCGCCTGCATGTGGCACGGCGCTATGAAGCGTGGATGTTCACACCCTTTCAGCGCCGCGTGGTTGTGGCCGAACGCGACCGCGCGGAACTGCTCGGCATCAACCCGGCGCTGGACTGGGAGGTCATCCCCAACGGCGTCGACCTCGACTACTTCCGGCCGCAGCCGGGCCCGCGCAAGGCGGCCACGCTGCTCTTCACTGGCAACTTCGAATACGCGCCCAATGCGGAAGCCGCGCTCTATCTGGCCCGCGAGCTCTTGCCGGCGCTGCGTCAGCAGATTCCCGAGGCGCAACTGTGGCTGGTGGGCAACGCGCCCTCAGAGGCGATGCGCGCGCTGGCTGGCGAACACATCCTGGTCAGCGGGCATGTGCCGGATCTGCGGCCCTGGATGGCGCGGGCCAGCCTCTACGTCAGTCCGCTGCGCCTGGGCTCGGGCCTCAAGTACAAGGTGCTGGAGGCGCTGGCGGCGGGCTGCCCGTTGGTGGCCACACCCCTGAGCGTGGACGGTATCGCGGTCGCTCACGGCCAGCATGCGCTGCTGGCGGAGCGCGGCGACATGCCCGCTGCGGTGCTAACCCTGATGCGTGACGAGGCGCTGCAACAGCGTCTGGCGCGCGCGGGAAGGCAGCTGGTCAAGGCGCAGTACAGCTGGGCCCAGGCTGCAGAACGCTACTCGGCGCTCTATGAAGCCATTGGCGCGGAACAAGCCCGCTGATGAGCTGGGCGCGCCTCGTCTCCATCCTGTTGAGTCCGCCGCCAGTCTGGGCGCTGATGGCTGTGCCGGTGGCGTTGCGCGACGCGGAAACGGTTGCGCAGGGCCTGCTCAACGCGGGCATCTACGTGCTGTTCGTCAGTCTGTTGCCGATGCTTTACGTGGTGTTGATGGTGCGCCGCGGACACATCAGCTCGCTGGACATGCCGCTGCGCGAACAACGCAGGCGGCCTTTCCTCGTCTCCATCGGCTGCACGGCGCTGGCCTGGTGGATCCTGCACAGCAGCAATGCGCCCGGCGTGATGCCCTTTTTTGCGCTCTGCAGCCTGGCGCTGATCGCGGCAATCGCGCTCATCACGCTGACCTGGCAAATCAGCATGCACATGATGAGCATCACGGGCGTAATGGTCGCCGCCTACGCCTTCTTCGGCCCCGGCTGGGCCATGCTGGTGCTGCCCTTCTGGCTGCTGGTGGCGGCGGCGCGGCTGCAACTGGGACGCCACAACCCGGCGCAATTGCTGGCCGGCGCGCTGGTGGGCGTGCTGGTGCCGCTGACGCTTTTCGTGCTGCAGTGAGCGCGCTCAGCTCCGCGCCAGCAGCGCCTCAACCTCTTCGCGCCGGGGCATGGCGGGCGCGGTGCCGAAGCGCGTGACGGAGAGCGCCGCCGCCGCGTTGGCGAAGCGCAGGGCCGGCTCCAGCGCCATCCCTTCCGCCAGCACGACAGCCAGGGCGCCGGTGAAAGCATCGCCGGCGCCGGTCGTATCCACCACATCCACCTTGAAAGTGGGCACCTGACCGCTTTCCGTCTGCGTCGCCCAGCGGACCCCGTCGCCGCCCCGGGTCTCAATCAGCGTCTGGTCTCCATGCGCGACCAGCGAACGCAGGTCCGCCGGGTTCTCGCCGTAGAGGGTGACCAGTTCGGTTTCGTTGGGCGTGAGCCAGCTGGCGCGCGCGATGAACTCCGGCGGCAGCGGCACCGCCGGCGCCGGGTTGAGGATGCTGCGCACGCCATGGGCCTGCGCCACCTGCAGCGCGTAGTCCACCGTGTCGAGCGGAATCTCCAGCTGCACAACCAGCAGATCAGCGCTGGAGATGGTCGTCGCAGCCGCGTCGATATCGGCGCGCGAGACCGCCAGGTTGGCGCCCAGCATGACCACGATGGCGTTTTCACCGGCATCATCGACCCAGATGGGCGCAACCCCCGTGGGTCGCTCCGCATCGCGCACGACGAAGTCCGTGTTAACGCCCTCGCCCTGCCAGGACGCCAGCGCCAACTCACCGTAGGCGTCTTCGCCGATGCGGCCCACGAAACTGACCTCGGCGCCGAGGCGCGCAGCAGCCACCGCCTGGTTGGAGCCCTTGCCGCCCGGCCCGGTGCTGTAATCCTTGCCGTGCACCGTCTCGCCAGGCAGGGGCATCCGCTCCATGGTGGTGACCAGGTCCATACCGAAGCTGCCGACGACGACAATCCGCGCGCTCACTTTCTATTCCTCCAGCCAAGGCGCCAGGCTCGGGAATGGATGGGAGTCGAACCCACCGCGGCCTGCTCTGCGCAACCCGCCACCGGTTTTGAAGACCGGGGCATCCACCGGGACACATCCATCCCCTTGCGGCGCCCAGTATAGCAGCCCGCGCCCGGCCCTGCGCCCGGCATTTGCTATACTGGCGGCTCGCGTGCGCAATACGAGGCGGAGCTTGTCTGCGGCGACCCGAATACCAGAGCGGCGACGGCGGCGCAGAGCGCAGCGCAGGAAGCGTCAACAGCGCCTGGGCCTGGGCCTGACGGCGCTGCTGCTGGCCGCTGTGATGCTGGTGTTGCTGCCGGGCGCTGGCGCCTGGTGGATGTACCGCGATGCCTTGCAGGCGCTGCCGCCCCTGCCCGCGAGCGGCCTGGCCGCGGTAGTCGCCAATCCCTCACACTTCTACGACCGCACGGGCGCGACCCTGCTGTTCAGTGTGCAGGAGGCAAGTGGCAGCGGGCCGGGCCAGGCGTCGCTGGCGGAACTGCCGGAAACGCTGGTGTCGGCCACCCTACTCAGGGCAGACCCCGACTTCCTGACGCGCTCCGCGACCTCGCCCCTGACCACCGCTGTGCGGCTGTGGCAAAACCTGCTCGGTAGCCCCATAGCGCCAGAGCAGACGCTGACGGCCCGCCTCGTGCGCAATCTCTACGCGCCGCCGGCAGTGCCCGCCGCTGCCCTGACGCGCGATCGTGAAATCGTGCTGGCCGCGGAGCTGGAGCGGCTGCATCCGCGCGCAGCCATCCTCGAATGGGTGCTGAACACCAGCCACTACGGCAACGAAGCCTGGGGCATCGAGGCTGCCGCCCGCCTCTACCTCGGCAAGTCGGCCGCGCAGCTGGCACTGGACGAAATCGCCTTGCTGGCCGCCATCCCGTCCGCGCCCGAACTGAACCCGCTACAGCACGAGACGGTCGCGCGCAAGCGTCAGGGTGAGTTGCTGCAGGATCTGCTGGCCACCGGAGTGATCAGCGCCGCTGAGGAAGCCGCGGCGGCTGCGCGGGAGACCCCGATCCGGGCCAGTGTCAGACAGGCACCCCGCCTCGCGCCGGACTTCAGCGCCTACGCCCGCCGCCAGGCGCGCAATATCCTGGATGCGCAGGGGCTGGATGGCGCAGGCCTGCTCGCGCGCGGCGGTCTGCGCATCCTGACCACGCTGGACCTGGCGCTGCACGAGCGCATGGACTGCCTGCTGCAGACGCATCTGGGCCAGCTGAGGGCCGCGGCGCCGCCCGCCCTGCCTTGTGCAGATGCGGCCCTGCTGCCCCCGGCGCTGGCCATGGCGCAGCCGCCGGATGAGGCTGCGCTGGTCATCCTCGACGTGCACAGCGGCGAGCTGCTCGGCCTGCTGGGCGACGCGACCGGTTTGCGCTATCCGCCCGGGCCGCTGCTACAGCCCTTCGTCTACTTCGAGGCCCTGCGCAGTGGCAGAACCGCGGCGGACATGGTGCTGGACATTCCGCTGGAGCTGCCGGGCGCGATTGAGGGCCTGATCTACACGCCGACCAACGCCGACGGTCGCTACCGCGGCCCGCTCTCGCTGCGCGAGGCCATGAGCGCCGGCCTGTTGCCGCCGGCCGTGCAGATGGCCAGCGAACTGCGCCTGGATGCTGTGCTCGCGCGCGCCCGCAGCCTGGGTCTGACCAGCCTGGATGCGAATGCCGGCGCCAGCCTGGCGCTGCTGGAACGCGGCGGCGAGGTCGCCCTGCTGGATGTCGCCTACGCCTACAGCCTCTTCGCCACGCAGGGGCAGCAGCGCGGCTTGCAAACGGTGCCGGCAGCCAGCCAGGCGCGCGGACGTGATCCGCTGGCTGTGCTGCGCATCGTGGACGCGCAGGGCGAGCTGCTGTGGCAGGCGCCGCGTCTGGCCGGGGCGGACTGCAGCGCGGCACCAGACTGTACGCCCGTCTTCGCCAGCGAGCTCGGTTATTTGGTGAATGACGTGCTGGCGGACCAGACGGCGCGCGCGCGCGTGCTGGGTGAAGCGGACGTACGTCTGCTGGACATTGAGCGGCCGGCTGCCGTGGTCAGCGCCATGACCGGGCAGCGGCGCGCCGCCTGGGCCCTGGGTTACACGCCGCACTACCTGGTCGGTGTACAGCTCGGGCGCGGCGACGGCAGCGCCATGAGCGCAGAAGAGACCGGCACCGGCCCGGCGGCCCGGCTCTGGCGCGCGTTGATGCTGGCGCTGCACGAGGGCCAGGCGCCGCAGGACTGGCCGCGACCGGAAAATATCGTCGTGGAGGAAGTCTGCGAGCGTTCCGGTCTGCTGCCCAACGGCATCTGCCCCGTGCGCCGTGAAGCGTTCATCAGCGGGCTGCAGCCGCAGCGACTGGATACGCACTGGCAACTCTTCGCCATCAACGTGCGCAATGGCCGCCTTGCCACGGTCGCCACGCCGCCGGAGCTGCTCAGTCAACGCGTCTACTTCGTCCCGCCGCCGGAGGCCGAGGCCTGGTGGCAAGACAACGGCCTGGAGCTGCCGCCGGATTTGCTCGACGCGCCGGGCCAGGCCGCAGCGCTGCTGGCACAGCCGGAACCCTTCGCCTGGGTCGGCGGCGTGGTGGAGATCCGCGGCGCCCTCAATGCCGGGGAGCTGAATTACTATCTGCTGGAACAGGGCGCTGGCCTGAAGCCGCTGTTCTGGCACCCCATCAGTGCTGGCCGCAGCGCGCCGACCCCCCAGGGTCTGCTGGGCAGCTGGGATACGAGCGGGCTCAGCGGCCTGCACAGCCTGCGCCTCACCATCATACGCAATGACGGCAGCCGCGTGACGGAGCAGCGTCAGGTCACGGTGGACAACCAGGCGCCCACGCTGCAGCTGGAGCCGGGCGACACGGACATCCTCTGGCCCGCGCAACGCGAGATCCACCTGAGCGCGGAAGTCGAGGACAACCTGGCGGTGGAGCGGGTGGATTTCTATCATAACGGTCATTTGCTGGGCAGCGACCGCGTCTGGCCCTGGGGCTTTGACTGGCGCATCGAGGGGACGGGCACGGATACCTTCCGCGCGGTCGCCTTCGACGAGGTTGGCAACCTGGCCAGCGACGAGATGACCTTGCGCGTGGTGCGCAACCGGCAGCAACGTTAACCTGACACCTGACACAGGGAGGAACCCATGCACATCGCGGACATGCACGTCACACCAGTGGCCATCAGCGACCCGCCCCTGCTGAACGCCGCCGGCCTGCACGCGCCCTACGCCTTGCGCCTCATCGTCGAGCTGGTCAGCAACGACGGCATCAGCGGCCTCGGCGAAATCCCCGGCAGCGTGGAGACCGAAGCGGCGCTGAAGTCGGCGCGCTCAGTCGTCATCGGCAGCGACCCCTTCCAGCTCAACGCGCTGGAGGCGGCGCTGCGCGGTCAACTGCGGGTGGACGAAGAGGGACTGCGCGGCGACGCGCCCTGGGATCGGCGCAGCTTCATGCATGTGCTCAGCGCGCTGGAAGTCGCCTGCCTCGACCTCATGGGCAAGGCGGTCGGACGCCCGGTCTGTGACCTGCTGGGCGGCCGCGTGCGCGACGAGGTGCCCTTCGCGGCCTACCTGTTCTACAAGTACGAAGGCGCTGGCGGCGCGCTCGGCTTCGCTACCGATCCACAGGCGGCGGGCTGGGCGGCGGCGCGTCAGGCCGCTGCGCTGGACCCGGCAGGCGTGGTGGCGCAGGCACAGGCCATGTGTGCGGCCTTCGGCTTTCGCTCCATAAAGCTCAAGGGCGGCGCCTTCGAGCCGGAGCAGGAGGTCGCGGCCATGCAGGCCCTGTATGAAGCCTTCGGGCCCGAGGTGCCGCTGCGGCATGACCCCAACGCCATCTGGAGCGTGGCGACCGCCCTGCGCGCCGGCAAGCAGATGGAAAGGGTGCTCGAGTACTTCGAGGACCCGGTGCGCGGCCAGCAGAACATGGCGCAGGTGGCGCGGGCGCTGGACGTGCCGCTGGCGACAAACATGTGCACCACCTCCTTCGCCGATTTGCCTGGCAGTCTGCGCCTCGACTCCGAAGCCATCATCCTCAGCGACCACCACTCCTGGGGCGGGCTGCGCAACTCGGTGGCGCTGGCGCGCATGTGCCAGACCTTCGGCCGCGGGGTCTCGATGCACTCCAACAGCCACCTCGGCATCTCGCTGGCGGCCATGGTGCAGTTGGGCGCGGCCGTGCCCAACCTGGCCTACGCCTGCGACACGCACTATCCCTGGCAGTACGAAGAGGTCATCGAAGGCGGACGAATCCGCTTCGAAGACGGCTCGGTCGCGGTCTCGCGGGAGCCTGGCCTGGGCGTCACGCTGGATCGCGCGCAGCTGGCGCGGCTGCATGCGCAGTATCTGGCCTGTGGTCTGCAGCGGCGCAACGATGAATTCGAGATGCAGAAGGTGAACCCGGGCTGGACGTTTATGGCGACGCGCTGGTAGCGCCCGTTGCGAGGAAGTCCGCCACGCGCGCGCAGACCTCAGCCACGCCGATGCCGTGCTGCTGCCAGTTCCAGCCGGGCAGGGCGCCGGCGCTGACACCGGTCGCGTGTAGCGGGCCGGGCCGCCACAGCACCAGCACGCCGGGCGTGAAGGGCGCGTAGCGGCGCGGATCGCTGGGACCGAAAATGGCGACCGTGCGCGCGCCGGCGGCGGCGGCCAGATGCGTGAGGCCGCTGTCGTTGCCGACGGTGACGCGCGCGCGCCGCGCCAGCAGCGCGATCTGTGCGAAGGAAAGTTCGCCGGCCAGGCAGGGCGCCGGTTGCGGCAGTTGCTCGCCCACCGCAGCCAGTATGGCGCTGTCCTGTGGGCCGCCGACCAGCACGCTGTCCAGCCCCAGCTCTTGCGCCAGCTGCGCGAAATGCTGTGGCGGCCAGCGTTTCTGCGCCAGGGTCATGCCCGGGTTGCTGCCACCGGCGGGCAGCAGCAAGGCATAGTTATCCGGATTGACTTTTTCTGCCAACAGACGCTGCTGCAGCGCCGGCCACAAGTCCTCCTGCAGCGGCATGCGCGCCTGACAGCCGTCGGTAGCCAGACCCAGGGCGCGCGCCACATCAAGGTAGATCTCCGCCTCATGGCGCACCTGCGCCGGATCTACGGCGACGCGCAGGTTGTAGCCCAGACCACGCCCGGCGCTGTCCAGCCCCGCGCGTAGCGGAATGCCGCTCAGGCGGATGGCCAGACTGACCAGCGGCGAACGCGTCAGTGAGACGGCCAGGTCGAAACGGCCATTGCGCAGCTGACGCGCCAGGCGCAGCAGTTGCCATGGCGAACGCTGCGGCAGGGAGTCGCACTCGAGCGTGGCGTCCAGCTGGTCGTGGTCGCGGATGACTGCGCGCGCGGCGCCGCCGACCGCCCAGGCGATGTGCGCCCTGGGCCAGGCGCGGCGCAGGGCCGCCAGCGTGGCGGTCGCCATGAGCACATCGCCGATGCAACAGGGCAACACCAGCACGATTCGTTGCGGCTGCAGGTCGCTGGTCACGCGCGCCTAACCGCTTTGATACGGCGGCAGTGTGCCGCCCAGACGCGTGATCATGTCGCCTGGCCCGGCGCCCGCGGCGACCTGCAGAAACAGGTCGGCGACTTCGCCGGCGCTGTTGAAGGTGAAGGTTGCGGCCGAGACGGGCAGGCGCAAAATGGTGCCGGTGGGCGGCAGACGCAGCGGGATGCCCAGCGGCACCAGGTCGAGCGTGCCGTCATGCGTTCCGCTAACAGCGTAGCGCAGGCGCAGGACGCCGTCCGCCTCGCTCGCGCCGGTGAAGTTGAAGGAGAAATCCGAAAAGGCTGTGGCGCAAATGTCCAGTAGCGCCAGCGCCCGCTCGCGGCCCAGCAGGGCGCTGACCGTGCCGCTGCAGCGAAAGTCCGTCGCGACCAACCTGGCAAGCGCGGGCCGGTCGCGAAAATCGAGCGCATCCAGCAGCTCGTGGGCCGCTTCGGAGATGGGCATTGCGCGGGCTCCCTGCCTGACTGCGTCGAGTATAATCGCGCAGTGCGGGGCTCACAATCGCCAGGCTGGCCGCCAGCGACGCCTGGAGGCAGCCCCGTGGTACACTGACCAGGCGCGGGCAAGCGGAGGCGGCATGACGGTACGCTTCGATCCAGGCTACACCGTGCAGGACATTGCCACGCCGCTGGCGCAGCTGACCTGCTGGCAGGCGGGCGAGCCGCGCGAGGCGGTCGTGGCGGCCGCCAACGCGCACAATCTGACCTACATCCCGGTGCTGGATGCAGGGGGCGTCTGCGGCGTTATCAGCCGCGCGGAGCTGGCTGCTGGTGCGCCAGCGCTGCCCTTGACGGCGGACTGGTTGCTGGCGACCGACACGCGCGTGCTCGAGCTCATCAAACTCTTTGCGCAACAGCCGCAGCGCATCTTCCTCGTGTTGCAGGCCAGCCATATCGTGGGTCTCGTGGCACCGGCCGACCTCAACAAAATTCCGGCGCGCGCCAGCGTCTACCTGCTGGTCGCCCACTTCGAGCTGGAGCTGGCGCGGCTGCTGCGCCTGGCGCTCAACAGCGACGACGATTACCGCCCCTTCTTCACCGGGACGCGCTGGCAGAAGCTGCAGGAAGACCGGGTGCGCCAGGCCCGCGGCGATGTCGAGCTGGACCTGCTGCAAATGATGGAGCTGGGCGACATGGTCGACATCGCACGCAAACATGAACCGGTGCGCACGCTGCTGGGCTTCACCTCCAATAGCCAGTGCCGCAAGGCGATGGATCTGCAGGGTATTCGCAACCGCATCAGCCATCCCACGCGCCCGCTGATTGAGCGGCGCGAGGACCTCGCCGGACTCAACGATGCTTGCGAGCGCCTGACCGATTTGCACCGCCGCATTGAGCGGGCCCTCGCCCAGGTACAGGGCAGCTGATGGCGCGCAAGTTGCGCATCCGTCCAGTGGCGCTCTGCGTGTTTCAGCACGAGGGCCGCATCCTGGTCGCCAAAGGCCGCGACCGCAGCAACGACGCGGAGTTCTACCGGCCGCTGGGTGGCGGCATCCGCTTCGGCGAAACCGGCGCGCAGGCCCTCGCCCGTGAAGTGCACGAGGAGCTGGGCGAAGAGATTTGCGCGCTGCGCTACCTGGGCACGCTGGAGAGCATCTTTCACTATCGCGAGCGACCCCGTCACGAATTGCTGCGTATCTATGACGCAGAGTTCGTCGACCATAGCGTGTACGAGCGCACGAGCGTGCAGGCGCAGGAAGGCGAGCGGCGCATTCGCGCGCGCTGGCTGGCGCTGACCGAGCTGGGCAGCACCCCCCTGGTGCCGGAGGGGTTGACGGCCTTGCTGCAGCCGGAGCCGTGCCGCTGAACAGCGCCTGGGACGATGAGGCCAGGTCCGTTCTGCGCCTGACGCTGACCCACCCCTGGAACTGGAACGACCTGCACAAGGGCATGCGCCGCGCCGCGCTGCAGCTGACAGCGGATGGCGGCCCGGTTGAACTGCTGCTCGATCTGCGCCAGTCGACCAGGTTGCCGGCCGGCGCCTTCGGCCACATCCGCAGCCTGGGCCTGGCGCTGCATCCGCGCATGCGCAACCGCCTCCTCATCATCGGGCTGGAGCCGACGCTGGCGGCCATGCTGGGCGGCGCGGACGGCAACTACAGTGACCGGCGGCGCCAGCTGCGCTTCGTGGCAGATGATGCCGAAGTCGCCGCCGTGCTCGCGGAGTGGCGCAGCGCTGCGGAGGGGCCAGCGTGACGGAAGCCGCCCCCGTCCCCGCCGCTGAAACCCTGCGCGCGCTGCGCAACGTCGGCGCCTTCACCTTCGCCACCGTCATCTCCAGGGGCCTGTTCTTTCTGTGGCAACTGGTGCTGGCGCGCTTTCTCGGCGATGCTGGCTACGGAGTCTACGGCACGGTGGGCGCCTTCTTCGCCATTGGCGCGGTCTTCAGCACCTTCGGCACCGGCGCCATCGTCACGCGCGAAGTGGCGCGCGCACCGCGCCTGGCGGGCCAATATCTGGGCGTGACGCTGTGGCTGCGCAGCGGCCTGGCCGTGCTGGCCTGGCTCCTGCTGAACGGCCTGGCGCCCCTGGCCGGTTTTGAGACGGAGCTGCGCAATCTGCTGGCGCTGGCCTCCATCAGCCTGCTGGTCGACACCTGGGGCACCATCTGTTACGAAATATTGCTGGCGCAGGAGCGCGTGCGCACCAACTCGCTGGTGACGGTGCTGCACACGGTGCTGGTGGTGGTGTTTGCCAGCCTGGCGCTGGCGAGCGGCGGCGGCCTGGTGGGGCTGTACCTGGCGACCATTGCAGCCGGTCTGGTGCGCGCCGCCCTGCTGTGGACGCAAGTGCTGCGCGGTGGCGTGCGGCCTGCCCGCGTCCGCGGCGACTTGCTGCGCAGCCTGCTAATCAGCAGCCTGCCGCTGGCGCTCACCAGCTTTCTCGCCATCGTCTGGTTACACGCCGACAAGCTGATGACCGCGCGCCTGCTCGGCACGCAGCAAGCAGGCTGGCTGACCGCCGCCTTCGTCATCGAGTTCGGCATCATCGAGCTGCTGGGCACGACCGTGCTTGTGCCGCTATACCCCATCATGTCACGCTACAGCGGCGCCACCCTGCACAACATCGTGCGCCGCCTGGCCTGGTTCACGCTGCTGGCCAGCCTGCCGGTGACGCTGCTGTTGTCGTTCTTCGCCCCGGAGATCACCGTGCCGCTTTTCGGCGCTGCCTTCGCCCCTGCGGCGGACATCCTGCGCATCCTGGCGTGGTACACGCTGTTCCGGCTGGTCGCCGATGTTTACATCCAGACGCTCATCACCAGCAACCGGCAAGGCCGCGTGATCGTTGTGCACACTGGCGGTCTGCTGCTGAACATCGCACTCAACGCCTTGCTGCTGCCGCGCGTGGGCGTCACCGGCGCCGCCATCGCCTCCCTGATTTCGGTGCTGCTGATGCTGGCGCTGCTGCTCTACAGTACGCCCCAACCGGCCTGGCGGCCCCTGCTCGGGCGCAGCGCGCCCCTGCTGCTGCTGGCGGCCCTGATGGCCCTGGGGATGTGGCTGACAGCGCAGGTCTGGAGCCCGCTGGCCGGTATGGTCGTCGGCGCGCTGATCTATGCTATCGGACTGCTACGCATCCTTGATGACGGCGACCGCGCGCTGCTGAACGATCTGCGCCAGACCCTGCCCCGCCGCCTGCGCGCGCGCCGCGAAGCCTGAAATCAGCGACTTCAGCCAGGCCGGGAGGCTTCTGTCAGCGCCCGGTAAACCGCCACCGTCGCCGCTGCCACGCCGGCGTGCGTGAACTCGGACAGCGCGCGTTCGCGGCCCCGCTGCGCCAGCGACTGCCGCAGCGTTGTGTCCTGCTGCAGCCGCGTCAACTGAGCTGCCAGCGCGGTCGCGTCGCCTTCGGGGAACAGCAGTCCGGCGTCCCCGATCACGCCGGGGATCGCGCCGCTGTTCGAGCCGACGACGGGCACATGACTGGCCATCGCCTCCACCAGCACGCGCCCGAACTGTTCCTTCCAGTTGCGCCGCGTGAGCGAAGGCAGCACCAGCGCGTCGATGCAGTGATACTGCGCCGGCATGGCGGACGAGGGCTGCGCCTCACAGAAGGTCACGCGCGCGTCAATTCCCAGGCGCTGCGCCAGCGCCATCAGCTCCGCGCGCAACGGGCCCTCGCCCACCAGGCGCAGCCGGCTGTCACCGTTCATTTGCGCCAGCGCCTGCAACAGGCTATGCAGACCCTTTTCCGGCACCAGACGGCCGAAGTAACCCAGGGTGAAGGGCCGCGGCGCGGCTGGCGACGCAGGCGGGCGGAAGAGCTGCGGGTCGATGCCAAACTGCGGAATCACACTCAGCGGCCCGCGGTAGCCTTTGACGCGCAACACTTCGGCCGCGCTGGTCGTGCCCGCGATGGCGTGGTCTGCGCCGCGCAGCACGTAGCGTTCGCCGATGTTGAAGGGCAGCGGATAGCGACGCTGGATGTTCTGCCAGCTGAAGAACAGTGCGCGGCAGCCATGACGGCGCGCCTGCCACAGTGCCAGCCAGGTCGCCAAGTTGTAGGGCTCCTCGTCGATGTGCAACACGTCGGGGCGGAACTCGCGCAGCGCCGCGCCCAGACGCGGATAGTGATGCAGGTGGTAATTGCCGTTGAGGCGCAGCTCCGTGGTCTCGAGCCGGTAGCCGCTGGTGTAGAGGCGTTCAAGCTGCGTCACGCCGCTGGCGTCATGCCAGACGGGCGGCACCAGCGTCAGCAGTTCCACGCCCAGACGCGCAATCTCTTCCAGCTTGCGCTGATAGATGCCCACCAGACAGGCCTTGGAGAGCATTAGCACGCGCATGGGCCGGCCCCCGCTCAACGCGGCCGCGCCGGACGCAGCAGGCTGATGAGGATCCCCAGCGTGACCTTGAACATGTAGTAGACGCCGTCCAGTTGGCTGATGGAGGAGCGGCCATTCAGGCGCGGCTGCATGGTTACCGGCAGCTCGCTCAGGCGCAAGCCGGCCCGGTGCGCCAGCACGATGCCTTCCGGCTCCGGGTAATCGTGCGGGTAGGCCTGCGCGTAGAGCAGAATGGCATTGCGGTTGAAGGCGGACAGGCCGGAGGTCGGGTCGGTCACCGGCTGGCCGGTGATGAGCGATATGAGGCGCGCGAGCAGGATAATGCCCAGGCGCCGTCCCCACGACACCACGCTGGCGCCGGCGTGGGCGCCGAAGCGCGTGCCGGTCACGACGTCGCTGTGCCCCGTCTGCAGGGCCTGTTGCAGACGCAGCAGGTCGTCGGCCTGGTGCTGGCCATCACCATCGCTGCGCAGCATGACCTCGTAACCCTTGCGCCCGGCGTAGACGAAGCCGGTCTGCACAGCTGCGCCAATGCCCATGTTGAAGGGCAACGTCAGCACCATGGCGCCGGCCTGCCGCGCGACGGCCGCCGTGTCGTCGCTGGAGCCGTCGTTGATGACCAGCAGGTCGACGCCAGGCAGTTGCTGGCGCGCGCGTGTGACCACCTGGCCGATACTGGCCGCCTCGTTCAGCGCCGGGATAACCAGCAGCGTTTTGGGGCTTGCGCATTCGTTCATGCGGCTCCGGGGTTGTTGCGCTCGATTCTGACCGCGTTCGCGGGGAGCGTCAACCGGGAGTGCGGCCTGCGCTGGCGCAAAACCTTCCCGTCGACTCTGCGCCGCAGCGACTATGTGACCCTCGTGGTCGAGTGTCTTGTCGAAGTCAATTTCCCGCTGCCGCGCTGTCAGTTCGTATCCGGCCGCACGAAACGTCCACCGCCGCGCACGCCAACGATTTCGCCGTCCGCGTAGACCGTCGCGCCGTTGACCAGGGTGCGCGTCACTCGGCCGCGGAAGGTCATGCCTTCGTAGAGCTTGTCGCTGGCGCGCGCCTTGCTGAAGAGCATGTCCTGGTGGATGGTGGTGCTGGCAGCCGGGTCGTAGAGCAGCAGGTCGGCGTCGGAGCCGGGCGCGATAACGCCCTTGCGTGGGTAAATGCCGAAGCGTTTCGCGCCGTTGCTGCTGATGAGCTTCACCGCCTCGCCGACGCTCATACGGCCCGCCAGCGCCGCGTCCAGCATCGATGGCACCAGTTCCTCCACGCCGGGCGCGCCTGGTGGCACGCTCCAGATGCTTGCGCTGGCCCGCTCCTTCTCCTCCACGGTGAAGGGCGAATGGTCGGTGGTGACCGCCAGCAGCGTGCCGTCCGCCAGCGCTTCCCACAGCGCTTCCTGATCGGCCTGGCCGCGGATGGGTGGATTGATGCGCGCCCAGGCGCCAATGCGCAGGAAGTCCTCCTCGGTGAAGAACAGGTATTGCGGACAGGTCTCGCCGCTGACGTCCGCGCCCTCCGCCTGATGCCGGCGCAGCACCGCCAGCGCCGCGCTCGAGCTCACGTGGGCGATGTGCAGGCGCACATTGGCTTCGGCGTTGAGCGTCAGCAGCGTGGCGATGGCGAGCGCCTCGACGTGCGGCGGCCGCGACTCCATATGCGCGTGCAGGTCATTGCGGCCGGCCGCCTGCAGCTGCGACGTGTAATGCGAGAGCAGCGCATTGTCCTCCGCGTGCACCACACACAGACGCCCCGTCTCCGCGATCAGTTGCATGGCCTGCATCTGCTCCGGCGCCGTGGTCAGGCACAGCCCTTCAAACTCGTCGTCGCGGCCCGCCGGCGCGGAGGTCATGAAGATCTTGAAGGCGATGGCGCCTTCCGCCGCCAGCGCATGCACCTCGTCGCGCTGCAGCAGGCCTGGCGCGGCGTAGAGGCCGAAGTTGACCCAGGCGTCGGCGTCAGCCAGGGCCTTGCGCTGGCGAAAGATTTCGGCGGTCGCGCAACAGGGTTTGGAGACCGGCATCTCGAAGATGGTGGTCACGCCACCGGCGGCCGCCGCGCGCGTCTCGGTCGAGAAGTCACCGCGCTGCGGCCAGGCCGGCGCGCGA
This sequence comes from Phototrophicaceae bacterium, assembly GCA_965197455.1. Lineage (GTDB taxonomy): Bacteria > Chloroflexota > Anaerolineae > Aggregatilineales > Phototrophicaceae > JAGWBD01. The sequence continues at coordinate 2,741,613 of OZ240208.1, read as the reverse complement.
CAGTGAAAATGAATGTCGATCGCGCCGGGCAGCACCAGTTGGCCGCTGGCGTCGATGGCTTCCGCAGCCTCGACTGCCGTGCCGCGCGTGAGCAGCGCAGCGATGACTCCGTCGCGAATGGCGACGTCGGCCGCGAGCGCCCCGTTTTCCGTGACCACCTCGCCATTGCGGATGACTGTGTCAAAGCGCACGTTGGGACTCCTTTACCGCTTGCCGCGTAATGGACTCACACGCCACGCCTTGCGCGCCGTGGCCAAAGCGCGTTCGTTTCAGGATGCTGCAGGCAGGGATGCAAGCTACTCGCCGTGGCGCGCCCGAAGACGGGCAGATGCGGCACCTTGCCCAGGCGATTACGTGATGAGAAACCGGACGTCAGATTCCCTGCACGGCCTTGTATTCTTCCAGTTCCGCCTCGGTGTAGACCTGCATCAACTCCAGCTCGATGCCGCCGGGCTCCTCTTCCAGAAAGGCGACCCAGCCTTCCGGGTGTACATGGCTGCCCATCACCTTGCAGGCCGGGCAGTCCTTCAGCGAAGCACCGCGCTCCTGGGCCTCCACCAACGCCGCCTCGATGTCCGGCACGGCGTAGCAGATGTGATGCAGGCCCTGCTGGCCGCGTTCCTTGATCCAGGCGTCATAGCGACCGCCTTCGTCCATCGACTGGCAAAGCTGATATTCTACGCCGCCGACGTTGAAGAGGACCACGCGATTGCGCGATTTTTCGTAGTCCTCGATGCGGCCGTCGCGGCCCACGCCGAGAAAATCCTTGTATTGCTGCCAGGCCGCCTGCGCGTCATTCACCGCGAAGGCCATGTGCTTGATGTAGCGTTCCCCCGCCATTGCGTTCCTCCTGCCCCGATTCAGTCGTCCAGGTTAAACAGCGCCTTAAGGTTGACGCCGGCCGTGACCATGGGCGCAATGCCGCCCGTGGCCGAGGTCATCAGCACGGTGACGCCGGGCCCGTAGCCGTTGCGCGGGCTGTCGCCCTGCCCGACGACGCCGACCGCGCTCGCGCCGCGTCGGTAGCCATGATTCCAGCTGCTGTCCACGCCCGTCAGCGCGACCACGTCGCCCAGGCGCAGGCCATCAAGCCCGGCCTCGGCCAGCGCTGCGCGGTCCGCGCTTTGTATATGCAGCGAGCCGCCTTCGCTGTCCAGGCCGAAGCCGGCGCCCAGCAAATGCGGCGGCACGTTGCCGACCACCGGCACCGCCAGCCGACCCGCATCGTCGCTGGTGACCTCCAGGCTGTCAAGTAAACCCGGTGCGCAACTCTTCACTTTGACGTCCGGGTGGTCCGCCAGCTGCAGGCCGACGCCCTGCGTGCGCACCACGATTTTGTCGCCGATGGCCATCTGCTCGCGCAGGGCGCGCGGGAAATGCAGGATGACCTGGTCGGCAAAGCGGCCGGACTTGCCGGTCACGACGCCGCGCGCGCCCTGCGCTCCGCCGGACATCACGACGGCCTCATTGCCGACGCAGGACAGGATGTTGAGGCCGCGGTTGCCGATTTCGTCGGCCAGCGAGATGCTGACGCCCGGATGGACGCAGTCCGCCAGCCAGCCGAAGGCCGGGTCGCCGACCGAGACGTTGTAGACGATGCCGCCGAAGGCTGGCAGCAGGAAGGGCTCGCCCTCCGCGCTCAGTTGATAGGGCAGCGCGGGCAGGCCGGGATAGCCAGGCGAGGCGATCTGCCCCATCGCGGAGACGCTCACCAGGTGGTCGACATTGCTGCGCAGGTTCATGCCAGCTCCCGAATGTTCAGATAGCGGGCGATGTTGGCTTGCGGGTCAATCACCCATTCGATGTCCGGTTCCGGGCAACTCATCAGGGCCAGCATGCCGGGGCCGTGCCCGTTCATCACCGAGTCGCCGTGAATGCATAGCGTTATCGTGACCGCGCCCTTGCGATAGCCGCGGCCCCAGCGGTGATCCGCGTCCGGGATGGCGACCAGGTCGCCCAGGCGCATCTGGTCGATGCCCAGCTCGGCCATCAGCGAACGGTCCCCCGACATGAGGTCCTGGTCGACGAACTCGGAGTTCAGCTCTGCGCCCGAGCCCATGATGCGCGACGGCAAGGTCATGGTGACCGGCACGCGCAGGCGGCCGCTCCTCGCAATGCTGAGCGGGATGGCCTTGATGAGCGCCGGGCTGCACTTCTTGACCTCGATCTGTGGCAGGTCGCTGAAGGCGAGGCCGCGCCCCAGCGCCATGATCTGGATATTGTCGCCGACGCAGAGCAGCTCGTTCACTTCGGGCGCGAAGTCGACCAGCAGGCGCGCGTGCTCGCCGGTTACAATGCCTCCGGCGCCCGCTGCCAGGCCGCTGGTGACGCGCGCCCGGTTGCCGACGCAGGTCAGGTAGTGCATGGCGAAATCGGCCGGGCCGTCCGGATTGTCGATGGAGACGCCCGGTTCCACATGGTCGCCGGCCCAGCCGAAGGCCGGGTCGCCGACGCGCGCGTTGTAGACCACGCCGGACACTCCCGGCAGCACGACCGAGCTGCCGCTGTTGTCGGCGATGTAACCCGGGTAGCGCAGGGAAGGCTGGGCTACGCGGCCGCTGACGGCGATCTGCACGAGCTGCGCGGAATTGGTCGCGGGGGCTGGCATCGACATGAGCTCCTTACGCAGGGCGCCTTTGTTGACATGCCTTGCGTGACTGCCTATACTCCGGCCTGTCGCCAGTCGATTGTCGACAGCCAACAGGCGCCGGAAGTATAGGTTGATGCAGCCTCGATGTCAAAGAACCGCTCATGCCTGACGCGCTCCCCGCTCTCGGCCAGCTACAGAACAAATCGCTGCGTGAGCACGTCGTTGATGTGCTGCACAAGGCGATCCTCGCCGGCGACCTGCGCCCCGGCCAGCCCCTGATCGAGACCGAGCTGGCGGCGCAACTGGGCGTCAGTCGCGCGCCCCTGCGCGAGGCCATCCAGATCCTCAACAGCGAAGGCCTGGTCGAGACAATCCCCAGACGCGGCACGCGCGTGCGCAGCCTGGAACACAAGGATATCGTCGAGCTTTACAGCCTGCGCGGCGTGCTTGAGGCACTCGCCATCCGCTGCATCATCGACCAGGGCGACCCCTGTGACATGCGCCGTCTGGACGCCATCTGCGAGCGCATGCAGCGGGCGGCCAACGATGGCCGCATCCGCAAGCTCAACGAACTGGACCACAGTTTTCACGACATGATAATCGTTATGAGCGGCCATAGTCTCTTGCAAACCACCTGGAATCTGGTGGCGCTGCGGGTGCGGCGCGTGATGACCCTGCGCAACCTGCGCAACAGCGACATCCGTGTCGTCGCCCGCAGTCATGTGCCCATCCTTGAGGCCATCCGCGACCGCGACACCGAACGCGCCACGGCGGCCATTGAGGCGCACGTCGCCACAAGCGTCGACCTGGTCGCTGAAGACCGGGAAGTCGACACCCTGCCGGACGCGCTGCACCGCGGCGTGACCTGAGTGGCGGGTCGCTGCGAAAATGGCCGAAACAGCTTAAATGCGCATAGCGGTAAGGAGAGACAGACATGACCATTCGGACGGCGATCATCGGCGCCAGCTTTGCCCGCGACGCCTACCTGCCCGCCCTCGCCAACATCGAGGATGCGCAGGTCGTGGCGCTCGCCAGCGCGCGCCTGAGCAGCGCCCGGGCGGCGGCGGACCAGTTCGGCATCCCGCAGGCCTACGACGACTGGCGCCTCATGCTGGAACGTCACGAGGTTGATCTGGTCTGCATCGCCACGCCCACCCTTCAGCACGCGCCCATGACTCTCGCCGCGCTGGCAGCCGGGGCGCATGTGCTCTGCGAAAAGCCGATGGCCATGCACGCCGGCGAGGCGCGGGCGATGCTGGCAGCGGCCGAGGCAGCCGGCCGGGTACACATCATCGGTCACGAATTGCGCTTCAACCCCAACCGCCGCCGCGTCAAGGCCCTGCTGGATGCCGGCGAGCCGGGCACGATACGGCACGTCAACATCGTCGGCATCAATGCCGGCTGGGGCGACCCCGCCTCGCGGCCGGCCGGTGACTGGTGGTCCCTGGCCGACCAGGGCGGCGGCCGCATGGGCGCTGCCGGCTCACACACGATCGACCTCATTCGCTGGTGGCTGGGCGACATCGGCGCGCTGAGCGGCCAGATCACCACCATGGTGCCGCAACGCAGCGACCCGCAGAGCGGCGCAGCCTGGCAGGCAACTGCCGATGACCAGTTCAGTTTCCTGCTGGAAATGCAGAGCGGCGCGCTGGTGTCGGTGTTCATGAGCGGCGCGGCGCGTCACGGCACGGGCAGCGGCGTCGATATCTTCGGCAGCGAGGGCACGATTCGGCTGGCCGACAGTGACGAACGCCTGCTCTTCGCGCGCGCCGGCGAGGACTACGTGGATCTTAGCGAAAGCGACCCCAATGCCAGCCTGCCGATGGTTAACAGCGGCATCTGGAACGTGTCCTTCGTCGCATTAATGCAGGAGCTCTGCGCAGCCATTCGCGAGGGACGCGCCCTGCAGGCCGGCGCCACTTTCCGGGATGGCCTGCACTGTCAGATTGCGCTTGATGGCATCCGCCGTTCCTCGGCTGAACGACGCTGGCTGACCCTGTCTGCCGACTGAGTCAGCGCGGACATGAGTTGGCCATAATATGGCCATGTTGGTTGGCCATGGCCATGTCACGGCCACAAAAAGGTCATAGATTCGTCAGGCATAGATAACGTAGTGCTGCAGGAAGCCTAACACGCTGGTATAGAAGGCCTCGATCGTATCGGGCCGGCGCCAGCCATGCCCCTCGCCCTCGTAAACGTGGTATTCGTGCGGCACGTTGCGCGCGCGCAGCGACTCGACGATGGCGTCGGACTGGTTGCGCGGCACGACCTTGTCGATATCACCCTGGAAGATGGCGATCGGGTCGACGAGTTTGTCCGCATGGAACACCGGTGAACGCTGGCGGTAAATGTCCGCGGCGGCGGGCAACGGGCCCAGCAGCATGTCGAGATAGCGCGCCTCGAACTTGTGCGTCTCCAGCGCCAGGCTGAACTGATTGGCCACGCCGTAGAGACAGATCCCCGCGCGGAAGAAGCCGGGGTGATCCACCAGCGCCTGATAGACGGTGAAGCCGCCTGCGCTTCCGCCCATGATGACCAGACGCTCGCGGTCTGCCAGGCCGCGGCCCGCCAGCTGTTCCGCGCCACTGAGCGCATCTTCCACGTCGCAGACGCCCCAGTTGCCGTAGAGCCGCTGCATGTAGTCGCGGCCGTAGCCGGTGCTGCCGCGATAGTTCACGTCCAGCACCGCGATGCCGCGCGTGGCGAAGAACTGCGCGCGCGCGTCGTGGGCGGCGCTGACCTGCGAGGTCGGCCCGCCGTGCACCGTCACGATCAGGGGCGGCTGCCCCTCGCCGCGAAAGCGCTCGCTGTGGGGCGCGTAGTAGAGGCCGTGCACCGCTTCATCATCCTGGCCGCGCCAGGTCAGGGCCTGCACCGGCGCCAGCTGCTGCCCGGCGCAGTTCTCGGTCGCCGAGCGCCGCCGCACCCGCGTCCGGCCCTGCGCGTCCAGCGTGAGGATGCGCGCGGGAATCTGCGCCGCGCTGCCCATCAATGCGATCATATCGCTGTGCGCCGCGCAGGACGGCTGACCCAGGCTGCTGTAGTCATCCAGCTGCGTGAGGCGCGTTGCGGCGCCGCTGGCCAGATCGTGACGCCACAGGCTGAAGAAGCCCCGCTCGTTGCGCAGGAAAAACAGCGCGGCGCCATCATGCGACCAGGCGAAGACGCGCAGGCCCTGCGCCCAGGCCGGGCCGCCATGCTCGGCATCTGCCGTCGTCAGCGGACGCTGCGCCCCATTTTCCAGGTCGTGCAGCCAAAGCTGGCCCATCCCGCTGACGTCGCTGACGAAGGCCAGCCAGCGCCCGTCCGGCGAAAACTCCGGCTGCAGAATGGCGGTGTTTTCGTCACCGGCCAGCACACGCTGGTCGACGCAGGCGGGCAGACCCGCAGCGCCCTGCTCCAGCGTGAGCAGGCGCAGCGTTGTACCATCCCAGGGCATCTGCGGCTGGTTCCAGGTGATGCAGGCGATCATCGTGCCGTCCGGATGCCAGGCCGGCTGCATCGCGAAGTCGCTGTCGGCCAGGAGCTTCGCGGGCCAGGCGCTACCATTGCTGTCCACCAGCGCCAGGCCGTCCTCGTCTTCATGGCTGTAGACGTAGACCAACCAGCGACCGTCGGCGGAGACCCGCGGCGCGGCGGCTGCGCCGAAGGCCGGCGTGACGGCTTGCGCTTCGCCGCCCGCCAGCGCCTGCCGGTAAAGGCGGCCCTCCGGCCCGGCGAAGTAGACCTGTCCGCTGGCCACGGTGAAATCGCCGCCGCCATAGCCCACCCGTGCGCGCACGGAGAGCTCGGCCGTCAGGTCGCGCGGGGCGTCGTCACCCTGCTGCGCGACCAGGACGCCCTGTGCGCCGCGATTCTCCAGCCATACCAGGGTGTCGCTGGCTGTATCCCACTGCACATCCACCAGACGCAGCCCGGCCGCCAGCGATCGGGGCGTCAATGGACTCGGCCAGGCGCCCCAGGCGCGAAGTTCCTTTTGCATTTGGTCTCCTCTGTCAGTCTTCGCTCAGGCGAAGATCTCGGCCTCGGTCGCCTGGCGCGCCTGCTGTGCCAGGTCGCTGCGCGGCTGATACTCTCCGGAAATGATTTCGACCAGGGTGCCCACCTCGGCCCAGTCATAGAGCGAGCGGGCGTTGTCATCTACCGACATGACGCAGCCGAAAGTGGCCGGCACGCCCACGAGACCATTGTTCAGGTAGGAGCCATTCGGCAGCTCCACAGCGCCGTGGAAGCCGTTCATGAGCCCCGGCCGCACCTCGTAGACGCCCATGAACCAGTTCATCTTCCACTGGCCACAGCCCTGGGCGCCACAGAGATTGAAGCTGCTGCCGTGCGCAATTTCGTCGTGCGTCAAAATCTGGTAGATGCCGGGCGAGGTGGGGTTACCCTCAATGCCCGAGGCGATGTTCCAGCTAAAAATCTGCTGGCCGTTCTCGAAAGCCGTCAGCCGTTGATAAGTCAGGTCGACAATGATGCGCTTGTTGAGCACCGGGTCGAGCGGCACGGCGACATCCTGCGAAGGCAGGTTCAGCACATCGCCCGGATACAGCGTATCCAGATCGTAGTCGCGGTTGACTTCCTCGATGAGGAAGTAGGGGATGCCCGTCTTGCGTGAGATGAAGAAACCACGGTCGCCGCGCAGGACAGTGTACTTCGAGGGACGATAGCGCACGCGCAGGTTTACTTTTGGACTGTTGCTGGCGATAGCCCGGCGCATCTTTTCCAGCGTGTCAACCTGGTCGAGGTAACGTGGATCAATCGACAGGGGCGGGTTGAGCGAGGTGTTCTGCGCGTGGTAGAACGGGATGAAAGTCTCTTCGCGCAGGGTCAGCCCGAATTCGTCCACCTCAATCCAGGAGACAAAGGTCTCTGTCGTGGTCTCCCAGATGATGGTCTCGTCGAAATAGGGATCGTAGCCGATCATCTGGAATGGCTGCCGGATGAGATCGCGCACTATTTCCAGATGAGGCGCCGGGTCGATAATGTCGGGTACCAGCGGGCGCGTGACCAGTTCCAGCCTGCGGCTGCGCACGACTTCGGCGACGTTTCCGGTCAGAATGGACATTGTCTGGCCGACTTCCAGCACCTTGCCCACGCGCCCGCGCACGCCAACCAGACGCATGTTCTCAAGGCTGAAGGAAGCGTTGGCCGGGGCAACTTCCACCTCGCGCACCAGGTCCAGCAGGAAGGTCTGGGCCTTGATGTAATCGGTCTCGATCTCGGGTATGACGTTCCAGCCGAAGGGGATGCCGGCCAGGCCCACGACACGCGCCGCTGCGACAGCCTGTTCGCTGTTGAGATACAGCCCGAGGTCTGCCAGGGAGGCCTCCCAGTAGCGGTCGAGATCCACGAGGCGCAGCAGCACATCCTGGCCCCAGCCCTTGTGCAGGGCTGCTTCCGCTTCCTCCGCTGTCAGCCCACCCACGTAGACGCCAGACACCCACACGCCCGGGAATATCCGTCCCTGCGACAGATTCAGGCCGGCGAAGACCAGCAGCAGGACAGCGAACAGTACTGCGCCCAGCGCCAGCACAACCCGGGTCTTGCGCAGATGCCAAAGGGCATCGCGCAATGGCATCAGTAGTTGCTGAAGTTTGTGCGCTACCGGGGTTGCGGTCCGGGAACTGCCCAGTTCACGCTGACGGCGGCGACGTTGACGGTCGCGGGCGCGGCTCTCTGGTCGGCGCCGACGCGGCTCAAAGGTATCGTCCATTGCTACACACCCTCCCTGATGTGTGTTGGACGTTACGGGATGGCAAAAGTATACCTGAAGTTCAGCGCGCCTCGCTGAGATAGTCCCGGCGCGGCGGCGAAAATACGTCGATGGCGAGGGAGTCGATCAGGGCCTCGGCGCTATGCTCCACCCCGCCGGGGATAGCATAGCTGTCGCCTGGCTGCAAGATCCGCGTCTCGGAGCCAATCGTGATCTGCATTCGTCCGAAGACGAGATAGCCCGCCTGGTCATTGCGGTGGCTGTGCGGTTCTATCTTCGTGCCGCGCTCAATCAGGAACTCACAGAGCATGGCCTCGTCGGTCGTCGCCATCGTGCGCCGCCGGAGGCCGGCAGCCATTTCAACTTGCCCGACATCGCCGGGAGTCACAAAGTAGCCCATGGTCCCGCCCCTGTCTCTGCCTGAAACCCTGATTATGCCGCAAGACCAACGCCTGCGCTATGGCCACACCCTGCTACAATGGCCCGCATCAGCCGCTGCCGCAGGACCTCCATGTTCTGGCCACAAAAGCCGCTCATTCTCGAACTCAACACCCGCGTCTGGCTGCACACGCCCGGCCAGCGCCGTGGCCAGCCGCTGACCCTCGCCCAGGTGCCGGACGAGACGCTTGACGAGCTGGCTGACCTGGGCGTCAACCTGCTGTGGCTGATGGGCGTCTGGACGCGCAGCCCGCGCGGGCGGGCGCTGGCGCTGGAGTTCCTGCCGCAATATCGCGCGGCGCTACCGGACATCACGGAGGCGGACGTCATCGCTTCGCCCTACGCGGTGTACGACTGGCAGGTCGCGCCAGAGCTGGGCGGACGGGCGGAACTCGCCGATCTGCGGCAGCGACTGCGCGCGCGCGGCATCGGCCTGCTGCTGGACTTCGTGCCCAATCATGTCGCGCTCGACCACCCCTGGCTGCAGACGAACCCCGACTGGTTCATCCAGGGCAGCGAGCAAGACCTGGCCGCGCGCCCCGGCGACTTCTTCGCCACACAGACGCAGGCGGGACGGCGCATCTTCGCGCACGGCCGCGACCCCTGGTTTCCGGGCTGGACGGACAGCGTACAGGTCAACGCCTTCCATCCCGGCCTGCGCCAGGCTGCGCTGGACGTCCTGCTCGACCTCGCCACGCAGTGCGACGGTCTGCGCTGCGACATGGCCATGCTGCTGCGCACCTCCGTCTTCGCCAGCACCTGGCGCGGTCACTACGACGCAGCGGCCCTGCCAGAGACGGAATTCTGGCAGGAGCTCATCCCGGCCCTGCGCGCGCGCCAGCCGGACTTCCGCTTCATCGCCGAGGTCTACCGGGACATGGAAGCGGCCATGCTGCAGCTGGGTTTCGACTTCTGCTATGACAAGGCGCTCTACGACAGTTTGCTCCACAATGACGCAGCCGGCTTGCGCGCGCAGCTGCAGGCGCCGCTGGCGCACCAGCAGCGGCTGCTGCGCTTCACCGAAAACCACGACGAGCCGCGCGCCGTCAGCGCCTTCGGCGAGCTGCGCAGCCGCGCTGCCTTCACGCTGGCGGCCACCCTGCCGGGCGCGCTGTTGCTGCACGACGGGCAGCTGGAGGGGCGACGCATCAGGCTGCCGGTGCAGCTGGCGCGGCAAGCACAGGAAACGCCCCTGCCCGGCCACGCGGCCTTTCAACGCCGGCTGCTGCGTGAGCTGCGCGATGCGGCCTTTCACTGCGGCAACTGGCAATACTTCGACGTGCTGCCCCTGCATGATGACGACGAGCGTTGCGGAGCGTTGATCGCGCATGGCTGGGCCGCCCAGGATGACTGGCGCCTGGTTGTCGTCAACCTGAGCGACCAACCGGCGCAGGGCCGGATTCCGCTGGGAGCCTGGCCGGAAATCACCTCAGGGGCCTGGCTGCTGGAAGATGCGCTGGACCAGGCCCGTTATCCGCGCAAAGGCGCAGCGCTGGCGCAACCGGGCCTCGGCATCCGGCTGCCGCCCTGGGGCGCGCATCTGTTCCGCTTTCAGCGCCAGTGAACGCCCCCCGTGGCCCGCGCCTGGCGCTGTTGCTGACCGGCATCTGCGCGCTCTACTGGCTGGCGCTGGAAGACCCGGCGCAGTGGCCGCCCCTGACGCTGGGTGCTGCGTTTGCCAGTCTGCTGGCACTGCAGCTGGTGAGCGGGCGCCTGCGCGCTGCCCGGCCTGGCCCCGGCCGCGTCATGGTCAGCGCCGCAGCGGGCGGGCTGCTGGCGGGGGCGGGCGCCTGCCTGCTCGCGGTCGGCCTGATGCTCTTCAAAAACGCGCGCCACGCACACAGCATTCCGGATTTCGCCGCCGCGCAAGTGCTGGCCACCCTGCAGCTGGCGCCGCAAATGGGCCTCGGCGGCGCCCTGACCGGCAGCGCCCTGGCCCTGGTCAGTATTCTGTGGCGGCGGGCGCCCTCACCCTAAATCCCTCTTTCCCGTCGCAAACGGGAAAGGGGCCGGGGGGTGAGGGCCACGAAACCTGCCTGTGCAGGGTTGGGGCCGGAGCGCCCTAACCCCAGGTCTCTCCCTCAGAAGGGAGAGAGTCTTTCTCACGGTATAGTTCGGCTTCGCTTTCTCCCCCTGCCTCACACGAGGAAGCCGACTGCATTTGAGGGTCAGTGAGGGCCGGCAACACCATGAACCCCGACCTGTGCGACTGGCTTTGCCAGCAGCTGCGACCCCTGGTGGATGTGCGCTTCTGCGCGCCGCCGCCACCGACAATCGAACGCGGCCGCCTGGCTGGCCCGGCCCTGCGCATCGGCCTGTGGACGGGCGTCTACATCCATGTACATTGCCTGGACGAGGCACCGGGCACGCGGCAGCTGCGCCGTATCCTGCAGCGTGACGAGGAAGCCAGCTGCGCCTCGCTCTTTATGCTGGCCCCCGCCCTCGCGCCGCCGCCCGACCAGCGTTTCGCGCCGCCGGACTGGCTGCTGGCCCTGCATGACCTCGGCAACGAACGGGTCTACGTCTGCTCCGCGCGCAACCAGGCGCCGGGCGTGCAGCCAGTGCATCTGGAGCCGCTGGAGGGCGGCCAGCGCCACGTCGCGCGCTACGGGCCGCAGCTGCTGCCACGCCGTTTGCACGCCGGTCGCGTCAACATCCGTACGCGCAGCGTGCGCGGCTTCTGGAACCTTGCGCACTTCGGCGCGGAGGCCTTCTGGCAGCGCGACACGCAGGATCGCTTCGCCGCGCCGGCGCCCGGTTCCGCGCGTCAGGCACCAGGCTTGTCTCGCCCCTTCGTGCGCGACGACGAACTGCTGCGCTGCTACGCCCTGCTGGGCGTGGCGCTGGACGCCGGCCAGCAACAGGTGCGCGAGGCCTTTCGACGCCAGGCCCTCAACCTGCATCCGGATGTGAGCGCCCTGCCGACCGCGCTGGCGGAGGAACGCTTCCGCAATGTCGCCGAAGCCTGGGAACACATCCGCAGCACACACGGCTGGCCCTGAGCGACGCTGTGCGGATGCGCGGCAATGGTATAGTCCGGCAGATGGGTGAAGAGGTCCCGCCGCCATGACCGCTGCAAGGGGCGCGGACGAGATTCTGCGGCAACGCGACTGGACGGATACGGAGCTGCGGGCTGCGGGCTTTCAGTTCTGGCTGCCGCGCAAACGCCTGGTGATGGCGCGTGAGCTGAGCGCGGCGCGAACAGTCCACAGCGTTGTCGGGCCGCTGCAGGCCAATGCAGGCGACATGCTCTGCTACCGTCCCGACGGACAGGAGCGCGCGCAGCTCAATGAGCTTGAGCGTTGGCCGGTGCGCCGCGACCTCTTTGAACGCGACTATCGAGCCTGGGACGAGGCGCTGCCAGAGCTGGCGGGACTCGATGTGCTGCAGCAGGCGGGCTGCACGCCCTGGTACAAGGTTCGTGGCGTGTGGGCGCAGCGCCTGACGGAAGCGCAATGCGTCCAGTCGCTGGAGAGCGCGCAGCCGGTCAGCGTCGCTGCCGGCAACTGGTTGCTGATTGGACTGTCGGGCGAGCCCTGGCACATGGACGAAGCCGCGTTTGGCAGCCGCTACCATCTGCCTGGGGATGCGCAGAAGCGGGCCTGATCAGCTCTCCTCGTCCGCGAGGAAAACCTGCCAGACGCCGTGCATGCCGCTTTCGGCGACGCCGTAATAGACGCGGATGTTACTGTTGTTGCGCTGGGCCAGGTCGAAGCGCGCCTTGCCCTCTTTCTTGTAGCGACGCACCAGACCGATATCGCCCTGCCATTGCACATTGCCCGTGCGCACCGGATTGCTTTCGCGCTGCGTGATGGCGTAGTGCCACAGCCGGCGCGCCGACGAGCGCGTCACGTTCTTGACGATGTTGCCGTTGCGCAGGTCGCGCAGCACATGGTAGCGCGTGTCATCGCGCTGCTCGGTGCCGATGATCTCGACGCCGCCGCGCGGCGGTTTGACGCCGCCAGCGCTTTCCTTCGTAGCCGCCCGCCTGGCGCCGTTGTCACGAACAGCCGCTTTCTTGTTTGCTGCCGGCGCTGCCGGCTCCGGCGCGGGCTCGGCTGCGGACACTTCAACCTGCGGTTCCTGGCGCACCAGATTGACGATCTCGTCACGCACGGCCAGGCTGGTCTCCACATCCGAGCGCACGTAAATCTTGGAGTCCTCGATGGCGTAGGGCTTGTCCTCGCCGCGCGGCACGCGCATGCGCACCACCTTTTTCCCCTGGCTCTCAAGCGCGTCAATCTCCACCTTGAGCTGCGGCGACAGCATGCGGTTGATGGCCTCGGACAGCGCCCTGGTGCTCTCCGCCACCCGGCTCACGCCCACGGGTTCCTTCTTGTTGTCATAGCTGACGCCCACCCAGATCGTGCCGCCGTTTCCGTTGGCGAAGGCGCAGACGTCGGCGACGATGTTGTAGAGGCGGCCGCCGCGCCGCGTCATCGTCTCGTGGAAGGACTGGATGACGCTGCGGCCCTCCTCACGCGCCAGCCCGACGTAGTCGTAGGTCTTGCGACTGACCGTGTAGGGCCGCGAGCGCGCGAAATCATTGCTGCGGAAGAGCTCCAGCAGCGCCGCGAAGGACAGCTCCGGCAACTGCACCTCGGTCACGCGGTCGCCGACGCCCAGATTGCGGTTGAGATCCTTGCCGCCGGTCGCCGTCAGGCGATGCGCGTCCGAGCCCTGGATGCAGCGCATGCGCCGCGGATATTCCGGCTTGGTGCCGGAGAAGAAGCGCTGCGTACTGCCGCGCGCCTTGCTCGTCAGGTCGGTCACTTCCAGCGCGTGCAGGTTGGGGTCCTGGGTATAAGCGATGCGCGTCTGGCCGCCGAAATCCACGCCGCGCATTCCCACGCCGTGCGTGCTGTTCACGTGCGCCGCGATGCAGATTCCGCCGGATTCGTTGATGACGCGGTAGGCGCTGAGCACATCCGACGAAGCGCCCACGCGTGAAGAGCCGGACTCCAGCACCTCGGGCGGCACGTGCAGGCTCAGCAGCGCGTGCTCGATCTGACGCACGGGCGTATCCGGCGCGAACACGCCGATGATGTGAAAGCCCAGCGTGGCGGTGAACTCGAAACCAGGCAGCACGAGAACTTTCTTCAGCAGCCGGCGGTAATCCGCCAGGCGGGTCTTCTCCCCGGCCTGGGCGCGGCCCAGCTCTTCCAGCCAGGTGAGCTGTTCAATTTCGCGCATCATGGCGGCATAGCCGCCGATGGTGTTGTGGTCGGTGAAGGCGATGACATCCAGGCCACGGGCCTCGGCCCGGCGCAGGATGTCCAGAGTGGAAGCTTCGGGCTCCTGATAATCGTCTGAAGCGGGGGTGTGCAGGTGCAAATCAGCGCGATACCACTTCATCTGCGCTTTACGTCTCGTAGGCAAACGGTTCTTCTCTCTCGCCGCGGCAATCACTCATTCCGATGCGACGGCTGCGGCCTGGGTATTCGGACAGGTATGTGGATGCGTCAGGGGAACGGGACGCGAACCGGCGCGCGCATCCGCCGCGCAAGCCCACGTTGCCACAGTATAGCGCAGATGACTCAAAGTTTCACGGTGTAGCCAAGTTTTTGACATTTCTCGCGGTTACGTTAGGGTGTATCTATGTGATAGACAAGATGGGGACTCAACCGGTGAGCTCGCTAAACATGGAACCCAACAACGTTGACTGGAAGCGCGAGTTTGAAACAGAAATGACAGCAGAGGCCAGAATGCAGTCTGGTACTGATGAACAATTGGAGTATATCTGCTCATTGCTCAGAGAGCATGGTGATGATTTAAATCAGGCTGCAGAAGTGTCTGGCAAAACCATGACTGAGTTGCAGTGGTGGCTGAACAATTTCGACGAACCGAAGCTGGCCCGAATTTGGGCAAAGTACAGAGCAGTCTCATGATTAAGAACTCACAACCCGAATCAGGTTTCCGTGATCGAGTATTTAACGAGGATTGCGTTCAGGGTATGGCCAAGCGGCTTCCGAATGCAAGCTGCGACCTCATCGTCACAGACCCGCCTTTTGCAATCAATTTCGGGGCCAAGCGTTCAAATTACAACCGCACAGAATCACGTGTACTGGATGGGTACAACGAAATCAGGCCTGCTGACTATCTGCAATTCTCTAGGAGATGGTTGGAACAGGCTAGACGAGTTTTGAAATCCAGCGGGTCGCTATTTATTTTTTCCGGCTGGAACAATCTAAAGGACATCTTGATCGCCGCTGACGAAGTCGGCTTCCAACAAATAAACCACATCATTTGGAAGTACCAGTTTGGTGTGGCCACCAGGCGCAAGTTTGTCACTTCCCACTACCACTGTCTGTTTTACTGCATCGATGACCGAAAGCGGACTTTCAACCTGAATTCCAGATTCTCTGGGGATGAACGCTCTCATAACGGAGGTTCCGCTAGATACCGCGATCTCGAGGATGTTTGGGACATTAAACGCGAATACTGGACAGGTGAAATCAAGACTCCTACCAAACTGCCCCGAGAAGTCGTCAGCAAAATCCTCGACTACGCCAGTGAACCAGGTGATTTGGTCTTGGATCCATTTCTTGGAAGTGGGCAAGTTGCCGTTGTTTCTGCGTTAATGCAGAGGCAATATATCGGTTTCGAAATTGTCCCTGAATACTTCGACTTCATACATAGACGCCTAGCTAGTGGGACCTACCGTCTCAAGAAAGAGGGTGGAAAGACTGCGAAACCGAAAGAAGGGATGATGAGGTTACTTGAATTCTGAGACCACGATTTCACCACTGCTTGAGAAGCTGCAAGAATTTCCATATGACTGGGATGGTCGAGAAGCAATTCTTCAATTGAAGGCTGCTGACTTTCAGTGGAAGCAAATGGAATGGATCGGCCACTATTTTGAGCATCTGTGTCAAAGTCGCTTACATCCACCTTTAAACTTCCCTGGGCCAAAGTATAGAAATACAAAGTTCGATGGATTTTGGCAAATCCCTTGGGATTTCAAAGCGCATTCCTCAGTAAACTACAAGGGAAATGTACAGCACGGTGTAATTATCAATGACCAGAATGCAGTTCTAAGAGCAATTGAAGATTACAAATCCGTAGGGCTGATAATTGCGATAGGTCAGGCGAGATTCAACGATATAGATCGATCATTTCAACGATGGCACTCACAGTTGAAGGGTGGCAAATCCAAATACGAACGTGAACGAATAGAGCGTAATGCAAGATCACGTATTCGAAAGGTGTCCATTAAAATAGAACGTTTTTGTGTCTTCGAGATTGACAATTCTATGGTCAAACTCTTGAAGATTCATCGTCAAGGTCGAAACTCAAACGGAAGACCGAGGCCAGCAAAATTTCAGTTTGACATTCGAGATATTGAACCTATTGGTGAAGTTTACTGTTCAAGTTAACTCCACTTCTACCAGCGACGCCGCCAGCACGTCGTCGACGCGTTCCGCCAGCACGAAGTCCAGCGACTCGCGCACCTCGTCCGGCAGGTCGTCGAGGTCGTTCTCGTTTTTGTGCGGGATGATAACGGTGGCCACGCCCAGGCGGTGCGCGGCCAGCACCTTGTCCTTGATGCCGCCCACCGGCAGCACCCGGCCGCGCAGGGTGATCTCGCCGGTCATGGCGACCTCACTGCGCACCGGTCGTCCGGTCAATAGCGAGGCCAGCGCCACCGCCATGGTCACGCCAGCGGAGGGGCCATCCTTGCGCACCGCGCCCGCCGGCACGTGCAGGTGGATGTCATTGCTCTCGAAGAGCGCGGGGTCGATGTCCAGCGCCGCGGCCTGGGAGCGGATGTAGCTGAGCGCTATGAGCGCGCTCTCCTGCATTACCTCGCCCAACTGGCCGGTGTACTGGAAGCCCTTGCCGCCGGCCATGAGCGCCGCCTCGACGAAGAGCACCTCGCCGCCCACCGGCGTCCACGCCAGGCCGGTGGCCACGCCGGGCTTGTCGGTGCGCTCGGCGATCTCCTCGCGCCAGCCGTGGCGCGGCTTGCCCAGAAACTCGCGCAACAAGGTCTCGTCAATCTGCACGCAGTCCTGCTCACCTTCGGCGATGCGCGTGACCACCTTGCGCGCCGCGCGCCCGATTTCACGCTCGAGGCTGCGCACGCCGGCCTCGCGCGTGTAATCGCGGATGAGCTGCAACAGGGCCTCGTCATCGAAGGCAATCTCGGAGCGGCGCAGGCCGTTTTCGCGAATCTGGCGCGGCACCAGATACTGGCGCGCGATTTCGACCTTCTCATGCTCGGTGTAGCCGCTGAGATGGATGATCTCCATGCGGTCGCGCAGCGGCCCGGGGATGGGCTCCAGCTCGTTGGCGGTGGTGATGAAGAGCACCTCGCTCAGGTCCAGCGCCACGTCCAGATAGTGGTCGCGGAACTCATGATTCTGCTCGGGGTCAAGCACCTCCAGCAGCGCGCTGGCCGGGTCGCCATGGAAGTCGCGCCCCAGCTTGTCGACCTCGTCCATCATGATGACCGGGTTGATCGACTCGACGCGGCGCAGGGTCTGGATGAGGCGGCCGGGCATGGCGCCGACGTAGGTGCGCCGGAAGCCGCGAATCTCCGCCTCGTCACGCACGCCGCCCAGACTCATGCGCACGAACTCACGGCCCATGGCGCGCGCGATGGAGGCGCCCAGCGAGGTCTTGCCCACGCCGGGCGGTCCGACGAAAGCCAGAATGGCGCCCTTGCGGTCGCGGCGGATGCGGTCTGCCGGTTCCTCCTGCGCTTCCTGCTCTGCGGCGCGTTCAGCGCGCAGCTTGCGCACGGCCAGGTACTCAAGGATGCGCTCCTTGATGTCCTTCAGGCCGTAGTGATCCTCGTCCAGCACCGCGCGCGCATTGCTGATGTCGAGCTTGTCCTCGCTGCGCTGCGACCAGGGCAGGCTGGTCAGCCAGTCCAGCCAGGTGCGGATGACGCCGTATTCGGCGGCGGCGGTCGGCAACCGCGACAAACGCTCCAGCTCACGCAATCCTTCCTTCTGCGCCTCTTCGGGCATACCGGCGGCCATGATGCGCTTGCGAAATTCTTCGACTTCCACCGTTTGCTCGTCGCTCTCGCCCAGTTCGCGCTGAATGGCCTTCAACTGCTCGCGCAGAAAGTATTCGCGCTGCACCTGCTCCATGCCGGATTGCGCCTCGGTCTGGATCTTGCGCCCCAGCTCCAGCACCTCCAGTTCCTTGCCCAGCAGGGCCATCAGGTGGCGCAGCTTGCCCTCGAGCGAGTCGATTTCCAGCAGATTCTGGGCCTCGTCCAGCTCGATGCGCACGTAGGTTGCGATGGCGTAGACCAGCTGCAGCGGGTCTTCCATGTTCAGCGCGGAAGAAATCAGCTCGCCCGGGATGCTGGGCACCAGCTCGGCCATGCGCGTGAACTGGTCGACGACGTTGCGCATCAACGCCTCAAGTTCCAGCTCGTCGGCGTCCAGCTCCTCCGGGATTTCAGTGACGGAGGCCTTTAGCCAGGGGTCCTCCTCCACGAATTCATCGATGCGCACGCGCGCCAGGCCCTGCACCAGCAGGCGCAGCGTGCCGTCGGGCGAGCGTGACAGGCGATGGATGGAGGCCCGGGTGCCGACGCGGAAGACCTCGTCCGGCCCAGGCGTTTCATTGTCCGGATCTTTGGAAGCGACGAGGCAGATCACCCGGTCGGCGTTGACCACGTTGTCGACCAGCTTCATGCTGCGCGGCTGACCCACAGTGAGCGGCACGGCCGTCTGGGGGTAGACCACCATGCCGCGCAGGGGCAGCACCGGCAGCTCCAGCGGCTGCAGTTCTTCCTCTTCGGCGTCTTCTTCCGGCAGCGCAGCAGCGCCGTTGGCTTCCGCGTGTTCAATCGTTTCGTCAGTTGTCTCGACCGTTTCGTCGAGTTCCGCGATGGGTTCGTCCATAGTGTCGTCCGGTTCCATTACAAGGCGGTGCCTGTACACGGTACCTGAACATTAAAGCGCAGGGGAGTTAATCCCGCGTTGGAATCCGCGTTTCTTGCACAATTCCTGGAATGAGTCACAGCGCCGGACTACCAGTCGCCGGCGTAGCCGACGCTGTAGGGCTGCAGTTGCGTTTGCGTCCAGGCGTAGTGCAACTCAATCAGCTGACGCATGTGCAGCAGGTCGTGCGCGACCCAGGCGGCCAGCATGTCGCCCGCGCGGAACTGCCCGCCCCAGGGCGCCGTCTCCGACCTGTTCAGGTCAGGTGAGCCCAGTGCGCGCAACCAGGCCAGCGATTCCCGGCGCGCCGCGCTGAAGCGTTCCAGCGACTCAGTCAGGTCACGCTGGTTGTAGCCCCGCTCCTGCACCCATACGCCGGGGTCGATGGGCGGCCAGGGTTCGCCGGGACGGTGCAGCAGGTAATCCAGGCGCGTGCGAAAGTCCTCGCGCTCCAGATCCGCCAGATGGTTGATCACTTCCAGCAGCGACCAGCACTCCGCATCCGGGCGCCAGCGCGCCTGCTCCTCGCTCACGCCCGCGCATAGCTGGCGAATGCTGTCTGCCTGGGCGGCCAGCTGCGAGCTGCGCAGGGGGTCAGGCATCGCGGCCGCGGATTTTATTGATGCGCGCCATGAGGGCCTTGTGAATTGGCTGCTGCCGCGCCTTGCGCCGTTCCTCGGCGGCCACGCGAGCGAGCCGGGCTTCTTCCTCGGCGTGACGCGACGCCCGCTCCTGTTCCGCGGCTACTGCCAGCCGGGCCTCGAAAGCTTCGGCGCCGCCACGGCGCCGCTGCAGCAAGAGCGCGATTGAGGCGATGAAGAGCAACCCGACCAGGGTCTGGTTGACGTTGAGCGTATTGATCAGCACGACCTCGACGCGGAGGAATTCCAGCAGGAAGCGGCCGGTGGAATACAGCGCGAGGTAGACGAGAAAGACGTCGCCGGGCAGCCGCTGCTGCCAGCGCCGGTAAAGGTTGAGCAGGATGAAAAAGCTCAGCAGGCTCCACAGCGATTCGTAGAGGAAAAGCGGGTGAAAGCCGGAATCCAGCGGATAATCGACCAGGCTGCGGTAGGGCTCGATGCGGTTGGCCGCGTCGATGGTGATGCCCCAGGGCAGGTCGGTGGGCGTGCCGTAGAGCTCCTGGTTGACGAAGTTGGCCCAGCGCCCGACCGCCTGGCCCACCGGCAGCGCCACCGCGGCGATGTCCAGCCAGGGGCCGGCCAGCAACTGGTTGCGGCGCAGGTAAACCAGCACGCCCAGCAGACCGCCGGCGACCGCGCCGAAGATCCCCAGGCCGCCGCTCCAGATGGCGATGGCGCCGCTCTGCGTGTCGAAAAAGTTCTGCAGCATCCAGAGCGTGGTGACGCCCTGGTCGACCAGCACGGCCGGTGGAAAGAAGACGAACCACAAACGCGCGCCAATGATGGCCGGGATGATGGCCCAGGTCAGCGCCCCCCAGATGTGTTCCGGGTCGCGGCCAGTGCGCCGGGCCAGGCGCGCAGCCACGTTGGCGGCGAGCAACATCGCCACTACGAGGATCACACCGTAGTAGCGCAGCTGAACGCGGTCAAACAAGACGATCAGCTCTCGCTCAAACTCCATCAGCCAACTCCCTCATTGTTCCCGTCGGTAGACCAGCCACAGTCGCTGCAGCGCGGTCAGGTTGCTGCCCAGGGCCAGCAGCCACAGGCCGGGCAGCAGCAGCGCCGGAATCAGCAGCGCCAGCAATAAAACGACAACGCGCTCCAGGCGCGTAAACAAACCATCCTGCAGCGAGATGCCCGCTTCGCCGGCGCGCGCCCGCACGTAGCTGACGCCGTAGCTGCCGACCAGCGCGAGCAAGGCCAGCGCGAGGCGATCCATCTGCCCCAGTCCGGCGAAATAATACCCCAGCCCCGCGAACAATGCAGCGTCGGCGTAGCGGTCCAGCGTGGAATCGAGCACGCCGCCGAAGACTGTCGTGCGCGCCGCGGCGCGCGCCACCGCGCCATCCAGCGCGTCCAGCGGCAGACTCAACAGCAGCAGCAGACCGCCCTGTTGCAGCTGCCCGTCCGCGATGAGCAGCGCCGCCAGCAGCGTCAGCAGCAGACCGGCGCTGGTGATGGCGTTCGCGGAGACGCCCAGACGATGCAGCGTCATGCCCAGCTGCGCCAGCTGCCGTCCGGTCATGCGGCGCGCGCGCCCGGTCAGCGTGTCGGAGGGGCCGCTCACAAGCCACTCTTGTCATTCGCGCGCGCGACCGCTACACTCGCGCAGTTCGGGGCGTGGCGCAGCCCGGTAGCGCGCACCGTTCGGGTCGGTGAGGTCATGGGTTCGAATCCCGTCGCCCCGACAAGTATCCCGCACTTCTGGTGCGGGATTTGTCTTTCCTGGCCATGGTAGCGGCGAAGCCGCGCCAGGTACAGGCCGCGTTGCCGGCACCCTCAGCCCGCCAGCCGCGCGCGCAGCGTCGCGCGCCGGCCCGTCAGGTCGAAGCAACTGTGCTGGTTGCCCTGCATCAGTTGCGTGGCCAGCGCCATGGCTTCCGCCTCGCACAGCGCATTCTCGTCGACCTCGGCCTGCAAGGCGCGCGTCAACCCGCGCCGGGCCTGCTGCGCGTAGGCCACGGCGATGTTGGGCCAGGCAGTGTCGCCGCCAAAGGCAAAGATCTTGTTTACGGGTACGCTGTGGATCAGGCGTCGCAGAAAGTCTGCGCTGCTGTGCGGGTCGATGCTCCAGGCCCAGCACATGTCCACCCACACGTTGGCATAGTGTTTGGCCAGGGCCGCCAGCTCGGCATCGTAGGGCCAGCCGTTGTGCATCAGCACGAAGCGCGTCTCCGGCTGCGCGGCCAGCAGCGCGCAGAGATTGCCGGGGCGGATGAAGTCCACCGGCATGCGGTTGTTGCCGGTGTAGTAGCCGGTATGGATCTTGAGCGGCAGCTTGTACTCCGCCGCCAGCGCCGCGCCGCGCGCCAGGCACCAGTCGCCCAGACAGAGACGCTCAGCCACGTCCAGCGCCGCGCCGCGCAGGTGTCGCGCCAGCACAGCGGCGACTTCCTCCCGCGTGCGCGCCTGCCAGAGCAGCGTGCGTTCGTAAGCGTGTTGCGTCTTCACGGCGATGGCCAGGGGGCCGTACTTCGCGAAGAGCGCCGCCATGGCCGCATCCAGGCTTTCCAGATCGCGCGGCTCAATGCCCGTCTCCTGTTCCAGCGCCTGCGCATCGAATCGACCCGCGGCGAAGTCGAGCAGCGAGAGATCGTAGAGGAAGAAACCGGAGCCGGATTCATCCGGCGCGCAGGCCCACTGCATGTCGTCAACCTGCACATGGTCGAGCCGCCCGCGCTCGCGCAGGATGCGCAGCCGCTCGCCGGGCTGGCGCAGTTGCAGATTGCGCAATGCTGCGGCCTCAATACCGGCTACCGTGATCTCATCCATGTCGTATACGTCGCGCGCGACACTGCGTACCGCCTCGCCGTAACCCGTGTAACGGCAGTGCGCCCAGGCTTCGCTCACGCCCTGCCAGCGCGCCTGGATGTCCGCGTTGCCGCTGTCGAGCAGAGCCGCCACGGCTGCCTGCGAGGCGCCGGCGGAGATCAGGTCCGCGGCGGCGTAGTTGCCGAAGAGGTCGACGAGCACGTCGGGCCCCCGCTCCAGGTATTCGCGTTCCGTCCGCAGGTGCTCATGCGTATCGCACAGCCAGCTGTGCTGAATGTGTTCGGCCAGGTCAGTCATGCCGTGCTCCTTCCCAATCCCGTCAGGCTCCTTGCATTTACAACATCGCCGAGCGCCGCCGCACCCGGCCCGTGGCGAGGTAGTCGCGCAGGGTTATTGTGCGCTGCGCCAGTAGCTCAGGCGTCTGCGCGCGCACCTGCGGCGCGTGCTGGTTGGCGGCCAGCCAGCGGCAGGAAGCGGCCAGCCGCGCGGCCACCAGGGTCTCGAGTTCGCTGCACTGCGTTTGCGCTACGGGTCTGCGCAATGTGTAGCCAGTCCACAGGGCCTCCGCCAGCGCCGCCTGCCCGGGCAGCGCGCTGAACTGCAGTATGGCCGGCGCCAGATCGTAGAGGAAGTAGCCCCAGGCGCAGTCGTCGAAATCCAGCGCAGAGACTCCCGCGTCGCTGAACAGGCAGTTCTTGACGATGAAGTCCGCGTGGATGAGGCCGCGCACATCCGGCTGCGCGTCCAGGCGCTGCATCAATTCACGCGTCCCTTGCGCCACCGCGGCCATCAGCTCACGCAACTCCGGCGTGAAGAGCGCGTCGCCAGTGGCGGAAGCGTAAGGGGAATGCGCACCGAAAAGCCCATCCGCATCCAGCCGCGGCCGCGCGAAGCCAGGCGGCGGCGACCACCGGGTGGCGAAGTTGTGCAGTCGCGCCAGCAGATCACCCATGGCCCGCGCCTGCGCAGGCGTCAGCGACTCCGGCGCCAGCGCTGCGCCCGGCAGCCAGGTCAACAGGCTGCAGCGTTGTTGTCCCGGCAGCCCGTCTACCTGGACTTGCGCCAGCCACGCGCCCGCCACGCCGGGCAGCGGTCGCGGCACGCACAGCCCCGTTCCTGCCAGCGCCTGCAGCCAGGTCAGCAGCGAGTTGAGCTGCTCGCCCCGCTCGTGGTCGTGATGCACGCGCAGCACATAGCGCCCCGCAGCGTCCTCCAGCGCGAAGACCGCCCGGCTGAGGGATGGCAGCCGGTGGACGCGCAGCACGTCCAGGCCGAAGGCCGCGCCAAGAGTCGGGGCGGCGGCTTGCAGCAGGGCCAGGCGCGCTTCGTGATTCAGGCTCGCGCTCATACGCCCAGCATAGCCGCTCCGTAGTGGACTGCCAGCCGCGACCAGACATGCTGCTATACTGGCCAGGCTGTAATAGCCAGGGAGACAGACTTGCCCACACCCCACCTTGCCAGGCCCACACCATGAAACGGGCCCGCAAACCCGTTTCGACCGAGCGCGAGCGCTACCTGTGCGAGGCCGAGGTGGTCGCCGGGCTGAAGGCGCAGGCCAGCAGCGAGCTGCTCACGCGCTTCGGCGCCGACGCGCGGCTGCTGCGCAAGCAGCGGCCTGACGAACTGCCCTTCCGCTTCACTGGCGACCTGGCGGCGCTGGGCAGCGTCGGCAAGTGCAACGCAATCTATTTGGTGCGGCGCTTTGACATCCCGCGGCCAGCCGCGCTGCTGGGTCACCAGCACCTCACGCGCCTGCTGCGCCATATTGAAACGGTGCGCAGCCTGCACGGCGCGGCCAGCTTCAAAAGCTTCCGCATCAGCGCCGCCGGCCGCGAGTCAAGCGTGATGCAGCGTTTGCGCGCGGCCATCGCCGCCCAGACCAGTCTGGTGTATGACGAGAACGAGGGCGACCTGCTGCTGCGCATCCGGGTGGCCGACCTGCACGAAAGCGGCTGGGAGGTGTTGACCCGCCTGACGCCGCGGCCGCTGTCCGCGCGCGCCTGGCGCGTCTGCAACCTGCCTGGCGCGCTCAACGCCACCATCGCCGCCGCCATGATCGAGATGACCCAGCCGCAGCCCGAGGACCGCTTCTTCAACCTGATGTGCGGCAGCGGCACCCTGCTCATCGAGCGATTGCTGCGCGCGCCCGTGCAGGCCGCAGCCGGCTGCGACACGGATGCGCAGGCGCTGCGCTGCGCCGCTGACAATCTGCAGGCCGCCGGCGCGCAGGACATCGGGCAGCTCTTCGCGATGGACGCGACACGGCTGAAACTGCCGGACGCGAGCCTCGACGTGCTCTGCGGCGACCTGCCCTGGGGACAGCTGCTGGGCTCGCACGACGCGAATTTGACGTTGTATCCGCAGGTGCTGGCCGAGGCGGGGCGCGTGGCGGCGCCGCATGCGCGCGCCATTTTCATCACGCACGAGATTCGCTTGATGGAACGTGTGCTGCGCGACTGCGCGGCGCAGTGGACCTTGCTGCAGGAGGTGAAGGTCTTTCAGGGCGGCCTGCACCCGCGCATCTATTTGCTTGAGCGGCGCGCCTGAGGCTGCGTTTACAGCCCGGCCGCACGTGCCGCATTCCACAGCGCGTCCAGCTGCGCCAGACTTTGTTCGGTCAACGGGCGTCCCGCTGCCCTTGTATGCTGCTCAATGTAACGAAAGCGGCGGCGGAACTTCGCGTTGGCGGAGCGCAGGGCGCCCTCCGGCTCCACCTTCAGCCAGCGCGCCAGGTTGACCAGCGTGAAGAGCACGTCGCCCAGCTCTTCCTCGCGCTCCACATCGCTCTGCGCCGCCTGCAACTCGTCCAGCTCCTCGCGCAGCTTGTCCAGCACCTGCTCCAGATGCGGCCAGTCGAAGTTGACCCTGGCGGCGCGCTCCTGGATGCGCAACGCCTCCAGCAGGGCCGGCATACCGCGCGGCAGGCTGTCCAGCAGGAACTCGTCGCCCTTGCCGATGGCGGTCTTCTCCGCGCGCTTGATCTCCTCCCAGTTATCCACCACGACATCCGGGTCGTTGTTGACCTCGGTGTCGCCCCAGACGTGCGGGTGGCGCCGGATCATCTTGGCGATGATGTGCTGCAGCACGTCGCTCATGCGGAAGCGGCCATCCTCGGTGGCGATCTGCGTGTGCAGCACAATCTGCAGCAGCAGGTCGCCCAGTTCCTCGGCCAGGGCCGCCGCGTCGCCCTCCTCGATGGCCTCCAGCACCTCCCAGGCCTCCTCGATGAGGAAGCGGCGCAGCGACTCATGCGTCTGTTCACGATCCCAGGGGCAGCCTTCCGGCGCGCGCAGATGGGCGATGATCTCCTGCGCGGCCTCAAAGCTGCTGTGCTCCCCCAGCGCGGGCAGGTAGAGCGCCGTGAGCGGGCCAATGGCGATGCTGCGGTCGAGGGCGAAGAGCGGAAGTGCCTCCACCTGTACTTCGGCGGTGCCGGCGCCGTGCACCAGCTGCAATTGAAAATCATCCGGATACTGGTTCATCAGCGTCAGCTTGATGTCGGAGGCAACCGCCGGACTGTAGACCTGCGCCAGCAGCGCCGGGAAGGCGGGGTTGAGCGGCGGATGATGCATGGCGGCCACCTGCAGCCCGTCCAGCAGTTGCAGGCCGTCCAGCGCGTCCACGCCCAGCTGCGCCAGCAACGGCTCCACAAAGCTGAGGCCGTTGACGATGTGCACCGCGATGCCTTCCGCCTGCGCCGCCTGCAGCAACCCGGTGGTCGTGGCCTCGCCCACCAGCGGGTCGCCCGGCACCGCGTAGACCACGTCGCCCTTGTGCGCGGCCGCCAGCAGCTGCGCGATGATGGCCGCGTACACGTCCTCGAAGCGATCGTGCGCTTCGTAGAGCGTGTCAAAACTGGTATAGTTCAGCGTCGCTGGCAGACCCTGGACGCAGCCGTGTTGCGACGTGCGCAGAAAGAGTTGCGACGCAGCGTTCAGCGCGCGCCACGCCCGGCGCGTCAGATCCTCGGCTGCGCCCGGCCCCAGCCCCACAATGGAAATGCTCATCTGCGCACCCTTTCCGTCGTTGTCGCCCGCGAACGCCTGTGCCAGGCTAGCAGCGCCCGCCCATCCGCGCAAGCCAGGAACCGCCCATGTCCGCACTTCCAGCCAGTCCCGTTCCCCTGCAGGCCAGCCGCGCGCTGACGCTGCACGCCCAGTGCCTCGGCAGCAAACCTGATGCCGCGCCGGACGCAGAAGCCATTTACCGGACCGTGCTGGCGCTGGGCTGCCTGCAAATCGACACGCTGCAGGTGGTGGCGCGCAGCCATTATCTGGCGCTGTGGAGCCGACTCGGCTGCTATGACCCGGCACTGATAGATGCGCTGCTCTTTCGGCCGGGCGAACAGCGCTTCTTCGAGTACTGGAAAAAGGCCGCGTCCATTATCCCGCTGGAACATTACCGCTTCAGCATGGCGCGCACGGCAGCGCGCAGCAAGCGGCTGGGCTGGCGACGCTGGCTGCAGCGCGACGAAGCTGCACCAACCCTCGCGCTGGTGCGCCGGCGCATTGCCGCAGAAGGCGCGCTGCGCGCCGCTGACTTCGCCTACGATGGAGAAAAACGCGGCGCCTGGTGGGACTGGAAACCGGCCAAAAGGGCGCTCGAATACCTCTACGATTGCGGCGAGCTGTCTATCAGCGACCGCGTCAACTTCCAGCGCGTCTATGATCTGCCACAACGCGTGCTGCCGCAGTGGGTCGACACCCGCCCGGCCACCATGGAAGAAGCCGACCGTCACGACGTCGAGCAGGCCCTGCGCTCGCTGGGCATCTGCGAGTTGGCGAGCGTCGCCGACTACGCCTACATGAACCGTCAACCCGCCAAACAGGCCCTGGATGCCATGCGGGCAGAGGGCGCGCTGCTCACCGTAACGGGCGAAGTGTGCGGCGGCGTGACGCGCGAGCTGGTCTTGCATCGCGAGCGCCTGCCCGATTTGCAGCGCGCCCTGGACGGCGAGCTGCAGCCAGAGCACACGACCCTGCTCAGCCCCTTCGACAGCCTGCTGTGGGCCAAGGGCCAGGGCCATGCATTTTGGGATTACCACCACGATATCGAGATGTATGTGCTGCAGAAAAAGCGCAAGTGGGGCTATTTCACGCTGCCCATCCTGCAGCGCGACCGCCTCATTGGCCGTCTCGACCCCAAACTCGAGCGCGACAGCAACACGCTGCACATCCGTGCCCTGCATCTGCAGCCCGACGTAGAGCTGGACGAGCGCCTCATCGACGACGTGGCGGCGGCCTTGCGCGACTTCATGGCCTTCCATGGCGCGACAAAGCTGAAATTCGGGCGCAAGGGTCATGTCCGGTTTCGGGTGCAGCTGCGGCGCGCGCTTGGGCTTTGAGCGCAGGTTCCCGGTCCGCTTCAGGGCGGCGGGGCGATGCACACCAGCAGCGTCAGGCGTTCCGCGCCTTCGTTGCGCACGCCATGGGGCACGCCGGCCCGCGCCCACACCACTGCGCCCACGCCGACGCTGCGCTCTTCTGCGCCCACGGTGAAGACGCCGCTGCCCTCCAGCACGCTGTAGACCTTGTCCTGGTCTGCGTGGTCATGGACGGGCTGCTGCTGGCCGGGCTCGAGACAATTGAGGCCGACCATGAGCTGGTCGCCGCTGAACAGGGTGGCCTTGTAATGCTTGTCCGTGCGCGCCCCCAGGTGTTCGCTGAAGTGCGTGAAATCGCTCATGTAGGCCTCCCTGCACAAAAGGCAGGCCTGCTGGCCTGCCCTGGTGTTTTTGACTTGCGACCGGCAACGCCCGTCGTTAGCGCTTGGTGTAGGTCGGCGCCTTGCGGGCGCGGCGCAGCCCAGGCTTCTTGCGCTCCTTGACGCGCGGATCGCGCGTGAGCAGGTCCTTTGCCTTCAGTTCTGGCTTGAGGTCCGGGTCGATCTTCAGCAGTGCGCGCGAAATGCCCAGGCGGATGGCGTCACGCTGACCGGAGATGCCGCCGCCCTGCACATGCACGCTGATGTTGTAGACCTTCTCCTGGCCGACCGCGCGCAGTGGCTCGGCGATGTCGTCGAGATCGCCGTGGCGCGGCAGATAGTCGCTGGCCTCACGGTCATTAATGATGATGTTGCCCGTGCCGCCCGGAAACAGACGTACTCGCGCAGAGGCTTGCTTGCGGCGGCCGATGCCTTCGTAATATTGTGCCGACATGGTTAGCCCTGCTCCTGAAAGGTCAGTTGCTGTGGACTCTGGGATTGGTGGGGGTGTATTTCGCCGGCGTAGACGCGCAGCTTCTTCATCGTGCTCCGGCCCAGCACATTCTTCGGCAACATGCCCCGCACCGCCGCCTCAATGACGCGCTCCGGAAAGCGTTCCAGCTGACGACGCAGCGAAATGGTCTTGAGGCCGCCGTTGTAGCCGGAGTGGCGATAGTACATCTTCTGGTCGAGCTTGTTGCCGGTGACCACGATCTTTTCGCAATTGATGACGATGACAAAATCGCCGACATCGGTGTGCGGCGTGAAAGTTGGCTTGTGCTTGCCGCGCAACACAGGCGCAATGCGCGAGGCCAGGCGACCGAGCGTCTGCCCTTCGGCATCCACAACCCACCAGTCGCGCTCGATCTCCTTGTCGCGGGGCACCCAGGTTTTGTATTTCGCCATGTCGCCTCCGGCAGGCCCGTACGCCCGCTGCCAATCTGAACCGCTGCATTGTACGGCTGTCCGCGCCGGGATTCAAGACGCAATCAGTCCGCGTAACGCACCTCGCACAGCACCAGTCCGCCCGGCGGCGCCAGAGTGCCCGCCTGCGCCAGATCCGCGGCGGCAAAGACCGCCTCAAACTCCGCCAATGTCATGCGCCCCTGGGCCACGTCCACCTGCATCCCCACCATGCGCCGCACCATGTGATACAGAAAGGCGTTGCCCGCCACCCGATAGCGCAGCAGGCGGCCCATTGGCAGCGCCTCCTGTGTCCAGGCCGACTGCATGATTTCGCGCACCGTGTTGTCGCCCTGGGGCGGCTGGCCGAAGGCGCCGAAGTCGTGCTCGCCGACCAGTAGATCGGCGGCGCGCTGCAGCAGGTCGAAATCCAGCGCGCCATACACATGCCAGGAGCGCTGCCGCACCAGCGGTTGCCGGGCCTCGGCATGCAGCAGCGTGTACTCGTAGACGCGCAGGCTCGCATCAAAGCGTGGATGAAAATCGGGTCGCGTCGCTTGCAGGGACTGGATGGCGATGTCTGCCGGGAGCAGGGCGTTGAGCGCGCGCAGCAACTGCAGTTCGCTGTGGCGCCAGGCCAGGTCGAATGCGATCACCTGACCACTGGCGTGCACGCCACTGTCGGTGCGGCCACTGCCGTAGACGGTGACGGGCTGCTGCGCGAGTTGCGCCAGGGCCGCCTCAACGGCGGCCTGGATTGTCGGCGTGCCCGGCAGCTGGCGCTGGAAACCGGCGTAGGCGCTGCCGTCGTAGGCCAGCGTCGTCCGGAAACGCGGCAGCCTATTCCTCCTCGCGGTCGACCAGCTCGAGTATCACCATGGGCGCGTTGTCGCCCTTGCGCGGCCCGAGGCGATAGATGCGTGTGTAGCCGCCGGGTCGATCCTCGTAGCGTGGCGCCAACTCGTCGAAGACCTTGCCCACCATGTCGCGGTCGTTGTTCAGGCGGCTGGCCACGAGGCGGCGCGCATGCACGGCGCGCTGCGGGTCTTCATACGCCAGGCCGCGCTTGGCTATTGTGATCATGCGCTCGAACTTGCCGCGCACGAAGTCCGCCTTCGCGCGCGTGGTGCGGATGCGCCCGTGCGTGATCAGCTCACGCGAGAGGTTGAGCGCCAGCGCCTTGCGTTGCGCGCTGTCGCGGTTGAGTTTCTTGCCTTTTACGCGGTGTCTCATTCCTGTTCACCCGCTTCCAGGGACATCTCGCTCCCATCCGGGAGGATGTTTTCCGGCTGGGGCAGATAACCCTTCTCCTGTAATTTCTCTTTCAGCTCATCCAGCGACTTGTCGCCGAAATTGCGGATTGCCAGCATGGCGTCCTCGCCACGATCGAGAATGTCGAGCACGCTGCCGATGGAGGTGATGCCGGTGCGCTTCAGTGAATTGAAGACGCGCACGCTCAGGTCCAGCTCCTCGATCTGCCGTTCGTAAAGCTCGCTCTTCTTGCGCTGTTCCTCGTCATCGACGCCCATGGGCAGTGCGTAGTTGTCATCCGTATCGAGGGTCATCATCGGTTCCATGCCGGCGACCGGCGTGAGATGACGCATCAGAATCTGCGCGGCCTTGCCCAGCGCGTCCTCGGGCCGCACCGTGCCGTCGGTCCAGATTTCGATGACCAGCTTGTCGTAATTGGTGCGCTGGCCCACGCGGGCACGCTCCACGTCGAAGTTGACGCGGCGCACCGGGCTGAAGATGGCGTCGATCGGCAGCTCGCCAATCGGCAGCCGGCCACGATCCTCGGCGGGGCTGTAGCCGCGCCCGGGCTGCGCCTCGAATTCAATCTCGAGCCGGGTGTCCGGGGCGTCAACCGTGAAGAGGTAGAGGTCACTGTTTATGATTTCCACGTCTGACGGGCAGATGATGTCCGCCGCCGTGACCGTGCCCTCGCCGTGATGTTCCAGGCGCAGACGCGCAGACTCCGCGGAATCGAAGAGTTTCAGGCGCAGCTGTTTGACCTGCAACACCAGCTGGGTCATGTCCTCGCGCACCCCGGGGATGGCCGAGAACTCGTGATGCACATCCGAAACGCGGATGCTGGTGATCGCGGCGCCCGGCAGGGAAGACAGCAACACGCGGCGCAGCGCCGTGCCCAGCGTCAGGCCATAGCCGCTCTCCAGCGGACTGATGACAAAACGACCAAAGTTGCGCGAGACAGCATCCCCCTGTACCTCATGGGGCAGCACAAAATTCCAGGTTGCGACCAAGACCGAACCTCCTGCTGATTCACATGGGTCACATGCGGCGTTTCTTGGGCGGGCGCACTCCGTTGTGCGGGATAGGCGTCACATCCGAGATTGAACGTACCTTCAGGCCGCTCGCCTGAATGGCGCGCACTGCCGCCTCGCGGCCAGGCCCGGGACCCTTGATGAAAACATCGACTTCCGTCATGCCGTGTCCCTGTGCCGCCTCGGATGCGTTCTGCGCAGCCAGCCGCGCCGCATAGGGCGTGCTCTTGCGGCTGCCCTTGAAGCCCGACGTGCCCGCGCTCGCCCAGGTCACCACATTGCCGGACTGGTCGGTCAGGGTGACGATGGTGTTGTTAAAGGTTGCGTAAACATGTGCCTGTCCATAGGGGATGTTGCGGGATACCCGGCGCGATGTGCGGCGGGCTCCCCCAGTGGCTTGCTGACGTGCCATGCATGCTCTCCTGACGGGAAATGCGCCCGGTCACGGCCCAAACGGTAAGTGTCCGTAAAATCCTTGCCAGTATTCCGGATTATTTCTTGGTCGTGCCACGCCGCCGGCCCCGGCCAGGAACCGTCTTCTTCGGCCCGCGCCCGGTGCGCGCGTTGGTGCGCGTGCGCTGCCCGTGCACCGGCAGGTTGCGACGGTGCCGCAGACCGCGATAGCTGCCGATCTCCTGCAGGCGCTTGATGTTCAACTGAACCTCGCGCCGCAAATCGCCCTCGACCGTCATTTGCGACAGCTGCTCGCGAATGCGCTGCAACTCCACCTCGCTCAGGTCCTTGACGCGCACGTCCGGGTTCACGCCGGTCATCGCCAGCACCTTGTTGCTGGTGGACTTGCCCACGCCGTAAATGTAGGTCAGGGCAATCTCGACGCGCTTGTCACGTGGCAGATCGATGCCTTCAATGCGTGCCATAGCTTCGCTCCCCTACCCCTGACGCTGCTTGTGGCGCGGGTTCTCACAAATCACCCGCACTCGCCCGTGGCGCTTGATGATGCGGCACTTCGGGCAACGCTTCTTCACCGAAGCCGATACAATCATGGTCGCTTTCCTTGCTGGCTGCGCAGGAGCGGCACTATAGCACTGCCGGCGCCGGCTGTCCAGTGTGGAGTCAGGGCAGGGTCAGCACCAGCGGCGCCCCTTCCGTGATGGCGATGCTGTGCTCGAAGTGCGTGCAAAGCGAGCCGTCGCGCGTCACCACCGTCCACTGATCCGCCAGCTCTTCCGTCTCCGCCTGGCCGCTGTTGACCATCGGCTCCAGCGCGATAGTCATGCCCGGCCGCAAGGGCTGGCTGACCCATTGCTCCTTGTGACGCCGGTTGCGCGGCCACCAGTTGGGCACCTGCGGCTCCTCATGCATCGCGCGGCCCACGCCATGCCCGGTGTATTCACGCACCACGCTGTAGCCCTGGCGTTGCACGAAGCGCTGGATCGCCCGCGCCACGTCCTTCGTCTCGGCCGGCATCACTGCGGCGCGAATGCCGACCCACAGCGCCTCCTCCGAAACGGCCAGCAGGCGCTGCACCGCCGCCGGCACCTCGCCAATGGCGTAGGTCCAGGCCGAATCGCCGACGAAGCCCTGGTGCAAGGCGCCGATGTCCACGCTGAGGATGTCGCCCTCCTGCAGCGCGCGCGGCCCCGGGATGCCATGCACCAGTTCCTCGTTGACCGAGGCGCAAATCGAGGCCGGGAAGTCCGGCGCGTCTTCCTTTGGATATCCAAGAAATACCGGCTCGGCGCCGTGGTCGCGCAGCACCGTGTCCACCAGGTCGTTGAGTTGGGCCGTGGTCACGCCGGGCCGCAGCGCCGCGCGCAGTTGCTGATGCGCGACGGCGACAATGCGCCCGGCCTCACGCATGAGAGCGATTTCATCGGCTGTCTTGTAATGGATGCCGCCCGTCACTTCAGGCCCGGGTTCCCTCAATGGCGGCCTGGATGTCCGCGCTCACCTGCTCGATCGACTGCCCGGCGTTGACGCAACGCAACAGGCCGCGCTCACGGTACCAGTCCACCAGCGGCATGGAGGTCTGCATGTAGGTGTCGATGCGGCGCAGCACCACATCGGCGCTGGCGTCGTCGGGGCGCCGCACCAGGGGCATGCCCGAGTCCTGTTCCTGACCTGTGACGCGCGGCGGCCACTCGCGTTGCGGGTGCTCCTCCAGCTGCCAGTCGATGCCTTCGTTCTGGTAGAAGATGTTGTAGACGCGCTGGCCATCGGCGGTTGTGATGCGCCCGTAGGCCCGCTTGAAGGCGACGTAGAGGTCGATTTCCAGCAACAGGACCGCGTTGACGGCCTCGCCGCGTTCGGCAAGGTGCCGCGCCAGCCACCCCGCCTGCACCTCGTTGCGCGGGAAGCCATCAAGGATGGCGCCATTGGCCGCGTCTGGCTGCATGAGCCGGTCACGCGCCACTTCGTTGGTGATCTCGTCGGAAATGAGCTGGCCGGAGGCCATGATCGCCTGGATGCGCTGCGCCAGTTCATCCTCGCGCGTGCGCATGGCGCGGAACAGGTCGCCGGTGGAAATGTGCGGAATGCCGTACTCGCGCTGGATCCACGTGGCCTGTACACCCTTGCCGGCGCCCTGCACGCCCAGCAGGATCAGATAGAGTCCCATGGTGCGTTGATTTACTCCTGTTAGCGCATGAAGCCTTCGTAGTTGCGCATGACCAGCTGGGCTTCCAGCTGCCGCATGGTGTCGATCACCACGCCGACCACGATGATCAGGCCGGAGCCGGTGATGACGCTGGCCGCGTTAAGCGAGCTGGCGCCGGCAACGAACTCGGTCGGGAACAGCAGCCCGTTGAACAGGTCCACCAGGCCTGGCACCACCGCGATGGTCCCCAGAAAGACTGCGCCCACCAACGTGATACGCCGCGAGACGCGCAGGATGAACTCCTGGGTGCGCTTGCCGGGACGAATGCCGGGGATGTAGCCGCCCTGGCGTTGCAGGTTCTCGGCCAGGTTCTGGTTGGCAATCATCGTCTCGGCGTAGAAGAAGGTGAAGCCGGCGGTGAGCAGGAAAAAACTTCCCCAGTACCACAGGCCCTGCTGGTTGCCGAAGGTGTTGTTGATCGACTGACCAACCGGCCCCTCCGGGAAGAGATTCACCAGGATGGCCGGGAAGGTGATGATCGACTGCGCGAAGATCAGCGGGATCATGCCCACCGGGTTCACGCGCAGCGGGATGTGCGTGCTGGCGCCGCCGTACTGCTTGCGCCCGCGCACCCGCTTGCCGTATTGCACCGGGATGCGACGAATGCCTTCCTGGATGAAGACGATGACCACGATGGTCACCAGCACAATCGCCACGAAGAGCAGGGCGTTGTAGATCGGCTGCGTCGAGGTCGTCAGCAAATTGCCCAGGTTGGAGGGCGCGGAGGCGACGATGCCGGCGAAGATGATGATTGAGATACCGTTGCCGATGCCTTCCTCGGTGATCAGGTCGCCCAGCCAGACCGCAAACATGGTGCCCGCCGTCATGGTCGTGATGACTGTCATCGTGACCAGCAGGTTCTGGCCGAACTCGGGGATGATGGGCGCGCCACCCAGATTGCCGAAAATGGCGATCTGCCCCACGGCCTGCAAAATTGCCATCGGAATGGCGAGGTAGTAAGTGTAGCGCTGAATTTTCTCCTGGCCGCCCGGCTCACGCTGAATCGCTTCCAGCTGCGGGATGACCGGCACCATCAGCTGAAAGATGATCGAGGCCGTGATGTAGGGATAGACGCCCATCGCGATCACGCTGAAGTTGGACACCGCCCCGCCCGAAAGCAGGTTCAGCACGCCCACCAGACCGCCGGCATTGCTTTCCAGCACAGCCTGCAGCGCGCCGCGGTCAACGCCGATGACCGGCACATGCGCGGCGAACTGGTAGACCACCAGAATCAACCCCGTGAACAGCAGCTTGCTGCGCACATCCGGCAGACGCCACGCGTTCCTGAGAGCCTCAATTGCCTGCATTGCAATCCTCAACGCCAGCTGACAAATATGTCCGCGGAGAGAGCGAGAGAGCGTCAGCCCTGAGTGTCGTCGCCGTCGCCCGCGGCCATGATTTTGGCCACTTCTTCCTTCTTCAGCAGCTTCACCGTGGCGCGCGCGCCCTTGATCTTCAGCTCAATTACGCGGGTCGACCCGCCGGCGTCGCTGATTTTCTGCAGGGCGTTCTTCGTGAAGCGGTGCGCGCTGACCTGCAGTTTCTTCGTCAGCTCGCCGTCGCCCAGAATGACGACCGGTTCGGCAGCATCACGGATGATGCCCAGTTGTGCCAGGCTGGCGGGTGTCACCAGCGCGCCATCTTCAACGCCATCATGCTCGTTCAGCAGGCCAACATTCACTTCCTCATACTCGATGCGAAAGATGTTGGTGAAGCCGCGCTTGAAGGGCAGACGGCGTACCAAAGGCAGCTGGCCGCCCTCGAAGTAGGGGCCCTTGCCGCCACCGGCACGGGCGCCCTGGCCCTTGTGGCCGCGGCCGGCAGTCTTGCCGCGGCCGGCGGAGATGCCCCGGCCCGCGCGGCGTCGCTTTTTGCGCGAGCCGACGTCCGGTTTCAGATCATGCAGTCTCATGCTCGTTCACCTCTTCCACCGCCACCAGGTGCCTGATCGTGTAGATCATGCCACGGATGGCCGGCGTATCGTTATGCACGACGCTGGCGTTCATTTTGCGCAGGCCCAGCGCATGCGCCGTTGCTCTCTGGTTGGGGGCGCGGCGGATGTAGCTGCGCACCAGGGTAATGCGTAGTCTGGCAGCCATCAGCGCCCTTCCCCGGCCTCTTCGTGCTTGCCGAAGGGCATCAGCCTGGCCGCCGGCACGCCGCGCATGGCCGCCACCTGCTGCGGGGTGCGCAGCGACTGCAGCGCCTCCACGGTTGCCATGGTCACATTGAGCAGGTTCGCGCTGCCCTGGCTCTTGGTCAGGATGTCGCGTACGCCGGCTGCCTCCAGCACAGCGCGCACACCGCCGCCGGCGATGACGCCCGTGCCGGGCGATGCCGGCTTGAGCAGCACCTTCGCGCCGCCATGCCGCCCGGTAATCTGGTGCGGAATGGTCGGCCCGTTGAGCGACACGCGTTCCATGTTGCGCCGCGCCCGCTCGGACCCCTTGCGGATGCTGTCCGGCACACCGCGCGCCTTGCCGACGCCCACGCCCACGCGGCCGCGGTTGTCGCCCACGATGACCACGGTGCGGAAGGCGAAGCGGCGCCCGCCGCTGATCACCTTGGCAACGCGCTTGATATCGACGACGCGCTCGTCAAGTTCCTCGCGGTCGTCATCGCGGCGCGAACTGCGCCGGTCCCGTCGTCTGTCTGCCATGTTCTGCTCCCGAAACCTGGTCGTCTAAAAGTCCAGCCCCGCGGCGCGCGCGCCTTCCGCCAGAGCGGCGACGCGGCCATGATAACGGTAGCCGCCGCGGTCGAAGACCACCTGCTTCACGCCGGCCTGTTGCGCGCGTTCGCCGACGGTCTGGCCGACCAGACGCGCTGCCTCGATCGGACTCTTGCCATCAACCTGCAGGCGCAGCTCACGGTCGATGGTGGAGGCGGAGGTCACCGTGTGACCACTTACGTCATCAATCAACTGGACGTATATATTGGTCAGGCTGCGATAGACGCAGAGCCGTGGCCGCTCGCCGCTACCCTGAACGCGCGCGCGCACTCGACGGTGACGCCGCTGCCGTGCCTTGTGCTTTTTCTTGTTGGCATCCATTGATTCGTCCTAGACCTTGCCGGCCTTGCCGGCCTTGAGGCGAACTGTCTCATCGTGATAACGCACGCCCTTGCCCTTGTAGGGCTCCGGC
This sequence comes from Phototrophicaceae bacterium, assembly GCA_965197455.1. Lineage (GTDB taxonomy): Bacteria > Chloroflexota > Anaerolineae > Aggregatilineales > Phototrophicaceae > JAGWBD01. The sequence continues at coordinate 2,704,903 of OZ240208.1, read as the reverse complement.
GGACGCTTGCTGCGCACATTGGCCGCCACCTGACCCACCAGCTGCTTGTCTATGCCATCCACATGAATGAGGTAGCGGTTGCCTGGCGCGCGCTCGACGGTAAACGTGATGCCCTGCGGCGGCTCCATCACCACCTCGTGCGAAAAGCCGAGGCGCATCACCAGCGTCGCGCCGCGCAGCTCGGCGCTGTAGCCCACGCCCACTGTCATCAGCGTCTTGCGATAGCCCTGCTCGACGCCCGTCACCATGTTGGCGACCAGCGCCCGCGTCAGGCCATGCAGCGACCGGTGCTTGCGATGGTCGCTCGGCCGCGTCACCAGCAGCACGCCATTCTCCTGTTGCACCGTGATGGCCGGGTGAACCTCATGCTCCAGCTCGCCCTTCGGCCCCTTCACCATAACCATCTGCCCGTCGATGGTCGCGCTGACCTTGTCGGGCAGCTGAACAGGCTGTCTGCCGATGCGTGACATCCTGCTCCTCCTTACCAGACGTAGCAGAGCACTTCGCCACCAACCCGCTGGCGCCGTGCCTGCTGATCCGTCATGACTCCCAGGGGAGTCGTCATAATTGCGATACCGATGCCGCTCATCACCCGCGGCAGGTCACGCGTGCCGCGGTAGACGCGGCGGCCGGGCTTGCTCACGCGTTGCAGCGTGGAAATCACCGAGCGTCGTTCGCGCCGCGAGCCGAAGTACTTCAGCTGGATGGTGATCATCTTCGCCGGTTTTTCATCGCTTACGCTGAAGTCATCAATGTAGCCTTCGGCCTTCAGGATGCGCGCGATCTCAACCTTGACCTTCGAGGACGGGATGCGCACGTCCGGCTTGCCAATCATCAGCGCATTGCGAATGCGCGTCAGCATATCTGCAATCGGGTCTGTCATCATGGCTGCAGCTCCTACCAGCTCGACTTAACGACGCCGGGGATTTGCCCCTGCAGCGCAAGCTCGCGGAAGTGAATGCGGCACAGGCCGTAGCGCCGGATGTAGCCGCGCGGGCGACCGCAGGTCTTGCCCGAATTGGGGTCCACGAACTGGCAGCGGTTGCGCACGCGCACCGCATACTTGCGCTTCTTTTCCCTGGCGGTCATCGATTTCTTCGCCATCGTCAGGCTCCCTGGTTTTCCTGGAAAGGCATGCCCAGCAGACGCAGCAGGCGCCGGCCCTCCTCATCCGTGCGCGCCGAGGTCACAATCGTGATCTCCAGCCCGCGCACCTTGTCAATGCGGTCGTAATGAATTTCCGGGAAGATCAGCTGTTCGCGCAGACCGACGGTGTAGTTGCCACGACCATCAAAGGTATCCGGCGAAACGCCGCGAAAGTCCCGCACGCGGGGCAGCGCGATGTTGATGAAGCGATCCAGAAAGGCCCACATGCGCCCGCCGCGCAGCGTCACCTTGACGCCGATGGCGCGGCCCTCGCGCAGCTTGAAGTTGGCGATGCTCTTGCGCGCCTTCGTGACCACCGGCTGCTGTCCGGTGATGGTGCGGATATCTTCCATCACGCTGTCCAGCGCCTTCGGGTTGTCCATCGCCTCGCCGACGCCAACGTTGAGCACGACTTTCTGGATGACGGGCACTTCCATGCGGTTGCCGTAGCCAAACTCGTCGACGAGCTGCGGCACGGCATCGGCCCGGTAGCGTTCCTGCATTACTGGTATCGCGGTCATCGTTTACGCTCCGGTCAATCGAAATCTGCGTCGCATTTCTTGCAGTAGCGCGTCTTGAAGCTGTCCGACTCGCGGATGCGGCTGCCGACGCGCGTGCGCTCGTTGCATTCCGGGCAGACCAGCATCACGTTCGAGACGTGGATGGGACCCTCGAATTCGAGGATCTGGGCCTGCACCTGCTGCCGGCCCGCCTGCTGCGCCTTCTGGTGCTTTTTGAGGATGTTGATACCCTCAACCACCACCCGCTTCTTCTTGAGGTAGACCGAGATCACGCTACCGCGCTCCCCCAGGTCCCTGCCTGCGATCACCTCGACCTGATCGCCTGTCCTGATTCGCTGCATTTCAGCCTCTCAGCCCGTCGCGCCTAGAGTGTTTCCGGCGCGAGCGACACGATCTTCATGTAGCCCTTGTCGCGCAATTCCCTGGCCACCGGGCCAAAGACGCGCGTACCCCGGGGGTTGGTCAAATCTTCCGCCAGCACCACCGCCGCGTTGTCATCAAAGCGGATGGTGGAACCGTCGCTGCGACCAAATTCCCTGGCCGTGCGCACAATGACCGCGCGCACCACCTCGCTCTTCTTCACGTTGCCGTCGCTGGTGGCCACTTTCACAGTCGCCACCACCACGTCGCCAACGCGACCGTAGCGCTTGCGCGAACCGCCCAGCACACGGATCACCAGCAGTTCGCGCGCGCCGCTGTTGTCAGCGACCTTCAGGCGCGATTCAGTCTGGATCATGAGCCGCTCGCCTCCTGCTCCTGCTCCTGCGGCTGCGGCTGCGGCTGCTCCACGTTATCCAGCACCTCGTCCACCACCCAGCGCTTCAGCTTGCTCAGCGGCCGGCTTTCGACGACGCGCACCAGCGTGCCCGTGGTAATTGCGTTGCTCTCGTCATGCGCGTAAAACTTTTTGGTGGTGCGCACGACCTTGCCGTAGACGGGATGGCGCCGGCGCAGATCGACGGCGACCACGACGGTCTTGTCCATCTTGTCGCTGACGACCCGCCCGGTCAGTCTCCTGCGATTGTCAGGCATCCCGGTTTTCCTCTCCAGCCAGTTCAGCCGCCAGCTCGCGCTCGCGCAGCACGGTCAGGCAGCGGGCAATGTCGCGCTTCGTCTCGCCCAGTACGTTGGGGTTGGCCAGCTGGCCGGACGCCATCTCGAGGCGCAGGCGAAAGTGCGTCGCCTTGAGGTCCTCAATGATATTGAGGATGCCGTCCGTTTCCATGTCGCGAATTTCACTGATGTACATTAACCCAGCTCCTGACCGGAAATCGGATCAAAGCGCTTGACGATCCGGGTCTTGCAGGGCAGCTTGTAGGAAGCCAGGCGCAGGGCCTCGCGCGCGTTTTCCTCGTCAATGCCGCCCATCTCGAAGAGCACACGTCCCGGCCGCACCACGGCGACCCACTTCTCGACCGAGCCCTTGCCCTTGCCCATGCGCGTCTCGGCCGCCTTCTGCGTCACCGGCTTGTCCGGGAAGACGCGGATCCACACCTTGCCCCGCCTGCGCACGTAACGCACCATCGTGCGTCGCGCCGCTTCAATCTGGCGGCTGGTCATCCAGACCGGCTCGATGGCCTGCAGGCCATACTCACCGAACTGGACGCGGTTGCCGCGTTGTGCCTTGCCGCGCATACGTCCGCGGCTCTGCTTGCGCCATTTGACTCGCTTGGGCATCAACATCGTTATCGTTTTTCTCCTGCCTGGCCGGGTCCGCCGGCGCCGGCACGCGCGCGCCCGCTCTCACCATAGTCGAGCACTTCGCCGTTATAGACCCAGACCTTCACACCAATGCGGCCAAAGGTCGTCAGGGCTTCCGCCGTGCCGTAGTCCACGTCCGCGCGCAGGGTGTTGCGCGGGATGCGGCCCTCGGTCTGCCATTCACGCCGGGCCATGTCCGAACCGCCGAGGCGGCCGCTGACCTCGATGCGAATACCCTGCGCGCCCTGGCGCATGGCCTGGCCGATGGCGCGCTTGATGGCGCGGCTGTGGCCGATGCGACGTTCCAGCTGGCCCGAAATGTTCTCCGCCACCAGCTTCGCGTCGGTATCCGGCTTGTCGATCTCACTGACCTCGACCTTGACCTTCTTGCCGTCCGTCAGTTTTTCCAGCGCGCCACGCAACTGCTTGACCGCCTCGCCCTTGCGGCCGATGACGATGCCGGGACGCGCGGTGTGAATGTTGACCAGCAGCTGGTTGGGGTAACGCTCAATCTCCACGCGGGAGATTGCCGCGCGCGAACCCTGATTGCCGATGTGGCGGCGGATGGCGAAGTCTTCCAGCAGCAGATCGCGATAGCGCTGCCGCTCGGCGTACCAGCGCGCATCCCAGTCGCGGATGATCTTCAGCCGAAAGCCAACGGGGTGAACCTTGCGACCCATGCTAGTTCTCCTCTCGCTCGGACAGGATGACCGTGAGGTGCGAGTAGCGGCGCAGACGCGGCTTGAAACGGCCGCGCGCGCCGGCCTTCATACGCTTCAGGGTCACGCCCTCGTCGGCGTAAATGGTGGATACGATCATCGAGCCCCGGTCGAGGTCGAAGTTGTTTTCAGCATTGGCGAGCGCCGCAGCCAGCGACTTGCGCACGTAGGTCGCGCCCTTCTTGGGCATGAACTTCAGTATCGTCAGCGCCTGCTCGGCCTCCATGCCGCGCACCTGGTCAACGACCAGACGCAGCTTGCGCGCCGAAATGGGCAAATGTTTGGTGGATGCGCGTACGTCCATGACTAGACCACCCTCCGCTTGCGCTCGACCAGATGGCCGCGGTAGGTGCGGGTGGGAGCGAACTCGCCCAGCTTGTGGCCGACCATGTTCTCGGTGATGTAAATGGGCACGTGGCGCCGGCCGTCATGCACCGCGATGGTGTGCCCCACCATCTGCGGGAAGATCGTGCTGGCGCGGCTCCAGGTGCGCACCACCGATTTCTGGTTCTGCTGGTTGAGCCGCTCAATCTTGCGCATCAGCTTGTGGCTGACGAAGGGCCCTTTTTTCAGTGAACGCGACATGCGCTGTTCTCCCTTTTGCTACCGCCGCCGACCGCGCCGACGGATGATGTAGCGGTTGGTACGCTTGTTGCGACGCGTGCGTTTGCCCAGCGCCGGCTTGCCCCAGGGCGTCTTGGGCCCTGGCATACCGATCGGCGAGCGACCCTCGCCACCGCCATGCGGGTGACTGGCCGGGTCCATGGCCGAGCCGCGCACCGTCGGGCGCCAGCCCAGCCAGCGATTGCGGCCCGCCTTGCCGATCTTGATGTTGCCGTGGTCGGTGTTGCCGACCTGGCCGATGGTGGCCATGCAGCGCTGGTGAATTAACCGCACCTCGCCACTGGGCAGGCGCACCTGCGCCCAGTCGCCCTCACGCGCCATCAGCTGGGCGGAAGTGCCCGCCGCGCGCGCCAGCTGTCCACCACGACCCGGCTGCAGCTCGATGTTGTGAATCATCGTGCCCAGCGGAATGTCGGCCAGCGGCAGGGCGTCGCCCGTCCGCAGGTTGGTGTTGTCGCTGCCACTGCCCACGCGGTTGCCGACCTGCAGGCCCAGCGGCGCAATGATGTAGCGCTTCTCGCCGTCCTCATACTGCACCAGCGCAATGCGCGCCGAGCGGTTGGGGTCGTACTCGATGGCGAGCACCTCGGCCTGCGTGTCCGTGCGGTCGCGCCGGAAGTCAATGATGCGGTAGCGCCGCTTGTGGCCGCCACCCCGGTGACGCACCGTGATGCGGCCCGTGTTGTTGCGCCCGCCACGCCGCCGCAGCGGCTCCGTCAGCGAACGTTCCGGGCGCGACTTCGTGATTTCCTCGAAGGTGTGGCCCGTCATGCCCCGACGACCAGCCGAGGTGGGTTTGTAGACCTTAACCGGCATTGTATTCCTCGCCTCCGCCGCTCATGCGTTAAACAGGTCGATGTCGTCGCCGGGCGCCAGCGTCACGATGGCTTTCTTCCATTCCTTCGTGCGCAGGGTCCAGTCCCGGCCGCGCCGACCGCGTTTCGCCGGCTGCACCATGGTGCGCACCTTGGTCACGCTGACCTCGAAGATGACCTCGACCGCTTCCTTGATCTGGATCTTGTTGGCCTTGCGATCCACCTCAAAGACGTACTGGTTCAGATCATCAGCCTGGGCCGTCGCCTTCTCGGTAATGACCGGGCGCCGGATGATGTCGTAAATGTGCAGCTCGGGCATGCTCGCTACTCCTGGCCCCAGATGAGCTGGATGGTGTCCAGCGCGTCCAGCGGGATGATGACCTTGTCGTGCCCCAGCAGGTCGCGGATGTTCAGGTAATTCGCCCGCAACCAGCGCACCCGCGGCAGGTTGCTGATGCCGCGCTGCACGTTTTCGTTGCGCTCTGCCAGCAACACCAGGGTCTTGCCCTCGCCCGCCAGGGCGTTGATGATCTCGCGCATGACGCGCGTCTTCGGTTGCTCCGCATGGAAGCGGTCGACGAAGATCAACTGGCCATCACGCGCCAGCGCGCTCAGCGCAGAGCGAATGGCGCCGCGGCGCATCTTGCGCGGCATGGCGCTGGTGTACTTGCGCGGACGCGGGCCATGGGCCACGCCACCGCCCACAAAGAGGGGCGCGCTGCGGGCACCGTGACGGGCGCGACCGGTACCCTTCTGCCGGTACCACTTGGACTTGGTCAGGCGCACTTCACTGCGCGTCAAGGTCTTGTGGTTGCCCTGACGCTGGTTGGCCCGTTGCCGCACAAAGGCCTGGTGCATCAGCCCGACATTGACCTCCACGCCGAAGATGTCCGCCGGCAGTTCAATCTGCTGTACTTCGTTGCCGCTCTGGTCCAGCACAGGAACCTGCATGTCGGTCAGCTCCTCTCGCGCCGTGTACGGTAGCGCTCGCGCGCGGGCTTCAACATGACGATGCCGCCGCGCGTGCCAGGGATCGAGCCGCGCACCGCAATCAGGTTCTTCTCCGCATCGACGACGACCACTTCCAGGTTCTGCATGGTGATGCGGTCGTTGCCCATGCGCCCCGCCATGCGCATGCCCTTGATGACGCGCCCGGGCGTCGAGCCGGCGCCGATGGAGCCTGGCGCGCGCTCGCGGTCGGACTGGCCATGCGTCTTCGGCTGGCGACGGAAGCCATGGCGCTTGATGGTGCCCTGGAAGCCGCGACCCTTGCTCTTGCCGATGACGTCCACGCGGTCGCCGACCTCGAAGACGTCAGCGTTGATCTGCTGCCCTTCCTCAACGTCCGGCTCACCACCGCGAATGCGGAATTCGCGCAGGTAACGCAGGGCCGGCAGGTTGTTTCGCTGCAGATGCCCCAGTTGACCCTGGGTCAGGCGACGCGGACGGATTTCGCCGAAGCCCAGCTGCACCGCCGTGTAGCCGTCGCGCGCCTCGTTGCGCACCTGGGTCACATAGCAGGGGCCGGCCTCAATGACCGTCACCGGGATGACGTTACCGCTCTCGTCAAACACCTGGGTCATCCCGACCTTTTTACCGATGATGCCCTTCATCATGACCTCCGGCGGGGCAGCTTCCCCCGCGCTGCTCGACGCAGTGGCAGGCCGGGCAGGCCTGCGTGCGCGCTAAATCCTGATCTCGATATCCACGCCGGCGGGCAGGTTCAGACGCATCAGCGTGTCGATGGTCCGGCTGTCCGGGTCCAGTACGTCGATCAGGCGCTTGTGGGTGCGAATCTCGAAGTGTTCCTGCGACGTTTTGTCGATGAAAGGCGAACGGCGCACCGTGAAGCGCTCGATACGCGTGGGCAGGGGCACTGGCCCCACCACGCTGGCGCCGGTGCGCTCGGCCGTCTCCACAATGCGGCGCGCGGACTGATCCAGCACGCGGTGGTCGTAGGCCTTCAGTCGGATCCGGATCCTGCTTTTTGCGGCCATATGCCTCGTCTCACTTACAGGGGATGCCGGCGGCGTGTTTGCCCCGGCATCCACATCTCATACGCCCGGTCGGCGGACAGCTCAGTCCAGAATTTTCGTGATGGAACCGGCGCCCACGGTCAGACCACCCTCACGGATGGCGAACTTCGAGCCCTGCTCCAGCGCGACCGGGATGATCAGTTCCACTTCCAGCTCAACGTTGTCGCCCGGCATAACCATCTCCACGCCGTCCGGCAGGTTGATGGTGCCGGTCACATCCATGGTGCGGATGTAGAACTGCGGGCGGTAGCCGGGGAAGAAGGCCTTGTGACGGCCACCCTCGTCCTTGCGCAGCACGTACACCTGGCTCCTGAAGCGCTTGTGCGGCTCGATGCTGCCGACACGCGCCAGCACCTGGCCGCGCTCCACCTCGTCGCGCGTCTTGCCACGCAGCAGAATGCCGGCGTTGTCGCCCGCCACCGCCGCGTCGAGTTCCTTGTAGAACATCTCGATGCCGGTGACGACGGTCTTGTCGATCGCGTCACTCAGGCCGACGATGTCGACTTCCTCGCCCTTGGTCATGCGGCCGCGCTCGACGCGCCCGGTGACCACGGTGCCACGACCCTTGATGGTGAAGACGTCCTCGATCGGCATCAGGAAGGGGCGATCCTCTTCGCGCACCGGCGTCGGAATCCACTCGTCCACCACATCCATCAGCGCCAGAATGGACGCGTACTCGGGGGCGTCGATGTCGTCACTGGTGCTCTCGATGGCCGCCAGCGCGGACCCGCGCACGATGGGCGTGTCCTCGGGGAAGCCGTAGCTGTCCAGCAGCTCGGCCAGCTCCAGCTCGACCAGTTCCAGCAGCTCTTCATCGTCCATCTGGTCGATCTTGTTGAGGTAGACGACCATGGCCGGCACCTCAACCTGGCGCGCCAGCAGGACGTGCTCACGCGTCTGCGGCATGGGGCCGTCGGGCGCGCTGACCACGAGAATGGCGCCATCCATCTGCGCCGCGCCGGTGATCATGTTCTTGATGTAGTCACGGTGGCCGGGGCAGTCCACGTGGGCGTAGTGACGGTTTTCCGTCTCGTACTCCACGTGGCGGATGTTGATGGTGATGCCGCGGGCCTTCTCTTCCGGGGCGCTGTCGATGTCTTCATAGGCCATCAATTTGGCGCGGCCAGCCATGGCCAGCACGCGCGTGATAGCAGCGGTCAGTGTGGTCTTGCCATGATCGACATGGCCGATGGTGCCGATGTTGACGTGCGGTTTGCTGCGGTCGAATTTCTGCTTTCCCATGGTTTATCCTCTTGCATGCTGCGAACGATGTGGCGCACACGCGCCATACGAACGAAACTTCGCTCTAGCCGCCGCCCTGGATCACCTCATCGGCAATGGCAGGCGGCGCGATTGCATACTTGTTAAACTCCATCGTGAAGTTGCCGCGCCCCTGGGTCAGGTTGCGCAGGCCCGTGGCATAGCCGAACATCTCGCCCAGCGGCACGCTGGCGCGCATGGAGGTGGAGCCGTCGCCGCGGGGCTCCATCCCCGACACCACGCCGCGCCGCGCGGACAGGTCGCCGACCACCGGGCCGGTGTATTCGTCCGGCGCGACCACCTCGACCTTCATCGTCGGCTCCAGCAACACCGGTCCGGCGCTTCGCACGCCTTCCTTGAGGCTCATCGAGCCGGCAATCTTGAAGGCGATCTCGCTTGAATCCACCTCGTGATGGCTGCCATCCACCAGCGTGGCCTTCAGGTTCACCACCGGATAACCGGCCAGCACACCACCCTGCATCGCCTCGCGAATGCCTTTCTCGGTCGGGCGGATGAACTCTTGCGGAATGGAACCCCCGCGGATCTTGTTCTCGAAGAGCAGACCATCACTGGCCAGCTCGCGTTCCTCCGCCGTCAGCGGTTCATACTCCACGCGGATGCGCGCGTACTGACCGGAACCGCCGGTCTGGCGCCTGAAGGTCGTGTCAATACGGGCCGACCGCGTCACGGCCTCGCGATAGGCCACGCGCGGGCGTCCCACGCGGGCCTCCACACCAAACTCACGCATCATGCGGTCGACCAGCACCTCAAGGTGCAGTTCGCCCATGCCCCGAATGCGCGTCTGGCCCAGCTTGTCATCGACCTCGACCTTGAAGGTCGGGTCCTCTTCGGCCAGGCGTTGCAGGGCCACGCCCATCTTGTCCTGATCGCCGCGCGTGTTGGGCTCGATGGCGACCTCGATCACCGGTTCCGGGAAGCTGATCTGCTCCAGCACGATCTGACGCTGCCGGTCGCTGAGCGTATCGCCGGTGAAGGTGGTCTTGAGGCCGAGGATGGCCGCGATGTCGCCGGCGTGCACCTCGTCCACGTCCTCGCGCCGGTCAGCGAACATGCGCACAATGCGTCCGATGCGCTCGCGTCGGCCATTGGTCGTGTTTTGCAGCATGGTGCCAGTGCGCAGCACGCCGGAATAGACGCGGAAGAAGGCCAGGCGGCCCACGAAGGGATCGGTGACGATCTTGAAAACCAGCGCGGCCAATGGCTCTTCATCTGCCGGCGCGCGCGTCACTGTCTCGTTGTTTTTTGGGTTGATACCCTCAACCGGCGGCACATCCAGCGGCGAAGGCAACAGGTCAACCACGCGGTCAAGCAGGATTTGCACGCCACGATTCTTCAGCGCGGAGCCGCAAAGCACGGGCTGCAGGCTGCTGTCCAGCGTGCCGGCGCGCAGGGCCCCCAGCAGCTCTTCGTCGCTGATGGGCTCCTCGAGCAAATATTTCTCGGTGAGGTACTCATCGACCTCAACGACCTTCTCGATCATCTCGGCGCGCATCGTCTCGGCCTGCTCACGGTGGCTTTCCGGGATCGGGTAACGCTCGATGGCGCTGCCCAGCTCATCACCGGAGGTCACCAGTTCCATGGTCAGCAGGTCGATGATGCCCGCGAAGCTTTCGCCCTCGCCGTAGGGCATCTGGATAGGCACCGGGTTGGCGCCCAGACGGTCGATGATCATCTGCACGCAGCGCTCGAAGTCGGCGCCGGTGCGATCCAGCTTGTTGATGAAGCAGATGCGCGGCACTTCGTAATCGTCCGCCTGACGCCAGACGGTCTCGGACTGCGGCTCGACGCCGGCGACGCCGTCAAAGACGACCACGCCGCCATCCAGCACGCGCAGGCTGCGCTGCACCTCGGCCGTGAAGTCCACGTGGCCGGGCGTATCAATAATGTTGATCTGATGATCGTTCCAGCTGGCACTCACCGCCGCCGAGGTAATGGTGATGCCGCGCTCACGCTCCTGCGCCATGTAGTCGGTGGTGGCAGCGCCGTCATGTACCTCGCCAATGCGATGCACCATGCCGGTGTAATACAGCACGCGCTCGGTGGTGGTCGTTTTGCCGGCATCAATATGGGCAATGATGCCGATGTTGCGCACCCGGTTAAGGTCCAGGTTGCCCGTGGCTTTTGTGCTCATGTGTTGCTCGTGCTCTCCTGCGTTTCCACCCTGCCGCGCTAGCGGAAGTGGGCGAAGGCGCGGTTGGCCTCCGCCATTCGATGGGTGTCGTCCTTGCGTTTGATGGCGTTGCCCTGGCTGTTGGCCGCATCCATCAGCTCGGCCGCCAGCTTTTCGTGCATGCCGCGTCCGCCGCGCGAACGGGCGAATTCCAGAATCCAGCGCATGGCGAGGGTCAGTGAGCGGTCGCCGACCACTTCAATCGGCACCTGGTAGGTGGAGCCGCCGACGCGCTTGGGCTTGACCTCGACAGTGGGCTGCACGTTGCGCAGCGCCTGCTCGAAGACCTCGACCGGGTCGCGGCGGGCGCGCTCCTCAACGATATCGAGGGCGCGATACATGACGCGGGCGGCGGTGCTCTTCTTGCCACCGTGCATCATGCGGTTAATGAACATGGCGACGTGCACGTTGCTGAACTTGTTGTCCGGCGCCACCTTGCGTTTGGGTGGACGGTTTCTTCTCGGCATCTCTCAGTCCCCTCTCGCTCAGTTGCGCGGCTGCTTGGTGCCGTATTTGCTGCGCGCCTGGCCGCGATTCTGCACGCCCTCGGCGTCCAACGTGCCACGCACGATGTGATAGCGCACGCCTGGCAGATCCTTCACCCGGCCGCCACGCACCAGCACCACACTGTGCTCCTGCAGCTGATGCCCCTCGCCAGGAATGTAGGCCGTCACCTCGAGGCCGTTGGTCAGGCGCACGCGGGCCACCTTGCGCAGGGCCGAGTTGGGCTTCTTGGGCGTCATGGTCTTCACCTGGGTGCAGACGCCGCGCTTCTGCGGTGCGCCGCGCGTATTGCGCGTGCGCCGCTGCTTGTTGGCGTTGAAGGTGTATTGCAGCGCTGGCGAACTGGACTTTGACTTCTTGCTCTTGCGCTTGCGGCGTACCAGCTGGTTGATGGTGGGCATATGTCGCTCCCGTACCTGCCTGTCTTCACATAAAAAAGGCGGTCCGCACAGAACGCCCTGGTTGTCTCCGCCATGACGAGCCACCCCCCGCGGGGGCGCTTTCGCCATATGTGTCCGGTTCCCGACAACCCATTGCCTGCAGCCAGGGTACGCTGCCGGGGCATGGCGACGCATACTAGCAGCGCCAGAATCGCGTGTCAAGGGCGATCGCCGGCGTTGACAGAAGCCCCTGCGCCCGACAAATCATGCTACAGTCCGCAGGCTAAAATGACCATCCCGGACAAATTGCCATGATCATCAGCTCGCCCCGCAATCCGCACTTCGTCGCGTTGCGCAAGCTCGACCAGCGGCGGCAACGTCAGCTGCAGGGCCGCTTCGTCGCCGAAGGTCTGCAACTGCTGCATATGGCGCTCGCGGCCGGCTGGCAGGCGCAGGAGGTCTTTTACTGTCCCGGGAGCTTCACGGGCCCGACCGCGCCAGACCTGCTGCAACGTTTCAGCAACAACAACGCCCGGCTGTACGAGGTCAGCGAGCCACTGCTGCGCACGCTCTCCGGACGCGACGCGCCCCAGGGCCTGGTGGTGACCTTCGCGCTGCCGCAGACCACGCTGGCCGACATCCGCCTGCCTGCGCAGCCCCTGGTGCTGGTGCTCGACCGCCCGCGCGACCCCGGCAATCTGGGTACGCTGCTGCGTACTGCCGATGCGGTCGGCGCCTGCGCGGCGCTGATTTTGCCGCCCTGCGTTGACCCGCTCGACCCGAAGGCCTTGCGCGCCAGCATGGGCTCATACTTCAACCTGCCTGTGGTTCAGGTGGAGTCGACCCGGCTGCTGCTTGCCTGGTTGCAGCAACAGGGCCTGCCGCTCTATGGCGCGGACACGCGTGGCCAGCGCTGGACGGAGCAGGACTGGACGGGTGGACTGGCGCTGACGCTGGGCAACGAGGCGCAGGGACTCGACGAGGCGCTGGCCGGGCAATGCGAGCGCCTGGTCAGCCTGCCGCTCTACGGGCGCGCCGAGTCGCTCAACGTCGCCGTGGCGGGCGGCGTGCTGATGTACGCCTGGCGCGCGGTGAACCCCTGTGCAAACTCTTAACTTCACCATGCCGCCACAGTCCCGCTTTCCGCTACACTGGCGCGAAATCGATCCATAGACAGTGGGTCACAGTCATGCCCAGGGAACGACAGATTGTCATCGCCATCGCCGGCCTGACCGGGGTCATTGTGCTGGTGCTGCTGCTGGTGCTGAGCCAACGTCAGCCAGCGGAAATCAACCTGGCCGCCATCCCGGATGAGAGCCAGCCCTACCCCATCGTGGGCCGCGAGCACATCCCGGTCGGTATGCCGCCCACGCGCTACAACTCCAACCCGCCCACTTCAGGCGACCACTACGCCGCGCCCGTACGCGCCGGCTTTTACGAGCAGCGCCTGCCGGACGCGCACCTCATCCACAACCTGGAGCATGGCCAGATCTGGCTTTCGTGGCGCGACCTGGGCGATCAGGAAGTCATCGAGACCTTCCGCCGCCTGCATGAACAGTTTCCTGAATGGATCGTGGCGACCTGGCGCCCGGAGAACGAGCAGCGCATGGTGGCCGCCGCCTGGGGACGTTTGCTGTCGCTGGACGCGCCGGACAGCGCAGCGCTGACCGCCTTCGTCATGCGCCACCATGACCGCGCGCCGGAGAGCGTGCCCGGCTAAATGCGGCCTGCGCCGCTATTCCAGATTGGCGTGGCGCGCGAACATGAGCCCGTGATCGGTGCCCAGATCTTCCATTAACAGGCCGATGAGTACGTCACAGAGGATGCCCAGCGACTGCTCGTAGAGCGAGCCCATCGGCTGCACCGAGGCGCTGCCGGCCTCCTCCCCCAGTTTGGGGCTGGACGCCTTGATGCGCAGGAGGTGATCAGCGTACTGGCTCACCGGCGACGTGTTGGCGATGGTGATCAGCGCGACCAGGGCGTTGAGTTCGCTGGCGCGGCGGGCCTGGCCAATGAGCGAGGAGGTCTGGCCGGAGCCGGAGCCGATGATCAGCAGGTCCCCCGCGCCGATGGCCGGCGTGGTCACCGCGCCGACGACGTGCACGTCCAGGTCGAGATGCATCAGGCGCATGGCGAAGGCCTGCATCTTCAGTCCCGAGCGGCCGCGCCCGGCGACGAAGATGCGCCGCGCCTGCAAAATATCGCGGCGCAGGTCGGCGACGGCTTCCGGGTCGATGCCGTCCAGGGCAGCGCCCAGTTCCTGCAACACTTCCCCGAGCAACGTTCGATAGTCAGGCATGAGCCAACATCCTTTCCCTCAGCCGGCGCGCGGCTGCGGCCGGTTGTGCAGCGCGCGTGATGGCGCCGCCCACAATGACGGTGTCCGGGCGCAGCGCAGCCAGCGCAGTAATCGTTTCCGCCGTGATGCCGCCGGCCACCGCCAGCCGCAGATGCGGCAACGCTTCACGCAAGGCGCGCAGCGGCGCGACCGGGTCACCACAGGCGTCATGGGCGCGATGCACGCAAAACGTGTCGCAACCCAGCGCCAGCAACTGCGGCACGCGTTGCAGCGGCTGCGGTACTGCCATCAAATCAACCATCAAATCTCCGCCACACTCCTGCGCTGCCGCGACGGCCGCCGCGATGGTCTCGTCGCCGGCGACGCCCAGCACGGTCACGATGTTCGCGCCAGCGTCAAAGGCGATGCGCGCCTCCATGCCGCCGGCATCCATAATCTTGAAATCCGCCAGCAGCGGCAAGGTGGAAAATTCAGCGCGCAACCGGCGGATCGCGCCGGCGCCTTCGCGCAACACCAGTGGCGTGCCGATTTCGGCCACGTCCACCACCTCGTGCGTCGCGCGCAGCACGGCCAGGCCCTCATCAAGCGTCCCGTCGAGCGCCAGTTGCAGCTTCACCCACACTCCTCGCGCTCACCCGCCTGCCGGACATTGAGTCTACAGACTTCCGCGGCCGCGCTCAATAGACCATTCGCCGGGCGACTGCCCGTTGACAGCCATGCCAGGACGGACAAGGATATGCCAACTGTTCAGCCAACGACCCACAGACCATGGCCATCGACACCGTCATCGATTACGACTGCGCGCCGAAGCAGGCGCTGGGTACGCCCGGCATTCTTGAGCGGCTGAAGGCCGGCGAGCGCGCCGCGACCATCATCCGCCTCTACCGCCGCAAAGGCGACCAGCGTTCGCCGCGTGAGATGGGCTTTGAGATGGTGCGCCACGCCGCCGATGGCAGCGAAGAGACCCAGGTCGTCGTCGTGCAGCATTTGCTGGACAGCGCCGCCGAGCTCGATCCGCTGGCGCCACACTGCGCGGGCTGCCCGGCCAATCGCAGCGGCGCGCCCTTCGGCTGCATCGGCCACATCAGCTACCCGATTTCGCCCTTCGCCGAGGCCTTCCTGCTCAACCGCCTGCCGGAGCCGCCCACTGCGCCGCTGGTCTGGCTGCTGCTGAAGCAGGGCATCCGCGACTTCAGGTATGACGGCGGGGGCGCGCGGCCCCTGCGCGCGGCCGACCGCAACATCTTCAGCGAAGTGCGCAGCATCCGGCGCGAACTGGGCGAACTGCCGGTCGATTCCGACCAGGTCTTCGAGATGGTTTTCCTGACCGGGCACATCCAGCCCAATCATGCCGCAATCCTGCTGCTATTCTTTCACGCCATTGAGCGCGAAACGCTGGAGGCCATGCAGATCACGCAACTGGGCGAACTGCCTTTGGCGGAGCGCGCGGCCTTCGACTTCCTCATCCCGGCGAGCGCGGACAGCGACGACGACTCGACGGCCGAGATGCGCGACTTTCTGCACGCGCTCTACCTCGCCTGGCGCCTGGATGTGCGTTTGTTGCTGGATGTGTGATTGATTCTTATGCAGTGAAAGGAATTTGCTGTGCTGCCTGACATGCTGTTCAAGGATGTAGGACTGGATGCTCTCAAGCTCCTGGAAGAGCACGAGACTCCCGAAAGCCGACGACTGGAATACAAGCAAGAACTCCCACTGAACGACAAACCGCAAAAGCGGGAATTCTGTGCAGATGTTTCTGCCTTCGCCAATGCTGACGGGGGATACTTGCTTGTCGGCATCAAGGACGCAAAGAAAGATGATGATAGTAGGCCGAAAGTAGTCGGAATTCCCAAATGTGAAGACACAGCCGACTACATTACTCGCCTGGACAGCATCATCAAGTCTGGAGTGGAACCCAACATCCATGACATTAACATCAAGGCAATTGACTTGGACGAAACCGATGAGAGCAGGATCGTCCTTGTAATCTTCATTCCACAAAGTTGGACAAAACCCCATTGGGTTGGTACAGAAAAAAGCAGGGCGTTTTGCTCAAGGAAATCGAACGGTAAGTACTATCTGGACATCTATGAGGTTAGGCAAATGTTCTTGCTTTCTGAAACGGCTGCAGATCGGATACGTGAATTTCGTAAGAACTGCATCGCATCAATCCAAGCAGGCGCAACACCAATCACTGTGTGGACTGGCCGACCAACCCTTGTATTGCACGTTGTACCATTCAGCACGGGTAGCACTCGACAGCAGTACGACATTTCCCGTATTGCTGCCGGAAGGAAATACAACTTCGATGGTATCTATGTGGGAATGAAACAGAGAACATATTTACAAGTATATCGTGATGGGAGCATAGAGTTTGTCTTGAACATTCCAATACAAGGTGAAAAAGTAATTCCTGCTTCAGAAATTGAAGAGCTTATCTGGATGCATTTCCTACCATTTGTTCGAGAATCGTACAGGAAAATGGAGGTTTTCCCGCCTACATTTTTCCTGATCAGCCTAACCAATTTTCTCGGATACAAACTTGTTATGACGGGGCAAGATATGAAGAGATTTATCGACGCAAAGCAAACCACCCCACGGGAGAGCATACCCATTGATAGGGATCAGCTTTTAGTTCCTGAGGTAATTGTCTATGAAGCTGACCTAAACCCTGACCAACAAATGAAACACTTACGTCCAGCAATGGATGCAATCTGGCAATCTTCAGGATTGGAAGGTTCAGTCAACTACGATGAGGAAAGTGGTGAGTGGCTACGCCCTGAAAGATGAGGGCAAGTTCGCACCTGCCCTTGACACACCCTTAAATGTGAAATCCAGCGCCTCGCGCCCGACGGCTACCCCACCAGCGTCAGCGCCTCGCGCACCATCTGGTTGGTGTAACCCCACTCATTGTCGTACCAGGTCAGCACCTTCACCAGGTCGCCGGCCACCACCTGCGTCAGTTCCAGGTCGACAATCGAGGCGCGCGCGTCGCCGATGACGTCCGAGGACACGATCGGGTCTTCCGTCACGCCGAGGATGCCCGCATAGCGCTCGGTCGCCACCTCCTCGCGGAAGATGTCGTTGATCTCCTCGCGCGTCGTATCACGCGCCGCCACGAAGACCACGTCGGCGATCGAGCCCACCGCCACCGGCACGCGCAGCGCCAGGCCGTCAAACACGCCGGCGATGGCCGGCAGCGCCTTCGTGGTAGCGATGGCCGCGCCGGTCGAGGAGGGCACGATGTTGTCGGCGGCGCCACGGCCGCGGCGCATGTCCTTGCCGCCGGGGAAGTCGACCAGCGCCTGGGTGGAGGTGTAGGCATGCACGGTGGTCATGATGGCCTTCTGCACGCCGATGCGGCGGTGCATGACTTCCATCACCGGCGTGATGTTGTTGGTCGTGCAGCTGGCGCAGGAGACCACGTGCGCGCCATTTGCGCTGTTGACGCCGTGCACGACCATCGGCACGTCGGCACTTTTGGTCGGCCCGGAGATGATGACCTTGCCCGCGCCGGCCGTGACGTGCTTGCCGGCGTCCTCCATCTCGGTGAAGAAGCCGGTGCATTCGAACACCAGGTCGACGTCCAGTTCGCTCCAGGGCAGCTGTGCCGGGTCGCGCTCGCTCAGGTAGCGGATGCGCTGGCCGTCGATGACGAGGTCGCCGCCATCCGCGCAGACCGCGCGATCGTAACGGCCGTAGACCGTATCGTAGCGAATGAGCCAGGCGAAGTTCTCGGCGGACCCCAGGTCGTTGACCGCCACCAGTTCCAGCTGCGGCGTGTCCATCACGACCTTGAGCGCCGCGCGCCCGATCCGCCCCAGTCCATTAATCGCAACCCGCGCCATCGTTGCCTCCTGCCTCTTTGCCTGTGTGAATCCAGGCGACTATAGCGCAGCGGGCAGCTACATTACAGGGCGGGCTGCACGTCAGAACAAACGCTGCTGCTGCAGGGGGCGCTGGCCGTCGAGCAGCACGAAGGGCGCCAGCTGCTCTGGCGCGCGGATGCCCAGCGCCCGCAGCTGCGAGAGATCGCGCAACCTTGTCCCCCGCCGCGCGCGCAGGACGGCCTGCACGCCTTTCGGCCCGATGCCCGGCACGCGCAACAGTTGCGTCCGCTCTGCCTTCATCAGATCCAGCGGCGCGTGGCGCAGGTGCTCCTCCGCCCAGGCGAGCTTGGGATCCACGTCCAGGCGCAGGTTGCCCTCGCCCATGAAAGGCATGTCCTCCACATCCCATTCGTAGTCGCGCAGCAGGAAGCTGGACTGGTAGAGACGGAATTCGCGCAGGGGCGGCGTGGGCGGCAGGTTCTCGAAAGGCGTGTCAATGACCGGGCCGAAGGCCGAGAAGTAGGTGCGCGCCAGACCCAGCTGGTTGTAGAGCCGCTCGCCCAGCGAAAGCAACTCGAGGTCCGTGTCACCGACCGCGCCCACCACAAACTGCGTCACGATGCTGGCCAGGCGTTCGCGCCGGTTGCGCCGGAAGTCCGAGGCCGCGCGCAACATATCCAGCAGCTCGCGATGAAACTCCTTCTTCGGCGCGAGGGCCAGCAGGCGCTGCGGCGTGGCCCCCTCCAGGTTGACCGAGACGCGGTCGGCCAGCTGCATGGCGCGCAGTAACTGGTCGTGGTCGGCGCCCGGCATGATCTTGAGGTGGATGTAGCCGCGATAGTCATACTTGCGGCGCACGATGTCGATCGTGTCCAGCAGCTTGTCCTGGGTGGTCACGCTGCCCTTGATGATGCCTGAGGAGAGGAACAGGCCGTCCACCAGGCGCGCGCGCGCCATCTCGTCAAAGGTCTTCGCCAGCTCTTCCGGGCGGAAGGTCACGCGTTTGGCCTTGCTGCGGCCGGCGCGGAAGGGGCAATAGTAGCAGTTGCGCTCGCAGGCGGTGGTGAGCATGGTCTTGAGCACCGGCATGGAGCCCTTCGGCGTCTGCACCTGCGAGACGCAGTCGTAGAGATTGCCGTGCTGCCGCGGCACGCGCTTCTCCTGCGTGGCGGGCTCGCCGGCCGGCTCGAAGAAGGTCACGTTGCCCATGCGCTCCAGCTTCTGCGCAGCGTCCGGCTGCCGGCGCACATGCATCAGATACGCCCGAAACGCTGCAGCGCGGTCAATATGTTGATGGTGGTGATGGGCTGCCACTGCGGCAGATCGTGCTCGTCGGCCCAGCCGCCGTCCTCGCGCTGCGTGCTCGCCAGGGTATCGAGGCAGCGCGTGAGCACTGCTTCAGGCAGGGCCTGCGCCACCTCCGAGGCGGGGTCGGGCGCGAAGAAGAAGAGCGTGTAATGGCGCTCGGGAATGAGCGTCTCCGCCAGCGCCACGGTGTGCGCCAGGGTCGCCGCGCGGTAGTCGGCCAGGCCCGGGAAGTCGTCGATGTTCATAAAGTAGTCGAAGGCGTGATAGGTCATGAAGAGCCAGTCGTTGGCGCGAATGGCCTCAAAGCTGTGATACGCCTCGGCCCAACGCCGTGTCGCTTCCAGCAGCGCCGGCGTGGCCAGACCCAGGGCGTGCAGGTTGCCGACGATGGCGTCCGGCTCTTTCTGCCCGCCCCACTCCGTCCACCACGGCGCCAGCGGCCACTTGCCCAGATCGCCCGGGTTGCGCAACGTACCGTCGGCCTGCTGTTGCCGCTCCAGCCAGGCGACCGTGCCGTCCAGCAGGCTGCCGACCGGGATGTCATGGTAGCGCAGCATACTCAGCAGATACTCGAGCGCGGCAGGGTGCGAGAGCGGCGCCTTGAGGTCGTGCTCGAGGCCGTGGCCCCAGCCGCCGTCGTCGTTCTTGTAGCACAGCAGGCAACGCTGTAGCTGCTGCAGCGGGCCGTCATCGAAGCGCCAGCTGAAGAGCGCCCGCTCCCAGGGCATGCCATGGGTGAAGACGTAGTCGCGCGCGCGGTCGAGGGAGATGGTCATCGTAAGTGTTCTCCAAACATTAAACTCGTTCACATAAACTCCAATATACGAACATATGTTCCATATGTCAACCCCCTGACCACACAACTTGAGACTCCCCCCGCCGCCAGATACACTCCAGCGCATGTCCGAACTCCTGCCAGCGCCCTCCGGCGGACGCCGCAATGTGCGCATCCTGCTCTTCGTCATCATCCTGGCGACGGCGCCGCTCTATTGCATCGGCTTCGTCCTCTGGGGCGTGGCGCCAGGCGCGCAGCCTCCCGCGACGCTCACGCCGGCCCTGACGCCGCGACTCGGCACGGCCACGCCCACGCGCACCTCCACCCCCTTCCTGCGCGTCATCGTCACCGCCACCCGGCCCCTGCCGCCCACGCCACGCCAGTTCCAGCCGCCGGCGCAACTGCCAGTGCAACTGCCAGTGCAACAGCAACCGCTGCAACCGGTTATCCTGCCGACCGCTAACCTGTCGCAGCCGCTGTTGCCGGCGCCCCTGCAGCAACCCGTCCAGCAACCTGGGCAACAACCTGTCGTGGTGCCCAGCCCGACCCCCCTCGTCACCCCCACCGTCGTGCCGGTGCAGGCGGGCGGACCGTGAAGCCCCATGTGCCAGTCAACAGGAGGAGTCCGTGTTTGACCTGAACGCACATTTGCGCGCGCTGGTGGAGGCCCACGCCCCCTCCGGCCACGAGGGGCCCCTGCGCGAGTTGCTGCGCGAAGCCTGGGCGCCGCTCAGCGATTCGCTGGAGACGGACGGGCTCGGCAGCCTGATCGCCACCAAACGCCCGACGCGTCAGCAGCAGCCGGCGCTACGCATCATGCTGGCGGCGCACATGGACGAAATCGGCCTGATGGTGCGCGAGGTGGTGGATGGCTTCATCAGCGTGCAGCGCATCAGCGGCGTCGATAATCGCGTCATGCCGGCGCAACCGGTGCTGGTGCACGGACGCCGTCCGCTGCCCGGCGTCGTGGCCGCCAAGCCGCCGCACATGCTGCCCGCGGCGGAGCGCGAGCGCTACGCGGCCATGGACGACCTGCTCGTCGATGTCGGGCTGGAGCCGGCGGAGGTGGAGGCGCTGGTGCAGCCCGGCGACCTCATCACCCAGGATGTGCCCATGATCGAGCTGCAGAACGGGCGTCTGGCCGCCAAGGCGATGGACGACCGCGCATCGGTGGTGGCCCTCACGGTCTGTCTGCAGCAGCTGCAAACGTTGCAGCACAGTCATGAAGTCTGCGCCGTGGCCACCGCGCAGGAGGAGACCGGCCTGCTCGGCGCGCGCACGGCTGCCTGGCGCGTCCGGCCGGACCTCGCCATCGCGCTGGACGTGACCTTCGCCGGTCAGCCTGGCGTGGAGCCGGACAGCAGCGTCGAACTCGGCAAGGGGCCCGGCATCGGCATCGGCCCCAACTTCCACCCCAAACTTGTCGATCAGCTGCGCGCCACGGCCCGCCACCACGAAATCCCGCTGCAGGAGGAGATCCTGCCAGGCGCCACCGGCACTGACGCCTGGGCCATTCAGGTCGCGCGCGACGGCGTGCCTACGGCGCTGCTGGGCATCCCCCTGCGCAACATGCACTCGCCGGTGGAGACGCTCGACCCGCGCGACATCGAACGCGCCGGGCGTTTGCTGGCGCACTTCATCGCCGAACTGGAGGGCGACTTTCTGCAACCCGCCGCCCCGGAAAGCGCTGACTCATGAACCTGGAGCTTCTGCAGCAGCTCGCCACGGCACGTGGGATATCCGGCCAGGAGGAGGCCGCGTGCGCGATCATCCTCGAGGCCATTGACAGCCACGTCGAAGATGTGCGCGTTGACGCGCTGGGCAACGTGCTGGCACGCAAACCAGGCAGCGCGGGCGCGGACCTGCCGCGCATCCTGGTCACGGCGCACATGGACGAGATTGGTTTCGTCGTGCGCAGCATCGACGGCGAGGGCCTGCTGCGCTGCTACAGCGTGGGCGGCGTCGACGCGCGTATCCTGCCGGGCCTGCGCGTCTGCGTGGGCGCGGAGGAGTTGCCGGGCGTGGTGCTGTGGAAGCCCATCCATCTGGGCCGCGACCAGAAAACCGTGCCGCTGGACAGCCTGCGCATCGACATTGGCGCGCGCGACCGGGCGGACGCGGCCAGGCGGGTCAAGCCGGGCGACATGATCACCTTCGCCGGCGACTTCACGCAGCCAGGCCCCGGCAGCGTGCGCGGCAAGGCGCTGGACAACCGCGCCGGCTGCGCCCTGCTGGTCGAGCTGCTGCAGGGGGACGCCTGGCCCTGCGAGCTGCTGGTCGCCTTTACCTGCCAGGAGGAGATCGGGTTGCGCGGCGCCCAGGTCGCGGCCCAGGCGCTGCAACCCGACCTCGCCATCGTGCTGGAGAGCACGCCGGCGCACGACTTGCCCGACCTCAGGGCCGACCCGGACGAAAGAATTGCCTTCAACCCGGCCACACGCCAGGGGGCGGGCCCCGTGCTGACCGTGATGGATTCGCGCACCATCGTGGATCCGCGCCTGCTGAACTGGCTGCGGGCCACGGCGCTGGCGGCGGGCATCCCTTACCAGCTGAAGAGCATGAGCGGCGGCGGCAACGATGCTGGCGCCATCCACATCGCCGGCAGCGGCGTGCCCACGGCAGCGATCTCAATGCCCGCGCGCTACGTCCATGGCCCGGCGGCGCTGCTGCGCGTGAGTGACTACGACCATACGCTGGCGCTGCTGCGGGCCGCCCTGCACAGCGTGTCGCCGGCGCTGCTGACGCATGACTGAATTGACCGACTGCCACCACAGGGAGTGAAGACCATGAAGGCACTCATCCGCAAACTGGTCGAGGCCTGGGGGCCGTCAGGCTATGAACACCATGTGCGCCGCCTGATTCAGGAGGAGGTAGCCGACCTTGTCGACGACATGCGCGTCGATCCGTTGGGCAACCTCATTTGCCGCGTGGGCCAGGGCGGCAAGAAGATCATGATCTCCGCGCACATGGACGAGATCGGCGTGATGGCCATGTTCGCCGAGCCGGTGAGCGGTTATCTGCGCTTTGATCCGATCGGCGGCCTGCTCAACAGCACCCTGGCCGGCAACCGCGTACGCTTCGAGGATGGCAGCACCGGCGTCATCGGAGTGCATGACAGCTTCGGCGTGGGGCGCACCAGCGTGCCCGCGCTCGGCGACTTTTACATCGACGTCAGCGACGGCAACGGCGCGGCAGTGGCAGCGGGCAGCCCGGCCGCTTTCTGGCGCGAGTTTGAAACGCGCGGCACGCGCCTCATCGCCAAGTCACTGGACGACCGTATCGGCTGCGTCGTCGCCATCGAGACGCTGCGCGCGCTGGGCCGGCAAACACCCAACGAACTGTATTTCGTCTTCAGCGTGCAGGAAGAGGTGGGGCTGCGCGGGGCGCGCACGGCGGCCTACGGCGTGGACCCCGAGCTCGGCATTGCGCTGGATGTGACGGCCACCGGCGACGAACTGCGCAACCGCAAGATGGCGGTGAAGCTGGGCGCCGGCGCAGCCATCAAGGTGCACGACAGCGGCCTGGTTGTGCCGCCGGCCATCGTCGCGTGGATGGAAGCCCGCGCCAGCGCAGCCGGGATTCCGGTGCAGCGTGAGCTGCTGGGCGGCGGCACCACCGACGCGGCTGTGATTCAGAGCGCGCGGGCCGGCGTGCCCAGCGGCTGCATCTCCATCCCCTGCCGCTTTCTGCACACCACCAGCGAAACTGCCGACAGTCGCGACGTGCAGGCCTGCATCGACCTGTTGCGGGCGCTGCTGGCCAATCCTGTTGAACTCTGAGTTCGGCCTGGTCTCAACTCACGCGGGCGGCGGCGGCAGCGGGAGGTCCTCGACCGCCGTGTCCTTCCACTTCGCGCCCTCGTCGACCAGCATGACCGGGATGCCGTCGCGCACGGGATACTTGTAGCCGGAGTCGGCGCAGACCAGCCAAACGCCCTGCACCAGTTCCAGCCGGCCAGGGTCATCGCCGCAGTGCTCGTAATGCACGGCCACCGGGCAGCGCAAAATCTCCAGCAACTCGGGGTCAAGTGGCGCATCGGGCATGGTTTACGTCCTCGCGGCGGGCCTTGATGGTGTGAGTATAGACCTGGCGCGCAGCCGGGTCAATCGGGGCTGACCCAGGCGCCGGCCACCAAAATTTGCATTAATTCAGGAAATCAGGTTACAGTATTCGTAACGGTAGATGAATGAGGCCTCAAAGAACTTATTGCTTAACAGTTTTCCCGATCCGCTGGGTAGGACAGGAGAACCGAGATGACATTTGACCCCGTATCGTTCATCCCCGCTCTGCTCTTCGCCTTTGTGTTGGCCAGCGCCATTGTGACCTTGCTGGTCTACGCCACGCTCAGCACCCCCGAGCCTGAAGAAAACAAATGGTGCATGCGCTACATCAGCGCGCGTTACGAAATGCGCCGTAGTGGCATGCAGGTCCAGGCTCAGGAAAGTGAGCTGTTAGACTGGCATCATCGCGTCTGACGTTTTATGCGGGCCTGTTGCTGATCCTGCTGGCCGCGCCGGGCCTCACCCTGGCGCAGCAACCCCCGGCGGACAGCAGCAGGCCCGTTCAGGTCTGGCTCCAGCACAACATTGACGCCGCCGGCCGCGACCGGCTGCACTTCATAGACCGTCGCAGCGGCGCTGACACCAGCGTCGTCCTCCATGGCGAACGTTACAGTGTATTTCGTGAGCAAGTACTCTACTTCGATGTGGAGGACGGGCGTGTGCGCCTGGTGGATGCCGCCGGCGCCATCAGCGACCACCCCTTCATCCAGCTGCCGGGCGCCACCCTGCGCGTGGACTGGCTGGCCGCACCGGATGCCTCACAGATCGCATGGACCTTGACGGAAGAGACCGCGGCTGGTCACTTGCGCAGCTTCACGCGCATCGCCGCCAGCGATGGCAGCGGCCAGCGCGACGTGCTGGTGGACGGGCCGCATTCGGCGCGGCACACACTGCCGGTGGCCTTCAGCGACGATGGCACGACGCTCTATATGGACTACCGGCCGCTGGCGGGCGATGATGTTTTGCGCCGCCAGGGCTACGCAGACCTGTTCGCGCTGACGCTGGCGGAAGGCTTCACGCGCCGCCTGCCTGGCGAGCCGGGTTGTCTCTGCGGCGCGGCCTTCGACGCCGGCCGCTTGCTGCGCCTGCAATTGACCGAAGGCCTGGGCGGTCACGAGCTGGTGCTGCGCAACACTGCGGGCGACCTGCTGGGGCGCATCGCGGCGCCGGCCCTGCCCGGCTTCACCCATGCTGGCCATCTCCTGGTGACGCCGGACGGCTCGCAGGTACTCTACACGCTCGCCCAGGTGCGTGACGCCGGCGGCAGCGGCCAGGCCGTGCGCAGCGTTTTCGTGCTCGTGGACCTGGACGAAGGCAGCAGCCAGATTCTCGGCGCGCCCGCCGCCAAACTGTTGCGCCCCGTAGCCTGGAGTGAAGGCGACAACGTCGCCATCGTCATCAGCGCCGACCCGCAGCGCGATGGCACCTGGAAACTGAACCTGTCCGACGGCGCCCTGCGGCCGGTCGCGACGGCCACCTGGCTGGGCAGCCTGGCGGCCTGAACCCCGCGCAGTACAATCCTCACATGCGCAATGCCATGGCTACGGAAGAATTTGAGCGACGCCGGGCGAAGGTGGAACCGGTCGCTGCTGCGCTGGCCGCGCGTCACGGTCAGCCTGAATGGCGCCGCGGCGTCGACCCCATGGACGAGCTGGTCAGCTGCATCCTCAGCCAGAGCACGACCGACAGCAACCGCGACCGCGGCTTCGCAGCGCTCAAGGCCAGTTGGCCGGACTGGCAAGGCGTCGTCGATGCGCCCACCGACGAGGTCATCGCGGCCATTCGCGTGGCCGGCCTCGCCAACCAGAAGGGTCCGCGCATCCAGGGCCTGTTGCGCGCGATCCACGAATACCGCGGTGTCTACAACATCGACTTTCTGGCCGACCTGCCGCTGGCTGAAGCGACGGCCTGGCTAACTTCGCTGCGCGGCGTGGGCCCCAAGACCGCCGCCATCGTGCTCTGCTTCGCCTTTGGCCGGCCTTCCCTGCCTGTGGACACACACGTGCACCGCGTCGGCAAACGCCTCGGCCTGATACCGGAGAAGATGAGCGCGGACCGGGCCCACCCCCTGATGGCCGCGCTGGTGCCGCCGGAGCAACATTACAGCTTCCACATCCAGCTGATTCTGCACGGACGCGAGCTGTGCCACGCCCGCCGCCCGGACTGCGCCCGTTGCCCGCTCACGGCCCGCTGCGACTGGTTCAGTAGCGAGCAGTAGGGTGCCTGGGCGCGCCACTTTACAGTCTGCGCCTTTCGTGCTACATTGCAGGCAGGATGGGAGGACTTCCACCGCGACACAGCCCGCGCTGTGTTCGTTTTTTTGTACCCTGGCGCCGGGGGCGCCGGGACATCCTTCAGGAGCAACGCTATGGTCGAGCAGCCACAATACCTCACGCCGGAAGGCTTCAGTGAACTCGAAAAGCGACTGCGCTACCTGACCCAGGTGCGCCGCGCCGAAGTTGCCGAGCGCCTGCATCAGGCGCTGGCAGAAGGCGGCGACCTGACCGAGAACGCTGAATACGAAGACGCCAAGAACGAGCAGGCCTTCGTCGAGGGCGAAATCCAGCGCCTCGAGATGATCCTCAACCGGGCCGAAGTCATCGAGGGGGGCGGCAGCGCTGACGAGGTCAGCATCGGCTCGCGCGTCACGGTTACGGAAAAGGGCTCGCGCGAGACCGAGGTCTATCAAATTGTCGGCTCGGCCGAGGCCCGCCCCGGCGAGGGGCGCATCTCCGCGGGCAGCCCGCTGGGCAAGGCGCTGCTGGGCGCGAAGGTGCGCCAGCGCGTCACCGTGCACGCGCCCGACGGCGACATTGTCTTCACCATCAAATCGATCGAGTAACCTGGCGCGGCGCCCGTCATGGAAGCCCTGAGAGACGCGCTCTCCTTTCTGACGCCGCAGTTCTTTGACTGGCTGATTCCGCTCGTCATCGTGGTCGGTCTGCTGTTCGCCGCGCTGCGTCTGCGCGCCGACCTGCGCCGGCCGCGCCATGACGAGGACACCCGTCCCCTGCAGGAGTGATGCATGCTCGACATCGCGCTGATCCGCGCGCAACCCGACGAGGTTAAGCAGCGGCTGGCCCGCCTGCACGACCCCGACGCCGTCGCCCGCGTCGACCGCATCCTCGCGTTGGATGTAAAGCGACGCGATCTGCTGAATGCGTCCGAAAATCTACAGGCGCAGCGCAATCAACTTAATCGTGCCCTAGGGAGAATGCGAGGAAACAAACAGATAAAGATTTTTCACAAAGCCATGTTTATGCATAAGGCTGCCGAATTGATACGAGATTCACGTTTTGAAGAAGCGCTTTCTGTTTTGCAGACAATTCCTAACTCTGAGGTTTCCTTACCCAAAAGCTTTTCTCACAGAATCAACCCTGATGATCTTAGAGGTCTTTCAGAACGTGGTGGAATAGTTGATGACCTTGATGTTCCATTGGAAACTGTAGCGCAGGCTCTGCGCGGCATGAGCGAGCGTCACAGTGCCTGGCAGGCAGACATTCGCGACGTAGAGACCGAACTGCGCGAGGAGATGCTGTGGCTGCCCAACCTGCCGCATGACAGTGTGCCGGTCGCCGCCAGCGAAGACGACAATCGCCCCTGGCCGCCACAAGGCGACTTGCGCGAATTCGACGTCCCGCCGCTGCCGCACTGGGAGCTGGCGCCGGCGCTGGGCATCCTCGACCTCGAACGCGGCGTGAAGCTTGCCGGCAGCCGCGGCTACGTGCTGCGCAGCGACGGTGCTCGGCTGCAACAGGCGCTCGTCAACCTCTTCCTCGACCGCGCCCGCCAGGACGGCTTCGAGCAGATTTACGTGCCGCTGCTGGTGCCGGCGGAGATGCTGGTCGGCGCGGGACAGTTCCCCAAATTCATCGACACCGTCTACCACGACGCGGACGCCGGCCGCTACCTGCTGCCCACCGCCGAAGTCGCGCTCACCAACCTGCACCGCGACGAAATTCTTGAGGAAAGCGACCTGCCGCTCAACTACGTGGCGCATTCGCCCTGCTTCCGCCGCGAGCACATGAGCGCCGGCCGCGATACGCGCGGCATCAAGCGCGTGCACCAGTTCGAAAAGGTGGAGCGCTTCATCTTCACCACGCCGGAGCGCAGCTACGAGGCACTTGAGGCCTTGACCGCAGCCGCCGAGGACCTGTGCCGCGCGCTGGAACTGCCCTGCCGACGCCTCGAAATCGTCACCGGCGACCTCGGCTTCAGCGCCAGCAAGAAATACGACGTCGAGGTCTACGCGCCCGGCTGCGACGAGTGGCTCGAGGTCAGCTCCTGCAGCAACACCGAGGCCTTCCAGGCGCGGCGCGCCAACATCCGCTTCCGCCGCGCGGGACACAAGCGTCCGCTGCATGTGCACACCCTCAACGGCAGCGCCCTGGCCCTGCCACGCATCATCATCGCCATCCTCGAAAACTACCAGAACGCCGACGGCAGCGTGGCCCTGCCCGAGGTCCTTGTGAACTACATGGGCGGCGAGCGCGTAATACAACGTAGAGAGGCGGTGACATGAACAGCAAACGCAGCGGACAAATCACCGGCGGCATCTTTCTCATCGGCATCGCCGTGCTGGCGCTCACCCGCTTCTGGTGGCCGGGCATCATGGTCGTGCTGGGCGTCACGGCCATCGCCAGCGGCTGGCTGCAGGGCCGGCGGTGTCAAGCTCTGAGCGGCGGCCTGTGGCTGATCGGCATCGCCGCGCTGGCGTACACCGGCTTCTGGTGGCCGGGCATCCTGGTGGTGATGGGCATCACGGCCATCGTCAGCGGCCTTGATATCTTCCGCAACGGCCCACCATGGGCGGGCAAGCGCAAGCGCGAGGAGAAGCCAAAGCGCAAGCGCGATGACCAGGTCACGCAGGTCGGCGACGACGGCGAGCTGGTCACAAGCCTCGACGAACTGCTGCAGGAAAGCGAGCGTCAACAACGCTGAGCGACCCGTGCGCACCTTCTGGCTGATTCTCACGCTCGCCCTGCTGCTGGCTAGCGAAACCCTCGCCCAGGACGAGCCGGCCGCGCTTGTCGAAAGCTTCCTGACGCACTGGGCCCTGCGCGAATACGACGACATGTATGAGCTGCTCAGCCGGCGCAGCCGCGAGCTGACCAGCCGCGACAGTTTCCTGGCGCGCTACGAGGAGCTTGACACGCTGTTGAGCGCGGAGGCGCTGGAGTACCGCCTCGGCGAGACGCAGCTGCAGGGTCAGTCCGCCGCCCTGCGCTACGACCTCACGCTGGCGGGCACCCTCTTCGGCGACATTCACGATCCCGGCCGCGTTCTGCGCCTGCAACGCGAGACCGGAGGCTGGCGCGTCGCCTGGTCGGCCATGGACATCTTCGACGGCCTCGGCGGTGGCGGCAGCCTGCGCACCACCGGCCGCCGCGCCCCGCGCGCCAACATCTACGATCGCCAAGGCCAGGCCCTCGTCAGCCAGGGCGGCACGCTGCTTGCGCTCTACGTCGTGCAGGACGAGATGCCCAACGCGGCGCGCTGCCTCGATATGCTGTCCGCCACCCTGCTGCGCCAGCGCGATGACCTTGAGACGCTCTTCGCGCGTTACAACCGCGACACCGTCTTCTACGTCGGCGAGGCGGACGAGGCGGCCTTCGGCGCCAACGCCGCCGGACTGCGCAGATTTTGCGCCGCCCGCAGCCAGGCGCGCCAGTCGCGCCGCTACTGGCACGGCGCCGCCGTCTCGCACGTGACCGGCAGCATCGGCCAGATCCCCGTCGATCAGCTGGTCGCGCGCCAGGCGCTGGGCTATCAGGCCGGCGAACTCATCGGCCTCAACGGCGTCGAGGCGGTCTACGAAGCCCAGCTCGCCGGCCAGCCCCAACGCACCCTGCAAGTGGTCGAGCCCGGCGGCATCGTCCTGCGCGAACTGGGCACCAGCGCCGGCAGCCCGCCCCTGCCCCTCACCCTGACCATCGACCGCGAGTTGCAGCTGGCCGCCAGCCAGGCGCTGGTCGAGGCCTTCAGCGTGGCCGGCGGCAACTGGGGCGCGCGCAGCGTCTCCAGCGGCGCGGCGGCCATCGTGCTGGATGCCAGCGACGGCAGCATCCTCGCGCTCGCCAGCTTCCCCTCCTTCGAGCCCGACATCTTCAACCCCGACACGCTCTGCTGCGGCTTCATCTCCGCCGGCGCGCGCATCGCCGAGCTGGTCAACGACCCGCGCGCGCCCCTGCGCAACCGCGCCACGCTGGAACAGTATCCGCCCGGCTCCGTCTACAAAATCGTGACCGCCGCCGCCTTCGCCGAGGCCGGCTTCATGGCGCCCGACGAACTCTACGACTGCGCGCTCACCTGGGATGGCGCGCCCTTCGGCGACAGCGTTGGCTTCGAGCGCGTGGACTGGCGCAGGGCCGAGGGACTCGAGGCCACCGGCCCGGTCACCAGCGCCCAGGCGCTCACCTCCTCCTGCGATCCCTTCTTCTACGAAGCCGGCGCGCGCCTCTTCAACGAACGCGGCGCGGACGCCCTGGTCACGCTGTCGCAGGCCTTCGGCCTCGGCGAGCGCAGCGGACTGACCGTCTTCGGCCCCGAGGCCGAGGGCAATCTGCCCGTCCCGGGTTCGACCGATATCGCGATCAACAACGCCATCGGCCAGGGCGACGTGCTGGCCAGCCCGCTGCAAATCGCGCAGCTGATGACCGCCATCGCCAGCCGCGGCACCCTGCGTCCGCCCTGGCTGCTGCGCCAGATTGGCGGCCTGCAGGGCACGGAGGTGCTCGAGACCTACGGCCCGCCCGCAGCGCGTGAGATAGAACTGGCCGACAGCACCTGGGACATCCTGCACGCGGGCCTCTGCGCCGTCACCACCGACAGCGTGCATGGCACCGCCGAGTGGGTCTTCCGCAGCGCCGCCTACCGGGCCTGCGGCAAGACCGGCACCGCGCAGACTTTCGGCGCGCCGCACGCCTGGTTTGCTGCCTGGGCGCCGGCTGTGGAGCCTGAAATCGTGGTCGTCGTCATCGGCGAGCACAGCCGCGAGGGCAGCGAGGTGGCGGCCCCGATTGTGCGTCGCATCATGGATGACTACTTCGGCGTAGCGCGCGCGGCCTGGCCGACGTGGTGGCACGAGTTGCCCTACATCCCGCTGGAGATTCCGGAAGGAGCCACCGGTGGCTGAAACGCTCGCGCCCTGTCCCTCCTGCGAGGGCTACGGCTGGTTCGAGGACGAGCTGGACGGCAGCGTCGCTGACTGCGACTGGTGCCGGGGCTGCGGCTACGTCTACCGCGACGCGCAGGGCATCGACCGCGCGATCTCGCCAGCGGAATACAGCAGGGTCGCTGCGGAGCTGGAGCGCATGGAGGCCGAACGCCTGCGCAAGCTGGGGTATACGGGGAGTGCGAAGCGTCCGGGGGATTGATGCCCCTGACGGACTATTGCCCCGGCCAATTCCCCGGCCATATTCCGGCCATATTCCGGCCATATGCCGATCACATGGCCATATGCCGGCCACATGGCGGCCACATACTGGTCTTATACAGTGGCTTCTGCAAACAGCGAGGGGAAGTGGATAAGCGGATCACCGGGATCGCGGAGCAGGAGCTGTTGCCGCGGCGTCAGGTCGACCAGCCTCGGCATTTCTACCCGTTTCGACGTCCAGGCGATGTGCGATACGCAGTATTTGTACAGCAGCGTGCGGCGTTCATGGTCGGCCTGCCAGGTGGCTGTGCCGTGGGTCAGGGACTCGCTGAACAGGATGACCGAACCGGCGGGCACTTCGGGAATGATGACCTGCGGCGACTCCTTGAAGTTTTCGCTGATTTGCCGAGGCAGCCTGAAATTGCTTTTGTGGCTGCCGGGAATACAGCAAAAGCCGCCATGCTCTGGTCCAGCGTCAGACAAGGCCCAGGCGACGACGATGAAGCCCTCGTAAATCTGGTTGAGGCGGAAGGCGTAATATTCGCCGGGCTGCGCGCCCGAATTCCGGGCCGTTGCGCCGTAATCGGCATGCAGCTCACCATAGCCCATGCCCTTGCGCATGTACATGCCGTAGAGGCGATCCAGGCGAAAGGCTTCGCCGAAGCGGAAGCGCAGCACGGGCATGATGGCCGCATGGTCCAGTAAATCGCAGAAGGGTTGCCCCCAGTTCAGAAAGCCCGACCCGACTGCCGCGCTGCGGGCCTCGTTCACTTTGCCGTCCGCCGTCTTCATGAGCGACAAGAGCGACGATTCCCGCGTTGGCGCGCTGCCGAAGCGCGGGGATTTGCCTGGCGGCGGCAGGTTTTGCTCATCGATTAAGTGGTTCAGGCGCGCCACTTCTTCCGGGCTCAAGGCGTTTTCAATGATCAGGTAGCCCTGCAAATCAAAGAGATACTGCTGCAGTTCAAGATCGTTCATGCGATTGTCGCCCCACGTCCGCCAGTAACATTTTACGTCAAAATCCTGCGTGAATTTCGCAGATCGACGAAATCGTAACATTGAGCTGGACAAGGGGCGAACTTCTGTCTGGAGAACTGTTGCAGCGCCCCGGGCCTTGCGGCGCCAGGTGGCCGTGAGCGAGAGGTAGGCGGCCCTCACCCCCCGGCCCCCTTGTCCCGCTTGAGGGCGGGAGCCCTTCTCAGGGAGAGGGGGAGAAAAGCCTTCTCACAAAGCCTTGTACTTGTAGTTAAAGTCCCTCTCCCGAAGAAGGGTTCCCGTCGTGAGCGGCGGGACAAGGGATTTAGGGTGAGGGCCTCCCACTCCTACTCCACCAGCGCCAGGCCCGCCAACCCGTCCACGATCTTCACAGTCGCCACGCTGACCGCGACCACGCGCCACACCAGGTCGGCGTGGCTGTGGTCGTGGGTGAAGCCCGGCAGGTGCTGCGCAATTCGACGAGTTGTTCAAGAGCATGGCGACGCATTTGTACAACAAAGCTGTGGAGGCGCAAGTGCCAATATAAAGGCGATGCCGCGGCCTGGTAGAGCCGCGGCATCTATTGGTCTACATAGGCTTAGCGAGATTTAGGGCAGTGGCGCGCTATTCACAGCCGTAACAGTCACCGCCTATGTTGTCGCTGAAGGTATTGCCGCTTTGTTCCACCGTGCCCCTAAAGACGACGATCGCCCCGCCATTACGCGCTGCTACATTGCCAGTGAACTGCGAATCGGTGACATACGCCGTGCTGCTAAACACCTGCAGCGCGCCGCCGTCGTCCCTCACACGGTTGCCGTCGAAAGTGCTATTGCTGATGGTGACCACGCTGAGGGCCGAAGCTATCGCGCCGCCATCCTCCGCCTTATTGCCGCTGAATTCGCTGTCGATGACAACAACTTCGCTATCCCAGGCATCCAGCACGCCGCCAAAGTCCGCCGCCGCATTGTCGGTGAAACGGCTGTTAACCAGTTCCAGCCGGCTGCCGCGGTTGACCAGGATGGCGCCGCCGCTCCTGCTATAGTCGGTCGAGCCCCAGACGCTGATGAAGGTGACCTCGTTGTGAGCCCGCGCGTCCGTCAGATGGATGTTTTGCAGGGTAAGCGCGCCGCCCATATCGACATAAAAGACGCGCCAGTCGCCGTCCCCGCTGATGGTATAGCCCGCGCCATCAATGGTGATGTCGGAGATGACACGCGGCAGTTCCCCGGACAGAGTGATGTCGGCGGTAAGTGTGATGAGGTCGGCGCCGTCGCCGGCCGGGCAGGCGCGGCGCTCCAAGTCGGCGTTGGCCGCTCTAAGGGCATCGGCGAGGCCGCAGTCCTCATCCAGCGTGTAGTCGGTCGCCAGTGCTGGCGCGGCGCACAGGAGCAAGATAAGGGCAAGTAAGAAGTATCGCATGGCTAACTCTCCTTTGTTATGACTATTTGTTCATTATAGCGCATTATTGCCAGTCAGGTAGTGTATCGAAGTCGGTTGAAATAGAAATGACGTGAAAACCAATTCATGCCAGTTATCCTGGCAAAGCAGAATAACTGGAGTCACGTCATGTATTCCAGGATAAAGCATCAGGGATATGGAATTAAATCCTTTTTGTCGGAATTAGGCTGCCAACAGATCTTGTGTGTCAAAAATGTCCCTCAAACGAGCAACAGGTATATTGTTCCTAATAGTTAAAGTCCCTCTCCCTGAGAAAGGCTCCCGCATCGGAGCGGGACAAGGGATTGGGCGTGAGGGCGGGCAGCGATTGCTACTGGAGCGGGAGGCCCGCCAGACCGTCCACCAGCGCCACCGTCTCCATGCTGACAGTGATGACGCGGCCCACGAGGTTGACGATGTACTGCTGGTCCGCGCTCCAGGCGTTGGGGTCGCTGACGATGCCGCTGCGTTTGTCGGTCTTGACGCGGTACTGGTCGATCACCCACTCCAGCGCCGAGCGCGTGCCGAGGCGGTAGCGGAAGGCCTCGGCCGGGATGCCGCGCAGGGTCAGCGTGTCGTTGTACTGCAGCGAGTCGAAGATTTTGTAGTCGCCGTCTTCGGACTGAACGCGCTTGAGCGGGCGCATCTTCTCGACGCGGTAGTCCACCGGGCCGTCCGCCGTTTCCCAGTCCAGTTGCCAGGGCCGCTCGCGCTCGTAGCCGAGATGCAGACGCGCCAGCTCCTTGCCGGCATCGCGGAACCTGGCGAAGTCCGGCGCGAGCGGGATGCGGGGCAGCTCGCGCTTCAGCGAGTCCGCGTGACGTTCGCGGTAGCCGGGGTGATGCAGCAGGCCGTAAACGTAATGGAAGATGTCCAGCTTACTGATGGAGTCGTCGCCGTAGCGCGCGCGGAACTGCGCCAGCGCCCAGTCAGTGACGTTCTCGCGCCGGTTGCTCCCGTCCGCGTCGTAGGTGTAGAGGGGGAAGCATTGATGTGGATCTGCATAGAAATTTAAGTCTAGGATAAAGTTTGCAGCAAGAACTGAAAAAGGCTTCCTGTCATATGCACATACAGAGATAATTTTGTTTTCATGTTCTGCGTGACTAGCAGGAAATATTTCAGAAAACTGAAAGGGGAAATCAACTAATTCGTTGCTGAAATAAAGCGTTTTTTTCGCAAACGGACGATACATACTATGTCGGAGCTTTGTCGCATCAAAGCGTCCATAGGTTTGTCGTTTTAGCTTGACTTTTAATTCTCTGCTCCACTTTATGCGTTCATAATTTACGAAGGTGTCTACATCATCCGGCATTCCGTGCCGTTTGTAACGGTCCACTTCAGCATTGTAGTCCTCAACGACAGCCTCAATTCTTTCACACAACTTTTGCTTATCGAAATCGAAAACGACAGGATCGCGCTTTGAGTTTATCCCTAAGCAGTATGTCTTGAAGATTGTATTACTCCCTAATGCATTTGTGCCTTTGACCCTCTTGGCTAACTTGCTTCCTATCGAGAAAAAGGTTGCGAACTCTTTGGCATTTTGGACACTTAGCCAAGTGTTGTTTTTGCCTGGCTTCAACTCTTCCCAAGCGATTGCATCAACTACTCCTTTCGAGCATGCTAGGGCACTGTCCAATATGGCACGTTTATCTTCTGTGCGTGATTCATCAGGAACGCGAAAGTAGTAGAGTTCACTATTGGGATGTGTACTACGCTTGAGCGCTATAGTTATGCTCACACCAACACTTGTTAGATTCCCGAATATGTTCTCACCTTCACTCTTCCCCCTTCTGTAATTCCCTGCCAAGTCTAGGTGCCACACACGCGAGAATTCCTCCATCAAACACTTGCGGAAGCCGTCAAAGCCGACACCTTCCAGAAAATTATTGTTGCTTATGAAGCATACGATTCCGTCCGAACTCTCTATTCGATCACTAGCCCACCTGAAAAACTTTACGTAAGCATCGTAAAGCCTGCTGTTGTTTGTAGCACTTGACTCGGCGGCATAGGTGTCGCGAACACGTTCGTCCACTTTCTCATACTTGCGATTCTTGTTGTTGTCGTTCTCGTTCAGCTGACCAATGTTGTAGGGCGGGTTGCCGATGACCACGTTGATCTTCGCCGCTTTCTGCCGCTCGACACGAGCGCTGTTCTTCTGGCTGAACTCCGTGAACATCTCCGGCATGTCGCCTTCCGCCAGGTCCAGCGTGTCCACGAAGCAGATACCATCGAAAGACTCGTAGCGCCCGCTGCGCTCGTAAAACTCGTGCTCGATGTTCAGGCTGGCGATGTAGTAGGGCATCAGCATGACTTCGTTGGCGAAGAGCCGCTCGCGGTAGAAGCGCTCCAGCTCGCGCGGGTTCTCACGCGCCACGCGGCGCAGCAGCTGCACCACGAAGTTGCCCGTGCCGGTGCAGGGGTCGATGACGCAGACGCCCGCGTCGCCCAGCTTCTTGCCGAATTCGCGCCCCAGCAGCTCGTCGGTGGCGGCGACCATGAACTCGACCACTTCCTGCGGCGTGTAGACGATGCCGTGGGTGTCGGCCACGCGCACGCTGAAGCCCTGGAAGAAGCGTTCGTAGACGGTGTTGATGAAGCCCTGCTTGTCGTGGAAGTCGGCCAGGCGGTCAGCGGCCCCCTCGATCGCCAGGTAGAAACGGTCCAGCGAGCCGAGGAACTCGCGCCGGTTGAAGTGCTGACCGGTCAGCGCGTCGATGACCTTCTCGACCTCGGCGGCGATGACGTTGCGGCGCACGAAGTTCTCCTGGTCGAAGACGCGGCGGATCAGGCGCTCGGTCAGCAAATGCTGGATCAGCATCTCCTCGACGGCCGCGCGGCTGATGTTGGGGTTCAGCGCCTCGCTGCAGAGCGCCATGAAGTCGGCGAAGGCGCGCTGGAAGGCAGCGTTGCTGACGCGCGCCTCGTTGATGCGTTGCTGCAGGCCCTGGGCGATCTGCGGCACCTCGCCGGCGAAGCGTTCCACCGCCTCTTCGAAGCTGCTGAAGTCCGGCGTCTCGTGGCGGTAGAACTGGGTCAGCAGCTGCGCCAGCTCCGTCCGGTTGCCGCAGTCGGCCTGCAGGATGCGGCGCTCGTTCTGGTAGAGGATGGCCGTGTTGGTATCCTCGAAGATGATGTTGCTGAATGGATAGTCGCGTTCGCGCTTGCGCCGGATCTCGACCTCAAGGTCGTCGCGGCCGTCCTTGGCCTCCCAGTAGCCGTGCGGCAGTTGCCAGCGGTCGCGCAGGGTGCCGTCGGGGCGGACGCGGCCGCCGCTGACGCGCTGCTCCTCAACGAGCGTCCAGCTTTGCTTGCGGGCGGTGACGCGCAACAGGTCGCCGAAGGCGCGGCGCAGCCCACCCTCGTGCGTGACATTCTGCTCCTGCTTGAGCCGCTGCAGCGTGGTCTGGTAGTTGCGGATGGCCGCGTCGGTCGGCTTGATGCTCACCGCGGGCATGGATCACCCTCACTCACAAACATGGCGCTGACTCAGGCCTCAAACAGCGACGGGAAGTGGATCAGCGGATCGCCGGGCTCCTGCAGCAGAATCTGTTGGCGCGGTGTGAGCTCGACCTGAATCGGATGTTCCACCCGTTTTTTCGTCCAGGCGATGTGCGATACGCAATATTTGTACAGGAGCGTGCGCCGTTCATGGTCGGCATTCCACGAGGCTGTGCCGTGCGTCAGGGACTCGCTAAACAGAATGACCGAGCCGGCGGGCAAGTCGGGAATAATGACGTTGGGTGACTCTTCGAAGTTATCTGCGATTTGCTGCGGCAACCTGTAATTGCTTTTGTGGCTGCCAGGAATGCAGCAAAACCCGCCATGCCCGGGTCCGGCGTCCGCCAGAGCCCAGGCCACGACGATGAAGCCCTCGTAAATCTGGTTAGGCCGGAAGGCGTAATATTCACCGGGCTGCACCCCGGCTTTCGGGGCCGTGGCGCCGTAATCGGCATGCAGCTTGCCGTACTTCATCCCCTTGAGCATGTACATGCCGTAGAGACGGTCCAGCCGAAAGGCGTCGCCGAGGCGGAAGCGCAACACCGGCATGATGGACGGATGGTCCAGTAAATCGCAGAAGGGTTTGCCCCAGTCGAGAAAGCCTGCCCCAACTGCCGCAACCTGAGCCTGGTTCAGCGTGCCGTCTGCTGCCGTCCTGCGCGACAGGAGCGACGATTCCAGCGTTGGCGCGCTGCCGAAGCGCGGCGATTTCGCCGGTGGCGGCAGGTTTTGCTCATCAATTAATTGATTCAGGGCCGCCACTTCTTCCGGACTCAAGGCGTTTTCAATGACCAGGTAACCTTGCAAATCAAAGAGATACTGCTGCAGTTCAAAATCGTTCATGCGCTTGTCCTCTGGTGTCCGGCTGGTCTGTGCTTAAAGTATAGCCCCGCCGCGCAGAATCGCTGCACAGCGGGGCCACTGGCTCTGCCTGCCAGCCTAGAATATGTAGGCAGGTTCGCCGTGCTCGGCCTCGTCCAGACCCAGCGCCTCTTCCTCGGGCGTTGGGCGCAGGCCGATGACCGCCTC
This sequence comes from Phototrophicaceae bacterium, assembly GCA_965197455.1. Classification (GTDB taxonomy): domain Bacteria; phylum Chloroflexota; class Anaerolineae; order Aggregatilineales; family Phototrophicaceae; genus JAGWBD01. Next base: position 2,666,419 of record OZ240208.1, on the reverse strand, counting down.
AATGACGCGGAAAATGACCCAGGTGATCACGAAGGCGGCAACCCAGATGGCGACCGCGCCGACGATTTGCGTGATGAAGAACTCGCTGTTGCCGCTGAACAGGCCGCCATTCGCCAGCGTGGTGGATGCAAAGAGGCCCAGCGCGATGCAGCCCCAGGTGCCGGCCATGCCGTGAATTGCCCAGACATCCAGCGCATCATCCACCATGGCCTTGATGCGGCTCTCGGCGGCGATGTAGCTGACAACCGAGGCGCCGATGCCGATGATGAGGGCCGGTATGACTTCTACGAAGCCGGCTGCGGGCGTGACGGCCACCAGGCCGGCAATCGCGCCCGAGGCCGCCCCCAGCACACTGGGTTTGTTCGCTCGATACCAGGTCAGCAGCAGCCAGGACAGCGCGCCGGCGGCCGCAGCCACGTTCGTATTGACGATCGCGTGCACAGCAACGCCATCCGCTGCCAGCGCGCTGCCGCCGTTGAAGCCAAACCAGCCAAACCAGAGGATGCCGGCGCCGAGCAGCACCAGCATCAGGTTGTGCGGCTTCACCGAAGGCTCGGCATCCGCGAGATGGCGCCGGCCAAGGATGCGCGCGGCCGCCAGCGCGGCGACGCCGGATGCCATATGCACGGCAAAGCCGCCGGCGAAATCGAGCGCGCCCATGCCAGCCAGCCAGCCGTCACCCCAGATCCAGTGCGCGATCGGGCAATAGACAAAGGTCACCCACAGCACGACGAAGGCGCCGAAGGCGCGAAACTTGACGCGCTCGGCGAGGGCGCCTGCCAACAAGGCCGGAGTTATGGCCGCAAACATGCCCTGAAAAAGCATAAACAGCAGCTCCGGGATCTCCTGGCCGGCGCGCGGCTCCAGCCCGATGCCGTTCAGGGCGAAGTGATCCAGGTTGCCGATGATGCCGCCGGCGCTGGGACCAAAGGCCAGTGAATAGCCCCACAGCACCCAGACCACGAGCACGATTGCCAGACAGGCGAAACTGTGCATGGCTGTCGCCAGCGCGTTCTTGCCACGCACCAGCCCGCTGTAAAACAGACTCAGGCCTGGCAGCATGATCATCACCAGCGCGGTAGCCACCATGACCCACGCCACGCTTGCCATATTTACAGCTTCCATAAAGCACACCCTTTCAAAATGAGCGATCTGTTGTCAGGTATATAACGTAAATTTGGTCAATTCTGCCAGGATTCAGGGGGAGGCCGCTTCTGTCCTTCTTGCGGCGGGAACTCTTCAGGGAGAGGGACTCTTCGCCCTCACCCTAAATCCCTTGTCCCGCCGCTCACGACGGGAACCCTTCTCAGGGAGAGGGACTTTAAATACCTGATTGGGTGAGAACGCTTTTGTCCCCCTCTCCCTGAGGGAGAGGGGGTCGGGGGGAGTGAGGGCCGGCTGCTTCACCACAGCGCGCCGGGGCGCAAGAGGGCGTGCACGCCGCGCGTCGCGTTCACGATCTGCGTGACGCGCAGGTCGATGACGAGGCTCGCCAGCGCCAGGGCCTCGCTGCGGCTGATGTCCATGCGCGTCATCATCAGCGTGAGCATGGCGGAGAGCGCCATGTTGCTCGCCTGCTGCAGGTCAGCGTGGAAGCCGAAGGTGAGCGTGCCGGCGGGCGTCTCGGCCCAGGGCGTGGGCAGCGGCGAATCGTCGCAGAGGTCGAGGCGCAGCAGGGCGCGCTCCATGGGGCACTCGATGGCCGTGCCTGAGGCTTCGCCGTCGCTCTGGCAGGCGTGGCCGTCGCCCGCCGAGAAGAGTCCGCCGTCAACGGCGACCGGCAGGTACAGCGTGCTGCCGACCACCAGTTCGCGGCAGTCGATGTTGCCGCCGCAGAGTCGTGGCGGGCGCGTGCTGTGGACGCCTGGCTCGGCCGGGGCCATGCCCATCACGCCGAGGAAGGGCCTCATGGCCACATGGATTCCGTCCTGGTTGCGCGCGGTCTGGCGCGTCGCGTCCAGTTGCCACAGGTTCCAGTGCAGTTCGCCCATGTCGCCCAGCGGCTGGCCATCTTCCTCCAGCCAGTCGCTGCCACCGATATTCCAGCCCCAGCTGCCGGTGACCAGTTCCTCGACTGTGATGGCCAGCATCATGCCCGGCTGCGCGCCACGGATGTACACCGGCCCGTTCAGCGCGTGGCCATGGTCGAGCACGGCATCGCGCGGCTCGAAGCGGACGTCAGGTCGGCCCGGCGCCGTGGGCATGGCCACGCCCCAGCCGGCGTCAAGCGTGCGAAAGTCGATCGTGTCGCCGGGGTCGATGTGCAGCACGGGCGGCAACGCCCTGGACCAGTGGCCGTGCAGTGTGCGACGTTCAGGCTCGAGCCGGTGCAGGGTCATGGCGACTCCCCTTCCTCATGCAGGTCGTAACGTTCGTCGTGATGCACAAAATCGCCGCGGCGCAGGATGTAGAGCGGCAGGCGCTGGTCGTAAAGGTGGACGCGACCGGCGGGCCGCAGGCCCAGTTGGCGCCACAGCCGGCGCGCCTCACGCACGCCGGGCAACGCCACGGCAATCACTTCCGGCAGACGCGCCACCTCGAAGCCGTGACGCAGCGCGGCCTGCGCGGCCTCCCGCGGCAGTCGGCTGCGCGCATGCGGCATGCACAGCGCAGCCACCAGCTCGACGCGCGGACCGCTGCCCACGCGCTGCAGGCCACAGTGACCGATGAGCGCGCCAGTCGCATTGAGCTCTACAGCCCACATGCCATGACCGTGACTGCGCCAGTGTTCGGCAAAGTCCGCGAGGATGCCGGCGGCGCGTTGCCGTGGCGCGGGACGGCCGGCGGGCAGCGCGCGCATGGTGACCGGGTTGGTCAACACGGCCCGCGCCCAGTCCTGCTCGTCGGCGGGCGTGAATTGCCGCAGCAGCAGGCGTTCTGTCCGGATGCGCGGCATCAGGGCGTCTTGCGGTTGAGCATGCGCGCGTAGGGGATGCTCTCGCGGATGTGCGGCAGGCCACAGATCCACGCGACGGTGCGCTCAAGGCCGATGCCGAAGCCACTGTGCGGCACGCTGCCGTAACGGCGCAACTCGAGATACCAGTCGTAGGCCTCGCGCGGCAGGCCGATGTGCGCGACGCGCTCTTCAATCAGCGCCAGGTCGTAAATGCGCTCGCTGCCACCGGTGATTTCACCGTAGCCCTCCGGCGCCAGCAAGTCGACGCTGCGACACACTTCGGGTCGCCCGTCCAGCGGTTCCATATAGAACGCCTTGACCGCCGTCGGGTAATGGTAAACGAAGACCGGGCGCGCGAACTGTTCGGCGATGGCGGTCTCCTGCGGCGCGCCGAAGTCCTCGCCCCACTCGATGGCCAGCAGCGCGCGCTGCTCCTCGTCCTCGCAGTCCGCGGTGAGGGCCTGCAGCCGCTCCACCGCCTCGTCATAACTGATGCGCGGGAAGGGCGCCTGGATGCGTTCCAGCGCCGCCGTGTCGCGCCCGATCAGCGCCAGCTCCGGCGCATGCCGCTCCAGCACCCTGGCCACGACGTGGCTGATGAAGCGCTCCTGCAAGTCCATCAGCTCCTCGAGCGAGCAGAAGGCCAGCTCCGGCTCCAGCATCCAGAACTCGAGCAGGTGGCGCCGCGTGCGCGATTTCTCGGCGCGGAAGGTGGGGCCGAAGCAGTAGACCTTGCCGAAAGCGGCGATGTTGGCCTCGTTGTAGAGCTGGCCAGTCTGCGCCAGGAAGGCCGGTTCGCCGAAGTAGTCGATGTCGAACAGGGTAGTCGTCTCTTCGCCGGCGGCGGGCGTGATGATGGGCGTATCGACCAGCAGGAAGCCCTCGTCGTCGAGCCAGTTGCGCATGGCGCTGACGATTGTCGCGCGGATGCGCAGGATGGCCCACTGACGCGAGGAGCGCACCCACAGGTGACGGTGGTCCATCAGGAACTCGGTGCCGTGCTCCTTGGGCGTGATGGGGAAGTCCTCGGCCGCGCCGACCAGCTCCAGGCTGCTGACGCCGACTTCATAGCCGCCGGGCAGACCGGGGGCGCGCGCGTCGCTGCGCACCTCGCCGCGGACGCGGATGGCGGCCTCCTGCGTCAGGCTGCGGGCCAGCGCGAAATCGTCCTCGTCCAGCTCGTGGCGAAAGGCGACGCACTGGACGACGCCGCTGCCGTCGCGCAGGCGGATGAAGTGCAGGCGACCCTTGCCGGTGCGCGCCTGCACCCAGCCCTGCAACAGGACCTGCTGGCCTTCGTGCGCGGCGATGTCAGCGATGCGGATGAGGATCGGGCTGGCCACGGGCTGCGCTCCTGTGCCGGGGAGGTTGGGCGGGGAGTATAGCACGGGCGCGCCCGACCAAAATTGTAAATCCTCGCAGGAACTCGCTCAACGTATTGTGGCCAGCGCATGCTCCGCGATGTATTCGATCGCGAAGCGAATCTCCTGTGAACGACTCTGGAGAGTGTTGCTTTCGGGATTCAATAGACGCGCCTTGCGGAACAAACAATCTTCATCGTCGAGCCTGAAATTGCTGCTGAACAAATACTCCTGCAAGGGTTCTAGCGAAGCGCTGTCTTGCCTGAACTCATAAACACAGCCGGCTAGCAACTGTAAGACGGTGCTCGAATAGGCGACATTGTTCGCACGACTACGGGCGACATTGTCTGCACCTGAATTTGGTAGCAGAAGGTCAGCATACTCCTTGCGGGCGCTTGGAAGAAAGTCGTCAGCCCATAGAATTCCCATCTCGAAAATTCGGTCTTTTCTTTGCTTAGCCTGACGCAATCGTTCACTAGTCATGCGTCCAGGGTAACCGAATTGCAAATACTTCAGGCATGTCGCCAGTTGATTGAGCGACAGCAAGTTGTTGCTGCTTGCAGCGGGCGTAGAACGCTCTATCTCTATTCGACCGCTGAAGAGCAAGCTGTTGCCCTCGTTAACAATTCGCTGTGCGGCGAAGTTGAAAGGGTCGCGCTCATCAAAGCGTGCCTTTGATATCGCGTCTATTGCTTGAGTCTTCGCGAGGTCAGCAAACATTTGCTGTAGCGTATTTACATTTGACTCTTCAAAGATTACTACCGGGACGGACATCTCACCTAGCTTGTCCAAACGTTCCTCTAACGTAATCAGCTTACTGCTGGCATTGTTTCGTCCATCACCAGAGTTCGCCTGAAGGCGCAAATTCGCGCACTCAGATCGCATGCGCTCACGCACGCTGCGGATGGCCATCCGGCGATGTTGACCATCCAGTATCCTGGCTGCTACTAATCCCGGTACTCTGGGTAGACTCAGATTCCCTAGAGAAGTTAATTGACCAGACTCTGTCAAATAAGGTTCGAACCTAACTTTTGAGGGGTTTACCCCCAGCAGAATCGACCCCAAAACCCAGTTATCCGTTTCGTACAAGTATTCCTCAATCTTCTTCTGGTGTGACGGATGGAATCTGCGATTCGCTTCCTGAATTCTTTCACGACTGAACCTATCAGTTAGGTGTTCGTCAAGGAATTCCAAGGACAACACAGTGGAGTAAGCGGTGCGCCCACCCTGTGTAAATTTTTGCACGCTTAGTTCAATATTCTGTTCTGGAATTCTGCCGATAACCATAGAAGCTGCCTCGTCCATGTTTGCGAGGGAGTTTAGCTTTAATGCAGAGCTGTTGCAGAATTGTGTTTCCACTTCCTCACTGAGTTGCAGTACTTTCCTCTTGGTCAACCCCTGTTCACACTCCCCCATTGTCCTTCGCAGAATTCGGAAATTTCAACTAACCAATTAATCTCAGAAATGATAGCTTCTAAACACTCCGACATTAGAATAAGCAGCATTTCGACCGTCCAAACCTTGCGAATGCAGAATCGTATCAATACTTGTCATTTCATGCTGATCACAATTTACGGCATTCATCACGTGTCCTCCTCGCACCACCGCGGTAATACCGCTATGACCTGCACATCCACGCGATTCGCGTGTTTCCATTAAGAGATAAAGGGGCACTGTTTAAAATTTTGCCATTCAGGCAACTATTGCCGCAAATCTCACAATATCCTCACGCTGGATTCGTTAATTCCACCCTTACTCAACGCGCCTGCCCTGCTACACTGAAGTCATGGTTACTTTCGATTCAGCAAACGCACACTTCGACTATCCCGCCGTCACGCGCCACTGGTCGCCGCAGTCCGGCTTGCTGGCCGGCGGCGACGTGCTCGTCACTCTCTTTGGCCAGGGCTGGCAGCTGTCCAGCGACGTCTTCCACGAGGAGCACTGGCTCAGTGGCTCACGCCCCGTCACCATCTACCACCTGACCCTGCAGCGCGCGGAAGAGACCCTGTGCCTCCCGGTCTTCGCCAACCCCTTCGTGCGCAGTTTGCTGCGCCGCAACGAGTTCGACTCGCGTCCTTTTGCCGAGCGCGCCGAAGCCTGAGCGTCCCTTACAACACAGCCCGCAACCACTGTGGCAGCAGGGGCCGTAGCATCCTGCGCTCCAGTGCCGTCAGTGGCTGCGCTATTCGCAGCAGCAGCACGTAGAGTCCGACGCCGGCCAGCAAGGCCAGCGCCGGCGACAGCGGCCACAGGCCCGCCAGCGTCAGCAGCAGCAGGGCGGTCGCCAGCAGTGGCCGCCACAGCATGTCGCGCCAGGGCAGCGGCCCCAGCGCCCTGTGCAGCAGCCAGGCGAAGGGCAGCAGCAGGATCAGCTCCGAGGCAATGGTGGTCAGCGCGGCGGCCTGATAGCCGTAACGCGGCACCAGCAGCAGGTTGGCGATGATGTTGAAGCTCACCGCCAGCAGAAAGGCGCGGGTGATGCGCCACTGCAGGTCGAGCGCGATGAGCGCGTACTGCAGGAAGCTGTTGATCCAGCCGACGGGAATACTCCAGATCATCAGCTGCGTGGCGATGGCGCCGTCCGGCAGGTACTGCACTCCGCCCAGCAAACTGGTCAGGGCCCAGGCCAGGGCGGTGAAGAGCGCCGCCAGCGGCAGGGCCAGCAGCGATAGTATCTTGATGCCCAGGATGCAGGTGCGCCGCAGCGCCGCCGGGTCCTCCTGCGCCTGGCGCGACATCACCGGCAGCAATGCCTGGGTGAAGAATGCCGGAATGATGTTCAGCGCCGCGACCCACTTGTAGGCCACGCTGTAGTGGCCCAGCATGCGCGCGCCGTGCAGCGCCTCAATGATGAGCACGTCCACCTGGAAGAAAATGGTCGCCAGGAAATGGTTGGCCAGCAGCGGCCGGCTGGAACTGGTCATGCGTCGCGCCAGCGCGATGTCCGGCCGCGCTGCCCGCATTCCGCGCAGCAGGGGTCGCGCCCCCAGAGCCAGCAGCGTCAGCGTCAGCAGGTTGGTGAGGATGCTGGCCGCCGCCAGACCCACCACGCCCGCGCCCAGCAGCAGCGCCAGCAGGCCCAGTACGGTCTTGCTGAGCGTGGCAAGAGTGGTGACCACCGCCGGGAATTCGGCGCGCTGAAAGCCGTAGAAGAGCGAGGTCAGGCCCTTGCCGAGGCTGCCGGGAAAGAGGCCGAGGTAGAGCAGCAGAATCGCCAGCAGACCCTCATCACCAAACGGCGGCGTGATGAATTGCTGGCGCGCCAGCAGAAAGGCCGCCAGCAGCAGCATCCCCGCCAGCGTCAGCCCCAGACGCAGGGCGCTGCTGGTGATCAGGACGCGCATGGCCCGCGCCGGCTCGCGCGCCACCTCGCGCGTCAGCCAGACGTCGAGGCCGAAGTTGGTGAGGATGTCGAACCACAGGAAGATGAAGCCCGCGTAGAAATAGACGCCCGCGTCCTCCGGGCCGAGGATGCGCAACATCACCAGCGCGAAGGCGAAGTCGATGCCGCGATTGAAGAGATTGAGCAGGATGGGCGCCACGCTGTTGCGCGCCACACGCATCACGTCGCTGTCCCTGCGGTGGTTAATCAGGCGCCACAACCACACACCGGGGATGAAGAGCAGCAATGCCGCGCCGACCACCGAGCCGAAGAGGCCGACCTGGAAGCTGGGCGGACTGTAACTCAGGCGCAGCAGCAGTTGCGCGTCCGGCGCCAGCGTCTGCCCGAACAGCATTTCCAGTCCCGCGCGCGCGAGCGTCACACCCTGGAAGTTCTCGAGCACGCGCGTCACCGGCAACGCCTGTTCTGCATTCGGCGCAGAATCAGCCGGTCGCAGCCACGCGCGCCAGCCCGGCAGCCAGGTCTCGCTGACGACCAGCTGACTCGTCGCCGCGTCCGGCAGCGTGAACTGCAGCAGCTTCTCGCGGCCGATCGCGCGCAGCAGCTCCACCGGCAGTGGCTCCGGCAAGTCCTCCGCGCGCAGCGGCCCCGTCTGCGTCGTCAGCCAGGCCAGGGGATAGACTGGCAGCTCGTAGATGCGCAGCGCAGCATCCTCCCAGGCCAGCGCGCTGCCCGGCGGCAACAGCGCTCCTGGTTCGAGCGCAGCCGGCGCCAGCAGCCAACGCGCCCCGGTCAGCGCCAGGCGTTGCCAGTCAACCGCGGCCAACTGATCGACATAGAGCGGCGCCACTCGGTTGTAGGCCAATTGCCGCTGCTCGGCGATGCCCTGCATGAAGTCCACGTACTGGCCGGGGATGATGCTTTCGTAACCGCGGATGTCGCGCAGGCCGTGCAGCCAGCCACTGTTGGCGGGCAGGATGGCCTGGTCCGCCTCGAGCGTCGTGAAGCGCCAGGCGCAAGGCTGTTGCTGCAGCCAGGCGATGGCCGGCGGCGTCACCTCCAGCAGCGCCGGGTCGGCGGCAGCGTGAAAGCCGCCGGAGGCGAGCATCAGATCCAGCGCCAGCAGGACTGCTGCGCCGACTTGCCAAGCGCGCGCGCGCAGGTCGCGCCCCGCCCACAGGAAGACCAGTCCCGCGCCGGTCGTCACCAGCGCGAAAGTCAAGCCGTTGCCAAACTGATAGCTGGTGAACAGACGCGCGTCGGCGAAGACTTGTTCCGCACCTGCCAGGCCGCGAAAGACGCGCTCCACCAGCGGCTCCAGCTGCGGATAGAAAAGCCGCAGCGCGGCCAGTCCGGCCAGGGTCGCCAGGCCGATGCCGGTCAACGCCAGGCCGCATCGTCGTTGCCAGCGCTGCGCCGCGCCCCGCGCCAACCGATCTGCGCCGAAGCCCGCCAGCACGGCCAACCCCAGGCTCACTGCAAAAACCCAGCGGAAGGGCGAGTGCAGCTGGTCAATGCCCGGCAACAGCCACAGCAAGCGGTAGCTGGGCAGGCCGAACATGAAGCTCAGGCCGGCAAGGGTCAGCAGCAGGAAGAACCAGGTATGCGCGCGCGCCTGTCCATTCGCTCCGCTGCGGTGCAGGTTGCCGAGGGCCAGCGCGGCGCAGGCCAGGGTCAGAATGCCGCTGTAGAGCGCGGCCTCGACGTAGTTCTTGATGCCCCATTCGGTCGAGCGCACCGGCAGCTGCCCGCCGCCGAAAATATCGGGCAGGCTGTGGTGGGCCGGACTGCCGTAGAAGTTTGGCAGCAGGAACTGGATGAGGTCGCGCGGCGGGTGCGCCCAGCCGATGACCTGCTCGTAGGTCGCCGAGCCGCTGCGGAAGTTCATGCCGACAAATTCGACGAGCGGCACCAGCTGCAGCGCGGCCGTCGCCAGACCGATGCCGGCCATGGCCAGCAGCCAGGGCAGCGCTCGCAAAGCCGGTTGCAATCCATCCGCTTGCCAGCGCTGCAACAAGCGCGCCAGCGCCCACACGCCCGCGATGAGCAGCGTGTAGTAGCTGAGCTCGGCATGGCCGGCGAGCAGTACGCAGCCCAGCGCCAGCGCGCCCAGGGCCGCCCAGGGCGCGCGCGCCGGTCGTCCGGCCAGGGGTTGCGCCCGCACAATCAACTCGATCAGCAACAGGATCAGCGGCAACCAGGCCGCTGCCGCGAGAATCATCGGGAAGACGGCGCTGATGACGAGGAAGGCCGAGAGCTGCCAGGCAAGCGCGGCCACCACGCCGCCGAAGCGACCGACGTGCAGCCCGCGCAACAGCAGATACATGCCGGCGCCGGCCAGCCACAGCTGCGATACGGTGAACCAGCCATAGGCCAGCCACAGGGGCAGCAGATGAAAGATCAGGCTGAAAGGGTAGAGCGCAGAGTGCTGCCCGGCGGCGAGGAAGGGGATGCCACTGAACTGCTGCGGGTTCCAGAGCGGCAATTCGCCCGCTTCCAGTCTCTGGCGCAGGAATCGCTTCCAGGGATAGTTTTGCAGCACGAGGTCGGAGACCAGCGCGTTGTGCGGGACGGCGGACGCGCCGACTTCCTCGCGCAGCGCCGCCCAGGGCTCATACTGGTAGAGGTTGTCCGCCGGCAGCAGGGTACGCCCGCCCAGGGTCTGTTGCCAGAAGAGCAACAGCGGCGGGAGCGCGAGCAGCAGCAGAATGCGCAGGTCGGGAGTAAATCGTCGCAGCATGACAGCCAGTCGGCCCTGCCAACAGAAGCTCCGCGCCCGAACTATACACGCCCCGCGCGCGCCAATCGACCGCGGGTATATCTACGCTTTTTTTGAAGTCTCTGGCTAGGTGTTGCTCTTGGCCGCATCTGCCGGGTTGCACTGCTCGTACACGAGCTTTACAACTTCCTGCGCGTGGCCAAAATATATTAGAAGCCTGGGGAGGGTTAGATCCGAGTTTTCACCATGAACTATGTTATTCCTGTTGCTTACAATGCTATCCAAGGCAGCACCCAACTCATCTCTTGTCCTGGATTTGATTTCATCCTTCCAATCGTCACTAAATTCAGATAACAGATCGAGAACACGTTCTCTACTAGGATTAAAAGTGCGATTCAATATACGATTTACGTTAATCTCTACAAAGGCCCTAACGTGTGGCTCCAGAGACAATGGCTCCTGTGACACACGCGATCGCATATACTCTCGGAGAATTGTTCTCAATGAGGACTCGATGTAGCCAGAAGTCAGCACACAGAGGTAAAAAGCGAAATGTGACTTCACTTCTTCGTCAACATCGTCCATTTCAGCCAAGTCACTTGCTTGGTCGAATAGCTGGCTGAGACGGTCAAATTGGCCATCAATAACCGAGTGCATTTAAAAAGCGTTACTCAGTAGTCGCAAACGCTTCAGTCGCTAGCTTAATTCGGCTACGCACGTTTTTAGCTTGTGAAGTACCTCTTGATACAGATTTTGAGAAATCGGCGTGCTTAACGAGTTTGTCGTAGCGGTCTCTCATGGAAGGCCCTGTTGTGGCACCTTCCAGACCCAGAGCAACACCAACCATTACTGCTTCCGTCACGGCCACATTTCTTCTACCGTATGGACGAAATGCATCTTCACCGATGCATTTCAATATAGTCTCCACTGCAGTATCGAAAATGCGTTGCATATCTTCCTCATTTAGGTTGGACAATTGACGGTTCCGTGACATAAAGCGATTCAAAAAGGATTTCATTGGCGCTGAATACTGGTCCACATCAGTGTAGTACATTGCGAAGAAGCGCAATATCAGTTCTTCATCCCGCCTTCTTTTGTCCGGATCAGTATTGCCACTACCACTATATAAGGCACGCCAAGGAGAATAGTGGTTCAGTTTTTGGATTAAGTTGTTGAATTTGCCTTGATAAATAGCGGCTCTAATTTCTTGATCAGACAATTGCGAAGTTTCTGTATTTAGCCTTTCAAATACAAAGTATTTGCTATTCCCCTCATTATCTGGTTTGTCTTGACGAATTATTGTCGCGTGGATAATCGAATTTTCCAGTTTCCTTCTATACCTTTCTCCTAATTTTTCGAAGGTTAGCCCGACGAATTTCTGTTCAATACCTTCACCCTGCAAATCAAAATCTTTTTCCTCATTACTGCCAAAGGCAGCTTTACCACTTAAGAACGCTTGCAATGTACGTAAACGCTGCTGGCCATCTATTACCTCTAGGATTTCGCTATCCTTTTCTTTGTAAAGAAAAATGCCTGGTACAGGTAGCCCGACCAATAGGGATTCAATGAAACGACTGGCACGTTCTTTTGACCAAACAAACTTTCTCTGAAACTCAGGTATCTTTATGTCCTTGATTTCCAACCGACGAACTAAACCCGCTACGTCATAGTCGGCTCCATAGCTATAAATCGAGAATTCTTGCATCCCGGCTGTTTCCATTACGCTTGGATCTCTTTCTTCGAACATCTCAACATTCCTAACTTTGTTCACTGCTACCTCAAATCCCCCGCCTCTAAGCCGAGATGGACTGTGATTGTAGTGTTGCATTTGTATCCATTCAAGCAGCAAGATTGGGAAATAGAAAGTTTCCCATTTTGAGCTTAGCGATTACATACACTGAATCTTGATCTCCAGCATGTCAGTTAGCACACCTTGTCTTGAGTCCCTGCGCCGCCGACGCTACACTGGCCGCAGACGGAAAGGGAGCGCGGCCCCATGCAGGAACCCCAGGTACTGACTGACGACTCACTTGACCAGGTGCTGCTGGGCGACCAGCCTGTGATGCTGCTGCTCGCCGGCGGTGGCGGGCTGCGCGGCGACTTCGTCACCGCCTTCCGCAAGGCCGTCACCGAGCAACCGGACATGCACTTCGCGCAAATCGACCCGGACAGCAACCCGCGCGCCGCCGCACTCTTCAAGGCAGAGGGCAGTCCCCTGCTGGTCGGCTGGTATTGCGGCGAGACGGTCCTGCGGCGCGCGAAGCCCTGGGGCAGCGACATGCCGCTGGCCATTGAGCAGATGAACGTGCGCGTCGCCGAGATCAATCCGCCGCCACCGCCCGAACCTGAAGCAGAAGCGCCACGGCAGACCATCGTTGAGGCTGCGCCCGTCGCCGTGGGTGACGCGGACTTTCAGCAGGAAGTGATCGACTGGCCGCTGCCGGTGCTGGTCGATTTCTGGGCGGAATGGTGCGGCCCCTGCCGCATGGTCGGGCCCATACTGGACAAACTGGCCGCGGAGTTCGCCGGCAAGATCCGTATCGCCAAGGTCAACGTGGACGAAAACCCCGGCCTTTCGGCGCAGTTCGGCATCCAGAGCATCCCCACCCTCATGCTCTTCAAGAGTCGCAACATCGTCTTCAGTCAGCCCGGCGCGCTGCCCGAGCCCACCCTGCGCGATCTGGTGCAGCAACTCATCGAGCTGGACATCCCCGCCGCGGGACCCGAACAGGCGCCCCTGTAAAGTGCAACTCGTCCTCTTCGACATCGACGGGACGCTGCTGGACGGCCACGGCATCGGGCGTGCCTCCACCCGCCGCGCCCTGCTCGAGTTCTTCGGCACCAGCGGCCGCCTCGAAACGCACAGCTTCGGCGGCAAGACCGACTGGGGCTCCCTGTGTGAAATCCTTGACCTGAGCGAGGCGGAGATCGGCCGTCACATGCCCGCCTACGAGCTTTGCCTCCAGCGACACCTGCGCGACCTGTTGCCGGAGTTTGAGCTGGTGCCGCTGCCAGGCGCCCTGCAGACGCTGCACGCGCTGCGCAAGCGGCCCGATATCATCACCGGCATCGTGACCGGCAACTCCGCCACCACCACTCCGCTCAAGCTGGAGGCCGCCGGCTTCGACCCGGCCTGGTTCCCCGTGCGCGCCTGCGGCAACGAAGCCGCGACCCGCAATGCGCTGCCCGCCCTCGCCCTGGAACGCGCCTGCGCCCACAGCGGCCAGAGCATCACAGCCCAACAGGTCACCGTGGTGGGCGACACGCCGGCGGATGTCGCCTGCGCGCGCGCCCTGGGCGCGCGGGCCGTGGCCGTGACCACCGGCTTAAGCACACGCGCAGACCTGCTGGCCGCGCAGCCTGATCATTTGCTGGACAAGATGACTGATTTGTTGCCGCTGTGCGGCGTGTGAGCAGCGCCTGCTTCAGGCCAGCACGATCACCTGCAGGGCCGCCGGGCCATGCATGCCCAGCACCAGTTTTTTCTCGATGTCGGCCGTGCGGCTGGGGCCGGAGATGATGCAGAAGTTGCTGCGCGTCCCCAGCTGTGCCAGCTCGTCGGTACGCTGCTGCGCCACCCAGGCCTCCAGGCCCGGCAGCAGCTGATCCAGACGCAGCAAGGCAATGTGCAGCGGCGGCAGCAGTGTGGGCAGGCGGCCCATGCCCGGCGCGGTGCTGACCACCAGCGAGCCGGTGGCCGCGAGGGCCGCGTCGACGCCGCTGATGCCGGCTTGCGCCACCTCGCAGGCCTCGTGGTTGTCGGCTGCGGGCTGCAAGGCCGTGATGCCTGCGCTGGCCAGCGCCGCTGCCAGTCCCGGCAGCGGAATGTGCTGCCAGTCCCAGGTCAGCACCGTACGCGCTTCACACTCCGCCAGCAAGTACAGCAGGCGCGCCAGCGCGGCCGCCTCGTCCGCGGCCACGAACACCTCGCCCTCCAGGCGTTCCAGCTCGGTTGTGAAGCACGCCAGCAAGGCCGCCGGCGATTCATCCTCAAGAATAGTGACGGCCTGATAGTGCGTCGGGCGCGGCGGCGCGGGCGGCAACCCGTCACGCGCGCTGCGCAGGCGGCCCAGGATTTGCTCGCGCGCCGTGCTCATGCCTTGCCGTCCTGATCTGTGTTATCCGCGCGTTCCCGGCGCCACCAGTCACGGAAGGATTCAGCCGGGAAGGACGGGAAATCGCGATAGTCGGTCCAGGCGCCCAGCGGCCCGGGCAGGTTGCGGTGAGCCGATCCTTCCGGCGCAATGGCGTTGCTGAGCGCGGCAGTGACCTTGCGCCCCGCCTCGTAGAGCAGAGGATGGCTGAAGCTCCAGCCCCAGGCCTGCATCCCCATGCGCCACATCGGGCTTTGCTGCTCCTGCAGTTCGTGGCGCAACTGCAGCAGCATGTCGGGAATGTTGATGTCGACCGGGCAGGCTTCCTTGCAGGCGCCGCAGAGGCTGCTGGCGAAGGGCAGTGGCGTGGCGTTCTCGCGGCCCTGCAGCAGCGGCGTGATGACCGAGCCGATGGGCCCGGGATAGACCGCGCCGTAGGCGTGGCCGCCCACGTTCTGGTAGACGGGACAGGTGTTCAGGCAGGCGCCGCAGCGGATGCAGGCCAGCGCCTCCGAATAGGTCGTGCCGTAGATCGAACTGCGGCCGTTGTCGACCAGGATGAGGTAGAAGTGCTGCGGCCCGTCGCCTTCCGCCGGTTCCGCCGGCCCGTTGTAGAGCGTGCTGTAGACGGAAAGCTTCTGTCCGGTTGCGCTGCGCGCCAGGGTCTGCGCCAGCGTGGCGTAGTCCTCCCAGGTGGGGATGACCTTTTCGATGCCGACGACGGCGATGTGCACGCGCTGCAGCGCGGTGCCGAGGCGCGCGTTGCCTTCGTTGGTGGTAAGAGCGATGGTGCCGGTCTCGGCGATCAGGAAGTTGCCGCCGGTGATGCCGAAGTCCGCCTCAAAGTATTTGGCGCGCAAATGGCGTCGGGCGAAACGAGTCATGACCTGTGGGTCGACTTCGCCTTCCAGCGACTCCATGCCCAGCTTCTCGACGAAGAGTTCGTGAATCCTTTCCTTCGTCATGTGCATGATGGGCGCGACGATGTGGCTGGGGCGACTTTCGTCGATCTGCACCACGAACTCGCCGAGGTCCGTCTCCAGCATGTGGATGTCATGCTCCGCCAGCACAGGCACCAGGTTGAGCTCCTCGGTGACCATGCTCTTGCTCTTGACGCCGAACTTCAGCGCATGGCGCTCGCAAATGTCCAGCACATGCTGGTTGGCCTCGTCGGCGTCCAGCGCCCACAGCACATGGCCGCCGCGCGCCGTGATCTGCGCCTCGGCCTGTTCCAGCAGCTCGGGCAGGTCGGCCAGGCCACGCAGCCTGGCGCCACGCCCCTGCTGCCGCAAGGCCTCGGCGCCGCTGGTCGCGTTCATGCTCTCCACGCGCAGCACGTCGGCTGAGCGCGCGCCCCGGTCGAGCGCGATTTTCAGTTGCGGATCCTGCAGGGCGCGGCTGGCGGCCTGGGGAAACTGGTTGGCCTTGAGTTCCACGAAGGGCCTTTCGGCTTCAGTCGGCGACGCGCAGGATGCTAACCCGCCACGCGCCCAGGCGCCAGTTGCGATCGGGATGCTACAATGACGGGGACGAGATCATCCGAAAGGCCTGAAGATGCAATTCTCGCGTATCAAACTGGAAAACTGGCGAAACTTCGGCAAAGTCGACGTGCCGGTGTCAACGCGCGTTTTCCTGGTCGGCGCAAACGCAAGTGGCAAGTCGAATTTCCTCGACGCGCTGCGCTTCCTGCATGAACTCGTCATTTCCGGCGGAGATTTTGAGAAGGCGATCAGTGATCGTGGTGGCGTTCCTTCCATCCGGAGCCTGGCCGCGCGACAAGACAGCAACATTGCTATCGAAGTCGACATTGGCACGGATGAATGCCGTTTGTGGCGTTACCGCATCGTGTTTAATCAGGAGGACCGCAGCCCGCCGATCCTGTGCGAGGAAAAAATCTGGAACCAGGCCGACGAGCTAATTCTGGACAGGCCAAACAGGACAGATAAGAAGGACGTAGCGCGTCTTGGCCGAACTCACCTGGAGCATGTCAGCACCAACCAGGGCTTTCGGGAAATCGCCAGTTTTTTTGAGTCAATTCACTTTATACATACGGTCCCACAGCTGGTGCGAGAACCGGAAAGAACCGCCGCCGGGTACCAGAACGATCCCTATGGCAGTGACTTTCTTGAGCAGATTGCGAAATCCCACGCGAGCACAAGGAAAGCGCGTCTGGAGAGAATCCAGAAAGCGTTGCGTAGTGTAGTGCCGCAACTCTCTGAAGTCACGCTCTGGCAAGACAAGGTCGGAAAACCTCATTTACGCGCGAAATACCGACACTGGCGGCCAAAAGGGAAATGGCAAACCGAGCGCGAGTTTTCAGATGGCACCTTACGCCTGATCGGTCTGCTTTGGGCGCTGCAGGATGGAGAAGGTCCCTTTTTGCTGGAGGAGCCCGAGATTTCCCTGCACCACGGTGTCGTGCAGCTTCTGCCACAACTGATGTACGCCATTCAACGCTCGCATCAGGGAAAGCCGCTGCGTCAGACCTTTATCAGCACGCATAGCGCCGAACTGCTGGAGGATGAAGGCATCGGCGCCCACGAAACTTTACTGATGCGCCCTTCTGAACAGGGGACGGAAGTCCTCCTGTGCGCAGAAAACGAGATTATTATGCGTGAACTCGAGGCTGGATTGTCGATTGCGGACGTTGCGCTGGTACGTACCCAACCTGCAGATCTGTACAAAATTGCGCTCTTGTAAGCATCACATACATGCCTGAAATTGTTGCGCCATTGAAGACCGTGGTGGAAGGAGTAACCGACAAGGCTGTTGTCGCCAAACTCCTTAATGCGACAGGAATCTACAAGTACAGCATCAAGGTGGCGGGTGGGAAATCCAAAATCCTGAACAAGCTTGGCGGATACAACCAGTCAGCCAGGTTCGGCAGCAACTGGCTGGTTGTTATGGATCTTGACAAAGATGCCGGGTGCGCCCCGGAATACCTGCGGCAGTTCCTGCCTGCGCCTTCAGACAAGATGGCGCTGCGCTTCGCAGTCCGCGCCAGCGAGGCATGGCTCATGGCAGATTTCGAGCAAATGGAGGACTTCACCGGCATCAACAGATCTCGCTTTCCAGCAAGTCCTGACGAGGAATTAGACCCCAAACAAGCACTGCTCGACCTGATTGCCGCAAGGTGCCGTAGAACAAAATTGAAACAGGCCATGCTTCCGGTGCCTGGCAGTGGCCGCCGGGTTGGACCGGACTATGTAGCCAACCTGCTGCAGTTCACACAGTTTCACTGGCGCCCGGAAGTCGCAGCGCGCAACTCCGACAGCCTGGCGCGTTGCATCCACGCGCTGGAGACGCTGCAGAGCCAGTCCGCTCAGTAAGCCTTGCGCTTCTCACCGGAGCCCACGACGCGCCCCAGCCACACCAGCACAATCGCGCCGACCACGCCCACCATGATGCGCTCGATCCAGCCGTCGCCGACGTTGATGCCCAGCACATTCAGCAAGATGTTGCCGACGATGCCGCCGCCCAGGCCCAGCAGGGCGTTGGCGACCACGCCATAACCGGCGCCGCTCATGATGTGCCCGGCCAGGAAGCCGGTGAACATCGCCGGCAGCAGGGCGATAATCAGGCCGATGGTCAGGCCCAGCACCGCTGCCAGCGCCTGAAACCCTATCAAGACCAGCACAACCAGCACGATGATCCCGAGTACGCTCATCTCTTGCACCCTCACTTCCATGCAGTCTTGCATGACTCTACGATGAACCGGCCAGGATGTTGCAAAGCCGGGCGTTCAGGCCTGCCAGGCGAGGCCGGCCACCAGCAGCTCCAGCGCCAGACCGGCGCGCAGGCGACCGGTCTTCAGCGCCAGGTCATCTTCCTGCAGCTTGCGATAGATGTCTTCCAAGTCCGCCAGTGAAAAGCGGCTCGACTGTTGCTGCAGCTTGTTCAGGTATCTGCCCGGCCGGACGCCCAGCGCCTGCGCCATGCCCTGCGCCGAGCCATTGTTAAGTAGCAGGTGCTCGCTGGCCAGCAGCAGGCGCCGAAAATGCGTCACGACGGTGGCGAAAAGGATCAGGCCGTCGCTGCTGGTGTCCTCGGCCAGCATCTGTTGCAGCAGCTCCTGCGCCACTTTCGTGCGGCGTTCGGCAATCGCATCGGTCAGGTCGAAGGTGCGCGCTTCGGCCACCCAGGGCGTCAGCAGCGCCAGGTCTTCCTCGTTGATGGCGCGCGCATTGTCCACATAGCTCGCCAGTTTGAGCAGTTCGTTGTCCACACGTCGCAGATCGCCGCGCGCCAGGTCCGCCAGCGCATGGGCCGCGCTGCGTTCGATTTCCGCGCCGTAGCTGCCCTGCGCCCGCCGTTGAATCCATGAGCCGAGGTCTTGAGGTGCACGAAAGGCCTGCGTATAGCCGCTGTCCTCACCCTGCGCCAGCTGTACGAAGCGATTGCTGCGCTTGCGCCCGCGCTCCGTCGGCTCCAGGTCCCGCTGTTCGACCAGCACCAGCCGCGCCGAAGGCGGCAGGCCGGGCAACCCTTGATACAGGGCGTCGGCCTCACGTTTGCCGGTCTTGCCTGCCCCCGCGCGGCCCAGCCAGGTGAGCAGACCATGAACAATGACCAGACGCTGTTTGGCGAGAAAGGGGCTGGTGCTGGCGAGGTTGAGCACCTCCGCCACGCGGACGCTGCTGCCGTCCAGCTCCGTGATGTTCAGGTCAGCGCTGGCTGCGGGCATCCTGGCACGCAGGCGTTCCAGCCCCTCATGCAGAAGCAGCTCCTGGCTTCCGTGCAGGATGTAAAAGGTTGGCGCCACGCTGCCCGTCGTCCGCAATTGTCAACCGCCTGAGTCTGCCGGAAAGCGTAACACCTGACAAGCGGCAAGCCTGCTGTTACACTTGTTTTGTTCAGTGTGTGTGAAAGGAACGGGTTGTTGGCGATGCGCAGAAGCATAATCCTGCTCTTGTGTCTTGGGGTGCTGGCCGGCTGCCGCCAGGAAAGCACGCCGGCGGCGGAAGCGGACCTCACCATTTTGCTGGAAATTGAGCCGGCTGAGTCCAGCGTCGGCGAGGCGGAGCTGCTCGTCAGCGTGACGGATGCGGACGGCAATGCCGTCAGCCCGCAGCGGGTGGATGTGCGTGGCGACATGTCCCACGCGGGCATGGTGCCCGTCCTGCGCGATGATGTGCAGGGTGCAGACGGCGAGTATCGTGTGTCCTTCGAATGGACCATGGCCGGCGACTGGAGCGTGATGGTCACGCTCACCTTTGCGGATGAAAGCAGCGTCAGCAAGACCTTTGAGTTGAACGTCAGCGCTGCCCTGGAAGACATGGCCGCGGAAGAAGACGCCACCATACCGGCGGCGGAAGTGAAAGACACACCCACGCCGGCGCCCACCCTGCGCGGCATGGGTGGCATGAGCCGCGGTGGCGCAGCGGCGCAGACGCCCTTTGGCGCCTGGCAGGTGACGAATACGCCGGAGCCTGAGGGCTGACGCGCCCGGCATAAACAGGCAGGAGGGCCCGTGAGCAGCCTGTATCGTCCCGCCAATGTGCTGGACATCCTGCAGCTGCCGCTCATCGGGCGCTTCCTGCGCTGGCGTCGCGGCCGCCTGGTTCTGCAGTCCGGCCTGTTGCTGGTCGCCGCGTTGCTGGTCATTGACGGCTTCACCGGGCCCCAGGCCGCCGCGCGCAACCTGGCCACGGTCGCGCCCTGGGTGCACTATCGCGGCCTGGTGGTGCTGATTCTGCTGCTGGCGGGCAATCTCTTCTGCATGGCCTGCCCCTTTGCCCTGCCGCGCACCCTGGGCAAACGCCTGAGCCGCGGACGCCACTTCCCGCGCCGGCTGCGCAACAAATGGCTGGCCATCGCCAGCCTCTTCACGCTCTTCCTGCTCTACGAGTGGCTGGACCTGTGGGCCAGCCCCTGGCTGACGGCCTGGCTCATCGTCGGCTACTTCCTCGCCTCCTTCCTGCTCGAGGCCGCCTTCAGCGAATCGGCCTTCTGCAAGTACGTTTGCCCACTGGGCAGCTTCAACTTCGTCTACGCCACCAGCGCGCCCACGCAGATCGCCGTGAAAGACCCCGCCATCTGCCACCACTGCGTCGGCCATGAGTGCGTCAACGGCAGTTACGCGCCGGCGCCGCTGCTGCGCGTGGATGAAATCCCCGGCGGCAAAGAGTTGACGGTGCGCCACGGGCCGCAGGGCACGCCCGGCTGCGGCACCCTGCTCTTCGCGCCGCAGATCCGCAGCAACCTTGATTGCACCCTGTGTCTGGACTGCGTACGCGCCTGTCCGCACGAAAACATCGGCCTCATGGCGCGCTTCCCGGGACGCGAACTATTAAATCCGCAGGCCTGGCCGCAACGCCTCGACGTCTCGCTGCTGGTCATCCTGCTGGCGGCCATGGGCCTGACCAACGCCTTCGGCATGGTGCCGCCGGTCTTCACGCTGCAGCAGTCGTTGGCCGAGAGCCTGGGCCTGCGCAGCGAGTTGCTCGTCTTGCTGCTCGTTTTCGGCGCGACCAGCCTGTTGCTGCCCACCCTGCTCACCTTGCTGGCGGCGAGCCTCGGCCGCCTGCTGAGCGGCTCGACGCGCAAGTACAGTCTGCGCGCCACCATCGCCGCCTTCGCGCCAGCCTTCGTACCAGTGGGGCTCGGCGTGTGGATTGCACACTACACCTTCCACCTGTTCATCGCCCCCGCCAGTATCATCCCCGTGCTGCAGGAGTTTTTCGGCCAGTCCGGCGACTGGCTGCGTTTCGGCAGCAGCCTCGACGCGACGTTGATCGGCCTTGTGCAGCTGATCGCCATCGGCGGCGGCAGTGTCTGGAGCCTGCTCATTGCGCAGCGCGCGGCGACGCGCATGTACCGCCGCGACGCCGTACCCGGTATGCTGCCCTGGGCGCTGCTCTTGCTGGCCATCGCGCTGATTGCCGTATGGATCTTCAGCCAGCCGATGGAGATGCGTGGCTCGATTTTATTTTCCTGATTGTCCCGGTCCCTGACCGGCGGAGGCCTGTATGAACGTCATCACGGTGCTCATCGACAGCCTGAACTTCCACGCGCTGCAGGCGTACCAGAACACCCACGTGCAGACGCCCAATTTCAGCCGCTTCGCCGAACGGGCCGCCATCTTCGACAACCACTTCATCAGTTCCGCGCCCTGCATGCCCGCGCGCCGCGAACTCTTCACCGGCCGCCAGGAATTCCTGTGGCGCGGCTGGGGCCACGTCGAGCCCTGGGATCGTCACCTCGCCGCCGAGGCCGGCGCTGAAGGCTGCGTGACGCAGATGGTCACCGACCATTATCACTACTGGGAAGACAAGGCGCACGGCTACTTCGAGCCCTTCCACGGCGTGGAGTTCGTGCGCGGCTCCGAGAATGATATGTGGGACACGGCGCCGGTGGATGACGCGCCGGGCTGGGCCCGCGCCATCGACCGCGCCCGTCTCGCGCCCAGCCGTAACTATCACGCCCGCGGCACGCAATTCTACGCCAACGCCCGCAACTGGTACATCGAGGAAGAGTTCCCGGCAGCCCAGGTCATGAGCCGCGCGGCCGACTGGCTGGAAGCCAACCAGGAGCACGACCGCTTCCTGCTGTGGGTCGAATCCTTCGATCCGCACGAGCCCTTCCACGTGCCGGAACCCTACCGCAGCATGTATACCGGCGGCATCGACAGCCCGGACTTCAATCCCTGGCCGCCCTACCAGGGACTGGAGGAGACCCAACGCTTCGTGCGCAACGCCTCCGCCGACGAGCTGGCCTGGATCCGCGCGCAGTACGAGGGCAACGTGACCATGGTCGACGCCTGGTTGGGGCGGCTGTGGAACCGTATGGATGAACTGAGCATGTGGGACAACACGGCCGTCATCGTCACCACCGACCACGGCCACGACCTGTGCTACAACGGCTTCGACAACCCCACCATCTGGGCCAAGGACTTCCCGCACCCGGAATCGCACGCGCGCATTCCACTCATGATCTGGCACCCGCAGCACCCGGGCAAGGGCCGCCGCATCAACGCGCTCAGCAACGCCCTTGACGTCAGCGCGACGATGCGCGACATGCTCGACATTGAGCAGCCGAACGAACCCCACGGGCGTTCGCTGATGCCGCTGCTGCGCGGCGAGACCGACCGGCACCGTGACCTGCTGCTCTACGGCCGCTTCGGCGAGGGCGTGGTCGTGAGTGACGAGGAGTGGACGCTGACGCAAGGCTCGCGCCCCGACGGGCCGCTCAACTGGTATTCCACCACAGGGCTGAATACTGCGCCGGACATGACCAGCGGCCACTTCATTCCCGGCGTCGAGTTGCCGCAGTGGCGCGTTCCGGCGCAGCCGCGAGTCTGCCCGGATTACCTTTGGAGCCGCGAGGAATTCACGCTCACGCCGCGCAACCTGCACGCGCAGGAGCCGGCCCAGGTGCGCCGCATGCAGGAGCTGCTGCGCGCGGGCCTGGCGGAGTGCGAGCCGCCGCCGGAAACCCTGACGCGCCTCGGTCTGGCCTGAAACGGACACGATGCGCGAACCGGTCTCCTACGGCGAGCTGGCGCGCGTCTTCCTGCGCCTGAGCGTCACCGCTTTCGGCGGGCCGGTCGCCCACATCGCCATCGCCGAGGATGAACTGGTCGTGCGCCGTCGCTGGCTGACGCGCGACCACTACCTCGACCTCATCGCCGCCGCCAACCTCATTCCCGGCCCCAACTCCACCGAAGTGATGATTCACGTCGGCCACAGCTTGCGCGGCATTCCCGGCGCGCTGGTGAGCGGCGCCTGCTTCATCGGCCCGGCTTTCCTCATCACCCTGGCGCTCAGCGCCTTCTACGTCAGCAGCGGCACGCTGCCGGAAGTCGCAGCCGTTTTGCGCGGCATCCAGCCAGTCATCGTGGCCGTGATCGCTGGCGCGGGCTGGCGTCTGTTGCGCAGCGCCCTGCAGGGCAACCTGCTGTGGGCGCTCTTCGGCGTCTGCACTGCCCTGCTGGTCGTGTCCGACCTGCCGGAGATCGTGGTCATGCTGCTGGCCGGGCTGCTGCACACAGCCTGGCAGTCGCGCGCCGGGCGGACGCTGCCGGCTGCGCTGTTCCTGACGGGCCTGCCAACGCTGGCCGTCCAGGCCGTCAACTCAGCGCCGGCTGCCAGCGAGCTCTTCCTCTACTTCCTGCGCATCGGCGCCATTCTCTTCGGCAGCGGCTACCTGCTGGTGGCCTACATTCAGCAGGACCTGGTGAGCGGCTACGGCTGGCTGGGCACCCGGCAACTGCTGGATGCCATCGCCATCGGCCAGACCACGCCCGGCCCGGTGCTGACCACCGCCACGGCCATCGGCGCGATCGTGGCCGGCTTGCCGGGCGCCTTGCTGGCCACGCTGGGCATCTTTCTGCCTTCATTCGTCTTCGTCATGCTCAGCGCGCCCTTCATCCCGCGCCTGCGCCGCAGCCAGCCGGTGCGCAACTTCCTCGCGGGCGTGCACGCCGCCGTCGTGGCCGCCATCCTGGTCACCCTGCTCGGTCTGGCGCGCACGGCGCTGACCGACTCAGCGGGTCAGCCCTGGTTGCCGGGCGCCGCGCTCTGCGCCTTCGCGCTGTTTGCGCTGCTGCGTATGCGCGTGAATGCCACGCGGCTGGTGTTCATTGGCGCTGTGGTGGGCTTGTTGCTGGCCGGGTCGGGTGCCTGAACGCAGCCGTCAGGGTCGGGCAGCCGACACAAAGTCCGCGCCCATCGGGTGGAGATAGCCCGTGAGCTCGGCGTAGCCGTAGCCGCGGACATCGCCCTCGACCGCAATCGCGCCTTCCCAGTAGACGATGTCGCTGTCATGGAGCTCCTGGTCAGCCAGCAGCGGCTGCAGCGTGAAGTCCAGCGGCCGCTCGCCAGTGAGCTGCACGCGCCAGCCGGAGGGATAGCTGGCGCCCGTATGCGGGCTGGTCCAGTTGCCGATCACCTCGACGTGAAAGTCCTCCGGCGCAATCTGTTCCGTGCTGCCGTCCGCCTCGACCAGGAAGGCGGCTGAACCGCCGCCACCATAGTAACGCTGGCCGCTATCATTCAGACGCAGCCAGCCCAGCGACAGCTCGCGCCCGTCCTCGAAAATCAGGGCGAACCAGTCCCAGCCGACAACCTCGTCCGTCAGGGATTTGGTGAAGAACTCATGGTCCATCCACGACTCGCCCTGCACAGCGATGCGCTCACCGTCCAGCGTGAGGGTGCCCTGCGTCGCCAGGCGCGGGATTGAATAGTAGTAGCTGGCCTCGTCGGCGGCGCTGCCTTTTTGACTGTAACCCTCGATGCCGCGCAGCCGGGGCGGCTTCAATTGCTCCAGCGTGAAATCGATTGCCGCGCCGTCCATGCTGGCGCGCAGCCGCAGCCGGCTGGCCTCGTCGTTGAGCGCCTGCATGTCCAGATCTTCGAGCCAGATGTGCAACTGCGGCTCACTGGTCGCGCCGGCCAGACCCGCGCCGTCGCGGCTGTAGCGCTGGTCGTGCAGGAAACGTTTGCCGGCCACGTCCGTGACCGTGAAGTGCGCCATGAACACCTGCTCGCTGCGCCATTCGGAGTCGCTGGCGGGCAGGTCCGGAGCGATGGCGCGGCGGAAGATGGTGAACTGGTAGCCGAAGTGGCGCCCGTCCTCGCTGTCGAGGTTGCCGGTGTAGTACCACCACTCGGTGCCATAACCGGGATGCGGGCCGAAGTCCGCCGGGAAGCGCCACTCGCGCGGGCCCGTCGCATTAAGGTAGCCCGCCAGATCCCTCTCGTCGAGCTCCAGCGTCAAGGAGGCGGCGACCTCGTCCGCGGCGTCGGCGCCGCCCATGTCGATCAGGCTCAGGCCGTAGCCCAGTATGGCGAGCACCACCAGACCCACCGCTGCCATGCGACCCATCGAATCGCGCCGTCCCTCTGCCCGCTGACTCCCGCGCACTATAGCACGCGTCTGCGCAGCCCGGGCCCCGCGGCGGGACTATTGACATAATACTCCCCCACCGCTAACCTGTTGCCGCCGGGGCCTGTAGCTCAGCTGGGAGAGCGCGTCAATGGCATTGATGAGGTCAAGGGTTCGAGTCCCTTCAGGTCCACTCCCTGGGAAGCAATGAAGGCCCTGCTGCGCGCGGGCCAGGCCGCACTGCTGACCCTGTTGGCCGCCGCCTGCACCATGCCGACTGCCTTCGACGCCTTCCTCTCCTCCGCCACAACTCCCGCAGCGAGTGAAGCATCCGTCGCCCCCACCGCCACGACCCCGCCGCCCTTCGTCGCTGACCTGCCGGTGATGGGTGTCGCGCCAGAGCTGCATGACGGCGCCTGGCTCAACAGCGCCACGCCGCTGAGCCTGGCGGGCCTGCGCGGCAAGGTCGTGCTGCTGGAGATGTGGACCTTCGGCTGAATTAACTGCATCCGCACAATTCCCTCGTTGAGGGGATGGCATGAAAGTTTCGCAGACCAGGGGCTGGTGGTCATCGGCAACCATTACCCCGAGTTCAACTTCGAGCGCGACATCAACGCGGTGAAGGAGTCGCTCGTCCGCCTCAACGTCCCCTACCCCGTGCTGCAGGACAACGGCCGCGAGACCTGGAATGCCTACAACAACCGCTACTGGCCCGCGCTCTACCTGATCGACAAGCAGGGCCGCATCCGCTACCGCCACTTTGGCGAGGGCCGCTACGAGCAGACCGAACAGGCCATCCAGGATCTGCTGCGTGAAACTCATGACGCGCAGGCCAGCCCCGCCGCGCCGCTGCCCCCCGGCCTCGCGGCAATCGACATCCTCAACGTGCGCAGCGGCCCGGGCCTGACGCATGAGCCCATCGGCCTCATCGCGCCGGATGAAGTCTACCAGCATCACGGCGAACAGGACGGCTGGTTCCGCATCCGTTACCAGGGCCGCGACGGCTACGTCTCGGAGGACTATGTCGCGCCCGTCAGCTGAGCCCCGCGCCATCCAGGACTACTACAACGCCGACATCGCCATCTGCGCAGGCTGCGGCCGCAACAACCCCCAGAGCCTGGGCGTGCGCACCTTCTGGGACGGAACGGAGGGCGTTTGCCACTTCACCCCGGCCGCCCACCACACCGCCTTCCCCGGCGTGGTCTATGGCGGCCTGCTGGCCAGCCTGATCGACTGCCACAGCATCGGCACGGCCGTCGCGGCCATGTATGACGCTGAGGGACGTGAACCGGACACAACGCCGGAGATCACCTGCGTCACCGCCAGCCTGCAGGTTGACTACCTCAGGCCGACACCGACTGGCGCAGAACTGGAGTTGCGCGCGCGGGTCGAGGAACTTGGCGAGCGCAAGGCGATTGTGCGCTGCAGCCTGCGCGCCGGCGACGTGGAGACCGTGCACGGCCGCGTGGTGGCCGTGCGCGTTCCCTCACGTGCGGGGATGGGCCACCAAATTGATTGACAGCCACATTCACAGACACTAAAATGACACTAAACATTTGTTCTGTAGCCAGTAGCGAGGAATGGTGAGATGACGGGCTCAGGAGGTTTGACCTACGAGTTCCCGGATATGTCCCCAAAGGAACGCTTGAAGGAACTCATTCTTTATGTTGCAACAAAACTGAAGGATGATCCCAAATTCGGCCACACGAAGCTCGCAAAGATCATCTACTTTTCCGATATGGAATCTTTCAGGATGCACCGGCAGCCTGTGTCTGGCTCTGCATTTGTCCGCATGCAGTTCGGCCCGCTACCGAAGAATTTCCTGCAAACTCTTGATGAACTAAAGGAAGAGGGGCGAATTGCTGAATGTGAGCGGGAATATTTTGACTACAAGCAAAAGCGTATTGAGGTGCTTTCCGGGACAACTGCCGACATTTTTACCGAAAACGAACTTGGTGTTGTGGACGGGATCATACAGAAGTTTGCAGATTGGGATGCAATCGGGCTGAGCGAGCGGTCGCATGGAGTTGCCTGGCGACTTACGGAAGAAGGAAACTACATCCCTTACGAATATGCCCTGTTTTCTGATGAGCCTCTCACTGAAGCAGAACTGGCACATGCAAAGGATCTGGCTCAACGACATCAGGGTTTAAACTTTGAATAGTTACAAAATCGTACAAATACCAGAATTTAGAAGAAAGTTGGCAGGATTGGGACCAAAAGGGCCCATCCATGAAGTGCTTGAAATTGCTTTGAGTGCACTTGGTACAGATCCTTACTCATTCAGACCCGTAGAAATCGTAGATGAAACAGGTAAGGTCTCTACAATCAGATCTGTCCGAACTCAAATCTATCTGGGAGAAGCAGGGACAACTCCACCACTTGTAATTTTTTTCGAGATTCTTGAAAACAGCAAACAAGTGAACTTGCTGGACATTGCACAACGGACTGGATTTGGCTTAGGTTATGCAAATTTCTAGCTAAAAAACCTCTGCGGCGGGCCGGTATCGACCGCGAAGGCCAGCGCGTCAAAGCTTTCCTGCAGCAGGCGCAGACGTAGCTGCGCGCTGCCCGGCTCATCCCACAGATTGACGAACTCATCCGGGTCTTCCTGTAAATCGAACAACTCGCCCAGGTCGTGCCCGTGATAGCGCACCAGCTTGTAGCGCCGGTCGCGGTACATGGTCGCGTAGGTGCCGTCGAAACCGCGCCCGTTGTCCAGCAGCGCCCGGTAATACTCGCAGCGCACGAAGTCGCGATGCTGCTGCGCGTCCGCCGCGCCGTGAAGAATGGGCCACAGCGAGCGCCCCTGCATCCCATCCGGCGCGTCCAGATCACAAAGCTCCAGCAGCGTGGGCACAATGTCCGTCAGCTCGGTCAGCGCGCTGCTGCGCAGGCCGGCCTGAATCTGCCCGGGCCAGGCCCAGATCATGGGCACGCGCACCAGTCCCTCGTAGAAGCGGCAGCCCTTCATCAGCAGGCCGTGATCGCCCAGGGTCTCGCCGTGGTCGCTCATGAAGAGGATGAGTGTGTTCTCGCGTTGACCGCTGCGCTCCAGCGATTCCAGCAACCGCGCCAATTGATCGTCCAGTTGCTCGATCATGCCGTAATAGGCCGCCTGCACGGCGCGCGCGTCAAAGTCCTCCGGCCGGCGCACGTCCGTCTGAAAGTCAACCGCCGCCAGCGCCTGCTGCGCCGCGAGGTCACTTTCGCGGAAGAGCGGGCCGGGCATGTCGGCGGCGGCGTAACGCTCCAGATATTTTTGCGGCGGCGTGAAGGGCGGATGCGGATAGTAGTAGTTGATGCTCAGCAGCCAGGGCTGGTCGCCCGGACGCTCCGTCTCGATGAAGTCGATGGCCCGCGTCGTGCACCAGGTCTCGCGGTGCAGCTCGGGCGGGAATTGCGTCATGTCGGCGCAGAGCGCGCCCAGGTCCTGCCCCTGCGCCTCGACCCACTCGCGCCAGGCGTGGCCGACGGGCCAGTCGTCGCGCGGCGCGTGGCTCCACTCAAACACGCGATAGCCATCATCCTGCGGCCGCGGCTCCAGGCGACGAAAGCCGGCCGCCAGGTGAAACTTGCCCACCAGGCCGCAATCGTAGCCGGCATCCGCCAGCAGTTTGCTGATGAGCGGAGCGCCCTCGCCCCAGACCGTGTTGCCGTTGCAGGTGCCGTGCACCGCGGAGGGATAGCGCCCGGTCAGGAAGCTGGCGCGGCTGGGCGTGCAGACCGGGCTCTGGCAGAAGGCGTGGTCGAAGGCCATGCCTTCATGGACGAGTCGGTCGATGTTGGGCGTGCGGATGCACTCGTTACCCAGCGCAGCAATGGTGTCCCAACGCTGCTGGTCGGTGCAGATCCACAGGATGTTCGGCCGCATGCCCTGCCCTCCTGGCTTTCGCGTCATTGTAGCGCAGGGCGCCGACTCACAGCTCCGCGCTGTCCAGGATGAGTGTGACCGGGCCGTCGTTGTGGATGACGAGCTGCATGTCCGCGCCGAAGACGCCGCAGGCCACGTGCGCGACGCCCAGGTCGCGCAGGCATTGCGCATAACGCTCGACCAGCGGTTCGGCCAGCTCCGGCCGGCCGGCGCGGGTGAAGCCAGGCCGCCGGCCACGCTTCATGTCTGCATACAGCGTGAATTGCGAGATGACCAGCACGCCGGCGCCGATGTCCAGCGCGGAGCGGTTCATGCGTTCCTGCTCGTCGCGGAAGATGCGCAGTTGCGCCGTCTTCTGCGCCAGACGCTCGACCTCGGCGGGGCCGTCGTCCTGCGCGATGCCCACCAGCGCCACCAGGCCAGTGTCAATGCTGCCCTGCAGCTCGCCCGCCACATGCACCTCGCCGCGGGTCACCCGCTGCAATACGACGCGCATGGCATCAGCGGGGCAGGTCGCCGGGAGCCTGGCGCAACCCTTCGGCGATGCGCAGGGCACGCAGCCGGTCCTGCCAGTAAAACAGCAGAAACTCCTGCACGGCCTGCTCGACGGTCAGGGTCTGGCCCGTGGGCGCGTATTTGAGTCGCTTGCTGAAGTCCTCGACCGAGAGCTGCAGCAGAAAGCTTTCCTGATCAACCAGGGCGGCGCGGATGCCTTCAACGCTGCCGCTTAAGCGGCGGCGCTGAAAGACGCGCTGCTGCCAGCCGGTGACGCGCGCCCAGGTGTGCGCGGAAAAGGGGAAGGGCAGGTTCCAGATAGCCAGTTGCACCTGCAGCAGGTGCAGGCGGTCCATCCATTGCAGATGGCCAAGGATGGCCGCCAGCGACCAGCCCTCGTGACGCGCCACGTACCAGCGCGCCTCGGGCACGATCGAGCGCATGCCGATGACGGCCTCGCGCGCCTCGCGCATGCGCGTGACGAGCTGCCGGCGATCGACCTCGTCATCCAGGAACTGGTAGTCGCGCCTGACCATTGCCTGCCACTCCGGCTGCTTCTGCCTCAATCTTACACTGCCCTGCCGCAGCGTCAACAACTTGCGCGCAAGGCTTCGCGGCGTACAATGGGCGGGTCGCCGGAAGGAGCTTGCATGGCGGGCAGCCTGTTCGACAACCGCTATCTTTACGACCATATCTATCCGCGCGGCCGCTCCGGCGAGACCCTGCGCGCGGTCGATACGCGGGAGAACGAGCGTCCGGTCATCATCAAGCGTCCGGCGCCCAACGACGCGCCGCCCATCCGTGCCGGCCAGGAAGTCAGCATCCTCAACGAGCGCAAGGCCCTGCAACGCCTCGCCGGCCATCCGGTGCTCACCGAGCTGCTCGATTCCGGCCAGTTCCCCGTCGGCGGCATCCCGCACCAGTACATCGTGATGGAGCGCGCCCAGGGCGAAATCGTCGCCGACATGGTGCTGGAACTCAAGGCCCGCGGCCAGTATCTGCCGGAGCTGGAGACGCTGGTCATTGTGGACAGCCTGCTCGACCTGCTGCAGGCGGCGCATGAACGCGACATTGTCTACAACGACGTTGACGCCTGGCACCTGTTCTGGGATCGCGCGACCTGGCGCCTCAAGGTCATCGACTGGGGCAACTCCGTCTTCCTCGAGGGCGACGAGAGTACGCCCCAGGGGGTCAGCCGCCAGTCCGACGTCGCCCAGGTGGGCGAGCTGCTTTACTTTATGTTGACCGGCGGCCGCCGCATTGATCTGCCGCGCGACGCCGGCGAAAACTTTCTGGCCGACTTTGGCGAGGAGCGCACGCGCGTCCACAGCCGGCTGCAGGCCATCATCAGCCGCGCGGCGCACCCCCGCTCGCGCCTGCGTTACGCAAGCCTCGGCGCCCTGCGCAAGGACCTTGAGGAATTCCGCGCGCCCATCCAGCGCGAACGCGACCTGGTGCTCAGCCGCGTCAGCGGACGCCTGCGCCACGACCGCAGCCGCGATGAACTGCACGGCCTGATGCAGACCCTGGCGCCGGCGCTGGCCATCGACCCGGGCTATCCCCAGGCGCGCGAGCTGCAACAGGGTATCAAGGAACGCCTGCAGGACATCGCCATCGCCGCCGACCTCGATGCCATTCGCATCTACATGGAGAACGGCAACTGGCAACGCAGCGCCGAACTGCTGGCCGAGCTGCGCCCGCGCGCCGGCGGCGAGACCTCCCGCCTGGTGCGCTTGCTGGGCGACATGGCGCGTCTGTTGCTGGACGTGCAGCATGAGGATATCCCGCCCCTGGTGCAGGACAGCATCGGGCTGCTCTTTGATGGCAAGGTGCCCGCGGCCGCCCAGGAGCTCATCACGCGCCACGCCAGCGAGCAGGAGTACGAGCTACAGCATCTGCTGGCCGAGCGCATCTCCGCACATTTCGCGGACGTGCAACTGTTGCAGCCCAACCTGCTGCGGGTGCGCCTGAGTCTGGCCGACCTCGGCGCTGCCGGTCTGCCGGTCAGCGAACTGCAGCTTGTGCTGGACGAGGCGCTGGAACTCCTGACGGGCATTAACGCCGCGCCGCGGCTGGCACCCGGCGTGCTGCAGGATCGCTACACCCAGGCGAGCGAAGGCCTCGACGCCCTGCAAACGCTGATCGACTCCGCCAGCAGCGGCCAGCAACTGCCAGGCAGCGAAGCGCTGCGCGGCGCCCTGCAACGTGCGCTGCAGGCCTCCCGCTCACTCGCAGAGCAGCTGCGCGTGATCGGCAGCCAGGCCGCCTCCCGACCACGTGAGGCCACTTCGGCGCTCGCCAGCTGCCAGGCCATCGATCCGATCAACAGCAGCTGGGAGGTGGTGCAGCGCCACCTCGACATGCTTTATGAGTTGCTGGGCGTCTGTCAGACCTGGGTGCCGCTGGCCGACGGTTCCGGCCTTGACGGCTGGCTGCGTGACACGCGCTCCGACCTCGGGCCTTTCCTTGAGTACTTTTTCGACGAGACCCTGACGGACATGGCCAACGGCCTCGAGATCGCCGCGAAGGCCTGGGATGGCTATGCCATGGCCACCATCCAGGGCAATCGTGAAAGCGCGCTCGACGCCCTGACGCAGGCGTCCAGCGCGGTCAACACGCTCAGCCCAACGCTGGCCGCCTGGTTCTCGCAGCTGCGCAGCGTGGTCGCCGGCGCGCGCTACGTGGAGCGCCACGCGCTCTTCGGCGGCCTGGGTCGCGCGCTGGCCGATGGCTGGCAAACCTGGGACCGCGGCCAGCTGGCCGAAGCCGCGCGCCTCGCCCAGCGCGCCAAAGAGATCGCGCGCAACAATCCGCAGCGCTTCGCCGCGAACCGGCTGCTGCAACTGGCCGACATTTCGCGCACCTGGGTGGAACGCAATGGCGTCACCAACGAAGACGCGACCCGCGCGGCCCTGGCGGCCGTCGAGCAGCTGTTCACGGCGGACGAGCTGGCCCTGCGCGACGATTTCGCGCAACAGATGCCCGGCACCGACACCTTCCTCAAGGCCATGAACCGCGGCCTGGTCGAGGTCTACGACCGCAACAGCACCGCCGCTGTGCGCATCCTCTTTCTCTACTACCTGCTGCGCGGCGCGCTGGATGCGCATGAGGATGCCCTTGAGGACGCGGCCTTCTGGCATGAAGCCGCGCTGCGTACCCTCGGCGATGACGGAGCGCAGCACATCGCCGCGCGCGCCCTGGAAAGCTTCATCAGCCGCCGCCAGGACCTGCTGGACGCTGCTGTGCTCATCAACGAGGTCAACAGCCCGCAGTCCCTGCCCAACCTGCAAAAACTCGCCGAACAGCTGGAGGCCAGCCCCCAGGCGCGGCTGCTGGCGCCGGCCGTGTTGAGCCTGGCGGAGTTCCAGGCCGCCCTGCGCGACTGGACCGATGGCGAATTCCGGCCCGCCGGCGTCAAGCTCGAAAACGCCATGAACGCCATCGATGACGCCGAGCAGAGCGCCGCCATCACCCTGACGGGCTACCGCACCTGGCTGGTGTCGCTTTCGGCCGGCGCCGCCGAGTTGCACACCCGGCTGCGGCGCATGCACAAGGTCATCGAGGAACGCCCCGACACCCCCGATAACGCCTTGCTGGAGGCGCATCGCTGGCTGGTCAGCCACACGGAAGCGCTCCTCACTCCGGAGCAAAGCGGCACCTTGCGCCAGTGGCAGGAGACCTACGAGCGTTTCCTCGCCGCCCACATTGACCCGGACCTGCGCCGCAGCGCCCGCATGGCGCGCTTCAACGAACTCTTCCGCGCCATGTTCATCGACCGCCATCCGGCCTGGCCGCTGTATCGCCACTGGTTCGAACTCGCCGAACAGCAGCCTGAGTTCCCCGCAGCGTCTGGCGAAACGCCCGCTGTAGTGGAGCCGCCGGTCGCGGGCGCAACCCCCGCACCGCGCCGGGAGCGCAGCGCAGCCACGACGCAGACCAGCCTGCCCGCGCTCGATCAGCCGCTCGTGCCCTTCGCCGGCGAGGATGAATTCCCGGAGCTGCCGGAGAGCGAGCCCGCGCCGCGCCGCATCTCGCGCCGCGTCACCGTCGTGGCCCTCATCGTCGTCACCCTGCTGATTCTGGCGCTGATCTTCGTCTACGTGCCTGGCCGCAACAACAGCCTGGCGCTGGTCAGCAGCACCGAGGCGCCGGCCGCAGCCGCGCCTGAAGAGACAGAGGCCCCCGCCGCGGCTGAGCTTGCGGCCACGGCGACCCCGCCCGCCAGCCCCACCACAGCGCCCGCCACGGCCACCACCCGGCCCACAGCGACCGCCACCCACACGCCGACCATCGTGCTGACCGCCACGCCCCTGCCCACTGCCACCCTGCCGCCACTGGGGTTGCAGGGCCGCCAGGACCTGCTGGCTTTGCTGGATAACCTGCGCATAAGCGGGGAGCTGCCCTGGTCAGCGGAGATCTTCGCGCCCGCGGAACAGAGCGACGCCTGGCGCCTGGGTCTGGCCGGCGTCGGCGACGGCGCGCCCGTCTCGGTCGGGCTCACACGCGAGCTGCTGGAAAGGGTCTATGGCAACGAGGCCGCCACGCGCATCCGGCGCATGGAAGTGACCCTGGTGCTGAGCGACTACAACCCGCCGCTGCTGCTGGAGGATGCAGTCTGGTTTGGCGCCACACTACAGTCCGCGGAGGACCCGGCGGCGGCGGGCGGCATCCGCGTGCGTCTGGTGCAGCCAGGCGTGATCAATCTCTCGCAGCTGCGGGGCGAAGAGCTGATCACGGTCGGCCAGCGTACCGTCAACGCCATGGTGGCGCGCCTGCGCCTGGAGCGTGACATGGAAGAGGGTGCGCTGCGCCTGTTCTTCAACGACGAGGCGCTGGGCGCGCCCGTGCCGCTGGCGCCGGGCCAGGCCCTGCTGCCCATCCTTTACGTCCGCGGCGGCGGCGTGGTCGTCAGCGTGGCTTCCTGGCAACTCACGTTGCAGCCAGGTTGAGCGCTGTCAGCCCGAGTAACTCCACCCGATCGTTTCCAGCGTCAGGGTCGCATCGGACTTGCCGGGCCGGTTGACGCCGGCGCCGATGATCTCGCCGACAATCACGTCATGATCGCCGCCGCTGTCCACGCTGGCCACCACGCGACATTCCAGCCAGGCCGCCGCGCCCGTGAGCAGCGGACAACCGGTCTGTGGCCCAGGGGTGGTAGCGGCGTCATTAACCTTGTCGGGGTTTTTCGCGCGGCTCTTCGTCAGCGCGCCGAGGATGTCCCCGTCAGCCTTGTCGAAGATGTTCACCGAGAAAACCTTGCCCGCGGCCACGATGCCGTGCGTCACTGCCGTCTTCGACAGCCCGAAAGTCACCTGTCGCGGGGCAAAGGAGGACTGCGTCAGCCAGTTCACCACCATCAGGTTGACGTCGTCGCCGTTCCTCGAACCGATGGCGTAAAAGCCATAGGGGATCATGTTCAGCGCATCGCGGATCTTGTCTTCGGCCATGGTGCTGCTCCTCACTGCCCGTGGATAGCCCACCAGTGTAGCAGATGTACCCGCGCAAGTCGCGCCGCCCAGGCCCTGCTGCCGGCGCATTCCAGGTGAACCGGCCCGGCAGCGAACGCCTGCTCTTCGTCATCGGCTTTCTCGGCTTCGTCACCGTGGGCGTGCCGGCCGCCGCGCTGGGCGTCGCCTGGGCGCAGATGCAACGCAGCTTTCGGGTGTCGCTGGAGTCGCTGGGGCTCTTGCTGGGCGCAATGCTGCTGGGACGCGTGCTGATGAGCCTCAACAGCGGCAAGCTGGTGAGCAGGTACGGCGCGGGCAATTTTATGCTGGCGGGTTGTCTGCTGATGCTGGTTGGGCTGGCGGGGGTCGCGCTGGCGCATGGCTTCCTGGCCATGATCCTGTTGCACCTGTTCCTCAGCGCGGGCGTGACGGCGCTGAACACCGGCATCAACATTCACGCCGCCGCCAACTATTCCGGCAGACGCATGAACTGGCTGCACACCGGCTTCGGCGTGGGTTCCGGCCTGGCCCCGCTGATCGTCACCCTCGTCGTCTTCCACCTGACGCTGCACTGGCGCTGGAGCTACTTCATCTTCCTCACACTGCAGCTGGGCCTGACCCTGCTCTTCGCCCGCACGCGCCACGCCTGGCAGCTCACGCCAGGGCAGGAACAGGCCCCGTCCGCGCCCGCGCGCAGCAGCCAGCCCCTGCGCGCCAGCCTGAAACTGGCGCCAGCCTGGTTCGGCATCCTGCTCTTCTTCCTGCACGGCGGCATCCAGGTCGGCACGGGCGTGCTGGGCAACAGCCTCATGGTCGACGGGCGTGGCATCGCCGCCGACCTGGCCGGCCTGTGGGTCAGCCTCTTCTGGGTCGGCCTGACCCTCGGCCGCGTCCTCACCGGCCTCGTGGTGGAGCGCGTCGGCAATGATCGCTTCTTGCGCGTCAGCATGCTGCTCACCGTCGCCGGTACGCTGCTGCTGTGGGCCAACCTGGGCGAAACGCTGACCTTCGCCGGCATTGCGCTCATCGGCTTCACGCTGGCGCCCGTGCTGCCACTGCTGCTGGCGGACACTTCCAGGCGCGTCGGCGCAGCCCACTCCCCCAACACGGTCGGGCTGCAGATTGGCAGCGCCGGCGCCGGCATCGCCCTGCTGCCGGGTCTGGGCGCGTTGCTGGCTGACCGCGTCGGCCTGGAAACCATCGGCGCCTTTCTCTTTCTCATCGCCCTGCTCAGCTTCCTCGCGCATGAGGGCTTGCTGGCGCTGGAACGGCGCGCTCCTGCTCCGCGCGGCCTCAGCCCTGCTCGCTGAAGATGAGGACCATGAGATTCTGGTTGCAGTTCCCACTGGTCACAATTTGCGTCACCTCCGAAAGCATGACTCCGTCCGGACCCTGCACCTGCACCAGCCACGGGGCCAGCAGTGGTACATCGCCCAGGCGCAACTCGAAGTTGCCGCCGGCATCCGTGACGGCGCTGAATTCCTGGCTATTCTCTGCGTGCTTCACATGCACATGCAGACCTGGCGCGCCCGCACCCGTGTCAAGTTCGACACGCCCGGCAAGGCCCTGCCAGTCGCAGCGGCCGACGCGCGGCACGTACTCGATCGTCGCCGGATCGAGCGCGAAGCGCAGGCCGGCGGGTAATGGCGTGGGCGCCGGCCGCTGTGTCGGCAGCGCTGTGGCCACGGGGGGCGCAGTGGGGCTGGCGACGGTCAACAGGGTGGGAGCGCGCGCCTGGTCAACCCACAGCAGGGTGAGGCCGGCAATCAGGCCGACGAAGCCCGCGACCAGCAGCAGCGTCAGAAACCAGGGCGTCCTGCCGCGGCGCCCGTCCGCCCTTGCCCGTGGCTGGCCGGGTTGCTGTTCGTCCGTTTCTCTCTCGCTTGAGTCCATGCCACTAGTATGCAGCGGCGGCCCCGTGTTGCAAGCAGTACCGACCGGGTCTTGAGACTTGACCACCAAGACTTTAGGATAACCGTTGGACGGGCCGGCAAACGGCAGGGAGCGGATCATGGCGAGATCATCGAGGTATCGGGCGCCCGGCAGCAATCGCAGGAGCGGTTGCGCCTGGCAGTGGCTGATCATCGGCCTCGTGTTCGGTTTCGGCTGCGCGCTCGCTGTGTTGCTGGGCGGCGTGGCCCTCGGCCAGCTTTCATTCGCTCTGGGCCCGCAAGCCACGCAGACTCCCAGAATCATCACCGCGACGCCGCGGCCCGCCACCGCCACTCCGCGGCCCACCAGTACCCCGCCGCCCACCAACACAATGCAGGCAACCGCCACCCTGGTGCAGGTGGCTGAGCTTGACACGCCCACGCCCACTCTCCTGCCACCCACCGACACCCCTGTGCCGGCGCCCGGCAGCCCAGCAGTGGAAGTCCCGCCCGAACTGCAACGCCTGCTGACCCCGCTGCTATCTGTGGCCGGCGGCAGCTTCCAGATGGGCACCACGCCGGCCGAAGTGCTGGCTGCCGTGCAGGCCTGCGTCGCCGATGGCGGCAACTGCCAGCTCGCCTTCGGCGAAGACTCCTCACCGCCGCACATCGTCACGCTGGATGCCTTCCGCATGGAGCAGACCGAGGTCACCTACGCGCAGTATCTGGCCTACCTCAACTGGCTTGGCCCGCGCAGCCACCTGAACGGCTGTGACGACAAGGCCTGCCTCGCCACGCTCAATGAAACCGACCTGAGTAACGTCACCTTCGACAGCGCCAGCTACCGCGTGCCGGATGTGCTGGCCAACTTTCCTGTCTCCGGCGTCACCTGGGACGGCGCCCGCGCCTACTGCGAGGCCGTTGGCCGCCGCCTGCCCACCGAGGCCGAATGGGAGCGGGCCGCGCGCGCCAGCGACAACCGCATCTTCCCCTGGGGCCAGCTGCGCGATGTCGCCCTCGCCAACACCAGCAGCCGCCTGGACCGCACCGTCGGGCAGCGCGGCGCGGACGGCGTGGGCAGTTATCCCGCCGGTTCCTATGGCCTGCAGGATATGGCGGGCAACGTCGCCGAGTGGATCGCGGACTGGTACTCGCCAGCCTTCTACCGTCTGCTGGAGGCCAGTGGCCTGAACCCCGTCGGCCCGCCCGTGGGCACCGAGAAGGTGTTGCGCGGCGGTTCATGGGATGCGCGCATCTTCTTCGCCCGCAGCGCGCATCGCCAGAGCCTGGCGCCGGACCAGCAGGCCCTGTGGGTCGGCTTCCGTTGTGCCGCGGACGTCGCCGGGCCGGAGGCCAGCGCCAACTCAGGCGTAAATGTCATCGAGACCGGCGTCAATCTGCTGGAGGAGGAGGCAGAGCCGGTGAACAGCCAGCCCACCTTGCAGCCGCTGCCCACGCTCGCGCGCGCCGTCGAACCCGAGCCCACGCTCGAGCCTGGTTGATCAGGCCGGAAAGGCCAGCACCGCGTCGCTGATGTGGATCTGCACCGTCTGGCCCGGTTGATAGCGCTGGCCGGAGCCGCTGCGCGCGACGAGCGGGGTGCCATCCGCCAGAGTTAACTCAAGGCGCTGGTCGTGGCCGTAGAACTCGACCCGTTTGATTTGCGCCGGGCCCTCCGGCCGCAGTTGCAGGGCCTCCGGCCGCAGCAGCAGGGAGACCGGCCCGCTGGCAGGCTGGATGAGTTGCAGCTCGCCGAGGACGCAACTCGCCTGCTCACCCTGGGCCACGCCCGGCAGAAAATTGCATTCGCCCACAAAGTCCGCCACCGCCCGGCTGGCCGGCTCACGATACAGCCGCCACGGATCCGCCAGCTGCATGATCCTGCCCGCCGACATCACCGCGACGATGTCCGCCAGACTGAGCGCCTCTTCCTGGTCGTGCGTGACGAAGACGGCCGTTGTGCCCGCCGCGCGCAGGATGGCGCGCACTTCCGCGCGCAGCTGCACGCGCAGCGCCGTATCCAGGTTCGAGAAGGGTTCGTCCAGCAGCACCAGCGCCGGTTCCGGCGCCAGCGCGCGTGCCAGCGCCACCCGCTGCTGCTGGCCGCCGGACAGCCCCTGCAGCGAGCGCGGCCCGAAGCCCTGCAGGCCGACCAGCGCCAGCATTTCCTGCGTGCGCCGCTGCTGCTGCTGACGGCTGCCCTGCAGGCCGAAGGCGATGTTGCCGGCGACATCCAGGTGCGGGAACAGCGCGTAGTCCTGAAAGACCATGCCCACGCGCCGCCGCTCCGGCGGCACAAAGCCCCGCGGCCCGGCCACCGCGCGCCCGTCGATGTGAATGTCGCCTTTGTCGGGCCGCTCGAAACCGGCGATGAGGCGCAGCGTGGTGGTCTTGCCGCAGCCACTGGGCCCCAGCAGCGCCAGCAGCTGGCCGGCCTCCAGCGTCAGCCCGAGCCCGGCCACGGCTTGCACGTCTTCGTAACGTTTGTAAAGCTTGCGGCAGGACAGGGCGATGGTCATGCGGGCGTCAACGCAGTTGCACCAGAATGGCCAGCGCCGTCGCGCGCGCCCGGCGCGGCAAATCGCGCAGTAGCGTGACGCTCGTAACTGGTGGCGTATGGGGCTGCCGTTCGCGCAGCAGGATAGCGATCAGGCCGAGCGCCGAGACCCCCAGCAGCAGCAGGCCCGGCGCGCCAATCAGCGACAGCATGGCCTCGCTGTAGGCGGACCAGATGTGGGTGGCAAAGGTGCGCGTGCCGATCGGCGCCAGCACCAGCGTGGTCGGCAGTTCCTTCATCACACTGAGGAAGACCAGCGCTGCGCCTGCCAGGATACCGGCGCGCGCCAGCGGCATGTGGATGCGCAGCACGACCTGCCACGGGCGATGACCCAGGCCGCGGGCCGCTTCCTCCAGGCGCGGGCTGATTTGCAGCAACGCGCCGCGGCTGGCGCTGATGGCCAGCGGCAGAAAGCGCGTGACGTAGCCCAGCAGCAGCAACGGCAGGGTCTGGTACCAGGCCGGTAGATAGCGCGCGGCGAAGAACACCAGCGCCAGCGCAATGACGATGCCCGGCAGCACATTGCCGCTGCTGGTCAGCGCCACCAGCCAGTGGCTCAGCCGACTGTGGCGCCGGCTCAGCAGCAGCGCCAGCGGCAGGGCCAGCAGACCGGCTGCCAGCGCCGCCAGCGCGCTGACCGTGGCGGTCGTCAGCGTTAATACGCCCATGTCCGGCGGCGTCACGGACAGCGTGAGCTTGCCGGTCAGCCACGAGCCCAGCACCCCCACCGGCAGCAACACGCCCAGCCCCACCAGCGTCGCGCAGAACAGCAGGGCCGGCAGTCGCCAGCGGCCCAGGCGCTGCGGCACGAGCCGCCGTTGCGCCCCGGCGCCGAGACGCGCGTTGGCGGGTCGGCCGCCCAGACGCCGCTCAAGCAGCAGCAGCAACACAGTGAGCAGGATGAGCATTAATGCGAGGATGGCGGCGCGTTCGCGATCGAAGGAGCTGGTGTATTGCAGGTAGATGGCGCGGGTGAAGGCATTGTAGCGCATGACCGCCACGGCGCCGAAGTCGCTGAGCGTGTAGAGCGCCACAAGCAGGCCGCCGCCCGTCAGCGCCGGCCGCAACTGCGGCAGCGTCACGCGCCGGAACACCTGCCAGCGGCTGAGCCCCAGGCCCTGCGCCGCCTCTTCCAGCGCGGGGTCGCTGCCCAGCAACACCGCGCGCGCCGGCAGGGTGATGAAGGGCCAGGTGATCAGCGTGATCGACAGCCACGCGCCAAACCAGCCGCGCATGTCCGGCAGACTGGTGAGCGGCAGCAGGCCGGACAGCAGGTCGTAGAGCAGGCCGCGCGGCCCGAAGGCCGCCAGCAGCGTCACCGCGCCCAGGTAGGAAGGCACGACCATTGTCAACAGGCCCGCGATGAGCCAGGCGCGCCGCAGCGGCAGGTCGCTGCGCGCCGTCAGCCACGCGAACGGCAGGCCAATCATCAGCGCGCCAGCAACCACGCTCACGGTCAGCGCCACGCTGTTGCCGAGGATGGTCAGCGTGCGCGGCCGCAGCGCCCAGGCGAGCCCCTCCACGCCGGCGCCAGCAGCGCGCATGACCAGCCACAGCAAGGGCAGCAGCACAATCAGCGCGACCACGGCAGCAATGAGCTGCAGCGCCGGCTGCCGGTCCAGCCGCGGCAGACGCGGCCTGGCATCCAGCAAGCTGTCCACCAGCCGCGCTGCCATGAAGCGTGTGAGTCCTTTGGTCAGATCAGCGACCACGCCAGAACTTCCCCGGCAGTGAGCCGCTGTCTGTGTCCCGTCCGGTCTTATTGATCAAGCGCGCCACTTTCCTCAATCAGTTCGAGCGTGCCCGCCAGGTCCGCCAGGTCGCTGAGGTCCAGCTCGGGCGTTTCAATCTCCGCCAGCGGCTTCAGCGCCGTCTCCGCTGCCACGCCGTCGACCAGCGGATACTCGAAGGTTTTGCTAGCGAACCAGGTCTGGCCGACCTCGCCCAGCATGAAGCGGATCAAGGCCTGCGCGGCTTCCGGATTTCCGCTGGTGAGCGGCACGCCCGCGCTGGCGACGTTGACCAGCGCGCCCGGGTCGCCGCCGCTGAACCAGTGCAGCTGCGCCCTGATGTCAGGGGCTTCGGCCAGGAAACGGAAGAGATAGTAGTGGTTGACGAGGCCGGCCACGATTTCGCCGTCGATGACGGCCTGTACAATGGGCGTGTTCTTCGGGTAACTCTGGACGTCGTTGGCAACCATCGCCTCCAGCCAGGCGCGCGACTCCTCGTCACCCAACAGCTTGCGCATGGCGGTCACATTTGCCTGGAAGGAACCGTTGGTCGGCGCCCAGCCAACCAGACTGCGCCACGCTTCATCCGTCAGGTCGAGGATCGACTCCGGCAATTCCAGCCCCGCCGCCGCCAGCGCGTCCGGGTCGTAGACGAGCACGCGCGCTCGCCCGCTGAGACCCACCCACAGGTTGTCGGGCGAAACGAAAGCGGCTTCACTAACCAGTCCGGTCAGCTCTTCCGGCAACTCACTGAGCAGGCCTTCCTGCGCCAGCGCGCCCGGCGCGCCGGCATCCTGTGCGATGAAGATATCGGCCGGGCTGTTCGCGCCCTCCTCCAGTATCTGCGCCGCCAGCGTGGCTGAGCCGCCGTAGAGCACGGCGATTTCGATGCCGCTGATGTCGCTGAAGCTTTGCAGCAGCGGGCCAATCAGGCTTTCGTTGCGGCCTGAATAGATGGTCAGGACATCGTCCTGGGCCAGGGCGGGCGTCACCGTCAGCATCAGGGTCGTCAGCACAACGATGAGACCGACTGTTCTGCGCACAACTGCTCCTGACCAAAGGCGTTCAGCTGCGCTGCCATTCCGCCTCTACGGGTTGTTCAGCGTCGGCCCGGATCCAACGATCGCAGAGCTGGCGCTGAACAATGCGCAAGTATCGGGGCGCCGCCAGCCCCTGTCCACGCCAGTAGTCAACCCGCCAGTGTTTACGACAGTCAGCCCCGCCTTAAACGCGCATGGCGCAGTCATTGCCTGTGGTTAACTTTGTGATTGCTTTCACGCAACCTTCGACCCTGCCGGATTTCAGCGTGGTACAATGACTCGCATGCGGCGTGGGGAACACTGATGTCAGCGTGGTGGGGAACGCGCGCGCGGGTGTCCGCGCGCCTGCAACTGGAAGTCGCGGCCATGCGCGACGCCTTCAACC
Source organism: Phototrophicaceae bacterium (assembly GCA_965197455.1). Classification (GTDB taxonomy): domain Bacteria; phylum Chloroflexota; class Anaerolineae; order Aggregatilineales; family Phototrophicaceae; genus JAGWBD01. Next base: position 2,623,783 of record OZ240208.1, on the reverse strand, counting down.
AAACTTTCCGCCTCAGCGTGCCCAGGCGGGGCAATCTCTACTGGGAAGGCGTGGTGGAGTTGAACATGGTCTCCATCCCGCAGCGCGACCATCTGCTGCGCATCGAATATCCTGCCGCCTACCCCGGCCGCGCGGCAGAAGCCTACGTCCGTAATCCCACAATCGTCAGCCGCAAGCATCAGTTCGAAGATGGCCAGCTCTGCCTCTTCAACCCGCGCGACGGCAAGCAGTATGGCTGGAACCCTGGCCGCTCGACGGCCGTTACGGTGGCCGGCTGGGCGGTGCAGTGGCTCTACGCCTTCTATACCTGGAAGGCCACCGGCGCCTGGCCTGGCCTGGAAGAACGCATCACGGGCAAGTCCGGTAGCGACTCCTGATGACCGCTCCCTTGCGTCAGGGCCCCCCGCTACTGCCCAACCTCATCGTCGCGCAGCGCGTGCTGGAGCGCATGGCCGCCGCCGCCCACGCCTGGCAGGCGGACGAGACCGGCGAAGCGCTGGTCGGCCTGGTCGAGCCCGGCGTGAACACCAACGGCGTGCCCGGCATCTGTCTGCTGGACACCATCGCGCCGGACGAAAGCGCGCTGCGCATGGCCTCTACCTTTCAGCAGGGCGACCCGCATCAGGATGACGTCCTCTGGTGGCTGCAGGAGAGCTGGCGCCTGCGCCGGCAACGCGGCGATCTGCCGCCGCAACGCGACGTGCCGCTGCGCTATCTGGGCGACTGGCACAAGCAGCCCGACGGCATGACCCGCCCCAGCCGCGCGGACCTGCGCACCGCCCGCCAGTGGCTCGGCGACCGCGAAAACGGCATGGACTTCCTGCTGGCGCCCATCGTCACCCGCCACAGCCACGCAGCCGGCGTTGCCCCCAACCGCATCCACATTGACGGGCACACTTGCGTCGACTTCTGGTATCTGCATCGGCTGCAGCGCGACTTTCGCAGCATCGTCCCGGCCGTCTACCAGGATGCGCAGTTGCCGCGCCTGGCGCAACTGGCCTGGCATTTGCAGGATCCGCTGCGCCTGGAGCAGGAATGGACCCGCCTGCAGGAAAGCGGCTTCGCGCTCTCGTCGCTCGTATTGCTGGACGTACTCGACCACAGCGCGCTGGATGTCTGCTTCATGCTCGGCCGCGCCGGTGCCGACCAGCTGTTCCTCGTCGCCACGCCGCCGGACTATCCGGCCCGTCCGCCACAACTGCGCCTCGCCCCTTTCACGGCGCTGGACGAGGATACACAGCTGCACGAACGCTTCACCCAACTCTGGGGCGCGGCAGCGCCGCTCGCCGCGCCGGCGGACTGGCCCTGGCATGTGGAGCGCAGCCTCGCCGACCTGGTCGAGCAGCTGGAGCGCGACCCCGAACTGCGCGCGCAGTTGCAAGCCAGCGAGGCCGCGCGCCCGACGCAGCCGCAACAGGACCTTCCATGACTGACTGGTCGCGCGTCGAGGGCCTGCTGGGCGCGGAGGGCATGGCCCTGCTGGCGCGGCGCCGCGTCGCCATCGTCGGCCTCGGCTCCGGCGGCGGCGCGGTGGCGCTCAACCTGGCCATGAGCGGCGTAGGGCGCTTCGTGCTGGTGGATGACGACCTGCTGGAGGCGGGCAACGTGCTGCGCCACGTCGCCGACCGGCGCCACGTCGGCCAGCCCAAGGTCTCGGCCGTCGCTGACCTGCTGCGGCAGCGCAATCCGCAAGTGGAGATCGAGACGCGCAACGGGCGCATCGAGCAGCACATGGACGCGCTGGAGCATGTCGACCTGTTGCTGGCCGCGGTGGACAGCGAACCGGCGCGCTACCTGCTCAACCAGGCCGCCCTGCAACGGAACCTGACCAGCGTCTACGCCGGCGTCTACGAGCGCGGCGTGGGTGGCGACGTGGCCCTGCTGCATCCCTGGCAGGGGCCCTGTTATGCTTGCTGGGCGGCAGAACTGCGCGACGAGGACAGCAACGCGGCGGACGCCGAACCGGACTACGGCATGATCGGGCCCGATGGGTCGCTGGCGGCAGAGCCGGGCCTGTGGTTGCACGTCGCGCGCGTGGCCGCCGTGCAGTCCCAGCTGGCGCTGAACGAGTTGCTGCGCGGCTGCCCGGCGCACGAGGAGCTGCCCGGCAACACGGTGATCCTCGCCAACCGCGCGCTCGAAATCATCAGCGGCCAGCTGACGCCGGCCCATGGCGCCGTCTGGGCCATGATCGAACGCAAGCCGGACTGCCTCGTCTGCGGCGACGCCCTGCGCGCACAGCAGCACCAGGCGGAAGATGACGAACAGGACTGGTCGCTGGACGAATTGCTGGCGGCGCAGCGGGGAGAGAACGAGGAGTGAGTGTTATGGATGAGAGACCTGACTCCGGAGCTGACGACCTGGAGGAGCGCCGTGAACGCCTGAGCGAGCAACCGGCGCCAGAGGACATCGAACAGGCGCGCAACCTGGGCGGCGAGCCCGCCCCGGCCGTCACCCCCGAAGAGTTCGCTCGGTTGCAGGATGCCGGCCAGGTGCACATCGACGCGCGTGGCCGGGTGCGCACCGCCCGTCGCAGCGACGCCGAGGCCGGCGTGTCACTGCGCAAGCGTCGCGCCTGGTATGCGCGCTGACATCCCGTCGCACAATGCGCTGACCCTCACCGCTGTCCGTGAGGCGCTGCAACTGCCACACTTTGATGTGGCGGCCGCCCGCGCCCCGATGGTGCCTGAGTCGCGGCAGCTTTACCCGCCCACCAACACACAGCCGCGTCAGGCCGCCGTGCTGCTGCTGCTCTGGCCACAGGCTTCCGCGCTGTATTTTGTGCTGACGCGCCGCGCTGCTGATCTGCGCGGCCACAGCGGCCAAATCAGCCTGCCGGGTGGTCGCCGCGACCCCGCCGACGCCGACCCCACGGCGACGGCGCTGCGCGAAACGCAGGAGGAGCTGGGCGTGCCCGCCAGCGCCGTGCAACTGCTCGGCCAGCTGGACGAGCTTTACATTCCCCCCAGCAACTACCTGGTGCGTCCCGTGGTGGGAGCCCTGGCCGCCGCGCCCCGCTTTCGTCCCCGCGCCGCGGAAGTCGCCGAAGTGCTGCCGGTGCCGCTGACGCAGCTGTTCTGCGCAGAACACAAGCGTCAGTCGCAGCGACACATCAACGGGCGCGCGCTGCGCATCCCCTGGTACGCCCTTGGGCAGCAGATGGTGTGGGGCGCGACCGCCATGATTCTCAGCGAATTTGAGGGGCGCCTGCGCCAGGTGCTGGCCCTGCCCACCCGCTGATACAGCTCCAACAGCCTTCTGACATTCCGCTTACGTCCCGCCTGGAAGATTCTTGCGCGCGCCTGCGATACTGCCTGCATCGATGATGAAATTATCAAGGGAGTTACATCATGTTGGTACGCCAGACTTTCCCCCACGTACGCTTTGCCCGCAAGCAGTTGGGCAGCGGCGACAACGCAATGGCGCTGCGCCTGCCCGTCGACGCCTGGATCACCGAAGACGCGCTCTTTCTGACGGCTTCGGTCGCCGGCCTGCGCGCGGAAGACGTCGAGATCACCCTGAACGAAGACGTGCTCACCATCCGCGGCGAGCTGCAGGCCCCCGCCGGGGATATCGACTTCGTCCTGCAGGAGCGCTTCCACGGCCGCTTCGAGCGTCGGCTGACCCTGAACGTCCCGGTCGACATCAATGGCGCCGAGGCCAGCTGCGTGCACGGCGTGCTGAACCTGCGCCTGCCGAAGACTGAAGAGCAGCGGCCGCAGCGCATTGCCGTCAGCGCCGGCGCCGCCAGCCAGTAAGCGACGCCACAGAACAACCGGGCTCCGGCTCCCCCCAGGGAGTCGGAGCCCTTTGCTGTTATGCGAGAGTGTGATGAGCAGATTGCGCTCCCGCCCGCCGCCACGCACCCACTGTTGTATACTGATGGCAATCTTCACAGGGAGCGCCCATGCGCCCGCTGGCCAGACTGTTCCTCAGCGCACTGATCCTGGTGACCTCGCTGCCACTGGCTGCCCAACAGCCGCAGCAACCGGCGCCGGAAGGCGGCGTTTCGCTCAGCGAGCTGGTGGCCCTGACCGCTTTGCTGGAACGCGCCGCACTCGCTACCCGGAACGGCGATTTCAGTCAGGCCATTCTGGATTATTCCCTCTTTCTGCTCTTCAACCCCACCGTCAGCCAGGCCTGGCACGGTCGTGGCATCAGCCATGCGCAGAACGGCGATTACGGCCGCGCGTTGCAGGACTACGAACGCGCGCTGGATTTCAGCGCCCGGCCCGAAAACCAGGCGAACATCTTCTTCGACCGCGCCAACATCTATCTACGCCAGAATCGCATGGACGCCGCCCTCAGGAATCTCGACTCCGCCATCCAGGTCTGGCCAGAGGATGTGGGCAGCCGTCGCCTGCGCGCGCGCATTCTGGCGGTCCAGAATCGGTTCGAGGCTGCTCTCGTAGACTATGAAACGTTGGTTGAGCTCCTGCCCGGGGACGCCGACATTCTGCTCGAGCGCGGCTACTTCAACGCACAGCGGGGCGCCATCCGTGCGGCGGAAGAGGACTTCAGGGCGGCGGTTGTGCTGGCGCCGCAGGACCCTGCTGTACGGGCCGAGCGGGCCGCCTTCCGGGCGGACCAGGGCGCGCTCGGCGCCGCTCTTGGAGACCTTGACGTTGCCATTCGTCTCGACCCGGACAACGGCGGTTTCTATTTGATGCGCGGTTTACTGCTGCAGGAAACGGACAGCCAGCAGGCAGCCGCTGCCGACTACCTGCGCTGGCTGCACTTCGTTCAAAGCGAGCTGCTGACCGAACCTGACCTGCTGGAACGCGTCGGCCCGGTCACGCTGGACATGCAGCCCGGACGCATCTTCGTCTTCCCCTTCGAGGGGTCGGCCGGCGCCACGCTGCGGGCCAGCGCCATTAGCGTCATCGACGAACAGGTCGATTCCCTGCTGGTGCTGACGGATGATGCCGGCGCCGCGCTCATCGCGGACGATGATGGCGCGGGCGCCTTCGATGCCCGCATCGATGACTATGTGCTGCCGGCGGATGGAACCTACCGCCTGCTGCTGGGACACGCGGGCGGCGAGGCCACCGGCGCGCTGCGCCTCACGCTGACGCTTGACCAGGGCTAGCCGCTTTAGTCCCCGTCGCGCCCGCCGCGAATCGCCCCCAACAGCTCCTGCTGCCGCTGGAAGCGCTGGCCAGCCAGCTGGCGCAGATCCGCCACCAGGTCCGATTCATCGGTGATCTCAACGCCGATGAGCGACTCGATGGCGTCCTCCATCGTGACCAGACCCTCGGTGCCGCCATATTCGTCGAACACCAGAAACATGTGCTCGCCGCGCGTCGTGAACTCGTCCAGCACCGCAGCCACGCTCATGTTCTCCGGCACCGGGTGCAAGGGGCGCGCCATGTCCTTCAGCGTGCGCCCATGCTCGTCGCGGGCCGCCGTCATCAGCACCTCACTGCGCAGCACGAAGCTGCGCGCATCGTCTGCGGACTGGCTGTACAGCGGCATGCGCGAATAGGGCAGGACGCGCTGCCGCTTCAACACCTCGCCGACCGTCATGTCCTCCTGCAGTGCAAACATGACCGTGCGCGGCGTCATGATGTCGCTCACCTGGGCCTCCCCCAGGCGCAGCAGATTCGTCAGGATGGCGTGCTCGCGCTGCTCCAGCGCGCCTTCACCGCTGCTGATGCCGGCCAGCACCTCCAGCTCCGAACGCGTGACGGTGGGCGCCTTTTCGCGCGGCGTCAACAGGCCCGTCAGCCGCTCAAAGGCAGTGACGAAGGGATAGAAGATGAAAATCATGCCCTGGATGATCCAGGCGACGGGCAACGCCAGCGGCTTCCAGTAGACGGCGCCGATGGTCTTGGGGATGATTTCGGAGAACACCAGGATGAGCAGGGTCAGCACCACGGTGACGACGCCGAACAGTTCGTCGCCCAGCAGCAGCGTCGCCTCGGCGCCTGCGCCGGCCGCGCCGACCGTGTGGGCGATGGTGTTCAGCGTCAGGATGGCCGTGATGGGCCGGTCCACGTTTTCTTTCTGCTGGCGCAGCAGGCGGCCCGCGCGCTTCCCCGCGCGCACCTGCACTTCAATATGCGACAGCGAACTGGAAAAGAGCACCGCCTCGCACAGGGAACAGACGAAGGACACGCCCAGGGCGAACGCCATGTACAGCAGCAGCGCCGGTAGCGACCCCTCACCCGCAGCCCCGGGCAGGGCCGTTACGGCGTACAACTCACTTGTCCCGGCCGCTAACACATATTCCCCTGTCTGGCTGGCGAATACATCACAAGATAGCAGCCACAGACAATAGCCGCAAACGCCTCACAGTGGCTGGCGCGCGGGCGTGCCCGCTTGCCGCGGCCAGGCGGCAGGCGTGGGCGCCACCTTGTCGAGGATGATGAGGTGGTGTGGCTGGGCGACGCCCGGCAGCTGCAGCTTTTCGACGCGGTTGAGTCGCCCGCCCAGCAGGCCGATGGCGCGCGCCGCGTCGCGCAACTCCTCCAGCGCGCCGCCGCCCTTCATGGCCACGCACTGTCCGCCCACCCGCGCCAGCGGCAACAGAAATTCTGCCAGCGCCGGCATGCGCGCAACCGAGCGCGCCAGTACCAGATCGTATGCGCCGCGTTGCGCGGGCATCTGGCCGGCCTGTTCGGCGCGGGCGTGCAGCGTGCTGACGCCGCTCAACCCCAGCACCTTGATGAGATGATCCAGAAAGCGCAGCTTCTTGGCGGTCGCGTCCAGCAGCGTGACCTGTATGTCAGGACACAGGATGAGCAGCGGCACGCCAGGGAAGCCGGCGCCGGTGCCCACGTCGATGAGGCGCATGCCCTCCTGCAGCGGGATGTGTGCCGCAATCGAGAGCGAATCGAGGAAGTGCCGCACACGCACCTGCTGTGGCTCGGTGATGCCGGTGAGGTTGACGCGCTGGTTCCAGTCCGCCAGTTCAGCGGCGTGACGCTGCATTAGCGCCAGTTGCGGCGCCGTCAGCTGGATGCCGAACAGGCGCGCGGCCTCGTCAGCGAGCGGCTGCATGGCGTGCGGAAGACACCCTTCTGCATTGCCGGCGCTGCAACTCTGAACGCTCAGAGGAGAATCTCCGCCGGGGTTAAAATCGTTATCTGTTTGTCAAAACGCTGGAAGTCACCATCCCGTGTGACCAGCGTGTAAATTTCATGTGCCAGCATGGTTGCAACGATATTGGCATCATGGACCAGGGGGCCAGGGATGTCCAGCGAAGAGTCGCGCAGAAGCTGCATGAGCTGCTCGTGCACGGCCTGAACCTCTACTGCCAGGCTAAAGCGCAGCAACAGGACCTCAAGCTCCCTGACAATACGCCTGTGATAGAGATTTTCCCTTACAACTCCGGGCCTCCTGGCCTGTCTATAAAATTCACAAACGATCTGATTGCTGATCCAAAGCCCGGATTTTGCCTGCAGCTGTTTTATACATTCCCTGCTGGTTTCGTGATGCTCCATTCCGGAAAACGTGGCACGCAGAAGAACGTTGGTATCAACGAAGATGTTACCTGCCATCTTCGTCATACCAGTCCGCCCGACTGTCTGAAGGGTCCTTAAGGACCGGTGTGTGGATGACCGACAGATCAGTCAGTAGAATTTTCTCTGCCGTTGTCAGAGGACGCTCTTTGCCAAGGTGGATGAACAGTTCAAGCAACAGGCCGTCGTTCCACTCCCGTGTCAGCTCACGAGCTTTCGCCTCGAGTTTCCGCGTCCGGCTTTCAAGTCTCTCTGTAGGCGCGGCAAACTCTCCGAAATGCCAATCTGTTTGCTGTCCATTCACGAATCTGGTGAATCCCCTGGTTTCCCTGGCAAGCTTGCATGCACCCTCGCCCACCCGGCAGACAAGCTGACTGACCACCTGATTCAAATGGATATAGTCTTTGAAGATGTCGTCAACCGCCCTGGCAACTTCTGTATCCTGGCCAGCCATGCGAAACACCTTCACCAGGTCCTCAACCACTTCGCAAGCATTCCCAAGTTCATCAGTCGCCACAGTAAGTTCCTCCAGCCTGGCTGCCAGAAGCGGCTTTGGGGACCAGTCCGAAAGCTCAGGTAGTTTCAAAAACTGTTGCGGCTGCCTTACCAACTCCAGCTGTTGCCGTGACAACATCACAGCACCTCCTCGACGCCGTGGACAAGCCTGCCCAGTGTAGCACAGACGGTCGGAGCCGTGCGCCAGCGCCTGCGATTTGCTACACTGGCAGCATGGCCGACCTTGAGCAGGATGTCTCGACTTTCTGGACGCTGCTGTTCGACATCATCACCGATGCCGAAAAGCGCCTCGCTGTCCACATGTCACGCCACGATTTGACTCCGCCGCAGTTTTTCGTCCTCAAGACTCTCATCGAGCACGAGGGCAGCTGCCCCATTGGCCAGATTGCGCGCGAACATCACCTCAGTCGCGCCACCATGACCGGTCTTGTGCAGCGCATGGAGAGCGGCCAGCTCGTCACCCGCCAGCGCAGCACGCAGGACGGTCGCTCGGTCAGCGTCCGGCTCACGGCCGTCGGCCAGCAACGCTTCGAGGCCGTGCGCGATGACGCTTTCGAGCAGCTGCAGGCCCTGCTGGAGCTGGTCAGCGACAACGAACGTCAGGCATTGATGTTCTTTCTCTCGCGCTATCTGGAGCTGGTCAACCAGCTCTCCCCTGGCGACACAACGCCGGCGGCGCTGAGCGGGAACTCAAGCCATGGCTGAGTCCACGATTCTGCAACACATCCGCAACGCAGCGCTGTTCGCGCGCCTGGACAGCGACCAGCAGGCGGCGCTGGCCGCGGCCATGCAGGCGCTGCACTGCCAGCCAGGCGACGCGCTCCTGCAGCAGGGCCAGCCTGTGCCGGGCTTGCTGCTGCTGGCGAGCGGCGCGGCCCGTGTGCAGGAACAGGCTACGGACGGCGCGCTGCACCATGGCGCCGAACTGCGCGCCGGCGCGTACCGCGGCGCGGAAGCGCTTTTCCATGAGCTGCCAGCGCGGGAAAGCCTGGTCGTCAGCGCGCCGGACACCTGGGTGCTGCTGCTGACGCGGGCGGCGCTGCAGGAGCTGGTGCAGCGCGACCCGCGCCTGCTGGCGGGCCTGCAGGACGTGCAAGACGCCGCCGGGCCGGCCCCGGCTGCGGAACTCGCCGTTTTCCGCGGCCAGCGCCGCGGCGAACGCGTGCTCACCCTGCGCCGGCGTCATCCCTGGGCCTGGGGCCACAATGCCTTCTGGCCCGTCCTGCTGGCGCTGCTGCTGATCATCGCCGCCGCCGCCGCGCCCAATGTCGCGCTCGCGCTGGCGCTGGCGGGCGGGGCGCTGTTCCTGCCGGGCCTCTGGCTGCTGTACCTGGTGGCCGAATGGCACAACGACCACCTCATCATCACCGACCAGCGCGTCATCCGGCGCGAGAAAACGATCCTCGCCTTCGAGGAGACGCTCGCCGAACTGCCGCTGGAAAGTGTGCACGAGGTCACCTTCAGCATCCCGACGCGCGATACCTTCGCCCGCGTCTTCAACTATGGCACCGTCTTCATCCGCACTGCCGGCGATTCCGGCAACATGACCCTGCCCATGATGAGCCGGCCCGACGGCCTGCAGCAGTTGCTCCTGCGCAACCAGCTCGAGTTTCAGCGCAGGCTGAAGGAGCGGGCGCAGGCGGCCGTCGAGGAAGACATGGAGACGCTGCTGTTGGGCGGCCCCCTGTCGCCGCTGCCAGCGCCGCCGGGCTACTCCAGCCACGCTGCGCCGGGCCTGCTCAGCACCCGCTTCAGCGATCCGCAGGGCAACATCGTCTATCGCAAGCATCTCTCGGTCTGGCTGGCGCACATCTTCCTGCCCCTGGTCGTCCTGCTCGGCGCCACCGCCCTCTTCCTCATCCAGCTGTTGCCTGACGTTGCGACCGACTTCGGTCTGGCGGGGTTGATCGCCAGCGCCTGCGGCATCGCTGCCGGTGTGCTGTGGCTCTACTGGTCCGACTGGGACTGGCGCAATGATATGCTCTTCATCGGCCAGACGACCCTGCGCATCATTCACCGGCGACCGATGTGGCTGCAGGATGAAAATGAACAGTTTCTGCTGTCCCAGGTGGACAGCGTTACCATCAACCGCAACGGCCCGCTCAACATGCTTGTGAATCGCGGCGACCTGCTCATCTCACTAATCGGCGACGACCACGGCGCGGAGCACAACTTCAGCGGCGTCGGGCGGCCACTGACGGTGCAGGACGAGATTTCAGGTCAGCGGGCTGCGGTGCTGGCGCGGCGCGAGGAGAGCGAAGCGCTGCGCCGGCGTGAGGAATTCGCCACCTGGATTGACGCCTGGCAGACGCGCCAGCAGCATCAGGCGCGCCCCCTGACCTGAACGAGCACTTGTCCATGACCCTGCGCGACATCATTCAACTGGACAACCCGGTGCTGCGCCGCAAGGCGCGGCGCGTCACCAGCTTCGACCGCGGCTTTCAGCGACTGGTCGACGACCTGATTGAGACAATGCGCGAAGCCAGTGGCATCGGCCTGGCAGCGCCGCAGGTCGCGGTCAGCCAGCGCGTTTTCGTGGTGCGCCTGCCGGACGACGACGAGGAGGCGCGCGAGGAGTTCGGCGCGGACGCCGGCGTGCAGCACGTCATCGTCAACCCCAAGCTGGTGCGCATCGGCCGCGAAACCGAAGAGGGTGTCGAGGGCTGCTTGTCCATTCCGGGCTATATCGGTGACGTTGAACGTGCGCTTACCGTCACTCTCAAGGGTCAGGACCGCCATGGGGTGGCCCTGCGAATCCGCGCCGAAGGCTGGCTGGCGCGCGTCTTTCAGCACGAACTCGACCACCTCAACGGCGTCCTGTACATCGATAAAGCCACGGACGTCAGGCCCATTGAGGACGAGGAAGACGGAGACAGTGCCGCCGCAGACTGAGCGCCGCACCCGCTACAGTGCGTACTGCGCCTCCAGTTCGTCATAGAGTTGACGGAAGCTGCGCCAGCGCCCTTCATCAAGCCTGCCCGCGGCCACCGCCTTGCGCACGGCGCAGCCAGGTTCATCGCGATGCGCGCAGTTGCCGAAGCGACAGTCCGCCACCAGCGGCGCGATGTCCGCGTACCAGGCGTCCAGCTCCTCCGGCTCGATGTCCCACAGGTTCAGCGAGCGGATGCCGGGCGTGTCGGCCAGCCAGGTGCCGGGGCCAAGCCGCACCAGTTCACTGTCGCGCGTGGTGTGGATGCCTTCCTCGCGGCGCTGGCTGACCGCCTTGACCACGCGCCCCAGGCCCGGCTGAATGACGTTGAGCAGGCTGGTCTTGCCAACACCCGAAGGCCCGGTGAACACCGACAGGCGCCCCTCCAGCATCTGGCGCAGTTCCTCCACGCCAGCGCCGCTCAGCGCGCTGGTGGCCAGCACCGGATAGCCCATGCGCTCGTATTCCTGAAAGCGCGCCTGCACCTGCGCCTCCGTCACCAGATCGAGCTTGTTCACGACGATGCACAGGGTCTCGATGCCGGCGCTCTCGCCCGCGACCAGAAAGCGGTCCAGCAGCCGCAGGCTCGGCTCCGGGCTGGCGGCGGCGAACACGAAGAGCGCCTGGTCGGCGTTGGCCACGATGACCTGCTCGCGCGTGGCTTCGCCGGCGCCGCGCTTGCCTTCCGTGCGCGCGGCGCGCGCCAGCACGCTGTGCCGCTCGGCCACGGCCAGAATGACGCCGCTGTCTTCGTCAACCGGCTCGAAGCGCACCCAGTCGCCGATGGCCGCCACGTCCGTGGCGCTGGCTTCCTCCAGCAAGCGGCCGCGCAGCCGGCAGCGCAGATTCTCGCCCGCGTCGGTCTCCACGTCAAAGAAGCCGCTGCGGGCCCTGACGATCAGTCCTTCCTGCGCTGCAGCCAAAGGCTCTCCATTCCGCTACCGGCTTCGTCTTGCCTGCCAATGGTATACTGTTCGCGACGGGCCCGCACCTGTGGGCTCGGACCCTCCCTGACGCAGCAACAGCAGAAAGGCTGACTGTGAGCGACGAATCCGCCGTGGCGCCTCCCGCCAGCGAAGCGCCCGCACCAAAGGCAGCCGCGCCCGCGTCGCGTCGACCTGTCGCCGGCGTCCTGATCATTGCCCTGCTGTTTCTGCTGCTGGGCTTCCTCATCGGCCGCTGGAGTAGCGAGAGCGAGCAAGAGACCACCCGCGCCTGGCTCAGTGACACGCTCGGCGCGGCCTTCGCGCAGCAGGAGCTGCGGCTGAACGAGATGATTCTGGCCTCGCGCCCGCTCGACCTGAATGACAGCAGCAGCCGCTTCACGGTGAGCGCGGGCGAAAGCGTGGCCCTCGGCTCCGCGGACGCCCTCGTCGAAATCGTCGAGTTCGGCGACTTCAATTGCGGCTTTTGCGCGCGCTTCCACAGCGAAACCCTGCCGCAGATCAAGGATGCCTACGGCGACCAGGTGCGCTTCGTCTACCGCGACTTCCCCATCCTGGGTGAGACTTCCACCCGGGCGGCTATTGCGGCCCGCTGTGCCGGCAACCAGGACAGCTTCTGGCCCTTCCACGATCTGCTCTTCGAAAACCAGGCGTCGCTCGGCGAAGTCGGCATCTTCCTGAATTATGCCCGAACGCTGAACCTCGACCCCTTGGCCTTCACTACCTGTCTGACGGAGCAGACGCCCATTGAAAGCATCAGCGTCGACTTTCGCGCGGCGCAGGAGCTGGGCATCCGCGGCACGCCGGCCTTCTTCATCAATGGCCGGCCGCTGCTGGGCGCGCAGGATTTCAACGAATTCGTGCTCATCATTGACGAAGAACTGGCGGCGGCGGGTTGAGCCGCTGGACGGCTCCGGCGGCCGGTGGTAGCATGAAAGCCGGCGCGGGGTGTAGCGCAGTCCGGTCAGCGCGCGCGCTTTGGGTGCGCGAGGTCATCGGTTCGAATCCGATCACCCCGACACGCGGGTATGGTGTAATGGTAGCACATGACCCTTCCAAGGTTCTGGCACGGGTTCGAGTCCCGTTACCCGCTCTTGCCCGTAACGGCAGGGACCATAGCTCAATGGCAGAGCTGTCGGCTCATAACTGATCGGTTCCTGGTTCGAATCCAGGTGGTCCCACAGAGCGCTGGCTGCGGCTTCAGTCGCCGTTTCGTCCGGCAGTGAAGGCCGCCAGCCATTCCTCAACTTCCTCGGGCGAGCTCTGCGCGTTCGGGTCTTCACCCGGGTCCGGCGCCACCGACTGCGGCCGCTCCAGCAAGGCCGCGAACTGCGCGCTGCGCAAGGTCTGCATCTGCCGGCGGCGCGCAAAACCCAGCACTTCGGCATCCGAACTGACCACCGTCCAGTCGCGCGGCTGCGGCAGCTTCTTCATGCGCTCGCGCATCACCCGGTCCGCGTTGGAGCGCATCGAGGCAAAGACCACCTGCACCGCTCGGTTGGAGAGGCTGGACTTGCCGCCCGGCAGGCCGTGGTCGAAGATGACGGTGCAGTTGCGGCCCGTGCGCGCGGCAAAGCCCCGCAGCCGCTCAACCAGTTTGGCTTCGTCATCAGGGTCGTCGAGCGCGAGATCCGGCAGCGCGCCGATGAGGTTGTGTCCGTCAATGATGTAAGGCATGCAGCCCTCCCGCGCCGCCCAGTATAACGCAACACACGCCGGGCGCATTTTGCCCCTGGCCAGCTGCTGTGCTACACTTGCGACCGGAAATTTGCGCAATATATGAGGCAGGCTATGAGCCGGTTTGCGATATCCGTTACCCTGAGTGCGCTGTCTCTCCTGCTCATTGGTTTCTCGTTGGGTGTGCTGCTGGCGCCCACGTTGCCCTTTGGCCCCGTCGTCAGCAGCAACTCGCTGCAGCAACTGGCGCCGGAAATCATTACTGTGCCGGTGCTCATCACCGCCACGGTCGATCCCGATGCCTCCTTCGTGGTGGTCGTCACGTCGGCCGCGCCAGGTAGCAACAACCAGACCGGCGGCACCGCCCTGCCGGCTGGCGCTGGCCCGGTGGTCACTGCCGATGGCACCGAAGAGATCATTGTGGTGCCCTATCCGGTCGATACCTTCACCGAGGGCTTGCCGGCCGGCTGCATCCTGCACGAGGTGCGCCCCGGCGATACCCCCTACGAGCTGGCCGGCATTTACGGCGCTGACCCCCTGGCCATGCTGGCGATCAACGGCCTGACCGAAGACTCGGCGCGCTTCCTGCGCGTCGGCGACCAGCTGGTCGTGCCCCTGTCAAACTGCATTATGACCGGGGAACAGGTAGCGGGCTTCCTCAGCGGCGAATGGACCGTGTCTGATCTGGCAACGCCCGCGCCCCTGGTGACCATCACGCTGCCGCCGACGGCCATGGCTGTGGAAATCGAAATCTCGCGCATCGTGGGCGCTGGCGACATCACCGCCGAGGGCGTTGAGATCCGCAACCCGGGCGATGGCGTCGACCTGCAGGGCTGGACGCTGGCAGACGGCGCCGGCAACATCTTCACCTTCCCGCAGCAGCGGCTCTTCGCCGGCGGCCAGGTCATGGTCTTCACGCGCAGCGGCAACAACACGCCCAACGCCCTCTACCAGGGCCTGGACGCGCCGCTGTGGGCAGAAGCCAGTGGCGTCGCCATGCTGCGCGATGCGGCTGGCGAGCTGCAGGCCACCCTCAATCTGTCGGACACGGCGGACGGCGGCTGACCGGCCGCACAGGTAGATGACGCAAGCCTGGAGTTCACTGGTCGAACAATGTCTGCGCCGCGCGCAGGCAGCCGGCAAGTTTGACAACCTGCCGGGTCAGGGCCAGCCCCTGCCACCCCTTGAAGACGCGCATACGCCGCCCGAATTGAGACTCGCGCACAGCCTGCTGCGCGCCAACGATCTGGCGCCGGAATGGGTGACTCTGGGTCAGGATGTGAAGGAACGGCGCGCGCGTTGGCTGCGCCAGCCTGGCCAGGACCGCGCCAGGGAACTACGGCGCCTGAATCGCGATATTCTGCGCTACAACCTCCTGGCGCCACCAGGCGTGCCGCGCAAGGCGCTGCTCACCCGCGACCCCTGACGAACGGTAGCGCAGTCGGGTACAGCGGCTCAGGCTTCTTCCGCCTGCTTGGTCTCGGCAGTTTCGCTGCTGGCGACAGCTTCCTTGCTGGCGGCGGCTTCCTTGCCACCCTGGTCGAGGCCCTTGCGGAAGTTGGCAACTGCGCTGCCCAGCTCGCCGCCGATGCGCGATACGCGCCCTACGCCGAAGAGCAGCAGCACGATCACGAGAATAATGACAAGTTCAGTCGGTCCCAGGCTCATGCGGGAATGTCCTCTTCCTGTTCAACGGCGTACAAACACAGTATACCCGCCCCGTCCGCATCCTGCCATGCAGGTTCTGTAGTTTGCAGCAGCGCCCTGCTTGACAAGCCCTCCGCCCCTGTTCTATGCTTTGGGCAGCGGCAACCATCGGACGCTGTCAATCGCAGGGGGGAACGGCCAGGATGAAGTCACGATGATTACCAACCATGTCTGGGTCGAAAAGTCCGAACCCGCCGAAGACGACGTCTGTGATGTTATCGTTCGCATGGAGGACGGCAGCCATTACACCGCCGTCTTCGTGACCATGACCTGGCTGCGACGACAGCTGGAACTGGGCTATCACGGCGCCTGCGATCACCCCCACTGTCACCCGGTGCGCTACGTCGCCCTCGACACGCCGCACGTCGTCGTCGATGACCTGGAGTGCGACACCCTGCTGGACGCCATCGACTGCATGATCGACCTTGAAACCTTCGCCAGTTGCTTCACCCGTGTGAACGGCGACGAGGCCGTGCACAAGGGCGGCGTTCGAACGCCCTGCGTCACCCACGAAATGGTCACCATCGTGATCCACGATGTGCTCAGCGTCACCGGCGTCACCTGAACCCGTCCCGCCCACAGCCGATGTCCGCCGCGCCGCCCTGCTCCTGCGCCCTGCGCCGCATGAAGGAATGCCATGTCCAGCGACGTTGACCAACTGTATCGCATCCGCCACTCGACGGCCCATATCATGGCCGAGGCCATGCTGGAGCGCTTTCCGCTGGCGAAAATCGCCATCGGCCCGCCCATTGAGGACGGCTTCTACTACGACTTTGACCTGCCGCGCCCCGTCACCGATGAAGACCTGAAGTGGGTCGAACGGCGCATGAAAAAGATCATCGGCGGCAACCACCTCTTCGCCTGCCGCGAGGTCAGCGCGCAGGAAGCGCGCGAACTCTTCCATGACCAGCCCTACAAGCTGGAGTTGATCGACGACCTCGTCAACGGCCGCGTCGACGAGAACGGCGAGCACATCGCCGCGCCGGCCGAATCGCTCACCATCTACACGCAGAACCGCTTCACCGACCTCTGCCGCGGCCCGCACGTCGCGCGCAGCAGCGAGATCGACCCCAAGGCCCTGCGTATCGCCTTCCGCCCGCCCGCCGGCGCCTACTGGCGCGGCGACGAGCAGCGGCCGCAATTGACGCGCATCTACGGCACCGCCTGGCACAATGCCGAAGAGCTGCAGGACTATCTGCAGCGCCTTGAGGAAGCGCGCCGTCGCGACCACCGCGTGCTGGGCGAAAAACTGGGCCTCTTCACCATCAGCCCGCTGGTGGGCAAGGGCCTGCCGCTGTGGAAGCCCAAAGGCACCGTGCTGCGCGACAAGCTCGAGCGCTGGCTGCGCGACGTGCAGGTGGACAACGGCTACGAGCCGGTCATGACGCCGCACATCGGCAGGCTCGAGCTCTATCGCACCTCCGGCCACTACCCCTATTACGCCGACAGCCAGTACAAGCCCCTCGACGTCGACGATGAGCAGTTCCTGCTGCGGCCGATGAACTGCCCGCACCACTGTGCCATCTACCAGAGCGAGCTGCGCTCCTGGCGCGACCTGCCCCTGCGCCTGGCAGAATTCGGCACGGTCTACCGCTACGAACAGTCCGGCGAACTGCACGGCCTGACGCGCGTGCGCGGCTTCACGGTTGATGACGCACACCTCTTCGTGCGGCCGGACCAGCTGGTGGCGGAGTTTCAGGCGGTGGTGCGTCTGATTCAGCAGGTCTTCGGCACCCTCGGCATGACCGACTTTGAGGCCCGCGTCGGCCTGCGCGACCCGCAGGGCGACAAGTACACCGGCAGCGACGAGCTCTGGCAGAAGGCCACCGAGGCCATCCTGCTGGCCTGCCGCGAGCTGGGCCTGCAGCATCGTATCGAGGAGGGCGAAGCCGCCTTCTACGGCCCCAAGCTGGACTTTATCTTCCGCGACGGGCTGCGCCGCGAATGGCAGCTGGGCACCGTGCAGGTGGACTACAACCTGCCCGAGCGCTTCGGCCTCGAATACATCGCCAGCGACGACACGCGCCAGCGCCCGGTGATGATCCACCGCGCGCCCTTCGGCAGCATGGAGCGCTTCATCGGCATCCTCATCGAACACTTCGCCGGCGCCTTCCCCGTCTGGCTGGCGCCGCAGCAGGCCGTCTTCATCCCCATCGCCGACCGCCACAACGCGCCCGCGCGGGCGCTCGCCGCGCAACTGCGCGCGGCCGGCATCCGCGCCCACGTCGACGAGAGCCGCAGCCGCATGGGCAACAAGATCCGCCGCGCCCGCGAGCAGCAGATCCCCTACATGCTGGTGCTGGGCGATCGCGACCTTGAGGAAGGCACGGTCAGCGTGCGCCTGCGCGATGACGAAAACCTGGGCGCCATGCCCGTGGCGGACTTCATCGCCCTGGCGCGGCGCGTCATCGACGGGCAGTTGCTGACCCTGCAGTAAGGCTTACTCGCAGCAATCGCGCAGCAGCGCGTCCGTCTGCGCGACCATGCGCGCGAAGCTGAATCGTTCGAGGCCGTCCTGCGTGTTGCGCGCCAGCGCCCTGCGCAGCCCCGGCTGCAGCGCCTGCTGCAGCGCGACGGCCAGCGCCTCATCGTCCGGCCAGGGCACCAGCAGGCCATTGTGCTCGTGCCTGACCACTTCAGGATTGCCGCACTTGTCGCTGGCGATGACCGGCGTGCCGGCGCGCAGGCTCTCCAGCAGCGAATGTGAAAGCCCCTCGTAGCCAGAATACAGCACGAACCAGTCTGCCGCCTGCATGTACAGCGCCAGTTGCGGGCGCGGGATCTGCCCCATGAAGCGCACGCGCGGTTCCAGTTGCAGCTGCGCAGCCTGACGCTGCAGCGCTGCCAGTTGCGGGCCGTCGCCGGCCACTATCAGCTGGAATTGCGGCGCCTGCGTCAGCGCCCGCAGCAGCCGGTCAACGCCCTTCCAGGGATTCAGGCGGGCGGCGGTGAGCAGCAGCGGCCCGGCATTCAGACCCAACTGTGCGCGCGCATCAGCCTGGTCCCTGGCAGCCGGCTCAGCCAGCGGCGGCAGCGCGTTGTGGATGACCTGGATGCGCGCCGGCGCCACATCCCAGTTAATAACCAGGTTCCGCAGCCAGTCACCAGGGACGATGACGCGTTCGGCATTGCGCAGCTCTCTTGAACGCAGGTATTTCTGCACGTCAGCCAGTCCACCGTACCGGCGCTGCTGAAAGCGATCGATGTCTTCATCGGGCGGGATCCAGCCCCGGCGGATGCTGCGCTCCCAGGCCTGGTCGCCGACGATGCGATAGACGCGCGGCGCCACACTGCTTGCCAGCGGCAGACCCAGGGTCGTCAACAGCGTGACGTCCGTATCATTTAGCAGTGGCAGGGCCGCAGCCGCGTAGTTAATCATGCGCAATGGCAAGGCACGCCGTGAGATGCGTCGTAACGGCCAGGGTTCTTCCGTCGGCGCCGCATCGCTGTAGCTGATGACTTGCACTTCCCAGCCACGCTCCCGCAACGCAGGCAGAATCCCCTGCAGCCAGGTGGCCGGGCCGCCCGCCTCGGGCTGGACGATGCCGGAGGCTACCAGCAGGTGGGGCATGCTGCTTCGACGACAGCTGTCCTACACATTGAAGCGGATGCGCAACACGTCGCCGTCCTGCACTTCGTAGTCGCGCCCTTCCAGGCGCAGCTTGCCGGCGCTGCGCAGCGCGGCCTCGCGCCCTTCCACCGCCAGCAGATCGGCACAGCGCATCACTTCGGCGCGGATGAAGCCTTTCTGCATGTCGGAGTGCACCGTGCCGGCGGCCTCGGGCGCGCAGGCGCCGGCCGGAATGCTCCACGCGCGCACTTCATCCCCGTTGATGGTGAAGAAGGAGCGCAGGTCGAGCAGCTGGAAGGAGAGACGGATGACCTTGTCGGCGCCCCGCTCATGAATGCCGAATTCCTCCATGAAGAGCGCGGCGTCCTCCGGCTCGAGACGCGCAATCTCGGCCTCGATCAGTCCCTGCAGCCCGGTGACCAGCGTCCCCGCCCCGCTTGCCGGCAGCGCCCAGTCCTGCCCGGCCTCGTCCTGGTTGAGCACGATCAGCGTCGGCTTTAGCGTCAGGAAGCTGTAGCCACGCAGGACCTTGTGCTGCGCGGGCGTCAGCGCACAGGCGCGCAGCGGCCGCCCGGCTTCCAGCTCCTGCTGCATGCTGGCCAGCAGCTCGCCCTCGTCGCGCACCGCCTTGAGCACGCGCCGGCCCTTGTTGCGAATCTCGTTCTCGATGCGCTCCAGCCGCGTCTCCAGCGCCACCAGGTCGTTGAGCAGCAACTCGCCTTCCAGCAGCTCAATGTCGCGCACGGGATCAATTGTGTCGTAAGGGTGCGGCACCTTGTCATCAACGAAGTTGCGCAGCACCTGCACGAAGCCGTCCACCTGCTCCAGCTCCTGGCGGAAGCGTCCCTGGATGCCGCCCGCGCCCACCCCCTTGTCGAGTCCGGCGATGTCGCTGTAGGTCACCTGGATGTAGGTGGTCTTGCGCGGCTGGTAACACGCGCTGAGCTGCGTCACGCGCTCGTCCGGCACGCGCACGACGGCCGTGTGCACTTCGAAACGACCGGCAGCGGCGGCCGTCTCGATGTTCTGGCCGGTCAGGGCGTTGAAGATGGTGGTCTTGCCGCTGTTGGGCAGACCAATGATGCCAAGGCGCACAGTCGAGGACCCTTGTTCTTCGTCAACCAGTTTTTGCGGCAGCGCCCGGGCATGGCCGGGGGCGCCGGCTTGCGCTTGGGGTTGGCGGGATTCGAACCCGCACGCCGGTTAAGGCAGGAGATTTTAAGTCACCCATGTCTGCCATTCCATCACAACCCCGCGATTCAGTCTAGCAGTCCGCTACAGGAGGGTCAATCGGGGTGACCTCCAGCAAATGGCGGTTGAAGCGGTACCTGGGCGAGAGGTAGTGCCACAGCTGGCCGCTGGCGAGGAATGCTTCGGCCTGCTTCATGCTCCACGCCGTTTCCGGGTAGTGCTCGCGCTGCCAGTGCCGGAAGGCCGGTATCAACGGGCGCGACTGGCGAAACTGCTCGACGAGCAGCAGGCCGGTCACGCCGCAGCGGCCAACGAAATCCTGTCGCTCGAACTCCGCGAAGATTGGCGCAAACTCTACCGGCACGCGCCGATGCTCGACGCGCCAGCCCGACGCGTCCCCCTCCAGGATTGCGTAGCTGGCAGCGCGCAGGCCGTCCTTCGGCGCCCCGGCCGAGCCGGGATTGATAATTTGCCAGTCTGCCAACTGTCGCTCGAAGGGCAGATGGTAGTGGCCGCAGATGACGCTGCGTTCGCCGACGCCGGCCAGTAGCTCGCGCGCCCCGGGCTCATCCGTGAGACGCGTCACAGCGTTGAAGGGATCGCCAGGCGCGCCATGCAACACGCGCAGCGGTGGTGCATCGGCAAAGCGCAGGGTCAGCTCGTCGGGCATGACGGCGATGCGCGCCAGCCAGGCGTCACCCAGTTGTTCTGCTGTCAGCGTCAGCATGCACCGGGCCTTGCGGTCTTCCCCTTCTGCTTGAAGGGAAGCCGCGCGCTCCAGTAAATTCACTTCATGGTTGCCGCGGATGGCGACCCAGCCGCGCTCGAAGACCGTCTCCAGCACCTGGCGAGAAAAGGGGCCGATGTTGATCAGGTCGCCGGCGACGATGACCTGGTCGAGCTGCTCGCCCGCCATGTCCGCGATGACGGCCTCCAGCGCGGGCAGGTTGCCGTGGATGTCGGCCAGCAGCGCCAGTCGCGTCATGCGCCCGGACGTGACAGCAGCCACTGGTCGCGCAGGCCAAGCCCGGCCACCAGCGCGAAGGCGACGCTGTAGAGCGCCAGCCAGGGAACCAGCGCCGGATACTGCGCCAGCGCGATGCCCGTCGCCACCAGTGCATAGCAGGTCAGCAGCAGCTCGCCCACCAGCGTGCGGTCGATGCGCAGGGCATAGCGGCTGGCCGTCCAGGACTGCGCAAACTTGGGCGTGCGCTGAAACTCGGCCGCGCCCGGCACGAGGCCCGCCAGCACGGCCAGGCTCGCGTTGAAGGTCATGCCCGTGCCCAGCAACACCAGCATTGGGAAGGCGCGCAGCCGACGGCGCCAGTCCGGATAGAGCGCGTATTGACCGAGCACGTAGAGCAGGGCCGGCACCAGCGCCAGCAGACCCAGCGGCCCCGGCGGCAGCGCGCTGAAACGGCCGCCCAGCAGCAGCAGCGGCGTTAGCAGCAACATCAGCAGCATCAAGGGCTGCGGCAGATACTGGCACAAATGCAGCGTGGCCATGATGCGCTGGCTAGGCCGCAACGGTGCGCGCCACAGCGGCCACAACAACCCCAGCAGGGTGCGCGTGCTGCCGCGCGCCCAACGTGCCTGCTGCTGCTTCCAGGCGGCGATCTGCGGCGGCACCTCCGCCGGCACCACCACGTCCGGCAGGTACAGGAAACGCCAGCCCGCCAGCTGCGCGCGGTAACTGAGGTCGAGGTCCTCGGTCAGCGTCAGCGCGCTCCAGCCGCCGGCCTCACGGATGCAGGCCCGGCGCCACACGCCGCCCGAGCCGCTGAAGTTCATGAACCAGCCGGCCCGGTTACGCGCCGTCTGCTCGATGATGAAGTGGCCGTCCAGCGCCAGCGCCTGGCCGCGCGTCAGCGCGTTGTCGGGCCAGTTGAGATGGCCCCAGCGCGTCTGCACCATGCCGATGCGCTCGTCCGCCGCCAGGTGCGGCACCGTCCGCCGCAGAAAGTCCGGCGCCGGCACGAAGTCGGCGTCCAGCACGGCCACCAGTTCGCAATCCAGCAACTCCAGCCCCTCGGCCAGCGCGCCCGCCTTAAAGCCCTTGCGCGCCGCGCGCCGCACATGTTGAATGTCGAGGCCCTGCGCGCGCAGCTCAGGCAGCGCCCGGCGGATGAGCGCGCTGGTTTCGTCCACCGAGTCGTCCAGCACCTGCACCGTCAGCAGCTCGCGCGGATAGTCCAGCGCAGCCACCGCCGCCAGCAGGCGTTGAATGACGTGACGCTCGTTGTAGACCGGCAGCTGCACCGCCACGCGCGGCCAGTCGTTGACCGGCGGCGCGGCCAGGGTTTCGTGACGTGTGCGCCAGTAGACCAGCAGCAGCACTGCCGAACCCAGCGCGAACAGCGTCAGCAGCAGCGCGCACAGGAGGTAAAGCAGGCTGATAAGGGAAAGGAGGGTAAGGACCATCGCGCCCAGTCTAGCGCATATCAGGGCCGCAACAAGGGTGCTATACTTCGCGGCGACGACCCGCAAGCAGGAGCTTCCCCATGCAAATGCAGACGGCGCTTGAGGCCTGTGGCGTTCGCCCGGATACCCTGAGCGAGGCGGAGAAAGAACAGCTGACGCGCGACGGCTATCTGCCGCTGTCAAACATCCTCACGCCGGAGCAGGTGCATCAGCTCGGAGCGCGCGCCGACGAACTGGTCGCCGCCGAGGGTGAGACTGCCGGCCTTGAGGTGCATCAGGAAACCGGCGCCGACCGCCTCTCCGACCTCATCAACAAGGACCCGCGCTACGACGTCTGCTTCACGCATCCGCGCGTGCTGGCCGCCATCTGGCACGCCCTGGGCGCTGACTTCCGCCTCTCTTCGCTCAACTTCCGCGCCGCCCTGCCCGGCAGTGGCCTGCAGCCGCTGCATGTGGACTGGACCGAGGCAGTGTCGCCCGGCGAATACTTCGTCTGCAACTCCATCTGGCTGCTGGATGACTTCAGCGCGGAAAACGGCGCCACGCGCGTCGTGCCCGGCTCGCAGCGCAGCGGCCAGCTGCCAGGCGATGCCATGGAGGATCCGCAGGATCCGCATCCGCATCAGCGCCTGCTGCTGGCCCCGGCCGGCAGCGTCGTCATCTTCAACTCGCACACCTGGCACGGCGGCACCTTCAACGGCTCGGGGGTGCGGAGGCGCGCCCTGCATTCCTACTTCTGCCGCCGCGACCAGCAGCAACAGCTGGACCAGCAGCGCTATCTGCGCGAGGAGACCTGGCGCCGACTCAGCCCGGCGGCGCGCCACATCCTCGACGTCCAGCTCTGACGCCGGCGCCCCGATGGACAAACGCTGGGATGTGCTCGGGCTGGGCTGCGCGGCGGTCGATGACGCCATCTATGTCGAGCGATTCCCCGCGGGCGATACCAAGATTCGCGTCAGGCACCGCCAGCGGCGCGTTGGCGGCCTGACCACGGCGGCCCTGTTGACCGGGGCAAGGATGGGCGGCAGTTGCGCCTACGCCGGCAAACTGGGCAATGACGAACTCTCGACGGTCGTGCTGGATGAACTGCAGCGCACCGGCGTGGACGTGTCACCCGTGGTTCACGTGGATGAGGGCAGTCCCATCCACGCCATCGTCGTGCTTGGTGACGCGGACCACACGCGCACCATCTTTGCCTACAACGATGGCAGCCTGGGCGCGCACGGGGCCCTGCCGCCGGCAGAGGTGATTGAGGCGACGCGCGTGCTCTTCGTCGATACCTATGGCGTGGCCGGCCAGTTGCGCGCGGCCCGCATTGCACGCGCGGCCGGCATTCCGATCGTCGCCGACTTCGAACGTGGCGCAGGGCCGCACTTCGAAGAATTGCTGGCGCTGGTCGACCATCTCATCCTCTCGCAACATTTCGCCTGCAGCTGGACCGGCAGCGACAGCCCGCAGCAAGCCCTGCAGCATTTGTGGACGCCGCAGCGCGCGGCGGTGGTCGTCACCGCGGGCGAACAGGGCTGCTGGCTGCTGGATGCCGAGGGAGTGCACCATCAGCCGGCCTTCGCGGTGGAGGTGCAGGATACCAACGGCTGCGGCGACGCCTTCCACGGCGCCTGGGCCGTGGCCCTGGCGCAGGGTCAGCCCCCGCGCGAGTGCGCGCGGATTGCCTCAGCCGTCGCCGCGCTGAAAGCCACGCAACCCGGCTTGACCGGTGTGCCGCCGCTGGCTGAGGTACACGCATTCATGGCGCGCGCCGGTTAAACCAGCGCAACCACTTTTCGCACACAAGGAGCACTGACGCATGGGTCTGGGCAAGCAAATCCGATTGAGCCGCATCTTCGCCAATTCCTCCGGCAATCTCTGCTCGGTGGCCATCGACCATTTCATCGGTTACCAGACTGGCATCCCCGCCGGTCTGCGGGACCTGCGCGCCACGCTGACGGCCGTCATGGCCGGCGGCCCGGACGCGGTGACCATGCACAAGGGGACTGCCGCCGCCCTCTGGGGCCCTTACGCCGGCGTGGTGCCGCTCATTCTCCAGTCCAGCCTCGTGCGCCCCGACGACACGGCCATGGAGCAGCTGGTCACCGTCGAGGAAGCCCTGCGCCTCGGCGCCGACGCCCTCGCGGTAGTCGTCTTCACGCGTGGCCGCGGCGACAGCGAGGCGCAGTATCTGCGCGCCCTGTCCGACCTGGTGCGCGCGGGCGCCCGCCACGAATTGCCCGTCATCTGTCATGTGTATCCGCGCGGGGAAAACCAGGAGATCATCTTCACGCCGGAGGACATCGCCTGGGGTGTGCGCTGCACGGCCGAGGTCGGCGCCGACGTCATCAAAACGCCCTGGAGCGGTGACCTGGACGCGCACACGCAAATCGCCGCCAGCTGCCCGGTGCCGCTGGTGGCCGCCGGTGGCCCGCAGACCGCCACGCTGGAGGATGCGCTGGACATGATGCGTTCGCTGTTGCAGGCCGGCGTGCGCGGCGCCGTCATCGGGCGCAACATCTGGGGCCACGGCGACACCACCGCTGCGCTGCGCGCCTTCCGCAAGGTGATTCACGGCGAGTAGCCGTTACAGCAAGCGCTCCGCGCTGACCGCGCCGGGGTGCCGGTCATGTAGCAACAGATCGACAGCGCGCTCGGCCGTGCCCGCGCCCAGCGCCAGGCCATGGCCGTTGAAGCCGACCGCGAAGCCCGCCCGCGGCATGCCCGGCAGCCGCCCCACCAGCGGCAGGCCGTCCGCGCTGAAGCCCATGATGCCCGCCCAGCGCCGCTCGACCGGTACGTCCACCTCCGGGAAGCGCTGGCGCAAATAGGCCTCCAGCACGCGCTGCACCGGCTCGCTGACGCGCTCATCCAGCCGGTTGTGCTCCAGCCAGCGATGCTGCTTGCGCCCGCCGCCCAGCAACAGCCGCCCGTCGAAGGTGTCGCGGTAGTACATGTATCCGTAGTCGCTGTAGCCGCAAGTGTTGAGCAAGGGACTCTGCGGCAAGGGGGCCGTCACCAGAATCTGGGCGCGCACCGGCACGATGCTGCGCGCCAGTTGCGGCAGCAGTTGCGCCGCCCAGGCGTTGGTGCAGATGAGCACCTGCCGCGCCTCAAACCGAAAGCGCCGGCTGTACACCCGCACGCGCTTCGCATCGATTGCTTCGAGGCGCCAGACCTCGTTGTCGGGGATCAGGGTCGCCCCGCTCTGCTGAAAGAGCGCCTGCACCAGCTCCATGGGCTGCACCGCCGCGTCGCGCGCCTGCTCAATGGCCGCATGGTAACCGCGGCGCAACGGGTCGCGCGCGTGAAACTGCACGTCGATGCCGTCCGCGTCCATGGCCCGCGCGGCCCGCTCCAGGTCGCGCGCCTCGTCCGCGCTCTCGGCCAGCAGCAACGAGCCGCAGCGTTGCCGCTGCACAGTCCCGTCAGCAGCGTCGATAACCTGATGCAGATGGCGGTGGGTGGTCTCGGACAGGCCCCACAGCTCGCGCACGACCGGGTGGCCGTAGCGTTCGATGGCGCGCTGATAATAGCTGTCGAGGCCGGTGATCATGAAGCCGGCGTTGCGGCTGCTGGCGCCCAGCCCCAGGTCGCGCGCGTCAGTCAGGGTGACGTGACGGCCGGCGGCCGCGGCGAACAGCGCGGCGGCGCAGCCCACCAGACCGGCGCCCACGACCAGAAAGTCGACCTCGCGCCGCGGCTGCTTGCCATCCGCCTGCCACAGCGAAACGCTCACCGGAAGTCAGACCCGGCCACTTCAGTCCATGGCATCAACGACGAAGGTGCCGGCGGCCTTGTCGTGCCAGGTCTGGTTGTCCTTGTCGATGAAGGCCCACAGGTAGCCCAGCAGGAACACGCCGCCGCTGACCAGCGACACCACTGCTCGCACCAGCGCATCAGTGTCATTCAGTTGCGAGCCATCCACCTTGACGACGCGGACCTTTAGCACCTTTTTGCCGGGCGTCTGGCCGTTACTGCGAGCCAGGAAGTACCAATAGTATGCGATGGTCAGCGCCAGCTGCAACGGATTGCCTTCAAGACCGCTGCCCGTCAAGGTCGCGATCGCACCAAACACAATTCCAAGAATAATGCCATCAATAAACGTAGCCCAGAAACGCTTGCCAATCCCGGCAAGTTCAGCGTCGTGTATCTTCTCTTTCATAATCCTGACCCTTTCTGTCCATACAAAAAATGAAGTGTTTCCGCGCATAGCGTACCGCTGTTGCCGCCGCGCGACGACTCCAGCCATCTCATTATTGAACATAGTGAATGCTGAAACCCGAACCAGCCAGCGCCGCGGCAGCCGCGCCCTGTCTATTGCGGGAAGAAGCGCGCCGGCTCGTCGCTGGTAACCACCAGGCTGTGCGCCAGCTTGTCGTGCCAGCCCTGCTGCTCGCTGTTGAATGCCGCCCACACGAAGCCCAGCCCCAGCGACAGTTGACCCAGATAGTAGCCCAGCACGCGCAGCATGGCCTGACGATCACTCAGTAACCCGCCGCTCTCGCTGATAACGCGGATGCGCAGCATGCTCTTGCCCGGCGTCTGGCCACCCTTGCGCGTCCAGAAGTACCAGTAGTAGGGCACGGTCGTGGCCACATCCAGCACGAAAGCCGTCACCAGTTCGGCCAGCACGGTCTGCGGCGACAGTGAAAACATCATGAAGAAGCGCAGCACCGCCAGGATCAGCGTGTCGATGACCAGCGAAAGAAAGCGGGTGCCGATTCCGGCCCTGGCGCGCGCGCCATCATACTCCATCTGCTGCACCTGCGACTCTCCCGCTGCCGGCGACCAGGCCGCAGTGTAGCGCAAGCGCGCCTCCCTGTCGCGGAGCGCGCTGCAGCGCTCGCTCAGCCAGGCTGCAACGCATCCAGCGCCGCGCGCGCCTCCACATAGTTGCTGTTCACTTCCAGCGCCCGACGGTAATTCTCGCGCGCGTACTGCGTCTGGCCCATGCCCTCGCGCGCCTGGCCCACGTAGTACCAGATTTCCTCGACGAAGTGGCCGCCGCCATCGTTCAGGTTGACGTTCGCCAGCGTCAGCGTGTCCTGGTAGCGCCCCACCGCGTTGTAGGCCGCCAGCGGGCCGAACTGGTACCACAGCATGCGGAAAGGCAGACCGTAACGGCGCGCCTCATCATAGGCCAGGACGGCATACTCCCAGGCTGCCCGCCCGTAGACCGGCGCCAGCGCCGCGTAGTTGCTGCCGATGTTGAACCAGATGAAGGGGTTCTCCGGCTCCAGCGTCACGGCCAGGCGCTGTTCCTCCAGCGTGTCCAGCAGGTTCTGCTGCGGGTCCGCATCCGCGTCCAGCAGCGCCATGATTTCCTGCTCGCGCACACTCTCGTAGAGCACGATGTAGCTGTGGTTGAAGTGCTGCCAGTATTCGTTGACGTGCTCGTAACTGTAGGTCTTCTGCGGGCCGCGATAGCTGTCATGGGCGGTGAATTCGCTCTTGTCGTCGTCGTAACCAATCAGCAGCAGATAGTGCCCCATCCAGCCCAGGTCGCCCGGCGGCGGATCGTAGCCCTGCTCGATGATGACCGGATGCCCGCCGGCGATGAATTGGCGCAGCAGCTGCAGGTCGCCGCCCGTACGCGTCAGCGCGCGCACCGGCAACTCGGGCACTTCAGTGTTGACGAAAGCCACCATCTCCTGCGGCGTGACGTTCTTGTCCTCGCGGTGGGGCTTGAGCCAGCTGGCCGCGCGCATCTGGTCGTCGCGATAGCCGAAGTGCGTCAACGCGTTGGTCAGCGTGGCCGGGCCACAGTTGTTCCAGCCCTGAAACTCGAACTGGAAGTCCGTCATCAGGGCGGCGACGGGCGTGCTGATCGCTTTGTCCTGCGCCAGCGCGGGCATGGCGCTGACCAGCAGCAGCAGGCTGAGCGCTGCGCTGCGCATGATGTTGGGCAGACCTGCTCGCATTCTGTTTCCTGGCTTCCCGTCCCTGACTATTGTATACGCAGACTGGCGCCTCAGGACACTGGCGTCACGCATATCAGTTCGGCCAGGCTGTGGCCAATGATGCGATACTCCCGGCCCGTGCGCAGTTGTAGCGGCCCGTCGAAGGGC
This sequence comes from Phototrophicaceae bacterium, assembly GCA_965197455.1. GTDB lineage: Bacteria > Chloroflexota > Anaerolineae > Aggregatilineales > Phototrophicaceae > JAGWBD01. Next base: position 2,595,305 of record OZ240208.1, on the reverse strand, counting down.
GCCGCATGGATGACCTCCAGCTCCCGCTCCGGCCGCAGCCCCAGCGCCGCCAGATACTCCAGCCGGTCCGGTTCGCGCGTCAGCACGCGCGTCAGCCGCAGCGGGCCGCTTTTCGGCGCAACCTGCGCGAGCAGTTGATCTTCCGCCGGCGCCAGACTGCCATCCGCGGCGGGGATCATTTCGCCGTGCGGGCAACGCTGCGGCTGCCCGCTCATCTGCGCCATGCGCTCCGTCAACAGCTCGCCCAGACCGCCACACAGGCTGGCCGCCTCGGCATGCACCTCGTGCCAGCCGAAGCCCATCACGCGCTCAAGAAACACTTCCGCGATGCGCTGGCGCCGCAGCTCCAGCAGCGCCACCTGCTCGCCCGCCGCACTCAGCCGTACGCCGCGGTAGGGTTCGTGCAGTAGCAGCGTGTCCTTGCGCAAACGCGTGACCATACGGTTGACCACCGGCGGACTGGCGTCCATGGCCTCGCCCAGGCCAGCCGTGCCGACCCAGGGCCTGGCGTCCGGACGCAGCCGTTCGCTCAGGCGCCAGATCTGCGCCAGCCAGGCGCGCATCGACGGGCTGGGCGTGGCCTCATCCGGGCCGGCCTTACCAGCCATGCTCCAGGCGGCTGATCAGGCGTTCCGGCAACCCGTGCCGGCGCATACGCTCCTGTACTGCCGCCACGTCATAGTCGACGCGCCGGTATTCCCAAACGCCCTGCGGCACGTCCAGCAGCGCGTAGGCCGCCTGCGGATTCTGGTCGCGCGGCTGACCCACGCTGCCCGGGTTGATGATCTGGCGCAGCCCGTTCAGTTGACGGCGCTGACGCGAGTCGGGCATGATCATGTCAATCATGCCCAGGCCTTCCTGCTGTTCATAGATGACGGGCTGGTGCGTGTGGCCCACCAGACAGAAGTGCGTCTCGAAGTGCGGGAAGTTCAGCGCGGCCACCCGTGGCTCCAGAATGTATTCCCAGACCGGCTCGCGCGGGCTGCCATGCGCCAGCGTGTACTCGCCCACCACAAAGGTCGTCGGCAAGGCCTCCAGCCACAACCGGTTGGCGGGCGTCAGCGCCTGGCTCGTCCACGCAACAGCATGGCGCGCGTCCAGGTTGAAGGCGTTCAGATCCAGACGGCCCAGCGCTGCCCAGTCATGGTTGCCGGCGAGGCAGAGATGCGGCAGCTCGCGCAGACGTTCCACGCATTCGTTGGGGTCCGGCCCGTAGCCCACCACGTCACCCAGGCACCACACATAGTCCCATTGCCCGTTGGCGTCTTGCAGTACTGCGTCGAAGGCGTCAAGATTCGCGTGAATATCCGAGATGACAAGTATGCGCATGCACGCTCCCGGGTTGCCGCAGAAACAGGGCGGAAGATGGCCCTATACTACCATGTCCGGTCTTGCGCCGCGATGCCTGGTCTGGCTGATTCTGCTGCTGCTGACCGGCTGCAATCTCGTCAACGAGCTGCCGGTCGTGGTAATCGTGCAGGATGTGCCGGTGCCCACGTCGACCGGCCCCGCGCCGGATGCCGGCACCGTGATGTCCGGCATCTGCTTCGCAGCGGCCCAGGACGCCGCCGGCCGCTTCTTTGTGCTGCGCAGCGCCGCCGAACTGGAGCATCTCTTCGACCTCGCCGACAACAGCCGGCTCTGCCGCCGCCCGGTGCAGCGCCACGACTTCGACTTCAGCGACGGCCGCGTGCTCGCCGGTCTGTGGAGCGCGGCGCAGGGCTGCACCACGCAGCACGAAGTGGTCCAGTGGCAGCGCGATGACGCCGCGCGCCAGATCCGCCTGCAGCTGCGCTTGCACAGCGCGGGCGATTGCGACTACGAGCTGGTGCGTCCTTACTGGCTGGCGCTGGAAAACGCGGCCGACTACCACATCGAGTTTCAGGTGCTGCCCTGAACCATCTTCAGCGCACAGCCAGAATCTCGTCGACCGCGCTGGCCAGTTCGCGCAAGGTGCTCACCGGATAGACGCCGTCCGCGCAGCGAGCGTATTCCGGCATGTCGCTGTCCTCGCTGCCCCACTCCGCGCGCGGCTCGGGGTTGAACCAGAAGAGCCGGTGGCTGCGGCGCTGCAACTGTTGCGCCAGATCGAGGCGCGGATCGTTGTAGTTGTTACGGCCATCGCCCAGAATGATGAGCGTCGCGCGCGGGTCCACGCAGTCGCCGTGCCGTTCACACAGTGTCTCCAGGCTGCGGCCAAGGTCGGTGTTGTAGTGGCCGGGCGGATTCTCGCGCAGCACACGCAGCAAGGCCTCGCGCGGCTGCCGGTTGGCGAAATGGTCGCTGATCTCCACCAGGTCGTCGATGAAGATGAAGCTGCTGGTTTTGGCGACCTGGTCCTGCAGTTGATGGATCAGCATCAGCAGGAAGCTGGCGCAGTGCCGCATCGAGGTGCTCAGGTCACAGAGCAGCACCAGCGCCGGCTTGCGGCGCCGCGAACGCCGCTGAATCTCCAGCGGCAGGCCACCATAACGCAGGCTGGCGCGCAGCGTGCGCCGCGGATCCGGTCTGCCTTCGCGGGCGTGCTGCTGCCGCAGCGCAGCCCGTGTGCGCAGGCGCGCCGCCAGCCGTTGCAGCTCCTCGCGCAGGGCCTCGACCTCGCTGTGGCGCAGCTGCGTGAAAGGGACGTCCAGCAAGTCCCGCGTTGGCTCCGGCCCGCGCTCGGCCAGCTGACGCGCCAGACTGCTGCCCACGTACTGCGCCAGCTGTTCGTCCAGCGCGCCGGCGTTCTGCATCAACTGCTGCTGCAGTTGTGCGCGCGCCTCAGCGCTCATGCCCAATTCTGCCAGCGCCTGCAGCAACTCGCTGATGAGATCTTCCAGCTCCGGCAACCCGGCCGCGCGCCGCATGCGCCGCTCGTACCAACGCCGTTGCGTCAGCGACTCGCCGCCGGGCAAGCCGCTTTGCTCGCCCAGTTCCTGCAATTGTGGCGTCTGGAAAGGCTTACCCTGCAGCAGCTGCCGGAGTAACTCTGCCAACGCCTCCGCGTCGCCGGCCAGCGCGGCCAGCGCCTCGCGCAGGGTCGCGCGCTCCTCCTCCGTCAGGTCGGCGGGAATGTCGGCCATGGGCGGCTGGCCGCTGCCGAAGAAGAGCGGGAATAAATAATCGAAGGCCGGGTGGTCACGCGCTTCCTTGACCAGCGTCGCGCGCAGGGCCGCGCGGAAGCGTTCGCGCTGCGCCACGCCCACCGCATCCAGGGCGTCGCCGGCGTCCTGGCTCTCCGCCAGCGAGACGCGCACACCGGCGGCGCGCAGGGCGCGGATGAATTCGACGAGGCGGGCGTCCATCGCGGATCACCGGCCCGGGCTTCAGGTCGCGACCTGGGCCTCCGGGCTGTCCTGGCCGGGTTCAAGACGGGGGAATATGTGGAATTCCTCACCGTCGCGGATGATGGTGGGATCGGGCGTGTGCAGGCCATAGCGCACGAAGAAGGCGCGCACCTCGTCCGACAGCAGCTCCTCCCGCTCCAGCAACAGGTCGACCAGTTCGTTCATCAATTCAGCGTGTTCGCGCAGGGCCACGCGCGTGTCCTGCAGCACTTCCTGATAGGCTTCCTCGATGGCGCGCGCCTGTTCGGGCGTCCACTTGTTGCGTATGCCGCTCATCGGATCGTAGACCATGGTGCTGGTCGCGCCCATCGTCCCCAGCATGCCGGCGTTGGCCATGGCCGCCAGCAGACTGTAGGCGCGGTTCAGGTCGCGGCCCACCAGCGTGCTCTGGAATTCAATGCCGCAGTACTCGATTTCCGCGGCCTTGCCGGCTACAGCCACCTTGACGCGCTGCATCAGCTCGGGCTTGATCTGCAGCCCCTGGTAGGATTCCTGCGCGGGGTAGTGCCACACGTGGCCGTAGTAGGAGCCCTGACGCAGGATGGTGATGCGGCTGATGCGGTGCGAGGGCATGAACAGGCGCACGGCCAGCGCCACGCCGGCCTGATAGGTCGCCAGCCGCCGTTTGGCCTCCGGCTCCATGTATTTCATCTTCGAACGCAGGCCCATCTCATGTTCCGGCTTCGCGTACATGAAGTCCTGATAGCTGATGCGCGTGCGCCCGTCAAAGAATGCGTAACGCAACGACTCGTTGAGCAGATACTTGATGTCGGCGGGCGTGTAGCCCGGCGTTTCGGAAGCGAGGATGGCAGACTCCATTTCCGCTTCGTGCGAGTAGCTTTCGAGGTAGTACTCAAAAATCTCGCGCCGCCCTTCCATGTCGGGCACGTCCACGCGCAGTTTCTTGTCGAAACGACCAGCCCGCAGCAGCGCCGGATCCAGCGCAGACATGCGGTTGGTGGCGCCGATGACCAGCACGCGCCGTTCCGGCTTCGGCGGCTTGCGCCGGCGGAAGGTCTTCCACCACCAGGCGCGCCAGCGCGCGCGTCGACCATGTTCCTGGCTGAAGCCGTCCATCTCGATGAGCATTGTGCTCAGCACACCCATGCCACCGGAGGCGCCGCCACCGCCGCCAAACATCCCGCGCTGGCCGCCTTCGCCTTCTTCTTCGCCCACCGCGGCCACGCCCCCGCGCGAGCCGACCGCGTCGATCTCGTCAAGGAAGATCACGGCCGCGCCATAACGCTTTGCCAGCTTGCGCGCCTTGCGGAACAGGCCCATCACTTTCATTGGGCCCACACCCATGAACATGGCTTGCAACCCCGAAGCGTCCATGTACAGGAAAGGGACTTTCGCTTCCGTGCTGATGGCCTGCGCCAGCCAGGTCTTGCCCGTGCCCGGCGGGCCCTCCAGCAACAGGCCGTTGAGTGACTCGCCGCCCGCCTGCTCGAATTGTTTGACCCCGCGCAGCAGCGTGACGATCTGGTGCGCCTGTTCCAGAATCTCGGGCTGTCCGCGATAGTCCTCGAAACTGATCCCGTCACCGCCCGTGTCGGGCATGATGATGTAGCTGCGTGTGCGCGCCAGGAACCAGAACAGCAGGATGAATTGCGCCAGAAAGATCATTATGTAGAGCGCGATCTGCAGTACCTGCCCGGCGACGGGGATGATGTTGCGCGTGAACTCCGCGTCCCGCAGCACCAGCACAAGCAGGGTCAGCAGCACCCCGGGAATCAGGATGCGCTTGATGAAGCGCCAGATGCGCCATGGCAGGCGCTGACGCTGCTCGACCCAGGATTCTTCCTCTTCCCACTGGAAGCGCTCGCGCCGCGGTTCTATCTGGCTGGATGTCATGTTGGCAGCCCCCTTCGGGGAATCAACTGAATTGCCGGTGCCGCAGGACTCTGCCGGTCGCCCCGGCCCCTGCCCTGCACACCTGTCCGTATTCTACCCGTAAATCTGGCCCTGCGTCCGGCAGCGTATGAGTCTTCGCTTAAGCAGCGGGCGCAGTGACCGGCTACCGACGACCTGCCGCACGAGTTGAACCGGCTGTGGCGCCAGCCTCAGTGGGTCAGCTGACGGTCATCCTTGCCATTGTCAGTCCGGCCAATCTGCGGCTTCGGCGTGAACAGACCGTAGCCATCGAAGAAGGTCTCGACCTCGTTCGCGAAGAGCTCTTCCTTCTCCATCAGCAGATCAATCAGGCCCTCGCCCATCTCCTGGTGCAGGCGCAAATCCACGCGCACTTCGTCGAGCGCCTGCAGGAAAGTCTCCTCCATCATCTTGCGCACTTCGCGCACGGTCTCCGGCTCATCGGCGATGCCCAGCGGGCCAAACATGCCGGCTCCGGCCATCTGCCGCAGCACGAAGCGTACGTTCATGAAGTCGCCGCCAACGCCCAGAGTCTGTTCCTGCTCGCCGCCGTACTCCATCTCACCCGCCTTGCCGGCCACCGAAATGCGCAGCCGGTTGCGCAGCGATTGTTCCGTGTTGATGTACTCGTAGCTTTCGGTCGCGGGCATCGGCAATACATGCCCCAGCGCCCGGCCCTGGCGAATGATGGTGATGCGCGCAATGCGCCAGTCCGGCCGATACAGGCGCACCGCGATCGCGTGCGCGGCCTCATGCGCGGCCAAACGACGTTTCGTCACCTGCGTCAGATTCTTGATGGGTTCGCGCAGCCCCATTTCATGCTCGGGCTGGGCGCGCGCAAAGTCCCGGTAGCTCATGGACGTGCGCCCGTCGAAGAACGCGTGGCGCAGGGCCTCGGTGAGCAGATACTTCAGGTCCGCTGGCGTATAGCGTTGCGTCTCGACGGCCAGGGTCAGCGGGTCAATGGTTTCGTCATGGGCCATGGTCGAGAGGTAATACTCAAGAATTTCACGGCGCCCCTCCAGATCCGGGACGTCAACGCGCACCTTCTTGTCGAAGCGGCCAGGGCGCAACAGCGCGTCGTCAAGCGCGTGCACGCGGTTGGTGGCGCCGATGGTCAGCACGCGTTTGGGCGGCTGCGGGAAGGGCTTGCGCCGGATGTTGCGGAACCACCACTTCTTCTTGCGCGCCATCCAGCCGTGCTCCTGGCTGAAGCCGCTCATCTCCACCAGCAGCGTGCTGAGCAGGCCAACATTGGCGCCGCCCATGCCACCAAACATGATCGGCAACCGTGTGCTGGCCGTCGCTTCACTGTAATTTTCACGCTTGCGCGCCACGCCGCCGCGCGATCCGACCGCGTCAATCTCGTCGATGAAAATAATCGCGGCGCCGTAATCTTTCGCTGCCTTGCGCGCCTTGCGGTACAGGTTCATCACCTTCAGCGGCGCGATGCCGAAGAACATCGACTGCATGCCCGAGCCGTCAATGTAGAAGAAGGGCACGCCCGCCTCGGTGCTGATGGCCTTCGCCAGCCAGGTCTTGCCCGTCCCGGGCGGCCCCTCCAGCAACAGGCCGTTGAGCGGCTCGCCGCCCGCCGCCTCGAAGGCCCGCACGCCGCGCACCAGCGTCACGATCTGCCGCGCCTGCGCCAGCAGTTCGGGCTGACCCCGGTAGTCCTCAAAGCTGACCCCCTGCGTGTCCGAGCCAGGCCAGATGGTGTAGGCCCGCGCCCGCCCCAGGAACCAGAACATCATGGCGAACTGGCCGATCATAAAGGCCCCGACAAACAGAAAGCGACCGATAAAGGGGATCGCCCCCTCCAGCACGCGCAGTATGCCGCGCATGAAGCCGGCGTCCAGCAGGGCCGCTGCGATGAACACCAGAAACAGGTTGCGTGTGATGTGTTCGGTGAAGAAGGCCTTGACGCGATTGTGCAGCTTGCGCCGCTCGTCAACCAGCGTCTCCTCGCTCTCCCAGGGATAGCGCTGGCGTTGCAGGGCCAGCCGTTCGCGCGCAGGTTCGTACCTGCGGATTTCAGTCATCGGGCCGTCCTCCCTGCGCTCACTGGCCTGCCTCGCCGACGCCATCCAGCATAAACAGGGGATGATTGGGCTCGCCCTCGTACAGCAGGAAGCCATCGGTGTTTTCGTAGAAAAGCGTGCCCTCGGCGATCAGGTCCAGAAAGTCGTTGAGCCCGCGCGGGCCCTTGAGATAGCTGAGGGCCTGCGTGCGCTCAATCTCGAAACGGTTGGTCACCACCCCGATGAAGCCGGGGCCGCTGTCCAGCGTGGAGATGCCCTGCGGCGAGATGAAGTTGACCTGCAGCATACTGCTGCCTTCGCTCTCGGCGGCGGTGCCCTGCCACGTAAACTCGTTCGCGCGCTGGATGGCTGTGTAGAGATTGATCAGACCGGCCGTGGTCTGGCCGCTGACGTCGCCGGGCGGCGCAAACAGCATGTGGACGACCAGCGAGTCTTCGCTCAGATTGTGCCGGATCTCAATGATGTCCACACCCAGCACGGCCGCTTCAATCCGGTTGGCGGCGGCAATCAACGAGGGATCGGTCGCGCCCGTCTTGTCCGCCATCACCAGGTCGATGACTTCCAGCGTGCGCTGCGCCTCGTCCTGGCCGGATTCATCGCCGGTGATGACGCCCAGCCCCGGCAGGGCGCTGCAACCGGTCACCAGCGCCACGCTGAGCGTCAACAGACGAACAATCGTTTTAAGCGCCATGCGCTCTCCATCGCCGCTGTCGCCTGTGGCCGACGCGGGCAGTCTGTTTGCGAGTGTTGCATGTATGATGGCATTGTAGCGGCAATCGGAGGTTTCGTGCAGCGTCCGTCCCGATATTCAGCAAACCCTAACAAAGCCCGTCGCCCGCTCCTCCTGCTGCTGGCCGGCCTGATGCTGCTGGCCGCCTCCACCCTGGCTGATGATTCTGCGCTGCCGCCCTGCAACCAGCGCCCAACCTTTCGCGATCCGCCCTGGGTGGATACGCAGCGCTTCTGCTCCGAACTGGTTTACGAGACCCCGCACAACGAGGCCCTGGCCCTGACAGCCCTGGCGGTGGCGCCCGACGGCACGCTCTACGCCGCCAGCCCGCTGCGTGGCGAAGTGTGGGCGCTGCGCGACAGCGATGGCGATCAACTGCCGGATGACGCGCAGCTGGCCCTGACCGGCCTGACGCTGCCCTCCGGCATGGACTGGGGCGACGCTGCGCTCTACATCACCGGCGGCCCCAACATCTGGCGCCTGCCCGCCGGTGCGCAGCAGGCCGAAACGCTGGTCAACGACCTGCCGCTCTTGCCCGGGCAATGGGGCGGCGACCTCGTCGTCGGCGCCGACGGCGCGCTCTATGTGTCCCTCGTCGCCCCTTGTGAAGCCTGCGACCAGGACGAAGCCCCCTCCATCCTGGCCATGGCGCCGGATGGCAGCCAGCGTCGCGTGCTGGCCCGCGGCCTGCGCCAGCCGACCGGACTCGCCCTGCGCAACGGTGAGCTGTGGGCCACCGACAGCGTCGCGCGCGCGCAGGCCAGGGGTGACGACGCCCTCGACGAAATCAACCGCGTCGTGCCTGGCGCGCACTTTGGCTGGCCCTGGTGCCTCGGCGCGCAGCAACAGCCGGCCCGGGCCGGTGGGCCCGCCTGCGCGCAGACCCAGGCGCCCGCCCTCACCCTGCCGGGCGGCAGCCGGCCCTTCGGCCTGGCCCACTATGACCATGATGCGCTGCCCGGTCTGCAGGACGCGCTGCTGGTGACGCTGCACGGCTCGCGCCACCGCGTCGATTTGCGCGGTTACGCGCTGGCGGCCATCAACTTCGATGCCCAGGGCAACCCGCTCCCGCCAGAAGTCATCCTGCCGCAACAGCTTGCATCCAGATTCATCAGCGACTTCACCGTTGCGGTGATGAACTACCGCGGCAGCGGCTTCTGGCCCGAGCGCCCGCTGGATGTCGCGGTCAGCCCCGAGGGCTGGCTCTACGTCAGCATGACGGGCGGCCGCATCCTGGCGCTGCGCCCCCGGTGACAGCCAGCCTCCCGGGCGGTTGGCGCGCAGGGGTATAATGACAGCCTGTAGCGCGCCGCACCCGGCAACAGCATCCCGCCCCTGATCGAGGAGGAACAGGCAGCGCATGCGCGTGGATTCTCCCGCCCTGGCGACACCGGCCCAGGCTACCGGCAGGCTGCCCCGCCTGCTGCCCTTCCTCGTTCTGCTCGCCTTCCTGCTGCGTCTGGCGACCGGCCTCGGCCAGGACCATGCGCTCGGCTATCAAACCAGCGGCGGCGACAGCACCGGGTACCTGGCGAACAGTTACGCCCTGATGACCGGCTTCGACAACGGCCGCCTCGCCGGCTACGGCGTCGATACCCATCCTGACGGACTCTTCATCAGCCTGCACGGCCTGACTTCGCCGCCTCTTTATCTCATCTTCATCGGCAGCAGTCAGGCGCTCTTCCCGCGCGCAACGGCCGTACTGCTCATTCGCGCCGCGCAGGCGCTGCTGGGCGCATTGACCGTCTGGCTAATCTGGCGTCTCGGGCGCAAGGTAATCGGGAGCGACCCTGCCGCCTTCAGCGCCGCCGCCGCCATCGCCATCTCGCCGGCCTTCATCCTCGAGTCCGCCCAGATCGCCACCGAGACCCTCTACATCTTCCTGCTGCTCGCCGCGCTCGCCCACCACAGCGAACGTCCCCAACACGTCGTCGTGACCGGCCTGCTGCTCGGCCTCGCCACGTTGACCCGCGCCGTGCTGCTCCTCTTCCCCCTCGGCATCGCCATCCACCTGCTGCTGCCCGGCCGGCGCCAGGGCCTGCGCCACGCCCTGCTGCTGCTGGCGGTCTACAGCCTGGTCGTCGGCAGCTGGACCGTCTACAACCTCGCGCGCTGGCAGCGCTTCGTCATCGCCGGCGAAGGCCTGGCCGCCTTCCTGTATATCAGCGCGCTGGATGAGGGCTGGCAGGGCCCCACCGAGCTCGACACGCAACTGATCGAGGACACCGGCGAACTGCCGACCGTATCCGCCGAGCGCCAGGCAACCTACATCCAGGGCGCGCAGCAGCGCATCAGCGCCGACCCCGCCGGACATCTGCTGCGACGCATGAATGAGCTGGGCGCGGCGCTGCTGCAACCCTTTGGCACCGGCCACTACGACGGCCCGCCGCTGCGCCTCATGGCGCAGGACTGGTTGCGCGACGGTGGCTCGCCCGCCGACCTGCTGCGGCTGACGGCGGCGGAGAATTTCTGGCCCCGTCTGCTCATCTATCTGCTGCACTTCACAGGTCTGCTGGCCGGCCTGGCCGGCCTCTGGCTCACCCGCCGGCGCTGGCGCCAGACCCTGCCGCTGGCCGGCTTCATCGCCTATACCTTCCTGCTGCACCTCACGCTCTACGCCATCCCGCGTTACCTCTTCCCGACGCTGGCGCTGTGGTGGGTCTTTGCTGGCGCTGCGCTCGTGGCGGCGGCGCAGCTACTGCGAATGCGCCGCGCATGATCAGCGAGCAGGATCAGGCCCTGCGCCTGCAGCTCTATCGCTTCTGGTGCCAGCAGGCGCGTCCGCCCACCCTGGCAGAGAGCGCGTCGGCCTGTGGCATCCCGGAGTCTGCCGCGCGCGCTGCCTGGCAACGCCTGCACAACGCGCATCTCATTCTGCTCGCAGCCGACGGCGAACGCATCCGCATGGCCAACCCGCTCTCGGCCCTGCCGACCGACTTTCGCGCGCGCGTCGCTGACCAGTGGCTCTACGCCAACTGCGCCTGGGATGCGCCCGGCATCCCCGCCATGCTGGGGCAGGACGCGGACATCGAAATGCGCTACAGCCAGGGCGGCGGCACGCTGCGCTGCTGCGTCCGCGACGGCGCACTGCTGGCTGAAGACGCGCTGGTGCACTTCGCGCTGCCCTTCCGCCGCTGGTATGACGATCTCGTCGAAACCTGAGCGACCATCCTGCTCTTCCGGTCGGAAGCGGACATCGACGCCTGGTGCGCGCAAACGGGACGTAAGCACGGCGCAACCTTAACTCTGGTGCAGACCTGGGCGCTGGCCCAGGCCTGGTACCGCGCGCGCCTGTCGCCGACATATTTCGGTCGCAGCCCGCAGCAGGCGCAGCAGCTTTTCGCCGCGCTGGGCCTCATCGGCCCCTTCTGGCAACTGCCATGACGCTCACGCTCGCACCTGACCAGCTGCTCCAGCTGCGCCTGCGCGCCCAGCGCCTTGCCGCCCCCTTCAACGCGCTGACGCCGCTGCTGGCCGCGGCCCACAGCCTGCAGGCCCAGGACTACAACGCGGCCACCCTCGCTGTGCGCGTGCGCAGCCGCGGCCTCGTCGCTGAAAATGTGCGACACGCGCTGAACGTGGGCGAACTCTGCTGGACCTGGCTGATGCGCGGCACGCTGCATTTCGTCGCCGCGGTGGATCTGCCCTGGCTGCTGCCAATCTTTGGCCCGGAATTCATCCGCCTCACCGCGCGCCGCTATGCGCAGCTGGGCCTTGATGCCGACACCTGCGCCCGCGCCACCGCCCTGCTGCGTCAGCTGCTCGCGGACGGCCCGCAAACGCGCGCCGCACTGAAGCAGCATTTGGCTGCCGCCAACCTCTCGGTGCAGGGCCAGGCCGCGCCGCATCTGCTGCGCCGCGCCGCGCTGGAGGGCGTGCTGGTCTGCGTCCCCGGCGTCGCTGGCCGCCCCGCCTATCGCCTGCTTGCACCGGCGCATAATGATTCCAGTGTTGATCCTGAAATGGCTTTTGGCGCTAAAGATGACACCAAAGATAGTGCGGGTGCACAAGATCGTATGCAAGATAGTACACAAGATCGTACGCAAGATCGTATGCAGGATCGTATGCAGGATCGTATGCAGGATGACGCTGAAAACCTGAAACGACTGACCCGTCGCTATTTGCGCGCCTTCGGCCCGGCGGCGCCCGCGGACCTCGCGCGCTGGTCAGGCCTGTCGCTGCGCCTGGCGCGCGCGGGCTTCGACGCGCTCGCCGCCGCAGTCACGCCCGTGATGGCCGCGGGTCAGCCCGCAGCCCTGCTCAACGAGCAGCTGCCCTGGCTGGAAATGCCGCTACAGCGCAGCCTGCATCTGCTGCCGGCCTTCGACGCGCTGCTGCTGAGTCACGTGGAGCGCGCGCTCGTCCTGCCGCCGCAGCACAGCCATCACATTCACCCGGGCGGCGGCATCATCCGGCCCTCCTTGCTGCTGGACGGCGTGGTGCGCGGCCGCTGGCAACTCAAACGCAACCGCCGCTCACTGACCCTCATCGTCACGCCCTTTACCAACCTGCCGCCGCAGCGCCTGCCGGAGCTGGAGGCCGAGGTCGCTGACGTCGGACGTTTCCTGGGTCAACCGGCCACGCTACAGCTGGAGGCAGTCGCGTCATGACTGTGCTGCTCGGCATCGAAACCTCCTGCGACGAAACCGCCGCGGCCGTCGTCATTGACGGGCGCCAAATCGCAGCAAATGTTATCGCCTCACAGATCGAGCTGCACGCGCAGTACGGCGGCGTCTTCCCCGAGCTGGCCTCACGTGCGCATGTGGAGGCCATCGTGCCGGTCGTCGACGAGGCCCTGACGCAGGCCGGCCTGTCGCTGGCACGCCTGGACGCCATCGCCGTGACGCGCGGGCCGGGCCTGGTCGGTTCGCTGCTGGTCGGCGTGAACTACGCCAAGGGCCTGGCCCTCGGAGCCGGCCTGCCGCTGCTGGGCATCAACCACCTCGAAGGCCACGTCTACTCGCTGTGGCCGGGCCTGCCGGACGAACCCGACTTCCCCCTGCTGGTGCTCATCGTCTCCGGCGGCCACACCGAGCTGCTGCTGATGCAGGGCCATGGCCGCTGGCAGCGCCTCGGCAGCACGCGCGACGACGCGGCTGGCGAGGCCTTCGACAAGGTCGGGCGCCTGCTGGGCCTGCCCTTCCCCGGCGGCCCGCACATCGAACGCGCGGCGCAGACAGGCGACCCCGCCGTCTGGCGTTTTCCGCGCGCCTGGCTGCGCGGCAGCGATGACTTCAGCTTCTCCGGCCTGAAGACGGCTGTGCTGCGCGCCGCCTGTGAAGACCCCAATGCGCGGCGGCCGCGTCTGCGTGCGGAGCTTTCCGTCGCGGACCTGGCAGCCGGCTTTCAGGCGGCGCTGGTAGAAGTGCTGGCGCAAAAGACATTGCGCGCGGCAGAGCGCCACGGCGTATCAGCCATCCTGGTCGCGGGCGGCGTGAGCGCCAACCAGGCGTTGCGCAGCGCCCTCGGCGCAGCCAGCGCGCTGCCGCTGCACTTCCCCCCGCTGGCGCTGTGTACCGACAACGGCGCCATGATCGCGGCGGCGGCGCACTGGCGCTGGCTGGCTGGCCAGCGCGACGGACTTGACATGGAAGTGCTGCCGGTGTGGCCGCTGGACGCGGCTCACTCCTTCTCGTAGGGCTTGCCGATGGCCGCAGGCGCGCGCGACCGGCCCACCAGACCGGCGAGCACGACGATCGTCACCAGATAGGGCGTCATCTGCAGGAACTGCGGTGGCAGGGTTACCCCCAGAATCTGGAAGCGGGTCTCCAGCGCGCTGGAAAAGCCGAAGAGCAGCCCGCCGCCGAACGCGCCGAAGGGCAGCCACTTGCCGAAGATCATGGCGGCCAGCGCGATGAAGCCGCGCCCGGCGGTCATGTTGTCGTCGAAGGTGCCCGTCGTCTCCAGCGACAGCCACGCGCCCGCCAGGCCCGCAATCGCGCCGGCGATAATGACGTTGATCCAGCGCGTGCGCTGCACATTGATGCCCAGCGTGTCGGCGGCGCGCGGATTCTCGCCCACGGCGCGCGTGCGCAGGCCCCAGCGCGTGTAGAACAGGATGACGTGCGTCAGAATCAGCAGCACGAACATCATGTAGAAGATCGGCTTGCCGCTGAAGAACACCTCCTCCAGCAGCGGAAACAGCAGGTCGCCGAACAGCGGGAGGCTGCCCAGCTGGTCCAGCAAGCTACGCAGCGGCGGGAAGGCCGCGATTTGCTCGAAAGGCACCGCCTGCAGCGTCTCGCGGCCGGCGTCCGAGGTGCCGAGCAGAATCTCGCGCCGCATGAAGCTGGTCAACCCCACCGCGAGAATGTTGATGACGGTGCCACTCACGATCTGGTCGGTGCGGAAGGTGATCGAGAGCCAGGCGTGCAACGCGGCCATGACGCCGCCGGCCAGCAGGGAGAAGATCACGCCGATGAAGAGTGCGCTGCTGTTGTCCATGGAAGGCGCGATGAGCGAGAAGGCGACGAAGCCGAAGGCCGCCCCGGTCAGCATCATGCCCTCGATGGCGATGTTGACGACGCCGGAGCGCTCGCACCAGATGCCGGCCATGGAGCCAATCACGATGGGCGTGGCGAGGCGCAGGCTGGAGGCCAGCATGCTGACGGCGTTGGTGCTGCGGCCAGCCGCCGCCAGGATAAGGATGGTGGGGAAGAGCAGCAGCGCGGCCAGCAGCAGGGCGCGGAAATGGAAGCGTCGCAGCTGTCCGCCGGGCAGCAGACCGGGAGCGCCGGCGATGACGTACCAGGCGCCGACCACCAGCAGCCAGGGCTGCACTGCGATCTCCAGGCCGGCCTGGCGCCCGGCGGTCAGGCGCGTGATGCTGCCCTGCGGCACCTGCGGCGCGGCGTAAAGTAGCAGCCACAGGCCCAGCAGCACGAACACCAGCGAGAACACGCCGTTGCGCGTGATGCGGACGCCCGCGCGCAGTCGCTCGCGCCAGCCGGCAGCCGGGATCGTAATGTCCATCGTCGCCACGCTCAGCCTCCCCAGCCCTTCGAGAACATCGCCGCTTCCTGCTCCTCAATGCTGGCCTGCGGCACGCGCCACACATAGCGAATGATGGCGTCCGCTGCGATGAACATGATGATCAGCGCCTGGATAATGATGACCAGATCGATGGAGATGTTGGCGTTCACCTGCATCAACGGCGCGCCGGTCAACAGCGCGCCCCAAAGAAAGCCGGCGGGGATCATGTTGCGCGGGTTGGTGCGCGCCAGCAGGGCCACGGCGATGGCGTCGAAGCCCAGGCCGGTAAAAAATTCCGGCTGCAGGTTGAACTGCACGCCAATCACCTGAATGGTGCCGGCAATGCCCGCCAGCATGCCGCTGATGGCCATGGCCAGCACGATGTTGAGGCGCACGTTCATGCCAGCGTAGCGCGCGGCGTCCGGGTTGGCGCCCACCGTGCGCAGCTCAAAGCCCGGCGTGGTGCGGTTGAGGAACCAGTCCGTGAACCACACCGTCAGCAACATGAGCACCAGGCCCAGATGCAGGTTGTCGCGCACGGCGATCGCGGAGAGGAAGATACCGGCCGCCAGCACCAGCGCGCCTGGCAGCAGACAGCGGAGAATCAGGCGCCGATTGCCTGGCAGGGCCTGACGGCGGCGCCACAGCGACCAGGATGCGACCAGCAGACCGGCCAGCACGAACCACGGCAATCCGATCTGGCTGAAGACCGGCAGGCGCGCTGAAGCGGCGATGAAGGGCGTGCGCGGCAGGCTGGCCTCGGGGTCGCGCAGCAGCCCTGGCGTCTTGATGAGCCAGTCCACCGTCAGGATGGCGATAAAATTAAGCATGATGGTGGTGATGACTTCGTGCGCGCCCGTAAAGGCGCGCAGTGCGCCCGGCAGCGCGCCCCACAGAAAGCCGCCCACAATGCCGCCCAGCAGCACCAGCGCCAGATGCAGGGCCCCCGGCAACTCCGCCAGCGCCGGCGTAAAGCCCAGCACCACCGCGACGATGGCGCCGGCGTAGAGCTGACCCTCGGCGCCGATGTTGAAGAGGCCGGCCTTGAAGCCCAGCGCCACCGCCAGGCCGGCGATGACGAAAGGAATCGAACGCACGAACATGCTCTCCAGGTTGGGGATGATAAGCATCAGTACGCGCTCGCCCAGCCGCAGCCAGGCCACTTCCGCCCGGTCGTCCGCCGGGTCATCGGGCGTGTTGGCGCTGTCCTCGTAGATAATGCCGACAGACCCCTGCGGCGCCCGGTCGAGCAGCAGGCGGTTGCCGGGACGGCGCACAATCAGGTTGTTCGCCAACGCGTCGGGCAGTTCCGTCTCCAGCGCCGCGCGCGCGCTGTCCGCATTCAACAGCACCTCTTCGTCGATCATGCGCCGCAGCAGGGTGAACTGTTCACTGGCAGCAGCAATGGCGCTGATGCCGGCGTTCTCCAGGGTCTGCAAGGTCTCCAGCAGATCGCGTACATCCGACGTCGTCTCTGCCGCCATGCGGATGATCAGGTCGGCGTCCGCGCCGGCCGGGTCCAGCTCGAGCTCGCGCGCCAGCTCCAGCTGCGCCAGCAGGCGCGTCAGCGTCACGATGCCCTCACTGTCCAGCAGGCGCATTTGCGCCAGCAAGGCCTCGTCCTCAATACTGGCGGCCACAGGCGCGAGCGCTTCCAGCTGCGCGCGCAACTGCACCAGATCGGCGTCAGGGTCGGCCCACGCTTCGGCCAGGCCGCGCACATCGCCGCGTGACAACTCGTCCAGCCCGGTGAGCAGCGGACGCATGTCAACCAGCGTGTCAGCGCCGATGTTGCGGATGGCGGACAGGCGCATCCCCAACTCGTCGAAGGCCTCGTCCTCAAGTTCATGACGCTCCAGCACATTGGCCATGGCGCGCAGCTCGTCCAGGTCAGCTTCGGCCAGGCGCGCGGTCGCGCGTCCCAGGCGGCCCAGCGCGCGGGCGCTCATGTCCTCCTGCGCCAGCAACTGTCGCGCCAGCGCCACGTCCTCCGGGGTGACCAGTTCGTTGCTGGCGAGGCCGGTCGCGCCCTCGATGAGCGAGCTGTAGGCCACGCCGGCGATGCGAAAGCCCTCGGCCAGGCTGCCGCCGGCGCCGGTGAAAACGATGAAAGGGATGCCGATGATGAAGGCCGTGATGACCGCCATCACCGGCACCAGGCCCGGCGAGATGCGGGCCCAGGCGCGGAATGGCGCCGGCATGCTGCGCGCGCTGCGGCCTTCAGTCACCGGGCGCCTCTGCCGTGCGTACACCCGCCATCAACAGACCCACCTGTTCACGATCGGCTTCCGCGGCGGGCAAGGTGTCGATGATGCGACCGCTGTAAATGACGGCGACCCGGTCGGCCAGCGAGAGCACTTCATCCAGCTCGGCGGAGACCAGCAGCACAGCGGTGCCCTCGTCGCGCATGCGCACAATCTGGCGGTGGATGAACTCGATTGAGCCAACATCAAGGCCGCGCGTGGGCTGCGCCACGATGAGCAGGCGACTGGGACGCGAAAACTCGCGTGCGACGATGGTCTTCTGCTGGTTGCCGCCGGAAAGGCTGCCGAGGCGCGTGGTGATCCCCGGCGTGCGCACATCATATTGCTCAACCAGGCGCCGGGCATAATCGTCCCTGGCGTCCTCGTCGGCGACGATACCGCGGATGCCGCGCGCGAAGGGGCGCTGCCAGTAAGTCTGCAGCACCAGGTTGTCCACCACCGGGAAGCTGATGACCATGCCGTCCTTCTGGCGGTCTTCCGGCACGTGCGCCACGCCTTCCGCGGTGATCTGGCGCGGCGTGTCGTCGGTCACATCGCGCCCTTCCAGCAGGATGCGTCCCTCAACGACCGCGCGCAGCCCGCTGATGGCCTCCACCAGTTCGGTCTGGCCATTGCCCTGCACGCCGGCCACGCCCAGAATCTCGCCGGCGCGCACCTCCAGTGCCAGGCCGTTGACGGCCGGCAGGCCACGGTCGTCCCGCACATGCAGCTGCTCAATGGCCAGCACCGGCTCGCCCGGCTGCGCCGCTTCCTTCTCCACCTGCAGGATGACGTCGCGGCCCACCATCATGGAGGCCAGCGACTGCTGCGTGGAGTGCGCCGGGTCCGCGTGGCCGGCGACACGCCCGTCGCGCAACACCACGATGTGGTCGCAGATTTCCAGCACTTCCTTCAACTTGTGCGAGATGAAGATGATGCTCACGCCGCGCTCCTGCAGCGTGCGCATGATGGCGAAGAGTCCCTGCGCTTCCTGCGGCGTCAGCACGGAAGTCGGCTCGTCGAGAATCAGGATGTCGGCCTGGCGATACAGCGCCTTGATGATCTCCACGCGCTGTTGCACGCCCACTGGCAGGTCCTCGACCAGCGCGTCGGGGTCAACGGCGAGGCCGTACTGGCCGGAAATATCGAGGATGCGGGCGCGTGCGGAGGGCAGATCGAGGAAGGGGCCGCGCGTGCTTTCGTTGCCCAGCATGATGTTCTCGGTGACCGTGAGCACGGGCACCAGCTGGAAGTGCTGGTGCACCATGCCGATGCCCAGGGCGATGGCGTCATTGGGGTTGCGGATGCTGACCACGCTGCCGTTGACGAGGATTTCGCCCTCGTCCGGGCTGTAGAGGCCGTAGATGATGTTCATCAGGGTGGACTTGCCGGCGCCGTTTTCGCCCAGCAGGCCCAGCACCTGGCCCTTGCTGAGCGTCAGGTCGATGTGGTCGTTGGCCAGCACGCCAGGGAAGCGCCGCGTCAGCCCGCGTACCTCGAGTACTGCCGTCGCCTCGTCCATGTGCTGTCCGGCTCCGATGAAGGCTCCGCGCGTGAGTATAGCGGGTCGCAACGCAAGGCGAAAAAAGCCGCGCCTGTGCTACGATGGGCGGACGGGCCACACAGCAGGAGACTTTCATGGAGCACAAGCCCATCGTACGTATGCAGGTGACGGTAAACGCGACGGCTGAACGGGCCTGGGCGGCGCTGACCGATAGCGACGCGCTGGAAGCCTGGTTCGCCGAACACGCGGCGGTCGACCTGGCCGCCAGCCGCTACGACTTCTGGGGTCAGTATACGGTCGGCGCGCCGCAGCGTGAGGACGGACGTCACGAGTTGCTCGGCTGTGAGCCGGGCAGTTGGCTGGAATACACCTGGCAGCGCGGCGGGCACGACACCCGTGTGCGCTTCACGCTGCATCCGCGCGACGCAGGTTGCATCGTGGCGCTGGAACACAGCAGCACGGGCGACGGCAAGGACTCCGACATCGCGCCCTACACCTTCGCCGACGAGTGGTTCATCGCGCTGGAGAACCTGCGTCGCTGGCTGGATGGCAAACCGGCGGACATGCGCATCCCCTGGGCGCAGGAGCTGCGCGGCAACATCGACATCAGCTGCCTGGTGGACGCAATGCCCGCCAGCGTCTGGGCGGTGCTCTGTGAGGAGCGCGAGCTGGAGCGCTGGATGGCGACCGCGGCGCAGATTGACGCGCGTGAGGGTGGCGCCTACGAACTGGGCTGGCCGGGCATGCAACCCATGCGTATCCTCAAGCTGCAGCCGCATCAGTTGCTGGTCTACACCATGAGCGACGATGACGAGCCCGAGGCTTTCGTGCGCTGGACGTTGCAGGAAGAAGCCGGCGGTACGCGCCTCTCCATGCTCAATAGCGGCTATGCGCCCGACGACGACACCTCCGGCCTGCACATCGGCTGGCGCAACTTCCTCGGCTGGGCGCGCTCCGCGGCGGAATACGGCGCCGACTGGCAACCGCCGCTGCTGCAACTCTCACCGGAGGCCATCGCCTTCCCGCGCCTGATGCAGGAGCTGCAACACGAGCTGGTGTGGCAGGACTGAGAGCGCTCAGCAGCGATAACGGAAACAGCCGGCCACGTGGTCGTTGACCAGGCCGCAGGACTGCATGTAAGCGTAGCAGATGGTCGGGCCGACGAAGCTGAAGCCGCGTCGTTTGAGGTCCGCCGCCAGCGCCTGCGATTCCGGCGTTGCGGCGGGCACCTCGTCCATGCTCTGGAAACAGTTCAGGCGCGGCTCGTCATCGACGAAGCGCCACAGATAGCGCGCAAAGCTGCCACATTCAGCCTGCACCTGCAGGAAAGCCTGAGCATTGCTGACGACGCTGCGGATCTTGGCGCGGTTGCGGATGATGCGCGCGTCGGCCAGCAGGGCAGCGATCTTCGCCTCGTCAAAACGCGCAACGACTGCCGGCTCAAAGTTGTCGAAAAGCTGCTGGTAGGCCGCGCGCCGCTGCAGGATGCTGCTCCAGCTCAGGCCGGCCTGCGCGCCCTCCAGAGAAAGCATCTCGAAGAGCATGCGCTCGTCGTACACCGGCACGCCCCACTGCTCGTCATGGTAGGCCTGCATCAAGGGGTCGCTGCCGGCCCAGGCGCAGCGCGTTACTGCGCTCAAGTTTCGTCTGCCTCAGCCAGCAGGGCCGCCAGCACCTTTTCCAGCGACGGCGTCTCAGGCGCATCCTTGAAGACGGTCAGCCGCCGGTACACCTCGACTGCGCCCTGATGAAAGTCGCCGGGCAGACCGGCGCCGGCGAAGGTCGCGCTGATCTCTTCCATCTCGCCCGTGAAGCGCCATGCCTTGGCCGTCACCTCACGTGTGCGCCGCGGCGCTTCCTCGACCAGCGACATGCCGCTGCGCGCCCATTGCTGCTCCAGTTCGTCGCGCACGCCCAGCGCCTCGGCCGTGCCCAACACCGCGGCCAGCAGCGCCGTGGTGCCCTTGGTCCAACTGGCGAAGCACATCTTCAGCGCCGAGGCCCGCCCCGGCTCGCCTTCCAGAATGCGCGTCTCCAGCGGCCCGGCCGCGAAAAGCGCCGCGGCCTGCGCGGACGCCTCCCCGCTCAGGATCAGCCAGGTGCTGTCCGGTTTCCACGCCGGCCCGCCAATGATGCTGCCATCAACGAAGGTGGCGCCCGCCGCCGCCATGTCCGCCGCCATGCGCTGCGCGCGCTGCGGCGCGATGGCATTGGCATCCAGGTAGAGCCCGCTGAAACCCTGCGCCAGGACGGCTGCGGCGACCGCGTCGGCAGCGTCTGGCGGACAGACGCTGACCAGCGCCTCGGCCCCGGCGCAGAGCGCTGCCATGTCGGGCGCTTCCCGTAAATTGTGCGCCGCGGCGCGTGCGCGCGAGTCTGCGCTGCGCCCCTGCGTCACCCAGCTGACCTCATGACCGCTGTTTTGCATGCTGGCCGCGACCGAAATGCCCATCGCGCCCGGATGAAGGATGCCTGTCTTCACGTCATTCACTCCACTTGTCTTTCCCCCGTGCAGTATAACCGCGGGCGCGGTGGATTTTGTAACGCCCGCCTGGCACGGCCCGTAGTGTATGAAAGAGCCGGCCACAATACGGCCAGAAAAACGGTCACGGAGAATGCCATGCGCATCATCGTCCACACCGGCAAGGGCGGCACCGGCAAGACCAGCATCTCCGCCGCCACCGCGCTGCGCTGCGCGGAGGCCGGCCTGCGGACGCTGGTCATCAGCACCGACACGGCCCACAGCCTGGCCGATTCCTTCGAGCGCGACATCGGCCCGGAGCCCGTCGCCATCTGCGACAAGCTCTGGGCCCAGGAAGTTGACGTGCGCCACTCGATGGACAAGTACTGGGGCGATATTCAGCGGCGTCTGCTGGTCATGTTCCGCCACCAGCAGCTGGAGGAACTCGTCGCCGGCGAGGTGACCATTCTGCCCGGCCTCGAAGAGGGCGCGCATCTGCTGTGGATCAACCATTATTACGAGCAGAATACTTACGATGTGCTCGTCGTCGACGCCGCGCCCACCGCCGAAACGCTGCGCCTGCTCAGCCTGCCGGACGTCACGCGCTGGTGGTTCACGCGCATCCTGTCGCTGGCGCGCGGCGCCAATCGCGTGCTGGGGCCGCTGGGCAAGGCCCTCGGCAAGGGCGACAGCCACCATGACGGCGACGCCCTCGAACAGCTTGAGTTGCTCTTCGGGACGCTGGACCGCGTGCGTCAACTGCTGGCCGACCCGCAGATCAGCAGTATGCGCCTGGTCGTCAATCCGGAGCGCATGGTCATCCGCGAGACGCAGCGCACCTGGACCTGCCTCAACCTCTACGGCTACGCCGTCGATGCCATCCTCTGCAATCGCGTCCTGCCCGACGCGGTGCGCGATCCCTGGTTCGCGCCGGCGAAGCAGCGTCAGGCCGAAAATCTTGAGTTGATTCGCGAGGCCTTTGGCGAGCTGCCCTTGTTGACGGCGCCCCTGCTGGCGGTCGAGCCAGGCGGTCTGGACGCGCTGCGGCAACTGGGCGACGCGCTCTACGGCGAGCGCAACCCGGCCGAGCGTCTGTTCGATGGCGAGTCGCACCGCATCAGCAGCGCGCCCGACGGCGGTTATTTGTTGACGGTGCCCCTGCCCTTCGCGCGCAGCGACGAGCTCGACCTGTACCGTTCACGCGATGAACTGACGCTGCAGGTGGGCCGCTGGCGCCGCAACTTCGTGTTGCCCTATACGCTGGCCGGGCTGGAGATCGAGGGCGCGCGCTTCGAAAACGCCTGCCTGAACATCCACTTTCGCGCGACGGCAAGCACGGCCGCCGCACGCTAAGGCTGCGTCAGTCCGGGCTGACGTGGACGCGCAGCCGCATGCCGCGTTTGCGTTTGGACTTTTCAGGCGTGTAATCCGGCTCAACGCGGCTGGCAGCTTCTTCCCCGCAGAGGCCCTCTTCCTTGCAGACGGCGGCCATTTCCGAGAAGTCGCGCACCAGCAGGCGGAAGCCCGCCAGGCTGGTCGCGCCAGCGACCTTGAGGTGGCTCTCAAACTGCGGCGTTCCCAGCGCCTCACAGGCCTTGCTGGTCGCCGTCAGCGCGCGTTGCTGATGATCGAGAAAGTCGACCAGGGTCGCTTTCGCCTCTGCTTTCATTTCGTCTTCCAGCTCAGCTTTCCGCTGCTCGTTCACAGTTCTCTCCGTTTCGTCATGGTCGGCATCAATGAGGTTCTGCCTTGCCTTGTGGCTAATACGCATCGCGCCGCCACAGGGTTCAATATCCCCGCTGGCGATCATACAGGTTGAGCAGAGGTTCGTTGTGCAGGTAACGGCGCAGGTTCTCGCCGAACAGGGCCGCGGCCTTCTCGTGATAGCGCAGTGTATTGCCGGACATGTGCGGTGTGATGATCACATTGTCGAGGCCCCACAACGGGCTGGAGGCAGGCAGCGGTTCCTCCTCGAAGACGTCCAGCGCCGCGCCGCCGATGCGCTCAGCGGCCAGCGCCGAAATGAGCGCGGCCTCGTCGACGATGGCCCCGCGCGCGACGTTGATGAGCATGGCGTTGGGCTTCATGGCTTCCAGTATCGCCGTGTCCACCAGATGATGTGTGCTGGTGGTGAGCGGCAGCGCCAGCGCGACGAAATCGCAGACGCCCAACATCGAGGCCAGCGCCTGCGGCGGATAGAGCCGTGTTGGAATCTCGCCCTGCGGGTCGCCCAGGCCCGGTTCCACATAACGTCCGGCATCAGACAGCTCGCGCAGGTCGCGATGCATGGCCACCACCGTCATGCCGAGGCAGTCCGCCAGGCGCGCCAGCTCGCGCCCGACAGCGCCAAAGCCGACAATGCCCAGGGTCTGGCCGCGCAGCGTGTCCGCGGCCGGAACCGAGCGATCCCACTCGGCGGCCGCCTGGCGGCGCTGGTAATGCGGCAGGTTACAGTTGAAGGCGAGCATCATGGCCAGGCAATGTTCGGCGATGGGCGTGGCGTGGATGCCGCTGGTCGTGGTGATGGCGACGTCCTCGGCGGCGAAGATGGGCCTGTCATGCAAGTGATTTACACCGGCGCTGTGCAGCTGGATCCAGCGCAGGCGCGGCGCCTCTTCCGGCAGTGGAATGAGGCGCGAGGCGTAGAGGACTTCCGTTTCGGCCCAGACGCTGTCGGGCACCTGCGGGAAGTGACGCTCCACCCGCAGCCGGGGCGAGAGCGCAGCCAGGCTCTCTAACAGCTCGTCCGCATAGTCCATCGCCACCACCACCCTGATGCGCTCTTCGCTCATTCCATCTCCCGTTATCTGCCGCACAGCAACCTGGCCCTTATGGTAAGGTTCCATGCAACGTCCCGCAAGCGTCCGCCCTGCCTGCAGGGCACACAGGCCCGCCCATGTCACAGTCCGCGTCCGCCGGCGCGCTGAGCAATCGACAAATCCTGCGCGCCGCACTGGTGGTGTTACTGGGTTTCGTCGCCAGCGGACTGCTGGGCGTGTTGCGCTCGGCCATCATCTCCGCGACCTTCGGCACCGGCGCGGCGCTGGACGCCTTCTTCCGCGCGCAGCAGTTGCCGGAGCTGATCTTTGTGCTGGTGGCGGGCGGCGCGCTGGGCTCCTCCTTCATCCCGGTCTACGCGCGCGTGCGCGCGCAAGACGAAGGAGCCGCGTGGCGCCTGGCAAGCGCCACCATGACGCTTTCCGCGCTGGCGGCGGGGCTGCTGGGCGCACTGGTGTTCCTGCTGGCGCCGCTCATCACGCGTTTCATACTGGCGCCGGCGGAAGATCTTGCGTTGCAGGCGCTGACCACGGAGTTGATGCGCGCCATGATGCTGACGCCGCTGGTCTTCAGCGTCAGCGGCCTGTTGATGGGCCTGCTGCACGCGCATCAGCGGTTTCTGCTGCCCGCACTGGCCATCAGCATGAACAACATCGGCCTGATGATCGGCGCGCTGCTGATCGCCCCGGCGCTGCCGACGGCCGCGGGCGCCGCGCAGGTAGGGGACGCCAATGTGTATGGCCTCGCCTGGGGCGCCGTGCTCAGCGCGCTGCTGCATCTGCTGATACAGCTGCCCGGCCTGCGCGGACTGAATGCGCAGTTGCGGCCGCTGCTGGACTGGCGCAATCCCGCAGTGCGCGATGTGCTGCGACTGATGGGGCCGCGCGTGCTGGGCCTGGCCATCGCGCGCCTCAACTTCCTCGTCAACGCGGCCTTCACCTCCGCCATGGTCGTCGGCAGCTACGCCGCCCTGACAACCGCCTTCACGCTGTTCTTCTTCGCGCTGGGCGTCATCGGCCAGAGCCTCGGCTCGGCGCTCTTCCCCACGCTCTCGGCGCTGGCGGCGGAAAACGACATGGACGGCTTCCGCGCGCGCCTGGTCAGCGCGTTGCGCGCTGCGCTGTTCCTGGCCTTCCCGGCCACGCTCATGCTGATCCTGCTGGGCGAGCCGCTGGTGACGACGCTGTTTGAACGCGGCGCCTGGCGGGCCGAAAGCAGCGCGGCGACGGCCTGGGCGCTGGCCTTCTACGCTGCAGGCATGGCCGGCTTCGTCGTGCTGGAGCTGCTTTCGCGCGCCTTCTACGCGCTGGAGGACACGCGCACGCCGGTCACCATCGGCGTGGCCACGCTGCTGATCAACATCCTGCTCAGCCTGCTCTTCATCCGCGTCATCGGCGAGCCGGGCGACCTGGCGCGCGGGCCCTTCGCCGGCCTGGCGCTGGCCAACGCACTCGCCACCAACCTGGAGGCGCTGGTGTTGTGGTGTCTGCTGCGGCGCCGTCTGGGCAGCCTGGCCGAACAGGCCTTGCTGCGCAGCGCGCCGGCGCTGCTGCTGGCCACGGCGGGCCTGGGCGCGGTGCTGTGGCTGCTACAGCCGTTGCCGCCGCTGTGGCAGCTGCTCGGTGGTACTGCGCTTGGGCTGGCGGTCTTTTTGAGCCTGGGGATTCTGCTGCGCCTCGAGGAGGCGCGCATGCTGCCGCGGCTGATCCTCGCGCGCCTGCGCCGCTGACGCTCAGCCCGGCGGCGCTGCGTCTTCGTCCGCCGCCGCGGCGAGCTGACGGACGCGCAGTTCCGCCTGATCCAGCAGCGTCTGGCAATGCGCGGCCAGTTTGCGGCCCCGCTCAAATAGCGCGACCGAGTCGTCCAGCGTCAGTTCGCCGCGCTCGAGACCTTCCAGGATGCTCTCGAGCTCGGCCCAGGCTTCCTCAAAAGAGCGTTTTTCGATAGCGCTCATGGCTCTCCCTGTCCTCCACACGCAGTGGCAGTTCGCCATCGCGCAGCTGCGCCAGCAGGGCGTCGCCCACGCGCGCCGCGTCCACACTGGTGACGCGCGCGCCATCCCGTCCCTGCGTCAGGATGGCGTAGCCGCGCTGTAAAATGGCCTGCGGATCCGCCGCGCCGAGGGCCGCCGTCCCTTCCGCCAGGCGCGCTGCCAACCGGCTGTGCGTCGTGCCCCAGGCGCGCTGCAGCCGCAGTTCCTGGTCATCCAGACGTTGCCTGTGCGTCGCCAGCTCGCGCATGGGCGACAGATGCGCGAGGCTGCGGCGGCTCGCGCCCAGCCGGTCGGCCAGCAGCGCCAGGCGCGCGCGCTGCAACTCCTCCAGCCGCGCCCGGACGCTAACGACACCCTGGCGCAATTCGCCCATATCCGGCGCGACCAGCTCGGCAGCGACCGAGGGCGTCGGCGCGCGCAAATCGGCCACGAAGTCCGCGATGCTGAAATCCGTCTCGTGGCCGACGCCGCTGACCACCGGCAGGCGGCTGGCCGCGATACTGCGCGCCAGGGCCTCGTCGTTGAAGGCCCACAGGTCCTCGATGCTGCCGCCGCCACGAATGAGCAGGATGACGTCGACCTCCGCGCGGGCGTTGAGGTTGGATAACGCGGCCCGCAGTTGCGCCGGCGCGTCCATGCCCTGCACGGCGGCCGGGCTGAGCCAGACCTGCGCCAGCGGGAAGCGACGCCGCAGCACGTTACAGACGTCCTGGAACGCCGCGGCCTGGGGCGAGGTCACCACGCCGATGACGCGCGGGAAGGCCGGCAACGGACGTTTGCGGGCTTCATCGAAGAGACCTTCCGCCTCCAGCGCGCGCTTCAGCCGCTCAAACTGTGCGTAAAGGTCGCCCACACCCATGGGCCGCAACTGCGTGGCGTAAAGCTGGTATTCGCCGCGCGGCTCGTAGACGCCGATGTGCCCCAGCGCCTGCACCGCATCGCCCTCCTGCGGCACGAAGTTCTGGCGGTTGGCGGAGGAGCGCCACATGACGCAGCGCAGGCTGGCGCTGGCATCCTTGAGCGTGAAGTACCAGTGGCCGGAGCGGGCGCGTGTCATGTTCGAGATTTCGCCGCTGACGGCGACATCCTGCAGCTCTTCGTCGCCCTCGAGCAGCGCACGGATGCGGGCCGTCAGCGCGGCCACGGTCCAGGCTTGCGACATCAACTCTCCCCGTCTGGTCAGGATTGCGCAGTATACCCCGCGGCCCTATAATTCGGCAGATGGCGGGCGGGAACAGGAGTGCAGCGCGATGGCGTATCTGACCGTTAATGAGCGCGCAGAGCTGCAGCGCGAGCTGGAGCAACTGAGTTTCGGGCGCGCCAACGGCCGGCTGAAGCGCATGGACCCCATGGGCCGCATCGCCTACTACCGCAACGCCCAGCTCACCGGCCAGTGGGCCACGCGCTATGTGCTGGCCGGCCTCGGCACGCAGGTCACCCTGGTCGAGGTCAACACCATGCGCGAGACCGACAAGGCCGCGCGCGTCCGCAACGAATACGCCCTGGCCGAAGTCATCGTGGAAGCCACGGCCGACAACCGCAACTGACGCAGGAGTCCCCATGCTCAACAGTGTATCCCGCCAGCATGACCTGACCCGAACACAGCGGTTGCTGGCCATCGCCGCGCTGACGGTCCTGACGGCCATTGGCGCGCGCATTTCCATCCCGCTCGAGCCAGTTCCTTTCACCTTCCAGGTCCTCACCGTGTTGCTGGCCGGTATGCTGCTCGGCGCGCGTGACGGGGCGCTCAGCCAACTGGCCTACGTCG
Source organism: Phototrophicaceae bacterium (assembly GCA_965197455.1). GTDB lineage: Bacteria > Chloroflexota > Anaerolineae > Aggregatilineales > Phototrophicaceae > JAGWBD01. Next base: position 2,567,613 of record OZ240208.1, on the reverse strand, counting down.
GCCTCATCGCACTTAACCTGCCGCTGGATGCCCGTGCACTGGGCGCAGCCGCCCTGGTCGGACCCACGGCCGGCTATCTCTATGGCTTCATCCCCATGGCCTTTGTGACCGGCTGGCTGGTCGAGCGTGGAACGAAACGCGCCTGGCAGCGCTGGCTGGCCGGCGTGGCGGGTGTGGCCGTCCTCTACCTCTGTGGTGTGGCCGGGTTGATGACGGCGACAGGAATGGACCTTAACGCTGCCTGGGCGGCTGGTGTGGCGCCCTTCATTCTCTTCGACCTGGTCAAGGCCGCCCTTGCTGCGTCCCTGCTTTACGCGGGGCGGCGCCTGTTACTGCCCGACTGAGCCGAGCCTACAACTTCTCCAGATCTTCTTCCGTCAGCGTCAGGCCGAGGATATTGTAGCCGGCGTCGACGTGCACCACCTCGCCGGTGACCGCGCTGCCCAGTTCCGAAGACAGCCACAGCGCAGTGTTGCCGACGTCGTCTGCGCTGACCATGCGCCGCAGCGGCGCGGCCTGCTCCGAATAGCGCAACATGGTGCGGAAGCCGGGCACGCCGGCGGCGGCCAGGGTCTTGATGGGGCCGGCGCTGATGGCGTTGACGCGGATGCCCTGCGGCCCGAGGTCGTTGGCCAGATAACGCGTGATGGTCTCCAGCGCCGCCTTGGCGATGGCCATCACATGGTAGCGCGGCATCACCTTCTCGGCGGCGAAATAGGTCATACTGAGGATACTGCCGCCCTCGCTCATCAGCGGCGCGGCGCGTTTCGCCATGGCGATCAGGCTGTAGGCGCTGATGTCCAGCGCCAGGCTGAAGCCGGCGCGCGAGATGTCGATGAAGCGGCCGCCGAGGTCCTCACGGTTGGCGTAGGCCACGGAATGCACGAGCGTGTCGATGCGACCGTAGCGTTCGCGCACCTTGTCGAAGAGCGCGTCGAGTTGCTCGTCGCTGGCCACGTCACAGATTTCCACGAAGTCACAATCGACCTGCTGCGCCAGCGGCCGCACGCGCTTCTCGAGCATGGCGCCGGCGTAGCTGAGCGCGATGGTGGCGCCCTCGCTGTGCAGTCTGCGCGCGATGCCCCAGCCGATCGAGTTGCGGTTGGCCACGCCGAAGACCAGCACGACCTTACCGTCCATCAAACCCATGTGTGTTCTCCGCATGTCCGCTGACGGGCGCTCATGGTAGCACGGGGGCGGGACGTGCGCCACGCCATCAATTCAGGCTACCCTGGAGGCGTTGGTACAACTCTGAAGAGGTCTGGCGCAAGCGACAAATGCAACCCCTGGGTGTCCGGGAAACTGTTTTTGCGCAATTATGTTTGGACTGCAGAGGGGAGCCAGCCAGGCAGACAAGTACTCGTCCTCACCGCTTCCGTCTGATAAGGTTCCGCAAAGTGGCGGGCGAGGAGAAAAGTATTGACTGTACCGACCCTGGCGACCGTCGCCATCTTCACCTTCGTGCGCGGCATCTCCACCACCGGCCTGCGCGGCTGAGCGTCATGGGGACGCGACTCACGCAAGTCGCATTTCAGGGCCGGGACGCGCTGCGCCTGGACAATGGCCTGGTTAGCGCGCACCTGGTGCCGGAGATCGGCGGGCGTTTGCTGCAGTTCGCGCTGGGCGGGCAGCCCTTCCTCTTCGTCAACCCGCAGTTGGCCGGCAAACGCTTCAGCCCGGAGCAGCACCAGGGCGATGGCAGCCTGCTGAGCTGGAAGAACTATGGCGGCGACAAGACCTGGCCAGCACCGCAGGGCTGGGAGCGCGCTGACCAGTGGCCCGGCCCGCCTGACAAGGTGCTCGACAGCGGCCCCTACAGCGCTGCCTGCCAGCAGACGGCGACGCGCGCCAGCGTCACCCTGCGCAGCGCGGCGGACGCGCGCACGGGCCTGCGCATCAAGCGGATGCTGAGCATGGGCGCGGCCAGTTCGCGCCTGCAACTTGACCTGGAGTTCGAGAACATCGCCGCGCGTCCAGTGCGCTGGGCCATCTGGGACATCGCCCAGCTGGACTGCACGACCTCAGGCAGCGATTGCTGGCTTTACGTGCCGGTCGACCCGGCGGAGCCGCGACCCTGGCACATTCTGTTCGGTGAAGAGAATACCCAGCTGCAGCCGCACTTTCGGCCCGGGCTGTTCGCGCTCAACTACCAGGGCATCGTCGGCAAGATCGGCCTGCGCAGCCCCGGCGGCTGGCTGGCCTTCGCCGACCAGCGCGCGGAGGCGGTGCTCTGCATGCAGTTCCCGCACGAGCCCGACGCCGACTATCCTGACGGCGGCGCCACAGTCGAATGCTGGACGGAGATGCCCGGCGCGCCCTCGCCCATCCCCATCGACTCACCCGGCCACATTCTGGAAGCCGAGGTGCTGGGTCCGCTGCGTACCATGCAGCCGGGCGAGCGCACGGAGCTGCGCATCACCTGGTCGGCGGCGCGCTGTCCCGGCCCCGTGCTGGCGGTAAACGACGCCGGTTGTACTCATCATGCGCTGACACTGCGCCAGGCTGGAGAGCAGTTGCAGCTGACGGGCGTCTTCGGCGTCTTCCACCTGGGCCGCGCCGAACTGGCATGGCTGGACGCAACCGGCGCAACGCTGATGACGCTGGATTGTGGCGCGGTCAGCCCCAACGCGGCGCTGCAAGTCGAGCGCGTCGAACGCGCGCCTGCCGGCGCCCAAAGTCTGCGCCTGCAGCTGCGCTGCGCGGACAATGACTTGCTTGAACTGGATCAATGCAGCATCCCGCACTCTGGAGGATAAAATGAGCGAAATCTGGAGCCCGCAACAGGCCAATGACTGGTACGCGCGCGTCAGCCCAATCGTCGGCTGCAACTATTTGCCGCGCACGGCGGTCAACTCCACCGAGATGTGGCAAGCGGAGAGCTTTGATCCCGTTACCATTGACGAGGAACTGGGCTGGGCCGCCGCCGCTGGCTACAACAGCCTGCGCATCTTCGTACAGTACCTCGTCTGGCTGCACGATCCGGACGGCCTGCTGCAGCGCATGGATCGCCTCCTGTCCATCGCCGCGGGCCACGGCATCACGGCGACCTTCATCCTCTTTGACGACTGCGCCTTCGCCGGCCGCGAGCCCTATCTCGGGCAGCAGGACGACCCGAAGCCCGGCGTCCACAACAGCAGTTGGACGCCCAGCCCGGGCCTGCAGCTGGTGGAAGATCGCAGCGTCTGGCCGCAGCTGGAAGCCTACGCCCGCGCCATCGTCAGCGCCTTCGGCCAGGACGAGCGCGTTCTCTGCTGGGACCTCTACAACGAGCCAGGCAACAGCGACCTGGGCGAGCGCAGCACACCGCTGGTGGAAGCGGCCTTCGCCTGGGCGCGCATGGAAAGCCCGCGGCAGCCACTGACGACCTCCGTGTGGCGCGAAGCCGGCTATCAGGACTCCATGTCACAGGTGCTGTTCACCCTCTCGGACATCGTTTCCTTTCACTGTTACGAACCGCAGACCCTCGAGGTGGCGATTGAGCAGTGCCAGTCCTACGGCCGCCCGGTGATCTGCACCGAGTGGCTGCACCGCCCCGTGGGGCAAACGGTACAGTCCGCGCTGCCCGTCTTCGCGCGCGAGCATATCGGCTGGTACCAGTGGGGCCTGGTGGCCGGACGCATACAGACCTACCTCGATTGGCGCCGCGAGCGCAACAGCATGCCGCTGGGCCGCTGGCAGCACGATGTTTTCCATCCGGACGGGCGGCCCTACGACGAGGCCGAGATCGAACTGATTCGCAGTTTTGCCTTCGGTTGAAGCGGGTTTCAGTCGAGCGAACCGGCCTGGGCCAGTGCCTGCTCGGTTGTGTGCTGCAGCTGTAGCTCGCGCGCGCCGACGCGCCCGAGCGCGTAGAGCGCCAGCGCCAGCCCGGCCACCTCGATGAAGAAGACGGCCGCATAGGCCAGCTGCAGGTCATTGCCGGCGAGCAGCGCCAGGTCGCGCAGGATGCCACCGCCGGAGACGCCCGCGCCGCGCGCCAGGGTGACCACCAGAGTCCAGAAGCCGAGGAAGGTGCCGGCGCGCCCGGCGGGGCTCATGTCCATCATCAGGCCCAGCGTGCCGATGTTCCACAGGCCCAGGCCCAGGCCCAGCAGCAGCAGGCCGGGCGTGATGAGCTGGCGCAGGCCGCCGAGAGAGGCGATGGCGAAGAGCGCGAAAGTGGCGATCAGCAGCAGCACGCCGCCCGTTGCCAGGCGTGAATTATTTAGCGCCCGGAAGCGGCGTGACAGCATGAGGGAAAGCAGCGACCCCACGATCGACATGCCACCCCACCAGGCGGCGAAGCGCGTCGTCTCTTCAACGCTCATCCCGAAAACCTCGGCGCCGAAGGGCTCCAGCACCAGGTCCTGGACGAAGGCGAAAGCCATCGAGAGACTCAGGTAGAAGAGGAACCAGCGCGTGCGCGGTTGCTGCCAGACAAAGCGCAGGTCGGCGCGAAAGGAAGTCTCTGCGGCAGACGTCTTTTTGACACCACGGTGCCGCTTCTCCTCACCGAGCAGCGCGAAGAACCACAGCCCGCCCAGCACCAGCGCCGCCACGACGAAGACCTGCGCCAGGCGCCCGGGATCCAGGCTGCCGTCGCCCTCGTCGTCTGAGGGCAACATGATCGAAAAGAGGATGCCGCCAAGGGTGAAGCCCAGCAGCAGAAAGGTCCATACCAGACCGACGGCGCGGCCGCGTTGTTCGGCACGGGCGCGATCATGGAGCAGGGCCAGAAAGGTGCTGCCGGAGACAGCAACGCCGAAGCTGAAGAGCAGCAGCGAAATTGTGATGGCCAGCCAGAGCAGGGCCGGGTTTGCCGCGCCGCGGGCCAGCGTGGCCGTCGCCAGACCCAGACTGAACAGGCTGAGCGCCATCAGCGCGCGCCCGACCCAGATCCAGGTCAGGCGCCGGTAACCGCCCAGCAGATGTGCGTCCGACATGCGCCCGGCCCACAGGCCCAGCGGCGCCAGAAAGTAGCGCAGGCCCAGCAGCAGGCCGACCGGCGTGGCGCTGTAGCCCAGGTCGCTGATCATGACGCGATTCCACAGGCCGGTGGTCAACACGTCCGCCATGCCCGAGCCCAGGTGGAAGAGACCGTATTTCAGATTGCGCGCGAGGGAGAGACCCATGCGTCCTTCACCAGGTTACTTGTGCAAAATAGTACAAAAAGCCTGAGACACTGTCAACGGGCCATCTGTCAGCTGGCGCGCAGTTCCTCGAAGGGCGCGCGGCCCTGCGCGGCGGCTGCGCGAATCTGCTCGACGGCGTTCTGGACGGCCGCGTGTTCCTGCGCGGACAGGGTCAGCTCCGCAAACTCGTCCTCGTCCAGCAGCTGCAGCGCGCCATCCGTCCCGACGAAAATGTCCAGCGCCAGGTCGTCGGCGCTGACGCAATGCTTCCGCAGCTGCGCCGGGCGCGTGATGTTACAGTACCAGCCCTTCAGTGCCCCGCTGGCGCCGTCCTCGATGCGGAACACATTGTACCAGCGCTCGCTGTAGAACCATTCGGTGAAGACGTCGCCGCGCTGAAAGGTTACGAAACCGAAATCGACATCATCAAACTGAAAGACCGCTCGCAGACAAACAGCAGCGGCATTACGCCACAAGACTTCACCCGCATAGCGAAACACCTCACGCCCCTCATGGTCGAGCTTGAGCACCAGAATCGCGCTCATGCGCGCCCCCGCGTATATACGATGAGCAGCAGGCCCTCGCTGAAGCGCAGGCTCGCCCGCGGCCCGCCCAGCACGTTGCTGATGCCGCGCGCCGGGCCAGTCAGCAGCGCTTCGTCGCGCAGCTCCCAGCACAGACCGTCGCTCACCAGGCCTAGCACCGGGCCGTGCAGGGGCAGCAGCGAGACGGTGTCGCCTGGCGCGCCGGTTAGTTCATGCGCGCCCGGGCGCAGCAGCCAGGCCCTCTGGCTGCCGTCGATCAGTTGCACGTCACAGTCGCGCAGTTGCGGCAGGGCCAGCAGCGACACGTTCGCCAGGGTCTGGTCGAGCCGGCTGCCCAGCGCGCCGAAAACGCGCAGACAGCGGATGCCGCTGGCCGCGGCCCATATCAGCGCCAGCTCGAGGTCGGTCTCATCCTTGTCGGGCGGATGCCGCAGAATCTGCGCGCCGTCATGCTGCAACTGCGCCAGCGTCTGTGCGTCAATCGAGTCCATGTCGCCGATGACGACATCCACGGCGAGGCCGTAGTCGCGCGCCAGGTGGGCGCCGCCATCGGCCGCGATGACCAGCGCCCCCGGCATGGCAGCGCGGGTCTCGCGCAACAGCGGCCCGGCGGCGAGACTGCCGTTGGCGAAGATCAGCGCCTGTTTGTGTCCGGTCATCATCCTCTGCAGCCTGCCTGCGCAAGCCTGGCTAAGGTACACTGCGGCTGTCACAGTCGCAAGGGAGGGTGCCCACGTGCAGCAACGCGTCGCAGGTCTCATTTGTCTGGCCCTGTTGCTGGCCGCGCTGCCGCTGGCCGGCATCCGCGCACAGGAAGAAAGCGTGCCTGATGAACTCGTCGCCATTAACCCCTTGACCGGGCTGCCCGCGCCCGCGCCGGAGTACCTGTTGCGCAACCCGGTTATCGCCAAGATTTCCAACGCTCCGGCCAGCGTGCGCCCGCAGGCGGGCCTTGAGGACGCGGACCTGGTCTTCGAGCACTACGCCGAGGGCGGCCTGACGCGCTTTTCGGCCATCTACCACGGGCAGCGGCCCCAACGCGTCGGCTCAATCCGCAGCGCGCGTCTCATCGATCTCGAGCTGCTGCCGATGGTGCAGGGGCTGCTGGCCTGGTCCGGCGCCAGCATCGGCGTGGAGGCCCTGCTGAACGCCAGCGCGCACCCGGAACGTCTCTTCATGGGCGTACTTTACAACTCGCCCTACTACTGGCGCGACCCCGACATCCCGTCGCCGCACAACCTCTTCGTCAACACAGCGGCCCTCGGCGATCTGGCCCTGCGCGAAAATGTGGCCACCATTCCTGACCTGCAGGGCCTGGTGTTTCAGGCAGAGCCGCCCGACGGCGACAGCGGCCCGGCCCTGGCCATTGACCTGCGCTACCTGGCGGCCCAGGTGCGCTGGGAATACGACGACGTCACGGGCCACTACCTGCGTTTCGCGGACGACGAGCCGCACCACGAGGCCGCGACCGACCGGCAGTTGCAGGCGGCCAATGTAATCGCGCTCTACGCGCAACACCGCTTCACCGACATCGTCGAAAGCGTGTGGCAGGGCGTCACGCATTACAGCATCGAGATTGACCTGAGCTCCGGCGGCGAGGCGCTGCTCTTTCGCGACGGCCGACAATACCAGGTTCGCTGGCAGCGTCCGGAATCCGCGTCCCTGCTGCAGTTCAGCGACCTCAATGACGAGCCGCTGGCCCTGAAACCAGGCAACACCTGGCTGCAGGTCATGCGCCCGCCCGCGCAACAGGTCGGCCAGGAAGGCGTAACAGTCCACGCTGAGGGCGCGTGAGCGCAGCGTGAGAGTCGCTGGCGGCAAAGGGGCCGCGCCACTACACTGGCGGCCCCATGCAAGGGGCGAAGGGGAGCGCCGATGACCACAGCCAGACGACCGCTGCGCGGCAGCCTCGCATTTCTGTTGCTGCTGCTCTGCGTCTGGCCGACAGCTGCGCAGGAGGCCGGCGCGCGCGACCCCCTGGAGCTGGCGCAACGCCTGGGCGGGCTGGAGGGCGCAGTGCCGTTGCCGCCCCTCACGCCCATCTACGAAGCCGGCGCGCGCGAAACCTTTTACGTCAGCCGCCCCGAAGCCAGCGAACCCCAAAGCGTGACGGCCACCCTGGTCGCCGCCACGAACACCCTCTACCTGTGGGTTGAGGAGGGCCTGGCGTATGACGCACAGGGTCTGGGCGAAATGGCTGTCGGGCTTGAGCCCCTCTTGCTGACGCAACGACTGCGCACCGTCCACGGCGACCCGACGCTGCTGCCAGGCTTCGGCGCCATCGGCGAGCCTTTCAGCCTGCTGTCCCTGCCAGACGTCGACAATGACCCGCACCTCTTCCTGCTCTTCGTCAACGGCAGCGCGATCGAGGCGGCGGCCCTGCCCCAGGCCGACCTGTTGCCGGTGACGCTGGCGCCAGGCGGCTTCAGCAACCAGCATGAGATCCTGCTGCTGGATGCGACGGCGCTGGGCAGCGAGCCGCTGCACTCACCCGCCTGGGTCACGCTGATTACGGCGGCCCACTTTGAGTTCCTCTCGCAAACGCACGCCCCGCAGCAGTCGTTGTGGCTGCGGCGCGCACTGGCGAACTACGTCCCGGCGCGTCTGATGGGCCAGCAGCAGGTGCTGGACAACGCGCCTGAGTACTATCTTGAAGCACCCGACCTTCCGCTGGCGCAGGTGGCCGGCCCCGCCACGCCAGGCGTCGGCAGCGTCCAGCAACTCTTCCTGGATTATCTGCTGTTGCGCTTCGGCTTTGAACTGTTTCAGCATCTTTTCCTGCAGCCGGCCCAGGGATTGGACGCGCTGGATGGCGCGCTGGCCGCCATTGACCACGACGATGCGCTGACCGGGCAACCGGCCACCGGGCTGGATCTTTTCGCCGATTTCGTGATCGCCAGCGCGGGCGCCCTGCTGCCGCCAGAGCCCCTGGTGGACGGGCGTTACACCCTGCTTGTGGAAGAGCTGCCGGAGGAAAGCCTGCCCGTCGGCTTCGCCTTCGATAATCAACTTGATGCCGCGCTGCGTGACGTGCCCCTGCGCCAGTTCGGCACACGCTTCTTCTATGTGCTGAACGAGCAGCCGGCCAGCTTCCGCCTGCTGTTCCACGGCGCCGACGAAAGCGCGCTGCTGCCGCTGCCGCAAGGCGATGACATCAGCAACCGCTTCTACTGGAGCGGCAAGGGCAGCAACCGCGACCACACGCTCACCCGCCGCATCGACCTGGGTGAGGTCACGCGCGCCACCCTGCAGTTCGACAGCTGGCACCTGCTGGCCGACCAGCGCAGCTACGTCTACGTGGCGGCCTCCGCTGACGATGGCGTCAGCTGGCAGCTGCTGGACGGGACTCATGCGCGCCATGGTAACCGCCACGGCCTGACCTACGGGCCCGGCCTGACCGGAGTCAGCAACAACGACGCGCCGCAGCCCTTTCCCTTCATGGGCATCATGCTGGGCGGCGATCAACAGAACCTGGTCACCGAGGTGACGCCCGACGGCCCGGCCAGCGCCAGCGAACTGCGGGCGGGCGACCTCATCATCGGGCAGGGCGGCGCCGACTGGGCGCAGGGTGACGGCATCTTTCCGCTGCTGAATCGCCACGCGCCGGGCGACACGCTCGACTTCACCATCCTTCGCGACGAGGAGCGCCTCGTCATCCCCGTCACCCTCGGCGCGCACCCGCTGCGGCAGCGGCCGCGGCCGCCCCTGTGGCTGTCACACGAGATTGATCTGGGCGCCTACGCCGGCCAGGAGATTCTGCTGCGCTTCGAATACGTCAGCCCGCCGGATGTCGACGACCTGGGCCTCGCGCTCGACAACATCCGCATTCCCGAGCTCGACTTCCACGATGATGCGCAGGACGAGGCTGGCTGGACCCTGCAGGGCTGGCAGCGACGCGACAACTTCGTGCCGCAGCGCTTCCTGCTGCAATACCTCTCCAGCGGCCACAGCGACGGCCCGCCGCGCGTGCGCCGCCTCATCGGCCCGGACGACCTGACTCGCAGTGGCGCGTGGAACTTCCGCATTGTGCCAGACGAAGCGGTCGCTTTCGCTGTCTCCGCCATCAGCGAACAGACGCAACAACCGGCCTTTTTCGACATCGCGCTGGAGACCCTGGACGAGGGCGTCTGAGCCAGCCGCACACCTGTGACGATTCGCGCAACAGATGGCCATCCGCCCCTATACTGAAGGCCGGAGGAGGCGCGCATGGCCCAGCTTTTTCTTAGCTACAGCCATACAGATCGCAGCATGGCGCAACGCCTGGCAGCTGGCCTGGAGGCGAGTGATCATGTGCTGTGGTTCGACGGTGGCCTGCGCCCGGGCGAACGCTGGCTGCATCAGCTCACGCAGGCCGCGCGCGACTGTGCGGCGCTGCTGGTGCTCATGTCCCCCGCGGCGGAGCGCTCGCCCTGGGTCGAGATGGAACTGGCCATCGCCTTTCGCTACAAGCGGCCCATATTCCCGCTGGCGCTGGCCGGGCATTCCTTCGACGCCCTGGCGCATTTGCAATACATCGAGTTTGACGGCGAGGTCACTCAGGCGCTGCTGGACAGTCTGCCCGCGACGAGCCTGCAGGACGCGCAAGCGCCGGCAGGCCAGCTGCGCCACTCGTTGCTGAGCCTCGAGGAGTACATGATCTGCATGGAAGTCGCCGAGGGCCGCAACTATCGTGATATCGCCGCCGCGCGGAACGTCAGTACGCGCACCGTGCGCCGCCGCGTCAGCCACATGCGCCAGCGCCTGCTGCACGGACGTTCTCAGTAGCCGACTTTGTCGAGTCCCTTCAGCTCCAGAAATTTGCGTAGCTCGGCCGGAGTGGCCAGTTCGCGCTCAAATTCTTCGGCAATATTGCGCATGCGCGTCACCAGTTCCACGTTGCTGGCCAGCTGCCGCCGCCGCACAAAGAGGTTGTCCTCCAGGCCCACGCGCACATGGCCGCCGAGGAACATGGCGGTCGTCGCAATCTCGAACTCCTGCGGATAGCCGACGCCGATCACCGACCAGTTGTAGTTCTCGCGGCCAATGACGCGGTCGGCGGTGTTGAGCATGTGCACCAGGTCGTAGATGGTGGCGCGAATGCCGCCGGTCACGCCCAGCACAAACTGCAGCCACAGCGGCGTGCGCACGATGCCCTGCACGATGAAATGCTCCAGATTGTAGATGTGGCCAACGTCATAAAGCTCGAATTCCGGGCGCGTCTCGTTGGCGTTCATGGTGTCGATGAAAGTGCGAATGCTGCGGAAGGTGTTGGGGAAGATGAAGTTTTCGGTGCCCTTGACGTAGTCCTCTTCCCAGTCGTACTTCCAGTCCTCGCTGCGGTAGCGGCGCGCCACGCGGTGAATGGAGAAGTTGATCGAGCCCATGTTGCAGGTGGCCATTTCGGGCTGCCAGGTGGACACGACCTGCAGGCGTTGCTCCGGCGTCATGAGAACGCCGCCGCCGGTGGTGGGCACGACGACCGCGTCACAGCGCTCGCGGATGCCGCGCAGCACCTGGCCAAACACCTCCTGGTCATGCGAGGGCGATGCGTCGACCGGGTCGCGCCCGTGGATGTGGATGGAGGTCGCGCCGGCTTCGGCGCAGGCGACGGCGTCATCGATAAGCTGCTGCGGCGTAAGTGGCAGATGTTCCGTCTGCGTCGGTAAGGTCATGGCGCCGGTGATGGCTGCGGTGAGGATGAGCTTGTCCATTATGTCGGGTCGTTTCTCCCTGTTTGTGTCTGACGGCGCAGCGCGTTCATTCCGGCTTTGCCGGGGCTGAACCCCAGCCGCCGCCACCGGGCGTCTCCACTATGACGATGTCGCCGGCCTGCAGCTCGCCACTATACTTGCCGCCCAGTTCGCTTTCCTGCCCGTCGCGCAGCAAACGGTTGCTGCCGCAGGCGCCGGACCCGCCGCCCGCCAGGCCCCAGGGCGCGTAAATGCGCCGCTCGCTGTTGACCGTCAGGGTGGCCGGATGAAGGAACTCGAAGCGGCGCCGGATGCCCTCGCCGCCACCATGACGACCGGCTCCTCCGGAACCCTGGCGCAAACCGTAATCCAGCACGCGCATGGGCAGCGCCTGCTCCAGCGCCTCGACCGGCGTGTTGAGCGTGTTGGTCATGTGGGCGTGGCGGCCACTGATGCCCGGCGCCTGCGGCCCGCCGCCATGGCCGCCGCCAATGGTCTCATAGTAAACGAACTGCTGCCCGTCCTGCACGCCGCCGCAGACGAAATTGCTCATCGAGCCGCAGCTGGCCGCCGGAATGCGTCCGGGCAGGGCCTGCGCCAGGGCGCCCAGCACCGTGTCGGCGATGCGCTGGCTGGTCTCGGTGTTGCCGACGGCGACTCCCGCCGGGAAGTCCGGGTCGAGCAGGCTGTGCGGCGGCGTGTGCACAGCAACGGGCTTGAAGCAGCCGTGGTTGACCGGCACGTCCTCCGTGGCCAGCAGGCGAATGCAGTACCAGGTGGCGCTGCGCACGATGGCGCTGACGGCGTTCAGGTTGCCGCGCACCTGGGGCGCGCTGCCGGCAAAGTCGACCGTCATCTGGCGGCCCTGCACCCGCACGGTCGCGCAGATGGGGATGCGGAATTCGCGCTGGCCGTCGCCTTCCAGCGCATCCTCGAAGCGATACTCACCATCGGGGATTGCCTCGATGACGGCTTCGGTCATACGCTGCGAATAGGCCATGAGCGCATCGGCGTGCTCCTGCACGCGCGGCGGCCCGTGTTTGATCATCAGGTTCTTCATGCGGTCCTCGCCCACGCGGTGCGCGGCCAGCTGCGCTTCCAGATCGCCCACGCGCTCGTCGGGGTCGCGGCTGTTGGCGGTGATCAGCTCCAGCAGGCCTTCGCTGAGCCAGCCGCTGTACATCAACTTGACGGGCGGGATGATGATGCCTTCCTGGTAGATTTCGGTGCTGAGTGGCAAGGAACCGGGCGTCATGCCGCCGACGTCGGCGTGGTGGGCGCGGCTGGCAACGAAGTAGGCAACCCGGCCGGCGGCGAAGACTGGCGAAACCATGGTGATGTCCGGCAGATGGGTGCCGCCGCCCCAGGGGTCGTTGAGCACGACGACGTCGCCCTCGTGAAAGTCGTCGAAGGCGCGCACGGCCGTCTCGACCGAGGCGGGCATGCTGCCGAGGTGCACGGGGATGTGCGCGGCCTGGGCGACCATGCGCGCCTGGGCGTCGAAGACCGCGCAGCTGAAATCGAGGCGCTCCTTTATGTTGGGGCTGAAGCTGGCGCGCCGCAGCGTCTCGCCCATTTCCTCGGCGATGGAGGCGAACAGGCTGCGAAACACCTCGAGCGAGATGGCGTCGACGCTCACAATGATCCTCCCTGGCGCGCCAGGAGCAGAACGACGAGCAGTACAGGCAGCAGTGGCGGGAAACAGCGCAAATCGCGCGCCAGAGGTACCGGCGCAGTCACGTCTGCCGGTTCGATTTGCCAGAACAGAAACGTAGCGTCACTAATCTGGTTGGCCACGGGATCACGGCTGCGCATCAATCTGGCCTGCAATGTCCGCAGGGTCGATTCGTCCGAAATCGCACGTACCCTGCCGCGCGTAACGCCACCGGACCAGGTCTCGGCGCTGATGACGGGATCTGCCGCGAGGTTGCGGGCCCATTGCGAGCGATCGCCCCAGGCGCTGCCAATGATGACGCGACCGTCGTGAGCGACATGCTCCAGCATGGTGTGGCGCGGCAGGCCGCTCACCCGCCCGCGGGTGGTCAGCACCAGCATGCTGCGCGGCAGCAACCAGCCGAGTCCCATACGCCACAACAGCAGGGGCGCACGATAAAGGAAACTTATCACAGCCGACTGTGGTGAAAATATCGTGAGCAGTCGCTCCATCAAGGCGCTCCCGTGACCGCGTCCAGCTCGCGCGCGCAGGCCGCCAGACCCGCGCGCAGCAGGCCCGTGTCCACGCCCCACAGCAGCAGCCGCGCGCCCATGTCGTGAAAATCACGCAGTTCGGCCGCGCTGGCCGGGTTGGAGCCCCAAACGAGGCCATTCTTCCGGCAGGCATCATTGAGCAGCCGCAGGGTCTCCATATAGCTGACGCGCCGGTCTTCCGGCTCCAGGCGCATGCGCAGCGCCAGGTCTGTCGGCCCGACGAAGAAGCCCTCGAAGCCGGGCACCGCCGCCATCTCGTCGAGGTTGGCGAGGCCGGCCGGCGTCTCCAGCTGCACCAGCAGAAAAGTCTCGCGCAGGGCGTGGGCGGCCAGGGGTTCGTGATCGCCGGCAACATCCAGTCCGTAGCGCGACTGCAGGTTGGGCGAGCCCATGCCGCGTTCGCCGAGGGGCGGATACTTCACCTTTTCCACCAGGTCGCGTACCTCTTTAGCCGTCGAGACCTGCGGGATGGCCAGGCCGGCCGCGCCATCTTCCAGGTAGCGGCCGAGGTGCATCTTTTCACGTGTGTTGGGGCGCACCAGACAATCGATATCGAAGAGCTGCGCGAAGGCCAGCAGCGTACGCACTTCGCTATCATCCAGCGGGTGGTGCTCCATGTCGAGCCAGATGCAATCGTAGCCGCTGTGGGCGGCGTAGGCGAGGAAGGGCGGCAGCACGTGGCCGAGCATGGCGATGCGCACTGGCTCGCCCGCGCGAAGCTTCTTCATCACCCGGCTGTTGCGCATGGCCTGTCCCCCCGTTGCCCCCGCGTCGCCGAGTATAGCGCAGGCGCCTTTCAATCGCGCCCGATGTGATACTCCGGCGGCGTGTAGTGCCAGATGTCCACCGCGCGAAAGCGCGCCAGGGTTGCGGCGTTGAGCGGCGCGTCCGGGCAACAGGCCATTCTCCACCGGTTGAAGGGATGCAACTGCATGTACGCCGTACGGAACTCCTCGACGACCAGCTGCGCCGACACACCATAATTCTCGACGAAGCGCTGGCGCGCGAATTCGGCGAATAGCGGCGCCGGATCATAGGCGACGCGCTGCTGCCGGACGCGCCAGCCGGCCTCGCTGCCATCGAGCAGCGCGTAGTGGGCAAAGCCCGGCTCTCCGCCCAGCGGCACGCCGACCGTGCCAGGATTGATGAGCAACCAGCGACCGACGCGGCGGTTCAGCGGCAGATGCGAATGAGCGGCGACGACGGTTGTTTCAGCCACATGGGCCAGCAGGGCTTCCAGTTCCGCCTCAGGCAGTAGCGGATGCAGGCTGTGCCAGGGGTTGCCAGGCGCGCCGTGAAACACGCGCAGCGCCGGCGCGTCCGTAAAACGCAGTGAGAGCTCGTCCGGCCAGCAGGCAATTTCCCGCCGCCAGCCGCCCTGCAGTTGCCCGCTCAGCCAGGGCAGCAGTTCGAAGTGGCGCCAGTGCGCGGGCATGCGCGGCGTATTGTGCTCCAGTAGATAGTATTCGTTGTTGCCGCGGATGATGGCATGGCCCTGGCCGCTGACCCGTTCCAGCACGGCGGTGGAAAATGGGCCCCAGTTGATCAGGTCGCCGGCGATGACGACCTGGTCGACCGCTTGCGTCTCGATACGGGCGAGCACGGCTTCCAGCGCGGGCAGGTTGCCGTGGATGTCGGCCAGCAGGGCGAGGCGCGTCACGAAGTGGCCGGCTTTGCGACGAAGAAGACGAAATCGTGTTGGAAGTCCGCCAGGCGCAGCGCCCATTCGTCAGCCTCCAGCTCCGCGCCGAGGATGGCGTCCAGGCGGCCCAGCGCGCGGCCAAGACGGTCGCGCTGTTCCAGCAGATAGTTGAACTGTGCGTCACAGGCCGGCACCGCCGGCGGGTAGGCCCGCAGCTCCGCCAGCACCTGTTCGCGCTCCTGCCTTAGCTGCGCGCGCAGTCGCTCGCCGGAGTCGCCCGGGTTCTCAAACGACATTGTCAGCGGCCTCATGTGTCAGCAGCAGATTGTGCCAGGCATCGACCGTAGCCGACCAGCCGGGCGCGACCCAGACCGTGCTGTCCAGTTGCAGGGCCAGCGCCGGCCCCTCGATGCACATGCCGGGCCGCAAGCGGTCGCGCAGATAGTGCCGGATGCCCGCGCGCTCGTGCAGCACAGGCGCTTGCGTCTGCGTTGACAGGGCTTCGGGCGTCAGCAGCGGCTTGTCAACCAGACCAATGGCCTGCAGGCGCAAATTGACTACCTCAACCGCGCGCTGCGGCAGACGGTGACCGTAGCGGCGTTCGTGCGCCGCATGAAAGGCCGCGGCGGGGTCGTCGCCGAAGGGCAGCGTGAGCTCGAAGGACTGGCCACTGTAGCGCAGATCAAGCAGGGCATGGAAGCGCATGGCCTCGTCGGCAATGCCCTCGCGGGTCAGTTGGGCGCGGGCGCGGGCCGTCATTTCCTGCAGACCTGCGCGCAACTCTTGCAGGGTTTCCGCCGTGGCGCGGGCCAGCACAGACTGGCTGCTCTCGCGCAGCACGTCCGCCACCAGCAGACCGAAGGCGCAGAGCACGCCCGGCCAGCGCGGAATCAGCACGCGCCGCATTTCAAGGCGCGCGGCGACATCGCAGGCGTGCAGCGGCCCCGCCCCGCCAAAGGCCATTAGCGTGAAGTCGCGCGGGTCGTGGCCGCGGGCAATGGACACGCGGCGCAGGGCCCGGTCGATGTTGGCGGCGGCCACATCAATCACGCCCTGGGCGGCAGCGGCGGGCGTGAGCTGCATGGCGGCGGCCAGTTCGTCCATGGCGACGCGCGCCTGCTCCAGCTCCAGCCGCATGCCACCGCCGAGGAAATGCTCCGGATCGAGCCGGCCGACGAGCGCGTAAGCGTCGCTGACTGTGAGCTGCTGTCCGCCGCGGTTGTAGATGATGGGGCCCGGGTCGGCGCCAGCGCTTTGCGGCCCCACGCGCAGGGCGCCGCCAGAATCCAGGCGCACCAGCGAACCGCCGCCCGCGCCGATCGTCTCAATATCAAGCACGCGGATGCGCAGCGGCATGCCGTCGATCTCCGCGTCGCTGCGGCGCACCGGGCCGCCGGGACAGAGCGCGACATCGGTCGAGGTGCCGCCCATGTCCAGCGTGATGATGTCCTCATGGCCGGCCAGGCGTGCAATCCAGGACGCGCCGATGACTCCCGCCGCCGGTCCGCTCAAGGCCGTCTGCAACGCCTGTTCGCGCACTTCGCCGGCATGGCTGACACCACCGTCAGATTTCATCACCAGCAAGCGCGTTGCATCCGGCAGGGCTGCTTCCAGCCGACCCAGATACTGGCTCATCACCGGGCGCACCCAGGCCTCCAGCGCGACTGTGCTGGCGCGTTCATACTCGCGGAACTCCGGCAGCACCTCGCTGGACAGCGAGATCTGCTGCGGCTGCAACAGGCCGCGCTGCAGGATGCGCTCGCGAATGGCCTGTTCATGCCTCGGGTTGACGAAGCTGTAAAGCAGGCACACGGCCACGGATTCGACCTGCTGCGTGGCCAACGCATCCAGCACCCTGTCCAGCGCCGCCATATCCAGCGGCTGCAGCACATCGCCGCGGAAGTCGAGGCGTTCGGGCACCTCGTGGCAGCGCTCGCGCGGAATCAGGGGCGGCGGCAGTTGCGGCTGCAAGGCGTAGAGGTCGGGGCGGTTCTGGCGCCCGATGTGCAGCAGATCGCGGAAGCCGCGCGTCGTGATGAAGGCGGCGCGGGCGCCCTTGCGCTCGAGGATGGCGTTGGTGGCGACGGTGGTGCCGTGCGAGATACGCGCATCAGGCGCGACCCCCAGGGCCTGCAGGCCGGCCAGCATGGCTGCGGCAGGATTTAATGGCGTGCTGGGTAATTTGTGGATTTGCAGACGCCCGTCAACGCCGAGCACCAGGTCGGTGAAGGTGCCGCCGATGTCAACACCGGCGAGCATTGCGGGCCCTTGCGCAGCCGCCGAACGCTTCACACCAGGGCGAACTTGTCTTCATCACAAACGCGCAACACGCCCGCCAGCTCGGGGCCGATGAAGCAGTCCCTGCTGCCCAGACGCAAATGCAGCGGGCCGCTGAAGGGCGCGCGCGCCACCAGTTGCAGGCGTACGCCAGGCCGCAAGCCCAGGCTGTCAAGATACTGCAGCAGGTGTCCGTCGTGGCTGTGGACGCGACTGAGACAAAGTTTAAGCCCGACCGCCACCTGGTTCAGTGGCTCGTCAACGATGCGCGGCATGCGACCTTCGCGCGTCGGAATGGGCTCTCCATGTGGACAGCGGCGCGGGTGCCCGGCGATGTCGTCCATGCGCTCCAGCACCGTGTCGCTGACCACCGCGCCGAGGTCATCGGCCGCGTCATGCACCTCATGCCAGCCCAGCGCCATGACGTCGACGAGGAACACCTCGACCAGACGGTGGCGGCGTATGTGTTGCAGGGCCACGCGCTCGCCGGCGGCCGTCAGCGCGATGCCGCGGTAGGGTTCGTGTTCGAGGTAGCCGGATGTCTTCAGGCGCTTCACCATGCGCGTCACCGCCGGCGCCGACACATGCAGCACTTCGGCCAGCGCAACGCCGGATACGTTGGGGTCGCCATCCTGATAGTGCGCGAGTCGCCAGGCTTCCGCCAGATATTCCTGCATGGTGTTGCTGAGGGTCATGGTCGCACCGCCACCCCGCCCCTTGTTTCTGCCGCGCAATTTACGGACGGGTGACTATCATAGCCTGTTTTCATCGGAATTGCCGCCAAATGGCGAATTTGCGCCCCCGGCCAGTCCCAGCTGCTGCAGCAGGCCGTCCAGCGCGGCCGTCAGTACTGCGGGCGAATTGTCATTCAGCAGGGTGTGGTCAGCGATGGCGATCGGGCCGCCCTTCTGCAACATGACGATCTCGCGCAGGTCGCGCGCCTCGGCTGCCGCGGGATCGAGCGGTCGCTGCGGCCGCGCCCCCAGACGTTGGTAGCGTTGTTGCCGCGCGCTGACGATGGCGATCACGAGCAGGGTGGCGCCCAGTTCGCGCTGCAGCAGACGATATTCTTCGAAGCTGTAGAGTCCATCGATGACGATGACCGGGCTGCTGCGCAACATCTCCTGCAGCAGGGGCAGCGCCAGCCTGGCGACGGCGCCCATGCCGTCCTGCGCGCGCAGGTCTTCGCGCACGATGCGCTCGCTATCCTGGGTCTGTGGCAGGCCGCGCCGCTCGACCTCGTCGACAATGATCTGGCCAAAGCGCAAGCCCGGATAGCCGCATTGGCGCAAATGCTCGGCGCACAGGGTCTTGCCGGCGCCTGGCATCCCCACCAGGGCCAGGGCGCAAGGGAGTGTGATCGCGGGCATATCCTCGTCCGTGGCTGCAGTCCGGCGCCAGTATACAGCAGGTGATTCAGCAATGTACAATGCGTAACCTTCACTTTCGCTCCAGCAGACGAGGTACCGTGAACGTTCCGCACAAAAAAGCATGGGTGGGTTTCTGGCTGCTGGGGCTGATCTGGGGCTCCTCCTACCTGTTCATCCGCATCAGCATCACCGGCAGTGGCCTGTTCGCGGGCGACGCGGCGGGGGGTGGACTGACGACCTTCGAGATCGTCTTCATCCGTACCCTGATTGCGGCGTTGGGCCTGGGCGCTGTGGCCCGCATGAACGGGCACAGTCTGCCGCAGGGCTGGCGCATGCTGGGCACCCTGGGGCTCATCGGCCTGGGCAATGTGGTCGCGCCCTTCCTGCTCATCACCTGGAGCGAGCAGTTCATCAGCAGCAGCGTGGCGTCGGTGTTGCAGGCCAGCGCAGCGCTCTTCGGCCTGGTGGTCGCCCATTTCCTGTTTGCCGACGATCGCATCACCGGGCGCAAGATCGTGGGCCTGGCGACCGGCTTCGGCGGGGTCTTGCTGTTGTTTCAGGGCGACCTGGGTGGCGAGCAGCGCCTGGTGGGCATGGCGGGCATCGTGCTGGCCTCGCTGTGCTACGCGACCTTCACCTCCTGGGGGCGCAAGCTCATCCAGCGTGACATGCCGCCGGTCGTGTTGGCCACGGCCACAATGGTCGTCGGCGCCGCCGTGACCGGGCCACTGGCCGTCGCGCAGGGCCTGACACCGCTGCAGGAAATCAGCCCTGATGCGCTGGTTGCGGTGCTCACACTGGGCCTGCTGAACACCTTCATCGCCTACAGCATCTACTATTTCCTGGTGCGCGAGCTGGGTGTGGCGCGCACCACGATGGTGACCTATGTGATTCCGGCGGTGGGGGTTGCGCTGGGTGCGCTGATGTTACAGGAGGAAATCGGGCTGATACTTGTGACGGGCGGCGCGCTGATCATCGCCGGCATCGCCATCGTCAATCTGCGCGCCCGCTAGCCCCACAGGAATCGAAAACGTGCCGCAACGGGCACGTCTCCGGTCTGCTCTCTGTCATTGTCTGTCTGTCGCTTCCGCTGCAGCGGGCCGGTTGGCAGCGGCGTACTCTCCCACACCGTCGCCAGTGCAGTACCATCCGCGCTCACAGGCTTAACTGCCGGGTTCGATATGGTGCCGGGTGGACCCCCGTGGCTCCAGCCACCAACCAGCTCCCGCTGCTGCGTACGCTCGCGTACGCCTGCGCTTGCTCTCTTGCTCTCTATAATCGCATGGCCTTCGCCAGAGCACCCTCTTCTCCGTACCCCATCACAAGCTTTCGACCCTTAGTACCGGTCCGCTCCATACATCGCTGCACTTCCACGTCCGGCCTATCCAACTGGTCGTCTCCCAGTGGTCTCCCTCCCTCTCAGGAATGGGAACCTCATCTCGGGGCGGGCTTCCCGCTTAGATGCTTTCAGCGGTTATCCCCTCCGCAGTTCGCTACCCGGCCATGCCGCTGGCGCGACAACCGGTACACGAGCGCTGCGTCCGTTCCGGTCCTCTCGTACTGGGAACAGCTCCCCTCAAATTCCCCGCGCCCGCAGCGGATAGAGACCGACCTGTCTCACGACGGTCTGAACCCAGCTCGCGTACCGCTTTAATGGGCGAACAGCCCAACCCTTGGGACTTGATACAGCCCCAGGATGCGATGAGCCGACATCGAGGTGCCGAGCCTTGTCGTCGATGTGAACTCTTGGACAAGACCAGCCTGTTATCCCCGGGGTAGCTTTTATCCGTTAAGCCACGGCCCTTCCACCCGGTACCGTGGGATCACTAAGCCCGACTTTCGTCTCTGCTCGACCCGTTCGTCTCGCAGTCAGGCCGGCTTCTGCCTTTACACTCTGCGGCTGGTTTCCATTCAGCCTGAGCCGACCTTTGGGCGCCTCCGTTACTCTTTCGGAGGCGACCGCCCCAGTCAAACTGCCCGCCTGCCACTGTCCCGTCCGTCGCTCCCGACGGCCCGGTTAGGACCAAAATGCATCCAGGCTGGTATTTCAACAGCGACTCCACAAAGTCTGACGACCTTGCTTCACAGTCTCCCAGCTATCCTGCACAACATGCGCCCTGACGCCATGACAGGCTGCAGTAAAGCTCCACGGGGTCTTTTTGTCCTGCTGCGGGTAACGCGCATCTTTACACGTACTTCAATTTCGCCGGGTCCCCCGTTGAGACAGTGCTCCGCTCGTTACACCTTTCGTGCGGGTCGGAACTTACCCGACAAGGAACTTCGCTACCTTAGGACCGTTATAGTTACGGCCGCCGTTCACCGGGGCTTCATTTCAGAGCTTCAGGTGCGCTTCCGCACCCTGACCCCTCCACTTAACCTTCCGGCACCGGGCAGGTGTCAGCCCCTATACGTCACCTTTCGGTTTCGCAGAGACCTGTGTTTTTGCTAAACAGTCGGCAGAGCCTCTTCACTGCGACCTCCCCTCCCGGGGAGGCGTCCCTTCTCCCGAAGTTACGGGACCTTTTTGCCTAGTTCCTTAACGAGGGTTCTCCCGTTCGCCTGCGTATCCTCAACTCGCCTACCTGTGTCGGTTTGTGGTACGGGCGAATGGCTTCGTCGCCCAGATGCCTTTTCTCGCTCCGGAGTCCCGCCTGCTTCCTCCCTCTCGGGACGACATCACGGGTGTGACCCGCTTGTCACCGCAATCCACTCAGCGGCCAGACTTTCCCCAAAGTCGCACCTGCGCTCCACCATCCGGTACCGGAATATTAACCGGTTGTCCATCGCCTGCGCCTTTCGGCCTCGGCTTAGGCCCGACTAACCCGACGCGGACTGACCTTCCGTCGGAAACCTCGAGCTTTCGGCGAACATGGTTCTCACATGTTTCTCGCTACTCATGCCAGCATTCGCACTTCCACGCGCTCCAGCATTCCTCGCAGTCTGCCTTCGCCGCCCGTGGAACGCTCCCCTACCAGCCACCGCCTCTCGGCAGTAACTCCCGGGCTTCGGTGGGTGACTTAAGCCCCGTTCCATTTTCCGCGCCACCGCGTTCGACCAGTGAGCTGTTACGCACTCTTTCAAGGATGGCTGCTTCTGGGCCAACCTCCTGGCTGTCTCGACACGACGACCTCGTTTCCCACTTAGTCACCTCTCCAGGACCTCAGCCGCGGGTCCGGGCTCTTTCCCTCTCGACCATGAAACTCATCTCCCATGGTCCAACTGCCGTGTATCCACTGCCGGTATTCGGAGTTTGCCCGGGTTCGGTAAGCTTCAAGCCCCCTTGCCCATACAGTGCTCTACCCCCGGCACCTTCCGCACGACGCCAGCCCCAAAGCTGTTTCGGGGAGAACAAGCTATCTCCAGGTTCGTTTGGCATTTCACCCCTACACACAGATCCTCCCCGACTTTTGCAACAGTCGTGGGTTCGGCCCTCCCGTGCGTGTTACCGCACTTTCAGCCTGTCCATGCGTAGCTCACCTGGTTTCGTGTCCAATCCCTGCCACTCGCTCGCCCTCTTCAGACTCGCTTTCGCTCCGCCTCCAGGTGTCACTCCCTTAGGCTCGCCACAGAAATTGACTCGCTGGCTCATTCTCCAAAAGGCACGCCATTACAGCCTGGCTCGCGCCACGCCGCTCTGACCGTTTGCAGGCATCCGGTTTCAGATTCTCTTTCACTCCCCTCGCCGGGGTTCTTTTCACCTTTCCCTCACGGTACTGTCCGCTATCGGTCGTCAAGTGTATTTAGCCTTGGAGCGTGGTCGCCCCGGATTCATGCAGGATTTCTCGTGTCCCGCACTACTCAGGATCCCGACCAGTTTGCTCGCCTTGCGCCTACGGGACTCTCACCCCCTCCGGCGGGCCTTCCCAGACCCTTCGGCTTCGGCTTACAACCCTCCTGTCGGTCCTGCTACCCCCAAACTGTCGCCAGTTTCGGTTTGGGCTCCTCCGCTTTCGCTCGCCACTACTCGCGGAATCCTCTCTCTTCCTCGGGCTACTCAGATGTTTCACTTCGCCCGGTTCCCCCTGTAACCTCCCGGCTACAGTGACACCCCGCTACGGGTGCCGGGTTTCCCCATTCGGATACCCCCGGCTGCTGCGGCTGCACACGCCTCGCCGGAGCTTTTCGCAGTGTACCGCGTCCTTCGTCGGCACTTGACGCCAAGGCATCCACCGAATGCCCTTCATCGCCTGTCCATGTGATACGGAGAAATTGATGCTCTCGCGTTACTTCGCCATGCAATTGTTAACCTGCGCCCGCGCGCCCTTGCTCTTCCGCGCGGCCTGCCATCCTGCCATATGCCCCGCCCCCTGTCAAGCCCCGCCCGGCTGCCTTCACCCACACACCCCCCTGCAGCCCCTCGAATCAAAAAGGGCGCCCAACGGCGCCCCGCGCTCCTGCTGCTGCTCCCCGCTGCCGTGGAGATGAGGGGACTCGAACCCCTGACCTGTGCCTTGCAAAGGCACCGCTCTCCCGTCTGAGCTACATCCCCCCTTGCCCTGCCGCTCCCTGTGGGCCCGGGAAGACTCGAACTTCCGGCCTCACGCTTATCAGGCGTGCGCTCTGACCAGCTGAGCTACGGGCCCCCGCTCCCCGACAACATGTCAGTGAGAAGAAATGCGTCAACCAGTGCTCTCCCGGCTCCCTTGTTCTGCTTCTGTCTCCGCAGATGCCGACCCGCACCCTTCGATGCGTGCCAACATCGCGTCCCCAGAAAGGAGGTGATCCAGCCGCAGCTTCCGCTACAGCTACCTTGTTACGACTTCGTCCCGGTCACCAGCCCCGCCCCCGGCGGTAGCGCCCCCGTCAGGGTTCGCCTCCCGACTTCAGGCATGACCAGCTTCCATGACGTGACGGGCGGTGTGTACAAGGCCCGGGAACGTATTCACCGCCGTGTGCTGACCGGCGGTTACTAGCAACTCCGACTTCATGCAGGCGGGTTGCAGCCTGCAATCCGAACTGTGAACGGCTTTTCAGGATTGGCTCCAGATCGCTCCTTCGCTACCCGTTGTACCGCCCATTGTAGCGTGTGTGTAGCCCCGGATATAAAGACCATGCTGACTTGACGTCATCCCCACCTTCCTCCCGTTTGTCACGGGCAGTCGCGCCAGACACTTGTAACTGGCACCAGGGGTTGCGCTCGTTTTCGGACTTAACCGAACACCTCACGGCACGAGCTGACGACAGCCATGCAGCACCTGTCATGGCTCCCGAAGGTCAGTCGCCTTTCAGCTCCCTACCACCATGATGTCAAACCCGGGTAAGGTTCTTCGCGTAGCCTCGAATTAAACCACACGCTCCGCTGCTTGTGCGGGCCCCCGTCAATTCCTTTGAGTTTTAGCCTTGCGACCGTACTCCCCAGGCGGTGCACTTACCGCGTTCGCTGGGACACCCAGTACGCCGTAGCATACCGGACATCGAGTGCACATCGTTTACGGCATGGACTACCGGGGTTTCTAATCCCGTTCGCTACCCATGCTTTCGCGCCTCAGCGTCAGTTGTGAGCCAGGGTGCCGCCTTCGCCTCCGGTGTTCCTCCGCATCTCTACGCATTTCACCACTACACGCGGAATTCCACACCCCTCTCTCACCCTCAAGCCCCGCAGTCACCGACAGCCTCCCGGAGTTGAGCCCCGGGCTTTCATGTCCGTCTTGCAGAGCCGCCTGCGCGCCCTTTACGCCCAGTAATTCCGGATAACGTTCGTGTCCTACGTGTTACCGCGGCTGCTGGCACGTAGTTAGCCGACACTTGTTCCTGCGCTACCGTCATTATCGTCACGCAGAAAAGGGCTTTACGATCCGAAAACCTTCATCACCCACGCGGCGTCGCTGCGTCAGACTTCCGTCCATTGCGCAATATCCCTCACTGCTGCCTCCCGCAGGAGTCCGGGCCGTGTCTCAGTCCCGGTGTGGAGGACCACCCTCTCAGATCCCCTACCCGTCATCGCCATGGTGAGCCGTTACCCCGCCATCCAGCTGATGGGCCGCAGCCCCCTCCCGAAGCGTGTCGCGTTTCACCGCGACCCTTTCACAAGACCAGGTCCCCCCGATCCCGTCGTATCCCGTCTTAGCCGCCGTTTCCAGCGGTTGTCCCGGTCTTCGGGGCAGGTTAGCTACGTGTTACGCACCCGTGCGCCACTCTCCACCCCCCGAAAGGGGCTTCCCGTTCGACTTGCATGTGTTAGGCACGCCGCCAACGTTCATCCTGAGCCAGGATCAAACTCGCCGTTTGTCCTACCTCTTCGCACCAGTATTCTGTCGGCCCCGGTACCCGGCCCCAAGCCGGTCGCACCGGCCTTCCGCTTTCCTTCCCACTCTCATGTTGTCAAGCTGCGTCCCGGCCCTCCCTCGGGCCCCCGCTACATACTCGCTCCGTAGCAGATCCACATCCTACCCCGCCCACCAGGCCCCTGTCAAGTCCACGTCTGGCCTTGCTTGCTACTGTTCGCGCCGTCGCTGCCAGATGCCGGCCACGCTCAACACGAACGAGAGCGCCAGCAAAACAAGCAAAACAAGGAAGCCTTCGTCGAGCAATTGCTGCATGCCAGGCTTCGACGCTTCCAGGGAAACATCCACTCTGTGGGCAAGTTCAACCAGTGGCGTCATGACCATCGACTTGGCGGCGAAATACTCATGGCCGTGCAGACGCCGCATCGCCGCGAGCGCCTCGCCTTCAAGCACATATTCACCGCCAGCCTCAACCTGCAGGGCAACGGCATCCATCACCTCATTCTCCAGCTCCGCGAGCTTGTTGGATGCGTCTTCAGCCGATTCAAACAGGGCGCGCTCGTCCTCACCAAGGCCGGCCTCGCGGGCCAGAGTTCTGATCCGCACAATATCGCCTGGCGCACCGGGACGCTCACCTGTTGCCAGCACAATATCCCAGTAAGGGACATCAAGATACCCGTCCGGTCGCGGCGTATCACCGTTGCGGATGGCCAGAATTTCGTCAAAGTACTCCCTGTATCTCGGGTCCCCGTTGATGGCATACAGGCGCACCATGAGCGTCAGATCATCAGAGGATTGCCGAAGTCCATTGGCAAAGCGGAGCGCCTCATTACGCGTGGAATTGTACGCATCTCGAGCCACACGCTCTTGATTGATAATATGAACCTGCCAGGCGCTTGCCAGCAATGGCAGCAAGGCCAGAAGTGAAACGATTCGAGAAGGAAACATTTATTAACTTTTCTCTTCCCTGAAATGCTACACGTAATAAACAAGTGTATCCATTTCAGCTAGCAAAGCTCAACTCTCGCAAGGAATTCCGGCCTTCATCCCGGGCCAGGTGACATGGCCTCGGCCAAATCAGTCAGCACCTCTCTATCGAGTGGATTTGCAATTTCCACGCTCAGCGAGCCTCCGAGCGGCCCTGCAGCGCGCGCGTCAGCGTCACCGGATCGACATATTCCAGGTCGCCGCCGACCGGCAGGCCGCGCGCCAGGCGCGTGATGCGCAGGCCATCGCCCTCCAGGCTGCGCTCGATGTACATCGCCGTCGCGTCGCCCTCCATGCCCGGGTTGGTCGCGATGATGACCTCGCGCACTTCCGCCGCCGCCGCACGCTGCGCCAGCTCGCGAATGCGCAGCTCGTCCGGGCCGATGTTGTTGACCGGCGAGATGGCGCCGTGCAGCACATGGTAGAGGCCGCTGAAGCTGCCGGTGCGCTCCAGCGCCAGTACATCCAGCGGCTCCTCGACGACGGCGATGACGCTGCGGTCGCGGCCGCTGTCTTCACAGAGCGCGCAAGGATCGTTGACCGTGATGTTGAAGCATTGTGAGCAGAGCTGCGTCTCGGCCTTAAGGACGCGCAGGGCCTCGGCCAGGGTCAGGCCGACCTCGTCCGGGGCGCGCAGCAGATAGAAGGTCAGGCGCGACGCCGTCTTGGGGCCCACCCCCGGCAGGCGCGCAAAGGCCTCGGTCAGCCGGCTGACCGGCTCCGGGATGGCGGACTTCATAATGTGGCCCGCGTCACACCCAGGCGTCTCACCCGAGCAGCCCACCCATGCCCGGCATGCCGCCGAGGCCGCCGGTGATGGCTTCCATCCTCTGCGCCGCCATCAACTGACTTTGCTCAACGGCCTGGTTCATGGCCGCGACCAGCAGGTCCTGCAGGTCGTCCAGCCATTCCTCATCCTCAAGGTCGATCAGCGCGCTGTCGAGCGCGATCGACTGCACGCGCTGGTGTCCGGTGATGACAACAGTCACCGCGCCGCCGCCCACCGACACTTCCACCGTTTCATGTTCGAGGGCCTGCTGCGCCGCACTCATGTCGTCCTGCATTTTCTGAATTTGCCGCAGCATGGCGGCCTGACTGGGCCGTTTGGCCATCTCAGTCTCCCTGTTCTTCACCCTTGTGGATGCTGACGCGCGCCCCCAGCGCCATGGCGCTGGCGATGAGCGGGTCTTCCTGGTTGATTTGTGGATCATCACCCGCGTCTGCCGCCTGCAGCCGCACCCTGACGCTCAGCGGCCTGCCATACACCACCTGCAAGGCCGTCTCCAGCGCACTCTTCGTCTCCGCCGTGTCCAGCCGGTCGCGGAAAAATTGCGAAGTAGCCTCCATCACAAGCAGGTCGCCGCGCAGCTCGCTAACGCGGGCGTGTTTCAGCAGCGCCGGGATGTTGCTGCGGCCAAGCTGCGCCAGCACTTCTCCCCAGCGCGCAGTGACCTGTTCCTGCGAGAGGTCACCTGCCGACGTTTCAGCTGCGTCCGCAGCAGGAGCGGCCTGCCCGGTCTTCGCAGCCCTGGCAGCCTTCGCAGGAGCAGACTTGCGGGCCGGGGCTGCCTTTGGCCGCGCTGCCGTGGCCGGCGCCGCGCTGACGGCTGGCGCAGCCGGCGCGTCACTGACGGCCGCTGGCGCGGTCAGACTCTCGACCAGCGCCAGCTCGAGCGCCAGCTGTGGCTGCCAGCCGCCCAGGTCGTCGGCCAGCGCCCTGTTGAAATTGCGCAGCGACCGCAGCAACTTGCCGCGGCTGATTTGTTCGGCCTGCGCCTGATAACGTGCGCGCTCCTCGTCCGTCGCCACCACAAGCGTCGCGCTGGCGGTCTGCGTCAACAACAGGGCGCGCAGCTGTTCGACGATCTGCTGGCCAAACTGCTGCGGGTCGCTGCCGGCGTCCACAGCGTGGTTGATGACCTCCAGGCCGACCGCGACGTCGCCCTGCACCAGCGCGTCCACCAGGGCGCGCACGGCATCGCTGCTGGCGGTGCCCAGCACTTCCTGCGCCAGCGCCAGCGTGATCGCTTCGGCAGGGTTGGTGACGATCTGATCGAGCAGGCTGATGCTGTCGCGTACGCTGCCGGTGCCCTGGCGCGCGATGAGCTCCAGCGCCAGTGTATCGATATTCAGGCCCTCGGCTGCCGCGATCTTCTGCAAATGGTCGGCTACAGTCTGCAGCGGCACGCGCCGGAACTCGAAAGGCAGACAGCGGCTTTTGATGGTGGCCGGCACCTTGTCGATTTCGGTGGTGGCGAGCACGAAGACCGCGTGTGGCGGTGGCTCTTCCAGTGTCTTGAGCAGCGCGTCGAAGGCGTTGCCGGTGAAGCGATGCACCTCGTCGATGATGTAGACCTTGTAATTGCCCTCGCCGGGCGCGAAGGCGATTTTGTCGCGCAGGTCGCGCACATCATCGACGCCGGTGTGCGTGGCCGCGTCAATCTCGATGAGATCCAGATAGCGGCCTTCGTTGACATTGCGGCAGGCGCGGCACTCATTGCAGGGGCGCTGCCCCAGGTCGTCATGCGCGCAGTTGACCGCTTTGGCCAGCAGGCGCGCGGTGGTGGTTTTGCCGGTGCCGCGCGGCCCGCTGAAGAGGTAGGCGTGGCGGACGCGGTCGGATTTCAGGGAGTTGCGCAGGGTGCGCGTGATGTGCTCCTGGCCGATGACGTCCTCGAAACGCATGGGACGCCAGGCGAGGTACAGGGCTTGTTCGGGCAAGGCCGGGGCTCCTCCTGCACGGGCCGTCAGTGTAGCAGCGCCCGCCAGAGGCGGCAAGCAAAGGGGTGGCGCTGTTGCCACCACCCCGTCCTGCTTTCAGACTGTCGCGCGAGCGTGTGGCCTCAGGCCAGCACCTTCTGCTCGTACGTAATCTCGTCCAGCAGCGTGTGCATCTCGGGGATGCTGAGCTGCTGCTTGGCGTCGCTCATGGCGACCGGCGGGTTGGGGTGACATTCGAACATCAGGCCATCGGCGCCCACCGCCTTCGATGCCCGCGCCAGCGGCACGGCGATGTCGCGGCGACCGGCGGAGTGAGAAATGTCGACCACCACCGGCAAATGCGACTCCAGCTTCAGTAGCGCCACCGCGCTCAGATCAAGCGTGTTGCGCGTGCGCGTCTCGAAGGTGCGGATGCCGCGCTCCATGAGGATGACGTTGGGGTTGCCGCTGCTGACGATGTACTCGGCAGCGTAGAGCAATTCCTGAATGTTGGCGCCGAAGCTGCGTTTGAGGATCACCGGCTGGCGCACCTGGCCCAGCGCCTTGAGCAGGAAGCTGTTGGACATGTTGCGCGCGCCGACCCAGAAGACATCGACGTATTCGGACATCTCGGAGATGAGGCTCTTGTCCATCACCTCGCTGACGATGAACATGTTGTGGCGCGTGGCCGCCTGGCGTGCAATGCGCAGGCCCTCCATGCCCAGGCCCTGGAAATCGTAGGGCGAGGTGCGCGGCTTCCAGCCCATGCCACGCAGGAAGCGCACACCGCGTGTCGCCAGCGCTTCGGCAACTTCATCGACCTGTTCCAAGCCTTCAATGGCGCAGGGGCCGCTGATAACGGTGAAATCGCCATTGCCCAGCTCGGTGCCGTCGGCCATGGTGATGATGGTGCGCTCGCCCGGGTACTTGCGCTGCACCAGGATTTTGGCCAGCGCTTCCTTCTCCTCCAGCGCCAGTGAGGCGCGGAATATCTCGCTGAAGAGCGCGCTGATGGTCTCGTTGCTGAAGGGGCCTTCGTTGGCCTGCTGCAGCGCGGTCAACATGGCGGCCTCACGCTCCGGATCATAAAACGAGGTGCCGAGGTTCTGCTGAACGCGCCCGATCGCCGAGGCGATTTGCGCCCGCTGGCTGAGCAGCTCAAGGATTTGCAGATTGATTACATCAATCTCCCCGCGCAATTCCTGCAGTCTGTCATCTTGCATGATTGCCTACTCCCCGCATGATCCGTTCCGGCATGATTGCCAGCACCATTATACAACCGCCAGCCCGTTCCTGACAGGGCAGCCAGGCCCTGCTGTCGCCCGTCCGCGACCGGCACCAACGCGCTTCAGATCAGGTGATCACCTCTTCCACATTCTCGATCTCGCGCATCAGCCGGTTGATGGTGCGCACCAGCAGGAACATGGAGAAGGCGATGATGACGAATTCGATGGCCACCGTGATGAAATTGCCATAGCGAATGGTGGCCGCGCCGACTTCCTCCGCCTCCGCCAGGGTCGCGTACTGCGTTGCCGACAGACTAATGAACAGATGTGAAAAATCCACGCCGCCGGTGATGGCGCCGATGATCGGCGTGAAGACGTCTTTGACGAGCGAATTGATGATGTCCTTGAACGCGGCGCCCAGGATCAGGCCGACGGCCAGATCAATGGCGTTGCCGCGCGTGGCAAATTCGCGAAATTCATTGAGCATAATGTCCTCCCTCGTTTCCATTGCGCTGCCGGCGTACTGTAGCGCGAAGCCCCGGGCGCTACCATTGACAGGCAGGCGCAGGCCGCGGCACAATTGTGCCCGCTAGCGGAGGTTCAATGCGCCCTTGTCCCGTCCACCGCTGACCCGCACGCGCCGCGAACAGCTGCTCTGGCTGACGCTGTTGCTCCTGCCGCTGCTCGGCATTGCCGCAGCCATTCAGGTGCAGCGCAGCAGCAGCGACCGCGCCTCTACTATATTGCCCGACGCGCTGCCAGAGACGCCAGCGCTGCTCGACAGGGTCGCCCCGGCGCTGGCCCTGCCCCGCCTCGACAGTGGCGCGAAACTGCGCCTGGCTTCCCTGCGCGGCCGGCCTGTCGTCGTCAACTTCTGGGCCAGCTGGTGCGAGCCCTGCCGCCGTGAGTTGCCTGCGCTGGGTGCCTTTGCGCAGCAGCACAGCGGCCCCGATGCCATGCAGGTGCTGGCCGTCAACGTGGGCGAAGAGCAGGCGCTGGTGCGCAGTTTCCTGGCCGCAGCCGGCGCGCGCGACCTGACCGTCCTGCTCGACGCCGACGCCCGCGCCAGCGACGCCTGGGGCGCCTTTGGTCTGCCGGCCAGTTTCCTCGTCGACGCAGCGGGCCGCATCCGCGCCGTGCAGACCGGAGAAATCACAATGGCGCAGCTTGAGCGCTGGCGCGCGCAGGCGCAGGCCTGACCTGCTACCATACAGGTTGTCGCAGCCCCGCAGTCCGGGAGACCCGATGTGAATTTGCCACTCGCGTTTCAATTCCCCTTCGAAGATGAACAGTGGGCCCGCAAGCTGGCGCTGGTGTTGCTCTGGAGCCTGGTCGCGCTTATCCCGCTGCTGGGCCTGGTCGGTATGGCCATGCTGGCCGGTTACACGCTGGACCTGATGCGCAACCTGCAGGCCGGGGCTAAACGACCGCTGCCGGACTGGCTGGCTCACGAAGCCAGAATGCGCGACGGCTTCAACGCGCTGGTCGCCATCTTCGTCTACAACCTCCCCAACGGCCTGCCACTCTGCGGTCTGCTGCTGCTCGCCGCCACCGGTGGTGAAGAGCTGGGCCTGCTGTCGCTGTTATCGATCTGTTGCCTGCTGTTCTTCATGCTCGTCTGGAACCTTTTCATCTGGCTGATGCTGGCGGCTGGCGCCACGCGCTACGCGCAGTCGCGTCAGCTGACCTCCTGGTTTCAGCCAGGCGAGCTATGGGACACGCTGCGCGCCAACAGCGGCCTGTTCCTGCAGTGGCTGCTCTTCAGCATGTTGGCAAGCCTGGCGCTGGGTCTGGTGAGCGCCGTGCCGGGAGTCGGCTGGCTGATTTCGCTGGCGCTGTCCATCCCCGTGCAGGGGCATCTGCTGGGACAGCTCGTCTGCGCGCTGGACGAGCGCGAGGCGCGCGCGTCCTCCATGCCCCGGTAGCCTCGTATGTCCAAGTGGCGCTTCCGACGTAAATTCCGCCAGCAGCCACACGCTGCCAGCGCGCGCCGCAGTGGCGCTTCCGGGAGCAGGGCGGGCGTTGCTGACTGGCCGGGCTTGCTTGAGCGAGATGATGTGCTGATCCTGGACACCGAGACCACCGGCCTCGACCGCCACGCGGAAGTGATCGAGGTGGCAATCATCAACACCCGCGGCGAGCAGGTGCTGCACGAACTCGCCCTGCCGCTGGGCGACATTCCCGGCTCGGCAGCGCGCATACACGGCCTCACGCTGGCGAAGCTGCAGCAACTCGGCGCGAGCGCCTGGACAGACGTGCACCGTTTGCTGACGCCAACGCTGCGGGCGGCCGCGCTGGTCCTCGTCTACAACGCGCCCTATGACAAACGCCTGCTGCAACAAACCAGCGACCTGCACGCCCTCCGCCTGCCCACCGTGGCATGGCGCTGCGCCATGCGCGACTACGCCGCCTGGCACCGGGCAACGCGCGGCGCGACCAGCGGCTACGGCCTGGAGCAGGCCTTCACACGCGAATGTGGCACTGACTTCAGCCAGGAGCACCGCGCCCTGTCCGATTGCCAGATGGTGCTGGCGTTGATGCAGTCGGTCGCTGCGGGCCGGCGCCGGGCGTAAGCAAAAGGGGAATACACATGGATGCTCTGCTGCAGGAACAGATTGCCTACTACCGCGCGCGCGCCAGTGAATATGACCAGTGGGCGTACCGCACGGGCCGCTACGATCACGGCCCGGAGTTAAATCAGCTGTGGGCCGACCAGGTGGACGAGGTGCGCCAGGCGCTGCTGCGCTGCCCGCCCGTCGACTCCGCGCTGGAGCTGGCCTGCGGCACCGGCATCTGGACGCAGGAGTTGCTTAAACTTGCCGCGCGCGTCCACGCCATCGACGCCGCACCAGAAATGCTGGCCATCAACCGCGCGAAATTGCAGTCCGCGCAGGTCAGCTACGAGCAGGCCGACCTCTTCGCCTGGCAGCCGCAACAGGAATACGACCTGGTGTTCTGTGGCTTCTGGTTGTCGCACATCCCGCCGGACGCGCTGACGCCCTTCCTGCAGCAGGTGGCGCACGCCTTGCGGCCTGGCGGACGCTTCTTCTTCGCCGATTCGCGCCGCGACCCGCATTCCGGCGCCAGCGACCATTTGCACTACGACTATGACAGCGACAGCATCCTCAACGAGCGCGTGCTCAATGACGGTCGCAGCTTCACGATCGTCAAGGTCTTCCATGAGCCGGCAGCGCTGGGCGCCAGCCTGGCGGCGCTGGGCCTGATACCCCTGCTGCATGAGACAAGCAACTACTTTATCTATGGCACGGCCGACAAGCTCTGAGCAGCCGCCTGCTGCAGGCGGCCTTTACTCGCCGGGGACGGGCACCATGCCACCGAGGCCGGTGGTCGGCGGATCCTTGCGCGTCGGGCCGGGATCGGCCGTCTGTCCCTCGTCACTGTCGGGCGTCGGCGCCAGGTCGGGCTGATCCGCAGTCTCAGCGTCGCTGTCATCGGCGTTCATAAGACTTTCGAAAGTCTCACGATCCAGCGTTTCTTCCGCGATCAACACGTTGACCAGTTCTTCCAGTTTGTCGCGGTACTGGTTCAGGATTTCGCGGCCACGCTGTTCGCCGGTCTCGACGAGGCGCTTGATCTCCTGGTCGATCTTCTCGGCGGTCTTCTCACTGTAATCGCGCTGCTCGCCAATCTCGCGACCGAGGAAGACGGAGGTCTGGCTACTACCAAAGGTGCGCGGGCCCAGCAGCTCGCTCATGCCGTACTGTGTGACCATACTGCGGGCGATGCCGGTGGCCTGCTGCAGGTCCATCTGGGCGCCGGTGGATAGCTGCTGACTGGTGTAGGTGATTTTCTCGGCGATGCGTCCGCCCAGGGCCGCGGCGATGCGATCCTCAAACTCCTCGCCAGTGACCAGGAACTGGTCCTCTTCCGGCAGGGGCATCACGAAACCACCGGCGCGTCCACGCGGAATGATGGTGATCTTGTGCACCGGCCAGGCGTACTTCAGCACGTGGAAGAGGATGGCGTGGCCGGCCTCGTGGCAGGCGAGACGGCGCTTCTCCCTGTCGGAAATGACGCGCGTCTTGCGCTCCGGCCCCATCACGGCGCGCTCCATGCTCTCCTGCAACTCTTTCATGCTGATGGTCTTGCGGTTGCGCCGGGCAGCGAGGATGGCAGCTTCGTTGATGAGGTTCTCGAGGTCAGCGCCGGAAAAACCCGGCGTGATGCGCGAAACGGCCTGCAGGTCCGCATCCGGCGCCAGCGGCTTGCCGCGCGCATGCACCTTGAGGATGGCCAGCCGGCCAGCCACGTCCGGGTTGTCCATGGTGACCTTGCGGTCGAAGCGACCGGGGCGCAGCAGCGCCGGGTCGAGGATGTCGGGCCGGTTGGTGGCCGCGATGATGATGACGTTGGTGCCCTGCTCGAAGCCGTCCATTTCGACCAGGATCTGGTTCAGCGTCTGTTCGCGCTCGTCATGGCCGCCGCCCAGGCCGGCGCCGCGATGGCGCCCGACCGCGTCAATCTCGTCGATAAAAACGATGGCCGGCGCCTCGGACTTGGCGCGCTCAAACAGGTCGCGCACGCGGCTGGCGCCCACGCCCACAAACATCTCGACGAACTCCGAGCCGGAAATGCTGAAGAAGGGCACGCCGGCCTCACCGGCCACCGCGCGCGCCAGCAGCGTCTTGCCGGTGCCGGGCGGGCCGATCATCAACACGCCCTTGGGGATGCGTGCGCCAAGTCGGATGAACTTCTCCGGTTCCTTGAGGAATTCCACAATTTCGGCCAGTTCTTCCTTGGATTCCTCCGCGCCGGCCACATCCGAAAAAGTCACCTGCGGTCGCTCGACGTCACGGGTGACGCGCGCGCGACTGCGGCCAAAGCTGATCGCCTGGTCCTGGCCGCTGCGCACCGAACGCATCATGCGCCACAACAGCCAGATAATGATGACCGTGGGCACGATGGCGATGAGCAACTGGATGAGCAGGCCGCCGGTGTTGTCACCCGGCTGCTCGGCGTAGCTGATGGACTGTAGCTGCGTGTCGCTGACGCCGTAGGTGCGCAGGTTCTCGAAGAGGTCGGATTCGCGTTCCTTGTAGAAGACGGCGGTGATGCCGCTGTAGAACTGAATGTAGACGTCCTGACCGCCGCGCACCACCAGGCGCTCGACGTTGCCGCGCTGAATCTGGGTGGCCAGTTCGTTGAGCGGGATCCGGTTGCTGCTCTGGAAGTTGCTCTGGCTGCCCATGGTCAACACGAACAGGATCAGCACAACGACGCCCATACCGATCAGCAGACGCTGGGCATTGCGGCCCGAAAAGGGCGAATTGTCGTTGTTGCCATCCTTGGGGGGTTGATTGTTCACAGCAATCTCCCGTCTTGCGCTGTCATCATCATAGTGAGGGATGGCCTGCGGGTCAACCGACCTGTCCAGCGCGGTACGTAAAGGCCATACCGGCCAATGCTATACTACGTACATGACAGTCATTGAGCAGGCCCGGACGGACAGCGTCGAGCGCAGCAACGAGGAATGGTTGCGCGCGCTGACCGGCGGCCCGGCTGAACAGGATGCGGCCATTACGGCCCTGCGCGTCCGGCTGCAGCGCGGCCTCTACTGGTACCTCGCACGCGAACGCAGCGACCTTGCCGGGCGTTCTCCCTCGGAGCTGGAGCAGATGGCCGAGGACTACGCCCAGGACGCCGTGCTGCGCGTCCTGCAACGTCTCGACAGCTTCCGCGGCGAAAGCCGCTTTACAACCTGGGCGACGCGCGTCGCCCTGCGCATCGCCATCAGCGACCTGCGGCGCGCCCGCTTTCGCGATTTCCGCCTCGATGACCTGACGGCGGAGGGCGAGTTGCTGCCCCTGCATGGCGCCACGCTCCCCAATGATGACCGCGCGCCGACGCCCGAGGGCAGCGCCGAGCGCGCCGAGGTGCAGGAACGCATCGCCCAGGCCTTGCGTGAAGCCCTCACGCCGCGCCAACGCCAGGCGCTGGAGGCCGTCGTGTTGCAGGGCGTGCCGCTGGAAATTGTGGCGCAGCAGATGGGCAGCAACCGCAACGCGCTCTACAAGCTGGTGCACGACGCGCGGCGCAAACTGCGCGCCAGGCTGGAGGCCCAGGGCCTGGACGTCGCCTATGTGCTCAACCTGTTTGCCGAAAGCTCGGGGCAGTAAGATAAGTAAGATATGAGAGATTGCGTTCGTCCTATGAGAGGACGCATTCCGCACCAGCGGGACAGGTGGAACAGGTCAGCATGATTCAGGATCGCTTGCGCAGGCTGCTGGACTGTCTGGCCACCGTTCATCGCGATGGCGGCATCGATTGCGAGACTGCCGCGAGCCACTTCACCGGCCTGAGCGAGCAGGCGCTGAACGGGGCCGACATTCACGACATCCTGCCTGAGGCGGCCGCCCACATCGCGCACTGCCCGGACTGCCGTGAGGAATACGAGGCGCTGCTGGCAGTGCTGCGCGCCGAGGAACAATTCGGAACGAAAGAACAAATCTGAAGGACTGAAATCACATGAACGAGCGTCACCGCCGCGTTGTCGTCATCGGCTCCGGCCCTGCCGGGCTCACCGCTGCCCTTTACACCGCCCGCGCCCAGCTGCCCACAACCGTCATCACCGGGCCGCTGCTGGGCGGACAGATTGCGACCACGCACGAGGTCGAGAATTACCCTGGCTTCCCGGATGGCACCACCGGCCCCGAGCTGGTGGAGGCCATGCGCGCCCAGGCCGAGCGCTTCGGCACAGAATTCATCTACGATTCGGTCGCGCGCGCACAGCTGCAGGGAGGCCCGCCCTTCCGCGTTGAAACCGCGGGCGGCGAGTCCCTTGACGCGGACGCCGTCATCGTCACCATCGGCGCCAACCCGCGCGCCCTGGGCATCCCGGGCGAGGCCGAATACGTCGGCCACGGCGTCAGCTACTGCGCCACCTGCGACGGCTTCTTCTTCCGCGGCAAGGACGTCGTCGTGGTCGGCGGCGGCGACTCAGCGCTGCAAGAGGCGCTCTTCCTGACGCGCTTCGCCAACCGCGTCGACATCATCCACCGGCGCGACGAACTGCGCGCCAGCGTCGCCCTGCAGTCGCGCGCCCTGGAACACGAAAAGATCCACTTCACCTGGGACACGGTGGTCGACGAAATCCGCGCCAACGGCGCCGGTTCGGTCAACGCCATCCTGACGCGCAACGTGAAGAGCGGCGCGCAGGAAGAACGCGCGGTGAACGGCGTCTTCATCTTCATCGGCTACGACCCCAACAGCGACGTCTTCAACGGCCAGCTGGCCACCGACGACGCCGGCTACGTGCTGATCGACCAGCGCTACCGCAGCAACATCGAGGGCGTCTTTGCCGCCGGCGAGATCCACGACCAGATTTTCCGCCAGGCCATCACCGCCGCCGGTGACGGCTGCGCCGCCGCCCTGACCGCCATTGAGTGGCTGGATTCCTGAGGCAGTTTCGCGTCAGGCTTAACGCACTGCCTGCCAGCCGTTCCAGTAGGTGAACTCGCGGGCCGCGCGCCGGCGCGCCGGGCGGAAGTCGCTGCCCGTGTAGTACGCCACTGGCAACAGGGCCGCCTGCGTCACTCCTGCCGGGATGCCCAGCAGTTGCGCCACCTCGGCAGCGTAGCGCAGGTGCAGCGTCGTCCACGCCGAGCCAAGCCCGCGGGCGCGCAGCGCCATCATGAAGGACCACACAGCCGGCAGGATGGAGCCGTAGTGCGCCGCCTGCGCCATCTGGCCGGCATCCTCCACGCGCCCGTTGTAGCAGGGAATGACCAGCGCCGGCACCTCCTGCATGTGCTCGGCGAGGTGCAGGGAGCTGTCAAGCAGGCGGTTGCTGCGCCGCCGCTCCTGAATGTCCACATCGCCCGTGTCAGCGTACCGCAAATAGGAATCCTTGTACCATGCGCCGATCTGCGCGCGCTTGTCTGCGTCCGTGACCACCATGAAGTGCCAGCCCTGCACATTGCTGCCGGAGGGCGCCTGGATGGCGATCTCCAGGCATTCCTCGATGATTGCCGGCGGCACCGCGCGCGTAAGATCCAGGCGCTTGCGCACGCTGCGCGTCGTGGTCAGCAGTTTTTCGGCGGAAATCCCGCTCATGTCCTCGTCCCTTCCCCGTTTAAGCATGGCTGCCAGTATGCCGCGGCAGCGGCCTGCACTCAACCCGGGCGGCATTCTGCGCTATCATGGGCGCCTGGAATCAACCATGCAGCGGGAGGCCTTCCCTTGAGCGACGACCTGCAAACCCTGGCGATCAACACCATCCGCACCCTGGCAATGGACGCAGTGCAGCGGGCCAACAGCGGCCACCCCGGCCTGCCCATGGGCGCGGCGCCGATGGCCTGGGCCCTGTGGACGCAGCACCTGCGCCATAACCCGCACAATCCCACCTGGGCCAATCGCGACCGCTTCGTGCTCAGCGCCGGCCACGGCTCGATGCTGCTCTACGCCCTGCTGCATCTCACCGGCTATGACTTGCCGCTGTCGGAGCTGATGAACTTCCGTCAGTGGGGCAGCCACACGCCAGGCCACCCGGAGCATGGCGACACCCCCGGCGTCGAAACTACCACCGGCCCGCTCGGCCAGGGCGCCGCCAACGCCGTCGGCATGGCGCTGGCCGAGGCCTTCCTCGCCGGCCACTTCAACCGCGAGGGCCTGTCCCTCGTCGATCACCGCACCTACGCCCTCGTCAGCGACGGTGACCTGCAGGAGGGCGTCTGCATGGAGGCCTG
The DNA here is from genome assembly GCA_965197455.1 of Phototrophicaceae bacterium. GTDB lineage: Bacteria > Chloroflexota > Anaerolineae > Aggregatilineales > Phototrophicaceae > JAGWBD01. The sequence continues at coordinate 2,528,949 of OZ240208.1, read as the reverse complement.
CGCGCTGGCCGGGCTCTGGGGCCTCGGCAAGCTGGTCTTCCTCTACGACAGCAACGAGATTCAGCTTGACGGGCCGACCGACATGGTCTGGCGCGAGGATGTGTTGCAGCGCTTCCAGGCCATCGGCTGGCACACTATCGATGTCGCGGACGGCAACGACGCGCAGCAGGTCAGCGCGGCGCTTGCCGAGGCACAGCAGGTCAGCGACCGGCCCACGCTTATTTCCGCGCGCACGACCATCGGCTTCGGCAGCCCCAACAAGGCCGGCACCAGCGACGCCCACGGCGCAGCGCTCGGCGCGGACGAAGTGCGTCTGACGAAGCAGGCGCTCGGCTGGCCCGACGAAGACTTTTACATTCCAGGTGAAGCGCTGGAGCACTTCCGCGAGGCCATCACCCGCGGCGCGCAGCAGGAGCGCGACTGGCAGGCCCTGCACGAACGCTGGGCCGCGGCGCACCCGGACCTGGCGCAGGAATGGGAGCAGCTGCAAAGTGGTGAACTGCCGGCGGGCTGGGATGCCGATCTGCCGCATTACGAGGCCGGCGCCAGCATTGCCACGCGCAGCGCCAACGGTGAGGCCCTCAACGCCATCGCGCAGCATTTGCCGACCATGATCGGCGGCGACGCCGACCTCGCGGGTAGCACCCGCACGCTGATCGCCGGCGCGGCCAACAGTGGCGCGAATGTGGCCACCGCGCGCAACCTGCGCTTCGGCGTGCGCGAACACGCAATGGGCGCCATCACCAACGGCCTCGCCCTGCACGGCGGCATCACCAAACCTTACAGCGCCACCTTCCTCACCTTCAGCGACTACATGCGCCCGGCCATGCGCCTCGGCGCGCTGATGGGCGTGCCGGCGCTCTACATCTTCACGCACGACAGCATCGGCCTCGGCGAGGACGGCCCCACGCATCAGCCCATAGAACACTTCGCCGCCTTGCGCGCCATCCCCAACCTGACCGTGCTGCGGCCCGCGGACGCCAACGAGACCGTCGCCGCCTGGGCCGTCGCCATGGAGCAGCCGGGGCCATGCGTGCTGATCTTCACGCGTCAGGACCTGCCGGTCATCGAACAGGACGCGGCGACCCTGCGCGCAAACGTGGCGCGCGGCGGCTATATCCTGCTGGATTGCGCGGGGACGCCCGAGGTGATTCTGCTGGCCACGGGCAGCGAAGTGCACGTCGCGCGTGACGCCTGGCAGACGTTGACGGACGAGGGCGTACGGGCGCGGGTGGTGTCGCTGCCCTGCCACGAGCTCTTCGCGGCGCAGGACGCGGCCTGGCGCGAGCAGGTGTTGCCATCAGCGGTGACGGCGCGCGTGAGCGTGGAGGCGGGCGTGGCGCAGGGCTGGCATCGCTGGCTGGGCAGCAATGGCGTGGCCATCAGCCTGGAGCGCTTCGGCGCCAGCGCGCCTTACGAAACGGTCTACGAACAGCTGGGCATCACGGCCGAAGCAGTGGTTGCGGCGGCGCATGGCTTGCTGGCGCGTGGCTGATCCCCGGTGACCGGACCCGCGACAGGGAAGCGTAGGGAGAAATACATGAGTGTCGACTGGCACGAACACGGCGTGCGCATCGTGCGCAGCCACGAACTCGACAGCAACACGCCGCAGACGCCCGGCATGACGCGCGCCGCCGCCATCACCCACGCGCAGGCCGGCGCCAGTCAGCTTTGGGCGGGCACCGTCGACATCCAGCCCGACGCCAAAACCGGCGCCCATCACCATGGCGCGCTCGAAAGCGTTATCTACGTGCTCGGCGGACGGGCGCGTATGCGCTGGGGCGAGCGTCTGGAGTTCGTCGCCGAGGCCGGGGCGGGCGATTTCATCTACGTGCCGCCCTTTGTGCCGCACCAGGAGATCAACGCCAGCGCGCAGGAGCCGCTGCGCTGCATCCTCGTTCGCAGCGATCAGGAGGCAGTGGTCGTCAACCTGGATATCGCGCCGGCCGAGGCGTCAGAGACCGTCTGGATCGGGCCCAATCACCCGCCGCCGGGCTGAGGCGACGCGGAGATTGCTGTGCTAAATTGTCACGCTAACCTGCGGCAGGCAGCGCCCAACGACCATCAGCCAGATGCTCGTCTCATGTCCTGGTGGGTGTCTGGCTGACGCTCACACTACCGTCGCATTCAGCCGTCCCGTCACACGCGCGATGAGCCACCACTGAACCCGCCGCTTCCCTGCCGGCTCATGCGTTCCCCAACCCACTCATGGCCAGCTTTTGCGCCTGATCGCGCGTGGCCAGTTCGTCGATGAATTCGTCGAGGCGGCCATTGAGCACGGCCGGCAGGTTGTGGCTGCTGAAGCTGATGCGGTGGTCGGTGACGCGGCTCTGCGGGAAGTTGTAGGTGCGAATCTTCTCGGAACGGTCGCCGGTGCCGATCTGGCCGCGGCGCTCATCTTCCTGTTCGCGCCGCTGCCGCGTCTGCTCCAGTTCGTAAAGGCGCGCGGCCAGCACCTGTCGCGCGCGTTCGCGGTTCTGCAACTGGCTGCGCTCGTCCTGCATCTCAACCACGATGCCGCTCGGCAGATGCGTCATGCGCACGGCGGAGTCGGTGGTGTTGACCGACTGGCCGCCCGCGCCCTGGCTGCGGAAGACGTCGACGCGCACGTCGTTCATGTTGAGCTGGACCTCAACCGCGTCCACCTCCGCCAGCACGGCCACGGTGACGGTGCTGGTGTGAATACGCCCTTGACTCTCGGTCTCAGGTACGCGCTGCACGCGGTGCACGCCGCTCTCGAACTTGAGGCGGCTGAAGGCGCCCCTGCCGCGGATTTCAAAGGTGATGCTGCGCAGGCCGCCAACGCCGGTGACGTTCTGGCCCAGTATGTCCACCTTCCAGCGCCGTCCCTCGGCGTAGAGACTGTACATGCGGAACAGGTCGGCGGCGAACAGGCCAGCCTCATCGCCACCGGCGCCGGCGCGAATCTCCATGATGACGTTGCGCTCGTCGCGCGGGTCTTTCGGCAGCAGCAGCAGACGCAGGCGCGCTTCCAGCGTTGCCAGGCTGTCCTGCAGCAGGTTGCATTCCTCGGCGGCCAGGGCGCGCAGTTCAGCGTCTGTCTCTTCCTGCTGCATGAGACGGGCCTCGGCCAGTTGCTGCGAACAACTGCGATGCTCACGCGCCACCTGCACCAACTCCTCAAGGCTGGCGCGCTCCTTCGAAAGGGGCGCCAGGCGCTGGTAGTCGCCGAGCGTGGCCGGGTCACCCAGCAGACGCTCAAGCTCATCGTAGCGCGCCTCAACATCCCGCAGCTTGTCCAGCATGATTTGTCCCAGGGCCTGAATTGGCGGTCAAAGACCGAGATTATGGTAGCATGGCGGGACACTACGGTACAGTGCCTGCGCGTCAGGCAATGCGCACGCCGGAGGAAACCATGCGCCACGAAATCAGCCCGGAACAGATTGGCTTCTATCAGGAGCAGGGCTACGTCGTCATCGAGGACTTCCTCTCCGCGCAGGAGTTGGCGGAGTGGCGCCGCTGCGTCGACGAGGCGGTCGCGCAGCGCGACGATCGCAAGTCGGCGGACGGCAGCCGGCGCGATGGCGATTCCTACTATGACAACGTCTTCGTCCAGCGCATCAACCTGTGGACTGATCACGAGGGCATGCGCGCGCTGATGCTGGACGAGCGTCTAGGGCGCATGGCGACCCTGCTTGCTGGCGCCAGCGGCATACGCATCTGGCACGACCAGGCGCTGCTCAAGCCGCCCTGGGGCAACCCCACCGCCTGGCACCTCGATGTGCCCTACTGGTCCTTCTCCTCAAGCCAGGCGATCAGCATCTGGGTCGCGCTGGACGACTCCACGCGCGACAACGGCTGTCTCTACTTTTTGCCCGGTACCCACAAAAGTGCCACCTTCGACAATGTCGGCATCGGCCAGAACATGAACAGTCTCATCGAGCTCTATCCGCAGTGGGCGCAGCGTAAATCAGTGGCGGCGCCCATGCGCGCCGGCTCCTGTTCCTTCCACAACGGGCTGCTGGCCCACGGCGCCGCGGCCAACATGACGCCGGGCTGGCGCCGCGCCATGACCTGCGCCTACATGCCTGACGGCAGCACCTTCAACGGCCAGCAGAACATCCTGCCGCCGGAGATGATGGCACGCCTTCAAGTGGGTGACCTGCTCAACGCAGACGCGCAGAACCCCCTGCTCTGGCGCAAGGCGTAACGAAAGGGGAGGATGCCATGCCGGACCGCACGATGATCGTTGGCGCAGCGGGGTCGGTCGGCGTCCTGCTGCTGGTGCTGGAGCTGGTGCGCCGCCGCCACCTGCGTGAGGAATACGCGTTGCTGTGGCTGGCCACCGGCGCTGTCCTGCTGCTGCTCAGCCTGTCGCGTCCCTTGCTGGATACGCTGGCCGCGTTGACCGGCATCTTCTATCCGCCCAGCGCGCTCTTCCTGGTCGCCCTGCTCTTTGTGCTGGCCATCCTGATGCACTTCTCGATCGTCCTCACGCGCCTGACGCAGGAGAACCGCGAGCTGGCTCAGCAGGTCGCGTTACTGCGTCACGAACAGGAGCGCGCCGGTTCAGCTGACGAAGACCAGCAGGACGACCAGCGCGACGTAGCCGATGGCGTAGAGCGCGGCCAGCCACAGGCAGGTGCGTAGCGGATTGCTGTCGCCCAGCTGAATCAGGCCCGCTTGCACAGGATGCGGCTGCGGCCGGTAAAGCGGGCCGATGGCCCAGGTGAGCGCCAGCCCGCCGGCCAACCCGCCCAGATGCGCCCAGTTGTCGATGCGGATGCCGGCCGCGCCCACCGAGCTCAACAGTCCCAGCGCCAGGTTGATGCCGAGCAGGGTGAGCAGGCTGCGCAGTTGTCGGCCGGCCGCGGCGCCCAGCAAGCGACGGTGGCGGAAGAGCCAGACCATCTCCGCACCGAAGATGGCGAATACCGCGCCCGAGGCGCCCACTGAAAATGCGCTCAGCCAGGGGTTGGTCGATCCCAGCGCCACGCTGAGCAACGAGCCGGTCAACCCGCCCAGCAGGTAGATGAGCAGGAAGCGCGCGTGGCCAAACAGGCCTTCCACGCCGCGCCCGATGATGTAAAGCGCGTACATGTTGAAGAACAGGTGCATCGCGCCGGCATGCAGGAACATGGCCGTGAACAGGCGCTGCACCTCGCCCAGCACCAGCACCTCGTAGCTGCGGCTGGCGCCGGCCTGGAAGAGGTGCCGTCCAGCTGAGGGCAGCAGGGTGCCCAGCGCGAACACCAGCGCGTTGATGACCAGCAGCACCTTCGTCACATGCGGCCGCACCATGGGCAGACGCGGTCCGGGTCGTCGCTGCGGCGGGCGCGCCGGGCCCGGCACGGGCGTGGACGGCGCCCTCCGCTCAAGGGGGTGCATACGGCGTTCCGGCTTCTGGTCGTCCAGCATATGCAATCCCCGTCTCCCTGCTACCAGGGTCACGCGACCCGGCGCCTGTTTCGCGCTACTCTCGATACTACTGTAGCATTGTTCAGATTGTGCACAGAGTGGAGGAGAGGCCTCGTGCCGGATTACGACTTTCGCTGTGAGGGCTGTGACCGACGCCTCACGCTGCACTGGCGCAGCGTCGCTGAATACGCGGCTGCCACGCCGGCCTGCCCCCACTGTCACAGCTGCGCACTGACGCGCCTCATCAGCGCGGTCGGCATCGTCAGCCCAACGCGCGACTACGCCTCCATGTCCAGCGGCGACATGCTCACGGTGCTGGAGGGCGAGAACCCGCAGGAGGTGCAGCAGCTGCACCGCCAGGTGCATGACAGCCCGGACGCCGACTGATCAGTCGATGCGCACAACGCCCATGGACAACATATCGTCCAGGGCATCAGCCGGCTCAAGCAGCAACAGACGAGTCCCCTGCGGATGTCGGTACCAGCCCAGCCTCGCTGTATAGTCGCCCGCCGGCAATGCCGCCGGCAAGGTCAGCACGATGCGCTCGCTGCGTTGACTGCCCGCGGTCAACTCCCCGAGCGTCTTGTCGGACTGGGCGACCAGATTTCCCACAGCATCCAGCAGATGCACAAAGCGGACGTCGAATTTGTCGCGGCCCTGTTCGAATTCCCAGTGCAGCCGCAGCACCAGCTCATCCCCGGCGGCAAGCCTTGTCGGCAGCGAACCTGCCCGCAGCGTCACGCCTTCGGCAAAGCGCGCCTGCTGCATAGTCGCGGGAACTATCTCCAGCGTGAAGTGTTCCAGCGCTTCCACCGGACAGGTCAGTGCCGACGCCGGAACCCGCGGACAATCAGGTTCCGGCGCCAGCGTCAGCATGTGCCAGCCACCGGCGCGCAGCGGCAGACTGGCGCTCTGTGTCTGCGCTTCCCGCGGCGACCAGCGCTGCATGGAGAAGGTATCCAGCAGCAACTCCAGATCGCGCCCGTCCGCCCCCATTGACGCGCTCACGTCCAGCCAGCCTGCCTGCGGCGTGTACAACGGCAGATTGAGAGCCTCCGTAAAGCGCGGTGACGGATCCGGCGGCAGGTACAGTAGCGGCGCGACTTCCGTCACCGGCGTCTCGTAGACGGCAAATGCCTCGTCGGTGTAGATCGCGGAGCCCAGCTGTGCTTCTGCCAGCTCCTGCTGTCGTGAATCCGCATAGCGTCGGTGCACGATTACAATGTCGGCGCCGGTCACGCGTAGCAACGCGGGATCGAGCGTTCGCGCCAACAACTCGAGACGCGCGGGATTGACCGGCGATTCGCGCGTAATGTGACCGCCGAGCAGCGGCAATTGATGCGCCGTTTGCAGCCACAGCGCCTCCTTGTCGGGTTGCCGGTTACGAACAGGAACATCAAGAACTGCGCGCAGTTCATTGCGTTGCCCGAGGGCAGCGATCTCCGCCGGAATGGTCGCGACGCTTGTTGGAAAAGGCCAGAACCACTGATAGTCGAAGAGGATGGCGGCCAACAGCAACGTTACCAGCAAGGATTGACGGATCTGGCCGCGGACGCGCGGATGCGCCAGCAGCTGTGCCGCGCCGAGAGTTGCGAGGCTGGCGCTGGCCAGCGCCATGGCGAAACCGAAGCGTCCTGGCGCGCGCCCGAATGACAACAACGGCAATTGCTCAACAAATACCATTGGCAGGGTCACGAAGGTGGCATGACCATCCACTTCCACAGACAGCGGCTGACCCAACACATTCAGTAACGGACCCAGCGCCAGCACCCAGGCCAGTAACGCCAGGCCGAACCAGAATCGACCGCGGCCGCGCACCAGCGCCAGCACGGCCAGCGCGCCAGCGACCAGCCCGATCCACGCCGAGCCCTCACCGATGTTCGTGCCCAGTACCTGATGGGTGTAATCCAGCAAACCGTAGAGTGGATGAAAGAAAGATGGCGACACGATGGCAAGCAGGTCCAGGCTGTAGCGCACGTCGCCACCGGCCCCCGAGTAAGCCGGATTGCCAAGGGTCTCGGCGACGATGGGCAGAATGATGATCAGCTGCAAGAATGCGCCAGTCAGGCAGACCAGCAGCGTCTGCGCCAGACCGCGCCAGTCCCGCCGCCACAGGCGCTGCAGCACGATGAGTACCGTCAGCGGCAGCAGCATGTAGATCGCATTGAGCGCCTGGCCGCCGTTGATGAGCATGAAGCACAGCACGCCGGCCACAAACCAGCGCCGGCGAACAGGCCCGCGCGTTTCGCGCAGGCGCAGCAACGCCAGCACGAAGAGCGGCGCAAAGGCCAGCGAGTGGTGAACATTGTGTCCATCGCCAAAGTGTGCCTGGAAGGTCGGCGCGGCCATGAACACCAGTCCACCAACCAACGCCGCAGCACGCGAACCGCCACTCAGGCGCAGCCCCAGCGCATACATGCCGAGGCCCATCAGCGCCATCTGCAACAGCAGCGCCAGGTTGTCCGCCACCAGGAGCGGCAAGACCAGTGCCAGCAGCGCGGCAGGAATATGTTGCAGCGGATGCCCCAGCAGGGTTACCCCCGCCATGCCATCGGGCCAGCCCAGATTGGGCAGCCAGAAGAGTGGCTGGCCGCTGCGCAAGGCATGGCTCAGCCACCAGACGTGATGCGCCCGCTCTGTGCTGTCGCCGTAGTCAAGACCCGCCAGATGCGTACCCATGCGCGCGACCAGCGGCCAGGTGATCAGCATGGCAAGCAGCAGGTAGAAAAGGTAGACGGACAGCCAGCGAGCGCGCATGAGGGGGTTTGAAGTCTCCTTCAGGTGAGTAACTTGAGCCCGCTGCCGGTCAGCGGAATGACAACGCGGCCCGACAGCTGCGCCCGCCCGCTCAACAGGGCCGCCACCGGCACCGCGCTGGTCGGCTCCGCCAGCAGGCCACGCTGCCGCAACCGGCCTTGGGCAGCCATGATCTCCGCGTCGCTGACGCGCAGGGCGCTGCCACCGGTCGCGCGCAACGTACGCAGAATCTCCGCCCCGTGCACCGGCTGCGCCACGGCGATGCCGTCCGCGACGCTGGCTTTCGGGGTCACGGGCTGTGTTTGCGCCGCACCGCGCTCCCAGGCCTGCACCAGCGGATCGCAGGCTTCGGCCTGGGCGACGATCATGCGCGGCATCTGCTCGATCAGCCCGGCAGTCTGCAGGGCCTGAAAGCCGCGCGCCAGGCCGGTAAAGAGGCCGCCATGGCCCGCACAGCAGAGAATTGCGTCCGGCGCGCCACACTGCTCGAAGATCTCCCAGGCGCAGGTCATCTGGCCGGCGACGAAGAAGGGACTCCAGGCATGGCTGGCGTAGACCGCCGTCTCGGCCGCAGCCAGACAGGCTTCAGCCGCCGCCGCGCGCGGGCCAGGCACGGTCACCAGTTCGGCTCCGTAGGCGCGGATATGCGCCTGCTTGGCGGCGGGCGCGGCGGCCGGCGCAAAGATGCGCGCATGGATGCCGGCTGCCGCCGCGTAAGCCGCCAGCGAGGCGCCGGCATTGCCAGAGGAGTCCTCAACAACGGCCTCGACATCATGCGCCAGGAAGTGGTTGATCATCAACTCCGTGCCACGGTCCTTGAAGGAGCCGGTCGGGTTGCAGTATTCGAGCTTGGCGAGGAAGGGCTGGTCATTGATTTCTACCGGCACCAGGGGCGTGCCACCGGCCCCGAGCGAGACGCGAACTCGCGCCGGCAGCATGGCTGCGTAGCGCCAGAGACCCCGGCTCTGCAGCTGGCACGCAGCGTGGTCGTAGGCCGGCAGGTTGTGGATGCGCAGGCGCGCGCCCTCGCAGTGCCAGTCCAGCGGGCCGCAAACCCTGCCGCAATCTTCGCAGACCAGTTCGGGGATCATGTGGCTTCCTCCAGATGCGCCCGCAATTCGCGCAGGTCGTGCCGCTGCTGCATTTCGCTCTGCCGCGTCATCAGCGCGCGCCAACCATAGTCAACCACCTCGCCGATGTCCCACGCCAGCTGGTACAGGCGCAGCAGGTCGGCATCCAGTTCAACCCTGGGGAAACGGCTGCGATAGCCCTGCAGCGCCGCGGGCCACAGCCGCAGATGAAACAGGTCGCGCTCGCGCGGGGCCCAGGCGGGCGCGTCGAGATCGACGAGCGCCAGTCCCCCGTCCCTGCGCACCAGGACATTGCCGGAGGATGGATCGCCGTGGCAGAACACGGACGCGTGGCCCGCGGCCCGCACGCGTACCTCAAGCGCATGATACTCGTCGCTCCAGCGCGCCATGTGTGGCTGCGCGCTGCGCACCAGCTCTGCCAGTTCGCGCTGCAGCGGGCTCCAGTTCGCTGGTGGCGCAGCCAGCGCGGCCTGCAGCCGCTGCCAGTCGCGCAATTCCGCGGCGGCGAACTGCTCGGGCGTGGGTCGCTGCCGCGGCGCGAAGCGGTGAATCTGCGCCACCAGATCGCCCAGTTGCCGCTGCTGCGCGCTGTCCGGCCCGCCTTCAAGGTCCATGAAAGCCTGGCCCGCCTCCCAGGGCTGAAGCCGCGCCTGGTACGGCCCGACGGACTCGAGGAAGCGGCCGCTGCGCGCCTGGCGGGCGCTGACGATGCGCTCGTGCCCCGGCGCCCGTGCCAGTTCGTCGGCAGCGACCAGGTTCTTTTCGCAGAGTTCTGTGCCGCAGACGCGCGGTTGTGACAGCTTGAGGAAGTAGCGTTGGTTCGCGGCCGTGTCCAGCCGGTAGCCCCAGGAGCACTCGCCGCCAGGCGTGAGGAACTGCAGCGCAACGACCTGCTGGCCCCACAGGCGCTCGACCGCGTCGCAAATATCCTCATGGGGAAGCGCCGGTTCGCTGAGCATGCTCGTCCCGCGGGCGGCCCGTCTTGTCAGACCCCCCGGCAATCTGTACACTGGAGTTGTCACTGTACCCGAAATCAGACGGCAAGGTCATGCCCGAAGACCGTTTCAATCGTCCCTTGCGCGACCTGCGCATCTCGGTGACGGACCGCTGCAACTTCCGCTGCGGCTACTGTATGCCCGCCGAAATCTTCGGCGAGGGCTATCGCTTTCTCGCGCTCGGGGAGTTGCTGGACTTCGAAGAGATCACGCGCCTGGTGGGCGTCATCGTGCGCCAGGGCGCGGTCAAGCTGCGCCTGACGGGCGGCGAGCCGCTGGTACGCCCGCGCCTCAGCGAGCTGGTGCGTCTGCTGGCGCAGTTCGACGAGGTTGAAGACTTCGCCATGACGACCAACGCCTGGCACCTGGCAGAGCACGCGCTCGCGCTGCGCGAAGCCGGCCTGCGCCGCGTGACGGTCAGTCTGGACACCCTGGATGAAACGATCTTCCATCAGATGAGCGGCGGGCGCGGCAGCGTGGCGCGCGTGCTTGGCGGCATCCAGGCCGCCGTTGACGCCGGACTGGGTCCGGTCAAGATCAACGCCGTGGTGCAACGCGGCATCAACGACCACACCCTGGTCGATCTGGCGCGCTACGGGCGCGAACAGGGCCACATCATCCGCTTCATTGAATACATGGATGTGGGCACGATGAACGGCTGGCGCATGGACGACGTCGTGCCGGCAGCGGAAATCGTGGCGCGCATCAATGCCGAACTGCCGCTGGAGCCGCTGCAGCAAAACTACTTTGGTGAGGTGGCGCGTCGCTACCGCTATCGTGATGGCAGTGGCGAAATCGGCCTCATCACCTCGGTCACGCAGCCCTTCTGCGGCGCCTGCACGCGGCTGCGGCTCTCACCGGAAGGCCGCCTCTTCACCTGCCTCTTCGCCAGCGAGGGCATCGACCTGCGCGAGCCGCTGCGCAGCGGCGCCAACGATGCAGAGCTCGAGGCCATCGTGCGCGGCACCTGGCAGCAACGTGAGGATCGCTACTCCGAAGAGCGTTTCGCGCTGGCCAAACCGCGCGCCGACAAGGTGGAGATGTACCACATCGGTGGCTGACCGCGCATGACGATCGAGAACGAAACGGAGCTCGCCGCCCTGCTGCGCATCGGCCACATCGTCGGTCTGACCCTGCAGCACATGAGCGAAGCGCTCGAGCCCGGCATGAGCACCGCCGCGCTGGACGACATCGGCGCGCGCTTCCTGCGTCAGCAGGGCGCGCGGTCGGCGCCCATCCTGACCTACAACTTCCCCGGCCATACCTGCATCAGCCTCAACGATGAGGCCGCGCACGGCATCCCGGGGGCGCGCATCATCCAGCCCGGCGACCTCGTCAATATCGATGTCTCGGCCGAGCTGGATGGCTACTTCGCGGACACGGGCAGCAGCTTCGGCGTGCCGCCGCTTTCCGCCGCCCGCCGCAAGCTGCTCGCGACCGGCCGTCAGGCGCTGGCTGCGGCCATATCCGTGGCGCACGCCGGTCAACGCCTTTCAGCCATCGGCAAGGCCGTCGAGCGCGTGGCGCGGCCCGCCGGCTATCAGATCATTCGCGAGCTGGGCGGGCATGGCGTGGGCCGCGGCCTGCACGAACCACCGCATGCCGTGCCGCACTACTACAACCGCCAGGCGCGCAGCAAGCTGCGTGAGGGCATGGTGCTGACGCTGGAGCCTTTCCTCACCGCCGGCAAGCCCCACATCCGCAAGGCCGCCGACGGCTGGACGCTGCGCACAGTAGACGGTGCACTGGCCGTCCAGTTCGAGCACACGGTCGTCATCACCCGCGGCCGACCCGTCTTGATCACCGCCATCTGAGCGCCAACATGACCACCAGGCGCTGGGACAGCACGCTCTACGAGGAACACCACGGCTTCGTCTCGCAGCTGGGCGTCGGCCTCATCGAGCTGCTGGCGCCGCAGGCCGGCGAACGCATTCTCGACCTCGGCTGCGGCACCGGACATCTGACACAGCAAATCGCGGAACACGGCGCCTGCGTCACCGGCCTCGACAGCGACGCGGACATGCTACGTCAGGCGCGCGCGAACTATCCGCAGCTGCGCTTCATCCAGGGCGACGGCCAGAACTTCACGCTGGACGAACCCTGCGACGCCATTTTCTCCAACGCCGCGCTGCACTGGATGCAGAATGCCGCCGGCGCCGCAGCCTGCATGGCTCGTGCCCTGCGGCCAGGCGGACGTCTGGTGGCCGAACTGGGCGGTCATGGCAATGTGCAAACGATCTACAACGCCTTCTGCGCCGCGCTGCAGGAGGCCGATCTGCCCGTTCCCGCCGCTTCGCCCTGGTACTTCCCTGCGCCCGACGACTACGCGGAATTGCTGGCAACCCAGGGCTTCGAGGTGCTGGCCGCCCGGCTCTTTCCCCGGCCCACAGCGCTGGAGGGCGCGGCCGGTCTGCGCAACTGGCTACAAATGTTTCTTGGCACTACCCTGAACACCCTGACGCCCACCGGGCGGGAGCGCGTGTTGCGCGCCAGCGAGCGCCGCCTGCGCCCGACGCAGTGGCAGGACGGGCGCTGGGTGGCAGACTATGTGCGGCTGCGCGTCGTCGCGCGGCGCCGGGAGGCATTGTGAGCACCTTTCCCTTGCATGATTTCGGTGGCGACGAACAGTCCCCGAAACTCCTGTTCGCGCCCGGCAACGGCTTCCCTCCAGCCTGCTATGCGCCCCTGCTCACGCCCCTGACCCACAACTGGCATGTGCTCAGTCTGCCGCCGCGCGCCCTCTGGCCCGGCACGGGCCCGGCGCCAACCGAGCCGGGCACCTGGGACGGACTGGTCGAGGATCTGCTGGCCGGCATGGAACAGCATGACCTGCGCGACGTGGTTGCCGTCGGCCACTCCTTCGGCGCCCTGATCCTGATGATGGCTGTCCTCGAGCAGCCGCAGCGCTTCCGCGGCCTGGCCATGCTCGACCCCGCCATCCTCACGCATGACCGGATTGATTTTGTGCATGCCTTGCGCGAACGTGGCGAACTGGCACAGCTACCCATCGTCGAGAGTACCTTGCGCCGCCGCAACCGCTTCCCCGATCTGCAGTCAACCTTCGCGCACTGGCGCAGCAAGCCCCTTTTTGCGGAGATGAGTGACGAGTTGCTGCGGGACTATGTGCGCAGCACGCTGCGGCCCGCCAGCGACGGCGACGGCTTCGAGCTGTCATGGCCGCGCGACTGGGAGGCCTGGTACTACATGTCGGCTGATACGGACGTATGGGACTCGCTGGTCAGGCTTAACGGCATGGCAAGGTCTCTTGTCGTGCGGGGTGCGCTCAGCGACGTCTTTCTGACGGATACGCTGCAGCGTGTCCGTATGCAGTTGCCGGCGGCCTCTATCGTCACACTGCCGGAGTGCGGCCACATGTTCCCGCTGAGCCATCCCGGGGATGCTCGACAGGCGCTGACGGACTGGCTGCCCAGGCTGGCCTGAGCGCCCGGCCCTCTAGAAACCGATAGTGGCGGCCGGGTTCTGCGGCGTATCCAGATAGCGAATCTCGAAGTGCAGATGCGGCCCGGTGGAGTTGCCGCTGTTGCCGAGCGCGCCGACGATCTGGCCTGTGTTGACCAGCTGGCGGCAGCGCACGTCGATGCGGCTCAGGTGACCGTAGACGGTCGTGAAAGGGCCGTGCGAGAGGACGACGGTGTAACCGTAGCCGAAGCTGTTCCAGCCGGAGAAGATTACCACGCCGCCGTTGGCCGCGCGCACCGGCGCGCCCACCACCCCCGCCAGGTCGATGCCGCTGTGGTATACGGAAAAGCCCTGCGTGAAGGTGTAGCTACTCATGGGGTTGGCCCACCAGGTGCTGGTGGCATTCTGCACGCGCCCGCAGCTGCCGGGTTGCCCGCTGTCGAAGGAGACGAAGCTGCCACCGCTGAAGCTGGTGCCGCCCTCACGGTCGACGCGCGGCGTCCAGGCGATCTGTTCCGCCTCACCGCCAGGGATGAGAAATTGCGTGCCACTGGGCAGCACGGTCGCCGGCGTCGCGCCGAAGAGCCGGTTGAATTCCGAGTCAATCACCAGCCAGGCATCGTCGACATGATAGGAACGCACAATCTCGCCGATGTTGCGGCTGCCGATGACGGTGTGGTAGACGCCGTCCACCGGCGGGATGTTCAACACGCGGCCCGGTCGCAGGCTCTGGATGATGGAACGATTGTTGGACCAGGCAATCGTGTTCGGCTCAAGGCCGAAGCGCTCGCCGATGCCAATGACCGTGTCGCCCTTGACGATCGTGTACTGAATGACGCTGCTGCGCTGGCGCTCCGGGATGACGGTGAAGGGCTCGTACAGGTCGCGCACCAGCTGCAGCGACGTAACAGTCGCGGCTGCGGGAGGCTGCGCCAGCAGGGCCGCGCGTTGCGCCTGGTCGAGCGTGGGCAGCAGCGCGACGGTAGCCGCTGTCACTGGCTGGACCGCGACGCGCGTGGGCAGCGGGGTCGGCGACGCCGCCGCTGTGGCCGCCGGGGCTTCCTGCGCCGGCAACAGACCGGTCACCAGCAGCGCGCCCGCGGCGATGACCAGCCCACCGGCAGACAGCAGCAAGGCCAGCCCGGCCAGGCGCCGCCAGAGCGGCAGTCCGCCCCGGCGCGCCACCGGTCGCGGGGCCGAACGTCTCATTCCTGGTCGCGGCGCCAGGCTTCGTATTCAGCGCGGGCGTCATCCCGCAGCGGATAATACTTGCGCAGGTCGCCGCCCTCGGCCAGCTTCATACGCGAGAAGACTTCCCATTCAGCGTGCTCGCCGGCCGTCGCGATCAGCTGTTCGGCCAGGGCGACGGGAACGTTGACCGCGCCGTCGTCGTCCGCCACGATGATGTCGCCAGGCATGACCAGCGTGTTGCCACAGGCAATCGGCTGGTTGACGGCGAAGGGCATGATGTTGGTCTGCGCGTGGAAATTGGGCGTCGCGCCGCGCAGCCACAGGCCCAGGCCCAGCTCCTGCGCCTGCCCAAAGTCGCGAATGCAGCCGTCGATGACCACGCCGATGCCGCCGCGCCCGCGGAAGTAGGTCAGCATCATCTCGCCGAAGACGCCGCTGCCCATGTCTCCGCGCGCATCCACGACGACCACGTCGCCCGGTTGCGCGTGAAACAGCACGTGGCGGTGCAACTGGCGCTGCGGGTCGTCGTACTCGTCCAGGCTGATCAGGTCCTCGCGCCGCGGCATGAACTGCAGCGTGAGCGCCGGCCCGACGATGGACGCGCCCGGCGTTTGCGCCACCGGGCCGCGCAACTGCGCGTCGCGCACGCCCAGGCGATTGAGCTCGGCGGAAGCCGTGGCGCTGCCGATGCCGCTGAGCCCGGCGATCAGATGCGCCGGCGGACGCTGGATATCGACTGTCTCAACCATGCGTTACTCCGGGTGCGTTGTTGTCGCTACTCACAGATTCCCATCATGCGCCGCACAGTATGCCAGCTTGTCCGGGTCGATGGCCACACCCAGTCCAGGCGCATCCAGCGGCTCCAGCACCTGCCCTGCCGGTTCGTAAGGCTCGGCCAGCAGCGTGTCGGTCATGTCGGAAAAGCCGGCGCGCCAGCGCGCGATACGCGTGGAGGCGGCCAGATGGGCGGCGCCGGCGGCCATGATATCGAAGTAGGGCGCGACCGAGATCTCCAGGCCGGCGGCTTCGGCGACAGCGTTCATCTTGTGCCCCGGCAAGAGACCGCCATACTTCTCCAGCTTGTAGTGCAGCACGTGCGCCGCATCAGCGCGTGCGATCTCGTAAATGCTGCGCGGGCCGAGTGTGATTTCATCCGCCTGCAGCGGCGTGTTCAGGCGCGCGGCCAGCGTAGCCATCTCGTCGATATAGCGCACCGGCTGCTCGAACAGCCCCACACCGCCGATTTGTTCCATTACCGGCAACGCCCGCACCGCTTGCCCAAGGGTGTAGCCGGTGTTGCTGTCCAGCTGGAAGCGGGCGCGATCGTCGCAAAGTTCGCGAATCCGGGCGTACATGGCGATATCCTGGTCCACCTCGAAGCCGATCTTGGCCTTGAACCAGGTCCAGCCTTCCGCCACCAGTTCGTTTACATGCTCGGCCATCGCTTCGGGCTCATCGTGATCAGCAAGGGCGTGCAGGGGCGCGCCAGCGTTGCAGCGTCCGCCCAGCAATTCGTAGACCGGCACCCCCAGCGCCTTGCCCTTGACGTCCCACAGGGCCATCTCGACCGCGGTGATGGCGTAGTTGCTCACACTCAGTGCCTGCATATCGGCGAAGCGTTGCTCGATGGCGAAGGGGTCCTGTCCCACCATGGCAGGCACCAGGTAGGCGTCGGTGGCCGCCTTGATGACTTCCACCGAATCGCCGTAGAACGGCGCCGGCGCGATCGTCTGCCCGATGCCGGTAATGCCCTCGTCGGTCATCACCTCCACGACCACAGTGGCCGTATCTGGCGACCCGCCGTAGTAGGTGAGCAACAGGCGCCGGCGAGGGATGCGGACGATGGTCGAACGCACTTCGGTAATCTTCATGGCCGTTCTCCCGCTTCTGTTCCGGTCATTAGCATTGCGTCAGGCGCAGCAGCTGGCCGACGTCGTCCAGCGTCTCCAGGCGCGCGCAGGCGTCGAAGAGCGCCGTGATGCGCGCCTCCGGCAGCAGATCGCCCACCAGCTTGCGGAACTTGCCCTCGAACTCCGCGTCGCTCATCATATTCTCCGGCTCGCCGCGGGCGTATTCCACACGGCCGCGGTACTGTCCACCGTCGCGCGTGGTGATGCGCACCTCGCAGCCGTTCTTGCCGGCGTTTTCCAGCTCCTCTTCCAGCCCGACCTTGACCAGGCGCCGCAGACGGCGTACCTGCGGGTCGTCCCAGGCTGTGATGTCCGCCTTGTACAGGCTGCCACGCTGCAGCACGACGGCCACCGTCACCGGCAGGCTGTAGCAGGCCTGGTAGCCGTTTTGCGGCTCCGGGTCGATGCGGAAGTAGGGCGTGATCGCGTTTAGATAGCTGTCGACTTCGATGGAGGTGATGGCATCCAGCTCCAGGCTTCCGTTGCTGTTGCGCAGGGCTATGGTCGCGTCCACGCAGGAGTGGACGTGGCGGCAGCCGGCATGCGGCTTGAAGCCCGTCTCCGCCAGCCCCTGATGCTCTCCCAGGTTCGCCAGACAGGCCGCGTCGTAGCCCGGACCAAAGGCGTGGAAGTAACCGTAGGCGCCGTCCAGTGCGCCCGGCGGCCCCTGAAATCCGAATTCCGCCAGCCGCGCTGCAAAGATACCATTGCGCGCACCGATGCCGGACAGCAGGGTGTCGCAATCATCACCATCGTAGACGTACTGCTCGGTGCCGCTGGCCATGTCCATCGCCAGCGCCAGCGCGTTACCAATCTGTGCCTCGTCCAGGCCCATGGCGACCGCCGCCGTCACGGCGCTGGCCATGCTGCCCACCTGACTCTTGTGGTCCAGGCCGCGCTCGCGCTGCCAGTCCTTGACCGTCGGCTGAATGGTATCGAAAACATCGTAGCCAACGGCCAGCGCCGTGATCAGCTCGCGGCCATTTAGCTGCAAATGCTCGCCCAGCGTGAGCGCGACGGGCACCAGTTCCGTGGCCACGTGCCCCGACAGGCGGCTCGTATCGTCCATCCCGAGGATATGGGCCGTGACTCCGTTGGCCAGGGCGGCGCCTTCAGCCGTGCTGCCGCGGCCATCGGCGACCAGCGTCGCCTCCTCACCAGGGTAGCGCAGCGCAACGTAGTCCGCCACCTGCCGCCCCAGGCGCGTCTGATAGCCGCCCAGGGAGGTGCCGAGGGTGTCCAGCATCACCTGGCGGGCGCGAACGAGCGTCCTTTCACTCAGGTCTTCATAGCGCCGCCTCGCGGCGTACGCGGCAATGATGTTCACAGCGTTTTCACTTGTGGCCAAACTCATTGGAGAGCCTTTCTTCTTTAGCCTCCTGGAAGGCGCCGTCGCGGGACAGCGGCGACGACGCGCATGGTTGAATCTTCCACGTTTCAGACCCTGACAGCGGCCAGAGTCAGGCGTAGCAACTCACCGACGTCCCCGAGTTGCTCCAGACGCGCGCAGGCCTCAAGAAGCGCCAAAACGCGCTCTTCCGGCAGCAACTCGCCCACCAGATAGCGGAACTTGCTTTCGAATTCCTCGTCCGTCAGCATGTTTTCCGGTTCGCCGAGGGCGTATTCCACCCGACCGCGGTACTGCCCGCCGTCGCGCATGCTGATGCGCACCTCGCAGCCATTCTTGCCGGCGGCCTCGAGGTCTTCCGCCAGGCCAACCTTCACCAGATGGCGCAACTGGCGCGTCTTCGGGTCGTCCCAGGTCTCGATGTCCTCGCGGTACCAGCTGCCGCGCTGCAACACCACAGCGACCGTCACCGGCAGGCTGAAGCCCGCCTGGCCGTAGGTAGCCGGGTCCGGGTTGACGCGAAAGTCGGGTGTGACCGCGCGCAGGTAGCTATCGATCTCGATTGAGGCGATGGCGTCCAGCTCCAGACCGCCGTTTTTGCTCAGCAGGTCCTGGGTGACGTCGACGCAGGCATGCACGTGGCGACAGCCGGCGTGCGGCTTGAAGCCCGTGCCCGCCAGGCCCTTGCCTGGGCTCAAATGCGCCAGGAAGTCCGGATCGTAGCCGGGACCGAAGGCGTGGAAGTAGCCGTAGGAGCCATCCAGGGCTCCAGGCGGGCCGCGGAAGCCGAACTCTGCCAGGCGCGCGGCGAAAATACCATTACGTGCACCATAGCCGGCCAGCAGGTCTTTCGTATCGCAGTGGCCGGCGTCGTAAACGTACTGCTCGGTGCCGCTGGCCATGTCCATCGCCAGCGCCAGCGCGTTGCCGATCTGCTGTTCGTTGAGACCCATGGCGACCGCTGCCGTCACCGCGCTGGCCATGCTGCCCACCTGACTCTTGTGGTCCAGGCCGCGCTCTCGCTGCCAGTCCCTGACCGTTGGCTGGATGGCATCGAAGACGTCGTAACCGGCGGACAGCGCCGTGATCAGCTCGCGGCCGTCCAGTTGCAGTTGCTCGCCCAGCGTCAGGGCGACCGGCACGAGTTCCGCTGCCACGTGGCTGGCGCGACGGCTCGAATCGTCCATGCCAAGGATCTTGCTCATGACGGCATTGGCCCATGCGGCACCTTCAGCCGTGCTGCCGCGGCCATCGGCGACCAGCGTCGCCTCTTCACCCGGGTACCGCTGCGCGGCGTAGTCCGCCGTCAGCCGGCCCAGGCGCGTCTGGTAGCCGCCCAGTGCAGTGCCGAGCGTGTCCAGCATCACCTGACGGGCGCGCGTGATCGTCATTTCGCTCAGGTCTTCATAGCGCAGGTTCGCGGCGTGCGCGGCGATGATGTCGACGGCACTACGGCCATTGTTCGCGCTCATTGTTCGACCTTTCTGCCTTCACTCGTCCGACGGGGCGTGAGCATTGCCGTGTATTACATGACTCAGGCCTTGACCTCGACGGCGGTCAGGCGTAGCAGTTCACCGACGTCGTCCAGTTCTTCAAGGCGGGCACAGGCGTCTATGAGGGCGGTGACGCGAGCTTCCGGCAGCAGGTCCCCGTTGAGATAACGCAACTTGCCCTCGAACTGCGCGGCGCTCATCATGTTCTCCGACTCACCAAGCGCGTATTCCACCCGGCCCCGGTACTGTCCACCGTCGCGCGTGGTGACCCGCACCTCGCAGCCATTACTGTCTGCGGCCACCAGTTTCTCGTCCAGCCCGATCTTCACCAGACGCCGCAGCCGGCGCGTCTCCGGTTCGTCCCAGGTCTCGATGTCCTTGAGGTACCAGCTGCCACGCTGCAGCACGACGGCGACCGTCGCCGGCAGACTGAAGTAGGCCTGTTCGGTGCTCTGCGGCTCCGGATTGATGCGGAAGTCGGGGGTGATCGCTGACGGATAGCTGCCGATCTCGATTGCAGTGATGGCATCCAGATCCAGCCCCCCGTTGCTGTTGCGCAAGGCCTGGGTCGCGTCCACACAGGAATGCACGTGGCGGCAGCCGCCGTGTGGCTTGAAGCCCGTTTCCGCCAGCCCCTGTCGTTTCCCCAGTCCATCCAGGGAGGACGGGTCGTAGCCTGGGCCGAAGGCATGGTAGTAGCCGTAGGCGCCGTCCAGCGCGCCAGGTGGGCCCTGAAACCCAAACTCCGCCAGCCGCGCCGCAAAGATGCCGTTGCGCGCGCCAATGCCGGCCAGCATGGTGTCGCAATCAGCGCCATCGTAGACGTACTGCTCGGTGCCGCTGGCCATGTCCATCGCCAGCGCCAGCGCGTTGCCGATCTGCGCCTCGTCCAGGCCCATGGCGACCGCCGCCGTCACGGCGCTGGCCATTGTGCCCACCTGACTCTTGTGGTCCAGGCCGCGCTCGCGTTGCCAGTCCCGCACCGCTGGCTGAATGGCATCGAAGACATCGTAACCGACGGCCAGCGCCGTGATCAGTTTTCGGCCGCTGAGTTGCAGATGCTCGCCCAGCGCCAGCAGGGCGGGTACCAGCTGCGAGGCCACGTGCCCCGACAGGCGGCTGGTGTCGTCCATCTCAAGGAGATGGCACAAGACTCCGTTGGCCCAGGCGGCGCCCTCGGCCGTGCTGCTGCGGCCGTCAGCCACCAGGCTGGCCTCCTCGCCCGGCATCCGCTGCGCGGCGAAGTCCGCTGTCAGCCGGCCCAGGCGCATCTGGTAACCGCCCAGCGAGGTGCCAAGGGTATCCAGCATCACCTGACGGGCGCGGATGATCGTCATTTCGCTCAGGTCTTCGTAGCGCAGGTTCGCGGCGTGCGCGGCGATGATGTCGATGGCACTACGGCCATGCTTCGTGCTCATGAGTCAACCTCCCTGCATTCTCCGCACGGCAGGGCGCGCTGTCGCGGCTATCCCGCAATGGTCGCGCAACCCACCGTGACTTACCTGTCTCAGGCCTTGACCCTGGCAGAAGCCAGACTCAGCAACCCGCCAACGTCATCCAGCTCCTCAAGGCGCGCGCAGGAATCGAGCAGCCCGACGATTTGCTCCTCGGGCAGCAGGTCCCCGATGAGATAACGGAACTTGCCCTCGAACTCCGCGTCGCTCAGCATTTTTTCCGGCTCACCCAGGGCGTAGTCCACCTGGCTGCAGTACTGTCCGCCGTCGCGCGTGTTGATCTTCAGCTTGCAGCCGTTCCCGCCGGAATTCTCCAGTTCCTCGTCCAGCTCGACCTTCACCAGCCGCCGCAGATGGCGGGTCATGGGCTCGTCCCAGGTCTCGATATCGGAACGGTACCAACCGCCGCGCTGCAGCACGACGGCGACCGTCACCGGCAGGCTGAAGCCCGCCAGCCCGGTTGTCTCCGGCTCGGGGTCGATGCGGAAAAAGGGGTTGATCGCCTCATGGTAGCTGCCAATCTCGATAGAGGTGATGGCATCCAGCTCCAGACCCCCGTTGCTGTTCCGCAGCGCCTGGGTCGCGTCCACGCAGGAGTGCACGTGACGGCAGCCGGCGTGCGGCTTGAAGCCGGTCTCCGCCAACCCCCCGCGCTTTCCCAGAACCTCCAGATATGCTGGATCGTAACCCGGGCCGAAGGCGTGGAAGTAGCCGTATTCACCGTCCAGCGCTCCAGGCGGGCCCTGGAAACCGTATTCCGCCATGCGCGCCGCCATGATGCCGTTGCGCGCGCCCAGACCGGCCAGCAGGTCCTTGGTATCACAGTAACCGGCATCCCAGACGTACTGCTCGGTGCCGCTGGCCATGTCCATCGCCAGCGCCAGCGCCTGGCCGATCAGTTCCTCACTCAGCCCCATGGCGACCGCCGCCGTGACGGCGCTGGCCATCGAGCCCACCTGACTCTTGTGGTCCAGGCCCCGCTCACGCTGCCAGTCCCTGACCGGCGGCTGAAGAGTATCGAAAACATCGTAGCCAACGGCCAGCGCAGTGATCAACTCGTGACCGTTCAGATGCAAATGCTCGCCCAGCGCCAGCACGACCGGCGCCAACTCCGAGGCCACGTGCCCCGACAGACGGCTCGTGTCGTCCATGCCAAGGAACTTGCACATGGTCCCGTTGGCCCAGGCGGCGCCCTCGGCACTGCTGCTGCGGCCATCGGCGACCAGCGTCGACTCCTCGCCTGGCATGCGGTAGGCAGCGTAACCAGCCGCCAGTTGACCCAGACGCGTCTGATAGCCACCCAGGGCGGTGCCCAGC
Organism: Phototrophicaceae bacterium; assembly: GCA_965197455.1. Lineage (GTDB taxonomy): Bacteria > Chloroflexota > Anaerolineae > Aggregatilineales > Phototrophicaceae > JAGWBD01. The sequence goes on along the minus strand of OZ240208.1, from coordinate 2,506,594 downwards.
GTGTCCAGGATCACCTGGCGGGCGCGCGTGATGGCTGTTTCACTCAGGTCTTCATAGCGCCGCCTTGCGGCGTACGCGGCAATAATATCGACGGCATTTTCTTTTGTTACTGTGCTCATAATATGGGCCTCTCTACTCTTCTCGGCCTGCCTTCAGTCCAGCAGGGCACGTAATTCCCGGGTGACGTGCTTCACTTCTTCACGCGTGAGTCCCGGCGTGACGGGCAGGGTGAGCAGCCGGTCGGCCAGCTGTTCGGTGACCGGCAGGTTGTCGGCGTTGGGCAGGCCGCTACGATAGACCTCGTAATGGTGCACCGGCGGGGTGTAGTGCAGCGCCGCCTCGATGCCGGCAGCCCGTAGCCCGTGGAAGCAGTCTTGCTGGCGCTCGACGCAGATGGTGAAGGAGCGGAAGGTGGGTCCGGATTCCGGGCGGAAGGTCGGCAGCACCGCCGACGTCCCGGCCAGACCCTCGCGGTACCATTCGACAATCTCGCGGCGCTGCCGCGTCCACTCACGCAGATACGGCAGCTTGACATGGAGTAGCGCGGCCTGCAGGCCATCCAGCGAAAGATTGTAACCCTCGTCGATTGCGTACTGACGGCCCGGAATTTCTTCCAGCTGGTCATCGTTGCGGCCGGCGCCGTAGCCGGTCAGCAGGCGCAGCTTCTCATGCACCTGCACGTTGCTGGTGGCCACTCCCGCGCCGCTGCCGGCGCCGCCGAAGGGTTTGTAGGGCGCGAAACTGAAGACGACGGCATCGGCCCACACACCGACGGAGCGGCCATGGTCGCTGGCGCCGGTGGCGAGGCAGGCATCCTCGATGATCATCAGGCCGTGGCGGTCTGCGATCTCGCGCAGGCGCTTCACATCGGCGGGGTGCCCGTGCATGTCCACCGGCAACAGGGCACGGGTGCGTGGTGTGACGAGCGCCTCGACCAGGTCGGGGTTCATATTGTAGTCATGGGCGCGCACGTCACAGAGCACCGGTGTGGCGCCGCAGTTGCTGACCGCCGCCGTGGTCGAGATATCGGAGTTGGCAATCGTGATGACCTCGTCGCCGGGGCCCACGCCACAGGCGCGCAGCGCCAAGAACAGACCCGAGGTGCCGGAATGTACGCCCGTCGCCCAGGTCTGTTCCACTTCAGCGGCGAAGGCCTCCTCGAAGTCGCGGCGCGCCCGGTAGCTGCTGTCGTTGGCGCTGAACAGCATGGGCTCCAGCGCTGCCAGAATCTCCTCACGCAAGTGCTGGTGCGTGAGGAACGAGCGCGAACGCTGAATGCCGAACTTGCCCTGCTCGGTGTAGATGCGTTCTTCCTGGGTTTGCGTGACCACCTTGCCCTCCTGTGGTCGCCTCAGTCGCGCCCGCGTACGTTGGGGTCGAGCGAGTCGCGCAGCCAGTCACCCAGAAACACCACGCCCAGCACGGTGATGGTGATGGCGATGCCAGGGTAGGTCGTCATCCACCAGGCGCTGTTGATGACCGATTTGCCGTCGGCCAGCTGAATGCCCCAGGTCACGGTGGGCGTCTTGACGCCCAGACCGAGGAAGCTGAGCGAGGACTCGGCCAGCATGGTGATGCCCACCTGCAGCGCGGCCAGCACGATGGCCGAGGCGATGACGTTGGGCAGGATGTGCAGCAGCACGACCTTGAAGCGACTCTGGCCGATGGACCAGGCCGCCAGCACGTAGTCGAATTCACGCACCTTCAGCACCTCGCCGCGAATGACGCGCGCATAGGTCACCCAGCCCGAGAGCCCCAGAATGAGAATCAGGGTGACCAGGCCCGGCCCCACCACGCCGGAAATGGCAACCACGCGGATGATGAAGGGGATACTGAGCAGGCCATCGCAGATGCGCATCATAAAGCCGTCCACGCGCCCGCCGGAGAAGCCGCTGACCAGACCGTAGACGACGCCGATGGTGCCGGCGATCAGCACCGCCACCACCCCCACCAGCACCGACACGCGGCTGCCAACCAGGATGCGGCTGAAGATGTCGCGGCCCAGCTGGTCGGTGCCCAGCAGGTAAGTGCCACCGCTGCCATCAGGGAAGCCAGGCGGCTTGTAGCGGGCGCGCAGGTCGCCGCGGATGGGGTTATGCGGCACGATGAGCGGGCTGATGATGGCCAGCACGATGACGAAAGTGATGATTGCGGCACCAGCCAGACCGATCGGGCTGCGCCGCAGCAGGGCAAGCAGGGAAGGCTGGCTCACGTGACCGGTGACGAGCGTCGTCACCTCCCCTTCGGACAGCACGTTGTCTGGCGGCCCACTGGTGCCTGCGCTCATGGAGTCTGCCTCAGTCAAAGCGGATACGCGGATCAACCACGGCGTAAAGAATGTCGATTACCAAATTTATCAGAATAAAGGAGAGCGCGAAAAAGAGCAGCGCCGCCTGTACCACCGTGTTATCGCGCACGCCGATCGAATCAATCATCAGACGCCCCAGGCCAGGCCACGAGAAGACGCTCTCGACCACCACCGAACCGCCCAGCAACCAGCCCAGTTGCAGGCCGAAGACCGTCATGATGGGGATCAGCGCGTTCTTCATCGCGTGGCGCATGACCACAGTACGGGTCACCAGGCCCTTGCTGTAGGCGGTGCGGATGTAGTCCTCGTTCAGCACCTCCAGCATCGCCGAACGGGTCAGGCGCGAGAGGTAGGCCGCCATGCCCACCCCCATCGTCAGCGCCGGCATGATGATCGCTGCAGGCTCCAGCATGCCAAAGGCCGGCAACATACGTAAGCGCACAGAGAAGAAAATAATAAGCATGAGTCCCAGCCAGAAGCCGGGCATGGCCGTCCCCAGTGAAGCCAGCATGGTACTGCCCAAATCAAAGATACTGTTACGTTTCAGGGCAGAGGCGATGCCCAGCGGCAGAGCTACGGACAATCCAATCAGCGAGGCGACGCCGGCCAGCAACCAGGTGGCCCCCAGGCGCTCGATCACCAGTTCCATGGCTGGCCGCTTCGACAGGTAGGAAATGCCAAAATCGCCGGTAACGGCCTTGCTGATGAAGATGACGTACTGTTCTGGCAGCGGTTTGTCAAAGCCCCAGAAGGCGCGCAGACGTTCCTTTTGGTCCTCGTTGAAGGTCGGCGGCGCCGTGATGTCTACCGGGTCGCCCTTGAGCCGCACCAGAAAAAAGGCGAGAAAAGACACGATCAGCAGCGTGAAGAGTCCCTGGACCAGTCGCGTGGCAATGTATTGTTGCATGGCTGGTGCCTGTTCCCTGTTGGAAGTCGCTGACGGGGACGGGCCGCAGCCGCATCCCCGTCAGCATGAGTCTGTGACTAGCCGTCGCCGGCCAGCTGCAGGTTTTCACGGAAGGTGTACCAACCGTCCTTGCGTGGCGTGAAGTTAAAGTCGTCGGAGTAGGCGATATTGGCCTGCACCTCGTAGAGCGTCACGTTCTGCAACATGCCGAACCAGTAACCCCACCACTGACCCCAGAGCTCAAGACGCGTCTCGGAGTCCATCTCGGACAGGATGGCGTTGGAGACTTCATCCCATTCCTCGACGCAGATATCGTGGTGTACAGCGGGCCAGACGCAGCGATAGAAGAGCGGCAACAGCGGCACACTGCAACCCAGCGTTACCATCATCATGTCGCGGTTGTTGCCGGGCGAGTTGACCTGTTCGCCGAAGGCCGCGGGATCGAGGACGGTGAGTTCGACGTCAAACCCTACCTCCTCCAGCATGGCAGATACGACCTCGGCAACTTCCTTCTCGTTGCCGCCACGGCTGACGGTGGGCGTATCGAAGTACACCGTCGGGCCGCCATCCGCATAGCCGGCCGCAGCCAGCAACTCACGGGCGAGATCCTGGTCGTAGTGCGCGGTTACCGTGTCCGGGTTGTTGAAGCTGTCAGCGCCGCCCTCCGGGAAGTGCGGACAGATTCGGCCGAGACGCGGGATGGCTGCGCCGTGCACCTCGGCCAGCAGATCGCGGTCAATCGCATGTGAGATGGCCTGACGCACGTTCAGGTCCAGCGTCGCCGGCTCATAGTCCGGGAAGGTTTCGGCCATGTTGCCGGCTGTAGTGTCCACCCGCAGGTAGATGTGCTGCATGACGGCCGCGGTTTCCTTCGTCAGCACGATGCCCTCGGCAGCTTCCAGTCCTGCAAGTTCCACTGCCGGCACGTTGACAACCATGTCCACCTGGCCGGCCAGCAACGCGGCCACCTGGGCGGCCTGCTCCGGGATCACCTGATAAATGACGCGGTCAATCTCGGGGCGTCCACCCCAGTAGTCGTCCCAGGCCTCGAAGACGTAGCGGTCGCTTTCGCTGAACTCGGCGAGGACGTAGGGGCCGGAGCCAACCGGGGCGCGGGAGAAGGCTTCGTCACCCACTTCTTCCACGTAGCCAGGTGGCAGCAGTTCACAGCCGTTGAAGCTGACGATGAACTCGAAATAGGGCGTGGGGCCGACCGTCTTGATGTCGACCGTGGTCTCGTCCACCACAATCACCTCGGCGATGTCCACCCACTGCGGCTGCACCATGAAGTCCTCACGGGTGCGCACGCGGTCGATGTTCCACTTGACTGCCGCGGCGTCCAGCGGCTCACCATTGTGGAAGGTGCTGCCCGGGCGCAGGTTGAAGCGCCAGGTGACTTCATCCAGGTTCTCCCAGGATTCTGCCGCCTGTCCCACGTAGCCGCTGCCATCGACTGTACGCCAGATCAGACAGTCATAGAGCAGGTTGGCCAGCCAGTGAGTCGAAATGAACCAGGTCACCGGCGCGTCCAGCGTGCGGATCGGGCCGGCGTGGGCGAAAACGAATTCTGTCTCTTCCATGTCCTGCGCCATCACGGGCGCAGCCAGCAGCGCCAGCATCGCAACCAGCGCCAGCAGAAAAACTCCCTTGCGATTGATACCAGGCATTGCTCACTCCTTGAAAGGCATACTTTGTCAAGACTGGATTCGACGGTTGGCAGTATTCTCCTCTCTGCGAGACGCGCTCGCGCCTGACACCCGTCAGGCGTTCTCCAGCAACATATGATAGCGGCTGGCGTTGTGCGGAGAAAGGCGCACGGCCCCCTCCGGCGTCACCAGAAAGTTGTCCGAGATCAGGAAGCCGCGATTGTTCGGTGTGATGCTGCCGGGGTGGAAGGACAATGTCATGTTGCTCTTCAACTCAAAGTTCGGATCCGCCTGGTCGCTGGGGCCATCGCTGCCATCCAGGCCGGTGCTGTGACAGTCCGGCGTGTGCTTGCCCACCACCTCGAAGCCCAGGCTGCGCATGGCCTCGTCGTTGGCATCGGCAATCATGCCCAGGGTGTTGCCGGTCTTCGCCACTGCGGAAGAGCACTCGACTGCGTAGAGATAGCCATCCAGCAAGGCCTGCACCTCATCCGGCAGCGGCCCGAAGGAGCAGACAGTCGTCATCTCCAGCCAGTAGCCCCAGGGCGATTCATAGACGATCTCGAAGTTGATGATGTCGTCCGCGCTGATGCGCTGGTCCTTGTCGGTGGGCACGGTTTCGGGCGACAGGTTCGTCGACAGCTTGGTGCGTCCCCAGAAGGCGCCGAAGGACTTGATGTAGCGCTCCACCTCGGCGCAGACGTCCCAGTAGCGCACGCCGGGCTCGGCATACTCCGCGAAGACGTCCATCGCAGCGTCCAGAATGGAGCCGTTCTGCTGCATGGCCTCCAGTTCAAAGGGGGTCTTGATCTGGCGAATGACATTGAAGTCGTTCGTCACTTCAACCAGCTCACAGCCGGGCAACGCGGCCTCGAACTGTCGGACAGTCCCTACCGGCATCAGCTTGTCCATGTTGACCATGCCGATGCGTCCGCTGCCACCGACGTACTCCATGGCAAGCTCCGCCGTGCGCCCCACGACGTCGAGGGGGCACTCCACCCGCTCCTTCAGGGTCGTGGTCTCGTTGCGGCTCCAGACCGCCTGGTAGGAACTCCAGATCTGCAGCCAGGGGTGGGGGTCGTCGGCGCCGAGGATGGCGTAGCCGACTCCGCCCCAGAGATGGGCGTGGGTGATGTAACGGATACCGCCCATGCCGGAAGGCGAGGCGTGTCCGGCGATGATCAGCGCGCCAACGTCCTGCTCGCGCATCATTGCCTGAATGCGCTGGATGCGGCGCGCCACATCCCGTTTCAGTCCCTCGTGCGTCAGCATACTTCCTCCTCTTCCATGTTTTGCGGTCGGCCGCGCAGTTCGCGCGGGGCCGGCTGTCAGCTTATGCGCTTCCCACCTGGTCGCCCAGGATCGCCAGGACGGTGTCCTCCGGCGGAACGGGCCAGGAAAGACCGCCGTGCACCATCACCCCGGCGCGCGGCGCGCGGATCGTTTCCAGTCGTTCGCCGGTGAAGGGGTGACGTACGTAGCCGATCTCCTCACCGGCAGCGACCATCTGTCCCCGCTTGCCGGTGTCGATGAAGGTGAAACCACGCTCACCGGTCGGCATAAAGGTCGTGTGCGCCTCGATCATGGCGACCTCGTCGCATTCGCGGGTGAGCTCGCCATCCGTCATGCCCAAGTGGCTCATGGCGTTGTTGACCGCATTGCGGATGCGCTCCATATCGTCCTCGCGATAGTCGCGCAGACCGGGCCCACCACCTATATACGCGGCCACCGATGCGACGCCGTCTTCGGCTGCTGCAGCCGCCATCGAGTCGTCCGCCGACATGTTATTCACCACCTGCGGCAGCCCGAGGGACACCGCCAGCGCCTGTGACTTGTCGGCATTGCCGGCCTGCCAGCAACCTGCGTAGCGATGATAGCTAAACTGCGAACCGGTACGAATGTCGATCAGCCCGTCCGCGCCGGCGATGGCGCCTTCGTACCAGGCATGAATCATCTGCTCGCTGACGCTGCCGACCGCAGAGCCGCGCCCGAGGCGATTGAGATGCTTCTCATCCCAGGCACTGTTAATTTGCTCGAAATCAAAACCGGAAGTGTTCATCAGTGGCACGATGATCACCGTCCCCCTGATCTGTGCCGGATCCAGCTCCTGCGCGATATGCGGCAGGACCAGCGAGGGCTCGATCTCGAGGCCGCTGGTGCCTGACTGCACGACGAGTCTGGGGCCGGGTTGTGCGCCGTTAATGATGTGCAGAGGGATGTGCACCGGAAAGCGCCCGTGTGTCTCCCCTGTCTTGAAGAAGCCAAAGGTCTTTTCGCCCTGGCCGGCTTCCACAGTTCCAAGTTTCATGATCAGGCCTCCTGCATCTGCCCCTGAGGGGTGAAGTGACTAAAAGGAAACATACAGATCCATCGTGCGACGGTCCTCGACACGATCAATCGAGCCCAGGATGCCGATAGAAGTCGACCCCACGGTCGGCCACTCCTGGCCGCTGGGGATCACAATGCCGTCCTTCGGTGATTTCAGTTCGGCCACCAGTTCGCCGGTCCAGGGGCTCACCAGTTCGCCGTAGACGTCGCCGGCCTTCAGCTGTTCACGGAACTTGCGCTTGCGGATGAACAGGCCATCGGCGTTGGGCTTCCAGATGACCACGCCCGCGTTGTAGATCGTGCACAGTGGGCCATCGGTCTCGAACTCACCTTCAATGATGCGCAGGCATTTCAACAGGTTCCAGATGCCACGCTCGGCATCGCGCACGTTGTCCGCGCCGTTCTTGTGCCAGCCGGTGCCACCGCCAAATTCCAGCGTAATCTGCACCACGCCCTGGTCCTCAACAGACCGCTTGGTCTCGGTGCCACCAAAGGTGCCACGCGGGAAGTAGGCCGCCTGGTCGAGGCCAAAGGCCACCACAATTTTGCGCCGCCTGAGTTGGACTTCAGTCAGGTTTTTCGGTGAATCTTCTTCCATGAAAAGTACGTAGCGTTCGTAGGCCGTGCGCGCGCCGGCATGGAAGTCGACCATCACGTTGGCCTGACTGATAACTTCCTGGAAATAGACATGGGCGATCTGGTCACAGGCGCTGCCGTTGGGGTCGCCCGGGATCTGGCGGGTGATGTCCTTGCCGTCGATGCGCGAGCCGCGCTCGCCCAGCTCGAAGCCGGCGCGATTGGCCACCGGCACGGCGATGACGTTGCCGCACATCGTTGCCGGGTCAATTTTCTCAAGAAAATTCAGAATGGCAATTGACCCGATAATTTCCGCGCCATGCATGGCGCCCTGCACCAGCAGCGTCGGCCCTGGTGACGCCCCGGCCACCAGATGCACCGGAACATCCGGCGCCATCCCGGCACGCGTGCGCATCGTTTCCAGGAAGCCAAAGGCGCGCTCACCTGATCTTGCTGTGATGTTGCCGACTTTCAACATTCCTCACCTCCCTGCCTGGGCCCGACGCTCAAGACGGGCGCCGCTCGCCCATGTATACCCTACGGAGACAGATATCTGCAAAACCAGTCCTGCAGGCGATGCAGTCGCTCGATGCGATTGCCAGGGCGCCCGCTGGTGGACAGCCCGTGGTTCTCGCCCTCAAAGATCACCAGTTCAACCGGTCTGCGACGCCAGCGCAGGGCGGCGAAAAGCTGCTCCGCCTGCTCCAGGTTGGTGCGATGATCCTCGTCACTGTGGATGATCAGCAGCGGCGTGTGGCAGTCGTCCATGTAGGCGACGGGTGACTGGCGCCAGTCATCTTCCGGCGTCGTCCAGCGCTCGGGGCCGATGTCCGACGTGCCGAAGTGGCTGATGTTGTTGGTGATGGAGCGCTGCGCGACGCCAGCCGCGAAACGCTCCGAATGGCCGACGATCCAGTTGGTCATGAAGCCGCCGCAGCTGCCGCCGGTCACCCCCATACGCGCTTCATCGATCCAGGGATTCGTGGCCAGTAAATCGTCCACACCCAGCATGATTTCCTCGAAGTCCGCCCCGCCCTGGTCGCCCTCGCTGGCCCAGGTCCACGCCTGGCCGTAACCGGCGGTCGTGCCGCGCTGGTTGAAGTAGGCCACCGCGAAGCCCGAGTTGGCGTAGAGCTGATGCTCGTGGTTGAAGTCCCAACAGAACATCGAGCAGTGCACGTAGAGCACCAGCGGATAGCTGCGCTGCGGGTCGAAGTCCAGCGGCCGCATCAGCCAGGCATGGATCGGCTCGCCGTCCAGGCCCTCATACTCGTAACTCTCGGGCCGCGACAGGCGAATGTCGCGCAGCCAGGGGTTCAGGTCGGTCAGCCGTTCGCTGTCACCAGCGCGCCACAGATACAGGTCACCCGGGCTGGCGGGGTCGGCCTGGCCGTAAGCCACGAGGTCACCGCAGGCCGGGCTGTACTCAAAGTTGGTGCACTCGCCGGCGACCAGACGCTCGCTTGCGCCGGTTGCGTCGCCACGCCAGAGGTTGGCCGCGCCGCGTTCGGTCAGCTGGAAATGGAACCAGCGGTCGCCGGGCGACCACTTGACGGTAACGTTGGACAAGCCGGGCCTCTGGTCGGAAACGCCATAGTTGCCGACTTCAGCGTCCATGTCCGCGTCCAGCTCGACAGCCGTACCGGCGGCCACGTCGGCGATGTAGGGATGCCAGTGATTACGGCGGTTCACCGGCGGGGCGTAATTGTGGCCGGCGAAGGCGATGTGCCGGTCGTCATTGCCCCAGGCCGGGCTGATGGCCGAGCCCTGCCAGTCCGGCAGCAGCGGCCGCACTGTGCCGCCCGGCCAGTCACAGAGCTGGATTTGCCCCTGACCCAGCGGGATGTCCTGCTCACGCGCCATGGCGACGAAGGCGAGGCGCGTCCCGTCCAGGCTCCACTTCGGCGCCGAATGGTCGCATTCGCTGTGCGTCACCTGCGCCAGATCGCCCGTGGCCGTATCCAGCACGACAATCTGCGCGTAGCGATCATGCACCCAGCCGATGCCGTCGCGCTTGTAACGCAGCCGCCGCACCACCTTGATGGCAGGCGCGGGCACGCCCGGCAATGAGCCGCGTCGCTCGCGCGGATGCGGCATTTCCGTCCAGCGCACACCCACCAGCTGCAACCCGTCCGGCGCCAAGTCAAGGTCAGAAAGTGGCTCTTCTCCCAGGGGCATGACACGCTGGCTGGCCTCCGCGACCTGCCAGATGCGCAGGCTGCAAGCATCGCCTTCATTGTGACACCAGGCCAGCTGCGCGCTGTCACGGCTCCACGCCAGCGCAGAGACGCGGCAGTCGCCGTCGGTCAGACGCTGCGCAGCCGCTGTGTCGAGCTGGCGCAGGTAAAGCTGGATGCGATAGCCGTTGGCGGCCGCGTCCGGCTCACGCACGCTGTACGCGACCCTGCTGCCATCCGGCGCGAGGGCGATCTCCTCCAGCCAGCGGAAGTTCAGCAGGTCCTCGGGGATGAGGCCGCGACGTCGCTCTGCCGTGCTTTCTATGTCACCCCCCTTTCAGGGCCCTGGGCACAGGCCATCCACGTCCGCTATGGACGCAAATATTTGAAAAACCAGTTCTGTATCCGGTGCAGTCGCTCAATGCGGTTGCCAGGGCGCCCGCCACGCGACAGGCCGTGGTCCTCACCCTCAAAGATGACCATCTCCACCGTCTTGCCAAACCAGCGCAGGGCTGCGAAGAGCTGCTCCGCCTGCTCCAGATCGGTGCGGTGATCCGCGTCGCTGTGGATGATCAGCATCGGCGCGGTGAAATCCTTGATGTAGGCGATGGGCGACTGGCGCCAGACCTCCAGCACATCGCCCCAGGGGTCAGCGCCGGTCTCACCGCCGCTGCACTCGGGGCCAATGTCCGAGGTGCCGAACATGCTGATGTTGTTGGTGATGGAGCGCTGCGCCACGGTCGCGGCAAAGCGGTCCGAGTGGCCGGCGATCCAGTTGGTCAGGTAACCGCCGCAGCTGCCGCCGGTGGCGCCCATGCGCTCCCCGTCGATCCAGGGATGCTTGCGCAGCAGGTCGTCCACGCCCAGCATGATCTCATCGAAGTCGGCCCCGCCCTGGTCGCCCTCGGTGGCCTTCGTCCACGCCTGACCATAGCCGGCGGTCGTGCCACGCTGGTTGAAGTAGGCCACGGCGAAGCCCGAGTTGGCGTAGATCTGGAACTCATGGTTGAAGTCCCAGCAAAACATCGAGCAGTGCAGGTAGAGCACCAGCGGATAGCTGCCCTGCTGGTCAAGCTCCAGCGGCCGCATCAACCAGGCGTGCACCGGTACACCGTCCACCCCCTCGAATTCGTAGCTTTCCGGCGCGGACAGCTGCACATCGCGCAGCCAGGGGTTCAGGTTGGTCAGGCGCTCGCTTGCGCCAGCGCGCCAGAGGTACAGGTCGCCCGGGTTCGAGGGGTCGGCTTTGCCATAAGCGGCAAGGTCGCCGCAGGCCGGGCTGTATTCAAAGTGGGTGCATTCGCCGACGAGCAGGCGTTCGGAGACGCCGGCCGTGTCGATGCGCCACAGGTTGGCTGCGCCGCGCTCGGTCAGCAGGAAGTAAATCCACTTGTCACCGGGAGCCCACTTGACCGTCACGTTGCTCAGGCTGACGCGCTGGTCGGCGACGCCGTAGTTGCCGACTTCCTCGTCGATGTCCTCGTCCAGCGCGACGGCCGTACCGGCGGCCACGTCGGCGAGGTGCGGCTGCCAGAAGTTGCGGCGGTTGGTCGGCGGCCCGTGGTTGTGGCCGGCGAAGGCGATGTAACGGTCGTCAGCGCCCCAGACCGGGCTGACGGCCGTGCCCTGCCAGTCCGGCAGCAGGGGCCGCGGCCCCTGGCCGCCAGGCGCCTTCGCGGAGGCGCCCGCGGTGGCGTCACAGAGATAGATATGCCCCTGGCCGGCGGCGATGTTCTGTTCGCGCGCCGTGCCGACGAAGGCGAGGCGCGTTCCGTCCCCGCTCCATTTTGGTGTCTCGTAATCGCACTCGCTGTGCGTCACCTGCGTCAGATCGCCAGTGACGGTATCCACCACAAACACCTGGGAGTAGCGGTCGTGCACCCAGCCGATGCCGTCGCGCTTGTAGCGCAGGCGCCGCACCACCTTCATGTGGGGCCGGGGCATGCCGGGCAGCGGGCCGCGGTCTTCGGCGGGGTGCCGCATCACGGTCCAGCGCGCGCCGACCAGATGAATCCCGTCCGGCGCCCAGTCGAGGCCTGCCAGCGACTCGTCACCCAGCGGGATGCCACGTTTGCTGCCATCCGCCCTGCGCCAGATGCGCAGGCTGCAACCCTCGGGCTTGCTGTGATTCCAGGCCAGTTGTGCGCTGTCGCGGCTCCACGCCAGCGCCGAAACCGTGCCCGGCCCCCGCGTGAGGCGGCGCGTTTCGGCGCTGTCCAGATCACGGATGTAAAGATGGCTGCGATAGCCGTTGGCGGCCCCGTCCGGCTCGCGCACGCTCCACGCCAGCATGCTTCCGTCCGGCGCGAGGACGATCTCCTCCAGCCAGCGGAAGTTCATCAGGTCTTCGGGGATGAGACCGCGACGCCGTTCGGCCGTGCTCTCCATAACTACCCCCTTGCGAATCTTGTTGCCACGTCGTTCAGGTCAGACTGGTTACCGTCTCCTCGACGACACCGAAGAAGCAGCACCACTGCCCTTCCAGCACCGACGGTCGTGAGCGCATGCCGAAGACCAGGCCGTCCTGCGGCGCGTTCACCGTGGCGATGACATCGCCGTAGAGATCGTAAATCGTGCCGATGAGCGTCCCGGCGGGAATCAGGGTTTCGAGCGGCAGCTCCGCGCTGCCCACGAACATGCCGGTGCGCGGCGCCAGCAAGGGAATCTGGTAGCCAGTGTGCCAGCTTTCCTCGTAGCCCGCCTCGCCGTCGATCATGTCATAGTGGCGCAGCACGTTGAGGTAGCCGAGTGACAAATCTTCGGCGATGGCGTGGAAGTCGGCGCCCAGTGTGCGGCAGTTGCCGCCCAGTTCGACGGTGATGCCGCCCCGTCCGTCCGCGGCGATCTGTGACGAGGGGTTGCCACCGCCCGTGCCACTGCGGAAGACCAGCGGCCAGCCCGGCCCCATGGCGGCGGCCAACTCCATGCTGGCGGGATTGTCCGAGGCGAAGATCATGTGCGCGAGGTAGGAATGCTCGCCGCCGGAATGGATGGAGATTTGCAGGTCGCAGCAGGCCTGCATGGCCTGCCAGTGGGCGTGCGCCGCGCGTTCGCTCGGGTAGCCATCAACCTTGCCCGGATAGAGCCGGTTCATGTCGTAGGCGAAGACGTCCAGCGGGTCACCGCGGGTGCCGGCGGTGAAGGCCGGCACGTTCATCACCGGCACGGCCACCACGGTGCCGCGCAACTGCTTCGCATCAATCTGCGCCAGGGCACGAAAGATGGAGAAGGGGCCCTCGGGCTCATCCCCGTGCGTCGCCCCGTTCAGCCACAGCACGGGGCCATCGGCCGCGCCGCGCACCACAATCAGCGGAATCTCGCGCTCGCGCGGGAACATGTCCGCGCCGATCGGGATGCCGCCACGCCGGGTTTCCCCCGGCATCACCGTCACATTGCCAATTTCCATTGCCTGGGTCACTGCCTGCTCCTGTTCTGTTGCGCCGGTTACAGTGGAAAGTCCACGGCCAGCTGGCGCGCCAGCGCGCGCAGATCCTCGACCGTCTCGCGCGCGACCGGGATGCCCTCGCGCTGCCGTTCTTCCATCCGTTTGAACTCAATCTCGCCAGGCAGCAGGATCGGGCGCTGCGGATCCAGCGCGGGCGCTCCCTTGACCTCGGCGACCAGTTGCTCAAGCCGCTCCTGAAACTCCGCTTCGCCGAGGAAGGCCTGCGGCTCGATGGCGATCATGATGTGGCCCACATCGTAGTTGCTGTCGTCCTGGAACACGTTCATGCCGAAGAGCGCCCCGGTCATCACGCCGGCCAGCACATCGCTGACCAGGCTGAGGCCGTAGCCCTTGTATTCGCCGATAGGCAGCATCGGGCCGTCCATCGCCGCGCCCGGGTCGGTCGTCTCGCGGCCGTCGGCGGTCAAGGCCCAGTTGGCGGGCATGGCGCGGCCTTCGCGCTCGTACCAGCGCATCATGCCCTTGCCGGACATCGTCAGCGCCATGTCCAGCACGATGGCGTGTGTGTCCGCGCGCGGGATGGCGAAGCCCCAGGGGTTGGTGCCCAGCACGGGCTGCGCCGAGCCCCAGGGCGCCATTTCGGCAGCGGCGTTGGTGAAAGCCCAGCCGATGAGGCCGGCTTTGGCCGCCTGCAGCGCATGGTAGCCGGCGATGCCGAAGTGGTTGCTGTGGCGCACGCCGACGATGGCGATGCCGGTCGCGCGCGCCTTCTCGATGGCGCGGTCCATGGCGCGCTGCGCCCCGACGTAGCCGAAGCCTTTGGCAGCGTCGAGCAGGGCGAAGGACGGGCCGTCGCGCAGCCACTGCATCTCCACACCCGGGATGATGCCGCCGCCATGCACCCGCCGCTGGTAGCGGAAAAACTTCTCCAGGCCCTGACCCTGGCCCGGGTGCCACCACTGCGCGGCCGTCAGCACGCCATCGCTGACGATGGCGGCCTCTTCCTCAGTGGCGCCCAGGGCCCCCAGGAAATCCAGCGCGAAGCCCCGCAGGGTCTCCAGTGAATAGTGGTTGACCAGGTCGGGGTTGCGGATTTCGTAGGCCATGGGCTGGCTGTCCGGTCAGTCTGTAGAAGAATTGGGCGCAGGGCCGTTGCGGCCTTCGGCCACAATGCCGCGCAAGGCGATCTTCATGCGTTCCATACCCTCGCGCAGCTTTTCCTCTGGCTGCAGGAAGGTCATGCGGATGTAATTGTTGCTCGACTCAGAGAAAGCCCCGCCGGGATAGGCCAGCACGTGCTGCTCGCTGAGCACCCGTTTGGCGAAGCTGAAGCTGTCGTGGCCGGTGAAGCCGATGTCGGCGAACACGAACTGGCCGCCCTGGGGCACGCCGTATTCAATACCCATCTCGTCCAGCGCGTCCAGCATGATGCGCCGGCGGCGTTTGTAGGTATCCGCCATCATCTGCACCGGCTCCTGCGGCCCGGTCAGCGCGGCGATGCCGGCGTGCTGCGAGATGATTGAGGCGGCGCCGGTGGTGGCCGCCTTCAGTTCGCGCACCCGCTCCATCAGGGCAGCCGGGCCGGTGATCCAGCCCAGGCGCCAGCCGGTCATCGAGTAGGCCTTGGACAGGGCGTTGAGCGTCAGGGTGCGCTCGCGGCCGCCGGGCAGGGAGGCCGCGCTGGTGTGCACAAAGTCATCATAGACGAAGAGATCGTAGATGTCGTCGGCGATCACGAAGAGGTCGTGGTCGCAGGCGATCTGCATCATGGCCTGCATGTCTGTGGGCGAGATGACGTTGGCGGCGGGATTGTTGGGCGATACCAGCAGCAGCGCACGCGTCTGCTCGCTGACGGCCTGCCTCACCGCCGCGGGGTCCGCGCGAAAGTCCTCCTGCGGGTAGGTTGTGACTCCGACCTTGCGCCCGCCGACGAAGTCAATGGAATCGAGGTAGGTGCTGTAATTCGGCTCCGGCACAATGATCTCGTCGCCCGGGCCGATGAGGGTCAGCACCATCAGGAACAGCGCTTCCTGGCCGCCATTGGTCACCACGACTTCTGTTTCCGGGTCGTAGGCCACACCATTAACGCGCTCCACGCGCGCCGCAATTGCCTGGCGTAGCGCCAGCAGACCCTCCGGCGGGGCCGTATCGCTGTGATGCTGCACCATGGCCTCTTTGGCGGCGGCGATGATGTGCGCCGGCGTGTCGAAATCCGGGTCGCCGCGGCCCATCACAATCGTGTCATCGTAGCCCGCGGCCTCGGCCATCAGGGAGTAGAGCAGGCTGGTTCCACGTTTTTTCTTTTCAGGCATGGCTCTCCTCCTCGTTCATGCGTCAGCCAGCAAGTCCAGCGCTGCGCGGGCCGCATCGCCGACCGTCAGGCGCAGCACGTCCGGCGCGCCGAAGTCGCTGCCGTCCGCAACCTGGAAACGCGCCGCGTTCAGCCTGGCGAGTCCCCGTGTTTTTTGCGCCGGGGACAGGCGCAGGGCGATCAGGCTGGCGGCTCCGCCCACGAGCACTTCGAGACCGGCCTTGCGGGCGCGCGCTGCCAGATTGGCGCGCTGCGCAGCCCGGTGTTGCAGCCGCACGGGATGCTCCTGCGCGTAGAGGCTGGCCGCCTCCAGCGCGCCGAATTGCGCGGGCGTGGCCGTGCAGATGGACATGATCTGCTTCTGCGACTGGATGGGCGGCAACCAGGCTTCCGGCACGGCGATGTAGCCGGCCAGCCAGCTGGCCATGCCAGCGCCGGGGAAAGCCTCGCCAATCAGCGCGACGCGCTCCCTCACTGCCGGCGTGCTCTCCGCCGCCCAGGGCGCCAGCCCCCGGTCCAATATCAGGTTCGCATCGTGCTGTTCCAGCAGGGAAGCGAGCGCTGCCATTTCGTCTGCGCCCAGGGCCGCGCCGCTGAGGCGCGAGGGCGACTCGAGGTACAGCAAACGGCAGCCAGCCTCCAGCGCCGCGCGGATGGCGTCCAGCTGCGGCAGCCGCCGTTCCGCGTCCACCGCCAGCGAGTGCGTCATGCGCGGCCTGATGCCCAGCGCCTTGCGCGCGCCAGGGTGCAGCACTTCCGGCAGGGCCACTGTCCCGCCCTGGGCGTCAATGAGCTGCAGGGTGAGGAAGCGCGCTTCCTGCATGCCGGCCGTGACCAGCAGATTCTCCGCGCTCCAGTCGCCGCCGGTGACGTCGCGGAGGTGCTGTGCCAGCGCATTGCGCAGCGGGTCGATGCCCGGCACCGGCTCGTAATGCGTGTGCCCGTCATCAAGCGCCACGCCGGTCGCCTCAATGATCCGTTCGTCCAGCGGGTACGCCGCTGCGTCAGCGGCCAGGTCCTGCGATGTGCGCGCTGCGGCGGGGATGATAGTGGCATTCAAATCGCTGTTGGCGCGATGCCGCTGCAGCAAGGCAACGACGGAGTCGGATGGCATACAGGGAACCCTCGTTTCAGGCCGAAATGCACCAGACATGCTCTGTGCGCGACTGTCGATTGTCGACAATGACGACACGCCAGAATAGTAGCGAGTGCACCCTGACCTGTCAAAAACAATGGTCATGGCCGCGACAGGTAGAACGGGAAGGCCAATCTACTCCACATACGGCTGGTTGAGTTGCAATGGTGGCTTCCTTACCTGGCGCATGCGCAGGTTTAGCATCTCCACGAAGATCGAGAAGGCGATGGCGAAGTAGACGTAGCCCTTGGGGATGTGCTGATCCAGGCCCTCGGCCACCAGCATCAGACCGATAAGCAGCAGAAAGCTGAGCGCCAGCATCTTGACGGTCGGGTGCCGGTTTACGAAGTCGCTGATGCGCGTGGCGGAGAGCAGCATGATGCCGACGGCCACGCTGACCGCCACGATCATGATGCTGATCTCGCTGACCATGCCCACCGCCGTAATCACCGAGTCGAGCGAGAAGATCACATCCAGTACCATGATCTGCAGCACCACGGCGGTGAATGAGGGCGGCACCCGCGCGCTGGCGTGGCCGCTGTCACCTTCCAGCTTGTCGTGAATCTCGTGCGTGGCCTTGGCCAGCAGGAAGAGGCCACCGGCAATCAGGATCAGGTCGCGCCCCGATATCTCCTGGCCGAGCAGCTCAAAGAGCGGCGCCGTCAGCCGAATCACCCAGGATATGGCGAAGAGCAGGACGATGCGCGAGACCAGCGCGAGAGAAATCCCGATCTGACGCGCGCGCGCCTGCTGCGCCAGTGGCAGCTTGCCCGCCAGAATCGTGATGAAGACGATGTTGTCAATTCCCAGCACGATCTCCAGCACGATGAGGGTCAGGAGACCCGCCCAGGCGTTAGGGTCCGCTATCCAGTCCACCGCCACATCCTCCCCTGTTTCCGGCGCGGCGATTGTGGCACGGGAAAGCCAGGCCGCGCAAGATGCAGCGGCGTAATGTCAACGTCTTGGAGAATAAGGTTTTGTACATGTGAGGTCAGGCGGAACTTGCCTGCGGTGTTATTATCGTGATGCGCTTGCGGTAACGGTCGAAATCGTTATCCAGCGTACAAACCCCTTTGATGTTGTACGCGAGCATGGTTGCCACATTGTTAGCATCGTATATCGCTCTTCCACGAATAGTGTAGTCTTGCAAGAGCATCAAAAGTTGCTCGCGTACTGCTGCGGTGTTGTCAGCAATTGTGACAATGCCGAGGATACGATCAAGCTCTTGCCGTACATTATCGAGCGAAATCTGCCTTCCATTTGTTTCAATTAGTGAAGCATTCTTCCAATACTCCCGGATCACCTGACCGTTTATCCAGATTTGGGTTCCTTCTGTCTGGTAGCAAACAAGCTGCTGTTGGCAGGCTTCAAACTTTTGTTGTTTGACTTCAGGAGGGTCGTTGCCAATGTTCGGGTATGCGTAATGCAGAAAAACGTTGGTGTCCACGAAGATGCGTTCAGTCATCGTCACCGTACCAGTCGGCGCGCCGCATGGAGATGGGGTTGTCAATCGGCCTGTGGTCTGGGATAGTCTTCAACAATCGAATCTTTTCATCTCTGCTCAATTCACGCTGTTTGGCGACCTGTACCAACAGGTGTGCAATGAGATCTTTCTTCTGATGACTGGTCATTTTCCTGACACGCTTGCTCATTTTTCTAAAACGAAAGTTTATTCTTTTGATTTGTCTTGTTTGTGACTTGCTCAACGTACCGAGGCCGTGCCATTCCCCTTTCTCATCAACATTCTGGTTCCATCGGGCTATGTCGTGATCGAAATCAGATTTATATATGAATAACATTTCAATTACATTTAGGTAGTGGGCAACCTGTTGTTTAGACAACATCGGTGCGCTATCGGCTTCAAGCACAAGATTCACAAGCCATGAGACAAACTCGTCAAAACCCTGAACTATTGTCTTGTCTATCAAGGGAAGACTGTATTCGAGCTTATCACATACCAATTTGTTGAACGGTTCGCCGAACGCAAGTGTCGGGATGTGGGGCAATGCTTCCAGCTCATGCAATTGCGGCAGAGCGACCATCATGGCTCTCCTGCGATTCTTCGCATCATGATTATACACTCCCCCACGCTATACTCCGCGGCGTGGGCATGGCGGACAAAAGCGTGGACCGAATCGTCGGGGGCTTTGACGTAGGCACCTACACCGACGCGCCGCTGCGCGCAGACTGCCTCGCCCTGCTGGATGCGCCGCCGGCCAAAATCTTCGCGCACATCAGCAACCACACCGAGCTCTATCGCTGGCTGCCGCTGATCTCGGCCAGCACGGTCAGCCGGCGCCACGCGCTGGCGCGCGACGGGGTGAGCACGGTACGCTGGCTGCGCCTGGGCCCTTTTACGCTGCAAGAGTACATCGTCGCCGCGCATCCGCCACATCTGTTGGCCAGCAGCATCGAGGAAAGCGAGTTCATCATCGACCACCTCGCGCTGCAGTCGCTGACGCCGGAACGCCATGGCGGCACCTGGCTGCGCTGGCGCGCCTGGTTTCGCACGACAACCCTGGCGCCGACCAGCGCAGCGCTGGCCGGCCTGGGGATGCAGTTGCTCTTCCTGGGTGGACTGCGTGCCCTGACGACTGTTTACGGTGGCCGCATCACACGTGGCGAGAAAGGAACTGTCTTGTGAGCGAGAAAAAGATCCGCTGGGGCATCCTCAGCACGGCGAAAATCGGTATCGAACGCGTCATCCCGGCCATGCAGCAGAGTCGCAACGGCGTGGTGGCCGCCATCGGCAGCCGCAACCTGGAGCGCGCGCAGCAGGCAGCGGATGCGCTCGGCATCCCGCGCGCGCACGGCAGCTATGAAGCTCTGCTGGCCGACCCGGAGATTGACGCCATCTACAACCCGTTGCCCAACAGCATGCACGCGAAATGGAGCATCCGCTGCGCCGAAGCCGGCCTGCCGGTGCTGTGCGAAAAGCCGCTGGCCTCCAACGCCGCCGAAGCCGCCGAAATGGTCGCTGCCTTTGAACAGCACAACCTGCTGCTCGCCGAGGCCTTCATGTATCGCTTCAATCCGCAGACGCAAAAGGTGCTGTCCATGGTGCGCGCTGGCGCCGTCGGCGATCTCGTCCTCGTCAACGCCAGCTTCAGCTTCACCGTCAACCCGAAGGACACGGGCAACATCCGCCTCAGCCGTGAACTGGCCGGCGGCGGCCTGATGGATGCCGGTTGTTATTGCGTCAACCTGACGCGGCTGATGACTGGCGAAGAACCCGTGCAGGGCAAGGCGCTGTTCCGCATCGGTTCCGCCAGCGGCGTGGATGAGGTGTTTGCCGGTGTGTTTGAATTCCCCTCGGGCGCCATCGGCGTGGTCGACAACACCCTGCGCAGTCATCGCGTGCAGAGTTACGACCTGCGCGGCACGGCCGGTCGCATCCGCGTGGAAGAGGCCTTCTTGGTGCCGGTCGATCGTGACTCGCTCATCGAGCACTGGGGGCCGAATGGCGAACACAGCCGCATCAGCATCCCGCCCGCCAACAGTTACACGCTGATGGCCGAGGATTTCGCCGACGCGCTGCTGCTCGGACGCCCACCAATGTTCGCCGCCGGCGACGGCGCCGCCAACATGCGCGCGATCGACATGCTGCGCAGCTGAGAAACAGAACCCCTGGGGGCGACTGCCCCTGCCCCCAGGGTGCATGGCCACACGACTCGCTCCGTAACCCAACTCATATAACCTGCTGTGCCGTCGACTTCGGTGCGCCCGTCCCGGGTTGCAAGCGCAGGTGAATTCGTCAGTCTCTACAAGAAATATGAAAAGTTCTCGTGCATTTATTCATAATTTCACAATATGCACTTGCCAATGTTTCCTTTACATTGACCAGCATTAAAAACCAGAGGCTGGAGTCCATTAACAAGATGCGTACCCGATCATTTCTGCTGGCTACTTTGCTCACACTCCTTGTTAATCCAGTCATTCTGGCGCAAGAGGGCGAGGGCCTTTGCCCTGCCGGACTGCCTGAGCGTCCCGCACTGTCGCAACATATCGAGCACAGCGCCATTGTGGATGGCAGCCTGAGCTTTAACGAAGTGTTTGCTCACGGCGAGGAACTGTTCACCGCCCTGTTCAATGCCTGTGACGGGCGCGGACGGCCGGCTGCCACCGGCGGCCTGGCCAACCGGCAAATGGACCAGGATGCCTTCCACCGCATCTCCGGGCCCGACAACAACTCCTGTGTCGGTTGCCATATTCAGCCGCACACGGGCGGCAGTGGCGAGTTTGCGCTCAACGTGTTTGTGCTGGCCGAGCTCGCCGATCCGGTGCTGGAATCAACCTTCACAATGCTTAGCAACTTCCGCAACCCACCGGAACTGTTCGGGGTTGGCCCGATCGAGATGCTGGCGCGCGAGATGAGCACAGAATTGTGGGCGCTACGCGACGACGCCGTGGACTCGGCCCGGACGCGGCAGACTGCCGTGACCATCGATCTGGTCACCAAAGGGGGTGCATTTCGGCGTGCTGGTGGCCAGACCCAACGGGTCGCTGGACATGAGCGGTCTGGAGGGGGTCGACCCTGATCTCGTGGTCAAACCCTTCCATCAATCCGGGACGACCGCCTCGGTACGCCAGTTCTCTGCCATCGCCATGAACCAGCATCACGGCATGCAGGCCGAGGAACGTTTTGACCTCAACCCGGCCATCTCCATGCCAGATTTTGATCAGGACGGAGTGGAACGGGAACTGACCATCGGCGACATCACTGCCCTCACGTTCTTCCAGGCGGCCCTGGCGACGCCAGCGCGCGTCCTGCCGGAAGACCCCGTGCGCTGGGTCGAGGCCGTTCGCGGTGAAGAGGTCTTCAGCCAGATTGGTTGTACAAGTTGTCACATATCGGAGCTGCAGCTTAAATCCCGCTTCTTCTCGGACCCGAGCCCCTTCAATGCAGCGGGAATCTTTTCGGATTTGTCTGAAATGGTCCGCTTCGACATGACCAGCCAGGGACAGCACCCGCGCCTCGAACGCAGCGGCGAGGGAGCGATCGTACGCGCCTACACCGACCTCAAGCGCCATAACCTTTGCGACCCGCTGGATCAGCCGGATGCAATTCGCCACTACTGTAACGAGCAGCAGATCGACAGCCGCCCCAACCAGGGCGACCTGCCGGGCAGCGAGTTTTTCATCACGCGCCGGCTGTGGGCAGTGGGCAGCACGCCACCCTACGGCCACCGCGGCGATCTGTCCACGGTTTCTGAAGCGATTCTGATGCACGGCGGCGAAGCTCGCGCCACGCGCGACGCCTTCACCCGGCTGCCATTTGTCGATCAGCAGGCGCTGGTCGAGTTCCTGCTGTCGCTGCAGGTCTTGCCGGAGGACGCGTTGGGGCCTGTGACGCCCGTAGGGTAAGACGGGTATCTGGAGCCAGGCCGGGCTGCATCCGCGCGTCAGTGACAGGCTAACAGTCGCTGCCAGCCGCGCCGCGGCCCTCAATACGCGCGATGGCCGCCGACACCGCCTCGCGCCCGTCCTCCGGCAAGGCCGCGGCCAGACGCACCAGCGAGTCGCGCAGCACCTGCGGCACCTGGGTGGCGTCCGCCGGCGTGGTGCGGAAGAAGGCCGTGAGCGCCGCGTCGGCCTCCCCGGCATCGCCCAGCGCCAGGCTGGCGGTGACGAGGTCGGCATAGCCCCAGTAGTTGTTGACGTCGGCGCGCACCTCGGCGGCGGCCAGTTGCTGCGCCTGTTGCCAGGTGTCCCGCAGCGCGTCGGCGCCGTCCTGCTGCATGCCCAGCAATGCCAGATTGACGAAGGCGTAGGAGGAGGCCGGGGTGACGCGCGCCGCCTCGCGGTAGGCGTGGACGGCTTCCGCCAGCTGGCCGCGCCGGCGGTACAGGCCGCCCAGCGAACCCCACCACGATTCGCCATCGTCGTCCACCAGGCCGGGCAGCAGGGCCAGGGCCTGCGTGAGGTGACGCTCGGCCTCATTGTAGGCGCGCGCCCGTTCGACGCCTTCCGGCAACTGTTCGGCGCGGCGCCGGTAGACAAAGCCGAGGCTGGCCAACGCGGGCGCGAAGTCGGGTTCGCTGGCCAGCGCCTGGCGCAGGTGCCGCTCGGCTTCATCGAGCGCGCCGGACTGCGAGCAGGTGTAGCCCATGCGGTAGTTGATGACCGGGTTGAGCGGGTCCAGCTGCAGCGCGCGCTCGTAGATGGCGCGGGCGCCGCGGAAGTCGCCGGAGCGGTACTGCCGTTCGCCCAGCGGCAGGAAAGAAAGCGCGCGCGTGGCGTCGCCAGTTGATTTTTCCAGTGTGGTCTGTAACGAACTTTGCAGGCCGGCAAAAGCTTCCTCGCGCAGTCGCGTCTCTTCCTGCAGCAACCGACGTGAGCTGGCAATCTCGTCATCAAACTTTTGTCGCGATTCGCGCAACTGATTCTGGGCGGCAATGAAGCGGGTGACGCCGAAGATGGCGGCCGCGCCGCCGACCACAGTCACGATCAGGCTGAAGGCCTCCAGCAGGCCCAGCAGGTTGAAAGCCTGGTCGACCGCGCGCTCGGCCTCCACCAGGTCTGCCGCGACCTGCGTGGCGAGCGCCGGCAGCGCACCGGAGTCCACCTGGGCGCTGACGGTCAGCGGCAGCAACAAAAGCACAAGGAGGACGGGCACAAGGAAGCGCATGGGCGGTATTGTACACGCACTTGCAAGCTACGCCTGCGGACCCGAAGCATGCGACCCGACGACAGTCTGTTGCGCTGGTACGACCGTGAGGCCGCCGACCTGCCCTGGCGTCGGCGTCGCGATCCTTACGCAGTCTGGCTGGCCGAGATCATGCTGCAACAGACGCAGGTCAACACGGTCATCCCCTACTACGAACGCTTCCTGCACACTTTCCCCGGCCTCCCCACACTGGCCGCCGCCGGGCTGGACGAGGTGCTCAAGCTGTGGGAGGGCCTGGGCTATTATAGCCGGGCGCGCAACCTGCATCGCACCGCGCGCCTCCTCGTTGAAGAACACGATGGACGCTTCCCGCGCACGGCGGCGGAGCTGCAGCAGCTGCCGGGCATTGGACGCTACACCGCCGGCGCCATCGCCAGCATCGCCTTTGACGAGGCGGCGCCGGTGCTGGACGGCAATGTGATGCGCGTCTTTGCGCGGCTGACGGACCTCGACGAAGACATCACGCGGGCGGCGACGCAGCGACGTCTGTGGGCGCTGGCGCAGGAGTGGTTGCCGGAGACGCGGGCGGGCGCCTGGAACCAGGCGCTGATGGATCTTGGCCGCCTGATCTGCCGACCACGCCAGCCGGACTGTCCGCACTGTCCGCTGCAGGCGCAGTGTCTGGCCCACGCCCGTGGCAGCCAGGCGCAGCGACCACGGCGCCGTCCCCGCGCGCCACGCCCGCACTATGACGTCGTCGCCGCGCTGGTGCGCAACGCCCGCGGCGAACTGTTGCTGCAACGGCGGCCACCGGAAGGCTTGCTGGGTGGCCTGTGGACCTTCCCCGGTGGGCGCGTGAGCGCAGCGGACATCACCTTATCGGACGCGTTGCAACGGTTGCTGCGCGCAACCCTGGCGCTGGAGGTACGACGGGGCGCTGCGCTGGCGCCGGTGCAGCACGGCTTCACGCACTTCCGCATCACGCTGCACGCCTGGGAGTGCAGCCTGGTCAGCGGGCCGGCGGCCATGCAGATACCGGAACTTGCCTGGGTCCAGCCAGAGGCGCTGGCGCGTTACAGCTTTGGCGGCGCCGAACGTATTCTCATCGCGGCGCTGCAGCGCAACAAGTGAGCGCCGCACCAGGTGGAAACGGGCGGCTGTTGTGGCGCGGCCCCTGGTCAGTTATGATGGGGGCTGCACATACGCGTGAGCGGCAAAACAGGAGCGAATACTGATGAGCGATATTGAGAAGCGGGGGTACAGCCACCCTGAAATGCTCGTTGCGACGGACTGGGTCGCGCAACATCTGGACGATCCACAGATACGCATTGTCGAGTCCAACGAGGACCCGCTGCTCTACCCCTCCGGCCACATTCCCGGCGCCGTCCAGATCGACTGGACGTTCGACCTTAACCATCAGCTGCGGCGCGACTATCTGGATCAGAGCGGTTTCGAGGCGTTGATGTCGCGCAACGGCATCACGCCAGACATGACAGTGGTGTTCTACGGCGACAAGAGCAACTGGTGGGCCTGCTACGCACTGTGGGTCTTCCAGCTTTTCGGCCACAGCAAGTCGCGCGTGATGGACGGCGGACGTTTGAAGTGGGAGCTGGAAGGCCGCGAGCTGACGCGCAAGGTGCCGACCTATCCGCCTACATCCTACCTGGCCGCGCCGCGCGATGACATGACGGAGCGCGCCTTCCGCGACGAAGTGTTGGTCCACATCGAGGCGCAACGAGAGCTGGTGGACGTGCGCAGCCCACAGGAATTCAGCGGCGAACTGCTGCACATGCCCGGCTCGCCTCAGGAAGGCGCGCTGCGCGGCGGCCACATCCCTGGCGCGAAGAGCGTCCCCTGGAGCCGCGCCGCCAACCCCGAGGACGGCACCTTCCTTGACGCGGCCGATCTGCGCGCCATCTACGAGGACGAGCAGGGTCTGAACGAAAGCGACGACGTCATCACCTACTGCCGTATTGGCGAGCGCAGCAGCCACACCTGGTTCGCGCTGAAGTACCTGCTGGGCTATGGCCAGGTGCGCAACTATGACGGCAGCTGGACGGAATGGGGCAACCTGGTCAACGTGCCGATTGAGCGCTGAGTGCGAGCATGCTCCCGGCGAAACTGGAAGAAGTGCTGGAGGATTTCTCCTTCATCACGGATCGTAACGAACGCGCCGCCTGGTTGATCGATTCTGCGGACCGCTTCGACGAGGCGCGCGTCGCGCCCGAGGTGGCGATGCCTCCCTACGATGAGGCGCAGCGTGTGCTGGCCTGCGAATCCGACGCCTACGTGTGGGCTCTGCCTGATGAAGGGGGTACGCTGCGCTTCCGCTTCGATGTGCTGAATCCGCAAGGGCTCTCGGCGATGGCCCTGGCCGTCATCCTCGACGACTGTTGCTCGGGTGCGCCGCTGGAGCAGGTGGCACAAATCCCGCAGGACATCGTGCTGCAGATCTTCGGGCGCGAAGTTTCGATGGGCAAGGGCCAGGGGCTGATGGGCCTCGTGACGATGGTGTCGCATGCGGCGCAGCAACAGCTCGGAGCGCAGCAGGCCGGCACATGAACGCCCGCGCTACAGCCCCGATTTCCGGGTGTCCCGGTGGCTGAGGCGGACGGGAACAGGGGAGCAAAGGCGACGACCGGATTCGAACCGGTGATAAAGGTTTTGCAGACCTCTGCCTTACCACTTGGCTACGTCGCCGATGGCGCAGTATAGCGATTGGCACGCCTCCGGGCAAGATGAAACACTGCCTGCAACGCGGCTGTGGCGGCGCTGCCAGGATGATGACCATGCGCATCGCCATTGACGCCAGCCGCGCCACCGTTGCGCGCGCCACCGGCACCGAACACTACAGCCGCGAACTCATTCGCGCGCTGCTGCGAGCCGACAGCGGCCACGAATTTCACCTCTTCTTCCGTGATGCGCCGCCCGCCGGCCTCTTCAGCGGCCCCAGGCTGCAACAACACGTCGTCCCCCTGCCGCGCCTGTGGACGCATTTGCGCCTGGCCGCCGCCCTCTACGCGCTGCGCCCGGACGTGAGCTTCGTCCCGGCGCATAGCCTGCCGCTGCTGCTGCCCGGGCCGGCGGTGGTCACCGTGCACGACCTCGGCTTTCGCCACTTCCCCGCCGCGCACCCGGCCGCGGCGCGCCGCTACCTTGAGCTGACGACACGTCACAGCGCCCGACGCGCGACCCTCGTGCTGGCCGACAGCCAGGCCACTGCTGCCGATCTGCAGCGTTTCTACTCCATCGCGCCGCAGAAGCTGCGCGTGGTGTATCCGGGCGTGGCGCGGCTTGCCATCGGCGACCCGGCGGCCCTGCGCCGCAAGTATGATTTGCCCGATCGTTACTTCCTCTTTCTCGGCACGCTCCAGCCGCGCAAGAACCTGCCCGTCATCGTCGCCGCCTGGCAACGCTGGCGCGCCGCCCACCCGCAGGACGGGGCCGGTCTGGTGCTGGCGGGCGGGCGCGGCTGGCTCTTCGACGAAGAGGAATACGCGCAGCTGGACGATGTGCATCTGCCAGGCTACATCGCTGACGAGGATCTCGGCGCACTCTACGCCGGCGCGCTGGCACTGCTCTTCCCCTCGCTGCACGAAGGCTTCGGTTTCCCCGTGCTGGAAGCCATGCACTGCGGCACGCCGGTCATCACCAGCCGCAGCTCCAGCCTGCCCGAGCTGGCCGGTGCGGCCGCCCTGCTGGTTGACCCGACCGACGTGACCGACATGACGCAGCAGATGACGCGCCTGATGAGCGACCAGACCCTGCGCAAAGGGCTCATTCGCGCCGGCCACGCACAGGCGGCTGAATTCACCTGGGAGCGGACAGCGCGCGCGACCCTCGACGCGCTGCAGGATGCGGCGACGGGGTCGGCCTGATGCGCATTCTGCTGGTGCAGCTGGCCGATGTCGGCGACCTGGTGCTGGCGACGCCGGCGCTGGCGGCTCTGCGCGCCGCCCGGCCCGACGCCCATCTCACCCTGCTCACCAGCAGCCACGCGGCCCCGCTCGTGGCCGGCAGCGGCCTTGTTGACAAGATCATCACGCTCGAGCGGGCCAGCGGGAGCAACCCCTTCGGCTTCCTGCGGCCACGCAACCTGCGGCGTCTGTTCGGCCTGGGCCGTCACGACCTGCTACTCTACTTGCACCATTTCACCCTGCTGCGCGGCACGCTCAAGTTCGCGCTCATCGCCCTGCTCGCGCGTGCGCCGCGGCGCATTGGCCTCGACAATGGCCACGGCTGGTTCCTCAACGAAAGCATGGTCGACGCCGGCTACGGCGCCATGCACCAGGCGCAGTACTGGCTGCAGCTGGCCGGCATGGCCGGCGCCGACCCGCGCCCCAGGCCGGCAGTGGTGGCGCGCGCCGCCTTGCGCCAGCCCTTGCCGCCGGGCCGCTACATCATACTGCACGCAGGCAGCGGCCCGCACAACCCCGCCCGGCGCTGGTCGCCGCAACACTTCGCCCAGGTCGCCGATCAGCTGCGGGCGGAGACGGGCGCGCAAATCGTGATCGTTGGCGGCCCCGATGATGAGGGCGCGACCGTGCGCGCGGCCATGCGCAGCGCTGCGCTGGATCTGACGGGACAGACCACGCTGCCGCAACTGGCGCAGTTGCTGGCCGGGGCGGCGCTCTTCATCAGCGCGGAAAGCGGCGTGATGCATCTGGCCGCCGCCGCGGGCGTACCCGTGCTGGCCATCATGGGGCCCGGCAATCCCGCGGCGTGGGGCCCCTGGACGCCCGGCGGACGTTGCGTGGTGCTACGCAGCGCGCCGGTATGCAGCCCCTGCAGCTACGTCGGCCACAGCCTGGGCCTGCCCGCGGGCTGCGCGGCGCGCACCTGCATGCGCATGGTCACACCGCAGCAGGTCATCGCCGTCGCGCGCGCGCTGCTGCGTGGCGACACGCCAATGCCAGCGAGCGTCGCGACCGGGCCACGGCCGCCGGGCCGGATACACATCCTCGGCCTGCCGGTCGACGGCCTCACCACTGCGCAGTGGCTGGCGCTGATCGAGCGCTGGCTGACGATGCAGCCGCGCCGGGCGCGCCACATCTGCACCATGAACCCGGAGTTCATCATGGCCGCGCGCGGCGACGTGAACTTTCGCCACATCCTGCAACGCGCCGACCTCTGCGTGGCGGATGGCGCAGGCCTGTTGTGGGCGGCGCGGCGTCAGGGCGCGTCGCTGCCCGGGCGCATCACCGGCGCGGACGGCTTGCCCCTGCTGGCGCAGCGCGCTGTCCGTCACGGCTGGCGTATGTTCCTGCTGGGCGCGGCGCCGGGCGTGGCAGAGCGGGCGGCGACGGCCCTGCGCGCGCGCTTCCCCGGCCTGCAGATTGCCGGCACGCACAGCGGCAGCCCCGCCGCGCAGGAAGAAGACGACATCGTGGCGCGCATCAACGCCAGCCGCGCGGACCTGCTCTTCGTGGCCTGGGGCGCGCCGCGCCAGGACAAATGGATCGCGCGCAACCTGCCGCGTTTGCAGGTGGGCATGGCCATGGGCGTGGGCGGCGCCCTCGACTTCGTGGCGGGCGATGTGCCGCGCGCGCCGCTCTGGCTGCGGCGACGCGGTCTGGAATGGCTCTTCCGCCTGGCGCGGCAGCCCTGGCGCCTGCGCCGCATGCTACGTCTGCCCCGTTTCGCGCTGGCCGTGCTGCTGGAGCGGCGACCGTATCCGCAGGCTTGATTCGCGCAGAAATTGTGCCAGACTCGGAACAGGACAAGATACAGAAGAGGAAACCATGATCTCAGCTACTGAAATGACGACCATGCTGGCGAAGAATCTCTGGGTGCTCGAGGCCCAGACCGAGGGCCTGTCGCACGCGGACAGTATGTTGCAGCTGCCCTTCCGCGGCAACTGCCTCAACTGGGTGCTGGGCCATATCCTGATCAGCCGCGACTACATGTTGCGCATCGCCGGCGCCGAGCCCCTGTGGGACGAGGCGGCTGCCGCGCCCTACGGCTTCGGCAGTGAGCAGATGACTGCCGACGCGCCCGCGGTCGACATGGGCGCTATCCTGGCCGACCTGCAACGCTCGCAGGAGCGCCTGGCGGCAACCATGGCCGCGCTTGATGACGGGACGCTGGACGCGCCCTTTTCAAGCGACGACAACGACACCAGCCTGCGCGCGCGCCTGGCCTTCATGACCTGGCACGACAGCTATCACACGGGCCAGACCGAGTACCTGCGGCAGCTGGCCGGCGTCAACGACAAGGTGATCTGATGACGAACGGGGCGGACAGAAAGGGGAGCACATGATCTCGGCTGCTGAATTGACAGCCATGCTGGCGCGCAACCTGTGGGTCATAGAGCGCCAGACTGAAGGCCTGACCCATGCGGACAGCATGTTGCAGCTGCCCTTCCGCGGCAACTGCCTAAACTGGGTGCTGGGCCACATCCTGGTCTACCGCGACGTCACGCTGAAAATGGCGGGCGCCGAGCCTCTGTGGGACAGGGCTGCTGCCATTCCCTACTGGAACGGCAGCGACGCCATGACTGCCGACGCAGCGGCGGTGGACCTGCACGAAATTCTGGCTGATCTGCGCCGTTCACAGGATCAACTGGCAGACTCGTTGGCCGCTCTTGGTGAAGCTCAACTTAACGCGGACACCTGCGAGCACGGCGACGACCTGCGCGAATGCCTGCTCGAGATGGTCTGGCATGATTCCTATCACGCTGGCCAGACCGAGTACCTGCGGCAACTGACCGGCGTCAACGACAAGGTGATCTGATTGTCGCTGCAACGCTGGGTGGAGCGGCTGGCGGGCCGCCGGGTACTGGTCATCGGCGATGTCCTGCTGGATGAGTATGTCAGCGGCCGGCCGGCGCGCATGAGCCGCGAGGCGCCGGTGCCGGTGCTGGAATTCGAGAGCCGGCGCCTCATCCCCGGCGGCGCGGCCAACCCCGCCGTCACCATTGCGCGCCTCGGCAGCCGGGCCATCCTGGCGGGCGTCACCGGCGCCGACGCTGCCGGCGAGCAGCTACGCGCGCTGCTGGGGGCGCAGGGCATCGACTGCGCGGCGCTGGTGAGCGAAGCCGCGCGCCATACGACGGTCAAGCTGCGCATCATGGCGCAGATGGGCCTGCGCTACCCGCAGCAGCTGGCGCGCATCGACACCCTCGCGCGCGCGCCAATGGCAGCAGACAGCGAGCAGCGCCTGCGCGCGCAACTGGAGCAACAATGCCGCGCGGTTGATGCGCTGCTGGT
This sequence comes from Phototrophicaceae bacterium, assembly GCA_965197455.1. Classification (GTDB taxonomy): domain Bacteria; phylum Chloroflexota; class Anaerolineae; order Aggregatilineales; family Phototrophicaceae; genus JAGWBD01. Next base: position 2,475,985 of record OZ240208.1, on the reverse strand, counting down.
TTCGGACTATCGCGTCGGCCTGTTGACGCCGGCGTTGGTGGAGACCCTGCGCCAGGCGGATGTGCCGCTGTTGGCGGCCGACGCCCAGGGCGAGCTGGACAAGTATCACGATTTCGGGCTGGTCAAATGCAACGCGGAGGATGCCAGCACCTGGCTGGGCCGGACGCTGGCCACGGACGCGGACTTCGCAACAGCCGCGCGCGAGCTCTGCGCGACGCTGCGTCTGACGGGCGCCATGGTCATCACGCGCGGGCCGCAGGGCGCCACCCTGGCGGCGGCGGACGGCGCGTTGCAACATTGCCCGGCGCCGGTCGTCAGCGACGTCTACGATGTCACGGGCGCGGGCGACACGGCCATCGCGGTGATGACGCTGGCCGCCAGCGCCGGAGCACCCTGGCCCACGGCCGTCGCCCTGGCCAACAGCGCCAGCGGCCTGGTCGTGCGGCGCGTGGGGAATTATGCGCCGACGGCGGAAGAACTGCGCGCGGCGCTCAGCGGACAGTAACGCGCAAGCGCTGCCAGCTGTTCATCATGTAACCCTTGAAGTTATAGATGGGCCCTGGCTCCGGCGGCTGGCTGTTGCCATTGCAGTCCCTGGCGCGCACTACCAGCTCATGCGTTCCCGCCGCAAGCGGTACCTCACGCTCCCAGAAGCGCCAGCTCCAGCGAGCCTCTTCCGCCGTCAACCGGGCGGGCAGCCAGCTGCGGCCGCCATCCACGGAGAGTTCAACCGCGTCCACGGGCGCATCGCTAATGGCGTAGCCGGCGATGCGCGTGTTGCCGGCTGACAGAATGGCCCCCGGCGCCGGCGTGCAGATGACGGAATTGATGATGAAGGCGGCCAGAGGCTCGCTGCTGCTCCAGTCCACCGTGTCGGCGCTGACCTCGGGCGGAAAAACCTTGTAGGCGCGCTGCTGGAAATGGTTGTCGGATGGGACGTCCTGCAGCGTGATACGCCCCAGCCACTTGACGCTGCGCGCGCCGATGTAGCCTGGCACCAGCAGGCGCAGGGGGCCGCCGTGCAGGGGCGACAGGGGCGCGCCGTTCAGCTCCCAGGCCAGCAGCGCCTCGTCGGCCAGAGCCTTCTGCAGTGGAATCGACGCGCCGTAGCCGAAAGTGACAGCGTCCTGGGTGATCTCGTCGCGGCCCTGCGCCGCCAGGTGGTGTGCGCCCGCGCTCACGCCGCTGGCGGCCAGCACGTCGCGCAGGCGCGTGCCGGCCCAGCGACCGTTGCTGATGGCGTCGCTACCCCAGGCGACCGCGCTCAGCGGTTCCAGGTCTGGCAACATATCCATTCTACGGTTTCCGGCGCACTGCAGCGTCGCCACCAGTTCGCATTGCGGAAAGTCGCGTTGCAGCGTCGCCAGGTCCAGTTGCAGGGGTCGCTGGACAGCGCCGTCGATTTGCAGCAGCCAGTCCGCGTTGCTGGCGGGCACGGGCGCGTGGTTGCGCACGTAGAACAAATCGAGCGGCGTGATAAAGTCCGCGCGCAGCAGGTCCAGCGGCGGCCCGCCGTTGAAGGGCTGCTGCCGATGCACGTTGAAGCGTTCGTGTTTGACCGGCGGCTGCATGCCCTCAGACCTGACAGCCGCAGCGAGCCGCGCCGGCACCCGGGCGGCAACAGCCAGGGCAAGAAAGTTGCGTCGGCTCAGGGTCAAAAGGCAGCCACCTGCCCAGGCTCACAGCTGCACGTAACTGTTCTCCGCCAGAATGAGGCGATGCGCCGCCGGCACATGCTCCGCCGAAGTGACCTGTGAATTGTCCGCCAGCAGGCTGGAGTCGATGCGGCCCGGCATGTTGCGGATGACGCAATCCTTCATGACGATGCTGTCCTCAATCTCGCTGCCCTCGACCACCACGTTGTTGCCCAGCGCCGTGTAGGGGCCAATGTAGCTGTTTCTGATGCGCACGTTGTCGCCAATGATGACCGGCCCGCGCACCACGCTGTCGATGATCTGGCTGCCGCTGCCGATGAGCACGCGATGCGAGACATCGGAATTGCCCAGTATCTGGCTGCGATCCGTGGGCGGCGGCGTGTAGGGCAGCTCGCCCAGCAGCACCTGGTTGGCCTGGATGATCGACTCGGGCTGGCCGGCGTCAATCCACCAGTCCTGCAGGATATAGGGCTGAACACACTTCCCCTGGCTGATGAGCCACTCGATGGCGTCGGTGATTTCCAGTTCGTTGCGCCACGAGGGCTTGATATGGCGGATGGCCTCGAAGATGGACGAGCGGAAGAGATAGACGCCGGAGATGGCGAGGTTGGAGGGCGGGTTTTCCGGCTTTTCCACCACGCGCCGGATGCGCTTGTAAGTCTCGTCCAGCTCGGCGATGCCAAAGCGTTCCGGGTCCGGCACCTCGGTCAGCGCCACCGCGGCCTCGGCATCGGAAGCCGGGAAGTCCGCCAGCAGATCGGCCAGGCGATCCTTGAAGATATTGTCGCCGAGGAACATGCAGAAAGGTTCGTCGCCGACGAAGGCTTGCGCGAGGCTGGCGGCATGCGCGAGCCCCAGCTGCTCCTCCTGCACGATGTATTCGAGCTGTACGCCCAGCTGACTGCCGTCACCCAGCTGCCGCGGAATGGGTGACTCCAGACTGTTGACGACGATGCCGATGTCGCACAGGCCGGCGTCGCGCAGCAGGTCGATGGAGTATTCGATGAGGGCCTTGTTCGCGACCGGCACCAGCGGCTTGGGCATGGTGAGGGTCACCGGGCGCAGGCGCGTACCCTGCCCCGCTGCCAGGATGATCGCCTTCATACGTCAGCGCCTCCCGCTCCAGTGAACATATGGCGCACATGGTACTTGAGAACGGCAGGCGCGGCAATCGCGCAGCAGGGACCGCGCAACAGGCAAGTCACCGATCAGTGCTGCCGCAGGGCGTAACAGCAAGGCGCCGGCCCGACAGAAAGCGATGCTTTTCGCGGTAGAATCTTCCCTAGGAAGGTATTATAAACTCTTTGTGGAGTGCGGAAACCGGAGGGGCAAATGACCATGACAAATGGAAACCCTGTGGCTGCTGTGCCGATGACCGAAGAACAGAAGTTTTTCTTTGACCTGCGTGGCTGGCTTTTGCTGCCGGCGGTGCTTTCCGCAGCAGAGATTGAGGAAATGAAGGCCGAGGCCTATGCCGGGGCCAAAAACAATTATGAAGGCAAACTGCAGGAATTGCTTGACCATCCGGCCATCGTCGGTGTTCTGGCCGAGATATTGTCCGAAGAGCCCTTTCAGTCGGAGGAGAACTACAGTTTCCGCTGCGAAGGCTCTTTCATCACGATCCGGCCACCTGGCTGGAGCAAGATTGAACGCTCGGATGGCGGGATGCCGCACGTGGTGCGGCCGCCACAGCAGGCCAATGCCATGCGCTACCAGGTTGCCGGGAAAAAGATCTTCGCCGGTTTGACCCGCGTCGTCTGGGAGCTGGAGGAAGTCATCGCCGGGCAGGGTTGCACCACGTTCCTGAGCGGCTCGCACAAGGCACATTTCAATTACGGCGGGCCAGACCCGTATCGGCCCAATGTCGAGGGTTCCCCCTGGGAAGACAACATCCGCGCCACTATGGATGACTACAGTTGTCCGGCCGGTTCGGCGGTCATCTTCACCGAAAGCCTCATTCACGCCGCGAACGACTGGACGAACCCCAACAATCCACGCTGCGCGGTGTTCAATTGCTACAATTCGATCTGGGCGCAATGGCATCGTGTCGACCTTGCGCATGAAATCATCGAAACCATGCCGCCCAGACGCCAGTCACTTTTTCGCGGCACCTGGGCGCTGGGACCAGGAGGTAATCAGGCTTACTCCATCGACAACCGGTCGCTGTAACCATGCCGGTCGGGCGATGCAGGTGATTGGTAGCATTGAGGCGGGCACAGCGGCGGGAAGTGCCACGGGACAGAATCACTCAGGAGGAAACGCGCATGACCATTGACTTTGGCGGGAAGCGGCAACAACTTGACCAGGATGGCTTTTGCCTGCTGGAAAACATCATCGATGAGCGCATGCTGGAACGCCTGCGCGCAGTCACTGACGAGGTACTGGCGCGGACGGACGCGGCGCATTTCGAGGAAAAACGTTCCCAGGGCAGTGTGATTCCTGTATTTGACCATCCCGGGATGGCCGAACTCATCGCCCTTCCCCCGGTGCTGGCGGCGCTGGCCGACCTCGGCTTTGCAGACCCCAAATGGGGCTCCGGCTTTATTATCAGCAAGCCGCCCCACAGCCCGCCACTCTTCTGGCACCAGGACGGGCGCTTCTGGGATGATCCCGTCAGTTACACGCCACAGACCATCCAGTGCTTTCTGATGATTTATCTGGTGGATACGACGCCGCAGAACGGCTGCCTGCGGCTGATCCCTGGTTCGCACCTGAAACGCCATGCGCTGCACGATCTGCTGCCCGGGGCGCACCAGGAAGATCTGGGTAAAATGGCTGACCCGGACCACCTGGCCTACCAGCGGGCGGAGGGGGAAGTCGACGTCTCCGTCAAGGCCGGGGACGTGGTCATGGGCAGCGCGCAACTGCTGCATGCCGCGCACGGCAATCAGTCTGACCAGCGCAGGACCAACATCACGCTCTGGTACTATCCGGCGTATGCTGAGTTACCCGAAGCCATTCAGGCCTTTGTCGCGCATGAGACCTGGCCGGCAGCCTGGTATGAGCAGACCAGGGCCCTGACGGAGCCCCTGCGGCCGGTCTATGCTGGCGCTGCCGGGCCGATCCGGCACAACCGGAACCCGGGGAAAGGTTTGAAGTGACGGCAGGGCCTGCTGCGCGGGGCGCGCCAGGTTAATGGATCCCACGCCCCTCGCCCAACGTTTGCCCGTCTGGCGCGATATCCGCGCAGCAATCCGATTAGCATAATCGAAGGAAAAGATTGCCATGCTGACCTCCGAAACAGTTCTTGAAAAGCGGCAATTCATGCTGCGCGAGGGCTATGTGCTCCTCGAGGACATCCTGCCGGAAGCGTTTCTCGAAGAACTGCGCTCGGAGACCGAGCGCCTCATCGCGAATCATGTGGAAGCGCCCGAGCTACGCTTTCAGGGCCAGCACATCGGCGTGAAGGCGGTGGACAATGCCGTCATCGACAAACTGCTGACCTGGAAACCTGCTTTTGACGCGCTTGCCGCCCTCGGTTTTGGTGATTTCACCCCCCACGGCTCGGTCATCATTCTCACCAAGGAAGCGGGCGGCCCGCCGCTGTACTGGCATCAGGACTGGATGGAGTGGAACGATCCCCTCAGCCTGACGCCCTGGCCGCAGAAGTTTGCCCTGAACTACTATCTGAGCGACACGTCTGTGGCAAACGGCTGCCTGAAGGTCATTCCCGGCAGCCACCTGAAGCGCTATCCCATTCATGACCGGCTGGTGCCCGCCCATGAACAGGGCGCCCGCTTCATCAGCGAAGATGACCCGGTCATGTTCAGCGATGACCCGGACCAGGTGTACGTGCCCGTGAAAGCCGGTGATCTGGTGCTGCTGGATGCCCGCATCCTGCACGCGGCCGACCGGAACCAGACGGAAGAACGCCGCACCCTGGTGCTGGCCTGGCACTCACGCCATACGGGAACGATTCCCGACTACTGGCAGGGCGAAATCCCGGAGGCGATCGCGCAGCGGGACCCGGAGTTTGGCTACGAAGGCTCGCGCATTCCCGGGGAATATCTCGGGACATAGCCGAAAATTTCGGCGTACTGTCGCCTGACGCCTGGCTGATTGACGAGGCCAGCCGGTTGCCTGGCAAGGCTGTCGGGATGAACAGGAAAATGAAGGCGCTGAAGGACAGTTGGGCGGAGCAATCCGGCCAGACATGACCGAAAGGTTTCATCCGGGAGTATTTTCTACCGGGAATATCCGACAAGCAGACAGTTGCGAGGAGAATTATCGTGTTGACCCCCGAAGCGGCCCTGGAAAAGCGGGAATTCATGTTGCGCGAGGGCTACGTACTTATTGAGAACGTCCTGCCGGAAGCACTTCTTGAGGAATTGCGCGCGGAGACCGAACGACAAATCGCGGATCATATCGAGCCGCATGATGTGCGCTATCAGGGTCAGCTTATCGACGTGCATGCGGTGGACAATGTACTCATCGACAAACTGCTGACCTGGAAACCCACTTATGAGGCGCTCGCCGCCCTGGGATTTGGCGATTTCAGCCCCGAGGGCAAGATCATTATTCTTACCAAGGAAGCGGGCGGGCCGCCCCTCTACTGGCACCAGGACTGGATCTTCTGGGACGATCCTCTCAGCCTGTCGCCCTGGCCGCAGGTTTTCGCCCTGAACTACTATCTGACCGACACGTCTGTCGAAAACGGCTGCCTGAAGGTCATCCCCGGCAGCCACCACAAACGTTTCCCCATTCACGACCGGATGGTTCAAGCCCATGAACAGGGCGCCCGCTTCGTCAGCGAAGACGACCCGGTCATGTTCAGTACTGACCCGGACCAGGTTTATTTGCCCGTGAAAGCTGGTGACCTGGTACTGCTGGATGCCCGCACCCTGCACGCGGCCGACCGGAACCAGACCGACGTACGCCGTACTCTGGTGCTGGCCTGGCACGTGCGCCCGTGGCACACGACTCCCGACTTCTGGCAAGGCGAGATCTCCGAGGCGATTGCACAGCGGGACCCGGAGTTTAACTACGAAGGCTCGCGTACTCCCGGGGAAAATTTCAAGGCGTAGTCGCAAGAAATTGACAATCTGTTGTCAAGCGTTTGGCAGATGCGCAGGTTCTGGCCGGAACAGCTGCAGCGGGCAGGGAAATAAATGAGCTGTCTGCATAGCCAACTGGACAGGGCAAATGCGCGCGCTCAGGTGTCACGCGTGAGGCGGCGCGTGGCGGCGGCCAGGTCCTCGAAACCGTGGCGCAGCAGGTTGCCACGCGTGGCACGCGGACTCTGCTGCGCCTGGTGCCAGATTTCGGCGGCGATTTCGAAGACGGCGTTGGGGCGGGCCTGATCGCGCGCGCGCTGTGAGCGTCGCTGCAGCCCCGCCGGCCCCTCGGCCAGCCACGCGAGCAGGGTGTCGCCAATCTCCTGCGGTTCAGGCGTGAAGACGCCGATGTCATGCTCAACCACCCAGGCGACGTTGCCGGTCTCCTGGCCGGGGATGGCATCGTAAAGGATGAGCGGCAGGCCGGCGATGCAGGCCTCGCTGATGGTGGCCGGGCCGGCCTTGGTGACGATGATGTCGGTGGCCGCCAGCACCCGCGGCATGTCGCTGCGGAAGCCGTAAACCTGCGTCGGCTGATTCCAGGCGACCGCCCCCAGGCGTTGCCGCAGGGTCTCGTTGCGGCCGGCGATGATGAGCAGTTGACAGGCCGGCCGGCGTTCATTGAGCGCCAGCGCCGTGTCATAAACCGGCCCCATGCCGTCCACCCCGCCCACCAGCAGCACAGCCGGCAGTTGTGGCTCAAGGCCCAGCGCCGCCCGCGCATTGCTTTGGTCAGTCAGGCCATCGATGAAGGCCGGATGCACCGGCAAGCCGGTGAGGCGCAACTGTTCCCCGGTGAGGCCGTTTTCATAGCCGCGCGCAAGCGCCGCCGCGGTGGGCACCAGCGTACGCTCAGCGCGGCGCTCGTACCACATGTGGTGGGTGGAGACGAGGTCGGTCACGACCACCACGAAGGGCGCGCGTCCCGGCAGGCTCTGCATGGCCTTCATGGTGGGCCGCGCCAGCGCGGAGTGCACGCAGACGATGACGTCCGCGGGATGCTCGCGCAGCAGGCGTTTGAGCCCCAGTTCGAGGGTGTGGAAGATGGTGGTGGAGAGGATGCGCGCGCGCTGGCGCGTGTTGGAGAGCTTGTAACCCGCGCCCCAGGACTGCTTGCTGTTGTTCACCCACCAGGGGTAGATCTCCGGCAGGTACTTGAAGGGCGCCGGCGAGTAATCGCGGAAGACGTCCACCAGTTCGACGGCGACAGAGTCTGCGCCAGGCTCGCGGAACAGGGCGTCGCGGATGGCCTCGGCCGCCGCGCGATGTCCGCCACCTGTATCCGACAACAGGATGAGGACGCGTTTTTTAACGTCAGTCCGGAGCGACATGTCTCATGTACCTGCGCAACCCTGGCGCAGGGCCAGAGACAGACACTTCATACCAGCCCTCGCGCAACTCGTTTCACGCGTTTACCAAACTCCCTGCGCGACAGCAGCATTCGGCGACGGCAGCCCGTGCAACGCAGACCCATGTCCGCACCGACGCGATAGACGACCCAGACGTCCTGGCCACAGGGGTGTGGCTTGCGTAGCTGCACACGGTCGTCGACCTGCACGTCCTGCACATCTGCCATGGATGCCTCCGCCCGCAGCCCAAGTATAGCGCAGACGCCTGGGCATGAACAGGGAGCCGCCTGTGCTATACTGCCTGCGGGAGCCGGCCCGAAGGAACGGAGCGCGCCTTGTTGTTGCTCGGCGACATTTCGCTGGAAGGGATTATTGGCGTGCTGCTGGCCGTCGGCCTCGGCATGACGGTGCACGAATTTTCTCACAATTTCGTCGCGCATCTGATGGGCGATCCCGTGCCGGCGCAGCAGGGCCGCCTGACGCTGAACCCGCTGGTGCACATCAACTGGATCGGCTGGCTGATGTTCGCCTTCATCGGCTTCGGCATCCTTGGCTCAGCGCCGATTTCCCCGCAACGCATGCGCAACCCGCGTTACGGTTACCTGGCAGCGGTGGCTGCCGGGCCGCTGGCCAACCTCTTGCTGGCCCTGCTCTTCGGCCTGCTCTTCCAGCTCATGCGGCCCCTGTTCCTCAGCGGAACGCTGCCCATCCTGGTCGCCAGGGTCATGCAGACCCTCGTCTTCTTCAACGTCCTGCTCTGCCTCTTCAACCTGCTGCCGCTCTTCCCGCTGGACGGCTGGCACGTGGTCTACGCGCTGCTGCCACCGCAACAAGCCTGGAGCTGGGGCAGCGCGCGCGGGCGTCAGTACAGCCAGTACGCCTTCTTCGCAATGCTGCTGCTCAGCTTCAGCGGCTTCTTCAATCTCTTCGGCCTGCTCATCAGCGGGCCGGCCTTCCGCCTCACGCGCCTGCTGCTGGGCTGACGTGGGGGCACTGCGCCGCCTGCGTCAGGGGCTGGCCGCGCTGCTGGCCTGCGCGCTCCCGCTGGATCGCGCGCTGGCCGCACAATACCTCACACCGCAACAGCAGGACTGCTTCGCCCGGCTGCGCCGCAGCGAACAACTGCACAGCCTGCGCGTGTTGCGCGCGCTGCAGGCGCAGGGCGACGTGCCGCCGGAGCTGGCTGCCGCCGCACTGCTGCACGATGTCGGCAAGACGCGCTGGCCCTTTCCCCTGTGGCAACGGGTGCTGGTAGTTTTGCTGCCGGTCATGGCGCCAGGACTCGCTAAAGAACTGGCGCGCGGCGACGAAACTAACCCCCTTGCGCGGCCCTTTCTGCTGCAGCAACAGCACCCGGCCTGGGGGGCGCAGCTGGCGCGCGCGGCGGGCGCCAGCGAACGCGTGGTCGCGCTGATCGAAAACCATGCGCAGCCGCCAGGCGACGATGAATGGCTGGCGCGGCTGCAAGCCGCCGATGAACGCAGTTAGGCGAATGCGGGTAGACCGCTATACTGATGGTCTGAAAACGGCAGGAGACAAACCATGGCGCGTACTATTTCGGTGATCATCATTGGTCTCGAGCGCACGGGCAGTTCGGTGGCGCTGGCGCTGCGACGCTGCAACCGCAACGAAAAAGCCGCGCAACACTTCGAGGTCATCGGCGCCGACCCGCGACCAGGCATTCTGGAGACGGCGCGCAAGGCGAAGCTCTGCGACAAGACGGAGCGCAATCCGGCGTCTGCGGCCCGCGAGCGCGACATCGTCGTGCTGGCGCTGCCGATCACGGAGCAGCGACGCGTGTGGCAGGGCCTGGCGGAGAACCTGCAAGCGGGCGCCGTCGTGCTCGACATGGCCCAGCTGAAAATGCCCGCCTTCGCCCTCGCACAGGAATTTCTGCCTGAGGCGGCGCACCTGGTGCAGGTGACCCCGGTCGTCAACGCGCGCTACCTCTTCGACGGCCGCGATGATGCCGAACACGCCGCCGAAGACCTCTTCGACGACAGCAGCATGATGCTGATGCCGGCTCCTAACTGTTCGCGCGCGGCCATCGACCTGGCCAGCGACTTCAGCACCCTGCTGGGCGCGACGCCGCACTTCATGGACATGCATGAACACGACAGCCTGATCGCCGCCACCGTCGACTTGCCCGCGCTGCTGGGCGTGGCCAGCTTCCACAGCCTGACGCGCAGCCCCGGCTGGAACGACATGCAGCGCCTGACCAATCCACCCTTCGGCCGTCTGACGCATCAGCTTTTCGATTCGCACCCGGACGATTTGCGCGATCACTGGCTGCACAACCGCGAGCCCCTGCTGCGCTGGCTGGATGCCCTGCTGGCCACCCTGCAACAGACGCGCGAGGCCCTCGCCATTGAGGACCGCGACGCACTGGAAGCCCTGCTGGCCGACGCCGAGCAAGAGTACAGCGCGTGGATTAACCGGCGCAGCAATAACCAGTGGGACGCGGACGAACGCGACTCGCGCGCGCCCTCGCCTTCCTCAATGCTGATGTCCGGCCTGATGGGCGACTTCCTGTCCAGACGACTGCGCGGCGGCAACCACAACGAGGACTGAGCCTCAATTCTCACCGGACATTAAGCCTTCATTTACGTATTTCCCAGAGTCACCGTCTACCCTCGCAGCGGTACGGACAATGGCATCGGGAGGCAAATCATGCGCAAGATTCTTGTCCTGCTGGCCCTGACGCTCATGGTGGGCTCGGCGGCCATGGCCCAGGATGCGGGCGAACGTCCCTTCCTCGGCATCACCTTTTCGGCGGAAGCGGACGGCGCGCTCGTGCGCGAGGTTCTGCCCGACTCGCCGGCGGCGACGGCCGGGCTGCAGGTGGATGACCTCATCCTCGCGGTCAACGGTGCGGATTTGGCGCCGGCAGACCTGGCGGAGACGATTACAGCGCTGGCCGTCGGCGACGAGCTTTCGCTGACGATTCTGCGCGCAGACACTGAAATGGAACTCGCGGTCACGCTCGGCAGCGTGCCAACGCGGCGCGGCCAGTGGCAGGACTTCCGCGACCAGGCTTACCTGGGCGTGAGCCTGGTGATGGACGAAGCGGGCGTGCTCGTGGAGGAAGTGGCGCCGGAGTCGCCGGCGGCCACAGCCGGCCTGCAGGCAGGTGACTTGCTGCGCAGCATCAACGATGAGGCGATCACGACGCCGCTGGAGGCGGCCGCGCTGGTTCGGGCGCAGGAGCCCGGCGCGACGCTCACGCTCGGCATCGAACGCGAGGGCGAGGCCTTGACGCTGACGGCGCAGGTCGGTTCGCGCAGGGGTATCGCGGGCAGTCAGCCTGAGGGCTTGCTGGAGCAGCTGGAACAAAGCTTCCGGCTAAACGCTGGCCAGCCGCTGCTGGGCGTGGAGTATCTGGACCTGAACGCGGACGTCGCCGCCGAACGCGAGCTGACGCTGGACGAGGGCGCGCTCATCCTGCGCGTGCTGCCTGATACGCCTGCGGAGGCCGCTGGCCTGCTGGCAGAGGACATCGTCGTGGGCGTGGCGGGCGACCCGATCGATGCCCGGCGCACCCTGCGCGAACGGCTGCTGGCCTACGACCCGGGCGAGACCTTGCAGCTGGAGTTGCAGCGGGCGGGCGAGTCCCTGCAGCTCGAGGTGACGCTGGCGGAGAATGCGGGCCGCCTGCCCTTCGGCCATATGGGCCGTTTCGGCGGCCTGATGACGGAAGGCGACGAGATGGACCTTGAGGCCCTGAGGGAGCGTCTCGGCAGAGGGCTGGACATCGAGGCCTGGCTGGAGCAGTTTGACCTGCAACTGCCGCAGCCGGAGGCCGTGGCGCCCGCGCCCGACGTTTAGGCAATCGCAAATCCTGGCCGCCGCTTTTCGTGTATACTGCTCGCGGCGACGGCGGCCAGGGATGAGCGCACAGTGACCTGTCGGGAAACCTTGTTGCACAAACTCCAGGCCCGCAGTGCCCGCATCGGCATTGTGGGCCTCGGTTATGTCGGCTTGCCGCTGGCGCTTGAGTTCGCGCGCGCCGGCTTTCACGTCACCGGCCTCGACCTCGACGTGGACAAGGTGGCGCAGCTGAACAGCGGCCGCAGCTACATCCCTGACGTGACGGACGACGAGATCGCGCCGCTGGTGGCCGACGGCCGGCTCTGCGCCACAGACAGTTACGAGGCCCTGCGCGCCGCCGATGCCATCAGCATCTGCGTGCCTACGCCGCTGCGCAAGACGCGTGACCCGGACATGTCCTTCATCCTGCACGCGCTGGATTCGCTCGTCGCAGTCTGCCGCAGCGGCCAGTTGATCGTACTGGAGAGCACCACCTGGCCCGGCACCACGGTCGAGATCATCCTGCCGCGCCTGGCAGAACGGGGTTTCGTGGCCGGCGAAAATATCTTCGTCGCCTTTTCCCCCGAACGCATCGACCCCGGCAACGCCACCTTCGGCGTGCGCAACACGCCACGCATCGTCGGCGGCGTCACGCCCCGGTGCAACGAGGTTGCCGTCGCGCTGTATTCAACCGCCGTCGACCAGGTCGTGCCGGTCAGCTCGCCCACCGTGGCCGAGATGACCAAACTGCTGGAGAACACCTTCCGCGCGGTCAACATCGGCCTCGTCAACGAAATGGCGCTGATGTGCAACCGGCTCGACATCGACGTGTGGGAAGTGATCGAGGCGGCCGCCAGCAAGCCCTTTGGCTTCATGCCCTTCTTCCCGGGGCCGGGCCTCGGCGGCCACTGCATCGCGGTCGACCCGCACTACCTCAGCTGGAAGCTGAAAACCCTCAACTACAACGCCCGCTTCATCGAGGTGGCCAGTGAAATTAACACGGCCATGCCGCTGCACGTCACGCAGCGCATCACCGACGCGCTCAACGACGACGGCAAGGCGGCGCGCGACGCGCGCATCCTGGTACTGGGCGTGGCCTTCAAGCGCGATGTGGACGACATCCGCGAGAGTCCGGCGCTGGACGTGCTGGCGCTGCTGCTGAAAAAAGGCGCCGCCATTCGCTATCACGACCCGCATGTGCCGCAACTGCGCCTGCCGGAAGGGCAACTGTTGCACAGCCAGGCGCTGGACGCGCAGGAGCTGGCCGCGGCGGACTGCGTGGTGGTCATCACCGACCACAGCGCCATCGACTGGCAGCTGGTGGCCGATCACAGCGCGCTCGTGGTGGATACGCGCCATGTGGTCGTGCAGCTGCAGGGTACGGCGCGGGTGCTTTCACTATAGCGCGGCAACAGCGACGCTCCCGGTCGCTTCGGGGGACATGAGCGAACAGCCAGGCTACTCGATACGCTATCCGCGCCGGGTTCTGCTGCGTTCTGTGCTGCGCTGCCTGGGGCGCATCGCGCTGCGTCTGCTGACGCGCACCAGCGTGCGCGGGCGCGAAAATCTGCCGGCTCGCGGGCCGCTAATTCTGGTGGGCAACCACGTGGCCGTCATGGAAGTGGTGCTGATGACGCTGCTGGTGCCCTGGGAAATAGAAATCATCGGCACGGCCGACATCCCCATCGACCCGCGCTTCGCCTGGATCGTGAACCTGTGGGGCTTTCTGCCGGTCAACCGCGGCAACGCCAACCGCAACGAGATGCAACTACCGCTGGACATCATCCGCCAGAACGGCGTGGTCGGCATCTTCCCGGAAGGCGGTTACTGGTCGCCCGTCATGAAGCGCGCGCACACCGGCGTGGCCTGGTTGAGTTATCGCAGCGGCGCGGCGGTGCTGCCCATCGGCTTTGGCGGCATGCAGGGCGCGCTGATCGCCCTCCTCGCCCTGAAGCGACCGCGGCTGTCGATGAACATCGGCGCGCCCCTGCCGCCGGCCCAGGTGAAGATCCCCGGCCTTTCGCGCAAGCAGGCCCTGTCCGACAGCGCCAACCACATTATGCGCCACGTCGAAATGCTCATCCCGGAAGAGGAGCGCCGCGCCGGCCGGTTGATTCGGGACGAGCAGTTCGACTTCACGCTGGAGCTGGGCGCGGACGCGGACGCCCTGCGCGCTGTCGCAGTAGCGCACCCGGAGGGGCTGGGGCGCTTCTTCCACACGCCCATCATCCTCGACGTGATGGCGCGCAACATGCGCCTGCCGGTGCAGGCCCTGCAACGCGTCGGGGGGGCACAGTCAGCGACCGAGCTCCACGCAGCGTTGGGCCTGGCCCTCACCTTTCTGGACGACCACCCGCAGTTCCTGTCCTATCGCTTTGGCTATGCCGTGGCCGCGGAAATGGACGCCGGCATGCGTGAGTTGCATGCGCTGGCACAGGCGGCTGCACAGAGCAACCAGCTGATGCGACTGCTGCCTGTGCGACGCTATCGTCGTGGCCGCTCGGGCGAACTGCAGGTGGAGCAGCCGGGCAACATGCACGACCTTTAAGACTGTCAGGGACAATCAGGCGTCGGTTACGGCGGCAGCCAGCCGAAAGGGGTTTCCTCTTCGTCGGACTGCGGCGGCGGCGGAATGGCGGGCGGCGTGTAGTGACGGGCCTCGCGGTTGCTGTTGCGTCGGCGCAGGTCACGGCGCCAGTAGATACTCTGGCCAGGCGTGGGCTGCAGCGCGATGCGCGCCACGCCGCGCGCGAAGATATCGTATTGCAGCGGGGCGCTGCGGCCAAAGCCAATCCAGCGCGTAGGCGGAATGCTGCCGAGCAGGGTCATCAGCCAGAAGAAGGGTTGGCGGCGCTGGCCGCGCACCCAGGTCAGCGGCGCGCGAATGACCAGGGTCTGCAGGCCGACGCGCAGGCAATAGTCTTCGGCAGCGCGCTTGGCCCGCACATAGCCGCGGTTGATCCAGGGCGCGCGCGCGCAGCTGAGCAACACCAGGCGCGGGCAACCATCGCTGACGCACATGTTGGCCACGTTGCGCGCGCAGACGAAGTTGAGCCAGTGGTGATTGAGGCCGCGCGCCGGGTCGGCGTACATGCTGCCCACGGTGTGAATGACCAGCTGGCGGCCGCGCGCCCGGCCGCTCAAACTGGCGGGGTTCCAGACGTCGCCGACCAGGTTGGTGACGCTGCTCGCCAGCGGTTCTGTCAGGGGCGGCGCATCGGGCCGCTGCAACAGCGCGACTTCCGCGCCTTCCGCCAGCAGGGACGCCGCAATACCAGCGCCGGGGAAGCCGCCGCCGGTGACGAGCACCCGTGGAATCTGCTGCCGTTCAGCCATGACGTCCTGTAGCCTGCGCGCGGAAGGGACAGGGCTCGCCTGTCCATTGGATACCAATTGTGTCGTACATATTGACGAGCCGTGCTACTGTTTTAAACATAGCATAACAATCCGGTATGTGGCGCGAACGCAAACAAACTGCCGTTTGGCGGGCGCTTTGGGAATGGTGTTGTTTATCCGGGGAAGACTGGCAGAACTGGCAGGGAAAGATCCTCTCTTTACTCCCTGATCGTCCTGGAGTTTTTGGCAACAACTGATCGCCCGGCGCAAGGCGCGCAGCGCGTCGTCATGGCATGGTGAACGCCGCAACCGTGATGCTCCCGATCACGGTCTTTTGCGTTTTGGGGAAAGAACGACATGGCGGTCATCACCGCGTTGCAACTTCACAAACGCCGTCGCGAACGGGTGAACGTCCACCTGGATGGCGCCCCTGCCTTTAGCCTGGCGCTCACCGTGGCTGCCAGCCTGCACACCGGCCAGCAGCTTGACGAGCAGGAAATCCTGCAGCTGCAAAGCGCCGACGAAAGCGTGCGCGCCATCGATCAGGCAGCCCGCTTCCTTGGCCGGCGCCCGCGCAGCGTGGCGGAAGTGCAGCGCAACCTGCAGCAAAAGGGCTTCGCCGACAGCGCTGTCGCGGCGGCATTGGAGCGCATGACGCAGCAAGGTTATCTGGACGACCAGGAATTCGCCCGCTTCTGGGTGGAAGACCGGCTGCGCTTTCGTCCCATGGGACGGCGCGCCCTGAACCACGGGCTGCGTCAGAAGGGCGTGGCTGCCGAGGTCATCGACGCGACCCTGGCCGGCCTGGACAGCGCAGACACGGCGCGGCGGGCGGCGCACAACCAGTTTCGTCGCTGGCGCAACCGGCCGCGCGAGGAACTGCGTAACAAATTATGGGCCTTCCTGCAGCGTCGCGGCTTTGAGAGCGACCTGTGCCGGGAGGTTGTGGATGAGATCCTCGCAGAATTCGGTGAAGGCGAACGCACCTTCCTTGCCAACATGCCTGAGGAGTAGCCATCATGGAGGTCATAATCGCCCTTGTGGCGCTGGTCATCGGCGCGGGTCTGGGCGCCGGCATCGGTCTGCAACTGCTGCGTCGCCACCAGAATGCCCAGGTGGACAACTGGCGCAGCCGGGCTGAAGCGCAAAACCAGGCCACGATCGACAAGGCGCTGCAGGAAGCCGCCAGCACCATTGCCGACGCCACCGAGAGGGCCCGCGTGTTGCTGGAGGAATCCGAGCGCACGGCCAGCCGCCGGCGCCGTGAACTGGACCGTGAGACGGACCGGTTGCAGCAGCGCCGCGCGCAGCATGATGCGCGCGTGGACAAGCTGGAGCAGCGCGACCAGAACCTGAACAAGCGCCAGAGCCGCCTTGACAAACGGCAGAGCGAGCTGGAGAAGGTGGAAGAGGAGCGCAAGACCGAGCTCGAGCGCATCGCGCGCATGACGCAGGACGAGGCGCGCGATGAGTTGCTGGCAGCCGTCGAAACGGATACGCGCAACGACATGGCGCGTGTGATCCGTCAGGTGGAAGCCAGCGCCCGTGAGGAGGCCGACACACGCGCGCGCAACATCATTTCGCTGGCGGTGCAACGTCTGGCCAGCGAGCACGTGAGTGAGATTTCGGTCAGCGTGGTGCCCCTGCCCTCCGACGACATGAAGGGGCGCATCATCGGGCGCAACGGACGCAACATCCGCGCCTTCGAACTGGCCACCGGCGTTGACGTGGTGGTCGACGACACGCCCGAGGCCGTCACCATCAGCAGCTTCAACCCGGTGCGGCGCGAGGTGGCGCGCCAGGCGATGGGCAAGCTGGTGACGGACGGCCGCATTCACCCCGCCCGCATCGAGAAGCTGGTCGAGGATGCGACCGAAGAAGTCAACCAGACCATCCGCGAGGAGGGCGAACGCGCCGCCTTCGAGGCCAGCGTGCCCGGCCTGCACCCGGAGATCCTCAAGCTGCTGGGACGCCTGAAGTTCCGCACCAGCTACGGTCAGAACATGCACTCGCACGCCATCGAGACCGCGCACATCGCCGGCATGATCGCGGCGGAGCTGGGCGCCAACGTGGATGTGGCGCGCGCCGGCGGCCTGCTGCACGACCTCGGCAAGGCCATCGATCACGAGGTGGAGGGCACGCACGCGCTGCTTGGCGCAGAGTTCCTCAAACGTCACGGCGTGCGCGACAATGTGGTCAACTGCGTCGCCAGCCACCATCACGAGGTGGAGCCGGAGTACGTGGAGGCCTACATCGTCGAGGCCGCCGACGCCATCTCCGGCGCCCGTCCCGGCGCCCGCCGCGAGAGCCTCGAATCCTACATCAAGCGCGTGAAAACGCTGGAAGACATCGCCTCCAGCTTTGACGGCGTGGAGCAAAGCTACGCGTTGCAGGCCGGGCGCGAGGTGCGCATCATCATCCGCCCGGACGACGTTGATGACCTGCAGGCGCTGCAGCTGGCGCGCAATGTGGCGCGCAAGGTTGAGGAGACCATGCAGTATCCCGGGCAGATCAAGGTGCAGGTCATTCGCGAGACGCGCGCGGTCGATTTCGCCCGCTGACGACCCGGTGTTTCAGGTGACGGTCGCGTGGTCCGGCCCCTGCGCGCTGTGGCGGCGCCAGCTGCCCTGCGCCAGAATATCGTCGATGTTTTGCATGATGCCCCGCACTTCATCATCGGTCGTGTAGAAATGCGGCGCGATGCGGATGCCGGCACCCTCCCGATAGTCAATGATAAAGTCGCGCGCCAGCAGCTCGCGCGAGACCTCCCAGGCGTGCGCGGGCTGCAGCGTGACCGTGCCGGCGCGGCGTTCGGGCTCCAGCGGCGAGCCGAGTTCATGGCCGGCGCGTTGCGCCAGCTCAACCAGCAGGGCAGTCTGGCGCAGCGACTTGCGGCGGATGGCCGCTACCCCTACTTGCCGGATAATCTCGAGGCCGGGGCGGACGGCGTAAAACGCGGCGATGCCCGGCGTGCCGTTCTGCAAACGCCCGATGTCATCGCGCAGGGAGAAGTCTTCGCTGTCGAAGGCGAAGGGCTGCTGCAGCGCCAGCCAGCCGCTCACCTGCGGCTGCAGCCCGGCCAGCAGATCCGGCCGCACGTAGAGAAAGACGCCGCCCGGCCCGCCACACAGCCACTTCAGTGTGCCGCCGATGTAGAAATCCACGCCACTGGCTTGCACATCCACCGGGATGACGCCCACGCTGTGATAGCCGTTGAGCAGTACCTGCGCGCCGACCGCGTGCGCCCTGGCGACGATGGTCTGCGCCGGCAGGATGCAGCCGGAGCGGAAGAGCACGTGCGAGAGGCTGACGAGGCGCGTGCGCTCGTCGATAGCCGCCAGCAGTTCGTCGATGTCGAGGCCGATACCATCGCGCGAGCGCAGCATGTGCACCTGCACGCCAGGCGGCAACCACTGTCGCAGCACGTAGCTGTCAGAGGGGAAGTCCATATCGCTGATGACCACGCGGTTGCGCCGCGGGTCGCTGAAATCGAGCGCGGAAAAGAGGATGCTGTTGGCGATGCTGGCGTTCTGTTGCAGCAGTACGCTGCCAGGCACTGCGTTCAGCAGCGGAGCGATGTCGTCCCCGATCTCGCGCCCCAGAGTCCACCAGGCCTCGTTCCAGGCGCGCACACCATGCTGCTCCCAGGCATCGGCATAGGCCGCCAGGCAGTCGCGCACACCGCGCGGCATCGCGCCCAGCGAGTGGCTGACGAGGTAGCGGCAACGTTTCAGGATGGGGAATTCGGGCCGCCACGCCAACAGGGGGTCTGTCGTCGGGGTCAGGGCTGCGCTGGACACGGGCGGGCTTCCGGCTCAGGCGCCGGCTTCGCGCCGTACAAAAGCGACGGCTTCGTCAAAGAGCGGACGCGCGGCCTCGAGCTCACCGGTCAACAGCACCCAGTCCTTCCAGGGGCGGCCGGGCATGGGCTCGAAGGGCTGTACGCTGCCATCCGCCAGCAGCTGACGCGCGCGCTCCTGGCCCAGCTTGAGGAAGACGCCCTGCCGCTCGTGGAAGCCCAGCGCCAGCTTGCCGCTGACCTTGTAGACCGGGCAGCCGAACATCATGCCGGGCCGCAGGTCCGGTATGTCGGACATAAGCGCGTGCATGTCGGCCTCGAGTGCCTGATACGGCCCGGATGTGCTGTCTGTCATGACCATGTCCCCTGACGCAAATCAGGCCACACGCTACCCGCGCCAGGTCGGGTCGTCAAGCCGCGCCCCGCATAACCAGCCAGGCGCAACATGTTGACGCCAGCCAGGGGCATGGCCCTGTTGCTGGCCGCTTACCTGCTGCTGGCCGCGCTCTTCGCCGCGCTGACGCCTGCCTGGCAGGCGCCTGACGAGCCGGCCCACTACAACGTCCTGCGCCAACTGGCCGAGGCGGAGTCGCCGCGCTGCTGCCCGCTCATCGAGCCCGGCGACTGGGACCAGGCGCTGCTCGCCCGACTGACGGGAGAGCGCTTCGCTGGCGCCACCCCGGAGTCGCTGGCTGCGCTGCAGTACGAAGACCATCAGCCACCGCTCTATTACCTGCTGGCCGCCCTCGTCTACAACTGGAGCTCGGGCAGCCTGCTGGCCCTGCGTTTGTTTTCAGCGCTGTTGGGCGCGGGCGTGGTCTACTGCGCCTGGGCGTTGACGCGCGCGGCCCTGCCGGGCAGACCCTGGCTGGCGCTGACCGCTGCGGCCTTCGTCGCCTTTCTGCCACAGCACCTGGCCATGCTGAGCGCCGTCAACAACGACAGCCTGACGGAGCTGTTAATCGGGCTGACGCTGCTGGCGCTGGCGCGCTGGCTGCGCGGCGACCGGGCCGGGCTGCGTCGCCTGGCGCGCGCGCTGACGCTGCTGGCGCTGCCATCCTGTGGCCTGCTGCTGCTCTACGGACTCATCCCGGCGGGCGCAGCGCTGCTCTTCATCTTGCTGGTGGCCGTCGGCATCGCGCTATGGCGCACGGACCGGCAAATGCTGTGGCCGCTGTGGTTCATGGGCCTGCTGGCCGGCCTGCTGCTGGTCACCAAGCCGGGCGGCTACTCCCTCGCCGGCCTGCTGCCACTTGTCTTGCTGCTGCGCTGCTGGCGCCCAGGCCTGTTGCGCCGTCCACGATTGCGGCGCATGCTGTTGACTGGCCTGGTCTGTTTGCTGCTGCCGGCCCTGCTCACTGGCACGCTGTGGTGGGCGCGCAACCTGAGCGTCTACGGCTGGCCGGACTTGCTGGGTCTGGCCGCGCACGACCGCGTCGTGGTCGACCAGCCGCGCACGGCTGCGCTCGTCGCCGATATTGGCGCGCTGGCCTGGGTGAACAGGGCCTTGCGCATCACCTTCACCAGCTTCTGGGGCCAATTCGGCTGGATGGCGCTGCCCCTGCGCGGCTGGTTGCTCATCCTGCCGCTATTGCTCAGCATGGCCGGCGCGACGGGGCTGCTGCTGACGTGGCGGCTACCGCCAGGGCGCGGCCTGCGCCTGTTGTGGCGCGCGCTGTGGCTGACTGTCGGGCTGGCCGGGCTGGCCTACCTCTACTACAACGTCGAGTTCGTGCAGCTGCAGGGCCGTTATCTGTATCCGGCGCTGCTGCCGCTGGCGCTGCTCATGGCGCGCAGCCTCGACGCCTGGCGCAGTTTGCTGCTGGCGGATCGAATGCGCTGGCTGACGCTGGCGCCGGTCTGTCTGCTGGCCCCCTTTGACCTCTATCTGCTGCTCGCCGTCATCCGGCCTGGGCTGACGCCCTGAACGGAGTTTACGAGGCGGGCGCGGCCTCGACACTCTGGATGGCTTCCGGCGGCCCGATGCAAATGAGGACCTCGCCGGGCCGCAGGATGCGCTGCGGGTTCGGATTGAGGGTGATTTCTCCGTCCGGCAGGCGGATGCCGAGCACGGTCACGTCAAGGGTGCGGCGCAGGTCGACGTCGGCGACGCTGTGGTCCGCGAGTGTCGAGCCAGGTTCGACGGCGATTTGGCCGAGTTCCATCCCCTGGGCCCCGCCGGGGTCAAACAGCAAATCAATAAATTCGTGCACGGCCGGTTTCAGCAACGCCATGGCCATGCGGTGCCCGCCGGTCTGCCAGGGACTGATGACGCGATTCGCGCCGGCGCGCTGCAACTTGCTCTCGGTCTCGATACTGGTGGAACGCGTCACAATGAGCAGGTCGGGATTGAGGCCACGGGCGGAGAGTACGGTCATCAGGTTGTCCGGATCGTTGTCCAGCGCGGCCACCAGCCCGCGAGCCCTGATGATACCGGCGCGACGCAGTATGTCATCATCGGTGGCGTTTCCGATGAGATGCGGCGTTTCCGTGTCCAGCAGCGTCGCGTGCTGGTCCATCCTCTGCTCGATGATCACGAAGGTCTGGGCACGCGCGCGCAGTTCGCGCGCCACCTGGGTACCCATGCGGCCATGGCCGCAGATGATGAAATGCCCGCTCAAGGTCTCGATATTTCCACTCATGCGTCGCTCCCGTAAGGACTGCCACAGGTGCTGGCCCAGCAGGATGCTGGCCAGGTTGCTGAGGGCGCTGGTGGCAGTGACGACGCCGGTCAGGATGAGCAGCGTCGTGAAGATACGCCCGCCCTCCCCCAGCGGCGCCACCTCGCCATAACCGACGGTGGAGATGGTGATGATCGTCATGTAGAGCGCATCGACCACCGTCATGCGCTCGATATGCACGTAGCCGAGCGTGCCGAACACCACGAGCAGCAGCAGCACCAGCAAAGAAACCTGCAGGCCGCGCACCGGGTTGTTCAGCATGTTGTTGAGGAAGCGGCCGATGCTCATGAATAGCGATTAATTCTTTTTATCAGACTGCCAGAGACGCAGACAAGTCTGCGCCAGGTTCAGGCGGGAGGCTGTCCGGCTTGCCAGGCCTCCCAGACCGTGCGTTCGACAAAAACACCGCCCTGGGCCTCACGCTTCTCGACGCGGCGGCGGCGGTCGAAGTGCAGCTCCAGTTCGACCTGGTTGCAGCGGTAGTTGGCGCTGCTGGCCAGCTTGCGCACGTGATAGCCATCGCCATCGTCGCGCTGACTCAAATCGTTCATCATGTCGATGCGCACCCGCAGCACATCGTCACAGCGATGCGGCCGGACGTAGAGCCACAGCGAGCGGTCGTCGCGATCCATTCCGTGTTGCTGGCCACCACCGCCGAATAGCCCGCGCAAGGAGTCGCCGATCATGCGGATGACTGCGTTCATGGCAGGAGCTCCATCGCTCGTACGCAAGTTCATTATGCCCGCCAGCAGCGACGCTGCGCAAGTTATGACTTGCCGGACGTGGCATCTCGCGTTATGCTGCGCGGCCAGCGACACAGGAGTGGACAGATGGACATGCTGAACTCGCTGCTGGCCAAAATAGAGGCCTTTCCGCTGACGCAACTGGCCCTGCGTCACCCGCGACTTGCCGCATGGATCGTGCTGGCGGGTGGCATGGACGCGATGCTCGCCTGGGAGGCGCGCGATGTCGGCCTGCTGCCCGGGCAGTGGGTCGCCCTGCTGACGGCCTCCACCCTGGTGGCCGCCGCCTGCATCTGGATCATCAGCTGGGAAGACAAGGACGAGACGGAAGAAGGCGCCGAAGGCCCCGCAGCGGCCGGTGACCAGGGCGGTTGACAGAGGCCTCTCTGTGGACGGCAACAGCAGCGAAATCTTCGAAATTCGTGAATACATGGTCATCCTGCGCCAGCTGGAGCTGATGGACTTCGGCGGCCAGGAGATTCAGCTGCGTGGCATCGTGCGATGCCTCGGCGACGAGGCCATGCTGGACGTCTACTTCCTTGAGGAGGGCTCCGCCTTCCCGCAGCCGCTGATCGACCTCGAGGCGCACAAGGGCACCCTCTTCCTGCCCTTCCGCGACATCAACGTGCTGGTGGATCTTCTGCGCAACGAAAAGCCGCTCTACGCCCACCTGCGCAAGGATCGCCTCGCCTGGACCAGCATCACCACCAACCGCGAGCCGGTCGGCGAAGGCGAGTAGTTTCCGCTCAGCCCGGCCGCAGCGTCCGCAGCACCCTGCCCAAACGCCCCTCCTGCAACATCCCGCGCGCGCGATACCAGTCGACGGTGTCCTGCAGGCTACGTTCCATGTCGAATTGCGGCGGGCCCAGTTCGGTGTGCGCCTTGTCGTAGACGAAGTGCAGCCTGCGTTTACCCATGCGAATCTGCGAGGGATCGGCGGGCAGTTGCATGCCGAGACGCCGGGCCAGCGCGACCACCTGCGCCAGCAGCGGCAGCGCAGCGTCCGGCATTTGTAGCACCGGCTCCGCCACGCCGACCGTGCGGGCGCAGAGCGCGTACCAGTCGCGCAGGCTGTAGTTGGCGCTGCCCAGCAGGTAACGCTCGCCGCTGCGGCCATGCTCCGCCGCTACCAGCTGCCAGCGGGCGACATCGCGCACATCGACCACGCCCACGCCGCCGGAAGTGACGGGGATCGTCCACTGCAGACGCTGCATCTCGGTGACGAAGCGGCCGGAGATGAGGTTCAGGTCGCCCGGGCCCATCACGATCACCGGGTTGACGATGACGACGTCCTGGCCGTGCTCCTGCACCGCGTGCTGCGCGCTGCGCTCGGCCAGGTGCTTGCTGTAGCCATAGGGGAACTCGTGCGGCAGCATGTTGAAACGTGCCGTTTCGTCGGCGGGGCGGCCATCGCGTCGCAAACCCAGCGACGCGGCGCTGCTGGTGAAGACGACGCGGCGCACGCCGGCCGCGCGCGCGGCCGCCAGCAGCCGGCGCGTGCCTTCGACGTTTATGGCGAACATGCGCGTTCTGGCCTCACGCCAGTAGGCCGCAACCGCCGCGACGTGGAACACCAGCTCGCAGCCCTTGCAGGCCGCGGCCAGCACATCGCGCTCCAATACATCGCCGACGACCGGCTCGAAGTCCAAGCCCTGCAGCGCGTCCATGCGCGAGCTGCGGCGGTGCAGCACGCGCACTTCATGGCCGGCCGCCACCAGCGCGCGCGCCACGTGCGAGCCGACGAAGCCGGTGCCGCCGGTGACGAGCGCTTTCAACGGGCGCTCCGCGGGCGGGCGGCTGCGGGCGGGTCAAGGGGGTGTGGGGAAGGGCGGTAAAGCATTGGCCCAGTATAGCGCGCTGCGCGGCCAGGACGGTTCCGCCGGACGGGCGTCTGGTAGAATACTGCGGCACTCACACACATTCAGGATGACCCATGCCCAAGACTCTGGCACTCCTGCTCGGCCTGCTGCTGGCGGCCTGCACCACCGGCCTGCCAAAGACTCCCACGCCGGAGGGCACCGTCAACTGTGATTCGCCGCGGGAGGTGCTGCAGTACGAAGCCGCGCCCGCCCTGCAGATCGATGCGGACAAAAGCTACACGGCGACCTTCGACACTGCGCGCGGCAGTTTTGAGGTCGAGCTCTTCGCCAGCGCGGCGCCGCTCACGGTCAACAACTTCGTCTTTCTGGCGCGCGCCGGCTTCTACGACTGCACGACCTTCCACCGCGTCATCAAGGATCCGCCCTTCATGGTCCAGGGCGGCGACCCCACCGCCTCCGGTCGCGGCGGCCCCGGCTACCGCTTCGCTGACGAAAGTTCCGCGCTGGCGCTGCCGCACGACCGCGCCGGCATTCTCAGCATGGCCAACGCAGGCCCAGACACCAACGGCTCGCAATTCTTCATCACGCACCTGCCGACACCGCATCTGGACGGCCGGCACGCAGTCTTTGGCGCAGTGACGGGCGCCGGTCAGGCGGTGGTGGACGCGCTTGAACAGGGCGACCAGCTGCGCGCGGTAGTCATCCAGGAAAGCTGAGCGGCGGGAGGCGACCGATGAAAACCGGATTTGTACTGCCGGGCGGCGATGCACGCCTGGCTGCTGACCTGGCGCGCGAGGCCGAGTTGGCCGGCTGGGAAGGCTTCTTCGTATGGGAGCCGGTCTGGGGCGTGGATGCCTGGGTCTGCCTGACGGCCGCCGCCATGCGCACAGAACGCATTCGCCTGGGCACCATGCTCAGCCCGCTGTCGCGCATGCGCCCCTGGAAGCTGGCCAGCGAAAGCGCCACGCTGGACGTCCTCTCCGGCGGTCGCGTGATTCTGGCGGTGGGTCTGGGCGCCATCAATTCCGGCTTTGAGACCTTCGGCGAGGTGACGGAGCGCCGCACGCGCGCCGAACTGCTCGACGAGGGCCTGGCAATCGTGACCGGCCTGTGGCGCGGCCAACCCTTTGCCTGGCAGGGCAAGCATTACCAGGTTAGCGAGACGGATTTCATCCTGCCGCCGCCGCCCGTGCAGCAGCCCCGCATCCCGGTGTGGGTGGTGGGAGCCCTTGGCAGCGCGAAGTCGATGCGGCGCGCGCTGAAATATGACGGCCTGATTCCGCAGACAATGAAGACGAACGAGGATGGTGTGCGCTCGGCGCAACACGCCAGCCTGGCAGACCTGCGCGCCGCCCTGCCGCAGCTGCGCGCGCAGCGCCCGGCTGCTACTGGTTACGACGTCATTGTGGAGGGCGAGACCCCCGGCGACAATCCGGCGGCTGGCGCGGCGACGCTGAATGCCTGGCGCACGGCGGGCGCCACCTGGTGGCTGGAAACGATGTGGCGCGCGGCGGGCCAGCAGGCAAGCGTCGCCACCCTGCGCAGGCGCATCCAGCAGGGCCCGCCCGCAGTTTGAGCGACGCGTCTATGCCCGTCAGCCGTTGCCGAGGACGTCCTGAATGAGCGCGCGGATGGCCGCGGAGTCCGGATAGAGCACCCGTTCATCTTCGGGCGTCGTGCCAAAGCGCACCACGAGATTGTCGATCACGCCCTGGCGCAGGTTGTCAGGCGGAATGTCGCGCAGCAAAAGCGCGAACTGCAGGATTTCTTCCAGGCTGAGGTCCGTGCGGAAGCTCTTGCCCAGCTCCTGCCACAGGGTTGGCGCCTGGGCGATGAGCCGGCCGACGCCCTCCACGCTGGCAACATGGCGCAGCATGGCGACCAGCACCTCTTGCTGCCGGCGCGCGCGATCGAAATCCGCGCCCTGGGTGGCGCGCGTCCGCGCATATTGCAGCAGCCGTTCGGCATCCAGCAGCTGACAGCCCCGCGCGAAGGTCACGGTGATCGTGCCGAAATTGCCGTCCGGATAGTTAGGGTCGTGGATGTGCTTGTCGATACATAACTCCACGCCGTCCGGGGCCAGCAGGTCCACGGCGCTGAGGAAGGCGTCAAAGTTGACCAGCAGGAAGTTGTCGATGCGCAGGCCAAAGTTGCCTTGCAGCGTGTCCGCGGCGAGGCCGGGACCGCCGGTGGGATAGCCCTGGCTGTCGCCGCGGCTGTTGGCGGTGTTGATGCGCGCCGCCGGGCCGCCATCCGCAAACTCAAGCCAGAGATCGCGTGGGATGGAGAGCATGCCGATGCGTTCACGCAGCGGTTCGATGCGCACCACCATCATCGTGTCGCTGCGGTGGAAGCGGCCAGTGTCGGAGCCGCCGGAACGCTGGTCAATCCCCAGCAGCAGGATGTTGCGCGCGCGCGGGTCTGCCAGCGGCGGCGGCAACTGCGCCGGCGCCAGGGTGGCTGCCGGGGCCGCGACGTTCGCGCCGGAGTTGACCGCCAGGGTGGGGAAGGGCTTGGCCTGCAAGCGCAGGTTGTCGGCGAACGAGGCCACCTCGATGCCGGCCAGGCCGGCCTGCAGGGAGAGTTGACGCGCGCCAAAAAAGGCGACCACAGCCAGCAGCGCCGCGGCTGTCACGGTGATCAGCACAGCTGTGATGAACAACCAGGCCGGTACGCGCATGCCGCTCCTGTAACGCCTGCCCGCCGGGGCGAACTCCCCGGACTGGTCGCGCAGTATACGACAAAAAGCGACCGTGCCGCAGGGTCAGCTTGTGGCAGCCCCGCAGCAGCTTTCAGCCTGAATCAGGCTGGCCCAGGCTCAGTTTTCCAGCTTGTTGAAGCCGAGCACCGAATTGCCGGAGAGCACGTAGACGATCTTGCGCGTCTCGTCGACGGCCACGCCCGCCAGGCCGGCGAAGAGCGTTTCGTCGTAGGTACGGTAGCTGTTGATGAAGGTGCCCGCCAGCGAAGTTTCGAAGATGGTGCGGCTTTCCCGGTCAGCGATGTAGATGGCGGGCGCGACGGGATCGGTGTTGAGGAACATCGCGTCGGCGTGGCGCAGCTCCTGGCCCGGCGGGAAGCCGGCGTAGCCAAAGCGTATCTCCTCGCCGGCGCGGAACAGGGCAATGACGCCATCGGAGAACAGCACGTACACGCGCCCGGAGTCGTCGATGCCGAAATCGACGGCCTGCGACAGGATGGGACGGTTGGCGCCAGCGAAGTAGCCGATAGGCGCACCGGCGAAGGCGCCACTGAGCGGATCGTAACGCCAGATCTGCTCCGCGCCGGGATCGAGAATGTAGATGCGGCCACGCCAGGACGTCAAGCGGCGCGGCGTGCGCCACTGTTCGGTGCCCAGCAGGCTCTGTACGCCCCGCGCCAGGAAGGTGGGCGAATACTCGACCACCACGCCGGCCTCGTCCAGCGAGAGCAGCACGTTGCTCTGGCTCAGGCCACTGCCGTCCTCGGACCAGGTGAGGCCGACCAGGCTGTCTAGCGTGTAAAGGTCGACATTGGCGCCGCGGCGCATGGTGGCGATGGGCTGACGCGAGCCGGGCACGATGCCGAGGCCGCTGTCGTTAAGCGTGATGCGGTAGACCTGCTGGTTGCCGGAATCAAGCACGTAAAGGTCATCGCCGCGCAGGACGATGTCGGTCAGGATTGCGTTGGGGAAGGCCTCGATGACGAATATTTCGCGGCGCTCAATGTCGTTGATGCGGTCAACTATAGCCTGACCCTCGCTCCGCAGTTCGACGAGCGCGACGTCAATCTCTTCCGGCCGCATGGCGGTGCAGCGTTCCACCGTCAACTGTACGGCGCCCCAGGCGGACAGGGTGCCGTTGACGTCCGCGGAGGAGATGTCGCGCGCCAGCTGCGCGCCCTGCCAGGCCTCCTCGACGCAGCGTTCGTATTCACTGCTGCCGGTGCCACCCAGCCACATGACCAGCGCCAGCAAGACGACGGCGATCGGGATCAGCACAATGCTGCCGGTGTTGGCCAGACGCGCGAGGCGGCTGGCTTCCGGGTCACTGTTGCGGCCGGCGATACGCTCCACGACATTGCCGAGCCGGTCCATCCCGTCCGCCAGCAGCACGGCAGCTGAACCGGCGCTGCGGCGCATCTGCTCACCGGCAGCGTCAGTTTGCATGGCCTGCGTCGCTTCTTCCATGGCGGCGGTCTGGCGGCGCGAGCTAACACCCTCGCGCGCGGCGACGCCCGCCGGCGCATCCGGCGGCACAAATTCGACAGCCGTCAGGCTGAGGCTGTCCTGCGTCAGCCGGCGGAAACCGAGAATAACCTCGGCCAGGTCCGCGCCGTCGAGGGCGTCCAGCGACGCATCTTCCTCGTGGGCGATGAGCTCTGCCAGATTGTTGTCGCCCATCACCAGCCGCGCGCCGCTGCTGAGGCTGTAGTGCGTCATGCGGATGTCCGGTTCCGCCTGCGCGCCGAGCGGCAATCCGGGCGGCGCGAAGCCGCCTTCAGGCTGCGCGGGGAAGGGGCTGATGTGATCCTCGATCTGCAGCAGGGCCGCGCCGCCGCCGACGCGCGCCAGGAAGACATCGCTGCCGTGCAGCACGGCGCAGAGCATCCAGGCGTCAAAGCGGCTTTCGTTCTGCAGGTTGTGGCGGTACAGGTTTTCGTTGAGGTTGTGCAGCAGCGCACGTATGCCGGCGGTCACACTGCCGCTGCTCTCGAAGTAGTCCTCGGCAGCGACCTGAACCATGCGCTCGTAGAAGGTCGCGGGCGCCGGTCGGCCAGCGCCGGGCAACACCAGGCCGAAGAAAGTATCCATCTCGCGGCCACGGGCCGGTCGCTCCGGCGCGGCCTCAACCAGATACCCGGGTGGGCCAGCATTGATGACACGCCCGCCCACGACGTGCAGATGTCCTGCCAACGCCTCAAAATCGAATGCCATGGTTTATCCCGCGTACCAACTGCGCCCATAGTACTGCATTCTGCACAACAGTCAAAATCTGTGTACAGGGTGGATTAAGACTCCAGACAGACATTTCTGTGAATCGTATGAAGCAGGCGGAAAGCGAGCGCAACATGCGGTACACTGGCGTTAATGTGTTGACTACGAAAGGTGCTGCGATGGCGCTCATTCTGCTGGTTGTCGGGGTTGTCCTGATCGCGCGGCAGCGAATCGACTATGGTTCGTTGCAGGCCGAGGGGCGCCATGTGCGGGCGGCGGGCGTCCTGTTAACCTTGCCGGCGCTGCTGTCACTGCTGCTGAACAGCCTGTTCGTGCCGCTGGCCTTTGGCAGCAACGTCAGCGCCGTCTCCTTTGCGCAGGGCGTGGTGGGGCTGCTCGAACTGGTGGGTATGCTGGTCGTGGCCGGCATGGCCTGGATGCTGCTCACCAACCCGCCCGGGCTGCCGCGTCTGCCCGGCATGCTGGGCGATCTGCAGGACGAGGCGCGCGAGCAACGCGCTTCACGGCCCGCCGCCGCGGCGCGGCCACGCGTGATCGACCTGCCGGGCCTGTCGCAGCGCCTGAACCCGAAGCGCGAAACCTTCCCCAGCGTGATGTCACTCAGCGAGGCCGCGCTGTACATGGAGGTCTCGGAGGAGGACATCCTCCAGTGGATTGAAGAAGGCAAGCTGACTGCCTCGCGCGAGAACTACCACTACCGTATTGCGCGCTCGCAACTGGACGAGCTGCAGTAGGCGCGGCACTCAGCAGGTCATGTAGAAGCCCAGGGCCCGCAGGGCGTCTGACAGCAGCGGGATCTGGTCCCACAGGCAGGCCTGGTCGATGATGAAGACCGAGGCGACTGTCAGGCAGCAACAAAGCAGCAGCAGCACAATACAGCCGATAGCGACCCAGCGCAGGGTGTTGCTGCGCGGCTCTTCTTCCTCAGGCATGGCGTAGGGGTCGTAGTCGTAGCCGGACGTATCGACCTCCACCGCTTCCCTGCCCACGGGCATGGGTTCCCTGGCCGAGGGAGAGACCGGCGCAGGCACGGGTTCAGGAGCGTCCGGCAACGGCGCGGCGTCCGCGATGGTTTCCGCGCTCTCCTGACCCCTTGACCAGGGGCCGGTTGCCACGGCGATGCCTTCGGTGCCCGGGACTCGTTCGTAAGCCAGGGTGACCGTCTCGCCCAGGCCGACCATGTCACCATTGTGCAGCGAACGAGCGCCGCTCAGTCGCTGGCCGTTGACGAAAGTGCCGTTGGTCGAGCCGAGATCCTCGAGCACATAACCGCCGCCCCGGCGCCGCCGCAGGCGCAAGTGCTGCCGGCTGGCCTCGGGGTCGTTGATGGTGATGTCGTTGCTGACGTCGCGTCCGACTGTAATCAACTCGCCATCAAGGTCCCAGGTCTGGCTAGGCGTGGGGCCCCTGCGAACAACCAGTCGAAAACGGTCGCTCCCCTGTTGCATGGCGCTGATCCCCTGCTGCTGCGGCGATGTCGATAATGGTACCACGCGCAAGTCACCTGCGCTAATGAATGGTACGGTCACGGGCGGCGCAGGGCGCTGTGCTATACTGGCGCCCGGCAGGTGTGGACGTCAGGGATCGGCGCGCATGGCAGACGACACAGGCAGCGGCAGCGCAGTGAGTTTGCTGTGGCCGCAGCGGGAACGCCAGCCGGCCACCATCAACGCGGATCGCTGGCATACAACGGACCTTGACCTGGAGCCGCTGCTGGCGCTGCTGGTCGACGAGCCGCGCTGGCGCCAGAGCACGCTGAACCTGTTGCTGCAACCCCTGACGGAGCCGGCGCAGATCACCTGGCGCCTGGATGTCATTGACGACCTGCTGCGTTGCCCAGGCCTGGGCGAGCAGTTTGCCGCCGCCCTCACCATCCTGCAGACGCTGCAGGGCTACATGACGCGCCCGCAATGGGACCAAGACGAGTTGCAAAAGGTGACCTGGCGTCTCGGCGAGCTGGAGAGCCTCGTCGATTGCGTGACCTTGCTGGGCGACGCGCTGGCGGAGGCCGGCCCGGCGCTGCGCTCCGACGCCCTCTGCGCCCTGCGCACGCAACTGGCGGCCATTGCCGGCGACCCACTCTATCTTGAGTTGCAGGCGGAACTGCCGGACCTGCTGGAGCAGATCCGCAACCTGCGCGCCATCACAATCGGCATCAACCTGGATGGCCAGCTGCGCCCGACGGAGGCCACCCTGCTGGCCATTCACCAGCAGCCATTCCGTGGCGACACGCTCTCTTTCTTCGAGCGCCTTGGCAGAAAACGCCCGTCAGCCGACGGCATCGGCCCGCTGCACCGCGCGGAAGACGGCGGCGACTTTGGCGCGCGCCTGCCCGATAGCGACAGCCCGCTGCTGCAACCTCTCTTTCGCGATCTGAACGACGTGCTCAACGAAATCTGCCGGCCACTGGCCGCCGCCCTGCGCCGTTACACCCGCGTCAGCGGGCGAGAACTGCTGCTGTTGCAGGAAGAGATCGCCTTTTATCTGGGCGCGCTGCGGTTGATCAAGCATCTGCGCGCTTGCGGACTGCCCGTTTGCCGGCCACAACTCGCGCTGGCGGAGGAGCGCCTCTGCGAACTGCGCGGCCTGGTCAACCTCAACCTGGCCCTGCAACTGGCGCCGCCCGGTCAGCCACGCGCGCTGCAGAATGAAATCGTCGGCAACGACGCCGACTTCGGCGCGGACGGGCGCATCTTCGTACTGACCGGCCCCAACCGCGGCGGCAAGACCACCTGGACACAGGCGCTCGGCCTGGCGCAAATCCTGCTGCAGGCGGGCCTGTTTCTGCCGGCACAGCAGGCGCACATGAGCCCGGTCGACGGACTCTTCACACACTTCGCCGCCGCCGAACGACCGTTGCAGGCCAGCGGACGTCTGGGCGAGGAGGCGCAGCGCCTGGCGGCCATCTTCTGCCAAGCCACGCGCCACAGCCTGCTGCTCTTCAACGAGTCGCTGGCCAGCACCAGCGCCGGCGAGAGCTTCTGGCTGGCACGCGACATCCTGCGCGCGCTGCGTTTGCTCGGCGCGCGCGCCCTCTTCGCCACCCATCTGCACGAACTGGCCGCGGACGCGGCGGCCATCAACGCCGAAACCGCGGGCGACAGCGCGGTGGTCAGTCTGGTGGCTGAAGTGCTGCCGCAGACTGACGGCGCCGACGCAGTTGCGCAGCGCACCTTCCGCATCGCGCCCGGCCCGCCCCTCGGCCACAGCCATGCGCGCGAGATCGCCGCGCACTACGGCATCAGCTTCGAGCAGCTGCGCGCCCAGGTGCTGGCGCGCAATGGCGTGGCCAGGGAAACGGAGCGCGGGGAGGCCCGCTGAGGCCCGTGGCCGGGATGCTGCCGCAGGTCGGCTTCCTCACGGGCGATATTGGCCGGCGCCACGGCTGGGCGCGCTACAGCATGGATCTCTTGCTGGCCCTGCAGCGCGCCGGCCTGCCCATGACGGTGGTCAGCGCGCGCAACAGCCCGGACGACACGCCGCTTGAGCAGCAGCGTTTGCTGCCCAACACCAGTCCGGCCCAGGGCCAGTTGCTGTTACGCAACCTGCTGGCCGCCCCGTCCGTGGCACGGGCGCTGCACAGTTGTGACCTGATCCACACCCTGGTCGAGCCTTACGCAGTGTGTGGCAGCCAGGTCGCGGGCCGGCGCCCACATCTGGTGACGTCTCACGGTAGCTATGTCGCGCTCCTGTCCCGACGGCCCTGGCCCGCGGGGCTCGTCTGGCGCCGGGCGCTGGAACGCGCGCAGCTGGTTTGTGACAGTTCCTGGACGGCGCGGGTGGCGCAGCAGGTACTGACGATTGCACGGCCCCACGTCATTACGCTCGGCATTGATTCGCAGCGCTTCAGTCGCCCCGCCACACCCGTTCCAGCACAGGGCCCGACCGTACTCGCCGTCGGCGCGCTCAAGCCACGCAAGGGCACGCTGGAGCTGATACGGGCGATGGCACAGGTCATTGAAGAACTGCCGCAGGCGCAGTGCGTCATTATCGGCAGCCAGCGGGATGCGCCCGCTTATGCAGAGCAGGTGCGCAGGACAATACATGAGCTCGGGCTCACAGGCCAGGTACAACTGCTGGGCCAGGTTGATGAAGAGACGCTGCTCGGCTGGTACGCAGCGGCGCAGGTTTTTGCCCTGCCTTCGCTGAACGTCGGCGCGCGCTTCGAGGGCTTCGGTCTGGCGCATCTGGAGGCCAGCGCGGCCGGCCTGCCGGTCATCAGTACGCGTGACTGCGGCGTTGAGGACGCCATTGTGGACGGCGTGACCGGCCTGCTGCTGCCGCAGGAGCGCCTGTCCGAGACGCTGGCGGCTGCCATTCTGACCCTGCTGCGCGACCCGCAACGGGCCCGGCGTATGGGCGTTGCCGGGCGGGCTCACGCACAGGAACAGACCTGGGACAAGGTCGCGCAGGAGCAAATCGCGCTCTACGAGCAGTCGGCGGCGCAGGAAAAGTGTTGAACAGGCTGCTGAGCGCGCTGCGGGAGCTGCTGCGACGCAAGTTTGTGCGCGACACGCTCACGCTGCAACTGGGGCGGCTGGTCGTGGTGGGCCTGGGCATGATCGCCTGGGTCTTCGTGCCGGTGCGCCTGGGCCCGGCCCGCTACGGCATCTACGCCCTGTCGCTCTCCTTCCTGAATGTCTGGCGCACCCTTAACCTGAGCGGCCTGGCGGTAAGCATCGATACCCTGCTGCCGGCGGCGGTGGGCGCGCGCGACGAGGCCCAGATCCGCGACCTCCTGGCCATTTTCGTCAAGGTCACGCTGATCTGGTCGCTCTTCAGTCTGCTGGTGCTGGCCCTGATCGGCCCGACGCTGGCGCAAGCGCTCTACCGCGAGCCAGTCCTGCCGCAGGCAGCGCACGGTCTCGATTACGCCCTGCTGGCCGGCTTCAAAACGGTCGGCAACGCGGAGGTCGGGGCCTACGCAGCCTGGCTGGCGCTGATCCTGATTTTCGACCCGCTCTTCCTGCTGGCGCAGTCCTGCTTTCGGGCCCGCCGCGCCATGCGCCAGGCGGCCTTGCTGTTCACTTTCAACCAGCTGGTGCTGACAACGCTGCAGGTGGCCGCGGCGCTGCTGTGGCCCACGGCCGCCGCCCAGGTGGCCGCGCGCGTGCTCTTCGCCGTCATCGCGTCGCTGGCCGGGCTGGCGCTCTACCTGCGGCAGCGGCGCGACGGCGAGCTGCTGTGGCCGTCGCCGGCGGTCGTGCTGCGCCGCTGTCCCGATGTTTCGCTGCGCGGCTACTGGCGCTTCGGCCTGGCCAACGCGCTCGACAAGAACCTCGCCGTGCTCTTCCTGCAGTTGCCGCTGCAGCTGGTGGGCGCGCTGGCCGGGCCAGTCGCAGCCGGTTACGTCCACTTCGGCCTGCGCCTCATCGACCGCAGCAGCGTCCTGACGCATGCAGTGCAGGAGAACATGCAGGCCGTCGTGCCGCAGGCGGTGGGGCGCGGCGACTACCTGCACCTGTGGCGCAACTTCCGGCGCGTGTTGCTGGCGCTGCTGGCGGGCGGGCTGCTGGTTTATGCGGCCCTGTTGCTGGTGGCGCCGCTGGTGATCGTGCCGCTCTTCGGCGAGAAGTGGCTGCCCGTGCTGGGCCTGATTCCGGCGCTGGCAGTCTTCGG
Source organism: Phototrophicaceae bacterium (assembly GCA_965197455.1). GTDB lineage: Bacteria > Chloroflexota > Anaerolineae > Aggregatilineales > Phototrophicaceae > JAGWBD01. Next base: position 2,441,186 of record OZ240208.1, on the reverse strand, counting down.
CCTGGCGACTACCCTGGGCGGCATCTTCGGCCCCCTCTACCGCGCCCTGGACCTGGTGATGCGCATGGTTTGGATGCGCGTCATCCTGTTGCTGGCGCTGCTGCTGCCGGGCGCCTGGTTGATCAACACGACGGGCGCCGTCGGCGGCGTGTGGGTCATTAACGCGCTTTTCCTCATTTCCATCGGGCTGACGGCCCTGATGACGCTGCCCACGCTGCGTCAGCGCATCCAGGAAGAAATCCATGGCTGATCCATTGCTCAAACGCGCCCTGCGCCAGGGGCCGACTCGTCCCCTTTACCTGTGGCTGGCCGGCTCCTGGCGCAGACTGCGTCGATTGTTTATCTACCCCGCTACAGCAAGGGTCGGCGCAACAGATCCCGATCTTTACTGGCAAGGCAAGACACTGCGCAAACCGGAGAACCTGTCTGCATGGCGCCTGAAACGCGCCAGGATCTTCACCAGCCTGGTGGCTGACGGCGACCGCGTGCTGGACCTGGGCACGGGTGATGGTGCCCTGCTGCGCTACATGCTGGACCACAGGAAGATTGAGGCCCGGGGCATCGACATTGCGCCGGAGGCGGTCGCCTTTTGCCGCGCCCAGGGGCTGGACGTGACCCTTTGCGATATCAACCGACCGGTGAGCGAATTCGTCGGGCAGCCGGTTGACTATGTGATTCTTTCGGAGATCATCGAGCACCTGCCGGACCCGGAACAGCTGCTGAACGACCTGCGACCCTACGTGACAAAGGGCTTCATCGTATCCATCCCCAACACCGGCTTTCATCAACACCGGCTGCGCCTGCTGCTCGGTCGCTTCCCACTGCAATGGATCGTGACACCCGGTGAACATCTGCGTTTCTGGACCCGGGCGGACTTCCACTGGTGGGTCCGGCAACTGCGGCTGGAGATCGGGCGCGAAATCCCTTACGAGGGCACAACCATCCTGAAAGACCTGTGGCCGGGGCTGTTCGCGGCGGCCTTTGTGTTCGTATTGCGCGAGCCGGCGCGCTGACATGCGAGTCGCTACGCCAGCGCATCCGCGCCCAGCAGCGCGCCGCGTCAGCCGCTGAAGTCTGATGGTATGCGAGCGCGCTCAATCAGCTGCGATTGCAACGCTTGTTCCAGCACTTGCTGAAACGCTGTGGCTTCCATCGCTACTTTTTCCGAAGACTGCTGTTGTTACCTGGAATAGTGTTTAGTGCAATGATGCCGAATCCCCAAAGCGAGTGGCGCTGAAGGGGGCCAGCACTTCGCTCAGGGCTTCCCCCTGGGCCCAGCGGGCGGCCAGCAAACCGCTACAGGGGCCGAGGTGCAAGCCGGAAGCGCCATGCCCGGTCGCCAGGAAGAGGTTGGGCGTTCCCGGCACCTCGCCCAGGACGGGTAGACCATCCGGCGTCGCGGGACGGAAGCCGATGCGCAGCTCGAGGAAGGTCGCATCAGCCAGGCCGGGCGCGAGCCGCAGCGCTTCACGAAGCACTTCGGCAATGCCACCGGCGGTTTGGCGATAATCGAAGCCGGTGCCGGATTCCCGCGTGGCGCCGACGGCGATGCGCTGACCCGGCCAGGGCACCAGGTAATGCCCACGAAAGCCATTCACGACAGGCCAGTCTTCGGTCGGTGGCGCGCTGGCTGCGGGCAACTGTAGATGAGCGATCTGGCCGCGTTGCGGTTCGACGGGCAAAGGTAGATTCAACTGTTCGCCGAAAGCGGCAGACCAGGCGCCGCCGGCCAGGATGACACGGCCAGCGCGCCAGGTCGCGCCACTCGTGGCGACGCCCTGGGCCGTACCATCCGACCCACGAAGGATGCTCTGGACACTTTCTTCGACGATTAGCGCGCCATGGAAGGCGGCAGCAGCTTGCAGGGCGCGGGCCATCTTGCGGCCATCGACGCGGGCGGCGAGGCGGTTGTGCAGGACACCCGCTGGCGCGCGGAGTGGCGGGAAGAGGGCCTGCGCCTGGTTGCCGGAGATTCGCTGGAGGTCCTCATCCTTGTAGCCGCACACGGCCAGTCGCTTGCGCAACTGGCCTGCGGCATTCTGGAAGGGCATCAACTCGTCCTCATCGCTGGCGACGAGCAACAGGCCACAAGGGGCGTAACCGGTGTCCTGCTGACCGGTGGCCGCCAACGCTTCGATGAGGGGCGGATAGTGTTGGGCAGCGGCGAGCACCAGATCACACCAGGCCTCGCCCAACTCGTAGCGGGTGGAGAGCGGCGAGACAATGCCGGCGCCGGCATCGGTGGCGCGGCCGCGGTCGGCGCGGTCCAGCAACAGGGTGCGCAGGCCGGCGCGCGCGCACTCGTAGGCGGCCGCTGCGCCGACGATGCCTCCGCCAATGATAATCACATCATATTGCGTCATGCCGCATTCCAAACAATAAATCTGTATCGCCGACGTTGATCCGATAGCCCCACGCAGGCGAACGGTCGCTAACTGGCGCTTTCCTCCCTGCGGTCAAACCAGGCGCGCGGCGCGACTGTAACCGAAGGGCATGCGGCGCTGCAAGAGAAATACGGAGGCTTTCTTGAGGCGCCGAACGAGGGCCTCGGCCTGCCTGCGGCGTTTTGCCCTGGGCAGGATGGTATGATGGGATCGCTGAAATCGAATGTCAGGCGCAGCGCATGAAGGTTCTCATCATCGGCGGCACGCGCAACGTGGGGCATCTGCTGGCGCTGGCCCTGCTCAAGGCCGGCCACCAGGTCACCGTGTTCAACCGCGGCCAGACAGTCGACGAGCTACCCCCGGCGGTCACGCGCATCCACGGCGACCGCAACGCGCCCGCCGGCCTGGCACCGGCCCTGGCCGCGGCAGAATACGACAATGTGGTCGACATGGTACTCTACGACGGCGCGCAGGCGCAGCGCACGATCGCACAGCTGGCGGGACGTACCGGACATTATGTCTTCATCAGCACGGGTCAGGTCTATCTGGTGCGCGAAGGGCTGGCGCGCCCCTTCGTCGAGACAGACTACGACGGCGGCACCCCCGTCCCCGAGCCCGCGCCAGGCACCTACGACCACGAGGAGTGGCTGTACGGCGTCGACAAGCGCGCCGCCGAGGACTTGCTGGCGCGCGCCTGGCAGGAAGAGCGCTTCCCGGTAACCACGTTGCGCCTGCCCATGGTCAACAGCGAGCGCGATCATTTCCTGCGCCTCTACAACTATCTGCTGCGCATCCGCGACGGCGGGCCGATTCTGGTGCCGGACGCGCCGCAGTATCCCCTGCGCCACGTCTACGGCGACGACGTGGTGCGCGCAATACTGGCGCTGCTCACGCGCGGGCCAGGCCGCGGCGAGGTCTTCAACATCAGCCAGGACGAGACGCTCGGCCTGAGCGCCTGGCTTGCCATGCTGGCCGACTGCGCGGGCCTGGCGCCAGCGCCACTGCTTGAAGTCGCGCGCGATACGCTGGAGGACGCAGGGCTGCTGCCGGACTGTTCTCCCTTCAGCGATAGCTGGATGTCTGAACTGGACAACGCGCGCAGCAAGCACGTACCCGGCCTGCGCTACACGCCGCTGCCAGACTACCTGGCGCGCATCGTGGCCCACCACGACCTGCAGCAGCCGCCATCGCCCGCCGCTTACCGCCAGCGCAGCCGCGAACTCGAACTCGCCAGCCAGCCATGACTCCTGACGCCATCGTGGTCGGCGCCGGCCCCAACGGGCTGGCCGCCGCCATCACGCTGGCGCAGGCGGGGCTGAAAGTGCGCGTGCTGGAGGCGCAGGCTGACATAGGCGGCGGCCTGCGTTCCGCCGAGCTGACCCTGCCTGGCTTCACGCACGACTTCTGCTCGGCCGTCCATCCGCTGGCGCTGGCCTCGCCCTTCTTCCGCTCCCTGCCGCTGGCGCAGCACGGCCTCGAGTGGGTGCAGCCGCCCCTGCCGCTGGCCCACCCGCTGGATGACGGACGGGCGCTGACGCTGCAACGCTCGCTGGCCGCGACGGCCGCCAGCCTGGGCCGTGATGAAGGATCGTGGCGTCGGCTGCTGGGCCCACTGGTGGCCAGCCATGAAGCCCTCATCGCCGAGGTGCTGGCGCCGCTGCACTGGCCAGCGCAACCGCTCTTGCTCGCGCGCTTCGGCCTGCCGGCCCTGCTGCCCGCCACGGCGCTGGCGCGCAACCTGCTGCGCACGGAAGAGGCCCGCATTCTGCTGGCCGGCAACGCCGCCCACGGCGTCCTGCCGCTGGAGCGTTCGCCCTCCGCCGCCTTCGGCCTGGTGCTGCTGACGCTGGCGCACAGCGTCGGCTGGCCTTCACCGCGCGGCGGGGCGCAGGCCCTAGCAGAGGCGCTGGCTTCGCTGCTGTGCGCACTGGGCGGCGAGATCTGCTGCGGTCAAGCGGTGACGCACATCGACGAGCTGCCGCCGGCGTGGGCCCTGCTCTTCGACCTGACGCCGCGCCAGCTGCTGCGCATCGCGGGCGATCGTCTGCCGCCGCGCTACCGGCAGGCGCTGGGCCGCTATCGTTACGGCCCTGGCGTCTTCAAGCTGGACTACGCCCTGGCCGCGCCCATCCCCTGGTCAGCGCCGGACGCTCACGCGGCGGGCACGCTGCATCTGGGCGGCTCGTTGACGGAAATCGCCGCGTCGTTGCGCGCCGTGTGGCGCGGACGCGTCAGCGAGCAGCCCTTTGTAATTCTCGGCCAGCAGAGCCGCTTTGATGACACGCGCGCGCCAGCGGGTTGCCACACGGCCTGGGCCTACTGTCACGTGCCGCATGGCAGCACGCTCGACATGACATTGCTCATCGAACAGCAGATCGAACGCTTCGCGCCTGGCTTTCGCGAGCGCGTGCTGGCGCGCCACAGCCTGAACGCCCGGCAGCTGGAGCAGCACAACCCAAACCTCGTCGGCGGCGACATCAGCGGCGGCGTCCAGGACCTCGCGCAGCACTTCGCGCGCCCGCTCAACGCACTGCATCCCTACGCCACACCCGCCCGCAACATTTGGCTCTGCTCCTCCGCCACGCCTCCGGGCGGCGGCGTGCACGGCATGTGCGGCCACCACGCAGCCCGCGCCGTCCTGCGCGCCTGGCGCTGAAGCCCTCACCCCCCCCTGACCCCTTTCCCGTTTTTCGACGGGAGCCCCTTCAGGGAGAGGGACTTTAACTACAGAATTGCACTGGTACGCCTTGCTCCCCCTCTCCCTGCGGGAGAGGGGGTCGGGGGGTGAGGGCCGCTTACCAGAGTTTCTTCCTCACCTGGGCTCCCGTCGTGAGCGGCGGGACAAGGGATTTAGTTAGGGTGAGGGCCGCCCCCGCGCGTCTGGACTCTGCCCGCCCGCGCCGCTACACTGGCGACCCTGTGCGAGGGTAGCGAGGGATAGTCATGCAGATCGAGCCCGTGGGTATCGTGCGCTCGCCGGTCACGGAAGCCCTGGACGAACGCTGGGGCGATGTCGTGGCCGAGATTCATGTCCGCCCGGAGCTGGCGCCCGGCCTGAAAGGCATCGACCAGTGGTCGCACGTCATGGTGGTCTATTCCATGCACGAGGCCAGTTTTGACCTGGCCAGCGACCTGGTGCACCGGCCGCGCGACCGTGACGACATGCCCGAGCTGGGCGTCTTTGCCCAGCGTGACCGGGTGCGCCCCAACGGCATCGGCGTCTCCGCGGCGGAAATCATCAGCGTGGATGATGCGGTGCTGACCGTGCGCCGTCTCGATGCCATTGATGGCACCCCCGTGCTGGACATCAAGCCCTGGGCCGATGTCTACGACAACGTTTCCGGCGCCCTGATGCCCATCTGGTTCCTGCGCCTCATGCAGGGCTACTTCTAGCCCGGCAGCGGGCCACGCCGTGAGCGAACTGACCGACCTCGACATCAGCGCTGCGCTGACCTTGCTGCAGCGGCGCGAACTTTCCGCCGTGGAGTTGACGCGCGCGTATCTGGCGCGCATCGAATTGCTGGACCCGCAACTGCGCGCCTGGCTGACGGTCACCGCCGACACGGCGCTGGCGGCCGCCGCAGACGCGGACGCAGCGTATCGCGCTGGCACAGCCGGGCCGCTGGCGGGCATCCCGCTGGGACTGAAAGATGTCTTCTCGACAAAAGGCGTCGAGACCACCTGCGGCTCCCACATCCTGCGCGGCTACCGGCCAGTCTTCTCGGCCACGGTAGTGGAACGCCTTGAAGCCGCCGGCGCGCTCTTCCTCGGCAAGCTCAACATGGATGAGTTCGCGATGGGCTCCTCGACCGAGAACTCGGGCTTCTTCCCCAGCCGCAACCCCTGGGATCTGTCGCGCGTGCCCGGCGGCAGCAGCGGCGGCAGCGCCGCAGCCGTCGCGGCGGGCATGGCAGCTGGCGCGCTGGGCAGCGACACGGGCGGCAGCATCCGTCAGCCAGGCGCCTTCTGCGGCATCCCGGCGCTCAAGCCAGGCTACGGACGTTGCTCGCGCCATGGCCTGGTCGCCTTCGGCTCATCGCTGGATTGCCCAGGGCCGATGGCGCGCAGCGTTGCAGACCTGGCGCGTCTCTTGCAGGTCATCGCCGGCCATGACCCGCGCGATGCCACCAGCATGCCCGCGCCAGTGCCGGACTATCTGGCGGCCCTGACTGACGAGCTGCGCGGCCTGAAGATCGGCATCCCCGCAGAGTACTTCGTCGCCGGCCTGCAGCCGGAAGTCGAAATGGCCCTGCGCGCAGCCATCGCGCAGCTGGAACTACTGGGCGCCGGGACGCGCCCGGTCAGCCTGCCGCACAGCGAACACAGCGTGGCCACCTACTACATCATCGCGCCGGCGGAGGCCAGCGCCAACCTCGCGCGCTACGACGGCGTGCGCTTTGGCCAGCGCGCCGAACGCAGCGGTATGTGGCCTACCTGGCGCGCCACCCGCGGCGAGGGCTTCGGCGCGGAAGTGAAGCGGCGCATCATGATCGGCACCTACGTGCTCTCCGCCGGCTACTACGATGCCTGGTACGGCAAGGCGCAGGCGGTGCGCACCTTGATCAAACGTGACTTCGACGAGGCCTTCAGTGAGGTCGACCTCATCGTTGCGCCCACCACGCCCACCACGGCCTTCAAAATCGGCGAGAACAGCGACGACCCGCTGCAGATGTACCTGCAGGACATCTTCACCCTGCCGCCCAGCCTGGCAGGCGTAGTCGGCCTCAACCTGCCCTGCGGCTTCGACGACGCTGGCCTGCCCGTCGGTCTGCAACTAATCGCGCCGGCCCTCGGCGAGGCCCTGGCCCTGCGCGTCGGTCACGCCTACGAACAGGCCACCGACTGGCACACGCGGCGGCCCCTGCTGCCCGCATAGCGCATGATGGACAATGCCGCGGCCCAGGCTTTCTATCTCGAACAGGTCTGGCCGCGCCTGGACGCAAGGCTGCGCGCACGTCTGCGCGAAGGCTGCCCGCGCGTGCGCCTGCAGCCGGAGGCGGGCTTCGCGCCGCTGGGGACGCTGCCGCTGCGCATGGTCTGCGGACTGACCGGCAGCGGCAAAACCACCACATTGACTGCGCTGCGGCGGGCAGGGTGCTGGCAGTTCCGCGACGACCTGCCCTCGCGCCGCGACCTGGCCGACCTGGTCATCATCCCTGCCGCGCAGCTACACAGCGGCAAGGCCATCGCCCCCGTGCGCGACCGCAGTGAGCGCTTTCGCTGGACGCAATACTTTGCGCAGCAGGTCTGCCACGACGGCTCGGCAGCGGCCTTCAGCTGGCTGCATTACCGCCACGACGATGGCTGTCCGCTGCTTAGCGAGGGGCTGCGTGGCGCGCGCGAGATTGACGCGGCGCTGCGTCACTGCCCGCGCTGGCGCATCGTCGAGCTATGGCTGGAGCCGCTGGCCCGGCTGCAGCGCCTGAGCGGACGGGACGAGGCCTTCGACGCGCTGGCCAGCGGCGCGGCCGACCTGGCATATCTGCCCGCCGCGCAGCAGCAGCGCGCACGTGAGCTGCTGGCCGCGGGCAAGATCAGCGCGCGCGCCCTGGTCATCGCCGGCGCCGAAGCGCGCAACTACGGCGACGCCCCCTTCGCCGGCACCGCCGCCGGCTACCGCTGCCTGCGCATGGACGCGCTCACGCCGGCCGCGGCGGCCCAGGCAGCGGGCGAGTTTCTCTTCGCGCAGGAGGCAACATGACCACCATCCGGCGCATTCAGGTACAACGCTGGCCGCTGCGGCTGAAGCGCGCGCTGCACTGGGGTCGCGGTCAACGCCTGGAACAGCCGGTGCACGTGCTGGTCTGCGTCGAGCTGGCCGACGGCGCGCGCGGGATTGCCGAGGCGCCACCGCGGCCTGGCATCTACGGCGAAACGGCCGCCTCGATTTGCGCCATCATTGAAGAGGAGTTATCGCCGCGTCTGCTCGGCCAGCGCGTGCAGGCGCGCAGCGACCTGGCCCGTCTGCAGCAGGATCTGACGGCCATCCGCAACAACCACACAGCCCGCGGCGCGCTGGACATGGCGCTGCATTCCGCCCTGGCGCAGTCGCGCGGCGTCTCGCTGGCGCAGCTGCTCGACGCCACACGGCCGCAGGTGAGGGTCAGCAGCATCGTCAGCAGCGGCGCGCAGGATGCTGTCTTGCAGGAGGCGCAGGCGGCAGTTGAAGACGGCGTGCGCGTGCTCAAGGTGAAGGTGGGCGCGGACTTCGAGCGCGAACTGGCAACCCTGCACGCGTTGCGCGCGACCTACGGCGCGGAGCTGACGCTCTACGTGGATGCCAACGAGTGCTTCACTGCGCAAAACGCGCAGTCGCGTCTGGAGCAACTGGCAGCGCTGCAGGTGCGCTGGTGCGAGGAACCCCTGCCGGTCACGCAGTTGCAGCAGCGGGCGGCCCTGCGCGCGAGCAGCCCGCTGCCATTGATCGCCGACGACTCAGCCTTCACCCTGGCGGAGCTGGAGCGCGAGCTGGCGCAGGACAGCTTCGACATCCTCAACCTGAAGACCGCGCGCAACGGCTTCAGCGAGGCGACGGCGATGGAGGCAGCGGCCCTGGCGCAGGGCAAGGGGCTCATGGTCGGCTCTCAGGCCGGCTCCCTGTTGGGCTGCCTGCACGCCCTGCTCTTCGGCGCGCGCGAGGCGGTGGCCTACCCGGTGGAGGGCAGCTTCTACCTGCGCATTGAGGACCATTACGAAGGCCTGTTGCCAGTTGAGGGTGGCGTGGTGCAGCTGGCGCAGGTGGAGCTGGCGCTGGCGCAGGTGGAGACGGATCTGCTGCAACGCTTTGAGGACGCCCGTTGAAGCCACTGGCCGGATGCGGTAAAAAAGGTCGGCGTCCACTTTACGCAACGCCAAACTTGTGTAATATAGAACAATCCGCCGGCATGGCGGCGGGCGCCCGCCCGAACGCACAGGGAGTACCACCCCGGAGAGACCGCACCCCATGAATCCATCCAATACCTCCAACAGCTTCATGACGGTGATCTGGATTGCAGTCGCCTTCGTGTTGCTGGTGGTGGGCGGCCTGATCATCGCGGAGGCAACGCCGCTGGTGCTGCCGCCCCAGGCCTCGGCCGAGGCGGCCCAGGTGGACGAGCTGGTCAAGATCCTGCTGGCGCTGGGCGGCGCCATCTGGCTCCTGGTCCAGGGCGCCATCGTCTATTCCGTCATTCGCTTCCGCGCCCGCGCGGGCGACCGAAGTGATGGTCCAGCCATGCATGGAAACTCCACGCTGGAATTTATCTGGACTCTCATTCCGGCGATTACGGTGATCATTCTGAGCATCATCAGCTTCCAGGTATGGGTCAACATCACCTCCGCCAGGGACAACGAGCAGATCGTGCAGGCGCGTGGCGCGCGCTTCCTGTGGTCCTTCTCCTACGAGATTCCGGGCGAGGCGCAGATGGTCAACTCGCCCGTGCTGCATACCTGGGTCGGGCAGCCGGTAGCGCTGACCCTGCAGACGGCGGACGTAAATCACTCCTTCTGGGTGCCTGCCATGCGCATCAAGCAGGACCTGCTGGCCGGGCGCCGCGCCGAGGCGCGCTTCACGCCGGTGCTGGCCGGCGAGTTCCCGGTGGTCTGTGCGGAACTTTGCGGCAGCGGCCACGGCAGCATGCGCTCGACCATCATGGTGCACGAGGACGAGGAGAGCTTCCTCGCCTGGTTCGATGAAGAGTCCTACCGCATCCTTAACCCGCCGGATGACCCGGCCCTGGGCGGTGAGCTGCTGATGACCAGCGGCGGCATCGCGGGCCTGTTTGCCTGCGCCGGCTGCCACACGCTGGAAGCGCTGGGCTGGGACGCCATCGTCGGCCCCAACCTGGCTGGCGTGGCCGACCGCGCCGGTTCGCGCGTGCCGGGCATGGAGACCGAGCGCTATCTGCTGCGCTCGCTCTACTACCCCTCCGAGTTCCTCGTGCCGGGCTACGGCGCCCTGATGCCGCAGCACCAGTACCAGGCTACGGAGGAGCCCAACTACATGACGCTGGACGAAGGTCTGGCGATTGTGGCCTACCTCTGCACCCTGACAGCCGACGGCGGCTCCGCCTGTGACATCGATATTCTGCCCGCAATGATGGAAGAAATGGGATAAAGGCACGCCATGGCAACCATAACCGCCACTCCCGGCCTCGGCACACGCAGGGCTGAAGGGACAGATTTCCGGTTCATCACCCTGCTACGCTGGACGCTTGATCACAAGATCATCGGCCTGCAGTACATGACCTCGTCGCTCTTCTTCTTCATCGTGGGCGGCACCATGGCCATGCTCGTGCGCTGGGAACTGCTGACGCCGTCGCTGGACCTGCTGGCGGACGGCACGCAGTACAACGCCCTGATGACGATGCACGGCTCGGTCATGATCTTCCTGTGGATCATCCCGATGATGGCCGGCTTCGGCAATTACCTGGTGCCATTAATGCTGGGCGCCAAGGACATGGCCTTCCCCTGGCTGAACGCCTTCGCCTTCTGGCTGGTTCCGCCGGCGGGCGTGCTGATGATCGCCGGCTGGCTGGTGGGCCCGGCGGAAGCCGGCTGGACCTCCTATCCGCCGCTGAGCACGCTCTTCAGCGGTGACGGGCAGACCATGTGGGCCATGTCGCTGCATCTGCTCGGCATCTCTTCCATTCTCGGCGCCATCAACTTTGTGGTCACCATCCGCAACATGCGCCCGGCGGGCATGACTTACTGGAAGATGCCGCTCTTCGTGTGGGCGATACTGGCCACGGCCATCATCCAGGTGCTGGCCACCCCCTTCCTCACCGGCGGCCTGACCCTGCTGATCCTCGACCGCGTGGCGGGCACCAGCTTCTTCGACCCCGGCAGCGGCGGCGACGTGCTGCTGTGGCAGAACGTCTTCTGGTTCTACAGTCACCCGGCCGTCTACATCATGATTCTGCCGGGCTTCGGCATGGTCTCCGAGGTGCTGTCGGTGCACGCGCGCAAGCCAATCTTCGGCTACCGCGCCATCGCGCTCTCGAGCATGTCGATCGCGCTGGTGGGCTTCACGGTGTGGGCGCATCACATGTTCACCAGCCTGCAACCGGCGCTGCGCATCCCCTTCATGATCACCTCGATGATCATCGCCGTACCCACCGGCATCAAGATTTTCAGCTGGCTGGGCACCATCTGGAGCGGCAAGATCCGCTTCACGTCGGCCATGCTTTTCGGGTTGGGCTTCATTTCACTCTTCGTCTTCGGCGGCATCGGCGGCGTAATGCTGGCCTCCGTGCCGGTGGACATTCACCTGCACGACACCTACTTCGTGGTCGGCCACTTCCATTTCGTGCTCTTCGGCGGCAGCGTCTTCCTCATTTTCGCCGGCATCTATCACTGGTTCCCCAAGATGACCGGGCGCAAGCTAAACGAGCGGCTGGGCCAGCTGCACTTCGTGACAGCCTACATCGGCACCTTCTTCACCTTCGTGCCGCAGCACATCGCCGGCGCGCTCGGCCTGCCGCGGCGCGTGGCCATGTATGACCCGGAATTCACCAACATCAACACCCTCATCAGCCTCGCCGGCTTCCTGCTGGGCATCTCCTCGCTCGTCCTCATCTACAACATCCTGCGCAGCCTTAAAAACGGCGAGCGCGTCGGCGGCAACCCCTGGCGCGCCCTGACGCTGGAGTGGGCCACCACCTCGCCGCCACCGCCGTGGAACTTCCGCGGCGACCCGGTGCCCTTCGACGATCCCTACGGCTACGGTTCCGCAGAAGGCCAGGAATACCTCGACGCCGTCGACCGACGTTTCCCGGCGCCCGAGGAAGCGCGCGCGGCGGACTCCGCCAGGACCTGACGTGGCGGACCTGGCGCAGGAGCCGCTGACGCCCGCGGAGCTGTTGCAGCAGCGCAACCGGCGCACCGGGCTGACGATCTTCCAGATTTCGTGGATTCTGGTCTTCGTCTGCCTCATCATCGTCAACTGGCAACTGCGCGGCAACCACAGCAGCTGGCCACCGCCAGGCGTGGCCGCGCCCTCCGCCCTGCTGCCTGGCCTGGTCACGCTGGGCCTGCTGACAAGCGCCTGGCTGGCGCGGAGCGCGACGCGCGCATTGGAGGCGCGGCAACGCGCCCGCTTCGAGCGACAGTGGCGCATGGCGCTGGGGCTGGGCGCGCTCTTTGTGCTGGTGATGGGCTACGAGTGGCTGCGCCTGCCGACCAGCGGCATTTACAGCGACGTGTTCCGCATGATGACGGCCTTTCACCTGCTGCATGCGCTGGCAATCGGCCTGTTTATGAGTATGATTGCGCGGAGTGTGCGCGCCGGCCGGGTCTCTGCGCACAATTTGTGGCCGGCGCAGGGCGCGACCCGTTTGTGGTATTTCGTCGTGGTCGCGTGGCTGCTGTTCTACCCGGTGCTGTACCTGATCTGAACGGCAGGCCGGCTGGGCGCTGAAGGAGGAACGAATGCAACCTGGACCAGGCCGCGCGTTGCCGATGGGCATCCTCGGCTTTCTGGCCGGCATGGGCCTGCTCGTGGTCATCCGCTACCTGCAGAGTCTGCAGCCCTATATGGAGCCGCAACTGGGCATCGTGCTGGGCACGCTGCTGGCCGCCGTCGGTTTCATCTACGGCATGGGCGCCATGGACCCGCAGATGAACCTGCACGCGCACGAGCCCGCCGAGGGCGAGGAAGCGCCCGTCCACGAAGCGGTGGCGGAAGAAGAAGTCGAGGCCGAGGCCGAGGCAGAATCCGGGTCGGTGCTCGGCGGCTGGCTGTGGCTGCTCAGTTCGCTGATGGTGCTGCTGCTGATCGTCATCGCCTTCTTCGCGCTGCTGCCGGAAGGGCCCGGCCTGCGCATCTCCGGCGACCCGCTGGCCGACTTCGCCTCCATTGGCGTGGTGCAGCTGGAGCTGGGTGGCCAAACCCTCGAAATGACGCAGCTGACGCTGCTGGTGCTCTTCACCATCTTCATGTTCCTCTCGCTGGCCGTGGCGGCCGGCGCGATGGGCCTGCTTGTCCACGTGCTCAACCGCGGCGTTAAAACCGTCAGCGAGCTGGAGCACACGCCGTTGCAACAGGAACCGCCGGGCGACGCTGCAAGCGACGGCACACCGGCGCTGCTGCGCCAGGGGCTGATTGCGACCTTCGTGGTGGCCGTCTTCGCCGTGCTGGATCGCCTGGTGGGGACGCCGGTCACCAACGAATTCGTGACGCTTTCCTTCTTCCTCGGCGCAGCGGGCCTGTTCACCTTCAGCTTCCTGCTGCTGGGCCTGCTCATCCGCGTCGTTTCGCGGCAGACCAGCTGGGCCTGGGTGATCCGCGCGCTGGTGATTATGACGGCGGTGGGCCTGACGCTGAACGTCATCGATTTCGCCCTCATCTGGCTGGTGCTCAGCCAGTTCCCGCCGACCACGGCCGTCCTCTTCAACCTGATTCTGCTGCTGGCGCTGGCCGTGTCGGGCATGCGCAGCGCCCTGTGGTACAGCCTGGCGGCGGGCATTCTGCTGCCGCTCTTCTATTTCGTGCTGATCGGCGTGGTGGTGCCCTTTGCGCCGCCGCTGCTCTTCGGCATCTCCGCCGGCAACGCCCTGATGATCACCGCGCTGGTCATGTACCCGCAGTTCCTGAAGGACTGGCTGGGCCGGGGCGCCGGCTGGGCAGCGCTGCAACTGCGGCGCCTGCCGAACGCGCTGCAATGAGCGAGGACCCTGCTGAAATGAGCGAGAAATCCCATGAGTGAAGCGACGCTGGAGCACGGGCCGACTGCGCCCTCGGCGGAGACGATCAGCAACGCCAAGCTGGCGATGTGGCTCTACCTGGCCTCGGAAGTGGTCATCTTCGGCACCCTGATCGCCGTCTACGCCGTGTTCCGCTTCAACAACGCGGAGTCGGTGCAGCATGTGCAGGCGGAACTGGGCCTGACGCTGGTGAGCGTCAACACCTTCCTGCTGCTGGCCAGCAGCTGGGCCATGGTGCTGGGCCTGCGCGAAGCGCAGAAGAACAACTCGCAGGGCGTCGTCCGCTGGATCGGGTTGACGGCCCTGCTGGGTGCAATTTTCGTGGGCCTGCAGGGCGTGGAATACACCGAGCTGGGCCACGCGGGCATTCACCTCGGCAATGAATACGGCATGCGCTTCTACGCGCCGACGGCCTTCCACGGCGCGCACGTCATCGTGGGCGTACTCTGGGCATTGATGATTGTGCGGAAGGCGCGCAAGGGCATCTTCAACGCCAGCAACACCCTCGGCATCGAGATCTTCGGCCTTTACTGGCATTTCGTCGATGTCGTCTGGATCTTCCTGTTCACGCTGATTTATCTCATCTGAGGACGCAGCGGATGACTGACGGACAGCAGGGCGCACACGACGCGCACGACGCCTTCCTCAGCGACACCACCGTCGTGCTGGGACGCGAGATCACGGTACCGGGGGGTATCTACACAGTCGTCTTCGGAGTGCTGGCCGTGGCGACGGTGCTGGAGATCATCATCGGCGGCCTGCCGGAGGGCGTGTTGCTCATCCCGCTGCTGCTGGCCTTCGCGACCATCAAGGCCACGCTGGTGGTGATGTACTACATGCACCTGAAAACGGACAGCCGGCTCTTCACCTGGGTGCTGATCGTGCCGCTGCTGATTGCGTTGGCGGCCATGTTGTATCTGCTGGCGGCGCCACCCGTCCTCTACGAATGAGGCCGGCGCTGGCCGGCCAGGTCGCGCTGGTCACCGGGGCCGCGCATCGCCTCGGTCGCGCCATCGCGCTGGAACTGGCGGCCTGCGGCGCCGACATCCTCGTCCATTACCACAGCTCAAATGATGCCAGCGTCGACGAAACGCTGGCCGCCATCCGCGCGCTGAAGGTGCAGGCCCACGCGCAGCAGGCCGACCTGGGTGAGGCTGCGGGCGTTGAGCGACTCTTCGCGGGGCTGCGCGCGCATTTCGGGCGCCTCGACATCCTGGTCAACAGCGCCGCCCTTTTCCAGCAGCGTCGCTTGCTGGAGGTGACGGCGGCGGACTGGGAGCGCACCATGGCCGTCAACCTGCGCGCGCCCTTCCTCTGCACGCAGGCCGCGGCCTGGCTGATGCGCGCCCAACAGCCCTCGGGCGGCGTCATCATCAATATCCTCGATCGTGGCGTGGACGGGCCGTGGCAGGCCTACGCGCATCACGGCGTGAGCAAGGCCGCGTTGTGGGCCCTGACGCAGGTGAGCGCGCTGGAGCTGGCGCCGGAGATTCGCGTCAACGCGGTGATTCCCGGGCCGATCCTGCCCCCGGCGGGCATGAGCGCGGAACGCTGGCAGGAGGTTACGTCAGTCACGCCGCCGGGGCGCAGTGGCTCACCCGTAGAGGTGGCGCAGGCGGTCAGTTTTCTGGCGGGCGCGGGCTACGTCAGCGGCGAGGCGATTCGCGTCAACGGCGGCGAACACCTGGGCATCAGACGCGCGTGACGTAACTGCCGTCGACGGTCTTGACGCGGATGTTGTCGCCCACATTGACGAACATCGGCACGCGCACATCCAGCCCGGTCTCGACCGTGACGAGTTTGGTGGGGTTGTTGGCGGTGTCGCCGGCGATGGCCATTTCGCTGTCCGTGACCTCGAAGTCCACGGTGCCGGGCAGCTCGTAGTCGATGATTTCCTCGCCGTACTTCAGCAGCTTGACGGACATGTTGGCCTTGAGAAAGCGCAGGTCGTCGCCGAAGACAGCGCGGCTCATCTGCGGCTGCTCCCAGGTCTGTGTGTCCATGAAGGTCAGGAACTCGCCGTCATCGTAGAGGTACTCGACCTCAAAGGCCTCCACGCGGATGTCATCGACGCGGCGGCCGGAGTTGTAGGTGCGCTCGACCTGCGAGCCGTTGCGCAGGTTGCGCACCAGCACGCGGATGGTGGCCCCGCCGCGGCCGGTCTTGTTGTGCGCATAATTGACAACCCGGTAGAGTTCGCCATCCTCGATGAAGGTCGTGCCCTTGCGAAGCTGGTTGACGTCGATCGCCATGCGTTTCCCTGCTGCTCGTGGCCGTTTGCGGCGGCCAGTATAGCAGAGAGCCTCACCCTGTGGCAGGGGGCGCCCTCACTCCACGACGGCCCTCACCCCCCGGCCCCCTTTTCCCGCTAATCACGGGAAAGAGGGATTTAGGGTGAGGGCGAGCGCCATAGCCAAACCTGCAGCCCTTACGCAATAATGCGAGGCATGGCCATTGACATCGCGGCTTACTGTGAACGCATCGGGTTGAGCGGCCCGCTGCCGGTCAACGCAGCGACCTTGCGCCGGCTGCACCTTGCGCATTTGCTGGCCGTGCCCTTCGAGAACCTCGACATCCACCTGCAGCGTCCGATTGTGCTGGACGAAATGCGCCACTTCGAAAAGATCGTGACACAGCGCCGCGGCGGCTTCTGCTACGAGCAGAATGGTCTCTTCGCGGCGGTGCTGCGGACCCTCGGCTTCACGGTCGACCTGCTGCAGGCGCGCGTGGGCGCGAAGACCTGGGAGGAGGGCCTGCCCTGGGATCACCTCACGCTGCTGGTCACGCTGGAGCAGCGCTGGCTGGTTGACGTGGGTTTCGGCGAGGGCTTTCGCGAACCGTTGCTATTTGACGAGGCGGGGCCGCAGCAGCGCGCCGAAGGCGTCTGGCGCGTGCAGCACGACGGCTGCGAAGGCGTCCATTCGCGCCAGACGGCGCAGGGCGACTGGCAAATCGAGTATCGCTTTCGGCTGCGGCCCTGTCGTTTGGTGGACTTCACCCCGGGTTGCGTGCATCACCAAAGCTCGCCGGACTCCCACTTCACGCAGCAGCGCGTGTGCTCGCTGGCCACCGTGGCGGGACGCATCACCCTGGGTGACCGACGCTTAATCGTGACGGAGAATGGCCGGCGCGAGGAACGGGACCTGGCTGACGAGGATGAGTTTCAGCAGCTCTTGCGTGAGCGCTTCGGAATCAGACCCTGAGCGGGCGTTCAGGCGAAGCGACGGTTGCGGTGGTTGTTGGTCACCGGGCTTGAGCCAGGCAGCGAATCGAGGAACTCCTCGTTGCTGTCGCTGCGGCGGAACTGGGTCAGCAATTGCTCGTAGGCGCCGATATAGGTGACGCTGTCATCATCGGCGAGGTGGGAAATCATGCGGCGCAGGGTGTAGACGCGCTGGATCAGGTCCGGCCCGAGCAGCTGCTCCTCGCGGCGCGTGGAAGACTGTCCGATATCAAAGGCGGGGAAGATGCGACGCTCCTGCAGCTTGCGGCTGAGGTGCAGCTCCATGTTGCCCGTGCCCTTGAACTCCTCGTAGATGACGTCGTCCATCTTGCTGCCAGTGTTGACGAGGCAGGTGGCGACGATGGTCAGGCTGCCGCCTTCCTCGACGTTGCGGGCGGCGCCGAAGATGCGCTTGGGCGGATGCACGGCCGAGGGGTCGATGCCGCCGGAAAGCGTGCGGCCGCTGGTGGGGACGACGAGGTTGTAGGCGCGCGCAAGGCGGGTGATGCTGTCGAGCAGGATGACCACGTGGCGCTTGCTCTCCACCAGGCGGCGCGCGCGCGCAAGGGCCATCTCGGCCACCTTGACGTGGTGCTGCACGGGGTCGTCAAAGGTGGAGGCGATGACCTCGGCGTCCACCGAGCGATCCATGTCAGTGACCTCTTCCGGCCGCTCGCCGATGAGCACAATCATCAAATGCACATCGGGATAGTTGTGGCTGATGGCGTTGGCCACTTCCTTGAGCACGGTGGTCTTGCCGGCCTTGGGCGGCGAGACGATGAGGCCACGCTGGCCACGACCGATGGGCGCGATGAGGTTGAGCAGGCGCGTGGAAAGGATGCGCGGGTTGGTCTCCAGGTTGAAGCGCACCTCGGGGAAGATCGGCGTGAGGTGCTCGAAGGTGGCGCGATTGCGGGCCTTCTCCGGGTTCATGCCGTTGACGGCCTCGACGCGCAGCAGGCTGTGATACTTTTCGTTGTCGCGCGGGGCGCGCACCTGGCCGATGACCATGTCGCCGGTGCGCAGGCCGAAGCGGCGAATCTGCGTCTGGCTGACATAGACATCATTGGGGCCGGGCAGATACTTCTCCGCGCGCAGGAAATTGATGCCGTCGCCGACGATCTCGAGCACGCCGCCGCGCAGCTTGTGGCCGCGTTTTTCGGCCTCGTGGCGCAGCAGTGAGAGAATCAGCTCCGGCTTTTTCAGACGGCTGAAGCCGTTGATCTCGGATTCGCGCGCGATTATGCGCAGATCCTCAAGGTTCTTCTTGTCAAGCTGTGCGATGTCCATGGGGCATCCTGTCCTGGGTTGTGCCGCGGCCCTGAGTGCGGCGCGACACATGATTCGGGTTAGGGGGTACGGGCGCAGGCCCGTGAAAACGGATTCATGCGGGAAGTGGTCTGGCCTGGTGAAAAGTCGGAATGTACCGGGGATCCGGGCAGAGATTGCCTGCCTGGAACCTATGATATACGCAAGCGCCACTGCGAGTCAAGCGGCAATTTTTATTAACTCCTCATCCATTCGCCCTCACCCTAAATCCCTCTTCCCGAGCGCCAGTCTCTTCCCCTTTCCCTGAAGGGCTCCCGTCGCAAAACGGGAATGAGGGGGTCGGGGGTAAAGGCCACCCAGTTCCTGCACGGCCGGAGGCCCTCACCCTAAATCCCTTTTCCCGTTTGCGACGGGACAGGGGCGGGGGGCTGAGAACCGCCCCTGTGCTACAATGCGCGCGCTCATGCAGGCACAGACGGAGGTACGGGTGGCAGGCCGGTCCTGGCTGATCACGGGCGGCGCGGGCTTTCTGGGCATCAACCTGGTACGCCTGCTGCTGGCGCGCGGCGAAGAGGTGACCACACTCGATTTGCTGGACTTCGACTACCCCGAACGCGACCAGGTGCAGGCCCTGCGCGGCGACATCCGCGAGCGCGCAGTGGTGGACGCGGCCATGGACGGTATCGACATCGTCGTGCACAGCGCCGCCGCCCTGCCGCTCTACAGCCGCGCCGACATCTTCTCGACCGAGGTGGATGGCACGCGCAACGTCGTTGAGGCAGCCCGCGCAAGCAGCGTCAAACGATTCATCCACATTTCCTCAACGGCGGTCTACGGCGTACCGGAGCACCATCCGCTGTCAGAAGAGGACGTCATGGTGGGCGTCGGGCCCTATGGCGAGGCCAAGATTCAGGCCGAGCAGCTCTGCCACCAGGCGCGGCGCGAAGGCCTGTGCCTGACCGTGCTGCGGCCCAAGTCCTTCATCGGCCCGGAGCGCCTGGGCGTGTTCGCCCTGCTCTACGACTGGGCCCGCGACGGCCGCAACTTCCCCATCCCTGGTCGCGGCGACAACCGCTACCAGTATCTGGACGTGGAAGACCTGTGCGAGGCCATCTGGCTGTGCGCGACGCTGGCGCAGGAGCGCGTCAACACCACCTTCAACATCGGCGCGGCCCGCTTCGGCACCTTCCGCGAGGACTTCCAGGCGGTGCTGGATCACGCCGGCTTCGGCAAGCGCGTGCTGCCAATGCCGGTGGCGCCGGCGCTGTGGGCGCTGCGCGCGCTGGACCGCCTGGGACTCTCCCCGCTCTACCCCTGGGTCTACGAAACAGCGGTGCGCGATTCCTTCGTCTCCATCGAGAAGGCGCAGGACGCGCTGGGCTGGCAGCCGCGCTATTCCAACCAGGAATCCCTGATCCGCAACTACGACTGGTACGTGGCCAACCTGGAGCGCTTCGCGTCAGAGTCCGGCGTGACGCATCGCGTCCCCTGGAAGCAGGGCGCGCTGGGCCTGGCCAGGCGCCTCTTCTGAAGCACCGGGCAGCCGGTGAAACACGCCTTCGCCCACAGGGGACAGCCGCCCCCCTCCAGCACCAGAACCAATAGACATGCGCAACTCCCCCCTGCGGGCTATACTTGTACGCAAGGGGTGGGCCAGATTGTTGCGCCCGCTCCAGGATGCATAAACGCGCGATCAAACAGGAGGATTCTTATGTTTCGCAACCTTGTTTTTCTGCTACTGGCGAGCGTGCTCGTCCTCGCACCGGCGGCGCTGGCCCAGGACGAAATGAGTATTTCGCTGTTGCAGTGGAGCCACTTTGTGCCCCGCTATGACGAATGGTTTGATGCCTACGCGGTGGATTGGGGCGTGGCCAACGACATTAACGTGACCGTCGACCACGTCTCCGTGGGCGAGTTGCCGGCCGCCCTCTCTGCCGCAATCGATGCCGGCGATGGCCACACCATCATCGAGATGGCCTTCCCGCCGGCAGCCTTTATGGAAGGCCTGCACCCGCTCAACGACATCAATGCAGCGGCCGAAGCGGCGCACGGCGAGCGCACCTCCAATTGCCTGGCGACCAGCTACCTGCCTATCAACGACACCTTCTACGGCTTCACCCATGGCTACATTCCGGATCCCGGTGACTACCAGGCCAGCCTGTGGGCCGAGGCCGGTCTGCCGAACGGCCCCTCCACCTGGCAGGAGCTCTATGACGGCGGCAAGTACATCATGGACAACCTGGGCGTGCCCCTCGGCCTGGGCCTGAGCCCCGAGCTGGACAGCCGCATGGCCACCCGCGCCGCCATCTGGGCCTGGGGCGGCAGCGTGCAGGACGAGAACGAGAACGTCGTGCTTAACTCGCCCGAGACTATCGAGGCGGTCAACTTCTACGCACAGCTGCAGAACGACACGATGACCGAGGAAGTCTTCGGCTGGACGCCCTCCTCCAACAACCAGGGCCTCATCGCCGGCGAGTTGAGCTACATCCTCAACTCCATCTCCGCCTTCCGCAGCCTGCAGAAGATCGACCCCGAGGCCGCCGAGGACATCCAGTTCGTGCCCGCGCTCGCGGGCCCGGTCGGCGCCTTCGCCAGCAGCCACGTCTGGCAGATTTACGTCATCCCCAAATACGTTGAGGGCGCCGAGCTGGAAGCGGCCAAGCAGTT
The DNA here is from genome assembly GCA_965197455.1 of Phototrophicaceae bacterium. GTDB lineage: Bacteria > Chloroflexota > Anaerolineae > Aggregatilineales > Phototrophicaceae > JAGWBD01. Next base: position 2,419,961 of record OZ240208.1, on the reverse strand, counting down.
CATCCTTGACCACACGGCCAACTACAGCGACGCCGTCTACAACTCCGAGCTTTACAACTTCCCCTGCTACGCCAGTACCGTGCCGGAGCTGGACGGCTGGCTGGACGAGGACCCCTTCGGCTCCAACCCGGCGAACAAGCTGGACGTGCTGAAGACCGTCAATGACTGGTCCGTCTACATCGGCTACCCGGGCACCGCGAACCCGGCAGTCATGCAGGTCTTCGGCGAGAACATTGTCGTCAATATGGTCGCCAGTGTGGCGCTGGGCGAGAAGACGGCCGAGGAATCCGTCGCTGAAGCCCATGCCCGTGCCGAGGCGATCTACGAGGATTGGCGCGCCAAGGGTCTCGTCGGCGGTGGCGAGGGCTAGCGGACGCGCAACAGAACCAGCTTCACCAGGGGACGGGTGGCAACACCCGTCCCCCTTGCTGCCTGGCAGCAAGGGCCGGCGAACAGCCGGCGCCGTGTTGAACTCCGCCCTCTACAACTTTCCCTGCTTTCCACGCGCCACGACTGCCCCGCTGTGCGACACAGGTCGACACCGGCGGGCAGAATCATGCGCGCTGCTGAGTCGTTGACTATAATGACATGGGCAACTTGCAGTGTATGGCGACGGGATGATGGGCAGCGCAGAAGAGGGCTGGTACAGGGAAGCAGCATGAGCGAGGTCGTCATTCAGGGCATTGTCAAGCGCTTCGGTGACGTGGAAGCCGTCGCCGGGGTCGACCTGGCCATCGAGTCCGGCGAGTTTCTCGTCGTGCTGGGGCCTTCCGGCTGCGGCAAGACGACGCTGATGCGCACCATCGCCGGCCTGGAGAAGCCGGAAGCCGGCCGCATCACCATCGGCGAACGCGATGTGACGCTGCTGCCGCCACGCAAGCGCGGCATCGCCATGGTCTTCCAGTCCTACGCCCTGTATCCGCACATGTCGGTGGCGGGCAACATCGGCTTCCCGCTGAAGGCGCAGGGACGCTGCCCCGACCGCCAGGAGCGCGAGCAGCGCGTCTACCAGGCCGCGCAGATGGTCTCGATCGGGCATTTGCTTGACCGGCGCCCGCGGCAGCTGAGCGGCGGCGAGCGCCAGCGCGTGGCCATCGCCCGCGCCATCGTCTCCGAGCCGGAGGTGCTGCTGCTTGACGAGCCGCTCTCCAACCTGGACGCCAAGCTGCGCGCCTACGCCCGCGACGAGCTGAAGGGCTTCCAGCGCAAACTGGGCATCACCACCGTCTTCGTCACCCATGACCAGATTGAGGCCATGGGTCTGGGCGACCGCATCGTGGTGATGCGTGACGGGCGCGTGCAGCAGACCGGCCCGCCGCAGGCCATCTACGACCGGCCGCAGAACACTTTCGTGGCCACCTTCCTCGGCTCGCCGGGGATGAACCTGCAGCTGGCTTCGGAGGCGGTGCAGCGCGGCTTTCGGCCGGAGCATCTGCTGCCCGTCGACGAGCTGCCGACCGGCGCGGCCTGGGAGCCCTTCTCGTGGCGGGTCACGCGCGTGGAGAATCTGGGCTCTGACCGCCTGCTCTACGGCCAGCTGCCGGATTACCGCGGCGAAATGCAACTCACCGTCGCCCGTCTGCCCAGCAACGTCACCACGGAGATCCCGGTGGACAGCGTCTGTGAATTCGGCGTGGCGCGCGGGCAACTGCACTATTTTGACCGCCATACGGGCGAACGTCTGAACGGGGAGGCGGCCACATGAGCGCGCTGATGACCCGCTGGGTGGATGACAATCGCCTGATGGGCATCGTCTTTTTGCTGCCGGCGACGCTCTACATCCTGCTGCTGGTAGGCATGCCCTTCATTACGGCGCTGCTCTTCAGCGTGAGCACGGCGACGGTGGGCGACGCCTCCTTCAACTACGTCGGCATGCACAACTTCGAGCGCGTGTGGGCGGCGCCCGCCTTCCGCGACGCGCTGATCAATACCTTCCTCTTCACCGTGATCGCCCAGCTTTTCACCTTGATCCTGGCCAACATCCTGGCCCTGCTGCTGACGACGCCCCTGCCGGACCGGCGCAGCGCGCGCGTGGGCATGTGGATTGCGCGCCTGCTGCTCATCATGCCCTGGGCGACACCGCTGGCGCTGTCGGTGGTGGGCTGGCTGTGGATGTACGATTCCAAGTACAGCCCCATCGACTATCTGCTGCGCGAGGCCGGCCTGCTCGGCCCGGGCACGCTCTTTGGGCCCGCCAACAACCTGATCTGGCTGGGCAAGCCGCTGCTGGCCAAGGCCTCGGTCATCTTCGTGCACGTCTGGCGCATGACGCCGCTGGCGACGGTCATCCTGATGGCCGGCCTCTCCTCCATCCCCACCGATATCCTCGACCAGGCGCAGGTGGACGGCTCACGCTACTTCCGCACACTGTTTCAGGTGAAGCTGCCGCTGATCCTGCCCATCATGCTCATCTCGCTGCTCTTCAGCTTCATCTTCACCTTCGGCGACCTGACGGTGGTCTACATCCTGACTCGCGGCGGGCCGATCACGCACACGCTCACCCTGCCCATGTATTCCTTCCTCGTCGGCATTGACGGCGGCAATCTGGCGCAGGGCGCGGCGGTGTCGCTCTTTATCTTCCCGGTGCTGCTGGTCGTGGCGGTCGTGCTGCTGCGCACAGCCCGCCGCGCGGAGATCCGCTGATGGCGACTGTCCCGCTGAATATGCCTGCGCCGCGCGGCTCCCGGCTGGGGCGCGTGCTGCGCGGGACGTTTTTCACCACAGTGGTGCTGGTCTTCTGCATCCTGGCGGTGTCGCCCTTCTTCGTGATGGGCATCGTTACCTTCCAGACGGACCCCGACCTCTACAAGCGCGGCGCCAGCCCCTTCGCTTTCGAGGATGCGCCCACGCTGGAGCACCTCGACAATCTCTTCAACGACACGCGCTACCTGTCCTTCGTGCGCAACTCCACGGTGACCGGCATCGCGGTGGTGGTCGTCACGCTGGCGCTGTCGCTGCCGGCCGCCTGGGCCCTGGCACGGTTGACCGGGCGCTGGGGCGAGCAGGCGGGCATTCTCATGTTCATCGTCTATCTGGTGCCGCCCACGCTGCTCTTCATCCCGCTCTTCCGAATCATTGTGCAGCTGGGCCTGCGCGATTCACTACTCTCGCTAATTCTGGTCTACCCCAGCATCTCGGTGCCCTTCAGCACCTGGCTGCTGATGGGCTTCTTCAAGTCCATCCCGCCCGAGCTGGAGGAAGCGGCGCTGGTGGATGGCTACAACCGCTACGAGGCTTTCTGGCGCGTGGTGTTGCCGCTGGCGCGGCCAGGCGTTATCGCGGTGGTGGTCTTTTCATTCACGCTGACGCTGCACGAGTTCATCTATGCGCTGGTCTTCATCTCGGCCTCGGACTCGCGCACGCTGAGCACGGGCGTGCCCACCGAGCTGATTCGCGGCGATGTCTTCTTCTGGCAGCCGCTGCTGGCCTCGGCCCTGCTGGTCGCCATCCCGGTCGGGCTGGTTTACAACCTGTTTCTGGATCGCCTGGTACAGGGATTCACACTGGGGGCCGTGAAAGGTTAATCACGGCCCCGGTTTTATGTGAACGTGTCGTGTAGCTGACACGCGCCTGGGTTAAATCGCCCTACTCGCTCTCGCTCATCGCCATGTCGCGCAGGACGACGAGGAAGGCCAGCGCATGGCCGAAGATGATGTGGCCATAGAAGGCGGGGCCGATTGACAGCTGCAATATTTCGCCACCGGAGACGACGGGCGCGATGATGTTGCCGCCAATGATCCACCAGATGAGGCCATAAATCAGGCCGCCAACCCCAATGGTAAGCAGCGGGTTACCCAGCTTTACATTGGGCACGAAGAAACCGGTGTAGATGGCGCCGATGACAAGACTAATAATGACATGCAGAATGAAGCCGACAAAGGCGTCAGCACCTATCATGCTGCCGACCCCGTCTTGCATGCCCGGTCCGGCGTAGGCGAGGTACAGATAGCCGGCCATGACGCCCGGTATCACTCCCCTTCTCAGTGCATCCTGATCCATTGCTCTTTCCTCCAAACTCCTTCACCCCGGATGATGGCCACCTGCAAGCTGCCGGACTCTGGCAAATGCCGCAATACAGTAGAATCCCTGGTTACTTGCACCAGGCCACGATGGTCATTCTAACAGGGAATGCCGACAGGTGCGAAAAGCCGGCCATATTGATAACAGAGGTCCGCTCACGTCAGGCGGGAACACAGCCCCGTCCACTTAAACAATGACCCCGCCGGCATGCAGCAGCGGCGGGGCCAGCGTTGGTGCTCGCGAGCTTACTCCAGCCAGGCTTCCGGCTCGCGCAGCTGGATGAGGTAGCAGTGCGCGCCCTGGGGGTCGGTGAAGAGCACGAAACGGCCGACCTCGCCGGCCGGCAGCGGGCCGATGTGCACCGCGCCGCCCAGCTCCACGATGCGCGCCGCCGAGGCCTCGATGTCGGCGACGGAGAAGTAGGGCAGCCACATGGGCGGCATTTGGGAGGCCATGTCTTCATCCATGGGGAAGACGCCGCCGTTCATGCGCCCGTTGTTCTGGATCATGTGGTAGCCGGGGTTGTTCGGGTCGGTCATGAAAGTCCAGCCCAGCAGCGCGCCGTAGAAGGCCTTCGAGACTTCTGCATCTTTGGTATAAAGCTCGTTCCAGCACAGGGCGCCAGGCGTGTTGACCAGGCCCGCGCCGATGTGGTTCACGGGCTGCCACAGGGAGACGAAGGCTCCGTCAGGACCCTGTATCTGGGCCATGCGGCCGCTGTCAAAGACGTCCCAGGGGCCGCCCACGACCTTGCCGCCGAGTTCAGTGACGCGCTCCGCCATGGCGTCGACGTCGTCCACGGTGATGTAATTGTTCCACACGGGCGGCATGTCGGGCATACCTGGCGCCATGCCGCTGAGCGCGGCGACGTTCTGGCCCGCTTGCGTGAACATGTAATAGAACATGCCCTCGCCCATGGGGATTTCGTTGATCTCCCAGCCCATCAGGTCAGCGTAGAATTGCTTGCCGGCGGCGGCATCGCTGGTCATGCAGTCCGCCCAGGAAAAGGTGCCTTGCGGGTATTTGGTAACGGTGAACATGGCGCTCCTCAATGATGTGACAGCTATGACGAAGTTCAATACACTTGTTCTATGCTATGAACGCGCCGGGGAATTGTCAAGCGTGAATCTGACGTTATTCGAGGTGGCGTAAACCGGCCAGAATACCGGCCTCGCCAAGGGCCGCGCGCAGTTCCGGCCACTGATCCGGGCGCACCAGCACGGCCGTCGGCCCCAGCTGCGCGCCGAGGAAGCGCCGCAGCGCCGGCGTCTCGAATATCTCCGTCAGCGACTCCGCGTTTTCCGCGCGCAGGATGACCTGCTGCTCCAGCGTGACGCGGGCGACGGGGCCCTCCAACCAGTTCTGCAGCAGACGGGCGACCCCCGGCGGCAGCGGCCGCTCGCCGGAGACGCGATGCAGGAAGGCACTGATGTGGCTGGCGTTGATGCCCTGACGCTCGGCCTGGGCGATGCCCGCCCCGTCCAGATGGTAGATGTAAGTGTCGCCGGCCTGGCCCCATGAGGTGAAGCGCGCGATCTGGAAGCGGTCGAGGCGCGCGAAACCCCGCGGCACGCGCAGCGAACCCTCCAGGCCGACCTCGATATCATCCCGCGGATCGGCGAGGTCGGGCCAGGCGCCCAGCTCAAGAAAGGCGCGCCCCCAGGCGGTCAGACGGGCGGCGCCGGCGCCGAGGTCAACCATGCCCAGCCAGTGCAGCGGCCCTGCGATGATCCAGGCGATGAGCGCGCCCTCAACTGCGTCCCAGCTGGCGAAGCCGCGCAGGTAGTCGCCGCTGGCGTCGCGGATGTACCAGCTGTCATAGTCGCCGCCCGGCCGTTGAAAGTCCGGGTCAGCATTCTTCAGCGCCGCGACAAGTTCGGTCGGCGCCCACCAGTCGTCCAGCGGCGCCATTTCGCTGATGAAGTTGAGCACGGCGCCGCGCGCCACGGTGGGATCATAGTCGACCAGACTGTCCTCTTCCGGCGCCAGCCCGGGGACCTGCCACAAATCGCGCAGGCCCGCGCTGCGCCGCCACGCCTCCGCCAGCTGCCGCAACTGGGTCGCGCGCGCTTCGGCCAGCCAGCGCCGCGCCCCGCTGCGGCTGATGGTCGCGCGGCCCGCATCGGCGTCCACCAGACCGGCGGCGATGCCGAGGCCGACCAGGAAGCCCAGGCGTTCAGGCTCCGGCGTCAGCAGCCAGGGCGTGAAGGCCGCGCGCGCCTCCGGCGCCAGCTCGCCCGCCGGCAGGGCTGCGCCATGCAGTTGCAGCCACGCCAGCAGGGTGGTCATGTCGTCGACGATGATGGTGTTCGCCGCGCGCGCCTGCTCCACCTGTGGCAGGGCCTGCAAGCCGGGCAGCATGGCGCCGGCGCCGGGGTCGGCCGGCGCGGTGATGTGGGTGGGCAGCACGTCGATCAGGTCGTCAGGGACGTAGATGACCGTGCGCGGGCCGGTTCCGGATTGCTCGAAGGCCTGGGCGATGAGGCCGCGATAGAAGAGTGCCTCGGCCGGCGTGGCCGGCTGCTCTGCAAATTCAGCCAGCTGCGCCGCGCCGGACTGGCGGATATCGCCGTGGAGGCGCGTGTACATGCTGGCGGACATACGTCCGCCGGAGGCGAGCAAATGCTGCAGCGCGCCGCGCTGTGCCTCGTCCAGCGCCAGCCAGACGCGCTCCGCGCGCGTCGCATCGCGCATGGCGCTGTTCAGGCCCGTGATAAGTTCCTCTGGCTCGAGGTCCTCGTGCGGCACCCCCCAGGTCTGCGCCAGCAGCGGCAGCAGACCGCGGTCGCTGTCGGAGAGGGTGCGGAAAACGGACTTCATCGCGCAACTCAGCCGGGGAACAGGTCAGGCTGACGGTAGCGCTGCAGGACGGCCTCGTCCACCTGGATGCCGAGACCGGGGCCCTGCGGCACGGGCAGGCAGCCATCCACCAGACGCAGGGGCGTGACCAGCAGCTCGTCGCGCAGGGGGTTGGGGTTGCGGTCGAATTCGACCAGCGGTTCGTGCAATAGCGGCTGTGGCTGCGCCGTATAGGGAAAGGGCGGCGTCGCGGCCAGCGCCTGCAGGGCCGCCGCCAGGCCGATGCCGGAGCCCCAGACGTGCGGAATGGTGGCGATGCCGAAGCTGGAGGCCAGCGCGTGAATCTTGACCCACTCGGACAGGCCGCCGCAAGCGCAAATGTCCGGCTGGGCGATGTCCACGCAACCCTGTTCGAAGAGGCGCCGAAAGCCGTAGCGCATGAACTCGCATTCGCCGCCGGCGATGGCGATGTCCAGCGACTGGCGCAGCCGACGGTAGCCGTCCAGGTCTTCGGGGACGACCGGCTCCTCGAACCAGAGGACGTCGTGCTGCTCAAGGATGCGGCCCATGCGCAGGGCGCTGTAGCCGTTGTAGGCGTGGTTGGCGTCTGCCAGCAGGCGCGTCTGCGGCCCGATGGCCGCGCGCACGCAGGCCACGCGCGCAGCGTCGTCAGCGATGGCGAGCAGGCCGAGCTTCATCTTGAGGGTGTCGAAGCCGGCCTCGACGTAGCCGCGGACCTCCGCCGCAAGCGCCGGCAGCTGACTGGCGGGATCGTGTTGATGTTCGGGACGATAGTAGCAGCCAGTGGCATAGGCGTGGATGCGCTCGCGGAAAGCGCCGCCCAGCAGCCGGTGCACCGGCTCGTCCAGCGCCTGGCCCATGAGGTCCCAGAGGGCGATATCGATCGCGCTGATCGCCTCGATGTAGGTGCCCTTCTGGCCGAAGTCGCGCGTGCGGGCGTAGAGCAACTCCTGCAACCGCACCGGCTGGCGCGGGTCACAGCCGAGGATTTGTGGCGCCAGCACGGCGTGGATGCAGGCCGCCACCGGTTCCGGCGGGCCATACTGACCGCCCTCACCCCAACCCACCAGGCCGCAGTCGGTCTCGATGCGCAGCAGCAGACTGTTGCGTTCCGGGAAACTGCTCTGCGACGAGAGGAAGCGGGCGGCGCCGAGCGGGGCGCGCAGGATGATCGGCTCGACGCTGCTGATACGCATTCAGTCCTCCGCCTGGCGTTCAGGCTGCGAGCATACCACCGACCCGCCCGTGTCACCTGTCACGAGTATTTGACATAGAACAAGTGTACCCCTATACTTGACTTGAGCGTTGTTAATTGCGACAGGATTGAGGCCATGTGATGAAAGCAGCCAAAGGACTTTCGGCACGGCAGCAGGACATCCTGAGCTACATGGACCACTACATGACCGAGCACGGTTATCCGCCCACCATTCGCGAAATCGGCGCGGCGACCCGTATCAACTCCACCTCGGTGGTCAACTACAACCTCAACAAGCTGGTCAAGGCCGGCCACCTGGAGCGCCGCGGGCGGGTCTCGCGCGGCATGCGCCTGCTCAACTGGAGCGGCGACGGCCTGCTGCGCGTGCCGCTGGCTGGCAGCATCGTGGCCAGCGCGCCGGTCGAGGCCTACGCCGACGGCAGCGGCAACACGCTGGAGGTGGCGCCCGCCACTCTCGGCAACAACCCGCCCGCCGAAGTCTTCGCGCTGACCGTGCAGGGCGATTCGATGATTGACGCCATGATCGCCGACGGCGACATCGTGCTGCTGCGCCGCGTCGAAACTGCCAGCAACGGCGACCTCGTGGCGGTGTGGCTGGCCGACGAGGAAGCCACCACCCTCAAGCGTTTCTTCCATGAAGGCGACCGCGTACGCCTGCAGCCCGAAAACCCGACCATGGATCCCATCTATGTGGACGCGGCCCAGTGCCGCGTACAGGGCAAGGTCGTCGCCGTCATCCGCCACAGCCACTGAGCGCTGACGCTGGCCTCCCGCGCGCATTTTGTGTAAACTGCGCCGCATTACACACAGTCGAGCGGAGACGGACGGCAATGGCAACCAGTTCGCGCACCTGGTTTTACACCACCCCCGAGGCGCGCCCCTACTACATTGAGGAACGCGTCAACCACACGTTGTGGAAAAACCGGTTGCAGACCCTGTTCATGCGCTGCGTGCAGGTCAGCGACCCGGTGCGCATGGAGGGCAACTGGACGGGCAACCGCGTGGTCTTCGAGTGGCAGCCCGGCAGCTGGTTCCGCCTGGGCATGCAGCAGGAAAGCCGCGAACTGATCGGCGTGCTGCGCCAGATGCTGATGATGCGCCCGACGCTCGCCTACGACGACCCGCAGGGCATGCACGTCGTCGAGTGGCACTGCGACGGCGGCGACGGACGCTGGCGCGAAATCCAGGGCGACCCGCACTTCCAGGGCCTGCGCCTGCTGCGGGCAGGCTGACGCCATGGGCAGCACAGTCATCCGCCTCGGTGAAACCGGCCTGCGCACCACGGTCAGCGTAGACGAGCACGTCTTCCACGTTGACGAGCCGCTGGACGCCGGCGGCAGCGACACTGCCGCCGACCCCGTGCAGCATTTGCTGGGCGCGCTCGGCTCCTGCATGGCCATCACGGCGCGACTCTACGCACAACGCAAGGACTGGCCGCTGCTGGGCGTGGAAATCACGCTCGACATCCAGCGCCGGCGCGGCAGCGACTATCCCGGCTACGAAGGCGACGCGCTCTTCGTGCACGAAATTCAGCAACAGATCGTGCTGCAGGGCCCGCTGGACGAGACGCAGCGCAGTCGCCTCATCGAGATCGCCAGTCGCTGCCCGGTGCATCGCATCGTCGACAGCCCGGCCTTCTTCGTCGACGCGCCCGACGACGACTGACGCGCAAGCCCATGACACAACACTATGACGTCGGGCAGGACCTGCGCGAGGCGACGGCCATGGCCGCTGGTCTTGAGCGCTACCTGCGCGGCACGCAACTCTACGGCAGCGTCGGCGGCGGCCTCAGCTTTCAGCGCATGCCCGCGCTGACCGTGGGCGCGCTGGAGCTGCGGCTGCGGCGTCTGGGTCTGCTGGCGCAGGCTGCCGAGCAGCGCGAGCGACTTGAGGCACTGGCAGCGCAATGCGACGCGGTCCGCACTGAATGGCCCCTGCACTACGAACGCAAGCTGCTGCGGGAAGCGAATTCGCGCCTGGACATGCTGCAAGGCTACCTGCAGGACATGGTCGGCAACCCCGCCCAGGCCGCGCGCAACTGGCAGCCGGAGTTGCTGCGGCGCAGCATCGTCGAGGAGCTGCGCAGGGTGCTGGCGCGCGCGGGCAAGGTGGACGCGCAGCTGGAGGCGAAAGTGCGGCGCGGCGACGGCCTGCTGACGCTCATCGGCGACGAACCCTGCGACTTCCAGTGGGACGCGCAACTGCAGCCCGTGTATCCCGCGCCGGACTTTTCCTGGCTGTACCACCGGCCACGGGCCCTCGGCTGAACGCAGCGACGAAAGAGGAGCATATGCCAGAACTGCTGGAGAAGGCGCGCGCAGCCCTGCGCGACGCGGACGCGCAGGAGCGCATCGCAGCCCTGCACCTCGTACAGGCGCAGTCGCTGACGGCCATGCTGCCGGAAGTGGGCGCCAGCCTGCGCGACGACGAAGACGTTGGCGTGCGCTATCAGGCGGCCAAAACGCTGGCGCAGTTCGCGGACCCCGCTGCGCTGCCGCCGCTGCTGGACGGCCTGCGCGACGAGGACATGTACGTGCGCGTGCAGGTGACGGCGGCGCTCATCCGCATCGGCGCGCCGGCGGTGGATGGCTTGACGGAAGCGCTGGGCGACGCCCGGCCGGCGGTGCGACGCGCGGCGGCCAAGGCCCTCGGCAAGATCGACCATGCCGATGCGGCGGCACTGCAGGCGCTGGGCGCAGCCCTCGACGATACGGACGCCGGCCAACGCCGCTTCGCCGCCCAGGCGCTGGGCCGGCTGGGCGCGACGGAGGCGGTGGAAATGCTGGGCGCAGCCCTGCGCGACCCCGATGCGCAGGCGCGCAACGCGGCGGCGGCGGCCCTGCAGGCCCTCGGTGAGGCCGCGCAGCCGACATTGCTCGCGGCGCTGGACGACCCCGACCCGGAGATTAGTTTCGTTGCGGCGCGGGCGCTGGCCGGGCAAGGCTGAGCGCCAGCGCCACGCAGACTTCCTGACGAATGCGGCCCCCTCATTCTGGCTTGCCGCCAACCTGACGCGGCAGATATATCTACAAGGACTTTACCTGGTCTGGTATACTAGGCTGCCAGTGGCCAACTGCTCCAGCGCTACGCTGCCCGGCCAATGGAAGGGTTGCAACCATTAACCGATGAAATTTCTCGTCTGCCTGGTTTTTGGCTGCCTGCTGTTCATTGCCACTCCCGCCTTTGCCCTGTTTAACCTGTCCGAGCTCCCGCCCGTGGGGGATTGCGGCTTTCCGGCTGACGGGCATGTCGCTTATCAGATCACCTACACACTCAATTCTGATTGCCCGACGGATGGTGACGTGCACGTGACGAATGGTGTGACGGTCACCATCTACAGCAACGACTACTGCTTCAAAATTCGTATCGAAGACGGGCAAGTCACCGTCATTGACAAGGACGGCTCCAGCAGCACCTACACGAGCGGCACCATCAATAACTGTTCGTCCGGGCAGCAGCAGACGTGGACACTGCCGCCAGATTGCTTCCAGCGCCTGGGGGCCATCGGCATCATCTGTCGTGTCCACGGGCCAGGGCCGACGATTGAGGTCCGGGGCGTCACGCCTGAAGACACCTGGGTCTTGCTGCTGCGGCTGTCGCAGCTGCAGCTCGACGCTGCCCAACCCGGCAGCCTCGTCGCCAGCAGTGCAGAGGGCCGCCTCGCCGTCCGCCTGGATGCCAGTCGCAACGTCAACATTTCCATGGGGCCGGACGTGGAGGGCAAGGTATTTCACGTCACCCTGGAATTCTCCCTGGCCGGCCGCGTCACCGGCACCGTCGTCAGCTACGGCGGGCCGCCCGGCATTCCGGCGCCCGACGTGCCTGCTCCGGTCGAGCTTGTCGCGCCCGTGACCGTTACCGCTCCTGTCGCTCCGGTCGCCGCCGCTCCTGGCAAAGCTGGCAAGGCCATGGTGTTCTCGGGCAAGCGAGTGCCGGCCAACGTCATCCGGCAACCTGATCGCGCGGACGGCTCGCTCATCCATGTCGTGCAGCGCGGCGATACCCTCTTCTCCATCGCCAGGGTGTATAGCGTCCGCCTGCAGGAGCTCATCACGCGCAACCAGCTGGAACCCGGCGGCGACTGGATTTACAGCGGCCAGGCGCTGGTCGTACGCGATGTGCCACCTCCGGAAGTCATCGTGCGGGATGCAGCGCCAGCGCGGACGGACAGGGACGACGGGTGCGGCCCGGATGTGTATGTCGTGCGTCCGGGCGACACCCTCAACTCCATCGCCAGCGCCTTTGGCCTCAGCCCGCGCCACCTGTACGTGCGCAACCAGCAGCCTGCCGGCGGCGGCTGGCTGCACCCCGGGCTGGAGCTGGTCATTCCTGATTTGACGGCGGTGACGGTTGAGGAGTGCGCAGCGGAGGGCCCGCTGCAGCATACGGTGCATTCCGGCCACACGCTCTACTCCATCGCTCTCGTCTACGACGTCAGGCTGCAAGACCTGATTGAGCGCAACCAGCTGGCTGAAGACGGACACTGGCTCTACACCGGTCAGGTGCTGACCCTCCGCGACGCGCCCGCTGTTGTCGACGGCGCGGCGCTGGCCGGTTGAGGCTGAACTCCGGCGCGGTGCAGCCTTGCCAAAAATTACATGTAAGGTAACCTTGTCAGCCTGTTGGGATGGTCCAGCGTTTTGAATGATGGCCGGTTGTCTGCCCGCTGCAGTAGCCGGCTTTTTTGAGGGGGAGTGACCATGAAAATCTTGACAAGGATATGTTTCAGTCTGTTGACCTGCGCCCTGCTGCTGCTGAGCGTTTTGCCCGTCCTCGCGCAGGGGTCAGACAATTGCACCCGGCGCCTGGGGGGCATCGGCGCCATTTGTAACGTCCCTGGTGCCATCGGAACCATCGAAATCTGGGGCGTTGGGCCCGCAAGTACGGGAGGCTCTCTGCTGCGGTTGACCCAGGCGCAGGTCGATGCCGCCCAACCAGGCGCGCTCGTCGCCAGCTCGGCGGATGGACGCATCGCCGTCCGCCTTGAGCTTGACCGGAACATCACCATCGCCATGGGCCCCGGCCCCGAGGGCAAGGTCCATCACGTCACCCTGCACCAGAGCGTGGACGGAAACATCATCGCGACCGCCGATACCTACGGCGGCCCGCCAGGCGCTATAGTGCCAGCCGTTCCCGTCGTCGCAGCCATCCCTGCAAGCCAGGGTGTGCCGGTCCCCGTGTACCAGTCACGCCCGCGTTCGGACGGCTCCGTCATCCACATCGTCCGTCCCGGCCACACCCTCAACCGAATCGCCCAGGTCTACAGCGTCGACCCGCAGGACCTGATCGAGCGCAACACCCTGCGCGGCACTGGCAGCCTGCTGTATGTCGGCCAGGTGCTGGTCATCCAGGATGCACCGCTGCCGGAGACGATCCGGCCCGACGAGTGCGGCCCCGAGCTGTATGTCGTGCAGCGCGGCGACACCCTCTACTCGATCGCCCGCGCCTTCCGCATCCGCCGCCATTACCTCTACGTGCGCAACCAGCTGACCCGGCGGGGAAGCCTGATTTACCCCGGCCAGGAGCTGGTCATTCCTGGCTTGTCGCTCCCGGCTGACGGTGACGCAGACGCCGGCTGTGAAGTGGAGGAGCCGCTTTATCATACGGTGCGTTCGGGCCACACGCTCCACGTCATCGCGCTGGTCTACGGCGTCAACGCGCAGGATCTCATCGAGCTCAACCAGTTGAGCGGTGGCGGGCGCTGGATTTTCCCTGGCCAGGAGCTGCTCATCCGCGACGAGATGCCGCTGGATGAGGACGATGACGTGGTTATGGACGCCACGGATGATGACGACGCGGATGACGATGTGGACGCTGATGACGATGAGGAAGAAGACGACGACAGGGATGAGGACGACGCAGACGACGACGGGGAATAGCCTGGACGGCCTGCCGGGCGGCTGGCATTCCTGAAGCAAGCTTGGCGTGGCCGCTGCGAAAAGTTGGCGAAGAATCGTGCAGAAGGTAGACTGGTCGCGAATGGTTGGATATGTTTTTGCGCGTCCGGCCGGCAAAGAGGAAAGGATGGCCCATGATACCTAAACGGCTGCTCTTCGCGTTTGTTGCTGTCTGCCTGCTGCTGCCTGGCAGTGCGGCCCTGGCGCAGGTGTCGCATCCCTGTGGCCAGCCCCCGTCGGGACAGATATCTGACGTGGTGGCCTACACCCTCAGCGCCGATTGTGAGCAATCGAGCATCCTCCAGATTGCCGCGGACACCCTTGTCACCATCTATTTGCTCGCCGCCAGCCCGACCCTGGGCCAGGACGACGCAGCCATTGCCCAGGACATCCCGGCAACCGAGGCCTGTGGCCTGCCCGCGGCCGGACTGCTGTCTGAAGCCGTGATCTATACGCTCAGCGCCAATTGTAAACAAACGGGCCAGCTGCAGATTGCCGCCGGGGCCAACGTCACCATCAATGGCGGCGGCTTTGCCATCCTTGCGCCACTCGATGGCAGCACTGCCATCGCAGCCCTGGCCGGCAGCACGCTAAAGCTGAACCAGTTGACTGTTGACGGCTTTGACCAGGACCGCCCCGCGCTGGTCAGCGCCAGTGGCAGTTTCGAGGCAACCAATGTGACCTTTACCCGCAGCAGGGGTGGGCCAGCGCTGGCGGCGGAAGCGGGCGCGCTGCTGAACCTGAGCAGTGTGCTCTTTGAATCGAACGTGAGCAGCGGCGCCGATGCCGGGGGCAGCGGCAGCGCCCTGAACGTCAGCAGCAACGCTGCGGCCACGCTGGACAACGCGGTGTTTCGCGACAACCTGTTTGGCGGCGCGGCGGTGGTGATCAAGAAGGACGCTGCCTCCGTCACCGCCAACGGCTGCCTCGGCTTTGCCGGCAACGTCCCCTACAACGTGACCGGCGAGTGGTCGGTCAACAGTGACCGCAGCTGTGAGGGCAGCATCGGCAACAACCATCTGGCCACCTTCCCCGCGCCGGCGCTCCTGCCCTGTGGCATTCCCGGCTCCGGCATCATCGACCAGTCGGGCAGTTACACCCTCAACGCGGATTGCGAGGGCTTCGGCCTGTGGCTGCTCTCGGACGGCGTGAGCATTTCCCTTACGGGTGATGGCCACCGCATCAGCAGCAGCAACCCGGGCATCAGCATCATCACCGCTGCCAACGCCTCCCTCTCCATGGATAACCTGACCCTGGATGGCGTGCGCACGGTCAATTTCGGCAGCGTGACGGCGACGGACTTCGCCCTGCGCAACGCGCCCAGCCAGGCATTTGTCAACCTGGGCGATGCCAGCTTCGCGCGGGCGCTGTTCGAAAACAACGTCAATCTTGAACCGCGCTTCTCCGCCAGCGTGCTCTTCGCGTGGACGGAATACAGAAACAGCGTGGCGACCTTCACCGACTCGATTTTCCGCAACAACCGCGGCGGTGACGCGGCGCTGGTGAATTACCGCGACAGCGCCTCGATTAGCCTGGGCGGCTGCATCTCCTTCGAGAGCAATTCCCCCACGGACACGGTCTGGATCGTTACGGACGACAGCGTGGGGCCCTGCGGCCTGCAGTTCGGACCGCCCTATGTCGTTGCCCAGGCTGCCGACGCCGAGATCAGCGCCCAGGCCCTGACTGGCCGGCTGATTGAATTCCCGGGTCAGGCAGGCCCCTCGCCACTGCCTACCGCCACAACGGTGCCCTCTGCGGCAGCGCCGACAGCCGTGCCGGACGATTGCTTCCAGAATCTGGGCGCGATCGGTCGCCTCTGCCGCATCGGCGAAGCGGATGTGGCCACGATCGATGTCTACGGCATCGAGGCGGACAGCACAGGCACCTTCCTGCTGCGCGTGACGCAGACGGAGATCGACGCCGTTGAGGGCGGCAACCAGGTCGCCAGCAGCGAAGATGGCCGCGTCGCCGTCCACAAGGAGCTGGATGGCAACATCACCTTCTCCATGGGCCCCAACGCCGAGGGCAAGGTCCATCACGTCGTCCTGCAAGACGATCTGAATGGCAATGTCATCAGCACCATCGACAGGACTGGCGGCCCGCCTGGCACGGGTAGCTGAGGCCGGGAACATTCGAGGGTGCAACGGGCGCGGCCCTGCAGCACCGAGGTCATGAGCATGTGCGACTCCTGGAGGCAGGCGTGGGTATCCTGATCGTCATCATCCTGGTGGACATCCTTGCGCTGGTAGTGGTGATGCGGCTGGTGCTGGGCGAACCGCCCCACCGCCCGCCGACGACGCACCCCTTCGTGCTGGACGAGCGGGCGCAGCAGGGCGAAGCCGACGACCAGGACAATCCGGCCTGAGCCCGGCAGCGCTTAAACCAAAACAAAACGCCCGGTCGCAAGGGCCGGGCGTTGCTGTGCGCGGACGCGATGTGTCAGCCGTCGCCGTTCTTCGCGGCTGCGGCCTTTTCGGTCTTTGCGCTGCTGGCGGGCGCGTCCTGCTTTTCCGCGCTGGCGCTTTCTTTTTTCGTCGAGTCCACGCCGTTGGCGCTCTTTTCGGCCGTCTGGCCCGGCTGGCCATTGGCGGACTTTTTGCTGTCATTGACGTAGAAGCCCGAGCCCTTGAAGATGATGCCGGCCGCATGGATCACGCGCGTCACCTTCTGCCCGGTCTCGGGGCAGGCAGCCAGCGTATCGTCGCTGAAGCGCTGGCGAATATCGAAGGTGGTGCCGTCCTCGCGGCGATAGGTATAAACGGGCATCCTGCGTTCCCTCAATTCTGCGCCTTGCGTTGCCGCAAACATGATAGCCCAGGTCGGGCTGCCCTGTCCAGCGGTGACCCTGCAGCGTCAGCCACGCCAGCCTCCAGGTTGAGATTCAGGCGGGCTATGGCTACAATGCATGCATATCCAGTCAGGGCAAGCTGGACAGGATTAACGACGAACAGGCACAGGTACTCACCCCGGAAACCAACAGCAAGCACGAGATGAACGACGAACAGGCACCGGTACTCACTCCGGAAACCTACACCAACCGCGAGTTGAGCTGGGTTGAATTCAACCGGCGTGTGCTGGCGCTGGGCCAGGACAGCAGCCTGCCGCTGCTTGAACGCGCCAAGTTTCTGGCGATCTTCAGCAACAACCTCGACGAATTCTATATGGTGCGCGTGGCCGGCTGGCACAACCGCATGCACCTGGGGCTGGGCACGCAGCGCCCTGACGGCATACAGCCGCGGCCGCTGCTGCGTGAGATTCGGCGCCGCGTCCTTAAAATGATGCTGCAGCAGCGCGTCGAGATGCGTTGCGTGCTGGCGGAGCTCGCGCAGGGCGGCGTACATATCCTGCAGATGGACGACCTGGATGCGCAGGAACAGGCGGCACTGCGCGCCTGGTTCAGCGAGGAAGTCTTCCCGGTGCTGACGCCGCTGGCGGTCGATCACGCGCGGCCCTTCCCGTTCATCTCCAACCTCAGCCTCAACTTCGCGATCTGGGTGCGGCGCAACAACGAGCCCGAGCGCGAGCCGGAATTCGTACGACTGAAGGTGCCGGCGGTGTTGCCGCGCCTGGTCGAGTTGAAGCAGGTGCTGCGCGACCGCAGTCAGACGCGGCGCACAGGCGATAACTTCCTCTGGCTGGAGGACATCATCTCCGCCAATCTCGACCTGCTCTTCCCGGGCATGACCGTGGTTGAACAGCACCCCTTCCGCGTGACGCGCAACACGGATGTCGACTACGAATACGAGCAGGAAGAGCGCGAACTGGACATCAGCGCCCTGATCGAGGAGACGCTGCGCGAGCGCGCGTTCGGCGATGTGGTGCGCCTGAGCGTGACGCAGGGCATCGGTGAACTCACCTTGCGGCGCCTCGAACGCGAGTTGCAGGTGGACCCGGAGCACGACGTCTACCTCGTCGACGGGTCGCTGGGGGCTGCGGCGCTGATGGACCTGCTGCAGGTCAACCGCCCCGAATTTCGCTACACGCCCTGGGTGCCGCGCGTGGCGCCGGAGATTTCCGAGCCCGGCATGGGCATTTTCGACGTCATCCGGCGCGGCGACATCCTGCTGCACCACCCCTACGATTCCTTCCTGCCGGTCGAGGAGTTCTTCCGTAGCGCCGCCAGCGACCCGAGCGTGCTGGCCATCAAGACCACGCTGTATCGCGTGGGGCCCAGTTCGCCGGTGGTGAACGCCCTGGCCGAGGCGCGCGAGAACGACAAGCAGGTGACGGTGCTGGTGGAGCTGAAGGCCCGCTTCGACGAGGAGAACAACATCGAGTGGGCGCGCATGCTGGAGCGCAAGGGCGTACACGTGACCTACGGCGTGGAGGAGCTGCTGCTCAAAACCCACGCCAAGGTGTCGCTGGTGGTGCGGCGCGAGGCCGACGGCGTGCGCCGCTACGTGCATCTGGGGACGGGCAACTACAACGCCACGACCGCGCGCCTGTATACCGACCTCGGCCTGTTCAGCTGCGACCCGACGCTGGGCATGGACGCGCTCAACCTGTTCAACCGCCTGACCGGCTATGCGCCGGGCACCAGCTACAAGCGTCTGCTGGTCGCGCCGGAGTATCTGAAGTCGCGCCTGCTGGCCTTGCTGGACGGGGAGATTGCGGCGGCGCGGACGGGGCGGCCGGCGCGGGTCATCTTCAAGATGAACCAGCTTGAGGAAGACGACCTGATCCGCAAGCTTTACGAAGCCTCACAGGCGGGCGTGCAGGTCGACCTGCTGGTGCGCGGCCTGTGCTGCCTGGTGCCCGGCCTGCCCGACGTCAGCGAAAACATTCGCGTCCACAGCATCGTGGGACGCTTCCTCGAACACAGCCGCGTCTACCATTTCAGCAATGCGCCGGCCGCGCAACGCGTCTATCTGGGCAGCGCGGACCTGATGCGGCGCAACCTGCACAACCGCGTCGAGGTCGTCTTCCCCTTGCTGGACAGCGAGCAGCAGCAGCGCGTGTTGTCCATGCTGGCCACCTCGCTGGCGGACAACTGCAACGCATGGCGGCTGGGCACGGACGGGCGCTACACGCGCATCCAGCCCGGGCCGGGGGAGACGAAGATCGACAGCCAGGCGATATTCATGGAGCACAGCTTCGGCGAGCCGCAGCAACCCGGACAGCCGACGGCGTGAAGCGCGACAAGGAGCGGCAGGCATGATGGACCTTTGCGTTATCGAGGGCGACGGCATTGGCCACGAGGTGATTCCGGCGGCGATCCAGGTGCTGGAACGGGTGGCGCCCGGGGTGCGCGTGCGCCAGGCGCCGGGCGGCTGGGACTACTTTTTGCGGCAGGGCACGCCCTTGCCGGACGAGACGCTGGCGCTGGCGCGGGAGTGCAAGGCGGTGCTCTTCGGGGCGGTCGCCTCGCCGTCGTGGCCGGTGGAAAACTACTATTCGCCGGTGGTGCGGCTGCGGCGCGAGTTGCAGGCCTTCGCCAACCTGCGGCCGACGCGCTACATGCCGGTGCCGACCGCGCGCAAGGGCGTGGACATGATGATCGTGCGCGAGAACACCGAGGACCTCTACGTCGGCCACGAAACCACGACGGACGAGGGCCGCACCGGCGTGGCCGAGAAGGTCATCACGCGCGCGGCCTCCGAGCGGGTGGCGCGGCTCGCCTTCGAACTGGCCAGCCGCACCGGTCGCGAAAAGGTGACGATCGTGCACAAGTCGAACGTGCTGCCACGCTCCGACGGTCTGTTTCGCAAGGTGGCGCTGGAGATCAGCGAGTATTACACCGGCATCGTGACGGACGAGTTGCTGGTGGACACGGCGGCCTACTGGATGGTGAAGGAGCCGACGCGCTTCGACGTGGTGCTGGCGCCCAACCTCTACGGCGACATCCTCTCCGACATGGCGGCCGCGTGGGGCGGCGGGATGGGCATGGCGCCTTCAATCAGCCTGGGCGAGGACGTGGCCATCGCCGAGCCGGTGCATGGCACGGCGCCGGACATCGCCGGCCTGGGCATCGCCAACCCGACGGCGAGCATCCTCAGCGTGGCCCTGCTGCTGCGCCATCACTGGCTGCGGCCGGAGGAAGCGCAACGCATCGAGCAGGCCGTCTACGCGACCCTCAACCAGGGCGACCACACCAGCGATATTTTCACCGAGGACTCGCTCTCCACCCAGGAATTCACCGACCACGTTTGCGCGCAGCTCAACTGAGCGGGCGTGGCGGCCAACTGGCGAGGCCACATGAAGCCGAAAAAGGGCGTAGAGCAGCACACTGGCAAGAGCAAGCGTAAGAGCAAGCTGACCACACGGCTGCTGGCGCCGGTGTTCGGCGCGCTGGCGCTGCTGTATCTGGCCAACCCGACGGCGGGCCTCTTCGAGCTGCTGCCGGACAACCTGCCGCTGCTGGGCAACCTGGATGAAGGCGCGGCGGTGCTGCTGCTGACCAATGTGCTGGCCTGGTACGGCTTTGATCCGGGACGTGGGGGCAGCAACCTGGCCATGCAGCGGCGCGCGGGCAGCCGCAAGCTGCTGACGCGCCTGCTGGCGCCAGTGGCCGGCGCGCTGGCCGTGCTGTATCTGGCCAACCCGACGGCGGGCCTCTTCGAGTTGCTGCCGGACAACCTGCCGCTGGTTGGCAACCTGGATGAGGGCGCGGCGGTGCTGCTGCTGACCAATGTGCTGGCCTGGTACGGCGTCGACCTGAACCGCCTGGGGCGGCATCTGCGCTGCTGAGCGCGCGGCGCTATTCCCGGCGCGGCGGCTCGCGCAGCAGTTCCTCAAGACCTGGCAGCGCGTCGTCGTCCGCCGCTCCCGTTTGACGCGCCGCTGCCCGGCGGCGTTCCAGTTCCGCGCTGCGCTGCTGCAGCGAAGGCGTCATCTCAAAGGTTAACATGCCGACCAGCAGCGCATCGACGCTGACGCGCAGCTCCCATTCGCCGCCACTGCGCGGCAGCTGCGGGTCGGCGCCCAGCGGCAACTGGTTCTCGGAGAGCAGGTCGCGCTCGCCGGCGCGCAGCCAGACGTCCTGTTCGTGCACGAAGCGCGTCTCGCCCTGCTGGTCGCTGATTTCGAAGCGCAGGCGGGCGCTGCGTTCGGCCTCATGTTGCGGAATCTGCAAGGAAATATAGGGGCGCAGGCCGTCATCGTCGCCGGAAAAGCTGCGGCCCTTGAGCAGGGTCATCCCCCCGGGGCCCAGGCGCGCGCAGATCAGGCCGATGTCCAGCAGCGTCAGGCCAGGCGTGAGGCCGGCCCCGGTGTGGCGGCGGGCCCGCTCGCTGGCGTTGCGCGCCGCGTCACTCACCGCTACGCTGCCTGCCCGTGGCATGGACGGCAGCGCCTGGCGCAGACGCCCTGAGGTCAGCGTGCCGGGTTTGAGTGAGAGGGAGCTGAGCAGCGCCAGGGCGCCGCAGCCCAGCAGCAGTGCCGCGAGCCCGGCCCCGGCCGCGCCCGGCAGCAAGGCCAGCCCCAGCAGGGCGCTGATGGTGATGAGCCAGGGCAGATTCTGTTTCCGCAGGCGCACAGGCATCCCCTCTTCCGGCAAGCTTCAGTATACGCGAAGCGGGTCGCGTGCCCGCAAGCGCATTCGCGGCTGCATCAGGCGCGCGACTGGCTGCTCTGAAAATCCAGCAGCTCGTCGAGGCTCTGTTCCTTTTCCTGGCTGCTTTCCTCGAAGGCGCTCCGCAGCCCCTCGTTCATCTCGCCGTCTTCAGCCAGATGGGCGCGCAGGCGCGGTTCGTCGAGGCTCTCGTCCGCCTCCAGCCAGAAGAAGCTGTGCGCGGCCAGCAGGACTCCGTCGGCATAGACGCAGAGCTGCCAGTCGCCTTCGGTGACGAGGGCATCGTGCACGGGCATGCGGGCGGCGGGGCTGACCAGATTTTCGCCCGCATCCAGCTGCACTGTCCGGTCGCGCACAAAGAGCAACCGGTCTTCCATATCGCGGATTTCGAAGCGCAGGGTGCCGGCGGCGGCGGTGGGCACGCGCAGCGCGACCCAGGGCTGGATGTAGTCCACATCATCGCGCACGCTCTGCACGCGATGCACCAGCGTCTCCCGGTCATGGTGAATGGCGAAGACGCCGATGTCGCTGACGCGCAGGGTCATGGCCTCCGGGTCATGGCCGGCGTTGCGCACGGCGAGGTTGGCATGGCAGGGGATCTGTCGCCGGCCCCTGCGCCGCGCGGAGCGGGCCGCCTGGCCGGCACGGAAGCGCGCAGTCGCAGTTGCCTGGGGGAAGCTGCCCCGCCGCGCGTCGGCCAGCAGTTTGATGCCGAGGGCGAGCAGCAGCCACATGAACAGGCCGCCCTCGCCTTCCAGCAGCGCGGAGCCGCTGGAAATGAGCAAAAGCATACCGAAGATAAATCTGAACACGCGACTCATGCCGGAGTCCTGCGCCTGGGCCTCAAGAGGTCACTTACCACTCGTCAATGCGAATGCACAACACAGTCAGTATACGCCAGCCGTCCCGCCAGGGTCGTCGGCCACGGCCCGGCTGAGCGCCGCCCACTCTGCCAGCGCCAGGGTTTGGGCGCGGCGCTGCGGATCGATGTCGGCGGCAGCCAGCAGGTCGGCGGCGGCGGCGGCGGAGATGCCGAGTCCGTTGCCCAGCGAATTGCGCAGTTGCTTGCGGCGCTGGCTGAAACCGGCGCGCGCCACGCGGAAGAAGGTGGCCTCGTCGGGCACAGCCAGCGGCGGGCGGCCCTGCACATCGATGCGCACGACCGCGCTGTCGACATCCGGGCGCGGCCAGAAAGCGGCCGGCTTCAGGCGACTGACGATGCGCGGCCGGCCGTAAAACTGCACGCTGACCGCCAGCAGGCTCATGTCGCCGGGGCGGGCCACCATGCGCTCGCCAACTTCCTGCTGCACGGTGAGCACGAGGCGGCGCGGCTTGTGGGCGCACTCCAGCAAGTGACGCAGGATGGCGCTGGTGATGTAATAGGGAAGGTTGGCGACAGACACCCAGGGGCGCGGCGCCAGCAGGTCGACCAGGTCCAGCTCCAGGATGTTGGCGTGCAGGATGCGCAGTTGCGGCGTATCCGGCAGGCCGGCGCGCAGCAGTGGCAGCAGACGCCCGTCCGTCTCGACGGCGATCAGCTGCGCAGCTGAGCGCGCCAGCACGCGCGTGAGCGTGCCAGTGCCGGCGCCCACCTCGAGCACGGTTTCGTCCGGCGCGAGTTTGGCGGCCGCGACGATTTTCTGCAGCGCGCCAGGATCATGCAGAAAATTCTGGCCGAGCGCGCGTTTGGGATGAATGCCATGCGCATCAAGCAGGGTTTTGGGGTTCACTTTCCAGGGTCGGATTCCGGGAAATTCAGGCCCTGTTGTTCACCTGGCAGGTCCAGGTCATCGAGAAGACATATATTGATGTACTTCCCGACTGAATTCTTGAAACGTCGGTCATTCGTATAAATATTTTTAGCCTTGTGTACAAGGGCAGTCGCGGCGATCATGGTATCTGCGATGAGTTCATTGCGTGTTGCAAAGGGGTTCGTTTTTTGTAGCTCTCTCAAATCCTCGCCTGTTGGTCTTCCATAACGCATTTGCGCAAACTGCATCGCAGCAAGAACATCATAGTCCACGGTCAGCCAATCTCTGCTCAGTCTTGCCAAAACCTCACTGTGCTCTTCCTGCGGAATCGGCACCAGTAACTCGCCAATGACAATCGAGGGAAGAATAACCCTGTCGTTGTTGTTTTCGATGAATTTGATGAGCGCTGCCGACTTGTCAACAAGGTACTGTTGACCCGGGTCGCTCGTCCGTCTCAATACGCCCCACTGAACGATATGAGTGTCGAGGCAAACCACCGTCATTCGTCTTCTGGCCCCCGGCCCCGGAGGTCGGCGACGAAGGCGTTGACATCCTCAATTTCTACATAGTATTTCTCCGTCACCTCGCGCAGCGACTCAAAGGCCTTCGTAAGAGAGGTCTGGCGGTACTCTGTAATCTGTTCGATCTTAAAGTCGCGTAGCTCCATACTCCCGACTTCCCACACGCCCTTGCCCCGTACACCGATGATTTCGTAGAGCCGTGTGGCCATTTCGCGAGCCAGATCTGTCGACTGGACCGGACAGCTTTTGGTGATGTCATCAATAAAACGAATGCGGGCCACCGGGGGATTTCCACCGATACGCAGCAGCTCACCATATAGCGTTGTCGTCCCTGTGACAGTGGCGGACTCGGCAGGCACTGAAATTATGATGTCTGGCGTAAAGCGGAGCAACCGGGCGCGCTGGCCATCCGCCTCCCGAATATCAGTGCTTGTGTTGTGGTTGTGGTTGAATTTCAGCAATTTCAGGACGGGGGGTCTCGCCTCAACAGGCAAACGAGAAATGTCACCGTCTTCGGCTACGTTCCCGACCTCACGCAACGCCGGACCGGCTTCCTTGTATGGGGAACTACAGGCAAGGTTGAGACTGCCGTCAGTAAGTGATGACAGACGCAACACTCCGCGCTTTTGAAGATCCAAATCGGGATGTTTGTGAGCGACTACAGCGGCGACCATATCCTCAACGGCAATGAGGAGGTCCGCAATTTCTCGTATGGGAAGAGAATCCGGTGATATTCCCTCACCGGTCACACGTACTTCATACCGATATTTGTCAGCCATCGAATCACACAAAAGGAGTAGTGAACAAAGCTACCGCCAAAAGGTATCACGAATGGCGCAAAAACACATATCCGCACATTTTGTATAGAACAAGTGTACATCATGAGGTTTCCATTTACAACAGTGCCAGTAGTCCTCCCGCAGGAAACAAGCTTGTCCCGCGCTCGCTGAGCGCGAGCAGGGCACACACGTTATGAACAAATGTTCTATACTGTGCTAGTATCCCTTCGTACTGGTGAATGAGACAGGTGACCCGATGCCCGACAACGAAACCAACACCGTCTACGACTTTATCCGCGATTTTTTCGGCGAACACGGCTACTCCCCGACCCTGCGTGAAATCGCCGTCGCCTGCTACATGAGCACCACGACCGTCGTGCGCTACCTCGACAAGCTCTGCGCCGCCGGGCGCATCTCACGCGAGTTGCAGAAGCCGCGCAGCATCGCGCTGCTGGACCTGCAACACGAGCGCTGAGGGAGCCGCCACACTCAACACTGAACCGGGCAGCGCGGTCGGCGAAGCCTACGCGACAGCCACTGCCGAACCGCCAGACAGCCGGATGGCGAGCCTGCCGGTCAGCGTAGCGGGGGCGGGCGATGACAGCCTGCCCCCGGCCTGAACGCGCCAGTCAGCCACGCCTTTGGGATAAATTGGGAAAAGCTTGGGATACCCCGTCATGCCAAAACACTACGACCCGCTAAAACGCGAGGCGGCCCTCGTCTGCCTGGCAGCGCTGGGCGATACAAGGCGCACCAGCGAACTCACCGGCATTTCCTCACGGTCGCTCAGGCGCTGGGCCCAGCAAGAACGTCTGGCCCGGCAAAGCGCCGTCAAGGTGCTGACGCGCGAGACGGAGCGCGCCGCCGATGCGGCCGAAATCCACCTCAGGGAGGCGCAGGCCCGACTGGAACAGACACAGGCGCAACTGGAAGAGACAAAGACGCAACTGGCGCAGGTCAGACAGGAGCAGGTGACCCTGCAGGGAGCCTGGGCGGACAGCCCGCACGTCCGCCTTCAGCAACTCGCGCTGGAGAACATGCTGCAGGAGGCCACGCGGCTGTCGGCATCGCTGGGAGAGGCGATCGAGGACGCGCCGCTGGGCCAGCGCGCCACGGCCCTCAACCAGTTGCTGGACAAGGTACTGAAGGTATTGGCGCTGGCGCAAGGGAATGTGGCGGCACAGGAGGAAGTGCGTGTACGGGTCGAATTCCAGGACGCGGATGGTTCGCTTCATGAAACCCCATTCTGGGCAAGAGCGGATTCTGAGGAGTGAAGCGCGCTTTCGGGTGGTGGCCTGCGGGCGGCGCTTCGGCAAGACCGAGACGGGCAAGCTGGCGCTGCTGTGCCACTTTCTGAGAGGCGGGCGCTGCTGGTGGCTGGCGCCGACGCAGCGAATGGCCGATCAGGTGTGGCGCGATCTGAAGCAGACGCTGGCGCCGCTGCAGGAGGCGAAGGTGAGCGAGCATCGGCGGCGCATCGATTTGCCGGGCGGCGGGATGCTGGCGATTCGCAGCACGCACATCGCGGACAATCTGCGCGGCGCGGGGCTGGACTTCGCGGTGCTGGACGAGGCGGCCTTCATGGATGACCAGGTCTGGCCCCAGGTGCTGCGGCCGATGTTGCTGGAGCGGCGCGGCGACGCCCTCTTCCTGAGCAGCCCGAATGGCCACAACTGGTTCTGGCACCTGTATCAGCAGGGACTGGAGGCGGGGCAACGGCGCTGGCAGACCTTCCACTTCGCCTCGAGCGACAACCCGCTGGTGGCCGCAGAGGAGCTGGCGGAGATCCGCGCGGGCACGCCGGAGCGCATTTTCCGCGCCGAATATGAGGCGGAATTCTTCGCCGGCGAAGGGGCGCTGTTTCAGAACTTGCGCGCGACCGCCACGGCGCCGCTCGCTGCCGAACCGCAACCCCTGGGCCAGTACGTGGCGGGCGTGGACTGGGGCCGCAGCCGCAGCTACACAGCGATCGTGGTGCTGGACGAGGCGCGCCAGGCGATGGTCGCCTGGGACCGCTTTCGCGGCATGAGCTGGACGCGGCAACAGGCGCGCCTGCAGGCCATGCACGCGCGTTGGGGGCTGCGGCTCATCCGCGCCGAAAGCAACAGCATGGGATCGCCCAACATTGAGGCCCTGCAGCAGGCCGGCCTGCCGCTCACGAGCTTTCAGACCACCGCGCCGAGCAAGCGCGCGCTGATCGAGGCCCTCGCGCTGGCCATCGAGCGCAAGCAGCTCGCGCTGCTGCCGGACGAGACGCTGCTGAACGAACTGGCGAGCTACAGGGCGCAGTTGCTGCCGGGCGGCGGCGTGCGTTACGGCGCGCCGTCGGGCCTGCATGACGACCTGGTCATGGCGCTGGCGCTGGCGTGGCACGCCCTGCAACACGGCGGGAAGGTGCTCGACTTCGCCTGAGCGCCGCGCCTGACAACGGGCGCCGGCCGGCGGCGCAGCGCTCACGGGTGACTGCGCCCGGGCCCGCGCCCTGCATGGCTGTCCGCGTCTGCACCATCGAAGCCAGGCGCGTGTGGACGGATGCGCGAGGCAGCCCACAGTTACAAAAGGGTGGACGCTCATTCGTGTTATGCTGGCGTCAGTGTGGGACAGGAGCGCGCCATGGCGGACATGCAGGGCAAAACGGTGCTCATCACCGGGGCGACCAACGGCATCGGGCGCGCGGCGGCGCTGGCGCTGGCCAGGCAGGGCGCAGTGATCGCGCTGGCGGGGCGCGACGAAAAGAAGGTGGACGCGACCGTCGCCATGATCCGCGAAGAGAGCGGCAACGACGCGGTGCAGGGCCTGCTGGCGGACCTCTCCACCCAGACCGGCGTGCTCAAGCTGGCGGACGAATTCCGGGAGCGTTACACGCGCCTGGACGTGCTGCTTAATAATGCCGGCGCGGCCTACAGCGAACGCGCCGAGACCGTGGACGGCTTCGAGCGGACGTTCGCGCTCAACCACCTGGCGTACTACCTGCTGACGCGCCTGTTGCTGGACATGCTGCAGACGAGCGCGCCGGCGCGCATCATCAACGTGTCCTCGGATGCGCACAAGCGACAGAAGACCTTCGACTTCGACAATATCGACGGGCACAAGACCTGGGGCGTGGCCGGCTTCGCCGCCTATGCCCAGTCCAAACTGGCGAACGTGCTGTTCACGCGCGAGCTGGCGCGGCGCCTGGCGGGCACGGGCGTGACGGTCAACGCGCTGCATCCGGGCGTGGTCGCGACGGGCCTGTTCATCAACACCGGCGGGGTTCTCGGCTCTGCCCTGGAGCTGCTGGCGCCGATGTTTATGAAGAAGCCGGAGCAGGGGGCCGAAACCCTGGTGTGGCTGGCGACGGCGGATGAGGTCGAGGGTGTGAGCGGCGGCTACTTCGCGGATTGCCGGCAGCGCGAACCCTCGGCGGCGGCGCAGGACGATGCCGCGGCGCGGCGTCTGTGGGCGCTCAGCGCGGAGATGTGCCGCCTGCCGGTGGACTGAGGCGGCGCTCCCCCGGACGCATCCGGTTCCATACCCAAACCAATTGCAATTGGTGCCATCCCTGCTTTGCAGCAGTATCAATTTGTGCTAGATTGCGGGACATTCTAATGGACAATGTTGTGGACATAAGGAGGGACAAACATGCGGACATATAAAAAGACGCATCCATGGATTAAGTTTCACTTTAATACGAACAGTCTATCTGCGAAGACATGGCTCTTGCTTGGTCGAGTTCAGGCAAAATGTGAGCAAATTTCCGGTGTACCGCTTGTCCCGGATGCTGCAGACAGGTTGCACAAAGTTTTCCTGATCAAGGGTGTCCAGGCTACGACAGCAATAGAAGGAAATACTCTGACAGAAGATCAAGTGAGGGAACAACTTGAAGGGACGTTGGAACTCCCTCCTTCAAGACAATATCAAGGGCAAGAAGTCACTAACATTCTGAACGCCTTGAATGAAATAGCCGACATAATGTTGGACGGTACTGTCTCAAATCTCCTTGTGGACGACATCCCTGGATACAACTTGACTGTATTAAAGGAAATGCCAGAGGAAGCGGAAGGCGTAGCAGGGCGGCTGAGGGCACAAGGTGAAGATGTCAGGGTTGGAAACTACCTCGGTGCTCCTGGAAAGAACATGAGGTATTTGACAAGTCGCCTGTGTGAGTGGTTGAACATAGAGCTTGTCCCTGCAGATGCAAACATGCGATTCACATTCGGCATCCTGCGTGCCATCATTGCTCATGTCTACATTGCCTGGATACATCCCTTCATGAACGGCAACGGTCGCACAGCACGATTGCTTGAATTTCGCTTTTTGTTAGATACTGGAGTACCCAAGCCTGCTGCGCTGTTGCTGACCAACCATTATCACCTGACCCAACCGGAATACTATCGACACCTTGCCATTTCCAGCGCGCAGGAGGATGGTCTCTACACATTCATCGACTACGCGCTTGAAGGATTTGTTGATGGTCTGGATGAACAAATCCAAATTATCGAAGCACAACAGTTGAAGATTCACTGGATAAACTTCATCTATGACTGCTTTCGCAAAGAAAGGGACACTCCGGCTTCCACAAGACGGCGTCAACTGGTCCTGGCTATGAGTGATTCGCAGCGTCCGGTTCCGGTTTCAGAAATCCGCCGGGTTTCACCGGAAATTGCAGAAGCGTACGCCGGAAAGACACGGAAGACCGTTCAACGTGATCTGAATCGATTGGGGGATATGAACCTGATCCGCGCCACTGCAGATGGATATCGCCCAAATAGCGAAATTATTCGGGCGTTCATGCCGCAGGCGAGCCAAGACTAGCCAACCGACTGACGCGCTACCTCACGCCTTCACGGGGATGATGTTGGTGGCGGCGCCGTCGTTGGCCTGGGCGGCGATGCGCGCGTACTTGGCCATCACGCCGCTGCTGTAGTGCGGCGGCGGCGCCTGCCATTGCGCGCGCCGACGCGCCAGCTCGGCATCGTCCAGCTCGACGTCGATGCTGCGCTGCGCCACGTCCACCGCCACGACGTCGCCTTCGCGCAGCAGCGCCAGCGGGCCGCCCAGCATGGCCTCCGGCGCGACGTGGCCGATCATCAGGCCGCGCGTGCCGCCGCTGAAACGGCCGTCGGTCACCATCATGACCTGCTGGCCGAGGCCCTGGCCCACGAGCGCCGCCGTGGTCTGCAGCATCTCGCGCATGCCCGGCCCGCCCACCGGCCCCTCGTAGCGGATGATGACCACGTCGCCGGGGACGATCTCCTGCTTCTCGATGGCTTCGTAGGCGTCTTCCTCGCTGTCGAAGACGCGCGCCGGGCCGCGATGCTGCATGGGCTCGATGCCCTTGAGCTTGACGGCGGCGCCGTCGGGCGCGAGGTTGCCGCGCAACACCACCAGACCGCCGGTCTCCTTCAGCGGCGTGGCCAGCGGCAGGATGACGTCCTGACCGGGCGCTTCCTGAGCCTGGGCAGCCTCCTCGCCAAGGGTTTTGCCGGTGACGGTGGGCGTGTTGCCGTCGATGAGGCCGCCATCAATCAGGCGCTGCGCCAGCAGACGCAGGCCGCCGGCGCGATACATGTCCAGCGCGACGTAGCGACCGGTGGGACGCATGTCGGCGATGACCGGCGTGCGGCGGCTGATGGTCTCGATGTCGTCCAGCGTGAACTCGATGCCCGCTTCGCGCGCGAAGGCCAGGGTGTGCAGGATACTGTTGGTGCTGCCGACCGTGGAAGTGGAGGCGGCGATGCAGTTCTCGAGGCTCGTGCGCGTGACCAGCTGGTCCGGGCGCAGGTCCTCGGCGACGAGGCGCAGCACAATCTCGCCGGCCTGGCGCGCGACCTCGTCCTTCTGCGCGTCGACGGCCGGAATGTCGGCGAAGCCCATGGGGCAGAGGCCGAGGATTTGCGAGAGGTTGGCCATGGTGTTGGCGGTGTACTGGCCGCCACAGGCGCCCGGCCCCGGGCAGGCGACGTCCTCTACCCGCTGCAGCTGCTCCGCCGGGATTTTGCCGGCGCTGTAGGCGCCGATGGCCTCGTAGACGCTGACGATATCCTGGGGCTCACCGTCCAGATCGCCCGGCAGGATGGTGCCGCCGTAGAGCACGAGGCCGGGGATGTTGAGGCGGATCAGGCCCATGATGGTGCCGGGGATGGTCTTGTCGCAGGAACAGAGCGCGACGATGCCGTCGAAGTAGTTGGCGCGCGTGACCAGCTCGATGGAGTCGGCGATCATCTCGCGGCTGATGAGCGAGGCCTTCATGCCGGCCGTGCCCATGGTGATGCCGTCGTTAATGGTGATGGTGTTGAACTCCAGCGGCGTGCCGCCGGCGGCGCGGATGCCCTCTTTCACCTTGGTGGCGAGGCGGCGCAGATGGATGTTGCAGGGGCCGATCTCCGTCCAGGTGTTGGCGATGGCGATCAGCGGCTTCTCCAGGTCCTCGTCGCTGAGGCCGGTGGCCTTGAACATGGCGCGGGCGCCGGCGCGGCTGACGCCTCCGACGAGCGTACGGCTGTTGCGGTTGAGCGCGCGACCATTGAGAGCGGACGAAGCGGCCATGGCGGGTATCCTTTGTTTCGGGGACGGACACAGGGCCGCCATTGTAGCGCAGGACAGGCGAAGTGGCGTAGCCCCTGGTGTGTATGGGGGCGGGCTGCCCTCACCCCAAACCCCTCTTTCCCGCTTGCGGCGGGAGCCCTTTCCCGTTTGCGACGGGAGCCCTTCTCAGGGAGAGGGGCATTAATGACTGCTTACGTGGGGGAATTCGTGATGCGGGAGGGGCTGCCCTCACCCCAAACCCTGTCCCGCCGCTCACGACGGGAGCCCTTTCCCGTTTGCGACGGGAGCCCTTCAGGGAGAGGGGCTTTAAGAACTGCTTTCGAGGGCGCTTGTATCTCTCCCCGGGAGAGGGACTATAAAGGCATTCAGGCCGGGAAGTCCTCAGCCGCGGATGGCGCCGCGCGTCAGGCCGGCGATGATCTGGCGCTGGCCTGGTGATGCTGGACATAGAAATCCGACCAGCCCTGGGCGCCGAACAAGAAGAGCATGTGGGCTCGCGCCGTGCTACAGGAAGTCAGGCGGGGTGCGGGGGGCGCATGTGGCGCAGGGGGGCGCGCGCGTGGCCGGGCCAGATGCGCAACACGCCGAAGAACGTGCGCAGCAGCAGCCACAGCAGCAGCGCCAGCCAGACCAGCAGGAAGGCGTCCGGCGCCGTGGTATCCGTGCCCAGCAACATCAGCGCGGCGGCGACGGAGGAGACGATCATGCCGTTGCGCAGCCAGGCATAGTCGCCCGCGCCCCAGTGGATGCCGTCGGTGACGAAGGACAGCGCGGCCAGGGGCAGGGTGACGATGGCGACCAGCCAGGCGGGCGTGAAGTAGGCGACAGCCTCGGGCGGGATGAAGAGAGAGCGCACCAGGGGTGTTGCCACAAGGGCCAGCAGGCTGAGCACGATGGCGGTCGCCAGGCCCTGCAGGAGGGCGACGGATGCTGCCTGGCGGGCGAGGCGCAGACGGTCTGCGCCAAGGAAGTAGCCGACCAGGCTCTGCGCGCTGGTGCCGAAGGCGTCCATAAGCCAACCACAGAAAAACCACAGCGAACGGACGGCCTGGTGGGTGGCGCCGGCCTCGGGGCCGATCTGGTTGGCGACGCGGGTGGAGAGCAGCATGAAGAGCGTGAGCAGGCCGCTGCGCACGACGAGGTCACGCCCGGCCTGCAACAGGGTGCGGGCATCGGCGCGGGCGAAATGGAGGCGCAGGCCGGGACGCAGGCGCAGGCGACTCAACAGCCAGGCCAGGCCCAGGTACTGCGCGATGACGCTGGCCATGGCGGCGCCGGCCACGCCCATGGCCGGCAGTGGCCCGAGACCGAAGATGAAGGGGATATCGAGCAGCGCGTTGAGCAGGTTGACGCCCAGCGCGACCCACAGGGGCGTGCGCATGTCCTGCAGGCCGCGCAGCGCGCCGAAGCCCACCAGGGTGAGCATCACGGCCGGCGCGCCCAGCAGACGGATCTGAATGTAGGTGACGGCGGGCTCCAGCACGGGGGAGTCCGCGCCCAGCAGGCGGGCAAGGGCTGCGGCGTTGGGCAGGCCGATGAGCAGCATGAGCGAACCGGTGAGCGCGGCCAGCATGAGCGCCAGGCTGGTGATCTGGCTGGCGCGTTCTTGCGAGCCGCGCCCCAGCGAGCGCGAGACCTCGGTCTGCACGCTGACGCCGAGGAAGAAGAAGGCCCACACGAGCAGGGACAGGGCCGAGCCGCCGACGCCCAGCGCCGCCAGTGGCACCGCGCCCAGACGCGCGACGAAGGCCGTATCGACCATCGCCGTCATGGGCTCGGCGATCTGCGAGATGATCACCGGCAGCGTGAGCGTGAGCACCGTGCGTTGGGGCCGACGCAGAAAGGGATGTTGCGCGACAGGAATCACAGGCAGGCCGACTGTTGACAGTGGCGTGAGTTTTAAGCAGTATCGCAGTTCTGTCAACTGAACAACTAATGCCAGCAAGGGAGAACGCGCATGGCCCTGCCGCCCCGCAATGAAGTCAACGCAGCCGAAACCTGGGATTCCGAAAGCGTCTTCGCGTCCGCCGAGGCCTGGGAAAGCGAGCGTGAAGCGCTGGCCAGCGCGCTGGAGCGCATGGCGCCCTACCCCGGCACGCTGGGCCAGAGCGCGGCGCAGCTGGCCGCCTGGCTGGCGTTGCAGGACGAACTGGGGCGGCGCATCGACAAGCTCTACTTTTATGCCAGCATGTCGCAGGCGGTGGACACGACCGACCAGACCGCCGCCGCGATGGTCGGCCAGGCGGAGAGCCTTTACAGCCGCTGCCTGGCGCTGGGCTCCTTCGCCGGGCCGGAGATTCTGGCCCTCGGCGAGGCGGCGGTGCAGCGCATGGTCGATGAGACACCGGCGCTACAAGCCCATGCGCACGGGTTCAGCGACCTCTTCCGCCAGGCCGCGCACGTGCGCACGGCCGAAGTCGAGGAAGTGCTGGCGCTGGCGAGCGAACCCTTCATGGCCATCAGCAACACCGGCCAGGTGCTGGCCAACGCCGACCTGCGTTTCGCGCCGGCGACGAACAACGAGGGCGAGTCGCTGGAAGTGGCGCAGGGCACGCTCGACACCATCCTGGGCGAGGACGACCGTGAGGCGCGGCGCACAGCCTGGGAAAGCTACGCCGACGGCCACCTGTCGATGAAGCACACCTTCGCCAGCAACTTCAACGCCATCGTGCGACGCGACGTCTTCAACGCCCGCGCGCGACGCTACGGCTCCTCACTGGAGGCGGCGCTGTTCCCCAACAACATCGCGCCCGAAGTCTTCCACAACCTGATCGACACTTTCCGCCGCCACATCCCCACCTGGCACCGCTACTGGGCGGTGCGGCGCCGCGCGCTGGGGGTCGAGACGCTGCATCCGTATGACATCTGGGCGCCGCTCGCCGGCGAGTTGCCAGACATCCCCTTCGAGACGGCGGTCGACTGGATCTGTGAAGGCATGGCGCCACTGGGCGCGGACTACGTGCGCGAGCTGCGCCAGGGCTGTCTGGAGGAACGCTGGGTGGACCGCGCGCTCAACCAGGGCAAGACCCAGGGCGCCTTCTCCTTCGGCGCCTACGACACGCGGCCCTTCATTCTGATGAGCTACGACAACAGCCTGGGTGCACTGAGCACGCTGGCGCACGAGCTGGGCCACTCGATGCATTCGCTGCTGACGCGGCGTCATCAGCCCTTCCACTACACTGATTACAGCATGTTCGTCGCCGAGGTGGCCTCCAACCTCAACCAGGCGCTGGTGCGCGATCAGCTCTTCCGCGCGCAGGACGATGCGCAGTTCCAGATCGGCATCATTGAGGAGGCGATGGACAACCTGCATCGTTACTTCTTCATCATGCCGACGCTGGCGCGCTTCGAGCTGGAGGCGCACGAACGCGCCGAGCGCGGCCAGGCGCTGACGGCGGACGACCTTAACGAGCTGATGGCCGACCTCTTCAGCGAGGGTTACGGGAGCGAGATGCAGGTGGAGCGCGAGCGCGTCGGCAGCACATGGGCGCAGTTCCCGCACATGTACATGAACTTCTACGTGTTCCAGTACGCGACCGGCATCGCGGCGGCGCACTCGTTGTCGCGCCAGCTGCTGACGGGGGATGCAGGCGCGGCCGAGGCCTACCTGGGCTTCCTGAGCGCGGGCAGTTCGCAGTATGCGGTGCCGGCGCTGCGCGCGGCGGGCGTGGACATGGCCGGGCCGGAAGCGGTGGAGACGACCTTCGGCATCCTGGCGGAGTATGTGGAGCGTTTGGAGAGTCTGACGGGGTAGTGTGGGTGGGCGACTGCCCCGGCGCCAGGTTTGCCGGGGCTATTGCCGCGGGTCAGCGCAACCCCGAAACCTCATTCGTCTTCTGCGCGGCGCACCTTGCTGAGGGCGGAGGCCAGCAGCGCGGTCGGGACGGCCACGATGCCCATGCCCAGCAGGAGCATCACTACGGTGAGCAGGCGCCCGGTCGTGGTGAGCGGGTAGCCGTCACCGTAGCCGACCGAAGTCAGTGAGATGACCACCCACCACAGCGTCGCCGGCACTGACGTATAGTAGTGGGGTTGCGTGTGACGCTCCGCCTCGTAGATCAGGAACGAGAAGAAGAGGGCGAAGACCAGCGCGGCGCCGGAGAAAAGCGCCAGTTCCTCGCGGATGGTCAGCAACGCCAGGCGAAAGCGACCCACGGCGTTGGAGTAGCGAGCCAGCTTCAGCAGACGCAGGATGCGGAGCATGCGCACGAGGCGGATGACGCGGATGCCGCGCAACACCGTGACCGCAGGCAGCAGCAGATGCAGGACTCCGGGCAGGATCGCCAGCAGGTCGATGATGCCGTAAAAGCCGAGGATGTAGCCCCGGCGCCGTTCCGCCAGGGCGATGCGCAGCAGGTACTCCACCACGAATACCAGCAGCAGGACGGCATCAAGGGCCGCGAAGACTTCCGCCAGATGCGCCAGTTCGGGCAGCGTCTCCAGCACCATCAGCGTGACGGACAGGATGACCAGCGCGATCATCACGAGCTCAAGGCGTTTCATGTACTACTCCTGCCTTGTTGAGAATTTCGCCTCAATCGCCGCGGGCCCAGGCGGCGGCCAGCTGCGTGAAGTCCTGCATCAGGGCGCGGGTGTGCGGGCCGGGCGCGCCCTGGCCGATGCGCGTCTCATCCACCTGGCAGACGGGGCAGACTTCCTTGCTCGACGAGGTGATGAAGACTTCGTCCGCGCGCAGCAGCTCCGCCAGCGGCAGGACGCGCTGCTCCAGCGGCATGCGTCTGGCGGCCAGCTCCAGCACGGCCTGACGCGTGACGCCGGGCAAGATCTCCGCTGCGGGCGTGACCAGGCGCTCGCCGAAGACGGCGAAGAGGTTGGTGGTGGTGCCCTCGAGGGCGTGGCCCGCGCGGTTGACGTAGATGGCCTCCACGGCACCAGCCTGACGGGCGCGACGCAGGGCGACGATGGCCGGCACGTAGTTGATGGTCTTGGCTTCCGGCAGATAGCGCTCCTGCCGGTCGCTGATGATCTTGATGCCCTCGCGGTAGCGGGCGGCGGGCTGCGCGGCGAAGGGCGTGACCAGCATCAGCAGGCGCGCGGGGCCGGCGGGCGTGATGTCGTCGGGGCTGCTGCCGCCGGTGACTACGATGCGCAGTCTGGCGTCCGCGCCGTTGCCGGGATAGCCGTTGCGCGCCAGGGTCTCGAGCGCGACGTCGCGGATGCCGTCGATGCTGTGCGGCAGCTCCAGCAGAATCAGGTCCGCCGAGCGCTGCAGACGCTGCAGGTGGTCGTCGAGGCGAAAGGGACGGCCGCCGTAGGTGCGCGTGAAGTCGAAGATGCCGTAGCCGCGCAGCACGGCGAGGTCGTTTGCCGGCACCTGCGCCGCTGCGCTATCTACAAATTCGCCGTCCACGTAAAAGATGTTGCCCATGCGCGCATCCTCGCCCGATTGACGCTGCATTGTAGCGCAGGCGCAGGTCTTCAGTCCGGCAGCTGCGTCCAGCGCAGGTCGGGCGTCAGCGCCTGCAATCTGGCCTGTACGCGCGCCACTTCCGGCGCGTCCGCAATGTCGGCGACCAGCACGCGCAGCTCGCGGCGCTCGGGCGCGGCCTCGCGCGCGGCGGTGGCGACCTTCGCCTTGTAGCCCAGCTGGCCGGCATGGGTGGCAGCCCGCAGCCGCTCCCAGAGCGCATCGAGGTCAGCGACGTCGATTTCGGCGCGCAACGCAGCCGCGCGCACAGTCGGGCCGGGACGCGCGTCGGGCGGCGCTTTCGCCTCCAGCCAGTAGGCGCCGCTGATCTGCGAGGGACGCGCCTGGTCATCGTGCGCCATGCGCGCCCGCTGCACCAGCTGAATGAGGTCGAGATCGGGTCGCTCGTTCACAGCAACAGTCCAGGCTCGTCAGTCACGCTTCCCGGCCACTGTGGGCCGGGAAGGAACTTCTGTCAACGGTCAGTCAAGGGAAAGGACGGTACCATGCTGGACAAAATTCGCAAGCGTTTTTCGGGACGGGAGCAGCGGCGCGCGCCGTCGCAGTTGCAGGCGTTAACGCGGCACCAGGCAGGCCTGTGGCCCGAACATGGCAACGAGGCGGCGCGCGCGCGTGTGTATCAGCAGTCGCCGTGGGTCTACATCGCCATCAACCGCATCGCCGAGGCGGCCGCGCTGGTGCCGCTGCAGGTGTTGCGGCTGGAGGGCGAAAAACGCCTGGCGGTGGAGCGCCATCCGCTGGAGCAGCTGCTGGACGCGCCCAACCCGCAGCTCAGTCGCTTCGCCCTGATGGAACAGACGGTGGGCATGCTGGAACTGACCGGCAACGCCTACTGGCTGCTGGCCGGCGCGGGCGCGGCGCCGACGCAGATCTGGCCGCTGCGGCCGGAGCGCGTCAGCATCGTGCCGGACGCGGCGGGCCTGGTGCGCGGCTACATCTACGAAATCGACGGGCAGCGCATCCCGCTGGAGGCGGCGGAGCTGTTGCACTTCCGGCGCTGGCATCCCGCCAACGACTACTACGGCCTTTCCGCGCTGGAGGCCGGCCGCCTGGCCATCCGCAGCGACCGCGCCATGGCGCAGTGGAATCACAACACCTTCGGCCAGGACAACGGCGTGCCGGCGGGCATCGTCAGCATCCGCGACTTCGTCAGCGACGCGGACTACGAGCGCATCAAGCGCGAGTGGCGCCAGAGCTACGGCGGGCCGCAGCGGCGCACGGCCTTCCTGCGCGGCGGCGGCATCAGCTGGCAGAACATCGGCCTGAGCCACAACGAGCTCGACTTTCTGCAGGGGCGCGAGGCGCACCGCAACGAGATCCTCAACCTCTTCGGCATCCCCGTGGGTCTGGTCAGCGAAAACGCGACCGAGGCCAACGCGCGCGTGGCGGAACGGCTCTTCATCGAGCGCACGCTGTGGCCGCGCCTGGTGCGCATCGCCAGCAAGATCACGCAGGAGCTGCTGCCCTTCTGGCCCGGTGAGCATGTGGCGCAGTTCGAGGACATCCGGCCCACCGACGTTCGCGCGCGGCTTGAGGAGATTCGCACGGCCGGCCCGCTGTTAAGCATCAACGAACTGCGCGAACGCTACTACCAGCTGGAGCCGGTCCCCTGGGGCGCGCTGCCGGCGGGCATGACGGCCGCCGGGGCAGGGACGACGCCGGAGCCTGGGCCTGAGCCGATTCGTGCTGCCTTGCAGGAGCTGGGACGTTGGGAGCGCTTCACCCTGCGCCGGCAGGGAGCGGAAGGCTCCGCGAAGTCGGGCCGCGCTTTCGAAATCCGCGCGCTGCCGGAGGCGCTGGCCTTCGAGGTGGCGGCGCGCTTGCAGGCCGCGGGCCAGGGCGCGGGCGCCGGCGCGGAGGCCGCTGACGCGGTGCAGACGATCTTCCGCGAGGCGCGCGCCACACTGCGCGCGGGCTAGTCGGCGCGCGCGGGCCGGAGTTCCTGCAGCAGCAGGTCGTGCAGCCGGCCGTTGCTGGCCAGGAGCTCCGCGCCCGTCAGGCCACTTTCACAGCCCCGGTAGTCGCTCACGCGACCGCCGGCCTCACGCACCAGCAACACGCCCGCGAGGCAGTCCCAGGGATGCAGGTCGCTTTCGTGGAAGCTGTCCAGACGGCCACAGGCGACCCAGGCCAGCTCCATGGCCGCGGAGCCGAAGCGTCGAATACCGCGCACGCGCGGCAGGAGACGCAGGATCGCTGCGTTTTGGCGCTCGTGGTGGACGGGATGGCGCGAGAAGCCGCAGGCGAGTACAGCGTTCTGTAGCGCGCAGGTCGCTGAAACCCGCACACTGACGCCGTTGAGCGTGGCGCCGGCGCCACGCCTGGCACTGAAGAGTTCGCCGGCGACGGGGTTGAACACCAGCCCCAGCAAGGGCGTCAGCGTCCGGTCGGTGAGCGCCATGCTGATGGAGAAGAAGGGGATGTCGCTGGCGTAGTTGCTGGTGCCATCGACGGGGTCAAGATACCAGTGGCAGTCGCTGCTGGCGGGCGCGCCGGCGCTGCCGCCTTCCTCACCCACGACGTGGTGCTGCGGGAAGGCCGCGGCCA
This sequence comes from Phototrophicaceae bacterium, assembly GCA_965197455.1. Classification (GTDB taxonomy): domain Bacteria; phylum Chloroflexota; class Anaerolineae; order Aggregatilineales; family Phototrophicaceae; genus JAGWBD01. The sequence continues at coordinate 2,380,923 of OZ240208.1, read as the reverse complement.
GCGCTGCTACGAGGAAGGCCTCGACCTCCCGGTCGGCCTCCGTGACGATGTCAAAGACGGAGGATTTGCTGTCTTCCTGATGCGGCTGGCCGAAGCGCTGCAGCGCCAGCGCGCCAGCCTGGCGGATGATGTCGCTGGCGATGGCTGCTACCGCCTCAAGGTCCACGCTCACTCCTCCCGGGTGCGGGCGTCATTGCAGGTCGGCCGCGACAGATGCGCCAGGCACTCTCGCCCGGGACTGCCGCGCAGGCCCATCCCGGTGGTTCAACATTCGCGGCGGGGCCTGCGCCGCGCTAGAGTTCCGGCAACGGAAACATATCGGGTTCGGAGGGAGAATAGTGCATTCACAACTGTATGTAAAACCGGTTGTGCGGCGGGCGTTGTTTAGCGCGCTGCTGCTCATGCTCTGCCTGCTCGCGCTGCCATTGACGGCGCAGGAGGGCGTCGCCGACGCCGCGGCGATGCTGGCCGGTTCGATGGCGGACTTCAAGGTGAGCGAGAGCGATGTCAGCATCGAGAACATGGGCGAGTCGATCGTCGGCACGCTGGCCATGCCGGTGGGCGACGGGCCCTTCCCGGTCGTGCTGTTGCTGCACGGCTTCACCGGCACGCGCCACGAGCTGCCCGTGCTGGGCACTGAAGACACGATGTTCAGCCGCAGCGCGCGCTGGCTGGGCGAACGCGGCCATGCCAGCCTGCGCATCGACTTCCGCGGCTCGGGCGAGAGTGACGGCGCCTGGGAAGACACGACCTTCAGCGGGCAAATCTCGGACGCCATCGCGGCGCTGGATTATCTGGGCGGGATGGAGGGTATCGACAGCGGGAACATCAGCGTCCTGGGCCTGAGCCAGGGCGGCCTGGTGGCCGCGGCGACGGCGGGGCGCGACGCGCGCGTCAGCAAGCTCGTGCTCTGGTCGGCGGTGTCCAGCCCACCCATGAGCTACGGCCTGCTGCTGGGCTTTGATACGCTGCTGTCCGGCGCGGCGGCGGGCGACGAGGCCACGGCCATCATGTTGCCCTGGGGCGTGGAGATCGAGCTGCGCGCGCCCTTCTTCGAGGACGTCTTCCTCGTGGACCCGGTCGCTGAAATCGCCAGCTATGGCGGGCCAATGATGGTCATCGTCGGCGAGCGCGACACCACGGTAACGCCGCAGCCGCAGGCCGGCCAGGTCTTCCTCGACTACCACGAGGGCGATGAGCAGCTGGTCGTGCTGGACGGCGACCACGTCTTCGACGTGCTGTCGGAACGGCCGGAGATCATTGACGAGGCGCTGACCTGGAGCCTGGCCTGGTTGCAGGCGGGCTGAGCGCAGAGACGCGAGCCATGAACGCGCAGGCCCCACGCCTCCGCCCACCCCGGGCGCGGGCGCGGAGCCTGCTGCACGAATAGCCGGCTTGCCCCCGAAGACGGCACATTTGACACGCACCATCCTCACGAAATCAGCCAGACTGGCCCTGTAGCAGCGCCTGCGGGCCGGCCTCTGCGCCACTACCGTGACAACGGCGACGGCGACGCGCGCTCGCGCCCCCGGGCGAACGAGGGCGCTGACCCGCAGCCCGCATGACCCCCGCCCCTGCACCATGCCTGCCAGCCGCGTGCGGACGGACCGAGGGGATGCCAGGTCGAACGCGACCCGCATGTTTCTTACATCACAACTCGAGGCCAGGGGAGAAGGCAATGCAGACAAGCCTGAAGACACTGGACAGCGCCGGACGCGTCGGCGGCTATCTGGTGGTGTGGGGCAACCCCGACGAACGCGACCTGCAGGGAGAATACTTCACGCCGGCAACGGAGCTGGGCCTGGCCTGGTTTTCGCAGCGTCCGGTGCTCTATCAGCACGGGCTGGACGGAGCGCTCAAGGCGGCGGTGATCGGCACAATAGACACGCTGGTGAGGGATGAGACCGGCGTGTGGGCCGAGGCGCAGCTGGACCTGCGCCAGCGCTGGGCGCGCGCCGTGCAGCGACTGATCGAGAAGCAGGTGCTGGGCTGGTCTTCGGGCAGCCTGGCGCACATGGTCGAGGTGGCTGACGACGGGCACATCCGCCGCTGGCCGATCGTCGAGGGCAGCCTGACGCCCACCCCGGCCCAGCCACGCCGCAGCGACGTCCAGACCATCAAGCGCGCCTGGGAGGCGCTGGGGCTGGACTGGACGCTGCCGGGCGACCCGGCAAGCCCGCCCGCATCGCAATCAATCACACAAGCACAGGGAGCAGCCATGCCAAACGAAAACGAAAGCAGCACCGTTGCGCGCAAACGTCTGCCGCTGGCCAGCGCCGACGAGGCAGTGAAGACCACAGGGGTCAGCAGCCCCTACGACACGCTCAACGCCGTGGACATGCTGCACGGCTACATGCTGCTGAGCGCGACGCGCCAGTTCCGCGGCGTCAGCGAGCGCTTCGGCAACGCGCTGGCGCACAAGGTGCGGCGCGAGGGGTTGAGCGCGACCAAGGCCGACGAGCTCAGCCACAGCACCCAGGCGGGCTTCGGCGACGAATGGGTGCCGGAGATGTGGAGCGGACAGATCTGGCAGCGGGCGCGCCAGGAGAACAGTATCCTGCCGTTGTTCCAGGCCATCGAGATGCCCGCCAACCCCTTCGAGCTGCCGACCGAGGGCACGGACCCGACCGTCTACTTCGTGCCCGAGACCAGCAACGAGGCGCAGCTGACGCTGGGCAGCGGCAACGCCATCCCGGAGAGCAAGATCGGCTCGGGCAAGGTGCAGCTGAACGCGAAGAAGCTGGCACTGCGCGTCGGCTTCAGCTCGGAACTGGTGGAGGACAGTGTCGTGCCGGTGCTGGCCATCTACCGCGAGCAGGCCATGCGCGCCATCACGGACAGCATCGACCACGTGCTGCTCAACGGCGACACGGCCGGCAGCAGCAGCATCAACAGCAACGGCCGTGCGCCGGACGCCAACAACCGCAGCAAGGCCTTCAACGGCCTGCGCAAGCTGGCGCTGGTCAGCAACAGCGCGGGCCGCGTGAACGCCAACGGCGGGCCGACGCTGGCGCTGCTGCGCTCGGTGCGCTTCAAACTGGCGGCGCGCCATGCTGTACGGCCTGCCGACCTGGCGTGGATCGTCGATGGCGGCAGCTACGCCAAGCTGCTGGGCCTGAGCGAGTTTCTGACGATGGAGAAGGCCGGCCCGCTGGCCAGCGCGCGCAGCGGCCAGATCGGCATCATGGACGGCGCGCCGGTGATTGTCAGCGCGGAAATGCCGCTGAGCGACGGCGCGGGCGGCAAGGTGAACGGCACCACGACCAGCAGCAACACGAAGGGCACGGCGCTCTGCGTCGCGCGCTCGGGCTGGTTCGTGGGCTACCGCCGCCGCATCGCGGTCAGCCTGGATTACCTGCCCTACTACGACAGCTACCAGCTGACGGCGACGGTGCGCCTGGCCTTCGTCAGCCTTGATACGGACGTGGCGGCCGCGCTGACCAACATCACGGTGTAGCGCGGAAGTGATTGCGCCGGGGGTGTGCTGTGCGCGTCCCCGGCGCGCGTGAAGTCAGGCGGCCGGCGCGTAACGCGCGATGAGTTCGCTGGCCAGGGCGCGGAGGGCTTCGTCGTCGGGCATGTCGGTGCCGAAGCGACGTGGCACATGTTCAACCATGAACCCGACGACGCGATCGTTTTCGTTCGGGTCGCGGCGCAGGATGACGTCGGGCTGGCCGTCGGCGGTGACGTAGTCGGTATGACCGATATCCCGTCTGAGATTGACGTACAAGATTTCCGAGAAGGGTTCGTAACTCCAGGTGACCCTGGGGTCGCCGTCGAGCTTGTGCGACGCCTTGTACTGGTGGCGTGAAATCTCGGCCGCTTCCATCTGCCCGTACTGCGCGACGAGTTCGTCGGCCAGACGGCGCATGGCGTCGCGGCCCGGAGCCTTCGTGCCGAGGCGGGGCGAGGCCGGCTTCAGGGAAATGCCGAGACAGCGACGGTCCCATTCATTGATGCGCAGGAAGATATCGGGCTTGTCGATGAGACTGACGAAGGTGATGAAGCCGGCCTGGTCTCCGTTCCCCTCCAGCAGAACGTGAAGCACATCATCTTCGGCGTCGTACTCAAGGGTGAAGGGAAGGTCGCGCAGGGTTGGTTGCGAAGGCATTAGCGTTTTCCCCTTCTGCGATCCGGAAATGCAGTGCTGACCAGACCGGTTCGGCTGAATCCGGTAACGGATGGGTAGCGATATTTTACCACGACCCTGATCCAGTGATTTGTGAAGAGTTCAAGTCGGTCCCGGGGAATTTTAAGATAGAAACGGACGACTTGACCTGAAGGATCCTCAAACTCGCGCTCGTCAGGATCGACTATTGCAGGAACCAGCAAGTCCTGAATTAACCGAATGTGCTCATGTTCGGGAAGGATGTGAGTTTCCCACCTTGCCCTGGACATATAGACCGTGCATCCGTCAGGGTCGACGGCCAGCGGCACAGGCAGGTCGGGCGGGGCGGCGGCGAGGCGTTGCCAGAAGTCGGTCATGCGGGCGGCGGCGCTCTGGCTGAATGGAATGGCGACGAAGGACACTACCGTAGCGCATCAGCGCTCGCTATCGCCATCATTGAAGACGCCGGGGGTGTGCTGCGCGCGTCCCCGGCGCGTGCGTGGTCAGGCGGCCGGCGCGTACTTCTCGATGAGCTCCCGCGCCAGGGCGCGCAGTTGTCCGCCAGTGGGCATGTCCGTGCCGAGGTACCGGGCGACAAGGATCATGAACATGCCGACAATGCGATCATCGTCGCAGGCCCGGCGCAGATACAGATGCGGATACCCCTCAACTTCGACGTCGTCCTTCTCTTCCACGTCTTGCTCAAGATCAATGTACAAGGACTCCGAGAAGGGTTCGTAGCTCCAGGTGACCCTGGGGTCGCCGTCGAGCGTGTGCGACGCCTTGTACTGGTGGCGTGAAATCTCGTCAGCACCCATCTGCCCGTACTGCGCGACGAGTTCGTCGGCGAGCCGGCGCATGGTGTCATCGTCTGGCGCCCTGGAGCCGAGCCTTGGCGAGGCCGGCTTCAGGGAAATGCCGACGAATTGGGAGCCCCAGCAGCGGCGGCGCAGGAAGATATCGGGCTGGTCCTGCAGGCTGACGAAGAAGGTCTCGTCGACCACCGGCTCCAGGGAAATGTGGAGCGCGTCTTCGCCAGCATCGTATTCGCAGGTGAAGGGTGCGTCGCGGAGGGTTGGTTGCGAAGGCATTAGCGTTTCTCGCAGACGTGGCGTGGATGCGACGAAGGACGCTACCTTATCGCATCAGCGCTCGCTGTCGCCATCAGCAAACACGCCGGTCGGATGACAGCCGCGTTCCGCTGAACGCGCCTCCGCCTCCAGCGCGCGGAAGTGGTCTGCGAAGCGCGTATTCGGCGGCCAGACGAAATTCTCGGCGTAGCCGTCGCGCACCAGCGCCTCGTTGACGAAAACGTTGCCCACGTAGATGTAACGTAGCAGACGGCCGTAGCGGTCGACGTCTTCGGTATCGCGCACCAGCGTCACCGTGCGGCCCCCGACCAAACGCCGGTTGGCGGCCGTCGCGGCATCCGAGCAGGGTTCGTCGCGCTCCGGCGTGTTGATGCCGACGTAGCGCACCCGACGATTCCGTCGGTTGAGTGCTACTTCAATCGTGTCGCCATCAATGACGCGCAGGACGCGCGCCTGTTCGCCGACGGGCGCGGTCGGGGTCGGCGGCAAGGGGGCGGGGACGTCGCCCTGTTCCTCCGTGCCGGCGAAGAGCAGCGCAAGCAGCAGGAGGAGAATCAGAGCCACGGGGACTCACCTGACCCACACAGGGACCGGATTCTCGCCCGAATGGAACGCCTTTTCCCGGTCAGGCAGCAGATAATATCTGACTCTCCTCTCGCAGGTCGTCTGCCCTGGCCGGGAACTCGCGCAACACATTCACGCCAGGTCACGCCCCCTGGAGGGATTCGTGTCGCAGGAAGTCGAAGTCGGCGCCGAGGGGGGCCTGCTGGACGGAGCGCTGGTAGAGGCGCTCGTAGCCGCGGAGGGCGGGGGCCGCTTGCGGCCGCGCTGACTCGCCGCGGCGGGCCAGCTCGCGTTCATCGACGAGCAGGTCGAGGCGACGGCGCTGCGCATCGAGGCGCACGCGGTCGCCGCTGCGCACCAGGCCCAGCGGCCCGCCGACTGCGGCCTCCGGCGCCACGTGCAGCACGATGGTGCCGAAAGCTGTGCCGCTCATGCGCGCGTCGGAGATGCGCAACATGTCGCGCTGGCCAGTCAGCTTGCGCGGGATGGGCAGGTAACCGGCCTCGGGCATGCCGGGGCCGCCAAGCGGGCCGGCGTTCTGCAGGATGAGGCAGTCGTCCGGGCGGACGTCGAGCGCGGGGTCGTCGATGCGCGCGGCCAGGTCGGCCAGCGATGTGAAGACCACGGCGCGGGCCTCGGTCTGCAGCAGCGCGGGACTGGCGGCGGAGCGTTTGAGCACGGCGCCGTCGGGCGCGAGGCTGCCGCGCAGGGCGATCAGCGCGCCCGCTGCCTGATGCGGAGCGTGCAGCGGCCGGATGACGTCCTGCCAGGCGGGCCACTCGAAGGGCGTCGCCAGCTGCTCGCCCTGGGTCGCGCCGGACACCGTCAACGCGTCGAGCTGCAGCTGCTCGCGCAGGGCCTGCAGCACCACCGGCATCCCGCCAGCGCGATAAAAGTCTTCCATGTAGGCCGCGCCCGAAGGTTTGAGCCCGACCAGCACGGGCGTCTCCGCGCCAATGTCGTCGAGACGCTCCAGCTCCAGCCGAATGCCGAGACGACCGGCGATGGCGGTCAGGTGGATGACGGCGTTGGTGGAGCCGCCGATGGCCTGCAGCACGCGCAGGGCGTTATCGAAGGCCGCGTCGTTCATGATGCGCGCGGGGGTCAGGCCGCTGTGCGCGAGGGCCACGGCCTGCATGCCGCTGCGCTCGCCGTGGCGCTGACGTTCGGCATGCACGGCGGGGATGGCCGCGCCGCCCGGCAGCATCATGCCCAGCGCCTCGCCGAGGCAGGCCATGGTGCTGGCGGTGCCCATCACGCCGCAGGTGCCGGCGGTGGGCGCCAGTTGTTGCTGGATATGGTCAATGGTCGCGCGCTCCAGTTCACCGCGCCGGTAAGCGGCCCAGAAGCGGCGGCAGTCGGTGCAGGCGCCGATGCGCTCGCCCTCGTGGCTGCCGGTGAGCATGGGGCCGGCGGCCAGCACGATGGCGGGCAGGTCCGCGCTGGCGGCGCCCATCAGCAGGGCCGGCAGGGTCTTGTCGCAGCCGCCCATCAGCACCACGGCGTCCAGCGGCTGGGCACGCAACATGGCCTCGACGTCGAGCGCCATCAGGTTGCGCAGGAACATGCTGGTCGGGCTGAGGAAGATCTCGCCGAGGGAGATGGTTGGGAACTCCAGCGGCAGCCCGCCGGCCTGCCACACGCCGCGCTTGACCGCTTGCGCCAGGTCGCGCAGGCCGCGATGACAGTTGTTCAGCTCGCTCCAGGTGTTGAGGATGCCGATGACCGGCTTGCCCAGCGCCTGCGGCGTGTAGCCCATGGCGCTGGCGAAGGAATGCCGCAGATACTGCGCGAACTCGCGGTCGCCATATTCGGTCAGTCCGCCCGCCAGGCCCGGCGGGCGCGCCCCGGACACAGGCATTTCAGAACGCCAGCGAGACGAAGCGCGTTTCCAGGTATTCCTGCAGGCCTTCCTGACCGCCTTCACGACCGAAGCCGCTCTGCTTGACGCCGCCGAAGGGCGCCTGCGCGACCGCCGGCACCAGGTCGTTGACGCCGACCACGCCGAATTCGAGGCCCTCCGCGACGCGGATGGCCTTGCCCAGGTCGCTGGTGATCGCGTAACCCGCCAGGCCGTAGGGCGTACCGTTGGCCTGCTGCAGCGCCTCCTCCAGCGAGCTGAAGGACATGACCGGCATGACCGGGCCGAAGACCTCCTCGCAGCTCAGGCGCATGTCGGGCGTCACGCCGGTGAGGATGGTGGGCTGGTAGAACCAGCCGCGCGGCATGTCCGCCGGACGCGCGCCGCCGGTGACGATTTTGGCGCCGCGACTGACGGCGTCCTGCACAAAGCCCTCCACCTTGTCGCGGCCGGCTTCGGTGACCATCGGGCCGACGGTCACGCCTTCATCAAGGCCGTTGCCGATGACCAGACGTTCGGCGGCGGCCTTGCTGGCCTCGAGGAAGTCCTCGTAGGCCGGCTGCTCGACGTAGAAGCGCGCGGGCGAAATGCAGACCTGGCCGTTGTTGCGGAACTTGGCAGTGACCGATTGTTCGGCGGCGGCCTCGATGTCGCTGTCGGCAAAGACCAGCACCGGCGCGCTGCCACCCAGCTCCAGCGACAGGCGCTTGAAGTGCGACGCCGCGTTGCGCATCAGGATGTGGCCCACGCGCTGCGAGCCGGTGAAGCTGATCTTGTCGACCTCGGGGCTGTCGGTGAAGGCCTCGCCCATGCCGGCGGGGTCGCCGTTGACCAGGTTGAGCGCGCCCGGCGGCAAGCCGGCCTCGACCAGCAGTTCGGCCAGCAGCATGGAGCAGAGCGGCGTCAGTTCGCTGGGCCGCCCGACGATGGTGCAGCCGGCGGCCAGGCCGGCCGACCACTTGCGCGCGGGCAGGATGCCGGGGAAGTTCCAGGCGGTGATGGTAGCGGCCACGCCGACGGGGCGCACGAGGGTCATCAGGCGCTTGTTGGGCGAGTTGGAGGGGATGAGGCGGCCGTAGGCGCGCTTGCCTTCCTCGGCGTACCAGTCAAAGACGTCGGCGGCGGAGCCCCATTCGCCCATGGCTTCGGCCAGCGGCTTGCCGCACTCCTGCGTCATGATCGCAGCCAGCAATGACACGCGCTCGCGGATCAGCTCGCCGGCCCGCCGCAGGACCGCCCCGCGTTCCCAGGCGCTGCTTTCACGCCAGGTCGGCAGGGCGCGGCGCGCCGCCGCGATGGCGGGCGCGACGTCGGCAGCGCTGCCGAAGGGCACATCGGCGACGACCTCGCCGGTGGCCGGGTTCATCACCGGGGTGGTCTTGCCATCAAGCGCGTCGACCCACTGGCCGTCGATCAGCATCCTGGTCTGCATGGGGAGTTCACTCCTTGATCTGCTGCTTGTGCCGGGCCGGGTCTCACGCAAGGGTCACCGGCTGCCCGCTACGGGCGGATTCCTGGGCGGCGAGCGCGAAACGCAGCACCTCGCAGCCCTGCGCGCCAGTCAGCACGGGCGGCTCGCCCGCATGCAGCGCGTCGATGAAGTGGCGCGTGGACAGGATGAAGCTCTCCTCCCAGCCGACGGCCATGTCCGAAAAGCTGCGCGTCTGCCGGTCACGATAAAGGATGACGGGCGGGCGGTCAAACAGCTTGCCGTGGCCGCGCGTGATTTCGATGACGCCGCGCGTGCCGGTGATTTCGACGCGATCGTCCTGGGCATAGTAGCGCGACCAGATTTCCATGTCGCGTGAGTAGACGACCTCGAGCGAGCCGTAGCGGCCGCCGGGGAACTTCCATGAGATGATGGCGGGCGCATCCAGCAGGAAGCCTGGCTCGCGCTCGGTTTCGCCGATCCAGGCGTGCACGGCCTCCGCCTGGCCCATGAAGTGCCAGCCGAGGGCGAACTTGTGATGGCCGTCATCGAAGACCAGCGGGCCGCCGCCACACTGCTCGGGCGTGAAGCGCCAGGCCTCCGCCGCGGGCGGGATGGGCCAGGCATCCGGGCTGGTGGCCGAGTTGCTCTTGATGCGGATGGTGAGCGGATCGCCGATTTCGCCATTGTCGATGAGCATTTTCGCGCGCATCACCGGCGGGTAGAAGATGAAGTTCTCGAAGACCTTGAAGACCACGCCCGCCTCATCCGCGGCAGCGACCATGGCTGCGGCGTCGGCGAGGTTGAGCGCCATCGGCTTCTGCAGCGAAATGTGCAGGCCGGCGGCGGCGGCATCCAGCATGACCGGGCAGTGCAGGTGGTGCGGCACGAGGATTTCGACCAGGTCGAGTTCTGCGCGGGCCAGCAACTCATGGTGGTCGCTGTAGATCTGCGCGGGCTCCACGCCCCAGGCCGCGCCACGTTGCTGCGCCAGCGCCAGGTGGGTATCGCAGACGGCAACGATGCGCGCGCGCGGATGCTGCAGGTACTCGAGCGCGTGCAGGTCGGAGATGCGCCCGGTGCCGATGAAGCCCACCCGCAGTTCGCTCATTGATCCTCCTGCTACGCGTCCGGCCCCTCGTGGCGGTAGGCCAGGCGGTCGGTCAGGGCCTGGCCGACGCGCGACACTTCCTGCGCCAGATCGTGAATGCGCGCCAGCGTCAGCCGCGCGCCCGGGCCGGAGATGCCGATGGCACCCACCAGCTCGCCTTCAAGGCCGTAGAGCGGCACAGCCAAACAGCGCACATCGTAACTGAACTCCTCGTCATCAATGGCATAGCCCTGGCGCCGCGCCTGTTCAAGGTGCATGCGCAGGGTGTCGCCATCGGTGATGGTGCGCGGCGTATAGCGCTCCAGCTGCTCCGGCACACTGTTGTCGCCAAAGGCCAGCAAGACCTTGCCGAGGGCCGTGCTGTGCAGCGGCGCGAGCGTACCCACGACGGTGGAGACGCGCAACGAGGCCGGCGCCTCCACCTGGTCGAGATACAACACGCGATCGCTGGCGCGCACGGCCAGATGCGCGCATTCCTGGGTCTGCGCCACCAGTTCGCGCAGGAATGGGCGCGCCTGGTCGCGCAGGGGCGTGCGCGTCAGCAGGCTCTGGCCCAGGCGCACCAGGCGCGGCCCCAGGGTGTAGCGGCGCGTCGCGCGGCTCTGTTCCGCGTAGCCGTAGTTGGCCAGGGTCTTCATGATGCGCGAGGCGGTGCTTTTGTCGACGTCGATGCGGCGCGCGATCCCGGTGATCCCGATGCCTTCAGTCTCCGTTTCGAGGATATCCAGGGCGCGCAGGCCACGCGCGAGGGACTGGATTTCGGACATGGCAGCAGCCCTCCGGGGGATGGTAGTTGTTGGGAATTGTACAATCGGGATTCTCATGCGTCAACATCCGGGATTTATGGTCGGATTCCTTGACAAAGTGTAAATCGAATTGTAACCTGTGCAACAAGGCGGGCCGCCGGCCATGTTGGCGCGGGGAGCGCGGGCCGTCAGCTTTATACAGATGGTTGCGAAAGGAATATGGACATGACCCGTTTGCACCGTGCTCTTGTTCTGCTGCTGGTACCGCTGCTGACGCTTGGCGCAGCCGCGGCCGTCATCGCCCAGGAGGAAGTCAACATTTCGCACTACTTCTCCGGCGAACTCAACCAGGACAATCTGAATACTGTGATGGCCAACTTCACCGAGGAGACCGGCATCAGCGTCGTGGACAGCCCGATTGGCCACGAGGATTTCAAGGCCGGCATCCTCGCCGGCGTCGCCAGCGGCGTGCTGCCGGATGTCTTCTCCTACTGGGCTGGCGCGCGCGTCCAGTTCGTGGTAGATGCGGGCGCGCTGCAGCCCATCGACGCGATGTGGGACGCGGCCGGGCTGGATGACGTGGTGCCGGCCGGCGTGGCCGACGCCGCTACGCTCTACAACGGTGAGCGTTACTTCGTCCCCTTCAACATCCACTACGCCGCCCTCTTCTACAACCCGAAGGTCTGGGCCGAGGCCGGCATTGAGGTGCCGGACACCTGGGCCGGGCTGTTGGACGCCTTCGCCGAGTTTGAGATGCAGGGTATCGACCCCATCGCCCTCGGTTCCAAGTTCCGTTGGCCGGGCCAGTTCTGGTTCGATTACCTGCTGCTGCGCACCGCCGGGCCAGACTATCGCAATGCGCTGATGGCTGGCGACGCTTCCTATGAAGATGCTGAAGTCGTCCACGCGATGACGGTGTGGCAATCGCTCATCGACGCCGGCTATTTCGTCGATGGCGCCAATGCCTATGACTGGGTGGACGCGGCCGATCAGGTCGCCAACGGCGAGGCAGCCGTCACCCTGATGGGCACCTGGATCGGCGGCTACTGGAAGGGCCAGGAGCTCGTGCCGGGCGAAGATTACGACTTCTTCGAATTCCCGCCGGTGCACCCACATCTCCACATCGACGTCCCGCAGGCCGGCGTCGGCCCGATTGACGGCTGGGTGATGACGGCCAACGCGGATGCCGCCAGCTCTGGCGCGCTGCTCGAGTATCTCGTCAGCGACGTCGACACGCAGACGCTGTGGAACACCAGCTACGGCTCCATCTCGCCCAACGTCAACGTCGACCCGATGGCCTACGACGTGGTGGCGGCCAAGGCGGGCGCGAGCATCGCCAACGCGGCGGTCTACGCCTTCAACTATGATCTGGCCACCACGCCGCCGGTGGCGGAGTGCGGCCTGGACATGTTCTCGGCCTTCATGGACGACTCCAGCGACATCGCCGCTACCCTGGCCACCACGCAGGCCTGCGCTGTTGAAGGCTTCATGCAGTAAGGCGGGCGCAGACAGACGGCGTTCGGAATCACGAACGACTCAGCGGGCGGGGCATGCAGCTTGTGCCCCGCCTGAACCTTGTGGCCAGGAAGTGGCCGCTCACCTGCGCTACCATTGCCCTATGAACTTCTCGCTTAAAACCTCGCGCCGCCTCTGGACCTTCGCCTTCCTCGCTCTGCCGCTGAGCGTGTACGCCGTCGTGGTCATCGGCCCGCTGCTGGCCACCGCCTGGCTCAGCCTGACGGAATACACCTTCAGCGCCTTCGCGTCGCCGGAGTTCGCCGGCCTGGTCAACTACCGGCGTCTGCTCAGCGACAATTACTTTCATACTTCATTGAAAAACACGCTGATCTGGATGGTGGCGGCGCTGATCCTGCCGACCGGCGGCGGGCTGCTGCTGGCCCTGCTGCTGCACGGCCGCGTGCGGGGCGCCAATATATTTAAATCGCTGTTCTACCTGCCGATCACCATCTCCATGATCGTCATCGCGCAGACCTGGCAGTGGATGTACCAGCCGGACTGGGGCCTGCTCAACACCCTGCTCAAACTGCTGGGCGTGGAGGGCTGGAAAATCTTCTGGCTGAGCCAGCGGGGGCTGGCGCTGGCCGCCATCATCTTCGCCTGGTCCTGGCAGCAGGTGGGTCTGTCGATGGTCATTTTCCTGGCCGGCCTCACGTCCCTGCCCGGCGAGATGCTGGAGGCGGCGCAAATCGACGGCGCCAACTATCTGCAATCGCTGCGGCGCATCGTGATTCCGCTGTTGCTGCCGTCCAGCGTGGTGGTCGTGGCGCTGGCGGTCATCAACTCGCTGCGCAGCTTCGACCTCGTCTGGGTGCTCAACGAGGGCGGCTCGGGCTCCTCGACGCTCGCCGTCCAGATGTACCGCGAGACCTTCAAGTCGCTGCGCGCCGGCTACGGCAGCGCGGTCTCGATGGTGCTTTTCGCCATCGCCGCCATCATCATCGTGCTCTACTTCCGGCGCGTGCGGCATCTGGAGCACCTCTATGACTGAGCGCGCGAGCGCACAACGCTGGAGCCGCGTTGCGCTGTATGTCGCGCTCATCGCGCTGGTCATCGTCTATTCCGTGCCGACCTTCGGCGTGTTGCTCAGCTCCATCCAGCTGGACCGTGAAATCTCGCGTCACGGCCTCTGGCGCTGGCCGGACACGGTCACGCTGGAGAACTACGAGCGGGCGCTGGGCGGCACCAATGTGCCCAACTACCTGCTGAACTCGGTGATCGTCACGGTCAGCGCCACGGCGGTCTCGATCGCCTTCGGCGTCCTGACCGGCTATGTCTTCAGCCGGCTCGCTTTTCGCGGCAGCGAGGCCCTGTATCTGATCGTGGTAGCGGGGCTGTTCTTTCCGCCGCAGATCGTCATCATCCCGCTGCAACAACTCTTCAGCCGCACCTTCATCAACGACACAATTCTGGTGCTCATTGTGGTGCACATCGCCTTCGGCCTGCCCATCACCACCCTGCTGCTGCGCAACTTCTTCTCGACCATTCCGGGCGCGCTGCGCGAGGCGGCGATTATCGACGGCGCCAACGAGGGGCAGATCCTGTTGCGCGTGATGGTGCCGCTGGTGCTGCCGGCGCTGGCGGTGCTGGCCACGCTGCAATTTACGTGGATATGGAATGACTTCCTGTGGCCCTTCATCCTCATCAAGAACGACTCGGCGCGCACCATCATGGCCGGCATCGTGCTGCTGAAGGGCCCCTATGACAAGGCCTGGGGCCTGCAGGGCGCGCTCTCGGTGATCGCGAGTTTGCCGACGTTGCTGATCTTCCTCTTCTTCCAGCGCTACTTCATCCGCGGCCTGACGTTTGGGGCTGTGAAGGGGTGATGGCAGGCTCGGCAAGGCGCATGACAATCCTGTTAGTCTTTTCAGAATTCTGACGTGTTTTGCGCTAGTATTCGTGGCAACTGCTCTGCAGGGAGTGCTGCATTATGGTTTCCCCGGCCAGACTGACCAGTTCGACTGCGCAAGCCGAAAAACCGGAAGTGTTGACGGAAGAGCTCCAACGAATCTTTTTTGCGGCCAGAGAGGAAGTATTTGAAGACGGGATGGATTCTGTCTTCTCGCGCCGACTGGTCAATTTCATGGAGCGTTACAGCAGGCTGGCGATTGATATTCTCTCTGATCTCTTGATTCTGGAGCAAGTGAACGCGGAAGTGGCCGGGGAAGCACTTAGACATGTGGGATACCTGGAACACGCACCTACCAGACTGGTCAGGCGCAGGTTGCTTGAGCGCTGCCTGTTCGGCTCATCCGCCCGCGTAAGGGATGGCGCGATTCTTGGGCTGGCTGCCATGGATGACCCCAAATCCATTCCTAACGTCGAGCAGGCAGTCGAGCGAGAGAGCATTGCTGAACTGCGGGAAGACATGCAGGACGTTCTGGAGCAGCTGCAAGAAACATTTGCCGAGAAATGAGGCGCCGTGGCTTATTTTTTCAGAAAGGTCAGGCGCAGGAAATGGGACAGGGAAGAGCCAAAGGGTCAAGCATCGAAAGAAGACTTGCAGGCTGATGCACTTGGTGATCTTCGAACCGAAGACAATTTGCTATCCCTGTACATAGTAAACGATGACCTGGAGAATTTGGAACGCATAGCCGCTGCTATTGCTGCTAAGTCAGAACACAGAGGAAATGTAGACTACGTGCTTGTTGACCTACGAGCACTAATCAAACTGGGATTAAATGAAATTCCTAATCCCGGAAAAACTCTCGATAAGGAAGTGAACAAAGCACATATAGATATTGCTGTCCCCAACGCACAAAGACTGGTGGACTTGGCCTTTGTATTCTGGAATGAAGGAGATACCAAGAGAATTCCAAGAAAAAAGGTGCGGCAATTGATCGATGAGGGTGTCGAGCTGGGACATATCGAGCTCAATTCTTAAAATGCAACTTGTAGAATTCCTTGTCGCAATGGAGAGCCCATGAAGCTGCTGGTGACCGGCGGCGCAGGCTACATCGGCAGTCACGTGACCGACCTGCTCATCGCGCGCGGCGCCGACGTGATCGTGCTCGACAACCTCGTCAACGGCCACCGCGCTGCCGTGCACCCTGACGCGCGCTTCGTTCATGGCGACCTGCTGCAGCCGGAGATATTGCGCGAGGTCTTTCGCGGCCAGCGCTTCGACGGCATCCTGCACTTCGCCGCCTACACGCTGGTGGGTGAGAGCGTGCAGCAGCCCTGGCGCTACCTGCGCGACAACGTGCTGGCGGGCGGCAACCTGCTGCAGGCCGCGGCCGAACATGCGGTGCCGCGCTTCATCCTCTCCTCGACCGCCAACCTCTACGAGCGGCCGCGACGCCTGCCCATCACCGAGGACGAGACGATCGAGCCCGGCAGCCCCTACGGCGAAGGCAAGTACATGATCGAGCGCCAGCTGTACTGGATGAACCGCCTGCACGGCATGGCCGGCTGCAGCCTGCGCTACTTCAACGCCGCCGGCGCGCACCCTGGGGGCCACATCGGCGAGGACCATCGCCCGGAAACCCACCTCATCCCGCTGGTGCTGCAGGTCGCGCTGGGGCAGCGCGAGGCAATCACCGTCTTCGGCGACGACTATGCCACGCGCGACGGCAGCTGCATCCGCGACTACATCCACGTGATGGACCTGGCCGAGGCGCACATCCTCGCGCTGGAGGCCCTGGGCGCGGGCGAGCTGCGCGCCTGCAACCTCGGCAGCGGCCACGGCTATTCCGTGCTTGAGGTGCTGGCCAGCGCGCGCCAGGTCACCGGCCACGCCATTCCGGCCAGCAGCGGGCCGCGCCGCGCCGGCGACCCCGCCGTGCTGGTGGCAGACAACGCGCAGTTGCGCGAGTGGCTGGGCTGGGCGCCGCAGCACACGACGCTGCAGCCCATGATCGCCAGCGCGTGGAAGTGGCAGCGCCAGCATCCGCAGGGTTATCGGGAGTCTGCGCCATGAAATACGACGTGCAATCCTTCGGCCTGCAGCCGCATCTCGACCAGCTGCACGCGAGCCGGCCGCCGCGCATGGCGCTGCGCGCCGACACGCTGGACGAACTGCTCGGCTGGCAACAAATGCTGCGCGCGGAAATTCTGCGCCTGCTGGGCCTGGAGGGGCGCCCGGCACTGCCGCCGCCCGCCGCGCAACAGCTGTCCGCGCAGGACCGCGGCGACTACATCGAGGAGCTGCATGCGCTGGATATGGGCGAAGCGGTCAGCCTGCCCGTGTATCTGCTGCGGCCCAAAACCAGGCCGCCGTGGAAGCCGGTGCTCGTTTTCCACGGCCATGACCCCTCGGTGCAGTACATCCTCGGCAACTACCCCGACGCGGCGACAGAGCGGGAGCAGGTGGCGCGCGACGGCAACTACGCCCAGGCGCTGGCGCGGCAGGGCTACCTGGTGTGCGCGCCGGAACAGCGCGGCTTCGGCACGCGCGTCAGCGAGCAGGCCGGCTGTCGACACCTGGCCTTCTCGTATTTGCTGGAGGGGCGCACGCTGCCGGGCGAGCGCTGCCGCGACGGCATGCAGGCCATCAACTGGCTGCTGCAGCGCGATGATGTGGTGCCGGGTGTGTTGGGCGCTACGGGCAATTCCGGCGGCGGCACCACGACCCTGTGGCTGGCGGCCATCGACGAGCGCATCACGGTCGCCGTGCCTTCCTGCTACTTCTGTTCCTTCCGCGCCTCGATCCTGGGCACGCGCCATTGCGAGTGCAACTACGTGCCCGGCATCCTCGAGCTGGCGGAGATGGGCGAGCTGGCCGCGCTGCTGGCGCCACGCCCCACGCGCTTCATCGCCGGCGAACGCGACCCCATCTTCCCGATCGCCGGCGTGCATGAGCAGTACCGCACAGCCGAACGGGCCTGGGCGCTGGCGAATGCGCCGGAGCGTCTGTCACTGAGCGTGCACCCGGGCGAGCACGCTTACCATCACGGTCACAGCCACGACTGGTTCCGGCGCTGGCTGTAAGCCCGGTCCTGCCTGCCCGCTTGACACGCCTGTGCTGCGCGCCGTTGGTGAAGCCGGGACCAGCGTGGCAACGTCTACCATCACGCCGCCGTACAGTTCAGCGACCAGGGTGACGACTGGCAGGTCATCGGCCAGGTAGCCCGCAGGAGCAGTCAGGGTCAGCGGCGCTCGATGGCGCGACAGACCCTTCCCAGTAGCGGGCGCCGTTGCGCGCGAAACGCTGGTCACGCGGCGTGAAAGTGTTGATGCTCAGGTCAGGCATTTCGCACTCCTTTTATGGGGTCGCGCTGCTGCCAGTGCCACCATCCAGATTTTGTTCCTTCCAATCGTACCACTGGTCAGCATCCATCTCCTCGGTCAGCGGTGTGCGATTATCGTCCTCAACGACGACTTTGCGGTCGCTGGTTCTCAGAAAAACAGCGTCTACCTCGTCCGGGTGATCCAGAATGACGCTGCCCCACGATCCGGCAAAGCGGTTTGAATAGTCCTGCTTCGATATTATGACGTATTGCATCACACTTCCTCGAATTGATAGATGATGACTGACCTGGTTACGGCATACTCCCCGTGACCACAGCGGCGATAATTGCCGCAAGCGTGGCCTGAATAATTGCAGCGAGAATAAGGTCGGCTTTCGTGGCCGAATGTCTGGAGCGTTCTTCAAGTTTTGCCAGTCGACCTTCTGTTTGCAGCGCATCCATTTGGGGCTCACTTGTACCCGTTTACAGTCAGGCACTGCACATTCGTCTGTTCGTCAGGCTGACTGTCGCGGGTCGCTGCCTGCCATGATGCTCACATTGTCGCACATATTGCAACACCCGTTAATCAGGTAGAGGACGCCGCCGCTGCGCGTCATCGCCGGACCCGCCCACATGCTTGTCGCAAAGTTGAAAGTCCGCTAGATTTGGCTTGAGTCAATAAAGGCTTGTTTTCGGATATTTTCTCACGGGGCAAACATGGCGGAAGCCAACTTCCAGAACCGCACGCTGTATCACGGCGACAACCTCGACTTTCTGCGCGGCATGAACAGCGAGACGGTGCACCTCATCGCCACCGACCCGCCCTTCAACAAAAACCGCGACTTCCACGCCACGCCGGACAGCCTGGCCAGGGGCGCGAGGTTCAGCGACCGCTGGTCCTGGGAGCGGGACGTGCACGAGGAGTGGACGGACAGCATCAAGGACGACTGGCCGGCGGTGTGGGAGGTGATTGACGCGGCGCTGGCGGCCTATGGCAAAGACATGGGCGCGTTCCTGTGCTGGCTGGGCGTGCGGCTAATGGAGATGCACCGCGTGCTGCGGGCGGACGGGAGTTTGTATTTACATTGCGACCCGACGGCGAGCCATTACATCAAGGCGATGCTGGATGCGATTTTCGGCAGGAAGAATTTTCGCAATGAGATTGTGTGGAAACGCACCTGGGCGCACAACGACCCGAATCGCTATGGTCGCATCAGCGATTCACTTTTCTATTACACGAAGGGCGACGACTACATCTGGAACAGACAGTACACGCCCTATTCGGAGGACTACATCCGAAAATTCTTCCGCTACAAGGACGAACGCGGGAGGTTTCGTGCAGTTACGCTCACCGGGCCGAAAGTGAGTTCCGGTGAATCCGGGTCTACCTGGCGCGGATACAGTCCGACGAGCAGCGGCCGCAGTTGGAGCGTGCCGAAGCGCATTGTCCAAAAAATCGGCGGTGACCTGTCGCTTTCATGGCCCATCAGTGAGCGTCTTGACCTGCTGGACAAACACGGCTACATCTACTGGCCACCAAAAGGAAGCGTTCCTCACTTCAAACAATATCTTCTCGAGATGCCAGGTGTGCCTGTTCAGAATATGTGGGTCGATGTCGACAGGATTTCACCTCACAGCAAGGAACGCACCGGCTACCCTACACAGAAGCCGCTGGCTCTCTACGAGCGCATCATCCGCGCCAGCAGCAACGAAGGCGACATCGTGCTGGATCCCTTCTGCGGCTGCGCCACCACGCCGGTCGCCGCCGAGCAACTCAAGCGGCAGTGGGTCGGCATGGACATCTGGGACGGCGCCAGGGACATCGTGCTGCAGCGCCTGCAGGACGAATGGCTATTCACGTCGGAAGGAGCCAAGGCCGCGGACGCGCCGCCGCTGTTCCCCCACACTGTCTCCATTAAGACCGAGCCGCCCACACGCACGGACGACAACGAAATCGCCGCGCCCACACTCAAACTGCGCATCCAGCGCCCGGTCGCGCCCTGGCAGAAGATCAGCCATCGCGACATGATGAACATTCTGGCGGAGGCGCAAGGCAGCGGCGGCGGCGTCATCTGCGGCGGCTGCGGCCGCGTGCTGGAGCGCGAGTTCATGCAGCTGGACCACATCACGCCGAAGTCCGACCGCGGTGAGAACCACATCCTCAACCGCATCCTGCTGTGTGGCCCCTGCAACCGCCGCAAGCGCGATAACCTGACCCTGCGCGGCTTACTGCGGGAGAACAAGAAGAAGGCGGTCGGCTGGATGAATGACGAGGGCAGGGCGAAGCTGGCGCAGGAAGGCGCCCACAGGCGAGCGCAGTGGGTGCGCGATAACTTCGACACGCCCGAATGCCAGGCGCTGCTCGACGGGCGCAGCAGTTCCCGCTAAGCGGCGCCGGCGCGCCTCAGCCCTCCTGCGGCGGCGTGGGCGGCTGGGGCGCTTTCTTGCGGCTGGAGGCCGCGCCAAACTGTTCCAGATCCGCCGGCTGCTGATAGCGCTGGCCGTTGGGCAGCGTCGCGCCGGTCAGGTTGGCCGCGCGGAAGCTGGCGCTGCGCAGGTCTGCGCTCTGCAGCTGCGCCTCGACCAGGCAGGCGTCGCGCAGGTTGGCCCGGTGCAGGCTGGCCCCGCTCAGGTCCGCGCCCGTCAGGTCGGCCGCGCGCAGGTCCGCGCCGCTCAGGCGCGCGCCGCGCAGGTCGCTGCCCGCCAGCGTCGCGTCGGTCAGGATCGCGCCGGCGAGGTTGGCGCCCTTCAGGCGCGACTGGCCGAGGTTGGCGTCCGCCAGGTTGGCATCGCCGAGGTCGGCGCCGGTCAGGTCTGCCGAGCTGACGTCGGCCTCGGCCAGGTTGGCGCCGCGCAACACAGCCCCGCTGAGGCGCGCGCCGCGCAGGTCGGCCTCGGCCAGGTTGGCGTCGTGCAGGTTGGCCCCGCTCAGGTCCGCGCCGCGCAGGTCACGCCCGGAGAGATTCTCGTTGCCGAGGTCGCGGCCGCTGAGGTCGCTGCCGGCCAGGCTATCCCCTTCCCCGTCCTCTTCCGCGTCCGCGTCCACGATGGGCACGCGCCGACGCTCGCCCGAACTCGCCGCGCTGTCGAGGTCGATGCCGATGTCGGACATGGCGCGGCGGATGGTGTCGCGCGTCTGGGTGACGAGGGTGTCGCGCAGGGTGCGGCTGACCTCGCCGAGGTCGATGTCGACGGGGTCGAAGTCGATTTCCACCTGATGACGACGGCGCGCGCGCAGCAGGCTGTCGAGATAGCTGCTCAACTGGCTGCTGGCGAGGCTGACCTGGGCGATGAGCTGCTGCTCGTCGAGGTCCGGCTCCGGCGTCACGCGCAGCGCCTCGCAGACGAAGCTGTCCTCGGGCAGACGCCCGGCGGCGCGGGCCTGCAGGCTGCTGTAGCTGCGCAGGATCATCGGGCCGGTGCCGCTGGTCGCGTCGGCGCGGATGGCGCTGCGCAGCGACTGGTCCAGCGCCTTGAGCGCACGTACGATTTGTTGCAACTGGTCGCGGGTCTCTTCGTTCATCACGCTTTCCTCTCTCTGCTGGCGGGGGACGGGCCGGGGCGCAGCGCGCCCGCTTCATCGAATCGCTGCATGTGCGCTTCCTTTGGCCACTGACTGCGGGGGCTCTGCTGCGGCGGGGTCGCTGTCGAGCGCGGCCAGCACCCAGGGGGGCACCAGGCGGCGCAGCGTTTTGCGGGCGTGTGACAGACGCGAGCGCACGGTGCCGGGGTTGGTGTTGGTGGCCACGGCGATTTCTGCGTAGCTCATCTGCTCCTCGGCGTAGAGGATCAGCGCCTGACGCTGGTTCTCCGGCAGCTTTTCCATGGCCTCGCGCACCACCAGCTGGATGAAGAGCCAGTGCGCCAGCTCCTCGGTCGGTTCGGAGGGGTCCGGCAGGGTCTCCGCCAGCGAAAAGGTCTGCCCCTGCGCGTCCGCATCCGCGTCCAGCGAGACGCTCTGGAAGCGGCCCTGACGCCGCAGTTCGTCATAACAGCGGTTGCGCGCCATGCGAAACAGGTAGGGCCGCAGGCCGCGGCGGGCGTCGATGCGATCGCACTTGCGATAGAGGTTGAAGAACACGTCCTGCACGATGTCGTCCCCGGCGTCGGTGTCGCCGATCAGGCGCCGCACGTAGCGGCGCAGCGGGCTTTCCAGGCGTTGCATGATCAGCACGAAGGCGTCCTCGTCGCCGGCCTGCAGCGCGCGCAACAGGTCGCTCTCGTCCAGCTGCTGCAGCCGACGCTGTTTTTGCTGGTGTCCATCTGGCTCGTCTCCGACATACGGCTCATTCGCCGGCATCCACGCGCTCCTCGTGTACACCCTGTCTACGCACGGCCCGCGCCGCTTGTTCAATAGCGGCGCGTAATCCCGCCTTCATCATCGCCCATCCACAAGGAGTTTGGTATGTACACCCTGGCAACCCCCGCGCAATTGCGTTCGCGCCTGGGCCTCGCGCCCGACGACGACGCGCAGGACGAGCGTATCTGGCGCGCGCTGACGGCGGCCAGCGCGCGAATCGAGCAGGTTAGCGGCCGCCGCTTCATGCCGCGCCTGGCGACACTGGCGCACGACCTGCGCGACGCGCGCGAGCTGACGCTGGCGGATGATCTGCTGCAGCTGGAGCGCCTGAGCAACGGCGACGGGCGCGATATCGACCTGCGCTATGTGCAGACCCTGCCCGCAGCGACGGAGGGCAGCAGCAGCGTGCTGCGCCTGGTCGGTGAGCAACGCTTCGTCGGGTCGGGCGCCATCCAGGTCAGCGGCATCTGGGGCTGGCACGAGCGCTGGTCGCTGGCGTGGCAGAGCGGCGTCGACAACCTGCAGGGCAACGCGCTGACGGCGAATGCGACGACGCTGCGAGTGACGGACAGCAGCCACTTCCAGGCGGGCCACTTGCTGCGTCTGGAACGGGAAACCCTGCGCGTGTTAAGTATCGATGCAGCGCAGCACAGTTTGCGCGTGCTGCGCGCCGCCCAGGGGACTGTGGCGGTCGCGCATGGCAGCGGCACAGACATCGACCTGTATCAGCCGCCGCGCGCGGTGACCCTGCTGTGCCTGCGCCTGGCGCTGTGGCTCTACCGCGAGCCTGACCGCAGCGCGGATGAAACCTTGTCCGCAGATATCGCGGCTGAAATGGTTACGCTGCGCCGCGAGCGCGTGGGGGCCTGAGCGCGGGGAATCGAAAAGGGCGCACGAGATGTGCGCCCTTCCGTTGCTGCGCAGATGATCAGCCCTCCGCGTCGTTCTCGTCGGAGTCGTGGCTCTCGTCTCCACTACCGCCATGCTCGCCGCGGCCTTCGCTTTCGTTACCACCATGCTCGCCGCTGCCCGTCTCTGAATGAGGGGACCAGCCATCAAAGTCCTGACCGGCCGCCGACAGTTGCACCGCGCGCGTCTCGCCGGGAGCGAGATCGCCCGGAGTCGTCGGGCCAAGCTCGACGCCGTTGGACAGGTGCACTTCAACCCGCACGGCCTGGATGGTCGCGGTCGTGGTGTTTTCCACGGTGCCGCTGAAGGCGTTGGCCGCTGCATCCCAGGACATCACCAGGCGCACACCGTTGCGAACCGTAGCGAAGGTCTCGTCCAGCGTGTAGCGGGTGCCCGACTCCTCGCCGTCGGCCTCACTACCCCTCTCCTTCGCAGCGTCCCAGGCAGCCGCGCGCGTGCGCATGCCCTTCGCAAAGGGATGCTCGCCGCTCACCAGCGCCTCGATTCGTTCGGCGATGCCGGCCTTAATCGTGGCCGCGCGCTCCGCGGTGAGGCGTCCGGCAGCGACGACCGCGTCAATCATGCTGTTGGCCATGTCGCTGGCCTGTGCGGTGAAAGTTGCCACATCACCGTCGTTGGCCTCGATCAGGCTGGCCAGCGTGCCGCCGTCAAGCATGGCACTGCGCAGTTCACCCGGCTCCAGACCGGTGGCTTCCATGACCAGCGCCAGCGCGTCAGAGCCGCCAGTCAGGACCGCGACGTTTCCGCCCATGCCACGCTGGCCGAAGCCGCGCAGGTTACGGCCTTCCTTACCACCAGGATGTTCTCCGTTCACCAGCGCCTCGATGCGTTCGGCGATGTTGGCGTTCACCTGGGCGCTGACCAGTTCAGTGGCCTGCGCGATGAAGTTCGCGACGTCGCCGCCGTTGGCCTCGATCAGGCTGGCCAGTGAGCTGCCATCGCGCAGGGCGCTGCGCAACGCGTCCAGCTCCAGGCCGGTGGCCTCCGTGATGAGCGGCAGCAGCTGCGCGCCGACCTGGCCCATATCACGTCCGCCAAAACCACGGCCCATTGCGCCACGACCGAAGTCGCGATCATGGTTGCCAAAGCCGCGCACGCCAAAGCCGAAGTGTTCCCTTGACTTGACTGGCGCGTCTTCATCGCTGCCGCCGCCGTCGTCCTGGGCGAGGATCATGCCGGCGCCCAGCGTGAGCGCGGCGATGACCAGAGCTGTCAGGAACAGGTTTCGCATGTTCATCATGTTTCCCTTTCACACCTTTCGTCGAAGACCTGCGGGTTCGCAAGTCCCCGACATCATGCCAGCCAGATGTCACGCGGACTTTGCCAGGTTGTAAACAATCTGTAAAACGGGTGAGCGCCTGGTTAATGCCGCCGCGCTCAGCGATCGGCGTAGGGGTCGGGCAGCACCAGGTGGCGGTCCTGCGGCGGCCGCGTGTAGTGGCCCTCTTGCTCCGGTCGCGGCGGCAGCTTGAGCGGGCCGGGCATCACGTCCTCGTGCGGGACGTGCTGCAGCAGATGGTTAAGGCAGATGAGGCGCGCGCGGCGCTTGTCATCGGTGTCGATCTGGTACCAGCGCGCCTCGGGGATGTCGCAGTGTTCCAGCATGATGTCCTTGGCTTTCGAGAAGTCGACCCAGCGCTGCCGCGTCTCGAGGTCGATGGGGCTGAGCTTCCAGCGCCGCATGGGGTCCTTCGCGCGTGACTGGAAGCGCCGTTCCTGCTCCTCGTCGCTGACCGACAGATAGTATTTGACGAGGAAGATGCCGGAGCGCACCAGCATGCGTTCGAACTGCGGACAGGAGCGCAGGAAGTCCCAGTATTCCGCGTCGCTGCAGAAGCCCATGACGCGCTCCACGCCGGCGCGGTTGTACCAGCTGCGGTCGAAGAGCACCATTTCGCCGGCCGCAGGCAGGTGGGGGACGTAGCGCTGGTAATACCACTGCGTGCGTTCGACATCGGAAGGCTTGCCGAGCGCCACGACGCGCACGCCGCGCGTATCAAGGGGCTGGACAATGCGCTTGATCAGGCCGCCCTTGCCGGCGGCGTCGCGGCCCTCAAAAAGGACGAGCAGGCGTATGTTCTGATGGCGCACCCAGTATTGCAATTTGACGAGGCCGAGCTGTAGCCGCGCCAGCTCCTTCTCATAGAACTTGCGATCGAGTCGTTTGCGTTTCTGCTTCGCCACGGGAACACCTCGTCACATCGGGTCGTGGTTGCAAAGAGTGTAACGCATAAGGAGGCAGGCTGGGGCGGAGCCTGTCCGCGCTAACTCATGCCCAATCCTTCATCCATCCAACCCTGCTGCATTCTCACAGCCATAAGGAGGTTTGATTTGACACCCTTCCGTGACGCGTTGACCCGTCTGGCCGGGCTGCAGGTGCCCGGCGTCGCCCGCAACTTCGACATCGACGCCCTGCCCAATGTGCTCGACCGCAGCCAGGCGCCCGCCCTGCTGCTGCTGCTGCCCGGCACGCGCGAACGCGAGCCGTCGCTCTTCCGCCAGCAGGGCGAGGCCTTCGTCGCGCTGGCCTTCAGCGAGGGTCCGCGCCAGGTCATCTGCCTGGTCACCCACCTGCTGCTGGTCACGCCGCTCAACGCCGGCGCCGGCCTGCGCAGCCAGCTGCCCACGCTGGTCGACTGCATGGACGCCTACTTCGCCGCCCTCGGCGCGGACGTCACCCTGGGCGGCGCGTTGCTGGAACCGGCGCAGTTGAGCGTCGAGCCCGGCGTCTACATTCACGGCGATACGGAATGGCGGGGCTGCGCCTTTCGCCATCGCTGGCTGCTGGAGTTGCAGCCATGAGCCTGCGCTGGAGCGTGCACATCGACCACGACGATGACGGTTTGGCCGACGGCCCCGGCGAAGACATCAGTCAGGCGGTGCTGGCCATCCGCTGGCGCCGCGGCATGGCCCGGGCGCAGGACAGCGTCGCGCAGCCGGGTCACGCCGAAATCACGCTGCGCAATCATGACGGCGCTTTCTCACCGGAGCGCAACGCGCTGCCGCCGGGCCGCCTGCTGCAGATCCGCAGCGACGATGGTGTGCAGCGGCGCACGCACTTCACCGGCCACATCACGCGCGTCGAGCCCGAGCCAGGGGCGTTGGGGTCGCGCCGCGCCATCCTGCACAGCCACGATGCCAGCGCGCAACTGGCCGGCCATCACATCCGCCTGCCCATCCTGACGGAGCAGCGCGCGGACCAGATCATCGCGCGCTGTCTGGACCATGTGCCGCTGCGCCGGCCCCGCCTGCGCAGGACCTGGCTGCTGGCGCGCGCGCAACACAGCGAGCTGGGCAGCAACACGCAGCTCGCCTCCATCAACATCCGCCGCAGCTTGCAGCGCGACCCCGACCTGCTGACCCAGGTGGGCGACACCTGGTCGGCGGGCATTCCCGCGCTGGCCGCCATCGAACAGGTCTGCGGCGCCGGCCGCGGCCGCTTCTACATCGATCACGAGGGTCAGGCGCGCTACCTCAACCGGCGCCATTTGCTGCGCGCGGTCACGCCGCAGGCCAGCTTCCGCGATGACATGCAGGCGCTGCGCTACAGCCACAGCGACGCGCGCGTCAGCCAGGTCGAGGTGCTGCTCACGCCGCGCAGCCGCGGCCAGCCGGCAACTACCCTGTGGACGCTGGGGCAGCCGCTGGCTATCGAGCCGGGCGCTGCCGGCATTCAGCAACTGCTGCTGCGCTATCGTGACGAGCGCGGCCAGCCCTGCGGCGCGCTGGAGTTGATCGAGCCGCTCGCCACGCTGGACTGGAGCGCCAACAGCCGTCCCGGCGGCCTGGGTGAAGACCTCAGCGGGCAACTGACCCTGCTGCTGCGCGAGCCGGGCATCAGCGCGACGCTGCTGGAAATCCGCAATCGCGGCAGCGCCACCGCCTGGTTGCAGGCGGGCGCGCGCCTGCGTGGCACGCCGCTCTACAGCGGCGATCCGCTGCTGGTGACGCAACGCAGCCTGACCAGCCAGGCCCTCTACGGCCCGGCGACGCTGCGCCTCGACCTGCCCGCCCTCACGTCCCTGAGGCAGGCCCGCACCCTCGCCCGCTACGAACTCGCCCGGCGCCGCGCGCCCCGCGGCCAGGTACACAGCCTCAGCTTCAGCTCCGGCGCGCCGCTCGCCAGGGCGCGGCAGCGCGGCCTCTTCGAGCGCATCCGCATTGAGGAGTCGCAGAGCGGCCACCACGGCGACTACTTCATCATCGGCGAAGAGCAGCAGATCGCCCCTGGCGGCCAACAGCGCCTCAGCTGGCTGCTGGAAAGCGCCGGCAATCCCTTCTGGTCCCTCGGCCGGCAGCGCCTCAACCGCGACGCCCTGCTGGCCTGGTAAGCATCCTTACCCACTGACAAAAAGGAGCACCCATGAGCCCCGCCTGGAACACCCCGCTCACCTGGCAAGTCGACCAACTGGTGACCGAAGCCGACCTCAACAGCCAGCTGCGCGACAACCTGCGCTTCCTGAAAGATCCGCCCACCGCCGCCGTCCGCCTGGACGAGGCGCAGGATTACGCCTCCACCAGCGAAGAATTCGTCGACATCGACCGACAACGCCTGGCGCTGAATGTGACCACCGGCGGCGGCGATCTGCTGGTCGCCTTCTACGGCATGCTGCGCAACAGCTCCTCGCGCGGCGGCGCGGCCCTCGATGTCGCCCTCGATGACGTACGCATCGGCGGCGACGATGGCCTCCTCGGCATTCCCGTCCCGCTGTCGTACTGGCTGCCGGTCTGCTTTCTCGCCCTCGTGCAGGAGCTGGCTGCGGGGCCGCACAACCTGTTTCTGCAATGGCGCCGCAGCCAGAGCGCGGGCACGATCTACCTGGCCGCTGGCGCCGGCACCACAGACTACGACATGCACGGCCAGTTCTGGGCGCGGGAGGTCAGCTGAGATGCGCGAGATTGTGATTGCAGACCTTCAGGGCGTGAATCCGGAGGCGCTGGATGCCAGCCTGCGCCAGGCGCTGGGCGCGACAGCCAGGGGCATCAGCCTGCGCCGCGGCCAGGTCATCGTGCATCTGGCGGCGGACGCCAGCCCGCAGCAGGTCGCCAGCGCGCGCAGCCTCGTGCTGCGCCACGATCCGCAGCAGCTGAGCCAGAAACAGCAGGAGCAGAAACAGCGTGAGCAACAGATCAAGGCAGCGCATGAAGACGCGCTGGCCGCGCGCCAGGCGGCGACGGGCGGCGCTGACATCAGCGAGCAGGTCGCCCTGTTGACGCGCCGCATCGACTGGCTGGAGAAAATGCTGGAGGCGCTGGCCACTGGCGCGAAGCTCGCGGGCTGAAGCGCCGCAATCAACCTGGCCCCGTCTACACCGACGGGGCCGGCCCGGCCTGCTGGTCACAGAATACATGGATTCGGAATTGTGCAGCGCGTTCCATGTGCCACGCCAGTGTGGTGGAAACGTCATTCAGGACAACCCTGATGTGATACAGGCCGGCACGCCAGTCAGTCCTGGCAGAGTAATTCTGCCAAATCCAGGGGTCGCCTGAATCCCCGATATCCAGTAACTCATTGTCAATGATTAGCGGAGTATTTTCATCGGGTAACCAAACAAGGACTTTTACGTTGTGCCGGTCCCTGCCATGACGAATAACCCTCACTTCCTTCCGTGTAGCACGTATTGAGGGAATTTCCTGTGTCAGGACAGCACACCCCGTTACAGGGTCCAGGAATGACTCCCCGGTACTGATTTCATCAATAACTGTATCTTGCGGGGTTGGTGAATAATCACTGTCGCAACTCACATACAAATCATATCCTCGGTGCGCTCTCTTGAAAAAGGCCACTTGACTGGTAATTCCATCCAACTCAATTTCAAGACGATACAAGCCTGCTGACGCAACCTTGGCCCTGGAAAACCAGAACCAGATGTATGGTTCTCCCGACTCAACGTAGATCGCTTTCCCCCATTCTGACTCTAACAATGGAGTATTCGAGATGGGACGATAAAAGTTGACAACGACGTCATCCTGCCGATTTCCTGCAAGATGGATCTCCAGGTCACCATGGATCTCCAAGTCACCATAGAGGCCCTCCCGTGTCACAAAAATATTGCACCCGGTGTTGCTGTCAAAATACCAACCAGGAATCTTCAGAATAATCCTGTAAGGAACAAGTGTAGGGAGCGGCGTGCTGGTGGGTGTATAAGTTGCTGTGGGGCTTGGTGTAGCTGTGGGGCTTGGGATCGAACCGGGTGTCAACGTGGCAGTTGGGCCTGGTGTGAACGTAGGGCTGGATGCTGCTGCAAGATCACAACGTACAAGAAAGACAAAAGGCGTAGTCTCTTCCATGTTCCAGACAAACGTGCTGGATTTGCTTTCATAAGAGACCCGGAAGTAATAGAGATCATCAGACCATAAGAGGTCCGGGTTGTAATATCTAAACGTATATTGTTCATTAGTTTCTTCAAAGTGTTCTTTAAAGTTTCCTTCAAATTGTCCAGCCGGTGACAGGATTTCTGAATCGATGTAAGAACGTCTGATTTCGACTTCTACGTCGTGCCTTGTTTTTCCGACCAGCAATACTCCCGAACCGCTATCATTTGCTGGCACAGTTACAAAGACGCTACATCCTGTAATCTTGTCGTCGTAAATCTCTTCAGTCGCAAGAACCCTAGGCGGCAGCTCTGCAGAGCGTGGCGTCGATCCCGGCCCTGAAGAAAGCTCTGGGCCGGGTGTAGTTGCAGGGAGGCGAGTCAAATTGGCGCGTGCAGCAAGCGTAGCAGTGATGCGCTGCCTGTTTCGTTCCATGGCAGCGGTAGAACGTGCACTGGATGTGGCACGTCGTTCCCTGACAATCTGTGTCGCGGCGGCCTTGGCGAGGCTGGTGAAATTGTTACAGTAAGCGTGAAATGTGTACTCTCCGGTCTCTTCCATGTTCCAGGAAAACAGGCTGGCCTTGCCATCAAGTGAGACCCGGAATTGATAGAAGCCATTTGGCCAAACAGTATCCGTACGATAATACTGGAGCGTGTAGGGGTTGTCGGAGTTTCTGAAGAATCCTTCGCGCCGACCTGATTCGGCTAGCGGCGAAACATCCAGATTGGGACGATGGATATCAACTGTCACATCATGCCGACTGGATTCCGCCAATAAGACTGCCAGGTTTCGTTCGCCGCGTTCCATAACAAGCACGACACCGCACCCGGTGTTACTGTCGAAGTAATACTCATCCGTCTCAAGTACCTTGTCTGGCAGCTCCGTGGGTTTCGGCGTGACCGTCGGAAGATGCATTGCGGGCGCACGGGAGGTCAGCCAGCCCGCCACCCAGACGAGCTCGCCATCGACCTGCACTTGATACCAGTCGCCCTCAACGGCGTACACCAGCAATTTCGTGCCGGCCTGCACCTGCCCGACCCTGTCACATTCCGTGCTGGCACAGGCCCGCAGATTGAGGTTGTTGTTCGGCGCGACGTGGAACAGCGGCTCGTCCTGCGCCCCTGCCATCATCGACAGTAGCATTCCAAGCGCGACCAGCAACGCTGCTACCTGCTTCATCTTCGCTCCCGCTTGTGCGCCCTACGTGACTATACCCGCTCACTCGATGTAGCCGAGGGCGCGCAGGGTGCCGGCCACAGTGGCGTCGATGTCGCCGTTGGCCGTGCGTGTGTGCGCCGCGGGCATCGCGGCCAGCATCTCCTGCTGCAGGCGCGCGGCCAGCTGCGGCTGCTGCAGCGCCAGGTCGCGCTGCTCGCGCGGGTCGGCCAGGGTGTCGTACAGTCCCTCCACCGCGTCGCCGCGCAGCAACAGCTTGTGGCGGCCGCTGTGCATGGCGCGCCGCAGCTCCGCCAGCCGTCGCCGACGCAGCAGTTGCGGGTCGCTCCGGCGCAGCAAGGCCAGCAGCGTCTCCGGCGGCCAGGCCTCGCTGAAGACCCGCTCCCCGGCGCTGATGGCATCCCCGGACTGCAGGAGCGACAGACGCGCCACGTCGGCATCGGGCTCGGCCTCGTCCAGCGGCGCCGGCAGACCCGCGGCGGCCAGCGCGCTGTGGAAGATACGGCGCGTGGAGACGGGGGCGGCGATGCGCTGTCCCGCGCCCAGGCGCCCCTCCGGATCGTGCACGATGAGCGGCACGTGCACCAGCTCCTGATGCACGCCGAAGCTGTGGCCCATGAAGCCGTGGTCGCCGTGCGCCTCGCCATGGTCGGCCACGATGATGACCAGCGTGTCGGCCAGCGCCTTCGTCTCCTGCAGCGCGTGGAACAGGCGCGCAAGCTGCGCGTCCTGCTGCAGGATTTCCGCGTCATAGGCGTCCAGCAACGCCTGGCGTTCAGCAGCGCCCAGCGGCGGCTCCGGCGGCAGCGTCCAGCGCGCCGCGCGCGCGTTGAAGCGCCGCACGAAGTTGCGCGCCTGCGGCCCGTTGTCGGGCGCGATGCGCTGCAGGCTCGCGCGCGCCGGCTGCCACGGCAAATGCGCGCCCATCAGGTTGAGGAAGAGAAACTGGCGTTCGCCAGCGTTGCCAGCGCGCTGCTGCCGCAGCCAGTCACAGAGGTCGTCGAGCGAGGCTGCCGGGTCGCCCTTGAAGCGCAGCAACCGCGTCCACAGCGGCGCCAGCCGTGGCCGCGTGGCCGCCCGCAACAGCGCCCCCGAGCGCGCGCAACGCTGCTGCAGGGGTTGCATGACGCGATGCCAGGCCCGTCCCGGCGCATGCAGGCGCAGGGCCGGCCGCCGCCGCACCGCGCCGGCGTAACTGTAGAAGTTTGTGAAGCCCCGTTGCAGGCCGCAATCCAGCGCGGTCAGCAGGGGATTGTTGCAGAAGGCCGTGGTGCGCCAGCCGGCCGTCTGCAGAATCTCCGCCAGCGTCGGGTGTTGCAGCCCCAGCCGGCTGTCCACCTGGGTCAGCTGATGGGCAGCCGGGTAGCGGCCCGTAAAGAGCGAGGCATGCGCCGGCAGCGTCCACTGCGCCGGCGAAATGGCCTGCTCGAAGACGGTCGCGCGCGCGGCGAAGGCGTCGAGCGCCGGCGAGGTGGGGCGTTCGTAGCCGTAGGTTGAGAGATGGTCGCGGCGCAGGGTGTCGAGGACGACGAGCAGAATGTGCGGGGCGGTCATCGGCGACAGCGGCTCAGCCTGGCGTAGCGTCAAAGTCCGCGAAGCAACGGCCTCCCAGCCAGTCCGGAAAGCTGTAGATGCCGTTGACCTGCAGCCAGAGCTTGCCCTGGTATTCGCGTCCCAGACCTACGCGCAGATAGACGCTGTCTGCCGCGTTAAGAGTCGCTGTCAGCTCGTCGGAGACTGCCTGTGGGTCGGCGGCCATGTTGAACCTCGCGTTTGCCCAGGCGCGCAGCGCGAGTTCCGTAACCGGAATGTTTTCATAGACTTCACCCTGGCTGTCGCTGAACCAGAGCGCGTAACGGAATCCAGTCTGGTTTCCTGCTTTCAGGCTGAAGCGGAAGGTAATTTCCCCCCTGCATGGCACTGTCGCCAGCGAGTACGTCGCATCCTTTGGCCATGTGACACGGTTGCGGTGCTTGCCCAGGCGCTTTAATCCACCTCCGAAAAGCGGGCGTGGGCAGTCCTCGGCAAGATTTTCCAGCGCCCGCTGCCAGCGCGACTCCTCCAGCAACTGTACGAAACGGGCGCGGCGCGGCTGTGTCCAGAGATAGTCTTCGACATGCGGCGCTTTCGGATCTGCCAGCGGCTCCAGCTGCATGGCCACCACGGCGCGCGGGCGTATGAGGACCTGATTGTCGCGTTGTAGATGGCTGCGCGTCGGGCTGGATTTCGCGAAGACCGGACGGATGGTATTCCAGTCGCGGTCGATGCCAGCGATGCATACCCGGTCCTCATGCATCGCAGTCAGGTCAGTTATGAGGATTTCGCGCTCCATGCCTGCTCCTCAGCGCAGATGTCTTACCCTGGTGTCTGGCCAATGTTCCCTGAAGTTACATTGAACACATGGTTCACAGCAGCCTCTTTTGTGCATCGGCGAAATCAGCGAAGCAGTTTCCTTCCAGCCAGTCAGGAAAAGTGTAGACCCCGTTGACCTGGAACCAGCACCAACCAAAGTAATTGCGGCTGAGACCGACGCGCAGGATGATCTGCTGTGCTGACTCAAGTCGTCTGGCAAAGCAGGCGGAGACGGCCACTGGACTTTGGCCCTGGCGAACACGCGCACAAGCCCAGACGAGCAGGGCAAGGTCGGTAATGGGGATGTCGTCGTAGGTTTCTTCATGGCTGTCACGAAAAGAAAGACGGTAAGGACTGCTGCGGTGAGGGGCGTAAACCACACTACAGACCTTGATATCATTCAGTGTGGCCAGGGAAAAGGAAGCGCTGTGCTGGCGAAGCTTGCGGCGCCGGGCTCCCTTGTGACATTGAAGCGATGCGCCGAAGAGTGGACGAGGGCAATCCTCAGCCAGTTTTTCCAATCTCTGTTGCCAGCAGGTCTCATTCAGAATGCAAATGCCGCGAGTCCATTCCAGCCAGCGCCAGTCATGATCTTCCACATGCGGTGAGGCGGCACGCTTCGGCACAAGTCGCATACCCAGGACGGCACGCGGCCGGATGAGCGCCTTACCGTCGTGCAGCAGATGATGACGGCGGACGCCATACCGCAGGATGGGGCGCAGGGTTTGCCCGGCACTGTCAACTCCTGCGATGCAGACCCGGTCACCATGCATCGCAGTCAGGTCAGTTATGAGGATTTCGTGCTCCATGCCTGCTCCTCAGCGCAGATGCACGACTTTCGTGCCTGGCCAGTGTTCCCGCAAGTAATCCACCAGCAAACGCCGGTGACAGTGATCGGGTTCGTGTTCGCTGCAGAGCAGACAGTAGCGTCCATCAGCCCACTCGGTGCGGTTCGCGCGCGCGATCAGATTCACTTCGCGCAGGTTCTTCTTGTAGAGTCCCGCATAGCCGCGCCACGTTAAATGCCGCGCTTTGGGGCCGCGCCCGCGGTAACGGTCGAGCAGTTCCGCCGCCGGTGCCATGTCGAGGCGATGCTCGTAAGCGCAGCCAGGCACCAGTTCCGCCAGCAACCAGGCCAGGTCATCACCGTGCGCAAACCGGCCTAGCTGCGATTCCGGTCGACGACGCGTATCCAGAACCTTCGTGATACCATATTCACGCAGTAACCCGAAGAAGCCGGCCGCTTTCTTTTGTGTGAAGCCGATGGTGTATACCGTAACCACAGGCTCTGTCATTCGATGCCAAAGCCCGGCAGGGTCGGCTGCAGTGAAACTTCAGGTGTCGCTCCTTGCAATAGCTCACCTTCACTGCTCACCTCATATCCTTCGCTGAGCGCGATTTTCTCCAGAATGTCCGCCATCAGAAAGCGGTGACACTGCCGGCAGTCCGGCCCTGTGTTGCAGTAACAGGTGAGGACGAGGCGTTTGTCTCCGACAATCACGTCCCGGATGAGATCATGAAACACTTGCGCGTATTCTGCGTAACGTTTACGTAACAAATCCTGATACTGTTCGGTGTACGTTGGCCAATCAATGCGCCCTTCCTTGAAATACCGCACCATCCGCCATTCCGGCGCCATCAACTTGCCAACTCCACTGGCTGATTTGACCGTGATGTCGAGCAGCCGCTCGCCCGCCTGCGGCTTGTGATCAATGCGCGCCGTTGCGATGCGCAGGACCCGCACAGATTGATCATGTTCCGCCATGACTCGCTCCTGTCGCCTGCGCCCAGTATAGCGCAGCGTACATAACATGTTGCCGTGGACGGCGGCATGCGGCACAATACCTGCGGCTCGCCACTATGGATGGAGATCTGTGATGCGCTGCAAGTTTCTCCCCATGTTCATGATTGCGCTCTTCCTGCTGTCCCTGCCCCTGCTGGCACAGGAGATGGCCGAACCGACAGCTGAATTCAGCTGGCCGCCGCCGGTTTACGTCCTGCGTGGCGAAGTCTCCCTGCCTGGCACGGTCAACCTTGCCGGCATGGCCGGCTACTTCATCGAATATCGCCCGCTGGATGAGGACCTCACAGCGCCCGCAACGCGCGCCTGGCTGCCCGTGACCCTGCCCACGTCGATCCCGGTTGTGGACGATGTGCTGGGTACCTGGAATACCAGCATGGTGGCCGACGGGCTCTACGAACTGCGCCTGAATGTCCTTGTGGCTGGCGCAGAAGCGTCGCACACAATTCTGGGGCCGCTGCGCGTCGAAAATGACAGGATGGTCGAAGTGGAACCGGCTGTTACAGAGGAGATGGCTGCGGAAGATGTAACGCCCGTCTCCGATGAAACGCCGCGTGTGACGGCCCGTGTCAACGCCAACGTGCGCGAGGGCGACAGCACCAGGTTCAGACCCATCGATGCCTTGCTGGCCGGCGAGAGCGCGCCCATCCTCGGCGTCAGCAGCAGAGGCACCGCCTGGTACCAGATTGCCCTGCCCAACGGCCACCGCGGCTGGATCTCGCACGTTGTGGTGATCGTCTCGGGCGCGACCGACAACCTGCCCCGCATTCAACCGCCGCCGGTGCCTGTCGCCATCGCGCCGCCGACAGTCGTTCCTGTCGGCGACGTTGACCTGGTCGCAGGTTTCATGCGCCACAACTCGCCCGACGGGATCATTAAGTGCGGTGTTGGCTTTACCATAGAGGTTGATGTTGCCAACTTCGGCACTGCCCGTTCACCCGGAGGCAGAGTTCGTTTTGTTGACCATGCCCTCAGGAGCGACGGTAGTAAGCTGGATAACTATCCGCAAGAGGAAACAGGGCACTTCCCGCCCATCGAACCCGGTCAGACAGTCGGTGCAAAGGCGGAATTGACAGTATCACGCCATGTCAACCGTCGTCACAATATCTACGCGTACATTAACTTCGACAATGCGATTCCCGAGAGAACTACAGCCAACAACAACGCACAGATGGGGCCTGGGTACAAACTCGCCCCGGGCAATTGTTAGCAGGCTGTTGCGCCAGATGACCAGTCGCAGTGCGCGCCGGGCCGGCCAGGTCCTGCAGCAGTTCTGTCTGTCGTGGTTGCAACCTCCGCGCCAGGCGCAACGCTTCAGCCTGCCGGGCGCGCCTGCGTGGTCTGGCTAATACAGGACGCTGCAGCTTCAACAAAACAATGGCTCCGCCGCCACCTTGTGATCAATGCGGGCCGTTGCGATGCGCAGGGCCCGCACAGATTGATCCTGTTCCGCCATGACTCGCTCCTGTCGCCAGCGCCCGGTATAGCGCAGCGCGCAACCCCTGTTGCCGTGGACGGCGGCATGCGGCACAATACCGGTGGCTCATCATTAATGAATGGAGGCCCGTGATGCGCATCAAGCTGCTCACCCTGTTCGGAATTGCGTTCTTTCTGCTGTCCCTGCCATTGCTGGCGCAGGAGATGGCTGAACAGACAGCTGAATTCAGCTGGCCGCCGCCGGTTTATGTCCTGCAGGGCAAGGTCTCTCTGCTGGGCACGGCCAACCTTGCTGGCATGGCCGGCTACTTCATCGAATATCGCGTGCTGGATGAAGACCTCACAGTGCCCGCAACGCGCGCCTGGCTGCCCATAACCCTGCCCACGTCGATTCCGGTTGTGGACGATGTGCTGGGCACCTGGAATACCGGCAAGGTGGCCGACGGACTCTACGAGCTGCGCCTGAATGTCCTTATGGCTGGCGCAGCCGCCATGCACTCGACGCTGGGGCCGCTGCGCGTCGAAAATGACGTGATGGCCGCAGTAGAACCGGCGGTAACGGAGGAGATGGCTGCGGAAGACGTAACACCCGTCCCCGATGAAACGCCGCGCGTGACGGCCCGTGTCAACGCCAACGTGCGCGCGGGCGACAGCACCAGCTTCAGACCCATCGATGCCTTGCTGGCCGGCGAGACCGCGCCCATCCTCGGCGTCAGCAGCAGAGGCACCGCCTGGTACCAGATTGCCCTGCCCAACGGTCGCCGCGGCTGGATCTCGCACGTTGTGGTGATCGTATCCGGCGCGACCGACAACCTGCCCCGCATCAAGCCGCCGCCCGTGCCGGTCCGGCCCACAGCCACGCCTGTGCCCGTCCCGGCCATCCGGCCAGATCTCGTCGTGGAAGAAATCCACTTTGATGAAGCACCGGAATGCGATGAGTCATTCGAGGTCAGGGCGAGGATAGCCAATCTCGGCCAGGCAGCATCAACGGCCAGTGGCAACATCGGCGTGCAGGACTGGCACATTGTTTCCGGCACGCCGACCCAATCCACCGTCGGCGGTTTCCCGCCCCTCGCGCCCGGAGAACGCTTCTGGGCCTTCATGCCTCTGACGGTGAATACCTACTTCCGCGAAGGGCATCGGGTGATCGTCACCGTCGATACAACCAACACGGTGGCGGAGAGCAACGAGGGCAACAACAGCAACAACCGGGAATACGTGCTGGAGAAGGGCGACTGTTGATCATTTCATCGTTTCCGCGCAGTCGCTTGCGGTCATGTCCGCTTGTGGCTGCGCGGATTCCGGTAGCGACGTTTTCCGCATGAAACAGTGGATTTACCGCATCCAGCCAGTGCGCCTTGAGTTGCTGGTCGCCGGTGGCAGCGCAGAGGAAGAAGCCATCCTGGCGCAGCACTTTTCTTACCTGAAACAACTGAGCGATGCGGGCGTCGTGCAGCTGGCCGGGCGTACGCTGCTGGCGGACTATCACAGTTTCGGCCTCGTCATGTTTCGCGCAGAAGACGAAGCCGCTGCGCTGGCAATCATGCACAACGACCCCGGCGTAAAGGCCCGCCTCTTCCGCGCCGAACTCTTTCCCTGGCGCAGCGCCCTGCCGCAGCAGGACAAGGATGACTGAACTGCTGGAAACCCGGGATATTGCCGCGCGCACGAGGCGGCGGGTCGGCGTGATCCTCGCCCAGGGCGGCGCGAGGTCGCCATGGAAGGGCTCCCGTTTTAAACGGGACAGTGGGACCGGGGCAGGCGCTGACAGGCGCAACAGGAGGAATGGTGACAGCAGATCTGCAGGGCAATGTCATGCTCGTCACCGGCGGCGCCCAGGGTATCGGCGCGGCCACGGCGAAGCTCTGCGCGGCCCGTGGCGCGCGCGTCGTCATCGCTGACATCAAGGAAGACGGCGAACAGCGCGCCGCTGAAATCCGCGCGGCGGGCGGCACTGCCGACTTCCTGCAAACCGACGTGCGCAACGACGAAGAGGTCGCCGAACTGGTTAACTTCACGCTCGGCCGCCATGGCCGGCTGGACAAGCTGGTCTGCGCCGCGGGCGTGCTGCCCGGCCCCTGGCAGACGCCGGAAGCCCTCCCGCTGGAGGACTTCAAACGCGCGCTGGACGTCAACATCACCGGCGTCTTCCTCTGCGCCAAACATGCCACAATGCTGCTGGAGGCCAGCGGACGCGGCGTCTTCGTCATCATCGGCTCCGGCGCAGGCGTCTTCGGCCCCAGTTCCTCGCTGGCCTACGCCGCCGGCAAGGGGGGTGTCAATGGCCTGGCGATGACGCTGCAGGCGCAGCTGGGCGAACGCGGCATCCGCGTCAACACCATCTACCCCGGCAACATCATCACCGAAATCAAGCTCAGCGTGGATATCGCCGCTGCCCGGCGTGACGGCCGTCCGGAACAGGATGCGCACGACCACGCGCGCGCCCACTACGGCCTGCCCGAGGGCGTCGCGAAGGTCATCGCCTTTGTCCTCAGCGACGAGGCGGACTATCTGCGCGGCGGTGTCCGCACCCGCTGACCCGCAATACATCCCTGCACTGGCGCCAGGCCCTTCTCCTGCGGGAGAGGGGCTTTTTTCGATTCGCCGGCGACCAGATATTAGAACCAGCGCAACCGCGGCATCGTAGTCTTCTGTATACTGTGGTCAGGGAGTATGACCTTGCCCATTACTCAGTTCGCGCCTGATCTCGTGTATCTCGGTCTCGTCTTCGGCCTGTGGCTGGGGGTCACGGTGACCATCGTCCCCGGCACCGGCCTGCTCGAGCTGCTCGCGCTGGCGGGCATCAGCGGCTCGCTGCTGCTGCTCACCGGCATGTCCGTCAACTGGATCGGGGTGCTGCTGCTGGTGGCCGGGGCCTCCGCCTTCATCCTGCTGCCCTTCCTCTTGCGGCCGCGCCACACGCTGCTGACGGCCGCCGGTCTGGCGCTGCAGGTGGCGGGCGGCCTGCTGATGTTCCCCGCACAGGGCATCTCGCCGCTCATCCTCGGCCTCAGCGTCCTGCTGTCGCTGCTCTACTGGCGCTTCGCCCTGCTGCCCGTGTTGATGCGGGTGCGCAAGGCGCCGCCGGCCGCCGCCTTCGATGATTTCCACGGCGATACCGGCCGCGTCGTGCGCGCGCTGGACCCCGTCGGCACGGTGCAACTGCGCGGCGAACTGTGGAGCGCCACCAGCGAGCAGCCTCTGGCCGCCGGTGAGGAAGTCGTCGTCGTCGGGCGCGAAGGCCTGAACATGCGCGTGGCCGGGCGCGCGCCAGCCCCGTCCATGGACGGAAATAACATTCTTTCAGAGTGACAACAGACTGGAGAGCAATTCATGTTTGATCCTGGTTCCATCATCGCAGTTCTCGTGCTGCTGGCCGCGGTGCTCGTCATCGTGCGCCACGTGCACATCGTGCCGGAATACCAGCGCCTCGTCGTACTGGCGCTGGGGCGCTACGCGGGCACGCGTGGCCCCGGCATCGTCATCATCATTCCCATCCTCGAGCGCGCCATGCGCGTCGACATGCGCGAAAAGTTCCTCGATATCCCCGCGCAGACGGCCATCACCCAGGACAACGCGCCCATCTCCATCGACTTCCTCATCTACTACCGCGTCATCGACCCCAAACTCTCCATTCTCTCGGTCGACCACGTGGTACACGCTTCAATCAACATCGCCACCACCACCCTGCGCGCCGTCATCGGCGACATCTCGCTGGACGACGTGCTCTCCAAACGCGAGCAGATCAACGACACCCTGCGCGTCAAGCTGGACGAGGTGACCGAGCGCTGGGGCCTGAAGATCACCAGCGTCGAGATCCGCGAAATCGAGCCGCCGCGCGACGTGCAGGACGCCATGAACCGTCAGATGACCGCCGAACGCGAGCGCCGCGCCGAGGTCTTGCGCGCCAGTGGCCAGCGCGAGGCCTCCGTCACTGTCGCGGAGGGCGAGAAGGAGTCCGCCATCCTGCGCGCGGAGGGCGCCAGGCAGTCCGCCATCCTCAATGCCGAGGGCGAGCGCGAGGCGCAACTGTTGAGCGCCCAGGGCTACGCCGCGGCGCTGAAGGCCATCGAGGATGAGGCGAACCAGGCCGGTGGCAACACCCTGCAGCTGGAGTATCTGAAGACCTTGCGCGAGATCGGCACCAGCCCGGCCACCAAGCTGGTACTGCCCATGGAAGTGATGCGCCTGGCGCAACAGATCACCGGCACGGAGGACAAATAAGCGCAGAAAAAAGGACCTGCCATTCTGGCAGGTCCGTAGCATGCGCCGGGCCGGGCGCGGGAACCGCATCGGGATTGACGGGGTGTCCCGGTATCCACGCATCGCCGCAGCGCAGATTATACCTGCTTCCTGACAAAATGCGAAGATTGGGCATCTGGATTTCAGAAGATTTGCAGCAAGAGCCACAAGACCGGCGCCGCCAGCAGTGTGCCGTCCATGCGATCCAGCAGTCCGCCGTGGCCCGGCAGCAGCGAACCGCTGTCATCCGCCTGCCACTGACGCTTGAGCAGCGACTCCAGCAGGTCGCCGGCCGTCGTGGCCAGCGCCACGCCCAGGTTGAGCGGCAAGGCCAGCGCCAGCGGCACTCCGCCCGCCAGCGTCAACGCCAGTCCCGCGCTGACTCCCGCCAGCAAACCGACCAACGCGCCCTCCACCGTCTTGCCCGGCGAAATGGCCGGCGCCAGCTTGCGTCGTCCGAAGCGCCGTCCGCCCAGCATCGCGAAGCTGTCCGTGCACCAGTTGTTGGCGAAGAGCGCCAGCGTCCACAGCTGGCCCTCTTCACCATTGCGCAGCAGCACCAGGGCGCCCAGCGCGAGGCCGATATACAGCGCGGCGCCCAGGCCCAGGCCCGGCACGCGCCGGCCCCGCAGCCCGGCCAAAACCGGCGCCAGCAAGGCCAGCAGCAGCCAGGGCTGCTCCAGCGCCAGCGCCAAAGTGATGGCGGGCACGGCCAGCGCCATGGCAAGGGAGACGCCGCGGCTCGCCTTCCCCGGCAGTTGCGCCAGCTCGAAGCCGCCCAGCGCGCCCGCCAGCAGCACCGCCAGCAGGAACCAGACGCCGCCGGCCACGCACAGCAGCAGAATCAGCGGCCCGACCAGCAGCGCGGTGCGCACACGCGCGCGCAGGTTGGCGTCCAGCCGCCAGCGCATCAGCGCCCAGCCGCCGTACTACAGCCGCAGGCTTGCCCCGCCCGCGCCCGCGCCGTTACAATCCGGCGCAACGAGGAGTGACCATGCGACGCTACTGGCTGCAGCTGCTGGGCATCACCGGCAGCGTCCTGCTCGCCGACCAGGCCAGCAAGGCGCTGGTGGTCGCGCGCCTGCTGCCCGGCCAGAGCTTCGCGCCCCTGCCCGCGCTGGCGTCCGTGTTCCGCATCACCTACAGCCAGAATCGCGGCGCGGCCTTCGGCATCCTGCCCGTCGCAGCCGACTTCTTCCTGCTGATCGCTTTCGTCTTCGTCATCGTCCTGCTGTGGCACTACCCGCGCCTGGCCGTCAGCGGCCCGTTGACGCGCTTCGCCAGCGGCTGCATCTGCGGCGGCGCGCTCGGCAACGCCGCCGACCGCCTGCAGCATGGCCTCGTGATCGACTTCATCCACTACCAGATCCCCGGCCTCGTCTCCAACGTCTCCAACCTGGCAGACCACGCCATCGTGCTGGGGGCCTTGCTGCTCCTGCTCGAAAGCTGGTTGCCCGCGCGCCGGAGACAAAAGGCGCTGTCCGCGGACGAGGGGAGTTGAGTCCGCATGGCTGACCGACGCCTTCACATCCTCTGGCTGCTGCCCCTGCTGCTGGCCCTGCTGACCGCCTGCAGCGACCTCGTGCCCACCGGCACCGACACGGCCGATCAGGCGACCTCCGCGCAACGCTTCCTGCCCGAGCTGGAGGGTTACGGACTCAGCGATACTGCCAGCCTCACCGACACGCTCGCCACCCTCGGCGGCGGCGCCTCGCTGCTCAGCGGCAACCCGGCCCTGGCGGCCGCCATCAGCACCATCGATGGCATGATCCAGTGCTATCGTGAAGTGGGCGCGGTCGCCGCCGGCATCTACACCAAAATCTCGCTGGACACGCTGCTGCAGGGCGAGGGGGTCAGCCTCGGCGCGGTCGCGATCGTCAATCAGGAACGCCTCAGCCGCAACTTCCTCAACTGTGCCCTGCCCGGCGCCGAACTTTTCACTGCCCAGACGGACAGCATCCAGCCCTGCAGCGGCTTCGGCACGCTGCTCGTCGCCAACGAGACCATCCACTACCTCTACGCAGCGACCGACTCCCTGCTCTGCCTCGCCTTTCAGAGCCACTTCGACTCACTGTAGCCCCGGCCGGCCGGGCGGCGCTCAGCAGGCGGGGTGGTTGATGTCCCAGCGGTCGAAACTTTCGTCCATATACTCCGGCGCGGCCATGCGCGCGCGCGCGTCATACCACAGCTGCGCCCAGGCGCGGGCATCGCGCAGCTCGCTGGCCGGGTTGCTGCGGCTGCGCGCCACGAAGCCGGGGAACATGTCGCGCCCCGTGGCTTGACCAATCGGGTTGTAGCGCAGGTCAAAACTCCAGCGCATGCTTTCGCTGAGGTTCGGCAGCGAGGCGTGCGGCGTGTAGCGCGTCATGAAGATCACGTCGCCGCGGCGCATGGGCTGCGCCAGCGCCGCCTCGCGCTCGAGCACTGCCTCGATGAGGCGCGGCCCCCCGTAAGACGGGCAGTGCCGCTGCAGCCCGGAGCGGTGGCCGCAGGGGATCACTTCGAGGCAGCCGGCCTCGACCGGCGCGTCCCACAGCGGGAACCAGACGGTGAGCATCTCCGTCTCGTCCGCGTCCTCGGTGACGGCGCCGTTGTCCTGGTGCCAGGGGGTGATGCCCAGCTGGATGACGCCCTTGTCCGGGTCCAGCGGGGCGCGGTGCTCGGGCGGCTTCATGCGCACGTGCTGCACCGGGTTGGAATAGATTTCGGGGCCGATGAACTGCTCAACCACGTCCAGCAGATTCTCGTTGCGCAGCGTGTTGAAGACCGCCGGCCCCACCCACAGCGGCGTGTCCGGCTTCACCCCGCCCTTGGGCAGCGAGAAGTCGAAGTAGTGCTTGTGCACGTCCTGGCTCTCTTCGCAGATGCGCAGGTAGCGCTCGCTGAAGTCGAGGCCGGCGTAACGCTCGCTGATCACGCCCTTCGCGTAGAGCTCGTCGGCCAGGTTGTCGAGCACAATATGGTACTCGGCAATGATGGGGTCAAGGTCGGCGACCGGGTCCAGCAGGCCTTCCACCACCAGATAACCCTGATCGTAAAACGTGTCCAGTTGCTCATTACTTAAACGGCCCATCCTGCTCTCCCTGCATCCTCTCCGCCAGTGCTGATACGCTACTATAGCGCGCAACAGGGCGACGGCAAGCACTCCATTGGGCCGGCGCGCATGGTCGTTTTTCTCCCCCTCTCTCTCTTTAAGGAAGGGCTCCCGCGATGAGGGGGAAGAGGGGGCCGGGGGAGGGCTCCCGTCGTGAGCGGCGGGACAGGGCCGCCTGGCAGACTAACAGCCAGGGTGATCGCTGTTCCAGCGGTTGTAACTGAAGTCCTCGAAGTCCGGCGCGGCCATGCGCGCGCGCGTGTCATACCACAGTTGCGCCCAGGCGCGGGCATCG
Organism: Phototrophicaceae bacterium; assembly: GCA_965197455.1. GTDB lineage: Bacteria > Chloroflexota > Anaerolineae > Aggregatilineales > Phototrophicaceae > JAGWBD01. The sequence goes on along the minus strand of OZ240208.1, from coordinate 2,337,382 downwards.
CGCAACTCGCTGGCCGGATCCTTGCGGCTGCGCGCCACGAAACCGGGGAAGACTTCGCGCCCGGTGGGCTGGCCGGTCGGGTTATAGCGCAGGTCAAAACTCCAGCGCATGCTGTCACTGCGGTTCGGCAGCGAGGAATGTTGCGTGTAGCGCGTCATGAAGAGCACGTCGCCGCGGCGCATGGGTTGCGCCACCGCCGCCCCGTGCTCTATCACCTCCTCAAGGAGGCTTGGCCCGCCGCCCGTGGGCGAGGGACAGTGCCGCTGCAGCCCGGCCACGTGACTGAAAGGGATCACCTCGAGGCAGCCGGATTCGACCGGCGCATCCCACAGCGGGAACCAGACGGTGATCATCTCGGTCTCGTCCGCGTCCTCGTTCACCACGCCACCATCCTGGTGCCAGGGGGTGGCGCCCACCTGCACGCGACCGGTCTCCTGGTTGAGCGGCGTGCGCTGCTCGGGCGGCTTCATGCGCACGTGCTGCACCGGGTTGGAATAGATTTCGGGGCCGATGAACTGCTCGACAGCGTCCAGCAGCTTCTCGTTGCGTATCATGTTGAAGACCGCCGGCCCCACCCACAGCGGCGCATCCGGCTGCACGTTACGCTTGGGCAGCATGAAGTCGAAATACTGATTGTGCACGCGCTGGCTCTCTTCGCAGATGCGCATGAAGCGTTCGTTGAAATCGAGCTCGACGTAGCGCTCGCTGATCTCACCCTTTGCGTACAGCTCGTCGGCCAGGTTGTCGAGCACCGTATGGTACTCGGCGATGACGGGGTCCAGGTCGGCGACCGGGTCCAGCAGGCCTTCCGCCACCACATAACCCTGATAATAAAACGCGTCCAGTTGCTCACGGCTCAAGCGGCCCATCTCATCTCCCTGCATCCTCTGCGCCAGCGCTGATACGCTACTATAGCGCGCAACAGGACGCCGGCCAGCAGTCCATTGGGCCGGCGCGCAAGCCAGGGGAGATGACCATGGCCGCAGCCCACATCCGGCGTCTGTTGCTGTTGCTGGCGAGCGTCTGGCTCTGCGCCGCGCTCTTGCTGCGCGGCCTGGCGCAGCCGCTCTTCGCTCCGCCGCCCGCGGACGAGCGCCAGCTCTTCCTGCTGATGGGCCTCACCGGCAGCGCCAGCATCCTCATCGCCTGGCTGATCCGCCAGCTGGGAATTATCCAGCGCCTGCGCAGCCTCGGTTATGGCCTCGTGCTGCTCAGCCTGCTGACCATCCTCACGCTCTTCGCCAACTTCTGGTTGCTGGCGCGGCAGATGTTTCTCGACGCCCATGACCTCGGCCTCAGCGCCGTGCTGCTGATCTTCGGCGCCTGGACCGCGCTCGGCTGCGGCTACTTCATCAGCAACGCCTTCACGCCGCGCATCAGCGCCCTGGCCCAGGGCGCAGACCGCCTCGCCCGCGGTGAACTGACCACGCGCGTGGCCGCCGACGGCAAGGACGAACTGGCGGCGCTGGCAAACAGCTTCAACATGATGGCCGCCCGCCTGCAGGCAGCCGACGCAGAGCGCATGCGCCTCGAGCAGGGCCGGCGCGACCTGATCGCCTGGACCAGCCACGACCTGCGCACGCCGCTGGCCTCGCTGCGCCTCGTGATCGAGGCCCTCGTCGATGGCGTCGCCGGCGACGAGGCCACGCAGCAGCGCTATCTGCAGACGGCCCGGCGCGAAATCCACAACCTCAGCGAGCTCATCGACGACCTTTTCGAGCTGTCCCAGCTGGAAAGCGGCCACATCGAGTTGCGCCTGCAACGCAGCTCGCTCGGCGACCTGCTCTCCGACACCCTCAGCGACTTGCGGCCGGTGGCCATGCGTCGCGAAGTGCGTCTTGAAGGTCAGGTCAGCAGCGCCGTTGACCCGGTGCTGATCGACCCCGAGAAGATCCAGCGCGTGCTCTACAACCTGGTCAGCAACGCCATTCGCCACACGCCCGCCGGCGGCCTCGTGCAGCTCGCGGCCGTGGCCAGCGGCCCCGACCAGGTGCGCGTGACCGTGACCGACAGCGGCGAGGGCATCGCCACCGCGGACCTGCCGCAGGTCTTCGAACGCTTCTGGCGCGGCGAGCAGGCGCGCACGCGTGAGCGCAGCGGCGAGCGCGGCGCCGGCCTCGGTCTGGCCATCGCGCGCGGCCTCGTCGAGGCGCACGACGGCAGCATCGAGGTGCAGAGTCGACCCGGCGCAGGCGCGCAGTTCAGCTTCACGTTGCCGCGCCGCGCCGCCTGAGCGCCGACCCCGACCCGCGCCAACATCCTTCATACGTCCCGCTGACGTTCCTCTTGCGCGCAGCCCCTACGCTGGTTTCACAGTCGCAAGGAATGTATGCGGCACGTTGCGATGGAACTTAAAAAAGTCGCAAGGAAAGCCAAAGGAGCATTGCGATGGATCTCAAACGCTATACCAACATGGCCCAGCAAGCCTTGCTGGCCGCCCAGACCCTGTGTGTTGAGCAGCGCCATGCCGAAATTGGCCCGCTGCATCTGCTGGCCGCCCTGCTGAAGCAGCGTGAAGGACTCGTGCCGCGCGTGGTGGCCGGCATCGGCGCGCAGCCGGACGCCCTGCTGCGCGCAATCGACGAGGAGCTGGCGCATGCGCCGCGCGTCAACGGCCAGAACGCCCAGGTCGGCGCGGGCCGCGCCCTGCAGGAAACGCTGATTGCGGCGGAGGCCGAGGCCAAGCGTCTGCACGACGACTACGTCAGCTGCGAGCATCTGCTGCTGGCGCTGACCGGCGTCACGCCCACCAATTCACTGCTGGCGCGGCATCAGGTGGACAATGACGCCATCCTGCGCGCGCTGACCGGCATCCGCGGCAACCAGCGCGTCACCAGCCAGGACCCCGAAGACACCTACAGCAGCCTCGAGCGCTACGGGCGCGACCTGACCGCGCTGGCGCGCCACGGCAAACTCGACCCCGTCATCGGCCGCGACGAGGAAATCCGCCGCGTCAGCCAGGTGCTCGGTCGCCGCCGCAAGAACAACCCCGTGCTCATTGGCGAGGCCGGCGTCGGCAAGACCGCCATCGCCGAGGGCCTGGCGCGGCGCATCGTTGATGGCGACGTGCCTGAAGGCCTGCGCGAACGCCAGATCATCGCGCTCGACATGGGTTCCCTGCTGGCCGGCGCGAAGTTCCGTGGCGAGTTCGAGGAACGCCTGAAAGCCGTGCTGCAGGAGGTGAGCGCCGCTGACGGCCGCATCATCCTCTTCCTCGACGAGCTGCACACCATCGTCGGCGCCGGCGCGGCCGAAGGCGCCCTCGACGCCGGCAACATGCTCAAGCCCATGCTGGCGCGCGGTGAGCTGCACGCCATCGGCGCCACCACGCTCGACGAGTATCGCGAACACATCGAAAAGGACGCCGCCCTCGAGCGCCGCTTCCAGCCCGTCTTCGTGGAGGAGCCGGACGTGGACACCACCATCAGCATCCTGCGCGGCCTGAAGGAGCGCTACGAGGTGCACCACGGCGTGCGCATCCAGGACAGCGCGGTCGTCGCCGCCGCCACGCTGGGTCAGCGTTACCTGCCCGAGCGTCAGTTGCCGGACAAGGCCATCGACCTCGTTGACGAGGCCGCCTCTTTCCTCAAGCTGCAAATCGACTCGCGCCCGCTCGCGCTCGACACGCTTGAGCGCCAGCTGATGCAGCTGGAAATCGAGCGTGAGGCGCTCAAGCAGGAGCGCGACCGCTCCTCGCAGCAGCGCCTTGAGGTCATTGAACAGGAGCTGGCCGACCTGCGCGAGGGCCGTGACGCGCTGGCCGCCCGCTGGCAGACCGAGAAGGACGCCATCCAGGCCACGCGCAGTGCCCGCGCCGACATCGACGCAGCCCGCAGCGAGCTGGAACAGGCCGAGCGCCGCAGCGACCTCGAGGCCGCGGCCCGCATTCGCTTCGGTCGCCTGCCGGAACTGGAGCGCGAACTTGCCGCGGCGGAAGCGCACCTCGCGCAGCTGCAGGCCGACGGCGCCCTGCTGCGGGAAGAGGTCGACGCCGATGGCATCGCCGCCGTGGTCTCGCGCTGGAGCGGCATCCCGGTCACGCGCCTGCTGGAAAGCGAGAGCGCGAAGCTGCTGCGCATGGAGGACGAGCTGCGCGAGCGCGTCATCGGCCAGGACGAAGCGCTGCGCGCCGTCGCAGCCGCCGTGCGCCGCGGACGCACCGGCCTGCAGGATCCCGCCCGGCCCCTCGGCGCCTTCCTCTTCATCGGCCCCACCGGCGTCGGCAAGACCGAGCTGGCGCGAGCGCTGGCGGCCTTCCTCTTCGATGACGAGGACGCGCTGCTGCGCTTCGACATGAGCGAATATGGCGAGCGCCACTCGGTCGCGCGCCTCATCGGGGCGCCGCCCGGCTACGTCGGCTACGAGGCCGGCGGCCAGCTCACCGAGGCGGTGCGGCGCCGGCCCTGGTCCGTGCTGCTCTTCGACGAAATCGAGAAGGCGCACCCCGAGGTCTTCAACATCTTCCTGCAGGTCTTCGATGACGGGCGCCTGACCGACGGCCACGGCCGCCGCGTCGACTTCCGCAACACCGTCATCATCCTGACCAGCAACATCGGCGGCCAGCTGCTGCGCGAGCTCGGCGCGGGCGCGGACGACGCGACCCTGCGCGCAACCCTGCAGCGCGAGCTCGACAGTCACTTCCGGCCCGAGTTCCTCAACCGGCTCGACGAGGTCATCCGCTTCCGCCACCTCGCGCCGCAAGATCTGCTGCATATCGTGGACATCCAGCTGCGCGGGTTGCACGCACGCCTGGCGGCTCAGGGGTTGACGCTGCGCCTCGACGAGGCCGCGCGCGCCCACCTGGCCGAACAGGGCTACGACCCGGTCTACGGCGCGCGTCCGCTCAAACGCGTCCTGCAACGCCAGCTGCAGGACCCTCTGGCGCTGCTGCTGCTGCAGGGCAGCGTGCAGGAGGGTGACTGCGTCGCGGTCGTCGTCGGCGCGGACGGTTTGACGCTGACGCCGGAACCTGCACCGGAACCCCTGGCGCAGAGCGCGTAAGCGGAAGACCCGGCCCTCACCCCAAACCCCTCTCCCGACGGGAGAGGGGGCTTTTTCCTGCAGCGCGACTGTTTCTCCATGTTCCCGGACTTGAAGATGGGATTGCTCCCCCTCTCCCTGAAGGGCTCCCGTCGTGAGCGACGGGACAGGGCTCCCGCGTCGGAGCGGGAAAGGGCCCCTCACCCAACTTGCACAGCCCGACCCAACTTCGCTACACTCACTGGGTCGATTCTGCGCCTTGCGCGTGCAGCAGAAAGGAGTTGCGAGCATCCGATTCGCCCCGTAACAAGCCTGCCTTCATTTCCTTTTCCGTCTGATACACACCCTGGAGAATGTTTCATGAACAAGTATCTGCCCTTCCTGCTCGCAGCCCTGCTGCTGTGCCTGGCCGCCGCGCCGCTCACCGCCCAGGACGATGGCCCGCTCCAGCTCACCTACCTGCACTGGGCCGACCCGACCGCCGACCAGGTCTTCCAGGAACTGATTGACCAGTTCAACGCCGCCAACCCGGACGTCTTCATCACCCTCGAAGGCGTGCCCTCCGCCGGCTACGTCGACTTCCTGCTCACCTCGATCGCCGGCGGCACGCCGCCGGACATCGCCCTCGTCGCCGATGGCGACTTCGCGGTCTTCGCGCCGCGCGGCGCGCTGGTCAGCATTGAGGAATTCGTCAACGCCAGCGAGGTCATTGACCTCGACGCCGTCTGGCCTTCCGGGCCGGACCGCTATCGCTTCGACCCCGAGACCGGCCAGTTCATGACCGGCCCCATCTACGAGCTGCCGCGCGACGTCGGCCCCACCGCGCTCACCATCAACGTCGACCTCTTCAACGAGCTGGGCGTGCCGCTGCCGGACCCCAGTGTGCCCATGACCTGGGCACAGCTGGTGGAGACCGGCACCGCGCTGACGACCGATGGCAACGGCCTGCACCCGAACGAAGAGGGCTTTGATGCCGATAATCTGGAGACCGTGGGCCTCGGCACGCTGACCGTACCTGGCTGGGGCCTGGGGCCGATCTTCTCCAACGGCGGCCACTACGTCTCCGAAGACGGCCGCACCTGGATCGCGCATGAGGACCAGAACACCATCGACGCGCTGCAGTTCCTCTCCGACCTCATTCACGTTCACCGCATCACGCCGCCGCCCACCATGCTGGAAGGCATGAACGTCTGGCAACTCTTCGATACCGGGCGCGTGGGCATGAACTGGGATGGCCGCTGGGCCACCACCGGCTATCGCGAGCGCCTCGACTTCGAGTTTGACGTGCGGCCCTTCCCCGTCGGCAACAGCGGCGAGATCCGCGCCTTCGCCGAAGGTTGCAGCATCAGCGGCTGGTCCGGTTCCGTCGGCCTGGCAATCATCGCCGGCTCGAAGGGCGCCGAAAACCCGGAGCAGGCCTACCGCTTCATCGAGTTCATCTACGGCCCGACCGGCCAGCTGGCGCAGGCCGCGCTGGGCTACAACATCCCGGCCCAGATGGAACTGGCCAACACCGACGCCTTCCTGCAACCGGGACAGATGCCCGCCAACGCCCGGATCTTCCTCGAGGCGGCGCGCTGCCAGCTGCCAGGACCCTGGTCTTTCGTGCCGCACTGGTTCGTGTGGCAGCCGGAGCCCTGGGGCCGCATGTGGCAGGACGTCGTGGTGGATAACGTCGCTTTCGCCGAAGATGCCCTGCTGGATGTCGCCGGCGATCTGCAGGCCGGCCTCGACGACGCCTGGGCCACCATCGACGAACAGCGCAGCGGCAGTTAGTAGCTAACGCAGGGCCAGCCATGCCGGGGCAATTGACGTCCCGGCGTGGCTGCGCCCGCAGTGCGAGACCCTGAAGCGATGATTCGTCTCCGCCCGCTCTTGCCGCAGGCCAGCAATGCGCGCCGCGAGGCCCTTTGGGGCTGGCTCTTCATCCTGCCCGTCACGGCAGGTTTTTTTCTCTTCGTCCTCGGCCCCATGCTGGCCTCCTTCGCGCTCAGCTTCACGGAGTGGGACCTGCTCTCCCCGGCCGAGTGGGCCGGCGCGCGCAACTGGCAGTCCATCTTCAGCGTCAGCGTGGTGCACACTCCCCAGGCCCGCGACGAGGCCAGCAACGAGCTGCTCTTCCAGTGCGGCCGCCATCGCAACATCCCTGCGCCGGAGCTGGCCGACTGGCTGCAACAACTCGACGAACGCAGCGGCCAGCCCTTTGAATGCAACCCGGGCTATCTGCGCGACCGTGAGGTGCTGCCCGACCGTTTCGGCGTGGTCAGCGAAGTGCAGCTCTTCGGCCAGCGCTGGCTGCTCGGCGCGCGCGACCACCTGCTGTGGATCGCGCTCTTCAACACCATCTACATGCTGTTGGCCGTGCCCGCGGGCATGGCGCTGGCGCTGACCGTGGCCATTGTGCTCAACCAGCAGCTGCGCGGGCGCCACCTGTTTCGTGCGATTTTCTACATGCCCAACGTGCTGCCCATCGCCGCCACCTCCGTCATCTGGCTATGGATCTTCAACCCCGAGTTCGGCATCCTCAACCACCTGCTGGGCAGCCTCGGCCTGCCGGATAACGGCCGCTGGCTGAGCGACAGGGGCAGCGTCAAGCCCTCGCTGATGCTGATGGCCATCTGGAGCACGCTCGGCTTTCAGATGCTCATCTACCTGGCGGCGCTGCAGGCCGTGCCCGTTCAGCTCTACGAGGCGGCCAAAATCGACGGCGCCGGCCTCTGGGGCCGCTTCCGCTTTGTTACCTGGCCCAGCCTCAGCCCGACCTCTTTCTTCCTGCTGGTCACCGGCATGATCTTCGGCTTCCAGAGCTTCGCCCAGCCCTACATCATGACCCGCGGCGGGCCCGCCAACGCCTCGCGCACGGTCGTGATGGAGATCTGGAAAAACGGCTTCGCCGACCTCGAGATGGGCTACGCCTCCGCCCAGGCCTGGCTGCTGGGCGTGATCATCCTGCTCATCACCGTCGCCAACTTCCGCCTCGCCCGCCGCTGGGTCTTCTACGAGCATGAGCAGCATGTCTGAGGCCGCGCGCAGCTTCGCGCCCATCCTGCAGCGGGTGGATGCGCGCCGCCAGGCGCAGGCGCTGCGCGCGCTGTCCTACCTCGGCCTCGGCGCGCTCGCCTTCCTCACGCTGATCCCCTTCCTGTGGATGCTCTCCACCTCACTCAAGCCCGCCCGTGGCCTCTTCGTGATGCCGCCACAATGGATCCCCAACCCCTTCGTGCTGGATCACTTCATCATCATCTGGCAGAAGACGGCCCTCGCGCGCGGCCTGCTTAATTCCACCTACATCGCCCTCTCCACCACCATCGGCGAAATCCTGACCAGCACCCTCGCCGGCTTCGCCTTCGCCCGCATGCGCTTCCCCTTCAAGGGCCTGCTCTTCAGCCTGCTGCTGATGACCATGATGATCCCCGGCGTGGTCACCCTCATCCCGACCTTCATCCTCTTCGGCGAGCTGGACTGGATCGACACCTTCAACCCCGTCATCCTGCCCTATCTGCTGGGCACGCCCTTCGCCCTCTTCCTCAGCCGCCAGTTCTTCTCCGGCCTGCCGCGCGAACTTGAGGACGCCGCCAAGGTCGATGGCGCCAGCTTCTTCCAGATCTACCGCCGCGTCTTCATGCCCCAGGCCCGGCCGCTGGTCGCCACGCTCTTCGTGCTCGGCTACCTGCACCGCTGGAACGACTTCCTCGCGCCCCTCATCTACCTGCGCTCGCCGGAGTTTCAGACCGTGTCCGTCATGCTGGCGCGCCTCGTCGATACCTATGTGCAGGACTGGTCGGTGCTGATGGCCGGCGCCATGATCGCGCTGCTGCCGATCCTCATCATTTTCGTCGTGCTGCAACGTTTCATCATCGAAAGCGTCGCCTTCTCGGGCCTGAAAGGTTGAGATGAACCACGTCTGGCTCAACCCCCTGCGCAGCGCCGGGGCCATTGACCGCAACATCTTCGGCGGCTTCGCCGAGCACATGCACCGCTGCATCTACGGCGGCATTTACGACCCCGGCTCGCCCCAGGCGGACGAGCACGGTCTGCGCCGCGACGTCATCGACGCGCTGCGCCGCCAGCGCATGCCCGTCGTGCGCTATCCCGGCGGCAACTTCGTCTCCGGCTACAACTGGCGCGACGGCGTCGGCCCTGTCGAGCAGCGCCCGCCGCGCCTCGACCTCGCCTGGCACGCGCTGGAGAGCAACCACTTCGGCACCGACGAATTCATCCGCTTCTGCCGCCTGCTGGGGGCGGAGCCCTTCCTCGTGGTCAACTGCGGCGACGGCGACCTGCGCGAGGCGCGTGACTGGCTGGAATACTGCAACGGGACGCTGCCCAGCGAGCCGGTCAAACTGCGCCAGGCGCATGGCTTCGCCGAGCCGCACAAGGTGCGCTACTGGGGCATCGGCAACGAGGTCGACGGCCCCTGGCAAATTGGCCACAAGACCGCCGCGGAATATGCGCGCGCGTATACCGAATTCGCCAACGCCATGAAAATGGTGGATCCCACCATCCAGCTCGTCGCCGCCGGCACCTCGGACTGGACGGCCGACGTCGTCGAGACGCCACGTTTGCTGCTGCAGCAGGCCGGTCACCTGATCGACTACCTGGACATCCACTGGTACATCGGGCTCGGCATGCAGCAGATCGATTTCCCGGCGCTGATGGCGACCTCCGAAGTGCTTGAGGAGCGCCTCGGCGCGATGGAAGGCCTCATCCGCATCATGCGCCTCAACCACCACCTCGAGCGGGAAATCCACCTCGCCGTCGGCGAGTACAACGTGCTCAAGCACATCGACTTCGAGCGCGGCATCGAGGCCATCTTCAACCTGCAGGACATGCTGGTGATCGCGCAGAACCTCAACGCCTTCCTGCGCCACGCGCACAGCGTGAAGATGGCCAACATCTCGGAAATCGTGAACATGGGCGGCCCGATCCGCACCAACCCCGACGGCGACGGTCTCGTGCTGCAGACCACCTGGCACGCGCTGGCGCTCTACAGCCGCCTCAGCGGCGCCACGGCGCTGGACGCCTGGCAAGAGAGCGACAGCACCTTCAGCGCCAACGGTTACAGTGGCGTGCCCGTGCTCGATATCGCCGCCACGCTCGACCAGCAAGGGAAACAGATCGTGCTCTTCCTCATCAACCGCAGCGCCGACCAGCACAGTGAGGTCACCGTCCACCTGGAGGCCGGCCGCCTTGACGGCCCGGCGCGCGCCAGTATCCTCAACGGCCCCGCGCTCAAGGCGAGCAACACCTTCGAGACGCCGGACGCGGTAACATTGCGGACGGAAGCGCTGTCGACCCGCAAGCGCAGCCTGACCTGCACCCTCGAGCCGCATTCACTGACCGCGCTGGAGCTGGGAATCCGCCGCTGAGGCGACAATGCCAGGCCAGTAGCACGCGCCCTCACCCCCCGGCCCCCTCTCCCGGAGGGAGAGGGACTCTACATCCATGCAAGTTCGATAGTACTATACTGGCGTCCCGGCCAAGAGCGCTGGAGAGGTCATGATGCTGTTCGAAGTTGATCAATTTCGCTCTATCAAGATGCAGCGTGTAGAGTTGGCGCCCATCACCGTGCTCTATGGCCCCAACGGCTCCGGCAAGTCAAGCCTGATCTATTCCTTGTTAGTTATGAAGAATGTCTTTCTTAATATGGAAAGGCAATCAGGCGACTTTTTCGACCTTGGGTTTGTAGACCTCGGTGATCGTCGTTCTGTAATCCATGACCACAATGTTAAAGAGGTCATCTACCTGGAAACCGAAACGACGTCATTCGGCTACAGAGTAATGTTGACAATGCAGTTTGCAAGGCGTACTGGAGTAGGTATTAGTGTACAGGTTTTTGATGGTGACAATCTCATCAGCGCTCGAGTGAGATTTAAATCTCCATATAAGTCACTTAAAAGTCTGCAAAAATTGGAGGTGACTTTCAAAGGGTCAAACTTAAAAATTACGTCGGAAGGGTTAATGGGACGAATAGAAGTAGAAACACCTTCCCAGGACTCCGGTGAAGATGTGAAAAATGCCCGCTTGCTCCAAGAAATAATCAACGAGCCCATAGATTTGATAAGAGAAATGTGTATCGCCCCGTTGCAAATGGCTTTCTCCAGGGGGGCGCTCACATTCACCACCACCGACTTTTCCCTGAACTCAACTCTGTACTTCAGCGAGGATCAGGTCGGTACATTACTGGCAACCAGGAATTTCCTTCAAACACCGGTAAGTCATTATCTGGAAGATATAACAAACAGAACCTTGAGGGTATTTTCCCCGCCAGGTGATTTGAATTACTCAATTCATGTCGCTGACCAAAACACAGGTCTGGAAACTGAACTGGTGAATGATGGCTACGGAGTCAACCGGGCTGCCTGGTTGCTCGCCCTCGCGCTACATGACGAGACGAAATGGATGTGCATTGAGGAACCGGAGACGCACCTGCATCCCACTTCAATTCGGGAACTGGTAAAGACCTTTGTGAATGTCATGCGCAACGAGGACAAACGATTTCTGTTCACCACTCACAGCGAGGTGTTCGCGCTTGCCATTCTGTCTGAAGTCGCTCGAGGTCACCTCAAACCTGATGACGTGGCCTTTTACCTCACGAGCAAGGAAGGCAAAGAGACAAAATTTGAGCGCCAGGAAATCAATAAACATGGCCAGATTGAAGGAGGTCTGACCAGTTTTATGGAAGGTGAGCTGGAGGACCTTGCCGTTTTGTTTGGTGAAACAAATTAACTTTCACTATGGCCTCACGGTGGTTCATCATCAACGAATGGCTGTTTTCCAATCTTTCAGGAGAAAAAGACTCCGATAAAGAAGATCCAGAATTCCTGAAACAGAGAAAAGAGGAGAGCGTCCGTTTCCTGGAACTTTTCTTTATCAGAAAAGACGACGGGATTGTTGTTCTTCCAGACAGCCCGTGGATTACAAAACTTCGTCGCTGGGCGGATAGAGCAAACAAGACAAGCGTCGAAGATCGAGAATTGAGCAAGCGTTTTTTTAGAGAAGTTCTGCTTCAGCCATCCAAAGGAAATTACTTGAAAAGGATGATATTAAGGACTTGCCACCCATACTGCGTCGCCTGGTAAGAACGCACAAGGATGATGAAATAGAAGAATACATCAACGACGAGGATGAATATCTATTGCTGACCTGGCTTTCATCGCCGGTAACTGTCGAGTGCATCGTCACGACTGACACCAGCTTACAAGACGCTCTGGCCAAACACTGCCCCAAAATCAAAACCCGCCACAGGGACGACTTCCTGGCGGAATACCTCGAAACACCGCCAGCGTAGCAGGTGCAACTTTCACCAACCCCTACACCAAATGCTCCCAGCGCGGCAGCGCCAGCACCTCCGGGTTGATCACGTCTACTGGCCGCCGCCCGCTGAGGATGTCGGCCACGTTCTGCGCCGCCAGCGTCTCCAGCTCCAGCACCGACTCCTCGGAGTAGAAAGCCGTGTGCGGCGTGGCGATCACGTTTGGCAAGGCCAGCAGCGGATGCCCCGCCGGCAGATGTTCGGGCACGAAGACGTCCAGCGCCGCGCCCGCAATCCAGCCCTCGCCCAGCGCCTGCAGCAACGCCGCCTGGTCGATGAGCGCGCCGCGCGCCGTGTTGATGACGAAGGCCGTGGGCTTCATGCGCCGCAGCCGTTCGGCGTTCAGCAAATGCTGCGTGTCTTCCGTCAGCGGCGTGTGCAGACTGAGGAAGTCCGCGCGCGCCAGCGCCTCGTCCAGGCCCACCGGCTCGGCGCCGGCCGCGCGTATGTCGGCTTCCGGCACCCAGGGGTCATAAGCCAGCAGCTCTAACCCCAGCGCCGCGGCCTTGCGCGCCAGTGTGCGCCCGATCTTGCCGAAGCCGAAAATCGCCAGCGTCCGACCCGCCACGCGGTAAATTGGCATGCCCGTCTGCAGCGACCAGTCGCCGGCCTGCACCGCGCGGTCATAGCGCACCACGCTGCGCGCGCAGGCCAGCAGCAGCGCCAGCGCGTGCTCGGCCACCTCGTCGAGGCAGTAGGCCGGCACATTGGTCACCGGGATGCCGCGTCGCGTGGCCTCCCCGACCGCAATGTTGTCAATGCCGATGCCGTAGCGCCCGATGACCTGCAGCTTCTCGCCCGCGCGCACCACCGAGGCCGGCACCCGATTGAAGCAGGTCAGGATGGCGTCCGCCTGTGGCACCAGGCGCAACAACTCTGCCTCGCTGCCCGTCTCCGCCAGCAACAGCCGCGCGCCGACGCGCGCCAGCACCTCCGCTTCCGGCGCGGTGGAGGGCCAGGTGGTGTCGGTGACGAGTACGATTTTCTCGCTCATGCTCACGCTCCGCGCCGCCGCGACCAGACCCCGGCGTTGACCACGTGGGGCGGGCGTTCGCCCTGCATCACCTGCAGCGCCTGGCTGATGGCCAGGGGCCACAGCTGCGCCTTGCTCTCGACCGTGGCGCCGGCCACGTGCGGCGTGGCGATGACGTTCGGATGCAGCAGCAGGGGATGATCGTGTGGCGGCGGCTCCTGCGCGAAGACGTCGGTCGCCAGGCCGCCCGGCTGACCGCGCTCCAGCGCCGCCAGCATGGCGTCCTCGTCGACCAGCGTTCCACGCGCCGTGTTGACCAGCAGCGCGCCCTGCTTCATCTGCGCCAACGTACGCGCGTTGATCAGCCCGCGCGTCGCCGCCGTGGAGGGCAGATGCAGCGAGACCACGTCCGCCATGCCCAGCAGCTGCTCCAGGCTGTCCACGCGCTGCACGCCCAGCTCGTCGGCGCGCGCCTGGCTGATGAAGGGATCGTACACCGCGACGCGCATCTCGAAGGCCAACGCGATGCGCGCCACGCGGCCACCGATGCGCCCCAGGCCGACCAGACCCAGTTGCTTGCCGGCCAGCTCGACGGCGTCATGCATGCTGAAGAAATCCGGGCGCTCCTCGCGGATCAGCTGCAATGTGCAGCGTCCCAGACGCTTCAGGGCGAAGAGCATCAACGCGACGGCGAACTCCGCCGTGGCGATGCTGGGCACGTCCGGCGTGTTGCAGACGACCACGCCGCGTTCGGTCGCCTCGTCCAGCGCGACGCCGTCCACGCCGATGCCGGTGCGCGAGACCACGAGCAGCTCCGGCAACTGGTCGAAGAGCTGCCCGTCATAGCGCACGTAGGCGGAGGCGATGGCTGCCTGCGCGCCGGCCAGGCTGCGCAGCAGTCCTGCCATCCCCGTATCTTGCGGGCCGCGCCAGACCAGTTCGACGTCGCCCGTCAGATGCCGGTACGGCTCCGGCACCGGCCGCTCACTCCAGATGCGCCTCATGCACTGCCTCCCGGTTTCAGTCCAGCGCGGGTGAATTGCCGAAGGCCCGCACGCCCTCGCTGATCGCGCGCAGCAGCAGCCCGTAATCCTGGCCGTAGCTGATGAAGGTGACTCCCTGCGTCTGCAACGCGCGCAGACCCGCCGGCGTATCCGCCGCATAGCCGATGGACACGCCCGTCTTGCGCCCCACCGCCAGCATCCGCTCCAGCACCGCGTCGATTTCCGGCAGCGGCAGCTCAAGCGGGTTGAGGCCCAGCGACAGGCAGAGATCGAAGGGGCCGAGGAAGAGCACGTCGACGCCCGGCACCGACGCAATCTCCTCAAGGTTGTCGAGCATCTCGCGCGTTTCCACGATGAGCGCGACCAGCATGTTGTCGTTGGCGCGCCCCAGATAGTCGGCGTTGTCCAGCGAGTAGTGCGAGGCGCGCAACGGGCCGAAGCTGCGCCGCCCGACAGGCGGGAAGCGCGTCGCCGCGACGATGGCCTCGGCCTCGGCCACGCTGCGCACCATCGGCACCAACACGCCCATCGCGCCGGTGTCCAGCGCGCGCTGGATGTAGACCTGCTGCGCCGAGGCCACACGCACGATGGGCATGGCGCCACTGCCCTGCACGGCCATCAGGATGTGCTCGATTTGCGCCGTATCGAGGCTGTTGTGCTCGGTCTCGATCACCAGCCAGTCAAGGCCGGCGCGCGTCAGCAGCTCGGCGACGTTGGGGCTGCCGAGGCCCATGAAGCAGCCGATGGCCGGCTCACCGGACAGCAGTTTGTGACGTACATTGTTGGTTTTCATCATCTCACTCCAGCGCGATGTTATCGACGCGATACAGAGGTTCCAGGCCCGCGGCGATGCGTTGCACGTTGGACGCCGCCGCGCCCGCGCGCTTGCGCGAGGTGCCGTCGGTGGTGCCCGAACAGTGCGGCGTGGCGATCACGTTGGGCAAATGCATAATGGGGTCGTTCGGGTCCGGCGGCTCCGTGCTGA
Organism: Phototrophicaceae bacterium; assembly: GCA_965197455.1. Lineage (GTDB taxonomy): Bacteria > Chloroflexota > Anaerolineae > Aggregatilineales > Phototrophicaceae > JAGWBD01. The sequence continues at coordinate 2,322,125 of OZ240208.1, read as the reverse complement.
AGACGTCGATTCCCGCGCCCGCCAGGCGTCCCGCGCCCAGCGCGTCCGCCAGCGCCGCCTCATCCACCAGCGCCCCGCGCGCCACATTGATGAGCCAGGCGCGCTCCGGCAACAGGGCCAGGCGCCGCGCATCAACGCAGTGCCGCGTCTGCGCATTCAGATGCAGATGCAGCGAAAGCACGTCGGTTTCCGGCAGCAGCCCGTCGAGGTCGTCCGGCGTGCCGGCGAACTCCACGCCCAGTTCCTCGCGCTCCGCTGCGCTGACCTCGCGGATGTCGATGGCGAAGAGGCGCATGCCGAAGCCGCGCGCGCGCTTCGCCAGCTCGATGCCGCTGGCGCCGAAGCCGTAGAGTACCAGGCGCTTGCCTTCCAGCTCCTGCCCGACCGGCTCGTAGAAAACGCCCGTGCGCAGGTTGGTCTGCGAGCGCGGATACTCCCGCGCCAGCAGCAGAATCATCATCATGGCGTGTTCGGCCAGCGCTACCGAGCTGAACTGTCCGGGACAGTTCGCGACCGGGATGCCGCGCGAGCGCCAGATGTCCATCTCGAAGTGGTCGAGGCCGGTGCCGAGGATTTGCCACAGGCGCACCTGACCAGCGCCGAGCTCGGCCATTTCCTCCGTGCCGGCGGAACCGCCGACGTCGATGACCACGTCCACGCCGGCAAACTGTGGCGCCAGCTCGGCCTTGTAGTCGCAGACCTTGATGTCATTCCCGGTAGCGCGCACCGCATTCAACACGTCCACGCCCCAAGGGTAAAACATATCCTCGCGCGCCGGGTGCGGCAGAAACAATACATTCAGTTTTTCAGGCACGGGTCCGTCCTTTCCCTGTTATTCCCTCGCAGCAGCCAACTGGCTGCCTGCTCCCCGTCGCCCACAGAGCGGGCCGGGGTCATTCCGCATACACATGGTTAAGCACTTCTTCCGCAGCGGGGTAGGGCGCGTCCTGCGCGTAGTCCACCGCCGCCTCGATTTCCGCGCGCGCGTCGGCCTCGATGGCCTCCAGCTCTGCGCGCGTGCAGTGCGCATTCTCCGTCAGCAAACGCCCGAAGCGCTCAATCGGGTCGCGCTTCTGCCACTCGCGCTCTTCATCACGCGTGCGGTAGGGGCGGTCGGCGTCGCTCATGCCATGCCCCTGATAGCGATAGGTCTCGCACACCATGAAGCCCGGCCCCTCACCGGCCCGCGCCCGCGCCACCAGCGCGCTGGTCTGCCGGTAAACGGCCATCACATCCATGCCGTCCACATTGTGCGAGGGGATGTCGAAGGCCTCGCCGCGACTCACCAGGTTGCCGGCCGTGACGCGCTCGGTGGGCGTGTATTCGCCGTACTGGTTGTTCTCGCAGACGTAGAGCACCGGCAGCTTCCAGATCGAGGCCATGTTCATCGATTCCAGCAGCAGCCCCTGGTTCAGCGCGCCGTCGCCGAAGAAGCACGCCGCCACCTGGCCCGCGCCGCGTCGTTTGGCGCCCAGCGCCGCGCCTGCCGCAATCGCCAGGCTGCCGCCCACGATGGCGTTGGCGCCCAGGTTGCCCGTCTCCGGGTCGGCGATGTGCATCGAGCCGCCCTTACCCAGGCAGAAGCCGTCCTCCTTGCCCAGCAACTCCGCAAACATGCCCTTCGGACTCGCGCCCTTGGCCAGCGAGTGGCCGTGGCCGCGGTGCGTGCTGGTGATGTAGTCGTCGCGCCGCAGCGCGCCACACACGCCCACCGCCACCGCCTCCTGGCCGATGGACACATGCGCGATGCCCGGGATCAGCGTCTGCATGTACAGCTCCGCCACCATACGCTCAAACTCACGGATGGAGACCAGCTGCTGATAAAAGCGCAGCCCCAGTTCGCTCGCGTATTCATCCTGTCTCTGCTTCTCGTTCATGGTCCCGTCCTTCTCCAGCTTCAGTCAGCAACTGCCGCTGCGCGCAAATCAGCAAAGTGGCAGGCGCTGTCGTGTCCATGCGCAAAGCGGTCGATGAGTTCCGGCGTCTCCTGCGCGCAGCGCGTTTCCGCCTTCCAGCAGCGCGTGCGAAAGCGGCAGCCGGAGGGCGGATTCAGCGCGCCGGGCACCTCGCCCTGCAGGATGATGCGCCGCTGCCGCGCCTCGCTCTCCGGGTCCGGCACCGGCACCGCCGACAGCAAGGCCTGGGTGTAGGGGTGCGTCGGCTGGTTGTAAATCTGGTCGCGCGTGCCGGTCTCGACGATGCGCCCCATGTACATTACCGCCACGCGATCCGATATGTGGCGCACCACCGAGAGGTCGTGCGCGATGAAGATATAGGCAATGCCGAATTCCTGCTGCAAGTCCTGCAGCAGATTCACAATCTGCGCCTGAATCGAGACATCCAGCGCGGACACCGGCTCGTCGCAGATGATGAGCTTCGGGCTGAAGGCCAGCGCCCGCGCGATGCCGATGCGCTGCCGCTGCCCGCCGGAGAACTCGTGCGGGTAACGCTGCTCGTCATCCGGGTCCAGCCCCACGCGCTGCAGCAGGTCGCGGGCCCGACTGCGCCATTCGCCGCGCGGCGCCAGCCCCTCGTGCACCGCCCACGGCTCCGCCACGATATCGCCCGCCGTCATGCGCGGGTTGAGCGAGGAATACGGGTCCTGGAAAATCATCTGGATGCGCTGGCGCATGTGGCGCAGTTCCGGGCCGGCCAGCGCGAACAAATCCACGCCGTCGAACCACGCGCGGCCCGCGCTCGGTCGCTCCAGGCGCAGCAGCGTGCGCGCCACGGTGGACTTGCCGCAGCCGGATTCGCCCACCAGCCCCAGCGTCTCGCCGCGGTACAGCTCGAAGTCGACGCCGTCGACCGCCTTCACGTGGCCAATCGTGCGCCGCAGCAAGGAACGCCCGCTCATCGGGAAGTGCTTGACCAGCCCCTCCACGCGCAGCAGCGGCTCGCCGTCGTCCGGTCCGCTGCTCCTGTCAGCCGCCTCCGCCACGCTGCGGTTGCGACCCGGAATGTCCGCCACGAAGTGACAGGCGCTCCAACGTCCCATTTCGTCCGGCAACGGCAACAGCGCCGGCGTCTCCTGTATGCAGCGCTCCTGCGCCAGCGCGCAGCGTGGATGAAAGGCGCAGCCGGAGGGGATGCGCATCAAATTGGGCGGCGAGCCGCGAATGGCCATTAAGCGGCTTTCCTGCTGGTCGACGCGCGGCATCGAGTCCATCAGGCCGACCGTGTAGGGGTGGCCCGGCCGTGCGTAGAGAGCAGCGATGGGCCCGGTCTCGACCACTTTGCCGGCGTACATCACCGCCACGCGGTCGGCCACCTCGGCCACCACGCCCAGATCGTGCGTGATGAGGATCAGCCCCATGCCGCTCTCCGCCTGCAGCGCAGCCAGCAACTGCATCACCTGCGCCTGCACCGTCACGTCCAGCGCCGTGGTCGGCTCGTCCGCGATCAGCACCTCTGGCTCCAGCGCCAGCGCCATCGCGATCATCACGCGCTGCGCCATGCCGCCGGAAAACTGGTGCGGATAATCGTGCGCGCGGCTGCGCGCGTCGGGAATCTGCACGCGCTCCATCAGGTCGACGGCGCGCGTCATGGCCTCCTGCTGCGACAGCCCCAGGCCGTTGCGCAGCGTCTCGGCAATCTGCTGGCTCACCGTGAAGGCCGGGTCCAGCGCCGCCTGCGCGTCCTGGAAGACCATCGCGATGCGGTGACCGCGCACGGCGCGCATCGCCTCCGCGTCCAGCTGCAGCAACTCCTTGCCCTGCAAGCGCACCGAGCCGCCCGTGATCTGCCCCGGCGGACTGTCGATGATGCGCATGATGGCCTGCGCGCTGACGCTCTTGCCGGAGCCGGACTCGCCCAGGATGGCCAGCGTTTCGCCGCGCTCCAGCGTGAAGTCCACGCCGTTGACCGCGCGCGTCAGCCCCACCGCCGTGCGGAACTCGACGCGCAGGCCGCGCACTGCCAGCAGGGGTTCGTGCCCGTTGGCGCTCATGAATGCTCCTGCCCGCCGCTGACGCTGCCGCTGTTGAGCCAGCGCTCGCGTTGCACCGGGTCGCTGATGGAACGCAGCGAGGCGGCCAGCAGGTTAAGGCTCAGCGCCGTCAGGAAAATGGCCAGACCGGGAAAGGTCGTCAGCCACCAGGCGCTGCTGACATAGCTTTTGCCGGCCTCGATCATCAGACCCCAGGAGGGCTCCGGCTTTTGCACGCCGAAGCCGAGGTAGCTCAGCGCGGCCTCGCCCAGAATCAGCGCCGCGATCTCCAGCGTGAACAAAATCACCAGCGGCGAGGCCAGGTTGGGCAACAGATGGTACCGGATGATGCGCAGGTCGCTGTTGCCGGTGACGCGCGCGGCGTCGATGAAGGGCGAGGTGCGCAGGGCCAGCGTCAGGCCGCGCGACACGCGCGCGTAGACCATCCAGCGCACCAGCGCCAGCACCAGAATCACGTTGAGAAAGCCCGAACCCAGCGCATACAGCACCAGCAGCGCCAGCAAGAGAAAGGGGAAGCTCATCTGCAAATCAACGAGGCGCATGATCAGATCGTCGACGCGCCCGCCGTGATAGCCGGCGAGGATGCCCAGCAGCGTGCCTGCAGTGCCGGAGAGCAGGGCGCTGCTCAGCCCCACCGCCAGGGAAACGCGCGCGCCGTATATCAGCCGGCTGAGCAGGTCGCGGCCCAGCTCGTCGGTGCCCAGCACATGCGGGAAGCCGCCCTCGACGGCGGCCGGCGTGCCCGGCGGATGGTTGCGCAGGCGCAGGTTCTGGCGCAACGGATCGTAAGGCGCCACGCGCTCGGCACCCAGCATGGCGATCAGCAACAGCGCCAGCACGAACAATGAGAAGACGGCCACCGGGTCGCTCAGCAGACGCCGCAGAATCAGGCCGAAGCCGACGTTGCGCGGCGCCTCGCTGGCGCTGTCAAGGCGGATGCTGGCGCTCACGTCACGCGCCCTGTGCCTGAAGGCTGCTGGCTCTCATACGTCACGCGCCCTGTGGCTGATTAAAACGGATGCGCGGGTTGAGCCAGGTGTAGGCCATGTCCACCAGCAGGTTCGTCAGGATGATAAAGATGGCCACCACGAAGACCGTGGCCTCCACCAGCGGCAGGTCGCGCCGGTTAAGCGCCTGGATGGTCAGGTTGCCGATGCCGGGCCAGCCGAAGACCGTCTCGACGATGATGGCGCCGTTGAGCAGGGCCGCCAGTTCATCGCCGCTGATGGTCAGCACGGGCACGGCCGCGTTCTTCAGCGCGTGTACGAAGACCACGCGCCGCTCGCTGAGGCCGCGCGCGCGCGCCGCCTTGATGTAGGGTTTCGCCAGCTCGTCGAGCATGGCGCTGCGCGAAATCTGCGCGATGCGCCCCAGCGGCTTGTAACACAGCGTCAGCGCCGGCAGCACGAAGTATTCGAGGCCGCCGTAGCCGGAGGTCTTGAAGAGCCCCAGGCGCACCGGGAAGATGATGATGAGCATCAGCGCCAGCCAGAACTCGACGATCGAGACGCCGCCCAGCGAAATCACGTTGGTGATGCGGTCCAGCAGCGACCAGGGCCGCAGCGCGGAGAGCGCCCCCAGCGTGATGCCCAGCGGCACGGCCAGCAGCAGCGCCGCCAGCGCCAGGTAGAGCGTGGCCGGGACGCGCGCCAGCACCAGTGGCAGCGTGGGCACCTTCTGCCAGAAGGATTTGCTGAACTCGAGGCGCAGGGCGTCGCCGATGAAGTTCGTATACTGCTCGCCCAGCGGCTTGTCGAGATTGAGTTGCTCGCGCACCCTCTGCACACGCTCCTCCGAAGCCTCGATGCCCACCACCAGACGCACCGGGTCGCCGAGGATGCGACCGGCGAGGAAGACCATCGTCAACACGGCGAAGGTCACCGCCACCGATTGCAACAGGCGTCTGCCCAGATAGCCGAGTATGTCACATGCTCCTGCATGGCGGCCCCTGGCCGCAGAGCACCAGGGGCCGCTTGCGCTTCGTCAGCGGCGTCTAGCCCGCCAACGACATTTCCTTGGCCTGCAGACGATGATCGAGCTTGAGCTCCCAGTTCAAATCGTTGCTCACCGCGTAGGACAGGTCCAGATGCCCGATGTAACCGGCGGCAACGTCGTCATGTACCAGCTGGTTGACCTGCTGCAGCGTTGCGTCGCGCTCGGCGCCGGATTGTGACGCCGCAGCGTTCCACAAGGCATCCGCTTCCTCGTTGCAGTACACGGAGAGGATGCCGTCGCAGGAGAAGTAGAATTTGTAGGAGACGTGATAGTCGAGGAGTTCCTGACCATGCAGGTGAACGCCGATGAAGTTGCGCTCCGGCGGCACGTCCTTGATGTTGATCAGCATCACCTTGCCGAAGCCCTCGGGGTCGAAGAACTCGATCGACACGTCCAGGCCGACGTCGGCCCACATGCTGGCGACGGCCTGCAAGGTCTCGTCGATGCCCGGCATCACGGCGATGCGCGCGCCCAGCGTGATGGGCATGTCAATCGGCACGCCGTCCGCGGCCGCGGCTGCCAGCAGCGCGCTGGCCCCCTCCGGGTCGTAGGGATAGGGCGCGACGTCCGGGTTGTGGCCCAGCGCCGTCGCGTTCACGATCTGCCCGGCGGCGGTGGCCGTGCCGCCCAGAATGGTCTCGATGATCAGGTCCTCGTCGATGGCCAGCTGCAGGGCGCGGCGCACGCGCACGTCGCCCAGCATCGGGCTGTTGGTATCCATGCGGATGAAGATCGTCTCCACGCTGGCGGCCGACTCACAGCGCGCGTTGTCGCTCATGGACACCTCGGCGCACTGGTCGGGCGTGATGTACTGTGCGATGTGCGCCTCGCCGGCCTGCACCGCGGCCGTGCGTACCTGATCTTCCGCCAGGAAGCGGTAGACGGCCGTGTCGAAGGAGACTTCACCGCCGGCCTCTTCCATCATGCCGAGGCCCCACCAGTCCGGGTTGGCCTCGTAGGTGATGGACTCGCCGCGGCTCCATTCGGCGAAGCGGTAGGGGCCGGTGCCGATCAGGTTGGTGTGGTAGGAATCCGGGTCATCCGCCAGCTGCTGCGCCGAGCCAATCGGCACGAAGTACATCTTGCTCAGCAGAATCGGGTCCGGCTCCGGCGTCGAGACGTTGAGCGTGTAGTCGCCCACGGCCTCGGCGCTCATCGAGCCGACGAAGTCGAGCAGATCGAAGGCGTTTTCGGGGTCGAAGGTGTGATTGATGCTGACGGCCGCGGCCTCGGCGTTGAAGGCCGAGCCATCGTGGAAGGAGACGCCTTCGCGCAGCGTGAACTGGATGCTGCGATCGTCGATCTGCTCCCAGGCGGTCGCCAGCAACGGCACCATCTCGCCCGAGGCGAAATCGCGCGTGACCAACTGCTCGACGGCGTTGAGGAAGCCCGGCCCGCCCGTTTCGGCGAAGCCGCGCCAGACATCCATGCTGACCGGCTCGATGCCGACAGCGATGACGAGGGTGTTGTCCTGCGCCTGCAGCGCGCCCGTTGCGGGCAGCAGCAGCAAGAGCAGCAGGCTGATCGTCAGAACGGTTTTTCTCTGCAACATTTTCTGTCCTTTCAGGTAAAATTGTGGCTCACGGAGTTTCCTGCACTGTACATTCACGGTATGTGAATTCTCCTTTCACTTATCCTTCAGGCACCGGTCACCCCGCGTCCTCTCAGACGAGTAGCGACCAAGGATCTTCCAGCAGGTTCTTCAGGTCGCGCAGGAAGGCCGCCGCGACGGCGCCGTCCACTGCGCGGTGATCGACGTTGATGGTCAGCTGCAGCATCGGCCGTACTACTGCCTGGCCCGCCACTGCCACGACACGTTCCTGCAGCGCGCCCACGGCGAGGATGGCCACCTCGGGCGGGTTGATAATCGCGCTGAAATGTTCGATGCCGTACATCCCCAGATTGCTCAGCGTGAAGGTGGCGCCACGCAGTTCCGCCACCGTCAAGGTCCGCGCGCGGGCGCGCTGCGTCAGCTGCTGCAAGCTGGCCTGCAGCTGCGCCAGACCCAGCGCCTGACAGTCGCGGATGACCGGCACCAGCAGGCCATCATCCAGCGCCACCGCCACGCCCAGATGCACCGGGCGGAGCTCGTGAATCCCGTCCTCCAGCAACTGCGCGTTCAGCCGCGGATGCGTCTGCAGGGTCGCGCTGACCACGCGCGCCAGCAGCGTCGTCAAGGTCAGCTTGTGGCCGCTGGCGGCCTCTACTGCCGGAGAGAGTTGCTGCTGCAATTGAAGCGCTGCGCTCATGTCCGCCGACAGGGTCAGGGAGATATGCGGCGCGTTCCGGGCGCTGGCCTGGGTGCGCGCCGCGATGGCGCCGCGCATGCCGGTCAGCGGCACGACGCGCAACACTTCGTCGTCAGCAGCGGCGAGGGCGGGCGCCGCTGCGGGCGCGACCGCCTGAATATCGCCGGCGAGCACCGCGCCCTGCGGGCCGCTGCCCGCCAGCGTCGCGAGGTCGATGCCCCGCTCCCCGGCCAGACGCCGCGCCAGCGGCGAAGCCAGCACACGCTGGTCAGCCGCTGCCGCCTCACGCTCCAGCCAGGCCAGCACATCCGCCTTTGAAATGCGACCGGACAATGACGGCACCTCATTCAGATCCACGCCATGCTCCGCTGCCAGGCGCCGCGCCAGCGGACTGGCCGCCACCGTGGTGGACGCGGACACTGGCCTCACCGGCATGGCGCTCGCTACTGTCGACGCTGTGGCCGCAGTGGCCGCTGTGGCCGTATTTACACTGACTTTTGCGGGCGCGTCCTCACCTTTAGCCAGCAACAGGGCGATCACCTGGCCCACCGGCACCTCGTCGCCTGGCCCGGCGCTGACCTGCGTCAGCACGCCGCTGCCACCGGACTCGATCTCCAGCGTGACCTTGTCGGTCTCAATCTCCATCAAGGGTTCGCCGCGTTGCACCGCGTCGCCCTCATTCTTCAGCCAGCGCAACAGCGTGCCCGTATCCTGGGCCATCTCCAGCGCCGGCATCACCACTCGATACATGGACTCAACCCGCCTGGCCGCGCACAAGTTCCTGCGCGCGCGCGACCACGGTCGCCACATCCGGAATCGTCTGGTCCTCCAGCGAGGGGCTGAAGGGCACCGGCACGTCCATCGCGCCAATGCGCAGCACCGGCGCATCCAGGTGGTAGAAGGCCTGCTCGGCCAACAGCGCCGCCAGCTCGGCCGTCGCGCCGAAGCGCCGGTAGCCTTCGTCAATCACGATGCAGCGCGAGGTCTTGCGCACCGACTCCACCAGCGTCGCCTCGTCCAGCGGCGCCAGCGTGCGCGGGTCGATCACCTCCGCGCTGATGCCCTGCGCCGCCAGCTCCACCGCCGCCGTCAGCGCCACAGCGACCATGCTGGAAGTGGCGATCAGGGTGATGTCCTCGCCTTCGCGGCACACAGCCGCCTCGCCCAGCGGGATGCAGTAGTCGCCCGCGGGCACCGGCCCACTCTCCTGGTACATCATCTTGTCCTCGAAGAAAATGACCGGGCTGTCATCGCGGATGGCCGACTTCAGCAGGCCCTTGGCGTCATGCGGCGAAGAGGGCAGCACCACCTTCAGGCCGGGGATGTGACAGTACCAGGCGTGCAGACTCTGCGAGTGCTGCGCGGCGGCGCGGCGGCCCGCGCCCATCGTCGTGCGCAACACCATCGGCACGCGCCATTTGCCGCCCGACATGTAATGAATCTTGGCGGCCTGATTGACGATCTGGTCCATCACCAGCGCGGTGAAGTCGCCGAACATGATCTCAACCACCGGCCGCTGCCCGCTCAGCGCCGCGCCCACGCCCACGCCGGTGATGCCTGCCTCGGAGATGGGGCTGTCCAGCACACGTTCCTCACCAAAGGCCTTGAACAGGCCGTCCGTGATCTTGTAGACGCCGCCGGCGCGGCCGACATCCTCGCCGATGAGCAGAATCTGCTCGTCGCGCGCCATTTCCTCGTGCAGCGCCTCGTTGATCGCCTGGCCGAAGGTGATCTCGCGCGTCCCGTTGCCCATGTCATTCCCCGTCATCGCTCATCTCCTGCGCTGGCGCCAATACGGCAACATCCCAATGCACACAGCGGGTCGCTAATACGGCAACATCCCGCCGCTCACATTAAAAGCCTGGCCGGTGCTGTAGCAGGCGTCGCTTGAAGCCAGAAAGGCGACCATGTTGGCCACGTCGTCCGGCTGCTGCACGCGCCCCAGCGGGATGCTGTCCACCGCGCGCTGCAACACCGAGCCGACCGGCGCGCCCTCCAGCGCGGCCACGCCGCGGTCGATCAGCGCCCACATGTCCGTATCGACGATGCCCGCGCAAATGCAGTTGACCAGAATGCGGTGCTGCGCCAGCTCGGCCCCCAGCTGCCGCGTCAGGCCCACGACCGCGTGCTTGCTGGCCGCGTAGGCGCCGAGGGGCGTGGCCGCGCCTGGCGCAATCTTGCCCGCGCCCGAAGCGTTGTTGATGATGCGTCCGCCGCGGCCCTGCGCAATCATGCGCCGCGCCGCCGCCTGCGAGCAGAGCAGCGTGCCCTTCGCGTTGACGTTCATCTGCGCGTCCCAGGCCGCCTCGTCCGTGTCCAGCAGCGGCATTACGATGCCGATGCCGGCGTTGTTGACGAGGATGTCGAGGCGTTCAAACTGCGCCAGCGTCGCGGCCACCATCGCCTCGACCTGCTCGCGCTGCGTCACGTCCGCGCTCACAGCCAGGCTTGCGCCGCCCGCCGCCTGAATCTCCCGCGCGACCGACCCGGCGTTGGCCCCGTCGATGTCGGCGATGGTCACGCTCACGCCCTCGCGCGCCAGCCGGAGCGCAATACTGCGGCCAATGCCGCGGCCCGCGCCCGTGACGATGGCCGCCTGGCCCTCCAGCCCGTAACGTGGTTCGCCGCTCATCCAGGCATCTCCGCGCCATCCTTCAGCTCGATGGGGTCCTGCACCAGCTCCAGCACGAAGCCGTCCGGGTCCTTGAAGAAGACCACGTGCACCACGCCCCAGCCCAGGTCAAAGGTGACCGGCTCCGAGACGAAGTCGACGCCCTGCGCCTTCCATTCGCGATACGTGCCCCACACGTCCGGCACGCCGAAGCAGAAGTGCGCATGCGCGGCATCGCCCAGCTGCGCGTTGGAAACGCCGCCATCCGGCTGCAGATACTGCTGCAAATCCAGCAGCACCTTCGGCGAGCCCGGCGCCTTGATGCGCACCACCTGCATCACGACCTCGGGCTTGCCCGCCATGCGCGAGATGGTGTCGCCCTCCAGCCGGTGCCGCTCGACCACCTCCATGCCCAGCAGGTCGCAATAAAAGGCCAGCGAGCGCTCCATGTCGCTGACCGTGACCGATATATGATCGAGAATGGTGACTGCGCCCATGGAAGCCTCCTGCGGCCAGCGGGCCGCTACTCGTCGTCGTCCTCGTCCGAATCCACTTTCATGGTTAGTTTGCGCGGCTTGCGCAGGTCGCCGGCCAGCGGGTCCAGCTCCGGCAACTCCTCGCCGCTGATCGAGTGCAGGTCGCGGAAGCGTTGCACCTGCGGAATGAAGCGGCTGTTCAGCGAGCCGACCGCCTTGTTGTAGGCCCTGACGCTATTGTCCAGGCCCTTGCGGATGCCGGCCAGACCCATCACCAGGGTGTTCGCGCGCCGGTACAGTTCCTGGCCCTGGCGCCCGATCTCCTCGGCCTCGCGCGCCAGTTCCGCCTCGCGCCAGCCCATGTGCACCGAGCGCAGCAGCGCCACCAGAATGGTCGGCGTGGCGATCAGCACGTGGCTCTCCATGCCATGCTCGAAGAGGGCGGGGTGCTGCTCCAGTGCGGCGCTGTAGAAGACCTCGCCTGGCAGGAACATGACCACGAAGTCCGGGCTGTCATCCAGGCTGTCCTGGTAGCGCTTCTGCGAGAGGCTGTCGAGGCTGCGCCGCACCTGCTCTGCATGTTGCTGCAGAAACTGGCCGCGCTCGGCCTCGTCCTGCGTCTCCCACGCGGAAATGTAGGCGTCCATCGGCGTCTTGGCGTCCACCACGATGCGGCGGTTGTTGGGCAGATGCACGATCATGTCCGGCCGTTGACCGGCGCCGGGGATGGTCTCCTGCTCCACAAAGTCCACATAGTGCTGCATCCCGGCCAGCTCGACGCAACGCCGCAGCTGCAGCTCGCCCCAGCGGCCGCGCTGTTCCGGGCGCCGCAGCGCGTTGACCAGCTTGCGCGTCTGGTCTTCCAGGTCCGTCGAGTTCTGGCGCAGGTCGCTGATGCGCGTATCGAGGCTGCTCTGCGATTTCTGCAGCGCCGCCAGCGTCTCGCCGATGGGCTTCACCAGGCCGTCCACCGACTTCTGCGCGTTCGTGTTCTCGCGCCGCAAATCGGCCAGCAGCAGTTCGCGGTTGCTCTCCAGCGCCTTGCCCGAAAGCGAGTCAAAGGTCTCCTTCAGACGCTTCTCGGCGTTCTCCAGTTGCGCGCGCAGCTGTACGCCATGCTGCGCCTGCGATTCCAGCTCCGTCACCTTGTTGCGCCACTCTTCCAGGCGCTCGCGCAGCGCCTCCCGTTGCCGCTCGCGCTCGTCACGCTCGCGCTGCGCCTCGCCCAGGCGCGTGTCCAGCGCCAGCTTCTCGCTTTCCAGGCGCGTGCTGCCGTTGCGGGCCTCGTTCAGCAGGTCTTGCGTTTCCTCCTGCGCCGCATGCAGACGTTCCACTTCCGCGCGCGCAGTGATCAACTGCCCGTCCAGGGTTTCCTTCTCCACTTCCAGCCGCGCGCGCCGGTCGCGCTCCAGGCTGTGATCCACCCGCAGCGCCCGCAGCTCACGGTCGCGCCCACGCAACAGAAACAGCGCCACAAACAGGACCAGCAGGGCGCCGGCGGCGCCGGCCACCAGCACCACGACCATCGCGGCCGGGTCCTGCAATAACTGTTCCAGTCCGCTCATCAGTCCTCCGTCCAGTCGAAGTCATGCGGCTGTTGCTGCCCCGTGCCGATCTCGTTCAGCTCCAGCAAATTGCCGTCCGGGTCGTAGAAGAAGAGCACGTGCCAGTCGCCCTCGTCGGCGAAGCGCACCGGCGGCGAGACGGTCTCAACCCCTGCCGCGCGCAGCTTCTCGTAAGTCGCCGGCACATCTTCCACGCCGAAGCACATGTGCGCGCTCGGCACGTGGTGGATGGGGACGCGCCCGCTCGGGCTTTCCGGGTTGATCCACTGGATCAGGTCGAAGGTGAAGCCCTGTGCGGCGCTGCGCCGGTGCCCGTTGACGCCGCCTGGCGCGCGCAGCCGGTATTCGCGCATGTGCACCCGTTCCATGGCCACCATCTCGGAGATGGGGCCGTCGTTGTGCTCCTCCGGCGAGACCACTTCCAGGCCCAGCAGGTCGCAGTAGAAGCGCCGCGAGCGCTCAAGGTCGCTGACCATCAGCGCCACGTGGTCAATGGTGATGTTCATCGTTTGGCCTTTCCTTTCCCGCGCGGCGCGTCAGCCGCCCATGGGCAGCGAGTCGCCAATGCTGAGGATGCGGATGTCGAAATCCGGCTTCTGGCTGTGGTACAGCTCGAAGAATTTGACGATGTCGCCGGTGTGGTTGCGCCAGAACTCCCAGTGGAAGGGCAGCAAGGTGCCAGGGCGCAGCTTCGCCGCCACACGCAACATCTCCGCCTCGTCCATGTACCAGGTGCGGCCAAAGGCCAGCAGCGCGTAATCCGGCGTCTCGCGCGCGCCAATCTCCGCCAGCGCCGGCCCGTCCGAAGTGTCGCCGGAGACGAAGAAGGAGCTGTCGCCGGAGCGCAGGATGAAGGACACCGCCAGCGGCTCGTTGGGGTCGTAGGACGGGTAAACGCGGATGTTCAGGTCGCGGAAGTCGACGCTGTCGCCCGGCGCCACCTCACGGATGCGCCCGTCGGGAATGCCGAAGTCGCGCATTAACTTCGCGGAAGAGGCCGGTGCAATGCAGAAGGCGTCGGTGTTGGCCAGCATCGGCAGCAGCGAGCCATCGTGACAATGATCGACGTGGTCGTGCGTCGAGAAGATGATGTCGCCCGCGCTCACTTCCTCCGGTTTGATGGAGATGGGCACGGCGCGGTAGGCGTCCGGCACGGCGTCGTCCGGCGTGCCATAGAAGTAGGGGTCGATCCACGCCAGCACCTGCTCTGTGCGATAGGCGAAGCTGGGGCCGCCCAGGGCATGCAGCAGCGCGCCCTGCGTCACTCGCGCGTTTTCTACCTCGTCAAGAAAGTCTTTGGGCCAGAACGCCACATCTCGCATCATCAATCCTTTTCTAAAACAGGACTGGCGGATACAGCCGCGTCAGCACTGTCACGCTGGCGCGGTTTCACATATTAATGCGCGGCCTCGCCCCCGTCCGCCAGATGCACGCTGCCGGTAACATACGAGGACTCGTCGCTGGCGAGGAACAGCACCAGCTGCGCGACCTCGGCGGGGTCACCGCCGCGCTTGAGCATGTTGGCCTGGGCATAGCCCGCCAGTTGTTCTTGCGGCAGATGCGTCAGCATGGGTGTGAGCATCATGCCCGGGCAGACCGCGTTGACGCGGATGCCATCCTGCGCGAAGTCCAGCGCCATGCAGCGCACCAGGCCGATGACGCCATGCTTGCTGATATTGTAAATCACCTGGTTCGGCTGCGCCAGCACACCGGAAATCGAGGAGATGCAGACGATGCTGCCGCCGCCACGCTGCTGCAGGGCCGGAAGCGCCGCGCGCGAACACAGATAGACGCCCTTGAGGTTGATGCCAATGATACGGTCCCAGTCCTCGTCCGTCGCCGTCAGCACCGTGCCATAGCCCATGATGCCGGCGTTGTTCACCAGGATGTCCAGCCCGCCGAAGTGCTCCACGGCTGCCGCCACCATGCGCTCGTTGTCCGCTGCCAGGCTGACGTCCGCCTGCAGCGCCACGGCCTCGCCGCCCGCCTCATTGATTTCTGCGGCGACTGCCGCGACCGTGTCGGCCTTGACGTCGGAGATCAGCAACTGCGCGCCACGCCTGGCAAACAGCAGGGCGGTCTCGCGCCCCAGGCCCTGGCCGGCCCCGGTGATAATCGCAACCTTGCCCGCCAGACGATCCATAACCAGCGCCTTCCCTGTAAATCAGTTGCTAAACCTGGTGCGATGGTAGCCAGGGATGCCCTGGCTGTCAAAGCCCCGTCCGCGTCCGCGGCAGCGCCTTCGTCTCCAGCCCCGCCAGCAGGCGCAGCGTCGTCGCCGCCACCTCGTCCAGCGCCTGCGCAAAAGCCGCCTCGTTCACGCGCGAGGGCGCCCGGTAGCCGCTGACCTTGCGCACGTATTGCAGCGCGGCCAGGCGCACTTCTTCTTCATCCACCGGCGGCTCACAGTTGTACAGCCTGCGTATATTGCGACACATGTCCAGCTTCCTTTCATTCATCAACCCCCTCTCCCTCCATCAGACACCTCTCCTGTTTTTTCTCCCCCTCTCCCTGAGGGAAGGGCTCCCGTCGTGAGCGGCGGAAGGGCTCCCGCCGCAAGCGGGAAGAGGGGCCGGGGGGTGAGGGCCAGCGGGACAGGGCCTGCGAGACAGGACGCAAAGCGACCTCCCTGCCACAGCCCATGCTTCACTATGAGTATACTGGCGCCATGATCTCTCTCATCCTCACCGTGCGCAACGAGAGCGCCAGCCTGCCCGCGTTGCTGCAGTCGCTGCTGGCGCAGACGCGCCCGGCGGACGAGATCGTCATCGTCGACGGCGGCAGCCACGATGACAGCGTCGCGCTCATTAATAGCTACCGCGAGCGCTTGCCGCTGCGCCTGCTCAGCGAACCCGGCTGCAACATCAGCCGCGGCCGCAACCTCGCCATCAACAATGCCCGCGGTGAGCTCATCGCGGTGACTGACGCCGGCGTGCGCCTCGCGCCGGACTGGTTGCAGCAGTTGAGCGCGCCACTGCTGGCCGACGCCGACGCGCAGGCCGTGGCCGGCTTCTTCTGCGCCGACCCGCAAACCACCTTCGAGCTGGCCCTCGGCGCCACCACCCTGCCGCTGCGCCGCGAAATCGACGCGCGCAGCTTCCTGCCCAGCAGCCGCAGCGTCGCCTTCCGCAAAAGCGCCTGGGAGGCCGTCGGCGGCTACCCCGAGTGGCTCGACCACTGCGAGGACCTGGTCTTCGACCTGCGCCTGCGCCAGCGTTACGGCCCCTTCGTCTTCGCGCCGGAGGCCCTCGCGCACTTCCGCCCGCGCAGTTCGCTGCCGGCCTTCTTCCGCCAGTACTACCGCTACGCGCGCGGCGACGGCATGGCCGGTCTGTGGACGAAACGTCACCTCATCCGCTACGCCACTTACCTGCTGGCATTGCCGCTGCTGCTGCTCGCCGGCGGGTTGCTGCATCCGCTGTGGTGGGGGATTGCGCTGCTGGCGGGCCTGGCCTACCTGGCGCGTCCGCTGCTGCGCCTGTGGCGCCTGCGCGCGCGCGGCGCCTGGCTGCTGGCCCTGCCGCTGCTGCCGCTCATCCGCGCGAGCGGCGACCTGGCCAAGCTGCTGGGCTGGCCGGCGGGCCTGTGGCAGCGACGACGCAAGCCGCCGCCGCGCTGGCGTTGAGTCAGGTTGAGGCTGCGGGCTGAACCGCGCGCGTGCGCGGATGCACGAACAGCACAACCATACCACCCAGCACCACCAGTGCGGTTAGAAGGAAGGGCAGGAAGGGGTGTACGCTGTAGAGGCCGGTGCCCAGAGCCGGACCGACGAGGAAACCATAGCCTGGCATGGCGCTCGCCAGGCCGGCCGCCGCGCCCTGCTCACGCGGCTCGACGGAGAAGGTAATGGCGCTGCGAAAGCCCGGCTGCACCATCCCGATGCCCAGGCCCAGCAACACCATCGCCAGCATCAAATGCGCCAGACTGACAGCGAAGGCCAGCAGCAGCAGCGCGGCCAGCATCAGCGGCATCCCCAGCCACAGCAGTTTCATCGGCGTCGGACGCAACACCGGAATCAGGACCATCCGGGTGAACAACAGGGCGGCGCCACTGCCCATCACCACCAGAGCCGTCTGGCGCGTGGTCTCGATGGCATCCAGCCCGAAGCGGTCCTGCACCAGATAGCCGATGGTGAATTGCACCATCGAGAGCACCAGCAAGGCGCAGAAACCGATGATCAGAAACGGTAGCAGGCGCGCATCAAGCATGCCCAGTTTAGGCGAGTTTTCGTCCTGCGTCAGGGCCGGGCGCACCGCCGGCAGCAGGCGCCAGATCAGCAACACGCCAACCAGCGGGGTAAGGGCCGCCAGAAAGAGAGGCGCCACCAGACCCAGACCCAGACTCACCACCAGCGCCCCCAGCGCGGGGCCCAGGATGTTGCCCAGACCAACCGACGAGGTCAGGATGCCCATCGCGCCTGTGCGTTGCTGGCCGCTGCTGACGTCCGCGATGTAGGCCTGCGCGGCCGGGACGGCCGCCGAGAACAGTGCGCCCGCGATCATGCGCGCGCCCACCAGCAGCAGCCAGATCACCAGCGCGCCGGCGAAGACTCCGTCCAGGCCAGCCTGCATCACCAGGGCGAACAGGCCCGAGCCCAGCGCGTAGCCCGTCAGACCGATCATGACGACCGGTTTGCGCCCCCGCCTGTCGCTGTAACGACCCCACCAGGGGCTGAAAAGGATCCACGCGATGGAGGACACCGACAGCATTAGCCCGCCCTGCAGTTCACTCAGGCCCAGTTCACGCAGCAGCGAGGGCAGCACCGGCGCCAGCACGGAATAGCCCAGATTGGCGCTGAACAGGGCGCTGAACAGGATCCAGGCAGGTTTCACGGATGTCTCATGAGTTGTGGCGCTGGCATACCCTGAATGATAGCCGCTCCGCCTGGGCGGCGCCCAGGTACCATTGACCCTGTTGGACTGCAGGGCGCAGGGTCAGACTGCGGGCTGTACCGCGCGCGTGCGCGGGTGCAGCACCAGCACGACAAGGCCGACCAGCATCACCAGGCAAGCAAGAATGTAGGGCGAGAAGGGATTCAGGCCGTACAGGGCGGTGCCCAGCGCCGGGCCAAAGATGTAGCCGTAACCGGGGATGGAATTCGCCAGGCCGGCCGCCGCGCCCTGCTCATGCGGCTCGACCACGAAGGTGACGGCGCTGCGGAAGCCCGGCTGTACCATCCCGATGCCCAGCCCCAGCAACACCATCGACAGCAGCAAATGCATCTGACTGGCAGTAAAGGCCAGCAGCAGCAGCGAGACCAGCACCAGCGGCATGCCCAGACGCAACAGTCTCAGCGGCGTCATGCGCAGAACCTGAATCAATACCACCTGGACAAGGAACAGGGCGGCGCCGCTGACCATCACCGCCAGACCCGTCTGGCGTGTGGTTTCGACGGCGTCCAGTCCGAAGCGGTCCTGCACCAGATAGCCGAGGGTGAATTGCACCACCGAGAGCACCAGCAACGCGCAGAAGCCGATGATCAGAAACGGTAGCAGGCGCGCGTCGAGGACGCTCAGCGTCAGCGCGCGCTTGCCCTCCTCCAGGGCCGGGCGTACAGACGGCAACAGACGCCAGATCAGCAACAGACCAATCAGCGGCGTGAGCGACGAAAAGAAGATCGGCGCCACCAGGCCCAGGCCCACGACCACCGCCCCCAGCGCCGGGCCCAGGATGTTGCCCAGACCAATGGCCGACATCAGGATGCCCATCGCGCTCGTGCGTTGCTGCCCGCTGCAAACGTCCGCAATATAGGCCTGGGAGGCCGGGCCGGCCGCAGAAAACAGGGCGCCCACGATCATGCGCGCCCCCACCAGCAGCAGCCAGGTCAGCGTCGCGCTGGCGTAGACCCCGTCCAGACCCGCCTGCATCACGAAGGCAAACACGCCCGCGCCCAGCGCGTAGCCCGTCAGCCCCAGCATGATGATCGGCTTGCGCCCCCGTTCGTCGCTGCGCCGACCCCACCAGGGGCTGAAGATGACCCACATGACGGCTGAGCCCGACAGAATCAGACCGCCCTGCAGCTCACTCAGGCCCAGCTCGCGCATCAGCGACGGCAGTACCGGCGCCAGCACGGAATGC
Organism: Phototrophicaceae bacterium; assembly: GCA_965197455.1. Lineage (GTDB taxonomy): Bacteria > Chloroflexota > Anaerolineae > Aggregatilineales > Phototrophicaceae > JAGWBD01. Next base: position 2,303,202 of record OZ240208.1, on the reverse strand, counting down.
CCCAGATTGGCGCAGAACAGGGCGCCGAACAGGATCCAGGCCTGTCTCACAGCTGCCTCACGCGTCGTGACAGGTGCGTTGACATGCCCTGAATGTTAACCGCTCCGCCTGGGCAGTGTCGGGTCTGTTCAGGCAACTGGACTGCAGGGTGCAGGCTTCAGATTGCAGGATGCACTGCGCGGGTGCGCGGGTGCAGCACCAGCACCGCAATACCGACCAGCACCACCACAGACGCCAGCAGGAAGGGCGAGAAGGGGTTCAGACCGTACAGCGCGGTGCCCAGCGCCGGCCCGACGATGTAACTGTAACCGGGGATCGCGCTCGCCAGACCCGCCGCCGCGCCCTGCTCATGCGGCTCCACGGCGAAGGTGACCGCGCTGCGGAAGGCCGGATGCGCCATCCCGATGCCCAGCCCCAACAGTACCATCGACAGCAGCAGCTGCAGGAAACTGGCGGCGCCGACCAGCAGCAGCAGTGAGCCCAGCACCAGCGGCATGCCCAGACGCATCAGCTTCAGCGGCGGCAGGCGCAAGTACTGCACCAGTACCATCTGGGCGAAGAACAGGGCGACGCCGCTGACCATCACCGCCATCCCGGTCAGACGCGTGGTTTCGATGGCATCCAGCCCGAAGCGGTCCTGCACCAGATAGCCGAGGGTGAATTGCACCACCGCAGGCACCATCATCGCGCAGATGCCGATGATCATCAGGGGTAGCAGGCGCGCATCAAGGATGCTCAGTGTCGGCGCGCGTTCGCCCTGCTTCAGGGTCGTACGCAAGGGCGGCAACAGCCGCCACACCAGCAGCAGGCCCACCAGCGGCATCAGCGACCCAAGGAAAATCGGCGCCACCAGGCTCAGCCCCAAACTCACGACGACCGCCCCCAACGCCGGGCCCAGCATGCTGCCCAGTCCGTTGGCCGCCGACAAAATGCCCAGCGCGCTCGTGCGCTGCTGGCCGCTGCTGACGTCAGCAATGTAGGCCTGTGTGGCCGGGGCGGCCGCCGCATACAGCGCGCCTACGATCATGCGCGCGATCAACAGTAGCAACCAGATCAGAGTCGCGCTGGCGATGACCCCGTCCAGACCGGCCTGCATGGCGACGGCAAACATGATCGCGCCCAGCGCGTAGCCCGCCAGCCCCAGCATGATGACGCGCTTGCGGCCCACCACGTCGCTGCGCCGGCCCCACCAGGGGCAGAAAATGACCCACAGGATGGACGAGCCCGACAGAATCAGACCGCCATGCAGCGCGCTCAGACCCAGCTCGCGCATCAGCGGTGGCAGCACCGGCGCCAACACGGAATGCGCCAGATTGGCGCAGAACATGGCGCCAAACAGGACCCAGGCGGATCTCACAGAATTTACTCGCGGCGGACAGGAACTGCGGACATGGAGCGTATCATAGTGCCGCCTGCCGCGCGGCATTAGGACCATTCAGCGCAATTGGACTGCAGGGCGAGAGTCAGATCGCAGGCTGGATTGCGCGGGTACGCGGGTGCAGCACCAGCACCGCAATACCGGCCAGCATCACCACCGACGCCAGCAAGAAGGGTGAGACCGGATTCAGGCCATAGAGGGCCGTGCCGAGCGCCGGGCCAATGATGTAGCTGTAGGCGGGGATCGAGCTGGCCAGGCCGGCCGCCGCACCCTGCTCGTGCGGCTCCACGGCGAAAGTGACCGCGCTGCGGAAGCCCGGCTGCACCATCCCGATGCCCAGCCCCATCAGCGCCATCGCCAGCATCACCTGCATGGCACTGGCGGCAGCGGCCAGCAGCAACAGTGAGCCCAGCGCCAGTGGCATGCCCAGACGCAGCAGCTTCAGCGGCGGCAGGCGCAAGACCTGGACCAGCACCATCTGGGCGAAGAACAGGGCCACGCCGCTGGCCATCATTGCCAGACCCGTCAGTCGGGTGGTCTCGATGGTATCCAGCCCGAAGCGGTCCTGCACCAGATAGCCGAGGGTGAAGGTCACTACCGCGGGCACCATCATCGCGCAGAAGCTGATGACCAACAGGGGCAGCAGACGCGGGTCATGGGCGTGGATTACCGGCGCGCGTTCGCCCCGCTTCAGGGTCGACTGGATCTGCGGCAGCAGCCGCCACACCAGCAGCATGCCGACAAGCGGGGTAATTGCCGAAAGGAATATTGGAGCGACCAGACTCAAGCCCAGACTCACGACCAGCGCCCCCAGCGCCGGTCCCGCGATGCTGCCCAGTCCCTTGGCCGCCGACAGGATGCCCATCGCGCTGGTACGCTGCTGTCCCGAACTGACGTCCGCGATGTAGGCCTGTGTGGCCGGGGCGGCTGCCGAATGCAGGGCAGCCCCGATTACGCGCGAGCCCATCAGCAGCAGCCAGGTCAGCGTCGCGCTGGCTATGACCCCGTCCAGACCGGCCTGCATGACCAGGGCAAACAGGCCGACGCCCAGCGCCAGCCCGGTCAGCCCCAGCATGATGAAGGGCTTGCGCCCCCGCACGTCGCTGCGGCGGCCCCACCAGGGGCAGAAAATGACCCACACGATGGACGAGCCGGTCAGAAGCAGTCCGCCTTGCAGCGCGCTCAGACCCAGCTCGCGCATCAGAGCCGGCAGCACCGGCGCCAGCACGGAGTGCCCCAGACTGGCGCAAAACATGGCGCCAAACAAAATCCAGGCAGGTTTCACTAATAATGGCTTTCGAGGAATGGAGGCATCGACGACATGGCCCGTATCATAATCCTGTTAGTAGCGCGGCATTAGGACCATTCAGCGCGATTGGACTGCAGTACGGGATCAGGTCGCGGGCTGCACCGCGCGTTCGCGCACGTGCAGCGTCAGCATGACATAGGCGGCCACCACGAACAGCGCCGCAAACAGGTAGGGGGACCAGGAGTTCACGCCGTAAAGGGCGGTGCCCAGCGCCGGGCCAAAGATGAAGCCGTAGCCCGGAACCGAATTCGCCAGACCGGCCGCCGCGCCCTGTTCATGCGGCTCGACGGCGAAGGTGATGGCGCTGCGGAAACCCGGCAGCACCATGCCCACCGCCAGGCCGATCAGCACCAGCGCCAGCGTCATCCCGGCGAAGTCGGCCGCCAGTGTCAACACCAGTAGCGCGAGCAGCAGCAGCGGGATGCCCAGGCGCAACAGCGTCATCGGCATCAGCCGGAAGACCTGAATCAGCACCATCTGCGCGAAGAGCAGCGCCACGCCGCTGGCCATCACCGCCAGGCCCACCAGCCTCGCCGTTTCCACGCCATCCAGGCCCAGACGGTCCTGAAAGAGAAAACCGATGGTGAACTGCGCCACCGAAAGCGCCATCATCACGCAAAAACCGATCAGCAGCAGCGGCAACAGCCGCGCGTCCGTCACCCGCAGCGATGGTGCCCGCTCGCCCTGCTTCAGTTTCGCTGGCACGGAGGGCAGCAGGCGCCACACCAGCAGCATGCCGAACAGCGGCGCAATCGCCGACAGGAAAATCGGCGCCGCCAGGCCCAGCCCCACCACCATGGCTGCCAGCGCCGGGCCCAGTATGCTGCCCAGACCGTTGGCCGCCCCCAGAATGCCCATCGCGCTCGTGCGCTGCTGGCCAGTGCTGACGTCGGCGATGTAGGCCTGCGCCGCCGGCCCTGTCGCCGAGAACAGCATGCCCACGATCAGGCGCGCGCCCACCAGCAGCAGCCAGGTGATCGTCGCGCTGGCGAACACCCCGTCCAGGCCCGCCTGCGTCACGATTGCGAAGCACACCACGCCCAGCGCGTAGCCACCCAGCCCCAGCAGAATGACTGGTTTGCGCCCGCTCACGTCGCTGCGCCGGCCCCACCAGGGGCTGAAGATGACCCACATGATGGCGGAGCCGGTCAGAATCAGGCCGCCATGCAACTCGCTGAGGCCCAGTTGTCGCATCAGGGGGGGCAACACCGGCGCCAGAATGGAAATGCCCAGATACGTACTGAACATGGCGCCTGACAACACCCAGGCGTATCTCACAGGCGCCTCTCGTGGCGCGGCGTCAACAGTGACATGGCAACGAGGATAATAGTGCAGTCGCGCGCGGCCTTTAGTACCACTTGGCGCAATTGGACTGCTTACCCCGCCACCAGTCCCGCCAGACGCAGCGCCGTCCCCAGGTCCCGCGCCGGCAGCAGCTCCAGCTCCGGCGGCAAATCCTGCAGCGGACGCCGCAAACGCGGCAGCAGCACGCGCCTGAAACCCAGTCGCGCCGCCTCGCGCAAGCGCGGCCCCGGTTGACTCACCGCGCGCAACTCGCCGCCCAGGCCCAGCTCGCCGATCAGCGCCAGGTCCGCCGGCACTGGCACCTCGAAATAGCTGGAGGCCAGCGCCGCCGCCATCGCCAGGTCCGCCGCCGGCTCGCTCACCTTCAGGCCGCCCACCACGTTGACGAACAGGTCCTGCTCCTGCAAACGCAGCCCCGCGCGTTTGGCCAGCACCGCGCTGATGAGCAGCAGGCGGTTGGCGTCGACGCCGTTGGGCGTGCGCCGTGGATTGCTGAAGACGCTCGGGCTGGTCAGCGCCTGCAGCTCCACCAGCAGCGGCCGCGTGCCCTCCAGCGTGATGGTGATGGCCGAGCCAGGCGCGCGGAAGGCGCGCTCCGCCAGAAACACCTCGCTCGGGTTGGGCACCTCGGTCAGGCCCTGGCCCTGCATCTCGAAGACGCCCACCTCGCTGGTGGCGCCGAAGCGGTTCTTGACGCAGCGCAGCAGGCGCCAGGCCTGGAAGGGGTCGCCTTCCATATAGAGCACCGTGTCCACCAGATGCTCCAGCACGCGCGGGCCGGCGATGCTGCCCTCGCGCGTCACGTGTCCGATGAGGATGACGCAGATGCCGCTGCTCTTGGCCAGCGCCTGCAAACGACCGGCGCATTCGCGCACCTGGCTCACGCTGCCAGGCGCCGAGCCGCTGCTTTCGCCCTGCATTGTCTGGATCGAATCGATCACCAGCAAGCGCGGCCCCAGCTGCTCCACCTGCGCCAGCACCGCCTCCAGGCGCGTCTCGGTCAGCAGATACAGCGCCTCCGCCTGCAACCCCAGCCGGTCGGCGCGCATACGAATCTGGCGCTCGCTCTCCTCGCCGCTGACGTAGAGCACCGGCCCCAGCGCCTCCGTCAGCAACGCGCCCAGCTGCAGGATCAGCGTGCTCTTGCCGATGCCCGGCTCGCCGCCGATGAGCGTGATGCTGCCTGGCACGAAGCCGCCGCCCAGCACCCGGCTGAACTCCGTCAGCGGCACCGGCACGCGCTCGCCGGCCCCGGTCTCCACATCGGCCAGACGTTGCGGCGCAGCAGTTGCGCGACCGGCGGGCTCGGCTTGCGCCTCCATCGTGTTGAACTCGCCGCAGCCTGGGCAGCGCCCCAGATAAGCCGGGCTCTGGCGGTTGCAGTGCGAGCAGACGTAGCGAGTGCGGCTCCTGGCCATGACTGTTCCGGGCTGCCTTCAACTGTCAGGCAGTATAACCGCGCCGCGCCGCTGGCAGACGCGCAGGCTATACTTGCCGACCGGTCCCCGCATATCTATGGAGCAACAATCCATGTCAGACAGGCTGCGGGTGCTGATCCTCTGCAGCGCCAATTCCGCCCGCTCACAAATGGCCGAAGGGCTGCTGCGCGCGCTGGCGGGCGACCGTGTCAGCGTCCACAGCGCCGGCGTGGCGCCCGCCAGCGTGCACCCGCTCGCCATCCGCGCCATGGACGAGATCGGGCTGGACATTCGCGCGCAGCGTTCGCAGCACGTGAACGAGTTTATGCGCGAGTACTTCGACACCGTCATCACCGTTTGCGACCACGCCGCGGAGACCTGCCCGCACTTTGCCGGCCCTGTGCGTCGCATCCACTGGAGCCTGCCGGACCCCGCCGCGCAGCAAGGCGATGAAAGGCAGCGCCTGGCCGCCTTCGGGCGCGTGCGTGACGAACTTGAGCAGCAGTTGCGCGCCTGGCTGGGGCAGCCGGGTGACGCGGCCGGAGCCGCCACAGACCCCTGAATTGTCGCTTCGATTCGCGCGCTGGCATATAGTCGCTATACTGCAAGGGTGTCAACATACCTTCGTCCGAATTACACGGGAAAGGAGATCCAGTGATGCAGAATGGACATCTCGACATCACGCTTACGTACTGCGCCTCTTGAAACTACACCCCTCAAGCCGTCAGTTTGACGGCAGAATTGTTGGGTGAACGCGAGTTGCTGGCGCACGTCCGCTCCTGGCAGCTGATTCCGGCCGGTGGCGGTCTGTTCGAGTTCGTGGTGAACGGCAACCTGCTCTACTCGAAGAAGGAAACCGGTCGTCACGCAGAAGAAGGTGAAGTCCGCGGCATCTTCGAGAAGTACCTGGCGAGTCAGGCCGTCGCCGCTGGTTAAGGTCAGCTTAAGAGTAGATTGCGGCCGCGCGCTGGTAATATTGCGCGATAATGATTAAAGTGCGCTTCTGCGGGCGCTGGCACGCGGGCGGGGCGACCTGCCCCCGTGTCGGCTCGTGCATATCCGTCTAACGAAAGGGATAGAAACATGGCAAGGGTATTGTCTGTAGCATTGCTGATCGCGTTGCTGGTCTCCGGCGTCGGCGTCCTCGCGCAGGACGACGTGGCCCTGGGCACCGTAACGCAACGGGTCATGGATCGTGGCGAGTTGATTTGTGGCGTCAACGCCCATCTCGCCGGCTTCGGCGTCGTCAATGACTCCGGTGAATTCGAGGGCTTCGACATCGACATCTGCCGCGCTGTGGCTGCGGCGGTGCTCGGCGATGCCAACGCCGTTTCCTTCCGTCCGCTGACGGCGGCCGAACGCCAGGCAGCCATCCAGGGTGGCGAGATCGACATGATGTCGCGCAACACCACCTGGACGCTGAGCCGTGACGTCGTCTGGGGCGCGACCTTTGGCCCCACCACCTTCTACGATGGCCAGGGCATCGGCACCCGCGCCGAGCTGGGCGTCTCCACCATCGAGGAACTCGACGGCGCCTCCGTCTGCGTGCAGCAGGGCACGACCACCGAGCTGAACATCACCGACGCCATCTCCTCGCGCGGCCTGGATATCGACATCCTGACCTTCCCCGACGCCCCCTCCACCTGGCAGTCCTACCTGGACGGTCGCTGTGAGGCCTGGACGACGGACAAGAGCGGTATCGTCTCCTTCCACGCCATCGCGCCCGACCCGAGCGAGCACACGGTGCTGGACATCACCCTGAGCAAGGAGCCGCTGGGCCCGCTCTCGCCGCAGTCCGACCCGCAGTTCGCCGACATCGTCGCCTGGACTGTCTTCGGCCTGATCACTGCCGAGGAAGCCGGCATCACCAGCGAGAACGTCGACAGTTTCCTCGACAGCGGCGACCCCTCCATCCAGCGTCTGCTGGGCCAGAACGACAACGCCTCCGGTTCCTACCTGGGTATCCCCAATGACTTCATGGTCACGGTGATCAGCCAGGTCGGCAACTACGGCGAAATCTACGCCCGCCACCTCGGCGTGGCGCCCTTCAACCTCGGCCGCGGCCCTAACGCGCTGTGGACCGACGGTGGTCTGATCTACGCACCGCCCTTCCGCTAGAGCGCAGGGGTAGCGAGTTGTAAGGCGGACGGGATGGTGAGCGCGTTACGTATCTCACCGTCCCGTCCGTATCACGCACAACGGGTCTGCTCGCATGACATCTACTCGCACGACATCTGATCGATCCCCCGTCCAGCTGCCACAGGGCGGCGTTATGCGCCTGCTCGCGGACCAGCGCGTGTTGCAGGTGCTGGGGCAGCTCGCCTTCGTGTTGCTGGCCGTGGGTATCTTCTGGTATCTGGGTTCGACAGCCTCCTCCCAGTTGCGCGAAAAAGGACTCGTGCCCTCCTTCAACTTCCTGCAGTTGCGGGCCGGCTTCGCCATCAGCGAAAGTCCGGACTGGTACAGCGGCGATTCCACCTACGGCCAGGCCTTCGCCGTCGGCATGACCAACACCCTGCGCATCGTCGGCATCGGCCTGCTGCTGGCGACGGTGCTCGGCTTTTTCGTCGGCGTCTTCCTGCTCAGTACCAACTGGCTCTTTCGCAATATTGCCCGCGCCTACGTGGAGCTCCTGCGCAACACGCCGCTGCTGGTGCAAATTTTTACCTGGTATTACATTGTTATGTTCAGCCTGCCCCAGATCCGCGAGGCCATCACCCTCCCCGCGGAAGGGGTCAGCTTTATTACCTTGCGTCTGGCGCTCTGGGCCTTGCTCGGGCTCATCCTGTGGCGCTACCTGAGCGGCCCCGCGCCAACTTACGAGCGGCGCGAATTGCTGCGCTACGGCTTTGGCGCGCTGCTGCTGGTCTCGGAACTGGCCGCTTACGGGCAGAATGAGCTGGCCGGCTGGCCCTGGCCCTGGGGCGCGGGCTTCACGACCGTCTTCACGGTGTACGCCCTCGTGACTCTCGCGCTGATCTACGCCGCGCGGCGGGCCCTCGCCAACTCCTCGCCGTGGCGCGCGCGCGCCCTCGGGCTGATTCTGGGGCAGGGCCTGGCGGGCCTGCTCTTCACCCTGGGTCTGTTACCCCTGGCGAGTTTACGCCTGGAAACCTCGCCGTCGATCTACATCAGCATTCGTGGCTTCGTTTATCCTGAACTGCTGGCCACCGGACGTTTCGCGGCCTGGTTTGCCTACGTGGGCCTGGGCTTTCTGCTGGCCGGCTTCATCTGGCTCTGGCTCGCGCGGCGCACGGAAGAAACCGGTAAACCCTACGCGCGCAGCCCGCTGGCCCTGCTGGCCCTGCTGCTCACGGCAGCGCTGGGCTGGGTGCTGGTCGGCCTGGCGCCGGCGCCGGCGCATGTCGCCGTCGCCAGCGGCGGCGAAGTCCTGCTGCAGCCCCTGGCAGATGCCCAGGCGCAAGGGCTGCTGACCACCGAGGAACTCCTGCGCACCAGCACGCAGCCGCTGCTGCTGCAAATGCCGACGCAAAACCGTTTCGGCCGCTTCCTGACGGGCTCGGAAATTACGCCTGAATATATGGCGCTGCTGTTGGCGCTGGTGATCTACACCTCGTCCTTCATCGCCGAAATTGTGCGCGCGGGCATCCAGGCGGTAGACGTCGGACAGCTGGAGGCTGGGCGCGCGCTCGGCCTCTCGCGCTCGCAACTGCTGGGCAGCATCATCTTCCCGCAGGCCCTGCGCGTCATCATCCCGCCCCTCGGCAACCAGTATCTCAACCTGTCGAAGAACTCGAGCCTCGCCGTCAGCATCGCCTACGCCGACACCTTCGCCGCCGCGACCACCATCATGAACCAGTCCGGCCAGACGATTACCGGCTTCCTGATCGTGATGGTCTTTTATCTGGCGGTGAGCCTGACAATCTCCCTGGTTATGAACGCGATCAATAACCGTTTCCGCCTGGTGACGCGCTGATGGTCTCCGGCGCAGCAAAACTGCCGCTGAAGAGCCAGATCTCGTACGAGGAGCCGCCAGAGCGTAAACCGCCGCGCACCGTAGTCGGCCCGCTGGCCTGGGTGCGCGCCAATCTTTTCGGCTCGCCCCTGGATACGACGCTGACGCTGCTGGGCGCGGTCTTCACACTCACCGCGGTCTCACTCCTGCTGAGCTGGAGCATCGGCGCGGCCAACTGGTACGCCATCATCTTCAATCTCCGCCTGTTCCTGATCGGACGGGTGGAGCCCTTCATGGATTTGCGCCTGACCTTCCTGATGCTCTTTCTGGCGCTACTTTCCGGGGTGAGCCTCGCCGCCTGGTCGGTCGTGCGCCCGCGCATCTGGGCCGGGCTGGCACTGGGCCTGCTGGCTCTCTTCGTCATCCCCTGGCTCATCGCGGCTGCCATTCCCCTGCCGCCCACCTGGCTGGCGGCCGGGCAGCTCGAGGTCGCCAGTGGCTCGATCACCGACACGCCACAGCCGCTGGTCACCTTCATCGCGGCGGCGGATGACGAGATTGTTGTGCGCCTCGCGCCGCAGGCGAGCGATGAGGCGCTGGCCAGTCTCTCCAGCTACGGCGACTCAATGTCCAACACCCTGCGTAACGCCGCCGCAAACCGCCTGGCAGCCGCGCAACGCCTCCAGCATGTCCAGGACGAACTGGCCGGTGACCGACTCACCGCCAGGCAACGCGCGGCGTTTGAGGAGGAGCTGGCACGAAGCGAGGTCCCGCCGCCCGTCCATACAACCTGGCAGGTAAGCGACCATCCGGTGACGCTCACCCTGCGCGCGGGCGATAGTAGAGCGGAGCTGGCCAGCCAGACAATCGGCCCCGGCGAGGAATTTCGCCTGACCCTGCCGCAGGATGGCTGGTACCTGCTGGAGAAGGTCATCCCTGACACGGATGAAAGCATCGCGACCCTGGCGGCCACGGGCATCTACCCCATCTTCGACCGCAACTTCATTCGCGACGGCGCACGTGTTTACCAGTTCACGCGCTCAACCGACCGGCTGCTCATCGAGGGCGGCCGCCCGCGTGATGAGTCCAATGCCGACCTGCCCATGCTCGGCATCATTGACTACCAGTACAAGGGACAACGTTCCACGGCCGATTTTCTACGCCTGATGCTGGCGCCCTTCCTGCAGCAGCTGAACCTGGGGCTGACGCTCATCGTGGCCTTCATGGCCGCCGGCTATTACGGCTCGAAGTGGCTGGAACGCCGCGACCGGCAGCGGCCGGCGCCACGACAGCGGGTGCGTCGCACGGCGCTCTGGCTCTGGCTGGCTGTGATGCCGCTGGCCTACATTCTGATTGTGGGTGCTGGCGCCGGCGGCCCCATCCAGGTGAGCGACCCGCAATTCTGGGGCGGCTTCCTGCTGACCATGATGCTGACGGCCGTGGGTATCGTCGGCGCCTTTCCAATCGGCATCCTGCTGGCCCTCGGGCGACGCAGCTCGCTGCCCGCCGTCAGACTGGCCAGCACGCTCTACATCGAGGTGGTGCGCGGCGTGCCGCTCATCACCGTGCTCTTTATGTCGATGCTGCTGGTGCCCTTCGTGCTGCCGGACCTCGCCGGCCCGGACAGCGCCCCGTACCGCGCCATGGTGGCTGTGACGCTCTTCAGCGCCGCCTACCTCGCGGAAAACGTGCGCGGTGGCCTGCAGGGCCTGCCGCCGGGCCAGGAAGAAGCGGCCCGGGCGCTCGGCCTGCCCGGCTGGCGCATTACGCTGCATATCACCTTGCCCCAGGCCCTGCGCGCCGTCATCCCCGCCCTCGTCGGTCAGTTCATCTCGCTCTACAAGGATACCTCGCTGGTCGCCATCGTCGGCCTGATCGACCTCACCGGCGTCGCTACCGGCATCGCTGCCCAGACCGAATTCCAGGGTCTGCGGCGCGAAACCTTCGTCTACATCTCCATCATTTACTTCATTCTCAGTTACGTCATGTCCATCGTCAGCCGCCGCATTGAGGCCAGCGGCTCCGGCGCAGCCCGCGCCTGACCCGCGGAACTGGAGGAACGTCATGGTCACTTCAGACAACAACCCGATGCCCCAGGGCACTGTCATGAGTCAGATGGACGATGATGAGCCGATCATCATCTGCCGCGACATGAACAAGTGGTTCGGCGAGTTTCACGTCCTGCGTGACATCAGCGTGACCGTCGCCCCGCAAGAGGTGGTCGTCATCATCGGCCCCTCCGGCTCCGGCAAGTCCACCTTGATTCGCTGCATCAACCGCCTTGAGGAACATCAGGAAGGCCAGATCATCGTCGATGGCATGGAGCTGGGCCACGACGTGCGCAACATCTCCGCCATCCGTCGCGAAATCGGCATGGTCTTCCAGCAATTCAACCTCTTCCCGCACCTCACCGCGATGCAGAACATCACCCTCGCGCCCATCCGTGTGCGCCATCGGCCGCGCGCCGAAGTGGATGCCCATGCCATGCAATTGCTGGAACGCGTCGGCATCCCGGAGCAGGCGGACAAGTACCCCGGCCAGCTCTCCGGCGGTCAGCAACAACGCGTCGCCATCGCCCGCGCCCTCGCCATGGAGCCGAAAATCATGCTCTTTGACGAGCCGACTTCAGCGCTCGACCCCGAGATGATCAAGGAAGTGCTGGATGTCATGAAGGAGCTCGCGGTCAGCGGCATGACCATGCTGGTTGTCACGCATGAGATGGGCTTCGCGCGCGAGGTGGCCGATCGCGTCATCTTTATGGACGAGGGTCGCATCGTCGAGCAGGGCACGCCGGAGCACTTCTTCGAGCGCGCCCAGCACCCGCGCACCAAACTCTTCCTCAGCCAGATCCTCTGAGAAGCAGGCAGACTCGCGCCCGCGCGGCCTCGCTAACCCGCCGCGTCAACTTCACGCAGCAGCGCGACCGTGGCCGCCACAGTCCGCGCATGTTGCCCGTCGGGCAAGCTGCGCGCCGCGTTGTCGCCGGACCCCGTCGCTTCCCCGCCCGCGTGAGTCGTTTCAGTCACTCTCGCTGATGGTCAGCGTCTCGATGACGTCGCCCTGCTCGATGGCGTTCACCACCGCCAGCCCGTCCCCGCTCACCCGGCCGAAGACTGCGTGCTTGCCGTCAAGATGCGGCGTGGCGATGTGCGTGATGAAAAATTGCGAGCCGTTGGTGTTCGGGCCGGCGTTGGCCATGCTCAGCGTGCCGGGCCCGTCATGGCGCTGCTCCAGCGCGGAACCTTCGTCCGCGAAGCGATAGCCAGGCCCGCCGCGACCGGTGCCGGTGGGGTCGCCGCCCTGAATCATGAAAGGGGGGTTCTTGATGACACGATGAAAGAGAACACCATCATAAAATCCTTCTCCGCACAAAAACACGAAGTTGTTCACCGTGAGCGGCGCCTCTGCGGTCAACAGCCGCACGTCGAAGTCGCCGCGGCTGGTGTGAAAATGCGCCACGTAATTCTTGCTCACGTCGATCACCATGCCGGGCGCTGCCGGATACTGCTTGCCCATCCTGTCCTCCTCCCGTCGCCGGCTGCGTCCGTCCCTCCTTGCTGGCAGACGCATCCGCCTCACTGTACACTGGAAATCCCTGTCGGATAAAGGGCCACCCGCATGTCCCCGATCCATGAGCGTCCCGCCGAACTGCTGCAACAGCTTCTGCGCTTCGATACCACCAACCCGCCCGGCAACGAGGCCGCCTGCGTGCGTTACATCGCTGACCTGCTGGCCGCGCAGGGCATCGAGGCGCAGCTCTTCGCCCGTGATGAAGCGCGCCCCAACCTCTTCGCGCGGCTGCCGGGCGCGGGCCACGCGCCGCCGCTGCTGTTTTACGGCCACGTCGACGTGGTCACCGCCGCCGACCAGCACTGGACGCATCCGCCTTTCAGCGGCGACATCGCCGACGGCTTCGTGTGGGGCCGCGGCACGCTGGACATGAAGGGCGGCGTGGCCATGATGATTGCAGCCTTCATGCGCGCCCACGCGCAGCAGTTGACGCCGCCCGGCGACGTGCTGCTGCTCGTCGTGGCCGACGAGGAGGCCGGCGGCCGCTACGGCGCCGGCTTCATGGTAGAGGAGCATCCCGAACTTTTCGCCAACGTGCGCTACGCCATCGGCGAGCTGGGCGGCTACACGTCTTACCTCAACGGCCACAAGTACTACCCGATCCAGGTCTCCGAGAAAACCGGCTGCGGCACCATGGCCGTCTTCCGCGGCCCCGGCGGACACGGCTCGATGCCCCTGCGCGGCGGCGCCATGGCCCAACTCGGCCGCGCCCTGCAGGCCCTCGACCAGAACCGCCTGCCCGTCCACGTCACTCCCGGCGTGCGCCTGATGATCGAGGCCCTCGCCGAACCCCTGCCCGCGGACGAGAAGCAGCGCCTGCTGCGCCTGCTCGACCCCGCGCAGACCGACGCCCTGCTCGACGAACTGGGCGACTTCGGCCGCTGGCTCGAGCCGCTGTTGCACAACACCTTCAACGCCACCATCGTCCAGGGCGGCCACAAGAGCAACGTCGTCCCCGCCGAAGTGCGCCTGCGCCTCGATGTCCGCATCCTGCCCGGCCAGACCTGCGCCGGCGTCCACGCCGAGCTGCGCGAACTGCTCGGCTCCGACGTCGAACTCGAGTTGCAGCCCAGGGGCAGCAAGGGAGACTCGCCCGAAAACCCCGACATGGGCCTCTTCAACACCCTCGCCGACATCCTGCGCCAGGCCGACCCCGACGCCATCCCCGTGCCCAGCGTCATGCCCGCCGGCACCGACGGCCGCTGGTTCTCCAGGCTCGGCATCCAGAGCTACGGCTACCTGCCCATGGACCTGCCGCCCGGGATCGAGTTCATGAACGCCATCCACGCCGCCGACGAACGTATCCCGGTTGCGTCCATGCACTTTGGGGCAGACGTCATGTTCTCGCTGCTGCAGCGCTTCGGGGAAGCCGGGTGAGCGCGCCCGACACCCTGCGCATTGGCGCGGAGGCCGCCCTCGACCTGGCCGCGCGCCAGCTGCGCCACCTCGTCGAGACGCACCCGGACCACTTCCCGCTCTACACCGAAAACGGCAAGTGGCTGCACACTGGCGCGGCCTGGACCAACTGGTGCGAGGGCTTCCTGCCCGGCCAGCTCTGGCTCATCCACCAGCACACCGGCGACCCCTGGTTCCGCGAGCGCGCCATCCACTACTGCCGCCTCATCGAGCAGCGCAAGACCGACACCAGCGTCCACGACCTCGGCTTCCTCTTCTGGTCCAGCTGGAAGCGCTGGTATGACGCGGACGGCGACGAGGCCCAGCGCCGCGTCCTCATTGAGGCAGGCCAGACGGCCGGCTCGCGCTTCCGCGAACAGGGCGGCTACCTGCCCTCCTTCGTGGGGCCGCAAAGCCTCTTCATCGACATCATGATGAACATCGGCATCATCTTTTACGCCGCGCAGGAAACCGGCGACGCCGACCTGCTGCGCCGCGTCACGCAACACTGCCTCACCACCCGCCGTTACCTCGTGCGCGGCGACGGCAGCACCGCCCACGAAGGCATCTTCGACACCGACACCGGCGAATTCCTGCGCCAGAGCACCCACCAGGGCTGGCGCGGCGACTCGCTCTGGGCGCGCGGCCTTGCATGGGCGCTCTACGGCTTCGGCACTGCCTGCCGCTTCAGCGGCGACGCCCGCTTCCTGCAGACCGCCGAGGCCTGCGCCGCCTGCTACCTCGAGCATACGCCCGCCCACGGCATCCCGCCCAACGACTGGCTCGAGCCCGCGCCGCAGCACCCCTACGAAAGCTCGGCTGCCGCCATCGCCGCCAGCGGCTTCCAGCAACTCGCGCAACTCAGCGCCGACCCGCTGCGCACCCGCCTCTACCGCGACAGCGCGCGCCAGATCCTCACCACGCTCTGCGCGCCGCCCTTCCTCATCGACGCTGACGATGGCTACGAGGGCATCCTGCGCTGCGGCATGTACCACGAACGCCGCGGCCTCGGCGTCAACCAGAGCGTCATGTGGGGCGATCACTTTTTTTTGGAGGCCTTGTGCCACTACCTGAATGAATGACGGGGCGCTCACGGACCACCGGATCGTATGGCTTGACCGACAAATGGAGCCCATCTGCCACCTGCTGAATGAATGAGACGGCAGGCCCCAACGCCAGCGAGCCTGATTGACCTTCCACCGGAGGCACCATGTCCACTGCTGACAACCCAAACGAACGCGTCGCGCTGGTCACCGGCGGCGGACGCGGCATCGGCCGCGGCATCGCCCTCGCCCTCGGCGCGCGCGGCTGGCGCGTGCTCGTCAATTACCGCGCTGACGAAAAGGCTGCCGCCGACTGTGTCCAGCAAATCGAGGACTCCGGCGGCGAGGCCCGCGCCATCCAGGCCGACGTCGGGGCGGCCGAGGGCCGCGCGTCCCTGCTGCGCGAGTCGCTGGTCGCCTGGGGCCGCATCGACCTGCTGGTCAACAACGCCGGCATGGCCCCGCGCCAGCGCGTCGACATCCTCGAAATGAGCGAGGCCAGTTACGACGAGGTCATGGGCGTCAACCTGCGCGGCCCCTTCTTCCTCACCCAGGCCGTCGCGCGCCACATGCTCGACGCCGACATCGCCGGCACCATCATCAACATCGGCTCGATGAGCGCCGTCGTCAGCAGCACCAGCCGCGGCGAATACTGCATCTCCAAGACCGGCATGGGCATGATGACCAAACTCTACGCCGACCGCCTCGCCGACCACGGCATTCTCGTCTACGAGCTGCGCCCCGGCATCATCGAGACCGACATGACCGCCGTCGTCATCGAGCGCTACCAGCGCCTCATCGCCGCGGGCGGCCTCAGCCCCATCCGCCGCATGGGCCAGCCGCAGGACGTGGCCCTCGCCTGCGTCGCCATCGCCGAAGGCGCCTTCCCCTTCAGCACCGGCGAGGTCATCAACGTCGACGGCGGCCAGCACCTGCAGCGCCTGTAGCGCCCGCTCATAATCACGCCTTCTGCGTGTACAATGAGACTGCCCGTTGTTCGGACAAGGAGTCCGTGATGGATACTCAACCGGTGACTCAAGAAACAGTACCGCTTGGTCAACTCGTGGAGTTTCTGGATGAAGCGTCCACCAAGGTGACCAATCGAATAGAATCGCCGGATCAGGAGTTTGTGCAGATCCTGAATGATGCGGCAGCAAGATCGCCCAAAAGGACGCACAAACCGATTCAGATGACAGCAATGGTTTCTGAATTTGAGGACGATGTCGCCTACGGAGAGTATCTAATCGACGTCTACCTCGGGAGCTTCGTCAATCGTGTCCGGCAGGCAGCGCAGAACGACGAAAATGCCCGCGCCTTTGATGACTGGGCGGATGGTTTGGACCTTGCGGTGGCCCTTGAAGACTATGAAAAAAAGGTGGTCCCACTCTACAAAATGCACGCTGCCATCCTCCGCAAGGTTGTAAAGGGCTGGAATCGTCGGGCAAAGGCGGGCGAGATAGAGCCTGACCTGCCGCCGAAACTGGCCAAACGGGTCAAGAAACTGGACAAGCGTATCGACAGATTGACGCGGCAAATCACAAAAAGGGAAGACAACGAACTAATCGCGCGCCTGCTGATACGCGTCGCCAGGCATCGCCCCCTGTCCGCCGCCGAGAAAATCCGGCTATCAGACGCGGTCAGGATGAAAGTTAAATACAAGATCGAGCCTTCCATTTACCGCGAGGACTGGTACGGCGACAATGCCCGCTAGCGTTTTTATCGATACCGGTGTTCTCCTGAGATCCACTCTTTCCGGGATGAAAAACCCCGGAGACGAAAAGAGGTGCAAGGATCACATATATCGGTATATCGAAATGGGGACAGACTTGTGGATCAGCAACCAGGTGATCCGGGAATTTTGCGTAAGGGCGACACATTCTGAGACTTATGTAAAACCTTTGAGCGGCAAACAGGCCGTCCTCAGGGTTGAGTCCTTTCCTGCACGATTTCACATTGTGGAAGAAACGCCGGCTGTGCGCCAAAAACTCCTTGGGCTGATTGAAACATACGGGATGGAAGGAGCGCCGATCCACGACGCAAATTACGTCGCTACCATGCTGGTATACGGAATAGAAACCATTTGCACTCTGAACGAAAGGCACTTCAGACGTTTTCAAAGAAGAAATGCCATCAAAATTGACGAGCCACAGGCCGACCCTGCATGACCTCCCTTCCCGCTCCGTCACGGGAGGCCCCCCAACACGCTCTTCTATGGCGACAACCTGACCCTCCTCCTGCGCCACGCGACGCTGCTAAAACCGCTGCTGTGACCAGGCTATAAATCTGGGCGACCCCTTAACGAACAGGTCATAGTGAAACGATGCTGGATTTTCCGCTGGTTGATACGCATCTCCATGTTTGGCAGCCACAGCTGTTGCGCTATCCCTGGCTGGATGACATTCCGCTGCTGAACAAGCCATATCTGCTGGAAGACTATGATCGAGCTTGCGGACCGGTCGCTGTTGAGAAAATGGTGTTCCTGCAGGCGGAGGTGGATTTCGATCTTTTCATGGAAGAAGCGGACTGGGTCGACAGCCTCGCTGATCAGGACAGTCGCCTGGGTGGCATCGTGCCATGGGCGCCGCTGGAACTCGGCGACGGCGCCCGGCCGGCGCTGGAAAAACTGTCCGCCAACCCGCGCGTCAAGGGCATCCGGCGCATCATTCAATTCGAGCCGGATATCGGGTTTTGCCTGCGCCCTGATTTCGTCGCGGGGGTTCAGTTATTGCCTCGGTTGGATCTGAGTTTCGACATTTGCATCGTCCATAATTAAGCAGCACAATACTGTCACGAAGGTGTCTAAATCCATGAGTAAGCTCCTTTGTGGTAGAGGACACTTCCTCATATTTAGCACCTTCTCTCAATTCCTGCTTTATCGGACAAGCCTTACAGATTGCGCCTTGGTGCCCTTCGTGCCCTTCGTGCCCTTCGTGTCTTTGTGGTTAAATCTCCCTCGGTGCCCTCGGTGGCCAAACATATACACATCCCCACACGCAAGCCACAGAGCAGCGATTTATCGTCAAGACAAGGAAAAGTTAGTATACTACACATGAACGCGCCTCATTGCAGGCGTAGTGCAACACCTCCGCCTAGAAAGTAAAGTCAGATAATTCTGGGAGAAAAGATCATGGTTAAAGCAAAACATCTTGTCCGCATCCTTATAGTGCTTGCATTCGTGGCGCTCCTTGCTGTGCCGACAGCCGCACAGGAGCCAGTCAAAATCGCGACCGGCTGGGGCGGCGCCGAACTCGCCGCATTCGTCGAGGTGCTGGAAGGCTCTGGCATCGATTATGAAATTCTCAGCCTGTCATCAATTGAGGTGGATCTGGGTCCGCTGGTGGCGGCTGGCAATGCCCCCGATATCGCCCAAATGCCGCGTCCCGGCGTAACCGCCAGCTTCGCCCGCGACGGCGCGCTGATTCCGCTGAGTGGCGGCGATGATCCCTTCTTGTCAGACGAGGTACTGGCTAATACGCCGAACAGCATCCTCGAGATCGGTACGGTTGATGGGGAACTTTACGGCTTGATGGTCAAGGTTTCTTCCAAGGGCACCTTCTGGTACAAGCCGGCTTCGCTGGCTGCGCTGGGTATGGAAGCTCCTACCACATACGAGGAACTTATCGCGCTGGGAGATGCCTACGTCGCCAACGGGCAAGTGCCCTTCATGATAACGGCGGGCTCGGCCTGGGTCCTGACGGATTGGTTCGAAACCCTCTATGTCAGCGTTGCCGGTTCTGAAATGTATCAGGGTCTATTTGTCACCCACACAGTCGAGTGGACAGATCCGACCGTTGTCGAGACGCTCGAACTCTTCCGCCAAATCTTTGATCCCGCGGATGAAAGAATCAGCGGCGGTGTCGACGGCGCGCTGTCCACTGATTTGCGCTCCGGCATTGATGCCGCCTTCCGCCCGGAAGACCCGGCTGGGGAATTGTTCCTCTCCGGTAGTTTCGTCGGTGGCATCATCTCCGAGACTTTCCCCGACTTGACCTGTGGTGAGGATTTCGATTGGTTCGATTTCCCTGAACCCGGAGATATGCACGGCGATACCTTGATGGGCGGTGGCGATGTCATGATGGTCTTCAATGACAGACCCGAAGTCCGCGCCATGATGCACTGGCTGGCCAGCCCGGAATCGGCAACGATTTGGGCGACCGCCGAACAGGGCGCGATTCTTTCGCCTAATACGGGTGTGCCACTTGAATCCTACGATGCCTGCAAAGCCAAAGAAGCGCAGCAGATTGGCGCGACCGATGTCTTCGTCTTTGATGGTTCGGATCTGGCGCCGGGCGCCGTCGGTGGCGATGCCATGTTTATCGCCTTGCAAGACTACCTGGCGGATCCCGATAGCATGATGGAAATTCTGGAAACCCTTGAAGACGCTGCCGATGCCGCTTATTAGCGCAATCTGACAGCTTCTGTGACGCGGGCAAGCTAACTCAGTTGTCCGCGTCTTTTCACAACTGTCGTTTGCAGCGGTGGCTTCATCGGCTTTGGAAGCCGGTACGGATCATTCGTCGGGCTTTGCCAATTTCGTTGAAGCTGAAGCCTGCACAAAGTGAAATGTCATAATCTTTGTGAGCGTACGGTGTTCATTACGCTACCAGCGAGCGGGCTTTAGCGGTTTCCTCCCACAGGGCGGCAGGTCAGACTGTCCGGTTGCCCGGCGTTAGCAGAGCAGAGAAGCAAAATCAAGCGGCTCAGACGCAATAGGCGAAGTGCTGGGTGCAGCGTTCAACAAGGAGGCTAACAAGGTAATGACTGGCAGACACAGCAAATGGCTGCCCTTGCTCTTTGTAGGTCCTGCGCTGTTCATACTCGTGGTTTTCCTGGTTTACCCAACTCTTCAGACCATCTATTTCAGTTTTACCAAAGGCACCATGCTGAATCCGGGCAGGGAGCTTGTTGGGCTTGCGAACTTCGAACGCCTGCTGACAGCTGACAAGACTTTCCTGCGCTTGAATCAGTGGCCGCCATCCGGGGTGCTGCCCAACACAGCCCTGTGGGTGTTGGTCTTTCCCTCCTTAACTGTTGGTATAGGCTTGCTCATAGCCATATTGTCCGACCGCGTCCGTTATGAAGCGACAATCAAATCGATTATTTTTCTGCCGATGGTGATTTCTTCCACCGCAGCTTCGGTGATCTTCATTTTTGTCTATAGTCCCGATTTAACCAAGGGCGTTCTAAATGCGGCGATGACATCTGTGCTTCCGCAAATGGATCCAATTGCCTGGCTGGGACGAAAGGAGTTGGCGAACATCGCCATCATTCTGGCGGCGACATGGATTTCCGCCGGGCTTCCGACTGTGGTGCTTTCGGCGGCGTACAAGGGTTTGCCGCGGGAAATTCTGGAAGCGGCGAGAGTCGATGGCGGCAACGCATGGCAGGTCTTCTGGCGCGTGAGCCTTCCCATGATGACGCGCCCTTTGACCTTCGTCACCATCATGCTGACGATCAATACTTTGAAGATGGTTGATCTGATTCTGGTCATGACAGAAGGCGGACCGCGTGGCGCGACCCGTGTGATCGGGTTCACCGTTTGGCTGGAAATATTTGGCAATAACCGAGTGGGTTATGGCAGCGCGGTGGCCGTTATTCTGTTCATACTGGTGACGCCTGCGATCATCTATCAAATACGCCAGGTTCGGGGCAGCTTGTCATGACCGCTCCCCAATCAGCTTACAGGCAAGCGCCAGCGAAAACTGTGCCGATACCATCATGGGCGCAAACGTTTATCGCCTTGACGCGGCGCGGTCCCCTTCACGTATTGCTGATTTTTCTGGCAGTGCTGTGGCTGACCCCCTCTTTCGGCATACTCATAACATCCTTCCGCTCGCCGGCGGACATTGCCACTTCCGGCTGGTGGACGGTTTTCGATGAGCTCGGTCGCCTGAACCTGAACAACTATGATGAAGTCATGCGCAACAGTCAGTTAGCGCCGCCGGGGATCACCCAGAATTTCGTGAATACCCTCATTATCACCGTTCCTTCAACCTTCTTGCCGATTTTCTTTGCGGCATTGGCTGCTTATGGCTTTGCCTGGATGCACTTCCCGTTTCGCAATACTCTGTATTTGACGATCATTGCGCTGCTGATCATCCCGCTGCAGACAACCTGGGTGCCGGTGTTACGCATATTTAATATCTTCGGATTGGCTGGAACCTGGCCCGGAATCTGGCTGGCGCATACCGCCTATGGCACACCCTTTGCAATATTTCTGCTCTACAACTTCTTTGCGGACTTACCGGGTGAAGTTTTCGATTCGGCTCGCGTAGACGGGGCTTCCGAATTGATGATATTCTTTCGCATCGTGCTGCCGCTCTCGACGCCGGCGCTGGCATCGCTGGCGATATTCCAGTTTGTTTGGGTCTGGAACGATTTGTTGAATGCGCTGATTTTCTTGCAGGACTCCAAAATGATGCCCCTAACCGCCGGCATACGAGAATTGCTTGGTCAATATGGCTCTCAGTGGAATCTGCTGGCGGCCGGCGCCTTTATTTCGATGATCGTGCCATTGATGATCTTCTTCTCTTTACAGCGCTATTTCGTGCACGGAGTGACCGCCGGGGCAGTAAAAGGTTAATCCAGGGTTGATGGCATGGCAGCTTCCCGGCACGGCTCCCCTTGGCATAAATTGAGCAGACGAGCGCCACTCCTTCCCGTGCGAGCCGGGATTACTTTCTATTCCTGGTACTTAATCTTGCTTACACTTCTTGCGCTGATGCTCTCCAATTCGGCAAGCGCTATTAGCCGGATCCTCATCAGCGTCCCGGCAGATTTCGCGACCATTGGCGCCGCCCTGGAGCATGCAAGCGACCATGCCATCACATTCGCCAGCTATGTCATCGCGTCGCTGCCGCTGATCATTATTTTCACCTTTACCTCCAGACGCTTTATGGATGGTTTATCAGGCGGCTTGAGTATCTAGGTCGTCCAACTACCGGCATCCGATTCGGCACAGGAGAATCAGGCATGGCCGTTTTCCCCTTTAACTCCGACGCCCCCAAAAACCAATGGAGTGAGATCCGCGCCGACGGCTTCCCCGGGCCGGTGCCCGGCTGAGTCTATGACGGTCACCGCCTGGACGGCGGCATCCCGCTCGGTGGGCTCGGCACCGGTTACTTCACGCTGGAAGGCTCCGGACTAATCGGCCACTGCTCGATCTTCAACGACATCGTGCCACCCCGCTCAGACTTCTCCGAGTGGCTGACGCTCAGGATAGCGGGCGCTGAAAGCCTGCCGCTCTCAACCGCGGACATCGCCTACTGGGGGCATCATCCCGTCGCCGACATGGTCTGTCGCTTTGAAGCGAAGGGTCTTGAACTCGGCATACGGGCGTTTTCTCCGCTAATCCTGGGCAACAGCGCCGACAGCAATATCCCCGCCGCATTATTTGAAATTGAAATACGCAATAACCGCGCCGAAGCCCTGGACCTTGAGCTGATAGTCGAACCACCGAATGCCTCCGGCAGCCCGACTTATGAGCGTGGCCCGCATGATGTTGCGCTGACGGGTGAGGACGTCAATGTCGTGAATACTGACGGGCAGCTCACAGGGCGCATCGCGCGCACGATAGCGGCCAATGGATCATCCCGCGTTCGCCTTGTCTTTGCCTGGCATTCACCCTGCTGGCGTGACAGCGGCCGTGAACCCCATGTCAACCAGTACAGCCTGCGCTACGGGAATGCGGCCGCGGCCGCCGGGGATGCGCTGGGGCGCTTTGATTCCTTGCTGGCTGCCGTATTGGCCTGGCAGAAGGCAATTTACGCTGCGGACCTGCCCGACTGGCTGCGCGACGGGCTGGTGCAAAGCCTTTACAGCCTGTCCAAAAACACCGTCTGGATCGCCAAAACACGAAAAGACGAATGGTGGGAGTCGATCGGCTGGTTCACCCACAACGAAAGCCACACCGGCTGCCCCATCACCGAGACCATGGTCTGCCGCATGCACGGCCACCTGCCGATCCTCTTCTTCTTCCCGGAGCTGGAGCGGACGACGCTGGAAGCCTTCAAACACTTCCAGATTGCCGACGGCGAAATTCCCTTTTCCTATGGCATGGAAAGCGCCATGCGCGACCCGCGCTATCACTGCCAGCATCCGCTGAACCCCGGCCAGTATGCCCAGATGATTTATCGCCTCTACCTGCGCACCGCGGACCGCGACCAGCTGGCGCATTTCTACAACTCGGCCAAACGCGCGATTCGCTATCAGTTCTCGCTTGATGATGATGATGATGGCCTGGTCAATGAGCAGTCGCACGCGCGACCCGGTGAATTGTCGTCGGCGAATCAATTCTACGATATCTGGCCCTGGTATGGCACCTCCGCTTACGTCGCCGGCACCTGGCTCGCCACCCTCTCCTGTGGCCAGGCCATGGCAGCGCTGATGAACGACAGCACGTTTGCCGATGAATGCGCCGATTGGCTGAAACGCGGGAAAGCCGCATACCAGGACAAACTCTGGACCGGCGAGTATTACCGCCTGTGGCACGATCCGGCTAACACCAGCGGCGCGGGACCGGACTGTGATGTCTCGCTCGGTAATCAGCTCATGGCGCAGTGGTGCGTCAAGATCACTGGTTTGCCCGACGTTTTGCCGGCGGAACAGGTCCAGTCCGCCCTGGGCGCCGTCAAGCGCCTGAATATGGCAGCCACCGAACACGGTCTCGTGAACGGCGTCAATCCGGATGGCACGCGCCACGTTTCGAAACCCGACCCCGACGCCCATCCTCACATTCTGCCCAACTATGAACACGGAAGGCAGGTCTTCGTCGCCGAAAACCTTTGCGCCGCGATGAACTTCATTTATCACGGTCAGCGTGAAACCGGGCTGGAAATCGCCCGACGACTTTACGAAGCCGTCGCGTTGACGTCTCGGTCTCCGTGGAAGCAGCGCTGCATGATTGACGCCGATAGCGGGTTACCGGTCTGGGGCGAAGACTATTATTCAAACATGGTCATCTGGGCACTGCCAATGGCGTGCAATAATCAGAGCATCGCTGAGTTTGCGCAAAGCCGGCTCGTCCACGAACTGACTTCAACGTAAGCCCCTGTATTCACAACTTCAGGGCCTTGTGTTGTGACGCGGGAGCCTTAAGCCAGGCAGATTCGCGGCCACACGCTCGAATGCCACGCCCCTTGCAAGCGCCGTCACGACCGGGTCCACCCAACCCGTTTGGATTCCCTGTGCGCTCCGTGCTATCTTACGGGGCATTTATCGGATCCCTTCAGAAGATTTAACATGGTCGAACAACTGGCTCTGGATTATTCAGCGAGTACCCAACTGGTAGATATGTTCCGGCGGCACCTGGAATTGTGCAAGGTGCAGCCGGGTGAACATCTCCTCATCCATACTGACCCGGGCAGCTATCCCCATTATGCCGCCGCCTATATGGGCGCAGCCATTCAGCTCGGCGTCGATGTCTTCCAGATCGTGCACCCCAACCGGGAAGAAAAAGCGGTCATCGACGCCTGGAAACGCGCCAACCTGGTCATCGATGTCTCCTCCGGCCCCCATGCCTACGGCCACATCATGCGTGAATCGATGGATTCCGGCACGCGCCTGCAACGCATCGGCGTGGCCGTCAACACCATGCGCCGCCTCTTCCCCACCCAGGAACTGCGCGAGCGGGTCCTCGCCGGCAAAAAAACTCATGGCGAACGCCAGCACCATGCGCATCACGTCCCCTGGCGGGACCGACCTCACCTTCTACAAGGAGGGGCGTGACCCGATGGGTATCTACAGCGTCTCGGATGTCCCCGGCCGCTGGGATATCTGACCGAGCGGAATGGTCTGCTGCGCGCCGGAAGAGCACAAGGGCGGCGGTGTACTCGTGCTTTCCCCGGGCGATTACATGCTGGTGATCAACCAGTACATCCAGGATTATGTCTATCTGGAAATGAATGACGGCCGCATTACCGACATCAAGGGCGGCATGCAGGCCGAACTGATCAAGCGCTGGTTCGCCCAGTTCAACTCCGGGGATTCCTACCGCATCGCCCACGTCGGCTGGGGTTGCGAGCGGCGCGCCAACTGGCTCATTCCCGGCCAGGATAACGAGTGCATGTACGCCAACATGCAGATCGCCTTCGGCTCCAACATCGGTATCTTCAAGGGCGCTACCACCCTCACCAATTCGCATATCGATTTCCCCAGCCTCAACAACAGCTACTGGGTGGATGACATCCACATCATGGAGAACGGTGAATTCGTGCGCGAGGAGCTGCGCTACAAGGGTGACGCCGGTATCACCACGGAAACCGGCGGTACGCAGACCGGCCACGGCTCCCGCCCAGGTTGAATCGTTGAGGAATAGCCATGAATAGCCAGCCATTTGATTATGCGGCGCGCTGCCAGCGGGTGCGGCAAGGCCTGCGCGACGCCGGCACCGATGCCCTGATCGTCGGCCCTTCCAGCGATCTTTTCTACCTGATCGGACTGAACCGGCCGCAATCCGAGCGCCTGACGCTCTTCATCCTGCCCGCTGCCGAAGACGAGACGCCGCACCTGATCCTGCCGGGTTTCGAGACAGCCCTGGCGGAGCCACTGGCGCATTTCTTCGATCTCATCCCCTGGGAGGAAACCGATAGCCCCTTCGAGCGTTTCGCCGCCTCGTTACCTCCTGCCGGGGCAGGGCAGCCGCTGCGCCTGGGCGTCGCTGACAATATCTTCTCACACTTCCTCTATCGCCTGCAGGCCGCCGCGCCGGAAGCCGAATTTGTGTCCGGCGGCGCCCTGCTCAACCCCATCCGCATGGTCAAGGAGGCGCGTGAACTGGAGTACCTGACCCAGGCCGGCGCCGCCGCCGACCGCAGCTACCGCGCCCTGCTGGAGCTGCCGCTCATTGGCATGAGCGAGGCGGAGGTCAAACAACAACTGCTGGCGCTCCTGCCGGAACACGGCCACGACCCCGGCGCCCCCGCCGGCGCCATCGTCGGCGTCGGCGAAAACGGCGCGTCGCCGCACCACCACGTCGGCCCGCGCCGCATCATGTCAGGTGATGCTGTCGTCGTCGATTTCGGCAGCTCCGTGAATGGCTACTGGTCCGATATGACCCGCAGCTTCCACGTCGGCCCGCCGTCGGATGAATATCGCCGCGTCTACGACGTCGTCAACGAAACCAACCAGCTGGCCTTCGAGGCCGTCCGGCCCGGCGTAACCGCAGAATCGATCGATGCTGTCGCCCGCGCGCACATCACAGCCGCCGGCTATGGTGACGGCATCCTGCACCGCACCGGCCATGGCCTCGGTTTTGATATCCACGAAGCGCCTTACATCGTCCAGGGCGATACCACCGTCCTGCGCGAGGGGATGGTCTTCAGCATCGAGCCCGGTGTCTACCTGAAAGGCCGCTTCGGTGTGCGTATCGAAGACATCGTTACGGTGACGGCTGACGGCGCGCGCCGCTTCAACCTCAGTACTCACGAATTACAGGTCTTGTGATCTTGAGCGCCATCGAACGCATCCTGGTCATGGGCGCCGGCCCGGGGGGGATGGCGGCGGCGGCCGCCCTCTCCCGCCGCGGCTACAGCGTCCATCTCTACAACCGCACGCACGAACGTATCGCGGCCATCCTCGAGCAGGGTGGCGTCGCAATCGAAGGGGATCTGGTTGGCGGGGATCAGGCCGAAGAGCTGGTGCCGCTCGCCCTCATCACCACCGACGTCGCCGCCGCCATGGAGAATATCGATCTGATCCTCATCGCCGTGCCCGCCTACGGGCAAAAAGCGATGCTGGAGGCCTGTCTGCCCTACTTGCGCAGCGGTCAGATCATCCTCCTGCTCACCGGGTCGGCCGCGCCCCGGAGCCCGAAAGCCTTGCGGCCCGCGGTATTCAACACCAGATCCGTCCCGGCCGAGCGCATCACCCGCGTCGCGCGCCGCGGCCAGCAGCGCCTCTGGCGCCCGCTCATTCACCCTCCTGCTGCGTGTACAATGGCTGGCACACCGCCACATCATCAAGGGACCAACGGTCGCTGCGGCTAAAGGTTGGCGTCAGCACACAGCTTCTGGAAAGGAAAAGAGTGACATCTCCATTTCATGATCTGAATGTGTATTACGGCGATCTTCATAATCATTGCAACATCGGTTATGCCCACGGATCAGCGGATGATGCCTTCAAAAACGCGCGTCTCCAGCTTGATTTTGCTTGTATCACGGCGCACGCCCACTGGCATGATATTCCTGAAAATGATCCCCGCCTCGAAAGTCTGGTCGCCTATCACAAGCAAGGTTTTGCTACAACTGCCCGGCAGTGGCCGCAGTTAAAAGCCGCGGTGTCAAAATATCATGAAGACGAAAAGTTCATCACGTTTTTGGGTTTCGAGTGGCATTCCAGACGTTATGGCGACCACAACATCTATTTCAATGGAACCGAAGGCGAACCGGTTTATGCCAACGACATGGAGGAGCTACAGGCAGAACTGCGCAAGTACCGGGCGAACAACGTCAAGACGATGATGATTCCTCATCATATCGGTTACAAGGCAGGTTACCGGGGCCTGAACTGGAATGAATTTGACCCTGAATTCATCCCGGTTGTCGAGATCATGTCGATGCACGGCGCCTCCGAAAGCGCGGTCGCCGCTCGTCCTTATTTGCATACCATGGGGCCACGCGACTGGCAGAGCATGCTG
The DNA here is from genome assembly GCA_965197455.1 of Phototrophicaceae bacterium. GTDB lineage: Bacteria > Chloroflexota > Anaerolineae > Aggregatilineales > Phototrophicaceae > JAGWBD01. The sequence goes on along the minus strand of OZ240208.1, from coordinate 2,275,234 downwards.
CAGTATGGTCTGGAGCAAGGCCACATCGTCGGGGTGATTGGTTCAACAGATCATCATAGCGCACATCCCGGAAGTTACGGCCACGGGCGCGTTGGCGTGTGGGCCGACAGACTCAGTCGTGAGGGCATCTGGAACGCGATCGGCAACAGACGCACCTATGCCCTGACCGGCGACAGGATCCAACTGGCCTTTTCAATAAACGGCGCGATGATGGGGTCAATCCTGCCGCCAACGCCACAACGCGACATTAACGTCTCCGTCATCGGCGGGGATGCAATCGACTACATTGAGCTATTGCACAACAACCACGTGATCCATCGCTGGAATCCAGAGTTCGGCCAAGCCATTGACCCGCTGGACCACAACCTCAAAATCTGCTTCGAGGTCGGCTGGGGTGAGCGCGGGCCAGATGTTGACTGGCAGGTTGAGTTGCGCGTGGTTGACGGCAAGTTGCGCTCGCTTGAGCCGCGTTTCCGCGGTCATGAGGTGGTTGAACCCCAGGCTAACGAAATAGACGCGTATGCCTTTAGCCACTGGAACGCCCTCGACGACAACGCCGTCCAGTTCACGACCCGCACCTGGGGCAACCCCACCACCAGCACGGCCAGCACTCAGGGAATGTGTCTTGAGATCGACGCCGGTCCTGCGACACGCCTGACAGGTCTGGTCAATGGACAGGCAGTAGACGTCCCGCTTGCTCGCTTGTTGCAAGGTCCATATTCCCGCTATTTGGGTGGTTTTCTGTCACCGGCGTATTATTTTCACCAGGCTGTGCCGCAAAGTGCTTACAGTGCCAGCTTCGAGTTCTCGCATGAATCGCTAAATTCAGGCCGGGACTGGTACTATGTGCGCGTTCGCCAGAGTAACGGACACTGGGCGTGGAGTTCCCCCATCTGGGTCTGATCCGCGGCCGGCTGATAGCGAAGCTCACATATCGCAACGAGCACAGGATTCGCCAGGGTCAGCCCTCGTATCCAGGCCGACCCCGCCTGACCGGCGCCCTCATCAACCTCGACGGCAGCCATCGGAGTCTTCATCACCCTCGAGCCACCAACGGGCTCGATGCAGCAGGAGGCCTTCGGCGCTGGCTACTATGAGTCAGAGCTCTGGGGCCGCTTCCCGCGCCTGCAAATCCTGACCATCGAGGACCTGCTCGACGGCGCGTCAGTCGAGATGCCAACGCAGCATGGCACCTTCCGCCAGGCCCCCCGCGCCCGCGAAGAACGCGACGAGCAAAAGCCGCTGCTGTAGCTGTGCTATAATCCGAACGCCCGCTTAACGAACCGCATACGCTGCACAGCCGCCCGTTCGCCTGTGCCGAACGGGAATGGAGACCCGCATGGACAACCCACACGAGCAACCCGCCCCGGCGGACCCAATCGCCCGCGTCCAAGCCTTCGCTCGCGATCTGGCTTGGGGCGCGGTGAATGGGAAGTGGGGGAGTGAATTCAGCTGGCGTAATCTGGACGTACTAGATGTCACTGAACCAGAAAATTATCAGCATGCCACTAATGAATTAATTCTCTACATTCAGAGAAAGTGGTTCGACGGACCACCGAGTATAAACTTGATGCGTTCATTCGAATACTTCACACCAGCTCAAGAAAGTCTGGTCCCGCAAACATTTCTGGAACGCAGTTTCTTAAATGTAAGTTTTCTTCTAACTCCAAAAGCCTTTGCGCTCCTCAACAAACCTGCCGTACCGCCAAAGATATTCATCTCCTACAGACAAGCGGAAAGCAGCGCCTTCGCTTCACTCATTGAGGCACGGCTCAATATCGCCGCCCCTGAAGCAGGAGTGTTCATCGACAAGTTGCTGGAAGGCGGCGAAGAATGGGAGCAACGCATTAAGAAAGAGATATGCGAACGTGACACGTTCATTTTGGTATACGGCAAGACCACGCACGAATCGACGATGATTCCAAAGGAAATCACCTGGGCGCGGAAATCCGGCAGCCGCATCATCCCCGTGCTGCATAACGGGTATCGGGGCGGCGATAACTATCCCGAAGAGTTGAACGAGATTCAGTGGATCGCGGTAGAGACAGAAAAGGCGGAGTACTACGAACTCGCCATCCTGAAACTGCTGAACACGCTGGGCTACTCGACGCTCCAGTCCCCGCACCCGTCTGCGTCCACAAGTTAATTCGGATAACTATCTTGGTTGAATCAGCGAGTACAACGACGGTGAAACGTAAACGCCGAGTTAAATCCATTGCTGATAATTTGGTATTTCAGTCCCGTGAGTCGGCTTTAAGTGCCGTTCAGATTTTCAACAACCCTACAATGTTGTTTAAGTCCGAATCCTATATTGTGTTGATGGTTATCGCGTGGACCTATCTCCTTCATGCACACTACCGAAGGAAGGGTATCGAATACCGTTATTACAGAAAGAAAGGAAAAGTTAGAAGATTTGATAAAACTAGGAACGGAGCTCACAAGTATTGGAGTCTGACTGACTGTATAGATTGCAACGAGTCCCCACTGGACAAGAATACAAGCAACAATTTGAAATTTCTGGTTGGGCTACGAAATGAGATCGAACACCAAGCTACATTTGGTCTTGATGACCAACTCTATGACAGATACTTGGCCTGCGCTTTCAATTTCAACCTGTACATAAATCAACTGCATGGCGCGAAGTTCAATATTGGGAAGTATCTGGCTGCCAGCATTCAGTTTCGAAACTTGATACCAGATCAACTCATTCAGGACTCAACGGCAAACGTGCCTTCGTCCACGCAAAGTTACATTCTCGACTTTGACCAATCACTTAGCGAGGAGGAATTAAACCATCCAAGATTCACACAAAATGTATTTTTCTTTAGGAAACTTGTAAATCATCTAGGACAAGCTGATGAAGTGTATAAGTTTGTTGGCCCTGAAGCTGAATCAGCAAATCAGGCGGAGATACAGCACTGGGTACTAAAACCAGTAGAACGCGAACGATTTCTGCCGGGAGAAATAGTTCGCAAGATGAAAGAACTGGGTTTCCCCAAATTCAACATGCACCACCACACGAGACTATGGCAATCCTTGAATGCAAAATCACCGAGCAAAGGATATGGCACCTTTGCAACAAGGGAGAGCAAGCAATGGTATTGGTACGAAAACTGGTTGACTGTTGTGAAGGAACACTGTGATAACAACCGTGCCATATACTCTGCTTGAAGTTTGCTAATTTGGCAGAAAGGCAACAATCCCCTTCAAGAACTACCCACACGCTATACTCCCCCGGACTTAACCACCCACCCGCACCCGAGGCCCCGCCATGCCGGCCGAGCGCATCACCCGCGTCGCGCGCCTGCGCCCTGACAACACTGCAACAGAATCCTCTGTTGTGACTGTGTTATAATCCCTAACTATCCCTTTACGAATTGCATATGCTCACATTCGCCCGTGCTTCGTATGACGGATGGGCGAGGAGACTTACATGGATCATCCCCTTGAACGCCCTGTCCCGACTGGTACTGATGAGCGCATCAAAGAGTTTGCACGTGACTTGGCTTGGGGAGTAGAGAACAAACAGTGGGAAAATGCGTTCCCCGTATTTTTTATGCAGGGAATACATTCAGAAGAATCATGGCTCCCGCCACCACAAATTTATTTGCCAAATCTGACAACGCAAAGAATAGACTTCACAGGTCTGCTCCGGGACAAGTGGGACAACAAACCGCCAACAAGTGATCATATAGTTTCTCAAGGATTTCTCGAATGGAACGACGCAGATCCAACTTCACCATTGCATGTTACACCGTTTCAAAGAGTGGCCTCTGTAACCGACAAGGGCCTCAAATTGCTGAATCCTGATCCCGTAACCACATTAAAGGTATTCATCTCCTACAAGCAGTCAACTAGTTGCGCCTTTGCATTGCTAATCGAGGCACGGATTAAAGAACTCGACCCCAACATTACTGTATTCATCGATAAGGAGATTCAGCCAGGCAGTGATTTGAGAAGGGAAATTCTCTCTACAATCCGCGATTACGACACCCTAATATGCATTTATTCGCCAGAAACTCCTCGCTCTGACTATGTAAACACCGAAGTTAACTTTGCACTGAATCTTGGACACAACGTTATTCCCGTATGGCATCTTGGATACAAAGGTGAAGGACGTTATCCCGATGGATTATCAGGACTTCGTCGCGTAGAAGTTTCCAATGAAAATACAAAGTCTTATGAGAATGCCCTTGAAGATTTGCTCAATGCACTGAGAAGACTTGTGCGTCAAAATTAGCGACTGAGCTACACGCTATACTCCGCCGCACTTAACCACCCACCCGCACCCGAGGCCCCGCATGTCCCCGATGCCTGTGGTACCCGCCGAGCGCATCACCCGCGTCGCGCGCCTGCGCACTGCCGACCAGTTCCGCGCCCACCTCCAGCGCATCGGCGCCGACCTGCCGCTCGACGATACGCTGCTGCCCGCGCCCGCTTCGCCCCTCGCCCAACCCCTCCACACCGACCTCGGCCCCGTCGGCAACCGCTGGTGCATCCTGCCCATGGAAGGCTGGGACGGCGAACTCGACGGCCGCCCCTCGCCGCTCACGACCCGCCGCTGGCAGCGCTTCGGCCTCAGCGGCGCCAAGCTCATCTGGGGCGGCGAGGCCGTCGCCGTCCGCCACGATGGCCGCGCCAACCCCAACCAGCTCCTGCTCAACCAATCCACGCTGCCCGCCATCGCCGGCCTGCGCCAGACCCTCGTCGCGGCCCACCGCGAACGCTTCGGCAACGTCGACGACCTCAGCATCGGCCTGCAGCTCACCCACTCCGGCCGCTTCTGCCGCCCCGACCCCGGCGCGCCCCTCCAGCCCCGCACCCTCTACCGTCACCCCCTGCTGGATGCGAAGTTCGGCATCCAGGGCGACGACGTCCTCTTCCACGACGACGAGATCGCCCGCCTCATCGAGGACTTCGTCGCGGCGGCGCGCCTGGCGCAACAGGCCGGCTTCGCCTGGGTCGATATCAAGCACTGCCACGGCTATCTCGGCCACGAGTTCCTCAGCGCCTTCCGTCGCCCCGGGCCTTACGGCGGGGGCTTCGAGAACCGCACCCGCTTCCTGCGCGAAATCGTCGCCGGCATCCGCGCCGAAGCGCCCGGCCTCGGCATCGGCGTGCGCCTCAGCGCCTTCGACATGCTCCCCTGGAAGCCCGGTCCGGACGGCGTCGGCGTGCCGGAGCAATGGCCGCCGGACGATCCCTGGCCACCATTTTTTGGCGCCTTTGACGCGAATTGTCCGCAATATGGCCACAATATGGCCGATTTTGACGCTTCTGACGCGAATTGGCCGGAAAATGGCCGCGATATGGCCGGGCCGCATCGCTTTCTCGACCTCCTGACCCGGCTGGGAATCCAGCTCGTCTGCATCACCGCCGGCAGCCCCTACTACGTGCCGCACATCCAGCGCCCCGCGCTCTTTCCCCCCTCGGATGGCTACCTGCCGCCGGAGGATCCGCTGCTGGGCGTCGCCCGCCAGCTACAGGCCACCGCGCAGCTCAAGGCCGCGCACCCGCAACTGCTCTTCACCGGCTCCGGCTATTCCTACCTGCAGGAGTGGCTGCCGCAGGTGGCGCAGGCGGCCGTCGCCCAGGGCATGGTCGATTTCGTCGGCCTCGGCCGCATGGCGCTGGCCTGCCCGGAGCTGCCGGCCGACGTGCTGGCCGGGCGCCCCCTGCAGCGCAAGCTGCTCTGCCGCACCTTCAGCGACTGCACCACCGCGCCGCGCCACAACCTGGTCTCGGGCTGCTATCCGCTCGACGATTTCTACAGCCAGCGTGAGGAAGCGCAGACCCTGGCGGCCATCAAGCAGGAATCGCGCTGACGTCGCTACCTGCTCACTCGATAAACAGCGTGTTCAGGTAGAGCCAGCGCTCGCCGGCGCTGTCCTCCGCGGCAGCGGCCCGCCCTCGTTGTGCGGCGCCAGCCACGGGCGCGAGCCCTGCAGGGGCCGGTCTGGCAGCACCTGGTCCGCGTTCACCAGCGTTCTGCCGAGATAATTATCCCCCGGATCGCCGCCAGGTGTGTGACGCCCGTCACGATGTATGGGTCAATAACCCGGCTTGAAGCTGTCGGAAATCCGGCGTTCCCTGCCCACAGGTGCCGTCTCGTCACGCAGGTGCCTTGCCGGAGCGATCCGGAACTGTGGCGAGCATCAGGCAGGCATCGCGCTGAAGCCGGCTACTTCAGTTCCCAGGTGATGCGCAGTTCCACCTGCACGCTCAACTGACCTTCTTCCACGCTCGCGCCGCCGTCGAGCGATTCCGCCATCATGGCGACGGCGCGCAGTTCCGTTCGCGCTCGCGGCTGGTAGGAAGACTCGTCGATGTTGAGCACACGGCCCAGTTGCGTGCCGGTGAGCGCGGCCAAGTGTTCGGCGCGATTGCGGGCGTCGGCGACGGCCAGTTCACGCGCGCTGTTCTCAAGCGCCGTGGGGTCGGTTATGCCGTAGGAAAGGCCGTCGATGGAGTTGGCGCCGGCCTGCACGCTGGCTCCCAGGGCCTCGCCGACCAGCGAAATGTCGCGCAGGGCCACACTCAGCGAGTTCTGCGCCCAGAAAATGATCGTGCCATCCTCGATGTCGCTGTAGGGATCGTAGGGCCGGTCCTGATACAGCGAGAGGCCGCTGGTCTGGATGTCCTTGCGCTCAACGCCCAGCGCCAGCAGGGCCTCGATGATGCGCGCGGTGACGGCGTTGCTGCGCGTGAAGGCGGCGAGCACGTCCTCGTCGCTGGTCTGCACGCCGAGGCGTACCAGCGCCAGATCGGGCGCGCCGGTGGCGCTGCCGCTACCCGTGACGGTCAACGCGCGATAAGTCTCCTGCGCCTGCGCGGCGGTGACAAGGGTCAACAACAGAACCAGCGTGAGCAGAATACGTTTCATGAATGTGCCTCCATATCCGGCGAGCCTGCGGGCAGCGCGGTCGCGTTTTCCGGCCGCAAGCCCTCGGCCAGCAGGTCAGCGATGTGGCGCAGCCGTTGTGGCTGGCGCTGGCGGGTGAGGCCGCCGTTGATGTGCGTCAGACAGCTGCAGTCGCCGGTGAGGAAAACGTCGGCCGGCGTGCTGGTGATGGCCTGAATCTTCTCCTGCAGCATGGCGTTGCTGATGTCGGCCATCTTGATGGCGAACAGCCCGCCAAAGCCGCAGCACTGCTGCGCGCCTTCCATTTCCTGCAACGTCACGCCCACGATATTGTCCGCCAGCGCGCGCGCCTGGTCCTTCAGTTCCAGGCCACGCAGCCCGTGGCAGGCATCGTGGAAGGCCACGCGCGTCGGCGCCAGGCGCGCGCCCAGGTCGCTGACGCCGAGGCCGTCGACCAGGAACTCGCTGAACTCCCAGGTGATGCGGGCGGCCTGGCAGGCGCGCTCGTACCAGACGGGGTCATCGGCGAAGAGCGGCGGATAGTAGTGGCGCAGCATGGCGGCACAGCTGCCGGAGGGCGTAACGATCACTTCAGCATCTGCAAAGGCGCGCAGAAACTGCCGCGCGACGCGGCGCGCATCGTCATGAAAGCCGGAATTAAAGCCGGGCTGGCCGCAGCAGGTCTGCGCCTGCGGGAAGCGTACATCCAGGCCCAGGTGTTCGAGCACCTCGACGACGGCGACGCCGGTGCGCGGGTAGAGCGCATCGACGATGCAGGTCACAAAAAGCGAGACGGGTTTGTTGCGCGGCGAAGTACGCTGCAAATCGACCATGGGCGGCACCTGTCCAGCAGGCGATGACGGCGTCAGTATAGCATACGCCCCTGCGTCAGTTGACGTAGAGCGTGGTCAGGTAGAGCCAGGTGTCACCGGCGCTGCCGTCAGCCTGCAGCAGCGGCAACTTGTCACTGACCTCCATGGAGCGCGGGTCAAACACGATGAGGAGCAGCGGATACTCCCCGGGCGTGGCGTCGCAGGGAATCTGAAGCATGCGCGCATCCAGATACCATTCGTCCGCCGGCTCCCGGAAGCGTGTGCTCTCGCTCGTCAGCATGTGATCAGTAGAGGCGACAAAGAGTCCCTCTGCGTCAGTAAGGGCGAGCTGCAGGCTGTAGTCAATCAGGGGCTTCACGGAGACCTGCCACCAGCTCTCGACGTGGATGCGCTGGCAGGGCTGCACCTGCACGCTGTCGCGCAGTTCCCAGTGGCCCAGCTTGAGCTCGCCGCCGAAATTGTGGCGCGGCGCCAGATCCTTCGGTAGATAACGCGCTTCCGCTTCAGCCGGTTCCATGGCGAAAAGGAAGCCGACCCGGTTCTCCTGCGTCCGCGTGTGATACAACAGCAGGCCTTCCCGGTCATCTGCCGGCAGTGAGGCCGGCACGGCCAGGTATTCGCCGCGGCTTGAGACGACGTATCCCGCGTCGTTCAAATGCTTCGCAAGGACGTTGTCGCCAAGGTACAGGCCCATCACGTAGGGCTCATCATTGATGATGTCGTCCTGAATCCTGTGGCTGCTGTAAACCACCTGCCCGCTGCGGCCGAGCTGCTGCAGGATGCGATTGTAGTCCTCCGTGTAAACAGCATATTCCCTGAATTTCTCACTATTTTTCTTCTCAACCCGCAGGCTGGTGCGCAGGAGGAGCGCCACACCGAGCGCCAGCAGGACGGCGACCAGAAAGGGGTTGCGCTGCAGCCGACGCAAAATGATCAGCCAGAAGACCAGCGCAAGCCCCATGGCATGCATGGTCATGAAGTCATGATATTTTGTGAGGTTAATCAACCCGAAGATCCAGATCAGGCCGGCAAAGGCCGTCAAGAGTAGCACCATGCGGAGCGCCGGCTTCTGGTGCAGGCTGTAGCCCAGGATGAGCGCCATGGCCAGCACGAGGATCCAGCGAGGCACGTGCCAGGCAACTTCCTTGTTCACTGGCAGGTACCACTGCAGGAGCCTTTCCGCCACGGTCGGCACGTATTCGACGAAATCCGACAGCGAGACTGTATTCCCGCCCCCTGGCAACCGGCGCTGCATCGCTTTGACCAGGCTCGTCTGCTCCAGCGGCACCTCGCGGCGCGCCATCTCATGCGCGATGTTGTAGCCCGTCATCAGCAGAATCCAGAGGATGCCCAGCAGCAACATGCGCGTCGCGTCGTGCGCGAAGATGGCGCGTAATCGTTGCACTGGCGACAGACCTCGCCGCACCAGGATGCCCGCTGCCTCCAGCATGACCCACAACCCCAGCACACTCCACGAGACGGGTGCGCGTCCCAGACTGACCGCAACCAGCGTCGCTGCGGTCAGCCAGCGCCAACGCTCCCATTGCTCCAGCTTCACACGCGCGATGACGTAGAGCAGTAGCATCATGCCCAGCAGCGCCGGGTGGGAGTAGTCGATCAGCTCACGATAGAAGAGCAGCCAGTAACCGGAGCAGGCCAGGGCCACAATGGCCAGTGCCGCCAGCGACGTCGCGCCCAGGCGTCGCACCAACAGCCAGGCAAGCAGCATCACCAGCACAAAATGGGTGAGCATCACCTGACGCGCGATCCAGACTTTCAACGTAAGGTCATCCGTCAAGTTGATGAACGCGCCGACAAATGCGCTGAAAAAAGCCGGGGAGCGGTCGAAGTAGATGTAGTCGAGTGAGCCGTCGGCGTTGAGTTCCGTGAACGCGTGGCCGACAAAGCCGTTGGCCGCTGTGGCGTGGCTCATGATGGACAGCGTGTGAGAAGACACCCAGCCGTGATGTCCGTCGCCAAAGCCCGGGCCAGCGAACTGCGTGGCGAACACGATGACTGCCAGCAGACAGAAAAGGGCCGGAACCAGCAACGCGCGCAGACGTTTGTTTCTTTCGCTACGCGGCATCAGCTGCATCTTCACCCTTTCACCCGCGGCGCGGTGTCAGTTGACGTAGAGCGTGGTCAGGTAGAGCCAGGTGTCACCGGCGCTGCCGTCAGCCTGCAGCAGCGGCAACTTGTCACTGACCTCCATGGAGCGCGGGTCAAACACGATGAGGAGCAGCGGATACTCCCCGGGCAAGGCGTCGCAGGGGATCTGAAGCATGCGCGCATCCAGATACCAGGCGTCCGGGCGCCATAACACTGTGTGCGCGGTCGTCAGCTTGCGGTCAGTGGAAGTGATGAAGCGGCCATCAGCAGCGGCCAGAACCAGCTGCGCACTGTAATCTGCCTGCGGCGGGCCAATTCGTTGCCACCAGCTTTCAAGGGAAATGCGCTGGCAGGGTTGCACCTGAACGCTGTCGCGCAGCTCCCAGCGGCCCAGCGCGAATTTGTCACCAAAGTTGTGCTGTGGCCTGAGGGAATCCGGCAGCGTCCGTTCGTCATCTGCTGCGCTGTCGAAGAGAAAGGCGGCCTTGTTTTCCGGTGTCTGGGTGTAGTGCAGCTGCAGGGCAGCCCCGGTGCCATCTTCGGCCTGTAACCAGGCTGGAAAGGTCAGGGTGGCGCGGCTCGCGACAATATACTGTGCGTCCTCCCTTTCCTGCGCCAGCACGTTGTCGCCAAGGTAGAAACTCAACACATATTTGGCCGCGTTTACGACCTTGTCCTGAATGGCAGGTTCGCTGTAGACCACCTGCCCGCTGCTTCCGATACTGCGCAGGATACGGTCATACTCCTCCGTGTACACAGCGACGCTGCGGAAGTAAGGGCCATAATCCGCCTCGACCCGCAGACTGGTGCGCAGGAACAGCGCCAGGCTCAACGTCAACAGGGCAGCCACCAGGCGCGGCTGACGCTGCAGACGATTAAGCAGCGCCAGCCAGAAAACCAGCGCCAGGCCCAGGGAATACATAGCTGTGTAATCATGATACCAGGTGAGATTTTTCATCCCGATGGTCCAGAGCGGGCCGGATAATGCCATCAACAACAAGATGAGTCGACGCGGCGTTGGCTGACCAAGACTAAAAACCAGAACGAGCGCCAATGCTGGCAGCAAGATCCACAGGGGCACAAGCCAGCCGCTCGCCTCGTCCAGTGGCAAATACCAGCGCAGCAGGCGACGCGAAATCATCTCCATGAATTTGGTGTTGTTCCAGGTCTCCGCGGCAGTCATCTCACTTCCCGGAAGCCGAAGCCGCATACTTTGCACAATGCCCGTCTGCTCCAGTGGCACATCACGGCGCGTCATTTCCTGTGCGATGTTGTACCCTGTCATAAGTGCGGTCCATGCCACGCCCAGCAGCAGCATACGGGTTGCGTCATGCATGAGGGAGGCGCGCAGTCGCTGCCGCAGGGGCCGCTCACGTTGCCACAGCAGACCGGCCACCTCAAACGCTGCCCACAGGCCCAGCACACTCAGCGAAGCGAAGCCCCGGCCCAGGCTAAGCGCCACCAGCGTCGCGACGGTCAGCCAGCGCCAGCGTTTGCGCCGCTCCAGTTTTACACGCGCAATGATATAGAGCAGCGCCAGCATGCCCAGGAGTGCAGGCTGGTCGAAATGGATCATTTCCCGGTAATAGAGCAACATAAAGCCACTGAAACCCAGGGTTACGGCGGTCATCGCCGCCAGCCTTGTTACTCCCAGGCGCCGCAGCAGCAGCCAGGCAAAGAGCATTGTCAGCACGAAGATCGCGTGCATCACCTGACGCGCAATCCAGACTTTCAGCGCCAGGTCGTCCGTCAGGCTGACCAGCGCACCCATTAACACACTGAAGAACACCGGGTAGCGGTCAAAGTAAATGAAATCGAGTGTGCCGTCGACGGTGAGTATGTTGCGCAGATGGCCGACGAAGCCGTTGGCCGCTGTGGCGCGGCTCATGATGGCCAGGCCATGCGAGGAAACCCAGCCGTAATGGCCCTCGCCAAAACCTGTGCCGGCGAACTGAGTGGCAAACACGATTGTGGCCAGCAGGCAGAACAGGGCCGGTACCAGCAAACCACGTAGACGTTTGCTGCCTTCGCTGTGTGGCATCATCTGCATCTTCACCTTTTCGCCGGCGGCGCGGTGTCAGTTGACGTAGAGCGTCGTCAGGTAGAGCCACTGGTCGCCGGCGCTGCCATCGGCCTGCGTCAGCGGCAGTGGCCCTCGCTCCTGCAGCGTCTTCGGATCGTAGATGTTCAGCACCAGCGGATATTCCCCGGGCGGGGCATCACAGGGAATCTGCAATGGACGCGCATCAAGGAACCAGGCGTCCGGCCCCCAGACGCCTGTGGTGACCGTCGTCAGCCGGTCGTTGCTGGCGCCGACGGACTCACCCGCCAGGTCCACCAACGCCAGCTGGATGCTGTAGTTGGCCGTGGGCGGGCTGACGGCCTGCCACCAGCTCTCGACATGAATGCGCTGGCAGGGCTGCACCTGTACGCTGTCGCGCAGCTGCCAGTGGCCCAGCGCCAGCTCGCCGCCGAAAACATGCTGCGCGGCGATGTCCGGTGGCAGGGCGCGCGCCTCAAAGTCGGCAGTGGCGAAGAGGTGGTAGGTGCCGTTCTCCGGCGTCAGGCTGCGCGCGAGCAGCTGCAACTCCTCCTGTTCCCCCGCCGCCAGCCAGGCTTCGGTCGGATAGAAGCGGAAGTCGCTAAGCACGAAGTCCGCGTCCTCCAGCTCCTCCGCGATGGCGTGATCCCTGAGGTAGAAGCCCGGCGCGTAGCATTTGGAATGATGAATGGGGCAGTGGTTGATGAAGGTGTCGTAGATTCGGGCCTGCTCGACGCCCCTGGCCTCAAGCGCCAGCCGGATGCGATTGTAGTCTTCCGTATAGCGCGCATACTCCGCAAAGATCCCCTTTTGCTCCGCTTCCACCAGCAGGCTGGAACGCAGGAAGAGCGCCAGGCTGGCCAGCAGCAGGACGGTGACCAGGCGCGGACGACGCTGCAGCGGGCGCAGCAGCGCCAGCCAGAACACCAGTGCCGAGCCCAGGGCGTACATCGTCGTGTAATCGTGATGGGCCGTGAGATTGATCATCACGAGGATGAACAGCAGGCCGGAGCCGGTGATCAGCAAAAGCGTCTGGCGCAGGGGCGGCGCCTGGCGCAGCGCAAAGCCGAGGATCAGCGTCAGCGCCAGCAGGTACAGGGGCCAGCTGGTCGCGGCGGGCATATCATCGTCGCTTATGTACTTGACGGGCGCGTACCAGCGCAACATGCGGTCCGTCTTGACGGTCAGGAACTCATCCCAGGGCGGGGCCGGATTCTTCCCCGTGATGACGTTGCGGCCGCCTTCATGGCCCAGCGGCAGCCGCCGTTGCATACTGCGCACCACGCTCACATCCTGCAGCGGCACATCGCGGCGCAGCAGCTCCACGCCGATGTTGTAACCCAGCATCAGCGCGACCCAGGCTGCGCCCAGCAGCAGCATGCGCGTCGCGTCATGCATGAGGATGGCGCGCAGACGATGCGCCAGCGTCAGGCCCTGCTGCGCCAGAACACCCGCCGCCTCCAGCACGGCCCACAACCCCAGCACACTCAGGGATACGAAGCCGCCGCCCAGGCTGACCGCCGCCAGCGTCGCCAGGGTCAGCCAGCGCCAGCGCTGCCGTCGCTCCAGTTTCGCGCGCGCAATGATATACAGCAGCGCCTGCATGCCCAGCAGCGCCGGATGATCGAAATGCACCGCGGCGCGGTAGTAGAGCAGCCCGTAGCCGGAGAAAGCCAGCGTGACCCCGACCAGCGCCGCCAGCGGAGTCGCGCCCAGACGTCGCAGCAGCAGCCAGGCGAAGAGCATCGTCAGCACGAAGATCGCGTGCATCAGCTGGCGCGCGATGAAGATCTTCGTTGCCAGGTCGTCAACCGGGCTGATGAGCGTACCCAGCAGCACGCTGAAAAAGATCGGGTAGCGGTCGAAGTAATCGTAATCAAGTTCGCCGTCTTCCTCGACGAAGGTGAGTGCATGGCCGACGAAGCCGTTGGCCAGGTTGGCGTGGCCGGCAATGGCCAGTCCGTGCGCCGAGATCCAGCCATGGTGCTTGTCGTAAAAGCCGCCGTAGCTGAACTGCGTGGCGAAGACGATGACGGCCAGCAGGCAGAAATACGCCGGCAGCAGCAGTCGCTTTCCCACTGTATGCATGTCCAGAGTCTGTTTCCCTGACCCTAGAGTTCGAGGATCCCCGGCCGCCGCAGCGTCTGGCCCGCAAGTTCCACCGTGATCATCGGCCAGTCCGCGCCCGCGTCACTGACGATCTCGAAGCCGTCTTCGTTCACCAGGATGGTGTCTTCGGACTTGCAGCCCACGACCGAGGGGTTCCAGGCGTAGGCGCTGCCGGCCTGCACCAGCGATTCATCGTCGGGCGTGACGATGAACTCACGCGCATTGTAGCCGGCGGGGCCGCCCTGGTGGTGCAGGCGCCACTGGTCGGCTTCCCCCTGCGCGGCGTAGGCGCCCTGCAAATCACGGAAGACCGCCGCATGGCTGCGCCCCGGGCGCGTGGCCACCATGACGGCCGCATCAATCTTCGCGACCTTCTGCGCCTTCGCGCGCAGCTCCGCGGGCAGCGGCCCCACATGCGCCAGACGGGTAGCGGATACGACCAGACCCCACTTGCGGTTGCAGACCACGATCATGACGAGGTGTTCCATGCGCCGCTGCGTGGCCAGGGGATGGCGGAACTGCGCGATGCGTTCGTCGGTGGCGACCAGGTTGACTACGGCCAGCCCGCCCCGTTTGCGACAGGCGGCATCCAGGCGCGCGGCGATCTCAAACTCACTGTCGCCGGGGCGCGCATTGCGAATGGCCTCATCCAGCGCGGCGGCAGTCTCCGCGCCGAGACGGCGACAGCGCTCCTGCTCCGCGGCATCCAGCACCAGACGCAGCTGCAAGAGCGCAGCGGCCACTTCCGGCTGCGTGTCCACCAGGGTATCCGGCGGCGTTGCGGGCACAGCCGCATGCCATGGATACTCCACGTAGCCAAAGCCCAGGCCCTCAAGCTGCTCCTCGGCGCGCAGGCGCGTCAGCTCGATATTGGTCGTCACAATGTCACGGCGTTCGGCCGTGACCAGCGCGCTCCAGAGGCCGGCATCGCTGTCAACCGGGATGCTGGCGTCGGCGCCGGCGGTGAACCAGGCGAGGTTGCGCGTCTGCGTTAGCAACAGGGCCTGGGCCTCGTGGCGCGCCAGCAACTTGCGCAGACATGCGTGCTTGCGGTCGATTTCAGCGCGGCGTTGCATCATGGATCTTCTCCGACTTTGCGACTGTCAGGCGCGTGGACTATCCAGTCGCGCGGGCTGGCCAGGCGCGTGATTGTACGCGCCTGGGCAGCGTCGCGCCACGGTGTTCCCGCTTGTGATATGCTGGGCACAGGGTCAGTGAGGCAGAGCAGCCATGGCAGGGCGCCGCGGACTGTTGCAATCTGAGTCGGTGCAAAACTTTCTCAAGTCGCTGCTCACCCTGCAGCAGGGCAGCGAACTGGTTTCGACCAGCGCCATGGCCGAAATCCTGCAGATCTCCGCGCCGTCGGTGACCGACATGACGCAGCGCCTGCAGGAAGCTGGTCTCGTCACCTGGCACAAATGGCACGGCTTCCGGCTGACCGCCAGCGGCGAAACCGAGGCGCTCATGATCCTGCGGCGCCACCGCCTCATCGAGCTCTTCCTGGTGGAGGAACTGGGCTACGAGTTGCCCGAGGTGCACGCCGAGGCCGAGCGTCTTGAGCATGCCGTCTCCGACCGCTTCATCGAGGCCATCGCCAGGCGTATGCACGAACCCGGGCTCGATCCGCACGGCGATCCCATCCCGGCAGCGGACGGCACCATTCTGCGCCGCCGTCTCAAGCCCCTGAACGAGTGGCCCTTGCGCAAGCCCGCCATCGTCTCACGCATAAATTCGCGCAGTGAGGCCATGCTGCGCGACATCGTCAGCCTGGGCATCACGCTCAACACGCGCGTCGAGGTCATGCAGCGCAGCGTGGCAGACGGCCCGCTGACGCTCAGTGTGAACGGCAGGCAGAACAGCATCGAACACCAGGCAGCGGGCTGCATCCTCGTCGAGGCCTGGGAGTCCTGACCAGGCGCATCCTCATCGTCGCCTGCAGCAGTTGAAACAGCCAGCGCGTTGAGGCGCCGGACTCGCGTCCGCTGCGCCAGGCCGCTACAATGCGCCCGTTCGCCACAGCGATTACCCGGAGACCTCATGTCCAAAACCATCATCTCAGCCCCGGACGCGCCCGCCGCGCTGGGCCCCTATTCACACGCCGTCAGCGCCAATGGCTTCGTCTTCACCGCCGGCCAGGTCGGCATCGTTCCCGGCAGCGGTGCGCTGGCCGAAGGCGGCATCGAGGCACAGACGCGCCAGGTGCTGGAAAACATCAGCGCGGTGTTGCGGGCCGCCGGCACCAGCCTGGAGCGGGTCGTCAAAACCACCGTCTTCCTCGCCGACATGGATGACTTCGCGACGGTCAACGGCATCTACGCGCAGTACTTCACCCAGGAGCCGCCGGCCCGTTCCGCCGTCGAGGTGGCCCGCTTGCCGCTGGGCGCCCTCGTCGAGATCGAGACCGTGGCGCTGCAGTGAAGCGCAGGGGAGCGAGCGCGTGAAACTTTTCTCCGTCAACGTCGGCCGACCGGTCACGATTCCCGCGCGCGGCAGCACGCTGCGCACCGGCATCTACAAGCAGCCGGTAGCGGGGCGGGTGCGCCTGGGCCGGGTCAACCTTGAGGGCGACGGCCAGGCGGATTTGCAGCACCACGGCGGGCCGCAGCAGGCCGTCTACGCCTGTGCGCATGAGCACTACGCCTGGTGGTCGCAGCAACTGGGCCGTGACGACCTGAGCCCCGGGCAGTTCGGCGAGAACCTCACCATCAGCGGCCTGCTGGAAGACGAGGTCTGCATCGGCGACGTTTACAGCGTGGGCGAAACCCTGCTGCAGGTCAGCCAGCCGCGCATCCCCTGCCACAAGCTGGCGCATCGCATGGGCCTGCCCGACTTCGTCAGGACCTTCACCCAGGCCCAACGCTGCGGCTGTTACCTGCGTGTGTTGCAGACGGGGCTGCTGGGCGCCGGCGACTGCGTGACGCTCGTCGAGCGCGAAGCGCAGCCCATGAGCGTGCGCGCCATCTTCCACCTGCGCCTGCTGCAACCCGACGACCCCGCCGCCACCGCACGCGCCAGCCAGCTGCCGGCGCTTTCGCCCGAATGGCGTGAACATTTCGCCAAACGCCGGCGCACGGTCGCCGCGGCCGACGCCTGAAGGAGGAGAATATGAATTCGGAACAGGATCCCCAGGCCGACGAGGGCGCGCAGCAAGACGACACTTCGCGCATAACTCGCAGACGTCTCGTTATTTCCGCGATTGTGCTGGCGGTCGCCGTCGTGGCGCTTGCCTCACCACTCTGGCTGCCCTTCTTCACCAACGACATCGTCGACGAAGCCTTCCCCTCGTTGAATACTGCCGAGCGCGAAAGCGTGCGCGACATGCCTGAGGAGCAACGCGAGATTCTGCTCGCGATGAGCGCGGAGGCGGACGAAGAGGCCGCCGCCATGGCCGCCGACACGGCCAGGGCGATGATGGAGCCGGACAGCGTCATGCAGAGTGACATGCCGCGCAGCGCTCCGGAGCCGCTCGCGCTGCTCACCGGCAACTGGATCGAGATTGATCCCGTGCACCGCGCAGAAGGCAGCGCCACCGTCTGGCTGGCCGGCGAAGAGCGCGTCCTGCGCTTCGAGGATTTCCGCGTCACCAATGGGCCGCAGCTGCATGTGCTGCTGGTCAAAAGCGTGCCGACCAGCATCTTCGCCGGCGTGGGTGAGAGCGACGACTACGTCGATCTGGGGCCGCTCAAGGGCAATGTCGGCAACCAGAACTACGACATCCCGGCCGAAGTTGACCTGACGGAATACAAGAGCGCGGTCATCTATTGCGTGCCCTTCCACGTGGTCTTCAGCTCCGCGGAACTGGGCTGAGGCGGAAAACAACAGCCGGCCGGGCTAACGCAGCAGGAAACCCTCGCGCAGGGGGTCCTCGGGGTCGATGAGGAACTCGTGCGTGCCGGTGATGGAGGCGCTGCCAGTGACTTCCGGGATGACGGCCGGCAGCGAGCCCACCTGCGCGCGCGCCACCACACGCACCGAGAAACGCGTGCCGATGAGGCTCTCGATGTGCAGCGTCTCGCCCTCGGCCAGTTCGCCGCGCGCGTGGTACAGGGCCGCCCGCGCGCTGATGCCGGTGCCGGTCGGGCTGCGGTCCAGCTCGCCCTCGGCGAAGATGCAGGCGTTGCGGCTGTGCAGGCCGCTGTCATCCGGCCGCAGCTGCGTGAAGATCGTGCCGTAAAGGAAGTTGAGCTCCGGGTCACCTGAGGGGTGCTGGATGCGCTGCGTCGCCATGATGGCGCGCTTGATGGCCCTGCCGGCCGCAATTAACGCGTCGCTCTGCTGCGGCTCCAGCGCCAGGCCGGTCTGCGCCACATCCACCAGGGCGTAGAAGGCGCCGCCGAAAGCGATGTCGCAACAGATTTCGCCCAGGCCAGGCACCGCCACGCGCAGATCCTGCAGCAGCACGAAGGAAGGGACGTTGCGGAAGCTGACCGCCGCCACGCGCCCGTCCTGCCACTGCGGCGTGGCCAGCACGCGCCCGGCGGGCGTATCGATGCGCAGCTCGCCGCGGCCTGGCGGCAGCGTGAAGAGGCCGCAGTCGAGGCCGACCGTGACGAGGCCGATGATGCCGTGGCCGCACATGGTGCTGAAGCCCTCGTTGTGCAGGAACAGCACGCCGAAGTCGCCGTCTTCCGTGGCGGGCGGCAGCAACAGACAGCCGTACATGTCGGCGTGGCCGCGCGGCTCCCACATCAGGCTGCGGCGCAGATGGTCATAGTGCCGGCGGGCCTGCTCGCGCCTGTCGAGAATGGTCGCGCCTTCAGGCAACGGAAAGCCGCTGCAGATAACGCGCAGGGGTTCGCCAGCGGCGTGCGCATCAATGCTCGTGATGCGCTGCCAGTGCGCGGGCGCTTCCCAGTGGGTCATGACTCAACCGACTCCCGGCCAGCGTCGCGCGGGCTCCAGGAAGCCCATGTGTTCCTTCACCGACTTCAGGGTGCGCTCGGAAACGGCGGAGGCGCGTTCGGCGCCATCGGCCAGCACCTGCTCCACCCAGCCCTGTTCGGCGTTGATTTCACGGTAGCGCTGCTGCAGCGGCGCAAGCGTTTCGGTCACAGCCACGACGACTGCCTTCTTCAGGTCGCCATAGCCCTTGCCGGCGAACTCCGCCTCAATGGCCGCGCGCTCGCCATGCGTCAACGCCTGATAGATGGTCAGCAAGTTGTTGACGCCGGCCTTCTCCGGATCGTTGCTGAAGCGGATCTCGCGGCTGGAATCGGTGGTGGCGCGCATGATCTTGCGGCGGATGAGGTTGGGCGGATCGAGCAGGAAGATGGCGTGGTTCTCGCCGGTGGCGCTCTTGCTCATTTTGTTGGTGGGCTCGTCGAGGCCCATCACGCGCGCGCCGGTCTCCGGGTTGACTACGGCGGGCAGGGTGAAGGTCTCGCCGAACATGCTGTTGAAGCGCTGCCCCAGGTCGCGCGTCAGCTCCACATGCTGGCGCTGGTCCTCGCCAACGGGGACAAAGTGCGCCTGGTAGAGCAGGATGTCGCCGGCCATCAGCACCGGGTAGCCCAGCAGGCCGGCGGCGACGGCGTCCATTTGCTGGCGCGCCGCCTTGTCCTTGTATTGCGTCATGCGGTACAGCCAGCCAAGGGGCGTCAGGCAGGTCAGCAGCCAGGCCAGTTCGGCGTGCGCGGGGTTGTGCGACTGCACGAAGAGGGTCGCGCGCTGCGGGTCGAGGCCGGCCGCGAGGTAGAGCGCGGTGGCTTCGAGGGTGTGCGCGCGCAACAGCGCGGCGTCATGCGGCACGGTGATGGCGTGCAAATCCACGACGCAGTAGTAGGCATCATACTGCTCCTGGAAGCGCACCCACTGCAGCAGCGCGCCCAGGTAATTGCCAATGTGCATGTTGCCGGTCGGCTGGATGCCGGACAGCACCCGTTTGCTGTTTTGCGCTGTGTCCATGGCTGGCGTCGCCATCCTCCTGTTGCTGTCCCGCCCGCGGCGGGAGCCTCTTGACCGCGACCAGTATACCCCCGTCCCTGCGCCCGGGAGCAGGGCTAACCCCCTTGTGTTACTCTCTTTGCTCAAGGGGCGCGCGCATGACACGAACGCCGTACCTTGCTCCCTGTGAAGGATCCGCTCGTTCAAGGCAGCAAGGGAATCAGGCGGCCCGCTTCAGCGGGCAGAAAAGGGATTGCGATGAGAGCCCGGCTGTTGCTCGTCCTGTGTTTGCTCTTTGCCACCGCGGCAGCCCACGCCCAGGAAGACGAAGCGACCTGGCTCGAGGTCGCAGACGTCACCCTGCGTCTGCGCAGCGGCCCCTCCACTGACGACGCCATCATCAACCAGCTGGCGCCCCGCACGGCCGTCGAGCTGCTTGAGCGCGGCGAGCAGTGGAGCCAGGTGCGGCGTCAGGACGGCCTGACCGGCTGGGCCCACAACGACTATCTGCTGCCCTGGGACGAGCGCAATCGCCTTGATGCCTCGCGCCGCATCGGCGAGCAACGGCTGTTCCTCGTGTTTGGTGGATCCAGGTGTAGTGATTCAATACCGCGGTATACCGTTGACCGATTTGCCGATTTACGCGTTGTCAGCGATCACAGTTACATCTATACCGTCACCCGTCATCCCGATGCCGTCCTGCCTGGCGAGCGGGCGCTGCAGAAATTCGGGAAAACCTTCGACGAACGCATTTATCACCAGGCCCTTGATCTCTGGGGTGTTGAGGAAGCGCCCCACATCGAGGGTGACGAGCGCGTCGTCATCCTGATCGCCGCCGGTTTTGGTACCCTGGGAGCATCCAGTGGCTGGTATGTAGGCCGCAGTGGTCTGCCCCACGAAGCCAACCCTTCCGCTACAGGTTACCTTGGCATCGAGCAAAGTATCTGGGAAGAAAGATGGGCGGATGTTGTGCTCGAATCACGCAGTGTCCAGGTCCTGGCGCACGAATTCGGGCACCTGCTCCATCATCATGTCGGGCAAGGGAACCATGTGGGCTGGGTCAATGAGGGCGTCGCCGAGTTCACCGAAAAGTATCTTGACCGGGACATGACCCTGTTGGGCAGAGGCATGAATCGAATGGAACAGGGTGCGCATGATCCCGGCACCAACCAGTTGAACCATCCATCAACCCCTTCGTATATCGGTAGCTTGTACTTCATGACCTATATTTACGAGCAACTCGGCGTGGATACCCTGCGCAGCTTTGTCAACCAACCGCAACAGGGCCTGGCCGCTCTGGACACACTGCTTGACGAACGGGGTAATGGCCGGAATGCCGACGATTTCTTCACCGACTGGGTGCTCGCCAACAACCTGAATGAAGCGCAACTTGAGGGGGGACGCTATGGCTACCAGCTGTTCAGAAACAGCACCTTGCTGGAGCAGACATTGCGGAGTAACCCCGTCCAGGAGCTCCCGGTCCGCATCAGGGACCATGCAGAGCCTTATTCGACGAAGTACTACGAGTTGACCAGTCCGCTGGGATTAAGCCCCGAAAGCCGACTGTTGCTAAACTTCCGTCTGTCCGCCCCGGCGCCACAGGATGCCTGGCTGCAGCTGGTGCAGGTCCTCCCCGACCGTATCGACGTCCAGCGCTTCCGCGCCAGCGACTATCGCGGCCGGCCGGTCGTGGCGACGCTGGCGGAACAGCCGGAACGGGCCTTCATCGCTGTCTCCCCCTTTACTCCTGGCGCCCTTCAGCGCACGCAGTCCGCTTTCTATTCCCTGAACCTTGACGAGATTCCGCTTTTATCAGAAGACAGGGCACAGGTCACTGCAAACCTGCGCGTCCGCAGCGCGCCGGAATTCGCGGACAACACGCTCGGGTTGTTGCAGCGCTGCAGCCTCGTCCAGGTACTCAGGCGCGGCGCGGCCTGGAGCCTGGTCCAGAACGACAGTGGCCTGACCGGCTGGTCGCACAACAATCACCTCTTCCATCTCAACGTCCCTGGCGCCGACACGTCCGTCAATTCCTGTGCCGCGCTTGCGAACAGTTCATGACTGGTACCTGATGGACACGTACGCATGAGAGAGGAACCTGCGATGCGAACCCGGTTCTTGCTCGTCCTGCTTTTGCTCTGCGTCACCGGTGTCGCCCAGGCGCAGGAAGCCGAAGCTACCTGGCTTGAGGTCGCTGACGTCGCCTTGCGCCTGCGCAGCGGCCCCTCCAGCGACGACGACATCATCACCCAATTGACACCGCGCGAGGCAGTCGAACTGCTGCAGCGCGGTGAAGCGTGGAGCCAGATCCGGCGCCAGGACGGCCAGAGCGGCTGGGCCCACAATGACTACCTGCTGCCCTGGGACGAACGCAACCGCCCTGACGCCCGCCGCCGCGTCGGCGAGCGGCGACTATTCAGGGTGAATGACGAGGCGAGCGGATATGCGGTACGCGTCAACGCCGAACTGCGCGCGATCAGCGACCATATGTATATCTACACTCACGCCCGCCGGTCGGGGGACCGCCTGCCGGGTGATGGCGCGCTGCAACAGATGGGAGAACTATTCGATGAGCGCCTTTTCCGGCAAACCCTGGATCTCTGGGGCATCGAAGAGCCGCCCGCCATCGAGGGCGACGAGCGAGTGGTGCTGCTGGTAACGGCCGGCTTCCTCGATAGCGGCCCCGGCAGGATCAGAGGCAATTACTCCGGCCGCGAGGCAATGCCGGGGGAGGCCAACCCGAGCTCCCGCGCCACCGGCTTCATCAGCATCAACATGTCTGGCACAGACACGTTTTCTGCCAGCGACGCGGACTTTTTCCTCTCGCTGCCGGCCCACGAATTCCGGCACATGCTTCATCACCACGTGGGCGGAAACCGTAGCAACTGGGTCGATGAGGGCCTTGCCAAGTTCACCGAAGTGTCCCTGGGGTTCTGGGATGGCGATGCGTCTTCCTTCCTCAGCCGACCTCGCACGCGCCTGAACATGTTTGACCAATCTCCCTTCACCTACGGCTCGGGGCTGCTCTTCATGGCCTATATCCATGATCGCCTCGGTATGGAGGCGCTGCAGGACTTCGCCGCGCGCCCGGAAACAGGCCTGGCCGCCCTTGATGCCCTGCTGACTGAACGCGAAGCGGGCATGGATGCCGACGCTTTCTTCGCCGACTGGGTGCTGGCCAACTATCTGCTCGATACAAGGCGCGAGGGAGGGCGTTACGGCTACCCCTCGCTGGGCCGGGTCGGCCTGCTTACGGCCGCCGCCCGTGGCCACTTCCGGAAACTCCCGGCCAGCTATCGGGATGCCATCCCGCCCTACTCAGCAGACTATTTCGAGCTGCCGCTGCCAGCTGACAGCGGCGGGGATGGCCTGCTGCTGCTGGATTTCCGCCTGGCCGCGCCGGCGCCGCAAGATGCCTGGTTGCAACTGGTGCAGGTGCTGCCCGAGCGCGTAGACGTGCAACGCTTCCGCGCCAGCGAACATCGTGGAAACCTGATCGTGACGACGTTGGCAGACCAGGCGGAACGTATCGTCCTCGCCGTCTCGCCCTTCACCCCCACTGCGCGCCAGCGTTCGCAGCCGGTCGACTACTCCCTTGCCCTGTACGAGCAGGAAGTCGTCCTGGACAACCGGGCCCAGGCCACCACCACCCTGCGCGTCCGCAGCGCGCCGGAGATCGCCGACAACACGCTCGGCAACCTGCGTCCCTGCAGCTTCGTCCAGGTGCTGGAGCGCAGCGCGGAGTGGAGTCTTGTCCTGCGCGGCGACGGCCTGAGCGGCTGGTCGCACAACGACTACCTGATCCAGCCAGGCGCGCCTGGCGCCGGCGCGTCCACCGGGTCTTGCGCCGCGCTCACGCGGGCCGCGCATGACGGCAACCTGACGGAGCTGCGGCGTCTGCTGGCCACTGGCGCCTCTGTGGACGGAGCGGACGCCCGTGGCCGCACGGCGTTGCATGAGGCCGCCTTCTGGGGTCACGACGACATCCTCGCGCGCCTGCTGCGGGCCGGCGCCGATGTCCATGCCCGGGACGTCGCGGGCCACACTGCGCTCGATGCGGCGATCCGCATGGGCAACGCCAGCAGCATGTTGCTGCTGCACGAGGCCGGCGCCGACCTTAATCTGGCTGACCCTGCCAGTCTGCCGCTCATGGTCAGCGCGGCCGGCCAGGGCAACACGACGCTGCTGAAGCTGATCCTCGCCGAAGGACATGACGTCAACTGGCAGGATGAAAGCGGCCGGACGGCGCTGGCTGCTGCTGCCGGCAATGGTCAGGACGCGACCCTGAGGCAACTGCTCAAGGCCGGCGCCGACGCGAAGTGGCAGGATGAAAATGGCCGCTCGCCGCTGATGCTGGCCGCGGCCAACGGGCATGATGGCGCGCTCGCGCTGCTCCTTGACGCGGGCGGGGATATCAATCAGCCAGACCCGGAGGGGTATACACCCCTGATGCTGGCGGCAGCGAAGGGGCAGGCGAATACCGTCGCCTGGCTGCTCCTCAGCGCCGACGTAAACGTCAACCATCAGGTTGGCGCGAATGGCCGCAACGCCCTGCAGCTGGCTGCCAGTGCGGGTCACGACGATGTTGTGGCGCTGTTGCTGCTCACCGATATGGACATCCATGCTGTGGATGCGGCAGGTCAGACAGCCCTGCAGCTGGCCGAAGCTGCGGACCATGACGCTGTTTCAGAATTGTTGCTCGTCGCGGCTACAGCCAGCACCACAGGGGAAAGCGACCAGGTGACACAGGCGAATGCCGCCGCCTCTACGCAGGAGAATGCCGCAGCCCTTCGCGCGGCGGTGCGGGAAGTAAATCTGGCGGAACTTGACAGACTTGTCGAGGCCGGAGTAGCGCTAAACGCGTTTGACAGCGAAGGTATGACCGCTCTCAAGATCGCTTCCCTGGCCGGCGAGCGGGCCATGGTGCTGCGCCTGCTACGCGCGGGGGCACTCACGGACACCAGCGGGAATGAATTTCACCACGACCAGACCGCCCTGTATCACGCCATCCGGGCCGGAAACGATGAGATCAGCGCAATGTTGCTCCTCGCCGGCGCACGACCATATACTGGCTGGAGGCCCTCCGCGCTTCACTGGGCGGCGGAATTCGGACGGGCCGATGTCGCGCGTCTGCTGCTCAACATACGTGGTTGGCAGCGCGTCCCTGTGGATGCACGAGCTCATGGAAAGACCCCGCTGTTCGAGGCGGTGCGCACCGGGCGTGGCGAGATCGTCGACCTGCTGCTGGCCGCCGGCGCCAACCCCAACGCCCGTGATGACGGCCCCGCGGTCCCGCTGGATTTCGCGGTCCTGTGGGAACACGTCGACATCGTGGAACGCTTGCTGGAGGCAGGAGCCGACCCCAACGGGATCGCGGGCAGTCGTAATTCACCGCTGCACCTTGCCAGAGATTTCGTTGGCAACAACACCATAGTCAGAATGCTGCTCGCGGCCGGCGCGGACCCTCGGTAGGCTGACGGATTGGAGCTCGTGATGAAAACCCGGCTGTTGCTCCTCATGCTTTTACTCTTTATCACCACGGTGGCCCAGGCCCAGGAGACCGAAACTGCATGGCTCGAGGTCAGTAACGTCACCCTGCGCCTGCGCAGCGGGCCCTCCACCGAAGATGACATCATCGGCCAGCTGGCCGCCCGCAGCACCGTCGAGTTGCTGCAGAGCGGCGAGCAGTGGAGCCAGGTGCGGCTGCAGGACGGCCTGACCGGCTGGGCCCACAACGACTACCTGCTGCCCTGGGACGAGCGCAACCGCCCCGATACCTGGCGCCGCATCGGCGATCGGCGCCTGTTTCGCGTGTATAGCGGGCAGCAACGTTACGCCGAACTGCGCTCGGTCAGCGAGCACAGCTACCTTTACACTGTCGCCCGTCGCGCCGACGATCCGCTGCCTAACGACGAGGGCCTGCAACTTCTGGGCACTGTCTTCGACGAGCAGATCTATCAACAGTCGCTGGACCTGTGGGGCATTGAGGAGCCGCCGGCCATCAACGGCGACGAACGCATCGTCATCCTGCTGGCTTCCGGCTTCGAGGACGTCCTGGACGACGTCGGCGGCTGGTATAGTGGCCGCAGCGGCCTGCCGCAGGAGCCCGGCTCCGGCATCGGTTACGTGGCCATCGCCCCGGACAGCACAACTCTCGAAAGCCTGAATCTGAATATCACTTTCTACAGCCCTGTGCTGGCCCATGAATTCGGACACCTGCTTCATGACCATGTGGGCGGCCAAAACCACGCGCGCTGGGTCTCCGAAGGCCTGGCCACGTTCACGGCAAACCAACTGGCACCTGAACTGACAAGGGACAGGATACAGAATGTCGTGTTCTCTGTCATCACGGAAACCGTCACGGCGGCAGACAATCAGTTGAACCTCCGCGAAGACCCTGCCTATCACACCAGCATGCTCTTCATGACCTATATTCATGAGCGTCTGGGCGCGCAAACCCTGCTGGACTTTGCCACCCACCGTCAGCAGGGCCTCGACGCCCTCGACGCCCTGCTGACGGAACGGGGTGAGGGCCTCGACGCCGACGATTTCTTCGCCGACTGGGTGCTCGCCAATTACCTGGCCGACACGGAGCGTGAAAACGGTCGTTTCGGCTATTCGCTGCTAACCCACGAGGATACACATCCTTCGCCGCCCAACCTGCTTCGCCAGCTTCAGACAGGCATCCGCGACTCGTCGCCGCCCTACGCCACCGTCTACTACGAACTGCCGCTGTCAGGGGACATGGCTGCCGAAAATCTTCTGTTGCTGGACTTTCACCTGGCCGCGCCGCCACCCCAGGACGCCTGGGTCCAGTTCGTCCAGGTCCTGCCCGACCTCATCGACGTCCAGCGCTTCCGCGCCGGTGACTACCTTAACCGGCCCATAGCGGCGTCGCTCCGGGAAGCGTCACAGCGAGCCTTTGTCGCCATCTCACCGTTCACCCCTGACGCGCGCCGGCGGACGCAACCAGTCCACTGGTTCCTCGCCCTGCGTCTGGAACCCTTGTTGGAGAGCGCCCGGGCCCAGGTCACCACGACCCTGAACCTGCGCAGCGCGCCGGAAATCGCCGACAACATCCTGGGAAAGCTGCAACGCTGCAGCGTCGTGCAGGTGTTGCAACGGGGTGAGGAATGGAGCCAGGTCCTGAATGCCGACGGCCTGGGCGGCTGGTCGCACAACGACTGGCTCGCCCATCGCAACGCGCCTGTTCCCGGCGCATCTGCCAACCCCTGCGCCGCGCTGCCCCGCGCCGCCCATGATGGCAATCTGGCGGCCGTGCAGCGTCTGCTGGCCGGCGGCGCTGACGTCAACGGCGGCGACGCCTGGGGCCGGACCGCCCTGCATGAGGCCGCCTTCCGGGGTCATGACGACGTCATCGCCCGACTGCTGCGCGCCGGCGCCGAAGTCAACGCGCAGGACGTCGCCGGCCGCATGCCGATCGACGAGGTGCTGCGGTCCGGGAACTTCGACAATATCCAGTTGCTGCAGGAGGCCGGCGTCGAATTCGACCTGGGCAATCCCGCCAATCTGCCCCTCGTTGTTGAAGCCGCCGCCGCCGGCAATGAAAATTTACTGGGGGCGCTCCTTGACAGCGGGCATGACATCAACTGGCGCGACGAAAGCGGTCGCAGCGCCCTGACCGCTGCCGTCGCCAACGGGCTGGAGCGGGTGGTGAAAATGCTTGTCGATGCCGGCGCGGATGTCACACTGGGGGACGCGGATGGTCGCACACCCTTCATGCTGGCCGCAACTGACGGCGACCTCGTCACCCTGGAGCGCATTTATCGCGCCGGCGTGGACGTCAACCGCGTCGATGACGAGGGCCACAACGCTTTGACCCTGGCGGCCTCCCGCGGCAGGGCCATGAACCTCGCCTGGTTGCTGCTCTCGACGAAGGTGGACGTTCACCATGTTCTGCCCGGGAGCGGGCGCAACGCCCTGCACCTGGCAGCAGCAGCCGGCCACGCTGACGCCATCGCCATGCTGCTGCTGGCCGAGGCCGATGCCGACCTGGCGGACGCGGAGGGCTTCACGCCCCTGCAACTGGCCGAGGCCGGCGGGCATGCAAGCGCCGCGACCCGGCTGAACATGGTGGAAGCAGAGCAAAACAGAAGAAGGGAACGACCGAACCCTGACGACGCGTATTTTTCTGATTTCCTCGCAGCGGCCCGCAGCGGCAATCCGGCAGAAGTCGAACGCCTGATGGAGGCCGGCGCGCCTTTCCTCAAAACCGACAGTGAAGGCTCTACCGCGCTCATACACGCCGTCCGCGGCGGTCACCGTGACGTCGCGCTGCGCCTGCTGCTGGCCGGCCTGCATCCGGATACCAAAACCTGGGCACAGGACCAGACGGCGATCTTCTACTCCATCACCATGGGTGACGACGACCTCAGCGCCATGTTGCTGCTCGGCGGGGCCACTGGACGCGTCGGATTCACTCCGGCGCTTGAAGCGGCCTCCTCCTTCGGGCGGGAAGCCGTCGTCCGCCTGCTGCTGGATACAAGGACGCGGGCGCGCGTCGGCATCGAGACCCGCAACGCCCCCGGTCAGACGCCCCTGCTCCAGGCCGTGGACTACAATCATCCCCGTCTTGTCGAAATCCTGATCGATTCCGGCGCAGATCTGAACGCCCGCGCCGGCCCGGCTTTCTGGAACTACTCGGCGATGGATTTCGCCAGACGCCAGGGCAACCAGGAAATCATCAACATGCTGCTGGAGGCCGGCGCGGAAGCCTGAGCGCGCTCAGGCGCAGGCCAGACCCTGCGGCGTGCTGGCCTCGTCCCAACGGCGCGCGAATTCCGCCGCGTAGGGCGCGGCCAGCGCCGGGTCGTCGATGACGAGCAGGTTCTCGTCGTTGGCGTCAGTACCGCTGGCGGAGAAGTTGGCCGAGCCGGTCACGACTGTCTGGTCATCGATGACGAAGACCTTGTGGTGCAGCAGGTAGGGGTTGCCGTCCTGCCGCATGGCCAGTCCGGCGCAGTACAGCGGCCCCAGTTCGCTCCAGACGGTCTCGCTGCCCGTGCGCTCGAAGATCCCCTGCACTGTCACGCCCGCCGCGGCCTGCCGCAGTAACGTTGCGCCCAGCTCGTCCAGCGTGAAGGAGAAGGCCATGAAGCGGATGCTTTCCCGCGCCCTGGCCAACGCAGCGTCGAGGGCTGCAGCGAGATCATCCTCCGGCCCGAAGTAGATGGCAATGTGGCCCGCTCCCGCCGCGAAGAGATCCGTGACGCCCTGCGGTGAGCGCGGACCGAAAAGCTTCTGCGCAAACATCTCGTCAAACTCGGACTGAAAGCGACTTGCCGCCTCAGCCGAACGCAACTCCAGCAGGTTGTTGTTGTGGCGTCCGGCGCCGTTCACCGTCAGGTTCATCGAGCCGCTCCAGACACTGGCGCCGTCGATGAGGACGAACTTGTTGTGCATCAGCGCGCTGCGATCGTCAGCCACGACCGGGATGCCCGCCGCCTGCAGCTGGTCGAGGCTGCTGTCTTCGTTGCGCAGGCCATGCTCGTCATCGGTGACAACGCGCACCCGCAGGCCGCGCGCGGCGGCCGCCAGCATGGCTTCAGTGAGCAGCGGGTTGTTCAGCTCGAAGGCGGCGATGTCGAGCGAGACACTGGCCGCATCCATGGCCGCTGCCAGCGAGCCGTCAATACCGCCACTATAGTCCACCGCGTCGTGGCTGCCATCCGGCCTGTCCCCGGAGCGGCGCAGCGCCGGGGGTGCGCTAAAATACACCGACCAGTAATCGCCGACTGTGCCGAAGCCGCGCGCCAGGGGAAGATTTCCGGGCTGGACGGGCAGGGCGGGCAACGCCGGCGCGACAGAAGGGCTCCCGTCGTGAGCGGCGGAAGGGCTCCCGTCGTGAGCGGCGGAAGGGCTCCCGTCGTGAGCGGCGGGAAAGGGCACCAGTGCGAGCTGCAGCGCCAGCGCCAACACCAGCGCCGCCAGCAAGAGCCCCGCCAGATGCCGCGGCGCACTGCTCATGCGCAGGACAGGTCGGGCCGCTGCGTGTTACACTGCAGCCGCCACCCTGAATGCACGAGACTCACACCATGATTAAACTGATGCCGATCGTCTACGTCTCGCAGATGTCGCGCGCGCTCGATTTCTACCTCGCTCTGGGGCTGGAGCCGGACTATGTCCAGCGCGAGGGCGTGTGGTCCTCGCTGAAGTCGGGCGACGCCCTGCTGGGCCTGCACACCCTCGACCCGCTGCCGCCCGTACCGGAAATCGGCCGGGTCGCACTGACCCTCGTCAGTACGGAGCCGCTGGAAACGCTCGTCACGCGGCTGGAGGCCCGGGGCATCGCGCCTGCGCGCGCCATCCACGAGGAATCCTTCGGCCGTTCGCTGCTGCTGCGCGACCCGGACGGCCTGCTCGTGCAGGTCAACGAGCACGCGCATTAGGCCCGTCTGCGAGCGACTCCCAGGCCGCGCGCACCTGGTGTTGCAACTGCGCGAGTGACCCGTCGTTGCGGATGACGAGGTCGGCGCGCACCAGCTTGTCCGCCTGCGGGTTCTGCGCCCGCACACGCTGACGGGCTGCTGCAGCCGTCATGCCACGCTGCGTCGTTAACCGCGCCAGCTGCGTCTCCGGCGCGGCGTCCACCACCCAGACCGCGTCCACCGCATCCACGAGGTCGCCTTCCAGCAGCTTGATGGCTTCGATGATCACCACGCGCTGCCTGGCCGCAGTTACAAGGGCGTCGATCTGTTGCCGGATGGCGGGGTGCGTCAGCGCCTCCAGCCTGGCCAGCGCCGCCGCGTCCGCGAAGACGATACGGCCCAGCGCAGCGCGGTCGATATACCCCTGCGTGTCCAGCAGCGAGTCGCCAAAAGCAGCCAGCACCGCGGCGAAAGCCGCGCCATCCGGTTGCAGCACCTGGCGCGCCACGCGGTCGGCATCGACGATGCCCGCGCCCAGCGCCTGCAGCTGTTGCAGCACCTGGCTCTTGCCAACGGCGATGTTGCCCGTCAGGCCGATGACGGTCTTGCCCGGCCAGCGCTCCACCGCACCCTCCGCTGCGCTCAGTCCGCGGGCAGCGCGTCCCCGGCATCCGCTGCCCAGCCCGGTTCGACGTCCTTGTACTGAATCGTCAGCGTCTCCTCGAGGACGTCGCTGGATTTGATGTCTAAATCCGAATAGCCCACGTCCGAAATCCAGGCGTCATACACCGTCCAGCGCCGCGTTTCGCCGTCCTTGTCGAGCGCCAGCAGACACAGGGTGCGCGCGGGCCGCACGATGTCCTCGCCGGCCTCGAAGGTCTCGCGCACCCAGACGTTGCAGGGGTGCTGCGGGTCACGCTGCACCACCCTGGCGATCTTGAAGGGCTCCTGCAGCTTGCGGATGGCCGTCGTGGTGCGCACATCCAGGCGAAAGGCGACCAGGCCGCGGATGGCGAGGATGCCGTCCACGCGCTGGCCGTCGATTTCGAGCGCGAACTCACTGGCCAGCTGACCGTCGATTTTGGGGCTGTCTGCGGCGGTCGTCTCCAGCTCTTCTGCCATGGTCTTCCTCTCCTCGCTGCGTTCCGGGCGCCAGTATAGCCTGAACGCCATATACGGCCGCGCCAACACCCGCTACAATCGACACGGTCGCATCACCCATCATAATCCATGCCGGTGCGGGAGAGGCCCCGCGGAAGTGAGCGCATCGTGAATATCCGGACGGGCCTGGCCCTGCTGCTCATGACCGGTCTCGTGGCCTGCAGCGCTTTCAATGAGCCGCAACGCCCCACGGCGGCGCCCACGCTCACCCCGGAAGGCCAGACGCCGGAACAGGCCGAGCGCATCACGCGGCGTTTCCTGCAGGCCTGGCAGGAGGGCGACCTGGCGGGCATGCACAGCCTGCTCACCTTCGGCGGCCAGGAAGCCACCACGCTGCCGGCCTTCAGTGATTTCTACCGGCGCACCCAGGCAATCATGACGCTGCGCTCGCTGGAGACCCGCATCACCAGCCAGTTGCCAGGCCCCGGCGGCCTGATGACCTTCGGCTACGACGTCACCTTCCACACCAGCCAGGTGGGCAGCTTCACGGATGGCGACCGCACCCTGCGCCTGGCCTGGGATCCGCGGCTGCGTGACTGGCGCGTGATCTGGTCGCCCGGCGACCTGCTGACAGCCATGGCGGAAGGCGGCACCCTGCGCCTCGATGCACGTTTGCCCAGCCGCGCCAACATTTACGACCGCGAGGGACTGGCGCTGGCCTCACGCAACAACCGCGTCGTCACCGTCAACGTCATCAAGGGCCAGATTCCGCAGCCCAACAACTGCAACCTGCGCCTCGCCGCCGCGCTCAACCTCGACGTCGCCCTCATCCAGCAAATCCTCGCCGCGCGCGCGGTGGACTGGCTCAGCGAGATCGGCACCATCGACCCGGTCACCTGGCTGGATGTGCGCGCCGGCCTCGAGCAGGACTGCAATGCGCGCTTCATCGAACGGCCGGCGCGGCAATACGACACTGGCGCGGTCACGGCGCACAGCGTCGGCTACGTGGGCTGGCCGGACGAGAGCGAAGTTGCGGCGCTGTCGGCGGCCGGCTTCCCGCAGGACAGCATCATTGGCCGCAGCGGCGTCGAGGCCAGCCAGGACGAGGTCCTGCGCGGCATTCCCGGCGGCAGCCTCTACGTAGCGGAATCCGGCGGGCGCCAGACGCTCGTTGCCGAGAGCGCCGCGAGCCCCTCGCAAAGCGTGTGGCTGACGCTCGACGTGGGTTTGCAGAGCTTCATCGTCAAGGCCCTGCAGCGCGCCCGCTCGGAGGCCGCCACGACCTGGGCCCAGGGCTCGCAGGGGGCGGCCGCGGTCGTGCTGGACGTTCACAGTGGCGCCGTCCTGGCGCTGGTGAGCGAGCCCTCCTACGACAACAATATTTTCGCGCCCTTCCCGGCCATGGGGCGCGAGGCCGCGCGCGCTCTCTCCGCCCTGGTGCAGGCCGATCCACGTCTGCCGTTGCTGAACCGCGCCACGCTCGGCCTTTACCCCGCCGGCTCCATCTTCAAGGTCGTGCCCGCCATCGCCGCGCTCGACAGCGGCGTCTACACGCCCAACAAAAAGTACCTCTCGGATGGTTCCTGGAATCGCGACATCCTGCGCCGCGACTGGCGCCCGGGCGGCCACGGCCTGCTGACCCTGCCGGATTTCCTGAAGCACAGCTGCAACTCCTGCTTCTACGAAACCGCCTGGGATCTCGACGCCGTGGACCCCTGGCTGCTGCCGACCTATGCGCGCCGCCTGGGTCTGGGCGCAGCCACCGGCCTGCGCGATCTGCCGGAGGCCGCAGGCACGATCATCAATCCGGATACGCTGCGCGCGCGCGGCTTCACCTGGACGGCCTCCGAGGCGGTCAACATGGCCGTTGGCCAGGGCGAGGTGCGCGTTACGCCGCTGCAGATCGCGCGCCTCTACGCAACCATCGCCAACGGCGGCGCGCTGGTCCGGCCGCAACTGGTGCAACAGGTCGGCATGCTCGGCGAAACGCCCAGCCACCGGATGCAGCCCGAAGTCATGGCGCAGAGCGGTATTGATCCCGCGGTGCTGGCGCTGGTGCAGAACGCGCTCTGCACCGTGGTCAGCGAGCCGGGCGGCACCGCCGAGCACATTTTCCGCGGCTCGGTGCTGCTGGGGCAGGGCGTCTGCGGCAAGACCGGCACCGCCGAGGCGCCAGGCGAGGAATCCCTGCCACACGCCTGGTTCGCGGCCTGGACGCCCGCCGCGCAGCCGGAGATCGCCATCGCGCTGCTGGTGGAAAACGCGGGCGAAGGCTCGGCCGTGGCGGCGCCGCTGGTGCGCGCGATTCTGGAGTACTGGTATTTTGGCCGGGAGGCGGACGCCGCCTGAACCCTGGCGAGCCGCTCCGTGAACAGGAGAAGAACATGCTCAAACTCTTCACATGGAACGTCAACGGCGTGCGCGCCGCGCAACGCAAGGGCTTTCTGGACTGGCTGCACAGTGAACAGCCGGACATCCTCGGCCTCTCCGAGACGAAGGCCGCGCCCGAACAGCTCGACGACGCGCTGCGCGAGCCGGCCGGCTATCACAGCTACTGGGCCAGCGCGGAGCGCAAGGGCTACAGCGGCACGGCGTTGTTCAGCCGCCTCAAGCCCCGCAGCGTGCAGACCGGCCTGGGCATTGAGGAGTTTGACGCAGAGGGCCGCACCATCGTCGCCGAGTATGACGACTTCGTCCTGCTCAACGCCTACTTCCCCAACGGCGGCAGGAAGCCGCAGCACCCGCGCCTGGACTACAAAATGCGCTACTACGCCGAATTCCTGAGCTACTGCGAAGCGCTGCGCGCGAAAGGCAAACGCGTCATCTTCTGCGGCGATGTCAACACCTCGCACCAGCCCATCGATCTCGCCCGCCCGCGCGCAAACGAGAAGAACACCGGCTTTCTGCCCATCGAGCGCGCCTGGCTTGACGAGGTTGTCACTGCCGGCTACATCGACATCTTCCGCGCCCGCAACCCGCAGCTGGAGGGCGCATACAGCTGGTGGTCCATGCGCAGCGGCGCGCGCGACCGCAACGTCGGCTGGCGCCTCGATTACTTCTTCATCTCGCCCGATCTGCTCGACCACGTCGTTGACGCGGCCATCCACAGCGACGTCGCGGGCTCCGACCACTGCCCGGTCAGCCTGACGCTGGACTTCGGGGCCTGAGGCGGCGGCTACGGGGAGGCCAGGCCCACCGCGCAGGAGGGGCGCATGCTCCGGCTCTTCGCATGGAACGTCAACGGCGTGCGCGCCGCTCAACGCAAGGGCCTGCTGGACTGGCTGCAGCGCGAGAAGCCAGACATCCTCGGCCTCTCCGAGACGAAGGCCGCGCCCGCGCAGCTTGATGAAGCCTTGCGCGCGCCGCCAGGCTATCACAGCTACTGGGCCAGCGCGCAGCGCAAGGGCTACAGCGGCACGGCGCTCTTCAGCCGCGTCCGGCCCCGCAACGTGCGCAGCGGCCTGGGCATCAAGGAGTTTGACGTGGAGGGGCGCACCATCGTCGCAGACTACGGTGACTTCGTCCTGATCGTCACTTATTGCCCCATCGGTGTGAAACCGGGTCACCCGCGCCAGCGCTACAAGATGCGCTACTACGCAGCCTTCCTGCGCCATTGCAACCAGTTGCGCACCGCGGGCAAACGCATCATTTTCTGCGGCGATATCAACACCGCGCACCGGCCCATTGATCTCGCCCGGCCGCGCCACCACGACAACAGCACCGGCTACCTGGCCATCGAACGCGCCTGGCTCGACGAGGTCGCCGCCGCCGGCTACATCGACATCTTCCGCGCCCGCAACCCACAGCGGGCGGGGGCCTACACCTTCTGGAGTTACCGCACCCGGGCGCGCGCCCGCAACATCGGCTGGCGCTTCGATTACTTCTTCATCACGCCCGACCTGCTCGACTACGTCGTCGACGCCTCAATCCACAGCGATGTCGCGGGCTCCGACCACTGCCCGGTCAGCCTGACGCTGGACTTCGACGTCTGACAGAAAGCGGGCGCCACCCTGAACGCCTTGCATTTCCCCCTCTCTCCCTGAGGCCCTGGTTTTTCTCCCCTCTCCCTGAAGGGCTCCCGCCGCAAGCGGGAAGAGGGGCCGGGGGTGAGGGCCGCCCTTCAGTCCCCGCGTCGCAGCCGCAGCACAATGAGCGCCAGGTCGCCGAGCGTGCCGGCCGCCGCCGGCAACAGCAGGGCGCCGCAAACCAGCCAGAACAGCGTCGCGGCCAGGCCCTGCGCCGTCAACATTTGCTGCGCGGCGATTCCGGTCAGCGACCAGAAGACGAAGGCGGGCAGCCCGGCCACGAAGACGAACTCGCCGCGGCCAAGGTCCGCCGGGATGTCCACGTGCGTGTGCGTGATGGCCTGTTCGCGCCGGCCGATCAAACGCAGGGCCAGCCAGTGCAGCATTTCATGCGGCCAGCCGTAGGCTTGCGCGAGGCTCACTGCGAATCGCGGCGCATCAGGCTGAAGCTCTGCCCGCTGGGGCCGCTCAAGGGCTGCGTCGCCAGGAAGAGCGCCAGCGGCAGCACATCCTCCGGCTGCTTGTGCCATTCGGCAGCCGAGGGCTGGCCCGCGCCGGCCGGGTTCATGTCGGTGTTGACCGGGCCAGGGATGAGCTCGTTGACGCAGATGCGCTCCGGCGCCAGTTCTTCGGCCAGGGCGCGCACCAGCATCCACGCGCCGGCCTTGGAGCAGGCGTAGGCGGAGTCGTTGGGCGCAGTGCGGTGGCCCTTGCCGGAGCCAATGAGGATGATGTGGCCGCCCTGACGGCGCAGCTGCGGGACGGCGGCCTTCGCGCAGTAGTACGCGCCGGTCAGGTTGACGGCGATGGTGTCAGCCCAGTCCTGCGGCACGCTGTCGTGGATGGAACGGTCGACGTCGGGGCAGCTGCCGGCGTTGATGACGACCAGATCGAGCCGGCCCCACTCGGCCACCGTCGCCGCGACCATGGCCTCCACCGTCGCCAGCTCCGTCACGTCCGTCGGCAGCGCCAGCGCCGCGCCGCCCGCGGCAGAAATCTCCGAAGCCACGTCATCAAGCTGCGCCTGCGTGCGCGCCGCGCAGCCGACAGCGGCGCCTTGCGCGGCGAAACCCGTCGCCAGCGCGCGCCCGATGCCGCGCCCTGCGCCCGTGACGATCGCAACCTTGCCCTTCAACTGCATGTTGTCCTCCTGTCTAGTTAGCCAGCGCCGCGCCCGGCTCGATCACGTCGAGCGCGAAGGGCAGCCGCGGCCGCAGCAACCCGACGACCAGCGAAAAGGAATCGAAATTGGTGGCGTAAATGCGCCCCGCCGACCAGGCCACATCGCTGATGCCGCGGAACACCCCCGCCAGGTAGCGCAGCTCGCCCGCCTCCAGCACGGCCAGGCCGTTCTGGCCCTGGGCCGCGACCAGGATGTGTCCCTCGTCGCTGACCGTGACCCCGTCCAGGCCGGGCGCGTGTTCCACGTTCCCGTGCTGATAAAGCGTCTCGCTCGTGCCGTCGGCAACGGAGACGCGGTAAATGGCGTCGCGGCTGCTGTCGGTAACGATCAGCGCCTGGCGCTGCGCGTCCCAGGCGAGACCGGTCGGCGCGGCCAGCTGCTCACCCGCCGGCGCCCGCCACCAGGGCCCGCTCGCGCCCGCCAGCGTCAAACGCCACACGTGGCCCGCGCCGCGGTCACTGACGTAGAGGTTGCCCGCGTCGTCGCGCGTTACATCGTCCGGCTGCGTGAAGTCCGCCGCCAGTTGCTGCAGGCTGCCGTCCGCGTCGCGTCGCAACAGCGCGCCGCCCACGCTCAACGGGCTGGCATCCCACTGGTCAATCAGATAGAGGACGCCATCCGGCGCGGCCTGCAAACCGGCCACCGCACCCAGCGCCGCGCGCGTCCCCGCCAGCTCGCTGGCCTGGCCCTCCGGCGACAGTTGCCAGACGGCGCCGCTGACGAAGCTGGCGCTATAGAGGCTGCCGTCCGCGGCAGCGCTGATGGCGGCGGGGTAGGCGTCGTCATCCGGCAGAACGGCGAATTCGCGCACTGTGACGCCCTCGACGAGCGCGAGGGAGTGGTCGCGACGACTGCCTGTGTTGAGCGTGAGCAGGATCAGGATTAGGGTGACGAGCACGATGGCCAGCAGGCCGGCAACGAAGAGCAGGCCCACGGCGAGGCGACGTTCGCGCAGCGGCAGCGCCTGCAGCCGGCGGATCACAGGACGCGCTGCCGGCCAGGTCCGCGCGCAAGGAAGCCCGCGCGGGGGGCCTTCCCGCCGCTCACGACGGGAGCCCTTCCGTCCTTCACCGGCATGTGACCCCCTGTCCGCGGGCGCGCAGCGGAGAGGGTGGGATTCGAACCCACGACGGCTTGCACCGTACTCGCGTTCCAGGCGAGCGCATTAGGCCAGACTATGCTACCCCTCCGGTGCGGCCAGTATACCAAAAGATTTTGAAAAGGGGCCGCCCCGGGCGCGCTGCCGGAGTACAATCAGGCCCATGACAAGCTCAGGCAAACACAACCCAAACCCGCCCTGGCCCCTGACGCGCGCGCTGCTGGCTGCGCTGAGCCTGCTGGCCGCGCTGGTGCTTGGCGCGCTGCTCGCGCTCACCCTCACTGACGGCGCGCCCTGGGCAGCGCTGGCCGGCTGGAGCGCGGGCGCCATCAGCGCCGGTCTGGCGCTGCGGGCCCGCTTCCGGCGCGCAGGCGCCGGGCTGCCCCTGGGCCCAGACGGGACACCTTCCCTGCTGGCGCTGCTGGTCGGCTTCGGCGCGGCCCTGCTCCTCGATACCCTGGTGCTGGCGCCGGGCGGCAGCAGTGCGCCGACGCCGGAGCTGGCAGCTCTCGCCAGCCAGGCACAGGGGCCGGCGCTCTGGCTGCTGGCCGCGCTGTTTTTGCTGTTGTTGCAACCGCTGGTGGAGGGGTTGGCCTTTCGCGGGGTGCTGCAGCCCGCGCTGCAGGCCCGTCTTGGCCATCGTTATGGCCTGTTTATGGCCGCGTTCGCCTGGGCCATTTTTCACCTGATCGCCTACGCCGGCACGCCCGCCGGGGACGGGCTCGGGCCGCTCTTCGCCACGCGCCTGGCGGGCGGCTGGTTGCTGGGCGTCCTGCGCGGGCGCAGCGACTCCGCG
Source organism: Phototrophicaceae bacterium (assembly GCA_965197455.1). Classification (GTDB taxonomy): domain Bacteria; phylum Chloroflexota; class Anaerolineae; order Aggregatilineales; family Phototrophicaceae; genus JAGWBD01. Next base: position 2,236,805 of record OZ240208.1, on the reverse strand, counting down.
CGCGCCAGCATCTTCACCCACGCGGGCCTGAACCTCTTCGCGCTGCTGCGTTTGCTGACGCTGACCCTTTAGACGCCTGTGGCCGTCGGCCCGATGACTTCGCCACCCAGGCGGATGACCGGCTGATCCAGCGGCGACAGCCAGCGGTCCCAGGTTTCCGTCTGCATGAAGCGCATCACGTGCGTGTCATCCGAGTAGCCGACTTCCAGCGGGAAGCGTTCCACGAACTCCTCGACCATGCCGCGCGGCATGAAGAGCAGCGGGTTGAGGATGTAGGTGTCCTTGTAGCGGATCTCCAGGTGCACATGGTAGAGGGTGTGCTCGAGGCGGCCCATCACCGTCTGCGGCGTGACGGGGGCCTTGCGCGGCAGGTTGGTCGGGCTGCCCAGATGACCGTAGATGATGCGGTAGGGGCCCACCCTGACATCGAGCCGGTTGGGGCCGTACTTCTGGCCTCGACCGTCCGAGATGCCCGCGAGGCTGGCGAAGACCCTGGGGCCAGGCCGGACGTCGGTGTAGCAGCCGTAGTCGAGGCCGCTGTGCAGCCCCTGGGCGTAACGATGATAACTGTAATCGCGGCCGCGCCGCCAGGCGAAGCTGGTGTTGCCATAATACTGCGCCCAGTTCACCTCGCCCAACGTGACCGGATGACGTTGCAACAATCTCCCCAGCAACGGCAGCGTGTCCAGGTTCAGCAGGAACTCCTTGCGCCCGTCCAGCCGGCGCACCGCGCTCCAGCCCTGCCCGTGCCGCAGCCACAAATAGTCGTCCGCCTTGACCAGGCGCTCCGGGTCATCTTCCACGCGCAGCACGTCGCCCTGCTGCAGCCGACCGGAACGCACGGCGCTGGCGCCGGGCGCATCGAACACGGGCAGGGTGAGCGCGAGCACCTGCCAGCGGTTGCGTTCGTCCCGGCGCGGCGGCGCCCCGGGGAAAGCGGCCGACCGGCCCCTGGCCCCTTCCGCGCTACGGCCAATCTCTGGCGACAGATCGCCGAGGAAGCGTAGCTGCTCATCGAGGCTGCGCTCGGCGCTCCAGCCCGGGCCATGCAGCCACCAGACGAAGCCGTCTTCCTCGACCCAGGCGTCGGGGTTGACCTCGATCTCATCCCCTTCCTGCAACCGGGTCTCGTTAACCGTGCCGGCCAGCGCGGGATGACTGCGGATGCCGAGCCGTGGCACCAGCGCGCGAAAGCGCTTGGGCAACAGCTCCACCTCTTCCTCGACCGGCTCCAGCTCTTCGACTTCCTCGTCCGGTTCCTCCACTTCGCGGGGCTCAGCAAAAGGCGGATCAGCCTGAGCGCGGAACTGCGCCAGCTGCGGGCGCGTGGCGCGCATCCGCGCGACATCCGGCGTCAGGTCCTCAAGGAAACGCAGGCCGCTCCCCAACGCGAGTTCGGCGCTCCAGCCCGTGCCGTGGAACCACCAGCGGAAGCCATCCTGATCCGTCCAGGCGTCCGCATCCACCAGCAGCTGGTCGCCGCGCTCCAGGCGCGTTTCGCGCAGGTAAGCCCCTGGCTGCGCCGGCTGGCTGCGCACAGTCAGCCCCCTGGCGATGACGCGGAAGCGCTTCAGCGGGGCCGGCGGTGCATCACGCCCTTCAGGATGACGCTCCAGCGTGGCCAGCAGCTGCTGGCCATAAGGCGGCGTCGCGGGCGTGACCTCAAGCATCAGCGTGTGGCGCTGGTCGCTACGGCCCTGCGGCAGCCAGCCCTGCGCGCTGCGCCACCACACGTAGCCGTCCGCCTCCGTGCGCGAGTTGCCGCTGACCTCCACCACCGTGCCGCGCGTCACGTGCGCGAGGGTCGTTGCATTGCGGCGCGGCAGACGGCGCGTACGCAGGCGCGTTCCGCTCACGCGAAAGAGGCGCCGCCCGGGCGCGGGCTGCCGGTCTGCGTCGACCTGGGCCGCCTGCAGGCTGATGTTGCGCACGGCGGCCAGAATTGCATCGGAAGAACTGTCCCCGCCATAGCGAAACAGGCTCAGCCCGCTGGCGCCCTTGCGCCAGGCGCTGGCCGCGGCGCGCGCGATGTGTCCGGCCGGCACGGGCCCGGGCCGCGGCCAGGTCTGCAGCATGGGGATCAGCGGCAGGCCATGGCGCTCCAGGGTGCCGAAGGCCTGGTCCAGCCAGGGTTCCGCCTCGCTGCGGCCGCCGCTGAATTCATAATGGAAGATCATGGGGTGCAGGCTCTGCACGAAGGGCGCCCATTCGCGCAGATGGACGCTGGCCGGGTGGTTGCCGCGCGCATCCAGGTTCAGCCCCAGGTGAAAGTCCGGCGCGATGCCGGCCCGAATGCGCGTGATGAGCTCGCGCGCCGCCCCGGCGCTGCCGCCGCTGAAGTAGCTGGCGCCGGGCTCCGCCTCGAAGGCCAGCAACATGGAGCGGACGCCGGGGACGTTGCAGGCCTGGGTGACCAGGCGCGTTTCGGCGCGCAGATCCTGGCCGCGCAGCACGCACCACAGATGCGTCTCCAGCCCGCTTTTGCCAAGCGTCTGCACCCAGCGGCGGATATTGCCCGGGCCGTTGATGGCCAGGCCAGGCCGGCTTTCGCGCTGACCCTGCCAGTCCGAGCCGTGGCTGGTCTTCAGCAACAGGCCGGCCACGTTGGGCGTGGCGCTGCTGATGTTGGCCGCCAGGGCGGCGACGTTCGCTTCCAGGACGCTGTCGCCGCCCTGGTAAACCCACAGCAGGCGCTGGTCAAAGACTGTGCTCATACGGCCGTTTCCGCCCGCTGGCGGCTGTCATCCGGCGCGGGCTACAATGTTCGGAAATACAGGAACAGCGCATGACCGTGAACGTCGCCATCGTCCAGGCGCGCCCCGTCTACTATAACCTGGACGATTCGCTGCAGAAGTCACAGCAGTTAACCCTTGCAGCCGCCCTCAATGGCGCGCAGCTAGTCGCCTTCGGCGAGACCTGGCTGCCGGGCTACCCCGCCTGGCTGGACGTCTGCCCCGGCGCCGCGCTCTGGGACAGCGACGGCGCCAAAGCCGTCTACGCCGAGCTGGTCGCCAATAGCGTACTTGTGCCCGGCCCGGCGACGGAGGCCCTGGCGCAGCTGGCGCACGAGGCGGGCGTCGTGCTGGTCATGGGCATCAACGAGCGCTGCGGCAACACGCTCTACAACAGCCTGCTCACCTTCGACGCCGACGGCGCGCTGCGCAACCATCACCGCAAACTGCGCCCGACCTACAGCGAGCGCCTGGTCTGGGGCCCTGGCGACGGGGCCGGCCTGCGCACGCCGGAGACCGCTGCGGGCCGCGTGGGCGCCCTCGTCTGCTGGGAGCACTGGATGCCGCTGCCGCGCCAGACGCTGCACGACGCGGGCGAGCAGATTCACGTGGCCGCCTGGCCCACCGTGCGCGACATTCACCAGGTCGCCAGCCGCCACTACGCCTTCGAGGGCCGCTGCTTCGTGCTGGCCGCCGGCAGCATCCTGCGCGTCAGCGACCTGCGGCCGCAGCTGGCGCCGCTACCGGAACTGGCGCCCGACGATCTGCTGCTGCGCGGCGGCAGCGCCATCTACGCGCCCGACGGCGCGGCGCTGGCCGGGCCCTGCTTCGGGGAAGAGACCATCCTGCACGCGCAACTGGACTTCACGCAGATCGCGCGAGAGAGCATGACGCTGGACGTGAGCGGCCACTACGCCCGCCCGGACGTGTTTACGCTCAGCGTGAATCGCTCACGTCCGCGCGGGGCTGTGGCGGGTGACGACTGAGGGTAGAGGGCTGGCTAACACACAAGCGATACACTCGCTTTTGCGGACGGATCGCTATTCCACGCCTTAACGAACTCTTTCGTAAACGTCAGTGATGTCCCAATACATCAACCAGAACTCGCTGACCTGTCATCCTCTCGAGTAGCGAATTGAAATGGGCCTATCGAGACACCTTTCAAGCCGATTTGCCATTTCAATTTGTGGAGAAACCGCAAGTAAAGCAATCGGTATTCCCACCATGAACTCCAGCAAGGGAAAAACCCTAAAGGCGCTCTAGAGTACAGAATTACGTTGAAATTAGGCCTGCCGTGTAGAAAAGATCTAAAAGGAACGCTACACAGCTTTTTACCGTACCACATGATAGGTGCAGGGTAGCCAGGCCCTTCATCAAGCCAAATATGCAGGTTGTTGCTCCAGACTGCCCGCATTATCTCATAAGTACAATATTCAACTCTGCCATACATCCTCTCTGCGGCAGCCATAATATCAAGACCTATTCTGTCTCTCAGGTAACCTTCTGGTATATCGTAGAATTCCAGATGGTCTACAACCGTAAAACCAAAACATCCTAATGCGTGTCTATCATTGAAATCTCGGTAGTTGCTCACACTATTGACCATGTCCTTGTATTGCTTCAGAATTTCGAGCCTCTCGTAGAGGGAGAGTTTCCGAACTTTCATTGTCTCCCCCTGTCAATTTTTGCACGGCAGCCACACGAAGGCCCGTTGTCTTCATCTAGGGAATTAACCGCTAATTCTATGTTTCGGATGCAGTGATTCAAGGTCTGGTGACAGGCTTACCCGTACCACCAGACCGCTCCAGAAAGGGCTGATGGGCTGCTTGCCGAGGTAGCGGTAGCGCAGGCCGACCCTAGCAGCGGCCAGCGTATTCCCACTCGCTATCGAGGCCGGTAGTGCGATTTGCCATCCGCTCGCCATCACAATTGTGAAACCCGATGACACCATGCGGCAGCGCCAGTCCGCCATCGCTTCCTACAGGAGCCGAGTAGTTGCGATTTGAGTTGAAGGGCGGGTCGAGATAGATGAGGTCGACGCTTTCCGAATTCATCCCGCGCATGACGTCGAGGTTGTCGCCGGTGAAAATCGTGCGGTTGGCCCAGTTCGGCTCGCCCATCCTTGTCCCCTCAGGCTTGTATCAACGGCCCCTATTCTACACCGGCCCGGCATCACGGCGTGAACATCAATCGCCCGGGCGATGGCGACTTAATCGTCCACATCAACCCACGTTGGAGGCATAGATCCATCATCTGGCATTTCGATGTAGCGAAACCCTTTAGGACCGTATTGGATGAAATACCCATATCGTATTGCAGCTTCTTCATTTGGTGTACCGCGCATCCAATGCCATAGGGGCAGGCTTGCTTCCTCTTTGCGTTGCTCTTCTTCATTGAGTTGCAGGTTTGTAACATAGACCTTGTTTTCGTCATCGTACCCAGAATGATAGACCGTTCCTATTGCCTTGGAAAATTCTGCAGCACCTTTGTCAATCGCTTCATCGAAAGACCCGGTGACACTTATTCCATATTCATCTATTTCCAAAACGGCAAAGTCCACTGCCAAGGTCAATCCCTTCTCAGCTGCTTCACGGAATGCCTTCCTTAAAGTATCGCCAGTTTGTAGGTCAAGAGCCTCACGTTGCTCGTCAATAGGTTTTCTACGCCAAGATGGAAGATTGTCTCGCTTCCACTTCCTGTTCATTCCTAGTCTATGCCCTACGTTCGCGTTGACATGCTTTAACCACCCCAAACTGGCAGCTCTGGGGCCAAACTTCTCTTCTGCCTCTTTCAACGCTTGGTTCAAGAATTCATATGCCTCGTTTTCTTTCTTGCGATTGTCGTTGTCCACCAGCCAGTTCCTCTCATTTATTGCAGAGACCACATCATAGGTGTGGCCAGCAAGTTCAATATAGCATTAATGTTCTGTTATGTGGAGGCCGACGGTGTTGAGAAGGGCAATCAACCGCCGACACCGTCAGCTAGTCATGCAACTTGCAGGGCGTGGTGACCCTGGCGTCACGAACGCGAAAGTGACTGCCGCCTTCGTTCCCCTGTGCCGGGTCGTAACCAAAGGCGTCAAAGGCGGGGTGGCTGCATTCCAGCCACGACAGGTCGCGGTGCACGTTGCTGTGATCGTCATACTCGCAGCCCAGGTAAATGCGCCCGCTCTGGACGTTGTCCTTGCAGGTCCCGTCCGGCGGGCTGCCATCATGCCAGGAAATCTGTACTGGCGGCGGCGCGGCATCCGTTTGTGCCGGCGTTGGCTGCGCGGGAGCAGTGGAGGGTGGCTCGCTTTCGCTCACCAGCAAACTGTGCACGTAACCCTCTGCCAGCCTGAACCACAAGGTGCTGCCGCCGAATTCGTCGCCTTCCACCTCGTTAACCACCACGACCGGCGCGCCATGGGGCAGGTTGGCGACAATCTCCGCGGCCAGTTCCGGCGCGCTGCGCGCATTGACCTGTCCCGCGCCGGGGCTGTTGATGTACAGCTTCGGCGTCGGGCTGCATTTTGCAATGATCCCGTTCAGCACATCGCGCAGGTCCAGCGCCTCTGCCAGGGTCCAGGGCACCAGCCAGCTTGCAGTTTCGGTGGTGGCTTTCACGCAGGCGTCGGCCCGCGCCTTTTCTGCGTCCTCCTCCTGCGCGGCGACGGACAGCACAGCCAGCAACATCAGGGCCAGAACGGCCAGCAACAGCTTGCGCACAGGGTGTCTCCCTTGCCTGGCATTCAGGTACGTTTGTCATTGTACACCCGCCGCCAGACCGCACTTGACTCCCGGCGCGGTTTACGCCATCATGGCCGTCGGCAACACAAGTGAAGGCCGCAGACCGCAGGTGCGCCCAGGCGCTTAATCTCCTGCCGAGGCAAGGAACATCCCCTGGCGAACCGTACCGGGCGGCCCTTGCGCATGCGGGTCGCCCCTTTTTTGCCGTTTTTTGGCCGCTTTTGGCCGCATTTTGACGCTTGTGGCCGTTTTATGGCCGCGCCCCCGATAGCGAAAGGAGCCTCGCTTGGCCATCACCAGAGAACGCAAGGTAGCGCTCGTGGCGGAGTATGGCCAGCTGCTGCAAAACACGAGCGGTTTCATCCTCACCAGCTACAGCGGCCTGAGCGTCGGGCAGTTGCACGATCTGCGCCTGCGCCTGCGCGAGAACAACGCGCACTACGTAGTCACGCGCAACAACCTGTTCAAACTCGCGCTGCGGGCCAGCGACCTGCCGGTGCCGGAGGACCTGCTGCAGGGCCCGGTGGCGACGGCCTTCGCCAATGGCGACATGCCGGGCATGGCCAAAACGCTGCTGGCTTTCCGCGACGACTACGAGGATCTGTTCGTCGTCAAGGGCGGCATCATGGATGGCGAGCTGCTCGGCCCGGAGGAGATCGTGGCGCTCTCGCGCCTGCCCTCGCTGGACGAGTTGCGCGCCTCGCTGGCCGGCCTGCTGGTACAGCCCGCCGCCGGTATCGCCGGTGTGCTCAACGCGGCCACGATCGACATCGTCAACGTCCTGCAGGCTTATGTGCAGGAAAACACTGAAACGGAAGAGGAAGCTGCCTGAGGCAGCCCACAGGAAAGGACATCTGTCATGGCTGAACTGGAAAAAATCGTAGAAGAGCTCAGCGCGCTTACCATCCTGGAGGCCGCCGAGCTGAAGACCATGCTGGAGGAGAAGTGGGGCGTGACCGCCGCTTCCGGCATGCCGATGATGATGGCCGCCGCCGCCAACGGCGACGCCGCCGAGGCAGTGGAAGAGCAGACCGAGTTTAACGTCCTGCTCACTGAGATCGGCCCCAAGAAAATCAACGTCATCAAGGCCGTGCGCGCCCTCACCAGCCTCGGCCTGAAGGAAGCCAAGGAACTGGTCGAAAGCGCGCCCGCCGCCGTGCTGGAGCAGGTGGGCAAGGAAGCCGCCGGCGAGGCGAAGACCAAGCTCGAGGCCGAAGGCGCGAAGGTCGACCTGAAGTAAACCCGCGCCCTTCCCTCGTTTACGCCGGGCGACCCTGCGGGGTCGCCCGGTTTGCGTTCAGGCGTCCCTTGTCAGGGATGATTCATTGGCCGGCTGCGGCAACCTGGGCGCCAGCGCTGCCCGTATGGCCCGCTGCATCTCGAGGATTGAGCAGCTCGCATCCACGCAGAGCCAGCGCTGTGGCTCCGCTGCTGCCAGCGCATGGTAGCCATCGTAGACGCGCTGATGGAAGGCGAGCTCCAGGTCATCGAGCCGGTTCCACTCCTCGCCAAACAGCGAAGCCATGCGGCGCCGTTCCAGCGCTGTCTGCGGCGCGATGTCGAGGAAGATCGTCACGTCCGGCTGCAGGCCGCCGGTGGCCGCCTTGATGACGTCGCGCAGCAGGTCGAGGTCCTGGCCATGACCGTAGCCCTGATAGGCCAGGGTGGAGTCCGCGTAGCGGTCGCAGAGCGCGATGCCGCCGCTTTCCAGCTGCGGGCGCAGCTCCTCGGCCACCAGTTGCGCGCGTGAAGCGTTGTAGAGCAGCAGCTCGGTGGCGGGCTGCATGGCCGTGTTGTCCAGGTCGTGCAGCAGCGCGCGGATCTGCTCGCCGATGGGCGTGCCGCCCGGTTCGCGCGTCAGCAGCACATCGTGGCCGCGAATGCGCAGCCAGTCGTACAGGCGTTGCGCCTGGGTGGTCTTGCCGCTGCCGTCGAGACCCTCAATACTGATGAACATCCCTACTCCTCGCGGTGAATCTGCACATGACGCCGGGGTTCGCGGCCGAAACTGCGCGAAAATAACTGCGCCTGCTGCGCCATCTTGTGTTGCCGCCGCCGTATTTCCACCGGGCGCGCGCTCAGGTCAACCGCGCCCTCGCCGGCGCGCACGCGCAGGATGGCCGCCTCGGCCTCGCTCATCGCGTCGCCAAAGGAACGGTTGCGCGACTCCGCCGGATCCAGCAGGAAGAGATCGTGCAGGAAGTTCTCCATCTGAGTGACCGTGTTGGCGCGCAGCACGTAGATGGGCGTGCCGCGGCGCTCGGCGTCCACAATCAGGCGTGGTCGCCGCCGGTAGTAATTCTTGAGCGTGACGATGGCCGCGGCCTGGCCGACATCGTCGGTCAGCACGACCGGTAAACGCAGCCGGAGGGCGGCATGCTGCAGCCGGTTGCGCGCCACTCCGTAGGCGTAGACCTGCACCGGGCCGCGTGAATCTGCGGCCTGGACCGCCGCCGGCACAGAGGCATCCGCGCGCGCGCGCCGGCCATTGCGATTGCGGCGATGGCGGTCGGCGCGCTGCTGCTCGGCGATCATGCTGGTCTCCGGCTGCTGCGTTTCGACCTCGATGTCGCCGCCCTCACTGCGCGTGCGCAGCTCCACGGGCATCAGGTTGCCGCGCAGGATGCCGTCGACCGCGGCGGCCACATCCTCGCGCACAATCAGACGATTGCGCGTCTGTATCTCGATGAGCACATCGAAGGTGGGCGGCGCGCGCCGCTCCAGCACCGTCTTTTGCGTGCCGCGCCGGCGCGCCTCGTCATCCGAGAGCGTGACCGACTGGATGCCGCCCACGAGGTCAGAGAGGGTGGGGTTGAGCATCAGGTTTTCGAGGGCGTTGCCGTGCGCGGTGCCAATCAGCTGGACGCCGCGTTCGGCGATGGTGCGCGCCGCCATGGCTTCCAGTTCGCGGCCAATTTCATCGATGACGATGACCTCGGGATTGTGGTTCTCGACGGCCTCGATCATCACCTCATGCTGCCGTTCGGGGTGTGAGACCTGCATGCGGCGCGCCCGCCCGATGGCGGGGTGCGGCACGTCGCCGTCGCCGCCGATCTCGTTGGAGGTATCGACGATGACCACGCGGCGTTGCTCCGCCAGCACCCGCGCCGCCTCGCGCAGCATGGTGGTCTTGCCCACGCCAGGCGGGCCCAGCAACAGCACGCTCTGGCCTGATTCAACGAGGTCCTGGATGATGTCGATGGTGCCGTAGACCGCGCGGCCCACGCGGCAGGTGAGGCCCACGATGGAGTGGCGGCGGTTGCGGATGGCCGAGATGCGGTGCAGCGTGCGTTCCATGCCGGCGCGGTTGTCAGCATCGAAGTCGCCGGTCATGGCGTCGATGGCGTCGATGTCCGCGCGCGTGATTTCGCGCTCCAGCAGTTGTTGCTCGCTGTCCATGAAGCGCGCCGTGGGCACACGCCCCAGATCAAGCACGATTTCAATCAGGTTGTGGGTGGCGCCCAGGCCGTCAAAGGCGACCTGCAGCTCCGGTGGCAGGATTTCGCGCAGCTTTTCGATGTCGTCGGTGATGCGGCGTTCCCGGGTGATCTTTATTCCTCCTTGCCGAAGGGGCCAGGCGACCTGTCCCCCAGCGCCGGTGAGGCGGGCGGCTTGAGCGAGCCGGGCACGGCTTCCAGGCCGCGCGCGAGGGGCGCGAAAGCGGGCTGGCGCACGCCGGCGGCGATGTGGCGCAGCATGACGGCCTGCCGCGTCCAGGGCACGAAGCCAAGATCAACCAGCGCGTCCTCCAGCCAGTCCTGGTAGCGGCGCACCGCGACGTAGACCGGCACCCGCGCGCTGGAGTGACGGGCATGCTCGATGGCGGCGCTGAGGATGGCGGGGGCCTCGCTGAAGACGTCCGGATGCAGGCAGGGCGACAGATAGATGCCGCCGCGCCCTTCCGAAACCGCGACATGCCCCTCCACCCGTTCATGCTTGCGATACACCAGTCCGATGCTGTGCGCGGGCGGTTCCGCCACCGGCTGCACCAGGCGCGGCACGATGTTGCCATACAGCAAGTGGATGCCATGCGCATCCCGCTCCTGCTCCACGGTCAGCTCCACCGCGTCCATCATCAAGCGCGGCACTTCCTCCGGCCGCCGCTGCCAGATCTCCTGGCGCGCGTAGATCGAGAAACCGGCGATGCGCATGGTCTCGAAAAGCGCCTGGTGTTCGTCGACCTCGGCGCTGAGCAGGTGGGCGCCACGCTGGCCGGCGGCGGCGGTCATCGCGTCCAGCAGGGCCAACCAGGCGCTGTTGTCGGCGCCCGGCTCCAGGCCCGGCGCAACGGCGACGATGCGCGCGCGCTGTGGCTTGCCCGTGCGGAACTGGCCGACGACGTGGGTTCCGGTGCGGCGCGCCAGCAGGGTGCAGACGCTGCGCTGCGGCAGCAGAAAGCGCGAGACCAGCGCCGCCGTCCCCAGGTCAAGGGTGCCGGTGCAGGCCATCTCGCTGTCCAGCGGCACGGTGTGCTCCAGCAGACGTGAGACCATGGGCAGGTCGACCAGTTTTACGGTGCGGGCCTCGTCGGCCATTCAGGCTCTTTCATGTACGCGCCGGTCCGCAGGGCAGCCCGGCGGCGGGCTGTCTGCGTTCACAGACGAGTCGGATTCCGCTGCCATCAGTGTAACACCGGCGCGCGGCATGACAAACCGTCGCGCCGCGCCGGGCGTCTGCGCGCCAGGGGCAGGTCTTGATTCTGCGCGTGCGCCTTGCTAGAGTATGCAGCGCTCAGGCGGCCCTGTAGCTCAATTGGCAGAGCAGTTGACTCTTAATCAATTTGTTGAAGGTTCGAGTCCTTCCAGGGTCACTTTGAACGTCCGTCGCTGAACACCCCGAACCTGAACCAGCAACAGCATACGCGGCACCCCTTTGCCAGGAAGCGGGTTTGCCTGCTCCCTGCTGGTACCCTCGCGTCAGAAAATCCCTTCGCGCGCGGGCAGTGGATCGACCGTCCAGGCCATGCGGTCGCAGAGGCGCTTCTTGTTGCGGTCCTGGTTTCTTCCGATGGTAGATCAGGGAAGATGCAGCGGAGAATCGCCGCTCAGCGCAGGAAGCGCGGCTCCAGGAAGCGCGCCGCGCCCTCCTGCACAAACAAGCCGAAAGCGCAGTCGCCGCGCTCGTAGATCCGGTAGCTGGCTACCACCTGCTCCGCGACGAAGCACTCGACCAGCCCGCCTCCAGCTCCGCGCCAAGCGCGAGACCAGCGTACCGTCCGCCAGCGCCAGTAATTCGCGCGAGGGGGGAGAGGGCTGTTCCTGTTGACCGTGGCGGGATGCCTGGCCTCGCGGCGACGACCGCGATCTTACTCCCGGCTCACGCCGGTGTCGCTGACTTCTTCCCCGGGGTCCGGCGTGCGTTCCAGACCGCCACCTTCCACCCAGGCCAGCAGCTGCGCCAGCGTGTCCGCCAGCTTCCAGGCAGGCTCGAAGCCCAGGCGTTCGCGCGCCTTGCGCATGTCGAACTCGATCGTGCCGCCCTGGGCCATGCTCCACGGGAAGCCGGTGACCACCTCGATGCCTGGCCGCAGGCGCTGCAGGGCCGTCGCGAACTCTGCGCCCGAGCTTGGCTGCGCACCGCAGCAATTGAAGATCTCGCCGACCGCGCCGGGGTGTTCGGCAGCGGCGATGTGCATGCGCGCCGCGTCGCGCAGATCGATGAAGTGGCAGACCTCCTCCAGCGAGAAGAAGGGGATTTCCACGCGCTTGCCTTCCGCCAGCATGCGTGCGAAGGCGCGCCAGCTGCGGCCGCCGCCGCTGCCCTCGGGGCCGATCACCGCCGTCAGGCGCAGCACGGTGACCGGCAGCTGGTCCTGATGCCAGAAGGTCATGGCGATCAGCTCCTGGCCCCGTTTGGTCACCGAGTACATGTCCTCCGGCCGCGTCGGGTGCTGCTCGTCGACTGGCTGGTAGGCCGGCGCGCGGAACTTCGTCGCCGGATACCATTCGTAGGCGGAAATGCTGCTGGAGAGCACGAAGCGCTGCAGCCGCGGCAACTCACGCGCGTATTCCAGCACATGCGTCAGCCCCAGCAGGTTGACCGTAACCATCTGCAGCGGGTCGCCGGTGTCGCCCGGCAGTGAGGCGAGGTGATAGATGACGTCATATTCCTGGCCGGCGAGGGCTTCCCGCAGGGAATCCCGCTGCGTGATGTCCGCCTCAATCCAGGTCGCCGGCAGGTCCGGCGCCGGTTGCGAGCGCCCCAGCAGATGCACTTCCTCACCCGCGCGCTGTCCCAGTTGCCGCACCAGTTCGCGGCCCACATAGCCGGAACCGCCAATCACCAGGCTGCGTGACATGAGTCATCCCTCTCGACTGCTCTAGTAATCCTCGGCCGGAACGGGCCGGTAATGCGGCGGGGCGATGCGCTCGCCCGGCGGCAGCGGCAGCTCGACCCAGGCGTCAGTTTCCATGGACTTGAAGACCGCGCACATCACCTCCACCGCGCGCGCGCCGTCCTCGCCGGAGACCAGCGGCTCGGTGTCCTTGAGGATGCATTCCACAAAGTGCTGCGTCATGCGCGCGTAGTTGCCCGGGTTGCGCGGCGGCATGATGGGCATCCAGCGTTTGGGCACATGCTCGTGAATGTGGTCCTCGACCCAGAAGTGCTGCGGCCAACGATAGTCCTTCAGGATTTGCGGCAGTTCGTCGAAGGAATAATCGCGGTTGGTGTAGACGGCCATGGGCGAGCTCTGGAAGGGGTTGGTGGCGTCCGTCGCCGTGAAGATGGTGCCTTCCGTACCGTAAAGCTCGGTGGCCTGCGAGACCACTGGCGAAAAGCGGTTGCAACTCACGCAGCCGTAGCTACCGTTCTCGTATTCCAGCAGCAGCCAGACCGTGTCGTCGTTGAGAGTGTAACTGGCCGGCATCGCCAGGCGTTTGGCAATGCCGACGGTGCGTTTCACGCGGCTGCCCGTCAGCCAGGTCAGCAGGTCGATGGCATGCGCGCCGGTATCCGTCAGCGCGGCGCCGCCGGACACCGCGGCGTCGAGGCGGAAGCCGGTGTGCGCGACGTGGTTCTGGTAGAGATGCCAGTGCTCGTGCAGCGAGGCGCGCGCCATCAGCACGTCGCCGATGACGCCCTCCTCGACCAGTTGCTTCGCCCACTGGTTGTGCGTCCAGAAGCGCCGGTCGCAGCCCACCATCAGCTTGACCTTCTGTTCGCGGCAGACGCGGACGATGTCCCAGGCTTCGTAGTTGGTGGCCGCCAGCGGCTTTTCGACCACGACGTGCAGGCCCGCGCGCGCCGCCGCCACCGCCTGGTTGCGATGCAGGTTGTTGGGCGTGGCGATGATCGCCGCATCCAGGTCGTCACGTTCGTCCAGCATCCGCCGGTAATCACTGTACCAGGCGCTGGCGCCCCATTTGCGCGCGGCCTTCTGCGCGGATTCGGGGTTGATGTCGCAACAGGCGACCAGTTCCGCCGCCGCTTCCGCCGCCAGTGAGGGGAAGTGCGCAATCTCAGCGATACTGCCACAGCCGATGACGGCAAACCTGACCTTGTCCATTTGCGTCCCCCTTATCCGAACGTTCAGCAGCCCAGGTGTGCAAGTACATCGGACTGCAAAGGAAAGCGCTGCAAATGCGCGCCGCCGCTGCGCCCGATCATGTGCATGACGGCGGTGGCGGCAAAGCGTCCCGCCTCCGCTGCGCTGGCGCTGCGCAGGTACTGCACCAGAAAGGCGCTGAAAAAGGTGTCACCGGCCCCGGTCGTGTCGATCACCGGCCCCGACTGCGCCGGAATTTGCTGGATGCCCGCCGGCGTCCCGACGAGGCAACCGCGCTCGCCCAGAGTGATCATGGCGATCTCAGGGCCCTGCGCCAGGAAGGTCGCCAGCGTCGTGCGCAGGTCCTCGTCTGTCGCGACCGCCGCCGGGCCCAGCAGCAGCGCGCAATCTTCCACGCTGGCGCGCACGATGTCAAAACAGGCGACCAGCTCCAGCAGCGCCTGTGGCGCGCGCTGCGCCGCCGCGTCGGGATGCGCGCGCGAATGCGCCCCGCCATAGCCGCCCAGATCGACCGCCAGATGGCCCGGCAAGCTGCGCAGCTGGCGGATCGTCGTCAGCGGCACGTCATGGTCCATCGTGACGACAGCGAAGATGCGCGCGTCACGAAAGCGCGGCGGGATGTGTTCGGGGCGGATCGGCGGCGCCTGCTGCGGGTAGCGGATTTGCTTGTGGCCGTCTGCGCTGTAAATCAGCTGCGAGCTGGTGGTATGCGCGCCATCCAGCACGTGCAGGCCCGCCAGGTCAACGCCAGCCTCGCGCAGGGGGGACATCAACCCTGGCGGCATGTCCGTGCCGACGATCGAGACGAGGCCGGTCTGCGCGCCCAGGCGGCTGGCGCTCAGCGAGCCATAGGCCACCGGGCTGCCCAGCACCGGCCCCAGCCTGCGCTCCGGGAAGTGGATCATCTCGCGCACCAGGTGCCCGGTGAAGACGATCTCCGGCGTGCCCTTCGTCATGGCCCGCGCCCGCTCAGCGCTCGCGGCTGCCCTGCACGAATTCAGCGACCCGCTGCGCGGCCTCCCCGTCTGCGATCATTTGCGGCGGATGCTTGCAATACAGGGCCGAGGCCGACTCCAGCACGCCACCGACACCACGGTCCAGCGCGATGCGGCAGCAGCGAATGGCGTCGACGGCCGTACCGCCGAAGTTGGCGCTGTCCTCGACCTCCAGCGTGGCGTCGATGTGCAGCGGGGCATTGCTGAAGTTGGCCAGCTCGAAGAAGAAGCGGGTGGTCTTGCGGTCGCCCATCACCGGCACGTGCGCGAAAGCGGCCGAGACTCCGGTCTCGTAGGGGATGAGCGCCTCGACGGCCTCGCGCTTGGTTTGCTCCTTGCTTTCGCCACGGTGCACGAGGTTGTCGAAGTCCGTGTTGCCGGCGTAGTTGAGCTGATAGGTGCGGCGGATGTGGATGCCGCGCGCCTGCATCGCCTCCACCATGGCGCGGTGCAGGATGGTGCCGCCCAGCTGGCTCTTCACATCGTCGCCGACCACCGGCACCTTGCGCGCCAGCGCCTCGCGCGCAAAGGAATCGTCGCAGACGATGAGCTCCGGCATGCCGTTGATGAAGGCCACGCCCGCTTCCAGCGCCGCCTGTGCATAGAGGCGCGCCGCCACCGTCGAGCCGGTGGGCAGCATGTTGAGCAGGACTTCCGCGCCGGAGTCGCGCAGCGCCTGCGCAATGTCCACCGGCGGCGCAGCGGTCAACCCTGCGTATTTCGCCAGGTGCGCCGGCATGCCGTCCCCGACCGGTCCGGACAGTACCTCGACGCCGGTCGGCGCAACGCGCACATCCGGTACCTGCCAGGCGCAGTTGGGCGGCGCCATGATGGCCTCCGCCAGGTCGCGCCCGACTTTCTGCGCGCTGACGTCGAAGGCCAGCACGGGCGTGATGTCGCACACGTCGTAGCCGCCAAGCACCCGCTGCGTGAGGCCGACGTCCGCGTCCGTCTTCTGCGCGTACCAGGCCAGCCCCTGCAGCAGGGCGCTCGCGCAGTTTCCCACGCCTGCCAGTGCCAGTCGGATTTTCCCGGGCATGGTCTTTCCTTCCCTTTCCGCCAGTGGCGGGAGCCCTGCTTGCGGACACCCGGCTGTCTGCAGGGCCTGCCTGCGTTCAGACCCGGCGCGTCGATTCGCGGATGTTCAGCCGGTGCGGGACGCGCACCACGCGGGGGGCGCGGCCGTTCTGGCCCCGCTCGATCTGGTCGAGCAGGAGCCGGGCGACCTGTTGCCCGAATTCTTGCAGCGAAGTCCCCACCGCCGTGATAGACGGTGTGATGTCCTCGTAATATTCCATGTCATCGAAGGTCGCCAGCGCCAGGTCAGCGGGGACGCGCAGCCCGCGCTCGCGCAGCAGATGCAGCACGCCGCGCATCAGGCGGTTGTTGCTGACGAACAGCGCCGTCGGCGGGTCCGCCAGTCCCAGCAGGTCGGCGGCCAGCAGCCGGCCTTCAGAGCGCCTGCCAGGGCAGTCACCGCCGCCCGTGAAGCCCCCCTCGCGGATGAGCGCCGGGTCGCTGCGGATACCGGCTGTGGCCAGCGCATCCAGATAGCCATCGCGGCGCTCGCGACCAGGCGTCAGGGCAGCGGGCAGGTTGATGAGGCCGATGCGCCGGTGCCCCAGTTCAATCAGGTGGTCGACGGCCGCGCGCGTGCCCTCCCGGTTCTCAAAAAGAACGCAGTCCGCCGGCAGGCCCTCGATCTGGCGGTCGAACAGCACCAGCGGCCGGCCTGATTCGTGCAACGCAAAGAGCGCGCCGCGGTTGCCGCCGCCTGGCGTCAGCGCGACGCCGTCCACTCCCTTGCCGCGGAAGGCGCGCAGGTAGGCCAGTTCACGTTGCGGGTCCTCGTCGCTGTTGCCCAGGGTGAGGCTGTAGTCCGCGCTCCAGAGCGCATCGTCGAGCGCGCGTGTGATGGCGGTGTGCGCCGGGTTCAGGATGTCCGGCACGATGAAGCCGATGGTGCGCGTACGTTTCGTGACCAGGCTGCGGGCAACGCCGTCCGGCTCATAGCCCAGCTTGCTGATCGCCTCCTGCACGTTCTTCTGTTTGTCCCTGGATACGGGACGCGGCCCGTTGTTGACGACGTAAGACACGGTGGCGCTGGAAACACCGGCCAGCCTGGCGACATCGTCCCGCGTGACTTTTACAGCCAATTCCGGCGCCTCCGGCATGTTGCCGCGATGGTCTACGCCCGTAGATTTAAGTCCTGGCAGTGTACTTGCCTGGCGAGGCCGTGTCAAACGGCGGCGGCGACCGGGCGAGCATGCGGCGCAGTTGCCAGCGTCATCCAGCGGAGGAGAACGGGCGGACTTCCCTGGCCAAAATTTGACAGGGCACCGGGCACTGCATACAATTGGCGCACTCTACGCGTGTAGATAGTATGCGCTGGAACAACGGGGTCGCAGCCCCGGGCAAGACGGAATTAATGTTAGGGAACGGGTTTGCTTATGGCTCATCAGGGTGTCTTGACACCCCCGGAAGAGATGGTAACCAGCACCTGGGCCGGGGGGCAGCAGCGCAGTACCACGCGCCTCCTGCTCTACTTCGCGCTCTTCGTCTTCGGCCTGTTTTCCTTCCTGCCTTTCTACTTCCTGCTGACCACCAGCATCAAGGACGCTGCCGAAGCCAAGCGCGTGCCGCTGACTTTTATACCGCAGAGCTTCTCGCTTGAGCATTTCGAGAGTGTGCTCAATGAAGGCGCCCCGCGCGCCATGGCCAACGGCCTGTTCTACGCCGGCGTCGGCACGCTGCTGGCGGTCACCGTCAGCGCGCTGATCGGCTACGTGGTCGTCAAGCATCGCTCCAAAGTGGGTGACATCCTCTTCTGGACTATCGTCGCCTCCTCGCTGATGCCGCTGGCTTCCTACGTCGTCACCCTGGTGGGCCTGATGGCGCGCATTACCAACATCACCGGCATCCCCATGCTCGATACCTTCCAGGGCCTGCTCTTGCCAAGGATCGTTTACGCCTTCGGGGTCTTTCTGATGCGGCAGGCGATGCTCAGCGTGCCGGACGAGTTGCTCGACGCGGCGAAGGTGGATGGCGCCGGCTTCCTGCGCTCCTTCTGGCAAATTGCCC
The DNA here is from genome assembly GCA_965197455.1 of Phototrophicaceae bacterium. GTDB lineage: Bacteria > Chloroflexota > Anaerolineae > Aggregatilineales > Phototrophicaceae > JAGWBD01. Next base: position 2,218,762 of record OZ240208.1, on the reverse strand, counting down.
TGCCGGTGGTGCGGCCGCAGACGATCACTCTCGCCATCCTGATCTTCATGGGCCTCTACGGCGAGTTCCTGTGGCCGCTGGTGGCCACCAGTTCCAACGAGATGCGGGTCGCCAGCGTCTGGCTGGCCGGGCGCTCCTTCGGCTACGGCGTCAACCCCGGGATGCTCTCCGCGGGCGCGCTGCTGATCATCGCCCCGATGCTCATCATCTTCCTGGCCGGCCAGCGCTACATCACCGCCGGCCTCGGCATGACCGGGTTCAAGTAGGCATTCGCGAGAGGAGGGCCCTTACGCAAAACCCGCTGGCAATTACATCCCTGTGAATTGGAGGTTATGAGAATGAACAAGGCAACCCAAAAACTTAGCCGGCGTGACATGCTCAAGCTGGTCGGCAGCGGCGCGGCCGCGTCCGTGGGCCTCGCTGCCAGCCTGCCCCTGCCGGCCCAGGACGAGATCACCCTCACGTTCTGGCGCCCGCCCTTCGATACCCGGGGCCCATTGGGCGTGGAAGCCCTTGGCAACTTCTACGACAACCTGTTGCCGGAGATGTTGCCGGGCAACGTCACGCTCGAGACGCTCGACTCCACGGGCGATACCTTCACCAGGCTGACGGCCTCGGTCGCCGCCGGCAACCCGCCCGACATCAGTAACGTGGACCAGACCCAGGTGCCGCCGATGCTGGATCTGATGGCTATCAACGCGATGCCGGATGGCCTGGTCGACGTGGTGGGCTCCTTCGGCAGCTTCGCCAATGACTTTATGACTATCGATGACGCTATTTACATCCTGCCCTGGGGCTGGTGGGAGCGCGGCGTCTTCTACAACATCGACCTGCTCGAGGCCGCCGGCATCGACCATACCTCGCTGCCCCAGAAAATCTCCGACATGATCCCCTTCGTCAAGGAACTGACCGTCTGGCCCGACGGTGCCGAGGAGCCGACGCTCTCGGCCTGGCCGCTGGCGGGCGGCACAACCTTCGACCTCTACACCGCGCTGGTCGACAACCTCGGTGGTTTCTGGTGGAATGATGACACGACCTCCGGCTTCGACAGCGACGAATGGGAAGAAGCGTGGCAAATTACGCTCTCAATGTTCGACGACTTCAACCTGGACGCCCGCTTTGGCCTGAGCGCGCTGGACAAATTCTACAGTGGCAACGCCTACTTCCTCTCGCAGCAACTCTGGGTCGGCTTCGTGCTGCGCCGCGATCATCCGGATATCAACTGGGGCGTCATGACCCACCCGACGCCCAGTGGCGGCCCGCCCTACGGCTGGAAGGAAGTCCACCTCGGCTGGGGCAATACCTCCAGCAAGACCGGCGAGGGCCTCGCTGCTGCCTGGGAGCTGTGGAAGGCGCTCTACTCCGTCGAATGGACCCACGCCAACGCCATCGCCCTCAACTACCTGCCTGGCCGTCTCGAGGCCGTGGGCCTGGATCCCATCACCGCCGACAACCCGCAGTGGGCCGGCGCCTTCAAGAAGCACCAGCCCGGCTACTCGGTCTCACCCGGCTACTGGAGCCCGGAAATGTGGACCGCCACCAACACCGCCTGGAGCCGCGTCTACGACAACAACGAGCCCGTGCGCCAGGTGCTCGGCGAACTCCAGCAGGAGGCCGATTCCATCCTCGCGTTCTCGCCAAGCCTGTGGGGCACGATCCTCACCAGGGCCGACTACGAGGCGCATCCGGAATGGACCGATGGCCTTGTACCGGCAGAGGACTGGTGGGACAACGTGCACGCCAGTTACCTGACCGAAGAGCAGGCCATGCTGGCCCAGCTACGCTAGCCAGCTACAGCTGCTGCTGTAGTGAGTTTCACTCGCGGCCGGCCCTGCCCCTGACAGGGGCAGGGCTGGTCGCAGACGACAAGCGGGAGGGACGTCAGCATGGCAAGCCTGATACCGAAATCGCGACTGGCGCTGCTCGTCATCGTCGTCGTCTTCGTCTTCTACGGCATCATGCTCTGGTATCCCATCCTCGACCAGTTCAGTCTGTCCTTTCATCGCGGCCTTACCCTGCGCCGCATGTGGGTGGGCGACATGCAGTTCCAGCGTTTGGCACAGGACAGGGCCTTCCGCAACGCCGTCGGCGTCACCCTGCGTTACGTGCTGATGGTGGTGCCGATCACCACCGTGCTGGGGTTGCTGCTGGCCTCGGTGCTGAACAGCTTCAAGAACGTCGCCACGCGCACCGTGCTGGTCGCCCTCTTCTTCCTGCCGCACATCGTGCCCATCGCGGCAACCGCCACCTTCTGGAAGTTTCTGCTGGCGCCCACCAGCAACGGCGTCCTGAACGGCATCCTCAGCGTGTTCGGTGTGCCCACCAGTCGCTGGCTGCTCTCTACGGAAACCTCGCTGATGTCGCTGGCGCTGGTGGCCGTCTGGGGCAGCATCGGCTACGCCATGTTACTCATGCTGGCCGGCATGCAGACCATCCCCCAGATGTTCTACGAGGCCGCCGCCATCGACGGCGCCAGCGCCTGGGACCGACTGCGCAAGATCACCGTGCCCCTGCTGTCGCCAACCATCGCCTTCGTGGCGGTGATTCTCACCTTCGGCGGCCTGATGATGTTCGAGCCGGTCTACATCATGACCGGCGGCCAGGTCTCGCATGAGGACAAGGGCGGCCCGGCCGGCAGTACGTCGACGGTTGTGTGGCTGATTTACCAGCAAGGTTTCCAGAACTTCAAGCAAGGCTACGCCGCGTCCATCGCGGTGGTGTGGTTCTTCGTCATGCTGGCACTGGGCCTGGTCCAGTTCTGGTTCTTATCGCGGCGGTCCTTCCGCTACTGAGCCGCAGCGTCCCGGAGGGCCTCTTGCCCGCTCTCATCCCGTTACGGCTCCTGCATCGCTTTTGCTTCCCCTACAGTTTCACAGCGTCCGGGAGGGCGCCATAAAATGCTTGATCACAACCCCATGCAGCGCTGCCTTGAGGGCGAGCGCTACACCACCGGCGTCCCCGATACCCTGAACCTCGCCGACCGGATGGGACTGGCCATCAACGCGATGACCAACGCCTGGGTGCCCGAAGAACGCTGGGCCCTGCAGTTCGACGTCAGTATCGCCCACCAGCCGCCAGTCATCTGGATCAACCATTTGACCGACGCCTACCTGAACATCCCGGCCAAGTTCCTCGAGGCGCTGACGGTCTGCCGCACCGTCTCCGGCAGCGACCAGAACATCGACATCGACTTCGCCGTGTTGCGCAACCAGCTGGAACTGCTGGGCGAGGATGGCCTCACCTACACCCCCGAAGACACCCTGCCCCACCTGGACGAGGCGCTGCGGCCCTTCGCCGAAATCTGGGGCGAGGGACGCCTGATCCTGGCGCTCTGCTTCCTCGGCCAGCTCGATGACGATCCGATCTGGTTCGAGACCGCCAAACGCAAGGTCGACCGCCTGCTCGAACTCTCCGTCGAACGCGAAGACTACCGCTTCTTCTGGCGCGGCCGCTGGCCCAGGGGCGCCTCGCCGCCACCCGACGCCGACGAACCGAGTGGCCCCATCCCCGATGGCTCGCTGGGCGACAAATATGACTGGGACCTGAGCCTGATCTACTCGGTCGGTTCCTCGGGCCACGGTTCCGCGCTGCTCTATCGCCTCACCGGCTACGAGCCGGCGCTGGAACTGGCGCGCGGCCTGGCGCGCTGGGCCCTGAAGCGCATCTTCAAACACGAGGACGGCCACTACGACTTCTACCACTTCCATCACGGCCTCTATTCCCTGATGGCCGTCTGTGAATACGGCGTGGCGGCCCAGGACCGCGAGGTGCTGGAGCGCGTGGACGCCTGTTACCGCTGGGCGCGCGAAATGGGCGATCCCCTGATCGGCTTTTACGCGGAAATCATGCCGGGCGCCGAGCTTTATCTGGAGCGCCAGGGCAACACCGTCGAGATCTGCGAGGTCGCCGACATGGTCTGGCTGGCGCTGACGCTGACCCGCGAGGGCTTCGGCGACTACCTCGACGACGTCGACCGCTGGGTGCGCAACATATATGCCGAGGGCCAGGTGCTGGATGCGGAGTTCATTCACGACATCCCGCATTCCTGCTTCGTCGAGGGGCACTATGACACGCCCTACCCGGACACCGACAACGTGCTCGAGCGCTCGGTGGGTTCCTTCCTCGGCTGGATGCGCGCCAACGAGGGCTTCGAGCGGCAATATAATGAAGACGGTGAATACAAACTGACCCGTAAAGGCATCATGCACTGCTGCACCGCCAACGGCGCGCGCACGCTCTACTGCGTCTGGGACAGCGCCGTGCAGCGCTGCGAGGACGGCAGCACGACCGTCAACTTCCTGCTCAACCGCGCCTCACCCTGGCTGGACGTCGCCAGCTGGCTGCCGGCCGACGGCCGCGTGCAACTGACCATCAAGGACGCGCCGAAGGTCTACGTGCGCATGTCCGAGTGGGTCGACCTGCAGGCGGTCAGCGCCACAGTGAATGGTGCTGCGGCCGACTTCAGCCTCGACGGGCCCATGGTCTGCCTTGAGGGGCTTGCGCCCGGCGATGTCGTCGACATCCGTTTCCCTGTGCTGGAACGAACGCTCCACCGCGTTATCGGCGAGATTCCCTACCGCCTGACCATGCGCGGCGCCAACGTGGTCGCCATCGAACCGCGCGGTACCACCTACCCGCTCTTCGACCGGCCAGCCAGCGGTGAAGTTGGCGAGCGGGAAGTCTTCGTGCCGACCAAGACCTTCACCTGGTAGGCGCGTATGTCTCTGCTTGAGAACGGCGCTGCGCTGCGTCAGAAACTCGACGGCGGCGACTCAGCCCTCGGCGCCTGGGTGATGCTCAACGACCCGGCCGTGACGGAAGTCATGGCCGGGTCCGGCCTGGACTGGGTGCTGGTCGATACCGAACACGCGCCCTTTTCACCGGAAAGCCTCGCCAGCATCGTCATGGCCTTCGAGGGAACGCAGGCCGTCTCGCTGGTGCGCGTCGGCTGGAACGACCAGGTGCTCATCAAGACCTGTCTTGACATGGGCTTCGGCGGCGTGCTGGTGCCACAAGTCGCTTCGGTGGAGGAAGCGCAACGGGCCGTCGCCGCCTGCCGCTATCCGCCACAGGGGACGCGCGGCTTCGGGCCGCACCGCGCCAGCTACTACGGCCGCACGATAGATGACTACGTGCGCCTGGCCAACAGCACCATCCTCGCCGGTATACAAATCGAGAGTATCCAGGCCGTCAATGACGTCGAGAACATCCTCGGCGTCGAGGGCGTCGACTTCGCCTTCCTCGGGCCGATGGACCTCTCGGCCTCGATGGGCCTGCTGGAGACGCCCGACCATCAGGACGTGATCCAGGCGATGGAGCACGTCATCGCGGTCGCCGTGGCGCTGAAGATCCCCATCGGCGTGCCCCTGCCTTCCGACGCCCCGCCGGAGACCGTCCTCGCCTGGGTGAACAAGGGCAGTCGGCTGGTCTCGCTCGGCGTCGACCTGGGCTTCATGACGGGCGCGCTGATGCAGAGCCTCGACCAGATACGCGGCAGCAGCGCGCCGGGCTGAGGCGGACATGACGGGACGACTTGCAGGCAAGGTCGCCATCGTCACCGGTGGCGGCACCGGCATCGGCAAGGCCATCGCCATCCTCTTCGCGGCCGAGGGCGCGCGCGTCGCCATCTGTGGCCGCACGTTGAGCACCCTGCAGGAGACGGAAGCGGAGATCCTGCGTGATGGCGGCGAGGTGCTGGTCGTGCCGACGGACGTCAGCGACGCGGCGGCCGTCGAGACCCTGACGCAACAGACCTTGCAGCGCTTCGGGCAGATCGACATTCTCGTCAACAACGCCGGTGTGCGCGCCAGCATCGGCACCCTGCTGGAACTCGACGACGAGGAGTGGCAGCGCACCTTCGATATCGACGTCCGCGGCAGCTGGTACTGCGCCCGCGCGGTCATCCCGGAAATGCGCAAACGCGGCGGCGGCTCCATCATCGCCATCAGCTCCATCTCCGCCTACGTGGGGCAGCCCAAACAGGGCGCTTACAACGCCGCCAAGGCCGCCCAGGAGCTGCTGACCAAGTGCCTGGCGCTGGATTTCGCCGCGGACAACATCCGCGTCAACTCGGTCTGCCCCGCCTGGGTGCTCACCGAACTGAACCGTGACCAGGTGACGGAAATGCAGTCCGAGCCGGAGCGCGAATTCCCGCCCGGACTCTCCTGGAACGACCTGTTGCGGCTGCACCCGCTGGGCCGCATCGGCGTCGCGGAGGACGTGGCCTGGGCGGCCCTGTACCTCGCCTCGGATGAGTCGCGCTGGGTGACGGGCATCGCCCTGTTCGTGGATGGCGGCTACACGTGCCAGTAACCCGGTGAGCGCCGATGCTGTTTAACCAGGCGCGCGCCAGAGCCTGCATGGACGACCTGGGCCTCGATGCGCTGATCGCCTGCACGCCGGTGAACATCACCGGCTTCAGCGATTTCACCCTGTGGCTGGACCCGCTTTTCCGCGAATACATGGTGCAGCCGGGCGCCTCCGGCCACCGCATGCAACGTTACGCCCTCTTCCCGCGCAACGGTCCGCCCGCCCTGGTCGTCGAGCCCATGATGGCCGTCAATGCGGCGGACCTGTGGGTGCGCGAGCTGGTTGCCTTCGGCGCTCCCACCATCGAGGAGTGCGCGCAGGCAATCGATCCGGAGGCCTGGCAAGGTATACGTCAGGTGCAGGCGCGCGCCACACACGCTGCCAGCCCCACTGACGCCCTGTTGCAGCTCCTGCGGCGGCGCGGTTTGCAGGACGCGCGCCTGGGTGCGGAGCTGGAGGAATTGCCGGCCGCGCACCGGCAGACGCTGCGCACCGGCCTGCCCCAGGCGCAGCTGCGCGATTGCAGCAACCTGTTACGTTACCTGCGCGCCGTCAAAACGGAAGATGAAATCGGGCGCTTGCGCCGCGCGGCTGAAATCAGCGAGGCGGCCGCCATGGCCAGCCTGGCGGGGGCTGCGCCCGGCGTCAGCCTGCAGCAACTGTCGCGCAGTTACCGTGCACAGGTCGCGCAGGCAGGCGCGGACTTCGACCACTTCGCGCTGGGCATTGACGGCGTCGGCATCGCCTCCGAAACGGCGCACAGGCTGGCCGATGGCGCTATCATGTATGTGGATTTCGGCTGCCGCTGGCGCAGTTGCTACTCGGACAGCGGTCTGACGCTGGCCCTGGGCCCACTGTCACCGGCGTTGCAACGGCGTTATGCTGCGCTGCGCGCCTGCATTGACGCGGGCGCGGCCATGTTGCGCCCCGGCCTGCGCGCCTCACGCGCGCATGCTGCCATGCAGCGCGTGATTGAGCGCAGCGAGATTCGCGTTGCTGCGCCCCATGGCCATGGCCTCGGGCTGGAAGTGCGCGATTATCCGATTATCGTGGCGGACAACGGCCGGCGCCTCGCGGACGACTGCCTCGACATCCCCGCCGACCTGCCGCTGGAGGCGAACATGGTGATCAACCTCGAGGCCAGCAGCTTCCTCGCCGGCGCAGCCTCGCTGCATATCGAGGAGACCTTCCTCGTCACGGCGGGCGGGCCGGAGCCGCTGACCCCCCGGCGTACTGCGCCCTTCCGCCCGGGCGCGGCCTGAGGGGCGCTAACGGGAACGGGGCGCGAACAGGAGCAGCATGGCCAGCGCAGTGCTGATGCCGAAACTCGGCAACTCGGTAGAAAGCTCGATCATCCTCGCCTGGCACAAGGCTATCGGCGAGCGCGTCGTGGCGGGCGACCTGCTGGCCGAAATCGAGACCGACAAGGCGACGCTGGAAGTCGAAAGCCCCGCGGATGGCCTGCTGCTGGCGCGCTTTTACGAGGCCGGCGCCGAGGTCATGGTCATGGCGCCCATCGGCGCCATCGGCGCAGCCGGCGAGGACGTCGAGGCCTTGCGGTCACAGGTAACATTGATGCCGCCGGCGGCGGAGCAGCCAGCGCCGGAACAACATCCAGCACAGCCATCCGTTACGGGTCGCGGTCGCCCTGCCAGCTCACCGCGCGCGCGCGGGCTGGCAGCTGCGCGCGGCCTGCCTTTGTCGGAGTTGACGGGCAGCGGGCCCGGCGGCCGCATCCTCGAGCGCGATGTACAGGCCGCATTGGCGGGGCAGCCACACCTGACTCCCGTTGCGCGCGCCATGCTGCAACAGGGCGACTACAGCGCGCCACAACAGGGCAGCGGCCCGCGCGGGCGCATTCGCCGCAGCGACCTCATCCCCACCTCCGGGCAGCGGGTTCCGCTGCGCGGAGCGCGCCGGGTCACCGCCCGCCGTATGCTGGAATCGCTGCAGACCACGGCCCAGCTCACGCTGCACACCCACGCGGACGCGCGCGCGCTGCTGGCCCTGCGCCAGCGGCTGAAGTCCGGCGCAATCAACCCTGAGCTGCGCCAGGTCACCATCAACGACCTGCTCCATTTCGCGGTGGCGCGCACGCTGCCCGCGCACCCCTGGCTGAACGCACAGCTGGCAGAGGATCACATCCTGCAACACCACTCCGTGCACCTCGGCTTCGCGGTCGACAGCCCGCGCGGCCTGTTCGTGCCGGTCATCCGCGACGCCGACCGGCTCGGCCTGCAGCAACTTGCCAGCGAGGCGCAGCGTCTGGCCCGCGCCTGTCGCGAGGGCGCGCTGCGGCCGGAGGAACTGGACGGCGCGACCTTTACCGTGAGTAATCTGGGCGCCTTCGGCATCGAAAGCTTTACGCCCATCCTGAACCCGCCCCAGGCGGGTATCCTCGGCGCCGGCGCCATCCACCTGAAAGCCGTGGCAGAGGACGGAGGTGTGGCCTTCCTGCCACACATCAGCCTGTCGCTGACGATCGACCACCAGGTGCTGGACGGCGTACCCGCCGCCCGCTTCCTGCAGGACCTCGCGCAATGCCTGGCGCGCATTGAGCAGGTCTGTGTCGACGCGGAACAGCCCGGAGCAAAAGAGTCGCCATGACCAAACTCATCCCGATCGACCCCGCGGAAGCGCGCCGCCAAACGACGATCACGGCGCCGGAGCTGCCGGCCAACGCCTGGGTCTCCGACCCGCAGGCGGACGCGGCCCGCTACGGGAGCGCCGGCCTCCTGCGCATCTACCGCGATATGCTTTTTATCCGCCAGTTCGAGACCATGCTGGAACACATCAAGCGCGAGGGCGCCTGGCAGGGCATCGAGTGTCAGCACGGCGGCCCGGCGCACCTCTCGATCGGCCAGGAGGCCGCGGTGGTGGGGCAGTGCGTCCACCTCGGGCCGGAGGATTTCATCTTCGGCTCGCACCGCAGCCACGGCGAGATTCTGGCCAAATCCTTCTCCGCGATCGAGAAGCTGCCGGAGGCCAGACTGCTGCGCATCATGGAGACCTGCATGGATGGCGCGGTGCTGCGCGTCGTCGAGGGCTTCGCGCAGGCCGCGGCCGACGTTCGGCAGCTGGCGCTGGCCTTCACGCTCTACGGCACGCTGGCCGAGATTCTGGGGCGCGCAACCGGCTTCAACAAGGGCATGGGCGGCTCGATGCACGCCTTCTTCCCGCCCTTCGGCGTCATGCCCAACAACGCCATCGTCGGCGCCTCGGCGGATATCGCGGTCGGTTCGGCCCTGTTCAAGCTGATCAACCGCCGCCCCGGCATCGTCATCGCCAACATCGGTGACGCCGCCGCGGGCTGCGGCCCGGTGTGGGAAGCCATGATGTTCGCCGCCATGGACCAGTACCACACCCTGTGGGGAGACGAGCCGGGCGGCAGCCCGCGCGTCCTCTTCAACTTCATGAACAACTTCTACGGCATGGGCGGCCAGCCTCACGGGGAAACCATGGGCTTTGGCATGCTGGCGCGCATGGCCATGGGCGTGAATCCGGCCGCCATGCACGCCGAGCGCGTCGACGGCTTCAACCCGCTGGCGGTTGCTGACGCCATTGAGCGCAAGCGCGCCCTGCTGGAGCAGGGCCACGGGCCAGTGTTGCTGGAGACCGTAACATACCGTTTCGCCGGCCACAGCCCCTCCGATGCCTCCGCCTATCGCACGCGCGCGGAGATCGACCAGTGGCGCGCCCAGGATTCGCTGGCCAGCCATGGCGCCTACCTGCTGGAACACGGTCACTGCGACCAGGCCGCGCTCGATGCCCTGCATGAAAGCGCGCTGGAGCAGCTGCGCGCAGTGCTGCAGGCCGCCAACTCGCCCGAACGCTCGCCGCGCCTCCAGGCAGCGGCCGCCATCGAAAGCCTGATGTTCTCCGGCGCCAGCCGCGCGCGTATGGCGGAGGGCAAACCCGAGGTGCTGCTGCCGCTTGAGGAGACGCGCCTGCGCATCACGCGCAACAAACATCGCTTCGGCCTCGATGAAGACGGCCGACCCCGTTCCTCCCTGCGCGCGCTGACCTTCGCCGAAGCGCTTTTCGAGGCGCTGCTGCTGCGCTTCTACGAAGACCCGACGCTGGTCGCCTGGGGTGAGGAAAACCGCGACTGGGGCGGCGCCTTCGGCGTCTATCGCGGCCTGACGGAGTGTCTGCCGCATCATCGCCTGTTTAACAGCCCCATCTCCGAAGCCGCGATCGTGGGCACGGCGGTCGGTTACGCGCTCAGTGGCGGGCGCGTCGTGGCCGAGCTGATGTACTGCGACTTCATGGGCCGGGCCGGCGACGAAATCTTCAACCAGATGGCCAAGTGGCAGGCGATGTCCGCCGGTCTGTTGCAGATGCCGCTGGTGTTGCGTGTGTCGGTCGGCATGAAGTACGGCGCGCAACACTCACAGGACTGGTCCTCGCTGGTCGCACACATTCCCGGCCTGCAGGTGATGTTCCCGGCCACGCCCTGTGACGCGAAGGGCATGCTCTCCCTCGCCCTGCGCGGCACGGACCCGGTGGTCTTCTTCGAGAGCCAGCGCCTCTACTCCATGACGGAGACCCTGGCCATCGGTGGCGTGCCAGTGGAGGAATACCAGCTGCCCCTGGGCGAGCCCGCCCTGCGGCGCGCGGGCGATGACCTGACCATCCTCAGCGTCGGCGCAACGCTGTACCGCGCCCTGGAAGCCGCGCAGCTGCTGCAGGAACGCCACGGGCTCGCGGCGGAAGTCATCGACGCGCGCTTCATAAACCCGCTCAACTACGAGCCCATCCTGCGCTCCGTGCGCAAGACGGGCCGCGTTGTCCTCGTCTCCGATGCCTGCGAGCGCGGCTCCTTCCTGCACACCATGGCCAGCAACATCACGCAGCTGGCCTTCGACGCGCTGGACGGGCCGGCTGCAGTGGTCGGCGCGCGCAACTGGATCACGCCGCCGGCAGAGCTGGAGGAAATGTTCTTCCCGCAGGCCGACTGGATCCTCGACACGATCCACGAGCGCCTGCTGCCCCTGCCTGGGCATCAGCCGCGGACCTGCCAGGCCAGCGACGAAATCCTGCGCCGCAACCGCCTCGGAGTCTGAGGCCGTGACGCTGCCTGCTGCAGGCGCGCAAACGACCCTGACCGCCGACTTTATCGTGGTCGGCGCGGGTTCGGCCGGCTGCGCCCTGGCCGCGCGCCTGAGCGAGAACGGCCGCTGGCGCGTACTGCTGCTGGAGGCCGGCGGTCCGGATGACCACGAGGACGTGCATATCCCGGCGCGCTTCCCCAACCTGCTGCACAGCGACATGGACTGGGATTACCAGACCGTGCCGCAACCGGGCCTGAAGGGGCGTCGCGTCCCCGTTCCGCGCGGCAAGCTTTACGGCGGCAGCAGCTCCATCAATTCCATGGTCTACCAGCGCGGCAACCCGGCCAACTATGACCGCTGGGCGGCCCTGGGCAACGCGGGCTGGAGCTACGCTGCGGTGCTGCCCTTCTTTCGCCAGATGCAGCACCAGGGGCGCGGCGCCTCGGTGCAGCACGGCACAGGCGGCCCGCTACACGTCTCCGACCTGCGCGATCCCAACCCGCTCAGCCTGGCCTTCGTCGCTGCCGCGCAGCAGGCAGGGCTACGCCCCAACCCGGACTTTAACGACGGGGAACAGGAGGGCTGTGGCCTGTTACAGGTGACCCAGCGGGACGGCGCGCGCAGCAGCGCGGCGGCCTACCTGCGGCCCGCCTTCGCCCGGCCCGGCTTCCGTGCCATCCCCTTCGCCCACGTGACCGCGCTGGAGTTTTCCGGCCGCCGCTGCCGAGGCCTGCGCTATGAACATGAAGGCCGGCAGCAACGCGCCTGCGCGGAGCGTGAGATCATCCTCTGCGGCGGCGCCATTAATTCGCCGCAACTGCTGCTGTGTTCCGGCGTCGGGCCGGCGGCACAGCTCGCCGGGCTGGGCATCCCCGTCGTCCACGATTTGCCCGGCGTCGGTCAAAATCTCGTGGACCACGCGGAGATACCGCTCGCCTGGCACTGCACGCAGCCGGTCAGCCTGGCCGCGAAGGAGGACCCGGAGCAGGTCGCCCGCTACCGACGCGAACGCATGGGGCTGTTGAGTTCGAGCAACGCCGAGGCGGGCGCCTTCGTCCGTCTGGACGCGCAGGCGGAGGCGCCGGAACTGCAGTTTCACTTCGCGCCTGGCTGGCCCGCCTGCGAAGACATGGAGCAGCCTGAGGGGCACGGCTTCACCATCCATCCCGCGCTGGTCGCCCCGCAGAGCGTGGGGGTGTTGCGCCTGCAATCCGCCGACCCCTGCGCGCCGCCCCTGATCGACCCTGCCTGTTTACAGGAAGCAGGCGACCTGCAGGTGTTGCTGGCGGGCCTGCGCCTGGCGCGGCGGATTGCGTCCATGCCGGCCTTCAACACCTGGCGCGGCGCCGAATTCCTGCCTGGCCCCGACGTCCGCTCCGAAAGTGAGATGATCGCTTACATTTGCAACCAGGCCTCGACCGTCTATCATCCCGTAGGCACCTGCAAAATGGGACAGGACGCGCTGGCGGTCGTTGACGAGCGTCTGCGCCTGCGCGGCCTGCAGGGCCTGCGCGTGGCCGATGCCGCCATTATGCCGACCATCATCAACGCCAACACCAATGCCGCCTGCATCATGATCGGCGAGAAGGCCGCCGCCATGATCCTTGAGGATCACGCCTGACCCGCAGCCAGGCTTGCCCCGGCCCCGCGTCTTCGACCCCGTCGTCAGGGTTTTTGCGCGTCAACTCTCCCGCTTGCTACACTCTCGCGAAAGCCCCTCTGCAGGAGACCTGCCCGCCATGTCCACCGGCCCGCCCTGGCACCCGCCCGACGGAATGAGTTCCCCGCGCTACAGCGGCCTGCGCAGCTTCATGCGCCTGCCGCATGTGACACAGCTGGAAGGCGTCGACTTCGCCGTGATGGGCGTGCCCTTCGATACGGGCGCGACCTACCGCGTCGGCGCGCGCTTTGGCCCGGAGGCCATCCGCGCTGCATCGATGCTGCTGCGGCCCTACCATCCGGAACAGGAAGTGGCGTTGTTCCCGACGCTTTCGGGCATTGACTATGGCGATCTGCCCACCGTGCCGGGCTATCTGCCGCGCTCGCACAAGGACATCACCGCCGCCGCCAGGCCGCTTTTCAGCGCCGGGGTCACGCCGATCTTCCTCGGCGGCGACCATTCCATCTCCCTGCCATTGCTGCGCGCCGCCGCCGCCAGCCACGGCCAACCGCTCGCGCTGCTGCACTTCGACTCGCACGGCGATATCTGGAGCGGCTACTACGGTGGGCTGGATACGCACGGCACGCCCTTCCGCCGCGCGCTGGAGGAGGGCCTGCTGGATGTCGAGCACTCGATCCAGATCGGCCTGCGCGGGCCGGTCTATGACGAGCACGACATCCCCCTCTCACGCGAGCTAGGGTTTCAGGTGGTGACGGCGCGCGAGCTGCATCGCCGCGGCGTGGAGGACGTGCTGCAGCAGGTGCAGGACCTGCTGCGCGGGCGCGCAAGTTACCTCAGCTTCGACATCGACTTTGTGGACCCGGCCTTCGCGCCCGGCACGGGCACGCCCGAGACCGGTGGCTTCAGCAGCGCCACTTGTCACGAGCTGCTGCGCGGGTTGCGCGGCATCAACTTCGTCGCCTTCGACATGGTGGAGGTGCTGCCCTCCTACGACCCGGCCGGCATCACAGCGCTGCTGGCTGCCAATCTGGTCTACGAATTCATCGCCTTGCTGGCCCTGCAGCAGCGCGACGCGGCGTCAGGTCACGCCTGAAGCGCTGCGCCCTCGTCGAACTGCATCCTGAAGAGCTTCAGTCCGCCCGCAACGCACGGATGCGGGGCACGAGGCCGCTGTGGCGTTCGGCCACCCGATTGTTGCGCAGCGCCATGCCGATGGCCGCGCGCGTGCCCAGCAGCACCACCAGCCGCCGCGCGCGTGTGATAGCCGTGTAGAGCAGGTTGCGCTGCAGCATCATGTAATGCTGCGTCAGCAGCGGCATCACCACCACCGGATACTCCGAGCCCTGGCTGCGGTGCGTGCTGATACACCAAGCGTGCAGCAACTCCTCCGCCTCCGCCCATTCGTAGAACAGGAAGCGGTCGTCCATCACCAGTTCAAGGCCGCCGGCGTTTTCATCGATGGCGTGGATGAAGCCGATGTCGCCGTTGAAGACTTCCTTTTCGTAGTTGTTGCGCGTCTGCATCACCTTGTCACCGACGCGGAAGCTGCGCGCGCCGATCTGCTTGCCGGCCATGCGCACATTGCCGTTCAGCGCCTGTTGCAGCGCCTCGTTCAGGTTGTTGATGCCGGCCTCGCCGCGGTACATGGGCGCAATCACCTGGATGTCGCGCAGGGGGTCGAGGCCGTAGCGCCCTGGCAGCCGTGTCTTGACCAGGCCGACCACCTCGCTGACGACCTGGTCGACCTCCGTCTCCTGAAAGAAAAAGTCGCCCGAGCGCCGGTTGTCGAGCAGCGGCATCTCGCCCTGGTTGATGCGATGTGAGTTGGTGATGATGCCGCTGTCCGCGTCCTGGCGGAAGATGACCGACAGGCGCGTGACCTGCGCCAGGCCGCAGCCGATGACGTCGCGCAGAACGTTGCCGGCGCCCACGCTGGGCAACTGGTCGACATCGCCCACCAGCAGCAGATGCGCCGCGGGCGGCAGGGCGCGCAGTAAATGGTGAAACAGCTGCAAATCGATCATCGAGGCCTCGTCGACGATCAGGATGTCCAGCTTCAGTGGATTGTCCTCGTTGTGGCCGAAGCCCTCGGCGGGACTGTAGCCGAGCAGGCGGTGAATGGTGCTGGCCTTGCGTCCGGTGGCCTGCGCCAGCCGACGCGCCGCGCGCCCGGTTGGTGAGCAGAGCGCGACGCGGGCCTGTAACGAGGCCAGGGCCGCGATGACCAGCTTCAACGTGGTCGTCTTGCCGGTGCCGGGGCCGCCGGTGAGCACGCCCAGCTTGTGCACGCAGGCCGCTTCCACGGCACCCCGTTGCTGCTGCGTCAGTTCCTCCGCACTCTGCGCCGCCAGCGCCTGCAGAACTTGCGACCAGTTCAGCCCGCGGGCCCTTGCGCCCAGCTGCGAAGGCGTCTGCGCCAGGGCGCACAGGCGCCGGGCAGCATCGCGTTCCGCGCGCTGCCAGCGCGGCAGGTAGATGGCCTCCTGGCCGTCCGCGCTGACGCCCTCTTCACGGCGCAGTTCGCCCGCCTGCAGCTCCTGCGCCAGCACCGCCTCCAGCGCGACGCCCTCGCTGAGGCCCAGCAGCCTGGCGGCCTGCTCCAGCAGCTGGTCACGCGGCGCAAAGACGTGTCCTTCCTTCGTCATCTCCGCCAGCGCAAAGCGCAGGCCGGCGCTCATGCGCTCGGTGGCGTCCGCCGGCTTGCCCATGTTGAGCGCGATCTCGTCCGCGCGCCGGAAGCCGATGCCGAAGACCTCGTCCGCCAGCGTCCAGGGGTTCGCCTGCACGGCGGGGATGGTCTCCATGCCGAATTTCTCATGAATGCGCTGTGCCATGCGGCTGCTGACGCCGTAGTTCTGCAGGAAAATGAGAGCGTGGCGGCTGGCCTGCTGCGCCTGCCAGGCGTCGCTCAGGGCCCGCGCCAGCGGCGGCTTCAGCACTTCCGTCAAACGCTCCGGCTCCTGCTCAAGGATGGTCAGCGTGTCGGCGCCGAAGTGCTCGACGATGCGCTCTGCAGTGCGCGGCCCAATGCCCTTGACGAGGCCGCTGCTCAAATAGCTGGTGATGCCGCGCTCACCCACCGGCGGCCGCGGCATGGCGGTCTCTGCGCGGAACTGCGTCCCGTAGTGCGCATCCTCGATCCATGCGCCGCCGAACTCCACCTCTTCGCCCGGGTTGAGCTCCGGCATGGCGCCCACGACCGTCACGCGACCTTCGCGGTTGCGCGCGCCCGGCAGGGTCTTGCCCTGCGCTTCCACGCGCAGCACACTGTAGCCGTTTTCCGGGTTGCGGAAGGTGACGCGCGCCACCCGGCCGCTGAGAGTCGCCATCGGCGGGGCCTTCAAATGTCCGGGAATTGCCCCAGTATACCCCTGGGCCGCTATACTCGGCCCCGCAGGGGAGGATGCGCATGCGACTGGCTGTACTGGCGGACATTCACGGCAACCTGAACGCCCTTGAGACGGCCTGGGCGGACGTGCAGGCCCGGGGTGAATTCGATGAGGTCTGGGTGCCCGGCGACCTGGCGGCCTTTGGCCCGCGGCCGGCGGACTGTGTGCGCCGCGTCCTTGAGCTGCGCGCAGCGCTCGGCGAGGAGAAGTTACGCGTCATCGGCGGCAACACCGATCGTTACCTCGTCCACGGCAGCCGGCCGGCCTGGACGCCCGCGGCCAGCGACGAAGCCGCCCTGCGCCAGCTGGCCCCTGCCAGGCAGGCCCGCGACCAGGCGCTCAACTGGGCTGTGGCGCAGCTGGGCTGGGAGGAATACGACTTCCTGCGCAGCATCCTCGGGCGTGAGTTGCGTCTGCAGGCGCCGGGCTACGGCCCCGTTATCGGCTATCACGCCATCCCCGGCGACGACGAATCCATGGCCCTGCGCCCCGATTCGCCCGATGAGGAGGCGCTGGACGCCCTGCTGGACCGCGAGGGTCGCCTGGGCATCGGCGGTCACACGCACTTGCAGATGGATCGCGACCTGGGGCACTGGCGCGCCGTCAATGTTGGCAGCGTCGGCTGGTCCTTCGGCGCGCCCGGCATGGCTGAATGGGGCCTGTTCACCTTTGAGGGAGAGGTCGCGACCGTCGAGTTGCGCCGCGTCCCCTGGGATGTCTCCGCCGTGCTGGCCGATTTCGCGACCGTAGGACACCCGGCGCCGGAACCTTTCATCCGCCAGGGCCGTCTGCGCTGACAGGCGCTTTCACAGCTGCACAATCCGCCCTTCTGCCGCGCGCAACAGCCGGTCGTTGATAGTCGCGCCCAGGCCGGCCGGCTCCTGCAGCTGCGCGAGAATGACGTCCACACCGCGCGCATCCAGTTCCCGCAGCGCCGCGAAGAGGCCGCGCCCCGTCGCCTCCAGGTCAGCCCCCGGCGAAACCTGCTCGCAGCCGTCAAAGCCCGCCGCGCAGTCGAGCAGTCCCACGCGCCGGCCAGCCGCCAGCTGTGCGCGGGCGACCGAACGCATGGCCGCCAGCACGACTTCCGCCTCACCGTTGTAAAGCAGCAGCTGCGCGCGCGGTGAGTAATGGCGCACATGCTGGCCCGGCGCGTCCGGCATGGCGTCTTCGGCGTTCAGATCGAGCATGGCGCCGGCCAGGCGCAGCTCAGGCAGTTGCGCGCGCAGCATTTCCAGCGTGATGGCGCCGGGACGCAGCACGACGGGCGGCGTTGCGGTCAGGTCGAGCACGGTGGATTCGAGGCCGATGCGCGTCGGCCCGCCATCCAGCAGCAGGTCAACGCGTCCGTCAAGGTCGGCCAGCACATGCTGCGCGCTGGTGGCGCTGGGGCGCGTGAAGCGGTTGGCGCTGGGGGCCACCAGCGGCAGCCCCGCGGCCGTGATGAGGGCCTGGGCGACCGGGTGCGCCGGCAGGCGCAGCGCCACGGTGTTGCGCGCGGGCGCGATGACGTCCGGCAGCGCGGGGTGGCGTTTGAGCACCAAAGTCAGTGGGCCGGGCCAGAAGCGGCGCGCCAGACGCAATGCCAGCGGCGGCAGCCCGTCGACCAGGCCCGCCAGCTGCGCCGTGGCGGCGATGTGCACGATGAGCGGGTTGTGCGCGGGGCGCTCCTTGGCGCGGTAGATGCGGCGGATGGCCCTGTCGTCCAGCGCGCTGGCGCCGAGACCGTAGACGGTCTCGGTCGGGAAGGCCACCAGGCCGCCGCGCTGCAGCACCTGTGCGGCGCGCGCGATGACATCAGCCTGTGGCTGCTCCGGGTTGACGCGCAGGACAGTGGTCTTCACGAATACGCGTTTCGTGCCTGTGTCAGACATAGAGGAAAGCACGGGCGAACTTTCCCTGAATACTAACAGAATGTAAACGAAGTTCTTGCGCCTGGCGCGGTATGCTTGCGCTGGTACCCGGGTGAATAAATCACCCGGGCCGAACGTTCATCAATGCCGGAGACCCTCGCCCATGATGCGCTTTGAACGCTTCACGGAACGCGCGCAGGATGCCGCCGCCCGTGCCTACGAAATCCTGCAACGCTACGGCCACAACCAGGTCGATACCGAGCATATCCTGCTGGCCCTGCTGGAGCAGGAGGACGGCGCCATCCCGCAACTGCTGGCGCAACTCAACGTGGACACCGGCGCCATCCGCACGCGCCTCGACGAAGTGCTGCGCGCCAGCCCCAAGGCTGCCATCTACGGCGGCGGCACCGGCCAGGTGTTCATCACGCCGCGCGTCAAGCGCATCATCGATCTCGCCACCGAGGAAGCCAACCAGCTGCGCGATGAATACATCTCTACCGAACACATCTTCCTCGCCATCCTCAAGGAGCGCAACACCAGCGTCGCGCAGGTACTGAGCGGCCACAGCATCACGCGCGAGCGCGTGACCGGCGCCATGCGCGAGCTGCGCGGTGGCCAGCGCGTAACCGACCCCCAGGCCGAGAGCCGCTGGCGCACGCTTGAAAAGTACAGCCGCGACCTGACGCGTCTGGCCGCCGAGGGCAAGCTCGACCCCGTCATCGGGCGCGACGCGGAGATTCTGCGTGTCATCCAGATCCTCTGCCGCCGCACCAAGAACAACCCGGTGCTGATCGGCGAGGCGGGCGTGGGCAAGACCGCCATCGTCGAGGGCCTCGCGCAGCAAATCGACAGCGGCGATGTGCCGGAGCTGCTGCTGGGGCGCAAGGTCGTCAGCCTGGACCTGGGAGCGATGCTGGCTGGCAGCCGCTTCCGCGGCGAATTCGAGGAGCGCCTCAAGACCTCGATCGAGGAAGTCCAGCGTTCGCAGGGGGAGATCATTCTCTTCATCGACGAGCTGCACCAGGTGGTGGGCGCGGGCGCGGCCCAGGGCGCCCTCGACGCCGGCAACCTGATGAAGCCCGCCCTGGCGCGCGGCGAACTCAACGCCATCGGCGCCACCACCCTCGACGAATACCGCCAGTACATCGAAAAGGACAGCGCGCTCGACCGGCGTTTCGCGCCCGTCTTCGTCGAGGAGCCCGGCGTCGATGAAACCATCGAGATGCTGCGCGGCCTGCGCGACCGCTACGAGGCGCATCACAAGGTCAACATCGCCGACAACGCCGTCATCGCCGCCGCACGCCTCTCGAACCGTTACGTAACCGACCGCCGCCTGCCCGACAAGGCCATCGACCTGCTGGACGAGGCGGCGGCCAAACTGCGCGTGGCGCTCTTTTCGCTGCCGCAGGAGCTGAAGGACGTGAAGGGCGAGATCGACAACCTCGCCGTCGAGGAGGAGGCCGCCAGCCTCGCACGCGACTACGAGAGCGCCGCGCAGTTCAAGGTGCGCCGCCTGCAGCTGGAAGAGGAATTCGGGCAGCAGCGGGAGCGCTGGCAGCAGGAGAACACGCTCGACGAGGTGGTCGAGGCCGAAGACATCGCCGGCGTCATCGCCCAGTGGACCGGCATCCCCGTGCAGCAGATGCTGGAGACCGAGAGCGAAAAGCTGCTGCGTATGGAAGACGCGCTGCACGAGCACATCATCGGCCAGGCCGAGGCCGTCTCCGCCCTGGCGGACGCCATCCGCCGTTCCCGCAGCGGGCTCAAGGACCCGCGCCGGCCCATCGGCTCCTTCATCTTTCTCGGCGCCAGCGGCGTCGGCAAGACTGAGCTGGCGCGCGCGCTGGCGGGCTTCCTCTTCGATGACGAGGACGCGCTGGTGCGCATCGACATGAGCGAATATCGCGAACAGCACACGGTCAGTCGCCTCTTCGGCGCGCCGCCCGGCTACGTCGGTTACGAGGAAGGCGGCCAGTTGACCGAGGCCCTGCGCCGTCGCCCCTACCGCGTCATCCTCTTCGACGAGATCGAAAAGGCCCACCCCGACGTCTGGAATGCGCTGCTGCAGGTACTGGAAGACGGGCGTCTGACCGACGGCCAGGGGCGCGTGGTGGATTTCCGCAACGCCGTCATCATCATGACCAGCAACCTGGGCACGGATTTCGTGCGCCGGGGTGGCGCGCTGGGTTTCGTGCAGCCCACCGACGAGCTCGCCGTCGCCGACCACGACCGCATCGAGAAGGCCGTGCGCGATACCTTCCGCCCCGAGTTCCTGAACCGCATCGACGAGGTCATCATCTTCGCCACGCTGTCACCGGACGACATGGAGAGCATCGTCGACCTGCAGCTGCTGGGCGTGGGCGAGCGCCTGAGCGAGATGGGCATTGATATAGAGCTGACTGCGTCGGCGCGGCGCTGGCTGGCACGCCGGGGCTACGACTCGCAGTTCGGCGCCAGGCCGCTGCGGCGCGCGCTGCAACGCTTCGTCGAGAACCCACTGAGCATCCGCCTGCTGCGTGGTGAGTTCAGCCCGGGCGATCTCGTGCGCATTGATGAGCAGGATGGCGAGCTGGTCTTCTGGCGCCAGGCCGGCGCCGGCGCCGACTGGCTGACCCTGCCGCAGCAGCGCGTCGACCAGGACCTGGAGCAGGATCAGGGCTGAGCGCCCCGTTACTCACACAGCGCCCCCGGTTCAGCGCCGGGGGTGTTTTATGCCTGTCAGGTAACAGGTCAGCAAGATGGAGAAGTTTGGAGACAGTTAGTGACGCCACGAGAGTTCATTCTGTACGCAGACGAGTCTATCGAGAAAGGAGCTCTCTTCTCCAACTTTTACGGCGGTCTGCTAATTTCCTCACGCGACCGGGGTGGTGTCGTTTCAGCGTTGGAAGCGGAAAAGGTGCGGTTAAACCTGCATGGCGAAGTGAAGTGGCAAAGAGTCACACTCAACTACCTCGACAAGTATCGAAGCTTGGCGTCTGTATTCTTCAACTTTGTGCGTGACGGAAGAATCAAGGTACGAATCCTGTTTACAGACAACTCGCTCACCCCGAGAAGTATGAAGTCTCTAAACTTCAAGGAACGCTATCTTCTGCTGTATCTTGCGTTCATCGAACACGCATTTGATGTTCGCTACAGAACCCCTCGCAACAATCCCGCCAGGTTTCGGTTTTTATTGGACGAACTCCCGGTTCCCGTTGAAGACAAACGTGACTTCCGACAACAGATCTACAAGCTGAACAGTAGTCCCGCCTTCCAGGATGGAAATGTCCGCGTGTTCCCCGGGGCCGTCGGTGAGGTCGATTCTCGTGACCACGTACTTTTGCAAGGCCTGGATATTGTGCTTGGCGCCATGCAATCAAGAATGAACGTCGGGGTCCCCAACCCCTCCGCACCCCTGGGAAAGCGTTCTGCTGCGAAGAACCAGCTGTCCGCACATATCTTAAGCCAGGTGAGGACAATCCATCCGGGATTTTGCATGGAGGAGACGACACCTGCTGCCTCTGGTAAAGGCTGGTTCAGTCCTTACCGTCACTGTCTGTATGGCCCGGATGGCTTCGAGGCTGACCACCTCAACTAAAAAAAGCAGCCCCCCCATACCTACTAACCTCCCAGGTGGCACCTGGTCCTTCGGTATGCAGCGGGCTGCCAGTTACAACAATAATGCCTCATTCTTTAGCACTTGTCAATCAGTATGATGAAATTTGTGATGTTGATCAGAAATCAACCCTCTCTGTCTCTTGCTTGATTTCCCCTGTGCCTGCCGACTCCGGAATTGCGCAGGCGGCGCTTTTCATGTATAAACACGGCGCGTTCGCAGCGGCGGGTTGTACGCTGGCCCGCCGGAAATTCAGAAGAGGATTTGCCTCATGGCCGAGAAATTCTACGACGTAAAGAACCGCGAGAGCGTCGAGATCGACGAAAGCGGGATCATGCGCACCAGCTACGAAGGCAAGAACGGTCAGGTGCGCTACGCCATCCGCGCGAAGACGGCGGACGGCCGCAACCTCACCAAGTTCGTCAGCAAGAGTGACTGGGAAGGCAAGTTCGCCAGCCTGGCTACAGAATAACGCCACCCCATCATCGTCCGGCCTGCGCTGGCGGAATGGGCTAGTGGTCGACCTGATCGGCCAGCGCGCTCCATTCCGCCAGCGCGGCCTCCAGCGCAGCATCCGCCTCGGCCCACTTCGCGCCCAGTTCCGCCACGCGCCCGCCCTGACCGGAGCGGCTCGCCTGCTCAATCGCCTCCGTCAACCGGCCCTGCTGCTGCTCCAGTTCGTGGATGCGCGCTTCAAGATCACGCGCGCGCCGCTCGTGCTGCGCCGCAGACGGGCGGGTACGGGCCCGCTCCCGTGACGCCGCCGCGCGCGGGGCCGGCGCGGGCTGGGCAGCAGCCGTCTGCTGCGCCCGGTTGTATTCCGCCCAGCTCCCGTCAAACAGGCGGATCTCGCCCGGCCGCGCGATCCAGAGCTGCGTGGCCAGCGCGTCGATCAGCCAGCGATCGTGACTGACGAGCAACACCGTCCCCGCGAACTGTTCCAGCACCTGCTGCAACACTTCCTGACTGTCGATGTCGAGGTGATTGGTCGGTTCGTCCAGCAGCAGCAGGTTGGCGCCCGCCAGCGCCAGCAGGGCCAGCGCCAGCCGTCCGCGCTCACCGCCGCTGAGCGTGCTGACCGGACGAAACACATCGTCGCCGCTGAAGAGGTATTGGCCCAGCAGGTCGCGCGCCTCGCTGACCGGCATCTGGCGCCGGTCGAAAATCTCGTCGAGAATTCTGAGCTCCTCACGCAGGTTTTCGTGGGCCTGCGCGAAATAGCCGGGCTGCACCGCGGCGCCCATGCGCACCGTCCCCGACAGTGGCGCCAGCTGGCCGGTGATGGTCTTGAGGAAGACGCTCTTGCCCACGCCGTTGGGGCCGATCAGCGCCGCCACCTCGCCGCGCCGGAGCGTGATGTCCGGCACCTGCAGCAGGGGCAGCCCGTCATCGGAATAGCCCAGCACCAGGTCGCGCGTCAGCAGCACCTCGTCGCCGCTGCGCTGCGTGGCTCCCATGTCCAGCCCCATGCGCCGCCGCCGTCCACGCGGACGCGCCTGAATCAGGCCGCGTTTTTGCAGGGTCGCCAGGCGCTTCTGGCGTCCTTTCGCCTGGGCGGTGAGGCGGCTGCCCATATGTTTGCGGATGAAGGCCTCATCCTTCGTGATGCGTTCCTGCTGCGCCTCATATTCGAGTCGCAGCCGCACGTGGCGTTCATCCCGCTGCCGTACATAGTGGCTGTAGTTGCCGCGGAAGAGATTCAGGCGGCCATGGTCCAGCTCCCAGATCTGCCGCGCGAAGTGGTCAACGAACCAGCGGTCGTGGCTGACCGCCAGCACGGCACCCGGGAAGGAACCAAGCCAGCTTTCCAGCCATGCCACTGCCTCAATGTCGAGATGGTTGGTCGGTTCGTCCAGCAGCAGCAGGTCCGGCGCCTGCAGCAACAGGCGCGCAAGCAGGGCGCGCGTCTTCTCCCCACCGGACAGCTGTGACAAGGGGCGGCCGAAGTCCGCTTCGACAAAGCCCAGTCCCGTCAACACCATGCGGATGCGCGCTTCCCAGGTGTAGCCGCCGGCGCGCTCGAAGCGCTCCTGCAGCGGCCCGTATTGCGCCAGCGCAGCCTCATGCCGGGTCGGGTCCGCCATCGCCGTTTCCAGCTGCGTCAGGCGCGCTTCCTGTTGTTCCAGCTCGCGAAAGGCTCGCCGCGCCTCCGTGTGCAGGCTGTGCGCGCCGGCCAGTTCCGGGCGCTGCGGCAGAAAGCCGATGCGCGTTCCGCCGGCGCGTCGTAACTCGCCCTCTTCCGCCTGCTCCGCGCCGATGAGCACGCGCAACAACGTGGTCTTGCCCGCGCCATTCGGCCCTACCAGGGCGATGCGCGCGCCGTGCGCGATCTCCACGCTGACCTCAGCGAAGATCTCGTCCGCGCCGAAGGAACAGACCAGCCCGGAGGCGCTCAACAGGGACATGAAAGGACGCTGTACCTCACTTGCGCAGGAGATCGGGCAGCGCAGTATAGCATGACGATCAGGGCGTTTATCCCGGATTATCACAGGCGTTCCGCCAGATATCGCAGACAGCTTGTGCACAACCTGTCGATAACCTGCCCAAAAACTGTGCAAGCCTGTGCACAAGTCGCTTTTTTCCTGTGTGTTACGCTCCGGTTGTGCACAACTGGCGGGCCATCTATACACAGTGTCGATAAGCTGGCGATTTGTGCACAGAAACTTGTAAACAGTCGTGCCTGGTGGAATTCGCACCTTATCGCAGAACTGTTGGGATATGTGACGATTAACCTTGGATATGAGGGGAAAACCTGCGAAATCCACCCGTCCTGTAAACCACTGCTGCCACCTTCTCGACAGTTTCGACAGCTCCTGCTGTTACGACTACTTAAAAAGAAAGAACAGACTGGAAGAAAATGTTTTACACAAGCTGTCGCCACTGGTACGTGGTTCTGATGCATGATACAAAATAATCAGCGCCACTTACTGTTCACAGGGAGGTATACCCATGAGCGTTTCTTTCACCTGGCTGGGCCACGGCACCTTCGTATTCCACTTTGATGGACACGAAACGCTGGTCGATCCTTTCCTTACCGGCAACCCGGCCGCGACTGTGGATCCCGGCAGTCTCAACCCCGAGCTCATCTTCGTAACGCACGCGCACGGGGATCACGTCGCCGACTTACAGTCGGTTGCAGCGCGCAGTGGTGCTACGGTGGTGGCCAACGTCGAGATTGCCAACCATGTGGCGGCGCAGGGCCTGAACTCGCACCCGCTAAATTCGGGCGGCGGTCGTGACTTCGGCTGTGTGCATGCGCGCCAGACCGTCGCCTTTCACAGTTCCTCCTTCCCGGATGGCAGCTATGGCGGCAACCCCAACGGCTTTATCTTCACGACTGCCGCCGGCGAGCGCATCTACTTCGCGGGGGATACAGCGCTCTTCTCTGACATGCAGCTCATTGGCGCGGCCGGCCTCGACATCGCTTTTCTGCCTATCGGTGACAACTTCACGATGGGGCCGGAGGACTCGCTGCAGGCCATCCGCTTCCTGCGCCCACGGTTGGTGGTGCCCATGCATTACAATACCTTCGAGCTGGTCGCCGTGGATGTGGACGCCTGGGCCGGACGGGTGCGCAGCGAAACCGATGCCGAGCCGCTCGTGATGCAGCCCAACGAGACGCGCAGCCTTTAGCGAGCAGCCAGCACCTGCTCGTAGACAGCCAGGGTCTGCTGCGCGGTACGGCGCCAGCTGAAGTGTGTGGCGCGCGCCAGACCGGCGTTGATCTGCGCCTGCCGCAGCGGCTCCTGGTTGAGCAGGGCGATGATGGCGCCGGCCATGGCGCGCGCGCTGCCCGGCTCGACGAGAAAGGCGCCGTCGGCCACCAGCTCCGGCATGCAGGAGATTTCGTTGGCCACCACCGGCGTGCCACAGGCCATGGCCTCCAGCACGGGCAGACCGAAGCCCTCATAGCGGCTGGGGAAGGCGAAGACCTGCGCCATGCGATAGAGGGCGGGCTTGTCTGCCTCATCGACCTCACCGGTCCAGTGGATGTGCTCGCTGATGCCCAGCTCACTGGCACAGGCGCGCAGGTCCGGGAAGAGTGGTGAGCGCCACTCGGGTTCGCGCCCGGCGATGACCAGCGCGCAGTCTGCGCCCTCGGCCTGCGCCACCCAGGTCCAGGCCAGCAGCAGCTGTTTGAATTGCTTGCGCAGGTCGAAGCCGCCGATGGCGAAGACGTAGCGCTCCGGCAGGTCGTAACGGGCGCGCACTTCCTCGTCGCGTTCCGCGCCCATGCGCGGGTGACAGGCATCGTCCGGCGCCAGCCAGGTCACGGTGATCTGCTCCGCAGGCAGCTCCAGCTGCTCCTCAATGTCGAGTTTGGAGGCCTGCGAGAGCGTGATGATCTGCGCCGAGCCGCGCGCCGAGGCGCCGACCAGCGCCGTGTACAGCCGCGCCGGCAGGCTGCGCGCATACTCCGGGATGACCAGCGCGACGACATCAAGCACGGAAGTGACCAGTGGCGCCGGCGAGCGTAAGGGCGCGCCGTGATAGGGTACGTGGGCGATGTCGGCGTTGCAGGCAGCAACAGCGCGCGGAAAGCTGCGCTGCTCGAAGAGTAACTTGCCCAGGCGGCCGCAGCGGCCGCGCGTGGGCAGGGCCTGCACACCGTCCGGCAGGTCAGGGCCGGCGTCCGCGCCGGGGGGCAGCACCAGCGTGAGTTGTGGTGGTGATGGCAGTTGCGTCAGATGGCGCAGCAGTTGGCGCAGATACTGACCGCTGCCGCTGTGTGGCTGCTGCCATAACCAGCCGTTGAGGGCGATGTGCACGGGCGCCGCGCTCAGCCGGCCGCCGGGACAGCGCAGGCGCTGTGATGAACTGGCATGGACGGCCTCCGCATGACTGTCGCGCCCGCATTGTACACGATGCCGGCCAGGCTGCGTGGCGGGACTGCCACGCCATTTTGGCCACGTTCTGTGGTACAAGAAAGCAAGTTTGCTATCAGGAACCAGGAGTGGCGACGATGGCCGAAACCCGTGCCTTTCAGGCGGAAATCCGACAACTGCTCGACATCCTCGTGCATTCGCTCTACACCGAGCGCGAGATCTTCCTGCGCGAGCTGATCTCCAACGCCTCGGACGCGCTCAACCGCGCCGCTTTCGAGCAGCTGACGCAGCACGACATGCTCGACGCTGACGCCGAGCTGAAGATTCAGCTCGGGGCGGACGAGGAGGCCGGCACGCTGACCCTCAGCGACAGCGGCATCGGCATGACGCGCGCGGACATGGAGCAGAATCTGGGCGTCATCGCGCACAGTGGCGCGAAGGCCTTCATCGCCGCGATGCAGGAGGACAACGCCGCGGCGCAGGACGTCATCGGCCAGTTCGGCGTCGGCTTCTATTCGGTCTTCATGGTCGCGCAGCGCGTGCGCGTCGTGTCGCGTTCGCATATCGCCGAAGAAGGCGCCTGGGTCTGGGAGTCCGCCGGCGACGAGACCTGGACGATTGAGCCGGGCGAGCGCGGTCAGCGCGGCACGGACATCATCATCACGCTCAAGCCGGACGCGCAGGAGTTCCTGAAGCCCTTCCGCCTCAAGGACATCATCCGGCGCTACTCGGACTACATCTCCTTCCCTATCTTCATTGATGAAGAGGGCGAGCCGACCAACCGCCAGACTGCGCTCTGGCGCCAGTCGGCCAGCGAGATCAGCGTGGAACAGTATGCCGAGTTCTACCGCACGCTGACGCTGGACTTCGGCGAGCCGCGCCAACAGCTGCACATCCGCGCCGACGTTCCGCTGCAGTTTTACGCGCTGCTCTACATTCCGCAGGACGACGGCCCCAATCCCTTCGGCATGCAACGCGAACCGGGCCTCAAACTCTACGCGCGCAAGGTGCTCATTGAGGAAGCCACCACTGACCTGCTGCCGGAGTGGTTGCAGTTCGTGCAGGGCGTGGTCGACAGCGAAGACCTGCCGCTGAGCGTCAGCCGCGAAAGCGTGCAGGCCACGCGCGTCATGGCGCGCCTGAAACAGACCCTGACCCGGCGTCTGCTGGGCGAACTGAAGCGTATGGCGGAGCAGGAAAACGAACTCTACCTCGGCGTCTTCCAGAGCTTCGGCCGCTATCTCAAGCAGGGCCTGGCGATCAGCGAGGAAGAGCGCGCGACGCTGGAGGCGCTGCTGCGCTTCAACAGCACGCACGATGACGACGCGGCAGGCTGGCACAGCCTGCAGGAGGTTGTGGCACGCCTCGCGCAGGGGCAGGAGGACATCTATTATATCCTCGGCGCGGATAGCCACAGCGCGCGCCGCAGCCCGCATCTGGACAGTTTCCGCCAGCGCGGCATCGAGGTGTTGTACTTCACCGATCCCGTCGACCCCTACATGCTCCTGGGCCTGGAGACCTTCGACGGCCATCGCCTGCGCAACGTGGACGAGGCCGACATCGACCTCGAGGGCATCGGCGCGCTGCGTGAGGAAGCGGAAGAAACGCAGCGCGAGACTCTCGCCGAAGACGACTTCGGCAAGGTGCAGGAACGCTTCCGCGCGGTGCTGGGCGAACGCGTGCAGGAGGTGCGCGCCAGCAGCACGCTGGTGGACAGCCCGGCGCGCCTGGTCAGCGTGGAGGGCGCCCAGGAGCGCAACCTGTTCCGTATCAACCGCCTGCTGGAGCGCGAGTACGAGCTGCCGGTGCGCACGCTTGAGCTGAACCCGCGCCACGCGCTGCTGCACAATCTGGGTCATATGCTGGCTGCGCGGCCGCAGGACCCGGTGATCGACGCGGCCATCGAGCAGCTCTTCGAGACGGCGCTGCTGCAGGACGGCCTGCACCCGGACCCGGCCTCCATGGCCGACCGGCTGCTGCTGTTGCTGGAGGCGGCCACCGGTGGCGCGACAGCGGTGGCTCCTGCTGTCGGTGCTGACGTGGACGAACCCGTGCCTGAAGCGCCTGACGAGGCGTTTGACGCTGATGACGGAGAGTTTGACGAAGCGGCGGAGACGTGATAGGGAACGGGGCTCAGTCCGTCATGCGCAACGTCTAGTCGTAAATGCTTCTCATCTGCCAGCAATCGAGCGAAAGCAGTTCCGCTTCCTGGCCCTGAGACAGCAGCGAGACTCCCGTGCTGTCCTCACGTCCCGGATAGACCCGCACCGCGACACATTGTCTCTCGTTCACAAACACCTCGACGACGCTGCGATCGACGAAGATACGCAAGCGGACCGGCTCATCGTCTTCAATGAAGACCGGCGCCGACTCGGGTGGCCGCGACAGCGCATCGGGCAGCGTCGACGCAAGCGAGCTATCAATCGTGATGACGCTCTCGTTGCGAACCGGATTCGAGAGCATTGTTGAAATGACCAGGTTGGAACGTACGTCGTTGGCGAAGGGTTCGCGGTACTTGTAGCCTCGCTTGTTGAAGAAGCAGATCCGCGTGCATTCCTCCCTGTTCGAGGAACGCAAGACATCGACTTCAAACATCGACGCGTGTTTCGGGTTCATTGTGATCTGTAACTCGATCGCGTTGCCCCTGACGTCATCGAGCACGATCTCCCGGTTCGCGGGCAGGACAGTCCGGCCGACGTGCCGGTGGTCGTACCTCAGGGATTCGATATCTCCGGCAGGTTCGATATTCAGGTCGTACCTGTTGCGGAGCGTCAGGCGCCGCGGCAGCGTCAGAATCTGGTCCCAGTCACGCGCATAACGGGAAGGATCGTCTTCCGCTGCGCCGCTCGCGCCAGGGTCTCCGTAGAATCCGCTCAGGTAGTCGTTCATCCTGTACGTGGGTTTGCCCGGGTTCATGTTGAACAGAACGATGACGCCGCCTTGCCCGTCGGGTGCGGCCGTGGGCGCGTGAACGCCACCCGGGAACGTGGCGCCGAAATTGAACAGGCCGTGCGCATCGACGACAAATTTGTCGCGGATCCGGTCATAGTCGCCGAGCCAGTACTGGCCGCCGCTCATGTGGCTGAAGAACACCAGGATGTGCCGATCGCCTATCGGCCAGAAATACGGGCAGGCGCCATCATCCCCCAACACCGTAAATCGGTCGCCTTCGATGAAGGTGTGGAGGTACTCCCAGTCTTCCAGGTTCCGCGAACGAAACAGGTATTCTGCAGCGCTGTGCTTGCCCTCGGGTCGGCCGGGAATGATCCCCGCGGACAGGGCATGGTACGCCCCGTCGCTGGACCAGATGCAGGGATCGAATACGCCGTGGGGCAGCGGCGCTTCGTCCCCGGCCCCGAAGGGGATCACCGGGTTGCCCGGCAGCTTCTCCCAGTTCAGCAGCAGTGGGTCGCGGGCTACGGCGACCATGTTGCCGACCTCGACCCCATGATAGAGGGCGATGACCCGGTCCTTTTCAACGAGCGTGGTGCCAGAATAGCATCGGTCCTCCGGCCCGGGATAGAGCGCATAGGGTAGGTCGCGCCAGTGGACCAGATCGTCGCTGACCGCGTGTCCCCAGTGCTGGCGCGTGTCTTCAGGCGGGCGCGCCTGATAGAAAAGGTGCCAGCGCCCCTGCCAGTAACACAGTCCGTTCGGATCGTTGAGCGTGTATTCCGGGTTGACGTAGTGATAGACGGGGCGCCAGGGGTCTGCCGCCTTCTCCCTGCGTGCAGCGAGCATCCGCAGCACCAGGGGATTCGTCGCCAGTTGTCGTTCCTGCTCCGCCAGCGTAGCGGCGAAGCTGTACTGCGGCACCCGCGAGGGCGGGAAGGCTTTCCCTGTCACGTTGCACACTCCTTCAATCGTGCTTCAGATTCGCCTGTACGATCAAACATTTTATCTGTTAACGTAATCGAACAGGTGCGGCGGCGGCAGGGTGCCAGATTCCGGAGTTCGTGGTACGCTCTGGTTACAATACTCCCTGGTACCCTCGAAGTGGGGTTCAAATTGGGCTCCATAGAGGGTGCCAGGTTTTCAGGAGAGAGGCCGGGCCGCATGCAGCCCGGTCTTTCGCGCAATAGAAGGTCGATGAAAGATGGATAGAAAAGAAGAAATTCAATTTCTCGAGAAGTTCAGAACGCTGGTTGAAGAGTATCTGACTACGCCAAACGTTAACCGATTGGGTAGCAGAGGGCGGAATCTCAAAAGGCAGCTTGGGGAAATGAAACCTAGGGTGGAAAAATTGTTTGTTGAGTTTGGACTTGGAAATCGAGGAATTGCTGAGCATCCACCACCAGTAATAGCTGGCAGTGCACCAGTGATTGACTACCCGCTGCTCAGCCTTATTACAATCGACACTCTCAGATCTCACTACTATGATCCCACGAATGCTTCTGACGCGAAAATTCTCGATTTGAGCCTTAGTACGATAGATGAATGTATTGGCCACCTGAAGATGTCACAATCTGAAGAAGAGCCTGCTTCCAATATCAGAACCAAGAAAGCACGCTCAACAGGCACAGGAGAAGGCCGCGTCTTTATCGCAATGCCGATGGCGACTGAAGACCTACAACTGGAAGACATTCACGTAGCCATAAAAAACGCTGCCCGTGACGTTGGCTTGGTGGCCGAACGTGTAGACGAACAGATCAGTAATGAGAAGATCACAGATCGCATCATTGAATCAATTGTGGAAGCAGATTTCGTGGTTGCAGATCTGTCACAAGCAAAGCCAAATGTCTACTGGGAAGCTGGCTACGCTCACGGGCAAGACAAAACACCGATATATATTGCACGTAAAGACACAGAACTGGAGTTTGATGTAAGAGACTATCCGGTCATATTTTATGAGAATGCTACAAGACTGAGAACGAAGCTTGCAGAACGCCTGCAAGGTCTAAAAGCACAACGTGAACAACAATAATCTGAACAGCAACGTCTTCTCTCCCAACCGAGAAGTGGTGACGCCGGCGCTGGCGCTGCCTGAGGGATTGCACTACGAGGCGCGCCTCAAAATGGACGGGCTGGACTTCCTCGCGCGCCTGCCGGGTGATGCCATCCCGCTCGCCTTCCTCGACCCGCAGTACCGTGGAGTGCTGGACAAGCTGGCCTACGGCAACGAGGGCCGCGGCCGGGGCCGCGCCCGCGCCGCCCTGCAGCAGATGGACGAGGAAGCCATCGCCAACTTCATCCAGGCCATCGACCGCGTCCTCGCGCCAGGTGGACACCTCTTCCTGTGGCTGGACAAGTTCCACCTGTGCACCGGCTTTGCGCCCTGGCTGGGAGGGACGCGCCTGGCCGTGGTGGACCTGATCACCTGGGACAAGGGGCGCATGGGCATGGGCTACCGTACCCGGCGCCAGAGCGAGTACCTGGTCGTGCTGCAAAAGGCGCCACGTCGCGCCAAAGGCGTCTGGACGGCCCACGACATCCCTGACCTGTGGCGTGAACGTGCCGAACGTGGCCTGCATGCGCATCGCAAGCCGGTGACGCTGCAGGGGAAGTTAATCGCAGCGGTCAGCAACCCGGGTGACGTGGTGATTGATCCCGCGGCCGGCAGCTTCTCCGTGCTGGAGGCCTGTCAGCAGCAGGGGCGGCGCTTCCTCGGCTGCGATATCGAGGGCTAGTCTTCTGCGTCCTCGTCGCCGCCGCCCTCGGCGAATTCCTTGAAGCGCTGCATGGTCTTCATCGTCTGCTTGCGGAAGGCGCCGCGCATGAAGATCAGCATCAGCAGCATGAAGCCGCTGAAGCGGAACTCACTGTCCATCACCCAGCGCGTCTGGTCGCCCTCGACGAGGAACTGGTTACTGATCTCGTTCCAGACGCCCTTCGCCTCGTAGGTGGCGGAGAAGCTTTCCGGCAAGTCCCGTGCAATGATGGTCTCGATCATCTCGATCTCGCGCCTGCCCTCGTTGTAGAGCATGCGGGATTTCGCGCCCGGCTGGCCCGCTTCGCCGCTGACGTGCTCGAAGCTCTGCAGGGCCGGCTGCCATTTGCTCAGGTTGTCCGGGTCGTCGAACAGGGCGATGACTTCATCGCGCGGCAGGTTGATCGTCAGTTCACAGGTGTACTTCATTGCTGTTCCTCCCTTTAACCGGGCTTCTGTGTCGTCGGGGCCGGCGCTCAGCCGCCCCAGGTTTCGCTGTGCACGACCTCGGCATAGTCGCGCCGTCCGGCTGTGCCGAGTCCGCGACGTGGCTGCTGCGCGGCGGGGTAGCCGAAGGAGATGAGCAGGCGCGCCTGATACTCCGGCGGGAAGCCGAGCAGTTCGCGCAGGGCGTCCGGCGCGTAGACGGTGCCGAGGCAGGAGCCGACGCCCAGTTCCTGGCCCGCCAGCTGCATGTAGGCCGCGGCCTGGCCGGTATCGAAGTAGTGCCAGATGGTGCGCTCGTTCTCCTGCGGTATGACGATCACCACGCAGAGCGCCGCACCGCGCGCGTGGCCGATGTTGTCGCCCAGGGCGGCGATGGCCTCCAGGCGCGCGCGCTCCTGCACGGCGATGAAGTGCCAGGGCTGGCTGTTCTTCGAGCTTTGCGAGCGACGGCCCGCATCCAGAATGGCGCGCAAATGCGCCTCCGACAGGGCTTCATCGCGGAAGGCGCGAATGGCCCGTTTGTTGCGAATGGCTTCAGCAACGTTCATGTAAACCTCAAGACTCTCTGCCTGTCAGCAGATTGTACAGCATCTCGTCAGGGTCGCGCCTTTTTGCTACACTCAGGTAGACGGGAACAGGGACAGACCATTGGACAGCATCGCAAGCCCGGTCTACCGGGTCGCTTTTGTCCCTTCGCTGGACCGACGCCTGCCCCACTGGGCGCGTCGCTCCAACCCCGTCGTGCGCCGTCATCTCGGCATCCACTGGAAAATGTTGCCGTTCGAATCCGGGCTGCTGGCGCGCATCCTGCTCGTGCAGGGAGCGCTGCTGGCGTTCTCGTTGCTGCTGCCGCTGCTGCTGCCGCTGATCTTCGCCTTGCTGCCGGTTGCGCTGGTGCTGCTGCCCGTCGTCTTCGTGCTCTACGCGCGCCTGATCGTGCGCATCGGCTTTTTCACCGTGCGCCTGGTCGTGGAGGAGCAGCGCGACAACACCATGACCCTGTTGCGCACCACGCCCATGTCGCTGCGCCAGATTCTCTACAGCAAGGCGGCAGCCGGCGTATGGCGTCAGGTCGAGGATCTGGGCCTGGTCATCATGTCCGCCTCGCTGCTCACCCTGCCGGTCATCGGCCTGCTCTACGCGCAGTACTGGCCCTTCGAGGAGAATACGCTCGTCTCGCGCCTGACACTGATGCTGGGCCTGCTGTCCTCGCTGCTGCGCCTGATGCTGGAGCCGCTGATGATCGCGGCCCTCGCGCTCGCCACCGGTGCGCTGGTGCCCGTGCGCATTCACGCCAATGTCGCGCTGGGCGGCCAGATCTTCTTCTACTTCCTGCTCATCAACATGCCGCGGCTGCTGGAGTTGCCGGCGGCGCTGCGTATCCTGATCGAATTCGCGCTGCCGCTGGCCCTGCCGGTGCTGATCGCGCTCATTGCCCTGCAGCTGGCGCTGCGCCTGCTCACCCGGGACGGGGCGCCATGAACGCAGCGCCGGTCGTCGCCATCCAGGGCCTCAGCCGCTCCTTCGGCGAGGGCGAGCGCCGTCGCCTCGTGCTCGACCAGGTCGAGCTGGAAGTGGCTGAAGGCGAGTTTCTCGTCTTCCTCGGCAGGAGCGGCAGTGGCAAAAGCACGCTGCTCAACATGCTGAGCGGCATCGACCGGCCCGACGACGGCAGCGTCCGCGTCGGCGGCCGGGAACTCGGCGCCATGAGCGAACGCGAGCTGACGCGTTTCCGCCGTGACCACATCGGCATTGTCTTCCAGTTCTTTAATCTCATCCCCATCCTGACAGTGCTGGAGAACGTCATTCTGCCCGCCGAACTGGCCGGGGAGAGCGGCCCGTCGTTGCGCGCGCGCGGCCGCGAACTGCTGGCACGCACCGGTCTGGAAGCTCTGGCCGACAATTACCCGGACCTGCTCAGCGCCGGTGAGCAGCAGCGCGTCGCCATCGCACGCGCCCTCATCCGCGAGCCTGCGCTCGTGCTGGCCGACGAGCCCACCGGCAACCTTGATAGCGACAGCGCTGCGCGTGTAATGACGCTCCTGCTGTCGCTGACGCGCGACGCCGGCAAAACCCTGGTGATGGCCACCCATGACAGGGACTCGCTGCCGCTGGCCGACCGCGTCGGCCGCATTGAGGACGGCGCCCTGAGCGTCGTGGCAGGCGCGTACCGACGGCAGACCGTCATTGAGCGGAACGGATGCCCGGAAGGGGGAGCAGCCTCATGAGCGGGCCGAACCCGGCGGACATCCGCCAGTACCTGAGCGAGTTACGCGATTACAACAAGGATCGGCGCCGCACAGCCGTCATGAAGCTGGGCCTGGCCGGCGGCGACGAGGCCGTCACGGCGCTCATCCTGGCGCTGCAGAATCGCAACGAGGACCTCATTGTGCGCGGCCGTGCTGCGCTCATGCTGGGCCGCCTGGGGGATACGCGCGCCGTCATCCCGCTCATCCGCGCGCTGGACGCGCCCGGCATGCAGACGCCGCTGCACGCTGTGCAGTCGCTGGGCCGCCTGGGCGACGACCGCGCCATTGAACCGCTGCTGCTCATCGCCGGCTCCGCCGAAGGCAAGCTGCGCACGGCGGCGCTGGAGGCCTTGCGGCGCCTCGGCTGCGTCGAGGAGGCGCAGGCCGGCCCGGAGGCTTGAATCCGATAACGCCCCCACGTTACCCCGACAGCGTACAAACCCCGCTACAGGCGCCCGCTCCGTGGTGATTCTGCGCCTCGTGCGCCGTTCGCTGGCGCAGCGTTTTCTGCAATCCACGCTGCTGCTCGTCGGCGTGGCCCTGGGCGTGGCCATGGTCATCGCCATCGACCTTGCCAACAGCGCCGCCAGCCAGGCCTTTTCGCTCAGCGCGCGCAGCGTCCGCGGCCGCGCCACCCACAGCATCTCGGGCGGTCCGGGCGGCCTTCCGACCGCGCTCTACACACAACTGCGCCGCGAAGCCGGCCTGCGCAATGTAGCGCCGGTCATCAGTGAACAGGTACGCGTGGATGGTCTCGGTGAGCGTTCGCTGCGCCTGCTGGGCGTGGACCCCTTTGCGGAGATTCCCTTCCGCGACTATTTGTCGGACGCAGGGACGGTCGACTACCCGACCTTTGCGCGCCTCCTCGGCGAACCCGGCGCGGTGCTGCCCAGCCAGCCCCTGGCCGCGCGCTTCGGCGTTGAACCTGGAGACAGCCTGACCCTGCGCAGCGGCGACCGCCTCGCCACGATCCGGGTCGCCGGCCTGCTGCAACCCTCCAGCCGCGTCAGCGCCCAGGCGCTGGATGACCTGCTGCTGACCGACATCGCCACAGCCCAGGAGCTCCTCGGCCGGCCGGGCTACATCACCCGCATCGACCTGCTGCTGCCGGCTGATCAGGAGCTCGCGTCCCTGCGCGCGCTGCTGCCGCCGGGCGTCACCCTGCGCGCGGCGCAGGAAGACGGTGACAGCCTGGCGCAGATGTCCGAGGCCTTCGAGATCAGCCTGGAATCACTGAGTCTGATGGCGCTGGTGGTCGGCGTCTTCCTCATCTACAACACAGTGGTCTTCAGCGTGGTGCAGCGCCGACCGCTCATCGCCACGCTGCGCGCCCTGGGCGCCAGCCGCCGCCAGATCTTCGCCTTCATCCTGGGCGAGGCCCTGGTTGCCGGGGCCGTGGGGACGCTGGCCGGCCTCGGTCTGGGACTCATCTTCGGCCGTGTGACGGTCGCCCTCGTCACGCAGACCATCAGCGATCTCTATTTCACAGTCAACGTGCAGGGCCTGCCGGTGGCGCCGCAGACCCTGCTGCGGGGCGTCGCGGCGGGCGTGCTGGCCAGCCTCGGCGCGGCCTGTCTGCCGGCCCTTGAAGCCACGCGCACCCCGCCGGCGGGGGCCATGCTGCGCTCCGGCCTGGAACAGCGCGCGCGCTGGCTGCTGCCCAGGGCCAGCGCGGCGGCCATTGTGCTGGCTGCCCTGGGGGTCGCGCTGCTGCGCCTGCCGGACGCCAACATCCGCTTCGCCTTCATCGCGCTCACCGCCTTCATCATCGGCGGCGCCCTGCTCGCGCCGCTGGCGCTGAACCTGCTGCTGCGCGGCCTCACGCCGCTGACCGGGAGACTCTTCGGCGTCAGCGGACGTATGGCGCCGCGCGCCGTGTTACGCTCGCTCAGCCGCAGCGCCGTGGCCGTGGCCGCGCTCACCGTCGCCGTCAGCGTCATCGTCGGCGTCGGCATGATGATTGGCAGCTTTCGCAGCACTGTCGCCAACTGGCTGGACGTCACCCTCGGCGCGGACATCTACGTCTCGACGACCCTGTTCGCCGGCAACCGCTCCAGCGGCGATACCCAGGACATCGACCCCGCCATCCTCGACGAGTTGCAGGCCCTGCCCGGCGTCGCGCAGATGTCCTGGGTGCGTTCGGTCGCCGTGCCCGCGCCGGACTTCCCGCAGCTGCCGTCAGCAAACCTGGACGTCGTGTCCGGCGATGTTACGCAGGGTGAACGGCGCTACGCCTGGCTGCAGGTGCCGGATGCCTGGCAGGCCCTGCGCGCCGGCCAGCTGCTGGTCTCCGAATCTTTCGCCTTCCGCCGCGGCATCAGCCCCGCCAACGATCGCCTGACGTTGCAGACCGACCGTGGCCCGCAGCAATTTTCCGTCGCAGGCGTTTACTACGACTACTCCACGGACCAGGGAGCGGTGTTGATGGACGCCGCTGTCTACCGCGCGCACTACGACGACCCTTGGATCTCCTCGGTCGCCCTCTTCCTGGAAGAGGGGGCTTCCCCCTCCACCCTCCTCAACCGGCTGCGCGAGGAGACCCTGGTCGGCAAAAACCTGCTCGCCCGTGCCAACAGCGAATTGCGCGCGGATGTCTTCGAACTCTTCGAGCGCACCTTCCTCATCACCGGCGCGCTGCAGTTGCTGGCGACGGTGGTGGCCTTCATCGGCATCCTCAGCGCGCTGCTGGCGCTGCAACTGGAGCACACGCGCCAGTACGGCGTGCTGCGCGCCTGCGGCATGTCGCCGGCCCAGCTGTGGCGCTACACCCTGCTGCAGACCGGGCTGATGGGCGCGACGGCCGGCGCGCTGTCCCTGCCCGTCGGCATGCTGGTGGCGCTGGTACTGATCACGGTTGTCAACCTGCGTTCCTTCGGCTGGGCGATGACGGTGACCTTGCAGCCGGAGACGCTGGCAACGGCCTTTGCGGTGGCGCTGGGGGCGGCGCTGCTGGCGGGGATTTATCCGGCCTGGCGTCTGGGGCGACTGGCCACGGCGCTGGCGCTGCGCAGCGAGTGAACCCGGGCGACGGCGAAGACCTCGCGCTCGAAGAACCAGCGGAAGGGCGGCACATCGAAGGCCAGCCGGCGCAGCAAGGCCAGCGGCAGCGCTTCATCCCGGTTCTGTGGCGGACTGTCCAGCCACACCCGGCCGCGAAAGCCGGCCCGCCGCAGCGCCCGCTGCATGCTCAGCAGGGACTGTTCGTTGACGTGCACATGCTCGTTGGCGTCGACGAGGAACTGGCGCGGGTTCTGTGGGTAGTGCGCGCCCTGGCCAATCAGACGGCGCGCCAGCCGCACCAGGGGATAGGCGTAGCGGTCGTACCAGATGTTGGGCGCGGTATGGATGACGAGGCGGCCCTCCGGCTTCAGCACGCGCCGCACCTCCAGTAGCGCCGCCTGCAGCTCCCAGGGGTGCAGGTGCTCAACCACGTCGAAGAGCAGGACGCGGTCGAAGCTGGCGCTGGCGAAAGGCAGCTGTCTGGCGTTCGCCTGGCCCAGGGCAATACGGCCCTGCAGCGCGTCAAGGGCCGTCACTACCCGGTGTGCCAGCTGCAGCGCCACCGGCGCGTAGTCTACACCGCAGGCGAAAGCGCCCAGCTGCGCGCAGTGGCGCAGGATTTCGCCGCGGCCGCAGCCGACATCCAGCACGCGCATGCCCGGCAACACCTCGGCCAGCTCGAAGGCGGCCCGCAGGCGTCGTGACAGATGCTCGCCTTCGCTGGCGTTGAACTCGTCATAGCCTTCGCAGGCTGTGCGGAAGTATTCCTCGGTGTACAACCTGGCGGAGACGGGCTGCTCATGGTCCATGCGCGCGTTCACGGCTGTCAGGGGCGGACGGGTGGAGTATACAACAGGACGGTGCTGGCCGCGCCAGCGCGCAGGTCGCGTCCGCTCAGGCGTGCCAGAAAGATTCGGAGAGGTACTTGTGCGCGCTGTCCGGCAGAATTGTCACGATGACGGCCGGCTGCCCCAGGTCGGCCTGTTCCTGCGCCAGCTGCCGCGCCGCGACCAACGCCGCGGCTGCGCTGATGCCCACCAGCCAGCCTTCCTCGCGCGCCAGACGCCGCGCCAGCGTATGCGCCGCCTCGGTGCTCACCTGCAGTTCGCGGTCGGCCAGGGCCTCGTCGTAGATGCCGGGACGGATGGCCGTGTCCATGTGCTTGAGACCTTCCAGACCGTGGAAGGGTGAATCCGGCTGTACGGAGACCAGCTGCACCCCCGGCTTGTAGTCGCGCAGGCGACGCCCGACGCCGGTGAAGGTGCCGCTGGTGCCCAGGCCCGCGACGAAATGGGTGATTGCGCCGCCGGTCTGCTCCCAAAGCTCGACGCCGGTCGTTTCGTAGTGTGCCGCCACATTGGCCGGGTTGTTGTACTGGTCGGCATAAAACCAGCGCTCCGGCTCGCGCGCCATCAGTTCCTGCACGGCCAGCAGGGCGCCGTCGCTGCCCTCCAGCGGGTCAGTGAGCATGAGTTCGGCGCCATGGGCGCGCAGGATGGCGATGCGTTCCTGGCTGACGTTGGCGGGCAGATAGAGGCGCACGCGATAGCCCAGGGCCGCGCCGATCATGGCGTAGGCGATGCCGGTGTTGCCGCTGGTGCTGTCGACCAGAGGGATGTCCGGCGTGAGCGCGCCGCTGGCGATGGCCTGCTGCATGATGGTCCAGGCAGGGCGGTCCTTGACGCTGCCGCCCGGGTTATACCACTCGGCCTTGGCCAGCAGCAGCACCGACTCCGGCAGCCGCACGTCGGGCAACTGCAGGCCCAGCAGCGGCGTGTGGCCGATCTGCTGCGCCAGGTTGTCGGCGCTGCTGCTGGTGCGGGGCGCTGCCAGCGTGAGAGTCATAAGTATCCTGCTCTGTGCCAAACAAAAACAGACCGTCCACAAACAAAAAAAGGCGCAAACGTCTCGTTTCCGCGCGGGCGATGGGGTGCAAGGCCATCGCTCAGGGACGTTTGCTGCCTTTCAGTCGGTGGCGGTCTGCCGGAATGCCTGTGTCTGAAGTGGCGCTAACGACCCTGCTTCAGACAGACACAGCGAGTGTACACAGTTTATCAGCCTTCGTTACGGCTTGTCGATACATTGAGTATAATCACGGGCTGGCGCGTCGTCAAGCGTGCCGGGAGCCGGGATGAAGTACGAAGCGCTGTACGAGCACTACCATGAGTCGGTGCGCGATGCCCTGATGCGGCGCGCCTGCGCGCGGCGCACCATCACCTACGGCGAACTGGCGCAGCGGGCGGGCCTCCCGCTGCAGCCCTATATCCTGAGCCGGCATCTCCCCGGGTTGCTGAATGACATCAGCATGGCCGAACACGACGAAGGCTGGCCCTTGCTCGGCGTGCTGGTGCTGCGCAAGGCGGATGGCCTGCCGGGCGTCGGCTTCTTCAAACTCGTGCGGAAGATCGGCCGCCTGCCGCCGAACGCGGGCAAGGTCGGTGAGCGGGCCTTCTTCGATAAGGAGCTGCAACGGGTGCACTCGGCCTGGGCGGATTGAGGATGCAGCAGGCAAAAGCAGGGGAGCGTGAGCCATGACTGACAACACGACCTGGATTCTCATCGCGGCTATCAGCTACCTGCTGGGCTCCATCCCCTCGGCCTGGCTCATCGCGCGCATGCGCGGCGTCAATATCTTCGAGGTGGGTAGCGGCAACATGGGCGGCACCAACGTCGCCCGCGCCGTGGGCACGCGCGCCGGCCAGCTCGTGGGCGTGATGGACATGGCCAAGAGCATCATCGCCATCCTGCTGGCGCGGGCGCTGGCGCCGGAGCAAGCCGACGAGGCGACCGTGCTGGCCACGCTCGCCTGCATGACCGGCCACAACTGGTCGCTGATCGTCCTGTTGCTGACCCGCCAGCTGCGCGGTGGCAAGGGCGCTGCCGTCGTCTTCGGCTCGCTGATCCTGATCGCGCCGCTGCAGTTCCTCGTCTGCCTTGCGGTCGGCCTCGTCATCCTGCGGCTGACGCGTTTCATGTCGCTGGCGGTGCTGACCGGCGTCACCCTGGTGATGCTGTGGGTTCTCGTGCTGGTCAACGCGGGCGAGCTGGCAGAGGTCTACAACTGGTATGCCGTGCTGGCCGCGCTGCTCATTTATATCCGTTTTCTGGGTAACATTCGCCGTTTGCTGGCCGGCAGCGAGCGCCGCGTCGGCGAGTCTGCCTGACATATTTACCGGAAACACCACACAGGAGAAGGCAATGATCGTCGTCGCAGGTGACATCTTCATCAACGAAGGCAAGCGCGCGAAGGCCATCGCCGGCATGATTGCGGTGGCGCATGGCACACAGCAGGAAGCCGGCTGCATCCGCTACAATTTCTACGCCGACCTTGAGGACGAGAACCACTTCATCGTCTACGAGGAATGGGAGAGCCAGGCGCACCTCGACGTGCACCTCTCTTCCGACAACCCGCCCGCGCACATGGCCGCCTTCCGCAAGGCCAGCGAGGGCGTGCGCAAGTCCTCCAACGTCAAGTTCATGACCGCCAGCGTCAATTCGTGACAGGCATTTCTTGCGCTGCCCGGCGCACGTGCTATACTGGCGCCATCTGACAACGCAGACAAAGGAGGTGATCTTGTGATTGATCAAGGTACGGTGGAGGTAAGGCTCCGCTAGCAGCACTCACCTCTTGGGGTGAGTGGACACCGCGAGCGGTGTCGCCCACCCAACCTTAAGCAAGACTGCGGCCCAGGCTAACCCCCTGGGCCGCACTCGTTGTCGCGCCAGTCCCGGGCAGGTGTGGCTCAGAAGGGGTATAGCTCAATGCCGAAGACCCCGGCCAGCGCCACCAGCAGCGGCGCGATCACCAGCGCCGGCAGGAAGTTCGCCACGCGCAGCGCGCGCAGCTCCAGCAGCACCAGCGCCAGGCCCAGCAGTATCAGGCCGCCGACCGCCGTCATCTCCGCGATCATGGCTGCGCTCATCACCTCGCCCAGGGTGCTGCCCAGCAGCGCCAGGCCGCCTTGCAGCACCAGGATAGTGAGCACGCTGAAGAGCACCCCCGGCCCCATGCTGGCCGCGAAGGCCGCCGCCGTGATCAGGTCCAGCACGCTCTTGATGGCCAGTTGCTGAAAGCCGATGGTCAGCCCCATGCCGTCCTGCAGCGAGCCCACCAGGGTCAGCGGCCCCACGCAGAAGACGAGGCTGGCCGACAGGTAGCCGTTGATGAAGCGCAGGCGCGCCTGGCTGTCCGTCGCGTCGCCGACGCCTGTGCTGGCACCGGCAAAGGTGGCAGTGCGCGCCTGAATCGAGGCCGCGAAGCCCTGCAGGCGCCGGTCGATGTCCAGCAGCTCGCCGACGATGACGCCGCTGACGATGCTCACCAGCGGGATGATGATGTTGCCGGTCTGGCTGGCGTTGCTGATGCCGACGGCGAAGGTCACCAGGCCGATGCCGCTCACCACCGCCTCGCGCAGGCGCGCGTTCAGGCGCTGACCGAGGACCAGGCCGGCGAACCCGCCAAACAGGACGGCGATGGCGTTGAGCAGGGTCCCGCCCAGGTCGTGCTCCCTTCGTGTCAGCCGCGAGCGCCGATTGTAGGCGTCGCCGGGCGCCGCGGCAACGGCGCGTCCGGGCTCAGGATGTGAACTTCACATACTCTCGCTTATGATGTAAAGGGAAGCCGAGGAGGCAGCGTGAAGGATCTGTTTTCTGAGCGTGAGGGTTTCAAACCTACAAGAGTTGACATTCAGATTGAAAGCATGGATCGAGACTTGAAAGTAGGATTATGGAATGACTTGTATGCTTGTTTCTTTGAGGATAAAGACTACAGGTCACATTTTGTACGAAGGGATACAGACCCATTATTATACTCACTGTGGGACAAATTCTTTTCACGTGAGCTTGATCGCATTCCGAAAACTGGCAGGTTATATGTTTATGAAGTGAAAGAAAGATTTACTTCTCTTGAGTGGATCGAGGTCTATGATTTGATTGAAGCTGTGTTGAGACTGTCTCACAGTTTAAAAACGAACGCCAAATATGTAAAGCGATGCAATGAAACTCTTGAAGACAAAAACGCTGGGTATCACTTAATCAATAATCTCATTACACCAATCACTTGCAAGGTAGAAATTGAAGAGATTGAGAAAACGCTCAATTCAGCCTCAAGGCAAGCAAGGGATCATATTGCGCAGGCGCTTGAACACTTATCAGATCGCGAAAGCCCCGACTATCGTAATTCCATCAAGGAGTCGATCAGTGCGGTTGAGACACTGTGTTGTCTAATTGCGGGCAAGCAGAAAGCTTCTTTGGGTGAAGCCGTAAACCTGATCAGCAAGAGTGAAGTTGTCAATTTTCATCCTGCCTTTGCCGAAGCCCTTAAGAAGTTGTATGGCTGGACAAATGATGCTGATGGCATTCGCCACAGTCTGATGGAGGAATCTAGCCTGTCACAGGAAGACGCCCGCTTCATGCTGGTGTCCTGCTCTACCTTCACCAACTATCTCACTGTGAAAGCAGACAAGGCGGGCATTGAACTTCGCCAATAATGTGCGGCTCCCCGTGAACCACTTGCTAACTCGCGCACTGTGCTGTCTGCTCCCGCTGCTGCTGACCTCTGCCGCGCCGCTCTCCGCCCAGCCGCCGGAT
Organism: Phototrophicaceae bacterium; assembly: GCA_965197455.1. GTDB lineage: Bacteria > Chloroflexota > Anaerolineae > Aggregatilineales > Phototrophicaceae > JAGWBD01. The sequence continues at coordinate 2,175,183 of OZ240208.1, read as the reverse complement.
ACCCTGGACGCGCTGGCCGCGGCGCAGGTGCCGGAACGCGACCGGGTTGCGCTGGCGCAGCGCGTCTTCGGCCTGCCGGCGCCGCCCGCGCCGCCGGCTGCCGCGCCGCAGTGGCAGCCCGGCGATAGCCAGACTTTCATGGTCACCAACGGCGACGAGAATCGCGTCTTCCCGGTCGAGGCCAGCCTGCGCGCCAGCGGTCAGCACATCTGGCTCTGGGTCGAGCAGGGCGTCGACATCGACGTTGCGCGTCTGCGCGAGCTGGCGACCCTCTTCGACGAGCAGGTCTACGGCCCGCTGCGCGCGCTCTTCGGCAGCGAAAACCGGCCCGGCGTGGATGGCGACCCGCGCGTCTACGGCCTCTTCACCTATGGCCTGGGGTCTGGCCTGGCCGCCTACTACTCCAGCGAGCACAGCTGGCCGGTCGAAGCCGTCGCCAGCAGCAACGAGCACGAGATGTTCCTCTTCAACCTGGACGTGCTCGGCACCCGCTTCGCCGCGGGCGGCATGGCCGGCCTCGCCGCGCACGAGTTCCAGCACATGATCCAGGCGCATCAGGACCGCAACGAGAACGTCTGGCTCAACGAAGGCTTTTCCGGTTTCGCCGAGCTGCATACCGGTCTGGGCTTTGGCACCGTGGGCGAGGCGCGGGCCTTTCTGGCGCGGCCGCAGACGCAGCTGAACACCTGGCCGGAGGATGGGAACACCTACCCGCATTACGGCGCCGGCCTGCTCTTCGTGACCTACCTGCATGACCGCCATGGCGAGGCAACCCTGCGTCAGTTCGCCCAACACCCGGCGTCCGCCCTGGTCGCGCTCGACGCGTTGCTGGCCGACATGGGCGAGCCGGGCGCCGATGACTTTTTCGCGGACTGGGTGCTGGCGAATCTGCTGCAGGATGCGCAACTGGCGGATGGCCGCTACGGTTACCGCTCGCTTCCGCCACTTTCCCCGCCGGCCATGGCCGAGGTCGTCAGCGACTACCCCTTCACGCGCTCCGCCAACCTGGCGCAATACGCGAGCGACTATCTGCAGCTGCAGAATCTGCAGAATGTGGACGCGCTGGAGCTCACGCTGGAGCTGCCGGCGCAGGCGCGTCTGGCGCCGACGGAGGCCGCCAGTGGCCTGCGCCTGTGGTATAGCAACCGCCAGGACAACAGCGACACCACGCTCACGCGTCGCTTCGATTTGCGCGGCCTGACGCGCGCCACGTTGCAGTTCAGCCTCTGGTATCACACGGAAGAACTCTGGGACTACGGCCACGTGTTGCTCAGCGCGGACGAGGGCCGCAGCTGGCAGCTGCTGGAGAGCGCTGCGCAGACCCGCGCCAACCCGCATCACAACGCCCTCGGCCCTGGCTACACGGGCCGCAGCGATGGCTGGCTGCGCGAGTCTATTTCACTGGACGAATGGGCCGGCCAGGAAGTCCTGTTGCGCTTTGAGATGCTCACCGACGACGCTGTCACCCGGCCCGGCATGTTAATTGACGACGTCAGCATCCCCGAACTGGGCTATCACAGTGACTTTGAAGCGGATGACGGTGGCTGGCAGGCGCGCGGCTGGGTCTGGAGCGACAACCAGGTGCCGCAACGTCTGTGGCTGCAGGCCGTGCAGCAGGGCGCTGACGGCCCGCACATTCAGCGCTGGCTGACGACGGGGCCGGGCGCGTGGACACTGCCCCTGCTGCCGGACACGACGCAGGTGACGCTGGCGCTCTCGCCGCTGGCCGCGTTGACGACCGGGGCGGCGCCGTATCAATTGACGCTGGCGTTGCGCGCTGCGGGAGACGCCGGCGGCTAGAAGGGAATCTCGCCGACGTCGGAGGGAGGCGGGGCGAAGTCGTCGTAGCGCTCGCCGCCACCGTCACCACCGCCACGCTGACGCGGGGCCTGCTGCGCTCCGCCAGAGCCGCCGCTGCTGTCATCCTGACGACTGCTCATGAAGCGCACGTCGCGCGCGCGCAACTCAAGGCTGGCCGCCGCCTCACCGGCGTTGTTGGTGTAGGCACGTGCGCTGACGGTGCCCGTCACCAGCACCCGGCTGCCCTTGCTCAGATACTGGTTACAGTTCTCGGCCTGCGCGCCCCAGACAGCCACGCGATACCAGGTCGTCCGCTCTTGCGGCTCGTTGTTCTGGCGACTGGTCCAGCGTTCGCTGACGGCCACGTTCAGGTTGCAGACGGCCGAGCCGTTCTGGAGATAGCGCAGCTCGGGGTCACGTCCCAGATTGCCTACGATGATGGTTTGATGCCAGGTCGTCATGAGAGCCTCTCCTTGCGAATACCGTCCCTGATTATAGCCTTTTGGCCGCGCGAACGCAGCGCTTGTTACCGTTTTTACGCACCTCCGTCGCCGGTACCCGTCCAGCGCAGCTGCATGACTTCCCAGGTGTCCCCGGTAGCGCTGCCCTGCGCAGTCTGCACGGGCAGACGCGCGCCGGTCTCGAAGTTGTAGAGGCCGAGCAGGACGCGATAGTCGCCGGGCGGCAGGTCAGGCGGCAGATCGAGTGTGAAGCGCGGACTGATGAGAGTTTCTGCGGCCCTGTCCCAGGTTTGGGTCAGGCGTTCGGGCACGGCCGGGTTGCCATCGACCTGGGCCAGGGGGCGCGGGTCATCCACGGTGACCAGATGCAGGAAAAGTGAATAATTTTCCGTCGGGCGCGTCGGCGCATTCCAGTAGAAGGTGAAGGCCAAGGCTTCGCCTGGGCGGGGGTTCGGGTCGTGCCGGTCGAGGCCGACGAGACGAATGTGTTCGCCGAAGCGGATGTCAGTCTCGAGCTGCATGAGCCACAGGCGGTACAGGGCCACCTCGATTCCACTACGCTCGGGCGGGCCCACGAACTCACGCAGCGGCAGCAGCTGCGCCAGGAAGGCGCGTCCCGCAGCACTTTGCTGCAAGCGCTCCCGCTCCGTGACAGGCAGGGCCAACCAGGTAATTTTGTGGGTCTCGATCCACTCCTGCAGCGGCCGCTCAAGAACGTCTTCAGTCTCCAGCCAGTCGAACCACTTGCGATGCGGGATGCCGCTCCAGTAAGGGTTGAACCAGCGTTCGCTCTCGTGATAGATGAGAATGGTGCCCGGCTCGAGGTTGGCGTCGACCCAGGGGCGCACAATGACGGGCCAGGGCAGGATGCGGCGCTGCTGTACATTGGCCAGCGCAGGCCCGGTCAGTAACAGCAGCAGATACGCGGACAACCCCGTTGCTGCCAGCGCCCGCGCGCGCTGGCCCGGCACAGCGGCCACGAGCTGCGCCAGCGCCGCGCCAGCCAGCACGAAGAGCAACGTGATGGCCGGGATGGCGTGGCGAATTTTAAGGTCGACTCCTTCTGTATAGGGACGAATCGCGCTGTCCGCCCACAGAGTCAGCAGCAGGGTCGCGGCCGTCAGCAGCAGCGCCTGTTTCCTGAGCGGCGACCTGCCCCGCGCGCGGGTGTAAAGCCAGGCGAGCACAGCCAGCAAGGCAATCAGGGACAGGGGCAGTGGCAGGGCCGGCAGCCCTCCGAGCGCCTGCTCGAAAAGCTGTAGCAGGCCGTGAAGATCCCACAGCGACCCGGCCAGGGTCTGCCCGGCGATTTCCTGAAAGCGCGCTGGCAACAGGGCCAGCACGCTGGCGCCTGCCACGAGCGCCAGCGCGATGCCGACGCCGGCCCACAGCGCCGTGCGGCGCCAGCCAGGCCGGTAGTGAGCATGGGCGCGCAGGATCAGCGCGATTGCGCCGGGGAAGAAAGCGACCAGCAGGCGATATTCCAGCAGGAAACACAGCGCGGCCAGTATCAAACTGGCCACCGCCGGCTTCCAGCTGCGCGCCGGCTCCAGCGCCTGCACGGCCAGCAGTACGCTGAAGATCAGCAAGGGGTAGGCCAGCGCCTCACCGATGGCGTGAGTGGGAACTTCCACCATAAGGGGTGTGACGGCCCACAGGATGGCGGCCACAATGCCCGCCAGCGCGCCGGCGCAGCGCCTGCCCAGCAGGGCGACCCACAAGGTGCCGGCGACGTTGAAGAACAATATAAAGCGCCGCAGATCCAGGATAGCGTCCGCGGCCAGGGGGCGTCCCTGCGCCTCGGCCCAGAGCTGCGCCAGCTCGTGTATCCAAAGGGTCAGGGGTGGATAGGTGGTGGCTGACTTGAAAACATCCGCCGGCAGCAGACCGCGCTGCCCCTGGACAGAGAGCCAGAGAGAAGCCTGATCGCTATGGTGAATCCAGGGCAGGCCGTAGTCGTGCACGAGCACACGCAGCACAGCCCCGCCCAGGGTGATCAGGCCCACGACCAGCCAGAAGCGCCGTTCCGGAAGCAACAGGGCTTGCGCCCAATTTCTTGCGCGCTGGCTGCCGTCAGCGCGCATCCAGGCTCCCCGCGCGCCAGCCGGGTGCATCGACGACCTCGCCGTCGATGTAGGCCAGGTGCTCCTCAATCAGGGCCGGCGGCACCAGTGAGCGGAAGAGGCGCAGGCTGCCCAGCAGCACCGCCAGATCATCCAGCTGGCCCACCACGGGCAGCACGTCCGGGATCAGGTCCAGCGGCGAGACAAGGTAGACTGCCGCCGCGACCGGGATCGCCTTCTGCCACAGGGGCACACGCTCGTCCAGCAGCAGGCGCCGCAGCAGCTTCAGCTCACGCACATGACCGCTGTCCTGCAGTTGTGGTAGCGACCTGGCCAGCTCCAGCGCCAACGCCCCGATGCGCTGCTGCAGCGCCCCGTCACGCAGCAGGCGCCACAGGGCCTGGCGCAGGCGCGGGTCGCCCAGCCGCTGCAGGTGTTGCAAGAGTCGCAAGCGTTCTCCGGGTCTCATGATCAGTCTCTCCACTCCCTGACCAGTATACGCGCCAGGCTCGCTTCCGTCACAGAAAGGCGTTCAGGCTACGCTCATACAATCTCGTTATACTGTCACTGGAGGACAGGCGGAAATCCGCGGGACAGGGCCAGACATGACCGGCGAACGCATTCTGGTAATTGAGGATGAGGTGGCGATCGCCCGCTTTATCGAGCGCGGCCTGATTTTCGAAAACTACCGCCCGATCGTGGCGCATGATGGCCACAGCGGGCTTGAGATGGCGCGCGATGATCCGCCGGACCTGGTCATCCTGGACTGGATGTTGCCCGGTCTGGACGGGCTGGAAGTCTGCAAGCGGCTGCGCAAGGCTGGCGCAGTACCCGTGTTGATGCTGACCGCGCGCGACGATGTACGCGACCGCGTGCAGGGCCTGGATGCCGGCGCGGACGACTACCTCGTCAAGCCCTTCTCCTTTCAGGAGTTGCTGGCCCGCATCCGCGCGCTCTTCCGGCGCAACGCGCCCGCCAGCCGCCCGGACATCCTGCGCTTCGCCGACCTCACGCTCGATACCGGCACGCGCCGGGCGCAACGCGGCGCGCGCATGATCGACCTGACGGCCAAGGAGTACGAGCTGCTCGAACTCTTCCTGCGCAACCCGCGCCAGGTGCTGACGCGCGACGTCATTTTCGACCGCGTGTGGGATTATGATTTTGGCGGTGCCAGCAACATCATCGAGGTCTACGTGCGCTACCTGCGACAAAAGAGCGAGGCCAACGCCGAAGCGCGCCTCATCCACACTGTGCGCGGCGTGGGCTACGTGCTGCGGGAAGAATAGTCCGCGCTGCCATGACCTTTCGCAAGCGCCTCATCCTCTACTTCTCCGGCCTGCTGGCCATCTTCATCGTGGTCTTCGGCGTCCTTGTCTTCACGGTGCTGGACAGCGCCCTGCTGCAAAATGTTGACCGCCTGCTGCAGGAGACGGCCACGCTGGTGATCAACAACAGCCGCGGCCTGTCCCTCTCGCAAGAGGGCACGCGCCGCGTGATCGTGCTGCCGCGCCTTGACATCTTCAGCTTCCCCGGCGTCGGCGTACAGGTGTGGTCCGTCGACCGTGAACCGCCGCAACTGGAAGCCTCCTCCAACAACATCGCCACCTGGGAGCTGCCGCTGAACGAGAGCGCGCTGGGCGCGGAAGAGCCGGACTACGCCAACGTCATGCTGGACGGCTACGCGATGCGCGTGCTGACCAGCCCGATGATCGCGGGCGGCGAGCTGCTGGCCAACGTGCAGCTGGTCATGTCGCTGCAATCCGTACATGAGACGCGCCGCTACATGATCCTCGTCATGGGGCTGGGCGGTGGCCTGGCTGTGCTGGCCTCGATCGCCGGCGGCCTGTGGCTCGCGCAGCGCGCGCTGCGGCCCATCAGCCGCATCACGGCGGCGGCGGCCTCCATCGCGCGCACGGATGACCTCGATACGCGCCTGGCATGGCGCGGCCCGCGCGACGACCTGGGGCGACTCGTCTCGGTCTTCAACGAGATGATGGCGCGTCTGCAGGGGCTCTTCAGCGTACAGCAGCGCTTCGTCGCCGATGTCTCGCACGAACTGCGCACCCCGCTGACCGCCATCCGTGGCAACCTCGACCTCATTCGTCGCTACGGTATGGACGAGCAATCGTTGGCAGCCATTGAGGGCGAGACCGGGCGCATGGCGCGCATGGTCGATGATTTGTTGCTGCTGGCGCGCGCGGATTATGGCGGCCAGAGCCTGGAGCTGGAGCCGCTCGATCTGGACACGATTTTGCTGGAGGCCAGCCGTGAGGCGCAGCTGCTGGCCGGGCAGCGCGAGCTGGACGTCGAACTGCGCCGCATCGAGCCCCTGCGCGCCAATGGCAACGCGGATCGTATCAAGCAGCTCCTGCTCAACCTGCTGGAAAACGCGATCAAGTTCACGCCTGACGGCGGCCGGATCACGCTGGGTCTTTACCGCGACGGTGTGGATGCCGTGCTTGAAGTGGCAGACAGCGGCATCGGCATTGAAGCCGAAGACCGGCAGCGTATTTTCGACCGCTTCTGGCAGGCGGATCCCTCGCGGCGGCGCGCGCAGCAAAGCGGCCAGGACGCTGGCCTCGGCCTCTCGATCGTGAAATGGATTGTGGACGCACATCGCGGCAGCATCGACCTGGTCAGTGAAACGGGCGTGGGCACCACCTTCCGCGTGCGCATCCCGCTGGCGCAGGAGCCACCGACAGTTGCGGAGAGCAGATCCCCGGGCCGCAGCGCGCGCCTGCGTCTGGCCTGGGGGCACAGGCGTCGCAATGCGGAAGAAGCGCAGTAGCAGGCAGGGAGCAAACCGTAGCCAGAGCAAACAGGGGGGAAGGGTATGGCACACATGCTCGTCGAGCAGCTGCGTTTCACGCGCAGCGACTGGCATCGTGGTCTGAAGGATGTCGATGCGGCAGAGGCGCGTCGGCGTCACGGGCGCATCAACTCAATCAGCTGGATGATCGGCCATCTGGCCTGGCATGAACAGTTCTACTGGTTCCGCATGGCACAGCAGCAGACCTTGCTGCCGGAGCTGGCGGCCTTCGGCAACGGCAAGCCCGCCAGCGAACCCCCGCTGGACGAGGTCTGGGCTGCCTGGCACCACATCACGACGACGGCGGACCCCTGGCTTGATGCGCTCACGCCTGCGCAACTGGCAGAGTTCCTGGTCAAGGATGTGGCCCGCCGCGAGAATGTCGGCACCCGCCTGTTGCGCCTGAACTACCATTACTGGTTCCACCTCGGCGAGGCGCTGGCGGTGCGTCAGCTGCTGGCTGGCGACTCGCAGCACCCGCTGCCGGAGTTCATCGGCCCCATCGACGAAACGCCCTGGCGTCCGGACTGACCCGCTGTCGTGCAGCCGGCACAATAGGACGAAAGGCGTGCCCGGCTGCAGACCTGCGGCCCTGGCGCTGTCTGGCAGCGGGTTGGGGCGCCTGCGGAGCGGATGATTTACACTTTATGGAGGGCGAGGATAGCCTTGAGGATGCAGGGAGGAAGACATGGCACACGTGCTCGTTGAACAGTTGCGCTTCACGCGCAGTCACTGGCAACGTGGATTGACGGATGTCACTGCAGGGGAAGGCCTGCAGCGCCACGGGCGCATCAACCCAATCGGCTGGATGATTGGCCATATGGCCGATCACGAGCAGTTCTGCTGGTTCGTACTGGGGCAGCAGCAGGCCGCCCCCATGCCGTTGGTGGACGCTTTGGCCTCCGGCGAGCCAGCCAGCGCGCCGCCGCTGGATGAGATGTGGGATGCCTGGCACCATATCACCCGGGCGTCCGACCCCTGGCTGGACTCGCTGACGGCAGCGCAGATGGAAGAATATCTGCCCGGGGACAGGGAACAGGTGGAGAACATTGGCTCGAGTCTACTGCATGTGATTTACCACTACTGGTATCACCTGGGCGAGGCCATGGCTGCCCGACAGTTGCTGGCCGGCGACTCGCAGCATCCCCTGCCGGAGTTCCCCGGCCCCATCGACGAAACGCCCTGGCATCCGGACTGACCCGCTGTCGTTCAGCCGGCACAGTATGACGAAAGGCGTGCCCGGCTGCAGACCTGCGGCCCTGGCGCTGTCTGGCAGCGGGTTGGGGCGCCTGCGGAGCGGATGATTTACACTTGATGGAGGGCGAGGATAGCCTTGAGGATGCAGGGAGGAAGACATGGCACATGTGCTCGTTGAACAGTTGCGCTTCACGCGCAGTCACTGGCAACGCGGGTTGACGGATGTCACTGCAGAAGAAGGCCTGCAGCGCCACGGGCGCATCAACCCGATCGGCTGGATGATCGGCCATCTGGCCAGCCACGAGCAGTACTTATGGTTCGTAGAAGGGCAGCAGCAGGACGGCCCCGTGCCGCAGGTACATGCTTACGGCTATGGCCAGCCAGCCAGCGCGCCGCCGCTGGACGAGATGTGGGATGCCTGGCACCAGATCACCCGGGCGTCCGACCCCTGGCTGGACTCGTTGACGGCAGCGCAAATGGAAGAATACCTGCCGGGGGACAGGGAACAGGTGGAGAACATTGGCTCCAGCCTGCTGCATGTGATTTACCATTACTGGTATCACCTGGGCGAGGCCATGGCTGCCCGACAGCTGCTGGCCGGCGACTCGCAGCATCCCCTGCCGGAGTTCCCCGGTCCCTTGTCCGGGGCGTTCTGGCGTTCGCCCGGCTGACGCGCTGACGTTTTAGCCGTCGGCTTCCGGCGTCGCCACGGCGGTCAGGGTGGCCAGCACGGCGCCGAGCTCCGCGGTGGAGGTGGCCTGGGCCGCGGCGCTGGCCGTCGCCATCTCAACCTCGCTGAGGGGGTTGAGCGTGGCGCTGGGCAGGGGTGTCGTGGTCGGCAGCGCTTCCCAGGGCGGATCGTCAATCACCCGGGTGACGCGCTCCATGCCGCTGCTGTTCACCAGCTGCACCAGCGTGCCCTGCGCCAGGTCGGGCGCGGCCCCGGCCGCGACGTCCAGTTGGCGCGTCATGACGTAGTGGCGCGTGCCCTGCGGGTTTTGCTTGCCGACGAAAATGACCTCAAGCGGGCCCTCGCCGCGGTCAAGCTCGAGGGTGAAGGCGGGCGCGTCCAGGCCGAAGGCCTCCAGCTCATCGATTTCGAAGCTGCTGTTGACGGCCAGCTCCAGCAGGTTGTTGACGGCCAGCTGCGCTGCCGCCTGGTCGACCGTGCGCAGGCCCTCGTCCGCCGGGCCGCTGACGGCCCAGCCCTCGCCTGTGCGTGTCAGCTGGATGTAGCTGCCGCTGGCGTTGTCCCGCAGCGCCACGCTGACCACATCCTCCTCCGCCAGTCCGGGCAGCAGTGGGCCGCCCTCGTCATTAACGACGGGGGTGACGACGGTCGGCTCCTGCGCCTCGTCGCGGTTGAGGAACAGCACAGCGGCGATGACGAGCGCGCTGACCAGCAGCAGCAGCAGGGTGTTCCGGCTGAGACGCATGGCTCACTGCCCTCCCTGCGGCGCGCTTTCGCGGTTGTTCAGCCAGACCAGCGCCCCAAGCGCCAGTATGCCGAAGGGCAGCAGCAGGGACGTGATGACGTTGATCAGGGCGACGCTCTGCGCATCGGCGAAGATGGGCGCGTCCTGCGGTCGCTCGGCGCTCTGGATGTTGACCTGCGAGAACCAGTCCTGGAAGTCCGTGGCCCAGAAGAGGCTGTCTACCGCTACGTCGAAGTTGGCTACGCCGTTGATGTTGTTGAAGGCGTTGGCGAGCAGTGAGGTGCTGCCGAAGAGCACCACCCGCGCGCCGGTCTCGCTGTTTTCGGCGGCGGCGGCCAGCACCAGTGGCCCCGTCAGACTCTCCGCATCAGGCTCGAGCACGCCTTCCATGATGGCACTGAAGTCCGTCTTGCTGTAGGAGTCGGCCGAGGAGGAGGCGAGCGCCGTTACGCTGACCTGTGGCGGCGGGCTCTCAGCAATCTCGATGCTGTGCGGCGCCTCGAAGATCAGCGCGGAGCGTCTGGCGTAGGGCTGCGTGATGCTGTGGCCGGAATCGAGTTCCGTGCTGACCGGGTAGAGCGGCGACTGGAACGCCTGGTTCTGATCCAGCACCATATCATTGCGGAAGCGCAGGCCGAAGTTGTCAAGGAGCCAGTTGCCGAGCGCCTCGTCTGCGGCGAGCGGCGCGCTGCCGGTCTCCAGGCCAGGCGCGGCCAGCAGGATCAGCTTGCCACCGCCGGCCAGGTAGTCGGTCAGCACCTCCAGTTCGGGCGCGGAAAACGGCTGGCTGCCGCCGGCGATAATCATGATTTCGCCATCAATGGCCGGGTCGTTCAGGCGCAGCGTGCTGCCCGGCGCGGTGAAGTCCAGCAGCGGCACCGCGCGGTTGGTCCAGTCCAGCTGCTGCTCCAGCCCCAGGCTGAGGGTGGAGAGACCCTCCGGACCGGAAGCGTTCATGCCCGGGCCGTCCTCCACCTCGATGAACCAGGTGCGGAAGTCCCCGGCGACGGCGTTCCTGAGGATGGCGTTGGTGAGCGCGTCCTGGCTGAAAAAGCGCAGCAACTCCCCCTCCTCGTAGTCCGGCTCGCCCTCCGCGTTGAGGCGCGTGACATAGAGCTGGTTGGGGTTGGTGGCGCCCAGCTGTTCGGCGCGCAGGGGGTTGCGGTCGAGGTCGACGAATTCGTTGCGCACCTTGCCCTGGCTGACGTCCTCGTATTCCGCCATCAACAGTTCAAGGCGGTCACGGAAGCCGGCCTGCGAGGCGCTGATGAAGGTGGTGACGTGCACCTGTGGCAGCGTGGGATCGGCGCCGATGGCGGCGATGGCGCTGTGGCCCTCGGCCGAAAGCGCGAACTCGTTAGCCTCGCTCAAAGTGACGCTGAGGTCCGCCTGGCGGATGAAGGTGTAGGCTGCGACGAGGGCGGCCAGCACGACCAGGGTGACCAGCACACTGGTGCCGCCGAAGCGCAGCGTACGCCCGGTGAGCACGGCGCGGGCCTGCTGCGGCGCCGTGATGGCCCAGCCCGCCAGTGCGAGCAGCGCGATGCCCAGCGCGCCCCAGGCGACCACGGCAGCGGCGCCCATGGCGAAGGCGATGAGCGCCACCAGCGCGCCGGCCAGGGCCAGGCCCAGCAGGCTGCGCGGCGGCAGAAAGGGCTGATCGTCAGAATGGATGTCTTGCATGCTCAGGCTCTCCAGCGACGCGTTTCGACCAGACGGGTGGTGATGAAGAGGGCGCCAATGATGACGAAGATGAAGTAGGCAATGTCCTCGGCGCGCACCACACCCTGCGCCAGGGTGACGGAAAAGTGGGCCTGCAGCCCCAGCTCGCGCACGAAGTCGGCCACGATGCTGGAACTGCCCTGGCCGGCGATCCAGATGGCAGCGATCTCCGCCAGATACAGCACGAGGATGGTGGCCGAGCCGAGGAAGGCCGCGACAATCTGGTCCTCGGTCACGGCTGACCAGATCATGGTGATGGCCAGCACGGCGCCGCCGTAGAGCCAGGCGCCGCCATAGGCGCCCAGGGCCACGCCCGGGTCCGGCGCACCGACGAAGGTTTGCAGGATGTAGAAGACGAGCGCGAGCAGCAGCAGCACCGTGTAGTAGGCCCAGGCGGCGAGGAACTTGCCGATGATGAAGCTGCTCTCGTGCAGCGGCAGCGTCATCAACACTTCCAGCGTGCCCTCGCGGCTTTCCTCGGCCAGCAGACGCATGGTCAGCAGGGGCGCGATGAGGAACATGAGGAAGGTCAGCAGGTTGGGCGCGAAGCCGGCGTCGGCCGGGATGCCGCTGCCGAAGGAGAGCGCCGCGTTGGCCTGGGCGATGAAGCCGTTGAAGAGTACGCCCAGGAAGAGCAGCAGCGCAAAGGCGATGGCGTAGGCCACCGGTGAACGAAAATAGAGGGCCAGTTCGCGGCGGAACACGGCCAGAGTGCTATGCATGACTCACCTCGTCTTCCTCCGGCGCAATGTCTGCTACCTCCTCAGGCGGCTCCGTGACATGCGCCTGGCTGCCGGCCACCTCAAGGAAGATATCCTCCAGCGTGACGGCCACCGAACGCAGCTCGTGGAGCGCCCAGCCGCGCTCCATGACCGCCCGCGCGATGGCCGGGCGTGGGTCCTGCATCGGGTCGGCCGGAGTGGCGCTGATACCGTCCGCGCTGATGCTGGCCTGGGCGACCTCGGGCAGGGCGCTGACCAGCGCCAGGGCCTCTTCCAGCCCGGCGTCGACGCGCAGGATTACCGGGCGCCCGCTCTCCAGCTCGCTGCGCAGCGCCTGTGGCGAGCCCTCGGCCATGATTTCACCGCGGTCGATGATGATCACCTGGTCGCAAATCTGCTCGGCCTCGGAGAGGATGTGGGTGCTGAAGAGCACGGTGTGGTCGCGCCCCAGTACGCGCACCAGTTCGCGCAACTCCAGCACCTGGAAGGGGTCGAGGCCGATGGTTGGCTCATCAAGGATGAGCACCTCGGGGTCGTGAATGAGCGCCTGGGCGAGGCCCACGCGCTGGCGCATGCCCTTGGAAAGGGTGCGGATGCGGCTGTCGGCACGGTCCAGCAGGTCGACGCGCTCCAGTACCGCGCGCGCGCAGCGCTCGCCATGGCGCAGGCCACGTATCGCGGCGATGAACTTCAGATAGCCGAGGGCTGTCATGTCGCGGTAGAGGGGGACGTTTTCCGGCAGATAGCCGACGCGCCGGCGCACCTCCATGCTGCTGCTGAAGACGTCGTGGCCGGCCACAATGGCGCGGCCGGAAGTGGGCGGCATGAAGCCGGTAAGGATGCGCATGGTGGTGGTCTTGCCGGCGCCGTTGGGGCCCAGGAACCCGGTCACCTGGCCAGGGCGGGCCTGGAAGGAAATATCCCGGATGGCGCTCAATTCACCATAGCGCTTGCTCAGGTTTTCAACTTCGATCATGGCGTTTTCCTTAACCGCGCTCCGCAGCAAAATACGCTGCGACAGGTCGCCATCGACCCGGCCGCGGGCGGTCAGTATAACAATGGCCAGGCAGCCTGTGCAGGCAGAATACAAAGAATCACATTAAAATATGGCGCTGCGGCGCGGGCTGCGCCGGACAAAAAAGGCGACGGCCACTCTGGGTGACCGTCGCCCGGATTGTTTCCGGTGTCGTCGTCGGCGTCAGCCGTAGAGCGTTACGGGCGCGATTTCCATGCGCGGGGCGTAGAGATAGCGCGAGTTGATCCAGCCGATGGCGCCTTCACCCTCATAATCATAGTCGACCTCCAGCCAGCCGCCGTCCCCGTCGCGTCCCAGCACGGAGACGATGTGGCCGCGCGGGAGTTGCGTCATGATACGGCCCGTGGGATAGACGGGTTTGACGCGCACGTTGAGCCTGCCGGTGTCCACGCGCGCGAAGAGCACATCCTCCGCGGCGAAGGCATCCAGGCTGAGTGGCGCCAGCTCCAGTCTGGGCGAGTTGAGGTAGCGTGCGTTGACCCAGCCGGTGGTACCGTCGATGTCCAGTTGTGCCCAGCTCGCATCAAAGTTGCGCCCCAGCACAGGGTAGACGTCCCCTCTTCGGATTTTCGACACCACCTCGCCGCCGAGAAAGTTCGGGATGTGGCGCACGTTGAGCCTGCCGGTGCTCACCCTGGCGTGAACGGGCAGTTCCTCCGCGGACATTTCCACTTCGGCTGCTTCCTCCAGCGCGGGCGCCAGTAGATAGCGTGTGTTGACCCAGCCGGTCGTGCCACCGACGTCCAGCTGTGCCCAGCTCGCATCCTCGTTGCGGCCGGTGACGGACCAGATCGTGTTGCTAAAGACCGTCGTCAGCACCAGGCCGAACTGGTGGTGCGGGAAGTCGCGCACATTGAGCTGGCCAATCTGCACACGGGCGTTAACGATGCCCGCCGCAGACGCTGATGCGCTGAAGGGCGCGTCGTCCAGGCCAGGCGCATCCACATAACGCGCGTTGACCCAGCCGGTCGTCCCATCAATGTCAAGTTGGGCCCAGGTGCCTTCGAGGTTGCGACCGACGACGGGGTAGGTTTCGCCCCTGCCGATCTTCGTCAGAACGCGGCCGAGCAAGAAGTTGGGCGTGTCGCGTACGTTCAACCTGCTGGTCGCCACCTCCGCTGTGCTCTCCGTGCTCTCCTCCTGGGCAGCCAGTGGCCCCGTCAGGGCAACCAGCAGCAACGCTACAGGTAGTGCGAGCCAGAATAAACGTCTCATTACCAAATTCCCCCTCCGCTCACGTTGCCGGGCGGGCAGTATACTCATTTTTACTATTTGCAACAGATATTAGTCTTAACGGTCTTAATAATTTTTGCTGCCGTCACGGCTCGTCTGGATCACGGGAACGCCACAAGAAGCAAGAAAACACCCCCGGCTGCTGTCCGCACAGCCGGGGGTGTGTCCTGTTGCCATGTTGTCGCTATCTCAGGTGGACGCGGGGGTCGGCTCGGGTTCTGCTTCCTCCTCTGCCGCCGCCTGCGCGGCAGGCAGGGCAGCGTCGCCGCCGGATTCCTCCTCTGCCGCCGCCTCGTCTTCCACAGGCGTCTCCCGGTTGTCGTCGATCACGGGCACCGCTTCCAGCTCGGGCAGGACATTGATCCAGGCGCCGCTCACCCAGCCGGTGATACCCTCGACATTGAGCTGCACCCAGCTGCCATCGGCGTTGCGGCCGATGACGGCGTACACCTCGCCTTCGGTGACGACATGCAGGATGCGCGCATCAAGGGAGGGCCCGTCGCGCACGTTCAGGTAATCCGCGATGATTGTGGCATCGGAAAGCACGGCGTCACGGTTGAGAAAGGGAATGGTCTCAAGGCCGGGCTGCACGTCCAGCCATTCGCGGGACGCCCAGCCGTTGACGCCGTTCACATTCAGCCACAGCCACTGTTCGTCGAGGGTGCGCCCCAGCACCGGGTAGCGTTCTCCCTGATTGATCTTCAGTAGCCGCTGGCCCTCGTCCACGTCCGGCAGATCGCGCACATTGAGCACGCCCGCGGTGACCGTGGCGATGACGCTGGTAACCGGGGCGGGGCTGCCATCCGTGATCTGCACGCTGCCGAGGTTCTCCGCCTCGACGTAGCGCGCGTTCACCCAGGCATGCACATCGCCAAATGCCAGCTCCAGCCAGGTGCCGAGGCCGTTGCGGCCGACCACCGGCAGAACCTGGTTCATGCTGACGATCTCGACGACGTCGCCGTGCACGCCGGACTGGTTGCGCATGTTCAGGAAGCGCGCCGTGATGCGCGCGCGTGGCGCGTCCGGCGGCGGCGGCGGCAGGAGCGGGTCCATGTTGAAGATCACGTGGGCCCGGCCTTCCTGTTCAAGATACTCCACGATCACCCTGTGGCTGCCGGCCGTCAGGGGCAGCTCCAGCTGAAAGAGATCGCCAGCGGTCGCGCGCCACTCGTCAATGACCACTTCGCCATCCACCAGCACGCGCACGCCATCATCGGCCTGCGCGTTCAGCTGGTAGGTGCCTTCTTCCAGCGACACCCTGGTCGACCAGCGCGCGGCGAAGAAGTCCGCCGGGACGCCTGTGTGCGGCGAGCCTTCCCCCCAGCTGCCGCGTGGGCTTTCCTCGCTGCGGATCACCACGGGCTGTCCGTCCAGTTCCGCGTTGTTGTAATACTCGGCCGTCCAGGCGCCGAACTGCGCGGCCGCGGGCAGCGCGAACCCTGACAGCAGCAGCAGAATAACAAAGGTTCCCTTAACGCTCATGACAGGCTCCTCGCAGGATGTAACCGGTAGGACAAGGGATAATAACAGATTGTGATCGTGCCACAGCACAATGCTCAGGGCGACCAGGGCTCGTCGTCGCGGCCGGCCATGCAGTTCTCATGACGGGCGAGGGCGAAGAGCAGGTCGGAGAGGCGGTTGAGACAGGGCAGCACATGGGAGCCGATCGCTTCCTCTTGCTGCAGGGCGACGACGAGGCGCTCGGCGCGGCGACAGACCGTGCGCGCCACGTGCAGCGCGGCTGCTGCGGGCGCGCCGCCCGGCAGGATGAAGACGGTCAGCGGCGGCAGCTCTTCGTCGAGGCGGTCGATCTGCGTTTCCAGCCAGCGTACTTCTTCCGCCCCGATGCGCCGGACATGCCCGCTGCGGGCATCCAGCGGCGTCGCCAGGTCCGCGCCTGTGCGCAGCAACAGCGACTGCAGCTGCGCCAGACAGTCGTCGTTGTGCGCGCCGGCGCTGCGCGCCATGCCCAGCTGCGCGTTCAGTTCGTCGAGTGTGCCGCAGGCGGCGACGCGCAAGTGCGTCTTGGCGACGCGCCCGCCCGCGAAGAGCATGGTCGTGCCGTCGTCGCCCGTCCGGGTGTAAAGTTTCATAGAGGTCTGTGACCCTTGCCAGTTACGAACACCTGTGCTATGCTGCCCTGCGCCGGTGTGTGGCAATTTCCATGCGTCAGACTACACTGGGCATGGCTTGATTACCAGCGGGAGCGAGTGCGATGGCGAAGCGGAATGCGAACAGTAACAAGCAGGGCAGCAACAACCAGGAAACAGCCAGGCTGAAAGCGCTGGACGCTGCCGTCCAGGACCTGACGAAACGTTTCGGTGATGGCTCCATCATCCGCCTGGGTGATGCCACGGGCCTCAACGTCGATGTGATCCCCACCGGCTCGCTGGGGCTGGACATCGCCCTGGGCGTGGGCGGCATCCCGCGCGGGCGCGTCGTTGAAATCTACGGCCCGGAATCCAGCGGCAAGACCACGCTCTGCCTGCACATCATCGCCGAGGCACAGCGTCTTGGCGGTCTGGCGGCCTTCATCGACATGGAACATGCGCTCGACGCCATCTACGCCGAACGCCTCGGCGTGGACGTCGACACGCTCTACATCTCCCAACCCGACACCGGCGAGCAGGCGCTCGAAATCGCGGAGGCGCTGGTGCGCTCCGGCGCGCTGGATGTGGTGGTGGTGGACAGCGTGGCGGCGCTGGTGCCGCGCGCGGAGATCGAGGGCGAGATGGGCGACAGCCACGTCGGCCTGCAGGCGCGGCTGATGAGCCAGGCGCTGCGCAAGCTCAGTGGCGCCATCAAACAGTCCAACACCGCCGTGCTCTTCACCAACCAGATTCGCGAAAAGGTGGGCGTGATGTACGGCTCGCCCGAGACGCAGCCCGGCGGCCGTGCCCTCAAGTTCTACGCCAGCGTGCGTCTCGACATTCGTCGTATTCAGGGCATCAAGCAGAGCGGCAGCACCATCGGCAACCGGACGCGCGTGCGCGTCACCAAGAACAAGGTTGCGCCGCCCTTCCGCGAGACCGAGTTCGACATCATGTTCTACGAGCGCGGCATCAGCAAGATGGGCGAGATTCTGGATCTGGGCACCGGCCTGGAGATCATCGAGAAGCGCGGCGCTTTCTTCCGCTACAACGACGGGCTGATTGGCCAGGGGCGCGAGAACGCGCGCAAGTACCTGCAGGAAAATCCCGCAGTCCAGTCCGCGATCGAGGATGCCGTGCGCGCACACTATGGCCTCCCGCCGCTGGTTGTTGCCGCCGACCTGAAAGGCTGAACTCCGCCCGCCCCGCCCTGTAATACGCTATCATCGCGCATTGCCGGTGCGGACAGGCGGGCCATGCGCATCCAGCGACGATCCTCGCGGCTGAGCTTTCGCAGGCGACGGCGTCCCCGTCGTTCGGTATGGCTGCTGCTGTGCCTCTGCGAACTATCCAGTATTCTGTGCGAGTGCGAGCCGGCCATCACCTGGTGCCATCAGGTCACCGCGCGCGCATCCGCCTGTCTCACGCCGACGCCGCTCCGGGCGCCCGGTTGACAGCCCGAAGCCGCCGTATACAATCCGCTCCCTGGCCGCAAGAAAGAAGCCAAATTGACTGGAAAGCGCAGCATGGCCATGGCAGCCGACCCCGGCTGTCGGGACGACAGGTTGCGACCGTGCGTTTGCTGAGTCGGCTGTTCCTCTTGCTGCTGGCGCTGGCGGCCTGCAGTGATCTTGTTCCGCAGGCCACGCCAGTTGTCGTGCTGACGGTCGGCGCACCGGAGGCGACCAGACCGGACGCGGCCGCCCTGCTGACCCGGGCCTTCAGCAACATCCGCGCCAGCGCGACCCTGCGCATGGAGGTGCAGCACA
Organism: Phototrophicaceae bacterium; assembly: GCA_965197455.1. Lineage (GTDB taxonomy): Bacteria > Chloroflexota > Anaerolineae > Aggregatilineales > Phototrophicaceae > JAGWBD01. The sequence goes on along the minus strand of OZ240208.1, from coordinate 2,156,845 downwards.
GCGGCGCGCCCTGGCTCATCGCCACCGATTTCGGCAACCTGGAGTTCAGGCGCGCCCAGGTCAGCTTTGTGGCGCCGGACACGCTGCAGGCTATCGCCCAGGTGGGTTTCCTCAGGCTGCCGGCGGATGTCGACCTCTTCGCCAGGGGCGAGCAGCAGTGGTACCGTAACTCCCTGCTCACGGCCGGCCGCTGGCAGGGGGGCATCATCCTGCAGAACTTCAACCCGCAGCAGCTGATTGCCGAGGGCAGTGGCTTCGACCAGGCGTCGGGCGCGCTGCTCGGGCTGGAATGGCAGGGCCTGGTTGCGCTCGAGGATGGCCGGGCAGCGCATTACCTGCTCGGCCCCGCGCGCGGCGAGGACGTCAGCGCGCTGCTGGTCAACCTGGTGCAGCTGACCGGCACAGTGCAGACAGAGGTCTATATCGATCGCGACAGCGAACTGCCGCGGCGCTTCGTCCTGCGCCAGCCCGACATAGCCACCTGGGAGGTAACCGTCACGGATGTCAACGCCGTCGTCCGGCTGGACGTGCCGCCGCAGGCCGGTGGCTGAGGCCGGGGTAACGGTTTGCCAGGCAGGTCACCTCTCGCAAAGTCACATGATGAAGAAGGGGACTTCCCAGGCAGGATGGCGATGGCAAAACGGGACAAGTTGCTCGGACGAGCACGGAACAATCCTCGCGGCTGGCGATTCGAGGAACTGCGCAGCCTGCTAGAGCGATTTGGCTTCGTGATATACTCTGGTCAGGGCAGTCACTTTTATGCAGTACACCCGGACACCGACATTCAACCAACTCTCGTGAAGCACTCACGCGAGTTGTCGCCTGGATATCTGAGGGTCGCACGAGGGCCCAGGCGCTCGCGGCGCTCGCCAGGGAGCGACACGTCTTCATCTATTCGTTGCTGGAAGCGGGCAAGCCGGTGCCGGCGCCGGGTGACACGCAGACGATGGCCGACGGGGACGCCGCCACAGTCGCCGGGTGAGGGACGGGGCGGGCGCACAAATCAGCGAGGAGAGCACAACTCATGAATGACGCCATCCGCCAGGCCCTGGCCAAAGACCTCGTCATCGACATCACCACCACCGGGCGCCGCAGCGGTGCAGCGCGGCGTCTGGAGATCTGGTTTCATGAGCTTGCGGGCCGCTGGTACATCACCGGCTCGCCAGGCAAGCGCGACTGGCACGCCAACCTGCTGGCCACGCCAGAGTTCACCTTCCACCTCAAGGAAAGCCTGCAGGCGGACCTTGCGGCCCGCGCCATCCCGGTGCGCGACGAAGCCGAGCGCCGCCGCATCCTGACCGTCATATTCGGCGCGAAGGATAGCAAAGAAGAACTGGCGCGCCGCGTCTCCGGCAGCCCGTTGGTTGAGGTGGTCTTCGAGTAGCGAAGGCAAACTCATTCGCTGAGCGTTTGCAAACAAAAGTGTTTGAACCTGATTGTGTTCGCTGTACAATCAAAATAGGGATGGTGGTCATGAGGTTTGAGTTGTGGAGCTAAGAGTCTTTTTGCTTGCAGACTACGCAAACATCAGTGACGACAAGCTAAATATTATCGGCGTGTTTGACACGATCACGTCGAAACAGTTTCCGTTTAAGTTTCCTTCCATGCACCTTGCCATCAAACTAGTCACTGAGCAGGAGGAACACGATGTAGAGCACACAATAAAGGTGCTGTTTGTCGATGAAAAAGAGGAAGAAGTTGCTAATGGAGAAGGTAAATTTACCATTCCAGGATCAGATACAGGTCACCGCTCCAAAGCCATTCTCAACTTTGCCATTGCAATGAGGGAAATAATGTTTGAGAAACCATCAAATTATGAGGTCCGCCTCATTGTTAATGAGGGTTTGAAAGGCACTATTTTATTGGAGGTTGTTCAACTGGAGAATCCGCCGAAGGTTGATTAGTTGTGGCGAAGAAGGAAAAAATATATAAACAGGTGAAAGACAATCCCAAAGGATGGCGATTTAAAAAATTGAGCAGGTTGCTCGAACGATATGGTTTCAATTACAGGTCAGGGAAAGGCAGCCATTTCGTTTTCGACCATCCAGTTGCGGGGACTCGATTGGTACTTGTAAATCATCCTGGGGATTTGCACCCTAACTACGCAAGAGACGTTGTAAAAGCCATTGACGAGGTGATCGCATATCAGGAGAGTAGACATGATCAGGGATGACCTGTGGTCAAGAGCCAGCGAGATTGCTGAACGGGACTACAGGGTTGAGTATGAATGGGATGAACTCTCGGATGGAAGCCCTATTGTAATGGCGATCAATCCGGAGTTGCCTGGCTGCATGGCTCAGGGAGCTACTGAAGAAGAAGCGCGAAGTGAACTGAGGGAAGCCAGGCAAGAGTATGTCTATACATTGCTTGAAGATGGATTGCAGGTGCCAGAGCCTGAGCACATCACCCCTCCAGTTTCTGGGGATCCGTATGCATTGACGCTATTTGCTATGTGGTCCTTGATGGAAGACGACAAAATCAATATCCAGGATGCTCGTGACATCCGCAGGGACTATTTGTCGAATGCAATTGTAGTCGAGAGAAGCTTGATACCCGCCTGAGCGCGCACTACCCGTCTATCAGCGCGCGCAACCGCCCTCACCGCTGGGGCGCACCGAAGGCCGCGCGATGTCAGTCACACCCTTCCACGCGTAGGGGTCGTTGCCGGCGACCATGACGATGTCGCGGTAGTCGGCGGTGGCGGCGTGCGTCCCCACATCGAAAGCCATCCAGGGCAGCAGCGACTGCGCGCTCATGTAGTGGTTGACCAGCGCGCGGCGATGGCCGCTGCGGGCGCGGTTGGGCAGCGAGCGGTGCAGCAGGTAACCGTTGAAGAAAACGATCGACCCGGCCCGCACCTCCACCGGGATGGCGTCCTCGTCGCGCCAGGGGAAGCCGTGGCTCTCGTCGGTGCAATCGAAGCGTGGGTCGTCCTGCTCCCCCAGCGGCCATAACACGCCATGCCGGTGCGAGCCGGGCAGAACCCACAGACAGCCGTTTTCCAGCGTGGCGTCATCCAGCGCCATCCACGCGCCCGTCAGACTGCGGTCGCGCGTGGGGATGAAGTCCTCGTCCTGATGCCAGGCCTGGCCGGGCTTGCCGGCGGACTTGACGAAGAGCATGGACTGCATGCACTTGACGTCGGGGCCGATGAGTTGCGTGAGCGCGCTGACAATGGCCGGGTGTGATAGCTGAGCGTGCATCAGCGGCGAAATCTTGTGCGGGAAGTGGATGCACAGGTACTGGCGGATGACTTCCTCGTCGCTTTCCTGCGCGCCGTGCGCCAGGCCCTTGCGCAGTGCGCCGCGCTCGCCCCGGCAGATACGCACCGCCTCGCTGTGCAGCCGCGCAATCTCCTCCGGCTGCAGCGCCTCCTCGATGACGAGGAAGCCACGTTCGTGAAAGGAAGCGACCTGGGCCGCCGTCAGTGGCGCGGGCGCGCAGGCGCTGGCGGCAGGTCTCGCGGGCGCTGCAATCTCAGGCATGGGAGCAGCCTTTCATCCTTAAGGTAAAGGTTCCCGCCCCGGCTGGCGGGACGGGAACCCTGTGTCCGGCAGTCAGGATCAACCGCCGGAGTCGTCGTCCTCTTCGTCATCCATCATTTCGTCATCGTCGTCCATGTCGTCATCCATCATCATGTCGACGACCATCAAGTCGGCCACAGAGGGTGACACCTCCACCCACTCGGCGCTCACCCAGGCGACCGTCCCGTCGACATCGATCTCAATCCAGCTGCCGTCGTCGTTGCGGCCGAGAGCGGAGTAGCTACTGCCTTCGGTAATGACGTTGAGAATGTCATAGTCGGTGCCAGGTCCGCTGCGTACGTTCAGGTTGGCCGCGGTCACCGTGGCTGTGGACATCATGTCCATGTCGTCCATCATGTCCATCATCTCGCCCGTGGCGGGGTCGACGCCGGTGCTGATGCTGCCGTCCTGCAGGCCGGCGAAGATCTCGTCCAGCTGCGCGAGGACTTCGTCGGGCACGTCCGCGTCATGCGGCGGCGCCAGTCCGACACCATTGTTTGCCGCGGAGAAGATGCGGTTGCCGCCGAAGGACATGGCGTCGCCCTCAGCCAGGGACTGCAGCGAGAGGTAAACGCCCTGATCGACGCGCTTCATGGCGCTGGAGATCACCATCTCGGCGCCCGGGCTTTCCCCGTTGCCGAAGGTCGTTACATACTCATCCTGGTCCACGCCGATGGCGTAGACGCCTTCCGCGGCTGCGGCCTGGATGCCGCCGGAGCCGGTGGGGCCGCCCGCGCCAAAGATGACATCCGCGCCCTCGGCGATGAACTGCAGCGCGGTCTCGGCGCCGGTTGCGGGATCTACGAAGCTGGGGATATAGACGCCCAGCGCCTGGGCATCCATGTTGGTATGGGCGACGCCGTTCTCAAAACCGTTGCGGAACTTGATCACCGGCGGGATGTCGATGCCGTAAACGCCGGCCACGATATCACTCATGGTCATCAGTCCGGCCAGCGCGCCGGCCATGAAGCCCGACTGGTCCTCGCGGAACTGGACGCCCACCAGATTGGCGGGGGCGTCGCCATAGAAGTGGTCCACGCCGATAAAGTAGACGTCCGGGTTCGCCTGCGCGGCCGCCAGAGTCGTGTCGAAGATCAGGAAACCCACCGTGATGATGGCGTCATAGCCTGAGTCGACGCAGGTCTGGATATTGGTCGCGTAGTCGACCTGGTTGGTCGTTTCGATGTAGGTCGAATCGAGGTCAAAGTCTTCCACTGCATCAACCATGCCCTTGTAGGCGAACTGGTTGAAGGTGCCGTCATTCACGCGGCCGACGTCTGTGACCAGACAGACGGACTCGATCAACGGGTCCTGCGCCACCGCCGGCAATGCCGGCATCAGGCCCACCAGTAAAACGAGCGTTAGCAAGAGTGCCACTTTTCTGTTCACTGTAAACGTTCCCCTCTTCCCTGTTTTCGAATCGAGCGCATGTCAACCTTACTGTACCGCATCTGACGAGGCGGGAACAGGCAGGACCCGGCGTTCAGCCGGCGTCATCCACTGCCGCTCGCCGGTGGCGCTTCCGGCTCCAGCTTCGCGCCGGAGCCGGGTCAACATGCCGACCACGACCATCAGCATGGCCATAACCCGGCCATAACTCGGCCAGAAAAGCGGCCAGGTGGTCGCGAAACAGGTTGATTTCAGTGGCGCGTGGGGCACTCAGCCGATCAGGCCGGGCAGCGTGAGCGTGATCTCAAGGTCCTGACGGCCCGCGACGGGAGCATGGCTGCGCAGGCCCAGCTGACGGATTTGCTGCAGCTGCGGCCCGGCCGCCTGCGGCAGCAGGGTGGCGTAGAGCGGCGCGAAGTCGAGGTAGAGCTGCGGCACTGCCTCCTGTGCCAGGGCCTGCCAGCGCGCCCGATCGACGAGGCGGTCATCGCCGCTGTGCGCGCGCCGCATGGCCTCCGGCGCTGCGCCGGTGCCCAGCAGCAGCAGCCCGTCGGCGCTCCAGGCCTGCAGCAGCGGATCGCTGAAGCCATCGCCAGGCAGCACGCGCAGAGACGTTCCGGCGACGCGGCGCCGCTCCAGCCCGCGCGTATCCAGCGTGAGCGTGACCAGTTGTTCGAGGGCGTCGAGCGCGGCTGCGCCATCGTCCACTTCGGCCACCAGCACCAGATCCAGGGGAATGTTCAGCGGCGGCAGCGGATCGTTGGGGCGAGGCAGCAGCGCCAGGCTGAAGCTGCCGCCGAGGCGCCGCAAGAGGTCGTTCTCCAGGTCGAAATCTGCCTGATCCCACAGCGCCGCCAGCCAGTTGCTGATGCTTTGCTCGATCGTGTTAGCATTCGGCATTACCAGCAGGCCACTGCTCGAGCCGGGAGATTGCTGCGCACCGAAGGCCCCCAGCAGCTCCCCGCCGAAGCCGGAGAGCGGCAGGGCTGCCAGCAGGTTGAAGACGAGGCCGCGCATATCCGTGCCGCTGGCGACCAGCATGGCGTTGCGCGGCACGGGCTCCAGCACCAGCGGGTTGAAGTCCACGACCGACGCCGTCGCCCTGTCCGCGTGGTGCAGCTGCAAGGTCAGGCGCAGCACGTTCAGACGCAGCGCATCGGTTGACAGGTGGAAGCTCAGCGCCTGTGCCTGGCCATCCAGCACCAGCTGCTGAAGTAGCGACTGGCTGTCGAAGGTCGCCAGTGCCTGACCGAAGGCAGCCAGCAGCGGCGCGGACTGTTCGCTGCCGGAGAGCAGCGCGGCGAGGGCGCGCAGGGTCTCGTCGCCGCGCAGCCAGCCGGCGAGCACATGTCCGGAGGGTGCGGCGTGGGTCTCGGGCAACCCGACAGCCGCGTCCAGCAGGCCTGGCGCGGCGCCGGCCCGAACGTCCAGCGCGGCGCGCACCAGCGCCTCCGGCCCGACAAGCACGGCTCCGGGCGCGAAGGCGATGCTGCTGCGGTCTGCCAGCCACAGCGTCTGGCCCTGATGCAGCTCGCGCTGCAGCAGGTCCTGCTCCTCAAGGATCCAGCTGAAACTGCCGGCGGCCTGCATCACGTCGCGCGTGGGCAGGATGAGGAGGGGAGCCGGGCCGGCTGCGGGCCAGGCGAGCAGCACCTGTTGCTCCACCCAGGGCGCGAAGTCGCTCGCGAAGACGGGCTGCGTTTCGGTGTTGAGTTGTTGCAGCGGCAGCACCTGCTCAAGGCCCTGCAAAGACTGAAGCCCCGCGCGTCCTGGCTGTAGCAGCGCAGCGGAGCGGACCGCCACGTTGAGCGCATCGAGCGTGCTGAAGTCAAGCGTGCCGGGGTCTGGCAGGCTCAGGCTGAGCCAGGCGTTGAAATCGGCGGGGATGAAGGCGCGCGGGTCGAGATCGGTCTGCGCGGGCGCCTTCGCGAAAACGGGCGCAGTCAGGGTCAGCAGGATGAATGCGCAGGACAGAATGCGGCGCAGGATGACGCCGGGCATGGACAGCTCCCTGGATGGTCGGCAGGTCAGCAACGCTGCGAGGATAACGCGAACCTCGCCTGGCGCGCGCAAACCTTCATCAAACGCTGATGTGACAAGCTCTAGAGGCCCACGTCGCGGCGGCGGAAGGCCCACACCGTGCCCGCGACCAGCAGCACAGCCAGCGCGCTGATGAAGAGCGTCTTGTTCGGGTCCAGGCCGTTTTGCACGATGCCACCGGGATCGTAGTAGCTGAAGAAGGAGATCGCGCGCAGCGTCTGCGAAAGGCCCTCGCCGGCGATGCCGGCCACGGTGTCGAGCATGAAGCTGGCGACCACGAAGCCGGTCGTCACGGCCAGCGCGCGCTGGCGCCGCCGAATCAGGGCCGCCATCAGCGCGGTGAAGGCCAGCACGAAGATGAGCACCGGCACGGCATTGAAGACCACCGTGGCCATGCGCGCCATGTCCAGTTGTACGTCGATGAGCGTGACGCCCAGCCACAGCCCGACATAGACCAGCACGCCCACGCCCACGACCGTCAGGCTGTAGGCGAGGAAGCGCTCGACGATAACCTGCCAGCGCGGCAGCGGCAGGCTGAGCACCACTTCCATGACGCCGCTGTCCTCGTCGTTGGCGCTGACGCGCATGCCCAGCACCACCGGCCAGGCGGCGAAGATTAGCGCAAACTTGCCGAAGAAGCCGACCGTGATGAGACCCTCCGGCGTGGCCAGCACCTGCAGGTCGGCATCCAGGCCGGCGGCAGCCAGCAGAATGGGCGGCAGCCCCTGCATCAGTTCGACCAGTTGCATGGAGTCGAAGAAGGGAATCATGGCCGCGGTGAACAGCGCCATCAGGCCGAGGCCCGCGCCCCAGTAGACCATCTGCAGCCAGGTGTGGCGCAGTGTGTTGAGAAAAATCACTCCACTCATCGTGTCCGCTCCCGTAACTGATGGGACGACATGCTCTACAGACCCACGTCGCGGCGCCGGAAGGCCCACACGCTGCCCAGCGCCAGCAGGATGGCAAACGCGCTGATGAAGAGCGTCTTGCCAGGGTCCAGACCCTGCTGCAGGATGCTGGCCGGGTCGTAGTAACTGAAGAAGGAGATCGCGTGCAGCGTTTGCGACAGTCCCTCGCCAACGATGCCGGCCACGATATCAAGCATGAAACTGGCGACCACGAAGACGATCGTCACGGCCAGCGCGCGTTGACGCCGCCGAATCAGGGCCGCCATCAGCGCAGTGAAGGCCAGCACGAAGATCAGCACCGGCACCACGTTAAAGACCACCGACGCCATGCGCGCCATGTCCAGCTGTACCCTGGCAAGGGCGACGCCCAGCCACAACCCGCCATAGACCAGCGCGCTCACGCCCACGAGGATCAGGCTGCAGGCCAGGAAGCGCTCGATGATGATCTGCCAGCGCGGCAGGGGCAGACTCAGGATCACATCCATGACGCCGCTGTCCTCGTCGTTGGCGCTGATGCGCATCCCCAGCACCACCGGACAGGCGGCGAAGATGAGCGCCAGTTCGCCGAAGAGGCCGATGGCGATGATACCCTCCGGCGTGGCCAGCACCTGCAGGTCGGTGTCATAGCCGGCGGCCGCCAGCAGAATTGGTGGCAGCCCCTGCAGCAACTCGACCATCTTCATCGAGTCGAAGAGGGGCACCATGGCCGCGGTGAACAGAGCCATCAGGCCGAGGCCAAGGCCCCAGTAGAGCATCTGCAGCCGGGTCTGGCGCAAGGTGCTGATAAAGATCACCCCGTTCATGAGGCGTTTCCCATACGGTCTAGAGACCGATATCCCGGCGTTCGAAGAACCACAGCGCCAGGCCCAGCAAGATGACCGTCACGCCCAGCAGCACGGCCAGGTTGGCCACGGGCAGGAAGCTGCCCGGCTCGATGCCGACGCTGCTCCAGTGGTAAAAGGAGAGTTGGCCGATCCGGTTGAAGGGCTCCTCGCTGATGGCGCTGGCCAGAAAGTTCAGAAAGTAACTGCCGATGACGAAGAAGATCGCCAGGCCGGTGGCGACCATGTGGCGGCGCAGCGCGGCGGCTACCAGGGCTGTGAAGGCCATGACCAGCAGTGTGCCGGGCACCATGTTGAGCGCCGTGGCGAAGAGCGCGGCGGGCGCCAGCGGCAGCTCTGTGCCGAAACTGCCCAGCACCAGGCCGAGCGCGCTGAGCAGGGTGATCAGCAGGGTCAGCAGGGTGAAGGCCGCGAAGCGCTCCAGCATGAGGCGCCGGCGCGACAGCGGCAGGCTGAGCAGGACGTCGAGGATGCCGGCCTCTTCCTCGTTGGCGCAGAGGTTCAGCCCGGCCAGCATGCCGTAGACGGCCAGCATCAGTTGCGCCCAGGTGGCGAAGCCGTACTGGATGAAGCCTTCCGGCGTGGACAGCAGCAGGGTGTCGCCGGCGCCCATGGCGTCCAGCAGCGGCCTGGGCATTGAGGAAATCAGGCCGACGTAGTTGTTGAGCGCCTCGGCGGTGGGGATGACGGCGACGACGTAGATGCCCAGCAGGGCGAGGCCGCCGCTCCAGTAGAGCGACGGGCGCCAGTTCTGGCTCAGCGTCGCGCGTAGCAGGACCCCGCTCATGCGCCGCCTCCGTTGCCATAGTAGGCGAGGAAGATTTCCTCAAGCGAGGGCTCGTGCACGTGCAGTTCCTCGACGTAGCACTCCTGCAGAGCGCGCAGCAGCGGATCGAAATCGCCGCTGAGGCGCAGGTTCACGCTGTTGTCTTCCACGCTGACGTCGCTGACGCCGGCGATGGCCTCGAGACGCCCGGGCAGCGCGCCCACCTCACGCACTTGCAGGCTGACCCAGCGGAAACCGACCTGCGTCAGACGGCTGACCTGCTCCACAGTGCTCAACTGGCCCTGGCGCAGGATGCCGACGCGGTCGCAGATGGCCTGCACCTCGGCGAGGATGTGCGAGGAGAGGAAGACGCTGCGGCCTTCGGCGCGCGTCTCGCGCATCAGTTCGTAGAAGGTCTGCTGCATCAGGGGGTCGAGGCCGCCGGAGGGCTCATCAAGGATGAGCAGGTCGGGCTTGTTCATCAGGGCCAGCACAAGGCCCAGTTTGCGGCGGTTGCCGGAGGAGTAGTCGCGCACCTTGACGCTCAGGTCGAGCAGCAGGCGTTCGGTCAGCTGGTGCAGGTAGGCTTCATCGACGCCGCCGCGCACGTTGGCCACAAAGCGCACCACCTGCGCGCCGGTCTGCCCCTTCCACAGGGCCAGTTCGCCGGGCAGGAAGCCGATGCACTGGTGCAGGGCCACGCTGTCCGCCTGGGCATCCATGCCGAGCACGGTGGCGCTACCGGCGCTGGGGCGGATGAGATCGAGCAGCAGGCGGATGGTGGTGGTCTTGCCGGCGCCGTTGGGGCCCAGATAGCCGAAGATCTCGCCCGGCTGCACCTGCAGGTTGAGCCGGTCCAGCGCGCGTAGTTCGTTGCCGCCGGTTTTGTAAACCTTCGTCAGTTCACGAGTCTCGATTACGGCCATGGCTGCGTCCTGTTCAGTGTGAAGGTTAGCCAGAAGTATATACTAATTCCCGCATCCGTTTGTTCATTCAATTATGTACAGTGTCCTGGCCCAGGGGCTGAATTCGGCGCGAACGCAGCGTCAGTGCGACCGGCAGCCGGCGGCCGTTTGCCATACTGTGCGTCCTGACGCTAGAGTCTGCGCAGTATGAACAGCGAACAGGGCAAGAGCCGGGACTGGATCCACATCGCCTGCCGCAGTTTCGTCACGTCACTGACGACGGCGCTGTGGCTGCTGAGCGTGGCGCTGGGTGTGCTGGCGCTGCTGGCGTTCTTGCGCATTGTGGAATACGGCGGAGCGCTGCTGATCATCCAGAGCCGCCTGATCGCCGCCCGCTATGCGCGCGGCACGCTGCAGGCGCTGCGCTATGCGGCGGCCGTGGCGGGCGGGCTGCTGCTGCTGGGCGTGGCCGTGCTGGGCATGGATTTCCACTTCAAGAACCGCGGCCAGCGTCGCTCCTGGCGCATTTTCGCCCTGACCTTTGGCGTCGAGCTGCTGCTGCTGCTGGTCGACAGGCTGTTCGTTCCGGGCGGCTGAGCCGCTGCCGTCTGAGCCTGCGGCGATTTGACAGGAGAGTGTCGTGCGCTAAACTTCAATGTTATGCAGAGGTTAAGCAGGGTAGAGACAGCCGGTTCCTGCCAGGAGGCGTGTGCAGGTTAATCCGGTTGTAAAGTCTGCTTAACCGGCGCAAGTCATACTATTGGCAAGCGCACGCTAGCCTTGTTTACAGAATGGAGTGAATGTGATGCAACGTAAATCCTTGATGGTACTCACGCTTTTGTTGCTGGCGGGCATGACCCTGCTGGCGCCCGTGCAGGCGCAGGGCTGCAGCGCCGACGCGCCCTGCGAAATCGACGCCCTGATCGGTTTCACCGACCATCGTTTCGACTGGGCGGTGGAACGCGCCGAGGAATTCAGCGCGATGTTCCCGCAATACCAGGTGAACCTCGAATCCTTCGGCGACTATGAGATCCTGCTGGATTCCTACATCCTGTCGCAGGAACAGGGCAACCCGCCCGAGATCATGCAACTCTTCGAGGTCGGCACGCAGTTCGCCATCGACAGCGGCTACTTCAAGCCGGCCAGCCAGATCATCGCCGGCCGCGACGAGGTGCTGGGTCAGCCGGTGGACTTCGACGACATCATCCCGGTGGTTTCCAGTTACTACACCATCGGCGGTGACTGGTCTTCGGTGGCCTGGAACACCTCCACGCCCATTCTCTACGCCAACCTGAACATCCTGGGCGAGGCCGGCGTCGAGGAACTGCCGACCACGTGGCAGGGTGTCGAGGCGGCCTGTGCGCAGCTGCAGCCGATGGTTGACGCCGGCAGCATTGCCGGCTGCATCGTCTGGCCCAACCACGGCTGGTTCTACGAGCAGTGGCTGGCGCAGCAGAACACCGAACTGGTCAACAACGGCAACGGCCGCGACGGCCGCCCGGACCAGGTGCTGCTGAGCAGCGACGCCTCGCTCAACATCGTGCAGTGGCACAAGGACATGTACGAGGCTGGCTACTACGCCTACAGCGGCAAGCAGCGTGACTGGTCGGGCGCGGTGCAGGCCTTCAACAGCCAGCAGCTGCCCTTCATCATGACCAGCAGCGCCAGCGCCGGCGGCATCGTGCGCAACGCCAACGAGAACGGCGTTGAGGTCGGCACCAGCAACATGGTCTACGATGCCGAGGTTGGCTGGACCGGAAACATCCTCGGTGGCGCCACCATGTGGATCACCAACGACCTCGAGACGGAGATCGAGGAGGGCGCGATGGCCTTCCTGCTCTTCTTCTCCAACACTGCCAACTCCGCCTCGTGGCACCAGACCAGCGGCTACGTGCCGGTACGCAACAGCTCGATTGCGCTGCTGGAGAGCCAGGGCTGGTACGAGGCGAACCCCAACTTCCTCACCGCCAGCATCCAGCTGGGCGAATCGCAGGTGACGATCGCGACCCAGGGCGCCATCTTCGGCACCTTCGTCGAGACGCGCAACATCATCACGCAGGCGATCGAGGATGCCATGCTGCTTGGCGGCGACGTCGCCGAAATCATGGCCAGGGCCGAGGAAGAAGCCAACGTCCTGCTCGAGGAGTACAATCTGCTCTACGTGGATGAGTAGGTCATAAGACAGACCGGCGGGGCAGCCCGGGCGCAGTGCCTGGGGCTGTCCCGCCCGCTGGCACAGGAGCAGGACGAATGTACGCCGTCTCGCCGCTAATTCTGCTGGCGCTGGTCGCCCTGGCCGGTGGCGGCTGGAGCGCATGGCGCGCTCGCGCGCCGGGCGCAGCCCCTGTGATCCGGCGGCGGGCGCAGTTGCTGGCGCTGCTCGGCGCAGGCAGCGCGGCGGCGGGCGCCCTGATCCTGCTGGCGCCGCTCAATTTCTGCCCCTTCGAGCTGGACGGCGACGGCAATACCGACCAGCTGAACCTGCTTATGGGCGTCGTGCTGCTGGTCGCCGGTGCCTTTCTCGTGCATCGCATCGTACTGCTGCTGGCCGGGCGTTGGCTGCGCGGTGAAAACCTGTCCGGAATTGCGGATACACGAAGCGGCCTGTACCGCGGGCCGGGCGCGCGCCTGTTTGCGCTGTTCTGCCTGGCGCCCACACTGGCCATCCTCGCCGTCTTCCTCTACTATCCGATGTTCGACACCTTCCAGCTCTCGACGCAACTGGCGCGTCTGGGGGCGCCACGCACGCGCTTCGTCTGCCTGCGCAACTTCAACCAGTTGTTCTCCGACCCCGATTACGGCAGCACCGTGCTGGTGAGCTTCCTGTTGGCGATATTAATCGTGTTATTCACCTTGAGCATCGCGCTGCTGATCGCGCAGATGGCCTATCGGCCCATCACTGGCGGACGCATCTACCGCGCGCTGCTGGTGTGGCCCTACGCGCTCTCGCCCGTGACCGCCGGCATCATCTTCCAGTTGCTCTTTCACAACACGGCCGGCGTGCTCAACCACGTGCTCGACAGCACTCTCGGCTACAAGGTGCCATGGTTGCTGGACCCGTCCATTGCTCCCTGGACGATCGTGATCGCCTCCGTCTGGAACGTACTGGGATTCTGCATCCTTTTCTACATCGCCGGCCTGCAGAACGTTCCTGACGACCTGCTGGAAGCGGCTGCCATCGACGGCGCCAGCCCGTTGCAGCGCTTCTGGCGCATCACCTTTCCGCTACTCGCGCCCATCACCTTCTTCCTCGTGGTAACGACCACCACCTACGCCTTTTTCGATACCTACGGCCTGATCGACTTTCTGACGGCCGGCGGCCCGGTTGAATCAACCACCACCATGATGTACGAGGTCTTCGAAGTCGGCGTGGTAGCGCGCAACCTGGGCAGCGCGGCGGCGCGCTCGCTGTTGCTCTTCGGCATCGTCATCGGCGTAACCATCGTGCAGTTCCGTTTCAGCCGTGGCCGCGTGATGTACGGGAGTTGATGATGGACGTGAAGCGCGAGGACGCGCGCATCCCGCTGGTGGCGACAGTCGGCCAACAACCCTGGCACCGGCGCCTGCCCAAACGCTGGTATGCGCACGTCATCCTGATCGTGGCTATTCTGATTACCGGCTTTCCGCTTTACTACGCGGCCGTCGTCGCCACGCAATCCAACACCCAGGTCTTCAACTACCAGTTGACGCCCAGCACCTACCTGGAGCGCAACTGGAACCTGGTGATTTACGAGCGCCAGTTGCCGCGCTACATGCTCAATTCGGTCATCGTGGCGCTGCTGATGACGACGGGCAAGGCGACGCTTTCGCTGCTGGCGGGCATGGCCTTCGTCTTCTTCCGCATCCCGGGCAAGTGGCTGATTTTCGGCTTTGTGCTGATCACACTGATGATGCCGACCGAAGTCATGGCCATCGCCCTTTTCCGCCTGGTGGGTATCAACCTGCGGTGGGGCGGCTACGAGGCGATGATCGTACCCTTCATCGCCAGCGCGACCGGCACTTTCCTGTTCCGTCAGCACTTTGCCAGCATCCCGGCCGAGTTGAGCGAGGCGGCGCAGATCGACGGCGCCAACCCCTTGCAGTTCCTTTGGCGCGTGCTGATCCCCATCAGCTGGAACGCCATCGCCGCGCTCTTCGTGATCCAGTTTCTGTATGCCTGGAACCAGTACCTGTGGCCGCTGATGGTCGTGCAGGAAAGAACGCTCAAGCCGGTTCAGCTCGGCCTGCGCACCCTCGTCAGCGGCACCGAGACCGGCGACAGCTTCGGCCCGCTGATGCTGGGCGCCGTGCTGGTCAGCCTGCCGCCGCTGGTGGTCTTCATCGCGCTGCAGAAACAGTTTATGAGCGGCTTCGCGCTGACGCGCGACAAGTAGCGCGCCCTGGCCCGCGTCGCCTAGCCGGCCAGTTCGTCAGCCAGGGCCGTCACCACCTGAAACGAACGCATCATCGCGTCCAGCTCCGGCTCGGCGGCCGCGCCATCTTCCGTGTTGAGGTCGGCCAGACCGGGGAAGCGCAGGCTGGCCAGGTGCAACTGGTCCCCGGGCCCGTTGAGCAGCACGTCGAGGCCGCTGTGGCTGTCGCCATCCACGTTGCGTCCGCGCCAGGCGACGGCGAAGCCCGTGGCTTCCGCCTGCTCGAACGCGCTCACGCTGAGGATTTCGGCGCCAGTGTGGCGGCCGGCCACGCGCGCAGTGGCGTCCGCCTCGTCAACGACCGGCTGCGGGTCGGTCTCGATGCGCAGGGAAGCGCCGACGCCGCTGATGCTGGTGGGGCGGCCGGGCGCGCTGTCGCTCAATTCCCAGGTATCCGGGTAGCGGATGAAGTGCGCGTGCTGCCGGTCGAACCAGGCGTTCCAGTGGAAGGGCGTGTCGGCCAGTTCCTTCAGCGGGTGCAGTGAAGTGGCGACGCCGTCCAGCAAATGCAGCAGGGCCGCGGTCGCGTTTTCGGGTGTGACGACGCGCACGGAGTAGATCCACTCGCCGTCCGTCCAGGCCTGCTGGCGCGCGACGAAGGTCTGGCCGCCGAAGCCCAGGGTGAAATCGATTAGCAGCTGGTCGTCCTCGCTGCGTTTGCGGCTGCTTTCTTCCCAGCTGCGGTATTCGCGCCAGCTGCTGCCCAGCCAGGCCTGATTGAAACGCGCGTCGATGTCATCCAGCGTCAGGGCGCCCGTTTCCGCGCTGCGGGGCGGCCGGTCCACATCCACCTGAATCAGGCTCTGCGCGGCCTCGTTGCCCAGCAGGGCGCGCAGGCCCTCGCGCGTGTTCAGCGCATCGCTGACTTCCCAGCCGCTGGGCACGGCCACGGTGAAGAGGCCGGCCGGGTGCAAGGTGCGTTGCACAAAGTCGATGGTCTCCACGGCGGGCGGCGGCGGGAAGGTGGCGACGACGGGCTCTGACGCCGCCTGGCGCGGCTGGTTGGGCGACACGGCTGAGAGCAGCGAGGTCAGGGCCAGAATGAGGGCCATCGAGATACCGAAAATGATAGTGATGCGCTTCATCCACATACGAAAGCGGAACTCCGGATTGACAGCTGGCGGGCACCGACCCGGCATGATACAGCAAAAGGCGGACGCGGTACAGTTGGCAGCCGGGCGGGGATGCGCCTACAGTTGACGGCGGCGCAGGGCAGCGGAAGGGAGTGACGGATGAGCGTGGTCAGCCTCGGCGAACTGTTGATCGACTTCGTCGCGCTCGAGAGTGGCGTGACGGTGGGAGAGGCCAGCGGCTTCGTCAAGGCGCCGGGCGGCGCGCCGGCCAACGTAGTGGTGGCGCTGGCGCGGCTGGGCCATGAGAGCGCTTTCCTGACGCAGGTCGGCGACGACCCCTTCGGCCATCATCTGGCGCAGGTGCTGGCGGACGAGGGCGTCGATGTGCGCGGCATCCGCTTTTCGCAGGAGGCGCGCACGACGCTGGCCTTCGTTTCGCTGGCGGAGGGCGGCGAGCGCAGCTTCGTTTTCTACCGCCATCCCGGCGCGGACATGCTGATGACCTCCGCTGACGTGGACATGGCGCGCATCGACGAACAGCGCATCTTTCACTACGGCTCGATCACCATGATCGCCGAGACCTCGCGCGCGGCGCTGCAGGCGGCCATCGAGCGCGCCCTGGCGCGCGGCCTGACGCTTTCCTATGATCCGAACCTGCGTCTGGCGCTGTGGCCGGATGCGGCCAGCGCGCGTTACTGGATGCTGGCCGGCCTGCAATACGCGCACGTGGTCAAGGTCAGCGACGAGGAGGTGGACTTCCTCAGTGACGGCGACGCGCAGGCCTTGTGGCGCGAGCGCACGCAGCTGCTGATTGTGACGCACGGGCCGGGCGGCGCCACCCTGCACACGCGCAGCGAACGCCTGCACATGCCCGGCTTCGCGGTCGATTCGGTCGATACCACCGGCGCCGGCGACGGCTTCGTGGCCGCCGTGCTGGCCAGCCTGCTGGAGCATGGCGACGACTGGCCTGGCGAACTGCCGGGCATGTTGCGCTTCGCCAACGCCGTCGGCGCGCTGACGACCACTGTGCGCGGCGCCATCCCCGGTCTGCCGCGGCGCGCGGCGGTCGAGGCCTTTTTGCGCGAACGCGAGGGCGCGTCATGAAACGGCGCCACAACATCCTGGTGGTGGATGATGAGCCCACCGTGCGCGAGGTGCTGCGGCGTTATCTGGAACGCGAGGGCTGGCAGGTGCGCGAGGCGGCGGATGGCCGCGCGGCGCTGCAGCTCTTGCGCGAGGACCCGCCTGATTTACTGATTCTCGACCTCATGCTGCCCGGCGTGGACGGACTCAGCATCACGCGGCGGCTGCGCGGCGATGTCAGCGTGCTGAGCACGGAACGCATGGTGCCCATCATCATGCTGACGGCGCGCCGCAACGAGCAGGACCGCGTCCACGGGCTGGAACTGGGCGCCGATGACTACCTCACCAAACCTTTTAGTCCGCGCGAGCTGGTCGCCCGGGTGCGCGCCGTGCTGCGCCGCAGCGACCCCGCCAGCCAGGCCGATGGCCGGCCGCTGCAGATCGGGCCGCTGACGCTGGATGCGCGGGCGCGTGAGGTGCGGCGCAACGGCGAACCGGTGGCGCTCACCGCGCGCGAGTTTGACCTGCTGTGGCATCTGACCAGCAACCCGCGCCAGGTTTTCAGCCGTGAGCAATTGCTGGACCAGGTGTGGGGTTACAACTTCGAGGGCGACGACAGCACGGTGACCGTGCATGTGCGCCGTCTGCGAGAGAAAATCGAGCCAGACCCCGCCAAACCGGTCTTCATCCGCACGGTGTGGAGCGTCGGTTATATCTTCGAGCCCGAGCAGGATGCCGCCGGAAGCTGACTTCCGCGTCGATTTGCGCGGGCGCGCGGCCATCGTCACCGGCGCAGGCGCTGGTTGCGGGCGCAGTATCGCGCTCGCGCTGGCGGCGGCCGGGGCCAGCGTGACCGTCAACGACCTTAACCCCGACCGCGCCGAAGGTACGCGCGCGGCAATTGAGGCGGCCGGCGTTGGCGCCTGCGCGGAAGCGCTGGCCTGCCCCGGCGATGTCTCGAACCGCTTCCAGGCGGCCAACCTGATCGAGCGCGCGCGCGACCGCCATGGCCGCGTCTCGTTGCTGGTCAACGCGGCCGGCGCGGGCCCGCTGCAGCGCCCGCTGTTGCAGCTGGACGAGTGGGACTGGCGCCGGCTGCTGGACGTCAATCTGACGGGCGCCTTCTTCTGCACGCAGCTGCTGGGCCGCGTGATGGCGGAGGAGGGCGGCGGGGTGATTATCAACGTGGTTACGGACATGGCGCAGGGCCTGCCGACCGGCGATGCGGGCACCGTGGCCGCGCGGGCCGGTCTGCTGGGGTTGACGCGGCAGGCTGCGCGCGAACTGGCGGCGGCGGGCATTCGCGTCAACGCGCTGTGCGTGGGTGACAGTGACCCGGTGGATGTCGCCGCGACGGCGCTGATGCTGTGTTCGGAAGCGGCCGCGGACCTCAACGGCCAGTGCCTGCAGGTCGGCGCGCTGGAGTGAGCGCCTACTCTACGCTGAAGGAGATTTCGAAGGGCCGCTGCAGGACATCGCCGGTGGGGGTGATCAGCACCAGGCGCAGGTGATACCAGCCGGACTGCAGTGAAGGCACGTAGAGGGTTTCCAGCTGGCCGTTGGGCACGCTTTCGCTGTGCGTGCTACCCAGCGTGACCCAGTCCTGATAGTCGCCGCCGATGATCTCCAGCTTGTAGAACTGCGCCTGTTCCGGCGTGAAGATGACGCTGCCGAGGATGGGCGTGGCGCGCGTCAGCACGCTGCCGTTCTGCGGCGAGGTGATGACGGCGGTGGCGACCTGCGGGTTGTACTGTTGCACGGGCTGCAACAGGGCGGGCGTGCACTGGATGGTGGGCAGGTAGGCGAGGTTGCGGCTGCGCGCGAAGAGCTCGGCCTCGACGGCTTCCTGCGGGAAGCGGGATGCAGGCGGCGCGAGGAAGAGTTGTTCCTGGGCGCCGAGGTTGAAGGCCGCGCCGGCCAGCGCCAGCGGCACCTGGCAGTAGAGCGGCGGCGGTGGCGGCGTGCTGCTGTCCGGCTGCTGAAAACGGATGCCGGCAGCCATTTCCGAGGGGATGCGGTAGGCCAGCACGCGGAAGACGCCGGGCTCGATCTCGTTCAGCGCGACACCACTGTCGCCCTGCAGCGAGCGGGAGAAGGGCGTCGCCAGCGGATACTGGAGGCCGCTGTCCGAACGCGGCACGCCGGCGGGGCTGGTCAGCAGCCATTCATCGCTGCGGCGCGCGCAGTCGATGGCCGGGTCTACCAGCGCGCTCGGGCTGCAGAGGCTGACGCGCTGCAGGCCGCCGGGCGGCTGCAGGGTGTCGTTCAGCAGCAGGCCGTCGCGGGCGAAGCTGGCCAGCATGCCCTTGTCGCGGTAGATGCCGCCCATCACGGCGTTCCAGATGGGCGCGGCGCCCGTCAGGCCGGAGGAATCCACCATGGGCGTGCCGTCGCTGTTGCCGACCCAGACGCCCACGACCGTGTTGCGCGTGTAGCCGAACGTCCAGTTGTCGCGGACATCGTCGGTGGTGCCGGTCTTGGCGGCGCTGGTGAGGCCGGGGACGCGCAGCGGGCTGTTGTCGCCCATGGAGGGGCTACGCGCCGCGTTGTCGGACAGGATGTCGCTGATGACGAAGGCGATGCGCGGGTCCAGCACCTGCTCGCCGAGGGCGCGGCGGGTGATGCTGACGGGGGTCTCGCGGCCATGCGGGCAGCCCTCGCCCAGCTGGTAGAGGACTTCATCGGCGTGGTTGAGCACGCAGCGAATGCTGTGCAAGGGCACGCGGGCGCCCTCGTTGGCGAAGACGCCGTAGGCCTGCATCATTTCCAGCAGGGTGACATCGCCGCCGCCGAGGGTCAGCGACAGGCCGTAGCGCGCGGCGTCCATGCCGAGGCTGTCGACGCCGAAGCGCTGCATGATCTCCAGCAACTGCGGGACGCCGATGCGGCGCAGCGTGATGACGGCGGGGATGTTGTAGCTGTTGGCGAGGGCCTGGCGCATGCGTTGCGGACCGTGGAAGCGCTTGTCGTAGTTGCGCGGCCAGTCCGGCGGGACGTTGGGCCCGCTGACGTCCAGTTTCGTGTCCCACAGGATTTCCGCCGGCGACATGCCCAGCTCCAGCGCCGCGGCGTAGGTCATGGGCTTGACGGTGCTGCCGGGCTGGCGCAGCGCGGTGGTCACGTTGACGCGGCCATCGATGCTGTCGTTGTGATAGTCGGCGCTGCCCACCATCGCCAGGATTTCGCCGCTGTCGGGCCGGGTGACGAGCACGGCGCCGTTGTGCACGTTGTTGCCGGCGAGGCGGGCGATATGCTGCTGGACGGAGGCCTGCGCCAGATCGTTGATGCGCAGGTCGAGCGTGGTGTAGACCTTCAGCCCGCCGTCGGCGATCAGCTCCGGGCCATAGCCGAGGCCGCGCAGGAGCTGCTCCAGCTGCGCCTGCACGTAGACGGTGAAGTGGGGCGCGCGGAAGGGCACGTCGGGCGTGTCGAAGGACAGGCCGGCGCTGAAGATCTGGTTGCGCTGCGCCTCGTCGATGAAGCCCTCGGTCACCATACGTTCCAGCACGGTGCGCCAGCGCAGGTCGACGGCCTCCTGCACCTCAGGCTCGGGGTTGAGTGGGTCGAGGCTGGCGGGGGCCTGGGGCAGGCCGGCCAGCATGGCGGCCTCGCCGGGGGTGAGGCGGCTGACATCCTTGTCGAAGAAGGTGCTGGCGGCGGCCTGGGCGCCGTAGGCCAGGTTGCCGTAGTAAATCTCGTTCAGGTAGAGCTCAAGGATCTCGTCCTTGCTTTTGCGTTGCGTCAGCACGAGGGCGAGGGCGATCTCCTCAAGTTTGCGTTCGACGCTGCGTTCGGCGCGGCGGGCGGGTGTGAAGAGCAGGTTACGCACCAGCTGCTGCGTGATGGTGCTGCCGCCGGTGCTGCCCTGGGCGACGCCGACGTACTGCAGGAAGGCGCGCAGCGTGGCGGCCACGTCGATGCCGGGATTGCTGTAGAAGGTGTCGTCCTCGATGGCGAGGGTGGCGTCGATCAGCGACTGCGGGATTTCTGCCAGCGCTACGTAGGTGCGGCGGCCTTCGCCGAAGGACTCGTAGAGCACTTCGCCGTAGCGGTCATAGATGAAGCTGCTCTCGAAGTTGCGCGAACTGCCGACCTCTGCCACGCGCTCGCCGAGCTGGCTCTCGATGCGCGCGCCCAGCAGGATGCCGGCCAGCAGCACAAGGAGCGTCAGGCCGGCACAGACGAAGCCGAAAGCGCCGAGGACGATGAAGAGGCAGCTGCGCGGCAGGCGACGGCGCCGACGGGCACGGCGCGGCGGGCGTGGCTGGCGCGCGGGTCGCGGCGGACGCTCAGCGGGTCTGTCGGCGGCGGGCGGCGCAAAACGCGCGGCGCTGGCTGGCGCGGAGGGTTCGTGCAGCGGGCGCTGGCTGCGGGTGCGCTGGCCACGCGCAGCCGGTTTCCTGCGCGCGGGTGGCGTAGGGTCGGGAGGCTGTTCTGCAAGCGGGGGCAGATGGAAGGGGACGTCGCCCTCCGTACTTTCCGGCCTGCGTTCCTCATCCATACCGGCTTAACTCTCCTGGCCGGTCAGGCTGGGCAGCGGATGGGGATGTCGAGCTGTGCCAGTCTTTCGACGACAAAATCACGCGCCTGTTGCACGTCTTCCAGGCGCGCGAGATGTTCAATGAGTCCGAAGCCGTCAGGCAGCAGGGCTTCGTAGCGCCGGAAAAAACGGTCCCAGTCGAAGAATCCGCTGCCGGGTACGGTCTCGTCAATGTGCAGCACAAGCTTCTCGCCGATGGTGACGTCCTTGAGGTGCGCGGAGCGGATGCAGGGCCCGAGCTCGTCGAAGAAATTGTCGATCACCTGCGTCGTGTTGTAGACGCTGCCGATATTGCCGACGAAGTTGACGATATCCGCGTTTACACCTATCCAGTCCGGGTTGCTGCGCTCGATGATGCGCCGGATTTTGGCGGGCTCGCCCAGCACGGTGGTCAGGTGACACTCCAGCGCGACCGGCATGCCCAGACGCGCGGCGGTCTCGCCGACTTCGGCGAGGCTGCGCACGATACGCTCCTCGGTCTCGGGCAGGAAATTGTCCGCGTGCGGCGCCCACTGGTAGCCGGGGTGCATGCTGGTAGGGCGCAGCGAGGCCATGTGCGCGCCCAGCTCGCTGGCGCGGCGGATGATGTTGTGGCAGACGCGCAGGCCCTGCTGGCGTACGTTCTCGTCGCGGCTGATGATGGAGGGGTAGGCGCCCCAGAACTGGACGAGGTCGATGCCGTTGTCGCTCAGCAAGTTCCTCGTGCGCAGCGCTTCTGCCAGCGGCTGGTCGAAGGGATCACCGTGGAAATGCAGCCCCATGCCGGTGAAGCCCAGCGCGTTGAGCTTTTCCACGACGCTTTCGTCGACATTGAGCCAGCCGCCGAACCAGTCATCCACGCCACCCAGTCGCATCACAGTCTCCGTATGTTGCGGGCAATTGCGCCGGCCCGTGACCAGCGCTCAGATCTGAAAGTGCCCTGAAACGCGCACGATTTTCTGCTCGTAGTTGGTGACGAAGTCCAGCAGCTGTTCATGCAGGCGCGACCAGTCGTCGCTATCCAGGATGCCCTGCATGGCGCTCAGGTCGCTGGCGATGCCCTCGGTCATGATTTGCGCGGTGTTGCCGAGGCTGTAGGTGGTCATCCAGGCGCCGGTGTGGCGCAGGCCGAGGTTCTGGGTGCCGGGGATCCAGTCGCGCACGAGGAACTCGAAGTACTCCTGGTCGCGCCCGGGCCGAATGTCCCAGGTCATGATCAGCTTGACGTCCATGCCCGTACTTTCGTCCGGCACGGCTACTCCGGCAGGGATCTGGGACGCAGCAGGACGACGCGGGATTGCTCCGGCAGGTTACTGGCGGTGACGCGCAACTGCTCCTCTTCCTGCGGCTGGCTGACGCCCATCGCGCCCAGAAAGCGTTGCAGCGGCTCCGCGACTTCGTCGGGCGGACCAGAGTGCATGGGGATGATGTTGCGCGGCTCCAGCAGGGCGACGAGCTCGGTGGCGTCATCGGCCGCCAGCGCACCCGCGCCCAGCGGCAACAGCAGGACATGCACCTCGCCGAGGGTCTCGAGCTGGCCCTGCTCCGGCACATGGGTCAGGGCGCCCGGATGCAGCAGGTTCAGATCGCCAAAGTGGAGCAGCCAGGCGACGTTGTAGCGCGTGGCGCCATTCTCCTGCGCGTGCATGGCGACGCCGCGCATGAAGGTGCCGCCGACCTCGTATTCACCCGGCTGGCCAAACACCAGCGGGTCATTCGGCCCGTCCGGCAGCGCTGCCGGCTGCGCGCCGTTGTGACTGACGCAGACGACGTCGGCCTTCAGCCCGCGGCCGTTGCGCTGCACCGGCGCGCAGGGGTCGGTCACGACCGAGATCTGGCCGCGCTCGCTGATGCGAAAGCAACTGTGGCCGTACCAGCTGATGTCCAGCGCCCACCTCGTCACAACTTGACAACACCCGCTTCCTGCGCCCACAGTATAGCCTGGCGGGCAGGGTCTGAACAGATGAAGCGTGGCATAGAGGCTGTGAGCGAAGTGTGCATCGCGGTGGCTGGCGAGCCCGCGTGGCTGGCTGCGTTGCAGGCGCGCGCGGGGCCGGGGTTGCGCCTGTGCCCGCTGCCGCAGCGACGCGGTTTTGTGCCGCAGTTGGCGGACCTGGGGCCGGCGCTGCTGCTGGCCGATGCCGCTAACGAGGCGGCGCGGCGCTGGATCAGCGCGGCCCGCGCCAACAACGCCACGCGCCGCATCCCGCTGCTGGCGATTGCGGAGGAGGCGCAGCAAGCGGCCGCCCTGCTGGCCGGCGCGGACGCGACCCTGAGCGCAGCGCAATTGCTGGCGGCGCCGGAGCAGCAGTTGCGGCAGCACGCCCGCTTGCCCGATGCCGCGCGGCTGGAGCGCCTGGGCTGTGAGTGTCAGGCGGCGTTGCCGGCGCTGGCGCGCGAGGGCGTGGCGCTGTTCAACGCCGGCGAATACTACGCGCAGCACGATGCCTTTGAAGCGCTGTGGGTGGCGACGGAAGGCCCGGTGCGCGAGCTGTACCGCGCGCTGCTGCAGGTGGGCGTGGCCCTGTATCAGGCGCAGCGCGGCAACCGGCGCGGGGCGCTGAAGCTGCTGCTGCGCAGCGCGCAGTGGCTACGCGAGCTGCCGGATGAATGTCAGGGGCTGGATGTGGCGCGGCTGCGCGCGGACGTACGGGTGCTGCGCGCGGAGCTGGCGGTGGAGGGTGGGGAGGTGACGCCGCTGCGGCTGCGGCTGGTGGGTGACTGACGCGCGCTGCCGCTGGGCTGGCGCTATAGTTGTTTCACGCGACCCTGCAAACTTGCGCAAACTGTCTGTTGCGGATGACTGCCTTACCTACCTGACGGGAGTTTATCAGTGAAATCCACATTGCTTGCTGTAATGACAGCCTTGTTTGTTCTGTGCAATGTGGCACTGGCGCAGGAATATTCCATTCGCACAAATGGCAGAATCAATTTGAGGGATGCGCCGGGCCTCACGGGCAACATCGTTGAAACGGTCCCGTCAGGCACAGTCCTGCAAGTCGTCGGCGAGTTTAACCGATGGCTGCAGATCAACAGAAACGGAAACGAGGTGTGGATGGCGGACTGGGTCAGTTTTTCCCGCAGCGACCAGACACAATCTCAGCCACTAACATCTCAAATTGACAACTGTTGTTTCGTTGACCGGCAATGCAATAGCGACGCGGAATGGACCAGCGGCTACTGGGCCTTTCAGAACAATCAATGCCCTGCGCCATTACAAACCCGGCCAGAAACATCCTCGCAGCCCGCGAGTACTGGTCAATCTCTGGTTGATAATTGCTGCTTCCTCAATTGGCAATGCAATACTGACGATGAATGGGCCAGCGGGCACTTTGCCTTTCATATTAATCAATGCAAACATCGCGGAGTGGAAATAGAGGGGTCACAAGCCTTTGTTCTCTTGATAGATGAAGCACTTGATCTGCTGCAGAACAGGGCTCCACAGTGGTATGCGTATTCGATCATCGGACTGACCAAGATCAGAGAGGTATCGGAGGAGGAAGGTGCGGGCGTATATACGGATACAGGAGTCTTTAGTATAACCCCTGGCCATGTTTCTGCAGGTGTGCTCTGGCTGGCCAGCATCATTGTTCATGATGCCTGCCATGTAAACCGGGCTGTGACCGGGTTTGTTCCGGGTGATCTGACAGGGGAACGTGAGTGTCTGCGAGTACAAATTGAAGCGACTGACGTATTCGATTATCAGGACAGGCATGTTCCGGGACTGCGACACTTGCTCGCAAACATCAACGATCCGGAATACCAGTGGTGGCGGCATTAGCGCCGCTGCGCGCGGAGCTGTTGGTGGAGGGCGGTGAGGTGACGCCGTTGGGCTGGCGCTATAGTCGTTTCACGCGACCCTGCAAACTTGCGCAAACTGTCTGTTGCGGATGACTGCCTTACCTACCTGACGGGAGTTTATCAGTGAAATCCACATTGCTTGCAGTAATGACAGCCTTGTTTGTTCTGTGCAATGTGGCACTGGCGCAGGAATATTCCATTCGCACAAATGGCAGAATCAATTTGAGGGATGCGCCGGGTCTCACGGGCGATATCGTTGAAACGGTCCCGTCAGGCACAGTCCTGCAAGTCGTCGGCGAGTTTAACCGATGGCTGCAGATCAACAGAAACGGAAACGAGGTGTGGATGGCGGACTGGGTCAGTTACACCCGCAGCGACCAGACACAATCTCAGCCACAATCATCTCAAATTGACAACTGTTGTTTCGTTGATCGGCAATGCAATAGCGACGCGGAATGGACGAGCGGATACTGGGCCTTTCAGAACAATCAGTGCAATGCGCCATTACAATCCCGGCCGGAAATATCCTCGCAGCCCGCGAGTACTGATCAATCTCAAATTGATAACTGTTGTTACCTGGATTGGCAATGCAATACCGACCAGGAATGGGCAAAAGGGTATGCTGCCTATCAGATTGACCACTGTGATGTGCCTGAGGGGTTGCTAATCGAGGGGCCGGCAGATTTTCTCTCCCTGATGAAAGCAGCAATTAATGTGCTGAGGGACAGGGCTCCGGCGTGGTATGCGTACGCGATCGACAACCTGGACAAGATCCGACTGATCCCGGAGGGGAACAGGTCGTCCGTACGCTCGAGATCAAGGACATGGACTGTATCCCACAGCCGTGCCTTTAGTTCCTCTGGTGAACGGGCCGTAATCTGGCAGGCCGGCTCGATGGTTCATGAGGCCTGCCATGTACACCGATCCAAAGCCGGGTTGATTACCGGGGGGCAGGAGGGGGAAACCGCGTGCTTGCGAGTACAAATTGAAGCAGTTGCAGCAATTGATCCTGGTGATCGTCTTGGTTTTGTTTCGTCGATGCGACACGTGCTCGCAAACATCCACAAGCCGGAATATCAGTGGTGGAATTAGCGCGGCTGCGCGCGGAGCTGTTTGGTGGAGGGTGGTGCGGTCGCGCCGGTAAGGTTGTGGATGGTGGCGCTGAACCAGGTGCAGCGCGGCAACCGGCGCGGGGCGCTGAAGCTGCTGCTGCGCAGCGCGCAGTGGCTGCGCGAGCTGCCGGATGAATGTCAGGGGCTGGACGTGGCGCGGCTGCGCGCGGACGTGCAGGTGTTGCGCGCGGAGCTGGTGGCGGAGGGCGGGGAGGTTACGCCGGTGCGGTTGCGGGAGGTGGGTGGTGGCTAGTTCTGCCTGCGTGAATCTTGCCCCGTGCTATAGTCTGCGCTGGCAAAGCGTTGGCGAAAGCGCAAGATAATCATGGATTATGCTGAACAGATCCAGAAACTGGCAAGGAGTGTGAAGCGTCGCCGGAATCAGGTGCGCACCGAGGAAGCAACCAAAACATCGCTGGTAATGCCATTCATTGCCGCTCTTGGATACGACATTCATGAACCTGATGAGGTGATTCCCGAGTTCACCGCCGACGCAGGCGTAAGGCAAAGTGAAAAAGTTGACTACGCCATCGTGAAGGACGGACGTCCATCCATTCTTGTGGAATGTAAAAGCGCAGGTGTATCACTTGGCAAGGGACATCTGTCGCAACTCATTCGCTACTACGCGGTCACCGATGCCCGCTTCGCCATCCTGACCAATGGTGTCGAGTATCAGTTCTTCACTGACCTGCGCAAAAGCAACGTGATGGATGAATCTCCCTTCCTCGTGGTTGACATGCTCGATCTGAATGATGACATGGTGACCGAGGTCTCCCGCTTCGCCAAGTCAAGGTTTGACGAGCAGGCAATCTGGGACCTGGTGCATACGCGAGAGGTCGAACAGAAAGAACTGCAAATTATCACGGACAACATCGCCCGCGAGTTCGCGTCTCCATCCAGGGACCTGGTCAGGCTTCTGGCGAAAGGCGTTCTGGGAAAAGGTCATCAGAGTCGGGCAGAGTGGACACGCGTAACACAACTCACGAAGAGGGCGCTTGACAAGTTTCAGGGAATTGAGACAGCTCAGAATGATAATGACGATGATGAATCATTGCCTACACCTGATGCGCCAGACTTCAGTGTGTACTATGGGTGGAACCAGCTTGTGTCAAACAAGGTTCTGTTCAAGTTATTTGGGGAATTATGTGACTACGTAAATGCATTGAACGAAGAAGTGTGGGTGAAGCCAATCACGCAAGGATTCTCGGTAAAGCGAAATCGGACTGGACGATATAATTTGCTTTATATTTGGCCAAAGTCGCGTGAGACATTCTTGTTAGTCCAACTAAAACTTAATCTAAAGACTGTCTCTCTGGAAGAGGGATTTACAAGCGACATCAGCCATCTTGACGGACATGCTCCTTATACACTCCATGTCTACATCCGCAACCAGGACGACCTGGAGCGGGCCAAACCGCTGATCCAGCGCAGCTATGAAGAGGCCGGCTGAGCGCGCCTAATCCACGAAGCGGTACTTCAGCAACGTCCACATCACCGGCAACGAATCCAGGGCGCGGATTTTCTTGCCCTCGCCCCACTCGCGGCCGTTGTAGGAGATCGGCACCTCGTAGATGTGGATGCCGCGCTTCAGCACCTTCGCCGTAATCTCCGGTTCAAAGTCAAAGCCGTTGGCGCGCAGCGTCATGTCCGCCACCAGCTCGCGCCGGAAGACCTTGTAGCAGGTCATCATGTCGCTGAGGATGGCGTTGTAGAGGATATTGGTCAGCAGGGTCAGGCACTTGTTGGCGATCATGTTCCAGAAGTACATGGCCTTGCGCGGGCCGCCCAGAAAACGCGAGCCGTAGACCACGCTGGCGATACCCTCCTGCAGCGGCTTTAACAGCGCGGGATAGTCGCGCGGGTCGTATTCCATGTCGGCGTCCTGGACCAGCAGCAGATCAGTGCTGGCGGCGGCGAAACCGCGGCGCAGCGCGGCGCCCTTGCCCTGGTTGCGCTCCAGCAGCAGCACCTGCAGACCCGGGTGGCCTGCGTCCACGATGCGCGCCAGGATGTCACGCGTGCCGTCGGTTGAACCGTCGTCGACGACGATGATTTCGTCGGCCAGGCTCACATCCAGCACGCGCTGCAGGGCCTGCCCGATGCTGCTGGCCTCGTTGTAACAGGGGACGATCACCGCCAGCGTGAGCCGGCGCGCGGGGTCGTTCGCCACGGTCGCAGTCTCCTGTCGCATGTCAGGCGCACACTATAGCACAGGCCCCTTGCTATACTCGCAGCGGCCGAAGCGGCGGAAGGCGAAGGGGATTATGGCACAGGTTCTGGCAGACTCCGACATTGAGCGTCTGGTGGCGGAGACCCGACGACAGCTACAGACCGTCATGGCAACGGAAGATGAAGCTCACAGCGCCATGCTCGCCGGGCGTGGCTCTGCTGAACAGAATGTGGCGCGGCTGATCGACCACACCCTGCTCAAGCCGGAGGCCAGCGCGGAACAGATCACGCAGCTCTGCCAGGAGGCGCGCGAGTATCACTTCGCGACCGTGTGCGTCAACAGCGCACGGGTGGCGCTGGCGGCCGAGCTGCTGCGCGGCAGCGAGATCGCGGTCTGCGCGGTGGTGGGCTTTCCGCTGGGCGCCTCGATGCCGGAGGCGAAGGCCGGCGAGGCGCGGCTGGCCATTGCGGCCGGCGCCGGCGAGATCGACATGGTGCTGAACATTGGCGCGCTCAAGGACCGCGACCTGCAGGCGCTGCTGCGCGACATCGGCGCGGTCGTCGTGGCCTGTCACGCGCAGGAGGTGCCCTGCAAGGTGATTCTGGAGACGGCCCTGCTCAGCGACGAGGAGAAGGTGATCGCCTGCGTCGTGAGTTGCGCGGCGGGCGCGGACTTCGTGAAGAGCAGCACCGGCTTCGGCGGCGGCGGCGCGACGGTGGCGGACATTGCGCTGATGCGGCGCGTGGTGGGGCCGGATGTGGGCGTGAAGGCTTCAGGTGGGGTGCGTACGCTGGCGGACGCGCAGGCTGTGGTGGCGGCCGGCGCGACGCGCATCGGGGCCAGCGCGGGCGTCGCGATTGTGCGTGGGGAGCGGGGTGAGGAGGGGTATTGATGAATAAACTGCGCCTGTTTCACCTGGCGGACGATCAGGTTGAACGTCTGCCGGCCAGCCTGTTTAGCTATGAGGAGGAGCTGCAGGACCTGCTCGAACAGCATTTGCATGACTTTCTTGATGTGCATTTTCTCAAGCGCAAACATCGCACTGACAGTGGAGAAATCGACACGCTCGGTATCGATGATGCTGGTCGTCCGGTGATCATTGAGTACAAGCGTGACACAGACAAAAATGTTATTGGTCAGGGGTTAGGTTATCTGGGCTGGTTGTCGCGCAACCGTGCGGAATTCAAACTGTTAGTAATAGATAAATTAGACAACGAGCGAGCAAGGCACATTGTCTGGTCGCCGCGACTGCTAATCATTGCGAGTGATTTCAGGGACATGCAAGTCGATGCAGCACAAACTGTGCAGAATATCGAACTGCTGTGTTACCGGCGTTTCGGTGAGCAAGATTTTGCGCTGGAGTGGGTGCATGGTGGTAAGGAAGAATCAGTCTCAACGTTGCCAACACCTCCGTCTCAAGTTCCGCTGCCTGCACCCAAACAGGTAACACCCGTGTCGACTCTCGAACACGCGGATTTCAGCAAGTACCGGAACTGGGACAGGACAAGCGAGGAAGTGCGCGCGCTGTTCCATGAACTACTGGAGTTCGCGCAGACGCTGGGAAAGATGCGGGTCGATGTGTTCTCGACGCAATTCTCGTTTCGGCGCATGACAGACGCAGATGTCAGGCTCAAGTGGCCACCGGTCTTTGCCGCCGTGCGGCCAAACATCACGTCAGGGATACGAGTGGACGTACTGGAACGCACCCAGTCCACGCCGCTTGAGGAAGGCTTTACAAGCTTGACACAATTTGCATCGCTTTACCGGACATTCATCATCCGCGACCGCGCCGATCTGGAGAAAGCCAGGCCCCTGCCGCGCGACTCCTACAACCGCTACTGACGCTCGGGCTGCGCTATAATGAGCGGCGACTTGTGAGCGGGAGCGGAACGATATGGACCCTGTAGTTCTGCTGGAGGCGCACTCCGGGTTGCGCTGGCTGCTGATCGCCGTGACGGTCTTCGCGCTCATCGTGGCGTTGCGCGCCATGCGCGGCGGCGGCGGGATGCTCAACCGCATCGCGATGCTGCTCTTCCGCATCATCATCACCCTGCAGTGGCTGGTGGGAGTCCTCCTGCTGGTCGTTAAATATCCCATTGGCGAATGGCCGGGGCGTCTCGAGCACATTCTGATCATGACTGTGGCGATGGCCCTGACGCACATCTTCGGCGGGCGCCGCGCTGCGCGTCCGCTGGTCAGCCTGCTGCTGATCGTGGTCGTGCTGGCGCTGGTGATCTTCGGAATCGTGCGTGTAGAGCAGGTCGGGATTCCCGTCGCGGCCGCCTGAGCACGTCTCAGCGCGACTCCCCCGTCATGTTGGCTGGCGCGCCTGGTTTGTTCATGTGGTGCTATCTTCGTCTGCCGGCTTCCGGCCTGCCAGCTGGATCTGGCGGATGGTGAAGGTGCATTCGGGGCTGCCCACGTCGCGCGGCGCGGCCCAGAGCGCGGCCTGCGTCGGCGCGTCGCGCAGCAGCGCTTGCAGGCGCGCGATGGCGGCGGCGTCATTGCCCTGACGCTGCGCCCAGGTGTGCAGGTTTTGACGCTTGGCAACCTGCGCATTTTGCTCCACGCGCAGTCCGGCGCGGGCGAGCATGGCGCGCCAGCCCTTCTCGCTGAAGGCGCAATTGTGTGAGGGGTCGCGCAGCCTTTCGAAGTTGTCGATCCAGCGGGCGGAGGGTCGGTGCACGGGCAGCATCTGGTCCTGCAACAGCAGCAGCCCGCCCGGGCGCAGCACACGCGCGCTCTCGTGCATGAAGCGTTGCGCGTCCGGGAAGTGGTGCGCGGCGATACGGCAGGTGACCAGCTCGAAGGACTCGTCGGGGAAAGGCAGGTCGGTGGCCGCCGCCTCGCGGTAGGTCACGTTGTGCACGCCTTGCGCGCGGATGTGGGCCTCGGCCTCCTGCAGCATGGCGGGGGTCAGGTCGCTGGCGACGACGCTGGCGACATGCGGCGCGAAGGTCAGGGCAGTGTGGCCGCCGCCAGTGGCGATATCGAGGACGCGCCAGTGTGCCTCGGGCTGCGCCATCATGACCAGGCGCGCGAGGTCCGGGCCGCTGGCGTGGGTCTGGCTGTGTACATAGGCCGCGGCGAAACGGCTGTAGCGCTCACGCGAGAGGGATTGCGGATCGCTGGCGGGCATGGCGGCTCCTTCATCACCGGCGCGAATCGCGTCCAGTGTAGCGCAAACAGCAGTCGGACCCTGCGTTGACGAATCGCGCGCGTCGGTCACAATGACCCTGACGGCGGACGCAGAAAGGGCCTGATGAATCTGGAGCAGCTGAACGAGCAGCAGCGCGCGGCGGTGTGCGCCGGCCCAGGCCCGGTGATCGTCTACGCCGGCCCGGGCAGCGGCAAGACGCGCGTGCTGACGCAGCGCATCGCCTGGCTGGTGCGCGAGCAGAATGTGTATCCGGGCGCCATCATGGCGGTGACCTTCACCAACCGCGCCGCCGGCGAGATGCGCAGCCGCGCCGAGGCCCTGCTGGGCGGGCGGCTGCAAGGCGCCACGGTCGGCACCTTTCACAGCATCTGCGCGCGTTTGCTGCGCATCGAGGCCGGGCAGCATGCCTGGACCTCCAACTATCTGATCTTCGATTCGGACGACCAGCTGGAGGTCGTGAAGCATGTGATGGTCGAGCTGGGGATGAAGGCCAGCCGACGCGTGGCGCGCGAAATCGTGAGCAGAATCTCCAACGCCAAATGCGAGCTGGTCACGCCGGAGGCCTACGTCGCGCCTTCCTACGAGCATGTGGCAGTCGAGCGCATCTACCCGCGCTATCAGGACCTGTTGCTGGCCGCCAACGCGATGGACTTTGGCGACCTGCTGATGCAGACCGTGTTCCTGTTGCAGCAGAACGAGGCCCTGCGCGTGAAGTACGGGCGGGTGGTCGAGCATCTGCTGGTGGACGAGTTTCAGGACACGAACCTGGCGCAGTACCGGCTCGTGCGCCTCTTCGCGCAGCCGCAACAGAACGTCTACGTGGTGGGCGACGAGGACCAGGCGATCTATTCCTGGCGCGGCGCAGACTGGCGCAACGTGGCCAGCTTCCAGAAGGACTATCCCCTGGCGCAAACGTACCGGCTGGAGCGCAACTACCGCTCCACCCAGGTGGTGCTGGACGCGGCGCAGGCCGTCATCCGGCGCAACACGCAGCGCCTGGACAAGGCGCTGTTCACCACGCGCGAGCGCGGCGAGAAAGTCCATTTGTACGCCGCCTACGATGACGTCGAGGAGGCGGATCACATCCTCGACAACCTGAGCACGAAGCTGCGCGTCGATGGTCGCCAGTGGCGCGATTTCGCCGTGATGTACCGCAGTCATTACCAGTCGCGCGCGCTGGAGGAAGCCTTCATCAACGCCGGCGTGCCCTACCGCCTGGTGCGCGGCGTGGCCTTCTACAACCGCATGGAAATCCGCGACCTGATGGCCTTCCTGCGCCTGGCCCACAACCCGAACGACCAGGTAAGCCTGCTGCGCGTCGTCAACGTGCCGCGGCGCGGCGTCGGGCGCCAGAGCGTGGCGGCGTTTGAGACCTGGCGCAAGCAGGAGCGCCTGGGCTGTGGCGAGGCGCTGGACCTGCTGGCTGACGATGTGGAGACCCGCCTGAGCGCGTCGGTGGCCGCCAAACTGCAGGGCTTCGCGCGCCTGTGTCAGGACTGGCAGAAGGTGGCCGCGACGGGCGACCTGCCCTTCCTCTTCGACCACATCCTGCGCAGCACGACCTACATCCGCTGGCTGGGGGATGTCAGCGACGACGCGGACCAGGCGGAAGAGCGCGAGGAGAACCTGGCGGAGCTGCGTGACCAGCTGGTACAGGCTGTGGAAGGGGCGCAGTCGCTGGGCGAGTTCCTGGCCGAGAAGGCCCTGTTCGCGGACGCGGACGTGCGCGACCCGGATCTGGACGCGGTGTTGCTGATGACGCTGCACGCGACCAAGGGCACGGAGTTCCCGGTCGTGTTCATCGCCGGCGTTGAGGAAGGCCTGCTGCCGCATTCGCGCGCGGTCTATGACCCCGAGCAGCTGGCCGAGGAACGGCGCCTGTTCTACGTCGGCATCACGCGCGCCATGGATGAACTGTTCCTGTCGTGGTCCTTCCGGCGGCGGCGGGGCTATTCGGTGCAGGACCCCTCGCGCTTCCTTGAGGACATCCCGCAAGAGTTGCTCGACAGCAGCACCTCACCGGGCCTGCGCAATGACTATGTGCCGGAGACGCGCGCGAGCGACATGAGCTGGGCGCCACAGCCGACCATCTCCGCGCCGCCGCCGGCGCTACAGTTCCGCACTGGCATGCGCGTCATGCACAGCCACTTTGGCGAGGGCCTGGTGATTGAGAGCGAGGCCATGCGCGACGACGAAGAGGTCACGGTGGCCTTCAGCCGGCACGGCATCAAGAAACTGTCCGCGGCGATCGCCGGCCTACGCGAGCTGGGCTAGCCCCTGCGCCACACGCGCCATCACGGCCTCACTCACCGCGGCCTTGCTCATTAACGGCAGCGCTTGCGGCTCACAGCCCGGCGCCAGCAAAACGACGCGGTTGTCGGCTGTGCCGAAGCCGGTGTCCGTCGCGCTGATGTCATTGGCCACCAGCAGGTCGAGCCCCTTGCGCGCCAGCTTCTCCGCCGCGCGTGCCAGCAGTTGCTCGCTCTCCGCCGCGAAACCGGCCACGAACAGCGGCCGGCCACTCTGCGCGCGCTGCGCGGCCACTGCCGCCAGCACGTCCTGCGTGCGCGCCAGCGACAGTTGCAGACCCGTTGCATGCTCGCTCTTGCGCAGCTTGTGCGCGCTGCGTTGCTCCGGGCGGAAGTCCGCCACGGCCGCGACCATGACCAGCGCGTCTGCCTGGCGCGTGGCCGTCAGCGTCGCATCCAGCAGTTCCTGCGCGCTGTTGACGGCGATGCGCGTCGCGCCCACGGGCGTGGGCAGGTCTGGCGCGCTGCTGATGAGCGTGACCCCGGCGCCGGCATCCAGCGCGGCCTGGGCCATGGCGTGGCCCTGAAGACCGCTGGAGCGGTTGCCGAGGTAGCGCACGGGGTCCAGCGCTTCGCGCGTGGCGCCGGCGGTGACAACGATGTGGCGCCCCGCCAGCGCTCCGTCGCGGCCCAGCGCACGCCGCACATGACCCAGCAGCACGGGCGGCTCCGGCAAACGTCCCTGGCCGCCGAGGCCGGAGGCGAAGCGACCCTCGTCGGGCGCGATGAGCAGCACGCCGCGTTCCGTCAGGGTTTGCAGGTTGGCCTGGGTGGCCGCGTGCTGGTACATGCCGCCGTCCATGGCCGGGGCCAGCAGCAGTGGGCAGCGCGCGGCCAGAGCGGTCACGGTGAGCAGGTTGTCGGCCAGGCCGTGAGCCAGCTTGGCGAGAGTATGCGCGGTGGCCGGGGCGACGAGCATCAGATCGGCTGCTTCGCCGAGGCGCACGTGGGCGATGTGGCCGGAGGCGTCCGCGTCCGTCGCCCAGAGTTCACTGTGGACAGGGCGGCCGGTGAGCGCCGCGAAGCTCAGCGGCGTCACGAAACGCTGCGCGCCGGCGGTCAGGATGACGTCGACCTGGGCGCCGGCCTGGGTCAGCTTGCTGGCGAGGTCGGCGGCCTTGAAGGCGGCGATACTGCCGGTCACGCCGAGGACGATGCGCCGCTCGCGCAGCACCTGAATGGACACCGGCTCAGCTCCCCGGCGGGTAGCCGAGCGCGTCGACGCGCTCCGCGGCGTCAAAGTCCTTGTGGCTGAGGCGGTCGCCGGCGTCGTGGGTGCAGTAGCTGACCATGACGCGGCGCCAGCCGATGGTCAGCTCCGGGTGATGGTCGAGCCCCTCGCTGATGACGCCGATGGCGGAGGCCAGGGCGATGCCGGCGAGGTAGCTGTCAGTGCGGAAGGTCTTGCAAATGGTGTCGCCCGCGCGCTCCCAGCCGTTGAGGCGGGCGAGGCGCTCGCGGATTTCTGCGTCGTTCAGGGCCGGGGTCATGTCCTTGCCTGCCTCCCTGTCTTTTGCTGAAAGTATAGCGGAAAGGGTGACGAGGGTCGCGGCCCGCAGCCTGTGGCTACCGGCCGGCGCTTTTGTCCGGCTACGATTGGGAGGCATTCACCGACCAGAATACGGAGCGCAACATGGGCGAAGCTTCATCACAGCCAGCCAGCGGCGCCGGGAACATCGTGGATGACTGCCTTCTGCCGCCAATACCGGTACTATCGATGACAGCGACAGGCATCGTTTTTCGGCGTAAGGGAGGAGACATGATCAGGAAGCTGGTATTGAGCAATGCGCGCGTGCTGGATACGCGCGGCGGCAAGTTGCTGGACAAGCGCCATGTCCTGATCGAAGACGGCAAGATCGCCTCCGTCAGCGAAATGCTGCCGACGGCAGAGGCGGAAAGGATCGATGTCGGCGGGCGCGTGGTGATGCCGGGCCTGTGCGATGCGCATGTACACGTCACCGCTGCCACGGCGGACCTTGCGACCATGCGACACTGGTCGCCGGCCTATGTGACTGCCCAGGCCACACAGATCCTCGAAGGCATGCTGATGCGCGGCTTCACGACGGTGCGCGATGGTGGCGGCGCGGACTGGGGCCTGGCCAAAGCCCTGGAGGAGGGGCTCATCGTCGGACCGCGGCTGTTTTTCTGCGGGCACGCCCTGTCGCAGACGGGCGGCCATGGCGATATGCGCAGTTCCGGCGATGATGGCCACGGCTACAGTTGTCTGACGCCGGACCTGGGCCGGATATGCGATGGCGTCAGCGAGGTGCGCCGCGCCTGCCGCGAGGAGGTGCGCCGCGGCGCCCATCATATCAAGCTGATGGTCTCCGGCGGCGTCGCCTCGCCCACCGACCGCATCGACAGCACGCAATTCTCCGGGGAAGAGATCCGCGCAGCGGTGGCAGAAGCGGAGGCCGCCAACCTCTACGTCATGGTGCACGCCTATACCGCCCGCGCCATCAACCGCGCCTTGCGCTGTGGCGCGCGCACAGTGGAACACGGCAACCTGCTCGACGAGGCCAGCATCGATCTCTTCCTGGAAAACGACGCCTTCCTGGTGCCAACCCTGTCAACCTATCAGGCGCTGGCGGATGAGGGTGTCGCAGCCGGCCTGCCGCAGGAGTCGCACAGGAAGGTCTTCGATGTGCTGGATGCCGGCAAGCGCGCGCTGGAGATGGCTTACAGCGGCGGCGTGAAGATGGCCTATGGCACGGACCTGCTGGGGAAGATGCATCGGCGGCAGCTGGACGAGTTCACCATTCGCGGCGAGATCGTCCCGGCCATCGATGTGCTACGCGCGGCCACCTGCAACGGGGCGGATTTGCTGGGGCGCAGCGGCGAGCTGGGCGAGGTGATCGCCGGGGCGCATGCCGACCTGCTGGTGCTGGATGGCGATCCGCTGGCCGATGTGAGCGTGATGACCGAGCCGGAAGCGAACCTGCGCATCATCATGAAGGGCGGCGTGATTTACAAGAACACCCTCGCCTGACCGCAGTCTTTCAGCGCGCAGCCGCAGGCTACCGGCGGGCAGTTTTGTCGGCTACGATTGGGAGGCATTCACCGACCAGGATACGGAGCGCAACATGAGCGAAGCTTCATCACAGCCGGACACCGGCGCCGGGAACATCGTCTGGGATCTCTCAATCTTCTACAGCAACCCCGAGGACCCGGCCATCGAGGCCGACATGGCGGCGGTGGACAATGACATCAAGGCCTTCGCGCAGGACTATCGCGGTCAGGTTGCACAGCTGGACGCTGCGGCCCTGCTGGCCGCCATGGAGCGCGTCGAGGCGCTGATGGACCGCGTCTATCGCCTCGAAATGTACGCCCAGCTGCTTTACACGACCGACACCAACAACCCCGCCTTCGGCGCGCTGATGCAGAAGATCACCGAGTACAGCGCGCGCGTGCAACAGGGCCTGCTCTTCTTCGAGCTGGAGTGGACGGCAGTGGCTGAGGATGAGGCGGCGGCGCTGCTGGCGCAGCCTGAGCTGGCGCAGTTTCGCCACTATCTGGAGGCCGAGCGGCGCTACAAGCCGCATCTGCTAAGCGAGCCGGAGGAGAAGCTGCTGGTCGAAAAGGCGGTGACCGGGCGCGAGGCCTGGGGGCGCTTCTTCAGCCAGCTGATGGGCGCGGCCCGCTATACGCTGCGCGGCGAGGAACTGACGCAGTCGCAGGTGCTCAGCAAGATGCACGATGTCGATCGCGAGCTGCGGCGCGAGGCCGCCGCGGCCATCACCGCGGGGCTGCAGGAACAGGCCATGCCGCTGACCTACATCTTCAACGTGCTGGCGGCGGACAAGGCTTCCGAGGACCGGCAGCGCAGCCATGCCACCTGGGTCTCCTCGCGCAACCTGGCCAACAAAGTCGCGGACGAGGTGGTGGAGGCGCTGGTGCAGGCCGTCACCTCCAGCTACGATATCGTCGCCGCGCACTACGAACTGAAGCGCGTGCTGCTGGGCTATGACGAGCTGCAGGATTACGATCGCTATGCGCCGCTGCCTGTGGCCGGCAGCGACCGGCTCTACCGCTGGGACGAGGCGCGCGACATCGTGCAGCAGGCCTACCAGGCCTTCAGCCCGCGCATGGCCGACATTTCGCAGCGCTTCTTCGACGAGGGCTGGATTCACGCGGCGCTGGCGCCAGGCAAGCTGGGCGGCGCCTTCTCCGCCGGCGGGCCGCCCTCGGCGCATCCCTTCATCCTGATGAACTTCACCGGGCGCGAGCGCGATGTCTCGACGCTGGCGCACGAGCTGGGGCACGGCGTGCATCAGCTGCTGGCCGCGGAGACCCAGGGCCTGCTCAACGCCAACACGCCGCTCACCACCGCCGAGATGGCTTCCACCTTTGGCGAGATGCTGGTTTTCGATGACCTGATGGAACGCGAGCCCGGGGCGGAGGCGCGCCTGGCCATGCTGGCGGCGAAGATCGAGGACAGCTTCGCCACCATCTTCCGCCAGATCGCGATGAACCGTTTCGAGCACGGCTACCACAACGCGCGCCGCGAGTCGGGCGAGCTGACGTCCGAACGCCTGGGCGAGATCTGGCTGGAGACGCAGCGGGACATGTTCCAGGGCAGCGTGACACTGGGCGCGGATTACGGCCACTGGTGGAGCTATGTGCCGCATTTCCTGCAAGTGCCGGGTTACGTCTACGCCTATTCATTCGGCGAGCTGCTGGTGCTGGCGCTCTTCCGTCTCTACCAGCAGCGCGGCGCGGACTTCGTGCCGGACTATCTGGAGGTGCTGGCCGCCGGCGGGTCGGACTGGCCGCACAACATCCTGGCGCGCATGGGCGTGGACCTGACCGACCCGGCCTTCTGGAACGAGGGTCTGGCGATTCTGCGCGACATGGTCGAGCGCGAGCAGCAGCTGGCGCGCGAGGTCTACCCGGAGAAGTTCAGCCACTGAGCGACACGGGCGGAGGGCCTGTGATCAGCAGACTGGAGATCAGCGCGGCCACGCTCTGCGTCACACTCTCCGGCTGGGTGCTGCTGGAGCGGGCCGTGCCGCTGCCGATCATGTTCTTCGTCTGCGCGGGTCTGGTGCTGTTGCCGCTGCTGATGAGCGAGGATTCGCACAACAGCCCTTCGCTATGAGGTCGCGGCTTCAGCCCGTCCGGCTTTCTTCTTGTCGTAGGCTATGGAAAACAGCAGCGCGGCGAAGACACCGCAGGCGCCCCAGAACAGGAAGGGCATGCCAGCGCCATAGATGGCCAGGCTGTTGCCCAGTGGCGGCGAGAAAGCGATGCCCAGGTTGCGGATGGCGGTGAACAGGCCCAGTGCGCTGCCGCTGAGCGAGTTGTCCACGCCGTCCAGCTCCATCACACTAACCTGTTGCAGGGCCATGACGGAATCGAAGGAGGTGCCGGTGATCACCGCGACCAGCAGGATAAACGCGCCGGCGACGAGGCCGAGCAGGCCGACGCCGAGTCCCAGCAGCAGGGCGAGGGCGACCAGAATGCCGCGGCGGATGCGCAGGCGGTCCGAGAGGGTCGACAGAGGCACGACGCAGAGCAGACTGGCCATGAAGAAGAGGGACAGGGCGCGGTCGGCGTCCAGTGGCGCCCAGCCGATGGTCTTGAGATAGGTGGGCAGATAGCCGCTGAAGCCGCTGAAGCAGGCACCGATGCCGATGCCGCCGAGGCCCATCAGCCACAGGTTGCGCAGGCGCGCCGCGCGGCGCAGGCCGGCGATCAGGTCGGGCGAGGTTTCGTCTTCGCCGACGGCGTGCTTGCCGGCCGGATGCAGCAGCAGCCACAGCAGGCTGATCACGATGGCCAGCAGGCCGTAGAGAACGAGCACCTGGCGCCAGCCGCCGAGGGCCGGCAGGATGACGCTGGTGCTGAGCAGCGGCCCGAGCACGAGGCCGCTGGCGAAGCCGGCGGATACGATGCCGCTGGCCATGCCCAGGTTTTCCCGCGGAATCCACTGGCGAACTGCCTTGAAGACGATGACCGGGACGGTGCCCTGCGCGAAGCCAAAGAACAGGGAGAAGAGCAGCAGGCTGCCGAAGTCCGTCGCCAGGGCGCGCAGCATGCCGAAGAGGCCGCTGAGCAGGCAGGCGATGAAGAGCATGCGGCGCGTGCCAAGGCGGTCGCCGATGGCGCCGCCGATAAGGGCGAAGAAGACGCCGCTGAAGCCCACCATGCCCCAGATGCCACCGATCTGCACCAGCGAGAGATTTAGCTCCTCGCTGATGATGCCGAACATGGGCGGCAGTGACATGGTGGGCAGGGTCACGATGCCTAAAGGCGTCAACACACAGAGCGCCAGAATGACGTAACGCCAGGAGCTGCTGCTGTCCGGGGCGTGCACTGTGCTGAGCAAGGGCTGCCCGTCCTCTTCATATATTCGTCGTTGACCGCACCAGTGTACGCGGCGGCGCTGCAATTGCTATGGCGGTGGCCATAGTCCGCTGCGCGCGCTCTGCTATACTGGCGCTCGCGCCCGGGGGAGGAGCCCTGCATCACCGATGAGCACAGCGCAGGAAGATACGCGTCCCCTGGTACCGCTGCAGGAGCGCCCGGCAGCGCAGCCAACACAGCCCCCTGCGCCAGCGCCAGGCCCGCCGCGACGGGCGCCGGCGCGGCGCGACCAGGGCAGCTGCCTCTACCAGGCGCTGGGCGGTCTGGCGGTCATGGCGCTGGCGCTGCTGATTGTGGCGCTGGCCGGCCTGGCGGGCTGGACGAGCGGCCAGCAGGAAGCGCAGGAAATCGTCGCCGTCACCCAGGCGGCGCGAGTCAGCGACCAGATCGCCCGCATTCCCGCTGACGTGGCCGCGGGCAACACGCAGTTGCTGGCGGCGCGCCTCAGGTTTCTGGCCGAGCTGACGCCGGCCGTCGCCGGCCTGCCGCAGCTGCGGTTCACGGCGACGACGCTGGCACAGCCGACCGCCACCCTGACGCCTGGCCCGACGGCAACGCCCACCATCACCGCGACCGTGGTCGCGCCGCAGACCCTGCAATGGCAGCCCGACGAGTTGTGGCGTCAGGCGCGCGCAGCTATCGGCCTCGGCGAATATCAGGAGGGTGTGGACCTGTTGCAGGCGCTGGAAGCGTTGGCGCCGGATTACCAGCCGGAAGCGGTGCACGAACTCATTCTGGCCACCCTCACGAAGCAGGCGCAGCGTCTGTTTCGCAGTGAAGAGCGCCTGGCCGAGGCCATCCTGGTGACCGACGAGGCCA
Source organism: Phototrophicaceae bacterium (assembly GCA_965197455.1). Lineage (GTDB taxonomy): Bacteria > Chloroflexota > Anaerolineae > Aggregatilineales > Phototrophicaceae > JAGWBD01. The sequence continues at coordinate 2,115,647 of OZ240208.1, read as the reverse complement.
TCCGTTACGGGCTGTCGCGCGACAGCGGCCTGCGCTACGAGCGTCATGTGGCGGTCCTGTATCTGGAAGCCCGCAGCATGCTCACGCGCGGCCCGGCGGCCGCCGTCCCGGCGCTGCGCACGCTGCATGAAGTGGCGCCCGGCTATCGCAACGGGGAGGCGCGGCAGTTGCTCATCAAGCAGTATGCGGCCTGGGCGGAATTGTTGCTGGCGCAGGGCGATGCCTGTGCGGCGCTGGAGCAACTGCAACAGGCGCTGACGCTGCGCGCGGACGCCGGGCTGGCGCAGCGCCGCGACGAGATCAGCCAGCTCTGTTCCGGGACGCTGCTGCCGACTGCCGCTGCGCTGCCCGGGCAGCAGCCGGCGCCTGGCGCGACGCTGCCGGTGGGCTCGTACTTCACGGCGCCTGGCAGCTGAGGCGGCTCTCACACTGCGCTCATAGTTGGTTCACTGGATTCTTACCCAGCGGCGTCAGGCTGGCATCAATCGAATTTGGCTGTTGTGCAAGCTGGATCCTCCTTCCTCCATACGTTGTGAGATTGTGAAAGGCCAAATTCGCGGGCGAGCGGGAGACCGTCGTCGGTAGCGAAGCAGATCGTGCGCAGGTGTGTCCCCCCGCACAGCGCGCGGTCTGTTTTTATACACCGCAACCGCCGGGCGTAACTGCTATACTCGCCCGCGGGCGGTGAGGAGCGCCCGCGGCATGCGCTACTACGAAGATCTGCAACCCGGCCAGCGCATCCGTCACCGCCTGGCGCGCACCCTCACCGAAACGGACAACGTGCTCTTCTGCAGCCTGACGCTGAACCCGCAGCCGCTGCACCTCGACGAGACCTTTGCGCGCGAAACGCAGTACGGCCGGCGCATCATGAACGGCCTCTTCACGCTGGGGCTGGTGGTCGGTATCAGCGTGCCGGAGCTCACCCAGGGCACCATCGTCGCCAACCTCGGCTACGAAAAGGTCGCGCACCCGCACCCGCTTTTCCCCGGCGACACGCTCTCGGTCGAGACCGAGGTGCTGGCCAAACGCGAGAGTCGCTCGCGCCCCGGCGAGGGGCTGGTGACCCTGCGGCACTACGGCCACAACCAGGATCAGGTGCTCTGCGTCGAGGTGACGCGCACGGCGCTTTTCCTCATGCGGCCCCGCTGAGCGTGCGTCTGGCGGCGCTGCGCTACCGCGATTTCCGTCTGCTCTGGAGCGGGGAGTTGTTCTCCAGCACCGGCTCGCAGATGCAGATCTTCGCCATCAACTGGCACATTTTTCAGCTGCTCAGCGGCCGCACGCTGACGCTGGAGCTGGCGGGGCAGGAGCTGGTGCTGGGGGCGGAGGCGCTGGGCCTGGGCGGGCTGGGGCTGGTGCGCCTCCTGCCGATCATCCTCTTTTCACTGCTGGGCGGCATGGCGGCGGACGCCTGGGACCGGCGCCGTTTGATGGTCATCACGCGCCTGCTGGCAGCCCTGCTCTCGTTGTGGCTGGCGCTGCTGACGCTGGGCGGCGGGGCGACGCTGGCGCTGATTTACCTGCCTGGGGCGATAGCGGCGGGTCTGCTGGCCTTCGACCTGCCGGCACGCCAGTCGCTGGTGCCACAACTGGTGCGGCGCGAGCATTTGAGCAACGCCATCAGCCTCGAGCTGCTGATCTGGCACATGGCCAACATTCTGGGGCCGGCGCTGGCGGGCATGCTCATTGGCCTGGGCCATGCGCAGGGCGCGCACTTCAACGGGTCCATCGGCAGGGTGTACGCACTAACCGGCGTCGCGATGTTGCTGGCGGCTGTCGCCCTGGCACAGCTGCGGCACCGTGGCAGCGCTGCGGGGCGTCAGAACCTGAGCCACGGCGCTTTCATGGAGGGACTGCGCTTCACCTTCCGCACACGCATCATCCGCGGCACGATGCTGCTCGACTTCCTGGCGGTGTTCTTCGGTTCGGCGCGCACAATGCTGCCGCTCATCGCCACGAATGTGCTGGGGCTGGACGCCGTCGGCTACGGGTTGCTGGCCGCGGCCCAGCCGGTGGGCTCCTTTCTGGCCGGCATTGCGCTGGCGCTGAGCCGCGAGATTCGGCGCCAGGGGCTGGTGTTGCTGGTCAGTGTGACGCTCTACGGGGTGGCGACCACGCTCTTCGGCCTGTCCAATATTCTGGCCCTGTCGTGGCTGCTCTTCGCAGTGACCGGCGCCGGCGACACGGTCTCCTCCGTCATTCGCAACACCATACGGCAGATGAACACGCCGGACCGCATGCGCGGTCGCATGACCGGCGTGAACATGGTCTTCGCGAATGGCGGCCCGCAACTTGGCGAAATCGAGGCCGGCCTGGCGGCGGCGCTGTTCGGCGCGCCCTTCGCCATCGTCTCCGGCGGCCTGGCCGCGCTGGCGCTGACCGCCGTGATCGCCCTGCGTTATCCACGGCTGCGGCGCTACACCAGCGCCAGCGCAAGCGCCTGAAGGGCATGCGACTGGCATCGCGGCGCGTCCGGCAGTATGATGGCGTCAGGACAGCCGTGACGGCCGACGGAAGTCTGGTGCGTCAAGCGGCAGGGAAAATTCATGTCCGCCTTCGACATCCGTCCTGTTGAACGGGACGATCGCAACTGGATTGTCGAGTTTCTGGAGCAGCAGCGGGGCTCGACACGCGTCGTCAGCCGGGGCCAGATCTGGCTGGCGCATTTGTTGCCGGGTTTCGCGGCTTTCGCCGGGGAGCAGCCGGTAGGCCTCGTCACGTGGCAGGCAGAGGGGTCGGATTGCGAAATCATGACCATCAACAGCCAGCGCGAGGGCGAGGGCATCGGCAGCGGTCTGCTGGAGGCGGTGCGCGCGGCCGCCGTGGCGGAGGGCTGCCGGAAGCTGGAGCTGGTGCTGACCAACGACAACCTGCGCGCGCTGCGCTTTTGCCAGAAGCGCGGCTTTCGACTGGTCGCGCTTTACCCGCGCTCGCTCGAGGAAGCGCGCAAGATCAAGCCCGACATTCCGCTCCACGGCCAGAACGGGATTCCCCTGCGCGACGAGCTGGTGTTGCAGCTGGATTTGCCGGAGAGCAGCGGGAACGCCTGAAGCGGGCGACGTACTGGCGATGCAACCGGCGGAGCGGATGACAGCTGCGGGCGCGACACTGAAGTTTAATGAGGCTGAGTTACGCGCCAACCGCGAAGGCCGCCTCAGCGCGCGCCAGCGCAACCGGGTTTATGCGCGCCGGCGCTGGCTGATATTCGTCCTGTTGCTGCTGACCTTGCTGATCGGCCTGCTGGCGGCCAGCGTCATTCTCGGCCTGCTGCCGGGCGCCACGGCGGAGGGCATCGTGCTGGCGCTGGGCGCCGAAGTGTTGACGGTGGGCCTCGCCTTTTTGGTGTGGCTGCTGTGGCAACGCTTTCGCGCCCTGCTCACGCCCGGCCTTGTGCTGGGCGTCCGCGGGCCGGTAACCTGCTACGTCCTGCGCGAACGCCAGACGGAGGCCCTGGCCGGCCAGCCGGGCACGCGCACCGGTTACTACCTGCGGGTGGCGGAACAGGAGTTCGCCGTGGCGGAGGCGGCGCTGGCCGCCTTTGAGGACGGCGCGGAGTATACGGTTTACTATGTGGCGCGGCCCTTCACGCTGCTCAGCGCGGAGCCGGCGCCGGATGACGGGAGCCCATGAGCGACGACTCCCCGGTACAGACCGGGTCTGACGACAATGACGACGAAGCGCAGGAGTTGCTGCGGGTGGAGGGGCTGGACTACAAATACGGCTCCTTCCATGCGCTCAGCGAGGTGTCCTTCAGCGCGGGCGCGGGCGAACTGATCGCGCTGGTTGGCCGCAACGGCGCCGGCAAGTCCACGCTGCTGCGCTGCATCGCCGGCTGGACGCGCGCCAGCGAGGGCGAGGTGCACATCATGGGCGCCTTGCTGGCGGAGAACGAGCGCCAGGCGCGCGAGCACGTGGTGCTGCTGCCGGATACACCGCCCTTCTACGACGAGCTGACCGCCTGGGAGCATTTGCAGTTCGCGGCCCAGTCACATGGCTGGCGCGACTGGGAGGACGAGGGCGAGGATCTGCTGGAGCGCTACGGCCTGTACAACAATCGCGAGGCCTTCCCCTTCACCTTTTCGCGCGGCATGCGCTACAAGCTGGCGCTGTGCATGGCCCTGCTGGTCGAGCCCAAAATCCTGCTGATGGACGAGCCGCTGGGCCCGCTGGACCCGGTCTCCGCCGACGAACTGTGGATCGAACTCAACCGCCACCGCAACGAAGGCATGACCATTCTGCTCAGCAGCCATCAGCTGCCGCAGGAAGCCTGGCCCGATCGTTATCTCATCATGGAGCAGGGCGAGCTCATCAGCCAGGGCACGCCAGACGAGCTGCGCAGTTCGCTGGGTCTGGGCGCTGATGCCCCGCTGACCCTGGACAGTATGCTGCGCGCAGCCCTGCGTCGGCGCAAACCCCCGCGGAAGGCCGATGACGCCGCTGCCACTGACTGATCTGCGCATCCTTTTCGGCCTGCGCTGGCGCCAGTTCCGCTCCGGCGCAGTCTACTGGTTGCGCCTGCTGGGCTATGATTCGCAGGCGCGCTCGTGGATGCAGCGCGTTTACGTGCTCTACCTGCTGGGCATCGGCTCGATCTGGTTCTTCGCCATGTGGGCCTGGGGCCATGACATCGCCATGTCCGTCGGGCAGTCGCTGGCGCCGCAGAGCCTGGCGGAGTTTTTGCAGCGCATTCCGCCGGCGGTGTTGCTGCTGCAGGTGTGGGCCATGATGGCCTCGCTGCGCAGCACGCCGCTCAAGCTCAGCTTCGCCGACATGGCGTGGGTGGTTGGCTCGCCGCTGGCACGCTCGGTGCCGGTGCTGCCGGGCTTCATCCGTCAGGTGCTGACGCGCAGCATCGTCTTCGGCGCCATCTGGGCCCTGCTGACCGTGCTGCTGCGCGGCCCGGTGGGCCCGGCCACGCCGGGGGACAGCCTGCGCGTGGTGCTGGTGGTCGCGCTGCTGGTCGTGCTGACCTGGTCGCTGGCCTGGCTGCTGGGCATTTTGCGCCTGGTTTACCCACAGGTGAGCCGCTGGCCGGGGCTGTGGCTGACGCCGCTGTTGTTGCTGGCGCTGGCGCAGGTGGCGCCGGACCAGCTGCTGTGGCCCGGGCGCATGCTGGTGCTGAGCCTGTATGACCTGGCGCCGCTGTGGGCGCTGGTCGCGATCGCCTTGATGGCGGCGGCGCTGGTGGCTACCTTCGTACTGCTGGGCGCGCGCATCAATATGATTCAGGCGGCGGACGAGAGCGCGGTGTACGCGCGCCTGGCCGCGCTGGGCCTGCTGGCGTGGCGCATGCCGGACCTGCAGCTGCGCATCCGCATGCAGCAATCGCGCGCCAGCCAAAAGCCGCGCCTGCGCATGCCGAAGGTTTATGGCCGGCGCGGCATGGTCATCCGCTCGGCCATTGCGGGCCTGCGGCACCCCTCGCTGATGATCATCAATGCGCTGTGGGGCGCGGGCATGACCTGGGCAGCGTCCCTGATCCTGGTCAACGAGCTGCCGGTACCGCTGTGGGTGGGCTGGCTGCTGATTGCCGGCATCGCGCCGCCGGTGGGCCTGCTGTATACCTTCCGCCGCGACGTGCAGGAACCCTTCTTGCGCCAGTTCCTGCCCATTGACGGCTTTCAGATCTTCTTCGCCGACGTGCTGCTGCCGCTGGCCTGCCTGGTGGCGGGCGCGCTGATCGCCTGGTTCCTGCAGCCCTTGCCGCTCGTGCTGCTGGTGTCGGGGGCTATCTACATCCCCATACTGGGCCTGCTGCTGGCGCTGTGTGGCGCGGCGGCGATGACCAACACGCGCGAGCTGCAGTCGCGGCTGTTGAGCACCGGCGCCAGCTTCGGCATCGCGCTGCTGGCCTCGATGTTGCTGGGCACACCGCTGGCCGGTCTGCTGGTCGTCAGCGTTTCGATCGCGCTGCTCGGCGGCATCCTGATGCAGAACGCCTGATTGCTCAGCGGCTTTCTGGCCGGTAGACGCTGATGGTGACCCGACCGCCGGGGCGCGGCAGTTGCGCCAGGGTCTCCAGGCGCAGCGAGCGTATATCCGTCACCGGCACCAGCCCGACCTCCTCAAAAATTACGAGGTAGTGCGCCTGTTGTTGCGCCAGGGCCATGACGTGCGCGTCCAGCGCGGCGCCCTGCCCCTGCGGCGAGAGCAGGCGCGGACAATCCAGCGCGATGCGCTCCGCCTCCGGCAGCGGCCGCAGGTAAAGCGCGAGCGTGTTGCACTGGGCGAAGACGCCTGTGACCGTCAGCGGCCCGTCGACGTTGCGCGCTTCCTGCGCCAGCAGGGCCGCCAGTTCGGGCAACATCGTCCCGGCCGAATCCGCCTCGATGTATTCGATCCGGTCCGACCGCGCCAGGGGCAGGTCGGCGGGCGCGTACCAGGCGGTCTGCAGGAAGGGCAGGGCCTGCGTCGCCAGCCACAGCGCCAGCGTCAGCCAGGGCAGCAACGCCAGTCCGCGCCGGCGCAGGCGGCAAGACAGGCTGGTCAGGCCAGCGGCGCAGAGCAGCAGGGCGGGCGGCAAGGCCAGCAGCCAGTAGCGCATGGAACGCTGGTGGCTGCTGGTCAGCGACACGGCGCCGAGCGCCAGTAGGCTGGCCAGGGCCGGCAGACCGGCACGCCGTGGCCGCGCCAGCAAGGCAGCGAGCATGAGCAGCGCAGCGAGCAGCAGGGGCAGCGCGCCGAAGTAGCTGACCAGCCCACGCAGCAGGAACAGGCTGTTGTCGAGCAGGCGCTGCGGCAGGCTGACGGCGTCGAGGTCGCCGCCGATGCGCAAGGCGGCGCCCAGAAAGTCGATGTTGCGCAGGCGCAGTAGCGCCAGCATTGGCAGCCACAGCGCCAGGGTTGCACCGTAGAGCCAGGCCAGGGCAGGCAGCTGCGCGCGCCGTGGCCGGCCAGGCGGCAGCAGCCAGAGGGTCAGCAGCGGCAGGGGCAGCAGGGCGAGGGCCGTCGCCTTGGCCATGATGGCGGCCGCCAGCGCCGCGCCTGCCAGCAGCGCCGCCGCGCGTCGCGGGCGGGAGCGCATACGCTCCAGCGCGAGCAGCAGGATGGCCAGCGGCGTCAACATGCTCGTGTCCGCCAGCGCCATGCGTTCGAAGAAAAACAACATCGGCGCGCAGGCCAGCAGGATGCCGGTCGGCAGGGTTGCGCCGGGCCCGAACAGGCGCCGCGCCAGCGTCAGCAGGGCCGCTGTGCCTGGCAAGGCCAGCAACAGCATCCCCGCGCGCAGCAACCAGGGCGGCAGCGGCGGTACGAAGAGGGCCAGCCACCACACGCCCATCAGTTTGCTTTCGCGCGCGAACCACAGCAGGTGGCCGCCCCACACGGATTCCGCCCGCTCTGCCAGCAGGGTCTCGTCGCCGAAGAGCGGCAGGGCCAGCAGGTGGTGCAGGCGCAGCGCGAAATGGAGCAGGAGCAGCAGGACCACCAGGGCCAGGGTCCGGGTGCGGCTCACGCAGGCACTCCACGTCGGTGCAGCCAGGCAGCGACCAGCAGCGCTCCCGACCCGTTGAGCGCCAGATCCAGCGCCGAAAGGCCGCGGTCCGGCACGTAGAGCTGGGCCAGTTCGGTCAATGCGCCGCAGAGCAGGGCGATGAACAGCGCGGGCCGCAATGCCAACAGCGCGCGCCACCACAGCCAGGTCATCACGGCGAAAGCGACGAAGTGACCGAGGTGCAACACCAGCAGGCCGAAATCGTCGTGATCGCCGGCGGCGGCGGGGCCGATGAGCGGGTCCTTGCCGGGTTGCAGCAGCAGCAGACAAACGAGCAAGGTCCAGGCGACGGCGAGGGTTGTGCGCAGGGAGGAATGCAGCGGGGCGCGCGACAGCATGCCGACAACTATACACGCAGGAAAGTTTGTGCAATGCATAATATTAATATAATGTTAGAGGGAGGGTGCTATACATTGTTGTGCATGTGAGAACAAGCGAGGTGCGCCGACAGCCAACAGGGCCGTTCCATAGTAATTGAACCACTCCGATCGAACTATAGTATAGAGGTGAGAAAATGGATCACAAACTGAGTCGTCGTGACATGCTGAAGGGCACGGCCGCCGGCGCGGTCGGGCTGGTGGCTGGCCTTGCGCCTGCCGCGGTGCCCGCGCAGGATGATGTCGTGACACTGCGTTTCCATCAACGGATAAAGGCCTGGACGCCGGTAGTTGAGAACTTCAAGGAGCTGTTCCCCGGCACCGAGGTCGAGTTCATCAACGTCAGCGGTATCGACGATGAAGAGGTCGCCAGCAAGACCCTGACGCTGCTGGCCTCCGGGCAGCCGCTGGACGCGGGCAAGGCCTCGACCGAGGTGACCGCGCTCTACGCCGGCGAGGGCATCGCCGCCCCGCTCAGCGAGCGCGTGCTGGATGCGAAGGAGGAACTGGCCGAGTACTTCTCGGACATGGCGCCGATCCTGCCCGAGACCATGCTGTGGGAAGGCGACCTCTACGAGCTGCCGGATGGTTGCAACGCTCCCAACATGTTCATAAACGTGAACATGCTAAACAAGGCGGGCCTGGACATGCCGCCGGCGGACTGGACCAAGGACGACTTCGTCGAGTATGCCAAGGCCACGACCAACGTCGGTGGCGAGGAGACCTTCGGCTACGGCTGGCCCATCCGCATCTGGGGCAGCTGGGGCCCGTGGCACTACGTCAACGACACCAACTTCCTGACCGAGGAACGCGCGCCGGGCGGTGAATGGTTCTGGGAGACCTTCTACGCGGACAACGACGACGTGGGTCACCGCGGCGGCGGTTTCCGCTGGCCGGCGGCCAATGCCAACCACCCCAACATGGTCGAGGCGCTGGAGTTCGTCGTCTCGCTGACCACCGACGGCTATGCGCCGGGCATCGAGCTGGGCGGCGGTTCCTCGCTGGAGGGGCTCTTTGTCTCCGACAGGATTGCCATGACACCGGCCGGCGGCTTCTGGGCCGGTGGCTTGCACAACGAGGGTATGGAGAAGGGCACCTATGACGTGCAGTACTGGCCGAAGTGGAAGTCGCAGCGGCACCAGCTGGGCGTCGGCGGCAACTGGCTCTCCAGCTTCAGCACCGGCGTGGCCGTCGACCGCATGTGGGAACTGCTCAAGTTCTCCGTCAGGCGGGAGCAGATGCTCGCCCTTGATGGCCGCTACCGTCCGGTGATGACGACCACACCGGTGCGTCGCTCGATGGTCGAGGAGTCGGCCTATGAGCCCAGCGGCCCGGCCAACTGGAAGGTCTTCTACGACACGATCGATCGGCCGGACACCTACCCGATCCCGTCGCCACCGGAAGCCAGTGGCATGACCGGCATCCACAATCGCGCCATCGGTCTGGCCGTCTCCGGCGAGATGTCGCCGCAGGCCGCGCTGGACCAGGCGCAGGCGGAGCTGGAAGCGCTCTTCGTCCGCACCCGCGGCTCGTAAGCGCGGCCGCCGCGGCGGCCCGTGCACTTCAGGGGGAGCCGGTCATGGCTCCCCCTTCACTTTAAACCAACCAGATCAATCGATAGCCGGCAGGGCCGGCGCAAGGTACGGGCTGCGGCGATCCTTGCGCGCGAGTGATTTCAGCGGGATGCGGGTCAGCATGGAGCCACTATACCCATCGGTCAGTTTGCAAAACGAGGGGGGGAAGTTAAACTCTTGTCGCGCAAGTGACGACCAGGGGAGGTGCGCCGACAGCAAAGCGATACGCACCATAGTAATTGAACCACTCCGATCGAACTATAGTATAGAGGTGAGAAAATGAACCAGAAACTGAGTCGTCGCGACATGCTGAAGGGCACGGCCGCCGGCGCGGTCGGGCTGGCTGCGGGACTCGCGCCTGCCATGACCCTGGCCTCGGCGCCCGCGCAGGACACGGTGACGCTGCATTTTCATCAGAACATAGGCCGCTGGACGCCGGTGGTTGAAAACTTCCAGGAGCTGTTCCCCGGCACCGAGGTCGCATTCATCAACGTCACCGGCATCGACGATGAAGAGGTCGCCAGCAAGACGCTGACGCTGCTGGCCTCCGGGCAGCCGCTGGACGCGGGCAAGGCCTCGACCGAGGTGACCGCGCTCTACGCCGGCGAGGGCATCGCCGCCCCGCTCACCGAGCGCGTGCTGGATGCGAAGGAGGAACTGGCCGAGTACTTCTCGGACATGGCGCCGATCCTGCCCGAGACCATGCTGTGGGAAGGCGACCTCTACGAGCTGCCGGATGGTTGCAACGCGCCCAACATGTTCATAAACGTGAACATGCTGAACAAGGCGGGCCTGGACATGCCGCCGGCGGACTGGACCAAGGAAGACTTCGTTGAATATGCCACGGCCATGACCAACCTCGGTGGCGAGGAGACCTTCGGCTACGGCTGGCCCATCCGCATCTGGGGCAGCTGGGGCCCGTGGCATTACGTCAACGATACCAACTTCCTGACCGAGGAACGCGCGCCGGGCGGCGAATGGCTCTGGGAGACCTTCTACGCGGATAGCGACAACGTGGCGCACCGCGGTGGCGGTTTCCGCTGGCCCGAGGCCAACGCCAACGACCCCTTGATGGTCGAGGCGCTGGAATTCGTCGTCTCGCTGACCGCCGACGGCCTGACGCCGAGCATCGAACTGGGCGGCGGTCAGTCGCTGAGTGGCCTCTTCCTCTCCGACAAGGTTGCCATGACGCCGGCCGGCGGCTACTGGGCCGGTGGCTTGCACAACAACGGGATGGAGAAGGGCGAATTTGACGTGCAGTACTGGCCGAAGTGGAAGTCGCAGCGGCACCAGCTGGGCGTCGGCGGCAACTGGCTTTCCAGCGTCACCGACAATGGCGACCGCATGTGGGAACTGCTGAAGTTCTCCGTCAGGACAGAGCAGATGCTCTCCCTTAAGGGCCGCTACCGTCCGGTGATGTCGACCACACCGGTGCGTCGCTCGATGGTCGAGGAGTCGGCCTATGAGCCCAGCGGCCCCGCCAACTGGCAGGTCTTCTACGACACGATCGACCGGCCGGACACCTACCCGATCCCGTCGCCGCCGGAAGCCAGTGGCATGACCGGCATCCACAATCGCGCCATCGGTCTGGCCATGTCCGGCGAGATATCGGCGCAGGCCGCGCTGGACCAGGCGCAGGTGGAGCTGGAAGCGCTCTTGGCCCGCAGCCGCGGTACCTAGGCGGCCAGGCGCGGCCGCTGCAGCGGATCGTGCAGCAACAGGGGGAGCCGCTCATGGCTCCCCCTTCACATTAACCAGCCAGGAGCAAGCTGTCGCCGGCAAGACCAGCGCAAGGGGCGAGCAAGGCCCGCGCTGCGGCGATCCTGGCACGCGCGGGCGAATGCAGCGGGATGCGCGACAGCATGGAGCCACTATACCCATCCGTCAGTTTGTAAGATATAAGGGGGGAGGTTAAGATATTGCTTCGCATGTGACAATTGGAGGAGGTGCAGCGACAGCAAGGCGATACGTACCGTAGTAACAGAACCACGCCGTCGAATAGAGATTTGGGAGAGAAGAAATGAATCACAAACTGAGTCGTCGTGATATGCTGAAGGGCACGGCCGCCGGCGCGGTCGGGCTGGCTGCGGGCCTGGCGCCTGGAGCGACCCTGGCCTCGGCGCCCGCGCAGGACACGGTGACACTGCATTTTCATCAGAGCATCGAGCGCTGGACGCCGGTGGTTGAGAACTTCCAGGAGCTGTTCCCCGGCACCGAGGTCGCATTCATCAACGTCACCGGTATCGACGATGAGGAGGTCGCCAGCAAGACGCTGACGCTGCTGGCCTCCGGGCAGCCGCTGGACGCGGGCAAGGCCTCGACCGAGGTGACCACGCTCTACGCCGGCGAGGGCATCGCCGCCCCGCTCACCGAGCGCGTGCTGGATGCGAAGGAGGAACTGGCCGAGTACTTCTCGGACATGGCGCCGATCCTGCCCGAGACCATGCTGTGGGAAGGCGACCTCTACGAGCTGCCGGATGGTTGCAACGCGCCCAACATGTTCCTGAACGTGAACATGCTGAACAAGGCGGGCCTGGACGTGCCGCCGGCAGACTGGACCAAGGACGACTTCGTTGAATATGCCAAGGCCACGACCAACCTCGGTGGCGAGGAGACCTACGGCTACGGCTGGCCGATCCGCATCTGGGGCAGCTGGGGCCCGTGGCACTACGTCAACGACACCAACTTCCTGACCGAGGAACGCGCGCCGGGTGGCGAATGGCTCTGGGAAACTTTCTACGCGGACAACGACGACGTCGGTCACCGCGGCGGCGGTTTCCGCTGGCCCGCGGCCAACGCCAACGACCCCTTGATGGTCGAGGCGCTGGAGTTCGTCATGTCGCTGACGGCCGACGGCCTCGCGCCGGGCATCGAACTGGGCGGCGGTCAATCGTTGAGCGGCCTCTTCCTCTCCGACAGGATTGCCATGACGCCGGCCGGCGGCTTCTGGGCCGGTGGCCTGTACAACAACGGGATGGAGAAGGGCGAATTTGACGTACAGTACTGGCCGAAGTGGAAGTCGCAGCGGCACCAGCTGGGCGTCGGCGGCAACTGGCTCTCCAGCTTCAGCACCGGCGTGGCCGTCGACCGCATGTGGGAACTGCTCAAGTTCTCCGTCAGGACAGAGCAGATGCTGGCCCTGAAAGGGCGCTACCGTCCGGTGATGAGGACCACGCCGGTGCGTCGCTCGATGGTCAAGGCAGAGGCCTACGAACTCACAGGCCCGGCCAACTGGCAGGTCTTCTACGACACCATCGACCGGCCGGACACCTACCCGATCCCCTCGCCGCCGGAAGCCGCCGGCATGACCGGTATTCACAATCGCGCCATCGGTCTGGCCATGTCCGGCGAGATGTCGGCGCAGGCCGCGCTGGACCAGGCGCAGGCGGAGCTGGAAGCGCTCCTCATCCGCTCCCGCGGCGCATAGGCACGGCCGCTCCTGCGGCCCGTGCACTTCAGGGGGAGCCGCCAATGGCTCCCCCTTCACATTAACCAGCCAGGAGCAAGCTGTCGCCGGCAAGACCAGCGCAAGGGGCGAGCAAGGCCCGCGCTGCGGCGATCCTTGCGCGCGCGGGTGAATGCAGCGGGATGCGCGACGGCATGCCGACAACCATGCACGCAGGAAACCTTGTATAATATGAGGGGGGGGGTACACTAGGTTGCTGATGTAAAAACAGGGGGAGGTGGGCTGATAGAAGAACCTCGTACCGAATTTGTTGAAACACTCTGACAGAACTATAGATTTAGAGGTGAGAAATGAATCAGAAACTGAGTCGTCGTGACATGCTGAAGGGCACGGCCGCCGGCGCAGTCGGGCTGGCAGCGGGCCTCGCGCCTGGCGCGGCCCTGGCCTCCGCGCCGTCGCAGGATGCCGTCATACTGCGCTTCTCGGAGAACGAGTCGCGCTGGACGCCGGTGGTTGAAGCCTTTGCCGAACTGTTCCCCGGCACCGAGGTTGAGTTCCTCAACATCACCGGCATCGACCATGAGGAAATCGCGGCGAAGATCCTCTCGCTGCTGGCCTCCGGGCAGCCGCTGGACGCAGGCTACGCCGCGACCGAGGCGACCGTGCTTTACGCCGGTCAGGGCGTCGCCTCGTCGATGACCGAGCGCGTGATGGATAACGCGGACGAGCTGCAGGAATACTTCTCGGACATGGCGCCGATTCTGCCCGAGACGATGCTGTGGGAAGGCGACATCTACGAGTTGCCCGCGCGTTTCAATTCGCCCAACATGTACTTCAACGTGAACCTGCTGGAGAAGGCGGGCCTGGAAGTGCCGGGGGCGGACTGGACCAAGGATGACTTCGACGAGATGTGCACGGCCCTGACCAACGTCGGTGGCGAGGAGACCTTCGGCTACGCCTGGGTCAACCGTCTCTGGGGCAGCTGGGGGCCGTGGTACTTCGTCAACGACAGCAACTTCCTGACCGAGGAACGCTCGCCCGGCGGTGAATGGTTCTGGGAGACCTTCTATTCGGACAACGACAGTGTGTCGTATCGCGGCGGCGGTTTCCGCTGGCCGGAGCCCAACGCCAACCACCCCAACATGGTCGAGGCGCTGGAGTACGTCGTGTCGCTGACCGAACAGGGCAAGGCGCCGGGCATTGCGCTGGGCGGTGGTGCCGAGTTGCAGGGCATCTTCGTCAGCGACAAACTGGGCATGACGCCGGCCGGCGGCTTCTGGGCCGGTGGCCTGATCAACGCCGGCATGGAAAAGGGCATGTTCGACGTGCAGTTCTGGCCGGCCTGGAAATCGCAGCGGCACCAGCTGGGCGTCGGCGGCCGCTGGATCTTCACCGGCAGCCAGAACCCGGACCGCATGTGGGAACTGCTCAAGTTCTCGATCAGGACCGAGTCCATGCTCATGTTCAAGGACATGTTCCGTCCCCTGATGCGGACCACACCGGTGCGTCGTTCGATGGCCAACGCGGAGGCCTACGAGCCCAGCGGCCCGGCCAACTGGTCGGTCTTCTACGAGACCGTGGACCGGCCGGACACGGGCCCGATCCCGGCGCCGCCGGAAGCCAACGCCGTCACGAGCATCCACACGCGTTTCACCGGTCTGGCCCTCTCCGGCGAGCTCTCGCCGCAGGAGGCCATGGACCAGGCGCAGGCGGAGCTGGAAACGCTCTTCGCCCGCACCCGCGGCTCGTAAGCGCAGCCGCTGCAGCGGATCGTGCAGCAACAGGGGGAGCCGGTCATGGCTCCCCCTTCACTTTAAACCAACCAGATCAATCGATAGCCGGCGAGAGTCGCGCGCGGGTGAGTGCAGCGGGATGCGCGACAGCATGCCGACAACCATGTACGCAGGAGAGTTGGTATAATTTGAGGGGGGGGGTACGCTCTGCCGCACATGCAGGCAGAGGGGAGGTGCGTCGACAGCAAAGCGGCACGGAAAGTAATAATTGAACCATGTCGATTGAACAGAGATTTGGGAGAGGGCAAATGAACCACAAACTGAGTCGTCGTGACATGCTGAAGGGCACGGCCGCCGGCGCGGTCGGGCTGGTCGCTGGCCTGACGCCGGCCGCGGTACCCGCGCAGGATGTCGTACAATTGCGTTTCCAGCAGAACGAGGCGCGCTTTACGCCGGTCTTTGAGAACTTCAACGAACTGGTCCCCGGCACCGAGGTCGAATTCCTCAACATCACCGGCATCGACCACGAGGAAGTGGCCTCGAAGATCCTCAATATGCTGGCCGCCGGTCAGCCGCTGGACGCGGGCTACGCTGCGACCGAGGCGACCGTGCTCTACGCCGGTCAGGGCGTCGCGGCTTCGCTCACCGAGCGCGTGCTGGATGCCAGGGACGAGCTGGCCGATTACTACGCGGACATGGCGCCGATCTGTCCCGAGTCCATGCTCTGGGAAGGCAACATCTACCAGTTGCCCGACAGTTGCAACGCGCCCAACATGTTTTTCAACCTGAACGTACTGGAAAAGGCGGGTCTGGAGACGCCGGCGGCAGACTGGACCAAGGATGACTTCCACGAATACGCCGTGGCCACCACCAACGTCGGTGGCGAGGAGACCTTCGGCTACGCCTGGGTCAACCGTCTCTGGGGCAGCTGGGGCCCGTGGTATTTCGTCAACGGCAGCAACTTCCTGACCGAGGACCGCTCGCCAGGTGGTGAATGGTTCTGGGAGACCTTCTACCCGGACAACGACGACGTGGCTCACCGTGGCGGCGGTTTCCGCTGGCCGGAGCCCAGTGCCAACCACCCCGCCACGGTCGAGGCGCTGGAGTATGTCGTGTCGCTGACCAACGACGGCCTTGCGCCGGGCATCGAGATGGGCGGCGGCGCCTCGCTGGTGGGTCTCTTCGTCTCCGACAAGATCGCCATGACGCCCATGGGCGGTTTCGGGGCCGGTTACCTGGTCAACAACGGCATGGAGAAGGGCGCCTTTGACGCGCAGCTCTGGCCGCACTGGAAGTCACAACGGCACCAGCTGGGCGTCGGCGGCAACTGGATCTTCACCGGCAGCCCCAACGCCGATCGCATGTGGGAGTTTCTCAAGTTCTCCATCCAGGTGGAGCAGTTGCTCTCCCAGGCTGGCCGCTATCGCCCCCTGATGACGACCACGCCGGTGCGTCGTTCGATGGCCGTCGCCGAGGCCTACGAGCCGACCGGCCCGGCCAACTGGTCCGTTTTCTACGAAACGCTGGACCGCCCGGACACGGCACCGATCCCGGCGCCGCCGGAAGCCAACGCCGTGACCAACATTCACACCCGTTTCACCGGTCTGGCCGTCTCCGGCGAGCTCTCGCCGCAGGAAGCCATGGACCAGGCGCAGGCGGAGCTGGAAACGCTCTTCGCCCGCACCCGCGCGTAAGTACGGCACGGCCGCTGCGGCGGATCGTGCAACAACAGGGGGAGCCGGTCATGGCTCCCCCTTCACATTAACAGGAACAAACCAGGAGCAAGCTGTCGCCGGCAGGATCAGCGCAGGGCAGGAGCAGCGTCCTTGCGCCAGCGAGAGTCGCGCGCGGGTGAGAGCAGCGGGATGCGCGACAGCATGCAGTCCAATATGCCCGCTGGCAAACTTGCGCAACGGGGGCGAGCTTGTTATGCTACGCTTCGCAATTGTGAAGAACTATCGGGGAGGTGCGCCGGACGAGAGCGAAGAAACACAGTGGTTTGGCCGTACCTGTGTCGCAAGAAAGGTTATAGAGGAGAGAAAATGAGCAACAATCTGAGTCGTCGTGACATGCTGAAGGGCACGGCCGCCGGCGCGGTCGGGCTGGCTGCGGGTCTTGCGCCTGCCGCGACCCTGGCCTCGGCGCCGTCGCAGGATGTCATCCAGATGCGCTGGCAACAGAACGAGACGCGCTGGACGCCGGTCGTCAACAATTACAACGAGATCGCCGATACGCCGGTGGAGATCGAGTTCCTCAACATCACCGGCATCGACCACGAGGAAAGGGCCTCGAAGATTCTCAATCTGCTGGCCGCCGGTCAGCCGCTGGACGCGGGTTACGCCGCGACCGAGGCCACGGTGCTTTACGCCGGCCAGGGCGTCGCCGCGTCGCTCACCGACCGCGTGAAGGACGCCGCCGACGAGTTGGCCGAATACTTCGCGGACATGGCGCCGATTCTGCCAGAGGTCATGATGTGGGAGGGCGACCTCTACCAGCTGCCGGATGGTTGCAACGCGCCCAACATGTACTTCAACCTGAACGTGCTGGAACTGGCGGGCCTTGAAACGCCGCCGGCGGACTGGACCAAGGACGACTTCCACGAGTACGCCGTGGCCACCACCAACGCAGGTGGTCAGGAAACCTTCGGCTACGCCTGGACGAACCGTCTCTGGGGCAGCTGGGGCCCGTGGTATTTCGTCAACGACAGCAACTTCCTGACCGAGGAGCGCGCGCCGGGCGGCGAATGGCTGTGGGACACCTTCTACTCGGACAACGACACGGTCGCGCATCGCGGCGGCGGCTGGCGTTGGCCGGAGCCCAGCGCCAACCACCCCAACACGGTCGAGGCGCTGGAATACGTCACCTCGCTGGTGAGCGAGGGCATCAGCCCGGGCATCGAGATGGGCGGCGGTTCCTCGCTGCAGGGTCTCTATGTCTCTGACAAACTGGCGATGACGCCCGCGGGCGGTTTCTGGGCCGGCGGTCTGATCAATGCCGGCATGGAGAAGGGCACCTTCGACGTGCAGTTCTGGCCGCAGTGGAAATCCCAGCGGCACCAGTTGGGCGTCGGCGGCAACTGGATTTTCACCGGCAGCCCCAACCCCGATGCCATGTGGAACCTGCTCAAGTTCTCCGTCAAGCGGGAGCAGATGCTCAGCCTCAAGGACCGTTTCCGCCCCTTGATGAGGACCACGCCGGTGCGTCGTTCGATGGCCAGCGAAGAGTCCTACGCGCCCAGCGGTCCGGCCAACTGGCGTGTCTTCTACGACACGCTGGATCGCCCGGACACGGGCCCGATCCCGGCGCCGCCGGAAGCCAACGCCGTCACCAACATTCACACGCGTTTCACCGGTCTGGCCCTCTCCGGCGAGATGTCGCCGCAGGAGGCGATGGACCAGGCGCAGGCGGAGCTGGAAACGCTCTTCGCCCGCACCCGCTAGTTCTCACGTCCGCTACGGCGGATCGTGCGCAAGCAGGGGGAGCCGTTCGCGGCTCCCCCTCACACAAATCAACCAGACCAGGCGATAGCCGGCAAGACCAGCGCAAGGGACAGCAGGGTCCGGGTTGCGGCCATCATTGTGCGCGCGCGTGAATGCAGCGGGATGCGGGACAGCATTCAGTCCAAATGGATCTGCATGAAGGTTTGCATAACGCGGGCTGGCTTGTTATGCTACGCTTCGCAATTGTGAAGAACTATCGGGGAAGGTGCGCCAGACGAAAGCGAAGCAACACAGCGGTTTGATCGCACCTGTGTCGAAAGAATGGTTAGAAGGGTTAGAAGGGTTAGAAGGAGAGAAAATGAGCAACAAACTGAGTCGTCGTGACATGCTGAAGGGCACGGCCGCCGGCGCGGTCGGCCTGGTGGCGGGCCTGGCGCCTGCCGCGGCTCCCGCGCAGGATGCCATCCTGATCCGCTGGCAACAGAACGAGGCGCGCTGGTCGCCGATCGTCGATGCTTACAACGAACAGGCCGCTGTCCCGGTCGAAGTGGAGTTCATCAACATCACCGGCATCGACCACGAGGAAGTCGCCAGCAAGATGCTTTCGCAACTGGCCTCCGGCCAGCCTTTCGATGGCGGCTACGCCGCGACCGAGGCCACCCAGGTCTACGCCGGCCAGGGGGTGGCCGCGTCACTGACCGAGCGTGTGCTGGATGACGCGGATGAGCTGCAGGAGTTCTTTGACGACGTGGCGCCGATCCTGCCCGAGACCATGCTGGTGGAGGGCGACCTCTACGAGTTGCCCGAGGCCTGCAACGCGCCCAACCTGTATTTAAACGTCAACCTTTTGAACAAGGTCGGCCTTGAGATGCCGCCGGCGGACTGGACCAAGGACGATTTCCACGAATACGCCAAAGCCCTGACCAACGTCGGCGGCGAGGAGACCTTCGGCTACAACTGGGTCAATCGCCTCTGGGGCGGCTGGGGCATGTGGTACTTCGTCAACGACAGCAACATCCTGGTCGAGGAGCGCGCGCCGGGCGGCGAGTGGTTCTGGGAGACCTTCTACTCGGAAAACGACACGGTCGCGCATCGCGGCGGCGGTTTCCGCTGGCCGGCGCCGCAGGCCAACCATCCTGGCGTGGTCGAGGCGCTGGAGTTTGTCGTTTCGCTGACCACCGACGGACTGGCGCCGGGCATCGAGATGGGCGGCGGCAGATCGCTGACGGGCCTGTTCATCTCCGACAGGCTGGGCATGACGCCCGCCGGCGGCTTCTGGGCCGGTGGTCTGCACAACGACGGCATGGAGTATGGTGCCTTCGACGTCCAGTTCTGGCCGGCCTGGAAGACGCAGCGTCATCAGCTGGGCGTTGGCGGCAACTGGCTTTTCACCGGCAGCCCCAACCCTGACCACATGTGGGAGCTGTTCAAGTTCTCCATCAGGCGTGAAGTCCAGCTGTACGTGGACAATCGTTACCGGCCGGTACCGACCACTACGCCGGCGCGCCGTTCGATCGCGTCCGAGGAAACCTACTCCATCTCCGGCCCGCCCAACTGGAAGGTTTTCTACGATACGCTGGATCGTCCCGACACCGGCCCGATCCCGGCGCCGCCGCAGGCCAACGCCATTACCAACATCTATACCCGCTTCACTGGCCTGGCCGTCTCCGGCGAGATGTCGGCGCAGGCAGCGATGGACCAGGCGCAGGCGGAAATGGAAGCGCTCTACGCCCGCACCAGCTAACCCGCGCGGCCGCACCAGAGGTCGCTACGCAACCAGGGGGAGCCGCTTGTGGCTCCCCCTCACACAAACCAACAGGATACATTTATGGCCAGCGAGACCATTGAAACCAGAGAGCGACGGGGCAGCCTGCTCGGCTGGTTCCGGGCGGACACCTTCGAGGGGGTGCAGCGCCAGCGCGCCATCCTCGGTTATTTGTTTTTGCTACCGACTTTCATCGGCCTGGCAGTCTTCGTCGTCGGCCCGATGCTTGTTTCCTTTGGCCTCAGCTTTTATCGCTGGAACATTTTCAAACCGCCGGATCCCACCGGCATCGCCAACTTCCAGCGCCTGCTGACGGATTCACGTCTGCCCGGCATTTATGGCAACACCATGATGCTGGTGGTGGGCACGGTAGTCATCACCCAGGTGCTGGCCGTGGTGCTGGCGCTGGGCGTCACCAATATACGCAACCGTAAACTCGCCTACTTCCTGCGCACCTCCTGGTTCCTGCCGGTGCTGATGTCCGGCGCGGCCGTCGGGGTGACGCTGTCCTATCTCTTCCAGCGCGAGTTCGGCCCCGTCAACTATTACCTGGGCCTGCTGGGAATCGAGCGCGTGCCCTGGATGACGTCCGCCAAAACGGTGATGTGGACCATCATCATCACCGCCGTCTGGAAGCATCTGGGCTTTACTTTCATCATTTATCTCGGCGGGGTCACCAATATCCCGCGGGAGGTTCTGGACGCGGCCGACGTGGACGGAGCCCAGGGCTGGCGTCGTCTGTGGACGGTGACGCTGCCGATGATCAGTCCAACCATCCTCTTCGCCACGGTGACCGACGTCATCCGCGCCATGCAGATTTTCGACGAACCCCAGATCATGACGCGCGGCGGACCGGGCGATGGCAGCCGCACGGCCGTGATGTACATGTACGAGGTGGCCTTCAAGGAACAGGAGTTCGGCTACGGCTCCTCGATCGCCATCACCCTGTTCGTCGCCATCCTGATCGTCACCGGTCTCCAGTTTCTGCTCAGCCGGCGCTGGGTCTTTTACGGGTAGGGGGCAGCCAAATGACCAGCACATCCACGACTCCCATCATAGAACGGCACACCGTCAACCCGCTGGACAGGCCATGGGGCCACTGGCTCCAGATGGCCTTCCTGATTGCCATCGGCATATTGACACTGATGCCGCTGATGTGGGTGATCGCGACCTCCTTCCGCACGCTGCGGGATTCCTTCACTGTGCCGCCGGTGTGGATACATTTCGACTTTGATTTCAGCAACTATCAGGACGTCTTCGATTCCATCCCCTTCCTGAACATGACCAAGAACAGCTTCATGTACGCCGGCGGCGCCGTCGTGGGGGTGGCGGTGACGTCCGCGCTGGCGGGCTACGCCTTTGCGCGCCTGCAGTTCCGCGGCCGCGACGCGCTGTTCTGGGTGGTGCTCTCGACGATGATGGTGCCGGGTCAGATGACCATCATCCCGGTCTACATTCTGATGGGCGTGAAATACCTGAACCTGGTTAACACCATCTGGTCGCTGATCATCCCTTCGCTGTTCACGGCCTTCGGCACCTTCCTGCTGCGCCAGTACTTCCGCCAGGTGCCGGCCGATTATGAGGAGTCGGCGCTGATTGACGGCGCCAACCAGTGGCAGATTTTCTATCGTATCTACCTGCCGCTGGCCGCGCCGGGCATCGCGATCCTCAGCATCCTGACCTTCAACGGTCGCTGGAACGACTACTTCACGCCGCTGGTCTTCATTAACTCGCAGCACTCCATGCCGATCACGATGGGCATCGTCGAACTGCAGGGCGAATGGTCAACCGGCAGTATTTCGGTCGTTTTTGCCGGCATTGTGCTGAGCGTGATCCCGGTCATCGTGGTCTACATCTTCGGCCAGCGCTATCTGCTGGAAGGCCTGATGATGGGCGGCATCAAGGGCTGAGCCGCGGGGCTCCCGCCGTATGGCGTGCGGGGCCTTTCATGATTTGTAAACCGTTGGCAGCCCGCGGGCGTCGGGGCCGGCGTCCCGGACGCCTGCGGGCGGACAGCCTGGCCGGCCTGCAGCGCCGCCGCGACCTGCTGGCGGCGCTCTTCCTGTTGCCGCTCTTCCTTTTTCTGCTGTTCTTCGTGCTTGCTCCCACGTTCGACACGGTGGGGATCAGTCTGCACCGTTGGTATACCTGGAAGCCGCTGGAGTTCACTGGCCTGGCCAACTACGTGCGACTGACGGGCAACCCGCTCATGCCGGTCATCGCCGGCTCCACCTTTCTGCAACTGGTGAGCACGGTAGCCATCACCCAGGCGCTGGCACTGTTTCTGGCCCTGGGCGCGGCCAGGCTCTGCCGGCGCTTCGCCCGGAGTCCGCGCGGCGCCCTGTTGCTGGCGATCGGCGGCGTAGCCGGCGTTTTCCTGTACCATCGCTTCAATCCCGGGTTCAGTGCCGCCAGTTTCCACATGTCCCTGCTCGACGTCGAGCACTTCTCCCGGCTCGCGTTCGAGGAACGCTGGCGCATCGCCGGCACGATTGTGTACTGGGCCACGATCCTCAATGCCGTGCGGGAATTCGCGGGCTTCACCTTTTGCGTCTATCTCTACGGCGCGCTCACTCTCCCTCAGGACGTGCTGGATGCGGCCCGCGTCGACGGGGTGGCGGCCTGGCGGCGCCTGTGGACCGTGACGCTGCCGCTGATCAGTCCAACGATCCTCTTCGCCACGGTGACAGACCTCATCCGCGCCATGCAGATCCTTGACCAACCGCAGATCATGCTGTCTGGCAGCCTGGGCGAAGGCAGGAGCGCGGGCCTGATTTACCTGATTGAGGTGTCCTTCAGGGAGCATTTGTTCGGCTACGCAGCCGCAATCGCTGTCGCGAGCTTTGGCATCGTCGCACTGTCGGCCGCGCTGCTGGCCAACAGCGGCGGCCGCTGGCTGGTCGGCAAGGGCTGGCTCAATCAGGCGACTCGCATGCCATGAACGGGGGAACGCCCGGCTGGTCCCCGGAGGAGCTCCGGGTCGTCGCGCTGGCTCATTGCTACGCGTTGTTGGTCGTGGTCGGCATTTTGGCCACGTGCGCGTTGGCGGGCCACGCCTGCGCGCGCATGCGCTTCCGCTGGCGCAGCCCATTCCTCTGGGCGGCGCTGGCCCTGTTGCTCATGCCGGATCTAATGATCCTGCCATCGCTGCTTGTGTCATCCAGTCCGGGCGGGGGCCAGGCCGAAACGCTGCAGGGCCAGCTCGCCTGGCGGATTGTGGGCAGCCATCATATACGCCTGCACCTGGCCCTTGGCGTGCTTCTGCTGCGCCAGTGCTTTCGCCACATCCCGGTCGAATACGAGGAGGCCGCGCTGCTCGAGGGCGCCGGCCCGTGGCAGGGCTTTTGTCGCGTGGCCCTGCCCATGACGACGCTCGCCATTACCCTGCTGGCAATGTTCGTCAGCCGGGCTGTCTTCGACGCTGTCCACGAGTTCCTGTCCCCCCATTTCGCCTTCAGGGCGATCGATTTCGCGCCGGGCAGCATGGTTGACTTCTTCGCAGCGGCGCGGGACTGGCGCAATGGCGACGTTGCTGGCATACTTGTCGGCATTGCGCCGCTCCCGGTCGTTTGTCTTTTCGGCCTGCGTCGTTTGTCGCAGGGACGGGCGGGCGGCGGCATCCGGGGTTGAGCGCTGCGTCAGGGGGAGGCAGCCATGAGCATCTTTCACCGGCCGGCGGACGGCATCGTCGGCGACGTCATCCCCTTCTACTGGCAGGGCCAGTACCACGCCTTCTACCTGAAGGCGCCCCTGCCGCCGCGCCGCGAAGGCGCCTTCCACACGCCCTGGGCGCACCTTGTTTCGCGCGATCTGGCGCACTGGGAGGAATGGCCCGAGGCCATCGGGCCCAGTGGTGTGCCCGGCTCCGCCGACGAAATCAGCTGCTTCACTGGCTCGGTCATCGAGAAGGACGGCCTGTTCTACATGTTCTATACGGGCTTCGCCGGGCGGGACAAGCCGCAGACCGTCTGCCTGGCCACCAGCGAGGACCTGCGCAGCTGGCACAAGGACGAGCGTAACCCGCTCATCCTGGCCGACCCGCGCTGGTACGAGGCCATCGACTGGCGCGACCCCTTCCCCTTCTGGAACGAGGAGGCCGGCGAATACTGGATGCTGCTGGCGGCGCGCGAGCTGGAAGGGCCGGTGAATCGGCGCGGCTGCCTCGCGCTGATGACCTCGCCCGACCTGCTGGAGTGGACGGTGCAGCCGCCTTTCTGGGCGCCGCGCCTCTATTTCACGCACGAATGTCCCGATCTCTTCCGCCACAACGGGCAATGGGTGCTGGTCTATTCCACCTTCAGCGAACGCAACATCACCCACTACCGCGTCAGCGATTCGCTGGCCGGGCCGTGGCGCGCGCCGCACAACGACGGCTTCGACGGGCGCGCCTACTACGCCGCCAAGACGGCCGGTGACGGTCAGCGCCGTTTCGTCTTCGCCTGGGACCCCACGCGCGAGGACGAGAAGGACAGCGGCGGGTGGGAATGGGGCGGAGACATGGTCGTGCACGAGGTTACTGATGACCTCGGCGTGAAGCCCGTGCCGGCGCTGCTGGAGCGTTTCAGCGAGGTGCAGGCGACGACATTCGAGCCGCAGTGCGGCACCTGGAGCACGGCCAATGGCGACTACCGCGCGGCTAACAGCGACGGCTTCTCGGCCGCCAGCCTGGGGGAGTTGCCGCACACGGCGTCAGTGACGGCCAGCATCCGCTGTGACGAGCAGACGCGCTCCTGCGGCCTGCTGCTGCGCGTGGATGAAGCGATGGAGCATTACTACCAGGTGCGCTGGGAGCCGGCGGCGCGGCGCCTGGTGTTTGACCGCTGGCCGCGGCCCGGCGACGAGCCCTTCATCCTCGAGCGGCCGCTGGACGACTGCGAGCAGCTGGACCTGCGCGTGCTGGTCGAGGGCAGCGTCGTGGTCATTTATGCCAACGACGAGGTGGCGCTGACCTGCCGTATGTATGATCATGAGGCGGGCGCCTGGGGCCTCTTCGTCAACGAGGGCCAGGCCAGCTTCAGCGGGGTCAACTGCGCGGCCGGGTGACGGGGAACTGCCTGGCAGACTGGTGAATTAATTACGGCGATAACCTGGGAGTAGATCTTGGCAAACGACGCACTCAGAATCATGCAGGGCAAGAAAGGCGAGGGCCTGAAAGGCAAGGGCACGCCGCGCGTAATTTTTCAACCGGGAACGAGCAACGCCTTGCGCGACGGCATCAGCCAGTTGGCCGGCGCCATTCGCCCCACCCTGGGGCCCTCTTCCGGCACGGTCGCCATCGACTACATCATGAAGGAAAAGGGCCGGCCGGAGCTGCTGGACAGCGGCGGCGTGATCGCGCGGCGCATCATTGAGCTGGAGAACAGCAGCGCGGACATGGGCGCCATGCTGCTGCGCGCGATGGTCTGCCGCCAGCATGACGATATTGGCGACGGCACGGCCACGGCCACGGTGCTCTTCGAGGCCATTTACAACGCCGGCCTGCGCTACATCGCCGCGGGCGGCAACGGCATGCGCCTGCGCCATCACCTGGAAAAGCTGTTGCCGCTGGTGCTGGCCGAACTGGACAGTCAGACCTTCGCCATCGACAGCGTCGAGGACTACGCGCGCATCGCTGAGTCGCTGTCGCACGACCCGCCCATGGCCGGGTTGATGGGCGAGATTTTCGATGTTATCGGTGAATATGGCCAGCTGGACATCCGCAAGGACAATACGCGCGGACTGCGCCGCGAATACGTTGAGGGCATCTACTTCAACAGCGGCCTCTTCTCGCGCGTACTGATGAATGACCAGGTGGTCAAGCGCGTCGAGTTGCTGGATACGAACGTCTTCATCTGTGATTTCACTATCGAGGACCCGCGCGAGCTCTTTCCGGTGATCGAATGCGCCGTGGACGCGAAGCTCAAGTCGCTGGTGATCTTCGCCCGGCGCCTGAACGAGGCGGCCCTGTCGCTGGTGCATGCGGCCAACCGGCAGGGCAAGTTCCAGGCGCTGGCCATCAAGATTCCCGACCCCAACCCCGATCTCCGCAACGCCGCCATCGAGGACCTGGCGGTGCTCACCGGCGCGACGCCCCTGCTCAAGGTGATGGGCGATACTCTGCCCTCGGTGACGCCGGCGCACTTCGGACGCACGCGGCGCCTGTGGGCCACGGCGCACCAGTTCGGCCTGCACGGCCCGCGCGGCAATCCACGACAGTTGCGCACCCATTTGCTGCGTCTGGAAGAACGCTTCCGCGTCGAGAAAGACAGTGAGGAGCGTGAGCAGCTGGAGGCGCGCATCGGCAAGTTGATGGGTGGCTCGGCCACACTCTATGTCGGTGGCTCCACCGAGCCGGAGATTGAGATACGCAAGAACATGGCGGAACGCGCGGCCACTTCAGTGCGCATGGCGCTGCGCGAGGGTGTGTTGCCGGGCTGCGGTCTGGCGTTGATGAACGCGCGCCCCATGCTGCAGGAACGCCTGGCCGCGGCGACAGAGGCGGACGAGCGCGCGGCCATCGGCATCCTGCTGGATGCCCTGCAGATGCCGACGCGCGTGATCTACGAGAACGCGGGCCATGACGCCAGCGAGGTAATGGCCAAACTGTCCTTCGCCCCGCCCGGCTCGGGCTTTGACGTGCTGGCCGGCGAGCTGGTGGACCTGAAGGCCGCTGGCATCCTCGACTGCGCGACCGTGGTCAAACTTTCCGCGCGCAACGCCGTCGCCACCGCCGCGCTGGCGCTGACGATCGACGTGCTGGTGCATCACCGCGAGCCAGAAATGATCGGAGTGCCGACTTGATGGACGTGCCGGAAGCCACCCTGGAACAACATACGACCTTTGCGCTGGCCGCCAGCGACGGCAGCCTCTTCGCCGGGCGCCAGGGCGGCCTTTATCGCTCGCAGGACGGCGGCAACAGCTGGGAATTCGCCTGCCCGGAGCTGGGTGAGGAGGGCTCGATCGCATCCACTTCCCTGGTCGCGCAGGGCCGCGACATCTTCGCCGGCATCAACGGCGGTATTCTGCGTTCCAGCGATGGCGGCGGGGCCTGGTTCACCGCCGCGCTGAGCAATCCGCCGCCCCTGGTGGTGGCCCTGGCGATCTCCCCGGCTTACGAGGAAGACGGTGCGCTGCTGGCCGCCAGCGCGGAGGACGGCATCTTCGCCTCCACCGACCGCGGCGTTTCGTGGCGCGCGTGGAACTTCGGCCTCATCGACCTCAACGTCAACGCCCTCGCCTGGGCCACGCCGGAGCTGGCCTTCGCCGGCACGGAGAGCGGCATCTTCCGCAGCCGCAACGGCGGCCGCGCCTGGCGCGCGCTGTCCTTCCCGATGGACCTGGCGCCGGTCATCAGTTTACAGTTGTCGCCCGACTTCGAGGCCGACCAGACGCTCTACGCCGGCACCGAGGAGCAGGGCCTGCAGGTGACGCGCGACGGCGGCGCAACCTGGCAGAGCGTGGCGCTGCCCGTGGATGGGTATTCCGTGAACGCCATGGCCAGCGTTGGCCAGGGCCTGGCGCTGGTGCTGGACGAACACCTGCTGCTTTCGCGCGACGCGGGCGCATCGTGGCAGACGCTGCGTGAGTTCCCCGGTCAGACCGGTCTGGCGCTGCTGGCGCAGGGCGCGCAGCTGTATATGGCGCTCTCCGGCGGCGAGGTGCTGACGCTGGAGCTGGAGTAAGCCCTCACCCCCCAACCCCCTTGTCCCACCTTCAGTGGGAGCCCTTCTCAGGGAGAGGGGCTTTAAACCCCCGTAGATTTTGAGCGCCTTGCCCCTCGAAGGGCTCCCATCGCAAATGGGAACACGGGACAAGGGGTTTAAGGTGAGGGCCTGTCAGCGCCGGGTCGAAGCGGACAGGTCGCAGCCTGGTTGAGGGGTGAGGTGCTCTCACTCTTGCCAGGCAATTGCGCGGCAAGCCGCAGGTGGATTGGGTAGAATGCGTAGCGGCTCCATTATTTTGAGCACAAAGAGAGGATTTTGTTGATGGCCGGCCCCAGACAGTTCCCGGATACGCTGGAAGCGCAACTCAAGGCCATGGAGAGCGACGGGGAGGTGCTGGGCTACATCGCCGGGCGCGAGCGCCTGGCCGACGACCCGGCGCGTCCGCTCTATCATTTCTCGCCGCCTCTCCACTTCATGAACGACCCCAACGGTCTCTGCGAGTGGCAGGGGCGCTTCCATCTCTTCTTCCAGTATCTGCCCGGCGGCGAGTTGCTGACCGCGGATCGCAAGCAGGGCGTATGCTGGGGCCACGCGGTCAGCGACGACCTCGTCAACTGGCGCGACCTGCCGATCGCGCTGCACCCGGACGTGGAGCGCGACTGCTACAGCGGCCAGACCCTGGTCGAGGACGATCGCGTGATCGCCATCTACCACGGCACGCGCGCCGGCAACGGCATCGCCACGGCCAGCGACCCGCTGCTGATCAACTGGCAGAAGCACCCCGACAACCCGGTCATCCCCGGCGATCCGCAGGGGCTTGGTGGCGGTGGCGGTGACGAGGTGGTCGCCGAAAACGGCAAATACCGCGTCTTCGATCCCTGCATCTGGAAGGAAGACGACGGCTACTATTCCATCTCCGGCACCTACATGGACGGCCCCTTCGGTGGCACGCGCAGCGTCAACGCCCTGGGCGTGGACCATCTCTTTCATTCGAAGGACCTGGGCAGCTGGACCTATCTCGGCCCGCTGGTGACGGACGATCAACTGGCCGAGCCGGGCGAGGACATGGCCGTGCCCAATTTCTGGCCCATCAGCGACGACAAACACATGTTGTTGCTCTTCAGCCACAAGCGCGCCGGCCGCTACTACATCGGCACTTACGACCAGACGACGCATCGCTTCACGCCCGAGACGCATGGCCGCATGAACTACGGCCCGTGGACGGTCGGCAGCCTGCACGCGCCCTCGGCCACCGTCGACGCCTCGGGCCGCTACCTCGGCATTTTCAACATCAAGGAGGGCCGTGATTTCCGTGGCTGGAACGACATCATGTCGCTGCCGCGACATTACTGGCTGGCGGAAGACAACACGCTGCGCATGGCGCCGGTGCCGGAGCTGGAGGGCCAGCGCTTCGACGAAGCGCAGGTCGGGGCGCAGGAGATTGCGGCCAACAGCGAGGAACTGCTGGAGAACGTCAGCGGCACGGCCATCGAAATCGAGGCCGTCATCGAGCCGGGCGAGGCGCGCGAGGTCGGCTTCACGGTTCTGCGCTCGCCGGACGGCGCGGAGCAGACGCGCATCTCCTTCTTCACGGCGCTGCAGGGCCGTCGCGCCAACCCCGGCTGGCTGCAGATCGATACCTCGCAATCCTCGCTGGCGGGCGACGTCCACGGCCGCCCGCCGGAGCAGGGGCCGCTGGAGCTGGCGGCGGACGAGGCGCTGCATTTGCGTATCTTCATCGACCGCAGCATCATCGAGGTCTTCGCCAACGACAAACAGTGCCTGACCCTGCGCGTGTATCCCTCACGCGCGGACAGCGCGGGCGTGACGCTCTTTGCGCGCGGCGGCGCGGCGCAGCTGCGCTCGCTCAGCGCCTGGCAGATGCGCAGCGTCTGGCCGGAGTTGAAGCAGTTCGAGGGACGCTGAACGCGGCGACGGGCTGAAGCAGGTCCTTGCCACATTTGTTATTGACTCAAAGAGAGGATTAGCCTGATGACCGGCCCGCGACAGTTCCCGGATACGCTGGAAGCGCAACTCAAGGCCCTGGAGAGCGACGGGGAGGTGCTGGGCTACATCGCCGGGCGCGAGCGCCTGGCCGCCGACCCGGCGCGCCCGCTCTATCACTTCTCGCCGCCTTTCCACTTCATGAACGACCCCAATGGCCTCTGCGAATGGCAGGGGCGCTACCATCTTTTCTTCCAGTACGTACCTGAGGGCAGTCTCGAGCCTGGCCAGCGCATGGGCGTTTGCTGGGGCCACGCGGTCAGCGACGACCTGGTCAACTGGCGCGACCTGCCGATCGCGCTGCACCCGGACGTGGAGCGCGACTGCTTCAGCGGCCAGACCCTGGTCGAGGACGATCGCGTCATCGCCATCTACCACGGCACGCGCGCCGGCAACGGCATCGCCACGGCCTCCGACCCGCTGCTGCTCAACTGGCAAAAGCACCCCGACAACCCGGTCATCCCCGGCGAATTGCGCGAACGACCTGGTGATGGTCGCGTCGAAGTGGTTGGCGGAAACGGCAAATATCGAATCTTCGATCCCTGCATCTGGAAGGAAGAAGACGGCTACTATGCCGTCTCGGGCACCTACATGGACGGCGATTTCGGCGGCACGCGCATCGTCAACGCCCTGGGCGTGGACCATCTCTTTCATTCGCAGGACCTGGGCAACTGGACCTACCTGGGGCCGCTGGTGACCGACGATCAACTGGCCGAGCCGGGCGAGGACATGGCGGTGCCCAACTTCTGGCCGATCAGCGACGACAAGCACATGCTGCTGCTCTTCAGCCACAAACGCGCCGGCCGCTACTACATCGGTACCTATGATCAGGAGACGCACCGCTTCACGCCCGAGACGCACGGGCGCATGAACTACGGTCCCATAAGAATCGGCAGCCTGCACGCGCCCTCGGCCACCATCGACGCGTCGGGCCGTTATCTGGGCATCTTCAACATCAAGGAAGGCTGCGACTGGCGTGGCTGGACCAACATCATGTCGCTGCCGCGACATTACTGGCTGGCGGAAGACGACACGCTACGTATGAAGCCGGTGCCGGAGCTGGAGGGCCAGCGCTTCGACGAAGCGCAGGTCGGGGCGCAGGAGATCGCGGCCAACAGCGAGGAACTGCTGGAGAACGTCAGCGGCACGGCCATCGAGATCGAGGCCGTCATCGAGCCGGGGGAGGCGCGCGAGGTCGGCTTCACGGTGCTGCGCTCGCCGGACGGCGCGGAACAGACGCGCATCTCCTTCTACGCGCCACTGCAGGGCCGTCGCGCCAACCCCGGCTGGCTGCAGATCGACACTTCGCAGACCTCGCTGGGCGGCGACATCCACGGCCGCCCGCCGGAGCAGGGGCCGCTGGCGCTGGCGCCGGACGAGGCGCTGCATTTGCGCATCTTCATCGACCGCAGCATCATCGAGGTCTTCGCCAACGACAAACAGTGCCTGACCCTGCGCGCCTACCCCTCACGCGCGGACAGCGCGGGCGTGACGCTCTTTGCGCGCGGCGGCGCGGCGCAACTGCGCTCGCTCAGCGCCTGGCAGATGCGCAGCGTCTGGCCGGAGCTGGAGCAGTTCGAGGGTCGCTGACGCGGCGACGGGCTGAAGCAGGTCCTTGCCACATTTGTTATTGACTCAAAGAGAGGATTAGCCTGATGGCCGGCCCACGACAGTTCCCGGATTCGCTGGAAGCGCAACTCAAGGCCCTGGAGAGCGACGGGGAGCTACAGGGCTACGTCGCCGGGCGCGAGCGCCTGGCCGCTGATCCGGCGCGTCCGCTCTATCACCTCTCGCCGCCCTGCAACCTGATGAACGACCCCAACGGCCTCTGTCAGTGGCAGGGGCGCTACCATCTCTTCTACCAGTTCGTGCCGCATGGCAGCGTCGAACCCGGGGAGCGTGAACCCGTTTGCTGGGGCCACGCGGTCAGTGACGATCTGGTCAACTGGCGCGATTTGCCGATCGCGCTGCACCCGGACGTGGAGCGCGACTGTTACAGCGGCCAGACCCTGGTCGAGGACGATCGCGTGATCGCCATGTATCATGGCACCTACGCCGGCAACGGCATCGCCACAGCCAGCGACCCGCTGCTGCTCAACTGGAAAATGCACCCCGACAACCCGGTCATCCCCGGCGAACTGCGCGAACGGCCTGGCGGTGGTCGCGTTGACGTGGTGGGCGGAAACGGCAAATATCGCATCTTCGATCCCTGCATCTGGGTGGAAGAAGACGGCTACTATGCCGTCTCGGGCACCTTCATGGACGGCGATTTTGGCGGCACGCGCATCGTCAACGCCCTGGGCGTGGACCACCTCTTTCACTCGCAGGACCTGGGCGAGTGGACTTACCTCGGGCCGCTGGTGACCGACGACCAGCTGGCCGAGCCGGGCGAGGACATGGCGGTGCCCAACTTCTGGCCGATCAGCGACGACAAACACATGTTGCTGCTCTTCAGCCACAAGCGCGCCGGTCGCTACTACATCGGTACCTATGACCGGCAGACGCACCGCTTCACGCCGGAGACGCACGGGCGCATGAATTACGGTCCCATAAGAATCGGCAGCCTGCACGCGCCCTCGGCCACCATCGACGCGTCGGGCCGTTATCTGGGCATCTTCAACGTCAAGGAGGGCCGAGACCGGCGCGGCTGGAACGACATCATGTCGCTACCGCGGCACTACTGGCTGGCGGATGACAACACGCTGCGCATGGCGCCGGTGCCCGAACTGGAGGGCCAGCGCTTCGATGAAGTGCAGGTGGCGGCGCAGGAGATCCCGGCCAACAGCGAGCAAGTGCTGGAGAATATCAGTGGCCAGGCGATCGAGATCGAGGCGGTCATCGAGCCGGGGGAGGCGCGCGAGGTCGGCTTCAGCGTGCTGCGCTCGCCGGACGGCGCGGAGCAGACGCGCATCTCCTTCTATGCACCACTGCAGGACCGCCGCGCCAACCCCGGCTGGCTGCAGATCGATACCTCGCAGTCCTCGCTGGGGAGCGACGTACACGGCCGGCCACCGGAGCAGGGGCCGCTGGAGCTGGCGGCGGATGAGGCGCTGCATTTACGCATCTTCATCGACCGCAGCATCATCGAGGTCTTCGCCAACGACAAACAGTGCCTGACCCTGCGCGTCTATCCATCGCGCGCGGACAGCGCGGGCGTGACGCTCTTTGCGCGCGGCGGCGCGGCGCACTTGCGCTCGCTCAACGCCTGGCAGATGCGCAGCGTGTGGCCGGAACTGAAGCAATTCGAGGGCCGCTGAGCGCAGAGAATCTCAGGGAGGACCGGACCATGAGCGGAGCGCGACCGTTCCCGGAGTCGCTGGAGGCGCAACTTGAGGCTCTTGAGCGGGACGAAGAGGCGTTGGGCTATACGGCCGCGCGCGAGCGTCTGGCGGATGATCCGGCGCGGCCGCTCTACCACTTCTCGCCCCCCGGCAAGTGGATGAACGACCCCAACGGTCTCTGCCAGTGGCAGGGGCGTTATCATCTCTTTTACCAGTATATTTCGAACAGGCTGGAGCCGATTGGCTCCCCGCGGCAACACCGCGGCATCAGTTGGGGTCATACGGTCAGCGACGACCTGGTCAACTGGCGCGACCTGCCGATCGCGCTGCGTCCGGTGGGGAACGAACTGGGCTGCTACAGCGGCCAGACCCTGGTCGACGAGGAGCGGGTGATCGCGACCTATCACGCCCCTTTCGCCGGCAACGTGATCACCATCGCCAGCGATCCGCTGCTGCTCAACTGGGAACACCCGCCGTACAACCCCGCCATCCCCGGCGACACCGACCCCGACAACGTCGGCGTCTGCCACGGCCCCGACGGGGACTACCTCCTCTTCGATCCCTGCATCTGGAAAGAGGAAGACGGCTACTATGCGCTCTCCGGCACCTACACGCAGGGCTCACGGGGCGGCACCCGCAGCGTCGATGCCCTCGGCGTCGTTCACATTTTTTACTCGCCGGACCTGAGCGAATGGCAGTGGCTGGGGCCGATGGTGTCCGACGAGGTGCTGGCCGAACCGGGCGAGGACATGGCGGTGCCCAACTTCTGGCCCATCGGCAACGGGCGTCACATGCTGCTGCTCTTCAGCCACAAGCGCGCCGGTCGCTACTACATCGGTCACTACGACTCGCAGACGCACCGTTTTACGCCGGAGACGCACGGCCGCATGAACTACGGCCCCTGGACGGTCGGCAGCCTGCACGCGCCCTCGGCCACCATCGACGCCTCGGGCCGCTACCTGGGTATCTTCAACGTCAAGGAGGCGCGCGATCACCGCGACTGGAACGACATCATGACCCTGCCACGGCACTACTGGCTGGCGGCGGACAACACGCTGCGCATGGCGCCGGTGCCCGAACTGGAGGGCCAGCGCTTTGGCGGGGTGCAAGTGCCGGCGCAGGAGATTGCGGCCAACAGCGAGGTGATGCTGGAGCAGGTCAGCGGCCAGGCGATCGAGATCCAGGCCGTCATCGAGCCGGGAGAGGCGCGCGAGGTCGGCCTGACCGTGCTGCGCTCGCCGGACGGCGCGGAGCAGACGCGCATCTCCTTCTACGCGCCGCTGCAGGACCGCCGCGCCAACCCTGGCTGGCTGCAGATTGACAGCTCGCAGTCCTCGCTGGCCGATGACGTGCACGGCCGGCCGCCGGAACAGGGACCGCTGTCGATTGGGGAGGACGAGGCGTTGCAGCTGTGCATCTTCATCGACCGCAGCATCATCGAGGTTTTCGCCAACGACCAACAGTGCCTGACCCTGCGCGTTTACCCCTCGCGCGCGGACAGTGCGGGCGTGACGCTCTTCGCGCGCGGCGGCGCGGCGCAATTGCGTTCGCTCCGCGCCTGGCAGATGCGCAGCGTCTGGCCGGAACTGAGGGGTTTTGAGGGGCGCTGAGCGCAGCGATTCAAAGGGAGGACCGGACCATGAGTGAAGCGCGACTGTTCCCGGACACGCTGGAGGCGCAGTTACAGGCCCTGGCGGCGGACGAAGAGGTGTCGGGCTATACCGCCGCGCGCGAGGCGCTGGCGAATGATCCGGCGCGCCCGCTCTACCACCTCTCGCCGCCCGGCAAGTTCATGAACGACCCCAACGGCCTGTGTCAGTGGCAGGGACGCTACCATCTTTTTTACCAGTTCCACCCGGCGGGCCTGGAGCCGGGCGGCTTCAAGTCGCCGAGCGTCGGCATCAGCTGGGGTCACGCGGTCAGCGACGACCTGGTCAACTGGCGCGACCTGCCGATCGCGCTGCATCCGGCTGAAGGCGAAAGCTCCTGTTTCAGCGGCCAGACCCTGGTCGAGGACGAGCGCGTGATCGCCATGTACCATGGGCTCTTCGCCGGCAACGCCATCGCCACGGCCAGCGACCCGCTGCTGCTCAACTGGGAACGTCACCCGAACAACCCGGTCATCCCCGGCGAGACCGACCCCGACGACGTCGGCACCTGCGTCGCTCCCGGCGGCGAGTATCTCATTTTCGATCCCTGCATCTGGAAAGAGGAGGACGGCTACTACGCGCTCTCCGGCGCCTACATGCAGGGCAGCCACGGCAGCACGCGCAGCGTCGATTGCCGCGGCGTCGACCACATCTTCCATTCGAAGGACCTGTCGCAGTGGGAGTGGCTGGGGCCGATGGTGGCCGACGAGGTGCTGGCCGAACCAGGCGAGGACATGGCCGTGCCCAACTTCTGGCCCATCGGCAACGGCCGCCACTTGCTGCTGGTCTACAGCCACAAGCACGCCGGCCGCTACTACATCGGTCACTACGACAATGAGACGCACCGCTTCACGCCCGAGACGCACGGGCGCATGAACTATGGCCCCTGGACCATCGGCAGTTTGCATGCGCCCAGCGCCACCGTCGACGCCTCGGGCCGCTACCTGGGCCTCTTCAACGTGAAGGAGGCGCGTGAGCACCGCGGCTGGAACGACGTCATGACCCTGCCGCGGCATTACTGGCTGGCGGATGACAACACGCTGCGCATGGCGCCGGTGCCGGAGCTGGAGGCGCTGCGCCATGATGAACAGACACGCGGGCCGCTGGAGATCCCGGCCAATGAAGAGTTGCTGCTGGAGGGAATCGGCGGTCAGGCGATCGAGATCGAGGCCGTCATCGACCCCGGCGACGCGCTGGAATTCGGCCTGAACGTGCTGCGCTCGCCGGACGGCGCGGAAGGTACGCGCGTCTCCTGGTACCCGTGGCAGTATGGCCGCCGCGCCAACCCCGGCTGGCTGCAGATCGATCCGGCGCGCAGTTCGCTTGCGGCCGACGTGCATCCCCGCCCGTCGGAGACCGGGCCGCTGACCCTGGCGGATGGTGAGGCGCTGCACTTACGAATTTTCATCGACCGCAGCATCATCGAGGTCTTCGCCAACGACAGGCAATGCCTGACCCTGCGTGTCTATCCAGAGCGCGCGGACAGCCGTGGCATCTCACTTTTCTCGCGCGGCCGGCCGGTGCAACTGCGTTCGCTCAAGGTTTGGCAGATGCGCAGCGTCTGGCCGGAACTGAAGGGCCGCGAGGGACAGTAGGCCTCTCAATCGGATACAGCAGGAAAGGCAGGGTATGTCACAGGGACCCAACATTCTCTTCATTCTGGTGGACCAGGTGCGCGCTTGCTCGCTTCCCACATGGGGCGGGACGCAGATAGAAACGCCGCATCTGCAGCGCCTGGCCGGCGAGAGCGTGATGCTGGACAACATGATCGCGACCGCGCCGGTGTGCACGCCCTACCGCGCCATGCTGACCACCGGGCGGCACCCGCAGACCACCGGCCACATCATGAACTTCATCAACACGCGCCACGACGAGATCGGCCTCGGCGACGTCTTCGCGCGCGGCGGTTACCGCACGGCCTGGGTGGGCAAGTGGCATCTGCACCGCGGCTCCTTCCCGGAGATCGACGGCGGCGATTACGTGCCCGAGGGCCGCGACCGGCTCGGCTTCGAGCACTGGCGCGGCTACAACTTCCACACCGACTATTTCGGCGGCAAGGTCAACACCGAAGACTGGCATAACGAGCGCTGGGAGGGCTACGAGACCGACGCCCTTGCGCGCTACGCCATCGAGTTCATGGACGAGGTCCCTGCGGACGAGCGCTTCTGCCTCTTCGTCTCGCCGCACCAGGCGCACTACACGCCCTATCAGTATGCGCCGGAGCAGTATTACGAGCGCCTGCCAGACGAACTGACGCTGCCGGACAACGTGCCAGAGGCAATGGTGGCGTCGCTGCAGGGCTCGTTGCGCGACTACCTGGCCATGATTCTGGCGATCGATGACATGGTGGGCGAGTTGGTGGCTTACCTGGAACGCAGCGGGCGGGCGCAGGACACGCTGCTCATCTTCACCTCTGACCACGGCACACAGATGGGCTCGCAGGGCGGCCACGCCTGGGAGAAGAAACAGCCCTGGGAAGAGTCGCTGCACGTGCCCTGGATGATGCGCTGGCCGGGCGTGTTCGAGGGCGGGGTGCGGCGCGATGTGCTGACCGCGCCGGTCGACATCTTCCCGACGCTGTGCGGCCTTTGCGATTTGCCGGTCCCGCGCACGGTCGAGGGCCACAACCTGGCCGATGCCTGGCGCGGGCGGCCCGGCGCGTTTGAGCAGGAGGCCGTGCTGACCATGAACTTCAGCGCCTCGCATGACTGGTTGATCGACGGCCACGACTGGCGCGGCGTGCGCACGAAGACACATTCCTTCGCGCGCCGGCTGTCAGGCGCGGCAGGTGGGTCCGGGCAACGACGAAACCAGCTTCGGCGCGGACCTGCGTTTCGCGCAGCGGAAGAACTGTACGACCTGGCGGCGGACCCGTTACAGCTGAACAACCTTGCGGGCGCGGCGGCAGCGGCTGAGTTGCAGGCCGGGCTGGAGGCGCAGCTGGACGCGCTGATGGACTTGCGCAACGATACGTTTCGGCCATGCAGCGAGTACGCGGACTGGTTCGATTACCAGCGGCGCGTGGTGCGCAATGTGCACGGCCCGCTGGGCGACCCCGAGGATGAACCGGACTGGTCGCTGCTGCGCTGAGAGCGCCTCACCCCCCGGCCCCCTTTGTCCCGTTGCTCACGGCGGAAGCCCTTCAGGGAGTTGGCAGTACGGGAGATTAAAGCCCCTCTCCCTGAGGGAGAGGGGTTTGGGGTGAGGGCCGGCGACACTTCACCGGCCCACCCTTTTCAGATACAGGGTTTGGGGTGAGGGCCGCTCAGGCTTCGCCGAGGGCCTCCAGCGCGCGCTGCGCCTGCTCCTCGTTACGCGCCATGCGTACGATGCGGCGCAGGTGCAACTGCGCGTGTTCGTTGCCGTTGCGCGCCATTTCCAGCGCTTCCACGAAACCTCGCTCGCCGAAGGTAGTGTCACCCGCGCGTACCGGGAATTCATGCTGCTTCCAGTAATACTGAAACTCGTCGGATTCCCAGCCCGCGTAGACATCTTCCCAAGTGTAGTCAGGCATCACATGATTGTCCAGATGGGGGGTCAGCATGCCCTCGCTGACCGGGTTGCCAATGGCGAAGTAGCGGTTGTCGAGCGAGACGCGCATGCGGTCGTCGGTGACGTTGGGCAGGGCGCGGTGGATCATCAGCGCCTCAAAGATGAGCGTGTCGCCGGCCTCGTAGTCGGTCGTGTGCCAGGCGATGTCCATGTGATCGGTCTCAACGGACAGCCCGCCGGCTCCCAGTGAAAAGTGATGGTCGAGCACGCGGTTGACCTTGTGCGAGCCGGGCAGGACGGCCAGGCCGCCCAGCTCGGCCGGGCAGTCGCCGACCGGCGCCCAGGCCGTCCAGGTATCGAAGCTGCCCTGGAAGTGGACGTAGTCCTGGTGGATGGGCGTGGTGTGCTCGGTGTATTGCGGGAACCACAGACGCGCGATCTTCTGCGGATGCGGCAGCACCGGCTTGCCGGCGATACGCGCGATCACGTCCATGATCTCCGGCTCGTGCGCGGAGCTATGGAAGGATTCGAGATTGTAGACCGGGTGATAGACGTCGGTGTAGCCCTCGTCGCCCTCGGTGCAGACGCGCGTCACGTCGGCGATGCCGTCCATCGGGTCCGTGTCCGGCAGCAGCCAGCCGCCTTCCTGCATCACCGTCAACATCTCGCGCCGCAGTTCCATCATCTTGTCCGGGTCCTGCAGGCGCTTGAAAAAGAGATAGCCTTCGTCGGCCAGGCGACGACGCAACTCGTCCCCGTCCAGCATGGCGTCGTTGGAGACGCGCAGTTCCTTCAGTTCGCTGTCCATTTTTTATGCTCCATCAATAATAGCCAATCGCAGCGTCGGGGAGTATAACACAGGTCTGCCTGGCACCACGAAAGGAATTGGTATGAACCCGCTCGATAACAGCATTCTGCTGGACAAGGTGCGCGGCTGCCTCTACGGGGGCGCGATCGGCGATGCCATGGGCGCGCCCGCCGAATGGTATTCGCCTGGACAGATTCGCGAACTATACGGCCAGATTACCGACTTCGTGCCGACCCTGGAAGACAGCGAACGCCGCCGCTACCGCACCGAGGGGCGTTATACGGACGACAGCCACATGGTGCAGGCACTGAGCCAGGCCTACATTGATGAAGGCGGCCATCTTGACGCGCACAGTTTCGCGCGCCGCATCGTGCCGCTGATTCTGGAGCCGCGCTGGATTCCCGACCATGAGCGCGACATGCCCATCGTGGAGCGGCTCTTCTACCCCGAGAAGTGGCTCTACATCCGTCTGGGTCTGGCCAACGCCGACCCGCGCCTGGGCGGGGTGGGCAACATGGTGAACTGTGGCGCGGCCATGTACGCGGCGCCGATCGGCATCGTCAACGCCGGCGATCCAGTCAGCGCGTACCACGAGGCAGTCGACATCCTGAGCGCGCACCAGTACAGCTTTGGCCTGGAAGCCGCGGCGGTGATGGCCACCGCAGTGGCCGAGGCTTTCCGGCCCGGCGCCAGCGTCGACAGTATCATCGACGTCGTCCTGTCGCTGGCGAAGGAAGGCACGCGCAGTGCGATCGAGGCGGTGGTCGAGTGCGCGCGGGGTTACGATGACTGGGCCGAGGCCATCGGGCCGCTGCGCGATGCCATGCGCCCCTGGGATGGCGCGCCCGAGGACAAGAGCAAGCGCGGCAAGGGCACGAACGATTCACATCCCAGCCGTGTGCACAGCATTGAGGAAACACCGATCGCGCTGGCCTTCCTCGTCGTGGCCGGCGGCGACTTCGCGGGCAGCATCTGCGGCGGCACCAACTATGGCCGCGACAACGACTCGATTGCGGGCATGTCCGGCGCCATCGCCGGCGCGCTGCACGGCGCGGACTCCCTGCGTCAGGACTGGATCGAGACCATCCGCAGCGCCAACCGCATCGACCTCGACCCGCTGGCCAGCGAGTTGACGGCTTTGATTTGCAACTTGCAGCAGAGTCAGCTGGAGGCTGCCAAAACCCGCGAAGCGGACTTCGCCCGTTTGCTGGCTGCGCGCTGAAGCGGCGTCAGGGCACGGCCGGGTCGGGCGTCAGTTCCAGCAAGGTGAGTTCGGGGCGACAGTTGAAGCGCAGCCAGGGGCGGATCATCCCCAGGCCGCGGTTGGTGTAGACGGTTAGTCCGCCGACGCGGGCGAGGCCGCCGGGGTAGTGCTGGCCCCAGCCGGGCAGTACGTGGGCGCGCTTCAGCAGCGGCGGGCGCACCTGGCCGCCATGCGTGTGTCCTGAAAGTTGCAGCGCGAAGCGCTCGCTGGCGGTGGCTATGTCGGCGATGTCCGGCTCGTGCGCCAGCAGGATGGCGCAGCCCTGCGGCGGCAGCTGATCCAGCAGGGCGTCGAGGTCGTCATCGCCCCAGGCCTGGTCGCCGAGACCGGCAAAATTCAGCTGCGCCGCGCCCCGTTGCAGAATGTGTACCCGGTTGCGCAGCACCTGTACCCCGCTGGCTGTCAGCGCCTGACGCACCTGGGCCGCGCCGCTGCGATGGTCGTGATTGCCGAGCACGGCGAGAGTCGGCGGCTGCAGCGTCTGTAAACCCGCGACGAGCTCGTCGATCGGCAGGTCGGCGGCCTCATCAACGAAATCGCCGGTGATGACCACCAGGTCCGGCTGCAAGTCGTTGATGCGCGTCAGCCAGGCCTGCAAGCGCGCGGGCTTCAGCCAGCCGCCCAGGTGCAGGTCGCTGATGTGGACGATGCGCAGGCCGGCGAAGTCTGCTGGCAACAGTGGCAGTGGCAGCGTGATGCGCTGCAGTTGCAGGCGGCGCGGCTCCACGAAGCGCGCGTAGAGGAGCAGGCCCGTCAACAACAGGATGAGCGCGCTCACGCAGCAGCCTCCGCGCGCAGGGGGAAGCGCTGCAGAATGCGGTAGCGGGCGCCAGCAGGTGTGAGATCGCTGGAGTAGAGGCAGAACTCAGGTAGGTCAATGGTCGGCGCCGACAGGTCGCGCTGAGTCCGCAGCCAGGCGTCGAGTCTGGCGGGAGGCCGACGCGCGCGGAAGCGGCCGAGCGTGATGTGCGGGCGGAAGGGCCGCGCTTCTGGTTCGAGGCCGCAGCTGCCGAGGGCCTGGGTCACGCGCTGCTGCAAGGCGGTCAGCGCTGCTTCCTGCTTCACGCCGGCCCACAGCACGCCGGGCCAGCGTCCTGTACCCTGCAGCGTCAGCGCAACCGGTGGCGAGCGCACTTCCGCCAGCGCGTCGCGGACGTCATCCGGTTGCGCGCGGTCGCCGATGAAGTAGAGGGTGACATGCAACTGCTTTGGCGGCACGCGGCGCAACCCGGGCAGTGCCATGGGCAGGTCAGCCAGGCGCTGCTGCAGCGGCTGCGGCAGCTCCAGCGCGACGAAGAGGCGATTGGTCGATCGCTCCTGCACCGGGTTGGTCAGGGCGCAATCCCCATCAGTACCAGCGGGACTGCGGGCACCCCGCGACCCTGCCGCAACACATTGAGCAGATCCCGTTCGTAGTAGGGAACGCCGGAGGACATTTCCTGCTCCAGTTCCTTCATGGGCAGGATTTCGATCCCTACGTCGATGTCATCCGAGACATAGAAGCCGAGATGCTTGACGAACAGGTCATGGGCAACAAAGGCGTACTTGCCAAACTGAACCTCGACAGCAACCCGTTCCTTCACGAAGTCCGTCTGGTTGTAAGACATGATCGGAGTTTGACCGGCACTCTCAATAGCTTGCTTCTGCTGTTCCTCCGGCAGCCCGTAGATGCTGCGCATGAGTCTTTCGTCAGCAGTCAGCCAGAACCTTCTCCGGTGCGCGCTCCAACCACGCGCCTTAAGGCCATCGCCAAAGGCCCGGTCCATGTCCACCGGAGAATAAAGGAGCTTTCCCCGTTTTGTTTTCTCTCGTGACAATTTGGTGCGGCAGGCCGACGCATCAACGTCCCCAATCACTTCCAGTACTTCCTGCCATAAATTTCTGCGGTGGACGAGCAGATATTCCTCACCGTTCAGGTGGGAGTAGCGGGCCCTGATTTGCATCAATGTCCGCCGTTTGGTTTTGCAGGGTCGTATACAGGCTTTCCCATCGGCCGGGTACGCAAGATTCCTTCATGGAGCTGGCGCACCCGGTCGCGCGCAATCTCCACGTACTCGGGAACAATGTCACACCCGTAAGCCCCGCGGTCATGCATCAGCGCGGCGATAATCGAGGAACCGCCCCCCATGTAGGGGTCAAAAACGGCATCTCCCGCATTCGTCATGGAGAGCACCAGGCGCTCCACGAGTTCGACGGGGAACTGGCAGGGGTGAATCGTCTTCTCCACGTGATTGCTTTTGACATTCGGGAACGACCACACATCGCCCGGATTCTTGCCCTTCGGATTCCCGGAAAGTTGACCGGCCTTCGGCCCCTTGAAGTGTCGCTTGTCGGGATATTTCGCGGGCACCCGGACAGGATCAAGGTTCCAGGTGTAGTCGTCGCCCTTGGTCCACCAGTTGATCGTTTCGTAGCGTCCGGAAAGGCGATTGGAGCTATGCAGGCCATGTCCAAATTGCCAGACGATGCGGTTGCGGAGGCGCAGTCCCGTGTCCCGAAACAAGGGGTAGAGAACGGCATCGAGAGGGACGCTCTCCCCTTTCCTGACATAGTTGCCAACCTGCCAGCAGATCGACCCCTGCGGGTGCAGGAGACGGACGCATTCGCGAATGATACGTTCCTGGGCTTGCAGATACTCGTCCAGCGGAGCCCGCGTCTCGTACTCCTTCCCAAGGTTGTAGGGAGGTGAGGTGACGATTAGCTTAAACTTTTCAGCGGGCAGATCTCGCATGAAGGCCAGGTTGTCCTCGCAGGCAAGGACAGGATTCCCGACGGCAGAAGGTGGCGCTTCCATTTGACGGAGCGCGTCTTCAGTCGTAGCAGGATCGCCTCCATTCCCGAAAAGTTGTAGCGTGGCCAGGCTATTTTCTTCGTGTTCAAAGCTCAATTTTCCGCCTCCGTCCTGCCTGCAATCAGTCTAACATGACCAGGCCTGTACCTGTATCTTTCCCTCACTCTGGCAGCACCTCGCGTGGCTTGCTGCCATCCTGGGCCGGGCCGACCACGCCCTCGTCCTCCATCATGTCGATCAGGCGCGCAGCGCGCGTGTAGCCGATGCGCATGCGGCGCTGCAGCAGCGACACCGAAGCCTTGTTCAGCCGCCGCACCATCTCCACCGCCTGCTCGTAGAGCTCGTCGCGCTCGTCGGTCACGCGCTCGTGCAACTCGACATTCCTTTCCTCTTCCCAGGCGCTGAAATCCGGGAAGGCCAGGTGCGCCTGCTGCGGGGTCGGCGTTCGCTGTTCGGGTTGCGGCGTCGGCAAGGGCGGCATGTCCGGCGCGGCCGCTGACTGCGGGGCCTCTTCCGCGCTCTCAGGGTCAGAATCAGGTAATGCTTTGGGCGCGGGCTCGTCGAGCGCCTGACGCTTCCAGTAGCGCGTGACGTTTTCGACCTCCTCTGGCGAGACGAGCACGCCCTGCAAACGCGCGGCGGCCGGCGCGCTGCCACTGAGGTAGAGCATGTCGCCCTTGCCCAGCAGGCGCTCGGCGCCCGGCTGGTCGAGGATGACGCGGCTGTCCACGCCGCCGGCCACGGCGAAGGCGATGCGCGCCGGGAAGTTGGCCTTGATGAGGCCGGTGACGACGTCCA
Organism: Phototrophicaceae bacterium; assembly: GCA_965197455.1. GTDB lineage: Bacteria > Chloroflexota > Anaerolineae > Aggregatilineales > Phototrophicaceae > JAGWBD01. The sequence goes on along the minus strand of OZ240208.1, from coordinate 2,072,130 downwards.
CCGAAGGGCGCTGCGTGGCGATGACGAGATGAATGCCGGTGGCGCGCGCGAGGGCGGCGATGCGCGTGATGACGCGCTCGGTCTCGTCCGGCGCCAGCATCATCAGGTCGGCCAGCTCGTCAATGACGACGACGATGTAGGGCATGTACTCCAGATCGCCGTCCAGATGGCGGTTGAAGTCCACGATGTTGCGCGCGCCCGCCTCGCTGAACTTGCGGTAACGATCGTCCATCTCGCGCGTGACCCACTTGAGCACGCCCAGGGTGCGCTCGAGGTCGACGACGACCGGCGCCACCAGGTGCGGCAAGCCGTTGTAGCTGGTCAGTTCCACGCGCTTGGGGTCGACCATGATGAAGCGCACCTGGTCGGGGCGGTTGTTGACCAGCAGGCTGACGATGATGGCGTTGACCAGCACGGACTTGCCGGAGCCGGTGGTGCCGGCGATGAGCAAATGCGGCATGCTGGCCAGGTCCGCGGCCACGGGCGTGCCATCCACGCTCTGGCCGAGGCCGATGGTCAGCGGCGCGTCGGCCTGCAGGGCACGGAACTGTTTAGCCTCCATGACATCGCGCAGGCTGACGACCGCTGCCCTGGCGTTGGGCACCTCGATGCCGACGTAGCCCTTGCCCGGCACCGGCGCCTCGATGCGGATCGTTTTGGCGCCGAGCGCGAGTTGCAGGTCCTTGTCCAGCTGGGCGATGGCGCCGACCTTGACGCGCGTCTTCTTGCCGGAGCGCGTCAGCAGATAGTCGGGCTCGACGCCGAACTGGGTGATGACGGGACCGGTGTTGACCTCGACGACGCGCCCGGGCGCGCCGAAGCTCTGCAGCGTCTCCTCGATGGTGCGCGCGCGGCCGAGCAGAACCTCGCGGTCGAGGTCGGATTCCGAACCGACGTTGAGCAGGTTGCGGATGTCCGGCAACTTCCAGTCGCGCCGTTTGCGGCGCGGCGCGGCGGACAGCGTGGGCCGCATGGAAGTTGGCGAGGGCGGGATGTTGGTGGCAGAGGGCGTTTCTTCCGCTGCAGGTGGTGGCGGCGGTGTGGCTGCTGTGGCGGCGATGACTTCGGCGGCGGCGGGATGCTGCGTCGGCGTGGGTGGGCTGGTGGCTGAGGCGTCGGCCGCGTCTTCCTGCACCGGCCCATTGTCTGCTGAGCTTGCAGCCTCCCGCGCGGTCGCGCGGTCAGGCACGGGTGACGACGGTTGTGGCATTGCAGCGGCTGGCGCTGCGGTCGCGGAGGCCGGCGTGGCGGGTGTGGATGGCGGCGGATTATCTGCCGGGGCGTCCGCTGCGGGCGGCGGTGCGCTGGCGGGCGCAGCTGACTCTTCCTCCACCACCGGGTTGAGTCCGGCCAGGGCTGACTCGACGCCGGCGCGCAGACGCGGCGACAGTCGGCGCAGTCCTGTGCGGGGCGGCTGGTCTGCCGGGTCTTCTGGCTCCTCATCGCCCACCCAGGCCGTCACCGTGCGTCCGCCCATGGTGATGGGGATGGGTCGTGGCTCGTCATCGTCCGCCGCGCTGGCAGGCCGGGCGGAGGTGGCCGGGCCCACAGCATTGACCTCCGACTGTCTGCGGCTGGCCTGCGCCCGCGCGCGCCGGTCACGCAGCTCGCTGAAGCGACGCCAACCCCTGGCGGAGACGGCGGCGAGCTCGGCGGCTGAAACCTGCAGCGCGAGCATGGTGCCGATCAGCAGCAGCCCGGCCATGGTGACCAGCATGCCCGCTTCGCCGAAGCTGGTGACCAGCAAATAGTAGAGGCTGGCGCCGGTGGAACCGCCGCCCCGCCCTGCATTCCACGAGAGCTCGAGCTGCAGCCGCAGTCGCACGGGGTCCGAGAGATCGATGCTGGAGTAGTTCGGGTTGAAACTGTCCACGAACTGGAAGAACAGCAGCAGGCCGACGTAGACCAGGGCGACGCCGGCCACGCGCAGGGGGTCGATGACGGGCGCGTTCGCGCCGAAGTGGCGCACGATCAGCCAGACACCGATGGTGAAGAGCGCGAGCGGCACGGCGATGGCGCCCCAGCCGAAGAAGTTGCCGAGCAACGTGTTGATGAGCTGGGTGACCTCGCCGCGCATACTGGAGAGGCTGCTGAGGAAGAGCGCCAGCGAAGCCAAAAGCAGCAACACACCGAGAATATCCAGCTTGTTGTCCAGCGTCAGGCCGCGTCCGCCGAGACGGGGCGCCTTGCTGTTGCCGCGCCGTCGTTTGCGCGCCGTGCCGGCAGCGCGTTCGGGGGCGTCCGGGCGCCGGCGCAGGAAGGGCAGCTGCAGCGCTGGCCGCTGTCGTTGGGCGGTACCGGACGCACGCTCGACGCCGCCAGGCAAGCGCGCCCGCAGGGCCTGCAGTGGGCTGCGCCGCGGCCAGGCAATGCGTCCGCGTCCGCTTTTGCGCGGCTGGCGGCGCAGCAGGCGCGCGAGACGGCCTGGTGGGTCCGCAGTGCGCGCGGGGGGTTGCGACTCCGGTGGCGGCTGGCTGCGGCCAGGTTCGCCAGGGCGGCTCAGCAGACGGCGGCGCTGCGGCCTGTCGGGCGGGCGGGCGGGACGTTGGCTGCGGGGTTGCTGCTGCGCCGGCGGGCGCGCTGAGCTGGCTGGTGGTTGCGGTTGCGGGCGGGCCGGACGCCGCGTTTCGGGTTTGGGCGCCGGACGGCCCTGCTGGCGTGGCGCGGGCGCGTCGCGGCCGGATGCGACGGCCGGTGGCCCGGGCTTGCGCGGCGCAGGACGCGTGGGTTGCGCTGGTGGGCGGGCGGCAGGCTGGCGCGACGAAGTCTGCAGCGGCCTTACTGGCGGACGCTGCGGCTGCGCCGCTTCCCCGTTTGCTTCGGCGTCATCGTCGTCGGGGATTTGGTCGCGGATGTCATCGTCGTCGTAATATTCGAGCTCGTCACTGTCGGCCATGGCGGGACTCGCAGCTTCTTCCCCGGGGCGAGTGCATGAACTATACCATATGCTGCCCGTCCAGTAGCGCGCGGTAGACGGCCTCGTAACGCAGGGCGATGGCATCCCAGGTGAAGGACTCACGCACCAGGGCGTGTCCCCGGCGCCCCATCTGCGCGCGCAGGGGCGCATCCGCCAGCAACTGTTCCAGGGCAGCCGCCAGGGGGCGGGGTTGGGGCGGCACCTCCAGCGCTGCGCCGCGTGCGGCCGCCTGCGGCAGATTGCAGCCCGGCGCAAGGATCAACGGCAGCCCGGCGCCCATGGCTTCCAGCGCGACCATGGGCAGGCCCTCGTAGAGGGACGGCAGCGCGAGCAGGTCCGCGGCTGCCAGCGCATCAAGGCGCTCCTGCCCGGTCAACAGGCCCGTGAGCCGCATGCGTTCGTCCAGCAGGAGTTCGAGGCGCGCGCGCATGCCCTCGTCGGGGCCGGCGATGACCAGCCTGGCGTCCGCGCGCTGCGTCAGGTGAAAGGCCTCGATCAGCGGCTGCAGGCTCTTGCCCTCGTGCAGGCGACCCATGAAGAGGCACAGCGGTCCCGCGCCCAACTGCCAGCGCGCGCGAAAGGCCGTGCCGTCGCCCAGGTCGGCGAAGTCTGCCAGGTCGATGCCGTTGGGGATCACGCTGAAAGGGGTGTTGTGGCCGGGCCAGTGCGCGCGCAGTTCGGCGACTTCCACGTCTGTCAGCCCGATGACGTGGCTGAAGCGTTGCGCCAGACCTGGGCCGACGCTGCGATCCCAGAGCACTTTGAGCGCTGTGCGTCCGGTTGTGTGGGATAGCGTGTTATGGGGCGAGAGCAGCAGCGGCAACCCCGCGGCGGCGGCTCCGGGCGTCACCAGCAGATTTTCCAGCGTACGCAGTTCGTGGCAATGCACAATGTCCAGTTGCGGCAACAGCTTGCGCGCCACAGCAGACATACGCAAGGGTGTGGAAAGGTTGAACTGGCGGCGCAGCCTGGGCGCAAGGTTGGCGACGCGCAGCACACGCACGCCGTCGCGCACTTCCTCCGCGGGCCCGGCCCGGCCTGCGTCGGCAGTGAGCGCGTCGGTCGTCAGCACGGTGACGCGGTGGCCACGGCGCACCAGCGCGCGCGCCATGCCTTCCACCGCGCGCGGGACGCCGCCGAAGGTCCAGGCGGGAGCGTAGTAGGGAGTCAGGTGCAGGATGTTCATGGGCTGAACCGCCAGGGATGGTGGGTGGCCGGGCGGCCGACGCTGCATTGCCGCTCAACCGTGACTGTATTATACTGACTCCTCGGCTTGGGCGGAGCGAGATTGCCGGCCCGCCGACCTCAGGAATGGAGTCAACGCGATGCGGCGAGTGACGTCCGTTTTGCTTTTGCTGATTCTGGGCGCCCTGTATGCGCCGATGCTGGAGGCCCAGGGGCAACTGCTGCGCAACCCTGGCATGCAGGGCAACTATTACAGCGTTCGTGAGGGCGATAAACCGATCCGGTTGCCCGAAGGCTGGCAAGTCTGGCTGGCAGCTGCGACCGGAGATTATTTGAATCGCAGCGACAAGGTGGACATTCAGCCGCATCCGGGCCCTGGGCCTGCGCCGCAGGAAGGCAGCCGGGCAATCAACGTCGATTGCGGCTTTGTCACCTGTACCGTCGCGGTGTATCAGCAGGTCGGCGTGGCGGCGGGCAGCAACGTCACGGCCAGCGCCTGGTCGCAGGTCAAGGCCTGTAACCTGGCTGGCGCCAGCAATTGCGGCTCGGCTATCGAATCCGGATCACAGACGCGCATCGGCATCGACCCCAATGGCGGCAACAATCCCAACGACGGGGACGTGGTGTGGTCGAACTGGGCGCAGCCGCATGAGCAGTGGCAGCAGCTGACGGTTAACGCGACCACCACCGGCAGCACGGCGACGCTCTTCCTGTACTCGACCCAGGGCAGCACAGCGGACATCAACAAGACCTACTGGGACGGCACTTCGCTCACTGGTGGCGGCCCCGGCGGCAGCTCCGGCGGCGGTGAGGCAGCCGCAGCCGTGGCAGTGGCTGTGCCCCCCGCCATCGCGCCCCAGGTGCCTTTTGTGGCGCCTCAGCGGGCGGAAGATGATGGCTCGATCGTGCATGTCGTGCGCCCGGGCAACACCATCGACAGCATCGCCGTGGCCTACGACATGACGCGCGCCGAACTGCTGGCGCTCAACCGGGACATCACCAACCCGCGCATCATCAGCATCGGCCAGGAGATCACGGTGCGCAGAGCCGGGAGTAACGCCGCGCGGGAAGAGAGCCAGTCCGAAGCCGCAGTGCCCGATGAGGAGGCTGCGGCGGAGGCGGAAACCGCGCCCGGGGCGAAACCCGCAGCCCGCACGTCTGCGTCGCTGTCGCGCCGCGCCGTCACATCGGACGTGGGCGCGGATCATGCGCCGGCGCCTGTCTCGGTTGCCGCGCTGCCGGCCAGCGACCCGCTGGCCATGAGCGCCAGCGTCTGTGTGACCCTCTTCAATGACGGCAACCAGAACCGTCTGCGCGAGCCGGACGAGACTCCGCTGGCGAATGGCTTGCTGCTGCTGAGCGGCGGCGCTGAGGATGCCATCATGGCGACCGGCACGGAGGCCAGTTGTTTCGAAAAACTGGCGGGCGGCGCCTGGATACTGCGGGTCGACGCGCCCGAGGGCTATGGCCTGACTGCCCCGGGGCAGTTGCAGTTGAGCGTTGTGCCCGGCGCGCGCCTGGACATCGTGGTCGGCGCGGTCGCGGGCCTGCTGCCGCCTGAGCCGCCGCCACCGGACGAGATTCACGTATTCAGCGAGGACATCACGCAGGATACCTCGGCCCCGCCGCTGGAGCTGCTCGTGGAGAACATCGGCTACGCCGTCTTCGCCCTGGCCGGGCTGGTGCTGCTGGCCGGCGGCGTGTTGACGCTGTCTCTCTGGCGCCGCTGAGGTGCGTGGCGTGCCACAGCGCCTGCTGCTGCTGGCGTCGGGCCTGCTGCTGGCGTCGGCCGTGCTGACGCTGGCGCAGGACGGCGGCGGCCAGTTCTGTCTGCGCGCTTTTGAAGACCGCAACGGCAACGGCAGCCTCGACCCTGGCGAGCCGCTGCTGACGGCGGGGGTCAGCGCCGAGCTGCGCACGGGTGAGGGGCTGGTGGTCGCCAGTGGCATGCTGGGCAGTTCGCCGACGGCGGCGCAGGGCGTGATCTGCTTCCAGTTTTTGCAGTCGGGTGACTACAGCCTGGTGGTGAACAGCGCCGGGCGCGCGGCCACCGGCGCCGCCAGTTTCACGCAGCGCATTGAGGAAGGCGCGCTGCCAACCCTGGTCGATTACGGCGCGCGCGCCTTGCCCGTAGCGACCCCGTCCGCGCCGGCCAGGCAGGCCACCGACCTGTCGCAGTTGCTGCCCCGACTCGGCCTGTCGCTGCTGGGCGCGCTGCTGGTGATGGGCGCGATGCTCGTTACGGGCGTGCTCATCTGGTTCTTCGCGTTGCGCCGGCGTGGTCCGGCTGGCGCAAGCTCACGCAAACAATAGCCGCGGCGCCGCCATGAGCGCCTTCGCCAACGAGGCCGAGGCCGTCACCTGGGTCTTCCGTTCGCTGCGCAAGCTGCGCGGTCAGCCGCGCCCGCCTGATGTGCTGGGACGCGACCCGGCGCCCACCCGGCGCTTGCTGCAAAGCCTGGGTCTGCCCGCCGGCGCGCGCGAGTACGCTGTGGTCACCGGCAGCAAGGGCAAGGGCTCGACGACGGCCATGATGGCGCGTTTGCTGCAGATGCCGGGCCGCCGCGTCGGCATGCTCACCAGTCCACATCTCATCTCCTGGCGCGAACGTATACGCGTGGATGGCCGCGCTATTCCGCTGTCGGACTTTCTGCGCATTCTGGGCTGGCTGGCGCCGGCTGTGGAACGCATCGAGGCGGAGCTGGAGGCGCAGCAGTATTTCAGCCCTACCGGTCTCTTCCTGGCGCTGGCGCTGCGCTGGTTTGACGAGCAGGAGGTCGCGGCGGCGGTTCTGGAGGTGGGGCGCGGCGGTCGCTTCGATGACGTCGCGCTGGTGCCCAACGCCCTGTCGCTGATCACGCCCGTCGTCAGGGAGCACGACTACTGGCTGGGGCCGGGGCTGGCGCGCATCGCCTGGCACAAGGCCGGCATCATCAAGGCGCGCAGCCGCGTCATCAGCCTGCCGCAGGCCGCGCCGGTCGAGCAGGCCCTGGCGCGGGAAGCGCGCGTGCAGGGGGCGCAGCTGGATGTGCTCACGCCCTTGCAGCTGGCGCAGCCGCTGGCCACGACGGCGCAGGGACAGCGCATCTCGCTGCCGGGCCACGGCACATTCCACCTGCCCCTGCGCGGGCGCCATCAGGCCGCCAACGCCAGCCTGGCGTTGCACGCCGCCATGGACCTGTGCGCGCGTCTCGGCGGCGCAGACGATGCTGCCGCCTTCGCCGCGCGCCTGGCGACGCTGCGTTGGCCTGGCCGGCTGGAGCAACTGCAGGACGCGCCCGCGCTGCATGTCGACGGCGCCGTGCACGGCAGCTCCGCGCAGTACGCGCTCGAAAGCCTGGGCGCGCAGGTCAGCCGTCCGCTGCAGGTCATCCTGGCCGTGCCGCAGGACAAGGATTACGCGGGCGTGATTGAGGCGCTGGCGCCGGCCTGCGACGGCCTCATCTTCTGCGAGACGCCGCGCAACCCCATCCTGAGCTTTCCGCCGGCTGACGAGCTGCTCGGTCTGGCCCGGGCGTGTGTGGCGCCGGGCGTGCCGGTCAGGCACGTGCCACAGCTGGAGCAGGCCCTTGCGCTGGCGCAGACGGCGGCGGGTCGCGGCGGCACGATGCTGCTCTGCGGTACGCACTCCATCCTGGCGGACGTCATGCTGCTGCGGGGACGTTCCTTCGAGACGCTGTGGGACTGAGCGTCAGGGGCGTTCGCCCAGGGTCAGCGGCAGACTGAGCGGCGCGCCATCGCGCCAGACGGAGAGCGTGACCTCGTCGCCGGGGCGCGTGTGGCTGGCCAGCCAGGAGACCAGCGTGTTCATGTCGGTGACCGGGACGCCGTTGATGGCGGTGATGATGTCGGCCGCGGTGGGCACCAGCTGGCCGCGAACGCGCACCGCTTCACCAGGGTTGCGCAGGCCGGCGCGGTCGGCCGGACCGCCGGTCAGCACGCTGCCGATGACCACGCCGCGCAGGTTGTTGGGCAGGTTGAGCGTTTCAATCAGGTTGAGGTTGATGAACAGGCTGACGGATCCCTGGCGGGGGGCGATTTGCCAGCTGCTGCCGATGCCCAGGTAGCTGTAGCGCACCTCGCCGTCGCGGATGAGCTCATCGACGACGCGGCGCACGAGGTTGCTGGGGATGGCGAAACCGACGCCGGAATTGACGCCACGCTGGCTGACGATCTGCGCATTTACGCCGATGACCTCGCCCTTCAGGTCGAAGAGCGGGCCGCCGCTGTTGCCCTGGTTGATGGCTGCGTCGGTCTGGATGACCGAGCCGATGGTGAAGTTGGTCATTCCCTGGATCGTGCGGTCGAGCGCGCTGATGATGCCGGCGGTCAGGGTCCAGCGCTGGCCGAAGGGGCTGCCGATCGCCAGGGCGCTCTGGCCGATGACCAGGCTGTCCGAGTCTGCCAGCGTCAGCGGCCGTAGCTGTTCCTGCGGCAGCGAGACCTGTAGCACCGCGAGGTCGGAGTCCGGGTCTTCGCCGACGATTGAGCCGCGCACGATGGTGCCATCCAGGAAGTTGACCTCGATGCCGTCGCGCGTCGCGCCTTCGACGACGTGATAGTTGGTGACGATGTGCCCCTCGTCGCTGATGACGAAGCCGGAGCCGCCCGAGACGCCCAGGCGGCCGGCCTGCATGGAAGTCACATTGATGGAGACGACTGACGGGCTGACGCGGTTGTAAATGCGCGCGATGCTGTCTTCGTGCGGGGCCAGGGCCAGCGCGTCGAGGTCGGGCGTCGCGGCCGGGACGCTGATCTGTGGCAATGGCGCGGCCCTGCCGGGCAGCAACTGCGTGCCCAGCACAAAGCCGAAGGCGATGAGCAGCAGGGGCGTCATGAGCAGGAGCAGGCGCCGCAGCGGTGAGGGGTTCACGAGGCTGATCTTGTCTCTGTGTCCTGTGCGTTGACCCAACTATAGCGACTCGCAGCGTCCTCCTGATGAGAATCGTCTTAGTCAGGCTGGTATCCCGGGCCGGGGTATACTGCGCTGGCGCTGACAATCACCCGTGATGGAGGTAACCCATGGCCGCCTATCTGCTCGCTCAGGTCGATGTGGCAGACATGCAGCAGTATCGTAAGTACACGGCGCAGACGCCGGACATCATCACAAAATATGGCGGTCGCTTCCTCACGCGCGGCGGCGCGGTGGTCACGCTGGAGGGCGAGAGGCCGGCGAACCGCATCGTGCTGATCGAGTTCCCCTCGCTGGAGCGGGTGCAGGAATTCTATGAGTCGGCGGAGTATCAGGCTGCGAAGGAGCTGCGGCTGCCGGCCTCCACGGCCAGCTTCCTGGCTCTGGACGGGGTGGACTGAGGGGCGCGCTCAGGGGCAGGGGTTGCGGCGCGAGAGTTCGCAGAAGAAGTACTGCGTCGTGTCGCTCATGGCGAAGCGCGTCAACTCGCGCGCGCTGTAGATGAAGTCGTTGCGCGCGTTGGCCTGGTGGCAGTTGAAGCAGGCAGTGAGGTTTTCGTCGACGGGTTCGCCGCTATCGTAGTCGAAGGAGCCGAAGTTCCAGTTGCCGGCGCGCGCCGCACCCGGGAAGTCGTCCCCGCTCCAGTCGCCGCGTTTGTGCGCCACGTGCAGCTGGGATATGGGCTCCGCCTTGCGATAGCGGCCATTCGCGTCCAGCAGCCGGGCGCCGTCCGCGTCCACGGCGGCCTCCCAGGCCTCGATGACCAGCACGCTGTCGTCGGGCAGGCGACCGGTATTGCGCAGGCCCTGCAGCGCCCGCGGGCTGATGTAGAGATCGCGAATGATGGCGTCGCCGCGGTCGATCGTGGCGTAATGCGCGAAGGTCGTGTCGTAGTTCGCCGGGTAGCTCACGCCCCCCTCCGGCTTCTCACTGGCGCTGCAGGCGGCCAGCAACAGCAACGCGACGATGATCCACTTGCTCATTGCGACCTGTCTCTCCTGCGCCCCTACGACCCTGTTTGTAACATGCGGTTCTTGCGAAACTGTGACGTAGCGGGCGCCAGTGTACAACAGGCGCAGCTCCGCGGCGGCGCTCACACTTGACATATTGATAGCCATCAATATAATGCGGGTATGACTGTTGAGTCGCTGCAATTCGCGAAGGCCCTGGCCGACGGTACGCGCCAGGCGATGCTGCGTCAGCTGTGCTGCCGCTGGCTGACGGTCAACGAGCTGGTGCTCGCCCTGGCGGGTCAGGTGCAGCAGCCGACGGTCAGCCACCACCTGCGTTTGCTGGAGGAGGCCGACCTGGTCTGTGTGCGGCAGGTGGGACGCCACCGTCACTACACGCTGAATCAGGCGTGGCTGACGCAGTGCTGTGGCGAGTTGATGCGCGTTTATGCGCCGGATTACGCGCTGGCGCCGGTGGGGGCCAGCCACGAGGAAAGGGATCCAGAATGAGCGAAACCATCCACGAAGTCGTGCGTTTGCGTTACGGAGAACTTGCGCAGCAGAGCCAGAGTTGCTGCTCGCCGGGGCTGTATGACGAGGCGTTGCTGAGAGAGCTGCCGGCCGAGGTGACTGAACTTTCGCTGGGCTGCGGCAATCCGCTGGAGAGCGCCGACCTGCGCCCGGGCGAGACGGTGCTGGACCTGGGCAGCGGCGCGGGCATCGACTGTTTCCTGGCCGCGCGCGCGGTGGGGCCAGAGGGGCGCGTCATCGGCGTGGACATGACGCCGGCCATGCTGGCGCGCGCCGAAGCCGCGCGGGAGCGCATGGGCGTGGCGCAGGTCGAGTTCCGTGAGGGACAGATCGAGGCGCTGCCGGTGGAGACCGACTCGATCGACGTCATCCTCTCCAACTGCGTCATCAACCTCACGCCGGACAAGGCGCCGGTCCTCCGTGAGGCGTGGCGCGTGCTGAAGCCGGGCGGGCGCATCGCCGTCAGCGACATCGTCAGCGCGGGCGAGTTTGCGCCGGAACTGCGTGCGGACCAGGAGAAGTGGGCGGAGTGTGTGACCGGCGCCATCCCGCTGGCGGAGTACACCGGGCTGATGCGTGAAGCGGGATTTGCGGAGATTGAGGTGGCCGGGATGCAGGATGCCTGCGACATCATTCCGTTGCAGCCGGGCATGCCGCCACTTTTCAGCGCGCGCATCACGGCCAGCAAGCCGCAGACCTGAACCCGAAGTCAGTGTGTTCGCGCCCGGCAGCGTGAGCGCCGGACGCGGGGGTGGTTCAGCGTTTTAAATTACTGCATTTCTGATTCGTAGAGGCCGGCGCCGACCGAGACATGCTCGCCATTGAGCGTCGAGCCGATGATGTAGGCGTTCTTGGGCTCAACCGTCTCGCTGGTCGGGTTCAGCCACACGTAGCTGACCCAGCCCTCGCCTGCTTCACTGGTCGACATGTCGAGGATGATCTGGTTCGCCAGGTTGCCACTGGCGTCCTCGAGGTAGCAATCCTCTGATTCATCGTAGAGGTAGTCGAGCGGGTAGAAGAGGTTGCGGCAGTCCGAGCCCGAAACGAAGAGGTAGGACGAACCGCCGACCCACTGCGGGTGATGGCGGAAGAGATCGTAGGCCAGCTCGCCGCGTTCCTCGAAGAGCTGTGTGCCACAGCGCACGTAGAGCTGCAACTCCTCGCGCGTGTCGATCTCGCGCGCCAGCGGCAGCGCGCGGCACTCGTCGGCAGGGACGTAAAGGCCGGAGGCGAGGATGTAGGCGCGCCCGTCGACCAGCACGCGGCGTGCATAGGCGATTTTGCGGCCTTCTTCATCGGTGGCCGGATTGCGGAAGGTGTAGTAGACGTAGCCATCATCATGGCTTGCGAGGATGCGCTGCATTTCCGGCACGGTCTTCACCTGGTCTTCGGCATAGGCCGCGGCGTCGCGGGTGGCGCCGACCAGATGCGGCTGGCCGCCGTTGACCACCATACGCAGGGTTTCCATGTCGAGCAGGAAGAGGTAAGTGGGGCCGGCGTTCCAGCGCTCGTCATTGCTGAAGTCGTGCAGCGCCTGCAGACCGTTTTGCTGCAGGTAGTGGGCGGCGCAGTTCACGAAGCGTTCGACGTCGGCTTCGCTGTAGACGAGGGAGGCGCGCACCACGTCCGGTGAGCAGGTGGCGTGCGTGTCGGTCGCGAAATAGCCTGCGCCGATAAGGGCCGGTTCGCCATCGCGTTCCATCAATTTGACGTAGGCCACCTTGGGCTCTTCCTGGCCTGTGACGCGGTTTGGAAAGCGGTAGTAGACGAAGCCTTCGCCAAAGCTCGTGACGATGCGCTCCATCTCGCGCGTGATCTGGACCCCGTCCGAATCCTGCAGCTCCATCATGTCGGTGCCGCCGGGTATTCCTGAACCGATGATAAAGAAGGCTGCGCCATCCGCGCCGGCGAAGAGGTAGACGGGCTCGTCATACCAGGCACTGCCATCAAAGTCCTGCGCGGCCTGCTCCCAGCCGACAGCCTCGACGTGGGCGGCAGCGCAGTGCACGAACTGCTTCAGTTGCTGACGCGTATGCAGGTCGGCCAGCCGGCCCGCGTGACTGTCGCAGGGGGTCTGCGCCGCGACCGGCGCGGCCAGCAGCGTCAGCAGCAGGGCGAACACAGGGGCCACCAGCCAGGGGCTGTTCCAACGACTCCGCATGATCTGATCCTTCCTTTCAGTCGGGCGCAAGGGACGGGCACAACGCATGCGCCCGCCCCCAAAAAGATTAAGGAACAATATATCATATTGAAAGTTAAGCCGGTGGCAATCGGGCAGTCAGTTCAGGCCTGGCGGGCGGACCATTGCTGCGACCAGGCGACGGCCTTGTGGATGCCATCGCGCAGCGAGGTTTGTGGCGCATAGCCCAGCAGCTCGCGCGCCTTGTCGATGTTGGCGACGTAGTGCGTCACCTCGCCGGTGCGGCTGGGTTCGATGCTCAACTCAGGCTCGATTTCGAGCGCCTCGCCGATGTAGCCCACCATGTCCAGCAGGCTGTGGCCTTCGCCGCAGGCCAGGTTGATGGTCTGGTCGCGCAGGGCGCCGCCGAGCAGGCGCTCGATGCCGGCGCTGACGCCACGCACGCAGTCGTCAACGTAAGTGAAATCGAGTACCTTGTCGCGCCCGTAGACCGTGATCGGCCGGCCGGCGCCAATTTCGCGCACGAAGAGCGGGATGACGCGCTCCATACGCTCCAGGTCGTTGTCGTAGCGCCCGTAGACGTTGCTGAAGCGGAAGACGAGATAGGGCAGGTCGTAGCATTGCGCGAAGGAGTAGATCAGCGCCTCGCCGGAGACCTTGCTGGCGGCGTAGGGGCTTTCCATGAAGGTGAAGTCGGCGTGGGCCTCGTCGGTGATGTAGCGGTGGATGTCGCCGTAGATTTCGCGCGAGCTGCTGAAGATGATGGGCAGCCGGTTCTGGCGGCAGAACTCAAGCACGTTGAAGGTGATGGCGATGTTGTCGAGGGCGCGCAGGGGCTGCTCGACCAGTTCGTGCACCTTGGCGTGGGCGGCCAGATGCACCACCAGGTCCAGCGCCTGCGGCCAGTCATTTCCGCCGATGCCGCCCGCGAAGCGCGTGGTCGGCTCGCCCAGATCCTGCAGCAAGGTCGGGATGCGCGTCGTCCAGCGGTTGGGGCGGATGTCGACGCCGAAGACCTCGTGGCCCAGCGCCAGCAAATGCAGGCCCAGGTTGCTGCCAATTTGTCCGCTCGAGCCGGTGATGAGTACGCGCATGGCCGCTCCTGTTCCGCGTCGGCGCTCACTATAGCGCGTGCATGGCGCGGGTGGCAGGTGGGAGTGGTTGGCCCGCGGTCCCCCGACCCTGCGCGCAGGCGTGTCCTGACGGGCCCTCACCCGTGAAGACAGGTTTGGGCTGAGGGCCGCTCCTGCGCTATGCTTTGTGGCCATGTGTGCCAGGCAGATTATGTCTCCCGACGTCATCCGTACCCTCCTCGACTATCATTACGCCGAGCAGCACAAGGTGTGGCAGGATTGCATCCTGCAGCTGGAAGAGGTGCAGTACCTTTACGATTCGCACTATTCGCATGGCAGCATCCGCGACAGCCTGGTGCATGTGCTGAACGGAGAATGGCTGTGGCTGGAGCGCGCACAGGGTCGCTCGCCCGTGACGCGCCAGGCCGCCAGCGACTTCCCCGACCGGGCCGCGCTGGGGGCGCGCATGGACGAGATCGAGGCGGAAGTGCGCGCTTTCGCCGGTGGACTGGATGCGGCCGGCCTGGCGGCGCCGGCGCAGTACATATCGACGGAAGGTGAGCTCATCGACAACCGGGTGTGGCACATCCTGCTGCACATCCCCAACCACGGCCTCATCCACCGCGCTGAAATCATGGCCATGTCGGACCGGATGGGCGGCCCGTCCTTCGATCTCAGCCTGATGCGCTGGCTTTACAAGGGACGTTACTGAGGAGTACAACATGAGCGTCACACAATACGTGGAACAGTTCGCGGATGAAGGCTACGTGGTCGTGCCGGCTGTGTTTCCGCTCGAGGAAGTGGAGGCGCTGAAGGCGCATTTCATGGCGCTGAACGCGCGCAAGACCGGCTTCCACGACGACGGGGTCAGTGATGTGGCTGACCCGCTCTACCGCTATCCGCGCATGATACACCCGCACCGTTACGATCGCATCAGCCGCGACTGGCTGCTGGATGCGCGGCTGCGCGACTTGACGACGGCCCTGCTGGGGCGCGAGCCGCTGGCCGCGCAGAGCATGTTCTACTTCAAGCCGCCGGGCGCCCGCGGCCAGGCCCTGCATCAGGACCAGCCCTCGCTGGAAGTGCGGCCGGGCACCTGCCTGGCGGCGTGGATGGCGGTCGATGCCTGCTACGAGGACAACGGCTGCATGAAAATCGTGCCGCACACCCAGGACCTGCCCAAACTCTGCCTGGTGGACGCGGACACGCGCAAGTTCTTCAGCGGCAGCACCATCCCGTTGGCAGACTGGATGGAGCTGCGGCCGCTGCGCATGCAGCCGGGCGACGTCCTCTTCTTCAATGGCCAGGTCATCCACGGCAGCTGGCCCAACACGACCAGCGACCGCTTCCGCCGCGCCATGATCGCGCACTACGTGGTCGGCGAGGCAGAGAAGGTCGCGAAGTTTTATCAGCCGCTACTAACCTTTGACGGTGAGGAGTTGGAAATCGGCCTCAGCGACAAGGGCGGGCCCTGCGGCGTGTGGGTGCCGGCCGCCGGCAGCGACGAGGGCCGCGTGGACCTGGAGCTGGTCGAACGCGCCTAAGGCGCCTTTGTCTGCGCCGACCACACAGGATAACTCTGCATGCAGTGCATCAGCCTCGACCACATTACGCTGTCTTACGCCGGCCGCGAGATTTTTGCGGACCTCGCCTGGGGCATTGACAGCCGCGCGCGCAGCGGCCTGATCGGCCCCAACGGCGTCGGCAAGTCCAGCCTGCTGCGCATCATCAGCGGGGCGCTGACGCCGGACAGCGGCACGGTGCAGTGTCTGCCCGGGACGCGGGTCGGCTATCTGCCGCAGCAGGTCACGCTGCCCGCGGGTCGCAGCCTGTTGCAGACGGCGCTGGAGTTGCCGCCCGCGCTGGCGGCCGTCGAGGAACGTCTGGAGCAACTGGAGCAGCGCCTGGGCGAGCCGGCGGTCTACAACGACGAGCGGCGTCTGACGCGCGCGCTGGCGCAACAGGAGCGCGTGCTGGCCGAGTATGAACGCCTGGGCGGGGCGCAGCATCACAGCCGCGTACGCTCATTGCTGGCGCATCTGGGCCTGGACGAGGCCGACCATGACCTGCCCTGCGAGGCGTTAAGCGGCGGCCAGCAGAAGCTGGTGGCGTTGACGCGCCTGGCCGTGGCGCGGCCCAAGGTGTTGCTGCTGGACGAGCCGGACAATCACCT
This sequence comes from Phototrophicaceae bacterium, assembly GCA_965197455.1. Lineage (GTDB taxonomy): Bacteria > Chloroflexota > Anaerolineae > Aggregatilineales > Phototrophicaceae > JAGWBD01. The sequence goes on along the minus strand of OZ240208.1, from coordinate 2,056,249 downwards.
CGACCTGGTCGCCAGGCGCCGCCTTGAGGACTTCATCCGCAACTATGAGGGCGCGGTCATCATCGTCTCGCATGACCGCTGGCTGCTGGACGAGGTGGTCACGGAAATCGTCGAGCTGGAAGAGGGCAAGCTGAAGATCTGGGCCGGCAACTACAGCTGGTACGCCACGGAGCGCGAGCTGGCGCGGCTGCGGCAGCAGCAGCTCTACACGGCGCAGCAGAAGCGCATCAGCCAGATCGAGGAGGCCATCAAGCGCTTCGAGCACTGGGCCCGCATCACCGAGGACCCGCGTCACGCCCGCAAGGCGCGGCACCGGCGCCGCATGCTGGAGCGCATGGAAGACAAGGGCGAGATGATCGACAAGGTCGTCGAGCGGCGCCAGCTGAATGCGGAGTTCACCGGCTGGCGCGGCAGCACGAGGGCGCTGGAGATCACGCAGCTGGCGATGGGTTACGGCGACGAGCTGCTCTTCGTCGATCTGGAGCTGCTGGTGCGCCACGGCGAACGCGTCGGTCTGATCGGCCCCAACGGCGCGGGCAAGTCCGTGCTGTTCCGCCTCGTGCTGGGCGAGGAGACCATGCTGGACGGGCGCATCCGGGTCGGCCCGGGCACGCAAATCGGCTACTACGCGCAGGACCACGAAACCCTCGGCGCCTGGCTGCAGCGCTCGCCGCTGGAACGCGTCCGCGACATCCGGCCCATGTCCGAGAGCGACGCGGTGGCCTTTCTGCTGAAGTACCAGTTTCAGTATGAACAGTTGCGCCTGCCGGTGGCCACGCTCAGCGGCGGCGAGCGCAGCCGGCTGCAACTGGCGACGCTGGTGCTGGAGCGCCCCAACCTGCTGCTGCTGGACGAGCCGACCAACAACCTCGACATCCCCACCGCCGAGGTGCTGGAGACGGCGCTGGCGGACTTCAACGGCGCCATCCTGACCATTTCGCACGACCGCTACTTTCTGGAGCGCACGGTGGACCGCATCGTTGAGTTGCGCGACGGAACGCTGATCAGCTGGACGGGCGGTTACAGCGACTGGCTGGAGCGGCAGGGATAAGGGTACGCCTCGTGCTCCAGGGCCTCGCCGAAGCGCAGGGACGCGAGGCGTTCACGCGAAATCTCGCAGTAGTCGCGCACCTGGTCGATGCCGATGTAGTGTCGTCCTAGGCCTTTCGCGGCCACGGCCGTGGTGCCGGAACCGATGAAGGGGTCCAGCACGACATCGCCGGGGCGGGTGAAGAGGCGGATGAACCAGGCCGGCAAGGGCACCGGAAAGGCCGCGCTGTGGCCGACGTTGTTGCACTCCGTGGCCATGTGCAGCACGTTGGTGGGATAGGCCCTGGCGCGTCCCTCCCAGTTGGAAACGTTCTTGCCGAAACCGCTTTGCACGCGCGATTCATCGCGCAGCCGGTCCGTCTCGCTGAGGGATTGCAAACGCACCCTGGCCCAGTCGCCCATCGGCACCATCACGTCTTCCTGGTACATGGCGAATTTGCGCTGGCGGTTGAACTGGAGGCAGCGATCCCAGGAATCGCGGAAGCGGTTGGGCCACTTGCCGGGGTAACTGTTTTTCTTGTGCCAGTAGAACTCCTCGGTCCACAACCAGCCCTGCTGCCGCAGCGCCAGGATGAGCTCCAGCACGTAGGTGTGGCGCTCGCCCTGCACCACGCGTTCCTTGATGTTCAGCACAAAAGAGCCTTGCGGGCGCAGTACGCGCTTTAGTTCGGCAGCAATGGGCAGGAACCACTCGACATAGTTGTCTGGTGATATCCCACCATATGTTTTTTGCGTTGATCTGCGTAAGGCGGTGAGGTGAAGACCAGGTCCACAGAATCCGGTTCCAGAGTCGAAAGAACTTTGAACGCATCGCCATGGTGAATCGAGTCGATGCTGTATGGCATGAAGATCTGGTTGGACAAAGCTACGAATCCCGGCAATTTTGATGCTGTGAGGTTTTTGTTCATTATTGGCTACCATGCTCACTGACACCCATAGAATAGCAGGGTTGGCGAGTCAGGCAAGCAATGACAATGCGCCTCAGGTGGCGGCGGGTTTGTCGTCCGGCTTGTCCGGCGCGGCGGGCAGCGACTCGATGTAAAGCGAGCGGCTGGGGAAGGCGACGCTGAGGCCCAGTTCCTCGACGATGTCCATCACCGTCAGCAGGATAGCATGCTGCTCGGCCATGAAATCCGCCCAGGCGGGCTCAGTCACGTTGCATCGGATCAGGATGTTGAGCGAACTGTCGCCGAAGCCGGAAAAGAAGACCGAGACGCTGTCGGAATCCACCTTTTCGTGCGCGCGCAGCATGGCGCGCAGGCGGGCGACAAGGGCGCGGAGGTCACTGCTGGTCGCATCGTAGGTGACGCCGAGGGTGACGTCGAGACGGCGCTTTTCCATGCGCGAAAAGTTGACGACCGGCGCGCCGGTCAGCATCGAGTTGGGCACGGTCACCAGCGCCTGGTCCAGCTGGCGGATGCGCACGGCGCGCGCGCCGACTTCCTCGACGATACCGGTGACCTGCGGCGTGCGGATGAACTCGCCTTCACGCAGGGGCTTGTCGCTGATGATGGTGGCGAAGGAGAAAAGGTTGGCGACGGTGTCCTGGGCGGCCAGCGAGATGGCCAGGCCGCCCAGGCCGATGCCGGCAATGAGGCCGTTGACGTCGTAGTGCCACTCCTGCAACAGGGTGACGAGCGCCAGCGCAAGGACGAGGACGCGCAGCGCGGTGCGCAGGAAGGGCAGCAGCTGCTCGTCAAGCGTGATACCGGTGGTGCTATGCAGACGCGGCGAGGAGGCCACGATGATGCCGATGCTGTTGTAGAGTGCGGCGAAGAGCGCCAGGATGACGAAACTGCGCGCCAGTTGCGTGAAGAACTGCACGGTGGCGCCGTCGCCAGGCAGCAGGGCGCCGGCGATGAGCAGCCCCGGCGCGATGACCAGCAGGCGCACCGGATTCTCGACGATGCCGAGGACAATGTCGTCCAGGTCCGAGTGGCGCCGCTCGAGGATGTGGCCCAGGGGCCGCAGCACGAGCCAGGACAGCAGGTGACGCAGCAGCCAGACGACGAGCAGCGCCAGCAGCGCCAGCGCCACGCGCAGGACAACGTTGCGGAGCTGCGGGTCCAGCTGGTCGAGGAAGGCGATCTCGGGCATCGGGCGCTCCTCAGCTGCGCGCGGCCTGGCGCGCCTGGGCATCCATGACGGCGACGGCGGTCATGGCCACGATGTCATCGACGTCATCACCGGCCTGCAGGACGTGCACCGGCTCGCCCATACCGAGCAGGACGGGGCCGATGGCCTCCACGCCGGCGAGGCGATGCAGCAGCTTGTAGGCGATGTTGGCCGATCCCAGGTCCGGGAAGACCAGCACATTGGCGTCGCGCATGTTGCTGAAGGGGAAGCGTTCGTTGACGATGGCATCGACCACGGCCGTGTCCGCCTGCATCTCGCCATCGACCACCAGCTCCGGGCGGCGCGCGCTGACCCGCTCGACGGCGTCGCGCACCTTTTGCGAGAGGGGGTGCGGCGTGCTGCCGAAGTTGGAGAAGGAGAGCATGGCCACGCGTGGCTCAATATCCAGGGTGGTGGCGAAGTCCGCGCCGAGGATGGCGATGTCGGCGAGGGTCTCCGCGTCGGGGTCAATGTTGACGGTGGTATCGGTGAAGAAGTAGCTGCGGTCCTCGATGATCATCAGGTAGAGGCCGCTGGCGACGCGGGCGCCGGGCGCGGTGCCGAAGATTTGCAGGGCCGGGCGCATGATGTCGGGATACTCCTGCGTCAGGCCGCTCATGAAGGCCTCGGCCGCGCCCATGTGCACCATCATCAGGCCGTACCAGGTGCTCTGGCGCAACAGTGAGGCGGCGAGCGCGGGCGTCATGCCGCGGCGTCGGCGCAGTTCCACGAGCGCCTGCTCCCAGCCCGCCCGTTCTTCCAGATGCGGTGTGATGATGCGCGGCGCAAAGTCCAGGCCCAGCTCGCGAATGGTCATTTCGATCGCGTTGCGCTCGCCGAGCAGCACGGGCGTGCCAATGCCCTCCTCGCGCATCTGGTAGGCGGCGCGAATGATGCGCGGGTGTTCGCCCTCGCCGTAGACGACGCGCGTCTGGGCGCCACCGGCGCGCGCCTTGTTCATGATGCTGGCGCGCACAGTCTGGCCATGGCCCTGGCGTCGCAACATCTCCATGCGATATTCGTCGAGGTCGATCTGGCGGCGGGCGGCGCCGCTTTCGATGGCGGCCCGGGCCACGGCCGGCGCCACCCACAGCAGCACGCGCGGATCGAGCGGCTTGGGGATGAGGTAGTCGCGGCCGAACTTCAGCGAGGACAGGCCGTAGGCAGTGAGTACGCTGTCGGGCACGTCCTCGCGCGCCAGCGCCGCCAGGGCGCGGGCGGCGGCCAGCTTCATCTCCTCGTTGATGCTGCGCGCGTAGACATCCAGCGCGCCACGGAAGAGGAAGGGGAAGCCGAGCACGTTGTTGACCTGGTTGGGGTAGTCGCTGCGGCCGGTGCCGACGATGGCGTCGGGGCGCACGGCCAGCGCGTCCTCGGGCATGATTTCGGGGTCGGGGTTGGCCATGGCGAGGATGATGGGGTCGCGCGCCATCTTCTTGACCATGTCCGCGCTGAGCACGCCGGCGGCGGAGAGGCCGATGAAGACGTCGGCGCCCTCGATGGCGTCATTGAGCGTACGCGCGTCGGTGTAGTTGGCGAAGCGCACCTTGTATTCGTTCAGATGCTCTTCGCGACCCGCGTAAATCACGCCGCGCGAATCGAGCATGAGGATGTTTTCGCGTACGGCGCCGAGCTGAATGCAGAATTCACCGGAGGCGATGGCGCTGGCGCCCGCGCCGGAGATCACCACGCGCAGGTCAGCCATCGACTTGCCCACCAGGTCGGCGGCATTGACCAGGGCCGCGCCGGCGATGATGGCGGTGCCGTGCTGGTCATCGTGAAACACGGGGATATCCAGCTCGGCCTTGAGGCGCGTCTCGATCTCGAAGGCCTCGGGCGCCTTGATGTCCTCGAGGTTGATGCCGCCGAAGGTGGGCGCGAGGGCCTTGCAGATAGAGATGATTTCCTCGGGGTCGTCGGTGTCGAGCTCGAGATCGAAGACGTCGATGTCGGCGAAGCGTTTGAAGAGCACGCCCTTGCCTTCCATGACGGCCTTGGCGGGCAGGGGCCCCAGGTTGCCGAGGCCGAGGATGGCGCTGCCGTTGGTGACCACGGCGACCAGGTTGGCGCGCGCGGTCAGCTCCCAGCCGTTCATGTAGTCGCGGTCAATCTCCAGCACGGCTTCGGCCACGCCCGGCGAATAGGCCAGCGAAAGGTCCTGCTGGGTGACCAGCGGCTTGGTGGCGCGCACCTCGATCTTGCCCGCGCGTCCGCGGCGATGATATTCCAGCACGTCCTGTTTGGTGATTGCCATCGGATCTCCGATCCCGTCTGTCGCTATCCTAACCTGAATTCGCGCGCGTTGCCCCGTGCGGCACCAGTGGCTCGCGCCATGCCTCGTTGAAGTTGTGGCGCGGGCCCTGTGGCGCCAGCAGGCCGCTGCGCGCGGGTTGCTCGTAGCGCGCGAAGAAGGCCTCCAGCTGCGCGCCCAGCTCGGCGGCCAGCTGCGGCTCGTCGGCGCGGATGTCGCGCGTCTCGCGCGGGTCGGCCTCCAGGTCAAAAAGCCGTTCACGTTCGCCCGGCGCCTGCCGCACCAGCTTGTAGCGTTCGGTGCGCCACATGCGCGTCGGGCCATATTCACCGGCCTGGGCCTGGCGCCAGTCTGGCAGCGCCTGCGCGTCAGCGAACAGGGGCGCGAAGTCGTGTCCTGGCCCGCCGGACGATGCCGGATCAAGCCCGGCCTGCGCCAGCAGGGTCGCGTGCAGATCGCAGTGATCGACGAAGTGTTCGCTGGTCTGGCCGGCGGCGATGTGCCCGGGCCGGTTGAGCAGCAGCGGCACGCGAATCGATTCTTCCAGCATGTTGAGCGGGCGCGTGGCGTTGCCCTTGCCCCACAGGCCATGGTGGCTGCAGTTCAGGCCGTGGTCGGCTGTGTAGACCACGAGGGTGTCCTCGCGCAGCTCCTGCGCCTCCAGCTCGTCCAGCAGACGGCCCACATTCTCGTCGACGTGCGTGACCGCGGCGTAATACTGCGCCAGCGCCTCGCGCCGGTCGCGCACATTCACGCCCTCGCCGGTGAAGTTTCCGTGTGGCCAGGCCTCCTCCTGCGGGATGTCGGCGAAGCTGGCGTCGCGATAGCGTTCGACCAGGCGTTGCGGGTGGCCGCGCCAGGGGCTGTGCGCCCCGATGTAGCCGACGAAGAGGAAGAAGGGCTGGTCAGACTCGCGCTGGCGCAGAAAGCGCAGGGCGTTGTCGGTGATGATCTCGCTGTGCCAGCCGCTGCGCTCGATGAGCTGACCGTCAACGCTGTAGCCGCCGTCACGCGGCACGGTGTTGCGGCGCAGGGCGTCCCAGTAGGCGAAGCCCGGCTGCGGCCGATCGTCGTCGCCACAGTGCCACTTGCCGCTCAGGCCGCAGTGGTAGCCCGCCGCGCTCAGGCGCTGCGCCATGGTCTGCTGGCCGGCCAGCGAGGGCTGCTGCGCCAGCGCAGCGCGTTGCTCTTCACTGCGCGCGTTGACCTTGTACCAGAGCCAGTCGTGGATGCCGTGCTGCGAGGGTAGCCTGCCGGTGAAGAAGCAGGCGCGCGCCGGCGAGCAGACAGGAGAGGGGGTGAAAGCGTTGGCCATGCGCAGGCCACCGGCGGCCAGGTGATCCAGCGCGGGCGTGTGTAGCTCCCTGGCGCCGTAACAGCCGGCGGCCCACTGCGCGTGATCGTCGCTCATGATGACCAGGATGTTGGGGCGCGGCATGGGGACTCCTGTGCCAGGCAATGCCGTCAATGTGCTGCGGACCGCATCATACAGCGACAGGGCCGCATGGTACACTGCGCTGACCTGTGAGCGACGGAAGGGCTCCCGTCGTGAGCGACGGGATAAGGCCATGGGCGTGCTCTACATCGTGCCGACCCCCATCGGCAACCTGGAAGACATCACGCTGCGCGCCCTGCGCGTACTGCGCGAGGTCTCGCTGATTGCCGCCGAGGACACGCGCCGGGCGCGCGTGCTGCTGCAGCATTACGACATCCGTACGCCCCTGCTGAGCTATCACGAGCACAACGAAACGCAGCGCCTGGAGGCCCTGCTGGAGGCGTTGACGCTGGGCGACGTGGCGCTGGTCAGCGACGCCGGCATGCCCACCCTCGCCGACCCTGGCTACGAATTGCTGCGCGCGGCGCTGGCGGCGGGTCTGCGCGTCGAGGCCCTGCCCGGCCCCAGCGCCCTGACCACGGCCCTGGCCGGTTCCGGCCTGCCGACTGACAGCGTCATCTGGCTGGGGTTTCTGCCGGCGAAGGCCCAGGCACGGGCGCAGCTGCTGGAGAGCCTGCGGCAGGAGCGGCGCACCCTGCTGGCCTGCGAGAGTCCGCGGCGTCTGCTGGCCACGTTGACGGCCATCCGCGCGACATTGGGCGAACGGCCAGTGGCCGTCGCGCGCGAATTGAGCAAGCTGCATGAGGAGTACGTGCGCGGGCCGACCAGCGAAGTGCTGGCGCATTTTGAGGCGCAGGCGCCACGCGGCGAAATCATGCTGGTCATCGGCGGCGCGGAGGCCGAGGCAACCTGGGAGGCGGCGCAGGTGCGCGCGGAGTTGACAGCGCGTCAGGCGGCGGGCGAAGCTCTGGGCAGTGCGGCGAAAGCCGTGGCGGAACTGTCTGGCTGGAAGCGGCGCGCGGTCTACGCGCTGGGGCTGGAGGCCACCGGCAAGGCGCAGCAGGAGCGTGAGGGATGAAGGTCATTGACCTCTTCGCCGGCATCGGCGGCGTGCGCACGGCATTTGCGCGCGCCGGCACGGAATGTGTGTTTTCGTCAGAGTGGGACCGCTTCGCGCAGCAGACCTACGCCGCGAACTTTGGTGAAACGCCCGCCGATGACATTTGTGCGATTGACGCAGACGACATCCCCGACCACGATATTCTGCTGGCCGGCTTCCCCTGCCAGCCCTTTTCAATCGCCGGTGTCTCCAAGAAAAACAGTCTGGGTCACGCGCACGGTTTTGACGACCAGCGGCAGGGCAACCTCTTCTTCGAGATTGCGCGCATCCTTGAGGCGAAGCAACCGCCGGCGCTGCTGCTGGAGAATGTGCGCAACCTGAAGACGCACGACCGCGGCCGCACTTTCAGGGTCATCCAGAGCGAGCTGAAACGCCTGGGCTATCGTATTCATCACCAGGTGCTGGACGCCCAGTACCATGTCCCGCAGCACCGCAAGCGCATCTTCATTGTCGGCTTTCACAGGGACAGTTGGCCGGACTGGGGATTCACGTTCCCGCAACCCCCGACGCATTGCCCGCACCTGGCTGACATTCTGGAGCCGGAGGTCGACGAGAAGTACACGCTGAGCGACCGGCTCTGGGGATATTTGCAGAATTATGCTGAAAAGCATCGGCGACGCGGCAACGGCTTCGGCTACGGCCTGGTCGACCCGGCGCGCGACCGCATCACGCGCACGCTCAGCGCGCGCTACCACAAGGACGGCTCCGAGATTCTCATCAAACAGGAGGGGCTGCTTTCACGAAGGTGCCCGCGACGGCTGACGCCGCGTGAGTGCGCGCGTCTGATGGGTTTCCCGGATGATTTCGTCATCCCGGTTTCAGACACGCAGGCCTACCGCCAGTTCGGCAATTCGGTGGTCGTGCCGCTGGTCGAGGACGTGGCCCGCGCCATGCTGGCTGCCATGAATGGGCAGGACGTTGCGCAGTCCGTTTCTGTGGCAGAAAATCAGTACAGGGGGCCGCTCGTCACGGCGCCCTGATTAACGCTGGCAATTGCGCGCGCGGCCTGTACAATGGGCCTCCGTTCTGTTTGAACAGTCCATAACCGGGCGCACACGGCCCGTTGGGGCAGAAGGAAGAGGCAGATGGCATCCTATCACGGGCCCAAGGCGAAAGTGCAGCGCCGCTTCGGTGAGGTGCTGGTGCCGCGCCCGAAGTATCAGCGCATCCTTGAGAAGCGCCCCTATCCGCCGGGCGAACACGGACGCGACCGTCAGTATCGCTCCGGCCGCAGCAGCAACTACAGCCAGCAGCTGTCCGAGAAGCAGAAGCTGGCCTTCATCTTCAACGTGCGCGACCGCCAGATGCGGCGTTACTTCGTGCGCGCGCGGCAGCAAACGGGCAACACCGGCACCAACATGCTGGTGCTGCTGGAGCGCCGCCTCGACAACCTCGTCTACCGCGCCGGTTTCGCGTCCACCATCTGGGCCGCGCGCCAGCTGGTCGGTCACGGCCACATCCTGGTCAATGGCCGCCGCCTCGACATCGCCTCCGCCAGCGTGCGCACCGGCGACGTCATCTCCGTCCACGAACGCATGCGCAAGAACGTACACATCACCGAGTCACTGGAGTCGATGGGCGCGGTGCCGGAGTACATGTCGCTCGACACGGACAACTTCGCCGCCACCTTCGAGCGTGTGCCCGAGCGCAACGAGATGCCCATCCCCGTCGATGAGCAGCAGATCGTGGAGTGGTACACGCGCCTGACCTGAGGCGCGCCGGACAGCTGGCCATGCAGGCGCGTCGGCTCTGCGACGGCCCGATCATCACGGCGGCCACGCCTGGCGCCGATCCATTGATGCAGCAGAACATCAACGGGCCGAGCCTGATACGCGTGCCTGACTGGGTGCCGAATCCCCTGGGCCGTTACTATCTCTACTTTGCACATCACGCCGGCGATCACATCCGCCTGGCCTGGGCCGACGAACTGTGCGGCCCCTGGCGCATCCATGAGGGCGGCGTGCTGCAGCTGGCCGACAGCGGCTTCGTGCGCCACATCGCCTCGCCCCACGCATACATCGACGAGCAGCGCCGGCGCATCCACCTCTACTATCATGGCGTCATAACGCCCGCAGACCGCGTCGGCATCGTTCCCGAGATCAGGGAACGCTTTTTCACCACGCAGCGCAGCCGCGTCGCGCTGTCGGACGACGGCCTGCACTTTGCTGTGCAGCCGCAGCTGATCGCGTCGGCCTACCTGCGCGTGACCGCGCTGCGCGGCATGGTCTACGGCATCTCCATGCCGGGCCTGCTGTGGCGCTCCCCTGACGGCCTGGGCGTCTTCGAGGGCGGGCCGCTGCTGCCGGGCGACGATGCGCGGCGCGAGGACTCCTTCTTCCCGCCGGGCAAACCCTCTGTTCGCCACCTGACGCTGCACGTGGACGGCGACACGCTCACCGTCTTCTTTTCGCGCCAGGGCGACGCGCCCGAGCATGTCATGATGACCACGGTCGACATCAGTGAGCCGGACTGGCATCGCTGGCGGCCAGAGCCGCTGCGCAGTCTGCTGCTGCCCGAGCTGCCCTGGGAGGGCGGCGGGCTGCCGGTGACGCCCTCCGAGCGCGGCGCGGTGCACGTGCCGGTGTGCCAGTTGCGCGATCCCTGCCCCTTCCTGGACGACGACGGCCGTCTCTACCTGCTCTACACGGTGCAGGGCGAGCAGGGCATCGCAATGGCGGAGTTGCGCGCCTGAGAAACAGGGGGCTTCGGCCAGGATCTCCAGCCATGCTACATTGATACAAAATATTCTTGAGGGTATCCCAATGTTTGATCGTTCGCGCGGTACGCAATACAGACGCAAGCTGGCTGAGGCGCATGCTGCCGATGTCAGGCGTGCTGTGAAACGTGAACAGCAAGCCGAGGCTATTGCACAGCCGGGCAAGGGTCGCACACGGTCGCTTCTGAAGCTTTTTCTGCTGCTGCTCGTCGCGGTGATCGTGCTTGCGTTCGTGAAGAGCACGGATGCATCGATCGGAGCATTTTGACAGTCTGCCAGAATACAGGCCGGGATACAGACGGCTACCATTATCCGCTCTGCACGGTGCAGGGCGAACAGGGCATCGCAATGGCGGAACTGGTTCAGGCTGAGAACTGCCCTTCCGTATAACTCCCGACTATGTCGCTCATTTCCCGCGCGTACCGCAGCCTGTTGTAAACTTCGGGCACGAAAGCTGCGGGAGACTGTCCATGCCCCTTCTCGAAAACTACCGTGAGTTCGCTGGCCGCCATTACGAGACCGGCACCCTGCGCGATGCCCTCGCCTGGGAGGGCGTGCGCGCGCCCCACAGCGGCGAACCCGTCAGCGAGGCGCTGCTGCTGGGTATCAGCGGCGGCATCGCCCTTGGCTACTTCACCTTTCACTATCAGGGCTATCCACCGCATCTGGCGCTGCTCGGGCGCAACACCTTCGATCCGCTGCAGACCCTCTTCGAGCGGCTGGCCATCCCGCGCGACGTGCGCCAGACGGGCAGCGCCGCCAAGGGCGCGGACAACCTGCGCAGCGCCCTGGACGAGGGACACGCCGCCATCGTCATGGCGGACTCCTTCCGTCTGCCCTGGACGCTGCTGCCGCCCGACGAGCGCAACTGGGCCATGGGGCCGCTGCTGGTCTACGGTCTAGATAACGACAACGCCTGGATTTCCGGACCCTCGTCGCAGCCGCTGGTCATCCCCGCCGCGACCCTCGCTGACGCGCGCGCGCAGGTGAAGAAGGTCAAGTTCCGCGTGACCACGCTCGGCACGCCGGACTTCAGCCGCCTCGAGAGCGCGGTCGAGGCGGGCACCCGTCAGTGCCTGGCGCTCTTCACGGAGCCGCCGCCGCGCGGCAGCAAGCACAACTTCGGCCTGGCCGCGCTGGAGCGCTGGGCGCAGCTGCTGACCAACACGCGCAACAAGCAATCCTGGGCGCGCTACTTTGCGCCTGGCCGCGACCTGATGATGGCGCTGGCCGGCAACCACACGCAGCCCGGCGCCTTCAGCTGGATCGAGACCTGGGGCTTCGATGGCATGGAGCGCGCGGCCTACGCGGACTTCCTCGACGAGGCCGCCCTCATCCTCAAGCGGCCCGCGCTGAAGGGCGCAGCAGAAAGCTTCCGCCGCAGTCATGCGCAGTGGCGCGCGCTGGCACAGATGTTGCTGCCGGACGCGGTGCCCGCGCTGGCCGAGACCCGCCAGCTGCTGCAGCGGCGCCATGCGCTGCTCATTGAGCAAGGCCTGGACGCGCTGCCGGAGATGCGCAGCTGCCACAAACGTCAGGCCGCGCTCTTCACGCAGCTGAGCGAGGACTTCCCCATGACGGAGGCGGAGCTGGTGACCTTCCGCGAGGGCCTGGCAGAGCAGGTGCTGGCCATCCGCGCGACGGAGGCTGAGGCGCTGGCACAGCTGAGTGAGGCGCTGGGCTAGCGTCGGCGCAGGATGTTGGCAAACAGGTTGGTCAGGTCAGCGTTCGCGCCCGGAATTGAACGCTGGCAAGCATACAATCAACGGTTACGGTCTTTAATTACGATGTACGTCGCCCCGGAACCAAAACCACCCGCAAAGGCAAACAGATACTTGAGTATGGTGTCAAGCAACTCCGGGTCTCGAGGCTGCAAGAAACCGACAGCTAAAATCAGAATGAAGACAGCGACCAAAAAGTAGAGGAGTTGGAACAAGCGATTACTTTTGCGTAGTTCATGCGCGCCAGACTCCTGGCGCTCCACTTGATCGAGCAGCTTGTGGACATGTTCGTCGTTGAACTTGCTTATCAGAGGGTTTGCAGAGGGGCCACGAGAATGAAACTCGGTAATCGATGATATATATCGAGTGACGATTTCTCTTTGTTCCGGTGGCAGATCACTTAGAAGGTTATGTTGCTGATCTGATCCGGTCCCGCTCGGCGAGATCAGACTCTTTTCGTCAGGCCCAGAACCCGGATCCGAACCCTCGGCGGGCACCTGCTGTTGCTCATCCTTCATGGTAAGGCGTTCGCGTGTGCGAAGGTCGTGAGCCTGTCGTTCGTCTGTTTCAATATGCGCTGAATTTGGGAATTTTGATCATGCAAGCGAGGCTCAAGATAATCTGTCATTTCCGAGAGCAGGATGCTTGAGACAACTAAATTAAACTCATCCTCACTAATGAGTCCATGCACTCGCATATTCCGCGCATCGCGCAGTAGATTGTGTGCTTTTCTGCGTTTTTCGATGAGAGGCAAGGTACACACCTCCAGAGCAGCCCTTACACTCTATAAGTGTAAGGGCTAAGAAAGCCCTTGACAAGTCTCATGGTTCAGTCCGCTGACAGTGACTTTGCACTGTATCGCTCAGCCTTGATCTCATCGGCCCGCTTGCGCACTTGCGCAATTTCCCAGGCGGCCTGCATGCGAATCCAGTGCTCTGGCGTGGAGCCGAAGGCCTGGCAGAGCAGGTGCTGGCCATCCGCGCGACGGAGGCTGAGGCGCTGGCACAGCTGAGTGAGGCGCTGGGCTAGCGTCGGCGCAGGATGTTGGCAAACATACTGCGCCCAAAATGTCGGTTACGACAACAACCAAACTCAGGCGCCACCCCGTCGCGCTTGCACCCGGCGCTGCACGAATGCCAATATCCATCTCGCGCCGATTATCATTGTGGCCGCGAGAGCGTTGAACAAGATATCAATAGTGTCATAGACACGGTTGGGCAAAAGTGATTGTATACCCTCATCGAGCCAACCCAACAGTATGGAAATAACCAGGGCGAGGATGGCAGGTACAGGAACGCGACGACCATTTTCGCGACGCTCCAATAGTGCTTCGTGAACCAGTGCAGCCACCAGGCTGTATTCAAACAGGTGGGTACGTTCCTCTGGTGTCGCAACCCCAATTCTGATCCACGCCGTCAGGTAAACAATCAGGATGCCTGCCCCTGTCGCAATCCCGGCGCGACCCGGTTGCCTTCTGATAAACAGAACCGAGATCACCACCAGTGCCACAAGGAATACGACAAACATCGTTCCTGTGAGGTCAATACGCTCACGGAGTATCGTGGCCAGCGCAGGGACATTTCCCAGGGTGGCATAAATCGCTACCAGGACGAGGGCAAGCGCTGACCAGAGCCGACGCTCCCGACTGGAACTGAAGAAAGACATCAAAATCACCTGATTGGGGACTTTTTCAAAGGCTGCATAGAGTGTACGATCTGTTCTGCTGCTTCATTCCAGCGTCAGCGGCGCGGCACTGTAACGCTCGACCTTGATGTCGTCGGCCCGCTTGCGCACTTGCGCGATTTCCCAGGCGGCCTGCAGGCGCTCAGGGGAGCGGAAAGTCGCCGATGACCTCGTCGATCTCACGCATCAGGCGCTGCGTCTCCTGCAGGGAGCGCACGACGCGCTGGTAGTGCGTGATGTCGTCGCTGGTGAGCGCCCGCCCCTTGCGGTCCTTCAGCCACTTGTCCAGCACCTGGTAGCCGCCGACCATGTGCGCCCACAGTTCCGGCGCGACGCCCTCGAGGTACTGCTTCTTGTTGATGCAGACGCGCTGTCTGGCCTCGTCGTATTTGGGGTAACCCTTGTCGACGCGGTTGTCGCCACTTTCAGGGAAACGGGTGATGTAGCCACTGATCCCTTCCAGCTCCTCATGCTGCAGCAAATGCCAGGCGACCAGTTCGCCGCCCAGCGCGCCCAGTTGCCGGAAGAGCGGCACGCTGGTCGTCAGCGGCACGCGCGGGAAGTCGATGCGCAGGAACTCGGCGTAACGCTCGCGGTAGAGTGGGCTGTGGAAGATGGCGTAGATGTAGTTAAAGACGTCCTCGGGTGAGAAGCTGTCGGCACCTTCGTGAAGACCGCCGGTGGCCTCCGCGACGAAGCGCAGGCCGAGCTTCGCCTCGCAGTCGTGGATGAACTCGGGCGCGAGGTTGGGCGTCCGCGCGGGCAGGTCGGAGAGCAGGCCGGTGGCCATGGTGGGACTCCCTTGCCGGGCATTCCGAAGAGTCAGGCGGACCTGCGCTCGTAGCGCTCGACCTTGATCTCGTCCGCCCACTTGCGCACCTGGGCGATCTCCCAGGCGGCCTGCAGGCGGATCCAGGTATCTGCCGTGGAGCCGAAGGCCTTGGCCAGGCGCACGGCCATCTCCGGGGTGATTGAGGTGTGCCCGTTCACCAGGCTGGAGAGCGCCTGGCGGCTGATGCCCAGGGCCTTCGCGCCCGCGGTGATGCTCAGGCCGAGCGGCTCGAGACAATCGGCATACACGGACTTGCCCGGATGGGGCGGATTGTGCATGGGCATGGTTGAATCCCTCCGCTATTAATGATAGTCGACCAGATCAACGTCGCAGACGTCCGTTCCTTCGAAGCGAAAAATGATGCGCCAATTGCGACTCACCGTGACTGACCAGTAGCCCCCCAGGTTGCCCCGGAGTTCGTGCAGACGAAAGCCGGGCAGGCGCATCGCTTCCGGTGTATCCGCGACATCGAGACGCGCAAGAATCCGTTCCACCTTGTCCACCATCTGCGAGTCGATTTTGCTGCGTTCTCCCCGTTCAAACAGGCGCTTGAGTCGCCGGTTACGAAAGTCTCTAATCATTTCATTTTTACTCCAAATTAATTTTTGGTCATCCTGCTGTCATTGTAAAGTGTCAATTGACACTTGTCAATACTTCGCCGCCAGCAGCGCGGCATCATAGCAATACAGCGGGAAGAGCACCTGCCCGCCGCGGCGAAACAGATTAACGTCAGTGAGCGTGTCAGTGCAAAGCACGATATTCCATTCACCAGTGTCAATCACCTGACCGGCACGCCCGACCGTGAGGCCGAGATTGGCGCCGGGTCGTAGAAGTGCTGGAAAGGTTGGTAGCCCCTCTGCTGCAAGCATATGCCGCATGACATCAGCACGCGGCCAGTCAATCATAGTGTCGTGATAAAGTAAATTTCGAGAATCGAATGGGCGGTACAGACAGGGGCGAATGAAATCCTCACGGTTCGCAATCTTCTCCAGGGCTTCCCGAGCGGAACGCATTTGCCAATCGCGGTTGTCCTTTAATCTGTAGCGATGACGGACTTCCACATCAGGGATGTCAGGATTGCAAAAGTCCTTTATGCGCTGGCGCAGTTCATCTTCGTCAAAATCAAGCACAAAATGGTCACGGTGTGTTGTGATGCCGGTCGCGTGCTGCGGGAAAATGTCGGTGACCTTCCAGCCCTGTTCATATTCGCGCCAGCCATCGTAGTCAAAGGGCACGAAGAAATACGACGGCGACTGCGGCACGAGTTCCTGCCAGTCCATATCCTCGAAGTTGCCCGCGTTGAGCGCCTCATATTTCTCGCGGCGCAGGCCCCACAGGTCGCTGTGGAACACGCGCGCCGGGCCGCTGTGGTCGCGCTGCTTGACGAAGAAGGCGATGCTGACGCCCTGCTGGATATCGAAGACATTATCGTCCCGGTTGCCTTCGGGCGTGGTCTCCTTTTTCTTGCTGTTGCCGTGCAGATTGAGGACATAGATCTCGCTGAAGCTGTTCAGCAGCGATTGGCGCATACCGCGGAATGTCGGGTTGTCCATCCATGCGTGGTTGGTAATGAAGGCCAGCACGCCTTCTCCGTTGCGTTCGATGCGCCACTGGCCGAAGCGGATGAACTTGACATAGTCATCCTGCAGCCACTTGGGGTTTTTCTCACCCAGTGGCGCGCCGTCCACCACGTAGTAATCGCGCAGCAACTCGCGGATCCAGTTGCCCTTGTTGGCGCTGTGGCCGCTGTAGGGCGGATTGCCGAGCACGACCATGATGGGTTTGTCGTTCTTGACCTCGGCGGCGGCGTTGGCTTCCGCAACGATGTGGTCTTCCCAGAGCTGCTCCTCTTTCTTCACGCCGCGGTCCAGCGAGTTGGTCAGCAGGATGTTCAGCCGGTCATCCTCGCCGAGCGGGCAGCCTTTCTCGCCCAGGTAGAGGCCGAGGCGCATGTGCGCCAGGGTGTAGGGCGCCATCAGCAGTTCGAAGCCGTGCAGGCGCGGCAGCAACTGACGACGCACATAGTCCGGCCAGATGCCGTGCTGGCCGCGCATCGTTTCGTAAATTTGCTCCACCACGGCCAGCAGGAAGCTGCCGGTGCCTGTCGCGGGGTCCAGGATGTGCACGTTGTCACTCGCCAGGCCGTCGCCGCGACCGAAGTGACTGCGCAGCAGTGCGTCCACGCTGCGCACGATGTAGCCGACGACCGGCTCCGGCGTGAAGTAGACGCCGCGCTGCTCGCGCAGGACCGGGTCGTGCGTGGCGAGAAAGTCCTCGTAAAAGTGGACGATGGCGTCGCGCTGCCGGGTGCCGCCGCGGAAGTCGCGCATGACCTCGGCGATTTGCGTGTTGGCCAGGCGCGTCGTCAACTGCTCGACGGCCCACTTAACTTCGCGCTCCAGGTCCTGAAAGATTTGCCCGAATTCGCGATGCAGGAAGCGGTTGGTGCGCGGCATGTCGGCGAAGGCGCGCGCCAGCGTGAAGTCGCGCGCGGGCAGGTGCTGCAGTTCCATGCGCGCGGCGAAGAGCGCGTAGGCGAGGGTCTGGGCGTACATGTCGGCGAATTCGCCGTTGTCGAGTGTCGGTAACAACTCGACTTCCAGGTCGTGCTTGTGCTTGTGCAGGAAGCTGGGGCGGTCGGGCGTGTTCAGGGTCTCGCTGATCAGGCCGGCGATCTCGCGCGTGAGGTCGGCCATGACCCTGGCCAGTTCCTCCGGCGAGGTGATGTCAGCCGGCGTCGTGCGCTGGAAGCGTTCGAGCAGTGAACTCAGTCCGCCGTATTGTCTGCGTTGCTGTTGTAGCCCGCTCCCGCTGAGACGCGCGACAATTACCGATTGCCCGACAGGTTCACCGCCGCGGTACCAGCGAAATTCGCGGTAGTTGGTGAGGATGAGGTTGTCGCAGGCCTTGCGATACCGTTTTAGTTGCGGGGAGTTCTCCACTCCATCAAGCGCAATGCGCAGGTCCTTGCATTCGACGTAGCCGACCGGCTGGCCGGCCAGTTGCAGCACCATGTCCGGCGCGCCGAAGGCCAGGTGGCGCGGTTCATTGATGACTTCTACACTCTCGTCAAAGGACTTGAGCAAGCCTTCCAGCGTGGAACGGTAGCTGTGCTCGGTGGCCTGGCCGCTGCCGTACATGCTGCTTATTTCATTGACGTAGCTGGTCACCGGGTTCATGCGCCACAGCGTAGCGGATGCATGGCGCAGTCGCAATTACCCTCGGCTCAGACCCCGGGCGCGGGCGTCTCCGCCGCCAGACTGCGCTCCAGCGCCTGCGCGACCCAGCAATCGAGGCTCAGGCCGCTGTCCCTGGCCGCCTGCTCCACGCGGCCCAGCAGGGTCTCGTCCATGCGCAGGTGCAGCCTTTCGGAGAGGAACTCCCCGAGTGGTTCTGGTCTTGCGGGCTTGATGCCGCGTTCTTCGCAATATTCCAGATAGACGTCGATTGAGAAAGCGAACTCGCGCTTCAGCCCTTCAACATCATGGGCCGCACAATTGGCGATGGGGTATGCGCCGCTGTTGATGACCCTGCCGTGCAGCATATCCACGGATTCATCATACTCAATATCGGCGATGTAGCCCTTGTATTCAATCACGGAGTCACCCCCTGCCTTTCCAGAAAATCCACGACGTCGCGTACTGCCGCCCGGCGCATCTCAGGGCGCGGATGAGGCTTGTGGAGTACCAACACTTCATCGTCGGCATCGAAGGCCACGCGCGAGCCCGAACGTTCGGTGATTTCGAAGTTCAGCGCATCCATCAGGGAGACAACCTCCCTCCAGCGGATGTTGGCTGGCGTCGGTCGTTGAAACAGGCGCTCGAGGGTACGTCGGTGTCTCGCCCGCATGAGCCTGAGCGTATCACAGACGCTGCAGCCATGCACCAGGCTATACTGCGCAGGCAATGACAGGAGGGCGCATGGACGGCGGGCCGCTGCTGCTGCAGCCGGCGCTGAAGGTCAAGGTCTGGGGCGGACGCCAGCTGGAGACCCTGGGCATCGCCTTGCCGGACGCGCAGCCCTACGGCGAAGCGTGGTTGCTGGACGACAGCGCGACCGTGGCCGCGGGACCGCTGGCGGGGCGCAGTCTGGGCGAACTGCTGCCACAGTACGGCGCGGCGCTGGCCGGGCCGGATGTTGACCTGGCCGCGGGCTGGCCGCTGCTGGCCAAGCTGCTGGACGCCTCCGCGTGGCTGTCGGTGCAGGTACACCCGGACGATGCCTGGGCGCAGCGGCTGGAGGATGAGCCGCGCGGCAAGACCGAGGCCTGGTACGTCGTCGCGGCGGAACCGGAAGCGCGTCTGGTGCGCGGGGTGACGCCAGGCTGCACGCGCGCGCAGCTGGCAGCGGCCATCCGCGAAGACGCGCTGGCGTCCTTGCTGCTGGCTGTGCCGGTGCGGGCGGGCGATGCCTTGCTGCTGCGCGCCGGCACGGTGCACGCGCTGGGGCCGGGCCTGCTGGTCTACGAGATTCAGCAGACCTCCGACCGCACCTACCGCCTCTACGACTGGGGCCGCACGGGCCTGGACGGGCAGCCGCGGCCGCTGCACATCGAGCGCGGCCTGCAGGTGGCCCGGCTGGACGCGCCGGCGCCGCTGCGGCATACAGGCGGGCAGCCGGCGCAGGTCGTCGAGCTGGCGCGCTGCGAATACTTTGTGTGCGAGTTACTGCAGCTCAAGGCGCGGGCGGGCCGGCGGCTCACGCGCGACACGGGCGGGCGTCGCTTCCAGGCGCTGACCTGCATCGCGGGCTGCGCTGTGCTGGAGTCCGGCCCGGGTCAGGTGACGCTGCGGGCGGGGCAGACGGCGCTGGTGCCGGCTTGCGCGGGGGCGTGGCGCGTGGCAGGCGAGGCGCAGCTGCTGCTGGCGCGTCAGCCCTGATCCGCGGCCACGCCGGGCACGACCAGCAGGCCGCAGCCGCTCATCAGAAACTCGAATTCGCCGACCAGCACCGCGTTTTCTTCCTCCTGGGCGAGGCGATAGCCGCTTTGCAGCCAGGGAATGGCCGCCGTACAGTTGCCCTGCAGTATCTCGGCGTCAGCCGCCCACCAGTAGTGACGGGCGCTGTCGGGGCCGATTTCGATGGCCTTGCGGAAAGAGGCGGAGGCGCTGCTGTACTGCTCGTTGCGCATCTGTGAGCGGCCCAGCAGGTAGTGACAGTTGCGGTAGCGCACGTTGCTTTCGATGCAGCGCACGAGGTACTCGCTCGCCTGGGTAGGGTCGCCGAGCGCGCTCAGATAGAGGCGGCCCAGCTCGTAGAGCGCGGCGGTGTTGCGCGGATTGAGCTCGACGATGTCGCCCAGCAGGGCGATGCTGGTATCCACGTCATCGAAGCGGTAATAGTGCAGGCGCGCCAGGTCGATGGTGATGTAGGGCAGATGCGGCGCCAGCTCACTCGCGCGCTGCAGGTCGGCCAGCGCGGCATCATAGTCGAAGCGCGCATTCTCGTTGATTAGGGCGCGCACGCGCAGGGCCTCGGGGCTGTCGGGGTTGTCCAGCAGGGCGCTGTTGACGGTGCTGAAGGCGCGCTCGATGTGGCCCAGGTCGAAGAGGGCCTCGGCCAGCCAGGCGCCAGCGCGGGCGGCGGCCTGCGGCTGCGCCGCGCCGGCCAGCTCGAGGGCATGACGCGCGCTGGCGAGGGCCGCGCCAAAGTCTCCGCTGCGATCCAGGGCGAGGGCGCGCAGGGCCCAGGCGTCGGCGCTGAAGGGGTCGGCGGTGACGGCGTCTTCGGCGGCGGCGAGCGCGGCCTCGGGGCGGTTGTCCATGATCAGGGCCAGCGCCAGGCGCAGGTGCAGGTCAACGGCGTTGGGCAAGGCCGCGACCAGACCCTCGTAGAGCGCGGCGGCCTGGCCGATGGCGCCGCGCTGCCAGGCAGCGTTGGCGAGGCTGCGGCGGATGGAGGGGTCTTCGGTAGGCAGCGGCGTGGGCGCCAGCGCGGTAGACAGGACGCTGCCGGCACTGTCGACCAGTTCGTCGAAGCGCTGCTCCACGGCGGGCGCGTATTGCTCGCGGTTCTGCAGGATTTGCAGGCCGAAGTAGACGACCAGCGGCGTCAGCAGCCACAGCCACAGCCAGCGCAGCGAGAAGAGGTTGCGGCGCTGGCCGCTGCGATAGCGTTTGGGAATCCGCAGGTTCATGCGCGCTCAGCCACCGATGGGCGTGGGTGGCACCGGCGTGGGCGGGATGTTGGTGGGCAGCGCCGCGCCGGCGTAACCGAGGCAGGAAATGGTTGTCAGACGCAGGCCCTCGCGGATGTTGGCAACGATTGGCCCGGGTTCGGCGAGTTGCTGCGCCCGGGGCAGTGCCTCGTTCAGGATGCTCCAGGCCTGGTCGCAGTGGCCGAGATAGTAGTGCGCCAGGCCGCGCAGATACCAGCACTCGATGGAGCTTGAACCGAACTTGATGCAACTATCGAAAGCCTCGATCGAGCCCTCGTAGTTGCGGCGCGTGTAGCGCGCGCGGCCGACCTCGGTCCAGGCGTCGGAATATTCCGGATCGATGGCCAGCGCGTCCTCGCAGTAGCCCTGGGCCTGGTCGTTCTGGCCCACGCGCGCCCAGGACTGGCACAAACGCAGGTAGGCTTTCTTGTCGTTGCGGTCGAGCGAGAGGATCTGGCCGTAGGCGGCGATGGCCAGCTCGTCCTGGCCGGTAGCCAGATACTGGGCGGCCAGCTCGAAGTAGAGGGCCTTCAGTTGTGGCTGCAGGGAGAGCGCGT
Source organism: Phototrophicaceae bacterium (assembly GCA_965197455.1). GTDB lineage: Bacteria > Chloroflexota > Anaerolineae > Aggregatilineales > Phototrophicaceae > JAGWBD01. The sequence goes on along the minus strand of OZ240208.1, from coordinate 2,034,711 downwards.
CCTCCAGCTGGCGGATGGCCTCGTAACGCTCGCCGACCCAGATCAGCGCGTAGGCATAACTGCGCCGCGCCTCGGCGTCCATCGGGTCCAGCGCAACCGCCTGTTCGGCGTAGTCGAGGCCCTGTTGATAGCGTCCGATGCGCGTGTAGGCGCGTCCCAGCGCGGCGTAGAGCGGGGCGGAGCGGTTGTCCTGCTCCAGCCCGGCCGTGCCCACCGGGATGGCGTCGGCCGCCTCGTCGACCCACACGAGCGCGCGGGCCTTGAGCGCGTAGCCGCGCGCGTCCTGGCTGTCGAGTTCGATGCTGCGGTCGGCCAGCGACTGGTTGCTGTAGAGCGGCTGCGGCGTCAGCACCTCCTGCGCCCGGTCGAGCTCGATCAGCAGCTGGCCGTATTCGTAGAGATAGTCGAGGCTGTCCGGCCGCTGTTGCACCGCAAGCAGGAACAGCGCGGCCGCTTCGGCCAGTTCGCCGTCCTGCGCGAGCGCGGCGCCGCGGGTGGCCAGCTGGCTGGCGAAGGGCGTGGGCGTGGGGGCCAGGCCGACCAGGTCGAGGGCGACGTACTGCAGCGCGTCGCGGCTCGTCCAGGCCAGTGCCAGCAGGCTCGCCAGCAAGAGCAGGGTGAACAGGAAGTTGCGCGCGCGAATCCGGCGCCGGCGTGCGCCGAAGAAGGACCGCGAGTAGTCGCGCTTGATCTGCATGGTCGTGCCTGTGGGATGCTACCGGAATTCAGGGTAGCCTGGCGGCGGCGCACATGTCAAGTGGCCGCGCCCGCCCCATCCTGCGGCCGGGAGGCGATGATGAGCGTCATCGAGCCGGACTGCACGCTGCGGCCTTCCTGGTTGATGATGCGCACGGCGGCTGTGATGGAACCGCCGCCGAGTCGACGCGAGGGTCGCTTCTCCGTGATGCGCAGAACGCTGTGCAGCGTGTCGCCGATGAAGACCGGCAGGCTGAACTTCATCTCCACGCTGCGGAAGGCAATGACCGTGCGTTCCATGAAGCCCAGCTGATAAATCTGGCCGACGGCGTAGCTGAGGCTGAGCATGCCGTGGGCCACGCGCCGGCCCATGGGGTGCGTCTGCATGTAGCGCTCATCCGTGTGCATGGGGTTGTAGTCGCCGGTGAGCGCGGCGAACTGGACGAGATCCGCCTCGGTGATGGTGCGGCCGCGGGTGACGAACTCCGCGCCGGGCTCGATCTCCTCGTAGTAAAGGCCGTGGGGGCCTGTGTCCGTATGGCGCATGCCAGTCCTCCGGCTACTGACGACCGCGGGCATTGTAGCGCAGGCCGCGCCCGTCCTGCTGCGCGATGGCCACCGCCGCCGCCTGGCCGGCGGTGTGCGTCAGGCTGACGTCCCACTGCGTCAGGCCGAGGCCGGCGGCGATACCCGCGGCCGCGCCATGCAAATGCAGCTCGGGCCGGCCCGACGCGTCGTCACAGCGCACTTCGATATCGCGCCAGCGCACCGCGCCGATGCCCGTGCCAAGAGCCTTGGCGACGGCCTCCTTGGCGGCCAGGCGCGCGGCCAGGCGATGCGGCCGGTCCTCGCAGTCGGCGCGCTCGCCAGGCGTGAAGAAGCGCTGCAGAAAGCGCTCGCCGTGGCGCTCGATGCCGTCGGCCACGCGCCGGATTTCGATGAGGTCGATGCCGCAGCGCACCATGGGCGGCTCCCTTTCCCTGCACCAGGCGGCATTGTAACGGCACGGCGCGCGGGTTCACAGTGGCCGACAACTATGGCCATCGTCTACAATCGATCTCCATTCAGGCAGGGAGCGCCCATGCGTCTGGTGTTGAGGCTGATCGCGGCCATCCTGCTGTGCGCCGTTGCCGGCAGCAGCGTCGCCCAGGAAGAGGCGCTGCGCGAGCAGGGTACCGTCATCGTCCTGCGGCCCGACGCCTTTGGCCAGGAACAGGCCATCATCGAGGGCCGGCTGCACAACGATGGCCCGCTCGCCTGGGTCGTGGCGCAACTCTTCGCCGAGGTCAGCGCTGCCGACGGGACGCTGATCGGCGAGGGTTTCGGCTTCCTGACGGGTGTGTGTGGTGAGGCGCTGCCGCTTGACCAGGCGCTGCAACCAGGCGCCAGCGCCCCCTTCGTGCTGCAGCTCGATCTCTTCGGCGCGGAGGAGTTGCCGCCTGACGCGGGCATCGAGATCCTCCCCCAGGCCAGCTCGCGTGAACCCGCGGCCCGGGACAGCGCGCAGGCGCTGCCCGGCATCACGCAGGTTGACGGACGCGAAGTCGTCGAGCTCGAGTGGGTGGACTCGCAGCATCTGCGCTACAGTAGTGGCTGCTGGCGCGACGTCTTCACCCTGCGCGACTGGCACGCAGTGGATTTGATGTCGGGTGTGAGTGTCGACCTGGAGGCCCATCCGCAGGCGGAAGAGGTGACGCCGGCGCTGCTGCAGGCCATGGGCCAGACGGACCCGCTGCTCTTCCGGCGCTCCTCCTTCAGCTTTGCGCCTGGCCAGCGCCGCGCCCTGTACCAGAACGATCTCAACTCACTGGTTACGATCGAGCCGAACGGCAGCTTTCCGCGGGTGCTCTTCAACAAACTCTACAACATCACCCTGCAGGGCATCAGCTGGCAGGGGACGAGCGGCAACTTCGTCGCCTGGTTCCACGCCGGTCCTGGCCAGCAGGTGCGCTACGCTGTCGGCAATGCCGAAGGCCGCCCGCTGAGCCAGCATCCGCGCACAGCCAGGCCCTCCCTGACTGTGCCTGGCGTCTCGGCCAGCGGCCGCGGCCTGGTCATCACCACGACCCTGAACGGCGTCACCGGCTACTTCCTGAAGGACAGTGCCAGCACCTTCTTCATTGCCATGTTCGCCGCCGAGCCGCCCGGCAATCACTGGCCCGCGCCCTGGTATGCGCACAGCCCGGCCGGCCGCCGCATCTATATCGCGCGTCCGGTGGACGGCGAACCGCGTTTGCAATGCTACAACCCGGACGAGAAGAGCCTGCACGACATGACCGCGCTGCCCTTCCTGCAGCTGGCGCCGGATGCGCGCAGCCGTCTGGCGCTTTCGCCGGACTTCACCACGCTGGCGCTGGCCGCGAACGGCGTCCACGGTGGTCTGTGGCTGATCGATCTGCAGCGCTTCGGTTACTGCATTTAGGTTGGTGACGCCCGGACTCAACCGTCCAGCGGCGGACAGTCGATAGAACGCACGACGTCACTGCGCACCCAGCCGCGGATGCTGGCGCTGGGGCCAGGCTCATCCTGCACCAGGAACCACAGTTGCCCGTCCGATTCGCTGATCTGCTGGCCGCCGACCTGCATCAACTCGCCCGGTTCCAGCAGGCCGACCCGGCTCGCCGAGGTGGACTTGTCCGCGCGTATGTTGATGGTTTCGTCGCCATCGTTGAAGATCCGGCAGAGCACGACGGGCGTGGGCGTGATGGTCGGCGTGGACGTGATGGTTGGGGTCGCGGTGACCGTGGGCGAGGCGGTGGGCGTGAAGGTGTGCGTTGGCGTCGGTGTGGCGCTGGGCGTGTGCGAGGGCGTCATGGTCAGGGTAGGCGTGGCGGTGGGCGTGCCGGTGACGGTGGCCGTCGGCGTGCTGCTGGCCGTCGGCGTGCTGCTGGGGGTGGGCGTCGGCGGCGGATAAAGCAGCGGGAACCACACGGGCTGCGACAGCAGGACGACGGTGATGCCACCGATGAAGATCAGGCCGAGGCCCAGCAAGAGCCGCGTGCGGCGCCGGTTGCGGCCTTTCTGCAGGGACTTCTCGAGGCGCGACAGCTCGGTGCGGCGGCCCGCGAGGTTGAAGGGTGACTCGCCGGCGTCATCCAGCCAGGACTCGGCCGCATCCAGGTCGCCCGCCTCGAGCGCATCCTCGGCGCGCTCCATGTAGCGCGTCAGCAGCTCGTTGACGACGCTGCGCCAGCGCGCATCCTGGGAGTATTCCTCGAGTCCGGCGAGCATGTTGCGCGCCTGGGCGAGTTCATTCTCGAAGTTCTGCGCCACGAGCGCGGCGGCGCGTTCGATGACCTGGCGCGCGTTCTCCATTTCGCTGATCTGGCTGCGCGCGGCCATCAATGCGTTGGAGAGATCGGCGTCGCCGGGGTCCAGCCTGGCCGCCAGCTCGAGCAGGGCGCTGGCCTCGCCCGCCAGTTGCAGACGCTCCTCGAGCGAACTGGCGTTTTCGTTGCGGCCGAGGGCGATGCGCGCCTGGTCAAAGAGGCGGTTGCGGATGGCGACCTGACGTTGACTGGTGGAATCCACCAACTGGCGCAGGCGCTGGCTGCCAGGCAGGCGCTGGCGCGCGCGCTGGATGATGGCCATGATGCTTTCGAGCTGGCCGGCCTGCTCCTGCAGCGAGCCGCTGAGCATGCCCAGCTGCGAGTTGGCCTGGTCGGCGTCCTGCTGTACGCGCTGCAGGTTCTCGATGCGTTCCTCGGCCTGGGGGTCGTTGGCGACCACGCGCAGCGCGCCCTCGTACTTGCGCAGCGCATCGCCCCAGTTGTCGCTCTCCATCAGGCGGTCGCCCTCGGTGAGCAGTTCGCGCGCCAGCGCCAGGTCCTGGATCTCCAGCATGGCCTGCTCGGCATCCTTCCAGCTGAGGATGCCGCTGTGTTCGGCCAGGTCGCGCGCCTCGCGATAGAGGCGTTCGGCCTCGTCATAGTTGCCGGCGCGCACCAGCGAGTTGGCGCGGTTGTAGGACACGCGCGCGTCGAAGGGGATGCGGTGGTCGGGCACGACGCCGCGGATGAGGTTGTCTTCGGCCTTCTGACGGTATTCGAGCGCGGTGGGGTTGCCGGGCTGCATGGTCAGCGCGCGGTTGGCGAGGTCCACCGTCTGCTGATACTCACCGGCGTAGTAGGCCTGGGTCAGGCGGGAGAGCGTGTCCTCGATGTCGGGCCCGAACCAGGTCGCGCTGTCCGCGGCCGGCGTTTCCGGCTCCCTGTTTCTGGCCGTCGGCGACCAGGCTTCCGGCGCGCTGTCGGGCTGCTGCGGCTCCTGCGGAGGCTCGTCCGCGCTTTCCGCCCCACTTTCTGCGGAATCCCCGGTGGTGGCCTCGGCCTCGACGTTGTGGCTCGCAAAGAGGTCGCTGACGCGCTGGCGGGCCTGCCCGTTCCAGGAGCCGGCCTGCTGCAACATGAATATGGTATCGGGCGCTTCGGGGTCGAGGGCGAGCGCCTCGGCGAGGATGTCAATGGCCTCGTCGATGTCGTCGTCGTCGCCGGCGATTTCGATGCGGATGCGGGCGCGGCGCAGCAGGCCGCGCACGGTGGCGGCGGTGGGCGAGGTGGGGTTGCTCATGCGTGCCAGGTCGGCGAAGAGCGCCTGGGCGGCGGCCTCGTGGGCGGTGTTGCGCGCGTCGGCCAGCAAGGCCCGCGCCTCAACCTCCAGTCGCGCAAGGGCGGCCGCATCGTCCGTTGCCGTCAGCAAGCGCCGGCGTAGCTCCTGAAGGCGCTCCTGCAGATGACTCATGTGCGGCTCCCGCGGCGGTCAGGCAGCGGCAATCGTAGCGTATCCCGGCGGTCGCGACAAGCGCGCGCGCCCGCGCCGGGCACGCCAGCGTCGCTGCTGTAGCCGAACAGACGCCTGGCGCGCCGCTGCTGTTGCCGTGCTAAAATAGAACCAGGGTTCAGCCACGGATGCTGTCATGCCCAGAACCATCACCCCCGGTTACAAATTGCTGCTGACCTATGACATCCGCCCGGACCGGGTGGAGAAGTACTATCACTATGTGCTGAAGGAATTCGTGCCAGAGCTGGAGACGATGGGGCTCTATCTCTTTCGCGTCTGGCACGTCGCCTGGGGCGACTATCCGGTGCGCCAGCTGGAGTTCGTGGCCGAGAGCCAGGAGACGCTGCTGAAACTTTCCACCAGCCGGCGTTTCGATGACATGGAAGCTCGGCTGCAGGAGCTGACGAGCGCTTACGAGCGCAAGATACTGCCCTTTCGCAAGGGCTTTCAGTTCTAGGGCGCGGTGGCGAGCACGCGGAAGGTACAGCTGCCCGTTTCCCGCGGCGTTTCGGTGTCCGGGCCAAAGCGCCGGTAGCCATCGCTGATGGCCGCGCGCCAGGTCAGTTCGTAGGTGATGCGGTGCTCGCCGGCCTCGAGCGGGCCATAGGGCACATACCAGTCGACATAGGTGTTGCCATCGTCCTGGCGATAGGGCGGGATGCGGTAGTTCTTCCAGTCGCCCAGCGGCTCGCCATCCACCGTGACGTTATAGATCGCGTTGGCCAGATGCGCCGCGACCTGGGCGTCGGTTTTCGCGAACCAGTTCCACCAGACGTCGATGGTAGAGCCGGCGACCAGGTCGGTCGGCGCCGGGAAGCCATGTTCGGCTGCATTGCAGTAGGCCAGCACATCCACGCCCGTGCGAATCGCGCCACCGGTGGCTGCCTCACCCGCGCCTTCACCTGCCTCGGCCCCGCCTGCCTCAACCGGCGCGACGAGCGCGCTGTCGCCGGCGATAGCAGTGGCCGTGGCGCGGATCGAATCCACGGCGATGACCGGCAGGTCGCTGTCCGGCGCCGGCGCGTCTGCCTCGGCGATCAGGCTGGCTGCGACCCAGCCTTCGCGGCCATCGGCGAGCCGCACCTGCTGCCAGCTGGCATCCTCGTCCTGCGCCAGCAGCAGCACCTGGTCGCCGGGTTGCAGGGCCGCCAGGGGCGCGTAGCTGACGCCGGGGCCGGCGCGCAGGTTGACCGAGCGCACAGCGTCAATCAGCCCGCTGCGGGTCGGCGTGGCGCTGGGCAGGGGCGTCGCGCTGGGCGGCACTGTGGCGGTCGCGCTGGGGAGCGGCGTGGCGGAGGCGAGGGGCGTGGCAGTGGGCAGGGGCGTTGCGGTGACGACCGGAACCAGGGTAACCGTCGGCGGCGCGGGCTCCTGCTGGCTGACAGCGCTGCAGGCGCTCAGCCACACCAGGGCCACAATTGTCAGCCAGAATCGACGCATCGCACACTCCTGATATCGCGGTCAGCATAACAAGTTCGCGTGTACCCTGCAACGCAGCGCCTGCCGTGGCCGGTTGACAGGTGCTGGTCGCCACAATAAACTGACCAGTTAATCATCCCTTGTATGGATATTCCCCGGGAGACCGCATGATGCGCCGACTCGTGATCCTGATGACCCTCTTGTTTTTGCTGACTGGCGCCATGCTGACCCAGGCCCAGGTGGCAATCGATGGCCTGAGCGACGCTGACCTGGCCCTGCTGGTCAGCGCCAGCGAGGGCATGGACGCGGACTCGCTCCATTTCGATATGGACTTGTTCGTTGGCGTGGACGGCGATCCGGACGTGGACTTTCAGATCGCGCTGGCCGGCACGGCTGCCTTTGGCGCGGACGATGCGGGCGAGCCGATCATGACGATGGAGTTGGCAGGCACGACCACCACCGGCACCGCGGAGGCCATCCCGTTGAACGTCAGCCTGCGTCTGGTGGATGGTGTCCTCTATCTGCGTCTGGGCGATGGGCAAATCTGGCAAGGCATGAACTTTGACGAGAGCCTCTCTGCTACCGGGCTGGACCTGGACGTCACCCAGCTGGCTGGCGCCCAGGCCCTCGACTTCCTCGGCTGGCTGGAAACCGGTGGCCTGGACGAATTCAGCAGCGGCGAACGTCTGGCGGATGAGGAGGGTCTGGCGAACTTCCACATTGAAGTGGACCTGAACGCCTGGCTGCTCTCGCCGACCTTCGCCAACCTGTTGCAGGTGGCCGGCGCAGCGACTGGCGATGACTCGCTGGCCGCGGTTGGCCCGCTGCTGGGCATGTTGCTGGATGACCTGCTGCTGACCTTCGAGCCGGCCATCGAAATCGACGGCGGCCTGTTGCGCCAGCTTGACCTGGAACTGGGCATGAGCCTGAACACGGCCATGCTGGGTGGCGGCCAGGCGCTACCGGCCGTCATCTCCGTGACGCTGGGGCTGGACGACATGCGCTACAACGAGCCGCTCGAGGTCAGCGCCCCTGAGGGGGAAGTCGCCTTTAGCGAGTGACGCGGCCGGCCTGTGACTTGACAGTCCAGGCCGCCTGTGCGACGATTGGCGCCGGGTGCCTGTAGCTCAGTGGATAGAGCGATGGTCTACGGAACCATAGGTCGGGGGTTCGAATCCCTCCAGGCACGCAAGCGACGGCCGGCCCTGACGCCGGCCGTCCTGCATTTCTGCCGGCCGCGCTGAGTCTGCCCCCATGTCCACCGAACTTGTCCTGCTCGGCACCGGAACGCCCAACGGCGAAGCCGACCGTCACGGCTCGGCGCTGGCCGTCGTGGTGGATGGCCGCTCCTGGCTGGTGGATTTTGGCCCCGGCGTAACGCGCCGCGCCTTCGCCGCGTGGCGCGAGCTGGGCATCAAGGCGCTGGCGCCGCCGCAGTTGCGCCTGGCCTTCCTCACCCATCTGCACCATGATCACACCGCCGGCCTGCCCGACCTCTTGCTGACTCCCTGGACGCTGGGGCGGCGCGCGCCGCTCACGATCTACGGGCCAACCGGCCTGGCGGCCATGGCGCAGGGCGTGCGCGCAGCCTGGGGCGCAGACATCCATGAGCGGCTGCAGGGGCTGGAGCCGGCCAATGACGGCGGCCAGCGTCTGGTCACGCATGAGATCGAGGCCGCCGGCCCGGTCTACGCCGACGCGCAGCTGCAGGTCACGGCCTTCCGCGTCAGTCACGGTTCCTGGCCCGCCTGGGCTTTCCGCTGCGACACGCCCGCCGGGCGCATCGTCATCTCCGGCGACACGGCCCCCTGCGCGGGCATCGAGGAAGCGGCGCGCGACTGCGATGTGCTGGTGCACGAGGTTTACTCGGCGCAGGCCTTCGCCGACCTGACGCCGGACTGGCAGCGCTATCACGGCAACGTGCACACCTCCACGCGCGAGCTGGCGGCGCTGGCCCGGCGCGTCCGCCCGGGGCTGCTGGTGCTGGTGCATCAACTGTGCTGGGGCGGCAGCGAAGAAATGCTGCTGGCCGAGCTGCGCGCGGAATACGACGGCCCGGTCATCAGCGGCCGCGACCTGCTGCGCATTCCCCTGCCGCGTTAAGCGCCGGCCATTTGTTATATTCACTGCTTCGCAATCGCGTTCCCGTAGCCATTGACAGGACGTCCCATGAGCGAAATTCAGTCCCTGCTGCCGGCCGCGCGCCAGGCAGCCGCCCTCTGCCAGGCGGTGCAGGCTGCCCACATCCGGCCCGCGCAGCAGGACGACGCGGTCAAACGCAAGAGCGGCGCGGAGCCCGTCACCATCGCCGACTACGGCGCCCAGGCCATCCTCTGCCGCATGATCAGCCGGCTGCACCCGCAGGACGCGGTCATCGCCGAAGAGGGCAGCGACCAGTTCCTGCAACTCATCAACGCGGCGGAGCGGCAGGAAGTGCTGCGCCAGGTCAGCGCAGTGCTGGGCGAGCCGGTGAGCGAAAGGCAGCTCTGCGCCTGGCTGGATCACGGCCAGGGGCGCGCGGCCGCGCGCACCTGGGTCATCGACCCCATCGATGGCACCAAGGGCTTCATCGCGCTGCGGCACTATGTGGTCGCCGTCGGCCTGCTGGATGCGCGCCGCCAGGTGGTCGCGGGTTTGCTGGCTGCGCCGGGCTGGCCGGGCGGCGGACAGTTGCTCTATACCCAGGCAGGCGCGGCGCTGATGGAGCCGCTGGCCGGCGGCGCTGCGCGGCGGCTGCAGGTCTCGCAGCGCACTAAGCCGGCGGACATGCTGCTCATGGAAAGCCATGAGCCGGCCCATTCCAGCCACTCGCGCATGGCGCGGGTGCGCGTGGGCGCGGGCCTGGGCGCGGCGCGCGTGGGGCGCATCGACAGCCAGGAGAAATACGGGCGCGTGGCGGCGGGCGCGGCAGACCTTTACCTGCGCCTGCCGCGTCCGGGCAGCAGGTCGGCGCATCGCATCTGGGATCACGCGGCGGGCGCGGCGCTGGTGCAGGCCGCCGGTGGTCGGGTCAGCGACCTGGACGGCTCCGCGCTGGACTTCACGCAGGGGGCCACGCTGGCGCGCAACGAGGGCGTCATCGCCGCCAACCCGCATATCCACGAACGCGTGGTGGTCGCCGCCATGGACGTGATGCAACAGGATGCACAGGCAGCCGCAGGAGGCAAGTGACATGCAGGACTTCCGGGGCAAGGTCGCGGTTATCACCGGCGGCGCCAGCGGCATCGGCCTGGGGCTGGCGCGGCTGGCGGCCGCCGAGGGCATGCAGCTGGTGCTGGCCGACATCGAGCAGGGCGCGCTGGACGCGGCTGCGACGGAGCTGCGCGCGCTGGGCGCCGAGGTGCTGCCGCTGCGCACGGACGTCTCGCAGCTGGCCGACGTGGAGGCGCTGGCCGGGCAGGCCTGGGCGCACTTCGGCAGTGTGCATCTGCTCTGCAACAACGCCGGCGTCGGCTCGACGGTGGCCGGCAGCGTGCTGGCAGGCACCATCTCCAACTGGCAGTGGCTGCTGGGCGTGAACCTGTGGGGCGTGATTCATGGCGTGCACGTCTTCGCGCCGCGGCTGCTGCAGCAGAACGAACCCGCGCACATCGTCAACACGGCCTCGGTCGCCGGGTTGATGGCCGGCCATCTGGGCATCTACACCGTCACCAAACACGCCATCGTGGCGCTGAGCGAGACGCTTTATGAAGAGCTGTCGCGTATGGACACGCCTGTGCAGGCGCATGTGCTGTGTCCCGGGACGGTGGCCACGGCGCTGACGGGCGCGCGGCGCAACCGGCCGGCGGCCATCGCGCGCGAGCCGGACGAACGCGATGAGGTTGAGGTCCCTGGCCGGCGTGCATGGATTGCCGGGCATTCGACGAACATCGACAACGGCATGGATCCGGCGCGGGTGGCGGAGCACACTTTCGCCGCGCTGCGCGAGGGCCGTTTCTACATCTACACGCATGCCTGGGACGACGCGCACATGGTCAAAATCGGGCAGCGTTGCGCGAACCTGCTGGCGGGGTGGAATCCGGAGGTGACGCCTTATGATGGTTGAGGCGTAATGAATGTCTTCTTCCTGCTGGCGCTGCTTGCGACCGGCCTCGTTGTCCTGCTGGTTGCCGGTGTCATTCTGCTGTGGCGCGCTCGCCCGGCGCCTTACATCCGCAGGCTGCTGCTTGTCCTGCTGGCCATCGAGCTGCTGCTCGCCCTGGCACAGCCGGGCATTCTGTCGACGGGGCGCACGCTGCTGAACTGGAATCTGTATCTGGGCGCGGAAAGGCGCTTTGCGGTTGCCATGGCCGCCGCGCAGCTGTGCATGGCCGGAGTGGCTGCCCTGCTGCTCGGGTTAAGGTGGACGCGGACAGACTCCGACTTCCGCATCCCGGAGTGGGGGGTTCGACTTTACTGGCTTGTGCTGGGCGCGGGCTTCCTCTTCCTCGCCGTGGACGAGTTCTTTGTCATCCACGAAACGAACCGAACCCTGTGGCGGGCGCTGTACCTGCTTGCCGGCTCAGCGATGGTGCTGCCGATCGGATTTCTGCTCATCCAGGGCGGACGGCACCGGCGCATCTATAGTCTGCTGCTCGTTGGCCTGGCCACGATGGCTGCCAGCGGCGTGTTGCTGGATATGGTTCTGGACCACATTGTCAGACAGGGGACACCCTGTGGCGGGCCAGCCTGGCTGGATGCCCTCTGCGACTCCTTTGCCTTGAACAAACCGGTCTGGAATCTGCTGGAAGAACTTGCGGAACTGGTCGGAGTCACGCTGGCGCTCGGCGCCCTGTTGCTATTGGGACAGACAAACACAGCGCCGCATCGCGCTGGCGACGGGTGGCGCCGCGCCTGGCTGCGAACGAGTAGGGTTGTACCACTTGCCGGCGCGCTGGCGCTGGCACTTTATATCATCCCGTGGTGGGTGCTGCCCGGGCTGGAGCTGCGGCTACGGGCGGAGCCGGTGCTGGTGGAATATCAGGGCGGCGACCTGGCGCTGGTTGGCTACTGGCTGGAGGGCAACCCGGCGCAACCCGGTGAAGAGGTCAAGGTCCACCTCTACTGGCAGGCGCGCCGTCCGTTGCAGCCGCCCGAATTCCGCCTGTCGCTGCATGTCCTGGTGCCGCCGGAGCATACCCGCTCGCTCGCGCAGGCTGACGAATATATGCTCGGCGCCCGTTTCCCCGGCACCGCTTTCATACCCGGCGTGATCGTCACCAAGGAGCTGGAGCTGACGCTGCCGGCAGATGCGCCCGCCGGCAACCACGCGCTCATGCTGCGCCTGTGGAGCGGGGAGCCGCCGTGGCGGGAATTGACGGGTCACGACGCGAGCTACAGCAATCGCCGTATGCTGTCGTCGGACATGGTGCTGTTTGCCGAGTTGGAGGTGCTCGCTGCGCCCTGAGCGGCGGAGCGATGATTTGCTGGCGGCCCGGAATCCGGTAGTGGCGCCTTATGACGCTGGTTGAGGCGGCTGCGCGGCGCTGCAGCGCGTCCGGCGCGGCGCTGCTCAGGGTGAAGTTTGGGTGAGGGGGGGGATCATACACGTAAGTCAACACTGGAGCCGATGTGCCCGGTACCGAGCCAGACAGGGGTGTGGCGAGTCCGCTCCAGGGCCGTACTTCTCGCTCTCCGGCATCGGCGCTGCGCTCACAGGCCTTGCGCCTCTTGCAGGATGACCGCCCGCAGTTCTGTGCGCAGGCTGTGGCGATCGACCACTTCCACACGTCGCCCCAGCAGGCGCTGCAGCGCCTGCGTCAGGCGGATGTGGTCGCGCAATTTGTAGTCCGCTTCGAAATCGACCAGGATATCAATATCGCTTTCGGCATGGGCTTCACCGCGCGCCAGAGAGCCAAACACGGCTATCCGATGGGCGCGATGCCGGCGGGCTAGGTCGATGATCTGCTCGCGCCGGCGCCGCAGATCGTCCGGGGTGTTTATCGTTTCGCCACTCAAGGGTCTTCCCCTCCGCCGCCGACCTGGCGGGCTGAGTTCATTGTAACACCTGGCGCAGCATGGCGATGCGCTCCCGCTCCGGTCGAACGCTGTCGGCATTGGTCATGTCCGGCGCGGCGCTGCTCAGGGCGCGGTTTGGGTAGCGGAGTGAGGCGGTAGTGCGGCTGTTCGTCAAGTCTTATGATGAGTCGACTCCGGACGTGATGGCAAGGGACGAACTCTCAGGTTATTTGTTATCATTTCCTTGAGATCTGACTCAGAAAACCCCAGTTCCGATAGAAGACACAACTCAAGGATGTAACGCAAGCGCATGGACATATAGTAAAGAGATTGGCCGTCTGTTTTAGCTTCCGATTCCCCTGTCTCGTCGAAGTGTGTCAGATAATTTCTGGTGCCTACTACCGCTGTGGTAAATCGATCATAGTCTTCAAAGAGTTGCTCGTTGTATTGCCTGAGTCTATTGCGGATTCTCCTCAATCTTCCACCGAACGACGGGCCATTGGTGTATTTGATTGAATTGTGAATTCGTTGTTTCAGTCCTTCATGGATGCTGTAAGGGAGCGATGTTTCCAGTATGTAGCAAATTTGCTTAAAGACAGCCTCATCCACATACGCTTCGTCATGCATCTGACGGTGGTACACTTCTACCGCCTTTGCAAGAGTCAAGAATCTCTGTTCGAGAGAAACCTTTTTTGAAATGGTCAAATTGTAAAGTCTGATCACTTGTTCCAGTTTGCCGGACTTAGCAAACCAGTTATTGAGGCACAGTTGCAGTTTAGGACGCACACCCTCCAACGTGAAATACATATCGTGGACAAACAAATTCTTTTCTGCTTGGAAGTCAGTGCTGGGAGAGAAGTGAATTGATGCTTTCCGGTTGGCCTCGGAAGGATCTGGAGCTTCAATAGATACTGGCCATGTGGCAGTCCTCATTGCCAAGCTCAAGAAAACCTGAATCTGGTAAATTTTGTTTATGAACTCTTCGTATTCCCACGAATCGTTGACGACTAAATTGATTTCGAAATTCTGTTTGACTGAAAATGACCTGCGTTGGTCTCCAGACCAAGAGTAACTACGTCTGAATACCAACTTGAACCCGTCCAGTTCAACGATAATGTCATCTTCAGCAGACCTGACAATGGTAAGACCCTCCACCTTGTCGAGTTTCCATCCTTTGCCAGAGGTTGCCCATCCCTCCAACCCGTAAAACTTTAATAGCATTTGATTGAAGGCAATATTTTCTTCGGATTCGAATAGTTGCCCCTGGATTACGTCGCGAGGAATATAGGTTGCACTGCGCCACAAGTTGCCACTGATAGCAAAGTCAGAACCCGTATGCAAACAGTGCAACAGTGTGATGGCTTGACCCTTGTCCCCATACCCAAGAATGACGGGTTCAACTCTTCCCGTTGTCCCCATCTCCTCCCAAGATTCAAACGCATCGAACATTTCCAGTTTCGATTGACCACGCGGATCGAATGTCAGGATTCCGGCAATTGCATTTTGGGGATCATCTCCCGGCAGCCACCAGTGGCCCTTCGTCGTAAACGCTTCCACCCTACGCACTTCCTCTCCCGCGCCGGACGCGGGCTTATTCTACAACAACTTTCGCACAAATGTACGGCGCAGATGGCGCATGCCGCATCGCCCCGTTGCCCTGAGTTCAGGCGCGGGGTATAGTTGCGCGGTCGCGCGCCGCGCCAAGCGGGCCGCGGCATCAGGATTCACATGCCTGAATTCTGTTCGTTCATCGTCCCTTATGGAGAAAGGAAACACTCGTGACCAGGAAGCTCTTAAGTGCAGTGCTGCTCATTACCATGTTGCTGTCCTTCACGCTGGTGGCGCAGGCGCAGAACCCGGACTGCCAGGGCGATATCACCCTGACCTACTGGCACCACTGGGGCGGCAACCGCATCCCCATCATGCAATCGGCCATCGCGGCCTTCGAGGTGGCCAACCCGGGCATTTGCGTCAACAACATCTTCCTGCCCTGGGACAACCGGCTGCCCAACCTGCTGACCGCCATCGCCGCCGGCTCGCCGCCGGACGTGACGATGTTCGGCCGCCAGGACCTGCCCTTCTTCGCCGCCACCGATTCAATCATCGCGCTGGATGACTACATGGCGGCGGACGGCATCACGATCGACATGTTCGTGCCCGCCGAGTTTGGCGGCAACCAGTATGACGGCAAGACCTGGATGCTGCCCAACCCCACGGGCGGCGCGCTGGGCATCGCCTGGTACAACAAGAAACATCTGGCCGACGCCGGCTTCGAATCCTTCCCCGAGACCTGGGACGAACTGGCGGAAGCCGGTATGGCGCTGCGCATCGGCGCGGATGGCTTCCTTGACCGCGTCGGCGTGAACGTTAATGCCCAGGGTTTCCTGTACTGGCTCAACGCCAACGGCCAGGACTGGATCAGCGCTGACCTGCGCACGGTCACCATCAACAACCAGGCCGGCTACGAGACCCTGGATTTCATCCAGGCCTTCACCGATGACATCAACTTCGGCATCGAGGAGGTCAGTTCCTTCTACGAGATGACCGGCGAGTTCGACCAGACGCCGCTCATCCTGGGCTTCGACTCGATCCAGATCAGCGGCTCGTGGCAGCTCTTCCAGCTGGAGAGCCATGGCACCACCGACGTCTTCGGCGATGACGGCGAGGGCAACCTGGGCTTCGGCGTGGCGCCCATGCCCTACGGGCCCAGCGGCAACCCGGGCCGGCGCGGTCCGGTCTTCGGCGGCTGGGGCTTTATGGTCCCCAGGAATGCGCCGCACCCCGACGAGGCCTGGCAGCTGGTCAAGTGGATGACGGCCCAGGTCGAGTCGAACGTTGAACTGGAGCTGGACTACGACGAGGCTGGCGCCCTGCTGGGTGTCGGCGACGTCAATGGCGATGGTGAGACCACGACCAGTATGGTCGGTGGCGCCTGCTGGTTCCTGCAGCAGCAGCAGCGGCCCTCGCCGCTGGCCGGTTGTGACGGCTACGCCAGGGAAGGCGTGTCGCACCGCATGGCCGAAGACATCCTCGGCGTGGCGGTGCTGGACAGCGTGGTAACGGTGTCGCCGGTGCAGCCGGAAGCAAACGAAATTCTCCGTCGCATGTCGGACGAGGTGCTCTTCGGCGAGAAGTCGATCGAGGATGCCCTCGCTGACGCCGAGGCGGAGATTCAGGAGCTGCTGGACACCTTCTGGGCCCAGTACGGCTAAAGCGAAGTTACATAACGTAGCGGGGAGGAGCGCTCGCGTTCCTCCCCGCCCGTGCAGGCCGGAGAGCAGGAGGCGGGCATGACGGCAGCATTCGGCACACAGCTGCGCAGCGTGCGCGGCAAACGCGAGCGCTGGCGCGATTTGACGCCCATGCGCCGCCGCGAGGCGCTGACCGGTCTGGCCTTCATCAGCCCCTGGATCATCGGCCTGCTGCTCTTTTCCTTCTTTCCCTTCGTCGCCTCCTTCGTGCTGAGCTTCACGCGCTATGACGTCATCAACCCGCCCGCGTGGATCGGCCTCGACAACTACGCCGAAATCTTCAGCGGCGACTCGCTCTTCCTGAAGTCGCTGCGCAACACGGTGCTCTACGTGGTCGGCTCGGTCGCCATCCGCATCTCACTGGCCTTTTCGCTGGCGATGCTGCTGAACTCGAAGGTGCGTTTCCTCGGCCTGTGGCGCACGCTGTTCTACATCCCCTCGACGGTGCCCATCGTGGCCATCTCGATGGTGTGGATCTACATCCTGAACGCGCGCTACGGCCTG
This sequence comes from Phototrophicaceae bacterium, assembly GCA_965197455.1. Taxonomy (GTDB): domain Bacteria; phylum Chloroflexota; class Anaerolineae; order Aggregatilineales; family Phototrophicaceae; genus JAGWBD01. The sequence continues at coordinate 2,018,125 of OZ240208.1, read as the reverse complement.
CTGAACTGGTTCCTGGGCCTGTTCGGCCAGGAGCGCATCCGCTGGCTGAGCAGCCCGTCCTACGCCATGAGCGGCCTGCTGGTGATGAGCACCACCTGGGTCGGCGTGACCATGATCATCTTCCTCGCCGGCCTGCAGAATATCCCGGAGGAATACTACGACGCGGCGCGCATCGACGGCGCCAGCTGGTTGCAGCGCCTGCGCCGCGTGACGCTGCCGCTGTTGACGCCCACCATCTTCCTCAACGTGCTCATCAACATCATCGGCGCCTTCCAGGTCTTCAACCAGGTCTTCATCATGACCAGCGGTGGCCCGCGCGACGCCACGCGCACCTACATGCTGCATCTCTACAATCACGCCTTCGAGTTTCTGCCGCCGCAGATGGGCTACGCCTCGGCGCTGGCCTGGATCCTGTTCATGATCCTCTTCATTTTCACCGCCACCATCGTCGTGACATCCGACCGCTGGGTGTTCTACAACAACTGAGCAGCGGAGAGGAGACGTCCGCACCATGGCCACCACAGGCGAGAGCAGCGCAATCCTGGCGAGCGGCGTTCCCGCGACGCAGGTGCAGAAGCCGCTGTCGCAGCGGCTGGCCCGCGCGCTGCTGTATCTGCTGCTGATCGCCTGCAGCCTGTGGTTCATCGCGCCGCTGATCTGGATGTTGATGACTTCCTTCATGCCGCTGTCGCAGGTGGGCATCTTCCCGCCCGAGTGGATCCCGCGCGTGTGGCAGCCGGAGAACTACACGGAGGCGCTGCGCTTCTGGAACTTCGGCGTGACCTTCCGTAACACGATGATCATCACCATCTTCTCGCTGGTCGGCAGCCTGATCTCCTCGACCATCGTGGCCTACGGCTTCGCGCGCTTCCGCTTCCCCTTCCGCGACGTGCTCTTCCTCATCCTGCTGGCGACGCTGATGCTGCCTTTCGCGGTGCGCCTGATCCCGGTCTACATCGTCTACAACGAGATCGGCTGGGTGAACACCTTCTACCCGCTGGTCGTGCCGGAATGGTTCGGCAACGCCTTCTTCATCTTCCTCGGGCGCCAGTTCTTCCTCGGCATCCCGCAGGATTTCCTTGATTCGGCCAAGATCGACGGCGCCAGCGCGATTCGCATCTTCACGCGCATCATGGTGCCGCTGGCCAAGCCGGCCATCGTGGTGATGGGCATCCTCAGTGTGCAGGGCAGCTGGAACGAGTTCCTCGGGCCGCTGATCTACCTCAAGGACGAGAACCTGCACACCCTGGCAATCGGCCTCTACAAGTTCACCTCGCTGCCCGGCCAGGGCGGCATGCAGCACCAGCAGATGGCGGCCACCGTCATGATGGTGGTGCCCGTGCTAATCGTCTTCTTTCTCTTCCAGAAGCAGTTCATCCAGGGCGCCAACCTCTCCGGCATCAAGGGGTGAGCGAGCAGCCGCCCAACCTGCTCTTCCTCTTCCCCGACCAACTGGGCGCGCGCTGGACGGCGCTGGACGGCCATCCGCTCGTCCACACGCCGCGGCTGCTGGAACTGGCGCAGGAGAGCACGGTTTTTACGCAGGCCTGCAGTAGTTCGCCGCTGTGTACGCCCTGGCGCGCCTGTCTGCTCAGCGGGCGCTGGCCCACCCAGACCGGCGTCACGCGCAACGGCCAGGCGCTGCCGGCCGGGCTGCCCACGCTGGCGCCACGTCTTAACGCTGCCGGCTACCATACGGCCTGGCTGGGCAAGTGGCATTTGAGCGGCGCGCCGCAGCGCGAACGCGCTGTGCCGCCGCAGGGACGCGGCGGCTTTCAGCGTTTCGCCGGCTGGGAGAGCCATCACGTCGATCACTGGCGCGGCCAGATCTGGTCGGACGAATCGCCCGGGCCGCAGCCGCTGGCCGGGCACGAGACCGACGGCCTGACCGACATCGCGCTGGAATGGCTGCCGCAGTTGCCGCAACCCTTTTGCCTCTTCGTCTCGTACCAGGCGCCGCATCCGCCCTGCGCGCCGCCGCCGCAGTTTCTGGCGCGTTACGCGGGCCGCGACCTGATGGGCGAACCCAACGTCGACCCCAATGCCTGGTATCATCAACCGCAGTGGGACGCGGACTACGACCTGCAGACCTTCCGCGAGCGTTACTATGGCGAAATCACGCAGCTGGACGCGGCCCTCGGGCGCTTGCTGGATAGCCTGGCGGCCAGCGGCCTGGCGCAGCGCACGGCCCTGTGCTTCACTTCCGACCATGGCGAGATGAACGGCGCCCACGGCCAGTTCAGCAAGGGCGTCATGTACGACGAGTCGCTGCGCGTGCCGCTGCTGGTGCGTCTGCCGGGACAGACGCAGGGTCAGCGCTGCGCGACGCCGGTCGGCACTGTGGACCTGCTGCCCACGCTGCTGGAGCTGGCCGGTGCCGCGCCCGACCTGGAGGCGCCGGGTCGCTCGTTGCTGCCGGCGCTGCGCGGCGCAGACTTGCCGCAGCGGCCGCTCTTCAGTGAATGCGGCGAGTTGCTCTGCGTGCTGCTGGCGGGCTGGAAACTGGTGGCGCAGCGCGAGCCTCTGCAGGCCCTGCAACTGTTTGACATGCAGCGCGACCCCTGGGAGCTGGAGAACGCGCTGGCGCAGCAGCCGCAACGCGCGGCGGCGCTGCTGGAGGAGCTGGACAACTGGCTGGGCTGGATGGGGCGGTCCGCAACTATCCAGGCAACAGAAAGCAGGGAAACATGAGCCATCCGATGCAAATCAGCGGCGTGCTGCCCTCGCTGGCGCTGGGGGCGCGACCCGGCCCGCCGCGTACTGAATGCGGCGTGGGCGCGCTCTTTGCGTGGGCCGACCGGCTGTGGGCCATCACCTACGTCTCGCACAAGTCGGCCTCCGGCGTGGGCACCGGCCTCTACGAGATCGATGAAGACCTGCGCATGGTGAAACACCCGCAGAGCCGCGTGGGCACCTACACCAATCGTATGCTGCACTGGGGTTCCAACCAGCTCATCATCGGCCCGCACGTGATCGACACCGAGCGCCGCGTGCGCACCATCGAGAGCCTGTGCGAAGTGCGTCTGTGCGCGACCATGCGTCACCTGAGCGACCCGGAGCACAAGGTCTACATGCTGGGCATGGAGGGCGAGTTCTACGAGCTGGACGTACATACGCTGGAGGCCACCTTCCTCGGCGACCTGACGCGCGAGCTGGGGGTGCCGGACCACAAGTACGCGCACTTCAAGGCCGGCTACAGCAACTTTGGCCGCGTCGTGGTCGTCAACAACAGCTACGACGAGCGCGACTTCCGCGGCGACGGCATGGCCGGGCGCCTGGCGGAATGGGACGGCGAGCGCTGGCAGATCCTCGAACACGCGCCCTTCATCGAGGTCAACGGTCGTGGTGACTTCAGCGGCACGATGTTCGCCATGGGCTGGGACCAGGCGTCCGCCATCCTCAAGGTCTATACCGACAGCGACGGTCAATGGCGCCGCTATCGCTTGCCCAAGGGCAGCCACTGTTTCGACCACATGTGGCAGACCGAGTGGCCGCGCATCCGCGAGGTGGATCACGAACGCTTCCTGATGGACTGCCACGGCATCTTCTACGAGCTCTCGCCCTGGGCCTACAACAATCGCATCTGGGGCCTGCGCCCGATCTCGACGCACCTGTGGGTGCTGGGCGATTTCTGTGCCTGGCGCGGCATGCTGGTGCTGGGTTCGGACAACGCCAGCCCTCACGGCAGCGCCAATCAGCTGGCCGGCGAGCCGCAGTCCGGCCTGTGGTTCGGCAAGAGCGACGACCTGTGGAACTTTGGCAAGCCGGCCGGCTGGGGCGGCCCGTGGTGGCGCGCGGCAGTGCGCAGCGGTGAGCCCTCAGACCCTTATCTGATGACCGGCTTCGAGCACAAGACCCTGCATTTGCGCCACGACGCCGCCGCCAGCGTGCGCTTCCGCGTGGAGGTGGACTTTATGGGAGATGGCGCATGGGCCGGGTATACTGAACTCGATGTCGCGCCCGGCGCCTACGTGCCGCACGTGTTCCCGACGGGTTACAGCGCGCACTGGGTGCGCGTGAGCGCCGACCGCGACTGCCAGGCAACCGCGTATTTCACTTATACCTGAGGCACATGAGGGATTGCAGCCATGCTTGAATATCATCCGGTAAGCGAAGAAGATCGTCGCCATTTTTACGACAAGGGCTATCTGATCGTGCGCAACGCGCTTGACAGCGCGACCGTCGAGCGGCTGCTGGAGGCCGGCGACCGCCTGATTGCCTCTGACGAGTGGCGCGACCGGCAACAAACTGGCGGCGGCCTCTACGATGGCTTCCGCAACAGCGTCTCCCATGACGACGCCTTCATCCCGATGATCAACCATCCCACCATCCTGCCGCTGGTGATGCAGCTGTTTGGCTCCAACCTGCAGCTCTCCACCAGCCACCTCATCTACAGTCAGCCGGAGCGGCCGGGCACCAGCCCCGACAAGCGCGCACCCGGCTGGCACCGCGACAATGGCCGCACCACGCTCGACCTCGGCCACTTCCAGTACCCGCGCATGGGCCTCAAGTGCGCCTTCTACCTCACCGACCAGAGCCAGCCAAAATCCGGCGTGACCATGTTCCTGCCGGGCAGCAACAACTTCAGGGAGCGCATCGAGATCCCGGAAGGCCAGGCGGACCCCGTTGGCGCCATCGAGCCCTCGCTGAACCCGGGCGACTGCGTGCTCTTCGAGTACCGCACCTGGCATGCCGGCGCGCCCAACTTCAGCCCCAACATTCGCAAGGCGCTCATGATCGGCTACTGTTACCAGTGGCTGCGGCCGATGGACTATCTGGTGCAGCCGCGCGAGCTGGTCGAGAAGCTGGACGACGTGCAGCGCTTCCTCGTCGGCGAGCGCATGGAAGAGACGGAAACCTTCAAGCCCACGGGCTACCACAATCCGATCAACGAGTGGTGCGAGCAGCACGACATCGAGCTCGATCGCCACGGCCACTGAGCATCCTGCAGCAGGAGAACACCCCATGTCACAACCCCGGATGCTGAGCGAACCCTTCAGCCCCGCCGTGCGCGAACTGAAAACGAAACGGCTGGAGGTCGGCCTGGTGGTGGTGGGCGGCGGCCTGGCGGGCAGCTGCGCGGCGCTGACCGCGGCGCGCGCCGGCGTGTCGGTGGCGCTGGTGCAGGACCGGCCGGTGCTGGGCGGCAACGCCTCCAGCGAGGTGCGGCTGTGGGGCCTGGGCGCGACCTCGCACATGGGCAACAACAACCGCTGGGCGCGTGAGGGCGGCGTCATCAACGAGATCCTCGTCGAGAACCTCTACCGCAACCCGGAGGGCAACGCGCTCATCTTCGACACCGTGCTGCTGGAGAAGGTGCTGGACGAGCCCAACATCACGCTGCTGCTGAACACCAGCGCGCACGTGGTGCGCAAACGCGGCTCGGACAGCATTGAGAGTGTGCAGGCTTTCTGCAGCCAGAACTCGACGCTCTACGACCTGCAGGCGCCGCTCTTCTGCGACTCCTCGGGCGATGGCGTGGTCGCCTTTCAGGCGGGCGCGGCCTTCCGCATGGGCGCGGAGGCCAGCGACGAATTCGGCGAAAAGTTCGCGCCCAGCGCCGAGTACGGCTACCTGCTGGGCCACTCCATCTACTTTTACAGCAAGGACGTGGGCAGCCCGGTGCGCTTTGTGCCGCCGCGCTACGCCCTCGATGACATCAGCGAGATTCCGCGCTTCCGCAGCTTCAACACGAAGACCGACGGCTGCCGCCTGTGGTGGATCGAATACGGCGGGCGCCTCGACACGGTGCACGAGACCGAGACCATCAAGTGGCAGCTGTGGCGCGTGGTCTACGGCGTGTGGAACTACATCAAGAATTCGGGCGAGTTCCCGGATTCGGAGAACCTGACGCTGGAATGGGTCGGGCACATCCCCGGCAAGCGCGAGAGCCGGCGCTTCGAGGGCGACACGATGATGATCCAGCAGGACATCATCGAGCAGCGCCAGCACGAGGACGCCATCGCTTTCGGCGGCTGGTCGATTGACCTGCACCCGGCGGACGGCGTCTTCAGCGAGCTGCCGGGCTGCGACCAGTGGCATGCGCCCGGCGTCTACCAGATTCCCTACCGCTCGCTCTACGCGCGCAACATCAACAACCTCTTCATTGGCGGGCGCATCATGAGCGCCTCGCACGTGGCCTTCGGCTCCACGCGCGTCATGCTGACCCTGGCGAACGCGGCCCAGGCCATCGGCATGGCCGCCGCGCATTGCCTGGACGAGGGCCTGCTGCCGCGCGACATCAGTGAGCCGCCGCGCATGGCGTTGCTGCAGCGTGACCTGATGCGCGCGGGCCAGCACATCCCCGGCCTGCGCCTGGAAGATGGCGCGGACCTGGCGCGGCAGGCGCGCATTGGCGCCAGCAGCAAGTACTGTCTCGAAGGCCTGGCGGACGACGGGCCGCTGCTATCGCTGGAGCTTTCTGCAGCACAGATGTTGCCGGTGGTGGCCGGGACTGCGCCAACGGTGGATTTCGTGGTCGACGTCGACGAGCCGACCACGCTGCGCCTCGAACTGCGCGCCAGTGAACGCCTCGGCAACTACACGCCCAACGTGACTCTCGCTGCGCTCGAGTTCGAGCTGCCCGCCGGCCCCAACCAGACGGTCACGGCGGACTTTGGCGTCAGCGTGGCTGAAGACCAGTATCTCTTCTACTGTCTGATGGCCAACCCGGACGTCCAGGCGCACTTGAGCAACCAGCGTCTCAGCGGTGTGCTGGCGCTGCAGCACCGGCGCACCCAGACGCCGCCGCCGAACATCGGTGTGGACAGCTTCGAGTTCTGGGCGCCGCCGCGCCGCCCCGCCGGCCAGAACCTGGCCATGGCCATCCGCCCGGTAGTCGATGTCTTCGACCCGGTCAACGTCAGCAACGGCCTCGGCCGGCCCACCACCGGCGTCAACGCCTGGGTGGCCGACCCCGAGGACCCGCGCCCGACCCTGCGTCTGCACTGGGACGCGCCGCGCTGCATCCGCGAGATCGTGCTGGTCTTCGATTCCGACGCGGACCACCCGATGGAAACCACGCTGATGGGCCACCCGGAGAGCGTGGTGCCCTTCACCGTGCGCCACTGGCGCATCCTCGACGGCCAGGGCGCGCTGGTGGCCGAATGCAACGACAACCACCAGACCATCAACCGCGTCCAGCTGGACGAGCCGCTGTGCACGGAGCAGTTGCAGGTGGAGTTGCTGGCGACGGAGGGCGAGGTGCCCGCGGCGCTCTTCGAGTTGCGCTGCTACGAGTAGGCACCGACTGCGCTCAGCGCAGCGCGTCCAGACCGACGAAGGCCGTCAACGCATCCAGCAGCATTTCCAGCGGTAACCCCACCACATTGCTGTAGCTGCCCTCGATGCGCGCGACCGGCGCGAAGCCCGGGTGCTGGATGGCGTAGGCGCCGGCCTTGTCGAAGGCCTCGCCGCTGGCGATCCAGGCGGCCTGCTCGGCGGCGGACCAGGCGCGCATGTGTACCCATGTGCTGCAGAGCCGCGTCAAACGCTGCGCGTCGGCGCCCGTGCCCTGCAGGGTGAAGGCCGTGCAGACCTCGTGCGCGCGGCCGCGCAACTGGCTTAACATACAATGAGCGTCTTCCGCGTCGGCGGGCTTGCCGAGCGCTTCGTCGCCATCAATGACCAGGGTGTCAGCGGCCAGGATGAGCGCGGGCGCTGCGCTGCGCGCGGCGACGAGGGCCGCCTTCGCCTGGCTGAGACGGCGGGCCCAGGCGCGCGGTTCCTCGCCGGGCAGGCGATTCTCGTCCAGCTCCGGCGCGTCGACCGTGAAGCGCAGCCCCAGCGACGTCAGCAGTTCCCTGCGCCGCGGCGAAGCGGAAGCCAGCACCAGGCGCAGGGTCAAGTCGTTTCTCCGGTCACACAGCTTGCAACAGTCATGCGGGTCTCCCTGCCAAAGGGTCGCGAGCGCAGTATAGAAGCGGGGCGGCGCGGCGGGTAGCGTCAGGCGTTGCTGGCGCGAATATGCTAGAGTGGGAGACACTGAATCTGAAAGGAAAGTCATGACGAGCACCGAGCGCATCCAGGCTGGCCTGGGTGCTGGGACCCGCCGGACGCGACGCCAGGGCTATCCGACGGCCTCGCGCAGCTTCGACCTGGTGGCGCTGGCGCTGGCGGCCTGGGTGCTTTTGGGCGGCTATGTGGACGGCATCGCCCACGTGAACGGCGCCACTGACGACACCTTTTTCACGCCCTTCCACCTGCTGCTCTACAGCGGCATGCTGGCCAAGGGGCTCTTCCTGGCGGGCGCGCAGCTGCGCAACGTCAACCGCGGCCACAGCTGGCTGCAGGCGTTGCCGCGCGGCTATCTGACTTCGCTGGTCGGTGTTGCGCTGATGGCCAGCGGCGGCTTCCTTGACTTCCTGTGGCACACGGCCTTCGGCATCGAGGCCAACATCGAGGCCTCGGTCAGCCCGCCGCATCTCTTGCTGGCCCTCAGCACGCTGGTCTTCATGAGCGGCCCGCTGCGCGCCCTCTGGGCGCGGGCGGAAGTGCAGCGCGGCTGGGGGCAACTTTTCCCGGCCATCGCCTCGGCGCTGCTGGTGTATTCGATATTCAGCCTGTTCACGCAGTTCGCCCACGCGATCTCCTGGGCGGGCCTCTACATGTTGCCAGGGGCGCCGGGCGGCCTTTTCATATGGGACCACGCGCTGACGGCCATGGTGATCGTGCCGGCCCTGCTGATGAGCGCCACGCTGCTGCTGCTTTTGCGGCGCTGGGCGCTGCCTTTCGGCGCGGTGAGCTTCCTGCTGCTGGGCAACAGCACGCTGATGTACCTGCTGCGCGCCGCCGACTATGGCGGCGCACAGGGACCGGTTATCCTGCTGGCCGCGCTGTTCGCCGGGCTGGTCGGCGACCTGCTGCTGCGGCGTCTGCAACGGCCGCGCATCGGCGCCGGGGCGCTGCATTTCTTCGCCTTCCTCGTGCCTTTCAGCTACTTCATCGCCTTCTTCGTCATCCTGCAGCTGTCCGGCGGCATCTGGTGGAGCGTCCACATGTGGACGGGCGTCAGCGTGCTGGCGGGCGTCCTGAGTTTGCTGATGAGCTACGTGGCCGTGCCGCCGCCGCTGCCCGCAGAGGCGCACGCGGCTGTGCGGAGCAATGACTGACAGGGTCTGACAAGAGGGTTGGGGGGTTGCTATGGCTGTTGGCGAACGACTCGGTTCGGCAGGGAAAGCGGAGGGCACAAAACGCAGGGAAGGGTTTCCGGAGCTGACGCCGGCCTTCACCTGGACGACGCTGGTGCTGGGCCTCTGGGGCTTTCTGGGTTCGGTGGTGGACATCAACGCCCATAACCACGGCTTCGTGGATGATTCTTTCTTCACGCCTTTCCACCTGCTGCTGTACTCCGGCGTGGCGGCCAACGGCCTCTTCTACGTAATCATGCAGTTCCGCAACGTGGGCCGCGGCCACAGCCTGCTGCAGGCGCTGCCGAAAGAGTATCTGCTCTGCTTTGCCGGCGTGCTGCTATTCGGCCTCGGCGGCGTCTTCGACCTCATCTGGCACGAACTCTTCGGCTTTGAGGCGGGCGTCGATTCGCTGGTCAGCCCCTCACATCTGGTGCTGGTGGTCAGCGGCATGATGTTCATCAGCGGGCCGCTGCGCGCCTTTCTGGCGCAGGGCAAAAGCGAAGGCAGCTGGTCAGAACTCTTCCCGCCAATCACTTCGGCCTTGCAGCTCTTCACCATCGGTACGCTCTTCACGCTTTACACCAATGTCTGGACGCAGCTGGACCGCTACGTGGTCCCTGAAGTCGTCCTCGACAACCTGCGACCGCTCCATGCCTACACGGTGGCCGGCGTACTGATTCCCGCCGCGCTGCTGACTGGCACGCTGCTCTTCCTGCGCCAGCGCATGCTGCTGCCCACCGGCGCCGTGACCTTCCTGTTGTTCACCAACGCGCTGATCATGTTCTACATTCGCCTGGACTGGAACAGCCCACACGCGGCCACGCTGCTGGCCGCGGTCATCGCCGGTCTGATGGGCGACTGGTTGCTGGCCCGTCCGGTCGGCGGCTCGCCGATCATCGCGCTGCGGCGCTTCGCCTTCCTGGTGCCCTTCGTCTACATGTTCAGCCTCTTCGTCATCCTGCAACTGAACGCCAGCATCTGGTGGACGACGCACATGTGGGTCGGCGTCAGCTTCATGGCCGGCGTAGTTGGCCTGGGCATGAGCGCGCTGTTGACGCCGAAGCCCCTGCCGCAGACATCCTGAAGCGGCACAAGGTGGTAGTCTGACCAGGAGTGCAGGGTAGGCTGATATGGAGCCCGGTGATCGACTCGTTGCGCTAACCAGGGCGTCAGGCACGACGCGCCGCGAAGGGTATCCGGCAGTGACGCCGGCCTTCACCTGGACGGCGCTGGCGCTGGGCGTCTGGGTGCTGCTGGGCGCGATCGTGGACATCAACGCCCACAACCACGACGGGGTGGACGAGACCTTCTTCACGCCCTTCCACCTGCTGATGTACTCCGGCGTTGCGGCCAACGGCCTCTTCTACGTCATCATGCAGTACCGTAACGTCGGCCGCGGCCACAGCCTGCTGCAGGCGCTGCCGCAGGAGTATCTGCTCTCCTTCGCCGGCGTGTTGCTCTTCGGCCTCGGCGGCGTCTTCGACCTCGTCTGGCACGAACTCTTCGGCTTCGAGTCCGGCATTGACGCGCTCGTCAGCCCCTCGCACCTGGTGCTGGTGCTCAGCGGCATCCTGTTCAAGAGCGGCCCGCTGCGCTCCTTCCTGGTGCAGGACAAACCACAGGCCAGCTGGCTGCAGCGCATGCCGCCGGTCATCTCGGCCCTGGCCGTGCTGATGCTCGCCACACTCTTCACGGGCTACGTTAACATCTGGTCCCAGGTCGACCGCTATGTGTCGCACGATGTCAGCGGCAGCCTGAAGCTGATCGAGGCCTACACCGTGGCCGGGGTGCTGATTACCGCCACGTTGATGACCGGCACGCTGCTGTTCCTGCGCCAGCGCATGGCGCTGCCCCTGGGCTCGGTGACTTTCGTGCTGTTCGGCAACGCGCTGGCCATGCTCTACATCCGCTACCAGTGGACCAGCCCGCACCTGATCGTGCTGCTGGCGCCGCTGCTGGCCGGCCTGCTGGGTGACTGGCTGCTGGCCCGTCCGCCCGGCGGCTCGCAGATTGTGGCGCTGCGACGCTTCGCCTTCCTGGTGCCCTTTGTGATGATGTTCAGCCTGTTCGTCATCCTGCAGCTAACTGCCACCCTCTGGTGGACGACGCATATGTGGGTGGGCGTCAGCTGTATGGCCGGCGCGGCGGGCCTGGGCCTGGCCGGCCTGATGAAGGCGCAGGATCTGCCGCAGACGGCCTGAGCGGAGGGCGGGACCGGTTCAGTTGGGTAGCGTGAGCGGGTAGCGACCCACCGGCACCGGCGTCAGCAAATAGACGTCCACCCAGCGCGACCAGGAGCGGTAGTCCGCGTCGCTGTAGCCCAGGTCGATGAACATGGGTTGCTGCTGCACATACCAGGCGGCGGCGGTGTCCTGCATGCTGCCGATGCCATAGCCCTCCACGTAGACCCCCGTCCCGTAGGGGATGACCCGCGGGTTGGCCGCGATGATGCCCTTGCGCAGGGTAGCGCCGGTGGCGGTGGTGGTGCTGCCGCCCACCGAGCCGGGGTGATAGCTGGTGGCCTTCATGCGCAGCACACGCCAGTATTGCCGCGGCCCCTGCGGTGTGTTCACGCTGCGCAGCACGATCTTGCTGCCCAGGCCGATGATGTGGTCGAGCGGCTCCTGCAACATTTGTTCCGCTTCGGTCTCGCGGCTGACGACCACGCCGTTTTCGTAGCGGACGCGCTGCGGTACGCCGCGGAGGCCATCCTGTCCAAATTGCAGTACGCGCTGGTTGTCGAGTTCCAGTTCAGCGTCAACCTGCGTGACCCGGCGGTGCGGCACGCTGTCCTGCTCGTACTCAATCTCCTCATGCACGCGGATGACGCGCACCCGCATGCCTGGCAGCAGGGGCGCTGTTTCCGGCGGAATGCTGTAATCGAGGCCGGCCAGCAGCAGACCAGCGCTGTCGAGCGCGTCCGCCACGCGCGTGCCCAGGGCGCGCGTCTGCAGGGAAACGCCATCCGCGACGATGGTGAGCGGCTGCGCGCGCGTGATCTGCACCGTCATGCCGGCGCTCAGCGCAGTTGTGGGTGACGGCTGCAGCTCGTCCGCCAGGTAGAGCGTGATGCCGGCTTCGAAGAGCGCCTCGCCCACCGTGCGGCCGCTGCTGTGCAGCGTGCGCGTCGTCGCGCCCTCCTGCAGCAGGAAGCTCTGCTGGCGCTGCAAACCCAGCTGGGTGACCGGCGCGGCCCAGGCTGTGGCCTGCGCGGGATCGAGGCGCTGGCCGTTGACGAGTAGCGCGTCCCCGGCTGCGACCTGGATGCCGGCGCCGGCGAGCATGGCGGCGGGGTCGCTGTGCCGGGTGCGCAGCACCTGCGTCGTCCCGTCCACGCTCAGCAGGACGCTGCGGGCGCGGCTGACGCGCACCTGCTGGCCGTTGCGCAGCAGGCTGGCGGGCCCTGGCTCAACGAGGTCGCCCGCCTGCAGCGCAATTTCCTGTTCGCGCAGCAACTGACCGACCAGGCCGGCGCGGCTGAGCACGGGCCGCGTCTGGCCGTCAGCGACGAGTGTGACCTCTTTCTCCACGACGAACTGCGCCAGCAGCAAGGTGGCGGGCAGCAACATGAGCAGCAAGAGCAGGGGCAGGACGATGAAGAGATGCCAGCGACGAAGAGGCACAGGATCACCAGCAGCGGCGAGCGGGGGCGGCGGTCACGGAGTTACCCGCTCCAGGCTTGGCTGCGACACCCGGGAAGAACCCCTTAGTGCTGCTCCCGTCAAGGCCTGACACGGTTCGGAGGACCCGCCGCGCAGGGCCTGGAGAGGGTAACTCCGCGACCACCTTGTGACTTCATACTAGCCCACAGCGCGGGCCAGGGCAAGCGTGGGCCGCCCGACTCAACCTGCGCTGCGCAACCGGCTGATCGCTTCCTGCCAGGCGTTCGAGGCGATGGGTCCCTGCAGCAGTGGGTCGCCCGTCGCCTCCATCCAGCGGTACAGCCGCTCCAGCAGCGCCCGCTCGCAGGCGGCGTGTTGCGGCTGACCGGCCAGGTTGTCCTGCTCAAGCGGGTCGGCGACCAGGTCGTAAAGCTCGACGCGCGGCCGCTTCGCGGCGATCTGCTCGATCATCTGTGGATAAATCGGGCTGAGCTGGACGTCGCCTGGCACGTTGATGGCGATGTCCTGACAGAGATTCAGGATGAGCTTGTGGCGTTCCGTGCGCAGGCCGCGCATGGGCTCCCACGAGGTGTGGAAGGTCTTGCCGCAGTACACGACGTCGCGCATTTCGTAGTCTGCGCCCTGCAGCAGCGACCAGAAGCTGCGGCCATGCAGACGCTGCGTGCGCGGCAGGCCGAGCGCCTCAAGCACGGTGGGGACGATGTCCACGTGGCTGACCATCTGCGGGATGCGCCGTCCGCCCGCGAGCCCGCCGCCGGGCCAGTGCATCAGCAGCGCGGTGCCAATGCCGGGGTCGTAAAGCGTGCACTTGGCGCGCGGCATGGCCAGGCCGTGGTCGGTCACGAAGATGAACCAGGTGTCCTGCAGCAGGTTCTGCGCCTCCAGCGCCGCGACGATGTGCCCGACGCCCGCGTCCAGCGCGGCGATGGCGCCCTGCAGTTCGGCGAATTCGGCGCGCGCCTCGGGCGTCTGCGGCAGATACGGCGGCACCGTGATGCCGAGATGGTCGTCAGGTTCGACTCCGCCGTGGTCGTAGCGTCGGTGCGGCTCAAAGAAGCCGACCTCCAGGTAGAAAGGTTGTGAACTGTCGCCGCACGTGGACAGCCACTCGGCCGCGGCCTGGCCGAGCGCGACGGCCGCCGCTTGCTCGTGCACTTCGTCATAGCCCAGCGCGGCGGCGTCTTCGTATTCGGTCAGGTGCTGGATGCCGAAGAGCGCGCTGGCATAGTCGGCCTCGCGCAGGTAGTCCACCAGATGGCGCTCGTCCGCGTGCAGCTGCCAGCGGAACTGGCCGCGGGCGAGGCCGTGCATGCCGTTGGCATGGGCGTGACGGCCGGTGTGCAGCGCGGCGCGCGAGGGGCTGCAATGCGGCGCCGTGCAGAAGCTGCGCTCGAAGAGCAGTCCGCTCCCGGCGATGGCGTCCAGCGCGGGCGAGGCCACCGTGCGCTGGCCATAACAACCCAGATGGCGCCCCAGGTCGTGACAGGTGATGAAGACGATGTTGGGTCGCATGTGGGTCTCCCGCGCGCCGATCCGGCAAATCGTAACAGAGGATAGCATGGCTGCCTCCGGCGCGCCCGCGGGTGAATCGGGTACACTTGCAGCTAGTCAAGCCCAGGAGTGTGGACATGGTCACCGAAGCGCCTGTGACCCGCACAACCCGCATGACCATGGACGAGTTCATCGCTTTGGTCGAATGCAACCCCGAATGCCACTACAAATTCGATGCCCGGGGAGATGTAATTGAAGTGTCACCAAAGTTGATTCATGGTGCGCTCCAGGGGGCCATCGTGACGTTCTTGCGGAACTGGCTGACTGGCGGCGCGCTGCCGGACCATTGGGCCGTCACCGCAGTTGCGCACGAACTTGAGGGTTGGCGCTGCCGCCCGGATGTTGCGCTGGTGCGCGCTGACAGCGAAGCAATCCCCGTCCACGCGCCGCTGGTGGCGGTGGAAGTGCGCAGCGATAGCAACACGCGCCGCGAGCTGCGCGCGAAGGCGCGGCGCTATCTGGCGCAGGGCACACAGATGGTGTGGCTGGTCTACCCGGAGACGCGCGCGCTGGAGCTGTACCGCGCGGACGTCACTATGCAGACCCTGTCCGGCGCGGACGTCATCGAGGGCGGCGCGACGCTGCCAGGCTTCCGCGTCAGTGTGAGCGAAATCTTCCCGCCGCCGCGCGCGGACTAAACCTGCCGGCGACCGCAACGACGCAGCAGCGTCCTGCTTGACAGGTCCAGACCCGTGGGTTAGAGAACTACAGCCTGGCGAACAAGGCTGACAGAGCGGGCCTCCACCATGGCGTACGGAAAGAGGTGATGGCAGTGCAGTACACACATCTGGGACGGACAGGCATGGCGGTCAGCCGGTTATGCCTGGGCACGGCGAACCTGGGGCCCTTCACGCCCGAAGCAGACAGCTTCAGGATTATGAACCATGCCCTGCAGCTGGGCATTAACTGCTTCGATACGGCTGATATTTACGGCTGGTGGGGTGGCCGGGAACAGCCGGGCCTGAGTGAGGAAATCATCGGGCGCTGGCTGGCGCAGGACAGGTCGCGCAGAAGGCAAATCGTCCTGGCCAGCAAGGTCTACTTCCCGATGAGCGACGACATTAATGACCGTGGCTTGTCGGCCTACCACATTCGTCAGGCCTGCGAGGACAGCCTGCGCCGGATGCAGACGGACCACATCGACGTGTACCAGATGCATCACGTGGACCGGGGCGAACCCCAGCCGACGGAATACGAGTGGGGCATGGCCCGGCCGGGAAAAGAACTGTATCGGCCTGGCCACCGCAAGCTGGAGACCCCGTGGGAAGAAATCTGGCAGGCAATGGAGCTGCTGGTGCAGCAGGGCAAGGTAACGTACATTGGCAGCAGCAATTTCGCCGGCTGGAACATTGCCCAGGCCTGTGAACGCGCCCGGCAACGGCATTTCCTCGGCCTGGTCAGTGACCAGAGCTTGTACAATCTGAATGATCGCATGGTGGAACTGGAAGTCATTCCTGCCTGCCGCGAGTATGGCCTGGGGCTGCTGGCCTACATGCCGCTGGATGGCGGCCTGCTGGCCGGCACCTTGAAGAAGGCGGAATCTGGCCGCCGGACACCCACATACGACAGTCTGGACCAGCACCTGCGGGCGCAAGTCGACGCCTGGGAAACCTTCTGCCGCGAGCTGGGCAAGGAGCCAGCCAACGTGGCGATCGCCTGGTTGCTGAAAAATCCTGTGGTCACAGCGACAATCCTCGGGCCGCGCACACTTGACCATCTGACCGGCAGCATGCGCGCGCTGGAGGTTGAGCTGGACGATGCGACGATGTCCCGCCTGAATGAAATCTGGCCTGGGCCTGGCGGTCAGGCGCCGGAAGCCTACGCCTGGTAATCCTTCATCCCGGCGCGACCCGGCCAGGCTTCTGGATTTGCAAGGAAAGTGGGGCGTTCGCCACGAAGGAACTGGCCGATCTGGCTCGCGACCCCGTTCCACATCGCCATCACGCCCGCTTCTGTGAAAGGAGCCGTGTGGGGTGTCAAGACCACGTTGGGCATAGTCAACAAGGGATTGTCCGCCAGCGGCGGTTCCGGGTCATACACATCCAGGCCGGCGCCCGCCAGGTGGCCATCCTGTAACACCCTGATCAGCGCCGCTTCATCGATCACCGGCCCCCGGCTGGCGTTGATCAGGTAGCTGCCGCGCTTCATCAACCGCAACTGACGCTCCCCGACCAGATGACGGGTGGCGGCAGTCAGCGGTGTGTGCAGCGTCACGAAATCGGCCTGGGAAAACAGCGTGTCCATGTCACTCGTGAAACTGATTCCCTGTTCAACTTCCATGTCGGGGTCAACGTATGGATCATGGACCAAAACACTCATCTTCAGCCCGAGAGCGCATATCCCGGCCACGCGCCGTCCAATCCGGCCGTAGCCCAGCACCCCCAGGGTTTGCCCCCGGACTTCAGTCCCTCTTAATCGGGAACGGGGAATGTCGGCGCCCCGTAGCTGCATGTCACCGGCCACAATTCTCTTGGCAATGGCGAGCAGCAGTCCTACAGTGTGTTCGGCTGTGGATTCAGTGGGGGCATCGGGGTTGTGACAAACCAGAATCCCCCGTTCGGTCGCAGCAGGAACGTCAATGTGGTCCAGGCCAATGCCGGGCATTGCCAGAAGCTGCAACTGCGGCCCAACCCCGTCCATCCAGGGTCCGTCGAATATACGCCCCTGGCCAGAGATGACGACGGTGGACCCCACAAGCAGGTTCTGGTCGCCATCAACACTGATCTCGGCCAGTTTGCGGAGTGGAGCAAACAGCTCAGCTGTCGGAGGTCTCTTGCCTGCCCAGATTCTTGGTTTCATTTGTTCTGGTCACCTGTGTGGGTCGATAAATGTCCTGGGTTGCAGGTCTTTCAGCACCTGCCTGAAAGTGATGATGTGCAACAAGTCTGAACCTATCGAAAATTGGAGAATGTGATCTCTTCGCTGGTTATGAACTCCAGCAGGGCCGCCTTCCCTTCCTGGTTGGCCCGCCAGGCCCGCCGGAACGCGGCCGCAACGTCTTCCGGATCCTCGACGCGCTCGGCATAGCCGCCCATGGCCCGACCCATATCGGCATAATCACCGCCGAGGTCTCTGGTCCGATACAGTTTGTGTGACAATTTCCGGGCATTGGTTTCGATAGCCATCGTGGAGTTGTTCAGTACAACAGTCAGGACAGGCAGGTCACTACGCACCGCCGTCTCGAAATCCAGCCCGGTCATGCCGAAGGCCGCGTCGCCCATGAAATTAACACAGAACTTCTCCGGGCAGGCCAGTTTGGCTCCCATAATCAGCCCCAGTCCGGTCCCCAGCGCGTGGGACTTGCCCCAGCCCATGTAACCCCGTGGCGTGGTCGCCTGGTAGAACGGGAGCAACTGGTTGCGCGGGCTGCCTGAGTCATGAGTGACAATCGTCTGCGCCGGGTCGACCATCTGTATGAACTCCCAAATCACCCGGTAAGGCGTGATCGGGGCCTCGCTGGAGCTGAGCTTCGGCGTCCAGTCCCGCAGCCACCGTTCGCGCGCCCGCTGAATCTCCGCTGCTGTGGCTCCCTGTTCAGACGGCTTGATGCCCGTATCCTGGATGGCCTCAATGAACTGGCGCAGGACGAGTTTGGCATCGCCCAGGACGGGATGATCCGTCGGGTAACTCTTGTTAAGGTCGCGCTCGTCGTTCGTCGCGTGAATGAGCTGTTTTCCGGCCGGAAGTCGCGTATGCATGAAGTGGTCAGTCAGGCTGCAACCGACGCCCAGGATGACATCCGCTTCGTGCAACCAGTGATGAACCGGACCGGTCATCACTCCACCGCCAGCCGTGCCCAGCGCGAGCGGATGGTCTTCCGGGAAGCCGCTTTTGCCCTCCATGGTGGTCATGACCGGCACTTGCAGCAAATCAGCCAGCTCGACCAGTTCGTCAGTCGCTTCGGCGTAGAGTACGCCCTGACCGGCCAGGATGACGGGTTCGCGGGCCTGCAGCAGCAGCCGGGCTGCGTCCGCTATGTCGCGCGGATCACCGGCAGCGCGGGTGGCTTTCACTGCCCTGTAGGTCAGGGTGGCTTCATCGACTTCCGCTTCGGCCAGATCCGCCGGGATTTCGACCATGACCGGCCCCGGCCTCCCGTTCTTGAGCAGGTTAAAGGCCCGCCGCATCACCGGTTCAACTTCCTGCGCGAGGTTCAGGGTCTCGACTGACTTCACCACGGAAGCAAAGGCGCGCGCTGAACTGAACAGGGGAAAGACCTGCGCCTGGTCCCTGCGGTGACCCAGGGGCAGAATAAGCAGGGGAGTAGAGTCGGAGTACGCCGTGGCGACGCCGGGGTAGGCATTTTCCGCGCCGGGACCAAACTGCATGGCAAACGCGCCAACGGGCTGCCCGTTGGTGCTGCGGGCGAAGCCATCGGCAATGCCCAGACCGACCCGCTCCTGGCGGCATATTATGGGTCGGATGCCCACCTGGGCTGCCGCTTCAATGACGGGGGTTGTGGGGAAGGTGTTGAGATATTCCACGCCTTCCAGTTTCAGGATCTGTGCAATCGCGTCAATAACTCGCATACCTAGCTTCCCTTAAATGCAGAACGGTATTGTGTCATTACGTTTGCGATGATAGTCCAGGCACGCCCCGGCGTCGAATCGGGTAAACTGGGGGAGTTGAGCCACAGGAGGGTGGACATGGTCACCGAAGCCCCTGTAACCCGCACAACCCGCATGACCATGGACGAGTTCATCTCTCTGGTCGAATGCAACCCCGAACGCCACTACAAATTCGATGCCCGGGGAGACGTCGTCGAGATGACACCACAGTGGGAGCACGGAGAAACCCAGGGCCTCATCGTGACGCTGTTCAACGGCTGGCTCAGGCGTGGCGCCCTGCCCGGTTACGGGGCCGCCACGGAAGTCGCACACGAACTCGGGGGCTGGCGCTGTCGCCCGGATGTGGCCATTCAGCCCAGGGATGTCGCGCCCGTCCCGCTGGTGGCGCCGCTGGTGGCGATGGAAGTGCGCAGCGACAGCAACACGCGCACTGAGCTGCGCGAAAAGGCCCGGCGCTACCTGGCGCAGGGAACGCAAATGGTGTGGCTGGTCTATCCGGAGACGTGCGCGCTGGAGCTGTACCGCGCGGATGGCAGTACGCAGACCCTGTCCGGCGCGGACGTCATTGAAGGCGGCGCGATGCTGCCGGGCTTCCGCGTCAGTGTGAGCGACATCTTCCCGCCGCCGCGCGCGGACTGAAACAGCGCGTCCGGCGTCCGTTCGGATAAACTGGAGGAGTTGAGCCACAGGAGGGTGGCCATGGCTGTTGCAATCAGCGAAAAGAAACTCACGCTGCACGAGTTCGTCGGGCTGGAGGAACGCTATCCCGATCGCAAGTTCAAACTCGACGCCGAAGGAGCCGTCATCGAAGTGTCGCCGAGTCGCAGTCACGGGTTCTTGCAAGGGTGGATTTGCGGAGTACTCCAGGGCTGGTTGAGTGCCGGCGCCTTGCCGGGCTACGGGGCTGGCACGGAGATCACGCACGATCTGGACGGCTGGCTGTGCGTCCCGGATGTGGCTGTACTGCCTGTGGAAGGTGAGCCTTATCCGCGCGAGGCGCCGCTGTTGGCGGTGGAAGTGCGCAGCGACAGCAACACGCGCACTGAGCTGCGCGAAAAGGCCCGGCGCTACCTTGCGCAGGGCACGCAAATGGTGTGGCTGGTCTACCCGGAGACGCGCGCGCTGGAACTGTATCGCGCGGACGGCAATACGCAGACCCTGTCCGGCGCTGACGTTATTGAAGGCGGCGCGACGCTGCCCGGCTTCCGCGTCAGTGTGAGCGAAATCTTCCCGCCGCCGCGCGCGGACTGAAACAGCGCGTCCGGCGTCTGTTCGGCTACACTGGAAGAAGTTGAGCCACAGGAGGGTGGCCATGGCCGTTGCAATCAGCGAAAAGAAACTCACCTTGCACGAGTTCATCGAGCTGGTCGAGCGTCGCCCGGAACGCAAGTTCAGGCTCGACGCCGAAGGAGCCGTCATCGAAGTGTCGCCGAGCTGGATGCACAGCAAGCTTCAATTGAAAATTGGAAAGTTGCTTGACAACTGGCTGGAACGCGGCGGGTTGCCTGGCTATGCAGCCGGCACGGAGTCTACGCATGATCTCGGGGGCTGGTTGTGTATCCCGGATGTGGCCATCCAACTGGACAGGGCGGACCCTTTCCCGCGTGAGGCCCCATTGCTCGCGGTGGAGATTCGCAGCGATAGCAACACGCGCACCGAGCTGCGCGAAAAGGCCCGGCGCTACCTGGCGCAGGGCACGCAAATGGTGTGGCTGGTCTACCCGGAGACGCGCGCGCTGGAGCTGTACCGCGCGGACGGCAGTACGCAGACCCTGTCCGGCGCAGATGTCATTGAAGGCGGCGCGACGCTGCCGGGCTTCCGCGTCAATGTGAGCGAGATCTTCCCGCAGCCGCCACGCGCGGACTGAAACCGAAGACTTACAGGCGGCCGTAACGGCGCAGCAATGCGCGCAGCCGCTCTTCCGGCAGCGCCGGCGCCAGCAGCCCGTCGCGGCCGGTCATGGTTTCGGCGGCCAGCAACGCGTTGAGGATGGCCTCCTCTACCGCTTCCACCGTCGCCAGGAAGAAGGCATCCAGCGTGGCGCTGCGGTCGTGCAGTTGCGGCGTCTGGTGCAGCATATGGTCCGGCTCATGGGGAATGCGCCTGCCGGTGGCGAAGGCGATGATGAAGTCGCCGCTCTGGTCGTGGCTGACGGTTCCCGTGCGCGCCAGGCCGAGGGCCGCGCGTTTCGCGAGGCGCGTCAGCTGCAGTGAATCTAAGGGCGCGTCAGTCGCCAGCACGATCATGATCGAGCCGGGGTTGTGGCGCGGCATAGACTCCTCGCTCAGGGCGAGGCCCACCGGCACGCCCAGCACCAGCAGTTCCTTGCGCTTGCCGTGGTTGGCCTGCACCAGCGCGCCCAGGGTGTAATCACCGGCGGGCAGCTTGCGTGAGGCCGTGCCGATGCCGCCCTTGAACTGGTAACAGGTGGTGCCCGTGCCGCCGCCCACGTTGCCTTCGGCCACCGCGCCCTCCGTCGCGCTCTCGATGGCCGACCACACATGCTGCGGCAGAATGTGGCGGCCGCGCGCGTCGCTGAGCATGCCGTCGTTGCATTCGCCCACCACGCAGTTGACCGTGCCGGTCGTCAGCGCGATGTCGGGGTTTTGCCGCAGCATGTAGCTCATCAGGGCGTCACCAGCGCGCGCCACACTCAGGTTGCTGGTGAGCAGGACGGGCGTCTCAAGGCTGCCGCGCTCGCGAATCTGCTCAAAGCCCATGATCTTGCCGTAGCCGTTGAAGGTGTAAACGGCTGCCGCGACCTTGTCACGGTAGACGTTGCCCGCGTGCGGCAGCACGGCCGTCACGCCCGTGCGCACCGGCCCGACGCCCTCCTGCAGCGCGCCTTCGCCGTGGATGAGCGTCGTGTGGCCCACGCGCACGCCGGGCACATCCGTGATGGCGTTGTGCCGGCCCGCCGGCAGTTGCCCCACTGCGACGCCGAGATCGCGCAGGCGGCTCATGCGCTGACCGCTCCGGCGCGGGCTGTGAAGGCCTGCCCGGACAGGTCGTCCGGCAACAGGCCGCGCGTCAACGACTCGACGTAAATACATTGCTGCCAGGGGATGGCCACATCGGCAATCGTGACCGGCGCATCGTCCAGGGTTACGCCGCTGCCGCGCACGATGGCCAGCGGCGTGGCCTCGTCACGCTCGCCCATGACCAGCTGCGCTGCGCTGCTGATGGTATCGGCCAGGCCGCGCTGCGTGACCGTCATGGGATTGCCGAAGAGGTCGAGTTTGCCGCGTTCATCCTGCACCGGCCGGAAGCCGGCCGTCGCCAGCGCCACGCCGCTGGTGCCCAGGCGCCCGGGCACCAGCCAGCTGTCGGTCAGCACCACGCCGACGTCCACCCCGTGGCGCCGGCGCAGACCGTTGCGCAGGCGCGCGGCGCTCGCGTAGGGTTGCGCGGGGAAGAGCACGACATGGCCTGCGGGGATGTTGGAACGGTCGAGGCCGGCGTTGGGCGAGAGGATGCCGGTCTTCGCGGTCAGCAGGAAGCCCATTTCAATGCCGCCGAAGATATGGTCGGCTTCCTGCAGCACCAGCTGCGCCATCACCGGCTGCATGTGATAGCGTTGCGCCAGGGCTGCGGCCTGCTCGGTGACGACAACGTCCGCCATGCGCAGGACGCGGCCTTCGCTGATGGCCGCGTACTTGCTTGAGACAGCCAGCACGTCGCCGTCGCGCAGGCCGGCGGGCGCGGCTGCCAGCGCCTCGCTGATGACGGCCTGCAGGTCGAAGGCGGCCTGCTGCACCGGCGCACCCAGCGGCCAGATGATCAGGGGAGTCATTGAGAGTTCCCTGCCGTGTCATCCATGGCGCGGGATTATGGCAGTCCGCGCGGGGGAATCACAGGGGCAGCGGCTGACGGCGGCGGCGGAATGTGGATAATGGAGTGCATTGCTGACCAAAGGCTCCTGCCGCAAGCGGGACGAAGGGACAATGCAATGCTCGCCTACATAGCCGGCCCGCTGTTCAACGAAGGGGAACGCTGGTTTGACGAGAAAATCAGCGACGTGGTGGAGGCGGCCGGCTTCGAGACTTTCCTGCCGCATCGCGACGGGCCGCCAGAACCCGTCACCGGCCGTGACCCGGAGGCGATCTTTCGCGCGGATCTGGAAAATCTGGAGCTCGCGGACCTCGTGGTCGCCAACCTCAACGGGGTCACCAGCGACGACGGCACCGCCTGGGAGCTGGGCTACGCCTACGCGCGCGGCAAGCACCTCGTCGGCGTCTACACGGACATGCGCCTGACCTTCCCCGGGGAGGTCGTCAACCTGATGCTGGGCTGCTCGGTGAATCGCATGACGCGCTCGCTCGAGGAGCTGGAAGGCTACCTGATGGAATACGCCCGCGAGCAGGGGCTGCGCTGAAGGCAGCCCCCGCGCAGTCCGGCGCCCGTCCGCGCCCAGGCGCCGGGATGGAGTACACTGAAAACGGGCAAGACGCTGGAGGTCGCCATGGAAATCACAGCGCGCAACCTGGAGGTCGCCGACGGCACGGTCATCGCGAGTTTCGCAGACATCACGATGGACGAGTTCGTCGCGCTGGTCGAAGGAAATCCCGATATCCACTTCAAATTCAACGCCGCGGGAGACGTCATCACAATGTCGCCGATGAACATCCACGCCGACGTCCAGGGCCTGATCGCCACGCACTTCAACAACTGGTTGTTTACGGGGGCGCTGCCAGGCTACGGGGCCCCCACCGATGGCGCATTTGAGCTGGAGGGCTGGCGCAGCCGTCCGGATGTCGCCATCTGCCGGCGGGTCGGGAAGGCCATCCCGCGCGAGGCGCCGCTGCTGGCCGTCGAGGTGCGCAGCGACAGCAACTCATGGCGTGAGTTGCGCGCGAAAGCATTGCGCTACCTGGCCTGTGGCACGCAAATGGTGTGGCTGGTCGATACGGACGAGCGCAGGGTGGAAATCCACCGCGCGAACGAGCAGCCGCAGCGCCTGGCCGGTGCTGACGTCATCAAGGGTGGCGCGACCCTGCCTGGTTTTCACGTGACCGTGAGTGATCTCTTCCCCGGTTGACCGGCGCGGCCCACAGGCGCAACGCTGTCAACAAGGGGGCTGCGCTGAAGCAGCCCCCGCTGTGTCGCCTCGCCTTACAGGCCGTAAACGCTCGTCTCGGGACGGAAGGCCGCCCACGCGAACCAGAAATGCGGGAAGGCGAGGTGCTGCCGCAGCTGGCTGCCGGCCAGTTCGCCCGCCTGCGCCGTGCCGAACACGTTCCAGTGCGTGCCGGTCTGCTCATCGACGATTTGCCCCTCCGCGTCCAGCGCGAAGCTGAGCAGCTGGCCGTCCAGTTCGCGGTCATAGAGCGCCGCCATGCCAACATCGCGCGAACTGTTGATGTCGCGGTCGTCGAGCGCGCTGGTCTGGCCTGGCTGCCAGAAAGCGACGACCTCGAAGTCGCCGACGCTGTCATTGATGACCGGAGTTTCCATCAGTGCCGGGAAGGGCCAGGCGGCCGCCTCGCCGCCCAGCAGCGCGCCCAGCACGCGTTCGGTCGCGAAGAGCCGCTCATCCGGCTCGCCGAAGAAGAGGAAGGGCTGCGGGCTGCTGTCGTAGCCGACGTAGGGGTTGGAGCCATAGCCGCGCGCGCCGGGGGAGAGCACCTCGCCCTGCGGATACTGCTGCGCGAATTCGCCGAAGCTGACCAGCAGCGAGGGCAGAATCTCCAGCTGCTCGCCGGCGTGGACGCCCACGATGGCCTCGCCGGTGAACTGTTGCCACCAGCTCTTGCTCACATCATCCCACATCACCAGGTCGCTGTGGCGCAGGTTGCCGGAGACGCCGAAGCGCAGCGTTTCCCCATCCACGCGCCGGTCGAAGACCACGGCCGAGTTGCAGAGTGGGCAGAACGTCACGGCCACAGGCTGCTCGTCAATCACGTCATTGACGATTTCGTGGCGCGTCAGGATCGCCAGGGGGTAGGCGCGCGCCGCGCCATTCAGCTCGAAGGCGAGGACGGGCGACTGCGGCATCAGCCACTGCCCGGCGGTCTCCAGCGAATCGAAGGCCGGGTTGTCGATGGGCGGGATGCCGTCCGGCGGCACGCCGCCGGAAAAGATTTCCTCGAGCGGCACGGTATGGTTGCAGAAGTCCGTCTCATACCAGAATTCAAGGAAGCGGACGAAGGATGGCGCCGCGCAATCCGGGTGTTCCTGCGCGGGCGCCGCCTGCAGCATGAGCGCCGTGGCGCCCAGGATGAGCGTCAGCAACAGCGCGATGCGCGCGAGTCGTCTGCCTGAAGCAGTGGTCATGGTCTGGCCTTTCCTGTAATTTGCCTGCACCTTTGATGCGGCAGGCACAGCAGAACTTACCGCCGGCGGCCATCGCAGTCCAATGCGCTTGGCAAGCCGGCCTGGCTGCGGCATGCTTGTCGCTGGCCCCGCGCCTTCCCGCCCCGCAACGAGACCCGACTCCACCCCATGTACTTCCCGCGCAAACGACAATTCTGGGCGGTCGCCTTTTCCCACTTCGCGCTCGATACCGTCATGAGTTCGATTCCGGTGCTGCTGGCCTTCATCGGCCTCTACGTGCTGCCCCTGAGTGCGGTCCAGTTCGGCCTGATCATCGGCATGATGCAGCTGCTGGGCGCGGTCACGCAGCCGATCTTCGGCTGGTTGACGGACCGCGTCGGCGGGCGCTGGACGGGCACCATCGGTCTGGGCTGGACGGCGAGCATGCTGCTGCTGGCCCTGCTGGCGTCGGAGAGCGGACTGCTGCCGCTGATGGCCCTGATCATCATCATCTCGGCGCTGGGCAGCGGCGCCTTTCATCCGGTGGGCATGAAGTACGCGGCGGAGAGCCACCCGCCGCGCGAGGCCAGCAACATGGCCTGGTTCTTCCTGACCGGGCAGCTGGGGCTGGCGTTCGGGCCGGCGCTGGTCGGGCGTCTGCTGGACAATGCGGTGCCGGCCGGCGCCGTCTTCGGCGCGGCGCTGGGGCCGGGCATGGCGGGCCTGCTGCAGAGTCAGGGGACGGCCCTGCCGGCCGCCTGGGCGGCGCTGCTGTCGCTGCCAGGCATCATCCTGATGCTGCTGTTTCTGCCCGGCCACCGCGCGCACCGGGCCGCCGTGACCGCCGGCAGCGCGACGAAAGCAGCTGACGGCAAGCGCGCGCCGCTGACGCTCTTCGTCGTCCTGCTCTTCCTCGTCATGGTCAGCCTGCGCAGCCTGGGCTCGCCGGGCGTCGTTTCCTTCATTCCGCTGCTCTTCCAGCAGAAGGGCTGGACGCCGGCCGAATTCGGGCTGATCACCAGCTTCTTCTGGGTCGGGTCGGGGCTGGCCGGTGTGTTCTTCGGCGGCCTGGCGGATCGTTATGACCGGCGCCATGTGATCGCCATCAGCATGCTGTGCTCGGCGCCGACCTTTTTCCTGCTGCCGGTGGTGGATGGCGCGCCGGCCTTCGCCCTGGCGATTCTGTCGGGCGCGTTGAGCGGCGCCTCGCACGGCCTCATCGTGATACTGGCGCAGGGTTTTCTGCCCACCAGCCGCGCGATGGCTTCCGGCGCCGCGCTCGGGCTGGTCTTCGGCACCGGCGCACTGGGCAGCGCCTTCATCGGCTGGCTGGCGGGCGTCATCGGCCTGGGGACATCCTTCCAGCTGGTGTCCGGCGCGATCGTGCTGGCCGGCCTGCTGACCTTGCTGCTGCCGGCGCAAGCGCGGCCCGCGCTGCAGCCAGCGGAGGTCGCGCCGGAAGCCGCGACATGAGTTTTTGTATTCTTGCACAAGGAGGGGTAAAGTGTTTTTTGCCGGGGGGTTCAGGCCTCGTTGCAGCTGCGTACCACAGACACTCCCTGAAAGCGGGGCAGGCTGTGAGCACAAAGCCCATCTCGTTTATTGAAAAGGCAGGGAGTTTGTAAGATGGCCGACCGTATTAAGGGCGTGGTCAAGTGGTTCAACGCGGACAAGGGCTACGGGTTTATCACCCAGGAGGGTGGCCCGGATGTGTTTGTCCATTATTCGGCGATTCAGGGCGGCGGTTTCCGCAGCCTTGATGAGGGAGAAACAGTAGAGTTTGAAGTCGTTGAGGGTCAGAAAGGCAAGCAGGCCAGCAACGTCACCCGCGTTTGACCAACTGTCTATCACTATAGTTTTGTCTAGACAACAGCGGGCTGCGGCCCGCTGTTTGTGTTTCCGGCGCCGCTCGTGCGCGTAGCGCTCTTCAGCGAGACCTTTCTGCCGCGCGCCGACGGCATCGTCACGGTGCTCTGTCGTCTGCTCGATCACCTGGCCGCGCGCGGCATCGAGTCGGCGCTTTTCACGCCGCGTCTGGGCCCGGTCGAGCGCTACGCCGCCACGCGCGTCTACAGCGCGCCGGGGCTGGCCTTTCCCGCCTACCCGGACCTGCGCATGGCCCTGCCCACGCCGCACCTGCGGCGCCAGCTGCGCGACTTTGCGCCGCAGGTGACGCACTTCCTGCACCCCTCCATCTTCGGTCTGGCGGCCTGGCTGCTGGCGCGCCGCAGCGGCCTGCCCACGCTGGTCTCCTGGCACCTGGATTACGGTCGCATCGCCCGCCACTGGCGCATGGGCCCCGTAAACGCCGGCGCCATCGAGCCTGGCATCAACCTGCTCACGCGCGCCATCCTGAATCGCGCCGATTGCGCCCTCGCGCCCTCGCGCAGCGCGCAGCAGCGTCTGCGCGACATCGGCGTCACGGCGCCGGTCAGCCTCTGGCGCCGTGGTGTGGATCTGGACCGCTTCCACCCGCGTCACCAGGACGCGGCCATGCGCCGTCGGCTGGCTGCGTCTGCGCCGGAGGATCTGCTGCTGCTCTGCGTCGGGCGGCTCTCCGCGGAAAAGGGGCCCGCTCAACTGCGCGCTGTCCTGCAGGCCCTGCCCGGGACGCAACTGGCGCTGGTAGGCGCGGGCCCGGAACGGCGTGCGCTGGAGGCTCACTTCGCGGGCCTGCCGGTGCGCTTCACGGGCACGCTGCGCGGCGCCGAACTCAGTCGCGCCTACGCCAGCGCGGACCTCTTCGTCTTTCCCGCGCTGGCCGAGTCCTTCGGCCTGGTGGTGCTGGAGGCCATGGCTTCGGGCCTGCCGCTGGTGGCGGCGCGCACCGGTGGCGTGCCCGATCTGCTGCACGAGGGACACAACGGCTACAGCTTCGCTGTGGGCGACGAGGCCGGGCTGGTCGCGGGCGTGCAGCGCATGGCCGCGGACGGCGCGCGCCGCCGTGCCATGGGGCGGGCGGCGCGGGCCGACGCCGAAAGGCACACCTGGCCGGCCGCGATGGACGAGGTCATCGAACACTATGAGCGTCTGGCGCGCCTGGGCCGGCCCTGATGCCGCCTGTGGTATAGTCGCCTGACGCTGAAAGCGCGGGAGCCTGCGACCTTGTCATTCAGGGGTTTGACCACCAGCGAAGTCGCCGGGCGTGTGGCGCGTGGTGAGAGCAATGCCTGGCAACCGCGCGTGGGCCGCAGCTACTTCGACATCCTGCGCGACAACCTCTTCAACGTCTTCAACCTGGTGCTCTTCCCGCTGCTGGGCGTCATCGTCCACTTTCGCGAATACGCCGTGGCCATCTTCGCGGGGTTCAGCGTGGTCAGCAACGCCCTGCTGGGCACGGCCCAGGAGATGCTGGCCAAGCGCCGCCTCGACCGCCTGGTGGCGCTGTCGGAGCGCAAGGTGCGCGTCTACCGCGACGGCGCGCTGAATGAAGTCGGCATTCGCGAGCTGGTGCGCGACGACGTCATCCCCCTGCAGCCGGGCGAGCGCCTGGTGGTGGACGGGCGCGTGCTGGCCAGCGACGCGCTGGAGCTGGATGAATCGCAGCTGAGCGGCGAGTCCCTGCCGGTGCTGAAGGAAACCGACGACCAGGTCTGGTCCGGTTCCTGGTGCATCGCCGGCACGGGCGTGATGGTCGCCACGTCGGTGGGCGCGGACAGCATGATCAACCGCATCGCGCAGTCGGCCAGGGCCTGGAAACATCCCCTGACGCCCACACAACGCAAGGTGATGGTGATCGTCGACATCGCCATCCTGCTGATGCTCATCCTCGCCCCCATGCTCTGGCTGGCGGGCAGCATTAACGGGCTGAGCGTGCTGGAGCGCGTGAAGGAGAGCGTCGTCTTCATCACCAGCCTGGTGCCCTACGGCCTGCTGCTGGTGGTAATGATTTCGCTCAGCATCGGCGCGCTCAGAATCTCCCGCCACCAGACGCTGATTCGACGCGTGAACGCGGTCGAGTCGCTGGCCAACGCAACGGTGCTGTGCTTCGACAAGACCGGCACCATCACCGAGAATCGCCTGGCCGTCGCCGACATCCTGCCGCTCAATGGCGCGCAGCCGGAGGACATCCGGCGTCAGCTGCAGTGTTACACCGCCAACCTGTCGCATCACAACGGCACCGCCGCCGCCGTCGCCGAACACGTCAGCGCGGCACTGCCTGCGCCCGCGGTGACCAAGCTGCGCGAGATTCCCTTCAGCGCCGGCCGCCAGTGGGGCGCTGTCGTGCTGCCGGGGGAGACGCTGATCCTGGGCGCGCCGGAACGCGTCCTCAATGGCGCGCAGCATGAACTACGGGAACGCGCCCTGGCGCTCTCCGCCCAGGGCCTGCGCGTGCTGACCTTCGCGCGCAGCGTCACGCCGCCACAGGACGCTCAGCTGGCAGATGACGCCGAGCCGCTGGCGCTGGTCACGCTCAGCGACCGCATCCGCCCGGACATCCATGAAACGCTGCAGGCCTTCCGCGAGCAGGGAGTGGGGCTGAAGGTCATCTCCGGCGACAACATGGAGACGGTGCGCGCCATCGCGGCCGCGGCAGGCATGACGACGGAGCCGGCGTGGACGGGAGCGCAGCTGGAGGCCATGGGCGAGGCGGAGTTTGCCGCGGCGGCGCAGCAGGGCAGTCTCTTCGCGCGCGTCGCGCCCGACACCAAGCGCCGCGTCGTGCAGGCGCTGCAGCAGGACGGTCACGTGGCCATGGTGGGCGACGGCGTCAACGACGTCCCGGCGCTGAAGGCGGCGGACCTGGCCATCGTGATGAACGACGGCGCCCGCATCGCGCGCGAAATCGGCGACATCCTGCTGCTCAACAACGCCCTTTCCACCCTGCCGCTGGCCTTCGCCGAGGGCCGCGACATCACGCAGACCATCTACGGCACCGTGCGCCTCTTCCTGACCAAGACCTTCTACAACGTGCTGCTCTTCGTCTACCTGGGCTTCATGGCGCTGCCCTTCGCCATCACGCCCATCCAGATCAACTGGGTCACCTTCGGCACGGTCAACATCATCGCCACGCTGGTGGCGCTCAAGCTGCTGCGCCCGGCCTTCATGGCCAACTTCCGCGAAGATGTGCTGGATTACGTGGTCACCGGCGCCTTCATCGGCTCGGCCATGATGGCGCTGCTCTATGCAGTGACCTGGTACGCCAGCGGTCGCGACACGGCGGCGGCGCGCAGCGCGCTGGCCATCTTCGCGACCTTCTTCGGCATCCTCATTTTCTGGAACACCTTCGGCATCGACTTCGCGCGCCCGCGCACGCTGTGGCAGCAGCGCCGGGCGACCTTCATCGGCCTCGGCTTCCTGCTGCTGGTGATTGGGGGCTTGTACGCGCAGCCCGCGCTCTTCGAGTTCGTGCGCCCGGATACTGGCATCATCGCGCTGATCGTTTCGCTGCTGCTGCTGACCATCGCGCTGCTCAGCCTGGCCATGCGCCAGCGCGGTCTGCTGCACCGGCTGTGGCTGCTGTTTGAGAGGTGAGACCGCGGCTGTCGCACTGGCGCGCTACAATGGCGCGCATAACGACGACGCAGGAGTGAAGCATGAACCAGGTGGCCAACGCGCCCTGTTCTTGGGGCGTGATCGAGAACATCGAGGGCGAGCGCTACGACTACGTGCGCGTGCTGGACGAAATCGCGGCGACCGGCTACGCCGGCACCGAGCTGGGCGACTGGGGCTTCATGCCCACCGACCCGGCGCAACTGACGCAGGAACTGGAGCAGCGCAAGCTGCGCCTGCTCGGCTCCTGGGTCAACAACTGGCTGCACGATGCCGCGCGCCTGCAGGAAGACATCGAGACCAGTGTGCGCACGGCGCAGCTGCTGGCTGCGGTCGGCGGACCGGACTGCTTCATCGTGCTTGGCAACAACCCCTACGGTGACCCCCTGCGCTCGCTGCACAGCGGCCGCATCACGCCGGCGATGGGCATGGACGACGCCCAGTGGCAGTCCTTCGCCCGCGGCGCGGAGGAGGTCGCGCGCCAGGTGCGCGCCGCAAGCGGCCTGCGCACCGTCGTCCACCCGCATATCGGCACCTGGGTCGAGACGCCCGCCGAGACCGAACGCCTGCTGGCCATGACCGACCCGGAGCTGCTGGGCATCGTCTTCGATACCGGCCACTGGCGTTTCGGCGGTGGCGATTCGGTGGCCGACCTGCGGCGCTTCGCCGACCGCGTCTGGTACGTGCACTTCAAGGACCACGACCCGCAGGTCGCGCAGCAATCGCGACTGCAGGGCTGGGACGGGCCGCGCTCGGTTGGCGAGGGCGTCTTCCCGGAGCTGGGGCGCGGCGACATCGACTTCCCGGCGGTGCTGCAGGTGCTGAACGAGATCGCTTACGAGGGCTGGATCGTGGTCGAGCAGGACGTGCTGCCGGGCCTGGGCACGCCGAAGGAGAGCGCGCGCCGCAACCGCGAGTACCTGGCCAGCATCGGGCTGTAGCCGGCGCCATGTTACACTGGAGGTGGATGAACTGCCGGGGGCTGTCGTGGCTGTAAGAACCCTGTACACCATCGAAGACTACATCGCACTGGAAGGGGATTACCCCGACCGCAAGTTCAAGCCGGATTCACGGGGAGCCCCTGTCGAGATGTCGCCGGACAGAATTCACAGCAAGGTACAGGGCGAAATTGTATGGTTTTTATCGTCGTGGCTCAAAAGCGGCGCGTTGCCAGGCTATATGGTCGGCCCGGAGCTGATGCATCGCCTGGGTGACTGGGTCTGTCAGCCGGACGTGGTGGTCGCGTATGAGGACGATGAACTGTACCCTGGGCGAGCGCCGCTGCTGGCCGTGGAAGTCCGCAGCAAGAGCAACAGCTGGCCCGAGATGCGCGCGAAAGCAGCGCGCTATCTGGCGGCGGGCACGGCGATGGTGTGGCTGGTTGACCCGCGCCAGCAAACCGTCGAGCTGCACCTGGCAGACGCAGCGCCGCAGACCCTTGCCGGCGCGGACGTCATCGAAGGCGGCACGACGCTGCCCGGCTTCCGCGTCACGGTGAGCGAACTTTTCCCCGCGTAACAAACAGCGCGTTTCGCGCGACTATCTGACCCGCAAGGGTGTTCACGCCACACTTGAGTTAGTCGAGCCGCAGGAGGCCGCCATGGCCGTCACAACCCGCATGACCATGGAGGAGTTCGTAACACTCGTTGAAGGCTGCCCCGAACGCCACTTCAAATTCGACTCCGCGGGCGCTGTGGTTGAGACGACACCGAAACTGCTTCATGGTGCGACCCAGGCGAGGATTGGGAGTTTGCTGGGAGGATGGCTGCGGCGTGGTTCTCTTCCGGCTACTGGGCTGCCATCGAGGTTGCGCACGAGCTTGATAGCTGGCCCTGTCGCCCGGACGTTGTGTTGCAGCGCGCAGATTCCGATCCCATCCCGCGGACAGCGCCCTTGCTGGCGGTCGAAATCCGCAGCGAAAGCAACACGCGCCGCGAATTGCACCTCAAGGCAGCGCGCTATCTGGCGGCGGGCACGGCGATGGTGTGGCTGGTCGACCCGCGCCAGCAAACCGTTGAGCTGCACCTGGCGGACGCAGCGCCGCAGATCCTTGCCGGCGCGGACGTCATTGATGGCGGCGCGAAGCTGCCCGGCTTCCGCGTCACGGTGAGCGAACTTTTCCCCGCGTAAGCAACAGCGCTGCAAGCGCGACTATCTGACCCGCAAGGGTGTGTTCATGCTAAACTGGAGATGGATGAACTGCTGGGGGCTGTCGTGGCTGTAAGAACCCTGTACACCATCGAAGACTACATCGCACTGGAAGGGGAATACCCCGACCGCAAGTTCAAGCCGGATTCAAGGGGAGCCCCTGTCGAGATGTCGCCGGATATGGATCACTTTGATGTACAGGGCGAAATAATAGTTGTGTTAAGGTTGTGGCTGAGAAGCGGCGCGCTGCCGGGTTACAAGGCCGGCCCGGAGTTGATGCATCGCCTGGGTGACTGGGTGTGTCAGCCGGACGTGGCGGTCGCGCATAAGGACGATGGACCGTACCCGGACCGTGCGCCGCTGCTGGCCGTGGAAGTTCGCAGCAAGAGCAACAGCTGGCCCGAGATGCGCGCGAAAGCATTGCGTTATCTGGCGGCGGGCACAGCGATGGTGTGGCTGGTCGACCCGCGAGAACAAACCGTCGAACTTCAGCAGGCGGACGCAGCGCCGCAGACCCTTGCCGGCGCGGACGTCATCGAAGGCATTGCGACGCTGCCTGGTTTCCGCGTCACCGTGCAGGAACTCTTCCCCGCGTAATCATCAGCGCTTTGCGCACGAATATCTGACCCGCAGCGGGTTCGTGCTACACTTGAGTTAGTCGAGCCGCAGGAGGCCGCCATGGCCGTCACAACCCGCATGACCATGGAGGAGTTCGTAACGCTCGTTGAAAGCTGCCCCGAACGCCACTTCAAATTCGACTCCGCGGGAGCAGTGGTTGAAATGTCACCGAAACTGATACATGGTCTGGTCCAGGCACATATCTGCATTCTTTTGGGTGAATGGCTAAAGTATGGCAGGCTTCCCGGTTACAGACCTGCAACCGAAGTTGCGCATGAGCTTGATGGCTGGCCCTGTCGCCCGGATGTCGTGCTTTTGCGCGCAGATTCCGACCCCATCCCGCGGACGGCGCCCTTGCTGGCGGTAGAAATCCGCAGCGAAAGCAACACGCGCCGCGAATTGCACCTCAAGGCAGCGCGCTATCTGGCGGCGGGCACGGCGATGGTGTGGCTGGTCGACCCGCGCCAGCAAACCGTCGAGTTGCACCTGGCGGACACGGCGCCGCAGACTCTTGCCGGCGCGGACGTCATCGAGGGTGGCGCGACGCTGCCCGGCTTCCGCGTCACGGTGAGCGAACTTTTCCCCGCGTAATCAACGACAGCGCAAGCGCGCGCATCTGATCAACAGGTTTCAGGAAATCAGGATGGACGCTCGAACCAGACGTTCATCTCGCCGACGCCGCGATGGCCCCAGGCGTAGTAGGGGATGACTGTGAAGTCCTTGCCGCGCAGAACGGTCACGCCGCCGGTCAGCTCCGGACGCATTTCCGGGCGTAGCTCCAGCGCATCCGGCAGCACGAGGTCGAGCGCGCGGCCGCCATTGTCGATGCCCTCCGCCGCGTAGACCAGCGGCCCGCGTTCGAGGGCGACGCGGCCAGCCAGCGCGGCGACCTGGGAATGCGCCAGCACGCGCCGTAGCGGCAGGCCCAGCTCCAGCTCGACCACATCGCCGGGCTGCCAGGTGCGCAGCAGCGAGAGGTAGCCCTCCGTCACCTGCGCTTCCTGCGCTGCGCCGTTGATATGCAGCCGCAGCGCGCCCGGGCTGTCGTTAAGATAGTGATAGAGATCGCCCGGCAGTGGCTGACCCGCTACCGGACCAGGCACGCGCAGCTTCAGTTCGAAGCGCACGGCGCGCGCCGGTTGCAGCTGCAAGCGCACGCTGCCCGCCCAGGGCCAGGTCGTGTCCAGCTGCAGGCCGACCGGGACGTCGTCGATCTCCACGCCGGCGCGGTTGCCGATGAAGAGGTTGACGAAAAGCTGGTCGTCGCGCTGCGCGTAGATGGAGCTGCCCAGCGTCGGCAGCAGGCGAATCACATTGGTCGGGCAGCAGGAGCAGGTGAACCAGGGCAGGCGCTCGCGCGAGTCGTCGCGATTGAAGTAGGTGCTGCCGTCGAAGGCCAGCGGGTTCACGTAGAAGAAGCGGTCGCCGGCCAGGTCGATGCCCGCGAGGAAGCCGTTGTAAAGCGTGCGCTCCAGCACATCCAGATAGCGCGGGTCGCCGTCCAGCTGAAAGAGGCGCTGGTTCCAGAAGATGCTGCCGATGGCGGCGCAGGTCTCGTTGTAGGCGCTCTCGTTGGGCAGCTCGTATTCCTCACCAAAGGCCTCTCCCTGGTGGCTGGCGCCGATGCCGCCGGTGAGCGCCAGCTTGCGTTCGCAGACGTTTTGCCACAGCGCGCGGCTGGCCTCGGCGAGCGCGTCATCGTCGGTCAGCGCGGCCACGTCGGTCATGGCTGCGTACATGTAGGTGGCGCGCACAGCGTGGCCGACGGCCTCGCGCTGCTCGCGCACCGGCAGATGATCCTGCATGTAGCCGTCCAGACCGAAGTTGGTCTGCAACTGGCGTCCGTTGGCATGGCCGCGTTCGTCCAGGAAGAAACGGGCCAGCTCGAGGTAGCGCTGCTCGCCGGTGACGCGGAAGAGCTTGACCAGGCCGAGCTCGATTTCCTGGTGGCCAGGCACCTCGCGCAGGGCGTCGGGGCCGAAGGTCGCGTCGATGAAGTCGGCGCTGCGCAGCGCAATATCAAGCAGGCTGCGGCTGCCACTGGCCTCGTACCAGGCGGCGGCCGCCTCGTACAAATGGCCGAGGTTATAGAGTTCGTGGCTGGCGAACAGCTCGGACCAGCGCTTCGGGCCTGCGTGTTGGTGTGGCCGCGCCGGGTCGATGCTGCGCGCGGTATAGAGGTAGCCGTCCGCTTCCTGGGCCGCGGCGATGTGGCCGATGATCGTCTCAACTTCAGCCTGGCGCGCCGGATTCGGCTGCAGCTGCAGGTCGAGGGCCACGCCCTCAATCACCTTGAAGACGTCGGAGTCGTTGAATTGAATCCCCTCATGCGCGCCGGGCAACTCGCCGGCGGCCTTGCGGAAGTTGTCGATGCGGCCGGTCTCCGCGCACTTGTCAAGGTTGACGGGCAGGGTGACCTGGCGGTTGGTCTCGAG
The DNA here is from genome assembly GCA_965197455.1 of Phototrophicaceae bacterium. GTDB lineage: Bacteria > Chloroflexota > Anaerolineae > Aggregatilineales > Phototrophicaceae > JAGWBD01. The sequence goes on along the minus strand of OZ240208.1, from coordinate 1,982,306 downwards.
GCGCGGGCTCCAGAAGCCGTCGTCGATACGCACTTCGCCGAAGGGCAGCGGTCGAAAGGGGTAGTCAGTCATAAGTCACCCGGCGCCCTTCCCGGGCGCGTTCAGCCGAGGACGCCGTCCAGCACCCCGGCCACGTCATTCTCGCTTATATAGCCAAACCATTTCCGCAAGACTGCGCCCTGCGCATCAGTGAGCACGTAGTTGCTGCGGGCGATGATGTCATATTGCTGGCGCAGGGGCAGGCTGGCTGAATCATCCACATCCAGCTTGATGAACTCGATCCGGTCGCCGTAACTTGCTCTCAGCCTGTCCACGACAGGCGCATTCCGCTGTCAGGTCGGTCACCAGCTGGCGCAGGAATAGAGGAAACGTGGCCGCAGCTGCTCGACCAGCGCGCTTTCCGGCGCTGCGGCATTCGCGTCCGTCGTGTCCGGCACGGCTGTGGCCTGCTGGCCAGCAGCCTCCGGCTGCGTGGAGGGGAGCGCGCTGCAGGCCGCCGCCAGCAAACCGAAAAATATCAGCGTCAGTGCGCGCAGCAGACCGCGCGCGGCAGGCTGGGCCACGGCTCCCCCTTGAGTTGCACCGGTCACGTTCAGCCCAGCACTCCGTCAAAGGCTCCGGCTATATCATTTTCATCAATGTAGCCAAACCATTTCTGCAGCGGCGCGCCGTCCGCGTCCGCCAGCACATACTGGGCCTGCGCGACAAGGCCGTACTGATCGCGCATGGGTCCGGTGCCCGGGTCATCCACATCCAACTCGATGAATTCAACCTGGCCGTCGTAGTCCTCTTTCAGCCTGTTCACGACAGGCGCATTCCGCCGGCAGGTCGGTCACCAGTCCGCGTGGGAGTAGATGAATTGCGCGCGTGGGCCGGAGACCAGCACGTTTTCCGACGCGGACGAGCCCCGCCTGGCATCCACGAACTCCTGAATGCTCATGTTGCAGGCGGTCGCCAGCAGTCCGAAAAGCACCAGCGCCAGCGTTCGCGCCAGACTTCTCCCTGTCAGGGACATCAACGCTTCCTTTCGCAACTCTCGATCTTGCAGCGTTCACCCATAGTATAGACGCAGCCACTGCCGCCCTACAACACCTTTGTCACCGTCCAGGGCGGGCGTGGCTTACCCGAGGGCGCCAGGCGGGGAAGAGATCACGCACGCTTACGCGGAAGCCGGGCAACAGCGCAATGCCCTCGATGATGTCATCGTTGCCCAGGGTCTGCGCTGGCTCAGCATTGCGGTGAATCTCGACCGCGCGCCCGTCTGTGTCAACCAGCCACACCAGCTGTGTGCCATGTTCCAGGTAGCGCCCGGCCTTCGCCCGCAGCTCGCGCCAGCTGTTGCTGTCGCTGCGTACCTCCACGGCGACCAGCGGCGCTTGCCTTGGGATGACCTTGCCGCGCTGCAGGTCGATGGCCGCGTCTGGCTGGCAACGCCAGTCGCCGAGATCGTAGGTCGGCTCCGTGCCGGCCCGGTAGCCAGGCAAGGCGCCGCTCCATAACCAGATGTTGAAGTGGGTCACAATGAGACCCTGAGTATCGGCATGGACAAAGGTAGACGACATTGTGATGACGTCTCCCGCGGCGTTGAAGCGGTAGTGGATGTCGGGATTGGCTGCGACCAGCGCGATGAAATCGTCCATGCTGCTGTCGGCAAACGACGCGACGATCAGGTTGTCTGCTGCTGCGTTGCGCACCGGGGCTACCATGACGGCCTCCTGCGACTCGTCTTTTCCAGTTTACCGCATCTGCCAGCCGGGCCGGATCGTGTACGCACAGGGCTGCCAGCCTGGCCGACCCTGGCCCCCTACAGCACCTTCGTCATCGTCCAGGGCGGGTCATTGCGCTCCGCGCCGGCCGCCTCCAGCGCAGCGGCGGCGCCCAGCACCACGATGTCGCCGTGGTCGCGCACGGTCGCCAGCGCATCCGCGAAGCGGCGCAGGTCCGCGCCGGTGGTGGCCAGCACCTGCTCGCGGTTCTGCTGACGCAGTTCATCAGTGAGGCCGACCAGCTGGCGCACCAGCGAGGTGTAGCCCTGGGAGTCCGGCAGCTGGTAGCTGTCCAGCGAGCCGATGGCGCCGGTGATGGCGCGCGTCACCTCGTCACGGCCCGGCTGGTAGGCCGCCAGGGCGACGGCGGCGGCATCGCAGGCGTCCAGCGTGCGCAGCAGGTTCGGGTCGCGGTAGGAGAGAAAGTTGAAGACGCCCGACAGGCGGTCGTGGACGGCGAAGCCGCCATAGGCGCCGCCCTGCACGCGCAGCTTTTCCCAGAGGTAGGCCGTGTTCAGCCAGCCGCGCGCGACCATGGCCGAGCCGTGCCACTCATGGCCGTAATCGCTCAGGCGCACGCCCTTGCCCACGTAGTTCACCTGCGCCGGAATGCTCAGGCCCTCACGCGCGGGCAGCGACTCGCGGCCCCAGGCGTGCAGCTGCGGCGGGGCGGCGGGCAGCGACTCGAGGAAGGCGCCCAGCTGCGGCCGGAAGGTGGCCAGGTTCGCCTCGTCGAGCGTCACGTTGGCGATCATGTTGTGACGGTTGACGAGGCGGCGGCGCATCTCTGCGAGCAGGGCGCCGGCCTCCGCCTTGCCCGCTTCGCTGTGGTGGATGCGCTCGCGCAGGAAGAAGAGGTTGCTGACGCCGCCCATCTGCTCGCCGACCCAGCCGGCCTCGCTGAAGTGGGCGCCGAGCCGCGAATTGACGACTCCGTGCCCGCCGGGGATGAGGCTGCTTTCGGCGCCGGCCTTCTCCTCCAGCGCCAGCTGCAGAAAGCGTTCCGGGTTGTCGAAGTCGACGTCCAGCAGCACGTCGCGCAGGATGTCGAGCAGGTCCTGCGCCTGGGCGAGCGTGCCTTTGGCGCGCAGCACCAGCCAGGCGCTGCATTCCTCGCTGCCATGCACGGAGGAGAGCAGGGTGCCGGCGCGGATGCCGCCGGTCTTGCGGCCGATGCGCTGCGACAGGCGGACGTAGTCCTCGTGGCGCGTGCCCATCTCCAGCAGCGCGGCGCTGAAGAGCGGCAGCCAGGGCAGCAGCTCGCGCGGCAGCGCGCGCAGATTCAGCCCCAGGTCGAGGTAGACGATGCCGTTGGTGAAGAGGTCGTGGGTCAGCAGTTTGACGCCCTGCAGCTCGTCCTGCGCCAGCGGGATGCGGCGACTCTCGCGTTCGAGGTCCTCAAGCCGCAGCAGCGGGATGCTGGCCAGGGCCTCGGGCGTGTCCGGCGTTTCCTGGGCCAGGCGCAGCGCCTCGGCTTCCACCTTCAGTTCCAGCAACTGCGCTTCGTTCAGGGCGCTGCGGGCCTCGTCCAGGCGCGCGCGCTCGGCAGCGCTGCGGCTTGCTTCGGCACCGGCGTCGGGCTCCAGCAACACCGTGGCGCGATGGGGATTCTCCAGCAGCCAGTGGCGGATGAGCTGCTCGAACCAGGCCTCGCCCCGCGCGAGGCGCGCCTGAATGGCCGCCAGCGGCGCGGCGAAGGCCAGCGGCGCCAGCGGATCCTGGTCGTAGAGCCAGGTGGTCAGCGAGCGCAGCATCAGCGCCAGGCCGCGCGGGAAGCCGCCGGTGTTGTTCTCGCGCAGGCGGAACTCGACGGTGTTGACGGCGGCCTCGATCATCTCCGCCTCAATGCCCTCCGTCGCCAGCGCAGTCAGCGTGTCGAGGATGAGGCGCTCGACCGCGTCGGCTTCGGCCACGTCGATGCCCTTCAGGCCGGCGGAGAAGGTCATCTGGCGCTGGTGATGCGAGGTGCCGCCGCCGGTGACGTCCTCGCCGAGGCCGGAATCGATGAGTGCCTTGCGCAGCGGCGAGGCGGGCGTGCCCAGTAAAATGTGGTCGAGGATGCCGAGGCCCAGCGTCAGTTCCGCGTCGTTGTTCTCGCCCAGCAGCCAGTTGAGCGTCATCAGGCCCTTCTGCTGCTCCTCGTCAGTCGCCGCGGCATAGCCCACGCGAACGCTGCGCGGCTCCGACCAGCGCGTTTGCAGGGGAATCGGCGGGGAACCCGGCTGTGGCCCGAAGTCGCGGATGAAGTCGTCGATGAGGCGCAGGCGCGCTTCCGGCTCGTCATCGCCGTAGAACCAGATGCGCGCGTTGGCGGGGTGATAGCAGGTCTCGTGGAAGCTGCGGAACTGCTCCCAGGTCAGGTCCGGAATGAATTCAGGGTCGCCGCCGGAGTCCTGACCGTAGACGGTGTCCGGGAAGAGGCTGCGTTCCGATTCGCGGCCCAGCAGGCTGTCCGGCGAGGACCAGACGCCCTTCATCTCGTTGAAGACCACGCCCTGAAAGTGCAGCTGACCGTCTTCATCCGGCTCGAAACGCCAGCCCTCCTGCGCCAGCACGCGCGGCGTGATGCGCGGATAAAAGACGGCGTCGAGGTAGACATCGACCAGGTTGTAGAAGTCCTGCAGGTTCTGGCTGGCGACCGGATAGGTGGTCTTGTCCGGGTAGGTCATGGCGTTCAGGAAGGTGTTGAGCGAGCCGCGCGCCAGCTGGATGAAGGGGTCCTTGACCGGGTACTTGCGCGAGCCGCAGAGCACGGAATGTTCGAGGATGTGCGGCAGGCCGCTGTTATCCGGCGGCGGTGTCGTGAAGGTGACGCCGAAGACCTTGTTGCTGTCTGCGTTCTCCAGCGAGATGAGCTGCGCGCCGCTGCGTTGGTGGCGGTAAATATGCGCGTGGCTGTTGATTTCGGGGATGTCCTGCGCGCGCACGCGCTCAAAGCCGTGAAGGAGGGTCATCGCAACTTCCTGCTGTCGGGTCGGGGCCGCGATTGTAGCAGTTGCCGCCCCTTGCGGGCAGGCCGGACGCTTGTCACGCGTGACGCCCTCATGCTATGCTGAAGCACCCTGACGCGTTTGAATCTACAGGGAAGTGAGGAGAATCATGGCATACAGACCAACCCCGGCCGTACAGGAAGTCGGCGGCCTGCCAGGCATACCGTCCATCGCGCTGCAGCCGCTGCTGCGCCAGGTGTACATGTGGATGACGCTGGCCATGCTGGTCACCACCGCCAGCGCGGTGCTCATCAGCACCGTCGCCCTGGATCTGCTGATCGCCAACCCGATGCTGGTGATGGGCGCGATCATCCTTCAGCTCGGGCTGGTGCTGGGCCTCTCCTGGGGCATGCAGCGCATGTCCGTGGGCCTGGCGCAGCTGCTCTTCTTCCTCTACGCAGCCAGCGTGGGCGTCACCATTTCGCTGATCCTGCTGGTCTACGATGGCTCGACCGTGATTGCGGCCTTCGCCACGACGGCCGTGCTCTTCCTGGTGATGACCATGATGGGCCTCACCACCCGCGTCGACCTGACGAAGTACCGCAGCTACTTCTTCATGGGCCTGATCGGGCTGCTGATCGCCATGGTCATCAACATGTTCCTGCGCAGTTCGCCGCTGGAACTGTTGATCAGCTTCGCCGGCGTGGTGATCTTCACGGCGCTCACGGCCTACGACACCCAGCGCATCAAGCGCCTGGCGGATGACCCGCGCCTGGCGGGCGAGGGCTCGGTCACGATGACGCGCCTGGCCATCATGGGCGCGCTGGGCCTTTACCTCAACTTCCTGAACCTCTTCCTCTTCCTGCTGCGCCTCTTCGCCGGCGGTCGCCGCTAACCGGCGCAGGTCGCGCACCCACGCCTGCATGGCTGAAAAAGTCAGCAGGCGTGGGGGTTCGGGAAGCCGGACGGCGGCGTGATGCGTTCAGACATGCCGCACACCATGCAGCGGCATATAAGCGGCCAAACCGTAATCGGAATCGTAATCGTTATCGTAATCGTGTTGCGTCAACTATCGCGCAGTGTCAACTCGAATCCGCCCTGCGACACCGCATTGCGATAGACGCTCTCCTCCAGCGCCAGCCCGAAGCCGGGCGCCTCGGGGATGACCACCTGCCCCTGTTCCACGCGGTAGGCGGAGGCATCCAGCCCCGGCGTCGTCACCTCGTCCCATTCGACAAACGTGTAGCGTTCGATGGCAGCGGCCAGGTGCCCCGAGACATAATTGCCCAGGTGGCGGCCATAATGATGCGGCGCGCTGCGCGCTCCCCAGACATCGAGTTGCGCGCCGGTACGCAGCCAGTTGCCGAATCCGTGACTGAAGATGTCGTACTGGATCACATCCACCAGGCCCTGGCGCGCCCAGTCCATGAGCTCCGGCGGCGCCCACACCTCGCCATCGGCGATCAACACCGCAAGGCGCTCCTGCTCCATCCAGCCGCGCAGGTGCTCATACAGGACCGGATCTTCCTGAAAGGCCTCCTCCAGCCAAAAGAGCTGGCAATCTGCAGTCTCTGCCAGTACGCGTTTGGCGAGGTTAAGGTTGTAGCCGTTGTTGGCGTCAATCATGATGCGCGCGTCGGCGCCGACGGCCTCGCGCACCGCCCGGATCACGGCGATATCGCGTCTTGTACCCTGCTCCAGCGGCATGTGATGTGCGCCACGCCCGACCTTGATCTTGAAGGAACGGTGGTTGTGCGCATGGCCATAGCGCGCTTCTTCGGCGATGAGGGCGGCCGCCGCTGCATCGTCATCCAGGTGCAGGTCGTCGATCAGGAGCGTTGTATCGTAGCAGGGTACGCGCAGGGGTCCTGTTACGGGTCTGCCCGCCCGCTGAGCCAGGAGCTGGTAAACCGGCACACCCATCCTGCACCCGAGCAGATCCCAGAGCGGGAACTCAAGGGCGTCCGCCCCGTCGGCTACTCCCCGCTCCGCCGTGATCAGCGCATCGAGAGGCGCGCCCAGGGCTGCGCCCGCCTGCCCCGCATCAAGGCGACCGGGACCAAAGCCGCTGGCGCCGTCCTCCGTGCTCAGGCGGAGCAAGGGCACGCGCACCTCCCGCCCGTGTGCTCCAAGGCGCGCATTGCCGCCGGCTTCGCGCGGCCGGCGCCCTACCAACGTCCCCGCCTCGATACTGGTAATACGAGAACCTGACATGGCATCCGCTCCCTTACACCGCCCCAAAGGCGATGCCGTTGGGGATCACGTCGGTCGCTTCGCCGCAGCGGATGGCGTCGGCCGTCACTTTGATAGCGAGGAACTGGCGGTTGTCGAAGGGCCCCTGAAAGGCCGCCGCCAGATGATAAACGACATCGACGCCAGCCACCGCGTTCCGCACATCCTGCAGGTTGCGCAGGTCGCCCCATACCGTTTCCACGCCGGCACTGGCATCCAGCTTGCCGGCGCGGCTGGCATCACCGGGATAGACAAAACTCCGTATCGCGTGCCCTTGTTCCAGCAAGCGCATGACCAGATTGGCGCCTATACGCCCCGTGGCGCCGGTGACCATAATCTTCATCGCCCTACCCCTGCATCTGCCATCCGCATCCAGACCATTATGGCAGCGCGTCAATCAACGCGTCAGCACAGGTGTTATGACAGGATGGGCGGGCTTGCGGCTTCGCCCTTTGATTTTGCCAGACATCGTCTCTATCATGGCTGGAATTGCTGCCTGTGATGGCTGGCCACCAGATACGTTGCCTTTAGCGCGCCCAGGAGATTGATATGTCGCAAATCCCCCGCAGTGAATATCCGCGTCCGCAGTTCGTGCGCAGCGACTGGCTCTGCCTCAACGGCGAGTGGCAGTTCGAGATCGACCAGGGGGACAGCGGGCTCGAGCGCGGCCTGCTGCAGCGGGAATTGAGCGAGCGCATCCTCGTGCCCTTCTGCCCGGAATCCGAACTCTCGGGCATCGGCAACAACGACTTCCTCGAAGCGGTCTGGTACCGGCGCGAGCTGACCATCCCGGCGGAATGGGCCGGACGCCGCGCGCTGCTGCATTTTCAGGCGGTGGATCATGACGCGACGGTGTGGGTCAACGGCGTCGAGGTGGGCCGGCACCGCGGCGGCTTCGTGCCCTTCAGCTGCGACCTGGGCGACGTGGCCGCGCCGGGCGACACGGTGACCCTGGTCCTGCGCGCGCGCGACACGCACCACGGTGCCCAGCCGCGTGGCAAGCAGGCGACGCAATACGGCCCCTTCGGCGCCATCTACGTGCGCACCACCGGCATCTGGCAGAGCGTCTGGCTGGAGGCGGTGCCGGACCTTGCGCTGCGTCGTCCGCGCCTGACGCCCGACCTCGCCAACAGCCTCATCCGCCTTGAGCAGCCGATCAGCAACAACCGGCCCGGCCTGCGCCTGCGCGCCACGCTGAGCGACGCCGGAGGCGTGGTCAGCAGGGCGGAGTGCGCGGCCGATCTCGACCTGGCGCCGCGCCTCGACCTGCCAGTCCCCGCCGACCGGCGCCATCTGTGGGCGCCCGGCGACCCGTATCTCTACGATGTGGACATTCAGCTGCTGGCCGCGGACGGGAGCGTGGTCGACGAGGCGCGCAGCTACGCCGGTCTGCGCAGCGTGGCCATCGTCGGCAAGGCCATCCTCATCAACGGCGAAAGGGTCTTCCAGCGCCTGGTGCTGGACCAGGGCTACTATCCTGACGGCCTGATGACCGCGCCCGACGACGCGGCGCTGCGGGCCGACATCGAGTTGAGCATGGCGGCCGGTTTCAACGGCGCGCGTCTGCACCAGAAGGTCTTCGAGGAGCGCTTCCTCTACCACGCCGACCGCCTCGGTTACCTGGTCTGGGGCGAGTTCGGCGACTGGGGCTGCCGCCAGATGGGGCCGCTGGACGGCGAGCACCAGAAGCCTGGCCCGGACTACATCACGCAGTGGCTGGAGGCGCTGGAGCGCGACTACTCGCATCCCTCCATTGTGGGCTGGTGCCCGCTGAACGAGACCTGGCAGTCGCTCACCGACCGCATCACGCTGCTCGACGACGTGACACAGGGTATGTACCTGGCGACCAAAGCGGTGGACAGCACGCGCCCGGTGCTGGATACCTCCGGTTATTCGCATCGAGTGCGCGGCGCCGACGTCTACGACAGCCACGATTACACCCAGGACCCCGACGAGCTTGCGCGGCGGCATGCCGGCCTGGCGCAGGGCAAGCCCTACGAGAACAGTTTCGAGGGCCGCGGCATCCCGGAACGCTACCGGGGCAGTCCACGCTGGTCGATTCCCTACGCCGGCCAGCCCTACTTCGTCAGCGAATTCGGCGGCATCTGGTGGAATCCGGACGTCGCCGAGGACGAGGACTCCTGGGGTTACGGCGAGCGGCCGCGCGACATCGAGGAGTTTTACCAGCGCTTCGAGCGGCTCTGCGCGGTGTTGCTGGATGACGTTAACATGTTCGGCTACTGCTACACGCAGCTGACGGACATTCTGCAGGAGCAGAACGGCATCTACGGCTTTGACCGCGCGCTCAAATTCGACATGGTGCGCATCCGTGCCGCGCAGCAGCGCCCCGCCGCGATCGAGCAGGGGTAGAGTGCATATGCGGTATGGTTAATCCAAATACTGAATCAGGAAACTACCAGATGGCTGAATCAGCCGAGCTGGATCGCGACGAAGCGCGTGAGAAAATACGCCAACTGGTGGCAGAGTTTGACAATCTGACTTCTGCGCGACGTCGTTCACTCAATGAAGCCAATACTCGCGCTGAATACATCGACAAACTGTTCATGGCTCTTGGTTGGGACATGCATAACAGTGCCGAGGTCACTCGTGAAGAGACTGTTGTGCATCGTGAGCGAGTCGATTACGCCTTCAAGACAAGAGGTGTCCCTCGCTTTCTGCTTGAAGCCAAACGCCCCCGGGGCTCTTTGGACGATAACGAGAACATCCGCCAGGCAACAGACTATGCGTGGAACCAGGGTGTGGACTGGGTTGTTCTCTGCAACTTTGAAGAACTCAGAGTGTTCTTCGCCAGCCACTTTGGGCAAGCGGAACCGGAAGAGTGGATGCGGGCGCAACACCCCATGCTCATGGAGCATCTCGGCCAGTTTGAAGAGTTGGCGAAACGACGCACTGACCAGGGAGAGTTTTGGTGGGAACTACGCGCCTGTTCCTATCTTGAGGAGTTCTCCAAACCTAAAATTGTTTATCCAGAAATTGCCAAGGAGAGTCGTTTCACTCTTGAAGTTGGTGCCAAGTATTTGAACAACAAGTGTTTTTCATTCCTGTTGATGACAAGTATCTACTAGGGTTGTTGAACTCCAGACTGGTATGGTTTTATCTCAAGCGCCACTTGTCCGTACTTGGGGACGCGGACGAAGGTGGGCGGCTGGAGTTGCGCGCAGTCCACATGAAGCGCATCCTCATCGTCCGCGCCGATGCCAGTGACCCGCGCCGCCAGACCATCGAGCGCTGCGTCCGTGAGGCACTTGAGTTCACGCCACGCCACGCTGAGTCTATGAAGGGCAGCAACGAACAGAAGGCGCTGGCCCGGCGCCTGGCTGCGCTGGACGCGGCAATCGACGAGGCCGTCTGCGCGCTCTACGGCCTGACGGACGCCCAATGCGCGCGCGTCCTGGACGCTGGCGAGTCATAGCCACCCGACCTTGTCCCTGACCCTGGCGCCCGCTAGAATCCAGGCCCCGTCCGCAACAACCCTATCTACAAAGGTGGTCCCCTGTGGAGCATCCCAAACAAACGCACGAGAGTATGAGCCAGCGCGTCATGCGCTTCGATGACATGAAGGCGCAGGGCATGACGCTGATGTTCATCGACAGCATTCTGCCCGAGCACTGGCGCATGAACTTCGCCGTCGTCGGCGACACCGCCAGCGAAAACCCGGACTATCAGGTGCAGCGCATGATCACCGCGCCGCACCGCTACCAGATCGGCATGGTCTGGGCGCCGCCCGGTTGTGGCCCCGCCTGGCACACGCATGACTACGTCGAAAGCTTCTTCATCCTGCGCGGCAACTGGCGCTTCTACTGGGGCAACAGCGACAATCCCGACGAGGCCGAAGGCCACTTTGACCTGGGCGAGTGGGACATGATTTCGCTGCCGCCCGGTATGTACCGCAGCTTCGAATACCGCGGCGAAGAGGTTGGCTGGTTCTTCGCCGTGCTGGAGGCGCACGAAGTCTACGAGGGCAAGGATCCTTACTGGTCGCCGCAGATTGAGCAGCAGGCTGCGGAACATGGCTTCCGCGCCAACGAACTGGGCAAGATGGTGCACCCGCCGGACTATGAACAACGCAAGCAGCAGCACAAGGAGCGCTTGCTGTCGATGTTCAGCGAACTGACCGGCAGCCGCCTGGAGCAGTGGCGGCCGGATACGCCGGAAGGTAACGGAGCGTGAAGCAAAGTCACGAGCGCATCCTGACCACGCACGTCGGCAGCCTGCCACGCCCGCAGGAGGTCGTCGACCAGCTCTTCACGCAGGACAGCGGCGCTGACTATGACGAGGCCGACTTCGACGAGACCATGACGCGCAATGTGCGCGAGATCGCGCAGCGCCAGGTGGACGCCGGCGTGGACATCATCAGCGACGGCGAGATGAGCAAAATCAGCTATGTGACCTACATGCGCCACCGCCTGACCGGTTTCGATGTCACCGGAACCTTGCCGCCGCGCGCCACCCCGCGCGATATTGACGACTACCCGGCCTTCAGGGAGCGCCTGGCGCAACAGGGCGGCACGCCGAAGTATCTGCGCCCCGTTGTGCGCGGCCCCATCACCATCCGCGACATGGCGCCGCTGGAGAAGGACATCGCCAACCTGCAGGCCGCCGCGGCCGCCGCCGGCGTGGACGAGGCCTTCATGACCGCTGCCTCGCCGGGCGTCATCGCCGTCTTCCAGCCCAACGAGTACTATCGCAGCGACGAGGACTACCTTGAGGCGCTGGTGGCGGTGATGAAAGTGGAATACGAAAGCATCATCGGGGCCGGCCTGCTGCTGCAGGTCGATTGCCCGGACCTGGCAATGGGGCGCCACATCCACTTCCGCGATGAGGATACGGCGACCTTTCGTCGCGCCGCCGCGTTGCAGGTCGAGGCGCTGAACGCCGCCCTCGAAAACGTGCCGGCGGAGCATGTGCGCATGCATCTCTGCTGGGGCAACTACGAGGGGCCGCATACGCATGACGTCGACCTGAGCGAGGTCATCGACATCGTGCTGCGCGCCAAGCCCCAGGCCATCCAGTTCGAGGGTTCCAACCCGCGGCACGCGCATGAGTGGCAGGTCTGGGCCGGCGTGGAGCTGGGCGACGAACGCATCCTCATCCCTGGCGTGCTCGATACCACCACCAACTTCGTCGAACACCCGCAGCTGGTCGCCGAACGCATCGAGCGTTACGCGGCCATTGTGGGGCGCGAACGCGTGCTGGCCGGCACCGACTGCGGCTTCGGCACCTTTGCCGGTTTCGGCGCCGTGCACCCGGACATCGCCTTCGCCAAGCTGCGCTCGCTTTCCGAGGGCGCGCGCATCGCCAGCGAGCGCCTGTGGGCCTGACATGAGAGATCCCCGTCCACCCATCCTCTGGACCCGTGCACTGCTGTTGACGCGAATACGTAGAATCGCGCGGCCGGCGCTGGCGGCGACCGCCCTGTGGCTGAGCTGGGTGCTGCTGGCGCTGGCGCTGCGAGATACAGAGGGCGGTCACTTCCTTGCGTTGCTGTTGCTGGGATTGTTTGTGCTTGGCGGCGGGATGCTGGCAGCACTGTGGGCGTTCGTTGTGCTGCGGCGGCAACGTCTACGGGAAGCCGCGCAGCAGGGCCAGTTGATCTGGTTGACGCAAACCATCCAGCCACATTGTCCATTTCCTCCGCCCGGCACCTACTCGGCTGATGCGGACGTCCTCGTCGGTCTGTGGCAGTGCATCCGGGAACAACGACCGCTTCTGGTACTGGAGCTCGGCAGCGGACTCTCAACCCTGATTATGGCTTACGCGCTGAGGCCAACGGTCAGGGTGAACTCTATTCACTGGAGAATGACGCGCTATACGCGGACGATGTCCGCCGGCAGCTGGATGATCATGGTCTGCAGAATCGCGTGACACTGCTGAAGACGCCGCTGCGCTCGCTGAAACTCGGTGGCTCGAAGTGGCATTGGTACGATCTCGATGCTTTGTCGGCTGAGTTGAGGTTTGGTCTGCTCTTCGTGGACGGCCCCGCTGGCATTCTGGCCCGGATGGCGCGCTATCCGGCGCTGCCCTTGCTGCGCGAGCGTCTTGCGGACGAGGCCTTCATTTTCCTGGATGATTTCAGGCGTAAGGACGAAATAGCCATTGTGTGCCGCTGGCTGCAGGAGTTTCCTGAGCTGACTTTGGAGACGCAGGGGACGCAAGGAAGCGCGGCCGTCCTGCGCCTGGGTGGCACATCGTCAACGGGCGTCTGAAAGGAAAACGTGATGGCCCTTCGCTATCTCAAAAGTGGCCGCGCGCCACAGGAACGCGCCGCCGCCAGCGCGCAGGTCGAGGCCACGGTGCGCGAGTTGCTGGCGGACATTGAAGCGCGTGGCGACGAGGCCGTGCGTGAACTGTCGCAGCGCTTCGACAACTGGTCGCCAGCGGACTTTCGCCTCTCGTCCGCGCAGATCGAGGCCGCTGTCGACTCGCTGCCGCAGCAGGTCTGCGACGACATCCGCTTTGCGCAGGCGCAGGTGCGCAACTTCGCCGAGGCGCAGCGCGCGTCCCTGCGCGACATCGAGGTCGAGACGCTGCCGGGCGTGATCCTCGGCCAGCGCAACATCCCGGTGGCGCGCGTGGGTTGCTACGTGCCTGGCGGACGCTACCCCATGGTCGCTTCGGCGCACATGAGCGTGGTGACGGCGAAGACGGCGGGCGTCCCCCATTTGGTCGCCTGCACGCCGCCCATCCACGGCGAGCTGCCGGCGGCGACCATCGCCGCCATTCACTTCGGCGGCGCGGACGAAATTTACCTGCTCGGTGGCGTGCAGGCTCTGGCGGCCATGGCCCTAGGCGCGTTCGGCATCGAGCCGGTCGACATGCTCGTCGGCCCCGGCAACGCCTTCGTGGCCGAGGCCAAGCGCCAGCTCTTCGGTCGCGTGGGCATCGACCTGCTGGCTGGCCCCACCGAGGTGCTGCTCATCGCCGACGACAGCAGCGACGCGCAGCTCTGCGCCACCGACCTGCTGGGTCAGGCCGAGCACGGCCCCACCTCGCCGGCCATCCTGCTCACCACCAGCCCCGCGTTGGCCGAAGCGGTCGAAGTCGAGATCGGGCGCCAGCTGGAGTCCCTGGCCACGGCTGACCTGGCCGGCGCTGCGTGGCGCGACTACGGCGAAATCATCCTGGCCGACAGCGATGCGGACATGCTGCGGGCCGCCGACGACATCGCCAGCGAGCACGTCGAGGTGCTCACGCGCGACCCCGCCTGGTTTCTTGAGCGCCTGAGCAACTACGGCGCGCTCTTCCTCGGGCCGCGCACCAACGTGGCCTTCGGCGACAAGGTCATCGGCACCAACCACACGCTGCCGACCAAAGGCGCGGCGCGCTACACTGGTGGCCTGTGGGTGGGCAAGTTCCTCAAGACCGTGACTTACCAACGCGTCACCACGGACGCGGCCAGCGCCCGCCTGGGCGAGGTTGGGGCGCGCCTCTGCGCCATCGAGGGCTTCAGCGGCCACCAGGCCCAGTGTGAATTGCGCGCCGAACGCTACGGCGCGGGCGAGTAATGGACGCGCAGCCGCTGGCCGGCCAGGTCGCGCTGATCACCGGCGGCGGCGGTGGCATCGGCAGCGCCATTTGCCGCGGTCTGGCGGCGGCGGGCGCGACGCTGGTCATCACTTGCCGGCAGAACCTGACGCGCGCGGAGTCGCTCGCCGCGGAGTTGCCCGGCGCTGATCATCTCGTCGCGCGCGCGCCGGTGGAGGACAGCGCTGCCCTGGCACAACTCGCGCAACGCATTCAGGATGGTCCCGGTCGGCTCGACCTGCTGGTCAACAACGCCGGCATCACGCGCTCCGTGCCGCACAGCGACCTCGGCGCGCTCGATGACGCGCTCATCGACGACATCTTCCGCGTCAACGTGCGCGGCGCCATCGCTGTGGTGCGCGCCATGCGTCCACTGCTGGCGGCTGACGACGGCGGCCTCGTGGTCAACATCAGCTCGGTGGCGGGCCGCACGGCGCTGGGCAGCAACATCGCCTACTGCGCCAGCAAGGCCGCGCTGGACAACCTGACGCTGAGTCTGGCGCGCGCGCTGGCGCCGGCGATCCGCGTGGTCAGCGTGTCGCCGGGCTGGGTGGAGGGCGAGTATGCGCAGCGCATGCCGTCTGCGCTGATTCAGGAGCAGCGCGACAAAACTCCGTTGGGGCGCATCGCCAGCGCGGAGGACGTGGCCGCGGCGGTGCTGGCGCTGGCGACGCAGCTGCGCTTCACCACCGGCGCGGTGATCCCGGTAGATGGCGGGCGTCCGCTCAATTAAGTCCTGAATTAAGGCAATTCCTGCACGATCACAATTCACCCCATAATGAATTTTAACAGAGTTGAGCGCTGTCTGGGGACACATGCCTGACCTGGGCCCAACCGAGCTGATAATCGTTTTCGGCCCCATCCTCATCTGGCTGTTCTGTGGTGTTGCTGGTTCCAGAATGATGGAGACCCGTGGTCGCTCGGGACTTGCCGGGTTTCTCCTGGGTATATTGTTTGGGCCGCTGGGTCTCATCATCATTCTGCTTGTCAGCGACAGTGCGGAAAAGGTCGCCGAAAAGCAACAGGAACTGGCCCATCGTTCCTCTCGCGGCATGCGCAAGTGTCCCTACTGCTGGGAGGTTATTCAGCCCGAAGCCATCCTCTGCAAACACTGCGGCAGTGACCTGACCGAGAAGCTAAAGAACTGAAGCGCAGTCAGGTGGCACAGCTGCGCTTCACCACCGGCGCGGTGATCCCGGTGGATGGTGACCGGCCCCTTCTGTAACAGCATTGTCTCTCCATTGTTCATACATTAGGATGCTCGCTCTGGTTTCGCGCGTGATGTCGAGGTGTATGCATGGTTGAGCAGACGATCAAGTGTCCCGAGTGCGGCAAAGAGTTTCAGCTGGATGCTGCGTTTCGCGAGCATTTTGCAGAGGAAAAACGACAGGCCGTCGCTGATGCGGTGGACAGGACAAGCGAGAGAGTTAGTGCAGAGACCGAGCAACATCTTCGTCAAGAGATGGTGCAGCAGGGCGCAGACCTGAAAAAGGCGCAGGATCAACTGGCCGCGAAGGACGTAGCGCATAAGGCGGCGCTGGATTCTGTCAAGAAAGAGGCAGAGGACTCGGCCACAGAACGCATGCAACAGCAGATGGCGCAGCAGGATGCAGATATCAATAAGGCGCAAGATGAGTTGGCTGCAGAGCGAGAAAATCGACAGGCGGACTTAGACTCCGCAGTCAAGAAAGCGAAAGGAGAAGCAGAAGACCAGTTCAATTCGCAGTTGGAAGAAAATAATGTAGAGAAGCGAAGGATGCAAAAGATAATTGATGATCTGCAACGACAAGCGCGCCAGGGTCCAGTAGAGCAGCAGGGAGAAGCACTCGAAGAGTGGCTGCAAAAAACATTGCAATACACCTTTTCACAGGACAACATCGTGGAAGTCAAGAAAGGCCACCGCGGAGCCGATATCATACAGCAGGTAACCAATCGCTTGGGCCAGCGGTGCGGTACCATAATCTGGGAAACCAAAAACGCACAGAGTTGGAGCAAGAACTGGCTAGACAAGATTCACGGAGACGCCGAGCGTGTAAACGCTGATCTGAAAGTTATCGTGTCGGCAGCTACACCTGAGGGAATAAAGTCCTTTGGCCTCGAAGATGGTGTTTGGGTCAGCAATATTGAAAGTGCACCGGCTCTGGCTTTGGTGCTGCGCCAACACATGTTTCAACTCTACAATTTGCGACGCGCCAACATTGGTCGTGAAGGGAAAATGGAAGCGGTCTACGACTATCTCGTCAGTGATCGCTTTGCAGACCGTGTGCAACGTATTGTAGGGACTTGGAAGGCACTCGAAATCCAGATTGACTCTGAAGAGCGCGCAATGCAGCGGCAATGGAAAGAACGTCGCAAACAGATCAATGTCATGATAGATGTGACAACCGACATGTACACAGACATCTCCGCTGTTATCGGCGCTGACGAGATGCCGCAGGTCGAGGGCTTGTCACTGGCCGCGCTACCGTCTGGACAAGACGAGAACTGAGCGCAGCACGGTGATCCCGGTGGATGGCGGGCGTCCGCTGCTGTGAGGCTGTGCTACACTGGTAGCGGGAGAGGGAGTGTCTGCGATGAGCTCGATAATTGACCGCGAAACCTTCCAGCGCCTGACGCTGATGTACCTGATCGCGCAGTTCCAGGAAGGCGTGGACAGCAACCGTCACCTGCAGAAGGTGCTGTACTTCGCCATGCGCAACGTGGAGCCAAAGCCCTTCACCTTTCACTACACGGACAGCGGGCCTTTCAGCCGCGACGCCTCGGTGCAGCTCTTGCACATGTTTGAGGCCCACGTTGTGCAACGCGTGACGGGAAACGGCGCGTATCACGACGATCACTGGTTGGCCTGGGACACGGAGAGGTGCCGTGAATTCTGCGATGCCTATGAGGAAGGCCTGCCACAGCACGCGGATGAGATTCGCAGCAGTGCTGCGCGTTACGGTTGCCTGAAGCCGTGGGAACTGGACGCGCTACTCCACGACGACCCGCAACTGCAGGGAGTGCGCAGCGGCCGGGTACTGATGCGAGAGACCGGCAGGCGGCCCGTCCAGGTTGCGCTGGACGATGACATGGCGGAAGACCTGGACATGATGCTGAATCCGGAGTTCCTGCGGGCCATGGCGCGGATGGACAAGGTGGATGCTGAAGGCGGGTTCGACACCAGCAAGGTGCGAGTAATCAGTTCCCTGGATCACCTTGTTTGAAGTTCTGCTGCACGAGGATTTCCAGGCCAGTACCCGCAAGACCTTACGGCGCTACAGGGCGCTGCAGAAGCAACTGGTTGCTGTGCTGAACAGGTTGGAAAACGGGCCTGGCAGCAAACATTCTCCGCTTAAGGGAATGGACGACCTGGGGGCGCAAGGCGTTTTTCGGCGCACGCGGGTCGGGAATCACCGGATGATTTACGGGGTCTATGCGCAGGATCGGGTGATTCTCCCGCTATATCTGTCCGATCGCCCGAGGAATGAGGCGACTTACCGGGACTGGCAACGGCCCGCCATGAAAATCATTGTAGATTACGAAAGGCAGCAACACGATCTGTTTGAAAGCTGGCGCGGAGAACTCTAGCTCGACAGCAGCCACGCCGCGCAGCGCTCCGCCAGCAGGACGACGGTCATATTGGGGTTGATGCCCGTCTGCAGCGGGAAGACCGAGGCGTCCGCCACCCGCAGGTTGCGCAGGCCGCGCAGACGCAACTGCGGATCGACCACCGTATTGTCGTCATCCGCCGCGCCCATGCGGCAGCTGCCAACCGGGTGATAGCTGGTGCCCGAGGATCGGCGCGCGCAAGCTAGTTTATGCGGAATCGCTCAAGGAATTCGAAGTCCGGCGTGACCGCCAAACCCGGGCGATCGGGAACGGTCAAACAGCCGTCTTCATCCAGCGTCATTTTTTCCTGGAAAACCTTGCCGCGGTTGGCATCGACGGTTTCTCGATAGAATTCAACGATGAGACCGTTGGGAATGGCGCCGACCAGATGCAGATGGATCTCCTGCTCGCCATGTGGCGCGATCTGCAGATCATGGGCGGCCGCCAGGGCGGCGACATTCATGAATTCCGTAATGCCACCGAGAATCTGTGCATCCGCATTGTATATTGCCGCGGCGTCGGCGGCGATCAGGTCACGGAAACCGTAGCGCGTATATTCGTTTTCGCCTGTTGCGATCGGGATCGCGGTGGCCTGCGCCAGTTTGCCGTGCCCGCGGTAGTCGTCCGGCGCGATCGGTTCTTCAAACCAGAATACGTCATAAGGCTCCATCTTGCGGGCGATGCTGATCGCCTCGTGCACGCTGTAGGCGCAATTGGCATCCACCATCAGCTTGACTTCGTCGCCGACAGTCTCGCGAACGACGCGAACGCGCTCGACATCTTCATTGATTGTGGCGCCGCCGATTTTCATTTTTACGGCTTTGGCGTTGAGCGCCAGGTTCTCCTCCATTTCCGCGGCCAGGCCGGCAAGTCCCTTGCCCTCTTCGTAATAGCCGCCCGCGATGTAAGCGGGCACGCGATCGCGAAAGCCGCCGAGAAGTTTATGGACTGATTTGCCCGTCGCCTTGCCCATCAGATCCCAGAGAGCGATATCCAAACCGCTGATGAAGCGCGTCGTGATGCCGCGGCGCCCGACCAGTTTGGGTTCCCACAGCGTCTCCCAGATGCGCCGGTAATCGAAGGGATCCTGGCCGCTTACAAGCGGTTTGAAATGCTCCAGCAAACCCTGCATCACCCTGGCCATGCCGGTCGTCTGCGGCTTGTGCGCCCAGCCGATGCCACTGACGCCCTCATCCGTATTGACGCAAATCAGATTCAGACCGCTATGGGTATAGGTGTGTTTGCCGTTGCGGATGGCCGTGCCCCGCTCCCAACGGTACTGTCGCAGTTCAATGTCAATGATCTTCATGTCGCCACCTTCTCAAGGTATGGATATGCCGTCAACGCATCTTCTGGCGCCGCCGGAAAATGTATTGTGCCACACGTTTTGCCGCGCTGTCGACCGGATGGTGCCGCGCACGGGCTCAGGTCGGGTCGCGCAGCAGGAAGTCGCTGGCGCTGATATTCCCCGTCTGACGATACTGGTGGCGCATACGCCCGAAGACGTCCACGCCCATCTGCAGCAGCAGGTAGGGGATGTCGATCGGCACCCAGTTCTCGCGCAGGCTGGTCACGCCTTCGCTGTTGGTGTCGCAGCGATAGAAATCCATGACGCGCATGTTGACGACCTTGTCGGTGGGCGCCAGGCCCAGCCAGTCAACGCCGCTGTGCGTGGCCAGCAGGTGCCCCCAGCCGCCCGTGACCGCGTAGTCGCCGTCGCCGATGCGGATGAAATGCCCGCTGTAGCCCTGGCCCTCCACCTTGCCGCGGTCCGGGAAGGCGACCAGAAAGGGGATCTGGTGGTAATGCTCGTAGTTGGCCAGGCCGCGCGTGCTGCCGATGCCGGCCGGGCCGTACCACATCATCCAGGGGTGCCAGAAGCGCGACTGCACCATGTCGTCCAGCGCCGCGCGCGTCGGGGCGCCACCGTTGTAAAGGCCCATGGCGGTCTGCATGGCCAGCATCAGGTCGAAGCTGCGGCGCGAAAGCGTTTCGTCCTGCGCCGTGAGGATGACGCCGTCGTTGTTCAGCGGGTGCTGCCAGACGCCCTCCTGCGCCAGTGACGGCGCCAGCGGCCAGTAGCCTGCCTGACGCATGATGTCCAGATAGTCGATGAAGACGTGGCTGCAGCGGATCTGGCCATCCACCAGTTCGTGCGACTCGCAGTAACGCACGAGCAGCGCCTGGTTCGTCGCCGGAATGCCGAACCAGTCCGCGCTAAAGGTGCCAAGATAGTGCCCGTAACAAGCGGCCAAATAGCGCCCCTGATAAACGCCACCGGCCAGGATTCCCTCACGCCTCTCCAGGTCGGGCAGCGCGCGCCGCAGCGGCTCCACAAATTCACGCTGGATGGCCGCGCGCCCGACGAGGTCGTTGACCGGATGCGTGCCATGGAATTCGGCGTCTTCCGTAAAAGCGGCGGCGATGGCTTCGCCCAACCTGTCCGGCGGCGCCGCAATAATGTCCTGCCAGGCGGCCTGGACGCGACGCTTGTTCGCCAGGTTGCGCGCCTGGTCAACCGGGCTGAAGTTCTTAGTCAGGTCACTCACTTCCTGTGCGACAGTGTCGCACGCTGCTTCGGCGGAGCGCAGAACCTAATTGTAATTGGGATTGTTGAATAGTTGTAGTATAGTGCGCCCGCTTAATCAGGCAGCGCCCCAGTCGTTGTGAAACAGAACTGTGTCTGGAAGGAAAAAGAAGCTGATGACCAGGAAAGCGCTCTCGTTCATGTTATTGTTTCTGGGCGTCAGCCTGTCGGCAGTGATACCGGCCTTTGCCCAGAGTGACGACAATCTGTATCCCTGTGGACTGCCCAGCGGCCCAAGGTCAGACAGAGATTATGTCTACGTCGACGCCAGCGCGGTCTACACGCTCACGGCGGATTGCGCCATGCTGAAGTCTCTTTCGCTGGAAACCCCTGCCGATAACAACCCGTACTCGGTTACGATCAACGGCAATGGTCACAGTATTACGCAGGGGGGGGAGTACCGTCAGATCCCTCTTATATATGTACGTAGCTCGGTGACCCTCTACCTGAACGATGTGACCATCGAGGGAGTGGGAATGCCGCGCGACTCCTTTGGAGTGGTCTCTGTGCGTGGCTCACTGGACGCAACCAACGTGACCTTCCGCAACAACTGGACCTTCTCCATTTTTTCTCGGGCACCGGCACCGCCAACCTGACGAGCGTCCGTTTTTTGAATAACCGCCTGGAACGTACCTCTGGCGTAGTTTTTCTGGGGGGTGGAGGTTCACCTGGGGCCCGTGTCACGATCACCGACAGCCTGTTCCATGGCAACTACGAAGTATGGGGCGGGACGAGATACCCTGACAATTCTTATGCCTTCGTCTTGAGCCATAGCGGAATGCTCACGCTGAAAGGCTGCAACGATTTTGGCAGAAGCGCCTTTAAGGCGGGTTTCCACAGCCTGGCGTCGGATGATACTCCTACCGCTGTCAATGACGAAGGCAGCGGGCCTCCCTGCGCGCATTCTCTGCCTCTGCCTCTGCCGTCGTCGTCCCGTGACTGCTCCAATGACGACTGCTACGAACGCCCCCAGAGGATGCTGGGGGGCTCGGCCAGTATCTTCCGCCAGAGCACGGGCGCAAACACCGTCCTCAGGATATTCGATGTGGATGCGGACAGTGAGGGTACGCTTGCCCTGAGCGTTGAACAGTCCCAGGTCGCCGCCGTCACGTGGCCGGCCTGTGTCCTCGCTACGGACAACGGCCGCATTGCCGTCATCGTCAGCGCGGATGGCAACGTCACGGTTTCCGTGGGCCCCGACTTCGAACGCAAGATTCATCATGTCGTCTTTGGCGGAGGGCTGGGTGGCTCCGTCATTGGCACTCATACGACCTACAGTGACGATCCTCCGGGGCTGGACTGCCCGAAAGAATGAGCTGCCAGCCGGCCGTTGCTGTCGCGCCCGGTCACACCCGGTGCGGGCGGGAAGGGAGTGCCCGGTATTCTTACGGTCACACCGACGCGGGCCATTCTGCTGAGGGAGATCACGAACGCCCCATCCTGATGATGAGGGGCAACTGCAGCCATCGTGGAAGCGCGCGCTATCCAGCCGCCGCGAGATGAGCCAGAGACAGCGCCGCGGAGTCGCCCTCCGGTCAACTTCCTGTTGCTCTGCATGGTAGATCTGCGTTAGCAGAGCGAGTGGATCGAAGACCGACCACCCATCCAGACTACGCGCGTCACGCAGGAAGTGGTGGCTGCGTGATGCTCTGCCAGATGACCAGGGCGCGACGCTTGCGCGCCAGGTCAACGGGGGTGAAGACGGTGGACATCAGCCACCCGCCTCCCCGTCCTGCTGCTCGAAGAACTCCGGTGGTTTGGAACCGACGAAACGCAGTACCTTGTTCACATCGTAGTCGGCCTGCTCCAGCACGCCGAGTATGTCGATGAGTACGTGGTTTTCGACCAGCTTACGTTCCTCGTCGCGCTCTTCGGCGCGCCAGAAGTCCATGTAGCGCATCTTGATTTTCTGCCCGTACGCGGGGATGCCCAGCCGGTCGCGGGCAAAGGTGGTGGTCTGGTAGCCGGTGCCGGCAGCGCGGCTGGCCCAGAGCTTGACCATGGGCAGAACACCCTGGTGCATGCCGGTTTCCATGCCGTTGTTGCTCAGGGAGGAGGCAGCCTCACCCAGGCAGGAATTGTACACATCGACCATCAGTTCAACGGCCTGAACGCCTTCGGGCCCGTTGAGGGCGGGCTGGCTGCCTTCACCGATGTAGGTGCCACCCAGGACGCCCAGCACCATGAAGAATTCCAGTTCCCGGCCGCGGGCGCGGGAAAGGTCCATGCCGAAGGGCGCATCCCAGTCCATGTTGTCCATGCCGACGGCGTCGCAGAAGGTGATGACATCGGCATAGGTCTCGGGAGCTTCCATGTCCATCTCTGCCAGCACGTCGCTGCGATAGAAGAGGTGGAGCGTGTTGCCGATGATGGGCACGCCATAGATGTTGCCGTCCAGCGTACCGCCTTCCCAGATCACTTCCGGGATGTCGCCGAGGTCATATTCGCCCCAATAATGCTCGACGAGGTCATTCAGCGGCATGAGCCACCCCTTGCCGCCCCAGTCAGAAACCTGGCCGTTGGCCGCGTGCATAATGTCATAGGGCGAATCACCGTCGGTCGAGAGCGCGAGATTTACCTGTTCCTGCACGTCCGATGAGGAGAGCAGATTGGTGTTGACGGTGAGGTTTTCCACGGCGCTGCAGCCTTCCAGTTCAGCAGCGTAGAAATCGGCGATCGGGAAGCTCCAGCCAATCATGTTCAATTCGACAGCTTCAGCCGGTGACTCGACGTTGCAAACGCCGCCGTCCTGGGCGATGGCGGGGAGGCCGCTGAGGGCCAGCCCCGGTATTGCGAGCAGTAGAACCTACTTCTTCATGTGAGATTCCTCTCTGACAGAACGAAAACGGTCAATGGAGCAAAAGGAGCGTTCCCGGAGGAACGGTCACCATAGTGCACAAAAGGGTGGCCGGGCTTCATGACTGCGGCCGGTGCAGTTGCTTGAGCAGCGAGAACTCGTCGAAGAGCGTCCATTCCTGCTGGATACGCTCCTCCTGGATGAGCAAGTGACTGATGACGAGGATGTTGATGCGCTGGCCGGTCGGCTCGCCATAGATGCCGAAGCCGCTGTGGGTGCCGGTCATGCGCCAGCGCAGGGCCACGCGCCAGCCGGCCGCAGCGCTGCCGCAACGGGTGCTGCGTTCGATGGTGACGGCCAGATCCGGGAAGGGGCCAGCAGCGCCAGCACGAAGCTCTGGTAGTCAGTGTGGCTGTTCATGCGGCGCAGCGAAGGCCCTTCGGCATGCAGGGGTTCGGCGTAGTAGTCGCGCACCTTGTTTAGCAGGCGCCAGTTCCAGATCTCGTGCCGCGCGCGCCGGGCGAATTCCTCCGGGTCGAAGGGGCCGTCCGGCGCTGGTGGCAGGGCCGGTGGCGGCAGCTGGCCCACGCCGCGCTTGATGTCGCCGTCCGGCTGGCCGGAGGGGTTGGCCTGCGCTTCGCGGCGCGCCATGTCGCGCGCAGTCTGCACGGGGTCCAGGCCCAGCTGATGCACCAGCGCCAGCTCGTCGCGCACCAGCCACTCCTCAATCACCATGTTATTGCGGCAGAAGCAGTCGGCGATGGCGTAGTAGCGCACCCTGTTGTGCGTGGGCGGGCCGTAGAGCGACCAGCCGCGGTTGGTGCCGCTGTGCACGAGACGGTGCGAGGAGTAGTAGCCTTGTTGGTCATCGCCGTTCCAGATGACCTCGTCGCCATAGAGGCGGCGGTCGGGATAGGCGGCGAGGGTGCCCAGGGTGGCGGCCATCACAGCGTCGCGGCCGTAGAGCGTGCCGTCGGAACTGTGTACGCGCGTAGTGTTGGCGTAGTAGTCGTAGAGCTTGCCGACGCCCTTTTCCTCCCAGATTTCGTGGGTGACGCCGATGATGTAGTCCACGATGTCTGCATAGCGCGGGTTAAAGCCCTCCATCCCCTGGCGCGCGCGACCGTTGGCGTCGCGCAGGTACTGGATATCGAACTTGTCCTGCAGCGTGATGCTGTCCTCTGGCTGCCGGGTCACCGCCTCTTCACTTTCGTTCATGGCTGCTCCTTCTTTCTGCATGATCACGCGGAACCGCACAGCACAAGGTGCACCGGCAGGGTCTCTCGCACTGGCGGAGTTGCGGGGTCGACCAGCTGACGATTGATGAGCGTGACGACGCGCTCGCCGATGCGTTCCAGTGGCTGCTGCACTACATTGATGACATCCACCGCCACCAGATCATGAAAGGCGAAGATGGCTGTTGGCCGCTGTTGCAGCGCCAGCAGCTGACGCGTGGGCCCGACGCCGCTTTCCGGCTGTATCCGCGTTTCGACGATGAGTTGCTCGTCGGGCGTGATGTCGGCCGCGGCGAGCGCGTCCAGATAGCCGCGCCGACGTGCCTCATTGGCAGTGGTCAGCTCCGGCCGGGTCATCAGGGCGATGCGTCTGTGGCCCTGCGCGAGCAGATGATTCATTGCCTGCAGCGTACCGTCGTAATAGTCCGGCACGACGCAGGAGACTCGCTCATCGGGTATCTGGCGACCCATGACGACGAACGGAAAGTTCTCCGCCAGCAGGGTCTCGATGGTGTGGCTGTCATAATGGGTGGAGAAGAGGATGACGCCGTCGATTTCGCCGGCGCGGCAGACCTGCAGCAACTGGCCGGGGTCGTTGTCGGTCAGCGTGTAGATGAGCAGCCGCTTGTCGCAGCGCTGCGAATGGCGTACGGCGCCCGGAATGATGCCGGAGAGGTAATCGACGACGTATTCGATGGAGGTGTTGAGGAAGAGGCCAATGCGGTCCGTGCGGCCGCGGCGCAGGTTGCGGGCAGCGCTGCTGGGCTGATAGTCAAGCTCCAGGGCGGCGCGCAGGACGAGTTCGCGCGTGTCGCTGGCCACGTCGCGGTAGCCGTTAAGGGCCTTGGAGACGGTGGAGGGGGAGAGCTCACGCTGGCGCGCAATATCGATGAGCGAAGTAGCCATAAGGCTCTTCCGAAAACGATTTCGTAACCTGCGCGACACTGCAACACAGTTTGCCGGGCCTTGCAATAATTTCAGCGCAGGGCGGGCGCAGCGCAGCCAGGAATGGATATCGGCGGGCGGGCAGCGTGAGACGCAGGGGGTGGAGAGACAGGACAGCCAACTCATGAACCCGCTCACAAGGCGCGCAACATTTGCAATTCGAGGCAGCGGGTGTATATTTCGTTGTTCGCGCCAACGACCACGGATTTACCGGGGGCAGGCTATGTCCGACCTGGCCCGCCAACGACGTGGTCGCTGTTGGTGGGTCGCTTGTGTCACCTTCCCGCCGGGGAACTGTCAGGCAGGCGGTGGATGGGTCTTTCTGTGGAGAGTGAGAAAGAGAGAGGTCTCATGAAATCCGGTTTGCGCCGCTACATCCTTTGCCTGTTCCTGCTGCTGCCCCTGCTGACCGTTGGCCATGTGCTGGCGCAGACGCCGGAAGAGGAAAGGATCGAGTTGCCCCTGCCCCTGGCGCCGGTCGTCACCCTTAACTCTGACGTCGATGAAAATGACGTGGAGCAAGGCAACTTTACGATCACCTCGCCCAACACGACTCAATTCGACGACGCTGAATCGGTCGACTGGCTGGTGGTCAATGCCGACACCCGGGACCAGCAGGAAGGCAGCCTCACGCCAGCCAATGCCGGTACCATCACCATCAACGCCACGGACCTGAGTTACGCCGATGGCCACATTGTCTCCTTCTCCATGGTTCAGGTGGCCGCCCTCGATGATGAGGACTACATCAACAGCCAGCGGCTGGTCTTCTGCTACCCGGTGCACGAGGACTGCGCGGACCCCGAGACCCTGGTGCGCGCCCTGCCGCCGCCACTGAATGCAACCGTCACCCTGGTGCCTGCCGACGAGGCAATTTCGCAGGCAGATGCCCAGGCAGATGCCCAGGCAGAAGACCAGGCAGAAGCCCAGACGTCGGAAGCTGGCGGCACCTTCGAGATTAATGTTCCCCTGCCTGGCTCAGTCATCAACAACGCCGACGGCTTTGGCTGGACGGCTGAAAACTCGGATGGGACGTCGGGTTCCGGTACGGAAAACCTGGATGATCCCGATGCCCAGACCCAGGCCCAGGCTGTTGACCCAAGCGAAACCATCCGCTTCGGTACAGACCTGATCGACTTCCAGCCGGGAGAGGTCGTTCGCATCACGCTGACCACGCTAGCCGAAGATAATGACAGCCACTATGTGGACAGTCATCCGGTGATCTACTACTACTGTCAGGACCCGGATGACCCGGCGCCTGATTGTGAAGCGGCCTGGAATGAAGCAACCAGCGGAAATACTGGCGGCAGTAGTGGCGACGGCGGTGGTGGCGACAGCAGCAGTGGCGGCGGTGGTATCACCGGCACTTGCCTGAATACCGATGCGGCTGCGCCCATCAAGGTTTGCGCCAACGACGATTACACGTCCTACACGCTTTACGGGATCATCGACGCTGACAACAGCGTGTCCCTCGTTAGCGTGTCCAGCAGCTCTGTGCTGTCTGACTCAGGCGCTGCCGCAAACAGTAACCTGGCCAGTGGCACAAACAGCGCCGCCGACCAACCCTACACCGTCAGCTACGACGGGGCCGGCATCATGACGCTCAGCACCTTCTACGCAGACAAGGGGCCGGATGTCGACAAGCCCTACATCATCACCATCGACACGCATAACACGGTGAGATACGTACAATGGTAGACAGTAACAACCGGTAACCGGGAGAGCCGGTCCCTGCGCGGGGCCGGCTCTTTTTTCGCATATTGTCTTATCGCTTATAGCACGTCAGACGTGGGCGGGCTTTTCGCAGTAGCTGTTGCCGATGACGAGCACGTCCATACGCGTGCGCAGGAAGCAGTCGATGGCCTCCTGCGGCGTGCAGACGATGGGCTCGTTCTCGTTGAAGCTGGTGTTGACGAGGACGGGCAGGCCGGTGCGCCGTTCGAAGGCGCTCGCGTCAGACGTCTCGGCTGACTACGAACGGGGTACAGCAGGCTGTTCCAGGCTGCGGAGGACTCGCGCCGGATTGCCCGCTGCGACAACTCCAGGCGGGATTTCACCCGTGACAACGCTACCTGCGCCGATGACGCTGCCTGCGCCGATGCTCGCCCCTTTAAGGACCAGGGTTCGCATCCCGATGAAGACATCGTCGCCGACCTGGACCGGCGCCGTGGCTCCGGCTGTCGGATCACGGCGTCGCTCATCCGCCAGCAGGGGGTGAAAGTCACTGTCTGTGATCACAACGCCTGCGCCAACGAGGACGCGATTGCCAATCTCAATGCGTTCTTCCGCGACAATTGAGGTGCCCGTCATGCCACAGTCATCGCCGATGTGAAGGCTGGCGCCGCTCCGTCTCACGCTCAGGATGCAGGGTTGCGACACGCCAAGCGGGTTGCTGGCTGGAGCCGAGCGCATGTTGAGCCCGTTTCCTGCGATGAGTTCACCCTGTTTGTGACATTGGATGATCGGCGCGCCATACAAACGCCAGCCGCGCCCCCAGGCCAGCCCGGCCAGGGGCAAACGCAGTCGCAACCAGGGCATCAGCAGCAGGCGTAGCATTTCGTTTTGCAGTTTCCAGGGTGTGGCCCAAGCTTCGCGCAAGATACCCTTGCGCGTTGTTCCCCGCTCATCCATGCGCTTTTCTTCGAGTAGACTTCTGGCTACGTGTCAGGTCGCGGCCCGTCATGGATATGAAAGGCTTCCGGACAGACCAACGGGTGTCCGCAGGCCTGACATAACCTGACGCTTTCCTCCACCGTACGATTGTCACGCTGTGCCAGCCGGTTCCCAACCCGACAGTGGCATACTACCGTGGCGTCAGGCAGGGTCAAGAGCGTTGACCCTGCTCTTCTCCGTGTTCACCTCAGAAACCAGGCCGAATCTGTTGCCTCGACCCTGACAATCTGGAATAGTCACGTTCTGGATAGCTGTCCCGGCGCGGACAGGCTAACGCAGACCTTCCGGCGCCAGCTCGCCGATCGAACTCTCCAGTTCGATTTCCTCAGGCGCATCGCTGCGCACGTGCTTCGCCGTGGGCGGCAGGGGCGTATCGAACTGATAGTCCGGGTCTTCCTTCTGGCGGCGCCAGACCATGCGCATTTCGCGCCAGGCGCTGATCAGGGTGCGCGGCTCGGGCATGTCGTCGGCGATTTCCTCGTAGAGCTTGCCGAGGTTGTAGCAGGGCACACCGGCGTACATGTGGTGCTCGGTGTGCCATTCCATGCGCCAGTAGAGGAAGGAGAAGAGCGGGTTGAGGCGCATCGAGCGCACGCTCTTGCGGAAATCATTGACGTTATCCTGCAGGCCGCAATGCTGTGGCAGACCGACGAAGTAGGCCAGCCAGTTGGCGATGAAGACCGAGGCGCTGAAGATCAGCGGCAGCACCCAGAGGCCGGTGACGATGGCGATCAGCAGCACGGTTCCGTGAAAGAGGATCAGGATGCGCGACCAGCGCACAGACTTGCGATATTCCTCCGGCTGGTCGGCATGCAGGGCGCGCGCCCAGCTGTCCCCAGGCGCGCTCCCGGTCTCGCCGCGGCCAAGGGCCATGTTCAGGTTCGCCAGCACCGTCCCGATGAGTCCGCCCTGGCTGAAGGTGCGCCCGCGCAGCGTGAGCAGGTTGATGGTGAAGATCTGCAACATGAAGGTCGAGGCCAGCGTGGGTTTCAGCGGCAGCAGCACCTCGCGGTCGCCCTCTGGATGCAGGGTATAGCGATGGTGGTAGGTGTGGCTCATGTTGTAGTCGAAGGTGTCGAACCAGGAGATCAGGCTGTACAGGTAAAGGAAGGCCTTGTTGAGCCATTTGGTACGAAAGACGGTGCCGTGCCCCAGTTCGTGCGGGGCGATGCCCTTGAAAAAGCTGGTGACCGTGCCATGGCAGAAGAGCGCGACCAGAAAGGCGCCCCAGAGTTGCAGCGACCAGAAATGGAAGACCAGTGCGCCGGTCAACAGGAAGAGGGCGAAGTGGCCGCCGGCCTGAAACCAGCCCTGCAGGTCGCTGCGCCGTGAGAGCTCGCGCAAGCGTACACCGGGGATCGGGCTGCGGTACCACTCCACCCGCAGTGTCTTGCGCACGTCGGCAAGCGGTGGATAGCTCATCTCTCCGGTCTCCTTGTCACGTCTGCCGTTTGTGCTGGACTATAACCGGTAGAGTGAAGGTCTGCCTGCTGCAAGCCCGCTGGTGCCAACTCGCCGATCGAGCTTTCCAGTTCGTCCGGCGTGTCCGTGCGCATGCTTTGGGCCGTCGGCGGCAGGGGTGTATCGAATTGGTAATCGGGGTCTTCCTTCTGCCGCCGCCAGACCATGCGCATCTCGCGCCAGGCGCCGACGAGGGTGCGCGGTTCGGGCATGTCGTCGGCGACTTCCTCGTAGAGCCTGGGGAGATTGTAGCAGGGAACGCCGGCGTACATGTGGTGTTCGAGGTGCCATTCCATGCGCCAGTAGAGGAAGGAGAAGAGCGGGTTGACGCGCATCGTGCGCACGCTCTTGCGAAAGTCGTTGACGTTGTCCTGCAGGCCGCAGTGCTGTGGCAGGGCGATGAAGTAGCGCAGCCCGTTGGCAGTGAAAGTCGCTGTGCTGAAGATCAGCGGCAGCACCCACAGGCCGGTGTGGATGGCGACCACCAGTATGCTTCCATGGAAGAGTATCAGGAGGCGCGACCAGCGGATCGACTTGCGGAACTCCTCCGGCTGGTCGCCGTGCAGGGCGCGGATCCATTCGAAGACCGGCACCCTGGCCGGGCCGACGATGCCGAAAGCGCCCTTCAGCGTGACCATCACGGTCGAGATCAGGCCGCCCTTGTCAAAGACGCGCCGCGGCCTGGTCATCAGGTTGATCGTGAAGAGTTGCAGCATGAAGAAGGAGGCCAGCGAAGGTTCCAGCGGCAGCAGCACCTCGCGGTCGCCCTCGGGGTGCAGGGTGTAGCGATGGTGATAGGTGTGGCTGCTGCCGTAGTCGTAATGGTCCCACCAGCCGATCAGGCTGAAGAGGTAGAGGAAGGCCTTGTTGAGCCATTTGGTGCGAAAGACAGTGCCGTGCCCCAGTTCGTGCGCAGCGACGCCCTTCATAAAACTGGTGACCGTGCCGTGGCAGAAAAGCGCGACGAGAAATGCGCCCCACAGTTGCTGCGCCCAGAAGTGGTAGACCAGCGCGCCGGTGAGGATGAAGAGCGCCAGGTGGCCGCCGGCCTGAAACCAGGCCTGGCGGTCGCTGCGTTTCGATAGCTCGCGCAGTTTCGCGCCCGGAATCTGGCTGCGGTACCAGTCGACCCGCAGCGTCTGGCGCACGTCGGCAAGTGGCTGATAACCCATCACCATTCTCCTTCGCCCCGTTGCCGGATTTGGCAGGTAGTATAGCCGGGGGAGTGAGAGTCTGCCTGGTCAGACCCTCACGCTGTATCCCGTTGTCCTGTCGTGACCTTTGTTAAGGGGAGAGGGGGAGAACATCCATTGCAAGCGGACGTGGCACTGGACCATAACATCATGCACCCGACTGGTCCGCTGATGCCCGCGCGGCGACGGCGCCATTTCCCCATGCGGCTGTTGCTGTACGCGCTGCTGGCCGTGGTGTTGCTCGCGCTGGCCTTCCCCGTGGTCTTCATGCTGCTCACTTCCTTCAAGACCTCCCTGGAGGTCCTGCGCTTCCCCCCGACCCTGTTCCCGCGTGAAGTGACCCTGGCCAATTACCCCTACCTGTTCCGCCAGATGAGATACTTCACGGCGCTGCGCAACACCGTGCTCGTCGCGGGCCTGTCCGCGCTGGGCGCCACGCTGCTGGGCGGTATGGCGGCCTACAGCTTCAGCCGCGCCACCTTCTTTGGCAAGGCGCTGATGTACAGTCTGCTGGTGGTCAGCATCGCCGTGCCGGCCATGGTGACCCTCGGGCCCATCTTCATCACCTACACAGAAATCAGGCTGCTGGATACGCTGCATGGCCTGATCCTTGTCAATCTCGCCACCGGTCTGCCGCTGGCGGTACTGGTGCTCTTCTCCTATTACAATGCCGTCCCGCGCGAGCTGGATGACGCGGCGGCCATCGACGGTTGCGGCTGGTTCGGCACCCTCTTTCGCGTCATCCTGCCGATCGCCCTGCCCGGCGCCGCCGTCACCTTTTTGCTGCTGCTGATCGCCGGCTGGAACGAGTTCCTCTTCGCCTTCGTGCTGACGGTAGGGCCGGAAACGCGGGTGCTCACCGTGCGGCTGCTTGAGGCAGGGGGGCGCTCGTTCGTGCTGCGCTCGGCCGGCGGCGTGTTGATTCTGCTGCCGCTCGTACCCCTGCTGCTGCTGGTGCAGAAGCGACTGGTGACGGGCATCACCTTCGGCACCGTCAAGGAATAGCGCGGCGGCACCACATGCCCTCACCCTTATGCTCTTTTCCAGTCTTTGGTGGGAGCCCCTCTCAGGGTGAGAGAAAGAACGCAGGATGTACCATAAGCATTAAAGTCCCTCTTTCCCGCTTGCGGCGGGAGCCCTTCTGAGGGAGAGGGATTTAGGGTGAGGGCGCCAGACCTCGATACGTCGTGGCAGGGTTGCCACTCGCCGGCTACACAGGATTTGATTGGACTCACGATTTTTGCAACATTTTCTGGCCCGTGCTAAAGTCTGGCCGTATTTTTTTCGCAAACTTGGTTGTAGAGGTGCATTATGAGTAGCTCACAGAAACTTTCTCGCAGGGATTTCCTCAGAACGGCAGCGGCGGCTGGCGCCGGCCTCGGCCTGTCAGCGACGACCACCTTTGGCGTGGCGCAAGAGGACAAGGTCGTCAACATGGTCGGCTGGGGCGGCGATGTCCCGCCGGAGTTCATGGCGGCGGTCTCCGAGGAGACCGGCATCCAGATCAACTACGACGCGCTGCCGCCGGTCTGGAACGACGTGATGGCAAAGATCACGCTCTGGGGTCAGACGGGCTTTGACGGCATCGACGTGCTCTGGGCCGACGACCTGATCGGCGGTCTGTGGGGCATGAACGGCTGGGCCGAGGACATGACCAACACCAACGCCTGGCAGGACAACAAGGATGACGTGGTCGACAACGTTCACGTGCTGAACGAGGCCGTCGGCGGCGTCTTCCGCCTCTTTTACTTCCTGGGCCTTGAACCTTTCATGTACAACAAGGACCTGGTGCCAGAGCCGCCCACGACCTGGGAGGAGCTGTTCAGCATCGGCGAGGCCGTCACCGACCAGGAGAACGGCGTCTGGGGCTGGCACCCGCGCACGGAAGGCGGCCACGCCTTCAACACGGTGCTGCTGGCGCTCAATCATGCCGGGGGCGACCTGTCCACCCTGGCGGACGAGAACAGCCTGGTGGCCTTCCAGTTCATGCAGGACTGGATCAAGCGCGGCATCTCGTCGCCCACCATCATCTCCGAGAACAACTTTGGCCTCGCGGCCGCCGGCAAGGTCGGCATGTGGTGGAACTACGAGGGCAACTATAACAGTCTCCTGACCGTCGAGGACACGGTGTTTACCGAGGAGAATCTGGGTCTGGCGCGCTTCCCGGCCGGCCCGGGCAGCGACGTCGGTCTGGTGCATGGCTGGGGCTATTCGGTGCCGACGGCCGGCCAGAACAAGGCCACCGCGCTGGAATTGATGGATGTCCTTGCCACCCGCGACAAGATGAAGGAAATCAGCGTCCGCTACAGCGGCCTGGTGCCGGCCATGAACTCGCTCATCGAGGACGAGGAAATCATTGCGCTGGCCAAGGTCCTGAGCGCCGGCCCCGGCTGGGCCGAGATGCTGCGCGGCGCGAAGTTCCGCGAGCCGATCGTCAACAGCCCGCAGACGACCCAGCTGTGGCAGATGTTCGAGCTATTGGGCCAACAGACGCTTGCGCTCGAGCTGACTCCGGAAGAGGTTCAGGAGTGGGCCATCGCCGAATACGACATCATCAAGATGGGTATCTAGCCCGCAGGGACGGGTGACCGGGACCACACCCGGCGTCACATGTAACCCGGGTCTCCGGCAGTGCAGGCGCTGTCGGGGGCCCGCCCACGCGAAACGGGGTGGAAACGCATGACCACTGTCCGCGCCACGCCAGGCGCCAGGGAGCACGGGCGCCCGCGCCTGCTCGTAAACAAATACGCCATCATCTACCTTTTCGTGCTGCCGGCCTTTCTGCTGC
Source organism: Phototrophicaceae bacterium (assembly GCA_965197455.1). Classification (GTDB taxonomy): domain Bacteria; phylum Chloroflexota; class Anaerolineae; order Aggregatilineales; family Phototrophicaceae; genus JAGWBD01. The sequence continues at coordinate 1,948,569 of OZ240208.1, read as the reverse complement.
GTATGCTCTACAGCTTCATCCCCCTGGCGCAAACCCTCTGGCTCAGCCTGACCAACCGTTCCCTCGTGAACCCGGGCGCCTTCGTGGGCCTGCAGAACTACCAGTTCGCCCTGACGCGCGACAAGACGCTCATCAACTCCCTGGGCTACACCATCGCCTACACCGCGGCCAGCACGCTGCTGGAGACGGTGCTGGGGCTGGGCATCGCCGTGCTGATGATGCAAAGGCTGCGCGGGCGCGGCTTCAGCAATTTCGTGATGCTGCTGCCCTGGGTCATGGCGCCGCTGCTGGCCGGCGTCGTCTGGCGCGTGCTCTACTGGGAGCAATCCGGCCTGCTGAACTTCATGCTGCTGGAGGCCGGCCTGGTTGACGAACTGGTGCGCTGGCTCAGCGACCCCGCCATGGCGCGCGTCTCCGTGATTGTGCTAACCGTCTGGAAGAACGTGTCCTGGGTGGCGCTGATTTTCATGGCGGCGCTCGGCTCCCTGTCGAAGGAAGTGCTGGAGGCCGCCGCCGTGGATGGCGCCAACGCCCTGCAGCGTTTCTGGTTCGTGACGCTGCCGCTGATGCGGCCGAGCATCTACCTCGTGCTGATGCTGCGCGGCATGGCCGAGGTGCAGACCTTCGAGCAGATTCTGGGCCTGACGCAGGGCGGCCCCGGCAACGCCACGCGCACCCTCGCGCTCTACTCCTACCAGCGTTTCTTCGTCGAGTTGCGCTACGGCTACGGCTCTGCCATCAACGTCCTGCTGCTGCTGCTGACAGTGGCCATCGGCGGCGTTTTCGCCTGGCTGCTGTATCGCTCCAGCACCCGCGTGGCGCGCTGATGTCTGCGCAGGCCACGCACAGCAAGCGTCCTGTCCCGTTTTTGACGGGAGCCCGGTTGCTGCGGCTGGGGCAATACGCCCTGCTGCTCGCCATTCTGGTGGTCCTGCTCTTTCCCATTTACTACATGGTTGCCACCTCCGTCATGACTCTGGACGAGTTTCTGCGGGTCCCGCCACGGATCGCCCCGGGGACTATCAACCTGGACAACTATCCCTTCATGATTCGCCGCTGGAGCTATATCCCGGGGCTGATCAACACCGTCCTGATCGCGGGCCTGTCCGCGCTGGGCGCAACCGTGCTGGGCGGCATGGCGGCCTACAGCTTCAGCCGCGCCACCTTTGCGGGCAAGGCGCTGATGTACAGCCTGCTGGTGGCCAGCATCGCCGTGCCGGCCATGGTGACCCTCGGGCCCATCTTCATCACCTATTTCGAAATCGGCCTGCTGGATACGCGGCACGGCATAATCCTCGTGTATCTCGCGGGGGGCCTGCCGCTGGCCGTGCTGGTGCTCTTCACCTACTACAATTCTGTCCCGCGTGAACTGGATGACGCGGCGGCCATCGATGGCTGCGGCTGGTTCGGCACGCTTTTTCGCGTCATCCTGCCGATCGCCCTGCCTGGCGCCTTCGTCACCTTCCTGCTGCTGCTGATCGCCGGCTGGAACGAGTTCCTCTTCGCCTTCGTGCTGACGGTGGGGCCGGACATTCGGGTGCTCACCCTGCGACTGCTTGAGGTGCCCTCGGGCACGAACATCATGCAGGTGCCCTATGACCTCTACGCGGTCGGCGGCGTGTTGATTCTGCTGCCGCTCGTGCCGCTGCTCTTCCGCGTGCAGAAGCAACTGGTGACGGGCATCACCTTCGGCGCCGTCAAGGAATAGCGCGGCGGCAACAAATCCTCTATCAGAATTCTGGCGATGACACCAGGCGGGAGTGGTTATGGACCGTAACATCCGGGTAGGGTTGGCCGGGCTGGGCTTTGGCGCGGAGTTCGTGCCCATCTACCTGCATCATCCGCGGGTGGAGCAGTTGATCATCTGCGATTCGGACCCGGCGGTGCTGCAGAAGATCGGCGACCGCTTCGAGGTCCGGGACCGTACCACCGATCTCGACGACCTGATCAACAATGACGCCCTCGACGCCATCCACCTGATCACCCCCATTCCGCTCCATGCCCGGCAGACCCTCGCCGTGCTGGCCGCCGGCAAACACTGCTCCTGCACCGTGCCCATGGCCACCACCCTGGAGAACCTGCAGGCCATCATCGACGCCCAGCAGGCCAGCGGCAAGATCTACATGGGCATGGAGACGGCCGTCTACACCAAACGCTTCCTCTACGCCCGTGAGATGCAACGCAGGGGCGAGCTCGGCCGCATCCAGTTCCTGCGCGGCGCCCACTACCAGGACATGGAGCACTGGCCGCCCTACTGGCTGGGTCTGCCGCCCATGCACTACGCCACCCACGCCGTCTCGCCGGTGCTGGCCCTGGCCGGCATGCAAGCGAAGGCGGTGCACTGCTTCGGCTCCGGCGTCATGCGCGCCGAACTGCACGAACAATACGGCAATCCCTTCCCGATCGAGACCGCCATCTACGAACTGCAGGACGATCCGCCGCTGGCCGCCGAGGTCACGCGCAGCCTCTTCCACACCGCGCACGGCTACGTCGAGAGCTTCAACGTCTACGGCGAGCAGGCCACCTTTGAGTGGGAGCAGGTGGAAGGCGAGCAGCCGGTCGTCTTCCGCATGCGCCCGGTCGTCGAACGCTGGGGTCGCGGCAACGAGATTCGCCACGAGATGCTGGACGTGCCCGATCGCCAGGACCTGCTGCCGCCGGAAATCGCGCGCTTCACGCAGCGCGGCGTCTACGACGAGGAGCACGCCCACCTCTCCTTCGTGCAGGGCGGCGGCCATGACGGCTCGCACCCGCACATGGTGCACGAGTTCGTCAGCAGCATCGTGGAAGAGCGCCTGCCCTGGCCGGATGCGGTGCGGACGGCCGGCTGGACCGCGGCCGGCATCTGCGCGCACCAGTCTGCCATGCAGGGCGGCGCCCGCGTGGAAATCCCGCAGTACCACCACGAAAAGCCATTCAAATTCAGGGTCTGAGCGGGGAGTGAACCTGCAGGGCCTGTAACTCTCTAAGCAACAGATGGCCATGCCACGAAGGGTTAGTTGGAGAATTCTTCGAGGCGCACTTTTAGGACTCGCCCGAGTTTTTTCAACGTCTCACGCCGCGGAGATGACTTTCCAGACTCTATGCGGATTACCGTAAGTTTTGACACATTTGCGGCCTCGGCGAGCCGCTTTTGGCTCAGCCCACGGTCACGCCGGATAGCCCTTAGTCTTTTCCCAACACCCGCGTTGTGCCCCTTACTTGCCTCACTTACTTTATTAGTTCCTTCCACACTGGATCGTTCGAAGAAGTCGCAAACTGATGTAAGCGGGCATTCTTCACATCTAGGATCGACGTACCTGCACACTAATCGTCCTAAATCCAATAGACCATAGTTGTATAATTGGTGTCTGTCTGCTGGTAACAAGTGCTGGGCGACCTCATCTAGGTGGGCCTCTGATATTTTCGTCGGAAGGGTGTTACCAAAAGCACGTAATATAATTCGTTCGACATTCGCATCAACCACAGCTACGGAGACACCATACCCGAAGGACAAAACTGCATTGGCGCTATAATTGCCTAACCCCGGGACTTCCATCAGGCTTTCCGAGTCGCTGGGAATGTTGCCGGCGTGCCTTGACAAAAGCCAAATTGAAAGGCGTTTCATGGCTCGAGCTCGCTGGTGCTGGAGCCCGACACTTGACAGCGCCTCGATCAACTCCTCATCTGGAGATGATGCGATGGCTTGTAGCGAGGGGAATCTATGGAGGAAGCCCTCGTAGACTCGAGCTGCGGCTGTTGCCGTTGTCCGCTTTAGAAGTAATTCGGCAACCAAGATCTCATAGGGCGACCGACCATGGCGCCAAGGGAAATCACTGAAGTTATTATCAGCCCACTTGAGTATGCGGTCAGCGAAGGACGAGCTCTTTCTGGGAAGGCACAGCGTTTCCAAGTCCGGTTGTTCATTAGCGTCCATTGTTTCGTCGGTTGCCCATCCAGTGTTCAAGAATCCTTGCCGCTATTGCAGCTGAAAGACGAACTGGTGTTGCTTGGCCGATCAAGCGGTAGCGTTGGGAAAGTGTCCCTGAGAAATGCCAGTCGTCGTCGAACCCTTGAATCCTCGAGTACTCCTTTACCGACAGAGGGCGAGTCTCACTCGGATGACAAAGACAGTTGGCCTTGTTTGTTGGGCGGTCAACCAAAGTAGGGGCAGGCTTGTCCCATGACAGTCTACGCAAGAAACCTGTCCTTCCACCTTTCATTCCTGCGGTCATTGGGTTGGTGCCATCATCATGTGCCCCCCCGAGTACAATGGGGTGGAGGTGTTCGGGCAAATCACGCCAGCATCCTCCTTCCGGGACCTCATCAAGGTACTTCCCCCATTTTGGGGGAAACCTGACGTACTCGTCACCATTTGAGTCGAGGTCTCTCAAAGCATCTCTTAGCGTATTCCATGGCTGCTTTACCCCTTCCTGGACCTCTATGGAGTTAGGAGCGGCGTGAGTCGGCTCCGGGAGTGTGACAGTTGGGCCATCGCGTACCCCAATCAAGACGAACCGGATGCGTTTCTGAGGTGCACCATAGTCCGCAGCGTTAAGAAGTGACGCCTTTGGGTTCTCTGGGTCGAAGCTTAAGCAGTATCCAAGCGCTTGAAATTCCTTCATCACTTCGTCGAACGCCGACCCCAATCTGACATCTGGATCCAATTCTTCGGCGCGCATTTTTGATCGTTTGTAGAAGGATATATGTCGTTTCGCGGCCCTCATAAATCCCGGGACTTCCTCGAACACAAAGTATTCGGGGCGACACTCCCCTACGAGACGAATGAAAGAATGTACTGCACTGGCGCGGTGGTCACGAAATCCATTTCTGGCTCCTGCAGTAGTGAAGGGCTCGCAGGGTGGAGCTCCTGTAATGACTGTCGCACCACCTACTGGAAGTCTCGCTGCTTTGAGGAGGTCAATGCCAGTCACTTCAGACACATCCCGGGAGAATACTGGAAAGGAACGACCATTGGCGCGAATCGTATCCTCCACAGCGGCATCACTGTCCAAAGCTAACTTGACCTCGAAGCCTTGGCTCTCGAATCCCAGATCAAGCCCCATACCTCCTGTGAACAGTGAGATGATTCTTGGCTTGGTCATGAATTTGGCTTCATGGTCATCATCTGCTTGTGTATTGAAGTATGTGGTCAATGTGGCTGAGGCTGTCGTTATTCTGTCTGACAGTCAGGGATTGTACCAAGCTATTATGTTGATTGGTTCTTAGTTGAAATAGGTTGTTTTCGAGACGTCCTGTCTGCTATGAAAAATGTATGCAACACTTTGTACCAATTCTTTGTATACTGAATGCGCATTGTCATGCAACTTTAGGCAGAAAATACATGCAGGGAGGACTCAATGACCAATGATAGACCCGGCTTTGTTCTGGATGATGCGCTTTGGCAACTTGAGACAAGATATTTTAATGGGATTCCAATCCCATTTTACAGGACGGAAGGAGATGTGAGCCAGATCAAAGGCTGGGTAAAAAACCCCCGAATCGACATGATTCTGAGCCGCTGGAGAAATGTTGGGCACAAGTCTGTAGATGTTTTCCCTGACGACGATGAAATGCTTGACTTGATGTTGACTTACGATGTTGGGAGCTTCGCGATTCGAGACCTTGGTGAAGATGTCAAACGAAACGGCGTTCGGGAGCCCATTATTGTGACTTGGGACGGTACGCTCATTGACGGTAACCGCAGGAAGTTTGCGGTGATGTGGGCCCTTTCCGATAAAGGGGGAGGCACCAATGAACAGCACCATCTCCTTGGGCGTATTCCAATGTTTGTGCTTCCGGAAGGAGCTCCAGATCTTCACAAGCAGTCGATAATAATTCAAGAAAACTATGCCGAATCACTGAAGAAAGAATGGCCTCAGGTAGTAACAAACGGTCGCATCTTTCGCAGGTACCGAGAACTGTATAGGCAATTTCCTGAAGAGCAAGAATTGCAAATCAGGAAACGAGTACAAAGGGAATTTCCTCGCTTCAGAACTACCGAGATTCGGGATCGGATAAATACTTGGCATCTCATCGAGGAGTTCAGAGCAGATTATGGTGCTGAAGAAAACGAAGATGATCTAGAGGCGAAGATCAACAAGAATTTCCAGTACTTTCGTCAAGCTAACGATACCTATCGTACCAAGAATGAGTTCTCTGAACCAGAGTTTAAGGAACTGATGTTTCGAGGTATACAACTAGAATTATTCCCGAGCTTTGCCTCCGTGCGAAGTCTTGAGAAAATCTATCGTAACCCTCAGGCAACCGAAGTTTTCTTTCAGGGCGAAGGTCTATCCGGAAGAGGGCTCCGGGCGAATTTCGATCGCGCTGTAGCCGAGGCTGATCGAGAAGAGGCTACTAGGAATTTGTCCGTAGAAAAGCGATTAGAGGCAATTATCGATTTATTGGACAACTTGACCTCTGTGGAACTGGCGAAAATCTCTTCTACCTTGAGGTCTAGATTGGAGATCGCTTTAGAGCGCATCATCGCCCAAGCGACAGTTTCCAAGGATGCCACAACCGAACAAAAGTCAGCCAAATGAAAGTTAGCTTGAATGTTAGGCGAGAGACCGTCGACATCCAATTGGAGCTTGAAGATGGCTTCTCGCCTAGGGATATACAAAATTCTCTCAGAAGTGCGAGGGTTCAATTCTCTACTGTCTCATCAAGGGGCCATTGGGCAGTGGCCTCACAGCACTTACAGCAGTTGGCGGCAGCATTGGAACAGTTTTCGCCCCTTTGGGGCAACAAGGCCTTGGAGAGGCTAACGCACCTCCAGGAAGACAGAAGACTTAAGGAAACCGTCGAAAGTCAGGTGTCAAGGCTTTACCATCACTTGGAGTTTGCGGCGACTCTTGGGATGAAACCTTACGACGAGCAAAGGGAAGCTGCAGCGTTAATGTCTGCGCCTGAAGTCCGCCGATTTGCGCTCTTCTGGAAGCCGGGTTCGGGCAAGACTGGAGCAATGATCATTGCGGCCCACGAATTATTGTCGAGAGGGGTCATAAAGTGTGTTCTTGTTGTGGCTGAACGGCCTTTGGCAATAGAGACACCGTGGGCAGCTGAATTGGCAAGTTGGTTGCCAAGCGATCATGATGAACACAAGGTGGCAGCAATATCGGGAACCAAACAACAGCGTTTGACCGCCTATACGTCCAATCCAAGGTGGTTACTAGTCCACTATGGCCACTTGGCCAGTGACCAATACCCGATCGTGTCATGGGCAAGACGCAATGAAGGTGTGGAACGGCCTACGATAATCTTCGACGAAAGCGACCTGATTAAGAACCCGGTGGCCCACCGCTCAAGGGCTGCGATGGCAATCCGGCAGGAGTGCGGAAGGTGTTGGATTGCATCCGGGACTCCAGCACCGAATTCCCCTTCCGATTACGAGCACCAGCTATCGGTTCTATCGGGATACCCCGTTGGACTTCCATTTACGGGTGACCGCAAAAGGGATGCTTTGGTCGTCGTGCATGAACTGGAAAGAGGGTTCCATTACCTCCAACGCGAAAACCCCAGAAAAATGCCAGAAGTTGCTACTCCAGTGCATGTCGACCTTTCGCCTCCACAAAGACATGAATACGACCAGCTTGCCAAAATATTTTTGTCGGAACTGGAAGTGATGGACGATCGAACTTATGCGAATGAATTTGGGCATGTCATGTCTCGGCGCATGAGATTACTGCGTCTTTGCTCTGACCCGGGTCATCGCAGTCTGCCAAGCCCTGTTTTTGATCCCCCATCCAAATGGCTGCAGTTGGATGGTTTGCTCGAAACCATTCTAGACGATTCAGAAGCGAAAGTCGTTGTGTGGACCAGATTTCGAGACTCAGCAAAGTTGTTGCATGAAAGGTATAAAGATCCTTATCATGCCGCGCTCATGATAGGGGGGGGTGAAGGCTCGCCAGCCGATCTCAAACTGCCTCAGTGCCGGCTTCTTGTAGCGACTATCCAGATAGGAGCAAGCTCTATAGATTTGACAGCCGCCAGCAATGCGATCTATGAGTCCTTGGATGATGTGTCCAGAAACTTCACTCAGAGTATGGCTAGGATAAATCGGACAGGACAGACCAAAGATTGCAAATACTGGTTTCTTATAGCAAGGAATACGATCGAGGAAGACCTGTTTGAAAACACAATGGCGAAAATGCAAGTCTCCGAAGAGGTACTAGAAGAAATAGGAAGGCCTGGCCGAGCTCAGATGATCGAACTCTTGAAACGGACTTTGGGTATACCATCCCCTGCTTGAAATGCATGAAGTACAAGGGACATGCCGTTCCGACTCCAGTCAGGCGCCAACGAAAATTGGAAACCCGAAGGCAATTTGCCTGTTTCAGCATCTGGAGATGGACATTACATTCGAGCTGGGGACGACATATATGTGCTCACAGAAGGTGAGACCAGCAAGTTGTTGGCCCGCTTATCTGTGTTGGAAGTTTCTCTAGACGCCTTTCGTCATCGCATAGACTTAAAGATCGGTGGCCCCCGCACAGCAGTGTTTTTTGACAACTCTGCCAAGGCCGTTCCGATCAAGTTATCCAAATCCTCTACTGCGCCACCTCGTTATGAAGTGCGGTGTTTGGATCCAGAATCTGTCCAACAGCTTACTGGGGCGTGTGGATCTCACGATTTTTCTTCATTGAACCCAGTGCGTTGGGAAGCAATCGCTCGGCAAGTTGTGATAGTAGTCACTCGAGCGAGTCGAGACAGCGACCGAAGGCCCGCCTTGGAAATTGCAGAGACTTTTCTTCGCAGCAACTATGTAACTTCGCAGCTGCCAGGTCCCGCTCCTGTATATCAGAACGCCGCTAGACGAGCTCTCGGTCTTTCATCTCACAAACGTTTCTCTGTCCCACGTCGTCGCCATGATTTAACGCAAGAGGCGATTCAGCGGGGCATCAACGAGGACGTAGCGACGGCTGGTCAGACCCCTAATTCCTCCCGACATCAAGAAATCCTGGAGCTGTTGCGGGTGCGATTAGAGCAAATGGGATTCGAGCCAAAATACGATGGACTCGTTGACTGTATTGTGGAAGTAGATGATGAAATAATCTACTTTGAGGTGAAGTCCACTTCGCCTGAGTCAGTGATTGGTCAAGTCAGGACTGGGCTGGGTCAAGTACTTTATTATATGTGGTTGGACTCAGACTTGAGCACGAGGACCATTCGCGGTCATATGGTTGTTGAAGGCCCTTGGGTGCCCCAGAATGAAGCGGTCCGGGGCTTTTTGGAAAGTTGCATGATCCGGCTAACGTGGAGCCGTGACATCACTTCGATGGAAATCAGTGACGATATTGCAAATTAATCCGGCAGCTGAAGAAAAGTTAAATCAGTGGACCTGAGGGGACTCGAACCCCTGACCTCCACAGTGCGATTGTGGCGCTCTCCCAACTGAGCTACAGGCCCTGCTGCGCCGCATTCTACAGACGCGCTGCCTGAGCGTCAAGCCAGGCCGCAGGCCCGGGCAGCGTTGCGGGGGCCCGACTGCACTGCTATACTGCGCCCCTGCCGCCCGCACCCGGAAGGGGAGTTCCTTGACGTCGCTGGTCATCACGGTCACGGAGACCCTGCGCTACCGGGGCGCCATCGGGCAGTGGAGCTGGGTGCTGCATCGCCTGAGCGGGTTGGGGGTGGTGCTTTTCCTCGTGCTGCACGTCATCGACACCTCCTGGGCCGTCTTCTGGCCGGAGCTTTACGTCGAGGCGATCGCCGCCTATCAGTCGCCGCTGTTCACCCTGGGCGAGTTTGGCCTGGTGGCCGCGGTGGTCTACCACGCCATCAACGGCCTGCGCATCACTTTCTTCGATTACAAGCCGCATCTGTGGCGCCATCAACAGCGCGCGGCGCAGCTCGTGCTGCTCATCGTGTTGATCATCCTGGCGCCGGTCTTCCTGCTGATGTTCGACCACGTGCTGGATTTCTACAACTCGGCGCCGTCGGTGCTGCCGCTGACGGACGTGCTGCGCGCGCAACTGGTCTTCCTGCCTGGCTTTGTGGCGGCCGCTGTCGCGGCGCTGCTGCTATCCGGCCTGCACGGGCTCATCGCCGGCGGCGGCGCGGCGACGCACGTAACTGACCGCCAGGGCAGCCGTAGTGAACGTTTCTGGTGGTCTTTCATGCGCATCAGCGCGCTGCTGATTGTGCCGCTGGTCTTCGGCCACCTGGCCATGATGCACATCCTGCAGGGCGTATTCGACCTCACGGCGCAGGGGCACGAGGTGGTGGGCACCGGCGGCCTCATCAACGAAAGCGGCACGGCGGTCGAGTTTGTCGCCAGCCGCTGGAACCTGCTGGTGGGCGGCGTGGCCATCTGGCGCGTCTACGATTTCGCGCTGCTGACGCTGGTGGTGGCGCACGGCTTCAATGGCCTGCGCTACGTGCTCACCGACTACACGGCGGGCAGCCCCTTGTTGCGCCGCGCCAGCGTCTACCTGTGCCTGCTGGGCGCGCTCACGTTGCTGCTGCTGGGCGTCGGCGCCCTGCTGGGCACCATCGACGAGACGGCAATCGAAATGGGCGTGGAGGCCATGGAACGCCTCCACGACGCATCCTGAACGGCGGAAGGGCTCCCGCAGTTAAGCGGGAAGGGTTCCCGTATCGGAGCGGGAAAGGGAGAAGATGCAGACCCACCAGTTTGACGCGCTGATTGTGGGCGCCGGTGGCGCCGGGCTAATGGCTGCGCTCTACGCCAGCCAGGGTGGCGCGAAGGTCGCCGTGGTCAGCAAGCTGTACCCCACGCGCAGCCACACCGGCGCGGCCCTCGGCGGCATCGGCGCGGCCCTCGGCAACCTTGAGGAAGACCGCCCGCTGTGGCACATGTACGACACCGTCAAGGGCGGCGACTACCTCGCCGACCAGGACGCGGTCAAGGTGCTGGCCGAAGAGGCCGTCGACGCGGTCATCGAACTGGAGCATATGGGCCTGCCCTTCGACCGCACCTCCGAAGGGCGCATCAGCCAGCGTCGCTTCGGCGGCCACACCAGCAACTTCGGCGAGAAGGCCGTGCGCCGCGCCTGCCACTCGGCGGACCGCACCGGCCACATGATCCTGCAGACGCTCTATCAGCAGTGTCTGCGCAACGAGGTGCGCTTCTTCGACGAGTACCAGGTGGTCGACCTGCTGCGCAACGAGGGTGTGGCCTGCGGCGCGGTGGCCATCCGTCTTGGCAGCGGCGAATTCCACTGCTTCAACGCCAGGGCGACGCTCTTCGCCACCGGCGGCTGGGGCCGGGTGTGGCAGGTGACCAGCAACGCGCACAGCCTCACCGGCGACGGCGCGGCAATCCTGCTGCGGCGCGGCCTGCCGCTGCAGGACATGGAGTTCTACCAGTTTCATCCCACCGGGCTTTACGGCCTGGGCGTGCTCCTGACCGAAGGCATTCGCGGCGAGGGCGGCGTGCTGCTCAACCGCAACGGCGAGCGCTTCATGGAGCGTTACGCGCCGACGATCAAGGACCTCGCCAGCCGTGACGTGGTCAGCCGCTCGATCTACCTCGAACTGCAGGAGGGGCGTGGCATTGGCGGCAGTGATTACATGCACCTCGACATTCGCCCGGAAACGGTGAACCGTTACCTGGCGGAGGCCGGTGAGACGCGGCGCATCGACGAGAACTACATCGCGCGCAACCTGGCCGAGACGCTTGAGGTGTGCCGCACCTACGCCGGCGTGGACCCGCTGCATGAGCCGATGCCGGTGCAGCCGACGGCGCACTACGCCATGGGCGGCATCCCCACCAACGTCAACGCCGAAGTGCTGATCGACGCGGCGGGCACGGTGCTGCCGGGTCTCTACTCAGCTGGCGAGGTGGCCTGCGTCAGTTGCCACGGCGCCAACCGCCTCGGCACCAATTCCCTGGTCGATCTCGTCGTCTTCGGGCGGCGCGGCGGCAAAAGCATCGCCGACTTCGTGCGCAAGGCCGAGCTGGTGCCGGCCCCGATGGATGCGGGCGAAGAGGTGCGCGCGGAGTTCGAGCGCATCCGCAACAGCACGGGTGACAGCCGGCCGGGGCAGTTGCGCGCGGCCATGCAGGACGAGATGATGAGACAGGTTGGCGTCTTCCGCACGGCGGAGGGCATGCGCGCTGGCCGCGACGCGGTGGTCGAATTGCGCCAGCGCTTCCTGCAGGACCTGGGCATCGACGACCGCGGCCTCGTCTTCAACACGGACCTCATGGAGGCCTGGGAGCTGGGCTGCCTGCTGGATACGGCTGTGGCGACGGCGGAGAGCGCGCTGCAGCGTGAGGAGAGTCGCGGCGCACACAGCCGCGAGGACTTCCGCGAGCGCGACGACGTCAACTGGCTGGTGCACTCGCTCGTCAGCAGCGATGCGAGTAGCCTCGTGTCTGAGCGGCTGCAGCTGTCGCTGAACCACGACAAGCCGGTCGACCGTTCGCTGGAAGCGGATGACAAACGTTTCGCGCCCAAAGCGCGCGTCTATTAGGGTTGCAGGGAGCAGGGAGCCGCATGGACATCACCTTTCGCATCCGGCGCTACAACCCGGAAGCCGGGCGCGCGAAGCCCTGGTGGCAGGAGTTCACACTATCTGACGTGGAACCCCGGCAGCGCGTGCTGGAACTGTTGCACCGCGTCAAGTGGGAACAGGACGGCACGCTGGCCTTCCGCCGCTCCTGCTCCAGCGGCATCTGCGGCTCGGACGCCATGCGCATCAACGGGCGCAACGCGCTGGCCTGCAAGCTGCTGGCGCGCGACGTGGGCACAAAGATTCAGGTGGAGCCGATCTTGGGGCTACGCGTCATCAAGGACCTCATCGTGGATATGGAGCCCTTCCTCGCGCACTACCGCCAGGTGCTGCCCTGGTTCGTCAACGACGGGCCGCTGCCGGCGGACGGGCGCGAGCGCCTGCAAACGCAGGAAGACAAGGACCTGATCACCGACTCCACCAACTGCATCCTCTGCGCGGCCTGCACCACCTCCTGCCCCAGCTTCTGGGCCAACGGCGAGTACGTCGGCCCGGCGGCCATCGTGCAGGCGCATCGCTTCCTCTTCGACACGCGCGACACCGGCGATGACGCGCGCCTGGATGTCCTGGGCGCGCCGGATGGCGTCTGGCGTTGCCGCACGGTCTTCAACTGCACGCCTGCCTGCCCGCGCGGCATCGAGGTCACGCGCGCCATTGGCGAGGTCAAGCTGGCGCTGCGCAAGGGCAGTAGCGCGGGCATCATCGACCCGGCGACCATCAAGCAACAGCACTAGCCAACAGGCCAACCCGGCTCAACCGAGCGGCGTTGCCCCGCCGCTGTCATCCCCGCCCTGGCTCCAGGAGCTCGTGTGCCGCGTGGCGCGCAGGGCCTTCGCACGTTCCTCGCGCAGGAACTGTTCCAGTTGCGCCGGCGCGCGCACGGACTGGCCCCACTGCGCCGACTCGTCGCTCATCACCTGCAGCGTGTTTTCGACGTAGGCGCGCAGGGCAGCGCGATAGGTCAGCGTGTCCATGTCATCCAGCGGCGACTGCGAATCGGCTACTTCCAGATTTTCCAGCGCGCTCTCGTAAACGCTGGCCGAGCGATCCCACTGATACAGACCGGCGAGGGTGGTGAAGGCGCCGCCGATGGCCGGCGCGACCACCGCGACCAGCATCAGGGCGTGTACCAGGCCCTGCACCCTGGCGCATTGTTCGCTGTCAAGGGCGGCCAGGCTGGTCACTGCGCTGGCCAGGTTCTCGCTATCCACGCGCGACTGCGCGATGGGCGAATCGGCCAGCAACACACCCACTGCGACAGCGTCTTCCTCCTGCGTGATGAGGCCCAGCTGCTGCATGCTGCGCACGAGGCCCTGGCTGTCCGCCAGCTCGGCGCAGGCGCCGTCGTTGGCGAAGGAGCCTGGCACCAGCCAGGCGGTGACCAGCAGGCCGGCCAGCGCGGCGGAGAAACCGGTGAGGAAGGCGAAGATGGCCACGATGAAATTGACCTGGCCGCCGGCGCGACGATACTGGCCGGCGGAACGCTGCCAGTAGCTGCGCTGGTCTTCCAGCGAGAACCACTGGAAGATGCGGTAGGCGGCGCGCATGCGCAGGCGCTCAAGCTGCTCGGGCGACATCAGTCCGCCACCACCGTGGCTTCTTCCGGCTGCATGCCACGGTTAATCTCGGCCGCGCGCTGCGCCAGCAGCATGCGCCGCTGGTAGCCGCTGATTTCGTCATAGGGCGGCATATGTGTGAGGAAGCGGAAATACTCGCGGCGCAGCTGTTCCGCGCGCCGCCGGTTGAGCATCCACTGCTCCTGCGGCGGTTCGCGCCCGCCGAGGGCCGCGAGGAAGGCCGTAAACAGGGCGATGATCGTCTCCAGAAAGGCGAAGAACGGCATGATGTCCGGCTGGCTGCCGAGCGTGATAAGCTGCACCGAGCCGACCAGGGTGGCGACGATGGACAGCATCAGGAAGTTGAGCTGCTGGCGCCGGTAGCGATTCTGCTCCACCTTGGCGCGGTGGTCGCGCTCGCGAAAGAGGCGCATCACCTCGTATTCGAGGAAGTCGATGTCCTCATAAATCTCCTGACGCACCGCGATGGGCACGCCCTGCAGCACCTCTTCCAGCAGGTCGGGGTCCAGCAGGGTGTAGTTCGGGTCGGGCTCGTTCGGGCGGAAACGGCCGAAACGCGGCATTTCCTGAATCCACACCGGCATGCGACGGCGGAAGCCTCCCCCTCCCTGGCTGCTGGGGGGGCGCCCTTCGGCAGCCTGGCGGGGCCCGATGTTCATCGAAGCGGCTTCTCCTGCGTCCCTCTGCACCCCCGTCATTATAGCCCTCGCCTGGCCCTGTGGTAGAATGTATGTCATGTTTCGACGCTGCCTGCTACTCGCAGCGCTGCTGCTGTGGCCCGCGCCGTTGCAGGCCCAGGACGCAGGCGCGGAGCTGTTTCGGCGCGTCAACAACCTGCGCGCCACCCAGGGCCTGGCCGCCATGCGCCTGAGCAATGCGCTGGGCGTGGCGGCGCGCAGCCAGGCGAGCTGGATGGCCGCAAGCGGCCTGATACGTCACACTCGTCCCGACGGCACCGACCTGCGCGCCCGCACCCGCGCTGCCGGCTACTCCACCACCTGGGTCGCGGAAATCATCTATTTGGGCGGCGGCCTCGAGAACGCCTGGACCTTCTGGCTCGGCTCCAAAATCCACTACGACACCCTCACCGGCCCCTCGCTGCGGGAAATGGGCATCGGCTATGCTCCGGCCGGGCGCCGCACGGCCTACGTGATCGTCTTCGGCAATCCGGGCGGGGCGCCGGTCGCCGGCGGCGGCAGTGGCAGCGCTGCCGGCCCGCCTTCCTACGTGCTGGGCCGCGACCCGCGCGGCTTCATCATGCACGAGATTCAGCCGGGCGATACGTTGGGTCAGATCGCCCTGACCTACGGTTACTCCTGGGATGACCTGTCCTACATGCGCGAAGTCAACGGGCTCGAGGGCGACCTGCTGCAGCCGGGCGAGGTCTTCCTCGTGCCGCCCGCCGACGGCACCTACACGCCCACCGCGGGCACACCGGCCACGGCCACGCTCCCGCCAGGCGCTACGCCGACGAGCACCGCTGCGGTGACCGCCACCGCGACTGCGCGCCCCGTCGCCACCAGCGCCAGTCTGCCGCCCGCCGTCGCCACAGCTGCGCGCCCCCCGGTCAGCAACGCCACGCCCGTCCCGGAGGCGGCAGCCGTGGCGGACAGTGGTGCGCCGCTGTGGGTGATTCTGGCGCTGGCGGGGCAGGCTGCCTTGCTGGGTCTGGCAGCCATCATTTTTACGCTGCGTGGACGGCGGCGATGAGCGCACGGCTCCTGCTGCGCGCCCTGGGCCTCGCGCTGTGGCGCACCCTGCGCGGCGATGTTCCGCCAAAGGATGACTTCGCCGACTGGCTGCACACGGCGCGCCAGCAACTGGCGGCGCTCGAGGGCCAGGTTGCGCGCGCAGACATGGCGCCGGAGGCCCTGCGGTTGCGCATCGACCGGCGCGAGATGAGCCTGCAGCTCATTCTGGCGGGGCTGCGCTTTCACCTCGACGAGGAATTTCCACAGCTGCGCCGCCGCTTTGGCGACGAGTGCCTGACAGTCCTGCACGCCACCAGCTTCGACGACAGCTTCCGCCTGCAGAAGCTGGCCGAGCTGTCGCAGCTGCCGCCCGCGCTGCAGGAAAGCCTGCAGGCCCTGGCGCAGCATCTGCTGCAGCCGCCGCAGACGCCGCCGCGCTGACAGTGGCAGGAGCGCTCGCTATACTGCATGCCATGAACGTCCCGCGCAAATCCCGCCTGCCGGCCGACCACGTCGGCGTCCTGATCGCCGCCGCACTGATGATTGCGTTGGGCTGGGGCGGACTGTACCTGTTGATTATCAGCACGGCGCCGCGCGTGGGGCCGCGCTGGGTGTTCTTCGTGCTGCTGCAGGTCGCCATCACCGGCACCGTGCTGCCCTTCGTGCGCATGCTCAACGCGCGCATTACGCCCCGTGAACAGCCGCAGCCGCCGGCCGTGGTGCTGGTGCGCCAAAGCGTCTGGATCGGGTTGTTCACTGTCGTCTGCGTCTGGCTGCAGATTCCGCGCGCGCTGCAACTCCAGGTCGTCGTGCTGGTGGCGCTGGTCTTCATCGTCCTCGAAATCATTCTGCGCAGCCGGGAGCTGGCCAGTGAGCGCCGCTGAGGCCCTGCGCAGCCTGCCGCCGGTGGACGCCCTGCTGGGCGACCCTGACGGCCAGGCGCTCTGCACACAGTATGGCCGCGCGGCAACGCTGGAGGCCCTGCGCGCGGTCTTGCAGCAGACGCGCGCGACCATCCGCAATGGTGACGGAACGACTCCGACCCCGGCGGCGCTGCTGGAGCGCAGTGCGGCCCGGCTGGCGCAGCGCTTTCGGCCTGGCCTGCGCCGCGTCATCAACGCCAGCGGCGTGATCCTGCACACCAACCTGGGCCGCGCCCCGCTGGCCGAGGCGGCCGTACGCGCCATGGCGGAGGTCGGCGCACACTACAACACGCTGGAATATGACCTCGAGCGCGGCGCGCGCGGCGGACGCCTGAAGCATTGCGAAATGGCCCTGTGCGCCTTGATCGGCGCGGAAGCGGCGCTGGTCGTCAACAACAACGCCGCCGCGCTGGTGCTGCTGCTGGCAACGCTGGCGCAGGGGCGCGAGGTGATTATCAGCCGCGGTCAGCTGATCGAAATTGGCGGCGGCTTTCGCGTGCCGGAGGTGATGAGCAGCGCCGGCTCGCGCCTGGTCGAGGTCGGCACCACCAATCGCACGCGCCTCACTGACTACGAGCGCGCCATCGGCCCGGACACGGCGCTGTTGCTGCGCGCCCACGCCTCCAACTTCCGCATGACCGGCTTCACCGAGGAAGTGCCGCTGGCGCAACTGGCGCAGCTGGCCCACGCGCGCGGCCTGCTGCTGGTCGATGACCTCGGCAGCGGCGCCCTGCTGGACACGGAGCAGTTCGGCCTGCTGCATGAGCCAACCGTCGCAGAGAGCATGGCGGCGGGCGCGGACCTGGTGGCCTTCAGCGGCGACAAGCTGACCGGCGGGCCGCAGGCGGGCATCATCGTGGGCCGCGCGGAGCCGCTGGCCTTGCTGAAGCAGCATCCCCTGGCGCGGGCCTTGCGCGCGGACAAGCTCTGTCTGGCAGGCCTGGCCGCCACGCTCGATCTCTGGCAGCGCGGCGCAGCCCTGACGCAGATTCCGGTGTGGCGTATGATTGCGCGCGATGCCGAAGAGTTGCGCGCGGTCGCCGAATCCTGGGCGCAACGCCTGGGCGGCGTAGTCGTGGCCGGCGAGTCGGCGGTGGGCGGCGGTTCGCTGCCCGGCGCAACCCTGCCGACCTGGTTACTGGCGCTGGCTGTGGCGCGGCCGGACGAGACCCTGGCGCAGTTGCGCACAGCCGAGCCGCCGGTCATCGCGCGTATCGCCGACGGCCGCGTTCTGCTGGACCCGCGCACGGTGCTGCCGGGCGAAGAGGAAGAAATGCTGGCCGTGCTGGAGAATCTGCTGCGGCGGCGTTGAGGGCCGGGCTCAGGCGCGGGCGTAAGCCGCGGCCATGCGCTCCAGCATCTCGGTCAGGGTGGCGCGGGGACAGCCATAGTTCAGGCGCGCCAGCTGCGGATAGCCTTGCGGCCCGAAACGGCCGCTGAGCGCCACGCGCGCCTCGTCGAGGAAGAACTGCACGGGGTCGGCCGCGAAGGGCGTCTCCGAGCAATTCAGCAGCAGCAGGTAGGTCGCCTCGGGACAGGTGGGTTGCAGCGCCGGCATTTCGCGCTGCACAAAATCGATGGCGTAGTCGCGGTTGGCCTGCAGATACTCGAGCAGCGCGTCCAGCCAGGCTTGCCCGTGGCAGAAAGCTGCCTCGGCCGCCACAAAGCCCAGCGCCGCCACGGAGCCGCTGCCGCGCTTGCCGAACCAGCCCTGCATCCATTGCAGCAACTCGTGGTTGCTGGAGATGGCCACGCCCAGCTTGAAGCCCGCCAGGTTGTAGGTCTTGGTCGCGGCGTTCAGCGTGACGCAACTGGCGGCTACCTCAGGGTCGACGCCGGCGATAGCGAGGTGTTGATGGTCGGGGTAGGTCAGGCCGGCGTGGATTTCGTCGGAGCAAATGAGCAGGCGGTGGCGCAAACAGATCTCGGCGATGCGCTCCAGCTCCTCGCGGCTGTAGACTCGGCCGACCGGGTTGTGCGGGTTGCAGAAGAGCAGCATGCGCGTCTGCGGCTGGATAGCCGCCTCAAGGACGTCGAAGTCGATCTCGTAACGCTCAATCTCGCCGTCCTGACGCGCGACCAGCGGCGCGCTGTGCGTGGCGCGCGGAGCGTTGTCTGCCGCGCTGAAGAAGGGCCAGTAGTTGGGCGTCTGGATGAGGATACTTTCGTCATTGTCAATGTGGTGGCAGATGGCGTAGAGCGCGCTGACCACGCCCGGCACGATGAGGATGTCCTCGCTGGTGGTGGGCAGACCGTAACGCTGGCTGTAACGTCCGGCGATGGCGTTTAACAGGCCGGCGGGCGGCTTCATCCAGGAGGAGATGCTGTAGCCAAAGACGCCATGCGCGACGCGCTTCTGCAGCGCCTCGGTGACCGGTGGCGGCGAGTGAAAGTCCATGTCTGCCGTCCAGGCCGGGATGACGTCGGCGTCATAGCGGTTCCACTTGGCGCTGTCCGTATTGCGCCGATCGATGATTTCGTCAAAGTTGAAAGTCGACATACCTGCTCCCCGCGCCAGCAATTGGGCGCATTGTAGTCCTCATTCGTTGCTGACGGTAGCCTGCGTCGCGGCAGCGCGCAGCAGCTCACGCGCGGTGAGGGTGCCGCTGTCGCCGGCAGCGCCCAGCATCGCCGCCAGCTCGATCACGCGCATTTCCTCATCCTGCAGCAGCTGCACCGCGGCGCGGGCGTGGCGATCTTCCGGATCCTTGTCGACGCGGAAGTGCTGGTCGGCGCAGGCGGCCAGCTGGGCCAGATGCGTGACGGCCAGCACCTGATGCTCATGGCTGAGCGAATGCAGCTTGTGGCCCACAACCGCGCCCACGCGCCCGCCGATACCCTGGTCGATTTCGTCGAAGATCAGCGTGGGCGTGCGGTCGGCCTGGGCCAGCACGTGCTTGAGCGCCAGCATGAGGCGCGCCGCCTCGCCGCCGGAAGCGACCTTCGCCAGCGGCCGCAGCGGCTCGCCTGGGTTGGCGCTCATCAGAAACTGCAACTGGTCGATGCCGTCAGGCCCGAAGCGCAGACGCCGCCCTGCCACCGGGCAGCCGTCTGCGCGCTCTTGCTGCGTGATGCTGACCTCGAAGCGCGTGGCGCCCATGCGCAGGTCACCCAGCTCCGCCACCACCTGGCGCGCGAGGCGCTGGCTGCTGGCCAGGCGCGCTTCACTGAGCGCTGCGGCGGCCTGACCCAGCTCGGCCAGCTGGCGCGTTTCCTCCGCCTGACAGGCCTGCAACTGTTCCTCGTTGTGCTCCAGCGCGCCGAGTTGCGCGCGCGCCGCGTCTGCGTGTTGCAGCACGGCCTCGATACTGGCGCCGTAGCGTCGCCGCAAGGTGTTGATGGCCTCGATGCGCCCTTCCACTTCCGCCAGACGCTGGGGGTTGTGTTCCACCCGCTCGCCATAGTCCTGCAGCGTGCCGGCCAGCTCCTGCACCTGCTGCGCCAGCGTGTCGGTCAGCATCTGCTCGCCCTGCAGCAGCGGGTCGATGCGCGCCAGCCGCGCCAGCAACTGTTCGGCTTCCATGAGCCGGTCAAGCGCGCCGGGCGTTTCCGGGCCGCTCTCTGCGCCCGTCAGCGCCAGCAGTGCCTCGGCGCCGAGTTGCGCCAGTTGCTCGCTGTTGCCCAGACGACTCCGCTCGTGGCGCAGGCTTTCGTCCTCGCCGGGCTGCAGGGCCGTGGCGTCGATCTCCGCTATCTCGCGCCGCAATTGCTCGGCGCGCCGTTCACGCTCGCCCTCGTCCTGCTGCAACTGCCGCAGCTGCGCGCGCAGCGCCTGCACCTGCGCCACCTGTTGCGCGATGGTATGACGCCGTTGCAGCAGCCTGGCGTGCCGATCCAGCAGGTCGATGTGGGTGGCGGGCCGCAGCAAAGAGAGATGGTCGGACTGGCCGTGGATGTCCACCAGCTCCTCGCCGATGGCCTGCAGCAGACCGCTGCGCACGGCGATCCCGTTGATGCGCGCGGTGGAGCGGCCATTGCGCCGCAGTTCGCGCGCCAGCAGCAACGAGTTGCCTACCTCGTCCTCCAGCTCCGCTTCCTGCAACAGCGGCGCCAGGCGTGTGCGCGTTTCTTCATCCAGGCTGAAAAAGGCCTCGACGCTGGCGCGCTCTGCGCCGGCACGCACGAACACGGGGTCCGCCCTGGCGCCCAGCGTCAGGCCCAGGGCGTCGACCAGCAGCGACTTGCCGGCGCCGGTCTCGCCGGTGATGACGTTGAAGCCAGGCCCGAACTCCAGCGTCAGGTCTTCAATGACGGCCAGGTTGCGGATCTGCAGTTCCTCGAGCATGCGCTTTCCGCTCAGATCCTTACGCGATAACGGCCGTAGACCGTTGCCGCCATGATTCCGGCGAAGATCAGAGTGCCCAGGCCCGCCCCGCCCAGGAAAAGTGCGAAGCCAAGGCTGCCGGCCAGCACGCCCGCCAATGCCACGCCGCCGGACCAACGCCCGCGTCGTCGCCCGCTCAGCCGCAGCGCCAGTGTGGCGATGGCGCCGCCGGCCGGCACGGCCAGCAGAATGACCAGCAGCAGGAATCCGCCCACCAGGCCGATCAGCAGCTGGGCGAGGGCCGCCCCCAGCGCGCTGACGACAAAGATCACCACGTAGTCCAGAGCGGTGCCGCTGAAGAAGCGGTCCTCGTGGGCGCGCACGCACTCGCGGCAGCGATAACCCACCGGCGTCGGCACGGCGCAGGCAGGACACATCAGCCGGTCACAGCGGTTACAGCGCAGGCTGGTCTCGCGCTGCGGATGCTGCTCGCAGTAGGTCGTTTCAGGGACGGCGCTCATCGCTCGGCGAGCCTGCGTGTGGGCAGGGCCGGCCGCTGCGGTGCGTCGATGCGCGGCTCCAGTCGGTCCAGCAGCGAGCGATAGAAATAATTGCGATCGCGCATGCGCACAAAGCGGCTGATATGCGCGCTGGCCTGCACTCGCAGCTGTTCATCCGGCTCCAGCGCGCGCACCACGCGCCCGTCAACGCTCAACAGCGCCGGACCCTGGTCACCTGACGCCGGGAAGACATCGACGACGGCGCCCTGGGAGAGCACGATGGGCCGGGCCATGCTGAGGTGTGGCGCGATCGGGATGACGAGGATGTTGAGCAATTCCGGCGGCAGGATCGGCCCGCCCGCGGCCAGGGCATAGGCGGTGGAGCCGGTGGCGGTGGCGATGACGAGGGCGTCGGCCGTGTAGGTTGTGGTCCAGTCACGGTCGATGTACACCTGCAGGCGCACCGTCGTCGTGACGCGGTTGCGGCTGATGACCACGTCGTTGAGACCGTCCGCGCCGGCCACCACCGAGCCTTCGCGCAGCACCTGGGCGCGGATCATCATGCGCTGTTCAAGCCAGTAGTCGCCGGCCAGCAGCTGGTCGATATGTTCGGCACAATTATTCGGGTCGTCAATCTCGGTCAGGAAGCCGAGGTTGCCCATGTTCACGCCCAGCACCGGCACCTGCGCCGTCGCGCAGACCCGCGCCGCGTGCAGCATGGCGCCGTCGCCGCCGATGGCGACCACGAGGTCTGAGTCGGACACTTCCGCGCGCACATCCTCTTCTGTCCACACATCGCGCACCCAGGTCTCAAGGCCGCGCGCGCGCAACTGGGCGGCAATGTCCCTGGCGACCGGCGCCGTCTGCGGGCGACGAGGATGCGCCAGTATGCCTGTTCTGCGGAAGGTCATCGTGTCCCAGGCTCCTGTCCGCGCTCATTATAGTGCAGACCGGCGTCGCCTGGCAGCCCGCGAAGTTGCTGCAATTGCGCTAATGTAGGAACAGACCCGGACAGCTCTGGTTCGCGCGCGGGGAAGGGGAAATGACGAAACTCCGTTTCCTCCTCTTCCTGGTCGTCGGACTGGCCTTGCCACTGGCAAGTCTTCTGGCCGGAGGACAGAGTCTTGCCGATCTGATCACTGACGATGAACAGTACTCCACCCTGCTGCGGCTCGCCAGCGAAGCCGGGCTAATGGATGCGCTCGCCGGTGACAGCCCCCTTTCCCTGTTTGCGCCGGTCAACGAGGCCTTCGCTGAACTGCCGGATTTCGTGCTGGATTGGCTGCTGAACAATCCTGCGGCCCTGAACGGGTTACTGCGCCTGCATGTGGTGGAGGGCGCCTACACCGGCGCGGAGCTGGTTGAAATGAAACGGGCCGGGGCGCTGGACTTCAGAGCGGGCAAGGCCGGCCTGATGGTCAACGATGCGGCCGTCGCTGTCGCCGACATCAGCGCCGGCAACGGTGTGCTGCACGCCATCGACCGCGTGCTGCTGCCAGCGCAGGAACTGGAGGTGGTCGTCCCCGCTTTCGTGGAGGGCAGCATCGTCAGCGCCGGCAGCTCAACCGTCTTCTTACTCAGCGAGGCGATCGCCGCGCGCTTCCGCCATGAGGGTTATCGGGGTGGCAACATCACCGTCTACAGCATCGGCACCGGCGCCGGCTTCGCGCGCTTTTGCAGGGAAGGCATCACCGACATCACCAACGCCAGTCGCCCCGTCAAGGATTCAGAGCGGGAAAACTGCCAGGCCATGGGCCGCGAAGTTTTCCCGCTGCGCATAGGCACGGATCTGCTGGTCGTGGTTGTTAACAGCCGCAACGATTTTGCAGGCAACCTGAACCTGAAGCAACTGGCTCGTCTGTTCAGCACGGCGGGCACCTGGCGGGATGTCGACCCGGCCTGGCCGGCTGAGCCGGTTGAACGTTTCATTCCAGGAACGGACAGCGGCAGTTTCGACTTTTTCGTTGAAGAGCTCTTCGACAAGGACCACGGGCCCATCCTGGGCGCAACGCGCACCAGCGTGAGCGGAGACGTCAACGTGCTGGCGCGCGGCGTCGCAGGCAACCCCTATGCCGTAGGCTTTCTCGGTTACGCTGCCTACAGCGCCAACCGCCACCGCCTGAACGCGGTGCCGATTGAGGGAGTGGCCCCACTGGGTAGCAGCGTTGGCGATGGCAGCTATCCGCTGGCGCGCCCGCTCTTTCTCTATTCCGCGCCTGATATCATCACGCAGCAGCCGCAAGTGGGCGATTTTCTGCGCTACTACCTGACTGTGGTCAACGAGGAAATTGAGGCGGTCGGCTACTTCGCGCTGGATGCTCACGGGCTCAATCGCTCGCGCTTGCTGGTCAAGGCGGCCAGCGGTGGCTGACGCGGCAGACAGCTGGATTATCTTCAGATTAAGCGGCGTCCAGACGATTCTTAACCTCCGGGCAGTCTGTGCTTAAACCTCTCCTGCAACGATGCGCAGCGAACGAAGCGTGTCAAACACACAAGGAGCGCAAGAGCACAATGAAACTTCGAAGCATCCTCTTCCTGATCATCGCCCCGGCCCTGCCGCTGACAACTGTGCAGGCCGACGAGCACAGTATTGTCGAGGTGGTCGCCGGCGACGCGCAATTCTCCACCCTGCTGGAGCTGGCCGTAGCGGCCGGCATTGCTGACGCGCTGGCCGCCGAAGGCCCCATGACCCTGTTCGCGCCGATTAACGAGGCCTTCGCCGAACTGCCGGGCTTTGCGCTGGATTGGCTGCTGGCCAACCCCGAGGTGTTGAGCAAGGTGCTGCTGCTGCATGTGGCGCATGGCGCTTACGGCAGTGCCGACCTTGGCGGCATGGACAAGGGCATGCTGGGCGCGCTGAGCGTTGCGGCGGGCGACATGGGCGTGATGGTCAATGATGCCAACGTTGTCACTGCCGACATACAGGCCGACAACGGCGTGGTGCACGCCATCGACCGCGTGCTGCTGCCCGTGCTGGAACTGACCGAGGTCATTCCCTCCTTCGTGGACGGCGACATCACCGTCGCCGGCAGTTCGACGGTCTTCCCGCTCAGTGATGCCATCGCCACGCGCTTCCACGACGAGGGCTACGCGGGCAACATCACCGTCGACAGCATCGGCTCCGGCGCGGGCTTCGAGCGCTTCTGCACAGAGGGCGTGACCGACATCGCTGCCGCCAGCCGCCCGATCAGGGACGCCGAGGTGGAACACTGTCACAGAATTGGCCGCAGCGTCTTCCCGCTGCGTGTGGGCACGGATGCCCTGGCCATAGTCATCAACAGTGAAAACGACTTCGCCGACAATTTGAGCCTGGAGCAACTGGCCCGCCTCTTCAGCACGGCCGACACCTGGCAGGATGTCAACGCGGACTGGCCCGCGGAGCCGATCGAGCGCTTCATCCCGGGCACCGACAGCGGCACCTTTGACACCTTCGTGGAAGCGGTCTTCAACAAGGACCACGCGCCCATTCTGGACGCACTGCACACCAGCCTCAGCGAGGATGACAACGTGCTGGTCAACGGCGTTGCGGGCAACCCCTACGCCGTGGGCTTCTTCGGCTACGCTTACTACGAGGCCAACAGCGACATCCTGCACGCGGTCGCGATCGAAAATGTGACGCCGGCCGGCAGTAGCGTGGACGATGGCAGCTATCCGCTGGCGCGCCCGCTCTTCATCTACGCCGCGCCGGAGATCATCGCGCAACGACCGCAGGTGGGCGACTTCCTGACCTACTACATGGCCGTGGTGAACGACGAAGTTGAGGCGGCCGGTTACTTCCCGGCGGACGTCTGGGGGCTGAACCGTTCGCGCCTGCTGGTGACGGCGGCCACCGGCAGCTGAGCCCGACAGCCAATCAGAAAACACGAAGGCGGCGGGCCATCACCCGCCGCAATTTGTGTTTAGCCGGCGCTGGCCCGCGTATGCTACAGACAGGTCTCCGGCGGGTTGTCACTCAGCCAGTTGATATCCTGAAGCTGATCACCTTTTTTGCCAATCATGGCAACGACCTTGTCACCAACCAGGCTGTTCTTTCTGCAGTAATAGAGACGCCAGTACTGACGGTCAATATGCAGTTCCATCCAGTTATTGGCTCCCTGCACAGCCTTGCTGCCCGGTACTTGTTGGTCTCGCACGATGCTACGAAGCCTGCGTAGAACGGGTTCATGGTTCAGTTCACCGAACTTGAGATGATCCCAGGAACTCTCGACCAAACGCAACTCAGGAAGGACAACGCCAAGGACAGTCTCTAAATTGAGATTTGAATGCTGATCAGCCTTTATTTCGGAGTCTGATTTGCTAACTGGATCCAACTCATCCTGCAAACGGCCATGTTCTTCGCTTACCATTTCAAACTGCTCTTTCCAGTTGTCCCTGGCGCTTTCTGCGTCCTTTAGAGAATTCCTCAGGAGTATCATCTCGTGCTTGAGGTCATCCTTTTCCTTTTCAATTTTTTCTTTTGCCTTTTCTGTACGTTTTAGTTCATCATTAAGGCCGCCGCTTCCGCTATGAGACAGTTCATTCTCCAGGTGTTTGCTCTTTGTCTCTAGGTCGGCATTTCTTTGCTCTACCTCTACCAGTTTCTCTTGCGTTCTCTCGAGTTCATGTCGTGTTTCTTCCAGCGTCGCGTGGTTGACTGTACCCTGCTCTACAGTATCCCTTAGCTCAACCTGGGCGGCCGAACTAGCTTGTATTTCACTCTTCAACTCACTGAAGCCATGCTTCAGCTCTTCGACCGATTGGTCATAATGCTCCAGTGTCTCCAGCAGCAAATCCTGCACGAGCTTCTCTGTTTCCGGTGGTCGGGGCGTGGCCTTCGGCGGCTCCAGATGCTGACGCAGAAAGTCATCGACAACCTGCGCGACCGGCTTGTCCGTGCCGCCGCTGTGCAGGCGCACGTACCAGTCATACATCCTGCCATCGTTGGCCGGGCGGAAGCTCTTGCCATAGCGGTACCAGCCCAGGCCGTTGGGCCGCGCACCCTGGCCCAGCGTTTTCAGCAGGCCGTCGAGCGTTTTCTTTTCGCCGTTGAAGACGATGTAGCCGTAGTAGCCGCTGTGATCGTAATGAAAGTCATCGCGCGTGTTGAAGAAAAAGCTGCTCATACTCCTGCTTCCCTGATCGCTGCCCGCGGGCGCAGCGCGGGAGTATAACATTGTGCCTGGCGTCGGGCTGTAGTCTGTCACAAGCATTCTGCAATATCCCCGCCACTGAGCCGACCCGCGGCAGGCGCTTTAATCCCGATTTAACACAAATGGCCACTTTCTTAACCTGTGGGCTACTATACTGCCGCTCGTATACGCATTCCGAAGTGACGACTGGCAGGCATATGGCGCAATATCAGGCGGCGCAACGGCTGCAAACGACGAAGGCCGCCACGCTTGAAAAGGCGCTGCGCACGCGCAGCCTCAAACGTCGGCCGCGCCCCGTCGAATCCTTCTTTCGCATCCTGCTGCTGCTCTGCGCGCTGGTCTCCATCCTCTCCACCGCCGGCATTCTCTTCACCCTCGGCCAGAACTCGCTGCTGTTCTTCAGCCAGCGCGCCTGGCAGCAGGTGAAGTTCGCTACGGTGGAGCGCGCCGTGGTGACCAACCTTGGGCAGGAGGTCGCACTGGCTGCGGCGCTGGACACGCAGGGCCAGCGCCTGGCGCTCAACCTCGACGAACGCGCCTCATTGCCCTTCCACGAGGGTCAGATTCTTGCGCTGGGCGGCGAGCAGCTGCGTGTGCTGGCGGCCGACCGCGCCGGGCTTGAGGTGGAACGAGGCGTCAACGGCAGCCAGGCCCTCGCGCATGGCGCCGACACGCCTGTGTTTGTACACAACGAGCGCACCGTGCTGCTTGGCGCGAACATGAGCGCTAAAGACACCGTCATCCAGCTGGCACCTGGCGCCGCTGCCGCCTTCAGCGCGGATGACCTGCTGCGCGCGGACGAGGAAATCATGCGCGTGCTGAGGGTTGTGCCGCATTCCGACATGCTGGGGGTGCGGCGCGGCGCTGAGGGCAGCCTCCCCGCCCGTCACGACGCCGGCCTGCCGCTCTTCAGCCCGGCCGCCGTGTCCCTGAAGGAGTTTCTGACCGGGACGCACTGGAACCCGCAACTGGGCCGCCTGGGCATCTGGCCGCTGCTGAACGCCACGCTGATGACGACCTTCTTCGCGCTGCTGCTGGCGCTGCCACTGGGCCTGGGCGTGGCGGTCTACCTCAGCGAATTCGCCAGCGCGCGAACGCGCTCCCTGGTCAAGCCCGTGCTGGAGCTGCTGGTGGGCGTGCCGACGGTCGTGTTTGGCTACTTCGCGCTCACCTGGATGACGCCGCTGCTGCAGCAACTCATCGGGCCGCAGGTGAAGCAGTTCAATACGCTCTCGGCCGGCCTGGTGATGGGCATCATGATCGTTCCCACCATCGCCTCCATCAGCGAGGATGCGCTGGCGGCGGTGCCGCGTGCTCTGCGCGAGGCCTCTTACGCCCTTGGCGCCACGCGCCAGGAGACCATACGCCGCGCGGTGCTGCCCGCGGCCATCTCGGGCATCATGGCCGCCTTCCTGCTGGGAATCTCACGCGCGGTGGGCGAAACCATGATTGTGGCGCTGGCGGCGGGCGCCGGCCCCAACTTCACCTTCAATCCGCTTGAAGGCGCGGAGACCATGACCGGGCATATCGTGCGCATCTCTGGCGGTGACATCAGCTACAACACCGTCGATTACAACAGCCTCTTCGCCATCGGCCTGCTGCTCTTCCTGCTCACACTGGGCTTCAATGTCGTCAGCGGCGCCATCACCCGGCGCTATCGTGAGGCAACCTGATGGCCTCCACTGTGACAACAGTGCGCAAGGTGGGCAACCTGCGGCGACGCAAGCGTTTCAGCCGCCTTTGGGCGCGGCTCTACCAGACCTGTGTGGCTCTCGCGGCCCTGGCGCTGTTCATCCTGCTGCTCAAAATCGTCGATGACGCCTTCGGCACCGTCGCCGTCGTTAACGTCGTCGACCCGGCCAGCCTGGTCAGCGCGGACGGGCGCGGCCTGCAGCAACAGGGAGCGGACGAACTGGCCAACCTCGCCCGCGACCTGCAGGATGAAGAAGGCCGCCATTACGTCAGCACCGACCGCCTCTTCACGCTCTTCCTTGATGAGGTCGCGCAGACCGCGCTGCCGCCTGCTGCCCTGCGCAACCTGACCGTCGGCCAGGCCCTGGCCAGCGGCCAGCACTTCCCGCCGGAGTGGTCGGAGCGCACGCTCTTTGAACTGCGGCTGCCGCCGGAGGTGGTGCGCGCCGAACGGGACGCCCGCGCCAGGGCGGACATCGCCCTGCTGCTGGAACTGAACGTGGCGCCTGCGCGCTTGCTGCAACTGGCCTATTCGGACATCGTGCAGGTTGAGCTGCTGGAAAGCTGGAACCTGTTCGAGTCGCTGCTGCGTCAGGATGAAATTCGCGCGCGCGCCGTGCAGGACTTCCCGCAGGCGCGCCTCGAGTTCCGCTCCTGGCTGAATGCGGATTTCCTGCGCTCGCCCGGTTCCAGCCAGGCGTTGACCAGCGGCATCCGCGTGGCGCTGCTGGGCACACTCTGGATGCTGCTGATTGCGATCACGGTGTCGCTGCCGCTGGGGCTGGGCGCGGCCATCTACCTCGAGGAGTACGCGCGCGACGCCGGTGACCGGCGTTACCTGCGCCTGCTCAACAGCTTCATCGAGACCAACATCCGCAACCTGGCCGGCGTGCCCTCCATCATTTACGGCATCCTCGGCCTGGCCGTTTTCGTGCGCGCGCTGGAACCGCTGACCAGTGGACGCCTGGCCGGTGTGGCAGCCTCGGACGGGCGCACTGTCCTCTCCGCCGGCCTCACAATGGCGCTGCTGATCCTGCCGATCATCATCATCAACGCCCAGGAAGCCATTCGCGCCGTGCCCCGGTCGCTGCGCGAGGGCAGCTACGGTCTGGGCGCCACCCGGCTGCAGACGATTGCGCGCCAGGTACTGCCGGTGGCCATGCCCGGCATGTTGACCGGCGTCATCCTGTCCGTTTCGCGCGCGATTGGCGAGACGGCGCCGCTGGTCGTGGTCGGCGCAGCGACGACCATTTTCATCGACCCGGACAGCCCCTTCTCCCGCTTCACCGTGCTGCCGATCCAGATCTTTCGCTGGACGGCCGACCCGCGCGCAGGCTTTCAGGACGTCGCGGCCGCCACCATCATTGTGTTACTGGTCCTGCTGCTGACGCTCAATGCCAGCGCTATCATTCTGCGTAACCGCTACAGCTCAAGGGCGCGAAGAACCGTATGACCGAAACGGTCACGACCACGCAGCAGGACGAACTGGGCATCGAGCAAATGAGCATCTGGTACGGTGATGCCTGTGCCGTGCGCGATGTGTCGCTGCGCATTCAGCCGCGGCGCATTACCGCCTTTATCGGGCCTTCGGGCTGTGGCAAGAGCAGCGTGCTGCGCGCTATCAACCGCATGAACGACCTCGTGCCGAATGCGCGCGTGCAGGGCAGCATCTCTTATCAGGGGCAGAACCTGTACGACGAGGACATCGACCCGGTGGAGCTGCGCCGGCGCATCGGCATGGTCTTCCAGAAGCCCAACCCCTTTCCCAAGTCGATTTTCGACAACGTCGCCTACGGGCCCCGTCTGCTGGGCATTCGCAACCGCAAGGAACTGGCCACAATCGTCGAACACAGCCTGCAGCAGGCGTCGCTGTGGGACGAGGTGCAACACGACCTGCACAAACGCTCCGGCCTGGAGCTGTCAGGCGGGCAGCAGCAGCGCCTGTGTATCGCGCGCGCCATCGCCATCGAGCCCGAGGTCATCCTGATGGATGAGCCCTGCTCGGCGCTGGACCCCATTGCCACCCGGCGTATTGAAGAGCTGCTGCGCCAGCTGGTGCAGGACTACACCATCGTCATCGTCACCCACAACATGCAGCAGGCGATCCGCGTCTCGGACTTCACGGCCTTCTTCAACATCCGCAAGCGGGAGCAGGGTGGCATGGAACTGCGCTGGGGCGAGCTGGTCGAGTTCGGGCCGACGCAGCGCCTCTTTGACGAGCCGCAACACCAGGAAACCGCGGACTACCTCTCCGGCCGTTTCGGCTAAAGCGTCGGTGCCTGCCTGAAGTTCAGTGCGGGCTGGCGGGCTGAGGCGCGTCTGCTGTCACGGTCTCGCTGACTTCCTCGCTGACGTCGCCTTCCCACAGGCGCCGCATCTCGTTGCATTGCTGCAGCAGGTCGTCAAGACTGCCCTGGGCGTGGATGTGCCCATCCTTCATCACGATGATCTGGTCGGCGCGGCGCAGGGCGGCCTTGCGGTGCGAGACGGCGAGGCAGGTGGCGTCGTCCCTTGAGAAGACGCGGTTCCAGAGCTTCTGCTCGGTCTCCACGTCCAGCGCGCTGGAGAGATCGTCGAAGATCAGCAGCTCCGGCTCGCGCACGAACATGCGCGAGGCGGCGGTGCGTTGCATCTGGCCGCCGCTGAGACGCACACCGCGCGGCCCCACCAGGGTGTCGAGGCCTTCGTCGAGTTCCTTCAGGTCCCGTTCCATCACGGCGGAACGGATGGCTCCCGGGATGTTGGCTGTGTCTTCGGGGATGCCCATCAGGATGTTGTTGCGCAGCGGGTCGCTGAAGAGCCGCGGCACCTGGGGCGTGTAGGCGGTGTGCGGTGGCACGAAGAAATCTGCCAGGTGTTCAACTCTCTCGCCGTTCCAGCGAATCTCGCCGCGGTCCGGTGGCAGCAGGCCCTGCAGCGTGCGCAGCAGCGTGGTCTTGCCGGAGCCGATGCGCCCGGTGACCACGGTGAAGGAGCCGCGCTCGAGGCGCAGGTTGATGTTGTCGATGCCGTTCTTGCTGCCTGGGTGTTGATACGCCAGGCCGTCGATCTCGAGCGCGTGCAGGCGATCATCCTCGTTCACGGACACCTGCGGAATCTCCGGCAGGCTGCCATCCAGCCAGACCGGGGTGTGCTCGACCATGATCTTGCGCGGCGCCCCGCCCAGCAGCCATTCCACGCGGTCGATGGAGATGCCAATTTGTTTGTAGCGCGACAGCGACATGCCGAACATGCGCATGAACTGCGTGATGCGCTCCAGGTAAAAGATGAAGAGTGCGAAGTCGCCCAGGGTGAAGGTGCCCTCGCGCATGACGCCGGCGGAGAGGATCAGCACGATGCCGGTGCCGATGTTGACGGCGTTGTAATAGGTGGAACGCTGGACCTCCTCGAAGACGCGATCCTTGATCGCAGCCTTGCGCCGCACCTCGTTCAGGCGCTCAAACTCGCGCACGATTGGCTCTTCGCTGCCGGCCACCTTGACGCTCTGGGCGGCGCCGAAGGTCTCGGCCACGAAGCCGACCACGCGCGCTGCGGCGCTGCGGCGCAGCCTGCGGTAGTACTGCACGCGCTGGTGCGTCAGGTTGGCGATGAGCGCGACCAGCACCAGCGGCGTGAAGGCCACCACGGCGATGAGCGGGTTGATGCTCACCATGATGTAGATGGCCACCAGCGAGGCGATGCTTAAGCCGATCAGCATCTCCAGCAGGCGGAAAAACATCCCGATCTCGTCCAGGTCGCCGCCGAAGCGACTGATCGATTCGCCGGGTGAGGTGGGCATGGGGCGCGCGCCCGGCTGGCGCAGGACGTGGCGGAAGACGTTCTGGCGCATCAGCGCCATAACGGTGAACTGAAAAGTCACGCGCGTCCAGGTCACGCCAAAGCGCACGGTGATTTCGGCCAGGCCGGACATGACCAGCAGGGCGACCATGGCCCACAGGTCGAGCTGGACCTGGGCGCTGCCCGTCAGGCCGTTCAGGAATTCGCGCGTGACCAGAGCCGGCGCCTGCTGTGCCAGCTGGCCAAGGGTGGCGAAGAGCACTGTGAAGGCGAAGAGGAGGGGCCGGAAGCGGATCAATTCCAGGACGATCTGCCAGTCTTTCATGCCAGCGCTTCCTCCAGCCCGGTGCGCAGCAGTTGCGCGAAGCGCGAGTCCGGATTTGCGGCGAGTCGGGCGCGGCTGTCATGTTCGATGATGTGGCCGTAGTCGATCACCATGATTTCGTCAGTGCGCTGCACGGTGGCGAGGCGATGCGCCACGATGATGCCGCTGCGCTGGTGCAGCAGCTTGTCGATGGCGCGCTCGATGCGGTGCTCGGTGACCGGGTCCAGGCGCGATGAGGCTTCGTCGAGGATGACGAGGCCGGGGTCCTTGAGGAAGACGCGCGTGAAGGCCAGCAGCTGCGCCTCGCCGGCGGAGAGGCCCCGGCCGCCGGAATCGATGCGCGTGTCCAGACCCTCCGGCAGCTGCGCCAGCCAGGGGCCGAGGCCGAGGTCCTGAATGGCTTCGAGGATGCGCTCATCGGGAATGCTGTCGTCGAAGAAAGTCAGGTTGTTGCGCACGGAGGCGCGGAAGAGCTGTACGTCCTGGGTGACGATGCCGATGCGCTGGCGCAACTGATGCAACGAGGCCTCGCGCAGGTCAGTGCCGCCCAGGCGCACGCAGCCGCTGACGGGGTCGTAGAGGCGGAAGAGCAGGCGGCTGATGGTCGTCTTGCCGCTGCCGGTGCGCCCCAGCAAGCCCAGCACCTTGCCCGGCTCGAGCCGGAAGTCCACGTTTTGCAGCACGACCTCGTCGTCGTTGTAGGCGAATGTGACGTCGTCGAACTCGACGTTGAGCGGGCCCGGCGGCACCGGCACGCCGGCGCCTTCCTCGATTTTGGTCTGGATGTCGAGCAGCTCGTTGACGCGGCCGATGCCGGCGCCGGCCTTTTGCAGCTCCTGGATCTGCATGGTCAGCTCGCGCATGGGTCGGATGAGGCTGTGTGTATAGGTCAGGAAGAGGAATACCGTGCCCAGCGTGATGAGTCCCTGATTGTAGAGCAGGTAACCCATCACTATCGAGATGCCGATGCCCAGAATGGCGCAGGCGGCCACGATGCCGAAGATGCCCGCGTTCATGATGCCGGCCTTCTGCTCGGTTTTCAGACGCGTGTACATCAGACGCGCGAAGTTGCGCAGCGTCCAGGGGACGGCGCCGCTGGAGCGCGTGTCTTCGGTGCCGGAGAGCTGCTCCTCAAGAAAGCCGTAGAAACTGGCGCTGGCCTCGCGCGCTGTGCCCCAGGAGGGGATGGCCAGGCTGCGTACGCGGTTGAGCGCCCACAGGGTGAAGAGCGCATAGAAAGCCATGACCACGCCCATCAGCGTGTTCACGAGGAAGAGCATGGTGACCACGCCCGCCAGCAGCAGAATATTGGCGAGGACGATGACGACGAATTGCGAGAAGAAATTGGCGATCTGCGTCACGTCGCTGTCGACGCGCTCGATCATTTCGCCTGGCGTACGCTGGTTATGAAAGGTCATGTCCAGGCTCAGGCAATGCCTGGCCAGGTCCGAGCGCAGTTTGTTGGTGGCCTTCCAGCCGACATCCTCGCCGTAGTAGACGGCGCCCACCGAGACGGCCTGCTGCAGCACTGCCACCAGCATGAAGAACAGCGCCACCAGCAGCAGCTGATTGTGGACGGGGTCGGGCGTGGGCCACAGCAAATCGGGCAGCGCCGGCTCGCAGGCGCTGCCGGTGGCCGTGTCGATGAAGCAGCGCAGAATCAGCGGGTTGACCAGCTGCAGGCCGATGCTGGTGAAGAGCATCAGCGTCAGCAGCAGCACGCGAGTTCGCCAGGGAAACATGTAGTTGACGAGAACGTGACGGTACTGTTCGAGGCGGGGAACGATCATACTGGCCGATCGTCCCGCGTTAACAGGGGATGCGAAGTACAGGGAATGTCTGCTGTCATGGCGCCGGTCAGCCAGACAATACGGCTGACGCTGGCTTCTCCTTCCGAACGTGGGGGTCGGGCGGGTGAACGAGGTTCATTCTAAACAGACGCCGCACGGCCGGTCAAGCCAATTGGCCTGTGATGGATATGGACTCAGTCCTCGGCGTGAGTATCAGCCGTGAGCCGGCTGCTGTGGATGAAGGCGCGCTGTGGCCCGTCCGGGATGAGCGTCAGGTCCCACACCAGTGCCGCCGAACGCATCTCGCTCAGCCTCATGCCCGAAGAGATCCCGGAGGCGGCGATGCGCCTGCCGTCGGGTGACCAGTCCACATGCTCAATAAAGTAGATTGCTTCTTCCCGTTCTCCGGAGTACGGTTTCAACTCGGGAATCAGACTGGCGACGATATGCCCGTCGCCCGCATCCAGCACCTGGACCCCGCCGCGAATCGAGGTCACCAGGAAGCGACTGCCCGGCGACCAGTCCAGATCGGAGATCCAGTCCTGCGATTCGAACAGGGGCACAGGGGGATTCCGGTCGGATCCGTCCCAGATGTTCAGGGCGCTGCCGGTGATGAGGCCGCTGTCATTCTCCCTCTCGATCACGTTGAAGATGGCGTAGGCAATGCGAACGCCATCCGGTGCCCAGGCGACGCGGCCGAAATATGTGTTGGCATCCATGTCCGGAGAAGCGAGCACAGCGCCGCCGAGCGCGTCGCGCAGGCGCAATTTGTTGGATTCATCTTCATCGTCATACTCTATCAGGGCGAGGCGCCGATCGTCGGGCGACCAGGCTACACTCGTGGCGAAAGTTTCGATGATGAGCAGGGTGTCGTCTCGCTGCGCGTCCCAAATGCGCAGCTCGTCGCCGGCAGCAGCGATGCGCGTCCCGTCGTGCGACCAGGCCACTTGCCAGACTCCCTTGTCCTGCCCGGTCAGGGGCGCAGGGAAGCGTCCATCGGCGCCCACGATCAGCAAGTTGCGCTCCGGCTCGTAGCGGGGCTCGTTGCCTTCCTCAAATTGAACGCCCCCTCCTGCAACGATACGCGTGCCATCGGGTGACCAGGCCATGAGGTACGCATGGAAGATGTCCAGCGGCTCTTTCACCAGGCGCTCGCCGCTGGTTGCATCCCAGACATGCAGGACGCTGCCGGCGACGGTAGCGATACGGCTGCTGTCCGGCGACCAGTTGAGGTGCCACGAATACCACCTGTCCTGATCCGGGTCTTTGGTATACGGGATGTCTGTCAGACTTTTACGTTCATAATCGAAGCAGGGGCAGTCCAGCAGAACCTCGTGCCACCGGGTGCTGCCCTCAAGCTCACGGCCCTCCAGCTGGCCGACGACGGCAACGCTGGCGCCAGCGGGCAGCCAGGCCAGGCGCGCGCAGTCTTCCTCAACACAGACGAAGGCCGGCGCCGCAGCTCCCGGCTTCACCAGCAGCGTCTCCTGTGCGGCCAGCGGCAGTCCTGTCACCAGCAGCGACGACACGGTCAGCAACAGCAGTCTCACGAGTCCGGAGACCATAAGTGCCCCCTCGCATTGCTGCGTCTCTGTCATGTCATTGTATGACAGAATTCGGGGCCAAGACGCCCGCGCCTGGACCGGTTGACTCGCGCTGATACTGCTTCAGTCGTCGCCAGACGCTGCGGCCGCAAGCCGGCTGCTGTGGATGAAGGCGCGCTGTGGCCCCACAGGCACGAGCGTCAGGTCCCAAATCAGAGCCACTGGACGGAGCCCGAATTGCTCCTGGGAATAAGCCTGACCGGTGGCTGCGATATGCTTCCCGTCCGGCGACCAGTCCGCGAAGCTCATCAGAAAGCTATCGTCGTCCTGGTCCCGGTTGTAGGGAGTGACAATTGGCGTCAGGCTGGCGCGTACCTGGCCGTCCTCCGCGTCCAGAATCATGATCGCTCCGCGGATCTGGGTCACAAGGAAACGGCTGTCGGGCGACCAGGAAATATCGTGCACCCAGTCTGTTGTCTCCAGCAGCGGTTCAGGGTGATCATGGCCGACCCCGTCCCAGAGGCGCAGGGCGCTGCTGGTGACAAGATCGTAGTCAGACGCGCGTTCGGTCACTTCGTAGCTGGTGTAGGCGATGCGCGCGCCGTCGGGCGACCAGGCCACAGCCAGGATATGGTCGGCATCGCCTCCGCCCAGGGAACTGAGCAATTCACCGCTGGTCGCGTCCCACACTTGCAGCCCGCCATTGTGGTTGTTCGCGACAATGCGCGTATCATCGGGCGACCACTCCACGAAGTGGGAGGATGAAGCGATGGTGAGCAGCAAGGAGCCCTGCTGCGCGTCCCAGATTTGAAGCTCCGTACCAGCAGTTGCGATGCGCGTCCCGTTATTCGACCAGGCCACGTGCCAAACCGCCCCGGCCTGTTCCTCCAGGGGCGTGCTGGCCTGTCCGTCGGCGTCCAGCAGTAGCAGGACACTCCTGCTCACGGTCTCGTCGGCAAAGGCAACTCCTCCGGCAACAATACGCGTGCCGTCCGGCGACCACGACATATCCATATGCTGCAAGGGGCCCTTATCCAGTAGCTCGTGCACCAGCAACTCACCACTGTTCACGTCCCAGACATAAAGGTCGCTGGCGGCGACGGTGGCGATGCGCGTACTGTCGGGCGACCAGTAGGGGTACCATAAAAACCATCGGTTCGAATTGGGGTCTTTGGAGTTCGGGAGGTCTGTCAACTTTCTGCTTGTGTAATCGAAGCAAGGGCAGTCCAGCAGTACTTCATGCCACAAAGTGCTGCCCTCAAGCTCACGGCCCTCCAGCTGGCCGACGACGGCAACGCTGGCGCCAGCGGGCAGCAGGGCCAGGCGTTCGCAGTCTTCCTCCGCGCAGGCGAAGGCCGGCGCCGCGTTGTCCGGGCGTACAATCATCACTTCCGCTTTCTGCAGCAGCGCAACTTCCTGCGCGGCAAGCGGCAATCCTGACAGTAACAGCAACAAGATCAACAGCAGCAATCCGGTGAGTCTGGTGGTCATGCGTGCCACCTCTCCTTGCTGCGTCTCTGTAAAGACACTCTATATCAAGAATTGGAGGGGCATTGCGCCCGCGCCCGGATCACCTGGTCTGCGCTGGATATGGCGTCAGCCGTCGGCGGCGGCATCAGGGATGAGCTGGCTGCTGTGGATGAAGGCGCGCGTCTGCCCTTCCGGGATGAGCGTCAGGTCCCACACCCACGCCGCATTTTCCATCTTTGGCCTTGCGCTCTTGTTTCCCTCCTGTCTGGTACTGACGAAGCCGGCGGCTACGATTCGATTTCCATCCGGCGACCAGTCCGCAAGGCCCGGTATGAGCCCTGCGCCAACTTCCAGCAAGGTGGCGAGCACCCTGCCATCATCCGGGTCCAGAATTTGAAGTTTGAAGTCGTGGTTGGACATGAGGAACTTGCTGTCGGGTGACCAGACAACGTTGATGGACCAGTCGGATTCAGAGAGGGTATCCGGGGGGTTCGGGCTGGTACCATCCCAAATGTAAAGACCGCCGCAGTCTTTTCCAAAGCTCGCGGAGGCAATGCGCGAGCCGTCCGGAGACCACGCCACACCGGAGACGCGACAGCCCGTATCCAGATCATTGAGCAATGTGCCGCTGGCCGCATCCCACACTTGCAGGGTTCCCTCCATGCCGATGCCTGCGACGATGCGTTTGTCATCGGGCGACCAGGCAGCTGACGTGACGCGAGAATCGATCGTGACCAGGACAGTTCCCTGCTGCGCGTCCCGGATGCGCAGCGCATCACCGATGGAAGCGATGCGCGTCCCGTCGTGTGACCAGGCCACACCCCAGACATCCCCGATCTGTTCGTTCAGGGATGTGCGGGCCTGTCCTTCGGCGTCCAGCAGCAGCAGGACACTCCTGCTCACGGGCTCGCCAGTAAATACAACACCAACACCTCCAGCGACAATACGCGTTCCATCCGGCGACCACGATATATCCATATACTGCAGGGGGACTTCATCCAGCAGTTCCTGCACCAGTAACTCACCACTGTTCACGTCCCAGATGAACAGAATGGACTCGTGGACTGTGGCGATGCGCGTGCCGTCGGGCGAAAACTCCGGGTACCACAAGACAGACCCGTCTGAACCCTCCACGGAATCCAGGGCAGAGACGTCCGTCAGAGTTCTGCTTTCATAATCGAAGCAGGGGCAGTCCAGCAGAACCTCGTGCCACTGGGCGCTGCCTTCGAGCTCACGGCCTTCCACCTGGCCGACGACGGCAACGCTGGCACCGGCCGGCAGCCAGGCCAGGCGCGCGCAGTCTTCCTCAACGCAGACGAAGGCCGGCGCCGCAGCCCCCGGCTTCACCAGCAGCGTCTCCTGCGCGGCCAGCGGCAGCCCCTTCACCAGCAGCAGAGTCACGGTCAGCAACAGCAGTCTCACGAGTCTGGAGTCCATGGCCCCTTCGCATTGCTGCGTCTCTGTAATGTCATTGTATGACAGAAGTCGGGGCCCTTGCGCCCGCGCTCAAAACAGGCTGAGTTGGGTGGGCGTTTCGTCTGCGTCCTTTTGCTGCGCGCGGCGCTGGCGTACCTCGGCGGCGATTTCAGGCAGGCGCCGGATGTCCGCTTCCATGTCACGACGCAGGCCGGGGTTGCGCAGCGCGGCCGCCGGGTGGAAGAGAGGGTAGTAGGCGGTGACGGGCGAGCCTTCATAGCGTGGCTGGCCGTGGATGCGGCTGATGCGCGCATCGGGAAAGTAGCGCGCCATGCTGAAGCGGCCCAGCGTGGCGATGACGGCCGGCCGGATGATGGCCAGTTGCTCGTCAAGCCAGCTCTTGCAGGCGAAGATTTCGTCTTTTTTCGGATCGCGGTTGTCAGGCGGACGGTGCTTGACGACGTTGGTGATGAAGACCTGCTCGCGCTGCATGTCAATCAGTCCCAGCAGATACTCCAGGTAATCACCGGAGCGCCCGACGAAGGGCAGGCCGCGCCGGTCTTCATGGAAGCCGGGGCCCTCGCCGATGAACATGATTTCGGCGGAGGCGCTGCCGCTGCCAGGCACGGCGTTGGTCGTCCCCTGGTACAGACCGCATTCGCGACAAACGCGGATCTGTTCGGCGATGTCCTGCAGCCTGGCGGTGGCGTTTTCCGACATGGCGTTGCTCCCTGAATCAGCCTCTCAATCTTACCGGGCCATTGCGCGATTCAAAACGAAGTCGTCCGCACATCTTGTCCCTGACCGGGCGCTGTGCTATAGTCCGCGCCGCGCCAGGGTAGCTCAGCTGGTAGAGTACCTCACTGAAAATGAGGGTGTCCCCGGTTCGAGTCCGGGCCCTGGCACAGAGGCCTGACAAGTGTTGTCGGGCCTTTGTCTTACCTCATCACGCCACAGCGCGGAGGGTATCGTGAGCGAGAAAACCGGTGAACGTTTTTCCCTGACCGGGCAGAGCGCCCTGGTGACCGGCGGCGGCAGCGGCATCGGAGCCTCCCTCGCCAGCGCGCTGGTGGAGGCCGGCGCCCGCGTCGCCCTGGCGGACCGCAACCTGGCAGCGGCGCAAGACACGGCGCAGCAGCTGGCAGCGGCCGGCGCAACGACGCTGGCCATCGAGGTCGACGTGACCCAGGTCGGCCAGGTGCAGCGAATGGTCGAGCAGGTGTTGGCCGCCTGGGGCCAGCTGGATGTGGCCATCAACAGCGCCGGCATCGCCACCCGCAGCCGCGCCGAGGATCTCGAAGAGGACGACTGGGACGACGTTGTAGGTGTCGACCTCAAGGGCGTCTACCTCAGCACTCGCGCCGAAGGCCGGGCCATGCTGGCGCGCGGCAGCGGCTCGATCATCAACATCGCTTCAATGTCCGGGCGCATCGTCAACCGGCCGCAGTTGCATTCACATTACAACGCGGCCAAGGCCGGCGTCATCCAGTATTCGCGTTCCTGCGCGGCGGAATGGGCGGCGCGCGGCGTGCGCGTCAACTGCATCAGCCCGGGCCACACCGTCACGCCCATGACGGAATTTGCCATACCGATCATGGGCGACGAATGGGTCTCCAACACGCCCATGGGCCGCGTGGGCCGGCCGGAAGACTTGCAGGGCGCCGCGCTCTTCCTCGCCTCGGCAGCCTCCGCCTACGTCACCGGGCACGACCTGGTGGTGGACGGCGGCTACACGCTCTGGTAAGGCAGCAGCCAACTCACAGCAGAATACGCAAGACGTTGACCGAGGCAGGCGCGAAGCTCTGCGCCCAGGCGCTGCCATTGTCAGCCAACGTTTGCGTCTGCGGCTGCACCAGCTCCGGCGCCTCAAAGCGGTTGTGCGCGTGGATGCCATCGCCCGCCAGCGTGGTGAGCGTGACCTCGCGCGCGGACGCCCCGATGATGTCAATCTCCGCCTCGATTGCACTGTCGGCGCTGCAGTTGACGACGCTGAGCGTGAGCTCGCGCCCCTTCAGCGAGGCGGAGCCGACCAGGCCCGACAGCTCCTGTTGCGCGCCGTTGCCGTTGAAGCTCAGCGCCTCGCTCTCGAAGGCCGTGTGCAGGCTCTGGCCGCCCTGGTGCGCGCGGTACATGGCGTAGACGTGGCCGCTGGGCGTGACCAGCATGCGGTCGCCGTCGGTGAGCACCATGGCCTGCAGCACGTTGATGGTCTGGGCGATGTTGGCCATCACCACCTTGTCCGCGTGGCGGTTGAAGATGTCCAGCGTGGTGGCGGCGACCACGGCGTCGCGCATGGTGTTCTGCTGCCAGAGGTGGCGCGGATGATGGCCCGGCGTCGGCGGATGCCAGGTGCCCCACTCGTCGACGATGAGGCCGATGCGCCGATCGGGATCGAAGCTGTCCATGGCAGCGCGCTGCTGTTCCACCAGGCGCTCCATCTGCAGGCCGAGCTGCAGCTGGGTGTACCACTGCGTTTCGTCGTATTCGGTGGCCGTGCCGGTCAGCGCCGACCAGGGATTCTCCGCGTTGTGGTCGCGGGCACGGGCGTAATAATGGGCGGCGAAGGCGTCGATGCGCGGGCGCAGGGCGCGCCCCAGCTTTTCGAAGAAGCGCAGCGTCCAGTCGATGTCGTTGTTGCTCGGGCCGCAGGCGATCAGGTAGGGCTCGCTGCCGCCGAAGCTGCGCAGGTAGGTGCTGAAGCGGCGGTAGGCGACGGCGTAATCCTCGGGGTCCATGTCGCCGCCGCAGCCCCAGTTCTCGTTGCCGACGCCCCAGTAATGCACGCCGAAAGGCTCCGCCGCTCCATTGGCGGCCCGCTCACGACTGAGTGTGCTGTCGCCGCCGAAGTTGCAGTATTCGACCCAGTCGCGCAGTTCGGCCGGCGTGCCGCTGCCCACGTTGCCGACGATGTAGGGCTGCGCGCCGGTCTGGCGGCACAGCTCGGTGAATTCGTGTGTGCCGAAATGGTTGTTCTCGATGTCCTCGCCCCACCAGATGTTTATGCGGCGCGGGCGCGACTCGCGCGGACCGATGCCGTCGCGCCAGTGATAATCGTCGGCGAAGCAGCCGCCGGGCCAGCGAATGACCGGCGGCGCGAGGCTGCGCAAGGCCGCGACCACGTCATTGCGCAGACCGCGCGTGTTGGGGATGCTCGAGTCTTCGCCCACCCACAGGCCCTCGTATATGCAGGCGCCCAGGTGTTCGGCGAAGTGGCCGTAGATGTCGGGGTTGATGCGACCGAGCGTCTGCTCCGGCGTGACACGAATTCGGTTGACCATCATGCTTCCTCCTCAGGCACCCGCTGCTGCCGCTGATTCCACTGAACCATTCGACCTGCATACCATACAATGACACACCGCGCTGTGCATCACCGCGCGGTGTGAAACGGGTATTTGCTTCTGGTGATTGTACGGCCTGGCCTTGTTACCTGAACACGAACATGAGCACGCTCAGCACCACGCCCAGCAGCGCAATGGACCAGCGCATGATCTTCATCTCGCCGCGCAGTTCGCCAATTTCGCCACGCAATTCGGCGCGCAACTCACCAATCTCGCCACGCAGGTCGGCGCTTAGCTCACCAATCTCGCCGCGCAGATCGGCGCGCAAGTTACTAATGTCTTCCTTTGTGGCAAGAAACGGCATTGCGCCTTCCTGTCGTGCCATCCGTACTTCCAGGGATTCCAT
Source organism: Phototrophicaceae bacterium (assembly GCA_965197455.1). GTDB lineage: Bacteria > Chloroflexota > Anaerolineae > Aggregatilineales > Phototrophicaceae > JAGWBD01. The sequence goes on along the minus strand of OZ240208.1, from coordinate 1,906,325 downwards.
TGTCGATTCCGCTGCCATGATTCATCTCCGATGTAATGCTGCGATGTTGCCTCAAGCCTACTGCATCAGGGTTTTGAGGTCAAACGGGCGCCGGCTCAGTCAGCGTCCCTTGCTGCTTCCCGGTGCGGTGACCAGTAGTTGCGCGGGTCGGACCTGGAGTTGTGGCGGCGGCGCGGATGCAGCCTGCCGACCTGTGGCCTGAAGCGGGCGCTGACAGCCGCGCCCGGTCTGCGCTAGAATGGCCCCTGGTTGACGAGGTGAGGAGAGCGCGCTCCATGGCACTGCAGCTGTTCAATGTGCTCGGCCGCAGCAAACAGCCCTTTGAAGCGCTGACCCCGGGCCAGGTCAACATGTACGTCTGTGGCCCCACCGTCTACGACGACGCGCACATCGGCCACGCCCGCACCTACGTTTCCTTCGACGTGATGATTCGCTGGCTGCGCCACAGCGGCAACGATGTGCTCTACGTCCAGAACCTGACCGACGTCGGCCATCTGCTGGACAGCGGCGAGGACCGCATCCTGCGCAAGGCGCGTCAGCTGCAGGCCGGCCCCATGCAGGTTGTCGAGACCTACACGCGCAGCTACTTCGCGGATATGGACGCGCTGGGCGTGATGCGGCCGGACATTTCGCCGCGGGCCAGCGGCCACATCCCCGAACAGATCGCCATGATCGAGGAGCTCATCGGCAACGGCCACGCCTACGCTGTAGAGGGCAACGTCTACTTCGACGTCAGCACTCACGCTGGCTACGGCAAGCTTTCCAACCGCGTGCTGGATGAACAGGAGGCCGGCAGCCGCGAGGCCGTGCGCGGCGAAAAACGCAATCCGGCGGATTTCGCGCTGTGGAAGCAGGCCATGTCGGAGCATATCCTGCGCTGGCAGAGTCCCTGGGGCGTCGGCTTTCCCGGCTGGCACATTGAGTGCTCGGCAATGGCGCGCAAGTACCTGGGCCCGACCTTCGACATCCATGGCGGCGGCATCGACAACATCTATCCGCACAACGAGAACGAGATTGCGCAGAGTGAATGCGCCAACGATGCTGCCTTCGCGAATTACTGGTTGCTGGTGGGCAGCCTGATGGTACTCGACGAAGAGGGCATCGCCGTCAAGATGTCCAAGAGCCTGGGCAATTTCATCACGATCCGCGAGATGCTGACGCGTGCCCGCGCGGAGGCCATGCGCGCCTTCACCCTCAGCGCACACTACAGTAACCCGGTCACCTGGAGCGAGGAGGCGCTGGCGGCGGCGACTGCGGGCCAGGAGCGGCTGCACAGCGCAGCGCGGCAGACGCGGCAGCGCATGAACACGGCGGTGGAAAGCGCCGAGGGCAACGGCTTCCTGCCACGCCTGGAGCGCGCCCGCCATGAATTTGCCGCTGCGATGGACGATGACTTCAACGCGCCGCGGGCTTTGGCCGTGCTGCATGAGCTGACGCGCGAGGTCAACAGCCTGCTCAACTCGGCGACGCAGCCTGGCCTGGCGGCGCTGGCGGCCATCAACGAGGTTTACAGCGACCTGGGTGGTTCGGTGCTGGGCGTCATTCCGTCCGCGGAGCAGGAGGGCAGCGGCGATGGCCGGCGCGAGGGTGGCCTGATCGAGCTGCTGCTGGCCCTGCGCGCCGAGGCCCGCGCCAATCGCGATTACGCCGCCAGCGATCGCATCCGCGACGAGTTGGCGGGCCTGGGTGTGCTGCTCGAGGACGGTCCCAACGGCACCGTCTGGCGTCTGGAGAGCGGATGAGCGACTTTCTCTATGGTCACTGGGCTGTGATGGAAGCCCTGCGCGCCAACCGGCGGCACTGCGAGCAGCTGTTGCTGACCGATGCTGCCGACGAGCGCGGCCGCAGCGGTGAAATCATCGCGCTGGCGAAGGAACGCAACCTGCCCCTGCGCCGCGTGCCACGCCGCATCATGGACGACCTGGCGTTTGGCGGCAATCACCAGAACGTCATTATGCGCGTCAGCAGTTTCCCCTACGCTGATACCGAAGACGCCTTCGCCCTGGCGCAGGAGCGCGGCGAGCGGCCCTTCTTCCTGCTGCTGGACCTGCTCAAGGACCCGCAAAACGTCGGCAGCCTGCTGCGCGTGGCGGACGCGGTGGGCGTACACGGCGTCTTTTTGCCGCAGCGCAACGCGGTGACCATCACGCCCGCCGTGGTCAACGCCTCGGCCGGCGCCATTGAGCATCTGAACATCGTCCGCGTGTCCAACCTGGTGAACGTGATGAAGGCGCTGAAGGCGCAGGATGTGTGGCTGGTGGGTCTGGAGATCGGGGTGGACATCCCGCCCCTGGGTCACACGGACCTGAACATGGCGCTGGGGCTGGTGCTGGGCAGCGAGGGCGAGGGCATGCGCCGGCTGGTGCGCGACAACTGTGATATGCTGTTATCATTGCCGATGCGCGGCCAGGTCGCGAGCCTGAACGTGGCCACGGTCGGCTCTATCGCGCTGTACAGTGCCTGGCAGGCGCGTGGCTGGGAAGGGCAGGAGCAGGGGGCCGGCCGCAGGACAGGGGGACGGCATGATTGACGACATTATGGGCGAAGCCAGGGAGAAGATGCGTTCCACGCTCTCTTTCCTGACCGAGGACCTGGCGGGTCTGCGCAGCGGGCGCGCGAGTACCGCGCTGGTGGACCGGCTGAAAGTCGAGTACTACGGACAGGAATCGGAACTGCGCCAGCTGGCCAACATCTCGACGCCGGAAGCCCTGCAGATTCTCATCCGCCCCTACGACAAGGCGGCCATCAAGGGCATCGAACGCGCCATCATGCAAGCCAATGTGGGCGCCACACCTGGTACGGATGGCGACGTCATCCGCCTGAACATGCCGCCCCTCACCCGTGAGCGGCGCCAGGAGCTGGTGAAGGTGCTCAACCGGCGCATCGAGGATGCGCGCGTGTCCGTGCGCAACATCCGCCGCTCGGCCAATGACGACCTGAAGGAGTTCGAGCGCGAGAAGCTGATCTCCGAGGACGAGATGAAGCAGGGCCAGACGGAAGTGCAGCAGCTCACCGATGACAGCATCGCCAAAATCGATGAGCTGGGCAAGCTCAAGGAGACGGAAATCCTGGAGGTCTGAGCCCTCGCGGGCCGGGCACTGATGGCTACCATGGTCGCGACTTCCCGCAACGGCAGGCTCCCGGCGCACGTGCCACGGCACGTGGCCATTATTATGGACGGCAATGGACGCTGGGCCAGGTCCAGGGGGCTGCCGCGCGCCGAGGGACATCGCCAGGGGACCGAGAACCTGCGCGAGATTCTGCGCGCTTCGGTCGAGTTCGGCATTGAGGTGCTGACGCTCTACGCCTTCTCCACCGAAAACTGGAAGCGCCCGCGCACCGAGGTGCGCGTGCTGATGGACACGCTCGAACTGGTCATCGACCGCGAGCTGCGCGAGCTGGACGAGCAGGGCGTGCAGATCCGGCACATTGGCGAGCTGGAGGGCATTCCCGCTTCGCTGCAGCGCAAGATTCGCAAGGCCGTCGCGCTGACGCGCCACAACCGCTGCATGATCCTCAACGTGGCCCTCAACTACGGTGGACGCGATGAAATCGTGCGCGCCCTGCGCCGCATCGTCGCCGACGGCATCCCGCCGGAAGCGATCGACGAGGCGCTCATCGACCGCTACATGTACACCAGTCCGCTGCCGGACCCCGACCTCATCATCCGCACCAGCGGCGAGCAGCGCCTGAGCAACTTCCTCGTGTGGCAGGGCAGCTACTCCGAATACCACTTTACGCCGGTCTACTGGCCGGATTTTGGCCGCGAGCATTTGTGGGCAGCGCTGGACGAATACAGCCGGCGCACGCGGCGCTTCGGCAAGACCGACGAGCAGCTGCGCCTGAAGCTTCCCGGCTCGCATGCCTGACAACTACGCTGCCCTGGGTACGGCACTGGGCGCGCAGGGTTATATTGCCAGTGAAGAACTCGCGACAGTGCTCTTCCTCGCGCAAGAGCTGCAGCGCCCCCTGCTGGCTGAAGGTCCCGCCGGCGTGGGCAAGACTGCGCTGGCCATCGCCTGGGCCGCCGCCAGCGGACGCCGCCTAATTCGCCTGCAATGCTACGAAGGCCTTGACGAGAGCCGCGCGCTCTACGAATGGGAGTACGCGCGGCAGATGCTCTACACCCAGCTGCTGCGCGACAAGCTGGGCGAGATGCTGGCCACGGCCGGCAGCCTGGCGGAAGCTGCTGACCAGCTCGCCGGCCAGGAAGAGGTCTTCTTCTCCGAGCGCTTCCTGCTCGCGCGGCCCCTGTTGCAGGCCATCACCAGCGAGGAGCCGGCGCTGCTGCTGATCGACGAGATCGACCGCGCCGACGCCGAGTTTGAGGCCTTCCTGCTGGAAGTGCTGAGCGAGTTTCAGGTCAGCGTGCCGGAGCTGGGCACCATCCGCGCCCGTCATCGCCCCGCCGTCGTGCTCACCAGCAACCACACCCGCGAGCTCTCCGAAGCCCTGCGTCGCCGCTGCCTGTATACCTTCATCGACTATCCGGCGCAGGAGACCGAGCTTGAGATTCTGCGCCTGCATGTGCCGCAGCTGAACGAGCGCCTGGCCGCCCAGGCCGTCGCGCTGGTGCAGGGCCTGCGTGACCTGGACCTGCGCAAGAACCCGGGCATTTCCGAAACCATCGACTGGGCCAGGGCGCTGGTGGCGCTGCAGGCCGACACGCTCGACCGGCGTACGCTGGGGCGCACGCTGTCGGTGCTGCTCAAGCACGAGCAGGACCTTCAGCGCGCCCGCCGTCGCCTGCTTCGCTCTGCCAGTGGCATTGCCGCGCGCGCGGAACAAGACCTTGACGCCCGCCGCACGGGGTCGCCCGAACGCGGGGAGTAAAGCCGGGGATTGGCCGTCACAGACGCGGCCAATGGAGGCAAATAATGACGCGGGGGACGTTACCCAGGGTTGCCAGGTTGCTTTCGCTCAGTCTGGCGCTGGTGATTTGCGCGCCACTGGGTGCTGAAGAAGGGGTGCTCACCGTCGCGCCGGACGCACCCGTGGCGCTGGGCGTGATGACGCGCGGCGCGATCGAGCACAGCCTCGGCCATGTCAGCAAGCTGGGCGTACTGCTGGCCCAATCGGAGCGACCGACCCTGTCGATTGGCGGGCGCGCGATCCCCGTCGAGCTGGTTCATGGCGATTCAGGCTGCGATTTCGACCAGGCTGCCGCGCTCGCGGCGGACTATGTCGCGCAGGGGCGCGTGGCGGCGATCATCGGCCCCAACTGCTCCAGCTCCTGTCTGGCGGTTGCGCCGGTGCTCGACGAGGCCGGCTACACCAGTATCACCCCCAGTTGCTCGCTGCCGGCCCTGAGCGAGCAGGGCTTCACCAGCTTCCACCGCCTGGTTGGCGCGGACACGGGTGTGATGGAAGGGGCCGCCCGCTACCTCTATGAGCAGGTCGACGCGCGGCGCATCGCCGTGTTGCATAGCGAAAGCAACGCCTTCTACCAGGGCCTGGCTGGGGAGCTGGACGCGCGCTTCACAGGGCTGGGCGGAGAGATCGTGCTGGAGGCCCTGCTGCCGACCGAGCTGGAAGAGGCGCAGTTGGCGGCCCTGCTTGAGGAGATTGCAGCGGCCGATATCGACTGGCTCTACTGCGCCTGCGACACGCTGCACTCGGTCGCCGTGCTCGCCGGGCGCGAGGCGGCGGGTCTGGCGGAGACGCCATTCTTTGGCAACGAGTCGAACTGGGCGCACCGGCTGATTGACACGCTGGGGCCGGCGGCCGATGGCGTCTATGGCGCGACGCCGCTGGAGCCGGACACAGCGGTCGCCGCCGCGATGACCCGTCGCTTCGTGGACATGTTCGGCGAGTCGCCCTCCGCGCCCTACCATGTTGGCGGCTTTGACGCCTACCACATTCTGCTGGACGCCATTGAGGCGGTCGCGGAGGTGGCGGAAGATGGCGCGCTGGCCATCGACCGCGCGGCGCTGCTCGACTACGTGGACGCTCTGGACGGCTATGCAGGCGTGTCCGGCGACATCACCTGCGCGGCAGACGGCGAATGCCTGACGGCGCAGACGGGCATCTACCGCATTGAGGCAGGCACTGTGGAGATGCTGCAGGTCTACGGGCCCGCTGACGAGATAGACTGGGCCAGCGCCTGCCCCCAGAAGTCCTGTGGCTAAAGCAGCCCGACCAGCAGCACCACGATGTAGTTGAGCAGCTCGTCCTGGCGCGTCTGCGTCAGGCCTGGCTCCCTGCTGTGCTACAATCATCTTGTCAGGTGAGTCAGGATGCGGATGATGGAACGCGTTGGCGAGATGACGCGCGCGGAATTGAAGCAGTTGGTTGCCAGGATAGTCGATGAGCGGGTCGCGAGGCTTTTGTGCGAGAATGGTTTTGTGCGCAGACCAAATTCCGCTGCAAGGGATGGGCGTACCTGGCAGCAGAGACTCGACGAGGTTGAACGCAATCGTTTTGTACAGAAGCCAGGCGCCAAATCCGGCTCGCAGCTGATCATTGAGGAACGGGAAGCGATCCGCAACTGGAAGCCATCGCGGAAGCTCACCGGCAGCGAGTGGATCACCGTGGAGCGCAAACTCCACGGCAGTTCTGAATGACCGGATATGTTCTGGACGCCAGCGAGATTATGGAGTTGCTCATCGCTGGCCCGTTGCATGAGAGAACTCTCGAGTTTCTGAGACTGATCGAGGAAGAAGAGGCGAGAGTTGTACCAGACTTCTGCCTGCTGGAGTGCACCAACACCATCTGGAAGCAGGCCCGTTTCCACGGTTGGTCAACGAACGACGCGATGTCAACCATGGAGACCTTGCAGGGTCTGGGGTTGCAGTGCGTGGAATCGGGAGAATTTCTCAAGGAAACCTTGAAACTCACCTTAACGCATAACCTGACCGTCTACGACAGTTGCTACCTTGCAATGGCAGTAGACTTTGGCTACTCGCTCGTCAGCCTGGACCGCAGGCAGTTGCGCGCCGCGAGCGCGGAAGGTCTCAGTCTGGTCAACATCGCTTCACAACCTCTTTAATTCAGGTCTCAGGCGCGTTGCCGCTGCCGCTGACGCAGCCAGGCCTGCAGTTCCGCGTCCGGCTTGCCGGGCAGCAGCTCCAGCGCCGCCAGGAAGTTATTGCAGCGCTGCGGCGGGCTCAGCCGGGCCAGCGCCAGCAGGCGTCGCTCCAGCTCTGGTTCACGCGCGCCGGCCAGCAACACCACGATGTAGTTGTGCAACTCGTCGTGGCGCGTCTGCGTCAGGATTGACTCCAGCGCATCGTAGAGCGGCTGCGCGCGACTCTCGACGATGTGCGTCGCCAGGCCCATGTTCACCAACGCGCGGTCGCGCCCGGCGAACTGCTCCAGCAGCGGACGATAAAGCCTGGGCGGCAAGTCCGCGCCCAGCGATTCCAGCGCCCGGCCCACCAGTTCATCCAGCCCGAGGTCAAGAGCCTCGGCGGCGCTGGCCAGCAGCCAGCCATAGATCACCAGCGGCTGTTCCTGCTGCGCCAGCAGGTTGAGCGCGGTCAACGCCGGCTCGCTGTTGAAGCGTGAGGTGGACTCCAGTTCGTGCAGCAGGCGTACTGCGTGCCGCTGTGCCATCTCGGGCACGTGCCCGGCCAGGCCGACGAGACCGATGGCGCGCAGGTTCTGCGTGACCTCGCCCATCATGGGTTCGATTTCGTAGGTGTCCAGCGCGCGCAGCCAGAGATCGCGCTCCTCAGGGTGACCGATATGCAGCAACAGGCGCAACAGCTGTTCGCGGATGAGCGCGCCATGGTCGCGCTGCGGCTCGTCGAAGTAATGCAAGGCGCGGGCGCGCAACAGTGGACGCGCCTCGTCACCGGGGTCGCTGCCCTCCAGCGCGCGCAGGGCCTCGTCGACCAGCTCACGCCGCTGGCTGCTTGCCAGCAGTTCGAGCGCCAGGGTCCGCCGTTCAGCGCTGTCTTTCGCTCGCCTGAGTTGTCGCGCCAGGGCTTCCAGGCTCATGCGCTGCTCCCCGATATTCGAGCGCCCATCATCTTGCCCTGGCAGGCCCATGCGCGCTATACCTGCGGCAGAACAGGGAGCGACTCGCATGGACGCAGCATTCTGGGAAGAAGCCTGGCGCAGTGAGGCTGACCAGGTGATGGTGGTGGAGTGCGTGCTGCAGCGTGAACTGGCGACGCTGACACCAGGGCGCGCGCTGGATCTGGGCTGCGGCAATGGCGCCAACGCGCTAATGTTGGCCGCGGCCGGCTGGCAGGTCACCGGCATCGACTGCGCCGCGAGCGCCATCGAACTGGCCAGGGCAGCGGCGCTCGCTCGCGGCCTTGACGCCCGTTTCTGCTGCGCCGATTTCAGCGCCTGGCAGTCGGATGCGCACTACGATCTGGTCATCAGCACCTACGCCCTGCCCGCCGGCGCCGCGGCTCAGCGCACGTTGCAGACGGCCGCCCAGGCGCTGCGTCCGGGTGGCACCCTGCTCGTCGCCGAATGGGACCGTTCGATGAGCGCGGTCTGGGGCATTGCCGCTGCGGAGCTCACCACAGCGGCGGAGCTGGCGGCGGCCTTGCCGGAGCTGAAGATTGAGGTGGCCGAAGGGCGCAGCATCCCCGACATGTTCAGCGACCCCGCCGACCCGCGTGGCCAGGCCGGGTCCGGGGCTCAGGTGGCCTTTCTGCGCGCGCGCAAACCAGGCAGCGCTTGACAGGAGTCTGGCGCGCGGCGATATTCCCTGCCATGCCCTCCGACCCCCTGAGCGTCGCGCTGGCTGCGGCCCCGCCCCTGACCGTGCTGCTGCTGATGACCGGCCTGCGCATGGGCGGCGCAAAGGCTGGCCCGGCTGGCTGGCTGGTGGCGCTGCTGATAGCCGTGCTGCGTTTCGGCGCCGGCACTGAGTTGCTGCTCTACGCGCATCTGCGCGCCCTGGTGCTGACAATCGACGTGGTGCTCATCGTATGGGCGGCGCTGGCGCTCTACCAGGTGGTGAGCGCGGCCGGCGCGCTGGCCGTGATCGCGCGCTGGTTCGGTGGACTGACCGGCGACAGCGTGCTGCGCGTGCTGCTGACGGGCTGGGTCTTCGCCTCCTTCCTGCAGGGCGTGGGCGGCTTCGGCGTGCCCATCGCGGTGACCGCGCCGCTGCTGGTCGGCCTCGGTCTTTCGCCGCTGACGGCCGTCATCGTGCCCTTCATCGGCCACGCGTGGGCGGTGACCTTCGGCTCGCTGGGCTCCTCCTTCATCGCGCTGATCGGCGTCACGGGGCAGCCCTCGGCGCTGCTGGCACCGCCCACGGCGATACTGCTGGGCCTGGCCGCGCCTGGTTGCGGCGCGCTGGCGGCACACGCGGCGGGCGGCTTGCGTGGGCTGTGGCGCGCGCTGCCGGCGGTGCTGGTCATCGGCGTGGTGATGGCCGTGGTGCAATATCTGGTCGCCGTCGCCGGCCTGTGGAACATCGCCTCGGCCTGCGCCGGTCTGGCGGGCCTGCTGACCGGGCTGTGGGTCACGCGCTGGCGTCGCTGGCGCGGCGCGGGCGATGCCGTTGCGGCCGGCCAGGCAGAAGGGCCACCGCTGCGCCTGGCGATTGCGCCCTACGTCATCCTGATCGTGCTGGCCGTCGGGTTGATCGGCGTGCAGCCGGTGAAGGCCTTCTTCGGTCAAGTGCGCCCGGCCATCCACATCCCGCAGCTGGAGACGTCGCTGGGCTGGGTGACGCCGGCGGCGCCGGGCGTCGGCATCCCGCTGCTGGTGCATACGGGCTCGGTGCTGCTCTACAGCACGCTGCTGGCCTTCTGGCTCTTCCGCAGGCGCGGATGGTTGAGGGGCGGTGCTGCACGCGACGTGCTGCAGGGCGTGCGGCAGAAGGGCCTGCGCCCGGCGATCGGCATCCTCGCGATGGTGGCCATGGCGACCGTGATGCAGAACGCCGGCATGACGCGCACCCTGGCCGAGTGGCTGAGCCGCGCGGTCGCGCCAGACTGGTACGCCGTGGTCGCCACGCTGATCGGCACGCTGGGCTCCTTCATGACCGGCAGCAACACCAACTCGAACGCAGTCTTCGCCGGTCTGCAGCTGGACAGTGCGCAGTTGATGGGGCTGAGCGTGTCGCTGGTGCTGGCGTTGCAGACCGCGTCCGCGGCCATCGCCAGCATGATGGCGCCGGCCAAGATTCTGGTGGGCGCCAGCACGGTTGGCATCGGGCGCGGCGACGAGGGGCGCGTCCTGCGCAGTCTGCTGCTCTACGGTGCTGTATTGCTGGCGGGGATGACGGCGGTCGCCTGGCTGCTACTGCGCGCCGGCTACTGAGCGGCTACACGTCCAGACGCTGCAGCAGCGCCGCGCGCACGGCGGCCGGATTGCCCTGGCCGCGCAGGGCTTTCATCGCCTGGCCCATTAAGGCGCCCAGTAACTTCGTTTCGCCGGCCTGATAGCGGGCTACCAGCTGCGTCTGCTGCGCCAGCACCTGGTCGACGGTCTCTTCTATAACGTTGCTGTCAGAGATTTGCGCCAGGCCGCGTTCGCGCACGATCTGCTCCGGCGCTGCGCCGCTCTCCCACATGGCTTCCAGCACCGCCGTCGCCGTGCCGCGGTTGAGCGTATTATCGCTCACCATGCGCAGCAGGGCTGAGAACTGCGCGGCGCTGAAGCGCAGTTGCCCGATGTCTTCGCGCGCGGTCTCGCGGGCGTTCATCAGCGCGAAGAGCGCGCCGCAAATCCACTTCGCGCAGGTCTGCGGCTCGACGCCGTCCTGCAAGGTCGCCTCGTAGAAGTCCGCGACTGCCCGCTCCGTCACCAGCTGCTGCGCGTCGGCGGAAGTGAGAGCGTGCTGCGCCACGAAGCGTTGCGCGCGCGCTTCTGGCAGTTCGGGAATGCGCGCGCGTATCTCGTTGACCCAGGCCGCGCTGACCTCCACGACGGGCAGGTCCGGCTCCGGGAAGTAGCGATACTCATCGGCGCGCTCCTTGTAGCGCTGCACGACGATGCGCTGCGCGTCTTCGTCCCAGCCGAGCGTGGCCTGGCGCACTGTGTCGCCGCTTTCGTAGAGTCGCTGCTGACGCCGCAGCTCGCTTTCGATGGCGCGCGTCATGTGGCGAATGCTGTTGAGGTTCTTGATTTCGGTGCGCGTACGCAGATCGGCGTCGTTGGGCCGGCGCAAACTGACGTTGGCCTCGAAGCGCAGCACGCCCTTCGACATGTCGCCGCTGTTGACGCGCAGCCAGCGCAGGATGCCGCGCAGGCTGCGCGCGAAGGCCTCCGCCTCGGCGGCGTTGGCCAGGTCGGGCTCGGTCACGATTTCCAGCAGGGGCACGCCGGCGCGGTTGTAATCGACCAGGCTGAAACCACCGGCGACGTGCGTCAGCTTGCCGGTGTCCTCTTCCATGTGCGCGCGGCGTACGCGAATGCGCTTGCTGCGGCCATCTGCCAGTTCGATATCAACGTGGCCGTTGACGGCCAGCGGAAGTTCGTACTGGCTGATCTGGTAACCCTTGGGCAGGTCGGGGTAGAAGTAGCTTTTGCGGTCGAAGCGATTGACAGGCGGAATCTCGCAGTTGAGCGCAAGGCCGACCATCATGCCGTACTCCATGGCGCGGCGGTTGATGACCGGCAGCGTGCCCGGCAGGCCCAGCGAGACGGCGTCCACGGCGCTGTTGGGCGCGGCCTCGACGCTGTCAACCACCGGGCAATCGCTGAACATCTTGCTGGCGGTCTGCAGCTCGGCGTGCACCTCAAGGCCGATGACGGGTGTCCAGTCGTTCATGGCGCGGCAGTGTACCATATGAGGCTCAACAACCTTGAAGTTTCAGCTTTTTGTCCTTGTTCCACACGCATATCAAAGTTAGACTTTGTGTATATTCCAATGAAATCAATTCATCTTTGAACCCTCTTTGGCACAAGCGCTTTGATATGCCATGGATACTTGATGTAATGGAAATGTTGGGGACGTACCAGCAATGACTGTCAAGCTCGGAACTGAAGGATTGCTAAGAGATATCTATCGTGATCTGCGATGGCTGGTCATACACACCATCAAAGCTGTCTTTTACATCCCTAGGAATCTTGTTAGATTTGTAAGGAAAGTCAGAATGAAGCGTGCTCATCGCAAAAACTATGAAAGCGCAAATTTGAATAAAATTTGGGAGAGTGCGAAGCCCGGAATACTGCGTGCCTTGAAGCAAGAATTCGTCCAAAGAGAATACCAATTCCCCAAGAATTATCCTTTAGATCATATTCGGAGAAGAAACCTGGAAGCGCAAAGGTCAAGAGCCTTCATAGAACGTTGGGTAAACAGTGTAAGGCCTTCAAAGAGATTTGAACCACCTGGACTTTTCATAATCGGTTTGGAATTACCTCCTCTTTTCTACGACAGTCAAAACAACGGAATAGTAATGCGGATTTTGAGGTACGAAATATCTCATGTTTTCAATCCTTATTTTGTTTTGGATTTTGAATTTGATACTTCAGTGGAATTTATACGTGCTTGAAAATCTTATACGCAGCTAACTTTGATGAGACATATGCTACAGAATGGCTAGAGACACATTTTAGCTGACTGACGAGTTTCCAGGTGCCAAAAACGAAATAGTAGTAAATGAGTAATCGTCTGAAAGGTTCTCAAATTTTCACATCTTGAACAGAAATATTGTCGTCTGAATTCATGTGGCGTGTCATACTTCGCGCAGTGGAGGAGGTGCCCATGGATGCGGAACGCAAGTTTTTGACGGAAGACGAAGTTGTTGAATTGATGGCCCTGTTCTTCAGTTGCGCGCTGCTCTTGCTGCGCGAGCCGGCGCGCTACGGGCCGCTGCGGCAGTTGACCGCTGCCGAGCGCCTGGCGGCCATGGTGATTGATGATGTGTCGCCGGAGGTGCGCAAGCTGCTGGAGGTGGCCCTGGAGCGCATTCCGGTCTCGCATACGATCACCGGCATGCCGGAGCAGTACAAGGCGATTGTGGTCGAGCTGAATGAGGCGCTGGGCGAATGCCTGGTCGCGCGCGCCGGCCTGACGACGGGAGGTGAGGCATGAGCAACCCGGTGCTGGACAACATCAAAACGCGTCGCGTCGTGCGCGAAATGACCGACGAGCAGGTCTCGGAGGCGGACCTGGAAATCATCCTTGAGGCTGCCCGCTGGTCGCCGACCGGCAGCAACCACCTGCCCAACCGCTTTCTGGTGGTGCAGGACCCGGAACTGATCGAGTTAATTCGCCGCGTCTCGCCAGGCATCTATTCGAATGCGCCCACGTATATTTTCGCATGCGTCGACCGGCGCAACTTCCCGACCTATATCGACGAGGAGGCGGATGACCCCGTCTTCCTGATGGACGTGGGCCAGGCGGCGCAGACCATGGCGCTGGCGGCGCATTCGCTGGGCCTGGCGTCCGGGCCGGTGACCTCCTTCAACGTGCCCGCCCTGCGCAAGATCCTCAACCTGCCGGACCGTTTCACGCCCTGGATGGTGCTCTGCGTGGGGCATCCACAGCCGAACCCGTCCTTCGTGATGAAGCCAGGCAAGCGTCGCTACTGGCAGGACCTCGTCTATCGCGAGCGCTTCATTCCCTGGCGCGAGTACGAGGAAGGCTGAGTTCGCGCGTTACGGTAGCGTGCCCTGTAGCAGGGCGCGTTTGCCGTTGACGCGCCAGTCCGCGTCGACCGCGTCCAGCTGCTCTGCCAGTCCCGGCGCCAGGCCCACGACCGGGTCGCTCTTCAGTGCGCGCAGGGCCAGCAAGGGGCAGGGGAAGTGGCCGGCGACGCTGCGCAGCGGGGTGTCGGCCGGCCAGATGGTGTCGTAGACCATGCGCCGGTAGTTGGCGTCGCCCTTGATGATGGCCAGACGCGCCTGTGCGAACTGTTGTTGCAAGCGCGGCGGCAGCGCGTAGAGGAAGGCCGTGCTGTTCCACCAGGAGTCCGGTGCCAGGCGCAGTCGCCCCTGTTCCAGCAGCGTTTGCAGCTGCTCGCCGAACTGGCGGGCGTCGCGCTCCTGTGTCCCTGCGCGCAACATGGCAAGGAAGCCCAGCACGTCAGTGACGGTGGCGTCGCTGACGAAGGTGGGGTGCAGCTTGAGGTGCAGCACGACTCGCGGCGCCAGGTCTTCAGTCAGCAGCAGCGCTGCCAGCGCCAGGTCCATGCTCAGTTCGCTGCCGGCGTTGTCGGCGATGATGTGCACCTCACCCGGCTCGCGCAGCAGATGCGCGATGACGCGCGCGCGCTCATCGACGAGCAGGTCTTCGGCGCGGGCCTGGCTGCCATGCGCGGATGAGACGGCGTAGCTGAGGTCGATGCGGTTGCCCCAGACGGCCAGTTCCAGCAGCGTCGCCAGCCGTTCCTCGCGTGAGCCCTCCGCCGCCAGGGCGCGCGTCAGCAACTCCCGATGCGCCGCGCTGGCGTATTCCTCCGCCTTCTTCGGCGCGAAGGGGTCGCGCCCCGTTTCCCACCAGCGCACAGCCTCGATGAGCAGCCGGTAGTGATAGACCTCGGCGAAGAACCACTGGCAGCGCTGCCAGCTGGTTTCGCGGAAGGGGAACCAGGCCACGTGCCAGTCGTCGTAATCGGGCGCCGGCGTCTCGATCAGGCGAATCGCTGCGTCGTTGACCAGCTCGTCGTGCAGGCGCTGGATGGCGTCGTGAATCTGCGGCGAGTAGTCGGGGTTGAGCGCCCGCGTCTCGCGCAGGATGGCGGGCAGGCGCTCGCACAGGGTGCGGTTGGCGAAGGGATTGCTGGCGTCGGTCAGAATGGGTTGTGGGCGGTTAATCATGGCGCCCAGCCTACTGGACCAGCGTGGACGCGGCAAGTGTTGGAACGCCGTAAGAACGCTGTAAAAACGCCGTGGATGGACTGCATGGACTCTTGAACCGGCGCGCGATTTGTCGCGTAATGGAGGTAAGACGAAAAAGAAACGGAGGAACAAACGATGGCGACGATGACGGGAATGATGCGGCTGCAGCAGGTCGAGCGGGACTGGCTGAGCGAGCGGGTGGAGCGGCCTTCGCTGGTGGAAGCCCTGCGCGCGGTGCTGAGCGAGGGGCGTGGCCGCAACGCGGGCTACCAGACGCTGGTGGAAGCGCGCCGCGGGCTGGAGTTTGGCCAGCTGATGGACGCGAAGTGGATGGGCGCGCGGGTGTAGAATCTGAACATCTGGAACGCCCGCGCTGCCGAGCCAACCGCTCTGGCAGCGCGGGCCTTTGATTCAAGGGGCTGGCGATGAAGGTGAGTCTTCGTCCGGTGCCCAAAGTGCAAGAATTCTGTCAGAAATTTCCAAACGTTCTAATCAGCTTGAAGATATATATTTTCTAAAGTTGATTACGTCTGATTTGGTTTTCTCCACCTACAAATGCCCGCGCATGATGCCCAGCAGTTGGCGCGCGCGGTGGCGCATGGTGTGCTCGGACAGCACGCGCGCCCGCGCCGCTGCGCCCATGCGCTGCCGTTCCGTATCATGCGCAAGCAACCAGTGATAACGCTCCAGCGCTTCCTCATACGAGTGCACCACTAGGATTTCCTGCTCCGGCTCGAACCACAGTTCCAGGCCGGCGTAGGGGCTGGCCACGATGCACGCGCCCATGCCGCCCAGCTCGAAGGGCCGAGAACTGGAGGAACCGTAGAGGCTGGCGTGCGCGCGGCGCGTGATGCACAGGTTGACGCGACTGCGCCCCACGTATTCGCGTAGCTTGTTGAAGCTGAGGTAGGGTAACTGTTGCGTCGGGCCCAGGTCGCCGAGGTTTGTGCCGCGCACGGCGAAGCTCGCGTCGGGCATGGCCGCCGCCGGCCGCGCGATCATGTCGTCGATCCAGAGCGAGCGATATTCACGGCCGTGGCCGTAGAAGAAGAAGTCGATGTCCTGCGTCGGGGCGCGCATCGGACTGAAGACCGTCTCGTCCACGCCATAGTAGACGGTGTAGGCCGCGCGCGCGCCGAGCTTGCGCAGTTCGACCGCGCCGCCCAGGCTGTTGCTGATGAAGGCCGTATATTCCTCCGGCTGCGCGCCCTGGTAGATGCGGAAGCCGCTGGCGAAGCCGCCCATCTGCGGCAGGCTGGCCGGTACGTCGCCGTCGTAGTAGAAGACCGGCACATCGAATTTCTCCGACAGCGCACGCGGCACGCCGGTCAGCTGGTTGAGCGGCACAGTCAGGAAAAGCAGGGCGTCGATGTCCGGCTGCTTGCTCAGGATGCGCGACAGATGCGCGTGCCACAGCGGCGCGATCGCTGCGTGCGCGAACTTGCGCAGCAGCCGCGATGACCAGAGCTCGCGCGCCAGGCGCGATGGCGGCACATCGTTATCTTCCAGTTGCACAGGCTTTGGCGTGCCGAGCACGCGGCGCCACAGGCTGCGCGCAGCCAGCCAGGCGTCGCCCTGCCACTGCGCGGGGTTGGCCGCGGCGCGCCACCACAGCGACTCGATGGGCGGCCCCTGCCAGGGGCTGGCGATGAGCTCGGCGCCTTCCTCGTGCAGCGCCTTGAGCAGCTGCCACCAGGCCGGCGTCGCGCTGAAGGGTTGCCGCAGGTCAAGCGAAGCCGGTACGACGAGCAGTTTCACGGGTCCGTTTGTTCTTCAGATGCCGGCAGCGTGTAGCGGAAGTCGCAGTGACTTGCGCCCTGCATGATGGTCTGCGTGCGCTCCAGCTGGACGTCCGCGTTGAAGCCCTCGATGAGCGCGAAGTCGCGGTTGCAGGAGAGCAGCGCGCCCAGCTCCGGGATGCCCAGCGCGTGATACAACTCGGCGTAGCGGCAGCGCGTGACGTTGAAGTGGAAGGCGTTGTCGTCCTGGCGCAGCGTCTCGATGCGTAGCGCGTCATCCTGCTGCCAGGCCGGTAGCGTGTCAGCGAAGGCGCCGAGGTCATCGCTGCCTTGTTGTTCACGCATGGCCGCGCCCTGTTCATGCGCAATTCTGATGATCGTCTCACGCAGGACAGCGAATACGCGCTCGCGCCCGAACTCTTCACCCAGCGCCTCAAGCAGCGGCGCGAGGATGCGCGCCTCGGTCTCGCGGCGCGTGAGCACGCCGATGCGCTGGTTCAGTTCGTCATTGGCGGGCATGGGCGGCCTCCGGCAACTGGCTCCTGGCCGGATTGTAGCACGGCGCGCGCCAGTGCCCCCGTGACGTCCTCGCTAGTTGGGGAAGGAAGGAGCCTCTCCCCTAAACTTGGCAGCAAATTTAGCCTCCTGGGCAGATGCTCTCGCAGGGCACGCTGTCACTGTCCGAGTCACGGCGCGAACAGCCGCACTGGTTCAGCTGGAAGTAGGCTTCCTGACAGGAGGCCATGGCGCCGCAGGTCTTTGAGCAGTTGCAGCTGAATTGCGAGCCCGGCACGGTGGTCGGCTGCACCTGCTGCTGCGGCGCAGACGCCGGTTGTACTGACCGCGAAACCGGTTGTGGCGCGGGAGCGCTGACCGCGCTCGGCCGGGTCTGCGACAGCAGGGGGGCGTGGATGTAGGCCACCGCATTGTTGTGTCGTACCGCCTGCCAGCTCGCATTGCCGCTGACGGACTCGCCGGAGACGCGCTGCAGAACGTTGACCGCAGCGCCGCGCGCGAAGCTGGTGATGACATTGCAACTGGTTCGCGGGCAACTGCGCGCGTTGACACTGACTGACGCGACGACGTAGTAACGGGTGGTCGCCTGGTTCACGTTGACGGAGGGCGCTGCGCTGGTCGGCCTCGGTGTGGACGTCACTATGGCTGCCGGCGTGGCGGTAGCCCTCCCGGCCAGGGAAGCGTGCACGTAGACCTCAGTGTCCGCATGGCGGACTTTCAGCCAGCGCGTGTCGTCGCGCCAGGCCACACCGGTCACCTGCTCGATCACGTCCAGCGCCTGACCGCTGCGGAAGGTGGTGACGATGGCGCAGGCCGTGTCCGCGCAGGAGCGCGCATTCACCGTGCTGCTGTGGGTGACGACGTAGCCTGCGTCCGGCGCCACTGTCCCGGTCGTGCCGCAGCCTTCCAGAATCCTGTCCAGCGCATTCGCCTCACGCCGGTCGATGCTCAGGTCATAGGCGCGGCGCACCGTGATGATCTGGTTGGCGAACCAGCAGCGATTTTGTGTCGGCCGCCAGTCAGCGGCGTCCTTCGCGCGCTTCTGGTTGCGGTTCAGTGCGGGCGAGGCCAGGGTCAGGTTGCGCAGGTCGGAGGAAAACTGTCGTTTGGTGGCATTGCTGGCAGCGCAGAGGCCGCTGTCGTGCGCTTCGGACACGGCGACGATGTGCTCAATGTCGGTTTCGAAGCGCGTTTCAAAGCACTCGTTGGTGTAGGGGCTGCAGATGGCCCCGCCCTCGCGCGCGATGATGTTCAGCTCGACGGACTGGGAATAGGGATAATCATCGCGGTCATAGGGCGCGCAACGGTTTTCGACAGCGACGCGCAGGCCGCGCCATTGCTCCTGGGCCTGTGACGTGTTCTGCGCGCCAGCGGCGTACAGGGCAGCGGCTGTCAGGACGACCAGCAGCGCGACGTACAGCAAGCGTTTCACAGACTGCCTCCTCGTTGCGGGGGAATGCACCGTTGGAACGTGGCGTCGGGTGCAGAGAGGCAGCCATGGAGAAACCAGGTCCCGCGAGCGCAACCTTAATGAAAGGTAAAGACAAGGTCAAGGCGCGGGTTCAGTGTATGGCAAGGTTATGTTCTATGGTTTCGAAACGTGACAACGGCACTGGCAGCGCGGTGCAGCAGCTTTGATGCGCGCGCGTGGAATCAGCGAGTCCCGGTTTCCGCTACCTGGAGTACAGGTTCAAACTTGTGGCAGTGTGACGGATGCCAAGCCTGACAGTCGTGGCAGGCGGGCGTTCAGGAATGCGAACAAAAACGGGACAAAAAGTCATTATTAAGTTGTGAGTCAAGCAAAGGACAACAGCATCTCCAGGTAGTGGCGAGGTTGTCTCAATGCTGTGAAACGGGATTGGGGTGGCGTCAACCGAAGAGGCGCAGCTGTTTGAGCGCGAACTGCAGGTCGAGCCGGGCGGCGGGCTCGCTGAGCGGGTTGTCGCAGATGTTGCGGATGCGCTGCAGGCGGTAGTTGAGCGTGCTGCGGTGGATGTGCAACGCGCGGGCGGTGCGGGCGCCATTGCCGCCGGCATCCAGCCAGGTTTCGAGCGTGCGAAACAGGTCCGCCTGCTCCTCCTGCTGCAACTGGCGCAACGCCGGCAAATGCGGGTTCGACTCCAGTTCCTGCGGTCCTGCCTGCCACAGGGTGAGCAGGTAGCCGAGCTGCGCGTACTTCGTCACGGGAGGCAGCTCCAGGCGGCGCGCGATTTGCAATGCCTGCTGGCACTGACTGTAGGCGAGCGGCACCCTGGCGGCGTCGCGCTGTGGCGGACTGACGCAGATGCGCAGGCTCTTGCCCACGCGCAGACGTCGCAACTTCGCACTGATGTGATCAGGCGCTGTGTCTGCCGGCAGCAGCAGCAACACCTGGCCGGCGAACTGGCCCACAATCGCCTGCCAGGCCTCGCGCGCGGCCAGCTGGTGGATGCGGCGCTGAACGCGCAAGGGTTGCTGCCGTTCCGGCGGCGCGACGAGCAACAGGCGGAAGGGCATGCCGAGGTCGATGCCGTAGCGCAGGGCCTGGTCGGCCAGAAGGGCGCCCTGGCTTTCATCGCCCTCAATCAGGCGCGCAAAGAAGCTGCCTTTCAACGACATCTCGGCGCTCTGCACGGCTTCCTGGTGCAACATCATCAGGGCGGCGATGGTCGCGCCGCTTTCGATGGCCATGTGGTCAATGTCGGTCAACGGGCGGTCGTCGGCGATGATCCAGACGTAGCCGTAGATGTCGCCGTGGACGACGACGGGCGCCAGGATGCGCTCCATCTCAAGGCCGACCTCGGGCAGCGCCGGCAGCGCCAGCGGGCGCAGCGTGCTGCTAATGGTGTCGAGGTAGCCGCGGTCACGCAGCACGCGCACGAGGCGCGGATCGGTGCGGCCCTCGCGCAGGGTGTAGCGGCGCGCCTCATCGAAGACGCTGATGTTGGCGCTGGCCAACGCCTCAAAGCGACCATCCTCGATGCTGACCGACTGGCCGATGAGATCAGCGAGCGTGTTGGCCAGCTGCTGCAGGTCGCCGCCATCCAGCACCAGTTGCGTCAGCACACGCTGGATGTTGAGCGCGCGTTCCAGCAGCACCAGGTGTTCTTGGGCGATGAGCTCGTTGGCGCTGCGGGCGACATCGACGAAGCGCAGGCGCGAGGGCAGCTCGATGAGCGGGAACTGATGGCGCTCGGCAGCCTCGCACAACGCCGCGGGCGCGCACTCGATGGCGTTGCCGACGGCCAGTCCCATGCCGGCCACATTCTTGTCGACGAGGGCCTGCAACCAGGCGCGCTGGCCAGCGGCATCTGCCGGCAGGTTGTTGACGGTGGTCAGGATGAATTCGCCGCCGTTGAGCCAACGGGCGGCATCCGGCCCGCTGACCGGGTGTACCTGGCTGATGGACCGGCAGCTGCCCGCCGCGCCGGCGACCAGGCGGGCGCCGCTTAAGGCCGGCAGCCGCAATGCGTCCGCAACGGTGAGCACGGGCGTTCAGGGCCGAACAGCGAAAAAGGTGTCGGGGCCTGCGGGGGTCATGCTTCGCGATCCGGCCCCTGCGCGACGGGGGCGTCGTCCAGCAACTGTCGCAGGGCGGCCATGCGCGGGTCCAGCTCATCGCGGTCGCAGTCGCAGTCCGTCTGGTTGCGGTTGGCGCCGCACAGGGGGCAAAGGCCGCGGCATTCTGCCATGCAGAGCAGGCCGTGCACGCTGGCGATGAGCACTTCGGCGCGCAGCAGCGGCGCCAGGTCGAGCATGCCATCCTCGCCGACGCTGAACTCCACGCCCGACGCCACGGGATAGCTGTAGAGCTCTTCCAGCTGCAAGGGAAGCTGCGCCAGCGTTGGCGTCAGGCAGCGGCTGCAATCGCCGCGCAGACCTGCCAGCAGCTGTCCCTGTAGCAGCACGCCCTCGCGTGTGCGGCTGAGGCGAAAGGGGCCGCGCAGGAATTCCAGCGCCAGGTCCCCGGCGACATGCAGGGCAGGCAGATCGAAGCTGGCGTCTTGGCTGTAACCGGGCCCGGCGCCGGTGATGTCGCCGACGTTGAGTCGTAACATGCGCTGGCTGAGGGGATGTGACGCTGCGCTCATATTCGTTCATCGCAGAAATGACTGTGCCGAAATGATAGGGGAGAGTCGCGCGAGCTGTCAAGCGCGCCGCCAGGGTGGTGGGGTCGCCGGGCGGGCTGGCCACGCGGAATGCGAGAGGGCGTCTGATTTTGCGGCGTATGTGCCTGTGCTATACTTGCGCCCATGACCGAGCAGGACTGGATACGCGAGTTGCAGGCGCGCGGTCTGGGCGGCCCGCTGCGGCTTCTGCTGGACGTAATCGAGCCGCTGGGCGTGCCAGGCGCACAGCTCCTGTGGGTCGCACAGCCACTCTGTGGCCTGTTCGGCGCAGCGGCGGTCACCGGGCGTCTGGCCGAGATTCTGCAGGAGCCGGACGGCGTTGAGCGCCTGCGTACTATGCTGGAAAGCGACCGTTGATGGCGTCGCTCGAACCACTTCTGACCCTGCTTGAGCAAAACGCCAGCTTGGTGCTGCCCTTGCTGGTCGCGCTGGGCCTCGGCATGTCTTCTGTGGCCGTCACACGCCGCAGCGCGCGCAGTCTGCGACGCGTTGCCGCCTGGGAGGCACTGCCGCGAATGCTTGAGCGCAGCGCCAACCAGGGACGCCCCGTGCATCTATCCACGGGCAGCGCCGGCCTGCAGGGCAGCGACACGCTGGTGGCGCTGGCGGGCGCGGAGGTCGTTTATCAGGCGGCGCGCCAGGCGCAGGGCCCGGTCATCCTGACCACCAGCGCCACCACGATGATTCCGCTTGGCTACGATACATTGCGACGGGCGCAACGGGCGCGCGGCTTTGCCGGTAGCATGTTGCCCGGCACGCTGCGCTGGTTCCCGGACGGGCCGCGTTCGCTGGCCTGGGCCGGCGCGACGAGCGCGCTGATGGGCAATGAAGACGTCGGCGCCAACCTGCTGGTCGGCAGTTTCGGGCCGGAACTGGCGCTGGTCAGCCTGGCGGCGGCGCGGCACGGCCAGGCCTTGCTGGCCGTCAGCGACCAGCTGGACGGGCAGGCAGTGGCCTGGGCGACCGGTGCTGAGCCCCTGATCGGCGAGGAGCTCTTCTACGCCGGCGCCTGGCTGAACCCGACTTCCGGCAACCATTCGGCCGTGCTGTTGCAGGATACGCTGCGCTGGCTGCTGATCGCTGCGCTGGTCGCGCTGGTGCTCCTGGCTTACAGTGGCGGAGCCTCCACGGCATGATGGGCAGTTTCTTCACGCTGGTCGCAGTGCTCGTTGCGCTGGCCACCGCGCTGGTGACGCTGACCGGCCTGTTGCTGGAGCAGCAGGTAGTGGTGCTGGGCGGCTTGCTGGCGGCCTGGGAGCCGCGTATTCTGGAGTGGACGGCCTCGCTGCTGCAGTTGTTCTCGATCAGCATTGCCGTGACCATTCTGGTCGGTATCTCCAACCTGTTGCTGGTACATCTGCGGCGCGCCGGCCGGCGCGAAACCGGCTGCGGTTACAGCTTCCTGCTCTTCCTCAGCGCCGCGACGGTCATTGCGCTGACCTACCTGGAGCGCGAGAATCTGATTACCGGCGGTGCGGTATGGCGCGACCTGCTGCTGGAACAGGTGCAGGTCACGGTCGAATCCTCGCTGGCCGGGCTGCTGCTGTTCGCGCTGGTGTATGGCGCCTGGCGCGTGATGGCCGTTCGCGTCAGTGGCTGGGGCTCGCTCTTCGTCTTCACCGTGCTCATCGTGCTGGCGGCTGCGCTGCCCCTGCCGGTTTTGGCGCCGCTGATTCCCTTGCGCGACTGGCTGCTGGCGGTGCCGGTCAACGCCGGCGCCCGCGGCATCCTGCTGGGCATCGCGCTGGCCACCATCATCGCCGGCGCCCGCGTCCTCACCGGGCAGGACCGTAGCCTGCGGAGCGAGCGCGATGACTGACGCCTACGGGCAGGGCAGCGGCGACGACCCCTGGTCGCCTGGTGACAGCGGCCAGAACCCTGCGGCCTGGGCCGGAGACCCTTCCACTACCTCTCCCCTGCATGCCTTGCTCGGCCAGTTGCGTGATCGTCCGCTTAACCGCCTGACCCGCAGGATGCGCCGGCTGCGCGCGCGCAGCGAACAGTTGGGCCGGCGCGACCCCTCGTCTGTGCCCAACGTTTTTGCGCCCGCTGTCGGGGCCGTCGCCAGCGCTGCGCCTGGCCGGCGCCGGCGCCCCCGCCTGCGCCTGAGCGGCGACCGTATCCTCGTCTCGCTGGTGCTGGCTACCGGTATGCTGCTGCCCTTCTACAGCGCGGAGACGCGCCTGGGCGAAAGCGCCCCGGCTGCATTTCCCGCCGACAGCCCGCAACAAACGCTCTACGAGGCGCTTGATGCGCTGGCACCTGGTGAACTGGTGCTGGTCGGCATGGAATATGGCCCGACCGCCGCCGGCGAGCTGGACACGGTCGCCTCGGTGTTGCTGCGTCACATTCTGCTGCGGCGCGCCGTGCCGGTCGTGGTCAGTCGCTACCCGGTCACGCTGTTGCGAACAGAGCTCATGCTGACGGAAGCGGGCGCGGCGGATTCATCGCTGGCGCAGCGGCTGGAGCGCGACGGGGCGCTGCTGGCCAATGCGGACTGGTTTGTGACGCGCTTCCTCGCCGGCGACATGGCGGGCCTGCGCGCGCTGACCCTGAACCTGGAAAAACAGCTGGCCACGGACCTGCGCGGCACGGCCATCGACCTGGAAGTAAACGAACTGGCGGATTTCGCGCGCGTGCTCGTCATCGTCGAGCGGCCCGGCGACATGCGGCAGTGGGCCGAGCAGATCGGGCCCCTCGCCGACAGCGAGCTGCTGGGCGCGGTGGGGCAGTCTGCCGCGCCGCTGACCCGACCCTGGCTGAATGTGGCGCTGGCGGGCATGATGAGCGGCTTCCGCGATGCGCTGACCTATGACAAGCAGCTGCTGGAGCTTGAGGTAATCGTCGGTCCGCCCTCGGCGCCCAGAAACCTGGGGGCGACAAGTCTCGATGACAGCATCGACCTGACCTGGGATCCGCCCCTGTCTGACGGAGGCGCTCCAATCACCGGCTACACCATTCGTCACCTGTCTACCCCGCACCAGGTATGGGTGGAAGTTGCTATAGCCAGCACGGACACAAGTTTCACCCTGGCGGGTCTTGATAACGGCACACCTTACGATATCCAGGTGCGCGCCAGCAACAGCGAGGGCGACAGTGGCTGGAGTGAAGAGATTACTGACGCGCCGCGGACTGTCCCGTCGCGGCCTCGCTCGCTTGACCTGAGCGTTGGCGACGAGCGCGCGACGGCCAGCTGGCGCGAGCCCTCCGACGACGGCGGCTCGGCCGTCACCGGCTACCGGCTGCGTTGGCGCACCGGCACAGAGGACTGGCGCTTCGCAGACACGACCACGACGACCTACACGGCGACGGGACTCAGCAATGACGAGACCTACGAATTCCAGGTGCGCGCCCGCAATCTCGCCGGCGACGGCAACTGGAGCGCTGCGGAGACGGTCGTGCCGGTGGCCGGCGCGCAGGCGCAGGCAGCCAGCCAGCAGTCCGCGGCAGCGTCAGCAGCGGCGGCGACAGCGGGCATCGTCCCCGGCACCGTGTCGCCGCTGGCCGCTGTGCTCTCGCTCTTTAGCGCTGCAGATTTGAGCTCGCCGGCGGTCGGCGCGGTGAACCCGGGGGACACCGTGCTGGTGCTGCTGCGCAACGGGGCGGGCGACTGGCTCTTCGTTCAGACCAACGGCGGCCTGCGTGGCTGGCTGCCGGGCGCCAGTCTGGACCTGGGCGCGTACAGCATTGAGGACGTGCCGCGGCAGGAGACGCCTGTCTCCCCCACGCCATTGCCAACCACGACGCCGCTGCCAACGCCGACGATTGCGGCGCCGCAACCTGAAAGCGTGGAGGCGGCCCAGGCGCCAGCGGATGCGGCCGCATCAGGGACGATCCCGCAGGCTGTGGAACGGGAAGCCTCTATCCACATCGGCCTGGCGCTCAGCATTGCGTTGATCGCGCTGGGCGCGCTCGGCAATATGGGCGGCGCTGTAAGGCGCAGGAGGAGGGCGCGCCGGGATGATTAGCACCGAGATGATTGGCCTTTGGGCGTCCTTCATCCTTACGCTGATGATTTTCAGTTACCTGCTGGGCGACAATCTGCTGTACAGACTGGCGGTGTATGTCTTTGCAGGACTGGCCGCCGGCTACAGCGCCATCGTGGTCTGGGACGGGGTCATTCTGCCCTGGTTGCAAGACACAGTGTTGCAAACGAACGCGCCTGTGGATCAGCTGACCCTGGGGATGACGCCTGTGCTGTTGGGCCTGCTGTTGCTGGCCAGGTCCGGGTCGCCGCGCGGTGCGGGATTGAGCCGGCTGGCGCTGGCCTTTCTCATCGGGGTGGGGACGGCGGTGGCGCTGGACGGCGCCATCAACGGCACTTTGTTGCCGCTACTGCGCGACACCGGCGCAGGGGTCGTTCCGGGCAACATCAGCAGTATCCTGCTGCCCGTCGGCGTGATCTGCACCCTCGCCTACTTTCAGTATCAGGCGCGGCGCCAGCCGGAGGGGCCAGGGCGACGCCGGCCGCACGTCCAGCTGCTGGCGGTGCTGGGGCAGGGCATCATCGTCATCACGCTGGGCGCGATCTACGCGGCGGCCATCCTGACCAGCCTGACCATTTTCAGCGAACGTCTCGGCTTTCTGGTGAGCCAGGCGCTGACCCTGCTGGCCCCCACGACGCCCGCCCCCGGCTGACACTTCGGGCCATGCGCCCGGGCGGAAGGCCGGCCACTTTCCTGCTTGAGTGAGACGCTGTCAGATGAATCCGATCCAGTCCGACCTCTCCGCCAACGGTAAACAGCTGTACCTGTGTTCGCTCATCATCGTGTTTGCCGCCGGACATGTAGTCATCGGCATGATTCGGGGCGCGCGCAGCTGGCGCGCCGTTGCCACCATCCTGCTGGCCCTCGTCATCCTGTTCGCGCTGCTGGCCAGGTTGCGCTGACTCCTCCCGCCGGCCGGATAAACGAACAGGGCGCCCCGCACGGAGCGCCCTGCCAGATTGCAGGCCCGGGCCGCAGCCCGGGTTGTGTTGCCTCAGGACATGGCTGCTGCCAGCGGGCCACAGGCGGGACAGTTCCCGCCGGGCCGCACGATGGCGTAGCCGGCCTGCGGATCCGAGTCGAAGCGCGTGGCGTCGACGTTCCAGACGATGAACAAACGCACACGACCGCTGTTGCGCGCCAGGGTGACCGCGCGCCCGAGCCATTCCGCCTGGTTGGCGACGGTGACGTTGGCCGCCCAGCCGAAGGCGCCCGGCAGCGGGCCGTAGCCCTCTCTGCTCAGGTAGCCAAGCTCGGTGAAGCAGAGCGGTTTGCCGGGGAAGGTGGCGGCGTAGGTTTCGAACATCCGTGAGTAGTAGCGCGTATAGTGTCCGCCGCTGCCGCGCGGGTCACCACTACGGGCGTCGGGGCCGAGAATGCCTTCGTTGTAGTGCACACCGACACAGTCCATGTAGTTGGCGGCGCCGGCTGCGGCCATACCCTGAATGAAGGGCAGGTCGTCACAACCGGACCCCTGACAGCCGCCACCGAAGAAGCCGGTGGGTGCCGGCGCGCCGCTGATGACCATCACGTTGGCGTTGGCGCCCTTGATGGCGTTGTAGGCGGCACTGAGCATGGAGGTGTAGGCCTGCGGGCTAATCTGCCCGTTGGGCCATTCTCGATCGATGTTTTGCTCGTTCCAGACCTCGATGGCATCCGGGCCCAGCGATGCCACACCGCCCAGGAAGTTGACAAATTCCTGGGTGTAGCCAGCGGGATTGGGCGCCATCTGGCCCGGCTCACCGACGATGCTGAGCAGCACGCGGAAGCCTGCGCCATGCGCCTGGTCGATCACGCCGCGCACGTTACCGGCGTTGTCGCCCTGGTGATAGCGCACCTGGCGCTTGACCCAGGTCATGCGCGCTGCGTGCATATGGTGTGGCCAGGCGAAGCTGAGCGCCTGTCCGCCAAGCGCAAAGCCACCGCCGACAGCGGGTGCGACGATGGGCGCTGGTGTATCAGGCGCTGGCGCTGGCGCCGGCGTTTCAGGCGCCACGCCCGGGATGATGAGCACGGTGCCGGGGTAGACAAGATCCGGGTTGGCGATGTTGTTGCGTCGGAGAATGTCAGCAACAAGTACATCGTAGCGTTCGGCAATCAGGCCCAGATATTCGCCGACTGCGACGATATGCTGAACCTCGCCGGTCGGCTGCGTCTCAGTTGTAGTTGTGACCGGGGCCGGTGCAGCTTCGACCACCACGCCCGGAATGATGAGCACGGTGCCGGGGTAGACGAGATCCGGATTGGCGACATTGTTGTGACGGAGGATATCAGCGACGAGCACGTCATAACGCTCGGCAATCAGGCCCAGATACTCGCCGACTGCGACTGTGTGTCGAACTTCAGTGGTTGGCTGCCCGGGTTGTGGGGCCGTGGGGACGGGGGCCGCCGGCTGGCCGGGAACCGGGATGATCAGCTGATTGCCAGCGTGGATGACTGTTCCCAGTGAGGGGTTGGCCGCGAGAATCTCTGCGACAGTCACCCCGTAACGCATGCCAATGGAATAAAGAGTCTGACCGCGCTGGACCGTGTGGACGGTTTGCGCGGACGCAGCCGCGACCGGCAACAGCAGGGCCAGTGCGATGGCCAAAAACAGAATACGTCGCATACTTCCTCCTGGTTTTCCCTGCAAGGCCTGCAATCAGGCCCGCAATCGCTTGTGTGTGCCGCGCAAAGGGCATTGCCCCTTAATTATATGCACCGCCGCGAAAGTCTACCACGATTCGCGCCGCGCTGCGCCGGGAAAGCCAATTCCGCAAATTGGGTAAAGTTAACAGAGTGACCGTAAACTTTTTGTCAGAGTTTTGGCTAACGATGCGCAGACTCTTGTCTATAATCGCACAGTGCCGTAAAGTCTATGCACATTAGCCAACAGGGAGCAGAGCGATGATGGATTATACAGTGCCCGAAGAGGCCAAGGCTTCACCCGAGGAGCTACTGGGCTGGGCCAGTGCGAACGGAGTGGAGGCCCTTGACATCCGCTTCACTGACATTCGCGGTATGACCCAGCATTTCAGCATGCCCCTGGGGAGTGCTGACGCTGGCCTGTTTGCGGATGGCTTCGGCTTTGACGGCTCCTCTGTGCGCGGCTTCCAGAGCATCGAACAGTCCGACCTCATTTTGAGAGCGGATCTGAACACGGCCCTGGTCGATCCCTTCTTCGCGCGCAAGACGCTTTCCTTCGTCTGCGACGTCTACGATCCTGTGCAGGGCGAGCCCTACGGCCGTGACCCACGTGGCGTCGCCCGTCGCGCCGAGGCATATCTCGCGGGCATGGATCTCGCGGACACGGCCTACTTCGGCCCCGAGCTGGAATTCTTCATGTTCAGCAATGTGCGCTATGAGATCAACGAGTACAAAAGCTACTACGAAGTTGACTCGCACGAGGGCTTCTGGAACAGCGCCAAATCAGATCCCGACATGAGCTACCTGAACCCTATCAAGCAGGGCTACTTCCCATTGCCGCCGCTGGACAAGACCCAGGATGTGCGCGCGGACATGGTTGCGACCATGCTGGCGCTGGGCATTGATGTCGAGGTGCATCATCATGAGGTGGGCGGTGGTGCCCAGGCGGAGATTGACCTGAAATACAAGCCGCTGCTTGAGATGTGCGACGCGGTGGGCGTCTACAAGTACGTCGTCAAGAACGTCGCACAGCAGCACAACCTGATCGCCACCTTCATGCCCAAACCGCTCTTCGAGGAGAATGGCTCCGGCATGCACGTGCACCAGAGCCTGTGGAAAGATGGCGTGCCGCTCTTCTTCGGCGATGGTTACGCCAACCTCAGCCAGACGGCGCTGTGGTATATGGGCGGCATCCTGAAGCATGCCGCGGCGCTGCTGGCCTTCACCAACCCCATCACCAACAGCTACCGTCGTCTGGTGCCGGGCTACGAAGCGCCGGTGAACCTCGTCTATTCCAACCGTAACCGCTCGGCCGCCATTCGCATTCCGGTCTACAGCAACAACCCCAGGGCCAAGCGCGTCGAGGTGCGCTTCCCGGACCCGGCCGCCAACTGCTACTACACCTTGCCGGCGTTGCTGCTGGCCGGGCTCGACGGCATTGCCAACAAGATCGATCCGGGCGACCCGGTTGATGTCGATCTCTACGAAGAGGACGTGGAAACCCCGGTGGTACCGGGCAACCTCCACGCGGTGCTGGATGCGCTTGAAGCCGACCACGACTTCCTGCTGCAGGGCGGCGTCTTCACCGGGGACATCATCGAGTCCTACATTGACTACAAGCGCGTCAACGAGGCCGACGCGGTCTCCATGCGCCCGCATCCCTACGAATTCGAGCTTTACCTCGGCTGCTGAGACCCATTCAGCGCACACGAGAGGGGCGTCCAGACCGGGCGCTCCTTTTATGTGCATTCTGTACAGGCTTCACCCGCAATCCGCACTACCGCCCTAAATATGTGGGTGTTACACTGACCCCGGCAGTCTTCGACATCCCGGCCGGTGGCTACAAGCTGGGACTTCTCCCTTTGTGAACCAACCGGTTGTGGCGTCGGCGCGCGCCAGGCGTTTCGCCTGGATGTCCGTCAGACGAGTCCTGCCTTTCTTGCAAGCAGCAGAAGAGTTACAAGGAGAACATAGATGAACCGCAAGAACCTGACTTTCGGTCTTGCCCTGATCCTGGTCACCGGCCTGCTGGCCGGCAGCCTGGTCAGCGCGCAGGACGACCTCCTGTTCCCTGTCGGAGAGGGGCCCTTCCACTGGGAGGACCTGGACGCCTTTTCGGCCATGGACCTGAGCGGTGAGGAAATCCGTGTCTTTGGCCCCTGGCTGGGCGGCGACCGCGACCTGGTCGAATCCGTATTTGCCTATTTTGAGGATGCTACCGGCGCCGATGTTGTTTACGCCGGCTCGGATGCCTTTGAGCAGCAAATCATCGTCGATATCGAGGCGGGCAGCCCGCCCAACATCGCGGTCTTCCCGCAGCCTGGTCTTGCCGCCAACGTGGCCAGCCAGGGTGGACTGGTGCCCCTGGGTGACGACCTGCGTAATGCCGTGCTGGAGAACTACGCTGCCGGCCAGTCCTGGGTGGATCTGGGCACCTACGCTGACCCGATGGGTGACCCGCAGTACTACGGCTTCTTCTACAAGGTCGATCTCAAGAGTCTGGTGTGGTACTCGCCGGACGCCTTTGACGAGGGCGGCTACGACATCCCGGCCACGATGGAAGAGCTGATCGCGCTCAGCGACCAGATCGTTGCTGATGGTGGCACCCCCTGGTGCATCGGCCTTGGCAGCGGCTCCGCCACCGGCTGGCCGGCGACCGACTGGATCGAGGACATCATGTTGCGCACGCAGCCGCCCGAGGTCTACGACGGCTGGGTGACCAACGAGATCCCCTTCACTGACGAGCGCATCGTCAACGCCCTTGAGGTCTTCGGCATGTTTGCGAAGAACGACGCCTGGGTGGAAGGTGGCGCTTCGGCCGTGGCCGGCACCGACTTCCGCGAGAGCCCGGCCGGCATGTTCACCGTGCCGCCGAAGTGCTACATGCACCGCCAGGCCAGCTTCATCCCAGTCTTCTTCCCGGAGGGCACGGAGCTGGGGCTGGACGCGGACTTCTTCTACTTCCCGCCCTTCGCCGGTGAGGACCTTGGCAACCCGGTGCTGGGCGCCGGCACGCTCTGGGCCATCACCGGGGACAGCGCTGGCACGCGTGTGCTGCTGGACTTCCTGACGACAGCGCTGGCCAGTGAGATCTGGATGGCGCAGAGTGGCTTCCTGACCCCGCACCTGGGCGTGAACGTCGAAGCCTACGCCAACGACACGCTGCGCGGCCAGGGCGAAATTCTGCTGGCAGCGACCACCTTCCGCTTCGACGGCTCCGACCTGATGCCTGGCGCGATCGGCGCCGGCGCCTTCTGGACGGGCATGGTGGACTTCGTCAGCGGCGCTTCAGCTGAAGATGTCGCTGCGGAGATTCAGGCGGCCTGGGACGCCATCAAGTAAGGCACAAGCGACCCGCAGCACGCGGGCGCGAAAACTTGGGCCGGGGTGACTGCGCGTCGCCCCGGTCTCCATCAATGAATCCCGCCTCCAGACCACGGAGGGCTTCCCTGTGGAAAGAGTATTGAACGCAATCGTGGCCATCGTCGTTGGCGTCGGTGTGATGGCGCTTTACTTTTACGGCTCCAACTGGCTGCTGGACACCTTGTTGCCGGATCGCGGTCTTGTCGAGGGCGTCTTCGTCAGTCGCGAAAAAAAGCGCGAGCGCATCCGTCCCTGGCTGTTTATCGCGCCGGCACTGGTGATTCTTGGCCTGTATCTCGTGTACCCGGCAGTGCAGACCCTGATTCTGAGCTTTTACGACAGCCACGGCGACGAATTCGTTGGCCTGAAAAACTATGCGCGGGCATTCGGTGACAGCCGTTTTCTGGAATCCGTAGGCAACAACATCCTGTGGCTCGTGTTCGTGCCGACCTTCAGTGTGGTCTTCGGCCTGATAATTGCCGTGCTGGCGGACCGCGTGAGCTGGGGCAACATCGCCAAGTCGCTCATTTTCATGCCGATGGCCATCTCCTTCGTTGGCGCCAGCGTCATCTGGAAATTTGTTTACGCCATCAACCCGGATATCGGCCTGCTCAACGCGCTGTATACCGGCGTCGGCAACGAGCCGATCGATGTCCTGCAGATCCCCTTCTGGAACAGCTTCTTCCTGATGATCATCCTCGTCTGGATTCAGACCGGCTTCGCGATGGTGCTGCTTTCGGCGGCGCTGCGCGGGGTGCCGGAGGAAACGCTGGAAGCCGCCCGCATTGACGGCGCCAACGAGGTGCAGACCTTCTTCCAGATCATGGTGCCGCAGATCATGGGCACCATCTTCGTGGTCTGGACGACGATCGTCATCACCGTGCTCAAGGTGTTCGACATCGTGCTGGCGATGACCAACGGCAACTGGAACACCCAGGTCATGGCCAACTTCATGTTCGACCAGATGTTCCGCGCCTTCGATACCGGCTACGCCAGTTTCCTGGCGCTGGTGATTATGGTGGCCGTGATTCCCATCATGGTCGTCAACATCCGGCGCATGAACCGTGAGGAGGCCCTGCGATGAGCATCCGCATGGAAAGGGTTGGGCCTGCCGGGATGCAGCTGCCACTGGTCAACATGTCGCCTGGCGCCCTGCTGGCGCGCCTGGCGCTGTTGTTGATCGTGATCGCCTGGACGGTGCCGACCTTCAGCCTTCTCGTCAGTTCCTTCCGCGACAAGGACCTGCTGGCCGTCTCCGGCTGGTGGACCGCGTTGAGCGTGACCGAGCGCGGCGAGGCGGCGCGCACCGGCTCGGCTGAAGACCAGGTTGAGGACGATGGTGCCTGGGTCATTCGCGGCGAGGTCTTCGCCGCCGGCGAAAAGGAATTGCTGGCCTTTGGCATCCGCTCGACCGAATCAGAAGCCTTTGAGCCGGGCGAGATCGTGGACCTGGGTGACGGCGTGACGCTGACGGTCGACGCAGAGGGGCGCTACGAAATGCGCTCGCCGGTAGCCTTCGACATCAGCCGGGGCCGGCGCATCTACTTCCGTGCCGCCGTGCCGCCGAAGTTCTCGCTGGCCAATTACGAAGAGATTCTGGGCACCGAGGGCGTTGACCAGGCCTTTATCAACACCTTCACGGTAACCATCCCGGCGACCATCATCCCGATCGCCATCGCGGCCTTCGCCGCCTACGCCTTCTCGTGGATTGAATTCCCCGGGCGCCAGCTCCTGTTCGCGCTCGTGGTGGGGCTGCTGGTCGTGCCGCTGCAGATGTCGCTGATTCCGCTGCTGCGCATGTACAACCAGGTGTCGAACGTACTGCCCTTTTTCGAGGCCAAGTCCTACGCCGGCATCTGGCTGGCGCACACCGGCTTTGGTCTGCCGCTGGCGATTTTCCTGTTGCGTAACTACATCGCCGGCCTGCCGAAGGAGATCATCGAATCCGCCCGCATCGACGGCGCCTCACATTTCCAGACCTTCACGCGGCTGATCCTGCCGCTCTCGATGCCGGCGCTGGCGTCTTTCGCCATCTTCCAGTTCCTGTGGGTGTGGAACGACCTGCTGGTGGCGCTGGTGTTTCTCAGCAAGGACCCGGACCAGATCGTGATGACCTCGCTGCTGCGTGAGTTGCTGGGGTCGCGCGGTGACAACTGGGAAATCCTGACCAGCAGCGCCTTCGTGTCGATCCTGGTGCCCTTGCTGGTGTTCTTCGCGCTGCAGCGCTACTTCGTGCGCGGCCTGCTGGCCGGTTCGGTCAAGGGTGGCTGAGCAACTGGCAGCCGCTATTCGTTGAAGAGTTCGCGCAGGGGCAGGCGAAAGTCGGGCAGCAGCGCCGGCCCCTCAAGCGTGCCGTCGGGGCCCAGCGTGAGGGGAGCCTGGGCCGGGTCGGCGTCCGGCGCATGTACTTCGACGCGCTGTGCCCTGGGCAACACGACCCAGACGGTGACGCCAGCCGAGCGGTAGTGGCGCAGTTTGGCTTTCAGATCGGTCAATTCCTTGCGGTTGCTCTCGTCGGAGACGACCTCGACGGCGAGGTCGGGCGGGTCGGGGTTGTAGCCGCGCTTGACGAAGCGCTTGTCTGGCCCGATGTAGGCCACATCTGGCGCGAAGCGTTGGCCGTCAACCATGAAGCCACCGTCGGCGCCTGTAATTTTTCCAGGCAGTCCGTTTTGTCTCAGATACCACCAGATAAAGGAAAGAATGATCCCGGCAATGTTGCTCACCCAGGGGTTACTCGGCACCTGTACCACCTCTCCGTCGACGAACTCGAAGATTTCGTCGCCCTCGTGGTCTGCGATGAAGTTGTCAAAGTCGGCTGCGGTGAACAGCGCTGGATGCCTGACGGCCATGTGTTCGGGTCTCCACCCCTTGCGCTTCGAGTATAGCACGCTCATGACGGGGCGATCGATCAGCCGCGGGCGCGGCCGGGGTTAATCCTGTTTGCGTGTGGCTCCCGGGCTGAGGTCCACGTAGACCATGCCGTCTTCCACGCTCGTCGGGAAGCGGCGCAGCCGGCGGCGGTCTGTCAGGCAGGCGCCGGTCAGCAGGTCAAATTCCCAGCCGTGCCAGGGACAATACAGAATTTCCCCCTCGCGCTCCCATTTCAACTGGCCGGGCAGGGAAGGGGCGGTCGTGCCGCCCAGCCGTCCCTTGCAGACGGGCGCCATTTCGTGGGGGCAGACATTCAGCACGGCGATGAACTCGCCATGCACGTTGAACAGGCCGACCGAGCGATTGCCCAGCGTGACGATTCTGCGTGCGCCGGGGGGCAGATCACTGGTACGCGCTGCGGCGTGACGGCGGCTAGCCATGTTGGGGCACCGGCAGTTTGTAAAGCTGGCAGGCGTTTTGCCACATGACGCGCTCGCGCAGCGCTGCCGGCAGCATGCGCAGGGCGAAATCCGGCGTATCGCCATCCCAGTGCGGGTAGTCGCTGGAGAACATCAGCATCTGCTCGGCCGGAAACATGGTGAGCATGTCGTGCAGGTGGGCCGTGTTTTCCGGCTCCTCGATTGGCTGGGTGGTGAGCAGGATGTGCTCGGTCGCGATCTGGCTGGGCGGCCGGTCCAGCCAGGGCACGGTCATGCGCAGGGACTTCCAGTTCTTGTCAAAGCGCCACAGGATGGGCGGTAGCCAGGACACACCGCCCTCAATGAGGACGAACTTCAGGGCGGGGAACTTGCGAAAGACGCCTTCGGAAACCAGGCTGATGAGATGGGCGATGTAGCTGCCTACCAGGTTGGTGTGCCATTCGAAATAGCTGCCTGGATAACCGGCCGAGGACGGCGCGCCGGACACCCCCCGACCTTCCGAGCCTGGATGGATGGCCACCGGCAAACCTTGTGCTTCCGCCGCCTGATAGATGGGGTGATAGAAGCGATGGCCGTAGCCATACTGGGCGCCGCTGGGCATGAGCACCTGCACCACACCAGGATGATCGCCGAGGCGATGGATTTCTTCAGCGGCCAGCAGGGGGTCTGCGGGCGAAACAATCAGGGAATAGCGAAAGCGTTCGTCCGCTGTCAGCCAGTCGGTGACGAAGACGTCGTTCATCGCGCTGCAATAGGCGGCGGCAAAGTCTGGCTCGGGCGACAGGCCGACATGGACACCGCCGGCGTTGAGGATGCCGAAGTCAATATTGTTGTGGTCGAAATGGTAGTGCGCCAGCGCGGCCGGATCGCCGGCAATGCTGCGTCCGTCGGGTGTAACCGCGTCACGCCGGTTGACACCGTTGGGATTCCAGTAGCCCAGGTGGCCAGGTCCGTCGCTGCCATCGGCGACGCGCGTACGCCAGGGTTCGGGCAGGAAGTCCATTATCCGCTGGCGACTGGCGCCACAGTGGACGTCGGTGTCAACAAGCATGTTCATCGACAGTGACTCCCGTGCACGCTAGTCGCGGAGGAATGACCGTGTGCGAGCATAACGCCCCCGGCGCAAGAGCGCCACGGACGCAGTTGCGCGGAGCGTGGCGCAGCTCCGTTTTGTGTGCTGTCGCCAGCCACAGCATGGCGTCGGCGTCCTGGCGG
This sequence comes from Phototrophicaceae bacterium, assembly GCA_965197455.1. Taxonomy (GTDB): domain Bacteria; phylum Chloroflexota; class Anaerolineae; order Aggregatilineales; family Phototrophicaceae; genus JAGWBD01. The sequence continues at coordinate 1,870,755 of OZ240208.1, read as the reverse complement.
AACACGCGCTTCGCAGGCTACGCCAGCGCAGCGGCTGACACGCTCACCTGGCCTGTGCCTGTGTGAGACTGATCAGGTTGCCGCAGGTATCGTTGAAGACCGCCACGGTCTCCACCCCCATATCGGTCGGCGGCATCGTGAATTCGACGCCAAGCGCCAGCAGGCGATTGTATTCCGCCTGAATATCGCTCACGTCAAACTGTGTTGCTGAAATTCCTTGTGAGAAGATCGATTGTTGAAAGGCGCTGGCAGCGGGATTGCCGTTGGGTTCCAGCAACAGCTCGACGCCGTCAGGGTGTTCCGGCGAAACGACCGTCAGCCAACGGTCTTCTCCGCCCAGCGGGATTTCATGCTTCAGTTGAAAGCCAAGTACTCTGGTGTAGAAATCAAGCGCCTTGTTTTGATCTTCGACAAAAACACTCGAGACGCTGATGATCATTGGCCGTACCCTTTCTGTGTTTGCCTGATGTCTGCTGAACCTGGAATTGTCAGATTTCGGTCATGACCTGGCGAGTTTGTGTTATCCGGATTGCGCGCTGCAGTTGGCGAGCGCGGAGCGGGACAATGCTCAAGTATACGGTAACATCTGGCGCGTGACCGCGCGAGCATTATGCCCCCGGCGCCAGGGCGCCACAGGACGCAACAGCGCGGTACGTGGCGCAAGCTTCCAGGCGTTCTGCCAGTAGCAAAGCTGGCAAAGGAGTCTTGACTGTGGCAGAAGTGTTTAATGAGCGGCGCGCCCGCAACGCCAGTCCTCTGACGACGCCCTTGCGTGATTATGATCGGCCAACCTTTCACTATCTGCCGGCGGAGGGTCTGCTCTGGGATCCCTGTGCGGCCGTCAAGTGGCAGGGGCGCTACCATCTGTTCTTCCTCCACAGTTCCTGGGAGGGAGCGGGACCACCCCGCCGCTCCGATGGATACGTCTACAAGGCCTGGGCGCACATCTCGTCACCCGACCTGATTCACTGGGAGCGGCATCCCGACGCGATCCAGCGGGGACAGACGGGTGGCCTGTTTGTCTTCAACGACACTCCGACCATCATCTTCCCCCATCCAGACGGAGGCGGGGCCTGCTGCATCGCCACCAATCCCGCAGGCGATCTCATGTCGTGGCGCTTTGACCCCAAAGCTCCCGTTCTCCGACACCCCGTCCAGGGCGACGGGCTGTATACCCCGTACAACGACGTGACAGCCTGGCAGGAGGGCGATTGGTGTTATGCGCTGACCGGTCAGCGGGACCTCACGGAAGGGGGCGACACCCAGTATCTCTTCAGGTCGCGCGACCTGAAAAGCTGGGAGTTCATGGGCAGGTTCTACAAGTCGGAGCGGCGCTGGACCGATGAGGGCGACGACGGCGCCTGTCCCCAGCTATACGAGCTCGGTGACAGGTGGATGCTGCTGCACTTCTGCCACCGAAAGCCACAGGGAAGCATGAGACCGGCGGGCTGCCGCTACTATCTAGGGCAATACCGGGACCATCATTTCTATCCGGAGGCATTTGATCAAATCAACTGGCCGGGCGGAAACCTGCACGCGCCACGAACCCTGCTCGACGACGACGGGCGACGCATTCTCTTTGCCAACCTGAACGAAGGGCGCAGTCAGACCGCTTGCGAGCAGTCGGGCTGGTCCGGTGCGCTGAGTCTGCCGGTGGTCATCTCACTCGCCCCGAATAAAGATGCCATCCACTTTGAGCCGGCGGTGGAACTGGAAGCCCTGCGTCACGAAGCCCGGGAGCGGAGTTCACTTCTCGTGGCAGCGGACACGGAGCTCGAGTTGCCGGAGATTCGTGGCGATTGTCTCGAGCTCGACCTTGAGTTCCAGGCGACAAATGCTACGGAGTTCGGGTTGATCCTGCGTCGCTCGCCCGACGGCGCGGAGCAGACCCGCGTCTCTTTCACCCGTAACCCGTCCAGCGTCCGGATTGACTTTGGCAGCTCCAGCAGGCGCAGCGATCTGGACTACCTGCAGGGGCGGGCCGTCCAGGAGGCGCCATTCCGCCAGGATCTGGAGACGCCGCTGCGCCTGAGGGTGTTCCTCGACCGTTCCGTGATGGAGGTGTTTGCCGGTCGCCAGCGCTATCTGGCGCAGCGGATCTACCCCGGCCCGGATGCGACGGGTGTGAGACTTTTCAGCCGGGGTGGCAGCACGTCTGTCCGGCGTTTAAGAGCGTGGCGCATGGGACGGGCCCATTGACCGACCGGCGGCCCAACATCCTGCTCATTGTGACGGACCAGCAGAGCGCTTTCATGTTGGGCTGTGCGGGCAATCGCCATGTCCGCACGCCGGCCATGGACCGGATTGCAGCGCGCGGCGTGCGCTTTGCGCGCGCCTGGTGCAGCAACCCGATGTGCCTGCCGTCGCGCTTCAGCCTGGTGACGGGCCGCCTCGGCAGCGACTTCGGCATCCGCCACAACGATGACGGGCAGCGCGCAGACATCCCCGCCGCAGTAAGGCAGTCAGCAGCGGGCTGGCTGCTGCGCCGCGCCGGCTACGAGACGGCCTGGGGCGGCAAGGTGCATTTGCCGGCGGGCTGGACGCCGGCGGCACTGGGCTTTGAGACCATCACCAGGGACGAGCGCGACGGCCTGGCCGCTGTCTGCGCGGACTTTGTGGGCCGCAAGCGGGAGCGGCCGTTTTTCCTGATGGCCTCGTTTATCAACCCCCACGACATCTGCTTCATGGCCATCCGCGATTATGCGGATGAGGAGCGACGCCGGCAGCTCGAACTGCGCAACGCGGATGAACTGCGCGAGCTGGATGCGGCCCTGCAACTGCCGCCGGGCGTGGGGCGGGACGCCTTCTTCGCATGGCATTGTCCGCCGCTGCCAACCAACTTTGACATCCAGGCGGACGAGCCGGAAGCCATCCGCCGGATGCAGGCCCGCAGCCCCTTCAAGCGCATGGCGCGCGAACAGTACGACGAGGAGCGCTGGCGTCTGCATCGATGGGCCTATGCCCGCCTGACGGAGCGGGTGGACGGGCAGGTCGGCCGCATCCTGGACGCGCTGGAGGCCAGCGGCGCGGCGGACAACACCCTGGTCCTCTTCACCAGCGACCACGGCGACATGGATGCCAGCCACCGCATGGAGCACAAGTCGGCGTTTTACGAGGAGGCTACGCGCGTGCCCCTGCTGATCGCGGGCGCGGGCGTTGAGCGGCGCGGCGCGGTAGACTCCCGCCCAGTCTCCAATGGCCTGGACCTGCTGCCGACGCTCTGCGATTTTGCCGGCGCGGCGCCAGCGCCAGGGTTGCCGGGTTCAAGCCTGCGCCCGCTGCTGGAGGGGCAGCAGGCTGTGGCATGGCGCGAGCTGCTGCCGGTGGAAAGTGAGTTGGGGCGCATGGTGACGGGCGGGCGCTACAAGTACATGCAGTATGATGAAGGGGCGCAGGGCGAACAACTCATCGACCTGCTGGCCGACCCGGGCGAAATGCGAAACGCAGCTGCTGATCCGCAAAACAGGGAGGTGCTGGCGCGCATGCGCGTCATGCTGGAGGAGGTATTTGCCGGGAAATGAAAGGTGGACTGATTGAGACCGCAGCACCATTTTGTATCTGTCTAAGACAAGGGATAGGTAATGAACATGTCTCGTAATCTGATCGTGTTACTGGTATTGACGCTGGCCTTTGCCATTTCCGGCGGCGCAGCGCTGGCGCAGGACGCCGGGCTGGATCCCCTCCAGGCGCAGGTTGACGCCGGGGAACTGCCGCCGCTGGCGGAACGGCTGCCGGCCAACCCGCTGGTCATCGGCCCCGGCATGCTCGTCTCTACGGCAGACCAGCCGGACTGGGAGCCGGGCGTGCATGGCGGTACCCTGCGTACCGCCTTCACCAGCGCCTTCGGTTTTTCCGGCGAGATGTACGTCATGAATCTGGAGCCCATCATTGCCGCGCCTGGCATTGATGTGGAGGGCTTCTACGGCAATCTGGCCGAGAGTTTCGCGGTGAACGAGGACGCCACCGTCTTCACCTTCACCCTGCGTGAGGGGCTGCGCTGGTCGGATGGCGAACCGGTCTCGACCGCCGACGTGGCCTTCGTCTTCAACGACCTCTACAACAACGAGGAGTACGGTGCCTTCCCCAACAAGTTCAAGTCGGCCAGCGGCACGCCGGCGCAACTGGAGGTTATTGACGATCTCACCTTTAGCCTGACCTTCGACACGCCTTCCGGCGGTATCCTGCGCGACCTGGCGATCACCGGCTGGACCTCCTACAACGACATGATCAAGCCACAGCACTACCTGGCGGACTCTCATCCGGCCTACGCGGACGCTGACGCGCTGCAGGCCAAACTGGATGCCGAGGGCCTGGGGGCCGGGGAGTGGCCCATCCTGTTCAATAATGTGGACTGCCCGCGCAACCATATGATGCGCGAGAAGTGCATTGGCTTCCCGCAGCTGACTCCCTGGCTGGTCTCGCAACTCTCTGAATCCGGAACCGTCATGGAGCGCAACCCCTACTACTGGAAGGTGGACACCGAGGGCAAACAGCTGCCCTATCTGGACCGTCTGGTGGCGCAGGTGTTTGGTGACGGCGAGATGGTCAACCTGGGCGCCATCGCGGGCGACATCGACTTCCTCTACGGCACGCAGTACAGTAACTATCCGCTCTACAAGGAAAACGAGGCGGCCGGAAATTTCGTGACCATTCCCTTGATCCTGCACGCCGACCCGACTGCCCTCTACATACAGACCTGCAACACAGACCCGGCATGGCATTCGGTCGCCAGTGACGTGCGTTTCCGTCAGGCCCTGAGCCACGCCATCGACCGCGAGGAGATCATCGACGTCGTCTATCTGGGTCTGGGCAGCGTGCCCACCTGGGTACCGGCGGCGTTCGACCCTGACACGGCCAACGCGCTGCTGGACGAGATGGGTATGGACCAGCGCGATGGTGCTGGCATGCGCATGGCCCCGGATGGCAGTGAATTCGGCTTCTTCATCGAGGTCTCACCCGTGCGGCCGGACATGATCCCGGTCGGCGAGTTGATGATCGACCACCTGGCGACCTTTGCCGATGTTCGCGCCGAGCTGCGCCAGGAAGACCCCAACGTCAAGAACGAGCGCATCCGCAACAACCAAACCCAGGCTTCCATCTTCTGGATTCAGACTTATCAGTGGCGGCCGGGCATGAACCCGGAATATGCGGGCAGCAGTCAGTGGTGCTCCTCCTGGCGCAACTGGCTGAATACCGACGGAGCCTCCGGCGATGAACCGCCGGCGGAAGTCAAGCGCCTCAACGAGATTCTGGTGGCGCGCAAGGCGACCATTCCGTACTCGGCCGAGGATCTGGCTCTGGTTGACGAGCTGTTCCAGCTGCACTACGACAACGTGTGGATTCTGCCGATGATCGAGAATGTGCTGCGGCCAACGATCTTCAACGCCGACTTTGGCAACATTGCGACCGGCGGCACCCAGATGGGCGCCTCGCGCGCTGGCGAGCAGTTCTTCTATCGTTCGGCGCAATAGGTAACAGATTAAGCTGGCGGGTCGCTGCTCTGATGGCAGGGCAGCGACCCGTCTCCTGCCGCGCGCAGCGATGCGCCGGCGCCGGACGTTAATCCGGAGACAGACTGTTGGAAGTTTTTATTCTTAAGCGGCTTCTGACCATGATTCCGCTATGGTTAATGTTGTCGCTGATCACCTTCTTTCTGATCGAGCTGCCACCCGGTGACATCGTGACCAATGAAGTCATCGCGCTGCGGGCGCAAAATATTGAAATAGATGATGCGGCGATCGCCCGCATGCGGGCCCGCTGGCGCCTGGACGCTCCGTTCATATCCCGCTATTCGCGCTGGCTGGAAAACATCGTGTTGCGCGGCGACATGGGCAGCACGGTCGATGGCCGCGACAACCTGGATGTGCTGCTGGAGACCATCCCCTACACGCTGATTATTGGTGTGTCGGCCTTTGTCCTTTCGATGGGAGTCGCCATTCCGCTGGGGATCTACTCGGCGACACACCAGTATTCATCCGTCGATTACGTCACGACCTTCCTGGCCTTTATCGGTCTGGGCGCGCCGGGCTGGCTGCTGGCGATTGTGGTGGCCTGGGCCAGTCTTTACTTTTTTGATTTTGTGCCGCTGGGCATCAATTCACTGGAGTTTCTGCATGCGCCCTGGAGCCAGGCGAAAATCATCGATACGGCCAAGCACCTCTGGGCGCCCATTCTGCTGACAGCCCTGCCGTCGATAGGCGGCATCATTCGCGTCGTGCGCAACAATTTGCTGGACCAGCTCGGTCAGCAATACGTCGTTACGGCGCGCGCCAAGGGGCTCAGCGAGCGCCGCCTGGTGCGCAAGTATCCGGTGCGCATCGCCCTCAATCCCCTGGTCAGCGACCTGGGTCAACTGGTCTATGGTATCGTGGCCGGGCAGGGGCTGATTGGCATCGTACTGGGGTTGCCGACCCTCGGGCCGCTGCTGCTCAACTCCCTGGTGGCGCAGGACATGATTTTGGCGGGCACGATACTCTTGATTTATGCTTCCATTATCTGGTTGAGTACCCTGGCCTCCGATGTGCTGCTGGCATGGTTCGATCCCCGGATCCGCTTTGAGGCGCGTTCCTGATGGTCAGTTACCCTGATCTGCAGGCAAGGCGCGAACGAATCCGGGCCCGCCACGGCCTCACGGGGCCGGAAGAAGTCATCGACCTGATGCCGGACGCGCTGCCGGAGGCAGAGGCGGAGGCGCGGCATTATTATGCGGGGCAGTGGCGCCTGATGTGGTGGCGTTTTCGCCGCCACCGCATGGCCCTGATCTCCGCCTTCCTTCTCATCCTGCTCTATCTAATTGCCGCGCTGGCGGATTTCGTCGCCCCCTACGAGTCGCGCCAGCGATTTCGCCGCTACCAGCAGGCACCGCCCTCCACTATCTACTGGTCTGATGAAAACGGCCTGCGCGGCCCCTACGTCTACGGCCTGGACCAGGAACGCCATCCCGTAACCTTGCGCCTGTCCTTCGTGGAAGACCGTGAAGTCATCCTGCCCTTGCAGTTTTTCGTCGAGACGGAACCCTACAAACTGGCGGGCCTCGTGGAAATACGGCACCGGCTGTTTGGCCTCGGCGCGGCCGGAGACCAGGCCCGCATCGGCATCTGGCTCTTCGGGCTGGATTCGCTGGCGCGCGACGTCTTTTCGCGCACGGTGCATGGCGCCCGCATTTCGCTCACGATCGGCCTGGTGAGCGTGGCCCTGACCTTTTTCCTGGGGGCGCTGCTGGGGGGCATGTCCGGCTATTTTGGCGGGGTTGTGGATTACGTCATCCAGCGCGTGATCGAGTTCCTGCGGGCGATTCCGCAACTGCCCCTGTGGATGACCCTGGCGGCGGCGGTGCCGAAGAACTGGCCCCCGCTGAATGTCTACTTCGCCATCACGCTGATTCTGGCGCTCTTGAACTGGGTCGGTCTGGCGCGCGTCGTCCGCGGGCGCTTGCTTTCCCTGCGCGAGGAAGATTACGCGCTGGCCGCGCGCGCCTCCGGCGCCGGCGACCTGCGCATCATTTTCACGCATTTGCTGCCCGGCTTCACCAGCCACCTGATTCTGTCCGTGACGCTGATGATCCCGCAAATGATTCTCTACGAAACCGCGCTGAGCTTCCTCGGCCTGGGGATGCAACCGCCGGCGGTCAGCTGGGGCGTGCTGTTGCAGGACTTCCGCGACATCCTGGCAATTTTTCACATCCCCTGGTTGCTGTGGCCGGCCGTCTGCGTGCTGGTCACGGTATTGTTGTTTAACTTCATCGGCGATGGCCTGCGGGATGCGGCGGATCCCTATTCAAATGTCTGACGGCGACGCAAGGCAGCAGCGGAGCGACATGCAGGGTGAAGGACAGCGCCCGCCACGCGAGCTGCGCGAGGCGGCGGATGACACGCTGCTGGAGCTTCGCAACCTGAAGGTCAACTTCCCGCTGCGTGAGGGAACCATCCGGGCCGTGGACGGCGTCAGCCTGCAGGTGCGCCGGGGCCGCACCCTGGGGGTGATTGGCGAGAGCGGCAGCGGCAAATCGGTGATGGCGCAGGCGATGTTACGCCTGACCCCGCAGCCAGGCGTCATCACGGATGGCGAGATTCTGCTGCATGGCGCTGCCGGCATGCAGCAGGAAGTCGTTGATCTGGCGCAGGTTGCCCCCACCGGCCCGGAGATTCGCGCTGTTCGCTGGAATGACATCAGCATGATCTTCCAGGAACCGATGACCTCGTTCAGCCCGGTGCACACCATCGGCGACCAGATTACCGAAGCCATCCTGTTGCACTTCGAGGGCACCAGCCAGGCGGAGGCGCGCCGCCAGGCCGTGGCGCTGCTCACTCGCGTGGGCATCCCGAATGCAGAAAACCTCGTCGATACCTGGTCCTTTCAGCTAAGCGGCGGCATGCGGCAGCGGGCGATGATCGCCATGGCGCTGGCCTGCAACCCGCAGCTCTTAATCGCCGACGAGCCGACGACGGCGCTGGACGTCACCATTGAGGCGCAAATTCTGGCCCTCATCAAAGAGCTGCAGGCCGACTTCAACATGGCGGTCATGTTCATCACCCACGACCTGGCCGTCATCGGCGAAATGTCGGACGAGGTAGTGGTGATGTATCTGGGCCTGGTGATGGAGCGCGGCCCGGTGGAGCGCATCTTCGAGGCGCCCCTGCATCCCTACACCCGCGCCCTGTGGCATTCCATCCCCACCGTGGATGGCGAGCTGGTGCGGCTGGAGTCCATAGCCGGCGTGCTGCCGGACCCCTACGCCGCGCGCGCGGGCTGCCCGTTTTTCTCGCGTTGTGGCCTGCGCATTGCCGGCGTTTGCGATCAGGCGCTGCCGCCGCTGATCGAGGTTGAGCCCGGACACGAGGTGCGCTGCGTACTGTATGAGGAAGAGGCGGGCGGGTCGTGAGTCAACAGGAGACGTTGATGGCAGCACAGCCGGAGAACATCCTCGAGGTGCGCGGGCTCAAAAAATACTTCCCCCTGCGCAGCAAGGGCTTTCTGCGCCGCACCATCGGCTATATCCGGGCGGTCGACGACGTCAGCTTCGTGATGAGAAAGGGCGAAACGCTGGGCGTCATTGGCGAGAGCGGCTGCGGCAAGACGACCCTCGGCCGCTGCGTCTCCTGGCTTTACGAACCCGACGGCGGCGAAATCGTGGTGCGCAGCGGCGACCGTGAATTTCGTCCTGGCCACATTGACCGGGAAGACAACAGCGAATTTCGCAAGATTGTGCAGGTGATCTTTCAGGACCCGTTTTCGTCCCTGAACCCGCGCATGAGCGTGCTGCGCAGTGTGGGCGAACCCTTGCGCGTCAACAAGCTTGCCAGCGGCCGCGAACTTGAGGAGCGCGTGGCAGCCATCCTGCAGCGGGTGGGCCTGGATGTCGGTCATTTACAGCGCTTCCCGCACAGCTTCAGCGGCGGGCAGCGCCAACGAATCTCCATTGCGCGGGCCCTCGTGATTAATCCTCAGCTGGTCGTCGCCGACGAGCCGGTTTCGGCGCTGGATGTCTCGATTCAGGCGCAAACGCTCAATCTGCTCAAGGACCTGCAGCAGGAGTTCGGTCTGTCCTATCTGTTCATCTCGCACAGCATGAGCGTCATCCGCTACATGAGCGACCGCATCCTGGTCATGTATGCTGGCAAGGTCGTCGAAACCGGCCTGCGCGACGAGCTGTTGCAGCAGCCGCTGCACCCCTACACCGAGATGCTGCTCAAGGCGGTGCCGCGGGTTACGCGTCGCCAGGGCGCGCGCTTGCAGGACGTGACCGCCGGCGAACCCCCGGATCTGCTGACGCTGCCGACCGGCTGTGTGTTCCATCCCCGCTGTCCCCATGCCCGCGACATCTGCCGCGAAGAGCGCCCACAGTTGCGTACGCTGGGGGACGGGCGCCAGGTGAGTTGTCATCTGGCGGAAGAGCTCACACTGGCGGGCGTGTTTGACTGACGCGGCTGTTACTCGCTGAACAGTTCGTGCAGGGGCAGGCGGAAATCGGGCAGCAGCGCCGGGCAGGTGAGCGTGTCGTCGGGGCCCAGTGTGAGGGGGCCCTGCGCCGGGTCATTATCAGGTGCATGCACTTCTACGCGCTGCGCCCTGGGCAGCACGACCCAGACGGTGACGCCGGCCGCGCGATAGTGGCACAGCTTCTTCGCCAGCCCGTCCAGCTCGCTGCGCTCACTCTCGTCTGAAACGACCTCGACGGCGAGGTCGGGCGGGTCGGGCGGGTCAGCATAGAAGTCAAAATGTTTGTCCGGTGCGTGGTAGACGACCGCAGGAAGGAGACGATCTCCATTCATCAGATATCCACGATAAGATGACGAGACATTTCCACCTGAACCTGACTGGCGCAGATGCAACCAGATACTGGCGTACAAGTATCCGGCTAATTCTGTTGCCCATGGGTGACCTGGGAACTTTTCTGTAAATTTACCGTCGACGAGCTCGTAAATTCCGTCGCCGGGAAAACGTTCAACAAACACGTCGAATTCTTCTGCTGTCATTCGGATTTGTTCGAGCGCGGGCGGAATCATGTGCCCAATTCCATTTGTCTGCCCAAATCGTAACCTGGTTCAGGCTATTTAAGTCTGGCACGAACTAGCCCAGCAGGCAGCCCTGCATCGCGTCGCCGCCGAGCACCCAGCCGTCCAGTGTGACCAGCGCGAGGAAGCCGCTGCTGACATGGATACGTTCGTCAACGTCCACCTGGAGCAGACGCGCGCGCGGGTTACTGTTGCGGTCTCCGCCGGCGTAGAGTTCGATGCGCTGCAGCAGGGTGCCAGCATTGCTGTCAATCAGGCTGAGGCCGCCCTGCGCATCCAGCGCGTAAAGCAGACAGCCACTGCCCGTGTCCAGCAGGGGTGGCAGGGCCGAACGTGCGCCGGGCCAGTCGACGCGCCAGCGCAGCTCCCCCCGGGCGTCCAGTGAAAGCAGACTGTTCGCGCTGCCGCCGAGGTACAGGTAACTGTTGCCTGCCAGGTCCATGGTGATGGCGGCAGCGCTGCCGGGACGTCTGTCAAGCGTCGCCAGTTCCTGACGCTGCCCTTCCATGATGCGGATGATATGCTGGCCGTCGAGGCCGAGCCAACTGCCGTCGTTCGCGGGCGTCAGCAGCGACTGCCGCGCCAGACGCGCCTGGTAACGGACCGTGCCCTCTTCATCGATCAGGCGCCAGAAGATTCCGTCTTCCGCATCGCGCAGCCCGATCGCCAGCAACTTCCCGTCGCTCGCGAAGCCGCTCAGACGTGCTGTGGCGGGGAAGGGTGGCAGCTGCCAAAGGCGCTCACCGGCCGCGTTGAAGGCATCCAGCGCACCGCCGTGCAGGGCGAAGACGAGCGTCTCTCCCAGTATGTGAAAGGGGGCGTCCGGGCCGGGAGCCTGCCACAGGGCCTCAAAGCGTCCGTGCGCCAGGGTCATGGCCTGGCCATCGCGCGTATGCGCCACGACGCGGCCATCGGGCAGGGAGGCGAGACCCTGCACAATGCTGCCGGTCTCCACCTGCCACTGCGCGCTGTCCTGCCCCGCAGCAACGGCCAGGATGCGCTCGCCACTGGCCATGACGTAGCCACCCGTGCCTGTCATCAGGGCTGGCAAGGTAGGGACGGTGTCGAAGCTCGTTGAGGCGAGGTGGCCTGGCCCCAGGCGCAATTGCCACAGGGACGTGAAGGCGAGCGGATGGTACCAGCCGGTGGCCAGTGGATCGCCATCGACATAACCGGGGCCGCCTTCGTCCGGCAGGAAGTCGCGGATTTCGTAATGCAAATGCGGGCGCCCGCGTAAAGGCCAGCCGACGCCGCCGAGCACCGTTCCGGTCAGGACGCAATCGCCGACGGCCGGAAAGCGCAGCTCGTCAAACTGCTCCATGTGGCCGTAGAGCGTATAGACCAGGCTGTCGTCCGGCATGCGGTGGGCGACGATCACCACGCCCTTTTCGCTGTCCCAGCCTGCCACATCGGAGTAGGTGACGATGCCACGCATGGCGGCGCGCACCGCTTCGCCCCGACGGTCAAAGGCGAGGTCAATGCCGACGTGGTTGCCACCGAAGCGCGACCGGTACCGGCCGAAGTCGTCGTAACCCGCTGCCAGCCCGTCGACGGGATAGCCGATGGTATCGACGACGCCACAGGGCGCGTCAGCCTGGGCCTGGACGAAGGGGCCCGGCAGCAACAGGCAGAGCGTGAGCAGCAGGACGCTGCGGGCGGGCATGCGCGTCCGCGAAATCAGGCGAGACTTGTATCAAAGACGATCACGTTGCGCAGCGCCTCGCCGCGCTCCATCGATTCGATGGCCTCGTTGATCTGCTCCAGCGGCCAGGTTTTGGTGATGAGTTCCTCCAGCTGCAGGTTGCCGCGCTCGTAGTGTGCGATTAAACGCGGGATGTCGACCTGCAGGCGCGTGGAGCCCATGAAGCTGCCCATCATGTGCAGGCCGCGAAAGGCGAGGTCGCGCGCGGACAGGTTGACGGTCAGGTTTTCCGGCGGCATGCCCACCAGCACGATCGTGCCGGACTTGCGCGTCATCTGCAGGCCCTGCAACATGGCGCGTTCGCTGCCGACGGTGACGAAGACGTAGTCGGCCATGCGCCCGTCGGTCAGTTCGCTCACCGCTGCCACGGGGTCGACCTCGGCGGCGTTGACCTGGTCGCTGGCGCCGAACCGAAGCGCGGCGGCCAGTTTGTTCGGCAGGAGATCGACTGCGATCAACTGGCCGGCGCCGGAGAGCGCCGCGCCCTGTACGCTGTTCAGGCCCACGCCGCCCGTGCCAATGACGACCACGGTGCTGCCCGCGGTGACCTGCGCCGTGTTGACGACCGCGCCGAAGCCGGTAATCACGCCGCAGGCCAGCAGCGAGGCCGCCTGCAGGCTCATCGAATCCGGCACGCGCGCCAGCTGCGACTGGTCGACGATGGCGTACTCCGCGAAGCCGCCCACGCGCACGCCATGGCGCACCGGCTCGCCGGCGGCGTTGCGGATGCGGCTCTCCGTATCCAGCGGCCACTCGGCGGAGCAATGGTTGGGGGTGCCGGAGAGGCAGAAATCGCAGCGGCCACAGGAGCGCAGCAGCGAGACCACGACGCGGTCGCCCGGCTGCACCAGGTTCACTCCTGGGCCGGTCTCGACGACCACGCCGGCGGACTCGTGGCCGGCGATGAAGGGTCGCGGGATGGTCCACTCGCCGCGCAGGTAATGCACGTCGGAATGACAGATGGCGGTGGCGGCGAGGCACACTTTCACCTCACCCTGCTCGGGTGGCGCGAGCGACACTTCCTCGATGACGAGGGGCTGATCCGTTTCGTAGCAGATGGCGGCTTTCATGGTGTTTCTCCCTGTTGTCCGGCCAGAATCTTGCCCCGGCGCGCCTGGGCTCAGCCAAGCAGCCTGGCGTACAATTGCTGCTGGCGTTCGATAGCCCCCTGATAGATACAATGATACTCTGGTCGCGGCTGGCAACCGGGGCCAGTTGCAGGCTCTGGTTCCTGCTGCATGGCCAGCAGGGCAGCGCCGCGGATGGTCGCCTCACGCTGCGCGCAAAGATGCACGGGCGCGTTCAGCACGTCGGCCATGATCTGCAGCCACAAACGTGAATTGCGCAGGGCGGCGCCGGTGGCGATGAAGCGCGCATCCGCTGGCAGCAGCGGACGCAGGCGCTGCAGGATCTGTGCGAAGCGACAGGCGACAGCCTCCAGCGCGGCGCGCAGCAAATGCTCCTGTGTCGTGTCGTAGCTCATGCCCGCGAAGACTGCGCGCGCCTCGTCACGCCAGCCAGGCGCGCGCTCGCCGGCGAGGAAGGGCAGCACGGTCAGGCCATGGCTGTCCGGCGCCAGGGCGGCCAGCGCGTCCTCGTCGATATCAGCCAGTACGCGGCGCAGCCAGGCGTAGAGGTTGCCGGCGTTGCTGAGCGCGCCGCCCACCAGCGAACGCGCAGCGTCGATGCGATAGACGAAAAGGCCGGCCGGCGTCTGTGCCGGCGTACCCGGCACTACGACGCGCATGGCGCCGCTGGTGCCCAGGCTCAGCGCCACATGATCTGGTCGGGTGCAGCCGGCGCCGATGTTGGCGGCTGCACCATCGCTGACAGTGGGCGACCACTGTGCGTCCTTCAGCGCGGGCCAGCGCGCAGCCCAGGGCGCAGCGAGTCCCTGCAGTGGCTCGTTACTGATTGCGGAGAGCTGCGCCGGTTCCAGCGGCAACTGACGCAGCATGGGTTCGTCCCAGGTCAGGCTGTGGCGGTCGAGCAAGCCGCTCCACGAAGCGACGCTGTGGCTGATGCGACGCTCGCCGAAGAGGCGCAAGAGCAGGTATTCGCCCAGCGACAGCCAGTGACGCACGCGTCGAAACAGCTCTGGCCGCTCCGTCTGCAGCCACAGGATGCGCAGCGGCCAGTAGCTGGTGTGCAGGCGGCAGCCAGTGCGCCGCGCATAGTCGCGCGCGTCGAGGTGCTCGGCCAGTTCGGCGCCGCGCGTATCAGCCCAGGTGTAGAGCGGCGTGACGGGCTGACCGTCGGCGTCGATGCCGAGCAGGTTGGCCACAAGCGTGTCCATGGCCACGCGCGTGATTTTGCGCGAACCGGCCTGTTGCAGCGCCTCGTCAATGCAGGCGAAGGTCAGCCGGGTCAGCTGCTCCGGGTCAAGCGTGACGCCGCCGTCAGGCGTGGTGGCCGCGCTGCAGGCCTTGCGCACAAAGACTGCCGGCACGGCCTCGCCGCGCGCATCGAAGAGCATGGCGCGCAGCGACGAGGAGCCGATGTCGAGGGCGAGAGTGTGCGTCATCTTCCGCGTTCCGGCGCATCAGACGCTGCAAAAAGGGCGCTTCACCGTCGAAGCGCCCTGCTTGCAAGGAATGACGTCCGGTCTCAGGCCTCCGCCAGGCGGGCGACGAGCGTGATTTCTTCCACTGCGGCCAGCGCGCCGGAGACCGGGCAGCCGGTCTTGGTGGCGTTGGCCAGTTCCTGGAACTGCGCATCATCAATACCAGGCACGACGGCCTCGCATTCCAGTTCGATTTTGTTGATGGCGAAGCCGCCGGGCACGCTGTTGATGTGCACGCTGGCGCTGGTGCTCACGCGCAGCGGCTCGAAGCCGGCCCGGCCGAGCCCGGCGCTGAGCGCCATCGAGTAGCAGCCGGCGTGCGCAGCGGCGATGAGTTCCTCGGGGTTGGTGCCCGTGTCCTCGCCGAAACGCGAGCCGACCGAATACGTGCCCGAGTAGGCGCCGCTGGCCATGTTCATGACCCCGCTGCCCTCGCCCAGGCTGCCACTCCAGGTTGCGTCTGCCTTGCGTACCGCCATGAGTCTCTCCTTTGTTTACAAGTCCTGAACTACGCTATCAGGGATCATCCAGCGATGTAAGGCCAGCGCGCGTTCAATATCACTCATGCGCTTCCAGCCGGCGCGCACCTGCATCCGCGCCAGCCCGACTTCGTTGCCAGCCTCCACGATTTCCTCCTCGTCGTCCTTGCGTTGCGCCTGCCACAAGGCTTCCAGCGCGCCGTAGTGGCGCTCGACTTGCTCCTGAAACTCTTCGAGCGTGACCGGCTCATCAAGCAGCCGGGAACTGGGCGAAACGTAGCCTTCGAGGTCCATCAGCCGCTTGCACGACTCTTTTCCGTTCTCTGACTTAACAACCGGCAGTGGGGTCGCGTCAACAGCGAGCTCCACCACTTCCTGCCCCGGTTCTTCCAGAAACCACTCCGCCACCATCTGCCGGTGACACCAGTTGTCCGCCGACAGCGGTGGCTTCTCGAAGCACAGCAACACCGGTTCCTGTCCGGGCACCAGGGCGTGCAGCTCGTCCCACACCTGCTGCGCGTTCAAGGCCTGCAGACGCTCGACAAACAGCGGGCGGTACTCGTCATAGGGCAGGCCCAGCCAGCTGCGATCCGGCGCCAGCGACAGGTAGGATTCGTACTCCGCCCACTTGATCCCCCATGGCCGGCCGATGGAAATCCTGATCCGTCCCTGGCCCTTGTAGCTGGTGTAGCTCGCCGTCTTCACGCTTCCCCCACCTTTCCCACGTCGCGGGAGGCTGCGACCACGCAACGGCAGTATGCTACTCTAGCGTGAGGCACATACGTGGGCAAGAGACGCGCGACTGGTGTGCTTGTTTTTATGAGGCCCACAGGTATAATCGCCGCGAAGCACAACAGGCAACTTGAACAGGGTTGGTATGGACTCAAGAGAATCAGGGGTTGAGGCGGAGCCGATGGCACAGCCGGAAGCGCAGCCACAGCCCGACGAAGTTCCGGCGGAGGCAGTTGCTGCTCCCGCAAACGGGACTGAAACTGTTGTAGAGGAAGCAGCCCCGGAGGCGTCGGCTCCTGTAGCTGAAGCAGAGGCAGTAGCATCTGAGGCGGCCATGCCAGAAGCAGCGGCCGCTGAAGGGGCAGAATCCGCAGCGGAGGACGCAGCTCCTGCAGCCGAAGCAGAAGCGATGCCTTCTGATGGGGCAGAGTCCGCAGCGGACGAAGCGGCTCCTGCAGCCGTGGCAGAGGAAGCGCTTGCCGCAGAGCCCGCTCCTGCGGCAGAAGCAACGGCCGCTGGCGGGGCAGAGTCCGCGGCGGACGAAGCGGCTCCTGCAGCCGAAGCAGAAGCGATGCCTTCTGATGGGCAAGAGACCCCAACGGACGAGGCGGTTGCTGAAGACGTTGCAGTCGAGGCAGAAGCGATACCTGCCGACGAGGGTGAGTCCCCGGCGGATGAAGCGGCTGCCGAGAACGCTGTTGCTGCAGTTGCGGCAGAGGCCACGACTACAGAGCCGGCAGCAAGCGCTGCGGCTCCTGCAGCCGAGGCAGAAGCGATGCCTTCTGACGGGGAAGAGACCCCAACGGACGCGGCGGTTGCTGAAGACGTTGCAGCCGAGGCAGAAGCGATACCTGCCGACGAGGGTGAGTCCCCGGCAGACGAAGCAGTCGCAGAAACGGCTGCTGCTACCGATGTGGCCGCAATGGACGAAGACAAGCCGACGGAAGAAAAGGTGGCTCCTGCAGCGGAAGCTGTGCCGGCGCAGCCCGCCACGCCCTTCAGTCGTGGCCAGGTCGTCGATGGCACGGTGCTGACGACCGCGCCGACCGAGGTGCGCATGGACCTGGGCGACGACCATGTGGGCGTCATCCCCGGGCGCGAGTTGGAGCGCATGCCGCGCGAGCAGATCGAGCAGCTGCAGCCCGGCGCGGTCATCCCGGTTTACGTCATCAATCCGCAGGATCACGAAGGCAATATTCGCCTGTCGGTCACGCACGCCCAGGAAGAGCTGGACTGGCGCAAGGCGGAAGCCTGCCAGAAGAGCCAGGAAGTCTTCGAAAGCATGATTGCCGGCTACAACAAGGGCGGCCTGATCGTGCGTTTCGGGCGCGTGCGCGGCTTCGTGCCGCAGAGCCAGATCGGCGGCGCGCGCCGCAGCGCGAGCGGGGCGACGCCGGAAGAGCGCTGGAGCGGGATGGTCAACCAGCCCATTTCCGTCAAGGTCATTGAAGTTGACCGCAGCCGCAACCGGCTCATCCTTTCCGAACGGGCCGCTGCACGCGAGCAGCGTGAGGCGCGCAAGGTGGACCTCATCAGCGAACTGCGCGTGGGTGAGGTGCGCCAGGGGCGCGTCGTCAGCCTGGTGGACTTTGGCGCTTTCGTCGACATCGGCGGCGCCGAGGGCCTCGTGCATCTGACCGAGATTTCGTGGCAGCACGTCACGCATCCGCGTGACGCGCTGAAGCTTGGCGCAGAAGTGCGCGTCGAGGTCATCAGCGTGGACCCGCAGCGCAAGCGCATCGGCCTCAGCATCCGACGCCAGGCAGCAGATCCATGGGACACGGTAGCCATCGATTACAAGGTTGGCCAGCTGGTGCAGGGGCTGATCACCAAGATGACGAACTTTGGCGCCTTCGCGCGTCTGGTGGCTGCGCCCGAGATCGAGGGCCTGATCCACATCTCCGAGCTGGCCGAGCAGCGGGTCACCCATCCGCGCGAAATCGTCAGCGAGGGCGAAACGTTGACCCTGCGCGTGGTCAAAATGGACGTGGCTGCCCGCCGCCTGGGCCTCAGTCTCAAGGCTGTCAACTCGGCCGAGTACCTTGACCAGGACTGGCTTTCCTGATCGCAAGCAGCTGACGGTCCTCCCGCACCACTCATAAATCCGGCCTTGTCCACGCGTCGGCGGTGGTATACTGGATGATGCCGCCCCGAAGTGCTTGCGGGCGGCAACGTTGCAGCGGCTGGCGTGAACGTCCGACCGGAACTGGCGGAGGGAGGCCGAAGTGCCGAACAAAATGGAACGCTTCACCCAGCGGGCGCGGCGTGTGCTCAGCCTGGCGCAGGAAGAGGCGGAGCGCTTCCGGCACAACACCATCGGCACCGAACATCTGCTGCTGGGCCTGATGCGTGAGGAAGGCGGCGTGGCCGGGCGCGTCCTGCGCGACCTTGGCCTGGAACAACGTCGCATCGAGGAACTGGTCGAGCGGTTGACGCGCGCCAGTTCGCGCGGCACTGGCGGCCAGATCGACCTGTCGCCGGGCACCAAACGCGTGCTCGAGCTGGCCGTCGATGAAGCGCGCCGCCTGGGACATCACTACATCGGCACAGAGCATCTCCTGCTGGGTCTGGTGCGCCAGACCGAGGGCGTGGCCATCGAGGTGCTGAAGCGCCTGGGTGTCAGCCCGGAGGAAGTGCGGCGCCAGACGCGGCGCGTGTTGCAGGAAAGTCCCCTGCAGCCCCGCCAGGCACCACAGGAAGAACGACGCACGCGCACGCGTGAAGGCAAGACGCAGCTGGTCGACCAGCTGGCGACGGACCTGACCGCCGCCGCGCAGGAAGGCAAGCTGGACCCGGTCGTGGGGCGCGAAATTGAAATCGAGAGAGTCATTCAGGTGCTCAGCCGGCGGCGCAAGAATAACCCTGCGCTGATCGGTGAGCCGGGCGTGGGCAAGACGGCCATCGTCGAGGGCCTGGCGCAGCGCATCGTCAGTGGCGACACGCCGCGGCCGCTGCTGAACAAGCGTGTGCTGCAGCTGGACGTCGGCTCGCTGGTGGCGGGCACCATGTACCGTGGCCAGTTCGAGGAACGGCTCAAGCGCGTCATCGAGGAACTGAAATCCTCGGACAGCATTCTCTTTATTGATGAGGTGCACATGCTGGTGGGCGCCGGCTCGGCCGGTAGCAGCGTAGACGCGGCCAATATTCTCAAACCAGCACTGTCCCGCGGCGAACTGCAGTGCATCGGTGCGACCACGCTGGACGAGTATCGCAAGCACATCGAGAACGATGCCGCGCTGGAACGTCGCTTCCAGCAGATTCAGGTGGAAGAGCCCGGCATCGAGGAGACGATCGAGATTCTGCAGGGAATCCGCGGCCCCTACCAGGAACACCACAATGTGGAAATCACCAACGACGCCATCGAGCAGGCCGCCCATCTTTCGGCGCGCTACGTGCCCGATCGTTTTCTGCCGGACAAGGCCATCGACCTGATCGACGAGGCCGCCGCGCGCCTGCGCATGTACAAAAGCCCGGAAGCGGCCCGTGTGCGCAACATGGAAAAGGAACTGCGCCGCGTCCGCGAGGACATTGCGCTGCTGGATGCCGAGGTGCACCAGGGGCCGGACGAAGCCCGGGAGGAGCGCCTGGGGCATCTGCAGCAGCAGCAGGAAACGCTGCAGGAGGCGCTGGCCGGGTTAAAGGCCAACTGGAATGAGGAGAACAACCAGCCGCGCCTGACGGGCGAGGACATCGCCGAGGTCGTGTCCATGTGGACCGGCATCCCGGTGATGCGCATCGCCGGTGAGGAAAGTGAGCGCCTGATGCAGATGGAAGAAGCCCTGCACCAGCGCATCGTCGGCCAGAACGAGGCCATCGACGCCATCAGCAAGGCCGTGCGTCGCGCCCGCGCCGGGCTGAAAGACCCGCGCCGCCCGATCGGCTCTTTCATGTTCCTTGGCCCCACCGGGGTCGGCAAGACCGAGCTGACCAAGGCCCTGGCCGAATTTCTCTTCGGCAGCGAGGATGCCCTGGTGCAGCTGGACATGTCGGAGTTCATGGAGCGGCATTCGGTGGCGCGCCTGGTGGGCGCCCCGCCAGGCTACGTGGGCTACGAGGACGCCGGCCAGTTGACCGAGGCCATCCGGCGCCGGCCCTACAGCATCGTCGTCTTCGACGAAATCGAGAAGGCGCACCCGGAAGCCTTCAACATGCTGCTGCAGGTGATGGAAGAGGGGCAGCTGAGCGACGCGCGTGGCCGCAACATCAATTTCCGCAACGCCATCATCGTCATGACCAGCAACGTCGGCGCCGACACCATCAAGCGCAATACCAGTCTGGGCTTTGACCTGAGCCGCGACGAGGCCGTCACCGAACAGGAAGCCTACACCGACATGCGCCGCAACGTGATGGAGCAGTTGCGCCGCGCTTTCCGCCCGGAGTTCCTCAACCGCGTCGACGCCACGGTCGTCTTCCGCTCCCTGACGCGTGACGAGATCCGCGACATCGTCGAGCTCGAGCTGGAGAAAGTGCGCGCGCGTTTGCTGGAGCACGCCATCACGCTGGAGGCGACGAGCGAGGCGCGCACCTGGCTGGCCGACCATGGCTACGATCCCGAGTTTGGCGCCCGCCCGCTGCGGCGCCTGATTCAAAACGAGGTCGAGGACGTGCTTTCCGACGGCATCCTCTCCGGCCGCTTCCAGCTGGCCAGCATCGTGCTGGTTGACGCAGATGAGGATGGCCGCCTGCTTCTTGAGGCCGTCGAGGAAGAGCAGGAGCCGGCCGGGCCAGCCTGAGCACCCGCCTGACACACCACGGCTCCCGGGTTGACCGCAATGTCTTGTGTCCCGGTGTCAGGAGATAGTTTGACCACCCGCCTGAACAAGGTTGCCGCAGTGCTCGCGTCGCTGGATATTGAGCGCACCGTCGCCTTTTGCGAGCGACGCCTGGGCTTAACCACCAACACTCAACATGACGACTACGTTATCTTCAGTCGCGACGATATCAGCGTACACTACTGGCTGTGTAACGACCGCTACATCGCGCAGAACACCAGCTGCTATGTCTACGTCAGCGATGTGCGGACGCTATATGCCGAGTATCAGGCGCAGGGCGTGATCCACCCCAACGGCCCGCTGGCGCAACAGCCCTGGGGCCTGGAGTTCGCCGTGCTGGATGCGGACGGCAACCTCTACAAGTTCTGCGAACCCGGCGCACAAGGCTGAGAGCCACTGCAAGCCGCAGACAGTGACCGGCGTCCAGCGCACTGGCAGGAGTCCAGACAGTAAATTGTTGCCTGATGGGGTTGAAGTTACGAAGGAACTGGTACGAGTCCGCCTGAACTCAGGCAGACTCCTCGCCGTGAGGGGTCAGGGACGCTTGATACTCGCGCAGCCAGGCCATGTTGCCGCCGCCGGCAATTTGGGCCTGTTTGATCCAGGAGCGCAGCGCGGCTGACGTGGGCGCAACTGCTCCGACGTCCGCCAGCATGTGGGCCAACTCCGATTCACTGACGCGCGCCAGATCGCTGAAGTTGGCGCAGCCCGCCTGTGCCAGAGTGCGGGCCCGCTGCGGACCAATGCCCTTGATGAGCGTCAGGTCATCGCCGACTGGTTGCGGCATGCGGGACATCCCGTTCGCTGCCGGTACGGGGCTGAGCCCGGTAGCGCTACGCTCGGGAAACAGCGCCAGCGCCAGACCCGCCAGGGTGAGAACAAGGGGCAGCGGCCAGTCGAGTGCGACGGCGTCGGACGTGATGATTTGCCGGATGACGATAAATCCGGCCAGGGTCAGCAGCAATACTGCGACCATGTTTTGGAATTCGCGCGACACGCTGGCCTCCCCGCTTATGTAACCTGCTCACTATCCTCAACCTGTTTTGGATTTCAGGCCATAGCCTGCGCCGAAGCCGCCAGCAAAACCCAGTAGAATCTTCAGGATGGTATCCAGAAATTCAGGATAGCTCGGCAGCAACCAGACCACTGCTGCACCCAAAACGATGATCACACCAAAAAAAATATACAAGTTGATAGTTACGATTACTCTTTCGTAATTCGTGAGTTCTTTCTGAATCGTGCTGGACAATATCCAGCGCCTTGTCAATATGCGACTCATTGAGTTTAGAGAAAACAGGATTTGTTGGAGGCCCAAAGCGTTGCTGGATAGAAAGGACTGAGGCTACCAACTCCCGGCGAGCCTTGGGTGGTAAATCCTCGATTAGCTCCCCGAACACTTCATCAGGGAGGGCCGTCGATTCTCCTTCATCTGAGTCTGACAATTCTTCATGGTCATTATTGTCACGCGGATCTACATTTGCGCTCATGAACCAACCCCTTCAAGATGAGACGCAAATATGCTGTCCGAACCCTGCTCAAGCAGATGAGTAATGCTTTGCTCCAGCCGGGACATGGATTGGTCCATGAATTCAGACATCTCGAGTGAAATTGCGTAAGCCACGATGTCACGCAGTTCCACTTCACTCAGTTGCCCCTTGTGATAGAGTCGCAGTGCTTCATTCACGATTCGGCGTAGTTCCGCCCGCTTGTCGGCCTCGCTCACAACGCGCACCTCCATCAGACCGTCGTGAATTCGCGAATGCTTTCATAGTAACGGATACTGCCGGATTGTCCAGGTGAAGAGCGGGGATCACGCTATCAGGTTCCTGCCTGCGCTGCTAGTATTGCCCGCCCCGTGTCCGCGATCAGGGAGCATCATGCGCCTGGGAATTGACTTCGGCACCACCAACTCGGCCATCGCCTTCTACGAAGACGGACGCTTCATCACCGTGCGCACCAATCCGGGCAACGAGAACCCCTGGGTGCTGCCCTCGCTGATTTACATCGACCGCCAGCAAACCAGCACCGTCGGCATCGAGGCCGCCTTCGCCTACCTGGAACATGACACCGGGCGCCCGGTGCGCTGGCGGCGCCGGGTCGTCGGCTCGACCGAAATCATCGTGGCCGGGCGCGACGCGGATGCCATCCGCTACGATCAGGAGTTGGCGGCGCTGGTCGATGTGGCCGCGCACGGTCGCCTGCTGCAGTCCATCAAGACTATTCTGCGCAACCCGGAGTACGCGGGCACGCGCATCTTCGAACGCTACCACACCATCGACCAGCTCATCTGTCTGCTGCTGAGCGCCTTGCGCGACTGCGCGCGCGAGCACTTCGACGCGGACTGCGAGGAAGTGGTGATCGGGCGTCCGGTGCGCTTCGCGGAAGATGAGCGCGTTGACGCCCGGGCGGAGGAGATCCTGTACACGGCCGCCTGGATGGCCGGCTTTAATGACATTCGATTCGCGACCGAGCCGTTGGCCGTCACCTGGCTGCACCATGTCCGCAGTGAAACACGCAATACCAGCCTGGTCTTCGATTTCGGCGGCGGCACGCTGGACCTCACCCTGGCGCGCGTGGGCGGCGCACAGCCGCCGGAAATCCTCGCCAACCGTGGCGTGCTGGTCGGCGGCGATGACCTCGACCGCGCCCTCATGCGCTTCCTGACCCGCCATTTCGGACGCGGCGCAAGCGACCGCGACGGGCGCCTGTTTCCCCCGGACTGGCTGGAGATGCTGACCAGCTGGCAAACGATGTCGGACCTCTCGCGGCCACACAACCTGGAGCGCATCCGCGAGTTTCAGCATGGCAGCAGCAACCCCCAGGCGCTGAAGGCGCTGGAAGCTCTGGTCACACGCAACCTGGGCTACCAGCTCTTCCGCACCATTGAGCAGACCAAGCGCCAGCTTTCCGACGAGCCGGACGCCACCCTGGTCTTTGAGCACGGGCCGATCCAGATCCGCGAGCACATCACGCGCGAGCGTTTCGAGCGTATGATCGCGCGCGAGCTGGCCGCCGTGGACGAGGGTCTGCAGCAGGTGGTGGCGGATGCCGGCCTGCAGCCCGCGGACATTGACGTCGTGCTACGCACCGGCGGTTCCTCGGCGGTGCCGGCCTTCGTGGAGATGCTGGAGCGGCGCTTCGGCGCGGAACGCCTGACCGAGCTGGAGCCGCTGGTTTCGGTGGTGGGCGGCATGGCCGTCATTGCCAGCACGGCCGAGCGTCCGCTGCCGCCCTGCGCCATCCGCTATGAAACGCCGGGCACCGTCATCCTGGAAAGCGCATCGGTCAGCAGCGGCAACACCTGTGAACGCTATGCACTGCGCGCAGGCGAGCCAGCCTACCTCGAGGACAGTTTCGCCATCGACCGCATGCCGGCCGAACTGAGCGGACTGCCCGCCCTGCGCCTGTCCGCCGCCGACCGCGACAATCGCGACGAAGACTATCTGCGCCTGCGCATCACCCGGCGCGCTCGCCTCTACGTTGCCAGTGACAGCGGAGTGCTGGAGCGGCCGCGCTGGCTGCGCAGCTGGCAACTGGACCGGGAGCGCATCGAGCTGCGCGACGAGTGGCGCAGTCCGCGCGCGCTGAAACTCTACAGCAAGGTTTGTGAACCCGGCGAGCATGTGCTGGGCGGCAACCGGGCGCGCGGCCACGCCGGCGAGCTACCGCTAAATTATCTGGTCATCGTCAAGGCCCTGGACTGAGCGGACGCGCTATACTGCGGCGGCTGTGGACGACCTCAATTCAATTTCTGTATTGTGCAGAAGGGACAGGAAGCACCATGAATACACGCACTGGCAATTTCCCCATCGGCTGGCGGCGGGTCAGATTCGCCTGGGAGCGGGACCTGGAAGGCATGATCGCCTGGGCCAGGGCCAACGATCTGAACGTCATCGATCTGGCACCCTATAACCTGGATGACACGGCTACGCTGCACGAAGCTGGCTTCAGGATCGGTTCGGTGGATCTGCCCGTCTTCCAGCCGCTGGTCTCGGCCGACCGCGGCGAGCGCGCGGATGCCGTTGCCCTCTGCGCAGACACCATTCGCAATCTGTCCCAATACGGCGCGAAGAATTACTTCATCGTGGTGCTGCCAAAAGACCCCTCGCTGCCGCGGAGCGAAAACTTCGGCTACGCAGTCGAAAGCTTCAACGAACTGGCGCCGACTCTTGAGGAATGCGGCTCACATATCGTCATCGAAGGCTGGCCGGGGCCGGGCTCGGTGGTCTGCACGCCGGAGACATTCGGGGCCATGTTCCGTGAGGTTCCTTCACCCGCCATGGGCGTCAACTACGACCCCTCGCATCTGCTGCGCATGGGCATTGACCCGCTGCGCTTCCTGCGCGAGTTCGTCGGGCGCGTGTATCACGTGCATGGCAAGGACTGCATGATCATGGCCGAGAACCTGTATCGTTTCGGCCACGAGCAGGACGCGACCTTCGCCGACCCCTACGCCTACGGCCACTATCACTGGCGCTACACGATCCCCGGCCACGGCGTGACCGACTGGATCGAGGTCTGCTCCATTCTGCGCGACAACAACTATGAAGGCGCGATCTGCGTCGAGCTTGAGGACCACTTCTTCAACGTCACGGACGAGGCCACGCAGCTGGGCGTGTTGCAGGGCGCCCGCTTCCTGACCGGTTGCTAGAAATCAGCCGCCGGCCACCGCGCTGTTGCTGATGACGATGAAGGCTTCACGCTGCGCGTAACCGCCGCCGACGGCAAGGGCGGTCAGGCGCAGCGTGTATTGGCCGTCCGGCACCACGGCCGTGTTCCACTGCACCAGGGTTTCGAGGTTGGGGCGTTGCTGTTCCCAGCTGCCCAGCTGCTGGATGAGCGTGCCCTGGGGCGTGAAGAGCGTGAGATCGAAGCGTTCCAGGTTTTGCGCGGCGACGCTGCCGGTGACGAGGATGCTGCCCTGCACGACGGAGTTGTGCGGCGGGTTCAGCAGCGTCAGGGCGGGCTGGCGCGTGGATACATCGCAGGAGACGGTCGGCACGGTTTTGTTCGGCAGTCCCGTCAACCCGGCCGCTTTCATGAAGCCCTGGCCCGCCGGTGAGCCCAGCCAGGCGAGCACCTGTGGATCCTCCGGTTCCAGGCGCAGGTAGGTCTGGTCGCGTCGGTTGTCCAGGCAGAACTCGTTGGCCAGCAGGCCGCTCCAGCTGTCGACAGTGCGGGTGAGGATGACGCCCAGCTCAGGCGGTGGCGGCGGATAGCCCGGCACGAAGAGCTCGCTGCGCGCGCCGCCGGGGCAGACCGGGCCCGGCCCCGCGCCGGTGAAACTACAGACCGGCGCTGCGGCCAGCGTGGCCTGCGGGCCGGCGAAGCGAGTCGGTTGTGGCCGCCCCATTAATACGTTCTGCATGACGCGTCTGAAGACCGGCGCGGCCTCCTGCAGGCCGCTGGAGTTGGTGGGCTGGTCGTCCTCGCGGCCCAGCCAAACGCCCACCACCGCATTGTTGCTGTAGCCCATGGCCCACAGGTCACGCGCGCCAATGTTGGTGTTCGCGATGGCGGCGATGGCGCCCTCCAGGCCCGGCAGGGTGAGGGGGCTGCCCGCGCCGATGATGTTGCGTGCGCTGTCTTCCGCCATGAGGTTGCCGAGCAGCAGGGCCACGCCCGGCTGCAGCACGTCCCCCGCGCCAGGCACTGTCTTGCGCGGCAGTTCGCTGCCATCCGCCGCCGTCACCGCGTGGATGGCGCGCAGGGGCTGGAAGCGTCCGAAATTGGCGAGGGTGCTGTAGGCCTGCATCAGCTCCATTAAACGCACGCCGGTCTCACCGGCGCTGACGCCCGGCCCGGCGCCGCTACTGCTGCGGAAACTGCGCAGGCCGAGGCGGTCGGCGGTTTCGAGGAAGCGCTCCTGCGTCACGAAGTCCCACACCCTGGCGGCGGGGATGTTGAGCGCGTTAGCCAGCGCGCTGCGCACGGAGACGGGGCCGCGCGTCAGATTGCCATGGGGCAGGGGCGGGAAGAAGGGGTTGGGCGCCTGGCCCGACACGTCCCACAGGATGGAAGCCGCGGTCAGATATTCGTTGTAGTCCAGCTGACCATTGCTGTTGCGGTCGCCCACGCCCTCCAGCGCGGCGGCGTAGAGCAGGGGCATGATGGCTGCGCCCGGCGCCTGGAAGCCGAGCGTTACAGCCGGGTCGCCGTCGCCGCCTGCCAGCGCGAGCAGGTCGCCGCTGGCCGGGTCTACCACGCTGACGGCGCCGGTCAGCACATTGCGGCCGATGCCGCTGCTGAACAGCTGCTCGCGCAGGGCGTCTGCGGCGGTCTGCTGGACGAAGGGATCGAGCGTGGTGAGCACGGTTGCGCCGCTGCGGAAGGCCTCCTCGCCGTACTCCGCGCGCAGCTGTTCGACCACGTAGGCCGTGAAGTGTGGCCAACGCGATACGCTCGCCGTGGCGGCATAGCTGCGCGTGCCGAGCATGGCGCGCTGCAGGTTGACGGCCGGGCTGAAGCCTCCCTGTCCATCGAGGATTTGCTCACGGTGCGCGCAGAAGGGCGTCGCGAAATCGGGGTGGGCGGACTGATGTTGCATGTTCAGGCAGTTGCGCTTCGCCAGTTCGCGCAACAGGGTATCCGCGTTGGCGAAGGCCGCATCACGGGCATTGCTGTCCAGCGGCGTCACTTCCGGGTTGACCAGGATGCTGGCCAGCAGCGCCGCGTCCACCGGCTGCAACTCAGCCGCGTCCACGCCAAACCAGAAGTCCGCGGCTGCCTGCACGCCGAAGACGCGCGGGCCAAAGCTGACCTCGGTCAGGTAGCGTTCGAGTATGGTGTTGCGGTCGTGGCGGCGGGCGAGCTCCGCGGCGACGATGTTGCGGTGGCGTGCCTGGGCATCGGCGCCGACGCCCTCGTTGTTGATGGTCAGCGCGGCCAGGCGCTGCGCAATCGTTTCAGGCTCGCCTGGAGCGCTGCCAAAGAGGTCGCTGACGAGACGTGGCAGGTTGAAATCAGAACTGCCGTAGAAGTGCGGCTCCTGCGCGCTGACGACGGCAGCGATCAGCCAGGGCGAGATGTCGGCGAGCGGGCGTGGCTCGCGGCGGCCGTCTTCACTGTCGATCTCGGCCAGCAGCTCACCACCGGCGTCGAGGATGCGCAGGCTCTGCAAGCCGGGTTGCGCCTGCGCCAGCGCGTCGATCTCCGCGCCGTAGCGTCCGACGATGTTGTTGTAGCGCAACAGGACGACCAGCGTCGTCAGCGCGAAGAGCAGCAGAAAGGCCGCGCCGAGCAGTATAGCCACCAGCAACAGGCGCTGCGGGATGAGGTTGCGGGCGATAGCGCGCGCAGTGCCCCGAAGCGGCGGCGGTACATTCGCGGGGGCTGCCAGGCGCGCGCCCAGGTGCGGGGCCGTCACTGTCGCGCCCACGCCGGCTGGCTCGTCTTCTTCGCTCAGGCGCAGGGTAGCCTGGTTGATGGCCGCCATGCCGGGGATGGTCGCGTCCTGGTCGTAAAGCGGCGTGTCGGTGCGCGGCAATTCGTCCTCGTCGAGCGTGAAGCCGGGCGGCAGGGTTTGGGACAGACTCTCTTCCGGCGTCGCCAGCGTCTCGCTGATGCCGACGCCAGGGGCGGCGGGGATGCCCGCTCCGGCCGGTGGTTGCGCGATGACCCAGCCTCCGGCGAGCTCGTCGTAGCGATACCAGGTGTCGGTCTCGACGCCCAGCATCCACCAGATGCCCTCATCCTCGATCATGTGGCGGCGCAGCTCGGCCTGCAGCTGTGCCGGCGTGATCAGGCCGGCGCGCTGGCGCTGGCGCAGACTGTGCACCTCGGCTGCAGTGGCGCGAAAACGGGCAGCGCGCTCATCTGCGGCGGGCTCTGGCACCGGTGCTGCGTCCGCTTCCGGCGGCTGCGCAGGCCGGCCCGGCAGGGAATCTTCAGGCGCAAGCATTGCTTCCGGCGTAGCCTCGTCGCCCTCAAGCGCGTCGACCAGCGCAGCCAGTTCCTCAATGCCGGCATCTGGTTCGGGGCTATCCGGTGCGTTTTCAGGCAGCGTATCTTCCGGGCGCGGCCCGGCTGCGGAAGACTCCGCATCGGGACGGGCAGGGTCGCCGCCGGCGTTTTCCTTGTCGTGCATGAGCGTGGCCGGGTTTTTCGGCAGGGAGCCGTATTGTACGCCGGGACAGCCAAATTGCAACCTGGGCCAGGCTCACTATGTGAGGAATGTGCCAAAGCGGATAGACTTGTCACCATGAGCCAATCCCTCACGGTACGCTATCGCATTGGCAACTTCAACGACACCTTCGCACTCGGCCACTATGCGCGCGTGATGGATGCACTGGATCAGCACACCGGTGAGACGATCGCGTTCAAGGTGATGCGCAGCGAGCATCTGGCGCCTTCCGGCGAGTTGCGCTGGGAATATCGCGCCTTCGGCAACGAGGCCCAGATCCTGCAGAAGCTGGCGGAAAGCCCGCAGGCGGTGGACCTGCTGGACTGTGGCTTCGTCGACAGCAGCAGTGATCATCCGCACGACGGCGAAATCATCGCGCACGGCCTCAACGTCGAGGCCTTTGTAGAGTCGCTTGAGGAGCGCTCGCGCAAACGCTGGCGCCCCTACCTGGCGTTGCGCAACCTGCCGCGCACCCGCAACCTGCTCTACCTGATGAAGCCCAATCAGCCAGGCATGCGCCGCCGCCTGCCGAGCGAGGAGGGCATCGCGCTGGCTCTCCAGTTTGCCAGTTTGCTGCGCCTGGCGCATCAGCATGACATCGTGTACATGGATCACAAGCTGGAGCACGTCTACTGGGACGGGACGCGCCTGCAGGTGATCGACTTCAACAGCTCGCGTCAACTGAAAGGTCAAAACAACGTCGGGCAACATTTCCGCACCGACCTGCACAACCTCTGCGTCGGCATCCTCTACCCGATCTTCACCGGCCTCTCGCCGCAAAAGGGCTCGCTGCGGCCCCAGCCCGGCACGATGAGCGACGTGGCCGGCCGCTACAGCGATATCAATGAACTGGATTTCGGCGTGGAGCCGACTCTGAGTCCCGGCATTCGCGCGCTGTTGCAACGCGGCGCCGCCCAGGAACTGCCGGATGTAGCTGCGTTTCTGGCCGCGCTGCAGGAAGCCGGCGCCATGCTGGGGCGCGACTTCCCGGAGGCCTATGCCAGCGTGGCCAGCCGGGGTGCGCGCGACCGCCTCAGCGAAGGCCTCAACGAGTTGCGCAGCGGCCAGGAACAACTGCGCAATGCGCGCGAACACTTCCGCGAGGCGGCCATTCTGGAAGGCATCAGCGAAGACCTGGAAATGGAGCTACGCAGGCTCGTCAAGAGCGTCAACGATATGCTGAACCGGCGCGTCATTCCCTGAAGCGCACCCGGGATCGACCTTTTGGAGGAGAACAATGGCCACTATCGTCAGCATCGTGTACCGGCCCGCGGATGTGCCGCCCGCGCCCGCCGACCATTACGCGCGCGTGGTACTGGAGCGCGCGGAGCTCGTCTGCGGCAACGGTATCAGCGGCGACCGCAAGGGCCGGCACCCCAGGCGTCAGCTGAACATCATGGGGCAGGCCATGCTTGAGGCCCTGAGCGCCGAGGGCCTGCGCACCGGGCCCGGCGAAATGGGCGAGCAACTGGTCATCGACGGCCTTGACGAGCCGCTCGAGGCTATGGCCGCCGGTACCCGCCTGCAAATTGGCGAGCAGGCCGTGGTCGAGCTGGTGGAGCCGCGCACCGGCTGCGAGCGCTTCCAGAGCATCCAGGGGCGTTCGCCGACGCTGCTGGCCGGACGCCTGGGCATGATGGCGCGCGTGGTGCAGGACGGCAGCATCGCCCGGGGGGACGCCGTCCGGGTTCTGTGAAATGTCCGAGTACGTCACCGTCGAGAGCGAGCCAGGCGAGGCGCCGGACCTTGTCGAGATCTACACCAATCAGCGTCTGACCACGGCCGGGCGCGAACACTATGTCAGCCTGGCGGAGGGCGAAACCGGCTCAACCCTCGCGCAAACGCTCTACGACAACGTGCCTGGCATTGGCGAACTGACCATCACGGATGACAGCCTGCTCATCCGGCGTTTGCCGGATTTCACGCATGAGGAAATCGTGGATGCGGTGCGCGCAGCCCTGCGCGACTTTTTCCTGTAGGCCCCTGCATCAGTCGTCCCGATATTCGTCGCGCAGAATACCGTAGTAAACCAGGTCGTGGGCCTGGTTCCAGCGAACGACGTGCTTTCGCAGGCAAGCCTCGTAGCGCATGCCGGCCTTTTGCATGACGCGGCCGGAGGCTGGATTGCTGGCGAAGTGAGAGGCGAACACCCTCTGCAGGCCCAGATCGCAGAAAGCGTGATGGATGACGGCCTTCAGCGCCTCGGTCATGTAGCCCTGGCCCTGGAACGGGACGCCCGTCCAGTAGCCGACCTCGGCGCTGTGACCCTGCTGTGGGCGCAAATCGATGACGCCGATGAGTTGCCGCTCCGGTTTGCGCGTCAGGGCGAAAGTGAATTTGTCACCGGTGGCCGCGGCCTGCTGTGAATGCTCGATGAATTCACGCGCCATCTCCAGGTTGTAGGGATGAGGGATGGCCAGAGTTGTGGCCGCAACATGCCGATCGCCGGCGTAGCGTGTGATGGCCTCCGCGTCGTCAGTCTCCAGCAGCCGCAGCCACAGCCGCCCGGTCTCAATTGCCGGTTGTATCATCAGGCTCCAGGCATTCTGTCGGCGCCTCGTCCCCGTCGCGCGGACGCGAGCCAAGCGCCAGCGGCAGCTCGAGCGTCTCGTCGCCGCGCACGACCAGCAGCGTCACCTCGTCGCCGGGCTTGCCGTAACTGACCAGCCAGGCGAGCAGTTCGTCGAGGTTGTTCACGAAGTGGCCGTTGATAGCCACGATGATGTCGCCACCGGCGCAAACTTCAACGCCGCGCAGGGTGAGCAGACGGGAACCGCCGCGCAGGCCGGCCAGTTGCGCCGGCGAATCCGTGCTGACGCGATCGACGAGCACGCCCTGGTTGGCCGTCAGCGACAGCGCTTCGACGAGCGCGGCCACGCTGAAGCCGTCTTCCTCACGCAGGGTTGAGATGCCCAGCCAGGCATAGCTGACGCGGCCGTTCTCGATGAGCTCGGGCGCAACCCGGCGCAGGGTATTGGCCGGGATGGCGAAGCCCACGCCCTGGAAGACGCCGCTGGCGCTGCGAATCGCCGTGGTGACGCCGATGACCTCGCCGCGCGAGTTGAGCAGCGGGCCGCCGGAGCTGCCGACGTTAATCGCCGCGTCCACCTGGATGATGGCGGGGTTGCTGAAGCCGGGCGGCAGGTCAGCATCCAGCAGATGCAGCGGCGGCAGCTGCCGCCCGGTGGCGCTGATGATGCCCTGGGTCATCGAGCTGTTCAGACCAAAGGGATTGCCGATGACGACAGCGCGTTCGCCTGCGCGCACTGCGTCAGAATCTGCCAGCGACAGCGGCGTTAGTCCCGCGGCGGCCTCACCGATGTGCAGCACCGCCAGGTCGCTGAAAG
This sequence comes from Phototrophicaceae bacterium, assembly GCA_965197455.1. Taxonomy (GTDB): domain Bacteria; phylum Chloroflexota; class Anaerolineae; order Aggregatilineales; family Phototrophicaceae; genus JAGWBD01. The sequence goes on along the minus strand of OZ240208.1, from coordinate 1,838,524 downwards.
CGTCGGCGCCGCGCAAGGTCGCCCTGGCAATGCGGCCGTCGTGCAGGGTCACCTCAATACTGCTTGCGCCACGCACCACATGCGCGTTGGTGACGATGTGGCCTGCGTCGTCGATGAGGAAACCGGAGCCACGCCCCTGGCCCGGGTCGTCGCCTTGCGGATCGACAGCGTTGATGGCGACGACGGCGGGCGCGACGCGTTCGTAGAGTTCGCCCAGCAGGCGGTATTCGGCGTCGGCAGCGTCGAGCAGGGCCTGCTGCAGTGGCGCGACAGTGACAGGTGGCGTGCTGGTCGGCAGGGTGATGTTTGTCGCTGTGCTCTCCGGCAGCGACACCAGCAGGGACTGGCAGGCGGCGGTCGCGAGCAGCAGGATGATCAGGCCGCGGCGCAGGCCGCTCACAGGCTGTCGCGCGAGGCTAAAATGGGTTCCCATTTTCTGAATCCAGCGCTTGTATTTCTTGTATGCGCTTCAGAAATGCCGCAGTCACTTCCTGCCGTGCACTTGCCGCAGCATTCAACAGTGACTGTTTACTGTTATCATCTGCGTGGCATTTTCCGCTGTAGTGACTTTCCCGCCCGCGGAATTCCAGTTCACTGTTGTTCACCAGCACGGCCCAGTCATAGCAATCATCCTTAAATTGAATTTTCATATATAGAGCGTCATGGGGTCTTGAGCGCTTGGGTGGCCAGTACCATGAATCAATTGGTGCGTCAGGGACATAGGTGGATCGGCCGGGTTCCCATTCGTCCCTGTCTGGCGCCTGGATGCGGACCTGAGCGTAAAGATCTCCGAATTTGTCGGGACGGTATTCTAACGGCATGCCGTGGCCCTTCATCGACAGGATGTCCCCGGACTGCGTACGCGGCGGAATATTGAGCTGTACATTGTCATAGAATGTCGGCACATTGACTTTCCCGCCGTTGATTGCGGCACGTAGGTCGATCAAGATGTCTTCCCTGATATACAGGTCATCGCCGTCGCGCCTGAACTGCTCATCAGGCAACACGTTAATGACGAAGTAGAGGTCACCAGGCGGCCCGCCGAAGAGACCCGACTTGCCTTCGCCGGCGATGTGAATACGCTGGCCATTGCGAGCGCCGCGCGGGACTGTGAATTCGACATTGCGCGTACCGACAGTTTTCTGGAGATTGCTTCCGGCCCAGGCTTCCCGCAGGCTGATGCGCAGTTGCCGCTCAAGTTTGTTGCCCCGGGTCGCTACGGGCTTTTTGACTGTAATGTGAACGAACAGATCACCAAATTCATTATCACGTCCGTAACGGGGCATACCACGGTTTTTTAGACGGTATTTGCGACCGTTTCTGGTGTCCGTTTCGACAGTCATGCTCACGTTGCCGGACATCGTCGGCACATCAATCTTGCCGCCTTGCTGCGCAGTCACGTGGTCGATTGTTATGTTGATGTTCAGGTTATCGTCGTCTTGAGTGAATTTGTTGTGCGGTGTTACCTGGATGACGACATATAGATCGCCAGGCGGGCCACCATATTCTCCAGAACCCCCTTTGCCAGGATAACGAATTCTGTTCCCTTCAGGGATACCGTGTATAAAAATCGTGTGACGGCCGTCGTCGTGCACGACCCTGCGTTTCGTGCCACTCCAAGCTTCCTTCAGGGTAACACGCAGCGTTTTTTCGATGTCCTGACCCTTGAGCGGTGTTTGCGCAGTACGCTGTTTGGCGCGACTTTTGTGTTGTACGTTGGTTTTGCGTGGCGTGCTGGAGTTTCGTTTGGTGCTCTGCGCGCCATTGCCACCGGACCCGGGGAATCGCCTGTCATACTTGCGACGTTTGGCGGGGTCGGTCAGGGTGTCGTAAGCGTTGTTTATAGCTTGAGTGCGCGTTTCCGCCTGCGGGTCATCAGGGTTTGTGTCCGGGTGCCAGCGTTTGACCTGTTTGCGCCAGGCTTTCTTGATAGCATCTTCGCTGGCAGAGCGCTTGACGCCAAGCTCCTGGTAGGGGTCGCGCTCCACAACTCAACCCTGGGTCAGGTCGCGCAGTTGCTCGGCGAGGCGGCGCTGTTCGGCGTTCAGCCGCGAGGGCACGGTGATGAGGACGCGCGCGAGCAGGTCGCCAAATTCGCCGGAACTGCGCAGTTGCGGCATGCCGCGGCCGCTCAGGCGGAAGCGACGGCCGGATTGCGTGCCCGGCGGGACCTTGAGGCGCACGCTGCCGGAGAGCGTGGGCACTTCCACCTCGCCACCCAGCAGCGCGGTGAACATGTCCAGCGGCACATCGACCTTCAGGTTGTCGCCATCGCGCGCGAAACGCGCATCCGTCAGCACATCAATGATGAGATAGAGATCGCCCGGTGGGCCGCCGAAGGGATCCTGCTCGCCCTCGCCGGTGAGGCGCACTTTCGTGCCATCGCGCGCGCCGCGCGGAATGTTGACATTGATGCTGCGCCCCTTGCGGCGGATCTGGCGACTGGCCCCGCTCCAGGCTTCCTGCAGGCTGATGTGCAGCGGCTGCTCTATGTCCTGGCCTTTGGAGGCCCGGCTGCGCCCGCGCCCGCGTCCGCCGAAGATGCCTTCGAAGATCTCGTTCAGGTTGGCATCGTCGAAATCGCGGACGGGCCCGCCGCGCGCACCATTGTCACCAAAGTCCGCGAAGCGATGACCGAAGCGGTCGAACTGACGGCGTTTATCGGGGTCTTCAAGAATTTCGTAGGCGCTGCTGATTTCCTTGAAGCGCGCCTCGGCCTCGGGTTTATCCGGGTTGGCGTCCGGGTGCCAGCGTTTGGCCAGCTTGTGGAAGGCCTTCTTGATGTCTTCTTCGCTGGCGTTGCGGCTGACGCCGAGCACCTGGTAGGGATCGCGATCCATGAGTCATCCCCGGGGTCCGGTTGTGCGGCTGCGCGGAACGGGCCCGGTTGCGGCCCGTCCCGCGCGCGAAACTGTCGCTGCTAGCTACCGGCGGTTGACGGCACTTCCGGTGGCACGAAGTTGGAGTTGGCACTGGCCAGGCTGTCGAAATCGAAGAGGAAGGGGCTGCTGGAAGGCACCAGCGCCAGACTGATGTTGTCCGCCAGTTTCTGAATGTACTCGTACTGGATGAGCGTCGGGTTGGCGGCCAGCTGTTCGCTGACGAGTCGCAGTGCCTGGGCCTCGGCCTCGGCGCGCAGGACAATGGACCGGGCTTGACCTTCTGCCGCGGCGATCTCTGCATCGCGCGCGCCAGCTGCCCGGACGCGTATGCGCTCGGCCTCGTCATTTTCGCGCAGCAGACTTTGCTCGGCGATCTCACGCATCTCGATGGCGTTGGCGAACTCGGTGGAGAAGGAGACGTTGCGCACGATCAGGTCGCTGAGTTCGAGGCCTTCAGCCAACATGCGGATGCCCAGAATGTTCTTGATTCCATCACGGACCTCGGTGCGGCGTACGCCATAGATGTTCTCGGCACGGTAGTTCGAGATGACGTCACGGGCCAGACCGCGCACGGTCGGTCGCACGAACTGCTCCTGATAGCGGTTGCGCCAGCGTTCATGCACGAGGTTGGCCTGCGACGGATCGATGCTGTAAATGACCGTCATGTCGAGGAATACCACCTGACCATCCAGCGATCGGCCCTCGACCGAGTCATCCTCGGCGGCGCGCGAGCCTTCGCCACGGGCGCTGGACATGGTGTATTCTTGCTGCTCGATGGGATAGATGGAAGCAGACTGCAGTACCGGGATGACGATCGAGGTACCGGAGAGCCGCGGAGGAACTTCCAGCTCACCATCGATCGTATTGAAGATAACGGCCACTTCCTGCGGTGAGACGATCAGGATGCCCTGGCTGACGACGCTGAAGACCAGGCCGAGGACCAGGCCGATGCCGGCCAGCGAAACGCCGCTACGGAAGTTGCGACCCTGCGAGGCCGCCACCACGACCAGGCCGATGCCGCCCAGGAAGACAAGGAAGCCGACGAGGGCCACCGCGCCCAGCAGTGAACTAATTCCACCCATGTTTTTTTCTCCTGAAGGTTGTATCACCGGCGCGCACCCTGCGCGGCTGACTTGCTGACAGCGCGCCAGTGACGCGGTGCCACCGGTGAAAGAAAGGACGGGGCAAGTGCTACAATCCTGCCGATTATAGCACGGGCCACCCCGTTGTGAACCGCACCACAACCGCCAGGGGGGATTCTTGCACCCTTTTAATGTAAATGTAAACGCCTGGGCTGCCAGCCCGCAGAGCAAAGGATAACCGCCATGACCGGCATCGGCCCCTGGCAGGTGCAGACCTTCAGCCTGGCGCTGGCGCTGGCCATCTTGCTGTCCGCCGCCGTCGCGCTGCGGCACCGGCCTGGCCGGCCCGGCGCGGTGCTCGACGTCTGCCTGCTGGCGCTGGCAACCGGCCTGCTGGCGGCGCGCAGCGGACACATCCTGCTGCACGCAGCGCACTTCGCAGCCGTCCCGTCGGACATCCTGCGCCTGGGCAGCGGCGGCCTTGAGTGGCACAGTGCGCTGGCGGGCGCGCTGGGCGGACTGTGGCTGGGCGCGCGCTGGCGCCGCATCGAAGCGCGCGAGCTGCTGGACGCGCTGACGCCGGCGCTGGCGCTGCTGGCCCTGGGCGCCTGGCGCGGCTGCATGGCCGCCGGTTGTGGCTACGGTCGCGAGGTCGACACCCTGGCGAACCATTCGCCCTTGCTGGTGGCCGAGCTGCCAGATGTCTACGCGATATACGCGCCGCGCTACAATACGCCGCTCATGGGGCTGCTGCTGGCGCTGGCCGCGCTGCTGCTGGCGGGCATGCTCTACCGACGCGGCTGGCTGCCAGGACGCCGCTTCTGGCTGACCCTGCTGCTGCTGGCCGCCGGCATGTTCCTCATCGGCTTCCTGCGCGCGGACAGCGTGCCCCTGTGGGCCGGGCTGCGCAGCGACCAGTGGCTGGACCTGGCAGTGATATTGGGCAGCGCCTGGCCGCTGTGGCGCAGGCGAAGGAGACGGGCATGACGGATTGTGAGTTGCTGCTGCGCGGGGGCCTGCTCTACGATGGCAGCGGCGCAGAACCTGTTCGCGCCGACCTTGCGCTGGCCGGCGACCGTATCATCGCCGTCCTGCCGCCGGACGCGGCAGTGGACGCGACCCGCGTGCTGGACGTTGCGGGCCTGGCCGTCGCTCCCGGCTTCATCAACATGCTCAGCTGGTCGAACGAGTCGCTCATTGAGGACGGCCGCTCGCAAAGCGAAATTCGCCAGGGCGTGACGCTGGAGGTGATGGGCGAGGGCGAGTCCATGGGCCCGCTCAGCGCGGCCATGAAAGACGCCGGCCCCGGCTCCTACATGTCGCAGGGCGACATCCTCTACGAGGTCGGCTGGACGACGTTGGGCGAGTATCTGGAGTGGCTGGACGATCGTGGCGTCGCCTGCAACATCGCCTCCTTCGTGGGCAGCAGCACGCTGCGCATCCACACCATGGGCCGCAGCGATCGCGCGCCCACTGCAGGCGAGCTGGCGCAGATGAAGCGCTTGCTGCGCCAGGCGCTGCGCGAGGGCGCCATGGGCCTCTCCGCCGCGCTGATCTATGCGCCGGCCTGCTTCGCGCAGACCGACGAGTTGATCGAGCTGGCGCGCGTGGTGGCCGAACACGACGCCATGTACATCTCGCACATCCGCAACGAAAGCGCGCAACTGCTCGAGGCGGTCGAGGAGCTGATCACCATCGCGCGCGAAAGTGGCGCAACAGCCGAGATCTACCACCTGAAGGCCAGCGGCGCCGATAACTGGGGCAGGATGGAAATGGCCATCGCCGCTGTCGAAATGGCGCGCGCAGAGGGTCTGGCGCTCACGGCCGACATGTACACCTACACCTTCTCCGGCACCGGGCTGGATACCTGCATCCCGCCCTGGGCCCACGAGGGCGGCATCACGGCCCTGATCGCGCGCCTGCGCGACCCCGCCCTGCGCGCCCGCATCGCCGCCGAGATGGCACAGCCAGGCATCGACTGGGAGAATCGCGGCCTCATGCTGCCGCCGCAGAACATCCTGCTGGCCGGCCTGCGCCAGCCGCACATGCAGGCGCTGCAGGGCATGACGCTCGCCGACATCATGCAGCAACGCGGCAGCGACTCCGTCGCCGACACGCTGATCGATCTCATCATCGAAGATGAGAGCCGCATCTTCACCATGTACTTCGGCATGGCGGAGGACAACCTGCGCCGCCAGGTGCAATTGCCCTGGGTCAGCTTCTGCTCGGACGCCGAATCACAGGCGCCGGAAGGCGTCTTCCTCAACAACATCCCGCATCCGCGCGCCTACGGCTCCTTTGCGCGCGTGCTCGGCAAGTACGTGCGTGACGAGGGCCTGCTCTCGCTGCAAGAGGCTGTGCGCCGCCTGAGCGCGCTGCCGGCGCAGAACCTGAAGCTGCGCGAACGTGGCCTGCTGAAGGCCGGCTATTTCGCCGACGTCGTCGTCTTCGACCCGGCGCAGGTGCAGGATTTCGCCACGCCGCAGGAGCCGCATCGCTACGCCACGGGCATGCAGCATGTCTTCGTCAACGGTGAGCAGGTGCTGCGTGACGGCGAACACACGGGCGCGCTGCCGGGGCGCGTCGTGCGCGGGCCAGGCTGGACGGGCCACGCCTGAGCGACGCGCGCGTGGGGGGATTCTGGTATGATGCGCGCCAGGAAGGGCTCCCGTCGCCTACGGGAAGGCGGGAAAGGGGGTGAGCCGATGCGGGTGACCGTGGGCCTGGCGCAGATGGCCCCCAAACTCGGCGATCTGCGCAGCAATCTGGAGACACATCTGGCGCTGGCGGAACAGGCGCGCGGCCAGGGCGTGGACCTGCTGGTCTTCCCCGAACTCTCGTTGACGGGCTACCAGGTGATGGATCTGGTGCCCGAACTGGCCACTTATGTCAGCAACGATGACGCGACTTTCCGCGCGCTGCTGGAGGCCAGTCACGCGCTGGACCTGGTCGTCGGCTTCGTGCACGTGGACCGGCGCCACCGCTTCACCATCGCCCAGGCCTGGCTTTCCGGCGGCGAATGCCTGCATGTGCATCACAAGCTTTACCTGCCCACCTACACCATGTTCGATGACAATCGCTACTTCGCCCGCGGCGACAAGGTGCGCGCCTTCGAGACGCGCTTCGGCCGCGTCGGCATGCTCATCTGTGAGGACTTCTGGCATTTGTCCGCGCCCTGGTTGCTGTGGCTGGACGGCGCTGACCTGCTGGTCTTCGCCAACAGCAGCCCAACGCGCGGCATCAGCAGCAGCGAGGGGGGCAGGTTGACTGTGGCGCGCTGGGTCGAGCTGATGAACCAGGCCTGCGCCAGCACCTTCACCAACTACGTGCTGATGTGCAACCGCGTCGGCTACGAGGATGGCAAAAACTTCTGGGGCGGCTCACTCATCGCCAACCCGGAGGGCGAGCTGGTGGCGCAGGCGCCCTACTTCGAGGAGACCCTGCTGCTGCAGGAGATTGACCTCAACCAGCTGCGGCGCACGCGCGCCCACATGCCGCTGCTGCGCGACGAGCGGGCGCATCTGGTGCAGCGCGAGCTGGCGCGCATCCTCGCAAGAGACGGCGAATGAGCGTGGACGGGCGCAGCGCCCTGGCGGGCAGCAACGCCGGCATGCGCCTCATCGCGCAGTGCAGCCTGCTCAACCGCGGCGACGCAGCGTGCCTGATTGAGTTTCTGCGCACCGGCTACACGGAGGCCGCGCTGCAGCAGCAGGCGGCGGCACAGCGGCTGGCTGCGCTGCAGGCGGGTCAGGCCCGCTACGGGCGGCTGCAGCCGACGCAGGTGCTGGCGCTGGAGAAGCATCACGCGCTGGTGCTGATGCAGGCGCAGCAGGGCGGCGCCTTCCTGCTTTGCGAGCTGTCGGTCGAGGAGGACTATCCGCACCGCATCACGGCCTTCAGTCAGAAGATGATGGGGGAGCAAACATAGCGAGAGGAAACGCGTCCACCATCTTCCGGCGGCAAATCGCGCGGGCGGTCATGGCCGCAGGTCTTCGCGGGTGTTGATGACCAGCAAAACACTCACCTTCCTTTAGGCCACAAGTGCAATGTCATTTGCACACCGGTTTTTCTCTGCGGCCTTCAAAATGAGTGGTTCGTGACAACAGTCCACTTTGGGATTCTGGAACGTGTTCGACATGTCTATGTTCAAAGACGCTACAAGGGGATTGAAAGCCGGTGAGCGCAAGGCAGATATTCAAGCGAATGAAGAGGAAGATCCGTCGGCACAGTGTCTACGATCTTTTGGTTTGCTTACAGGCTCACCTCTTTCACCGCGATGCTACCAATATCGATCGCATGGCAAGAATTGAGTACTGGCATCTGCTCTTGCTATTCAAGTGGGTCATTCAGTACGGCGACTATAGCGGGACGACCGAAAAGCCGCCTGTTTCAGAAGTCGAACTTGCTGATCTCTTGAATGACATGAAGAGCTTGCCCGACAAAGTCTTTGTATTGCGAAAAGATGTTGACAGGTTTCTTCTTTTCAGATCTATGTGCTATCAGCAGTTTTGGGTGCAACGTTTTGAACAAGTTGCGTTTGGACTGGCCAGGCAATACGAATTGTTTGCCAATTTGGAAGAGCACCACATGCTTCAGAGAACGTTTCACAAAGAATTTGGTGTTTCGCTTGATGATTTTATCGAACTCTCTCTTGCATTGTTTTCCATTATGCAAGACCGTCCCAGAACATTGACGGCTAACTCTTTTGCAGCCGTCCATCATGCATACGGACTGGAAACGATTGAAAAATATCTGCAGTCTGTGTCCATTCGGTTTCAGGACATTCCCGGTTGGCTAGAGTCACTACAGAAGGAGAAGGGTGGCAACTATAGAGATTTTAGGGACGAGTTTAATGAGCAATCGCCTTTCCTGCGTTATCCACTTCTCGAAGCGCCGGGAAGTTTCGTCTGTGTTTCACCTCGTCTCTTGCAAGTGTCCATGTCATCTTCTGTTTTCGACATGTTGAGGGAAATCGACAAGAGTGCCTTTATGGGCAGATTTGGCAATTTGTTTGAGAAATACGTTGAAAGGTCTTTGCGCGTTTCGTCGTGTCAGTTTCTTACCGAACAGGCACTAATGGGCCATTTCGGAGGTAGTGAAGGCTCTAAAGTCGTGGACTTCATGGTTGTGGATCAAGGCAACACCATTTTGATCGAAACCAAAGGCGTTGCTTTACCCCCGAAGGCAATGGTCGCCAAACAGCCAGGAACGGTAGTCAGCGCAAGCAAGTCTTCGTTGATAAAGGGGATTGAGCAGGCCTTTGATGTCGCGTCAAGGCTAGCCGACATGGAGTGCGTAGGGGGTACTGTGCTTGGAATCAAAGACACTTATCTGTTGATAGTGACATTTAAAGACATATTTGTTGGAAATGGGGAAACGTTTAGGAATTTCATCGCGCCGGATGAAATTGATAGAATAATAAGAGACGCTGGGGACAAAGAGTGGATTCCTTTGTCTAACATCTTCTTCATTTCGGTCGATGAGTTGGACTTGATGTTAGGTTATTTGGCTAACGGATCCCATACATTGTCGGATTTCTTGGAACACGCCAAGAAACACCAGTCAATGTCTTTGCCAAAATTATATAGTTTCCGAAACAATATTATTGAAGTCTGTGGACGCAACAATGTAATCCAAAGTCCCTTGTTGTGCGCCGCCCGTGATGAACTCTTCGAAAGAGTAAGGGACAAGATGTCAGCTTGACCGACGGATTTCACTGAATGGAGCAAAAACATGTCATACATCGATAGAATCGACCCTGAGGTCGTCCACGCTATCAATGCCATCCCGGCCGAGCGATATGTCGCCATTGGCGAAGACCCTCCCAAAGCACGCGAGATGACCAGGGCGATGAACCTCGAAATGCGCGCCAGTCTCCCGCCCACCGATGTGACGATCGAAGAAATGACGATCCCCGGAGCGGATTGCGAGATTCCCGTTGTGATTTACCAGCCACCTGGTCCGGCGCCGCGCGGGGGGCTGCTCTGGATGCATGGTGGCGGCTATATCGTGGGAGTGGCTCGTGATGATGCGCGTTGCATTGAGTTCGCCGAATTTGTCGGCTGCACGGTTGTCTCGGTCGATTATCGTCTTGCGCCGGAATCGACTTACAGGGAAAGCATCGCCGATAGTTTTGCCGCACTAAACTGGATGGTCGACAAGGCCGACGATTTAGGAATTGATACGGAGCGCATTGCCATCGGCGGAGGGAGCGCGGGTGGTGGCCTGACCGCTGGCCTGGCGCTCTACAACCGCGACAACAAGGGCCCGCATGTCGCTTTCCAAATGATGATCTATCCCATGATCGACGACACGCATGACACGCCTTCCGGACATGCGGATACCTATCCAACCGTTTGGCATCGGGACGTGTCTTTCAAAGCTTGGAAAATGTACCTGGGCGATGAATATGGAACGGATGATGTCTCGCCATATGCGGCAGCGACACGCTCGAAAGACCTGACCGGATTGCCGCCCGCTCTGGTTACGGTTGGCACACTGGACTTGTTCCGCGATGAGAACATTGACTACGCTCAACGACTGATGGCCGCTGGCATTCCGACCGACCTGCTTGTGTATGCAGGCATGTTTCACGGCGTGGAGTTGCAGGTGCCAGACGCAGCAGCCAGCACGCGAATGAGAACGGGTTATCTTTCAGGCTTAAAGCGCGCGATTGGCTAAACTTTCGCTTTTCGGATTGCTCGAAAAACTGAAACGCCCCTGCATTGAGGAGAGACAAACGATATGAAAACTGGCGCAGTGTTTCCGCAGACGGAAAGCGGCACGGACGTCGCTGCAATACGCGGCTATCTCCAGGCGCTCGAGACGATGGGTTGCGATTACCTGCTATGCTTCGATCACGTGCTGGGACACAAACCGCCGGACCCGGCAACCTGGCCCGGCCCCTATACCAACCAGCACTCCTTCCACGAAATCCTCACCTTCTTCGCCTGGGCCGCCGCAGTCACCGAACGCATTGAGCTCTTCACCGGCATCGTCATCCTGCCGCAGCGCCAGGCGACGTTGGTCGCCAAGCAGGCCGCCGAGATCGACCTGCTCTCCGGCGGACGCCTGCGCCTGGGCATCGGCATCGGCTGGAATCAGGTCGAGCTGGAAGGCATGGGCATGCGCTTCAACAATCGCGGCCGCCGCTCCGAGGAGCAAATCAACCTGCTGCGCGCCCTGTGGACGCAGGAACTGGTCGATTTTGACGGCCAGTACCACCAGCTGCGCCAGACGGGCATCAACCCGCTGCCGCTGCAGCGCCCCATCCCCGTCTGGCTCGGCGGCTACGCCGACGTCACGCTGCGCCGCGCCGCGCGCCTGGCCGACGGCATGTTGCCTGGTTCCGACCTGGCTGAAGGACGCACGCGCATCCCGCGTTTGCGCCAGTATCTGGCGGATGAGGGGCGCGACCCGGACGATTTCGGCATCAACGTGTGGCTGAACGCAGGCGAAATGGAGCAGGCGCAGTGGGCCGACTTCGTGGGCGAGTGGCGCGAACTGGGCGCGACGCACATCGCGCTGGACACCATGAACGCCGGCTGCGACTCGCTCGCCGACCACCTGGCGCTGGTTGAGCAATTCGTCACGGCCTTCGGGAGCGGCTGAACTGATGCGTGACGCGACGCAGGGTCTGGCACGTCTGGCAATCGACACCGCGCTGGCCACGGACATCATCTGCGGCTTCATTCATGACCAGACGCTGAAGGCGGGTCTGCCGCGCGCCGTCATCGCACTTTCCGGCGGCATCGACTCGGCGCTGTCGGCGGCGTTGGCCGCGCGCGCGCTGGGGGCGGAAAACGTGCTGGCGCTGCGCATGCCCTGGCGCGATTCCTCGGCCAGCAGCCTGAGCGACGCCGACCTGCTCATCGAGTCCCTGGGTCTGCCGGCGCTGACGGTCGAGATCACGCCGATGGTCGCGCCGCTTTTCGAACGCTTCCCGGAGATGGACCAGCGGCGCCGCGGCAACATTATGGCGCGCCAGCGCATGATTGTGTCCTACGACCAGTCGGTCGCCTGGGGCGGCCTGGTCATGGGCACCAGTAACAAGACCGAGTTCCTGCTGGGTTACTCGACCATCTATGGTGACAGCGGCGTGGCGCTGCAGCCCATCGCCGACCTCTACAAGGCCCAGGTGCGGCAGCTCTCCGCCGCGCTGGGGGTGCCGCAGTCCATCCTCGACAAGGCGCCCTCGGCGGACCTGTGGGAGGGCCAGACCGACGAGCAGGAGCTGGGCTTCCGTTACGAGGATGTCGACCAGGTGCTGTACCTGCTGGTGGACGAGCGCTATGTGGTGGACGAGGTGGTGGAGGAAGGCTTTGAGCGCGCCTTTGTGGAGGATGTGTGGCGGCGCGTGAAGGCCAACCACTACAAGCGCACGATGCCCAACATCGCGCGCGTCAGCAAACGTACGCTGGGCCACGACTTCCTCTACCTGCGCGACTGGGTCGGCTGACGCGCAAGTCATCCCCTGAAACTTCACATCTGGCAGTAACGTAAGAACTTTGCCAGAAATCTCTTGCAGATGACGCATGTATTGACCTTGCCGTCACATCCTGCTACGATGCGTACAGTAAACTGGCACTCAACGCGTAGAGTGCCAAATTCAGAGACCTTGGGAGTGGAGGAGCCATGTCTATCAATCTTCGTCCTCTGGGCGACCGCCTGGTGATTCAACCGGTCGAGCAGGAGGAAACCTTTGCCGGCGGGCAGTTGGTGCTGCCGGAGACGGCCAAGGAAAAACCGCAGCAAGGCAAGGTACTGGCAGCGGGCGCAGGCATGCGCGATGACGACGGCAATCGCATTGCGATGGATGTGGCGGTGGACGACCTGGTGCTGTTTGCCAAGTACGCCGGCACCGAGATCAAGCTGGACGGCGAGAAGCTGCTCATTATGAAGGAAAGCGACATTCTGGGCGTGCTCGAAAGCTGAGCGGACGTCCGTCACGAACGACCTGATGCATTGACCTGAGAGGAAGTAAACAATGGCAAAACAGCTGCTATTCGAGGAGAACGCCCGCGCCAGCCTGAAGCGCGGCGTGGACAAGCTGGCCGACGCCGTCAGCACCACCCTGGGCCCCAAGGGCCGCAATGTGGCGCTGGACAAGAAATTCGGCGCGCCGACCGTGACGCATGACGGCGTGACGGTGGCCAAGGAAATCGAGCTGGAAGACCCCTACGAGAACATGGGCGCCCAGCTGCTGAAGGAAGCCGCGACCAAGACCAATGACATCGCCGGCGATGGCACCACCACCGCCACCGTACTGGCCCAGGCCATCGTCAACGAGGGTCTGCGCAACGTGGCCGCCGGCGCCAACCCCATGCTGCTCAAGCGCGGCATTGAGGCCGCCACCGAGGCCGTCGCCGACAACATCCGCGACCAGGCCACGCCTATCGCCACGCGCGATGAAATCGCCAACGTCGCCAGCACCTCCGCCCAGGACACCGAAATCGGCGACCTCATCGCCGAGGTGATGGACAAGGTCGGCAAGGACGGCGTCGTCACGGTCGAGGAGAGCCGCGGCCTGGAATTCGAGACCGAGTACGTCGAGGGTATGCAGTTCGACCGCGGCTTCATCAGCCCCTACTTCATCAGCAACCCGGACGCGATGGAAGCCAACATCGACGAGCCCTACGTCCTCATTCATGACAAGAAGATCAGCGCGGCGCAGGACGTTGTGCCATTGCTCGAGAAGATTGTGCAGCTGGGCAAGCGCGACCTGGTCGTCATCGCCGAGGACGTCGACGGCGAGGCGCTGGCCACGCTCGTGCTCAACAAGCTGCGCGGCATGCTCAACGTGCTGGCCATCAAGGCTCCTGGCTTTGGTGACCGGCGCAAGGCCATGCTGCAGGACATCGCTGTCCTCACCGGCGGCACCGTCATCAGCGAGGAGACCGGGCGCAAGCTGGACAGCGCCACGCTCGAGGATCTGGGGCGCGCGGCGCGCGTCATCAGCGGCAAGGATGACACCACCATCATCGACGGCGCCGGCGAGCAGTCCGCCATCCGCGGCCGCATCGAAGAGATCCGCCGCGAGATCGACAACAGCAACAGCGACTACGACAGCGAGAAGTTGCAGGAACGTCTGGCCAAACTGAGCGGCGGCGTGGCCGTCATTCGCGTGGGCGCGGCGACCGAGACCGAGCTGAAGGAGAAGAAGCATCGCGTCGAGGATGCCCTGAGCGCGACGCGCGCGGCCGTCGAGGAGGGCATTGTGCCCGGCGGTGGCGTGACGCTCATCAACGCGGTCAGCGCGCTGGACGGCGTTGCGAAGAGCGCCAACAGCGACATCAACACTGGCGTGTCCATCATGCGCAAGGCGCTTGAGATGCCGATGCGCAAGATCGCCTCCAACGCCGGCGACGACGGCGCGGTCATCATCGAAAACGTGCGCCGCAACCAGCAGTCGGAAAGCAACCCGCGTATCGGCTACAACGTCATGACTGGCGAGTACGTCGACACCATCGAGGCCGGCTTCCCGGACCCCGCCAAGGTCACCCGCGGCGCGGTCGAGAACGCGGCATCCATCGCGGCCATGATCCTGACGACCGAGGCGCTGGTCACGGATCTGCCGGAAGAGACTCCCCCGATGCCGGGCGGTGACCCGGGCATGGGCGGCATGGGCGGCATGATGTAGGTTGGGCCTGCCCTGATCACAAGCCCCTCTCTTCAGGAGAGGGGCTTTTTGATTAACCGGATTGCCCTCACCCCAAACCCCTTCTTCCCGCCGCTCACGACGGGAACCCTTCTCAGGGAGAGGGGGCCGGGGGGGGGGTGAGGGCCACGAAGCATACTTCCGCTATTCTTGCCGGGTGGGGGTGAGGGTGGATAAACCCTCACCCCTCCCGCTCGTAGCGCGCCTCGACCGTGAGGCCGATGCCCCCGCGCACGTTGAACACGCCGCGCACCTCGCACTCCAGCGGCTGTAGCGCGGCCACCAGGTCGTCGAGGATCTGGTTGGTGACGTGCTCGTGAAAGACGCCCTGGTCGCGATATTGCCACAGGTACAGCTTGAGCGACTTGGACTCGACGATGCGCGCGTCGGGGATGTAGCGGATGCGCAGCGTGGCGAAGTCCGGCTGGCCGGTCATGGGGCAGACGCAGGTGAACTCGCTGGTCTCCAGCGTGACGGTGTAGCGGCGGCCGGGATGGCGGTTGGGGAAGGTCTCCAGCGTGCCGGCGGCTGCGCTGTCGCTGTTGCCGAGGATGGTGAGGCCTGCCGTGGTGCCTTCGGAAATGCTGCTTCCGCTCATGGTGTTGTCTCCTCTTTCTGCGCAAACAGTGTACAGTTTGCCGCGCAGTGTTCAACGGGGAGCCGGAACAGCCATGTCCATTAAAGGCCTGCTGCGGCAGCTGGTCAACGAGATGGTCGACGACAACACGGAGGCGCTGGGTCTGACCGGCAGCCACGCCCGCGGCGACGCTGGCGCGCACAGCGATGTCGATGTCTGGCGCTTCGTGTACCGGCTGCCGGACGATCCCTTCGCCGGCTATTCGCTGCGCATGGTGCAGGACCACCTGGTCAGCATCTCCGTACGCCGCCTGGCGGATGAGGCCGCATTGATGCGCGCGCCGCTGACGGCCATCGCCGTCGTGCCTGGCTTTCGCCAGATGTGCGTGCTGCACGACCCGCAGCATGCGCTGGCGCGGGTGATCGAACAGGCGCACGCGTTCGAGTGGGACTCGTTGCAGCCGGCCGCTGACGCCTGCGCCAGTTACGATCTTTGCGGCAACGCCGAGGAAGTTGGCAAGCTCGTCAGCGCGCTGGCGCTGGGCGACGAGGGCATGGCGCTCTTCTGGCTGAACGCGCTGATTCCCGGGCTGCTGCGCGCCGTGACCCTGGGCCTGGGCCTGCTGGTTGAGACCGAGAACCGGCAGCTGCAGCAACTGCAGGCGGCCGTCGGCGTGGACAGCGCCTGGAGCCAGGCACTGCGCGCCGCGCTGGGTGTGCCGCCCGCCGCCACTGAAGTCCGCGTATGCGCCGGGTTACGCCTTTATCGTGAGACCGCTGCGCTGCTGGCGCCACAGATTCTGCCCGCGCACGCGCCGGTCGTGAATGCGACCCTGGCGCGCATTGAGGATGCGCTCAGCTGATTTCGTTTTCCTCGCGTTCGGCGCCGAGGAAGGCGCGTTCGCTGTCGACGATCTCCGGCTCCAGTCGCGTGAAGAGTGGATGCGGCTGGCGCAGCGCCTGGCCGGGCGCCAGCGCGCTCTTGCACCATGAGCCCGTGGCAGTCTCCGCGTTGTAGACCAGGGCCTCGTGCGCGCGCGTCTCCTCCTGATAGCTGCGAATCTCCAGCGTGCCGAAGAGCTGGCCGTCGTAGCCCAGCATTTCGTGCAGCTCCTGCGCGCTGAAGGGCAGGAAGGGCGCGAGCAGCAGCTTGAGGTTGTCGATGACGCGCAGGATGCTGTAGACGCTGCTGGCGGCGTCCTCGCGATCATCATGAATGCGCTTCCAGGGCTCGCGCTCGCTGAGGTAGGCGTTGGCATTGCGCACGATCTCCATCGCAGTCTGCAGCGCCTCGCGCAGGCGCACCTGTTCCAGCAGCGCGCCAACCTCGTCGAAACCGGCCTCGGCGCGGTCGATGATGGCCCGGTCGCTGTCGGTCAGCGCGCCCGGCTGCGGCACCTGACCGTCGAAGTTGCGCCAGGCAAAGTTGAGCGAGCGGTTGACCAGGTTGCCCCAGGCGGCCACCAGTTCGTTGTTGACGCGCGCCAGGAAGCCTTCCCAGGCGAAGTCCGAGTCATGCGTTTCGGGAAAGGTCATGGCGACGTAGTAACGGATGGCGTCGACCTGGTAGCGTTCGAGGATGTCTGGCAGCCAGATGGCCCAGTTGCGGCTCTTGGAGAACTGGCGCCCCTCGACATTCATGAATTCGTTGGCGGGCACGTCATAAGGCAGGTTCAGCGCAGGCGTGTCGCCACCGTGATAAATGCCGCTGATGCCGAGCAGCATGGCGGGCCAGATGACGGTGTGGAAGGGGATGTTGTCCTTGCCGATGAAGTTGTAGATTTTGGCGTCCGGGTTGTACCACCAGTCCTTCCAGGCGTCGGGCCGGCCCTGGTTCTGCGCCCATTCCACGCTGGCGGTGAAATAGCCGTTGACCGCCTCGAACCAGACGTAAATGCGCTTGTCCTCCCAGCCAGGCAGCGGCACGGAGATGCCCCAGTCCAGGTCGCGCGTATAGGCGCGACCGCGCAGACCTTCCGCCTCGCCGCGCAGGATGAGGTTGCGCGTGAAGCTGAGCACATTGCTGCGCCAGTGCCCCTGGTTGCGCGCCAGGTAGTCCAGCAGCTCTGCTGAAGTCTGGCTCAGGTCCAGGAAGTAGTGCTCGCTGCGACGCACGATGAGACGGTCGTCGGGGTGGGCGCGGTTGCGTGGATTGATCAACTTTGTGGCATCCAGCAGATGACTACAGTTGTCGCACTGGTCGCCGCGCGCGCCGTCAAAGCCACAGAGGTAGCATTCGCCCTCGACGTAGCGGTCGGGCAAAAAGCGCTGCTCACGTTCGCTGTAGAGCAGCTCCTGCTCCTCGCGGTAGAGGTAATCGCGCTCCAGCAGCAGCGAAAAGATGTCCTGGGCGATGCGGTGATGGGTCTCGGTGTCGGTGTGTGTGAAGAGGTCGTAGCTGATGCCGAGCTTCTGCTGCGTGCGCAGGAAACGGCTGTGATAGTGCTCGAAGATGTCCAGGGCGGGCAGGCCGCGCCGGTCAGCCTCGACCGAGATGGGCGTCCCGTGCGTATCGGAGCCGGAGACCATGAGCACATGGTTGCCGCGCAGGCGATGATAGCGTGCGAAAATGTCCGCCGGCAGATAGGTGCCGGCCAGGTGGCCCACATGCAGGTCGCCGTTGGCGTAGGGCCAGGCGACAGAAACATGAATGTACTCGGCTTTGCGGCTCATGGATGCTCCCTCCAAACGCGGGCGTCATAATAGCACAGGCGGAGTCGTGCTTGAAGTCGCACCGCCTGGTCGCTATACTGCGGCGCACAGCGGGGCATGAGACGGGGCCTGACCATGCGGGTGAGCGTACGACAGGAAAATCTGGCGCGGGGGCTGGGAATCGTCGGGCGAGCGGTAGAAAGTCGACCCACCTTGCCGGTGCTGGGCAACATTTTGCTGCGCACTGGCGACGAGGGCGACGCCCGTTTGCGACTGGCCGCCATGGACATGAGCCACGGCCTCAGTATCACCTGCTGGATCGGCGCCCAGGTGGGCGAAACCGGCGGCATCACCCTGCCGCGCAGCACCTTCAGTGAACTCGTCAACAATCTGTCGCCGGAACGGGTCGACCTCAGCCTCGACGAAGCGACGCGCAGCGTGAACGTGCGCTGCGGCGCCAACGTCTCGACCGTGCGCGGCATTGATGCCGAGGAGTTTCCCCTGCTGCCCTCCGGTGGCAGCAGCGACGTGACCCTGCCCGCGGACATGTTCCGCAGCATGATCCAGCAGACGGTCTTCGCCACTGCGAAAGAGGACAACCGCCCGGTGCTGACCGGCGTTTTCACCGAATTCAAGGGCAACACCCTGACCATGGCGGCCGCGGATGGCTACCGCCTGGCCGTGCGCACGGGGCCGCTGGAGCAGGAGTTCAGCGAGCCGCGCAGCATGGTCATCCCCGGCCGCGCGCTACGTGAAGTTGCTCGCATCATCAGCGACGCCGATGATGAAGTGCGCATCAGCTTCCCCGACGAGCGTGAAATCGTGCTCTTCCACCTCAACCAGGTGCTGGTTTCCTCGCAGCTGCTTGAGGACCGCTTCCCGGATTTCAGCGCCGTCATCCCCAAGGACTTCACGACTTCAACCGTGGTCTACACCGGCGAACTGCTGCGCGCCTGCCGTCGCGCCGCCATCTTCGCGCGCGATGCCAGCGGCAGCGCCCGCATCCTGGTGCGCCCGGCCGACAACCCCAGCGACCCGGGCGAGGTCGTCATCGCCGGCAAGAGCAACGAACGCGGCGACAACACCGACATGGTTGACGCCAGCGTCGAGGGCGGCGAACTGGACATTTCGCTCAACGTGGAATATCTGATCGACGTGCTCAACGAAATCAACGACGAGCGCGTCGTGCTGCAGAGCAGCGGCCCACCCGGGCCCGGTGTGCTGCGCCCCGAAGACCGCGACGACTTCATCCACGTCATCATGCCCATGGCGCGCACCGGCTGATTCCTGCATTGCCACAATCCGCCTGTCAGCCGCCAGACTGGTTCAGCGCGCCCAGGGGTAATCGCCGGGCGGGTGTTTGAGCAATTCTGCCTCAATCAAATCTGCGCCGAGGCCGGGCCGCTGCGGCAACTGCAACATGCCGTCGCGCAGCTCCAGCGGGTGGCTGAGCAGGTCGTCGCGCCAGGGCGCGTCATCGACATCGAACTCCAGGATATAGAAATTGGGCACCGTGGCGCTGACCTGGGCCGCCACCAGCGTGGCCAGTGGACTGTGGCAGTTGTGCGGCGCGAAGAGCGTGTCATGGGCGTGGGCGAGGTCGGCCAGCTTCTTGCCCATGGTGATGCCGTTCCAGGCGAGGTCGGGCATGATGATGTCCTGGGCGCGGCGCTGCAGGAAGGGCAGGAAGCCCTGCTGGCCGTAAAGGCTTTCGCCGGTGCAGATGGGCGTCCGCGTCGAATTGCGGATGCGCTGCAACGCGTCGGCGTCGAAGGTCTCGACTTCCAGCCACATCAGGGCATGGGGCTCCAGCGCCTGCGCCAGTTTGATAGCGCCGCCCAGGCGGAACCAGAAGGCCACATCCAGCGCGATGTCGACGTCCGGCCCCAGTGCCTCGCGCAGCGTGCCGATGATGGTCACGGCGTTGCGCAGCACGTGCGGCGGCGCGTCACCGGTGGCGTGGCTGAAGCGGGCCAGGTCGGCGCTGGCGTCCGGCTGGTCGCGCAAGGGCATCAGGTTGGTCTTGACCGCCGTGTAGCCACGTTCCAGTACCTCTTCGGCCAGGCGGCGCAGATCATCCGTCGTCTGGCAGGCGGGCAGGCCGAGGCGTTCGGCGTGCTGGTTGCGCGTGTAGCCGCAATGCGACCAGTAAAGCCGCAACTCATCACGCATTTTGCCGCCCAGCAGCTGCCACACCGGCGCGTTCAGCGCCTTGCCGCGGATGTCCCACAACGCGGAGTCGATGCCGGACATGGCCTTCCAGGCGAGGCCGCCGCTGTGGCGCATGCAGGCCGCCGCCAGGTCCCACCAGATGGCCTCCACCTGCAGCGGGTCGCGCCCGATGATGAGTTCCGCCAGGCGCGCGACGGTCGCGGTCACCGGGCCTGGCGCGCCCCAGTCCGAGCAATCGCCCCAGCCGATGAGGCCGGGTTCGCTGGTCTCGATCCTGACGAAGGTCCAGGGCCGGAAGCCGCCATCGACGATGTAGGTCTTCACCTTCGTGATCTTCATACGCTCTCCTTGCGGCGCAGGCTGAAGCCGAAAGCCAGCAGCCACAGCGCCCAGGCAATCAGACCGGCCAGCAGCGCGCCTGGCAGCCAGGACGGCTGGTAACGCAGGGTCACCTCGCTCGTACCCGCGGGAACGGGAATGACGCGGAACATGAGGTTGCCGCGCAGCAGGGGTATGGTCGCGCCTTCAAGCGAGGCTTCCCAACCCGGATACCAGGCGTCGCCGAGCACCAGCCAGGCCGGCGCCGCGCTGTCCACTGCCAGGTCGATTTCCGTCGCAGTGTAGCGCGTGATGCGCGCGCTTCCAGGGTCGGCGGCCAGATCCACGACTGGCGCCCCTGTTGACTGAATGACCGGGAGTAGCAGGGGGGAGTTGATCAGCACCAGCCGTGTCGGGTCAAACTGCGGGTTTCGCATTTTGGCCAGCGCGGCCTCGTCGTCGGGTTCGTAGAGTGCCTCGGGCACGATGAAGGCGCGCGGCAGGACGGCGTCGTTGCCGTAGACCACGATTTCGCTTGAAAGCAGGCGCCGCCAGGGATCCGGCGTGAGTTGCAGGAAGCTGCCGTCGCGCGTGTCGACCAGCGTGGCCGCGATGATGCGCCCCGCAGTGTCGCTGCCCAGCTCGATGCGCTGCGGCGTGAGCGCTGTATCGGGCCGCAGGCGCAGATGCAGCAGGTCGTAGACTGGTACCGGCGCGCTGACTGTCGTGAGGCGTGTGCGCTGGCCAGCCGCGTCGATGAAGGTTGCCTGCGGGACACTGTCCGGCTCGACGAGTAGCTCAAGCGCGTCAGCGGTGAAGGCGCGCGAATTGGCAAGGTTAATCGTTGCAGCAGGCCCCTGCAGCTGCGCCAGCTGGGTATCGAAGGCGACGCCCTCGTGCCACAGTTCCTGGGTCTTGTCGGCGATCAGGTAGCGCGTGTTGCTCAACTGCAGCCAGCGCATGTCCGGCACGCAGACCAGGCGGCAGGCGGGGTCCGCCAGCGTCAGGAACAGGCGCCCGTCCGCGAGCGGCTCGACCGTCAGCAGTTCGCTGAAATTACTGTACCAGCGCGTGGGCAGCAGGCCGCCGCCGAAGCCATCCAGGCCCGGCAGGCCCTGGGCGAGCGCCAGGTTGGGCGCGAGAATCTCCTGGCGCTTGGTCGCCACCAGGCCCTGGCGCAGGGCCTGCGGCGTGAGTCCGAAGCGATCATAGCGGGCCTCCAGCGCGTCCTTGTCGCCGGGGTCAAAGAGCAGCTCACTGATCGACAGGAAGCGGCCAGGCGGCGTCTCGCCCGCATTCCAGGCGCGCAGCTGACTGACCGTGAAGCGTTGGCCGCTCCAGGTTTCGGGCGGCAGCAGCAGGTTGAAGGGCAGCACGCGCCCCGCCAGCAGGAGCTCGGTGCCAATGGCGAGGACGAGCAGCAGGCCGCGTCGCGCGGGACGTATGCGTGGCAGGCTGTACAGCGACAGCAGCAGGATGAACAGCGCCAGACCCCAGGCGGCCCAGCTGCGCGCGCCTGGCAAGACCGTGCCGATCACCGCGCCTGGCTGGCGCGCAACCAGTGTGCTGGCGGCCATCAGCGCGACCAGCGCCGTAGCGACGATGAAGACGTTTCTGGCGCGCAGGCGCATCCCGGCGCTCAATAAACCCTGCAGGCCGATGCCGCCCAGCATGGCGCTGCCGAGCGCGAAGGGCAGCAGCCAGCGCGCCGGCACGCGGAAGTAACTGAAACCCGGCAGCCGCGCCAGCAGCTTCCAGAGTGGATTGAACTCACCGAGGGCCAGCAGCAGGCCGCAAAGCGCCAGCAGACCCCACAGCAGCCGCTCGCGATGCAGGGTCGACTGCCGAGGCAGGAGCAGGGCCAGCAGCGCCAGGCCGAGGCCGATGACGCCGCTGTAGGCCACGAATTCGCCGAAGAGCAGGCCCTCATAGCCTGGCAGCAGGCCGCGCCCGGCGACCAGCGGACTGAAGGAGAAGGACAGCACCTCGTCAGGAGAGAGGCCGCCGCTGCGTTGTGAGAGGCCGCTCAGCTCAAGCGTCGGCAGCAGCTGCGGCAAGGTCAGCAGCAGCGCCAGGACCGCGGCCAGCAGCAAGAGCAGCAGGGCGCGCAGCAGGCGTCGCACGCGACCTGGCGCGGCCTGCAGCAGGGTGGTGAGCAGCGCCACCAGCGCCAGCGTGGCGCCGCTGATGAAGGTCGTCTGCGTGTGGCCGCTGAGGAACTGCAGGGCCAGGCCCGCCGCCAGCAACAGGAGGCTGCGGCGGCTGCCCTGCAGCGCAGGGCCGAGCCACAGCAGCAGCCAGGGCAGCCAGGCCATGCCCTGCAGCTGATTGATTTGCTCGACATGCGCGGAGACGAAACCACCCAGGCCGAAGAGCAGCGCGGCCGCCAGCGCCGGCAGCAGGTCCAGCCGGCGCCGCGCCAGGCGGTACATGCCGCAGAGCGCGAGGAAGACGTGCAGCAGCACGCTCAGGCGGATGCCCTCTGGCGCGCTGAGCGGCAGCAGCGGCCAGTTGAGCGGGTAGAAGGTGCCGGGCTGCGGGTTGGCCAGCAGCGGCACGCCCATGAAGATGTCGGGCGACCATAGCGGAAGCTCACCGGCCATGAAGGCTGCGTTGCGCGCCGTCCACCAGGGGTAGAAGTAATTGAAGGTGTCGCCGCGCGCGAGGATCAGCCCGCTGAAGGCCAGTGGCGCGAAATGCAGCAGCGTCAGTGCCAGCAGGAGGAGCGGCACCGCTGCAGCGCGCAGTTGTGGAGGAAAGCGCATCGGCATTCCGGGTTGCGGTACAATGCGCCTGAGTCTACAGGCAAGCGGCGGCGGCGGCGAACGAAAGGCGGAGGCAGGCCATGTTGCGCGGAATTTCCCCGTTGATCTCACCGGAGTTGCTGGACGTGTTGTATCGCATGGGCCACGGCGACGAGCTGGTGCTGGCCGACGCGCACTTTCCTGGCGATTCGCTGGGGCGGCGCGTGCTGCGCGCAGACGGACTGCGCGTCGCGCCCTTGCTGGACGCCATTCTGCCCCTGTTGGTGCTGGACACTTACGTCGAGACGCCGGTGTTGATGATGGCGCCCGTGCCCGGCGACGATCTGGATGCTTCCGTCGAACGCGGCTTCCGGGCGGCCATCGACCGCCACAATACGGCCAACACTATGGCCAACACGCCCGTCGCCCGTCTGGAGCGCTTCGCCTTCTACGAGCGCGCCAGCAAGGCTTTCGCAGTGGTGATGACGGGCGAGACCGCCAAATACGGCAACATCCTGCTGTGCAAGGGCGTGACGCCGTCGCCGGACTGAATGAGGAACGAATGATGCGCTTTGCGGACAAGGTGGCGGTGGTGACCGGCGGCAGCACGGGCATCGGCAGGGCCTGCGCGCAGGAGTTTGCGGCGGAGGGCGCTGCGGTCGTCATCGCTGACGTCAACGCGCAGCAGGGCGAGGAACTGGCAGCCGCCATCGTGGCGGCGGGCGGTCAGGCGCTCTTCCAGCATACGGACGTCTCGCAGGATGCGTCCGTGCAGGCCATGGCCGAAGCGGCCTGCGAGCGCTTTGGCGGCATAGACTGCCTGGTCAACAGCGCCGCTATCCAAAGCTACGGTTCAGTGGTGACGACCGACGAGGACACCTGGGACCGCACCCTCGATATCAACCTGAAGGGTATTTATCTGGCGGCGAAGCATTGCATCCCGCGCATTGCGCAACGCGGCGGCGGCGCGGTGACCAGCATCGCCTCGGTGCAGGGCCTGATCAGCCAGCCAGACGTGGCCGCCTACACTGCCACCAAGGGCGCAATCATCGCGATGACGCGCACCATGGCGCTGGATCACGCCGACGACGGAGTACGCGTCAACGCCGTCTCGCCCGGCTCGATCGACACGCCCATGCTGCGCGGGTCGGCGGAGCTCTTCAACCCGGACGCTGTGGCAGAGACGCTGGCCTCCTGGGGTGAACTGCATCCCCTGGGGCGCGTGGGCCAGCCGCGCGAGGTGGCGCGCGTGGTGCTCTTTCTCAGCAGCGACGACGCCTCCTTCATGACCGGCGCCAACGTCGTCGTCGATGGCGGCCTGTCGGTTGGCCTCTTCAGTCCCGGGGGCGATTAGCCACCAGCAGCTTTCGCGCTGGTCTTGCGGCTGAGCAATTCAGCCTCCGCGTGCAAACCGAGCAACCAGTCCGCCAGGATGTTGGTGGCCGCGTGAATGCCGGCGGTGGGGCGCGGATGGCCGAACATCCCCAGCTGCAAGGTGTATTCGCCGGGCCGGTTCAGGCGTTCCAGCAGCAGCAGGGCGACGTGCTGGTCGATGCCCGGCTCCTTCACGTAGACATCGAAGAGCAGGGAACGCTCGCCCAGAAAGACGTGGCTGCAGTTAATGTGCGTCGTGTCGCTGTGCTGTTGCAGCGGGCGGAAGCGCGCGCGCATTTCCTCCAGCGAGAGCGGGCTGCGGAAGACGACGTGCGGCATGGGCAACTCCTTCGTGAGCGGGGCCGGCGGTGGCGGCAGGGCGTTGCGCTGCCAGGCGTGGAAAAAGCAGGGGCGGCCTTCCGCGCGCGCGACACGTTCGTAGCGGGTGACGACGCGGCCCGGCAGCCCGTCCGCCCAGGGCGCAGTCAGCTGGTTGTCCAGCCCGGGCGTGGCGGCCAGCAGCTCGTGGCTCATCTCCGCGTAGGCACGAATATCGGTGGCGAGGTAGAGATTGGCGCCAGGCTTCATACGGTTGACCAGCAGATCAAGCGTGTCGCGCTGCATGAGGCGGCGGTGCGCATGGCTTTTGCGGAACCAGGGGTCGGGAAAGTTGATATGCACCTCGCTGAGCGAGGCCATTGTGAAGAGGAAGCGCAGCGCGGTCCCGGCGGTGCTGTGGATGACGCGCACCTGTGCCAGGCCCTGACGCTCGAGCGCGCGCTCCACGCGCGTCAGGCAACGGTTGGAAATCTCGAGGCCGACGAGATTCGCCTCGGGGCGCTGCCGTGCCAGATGCAGCAGGAAGTGTCCCTGGCCGAAGCCGATCTCAAGGATGAGCGGACGCTCCGCGCCGAAGAGCGCTGTCCAGTCCGTCGGCCAGGGCAGGGAGCGGCTGTTCAGACCTTGCAAGCGTCCGGCTCCGGGCCCGTGGCTGCCAGGGGACGCTGCAACAGGCTGAAACGATTGGCGGCTTTTTGCTGGTCTTTGGCGGACGGGTCAGCGGGATGTTGCGGGTCGTCGGCGCGCAAGAGGCTGTAGCGATTGCCGGCTTTTTCCGGGCCATCGGCATACCAGCTGGCAAGCTCCGGCAGGCCGCTGGCGCGCAGCAGCGATTCATGGTCGGCATTGTCGAAATGGTGGCAATAGCGCAGGGCACGCGCGCCGCGGCGCCAGTCCAGCAGATGGTCATTCTGCTCCACCTGGTCGGCCAGTTCTGCCGGCCAGGGAACGATGCGCTGGCGGAAGCGCGCGAAATCCGCAAAGCGCCAGGTGACAAAGGTCAGCAGCCCGCCTGCGGCGACACTGGCCGCCAGCGCGCGAATCAACTCCTGTCGTTGCAAGGCGCCGGGGATGTGGTGCAGCAGACCGAAGCAGACCACCAGGTCGAAGGGACCGGCGGGCGGCGCTTCGTTGACCAGGTCGAGAGTCAGCAGCTGTGCTTCAGGCAGGCGTTCGCTGATGATATGCAACATTTCCGGGGAGTAGTCCACGCCGGTGTAGCGCATGGCGCCCAGCTGCTGCGCGAGGAAGTGGCCGAAGCGACCGTTGCCGCAGCCGACGTCGAGCACGCGCGGGTGCGGCGGCAATGTGGCGAGGTGGGGCAGCAGGGGTTGCCAGCCGGCCCAGGGCTGCGCGCGCGAACGGTCGAATTCCGTCGCCACGGCACGATAGAATGTCTGGTTGATGGCGCCCAGTCGCTGGCGGGTGGCGTGATTCATGGCGGCAGTATAGCGTGCAGGCAAAGAGCCTGATGACAATCAGACGGATTAATGCCCGGTCATTTGTTCGCTCGGCTGCGCTGGCGACACTGGCTGTATTCCTGCTACAAGCATTAACTCCCGCTCCCGAGGCTCCTTCAATATCTCCGGCCGTCTCAGTATTCCCGACAAACGTTGTGGTTTACAAGGTTGGTCAGGGAGAGTCCAGGGAGACGGCCAGACAGAACATGCTGGACAGGCACAGGCAGGTGGTCAGTCTGTTTGGTGTTCTCCAACGAATGACCACCTGGCTCCTGATCTTCCTTTGGCCAGGGATCTACAACCGGGCAGCAGGGCGGGCCGGAGGGTTGGAAATAGAGTTGCGCCGTGGAAGCAGCGTATATGAAGTGGCACGGGTTGCCCCAGGTCGAGCCTTCAGGACGGGCGTGCTGATAGTCTTCATCTCCGGGTTTGTCCTGGGTATCCCGATTTTGCTACAGGTACTGGCGGGCACTGTTTTTTCAAACCCTTTCCCTTTTTTAAGGCAGTCCCCACTGTTGAAAGTGCTTCATTCGGGGGCAGGTCTGCTTGTATTTGCTGGCGCTACACTCCTGACGGGACTATTGGGCGGCGTATTTTGGGGGCTGAAAGCGCTGCTTTACAATCTTGTGGCAAGGCGTACAGGCGGGCTGAAAGTCGAACTCGTCCGGGCAGAAGCGCGAGTTGAAACATCGGTGGAAAATAGTGTATTGGAGATAAAATACATTCACGTGGTTTCTGCCCTGCTTATCGGACTGCCGGTTGCCCTGTTTGGTCTGCTGATAGAGGGTGCCATATTCCTGGTGCTTTCCGGAGCGCTAAACTGGGGCTTTGAGTCGCTTATTCTGGACCTCCTGCAGCACAGCACCGTTATACACCTGGTAATTCTCAGCCTCCTCGAATGGCCGCTGTGGACGCTGTTCTACAACTGGCTGGCACAGCGTAACGGCGGCCTGGTGCTGGAAGTCACGGGCGAGTGGCCGGAACTGGCGCAAGAGGCCGGCGCGGGAGCATAATGGAATTGGGCAGGGGGACGCGGGATGAACATTGAACGAGTCACCATCAGACGCATCGGGCCGACGTCGGCGCTGAAGGCCGGCGCGGCGGTCGGGCTGGTGCTCGGCGTAATCTATGCAGTGCTGGGCAACCTGGTCATCGACGACTCCGCTGGCCGGCTGGCGCTGCTCTGCGGCGTGGTGATTGGTGGCGCGGTGGGCGGCGGTGTGTCGGCGCTGGTCGGCGCCTGGGTCTACAACATTGCGCTCAACCTGACCGGAGGCCTGAAACTGGAGATCAGCTTCGAGAACGACGGGGATGCGGCAGCCAAAGGCAAGCAGGGGCCGGAGTCCCTGGGCAGTTTCATGCCGGATGATTCATGAGTCGCCGCCGACCGCGCGTGCTTGAGCTGGACGCGGCCCAGCGTGAGCAGCTGGTGCCGTTGCTGCACGCCATCGTCGCTGCCGACGGCCTGTCTGCGAAGCGGCTCAACCGGCTGCAGCGCCGCTACCCGCGCCCGGGCGGTGGCTTCTACAGCCGCAGCGATCTGATTCACGCCTGGCGTCAGCTGGCCGGCAGCCAGGGCCTGCCGCGCTGCGAGGAGCGCGAGGACGTGTTGCTGCGGCTGCGGCGCAAACCGCAACGCAGCGCTTCCGGCGTGACGCCCGTCAGCATCCTCACGCGGCCGCACCCTTGCCCGGGCGAGTGCATCTTCTGCCCCGCCGACGTGCGCATGCCCAAGAGTTACCTGGCCGATGAACCTGGCGCGCAGCGCGCCGAACAGAACGCCTTCGACCCCTATCTGCAGACCTGGACGCGCCTGCAGACCTACTGGCACACCGGCCACCCCACCGACAAGATCGAGCTCATTATCCTTGGCGGCACCTGGTCCTTCTACCCGGAGCATTACCAGATCTGGTTCATCAAACGTGCCTTCGATGCGCTGCACGATTTTGGACGCGGCATTGACCGGCGCGCTGAGGTGCTGGACGCCCTGCGCGCGGAAACCGCGCTGCATCCGGAGGCAGCACGTGTGGAAGCGCAGGTGGATGGACGATTTATGCAGCGCAACTACAACCAGGTCGTGCACGAGGTCTGGCGCGACGAGTTACAGCGTTCGCCGCTGGCAGAGGTGGCCAGCTGGGAGGAACTTGAGACGGCCCAGCGCGAGAACGAGACGGCTGCCTGCCGCTGCGTCGGCCTGGTGATTGAGACGCGGCCCGACCACATCAGCGAGGCCGAGGTGCTGCGCGTGCGGCGGCTGGGCTGCACCAAGGTGCAAATTGGCATCCAGAGCCTGAACGACGAGGTGCTGGCTGTCAACCGGCGCGGTCATGATGTGGCGGCGACGCGCCGCGCGCTGCGGCTGCTGCGCCGGGCGGGCTTCAAGATTCACGCGCACTGGATGCCTAACCTCTACGGCTCGACGCCGACGGCCGACATCGTCGATTATGCGCGCCTGTTCGACGAGCCGGATTTCCGCCCCGATGAGCTTAAGATTTATCCCTGCTCGCTAATCGAGAGCGCGGAGCTGATGCAGCGATACGAGGATGGCAGCTGGCAGCCCTACAGCCACGACGAGCTGCTGCAGGTGCTGACTGCCTGTCTGCGCAACACGCCGGAGTACTGTCGTTTGACGCGCATCATCCGCGACATCCCCTCCACCGATATCGTGGTGGGCAACCAGCTGACCAACTTCCGCCAGATCGCCGAGGCCGAGTTGGAGGGTGTGGGCGAACGCAGCCGCGATATCCGCGCGCGCGAAATCCGCCGGCGTCAGGTGCAGGCGGAGGAGTTGCAGCTCGACGAGCAGCGCTACCGCACGTCTTGCAGCGAAGAGATCTTCCTGCAATACATCAGCGCGCAGCGCGACATCGCCGCCTTCTTGCGCCTGTCACTGCCGACGGACGAAGCGATTAGCGAGGAGTTGCGTGACGCGGCCATGGTGCGCGAGGTGCACGTCTACGGCCAGTCGCTGCGCCTGGGGGAGGCTGCTGCCGGCAGCGCGCAGCACCTGGGGCTGGGCACGCGGCTGCTTGAACGCGCGGCCGGGCTGGCGCGGGCAGCGGGTTACGCGCGCCTCGCCGTCATCTCGGCGACGGGCACGCGCGGTTACTATCGCCAGCGCGGCTATGCGGACACCGGGTTGTATCAAGTGCGTGACCTGGTGGACTGAGCGCGCCTGGCCCTGACTGGCCGGTTGCGCGGCGCTCCCCTATACTACATTTCATCCGGATTAACGCCCGTCAGCATGGAGTCCGCGCGTTTGGCCAACCCTGCGGCTCCGCCGGAGCCACCCACCACCAACGAGACCCGTCAGGAGACAGAACTGGGGGTGGCGCGCGCCACCGGCCTGCTGGCGCTGGGCAACGTCGCCAGCCGCATGCTGGGCCTGGCGCGCGAGGTCACGCTGGCCAACCTCTTCGGCGCCTCGGCTGCAATCGACGCCTTCAACGTGGCCATCATCGCGCCACGCGCGCTCTACGACCTGCTCATTGCCGGACACGTCAACAGCGCCATCATCCCGGTGCTGAGCGAGGTGGCGGCGCGCGATGGCCGACGCGAACTGTGGCGCCTCTTTGCGGCGCTGCTGAGCGTGGCCACCGTGTTGCTGGCGCTGCTGGTGCTCTTGCTGGAGCTCTTCGCGCCGCAGGTGGTCGCGCTTTTCGGCGGCGGTGGTCTGGAACCGCAGACCTTCGCGCTGGCGACGTCGCTGCTGCGCCTGACGGCGCCGGCGCTGATTTTTCTCGGCTGGTTCAGTCTCTTCGCCGGCGCGCTTTATGCGCTGCGGCTCTTCGTCTGGCCGGCCTTCGCCGGCGCGGTCTTCAACGCCGGTATCGTGCTGGTGACGTTGGCGCTGGTGCCGCCGCTGCAGCTGACAGGCAGCCTGAACGTCAGCACTGTCACCTGGGCGCTGGAGCGGCCGCAGGGGGCCATCACGGCGGCGGCGCTGGGCTGGCTGGCCGGCGCGCTGTTGCAGTTGGCGCTGCAGCTGCCCGGCCTGTGGCAGGCGCGCATCGGCCTGCGCCTCGCCTGGCGGCATCCGGCGCTGCGCCAGATTGCGCGGCTCTACACGCCGGTGATGTTCTCCCTGCTGCTGGACACGCTGGTCATCCGCAGCTTCAGCTACAACCTGGCCACGCGCAGCCCGCAGGGCGAGGGCGCGCTGGGTTACATGGCCTGGGCCACGACGCTGACACAGTTTCCGCAGGGCCTGGTGGCGACCGCCATCAGCCTCGCCATCCTGCCCACGCTCTCGCGCCAGGCGGCCCTGATGACAGAAGCGGCCCGAGCCGCCTTCCGCGACACGCTGGGCCTGGGCCTGCGCCTGGCCACCACGCTGATCCTGCCGGCGACTGCGGCGCTCTTCGTGCTGGCCACGCCCGTCATCGCCCTGCTCTTCGAGCATGGCGCCTTCAACGCGGCGGACACGCAGATCACGGCGACGGCGCTGCGGCTCTACCTGCCGGGGCTACCCTTCGCCGCGCTCGACCTGCTGCTGGTCTACGCCTTTTACGCGCGCCAGGATACGCTCACGCCGGCGCTGGTGGGCGCGCTCAGCCTGGGCGTCTACGTGCTCATCGCGATCGCCCTGTTCCCGGCGCTGGGGCTGTTCAGCCTGATGGTCGCCGACAGCGTCAAGCACTTCGTGCACGCCTCGGTCTGCGGCATCATTCTGGCGCGCCGGGTGGAGGGGCTGGGTCAGCAGCGATTTTGGCTCACCCTGGGCAAGTCCGGCCTGGCCTCGCTGGTGACGGGTCTGCTGGTCTGGCTGCTATTGCCGACTTTGGTGCAGCGCATTGGCGCGGGCAACACTCTGGCGGAGCTGTTGCTGGTGCTGGCCGGCATGGGCCTGTGCGCGCTGATCTTCGCGCTCATGGCCTGGGCGCTGCGGCTGCATGAGCTGCGCTGGCTGTGGGGCCTGGTGGCGCAACGTGTGCGACCCTGAAGCTGGTTAAGGGGGAGACTGGATGAAGACGTGCTTGCGCGTGAGCCTGATTGCGACCCTGCTGCTGTCCATTGGCGGCGCGCTGCGGGCCACGGAAGAAGCGGAGCCCTGGAGCCTGCTGCGGCCCGAGGTGCTGGCGGAATACCCGCATGATCCCGTGGCCTTCACCCAGGGGCTGCTGTGGCACGAGGGCTTGCTCTACGAAAGCATCGGACTCTACGAGGAATCTGCACTGCGCCAGGTTGATCTGGAAAGCGGCGCTGTCGTTCAGGACGCGGAGACGGGTCAACTGCGCGAGATATCGTTGCGGCACCTGCCGGTCTTCGCCGAAGGCCTGGCGCTGGCGCAAGGGCAGCTCTATCAACTGACCTGGCGCCAGCAAATCGCCTTCAGTTTCAACCTCGATTTCTTCACGGAAGGCGCGCCATTCACTTACGCAACCTTCCCCTACGAAGGCGAAGGCTGGGGCCTGTGTTATGACGGCGCGGCGCTGGTGATGAGCAACGGCAGCGACCGTCTCGCCCGGCGCGACCCGCAGGACTTCACGCTGCTGCAGGAGCTGCGGGTCACGCTGGACGGTGTGCCGCTGGCCGAACTCGCCTGGGACGGGACGCAGGTGCTGCCACTGGTCGCTGACGAGGAGCCGGAGGGTCAATGGCGCCTGGAGCGGCTCAACGAACTGGAATGCGTTGAGGGCCTGGTCTACGCCAACGTCTGGCTCAGCGAGGTCATCCTGGTCATCGACGGCGCCAGCGGGGAAGTGCGCTCCATCATCGACGCCAGCGGCCTGCTGGCGGAGGAGGACCGTGAGGGCGCGGACGTGCTCAACGGCATCGCCTGGCTGCCGGCAAGCGAGACCTTTCTGTTGACCGGCAAACTGTGGCCGAAGCTCTTCGAAGTGAACTTCGTAGAGGTCGCGGCTGACGAAGCGTGAGTGCGCGTAAGCCTTTGTTCACATCCAGCGGCCATACTACGCACGCAGACAGTTCCCTGAGCGGGGAGGAAAAATCATGTACATGCGAAAATGGCTTTGGCTATTGTTGCTGGTCACGCTGGTGACCGGCGCCACAGGGTCGCTGGCCCAGGAACCTGGCCTGACCCGGTATGTTGGCAGGGAGGAATTTCCAGCTCCAACCTTTCCCTACGGGCTGGACTGGGTGAACGTGCCCGCGCCGCTGAACTGGTCGGACCTGCGCGGCAAGATCGTCGTGCTCGACTTCTGGACCTACGGCTGCATCAATTGCATCCACATGATTCCGGTGCTGGAGCGGCTAGAGCAGAAATACGGCGACGCGCTGGTCGTCATCGGCGTGCACTCGGCCAAGTTTGAAAACGAGGGCGAGACGGAGAACATCCGCCAGATTGTGCAGCGTTACGAGCTGCATCACCCGGTCATCAACGACCATGAATTCGCCGTCTGGGGTCAATGGCGCCAGTTTGGCGTGAACGCCTGGCCGACCTTCGCCGTCATCGATCCGCGCGGCAACATCCTCGCCGTGCAACCTGGCGAAATCCCCTACGAGGCCTTCGTCAACGTGCTCGACGGCATGGTCCAGTATTTTGACAGCACCGGCGAACTCGACCGTGAACCCCTGACGCTGGCGCTGGAAGCGGACCGGCAGGCGGCCACGGCGCTGGCCTTCCCGGGCAAGGTGCTGGCCGACGCGGAGGGCGGACGCCTCTTCATCAGCGACAGCAACAACAACCGCATCGTCATCGCCGACCTGGCGAGTTACGAGGTGCTGGAAGTCATTGGCAGCGGCGAGCGTGGCCTGCTGAACGGCGACTTCGCGGAGGCGCGCTTCAACAAGCCGCAGGGCATGACGCTGGTGGACGAGGTGCTTTACGTCGCCGACGTCAACAATCACAGCATCCGCGCACTGGATCTGGCAGCGGGCAGCGTCAGCAGCGCCGCCGGCACCGGCGCCCAGTCGCGCGTCCGGGTGGGTGGGCCGGTGGCCAGCACGGCGCTCGCCAGCCCCTGGGACGTCGAGGCGGGCTCGGCCGGCACGCTCTACATCGCGATGGCGGGCCGGCACCAGATTTGGTCGCTGGAACTGAACGCGGGCCGGGTGGCGCCGCTGGTCGGCAGCGGCCGCGAGGGCTTGCTGGACGGCGCCTTCGCCGACGCGCAACTGGCGCAGCCCAGCGGCCTGCACTACGAGAACGGCCAGCTGTACTTCGCTGACAGCGAATCGAGCAGCATCCGCGTGGCGGATACGCTCAGGGGTGAGGTGCGCACCCTGGCCGGACCGCGCGACAACAACCTGTTCATCTATGGCGACGTGGAAGGCATGGTGGGTACCTCGCGGCTGCAACACGCGCTGGGCGTGACTGGCGATGGCGCGGGTGGCCTCTACGTGGCCGACACCTACAACAGCCGCATCCGCCACCTTGACCTGCAGGACACGATGCTCGGCAACCGCTTCGGTCTGGGCGGGACGGGCGGCTACCGCGACGGGGATGCCAGCCTGGCCGCCTTCGACGAGCCGGGCGGACTCAGTTTCGCGGACGGCAAACTCTATGTGGCCGACACCAACAACCACAGCATCCGCATCATCGAGCTGGCGAGCGGCGCGGTCAGCACGCTGAACTTCCCCAACCCGGAGCGGCTGCAGATTGCCGAGCGCCCGATCGTGGTGGCCGGCAACGCCGCTGCCGGTCTGCTGCTGCAGCTGCCGGAGCAGAGCCTGGCGCCCGGCGCGGGCGATATCATGCTCAACATCGTTTTGCCGGCAGGCTACAAGCTCAACGGCCTGGCGCCCTTCAGCAGCGAGTGGAGCAGCACCGGCGAAGCCGTGTTGATTGATGCAGCGAACACGAAGCAAAGTCTGCTGGCGCCGGAGCTGCCGCTGCAGGTGCCGGTCACGCTACAGCCAGGCGCGGACCTGCTGCGCGGCGAGCTCACGATCTACTACTGCGAGGCGATCCGCGACAGCCTGTGCTTCATCGAGCGTGTGACGCTGGAGGCGCCGCTGATGGTGGCGGCGGGCGCAGGCGACAGCAGCATCCTGCTGAACCATGACATCGTGCCGCCGCAGATCGTCAGCGGCGGGCTGTAACCAGAAAGTTACGCAGACGGCGGCGGCTACTCCGCAGTGAGGCCGCCGCCGTCATGCTCGACGTGGTTCACCCCCAGACCCAATTCGGCAAACTCGGGGCAGGGCAGTTCGCGGCCCAGCACATGCGCGGCGGCCAGCTCGCCGCCGGCCGGCGCGGACATGATGCCGTGGCCGACATGCGCCACCGAGACCACCAGGCCCTCCAGTTCCGGCCAGGCGTCGATGATGGCGCGCTGGCTGGCGACGGGCCGACGCACGCCATCTTCCTCGTGCCAGGCGTTGCTGGCGTCGCGCGACACGTAGTAGCCGACGCGGTGGTCCACGCCGCGCAGGTAGCGCGGACTGGCGAAGCCTTCGCCCGGGCGGTGGCCGAACTGCCGCGCCAGCAGCAGCAAGGTCACTGACGGGAAGCGCGGGTCGCGGCAGCGCATGGGTGGCACGGGATCGACCAGTTGCTCGTGCGCCGGCTCGTCAGGAAAGAGCTGGCGTGAATTCCAGCGATACTCAAAGCCGAAGAGCGCGCCATGCTGCGCTTCCGGGCGCACATGGGCGAAGGGCGCGGCGCTGATGAGCAGGGGCGCATCGACGGGGAAGGCCTCGTGGCGCCAGGGCGTGGTGAAGCTCTGACGCGGGGTGAGGTGAATGGGGATTTCGATGCCGGCTGTGCGCCCCAGCGCGCGCGACCAGGCACCGGCGGCGATGACAACGCGCGGCGCATCAATGCGTCCACCGGCGTAACGCACGCCACGCACCCGTCCGCCCTCCGTTGCGATCTGCACCCCGGCGCAGTCGAACAGCACCTCCAGTTGCGGGGTGCCGCGCGCGAAGGCCTGAATCATCGCGTGCGAATCCAGCCACCCGGCGCGCGGGTCGAACTTGGCGGCGCGCACCTTCGGCCCCACCCAGGGGAAGCGCTGCGCCACGGCCCCCTCGTCCAGCCATTCGATGTGCTTCAGGCCGAGGCTGTGCAAATGGTCGACGTCCGCGCGCAGGTTTTCTGCGTCACGCTCCGTAAAGCCCACATAGAGGTAGCCAGGCTGGTGCATGCCGAGCGCATTGCGCGCGCCGGGCGCGACCAGCTCGTCGGCGTTTTCGAAGATTTCGAGGCTGCGGGTCATCAGCCGCATCAGGCAGGCTGCGGGCCAGGCAGTTCGGTAGTTCTCGAGCGAGGCGTTGCTGGCGCCGGCGCCCAGTTGACCGGCGCGCTCCAGCAGCAGGATGCGCAAGCCTGGTTCTGCGCGGCCCAGGGCCCAGGCCGCCGCCGTGCCCGCCGGCCCGCCGCCGATGATGATGACGTCAGCTGTGCGTGGAGCCGATTCTCCGCCGGAAAATGGGGTCATGGCGCCTATTTTAGACAGCCGGGCACAGCGCGTAAAGTCAGGCGGCGCATGATTGACCGCAGTGCGGGCTTCCGTTACACTGGGCGCGGCTGAGGCCCTGGCCAGGGCTCCCCGGGTGCACGTGTATGGCAGGACAACGCTGCGCTCCCGACGTGTACGGCGGAGACTGAAATGGCAAACGCAAACGCGAACGGTGCAGCGCTTCCCGACATTGAGACCTTGCTGGACTGGTACCAGCAGATGGTGTTGATTCGCGAGTTTGAGGAAGCCTGTTACGAACTTTACCAGCAGAAACGCATCACCGGCGTCTACCTGCATCTCTACAGCGGCCACGAAGCCGTGGGCGTAGGCGCGCTGGCTGCCATCGAAAAAAGCGATCACGCCATCACTGCCTATCGCGACCACGGCATTGCGCTGGTGCGCGGCGTTGATCCCGCACCGCTGATGGCGGAGATGATGGGCAAGCGCACGGGCGTCAGCGGCGGCAAGGGCGGCTCGATGCATCTGGCCAGCCGCGACCACAATTTCTGGGGCGGCTTCGCCATCGTCGGCGGACATTTGCCACTGGCGGCGGGCATCGCGCTGGAGGCGCAGTACAGTGGCCGCGACGAGGTGGTGCTCTCCTTCGTGGGCGACGGCGCGACCAACAACGGCTACTTCCATGAGTCGCTCAACCTGTCTGCCGTATGGCAGTTGCCGGTCGTCTGGTTGATCGAGAATAATCTCTACGGCATGGGCACGCGCATTGAGGAAGCCTCCGGCCAGCCACATTTGCACAAACGCGCCGGGGCCTACGGCATGCTGGACGGCGGCCGGGTTGATGGCCAGGACGTCGTGGCCGTGAACGAGGCCCTGACGGCGGCGGTGGCGCATGCGCGCAGCGAAGGGCCCGTGCTCGTCGAGGCCATCACCTATCGTTACCGCGGACATGGCGTCTCCGACCGCCAGTACAACGAACGGCTGAAGGAAGAGCTCGACGAATGGAAGCGTGAGCGCGACCCGATTACGCTGCTCGGCGCCCGCCTGGAGCAGGCGCAGGCGGACAGCCAGCCCATCATGCGCGCGCTGGAACAGGCGGCGCGCGACCAGGTGGCGGCCGCGGTGCAATTTGCGGAGGACAGCCCGCTGCCCGACGCCGCCGACCTCGTCCGCAACGTCTACGTGGAGTAGGGCATGGCAGCCAGAAACCAGCCGATGCGCGAGGCCTTGCGCAAGGCCTTGCGCGAGGAAATGATCCGCGACGAGCGCGTCTTCGTGATGGGTGAGGAAGTGGGCAAGTGGCAGGGCACGCATCGCGTCACGCGCGGCCTCTACGAGGAATTCGGCGCCAGACGGGTGCGCGACACGCCCATCTCTGAAATGGCGATCTGCGGCGCGGCGGTTGGCGCGGCCATGGCTGGCCTGCGCCCGGTCGCGGAGATGATGACCATCAACTTCGCCTTTCTGGCGCTGGATGCCATCGTCAACCATGCGGCCAAAATACGTTACATGTTCGATGGCCAGTTCACGGTGCCGCTGGTGATTCGCGCGGCCAGTGGCTGGGGCGACCAGGCCACGGCCACACACTCGCACGCGCCGGAACCAATCTTTGCGCACTTCCCCGGCCTGTATGTCGCGGCCCCGGCCACGCCCGGCGACGCCTACGGCATGCTCAAGACCGCCATTCGCGACGAGAACCCGGTGCTCTTCAGCGAGAGCATCGCGCTCTACTCCCGGCCTGGCCCGGTGCCCGATGACGAGGACTACCTGGTGCCGGTGGGGGTGGGCGCCATCCGCCGCGAGGGCGCCGACGTGACCCTGGTGGCCTGGGCGCGCGGCGTGGAGTGGGCGCTGCTGGCGGCGCGGCGGCTGGAGCGCGAAGGGGTGGACTGCGAGGTGGTTGACATGCGCTGGCTGCGGCCGCTGGACATGGAGCTGGTGTACCAGAGCTTCCGCAAGACCAACCGCTGCGTGATCGTCGAGGAGTCGCTGCCCATGTACAGTTTTGGCAGCGAGATTGCAGCGCGCATCCAGGAGGACATGTTCGACTACATGGACGCGCCGGTCAAGCGCGTCTCGGCCATGGATGTGCCCTTGCCCTACTCGCGCGAGATTGAGCTGATGGCCCTGCCGGACGCCGACAAGGTCGTCGCGGCAGTGAAGGAGATCGTCTGATGGCCCAGGAAATCATCGCCACCATGGATGGCACCCTGCTCAACTGGCTTGTGGAAGTGGGCGAGTCGGTGAGCGGCGGCGAGGTCATCGCCGAAATGGACGCGGACAAGGCCACGCTGGAGATTGAGGCGCCAGCTGCGGGCGTGCTGCTGGCGCGCAGCGCGGAGGTTGGCGACAGCATCAGCGAGGGCGACGTCCTTGGTCATCTGGGTGAAGCGGGGGAAGCTGGTGCCAGCGTGGGCGCGGAGGCTGTCAGCCCGGCAGAAGCGCCGGCGAGCAATGGCTCGGCTGCCGACGCAACGCCCGTCACTGAAGAACTGCCGGAAGGGCGCGAGCGCATCTCGCCGGTCGCCCGGCGACTGGCGCGCGAACGCGGCATCGACCTGGCGCGGCTGAGTGGCAGCGGCCCGGGCGGACGCATCGTGCGCGCGGACGTCGAGAACTATCGCGAAGCAGCGCCCGCGCCGAAGCCGACGGCTACCTCAGCGCTGGCCATGCCGCAGCGTACGCCGCCGCCCGTCGGCGAGGACGTGGAACACATCAAGCCCGACAGCATGCGCCGGCGCATCGCCGCCACCACCATCGAGAGCCAGCAGACCATCCCGCACTTCTACATCACGATGGAAATTGACGCCGCGCCGCTGCAGGCTTTCCGGCGCCAGCTGAACGCCAGCCTGCCCGAGGGCGGCACGCGCGTCACGGTCAACGACCTGGTCGTCAAGGCGACGGCGCTGACCCTGCGCGACTTCCCCAACCTCAACTCGCACTGGTACGGCGACCGCATCGTGCGCTACGGGCGCATCAATGTCGGCATCGCGGTGGCGCTGACCGGCGGCGGGTTGATGTATGTGGTGGCCCAGGACGCGGACAAAACGCCGCTGGACGAGATGGCCGCCAACAACCGCGCCATGGCGCTGCGCGCACGCGAGGGCCGAGTGAAGTTGAGTGATTTGACCGGCGCCACCTTTTCGACCAGCAACCTGGGCGCCTGGGGCGTCGCGCACTTCGCCGCGGTCATCAACCCGCCGGAAGCGGGCGTGCTGGCCTTCGGCGCGGCGACGAAAACGCCGGTGGTCACGGAAGATGGCCGCCTGGCCGTGGGCGAGCGCATGAGCGCGACCATTAGCATCGACCATCGCGTCAGCGACGGCGCCGAGGGCGCGGCCTTTATGCAGGCATTCCGCCAGCGCCTGGAGCAGCCCCTGGGGTTGCTGGGCTGGCCGGGCGCCTCCTGACCGTAGAGCCAGACATGACCTTCACGCACGCGGACCTGCTGGACGCTCTCGACACCGTCATCAGCATCCCGCTGATTCCCTTTGATGCTGGCCGCATCGATTACGCAGGCCATCGCCGCAACGTCGACTATCTGATGCGCAACAACCAGCTTTCGGATGGTCGTCCGCGTACCATTGCCCTGGCCGGCACCAGCCTCATTAACCATATTCGACCAGAGGAGCAGTTGCGTCTGCTGGACATCACCGGGCAGCAGATGGGCGACGAGGGCCTGTTGATGGCCGCGCTGGTGCCCAATCCGCTGGCGCTGGCCGGCGACCTCATCGACGAGCTGGCGCAACTCTCACGGCCGCCAGATGTCTACCTGCTGATGCCGCTGAGTGGCACCTTCAGCCCCGAGGGACTGTACGAGCAGTTGCTGGAATTCACAGCCTGCTACGGTGAACGTTACGGTGCCCGCTTCCTTTACTACTATCGCAGTCCGCGCGACCGCGACCAGATCCTGCGGCTGCTGCGCGACTCGCCGCACATGGTGGGCGTCAAGATCGGCACGAATGTGGCGGATGTGCCCGCCTTTGTCACTGGCGCGGGGCCGGAGCGCATCATCATCTGGGGCGTGGGCGACCGCTCGACCGCGGCGGCGGAGCTGGGCGCGCGCGGCCATACCTCCGGCATCAACATCGTCTTTGCGCGCGCCTCGGACGCCATCAACAACGCGCAACGCTGCGGCGAATTTGCAGCGGCGCGTGAAGTCGAGGAGCTCATCGACCCGCTGGAGCAGCTGCGCTTCGTGAATGGCCGCGCCTGGAATTACGCCGCGGTGGCCGAGGCGATTCGGCTGGGCAACTTCGGCGACGTGGTCGCCGGCTCCGGCGCGCCCTTCAACCCGCGCGTGCCGGCGGAGGTCTCCGCACAGCTGGGGCAGATTGTGGCGGACTTGCGCGCCTGGCATTAAACTTTACGCTGTAAACTCTGGACTGCGGATCAAAACGCTTCCCGGGCAGCCCTGGCTGGGAGCGCAACGTGGTCTTGCCCAACTTCCAGCGTGTGCTGCCGGGAGAGATTTCGGCTGCGGACGCCGTCGAACTGATGATGGAAGACCTGGAAGAAGCCGTCAACGGCTAAATCCCACGCACCGGGCGGGAGCGACCCTCTCGCCCGGTGTAACGCTGAACCAGAATACGGAGGAGCGTATGTCGAAGCGGGCGCGGCCCAATCTGCTTTACATCCATTCGGATCAACACAACGCGGCGGTGACGGGCTGCTATGGCGACCCGCACGTGCACACGCCGCATCTGGATCGCCTGGCAGGCGCGGGCGCGCTGTTCACCAGCAACTACTGCTGCTCGCCGATCTGCGTGCCTTCGCGCATGGCCACGCTCAGTGGCCGCCACCCCTGGCAGAACGAGGTCTGGACCAACAACCACGTGCTCAACTCCGGCGTCGCCACGCTGGCGCACAGCATGGGCGCCGCCGGCTACCGACCCGCGTTGATCGGGCGCATGCATTCGATCGGCCCGGACCAGTTGCATGGCTACTGCGAGCGCCTGGTCGGCGACCACTCGCCAAACTTCCCGGGCGTGCCGGATGTCAGCCGCGGCGCGCTGCAGGGCTCTGCCGGGCCCGAGCGCATCAGTCTGCAACGGGCCGGGGCAGGCCAGTCCGGTTACCAGGTGCATGACGAGGCGGTCACCGCGGCCGCGGTGGACTGGCTCAACCGTCTGGGCGTGCGCCGTCGCGCCGGCACGGACGACGCGCCCTTTTCGCTGAGCGTGGGCTTCATGCTGCCGCATCCGCCCTACGTAGCGCGTTCGGTTGATTACGAACGCCACGCGCACAGCCTGCCGCCGCCGCGCAAGCCGCGTGAATAC
This sequence comes from Phototrophicaceae bacterium, assembly GCA_965197455.1. GTDB lineage: Bacteria > Chloroflexota > Anaerolineae > Aggregatilineales > Phototrophicaceae > JAGWBD01. Next base: position 1,797,666 of record OZ240208.1, on the reverse strand, counting down.
GCAGCGGAGACGCATCCCTTTCTGCGGCGCTGGCGCGAGACGACCGGCCTGACCGACACGGACGCTGGGGAAACGCGTCGCTCGCGGGCGGCCTACTGGGGCCTCGTCGCGCGCATGGACGCCATGATCGGCGAGATCCTCGACGCGCTGGCGGCCAACGACCTTGATCGTGACACGCTGGTGGTCTACACCTCGGATCACGGCGACATGGTCGGCGAACACGGCCTGTGGTGGAAGCACGTGTTTTACGAAGAGTCCGTGCGCGTGCCGCTCATCATGGCCTGGCCGGGGCACATCGAAGGCGGGCAACACTGCGAACGCGTGGTCAGCGCGCTGGATGTGACGGCGACGCTGCTGGATGCGCTGGACGCGCCCGCGCTGCCGGAATCGCCGGGCCGCAGTCTGCTGCCGTTGCTGCAGCCGCAGGCAGGGCCAGTCGCCTGGCGCGACGAGGCCTTCAGTGAATACTGCGCCGACCAGTTCGCACCCAACGGCGAGAGCTATATCCGTATGCTGCGCCAGGAAGAGTGGAAGCTGGTTTACTACCATGGCTATCCGCCGCAACTCTTCAACCTGGCGGAAGACCCCGACGAGTTGGTCGATCGCGCTGGCGACCCAGGTTGCCAGGCGCTGCTGCGCGACATGCAGGCGCAGGTGCTGCGTGACTGGCAGCCGCAACGCATCCAGGCGCGCATGGCGCAACTGCGCGCGGGCAGTGACCTGCAGGGGAAATGGGCAGCAGCGACGCTGCCGCATGAGACCATCCGCTGGTCCATGCCGCCGGAGGTTAACCGCCTCGACCAGGGATAAGTGGATATAGCAGGCTGCGCTGAAGCGCGTTAACTTCTCCATCAAATATGGAGGAGATGATGGCGCTCCTGATATACGACCACGGACGCCGTGACGAAATGAAGGTCGCCCTGACCTTTGACGATGGCCCCAATCCACCGCGCACTGACCAGATCCTGCGAATCCTTGAATCACGCGGTGCCCGCGGCACCTTCTTCGTGCTGGGTAAATGGGTCGAGCGCTGGCCGGAAGCCTTCATGCGCATCGTCTCCGGCGGGCACACTGTGGCCAACCACAGCCATCTGCATCAGGCGCACCTGGGCGATTTCGACCACGCCGAGGCCGTTCTCGGCAACCTCATGGGCCGCCCGACGCGCCATTTGCGCGCGCACTATTTCAACTACTTCACCTGCCTCGTGTCGCCGCTGGCCATGTCGCAGTACATGCAGGTCGTTGACTCGGACGTGAACCCGGCGGACTGGAACAAGAGCGACCCGCAGCAGATCATTGATGCCACGCTGAACCACCCCGCGCTGGCGCCCGGCTCGATCATCGACCTGCACGACAGCTCCGAGACGGAGGACGACGGGCTGCGCCTGGCGCGGCCGCTGCCGCTGATCGAGGCGTTGCCGGCCATCGTCGACGGCTTGCAGGCGCGCGGCTACGAGCTGGTCGGCCTGGACGACATGACCATGGTGGAACCGACGCTCTGGCAACCGGACGATCGGGCCATGTACGCTTCGCAGGAGGTGCGTGACGCTATTTTCTCACTGGGCTCCACGCAGGAGTAACTGCGCCGGCAGCACAGGTTTTTTGACGGGAATAGAAGGGGGAATTGATTGTGAAACGTCCGTTGTTGTTGCATCTTGTGCTCGCGCTACTGCTACTGGTCATGCTGCCTGGCGGCCTGGCGCTGGCGCAGGAAGAAAACGTGCTCGTGATCGCCATTTCCGGCGACATCGAGACGCTGGATCCACCCTTTTCACAAAACCAGCGCTCGAACGAGACCAACCTGAACATCTATGATCAGTTCTTCCGCTATGGTCGCATCGATTCTGGCCAGGGCTACAGCATCGCCGACACCGGCACCATCGAGGGCGCAGCCGTCGAATCCTGGACCTGGTCGGATGACCTGAGCTCGATCGTGCTCAAGATTCGTGAAGGCGCGACCTTCCCCAAAACCGGGCGCGACCTGACGGCCGACGACTTCATGTACTGGTTCGAGCGCGCCATCGGCACGGCGGCCGGCACTGCCTGGAACGTTAACACTGCCGGCATCACCTCCTGGGAGAAGACCGGTTCGCATGAGGTGACCCTGCAGTTCTCGCGGCCCAGCCCCTGGCTCTTCTTCCTCTTCCGCGATCAGTCGCAGGGCCCCATGGATGCCATCGAGGCCCAGGCGAACGCGACAGATGACGATCCCTGGGCCAGGCTCTGGCTGGCGAAGAACGATATCGGCTCCGGCGAGTATTACGTGGAAAGCTGGGAGCCGGGCGTAGCCATGGTGCTGCGCGCCAATCCGGAATACTGGGCTGGCAAGGCCTTCTTCGATCAGGTCGTGCTGCAGATCGTGCCCAACTCGGCGGATCGCGCGCTGCTGCTGCGCGAGGGCGAGGTTGACATCGCCACCGGGCTGAGCCCTGATGAACTGGCGTCGCTGGAAGGCTCGGAGGGCGTGAAGGTGCTCTCGGTGCCGACGCGCAACCAGATGATGCTCGGCCTGAACACCACGATGGGGCCGACGGCCGATGTACGCGTGCGCCAGGCGCTGTCATACGCGGTGCCCTATGAAGACATCATCGAGGGCATCTTCGCTGGCAAGTCGCGCGTCTCCGCCGGGCCGATCCCGCTCGACGGCCAGTATCACGACAGCTCGCTCTGGCCCTTCAGTTATGATCCGGACGCGGCGCGGGCCCTGCTGGCCGAGGCCGGTTATGCGGATGGTTTTGAGATCACGCTCGATATCGCCTCCGGCGTGTCGACAACCGAACAGATCGCAGTTGTGCTGCAGAACGCCTGGGGAGAAATTGGCGTCACGACGAATATCGACCTGCAGCCCGCCGCGATTTTCGCCGATCAGATGGGCACGCTGGAGCACGAGGCCTGGATGCGCGACCTGCTCTGGTACGTCGATGACGCCGGCTACACCGGTGACATCTTCTTCAAGACGGGCGCGGTCATCAACTGGACGGGCTACAGCAATGAGGCGCTGGATGCCGTCATTGACGAGCTGAACGTCACGCTGGATCCGATGAAAAAGGCAGAGCTGGCGGCGGAGTACCAGCGCATCCTGAACAATGATGCGCCGGCGCTCTACCTGGCCGAGATGCCCTTCGAAATCGCCATGCGCGATAACATCCACGGCTACGTGCAATTGCCTGACAATCTGCTGTGGTACTGGCCGCTTTACCGCGAGTAGGGTAGCCATAAGAACCTGCACGGGGCGCGGCCGAAACACCGGTCGCGCCCCGCAATGCCCATCCGGCGGACAACCTGACGGCAGGCGCGGGAGCGAGACATGCTGGACTCGATGCGCGAGTGGGGCCAGTTCCTGCTCAGGCGTGTTGCCCTCTTCCTCGTCGCGCTCTTCGGCGTGTCCGTCATCACCTTCACGGTAACGCACAAAATCGGCAACCCCGTCTACCTGATCGTCGGCACGCGCTACTCGCAGGAGACGCTGGACAACCTTGTCCGCGAGTTGGGGCTGGACCTGCCGCTGCATGAACAATATCTGAACTACGCGAGCAATTTGCTAAAGGGCGACCTGGGCATCTCGCGCTTCACCTACAATCCCGTGCTGGAGGACATCGGCCGGCGTCTGCCGGCCACGCTGGAGCTCTCGACCTGGGCGCTGACCATGGGAGTGCTGTGGGCGGTTCCGGCGGGCGTGCTGGCCGCCATGCGCCCGGCGGGCTTGCTGGCGCGCGCGGCGGATCTGCTGGCGCGCACCGGAGTCTCCATGCCCGGCTTCTGGCTGGGCCTGTTGTTTATTTTCATCTTTTACGCGGAATTACACTGGTTTCCAGCGCCGCTGGGCCGCATCGCGCGCAGCTTGGGCCCGCCGGTGACAATCACCGGCTGGTACACTCTGGATTCCTTGCTGGCCGGCGATCGCGAGGCCTTCATTTCCAGCGTGCGTCACCTCTTCCTGCCCGCGTTGACCCTGGCCATCACCACCAGCCCCAGCACGCTGCAAATCACGCGCAAGCGCATGCAGGAAGTGCTGCAGAGCGACTACATCCGTAGCGCGCGCGCCTTCGGCCTGCCGGCGCGCACGGTCTACCGCTACGCCCTGCGCAACACCCTGGGTCCGGTCATCACCATGATTGCCATGACTTATGGCTATCTGCTGAGCGGGACGGTGCTGGTGGAGGTGGTCTTCACCTGGCCCGGTTTGGGGCTCTACGCGGTGGATGCCATGAACAAGTCTGACTACGAGCCCATCATGGGCGTGGTGCTGCTGAGCGCCGGCTTCTACCTGCTGGTGTATATGGTCACGGACGTGATCAACGCGCTGCTCGATCCGCGCACGCGGGCGGAGGGCTGAGCGTGCTGGCCGGGGAGCAGGTCGTGCCGCAACGCCCCACGCTGCTACAGCGGTTGCTGCGCAGCAACGGGCCGCTGCGCGTGCGACTGAACCTGGGCCTGCTATTGCTCTTCATCCTCGCGGGCTTGCTGGCGCCGCTGCTGCCGCTGCACAACCCGGTGAAGCCCTATCCGCTCAACCGGCTGAAGCCGCCCTCCGCGGCGCACCCCTTCGGCACGGACAGCAACGGCATGGACGTGCTGTCGCGCACAATCTTTGCCATCCGCACGGACTTCACCCTGGCGCTCAGCTCGGTGGCGCTGGGTATCCTGGTCGGGGCGCCGCTGGGCGCGCTCTCCGGCTACTTCGGCGGCAAGCTGGACAGCGCCATCACGCGCGTCACGGAGGTGTTTCAGGGGTTCCCGCAGATTCTGTTCGGCATGGCGGTGCTGGCCGCGGCCGGCAACACCATGGTCAACCTGGTGCTGATCATCGCCTTCTACAACGTGCCCGTCTACAGCAAGATGGTGCGCAGCGTGACCCTGCCGCTGCGTCAGGCAGACTTCGTGCTGGCGGCGCGGGTGGCCGGCAACAGTCCGCTGTCGGTTGTCTTCCGTCACGTGCTGCCCAACACCCTGGTGCCGGTCTTCTCCCAGCTGCCGCTCAGCTGCGCCTACGCCGCACAGATGATCGCCGGCCTGAGCTTCATCGGCCTCGGCGTGTCAATTCCGACGCCGGAGTGGGGCTCAATGATTCAGCTGGGCGCCAACCAGATGGTCTTCGGCAAGTGGTGGGCCTCGGTCTTCCCTGGCCTGGCGCTCTTCAGCTCGGTGTGGCTGCTGAACAACGTGAGCGACCTCTTCGGCTCGCTGGTCGTGCGGCGGAGCTGAGCGTGTCCCTGCTGCGGGTGAGCGGGCTGCAGCTGCAGTTTCGCGTGGAGCGTGAGACGGTGCATGCCCTGCGCGGCGTTGACCTGACGGTCGACGCCGGCACACGCACGGCCATCGTCGGCGAGAGCGGCTCAGGCAAGACCGCGCTGGCGCTGGCGCTGTTGCGTCTGTTGCCGCCGAACGCAGAGCTGGCGGGCAGCATTCACTTCCGCGACCAGGAACTGCTGACGCTGTCCGAAAGGGAGCTGCAGCAAATCCGTGGCGCGCAAATCGCGATGATCTTCCAGCACGCCCAGGCCGCGCTTAATCCACTGGTCACGGTAGGCAACCAGATCGCCGACGTCTACCGCCAGCACAGCGGCGCAGGCCGTCAGGAGGCCTGGGAGCGGGCGGTGGAGGTGCTGGCGGCGACCGGCATCCAGCAGGCCGCCGTGCGCGCGCGCGACTATCCACACCAGTACAGTGGCGGCATGGCGCAGCGCGCCCTGATCGCCATGGCGCTGGTCTGCGAGCCGCAACTGCTGATCGCCGACGAGCCCACCAGCGGCCTTGATGTGGCGGTGCAGCAGCAGGTGCTGGCGCTGGTGGAGCAGATTGTCTCCCGGCTGGACGCCACGCTGCTGCTCATCACGCACGACCTGGCGGTGGTCGCGGACAGTTGCGACCACATCATCGTGATGTACGCTGGCGAGGTGATGGAGACAGGCAGGACGGATCAGGTGCTGGAGCGCCCGGCCAATCCCTACACGGCGGCGCTGCTGGCCTGTTTCGAGCAGAAGGATGATGGCGAACGCATGCCCTTCATTCCTGGCCGCACGCCGGACATGCGCCAGCCACTGACGGGCTGTAGCTTCGCCGCGCGCTGTTCCATGGTCAGGGAACGCTGTCACCAGCAGCGGCCCCTGCTCATCGAGGTCGCGCCCGGGCACTTCTCCGCCTGCCACTTCGCGCATGAGCTTGTCGCGCAATGAGTGTGCCGCAGCCAGACGCGGCGATGCTGCGCATTGAGGAGGCGACGCGCAGCTTCAGCCTGCGGCAACGTGGCTGGCGGCGGCAGCGGGTGGTGGCGCTGGATGGCGTATCCATGACGCTGCGGCGCGGCGAGACGGTCGGGCTGGTGGGCGAGAGTGGTTCCGGCAAGTCGACGCTGGGGCGCTGCGTGCTGAACCTGTCGCGCCTGGACAGCGGCCGCATCCTGTATCGGGGGCGCGAAATCCAGGCGCTGGGTGAGCGCGAGTGGCGGCCGCTGCGCCGCCGCCTGCAGATGGTCTTCCAGAATCCGGTCAGCTCCTTCAATCCAATGATGACGCTGGAGGAGGCGCTGCTGGACGCGCTGCGTCAGGTGCCGGAGCTGGACGCTGCCGGACGGCAGAGCCGGGTCAGCGAGCTGCTGGAGCAGGTGCAACTGGGCGCACGCTTCGCCGCCTTGTATCCCTACGAGATGAGCGGCGGTCAGCTGCAGCGCGCGGCCATTGCGCGTGCGCTGGCGCCGGGGCCGGACTTCATCTTTCTCGACGAACCCACCGCCGCGCTGGACATGTCGATCCGCGGCCAGATCATCAACCTCTTGCTGGATTTGCAGCGCCAGGAGGGCGGGCCGGGCTTCGTCTTCGTCACCCATGACCTGCGCGTCCTGCGCTATGTGGCCGACCGCATCTATGTCATCACGCAGGGGCAGATTGTCGAATCCGGTAGCCGCGACGCGATCTTCAATTCGCCGCGCCACCCCTGGACGCGGGCCCTGCTGGACGCCGCACAGATTGGCCGCAGGCGGAGGGCTGATGCCGCCCGTCCTGGTGCTGGCGCAGGGCTGTCGCTGGCCACGGGGACGTCCGGCGGCTGCAAGCTGCTGGCGCGTTGCCCCCACGCCCGTGAACGCTGCGCGCGCGAACTGCAGGTCCTGCGTGAGATCGAACCGGGCCAGTTTGTGCGCTGCTGGCGCGCCGAAGAAATCGACTGAGCGCGGAGGTCAGGCCGGGCGGCTGCGACCGTGGCAGCGCTTGAACTTGCGGCCGCTGCCACAGGGGCAGGGGTCGTTGCGGCCGGCGCCGGCCAGCAGCTCCTCGAAGGCCAGCTGTTCCTGCGCGAGCGTGAGCATCACGTTGGCGGGCGGGCGCCCGGCGTGCAGCTCGGCCGTCATCAGTTCCATGGGGCGCCGGATGTGATTGAAGAAATGGCGGTAACCGGCGCAGAGATAGTTCAGTCCATCTTCACCGTCGGGCGTCTGGATGAAACGGTTCTTGGGGCAGCCGCCGTTGCAGACGAAGCGCACCTCGCAATCCAGGCAGTATTGCGGCAGGCTGTCGCGCTTGTGCTGGCCGAAGGCGAACTGCTGCTGTGAACCGACCATCTCCTCCAGCGGCACGAGGTTGATGTTGCCGAGGCGGTAGTCCGGCTCGACGTAGTGATCGCAGGAAAAGACGTCGCCGTTGTGCTCCATGGCCAGCGCGGCGCCGCAGGTCTCCTCGAAGATGCAGAGGCCGGGCCGGTTGCCGCTCCAGGCGGCCAGGGCCACGTCGAAGATCTGTACGAAGACGCGCCCCACGTCGTGGCGCACCCAGTCATCGAAGATATCGCTGAGGAACTTGCCGTACTGTTCCGCGCCGACCGAGCGATCTTTCACGCCCGCGCCTTCCTGATAGCCGCTGTCGTTGTCGCGCTCCACGATGGGGATGAACTGCATGAACTCCACTTTCAGTTCGTCGCGGAAGAAGCGATAAACATCCAGCGGATGGCCGGCGTTGGCGGCGTGCACGGTGCAGAGGATGTTGAAATCAACCTTGTTGCGCTCCAGGATTTCGCGCCCGCGCATGACGCGCGTGAAGGTGGGCTGGCCGCCCTTGTCGACGCGGTAGGCGTCATGCAGGGGTTCGGGCCCGTCCACGCTGAGGCCGATGAGGAAGTCGTTTTCGCGGAAGAATTGCGCCCAGTCGTCGTTGAGCAGCACACCGTTGGTCTGGAAGCTGTTGAAGATGCGCATGCCTGGTTTCTTGTGTTTCTGCTGGGCGGCGACGGCCTCGCGGAAGAAATCGAGACCCATCAGCGTGGGCTCGCCGCCCTGCCAGGCGAAGGTGACTTCGGGCACCTGCTGCGCTTCGATGTACTGGCGCGTGTATTCCTCGAGCAGGGTTTCGCTCATGCGGAAGTTGCTGCCGGGGTAGAGCTTCTCCTTGGAGAGGAAGTAGCAGTACTTGCAGTCGAGGTTGCAGATGGCGCCGCTGGGCTTGGTCATCAGGTGGAAGGAGGGCGGCATGGGGCCTGCTTCCAGCACCGGGATGTCGTTAATCTGAATCGGGGCTACGGGCATGGGCGCACCTGTGGGTCGGAGTTGATGGATTGATTATGCCGTCTTTGGCCTGCGATGCAACAGGCCTGGCTCATCCGATCAGGATGAAAAGGCTGATGGCCTCCCGGATGGCGCGCTTGTGGCGCGCTGCTCAGCCGGTGAGGATGCTGCGCAGGACGACAAGGCTGGCGAAGCCCCGGATGCTGCTGCCCATGGCGGGCCGCTCAGCCGGTCAGGATGCTGCGCAAGACGATAAGGCCAGCGAAGCCCCGGATGCTGCTGCCCATGGCGGGCCGCTCAGCCGGTCAGGATGCTGCGCAGGACGATAAGGCTGGCGAAGCCCCGGATGCTGCTGCCCATGGCGGGCCGCTCAGCCGGTCAGGATGCTGTGCAGCACGACAAGGCTGGCGAAGCCCCGGATGCTGCTGCCCATGGCGGGCCGCTCAGCCGGTCAGGATGCTGCGCAGCACGATACCGGCCAGCAGCCCGAAGCCCCAGATATAACTGCCCATGGCGGGCCGCTTGCGCGCGGTCAGCTCCACAAAGATGAAGAAGGGCAGGGTCAGCACCGTCGCCATGCCGTAGATGAGGTGCACCTCCTGTGCTGGCCGCAGACCGCGCGCGTAGAGCAGCAGACCCGACAGCGCCTGCAGCAGCATGGTGCCGAAGATGATGAAGGTCGCGCTGCGGAAGAGCGGCGTGACATCGCCCTTGCGCAAGATGCCGACGCGCACCCCCTGGGCCGCCATCAGCAGGGCCAGGCCCAGCCCGGCGCGCCCAAGCTGGTCGTGCAGGGCGCGCAGTTGCAGCCAGGGCGTGAGCGTCGCGTTGCTGGCCAGCACCAGCGCGCAGAAGAGCAGCAGGCCCAGCGCCAGGCCAACGCTGAGCCTTTGCTCGCGCTGCGTGAGGGCTTTTGTCCACCCGCGTGTGGGTCGTGGCTTCACGGCTGTTGCGGGGCCTGTCTGGTGGCCAGCAGGAAACCGGCGAAAATCAGAATCACGCCGAGGAGTTCGGCCATATACTTGAAGGAGGGTTCGCCGAGGCGGATGAGTGTGCCGCCCGTGGCCGGCAGCAGGCCGCCCGCCGCGATCAGCCAGTTGCCGTAGACGCGGTCGCGCATGATTTGCTTGCGGCGGAAAAGGCGCGCGGACCAGATGGCGCCGCCGACCAGTGCGATGGTGCCCCAGATATTCATCACCGGCGAAAAGCCGCGCACAGTGCCGCTGCCAGGCGGCATGATGCTGCGATAGATCGCGGTCATGTCCGCGTCCGGCTGCCAGGCGCTGCTGTCAAAGGGCGTCAGCCACAGCGCCCAGGGCAGGGTCATCACGGCCACCAGCAGCAGGGCCATCTGCAGGTTGCGCGCGATGTTGCCGCGGCGCAGCAGCAAATAGACCGTCCCCTGGCCCAGCCAGGGCGCCACCATCAGCGCGCCGCACCAGTACCACAGGGCGAAGAATGCCGGGCTCCAGACCTGCGTCAGCACCACCTGGCTGAGCGCGCCGATGAAGTAGAAACTCATGCCGAGGCCCCAGGCCAGCTGGTGCGCGCGGCGTTTCTGCCACCAGCGGCGCAGGATGGTGAACGCGAAGACAAAGCTGACCAGCGAGGTCAGCAGCGAACTGGCGAGGGCCAGGCTCATGGCCGCCGCCGCTGCCTCATTGCGTGAGGACGCGCTGCGCCGTGATGCGGTAGGTGACGCGCCGGGTGCGCGTGTCCGCGGACGCGAAGTCACCGTAGTAGCTTTTGGCGCCGACGTAAAGCCGCGCCAGTTCGTCGATCGTGGCCTCGTCGTCTTCGTCAATGGCGCTCACTTCGCCGCGCACCTCGATGTAGTTGTAGGGATTCTGGTGATTGAGGGCGAGTACAGTGACCTTGTTGTTGGCGCGGATGTTGCGGTCCTTGCGCCGACCTGGTGCGCTGTTGATGAGGATATCGTCGCCGTCCAGCTTGCACCAGACCGGCGTGGCCTGAGGCTGGCCGTCGGGCATCAGGGTGACGAGGGTGACGACGGTGGGGCCGGTCAGCAGTTCACGATGTGATTCCGGGATTGTTGCGCTCATCTGGGCTCCTTTGGCTGCATGGGCTGCGGGTCGCGGGCGCGCGCCCGGTTAACCGCTTGCCAGGCGTTCACGGTTCATTCGTCATTGTGCGGGCACAGCCAGGGCCTGTCAATGGCCTGTGCCGGCTGCTACCAGGCGACGGTCTTGCCCTCATGGTCAAGGTAGCTGCCGTTGTGCGCGGGCGTCAGGCCGGCAATGAGTGCGAGCATGTCGCGCACTGACCCGGTCGGGGTGAGCATGGCACCCGGGCCACCCATTTCGGTTTGCACCCAGCCTGGGTGCAGCGAACAGACGATCACGCCCGCCGGCCCCAGGTCCGCGGCCAGGCCGCGCATGACCATGTTGAGGGCGGTCTTGCTGCTGCAGTAGGCGTACTGGCCACCCGTCTGCTTGCGCGTCAGCGAGCCGAGGCCGGAGGAGATGTTGACGAGGCGCGGCCGTGTGCCCTGGCGCAACAGGGGCGCACAGGCCTGGGCCAGCAGCAGCGGCCCCAGGCTGTTGACGCGCAGCGTCTGCAACATGCTGTCTGCGTCCAGCGTCGCCAGCTCCTGCTCGACAGCGGGCGGCTTGATGGCAGCGTTGTTGACGAGCAGGTCCAGCCCGTCGACAGCCCCGGCGGCGGTCGTGACGGCTGCGCGGATGGATGCGGGTGAGCTGACGTCCATGGGCAGAATCGTCAGTCGCGGACAGTCCAGCGCGTTGAGTTGAGGGGATTGCTGTGGCCGGCGCGTGGTGGCGAAGACCTGGACGTCGCCGCGCTGCAGCCACTGGCGCACGAACTCGAGGCCGATGCCGCGGTTGGCGCCGCTGATGAAAACGCGTTCCATGTTCTCTCCTGCCGAAAACCTGTGATAGGATATGCGACCAGCATAGCGTCCGGCTTCGCAGGCAACCACTCCGCAGTTCCACAGACGCTGGCTGTTTACGGCTGCGGAGAGGGAGACTGACATGCGTCGTGCCACATTCTTCATCTTGTTCCTGCTACTGATTTTCGGCGGTGGCGCGGCCCAGGCGTTAGAGCTTTGTACCTGGCCGGAAGTGGCTGCCTGCGTACTGAACGACGACATTCTGGCGGAGTTCCGCTGGCCCGATGTGAGCCCGTTGATCATTGATGCCGAGCTACTGACCGACCGCGACTACCGGCGGGTTGCTGGCGAGCTGCCGATCTACGATGCGCCGGATGGCGAACTGGTCGATACCACCGGCGAAGGCTTCAGTTTCGTCACCGTCTCACAGATTCTGGATGACTGGGCGGAGATCGGCGAGGAGCAGTGGGTGCCAGTCGAGGCACTGAGTGAGGAAATTGAAGTTTCCCGCTTTGCGGGCGTGGAATTGTCTGAGGGCGGGCTCGCCTTTCCAATGGCCTGGACCTTGCGCCACCTGCGCGCGGCGACCGAACCTGGCGGGCCGGACTCGCCCTATAATCCCTTCCTGTACCGCTACACGCGCGTGAGCATCTTCAGTTGTGTGCGCATTGATGGCCTGTGCTGGTACCAGATCGGCAAGGATCAGTGGGTGCATCAGTACAAGCTGGCCATGCACGTTCCTGTCGAGCGACCGGACGAAGTAGATACTGAGAAGTGGATCGGCATCGATCTCTACGAGCAGGTGTTGACGGCCTACGAAGGTTCGTTGCCGGTCTTCACCACGCTGATTTCCTCCGGCCTGGTGGACTGGCCGACCAATGAAGGGGTGTTCAACGTCTGGGTGCGGCGCGCGCGCGAAGATATGAGCGGCGCCTTTCAGCAGCCGGATTTCTACTCACTGCAGGAAGTCCCCTGGACGCAGTACTTCGATGGCGGCATCGCAGTCCACGGCGCCTACTGGCATGATGGCTTCGGCTTCCGGCGCAGCCATGGTTGTGTGAACGCCTCCATCACCGACGCCAACTGGCTCTACAACTGGTCCAATGACATTTGGGACTGGGAAGAGGGCCACGGCGTCGCCGTCTACGTCTATAGCACTGGCGAATACACAGCCTGAACGCGCTTTAAGTATCCAACTTCTGGCAACCGGCCGCCCTCACTTACGGGCGGGCCGGGCTGCGCCATGAATTGTGATTGTCTGGTGCCGGTTACAGGGTGATATCCCAGGCGGCCAGGTCGGCCAGAAAGCGATGGGCGGTCAGGTCCAGATGGATGGGCGTCACGCTGGCATAGCCATTGTGCACCGCCCACAGGTCCGTACCCTCCTCGTCGATCATGCCGCCTGGCTCGGGCCCAACGATGCGATGGACGCTGCCGTTGCTGGCCAGCTCGTCGTTGTAAATGCTGATGCCCTGGCGCGTGAGGCGGATCTCGCGGATGTCGTCGCCGGCGGGCAGATTGACGTTGAGGATGGTGAAGGGCGGCAATTTCCGCTTCAATACGTATTCGCCTACGATGCGGACAGCGACGCGCGCGGCGGCCTCATAGTCCGCGACTTCGTGCGCGCCCTGGTTGGCGAGCGAGAAGGCGACGGCCGGGATGCCGTGAATGGTGGCTTCCAGCGCCGCGCTGACCGTGCCGCTGTAGGTGATGTCCTGGCCCATGTTAGCGCCGCGGTTGATGCCGGAGACGACGACGCGCGCCGGCCACTCCGCCATGCCCAGCGCGGTCAGTGCGATACAGTCCGCCGGCGAGCCGCTGACGGCCAGCGCGGGCGAACCATCCGGCATTTGCGTCTCTGCGACAGGGATGTCCTGGAACAGGGTTTTCTTGTGGCCGCTGGCGCTCTGGTTGGTCGCCGGCGCAATGACGCGCACGTCGCCGAGCGCGCGCATGGCGCTGGCCAGGGCGACGATGCCAGGCGCGCGTACGCCGTCATCGTTGGTGACGAGGATGTAGCTCACTCAGGTTGTTCTCCCTTGATATACATAGTCTCCATGCCCGTCATTGTACGCGAGCATGTCAAGTGCAGGTTTTCAGTGGGTTAATGTCAGGTGAATCATGCCTGGCGACGCGCCCGCAGCGCTTCAGCCCTCGACCTGAATGTTCCCCAGCGGAATGCGGGCATCAGCGGGCTGCGTGCCATCGGCCAGGGTTACACCCAGACGTTGCAGGTCAGCCAGCCGATACAGGCCACTGTAAATGGCGTAGCGTCCTGCCTGCAGGTCGGCCGGGAGCGTGAAGTACCACGTTTCGTCGGACTGCAGACCGGCGTACCAGAGCCGCGTTGGCAAGCGCGCGCCCAGCGGCATCTGGTCTACATTCCAGAGCGCTCCGCTATCCTCATGGATAAGGTGCAGAAACTGAATCCAGTCTTCGCTGCCCGCGCTTTCCGTTCCCCAGTGAAAGGTCACGTCCAGCGCTTCACCCGCCTGCGCCTGTTCTGGAATGGAGGCATCATACAGGACGAAGCCGTTGGCGAACCGGCCGGGCGCTTCCACCTGGCTGATGCTATCCGCTGGCTGCGGCAGCACCAGTTCGTCGAGGATGACGTGGGTATCGCCCAGCAGCGGGTAGTCGCTGTAGTCAACCGGCAGGGAAACAAATTCATTATCAGCGGTCTTCCAGAAAGAAAGCGTCAGCCACAGCGCACGGTTGGTCGGGACAATCTCAGGCATAAGCAACTGCAGGAACTGAGTACCAGAGTACCGGATTCCTGGTCTCCATTGGTCGGCATTGCGATCGCTCTGCTTGTTGGATGCAACGATAACGTCCTGGCTTTCCTGATCCAGGAGCTGGACGGTGAAGCCAAAGTCATTTTGCAGTGGACGTGTGGCGTGCAGCCAAAAGCTGAACGTTGCTGTTTTTCCGGCACTGAGGGGGTCGTGTAACCAACCGCGCAGCGCCAGAGCTCCGTCATCAATATCGACGGTGATACTGCGGCCAAATTGTTCGACAAGAAAATGTATTTTCGGATTTTCCCGGTTATTCCAGGCAAGCGCGCCAAACAGCAAGGCGACCAGGGCCGCGCTTGACAGGAAAATCATTCGTCGAGTTCGTACAGGCGTCAGGATTTCTGACGCATATCCGACTACACCGATAAGTGCGAAAAGAATTCCAATCGTTTCCAGTGTCTCTTCGAGTGGTTCGAGAAGGACGCTATAAATATATATTTGGTCGACGACAAGGGCGCTGAATGCCCAGATCCCCAATCCAGCCGGCAAAAGCAATAACAATCTGCGACGGTTGCGGTTGCTATTTTGCAAGACTATTAAAACAGCTCCCACAATCATGAATATGCCGGATGGCAAGATCAACAGTTGAGGAAGGGAGTCTCTGGATACAAGATCGAATTCAACCAGGGTCATACCGGCGCTGCCAATGCCGAGGAGTAGCCAGTACGCTCGCTCAAGGACAAAAGACTTCCCGGATGCGAATCCCGTGAGCACGCACAGGCTACACAAGAGAAACAACTGCATTGTCGAATTAATCGAGGGGATGCTGAACTCTTTGTCCAGGTGCCATAGATAAACCGGGAAGATGTCCGTCTCTCCGATCCCGACAATGACGATATTTATCACAATCAGAAAGATCTGGATGGCAAGGAACAGGTTTACCAGACGCAGGCCAGGTTCAGGGATGAGAGTCCCCAGCCTGGTTCTCAACAGCCAGGCAAAGAACGCACAAAGCCCCAGAGACAGAAACAGGGTGGGCAGTTCAGGATGAAAGTCGGGCATCAGGCCGGAGAAACCCGGCGAATCATGTGGAACCAGGAGGGGTGAAGATCATCATTCTACAATTATCGCACAACACAAGCAGGAGCGCACCGGGCAAACAAGATTTTGTTAGCTACCCTGTTCAGGAAGGCTGGACACATTCAGTTGTCGGTGAGTCGTCTGAAGCGCTTTAACCCTCGACCTGAATGTTCCCCAGCGGAATGCGGGCATCAGCGGGCTGCGTGCCATCGGCCAGGGTTACACCCAGACGCTCCAGGTCAGTAGACCGATACAGTCCACTGTAAATGGCGTAGCGTCCTGCCTGCTGGTCGGCCGGGAGCGTGAAGCGCCACGTTTCGTCGGACTGCAGGCCGGCGTACCAGAGCCGCGTTGGCAAGCGCGCGCCCAGCGGCATTTGATCCACAACCCGGTACTCGCCGCTTTCTTCATGGAAGAAGTGCAGAAACTGGATCAGGTCTTCGCTGCCCGCGCTTTCCGTTCCCCAGTGAAAGGTCACATCCAGCTCTTCACCCGCCTGCGCCTGTTCTGGAATGGAGGCATCATACAGGACGAAGCCGTTGGCGAACCGGCCGCGCGCTTCCTCCTGGCTGATGCTATCCGCTTGCTGCGGCAGCACCAGTTCGTCGAGGATGACGTGGGTAGCGCCCAGCAGCGGGTAGTCGCTGTAGTCAACCGGCAGGGAAACAAATTCATTATCAGCGGTCTTCCAGAAAGAAAGCGTCAGCCACAGCGCACGATCAGTCGGGACTGATTCAGGCAGAAAGAGCAGCACTTTCTGCATAACAGAGTAGCGGATTCCCGGCCGCCACAGGCTGGCTCCCGTGTCACTCCGCTTGTTTTTTGCCAACACAACGGCCTTGCTTTCCTGATCCAGGAGCTGGACAGTGAAGCCAAAGTCATCCTGCAGGGGCCGCGTGGCATGCAGCCAAAAGTCGACCGGTGCATAATTACCGGGGCTGAAAGAACTGGACGACCAGCCTCGTAAGGCCAGCGCGCTGTCGGCGAAGTCGACAGTAATCTTGCGGCCGTAATGTCTTCCGAAAAAACGATTCTCTACATATTCCCAATCTTCTTTGACGAGAACTCCCAGCAGCAGGACTACCAGCAAAACGTTCGCCAGGCATATGCTTGTGAAGAGTCTGATTCCCCATTTTCGGATTTGCCGCAAACTCTCTGTTGCGTATCCAGTCACGCCGGCCAGAGCGATAATGATTCCAAAAGTTTCCAGCGTCTCTTCCAGAAGCACACGTTCGAAGATGTATAAAGACACCGGGTCGAGGATGAGGGCACCCAATGCCCAGATCCCCAATCCAACCGGCAGTAGCAACAACAAGCTGCGACGGCTGCGGTTGCTATTCAACATGACTATAGCAATAGCTCCCATAGCCATGAATATGCCGGATGGCAAGATCAACTGTCGAGGAAAGTGGTGCCTCTTGAAAACATCGAATTCCATAAGGGTCATACCAGCGATGCCAACGCCGAGGATCAGCCAGTACGCTCGCTCCAGAAGAAAGATTCTCCCGGATGCGAACCCGGTGAGCAAGCACAGGCTACACAAGAGAAACAATTGAATTGTAGAATTTATTGAGGGGATGCTGAATTCCTTGTCCAGGTGCCATAGATAAACCGGGAAGATGTCCGTCCCGGTTTGGGCTATGACGATGTTGATCACAATCAGCAGGATCTGGATGACAAGGAACAGTTTAGCCAGACGCAGGCCTGGTTGAGGAATTAGCGTCCCCAGCCTGGTACTCAACAGCCAGGCAAAGAAAACGCAAAGCCCCAGAGACAGAAGCAGGAAGGGCATTTCAGGATTAATATGGGACATCAGGCCGGGGAAACCCGGCGCATTCTGTGTTTTGCGAAGAGGTAAAGACCAGTCATCTCGCAATTATCACATAACATAAGAAGGAGTGCACCGGGGTAATCCGGACCCGGTTGACGGCACTAACGGGGCTGCGGGATTCATAAAGTTGTCAGGGAGACGCCCGCAGTGCTTCAGCCATCTACGAGAATGCTCCCCAGCAGGATGCGGGCATCAGCGGGCTGCGTGCCATTGGCCAGGGTTACATCCAGGCGTTGCAGGTCTGCAGACCGATACAAGCCACTGAAGATGGAATAGCGACCTGCCTGCAGATCGGCAGGGAGCGTGAACTGCCACGTTTCGTCGGACTGCAGGCCGGCGTACCAGAGACGCGTTGGCAAGCGCGCCCCCAGCGGCATCTGGTCCACGACCTGATACGCTCCGCTTTCTGCGTGGAAGAAATGCAGGAACTGGATCAGGTCTTCACTGCCGTCGCGCTCCGCGCACCAGGTGAAGCTGACGGCCAGTTCGCCGCCCGCCTGCGCCCGCCCGGGAATGGACGCGGCTTGAAGGACGAAGCCGTTGGCAAATCTCCCGGGCGCTTCCGCCAGGCTGGCGCACGCCACTGTTTCCGGGAACACCACTTCGTCCAGGATGACGTGGGTTTCACCCAGTAGCGGGTAGTCGCTGGAATCAACGGGCAGGGGGCGGATCGCTACATTGCCCTCGTACTCCCAGAAGGAGAGGGTTAACCAGAAAGCGTGGTTGACGGGAAGATCCGCAGGAAGCGTCAGCTCCACTGCCTGGCTGCGGGTATAAAAGCGGCCGGCAGGCCACTTCACTCTTTCAGGACTTCTCTTGTCATCGCCATCAAAGCTCAATTTGTCGACGGCAGCCAGAACAGACCCGTTTGCCTGATCCAGCAGCTGGACGGCGAGGCCAAAGGGGTAATCCGGTCTGCGGGTAGCGTGCAGCCAAAGGCGAAAGTCGGCGGCACCGCCGGGCTGCGGCAGGTCATACGACCAGCCGGTCAGGGCCAGCGTGTCTTCGATGGTGGCATCCATGCGTTTGGCATACAGAATTTCTTCAAAATATGTCCTGGAAACGAATGGCAAATCCCAATTTTGGTGCGGCACGATCAAGGTGTATCTATAGTTTATGACGGCGCCGGAAAGGAGGACAACGAGAAGCGCGCATGTTGTCATTATGGTGCGTTTCACAGACAACGTCTGCGCAACCGAAGTTGCAAGGCCGGCAATACCGAGAAATGTGACCAGCACGCCAATCAGTTCCAGCGTCTCCTCCAATGGCCCCAGGGGATAGGAATCTCTAAAATAGAAATCATCAATGACAATTGCTCCGGTGGTCCACACTGCCATACCAGCCAGCAGTGCAGTCAAATACAATCGCCGCATGGCCGTGTTGTTTCTCAGGATCATGAACAGGGTTGATCCTGCCAGTAGAACTCCGATGGGCCTGAACAGATCACCTCGCTTCGGAATCCAAAACAATTCCGAGGGTGTTATGACGAATTCTATAAGTGCCATAATTGTGAAGCTGAGACACAGGACGAACCAGTACAGCCACTCAAGCCGGGAAAGCTTTCCTGAAGGGAGGATGAAAGCCAGGCACAGGGTTGCCGCAAGGAACAGGGGCATGGTTGTCACGACAGAGGCAACGCTTGTCTCCTCGTTCATGTACCAGAGAAATTTTGTGCCCTGGGGCGGGCTGGGCAAGAAATAAATGAAAGAGAAACTGAGTACGAGCAGGATTAACCAGAGGCTGAGAAACAGGAAGGACAGCCTCAGTGCCCATGACGGGAACAGTGACTCCAGTCTGGGATGCCAGACAAGCACGGCAAGGACAATGAATGTTGTGAGTGCAAGAGACGCTATCCAGATAGCCAGTTTCAGTTGCTCTACAACATCCATGAGTGCAAGCGAAGGCATATTTTAGGCTTACCTCAGCAGGCACGGAGATATTAGATGCATTGTCATGGGGTGAGCAGTGCACGCGGGCCAGGCCGGGAAGAATGTCCAGGCCGACCTGCTGCGCACCCTGGCAAGAGCCCTCAGCCCGGGCTCAGGCGATGCCGCCGACGCGGATGCCGGGCCCCATGGTGGAGGTGAGCACGACGCGGCGCACGTAGGTGCCCTTCACCGCGCCTGGGCGGGAGCTCGTGATCGCGTCGATGACCGTGCTGACGTTCTCCAGCAGGCGCTCCTGGTCGAAGCTGGCCTTGCCGACCGGCACATGCAGGTTGCCGGTCTTGTCGTTGCGGAACTCGACGCGGCCGGCCTTGCGTTCCTGAATGGCCTGCGGCAGGTCGGCGGGCTGCACGACGGTGCCGGCTCGCGGGTTGGGCATCATGCCGCGCGGGCCGAGGACACGCCCGAGGCGGCCGACCCGGGACATCATGGAGGGGACAGCCAGGGCGGCGTCGAATTCAAACCAGCCCTCGTTTTGGATGCGCGCGACCACCGCGTCGTCGGCGATGATGTCGGCGCCGGCTTCTTCGGCGGCGCGGGCATCCTCACCCTCTGCGAAGACCAGCACTCGCACCGTGCGGCCGAGACCATGCGGCAGTAGCACTGTGCTGCGCACCTGCTGATCGCTGTGGCGTGGGTCGATGCCGAGGCGCATGTGCAACTCGACAGTCTCGTCAAATTTGGCGGTCGCCAGCTGACGCACCAGACTCACCGCTTCTGCCAGCGGATAATCGGTCTTGCGGTCGAAGCTCTTCAGGGCTGCGTCGAAGCGTTTGCCATTTTTTGCCATGTCAATCCTCCCTGTGGTGCAGTCGGGCAGCGCCCTCCCACAGTATTGTCGCGGTCAGTCAACGATGATGATGCCCATCTGGCGTGCGGTGCCCTCAACCTGGCGCATTGCCGCAGCAATTTCCGAGGTATTGAGGTCCGGCAGCTTAACTTCGGCAATCTCCTGAACCTGGCGGCGGTTCAACTGGCCGACCTTTTCGGCGAGGGGGTTGGAGGCGCCCTTTTCAACGCCGGCGGCCTTGCGAATGAGGAAGGCAGTCGGCGGGCTCTTGAGGTCGAAGCGGAAGGAGCTGTCGCTGAAGATGGTGATTTCAGCGGGAATGATATCGCCCATGCGGTTGCTGGTGCGGGCGTTGTATTCCTTGCAGAAACCCATGAGATTGATGCCGTGCTGGGCCAGGGCCGGGCCGATGGGCGGCGCGGGATTGGCCTTGCCGGCGGGAATTTGCAGGGTCAGGATGGCCTTGATCTTCTTTGCCATTAACGTTCGTCCTCAGGCTTTCTCGACTTCCAGGAAATCCAGTTCGACCGGGGTATCGCGGCCGAAGAAATTAACCATCACGCGCACCCGGGTCTTGTCGATGTCGATGTTATCGACCGTGCCAATGAAGTCGTTGAAGGGGCCGTCGATGATGCGCACCTTCTCGCCGACGCCGAAGTTGACGACGATGGTCGGCGTCTCCTGCGACATGCGGTCCATAATCTTGTCGACTTCTTCGGGGCGCAAGGGCGTGGGGTCGTTGCCCATACCCACGAAACCGGTCACGCCGGGGGTGTTGCGCACCACATACCAGGAGTCTTCGTCCATGACCATCTCGACCAGCAGGTAGCCGGGAAAGACGCGGCGCTCGACCGGGCGGTGCTTGCCGTCGCGAATCTCAATCTCTTCTTCGGTGGGGATGATGACATCGAAGATCTTGTCGCGCATGCCCATGGTTTCAATGCGCTGCTCGATGGCATGGCGCACCTTGTTCTCGTAGCCGGAGTAGCAGTGGATGACGAACCACAGCTTGTCAATTTCCGGCGTCTCGCTGCCATCTTCAAGGACGATGTTGATGCCATCCTCGTCGTCATCCAGCCAGACCGGTTCGGGGTCAAACGCCTCTTTGGCCATCATTGTCTCCCGTTCCCGCTACCAGGACGTTGATTTGTTGCGATTGGCGCGAATGTAAAAGAAGGCGCCCAGGCCCACGACCACGACGAAGAAGCCGAGGAAGATCAGGGGCTGGCTGAGGCCGATGGCGAAGAGCTCGCTGTAGCCCAGCGTGATGAGCCCCAGCACGAGCGCTGACAGCAGCGTTGAGACCAGCACGATGACGCTCAGGCGCCGCGCTTCCTCGCGCGTGGGCCAGCTGACCTTTTTAACTTCGTCGCGCACGCCCTCGAAATAGCCCAGCAGGCTGATGAAAGGCCGCGTGAGGCGGTTGCCGCTCTCCACCACCACAGGCAGGTTGCGCCGGCCGGGCGTGGCGCGACCCTTGCTCGCGGTGACGCCGCGCTCCTGCTGCTCTTCCAACTCTTCGGAACGGTTGCCAAAGGGCCACCAGCTACGCCGCGTACTGGTCCCGCTCGTCTTCTCGGTTGACATAGGTACTCCTTGTTTCCGCACAGGGCGCCACTATCGTGGAGGGCCCCCGGGCCGCTGCAGGGGAGGCAGGAATCGAACCCACAACCTACGGATTTGGAGACCGTTGCTCTGCCAATTGAGCTACTCCCCTAAAGGTGCGAGCCTGCTCCGTCAGCGGGTCTCGCGGTACAGCACGTGGCGTCGCACATGCGGGTCGTACTTTTTCAGCTCCAGGCGGCCGGAGGTGGTGCGACGGTTCTTGGAGGTGATGTACATGTGCCCGCTTTCGGTGCTCTTGAGCTTGACGATGACGCGATTTCCCTTTTTGGCCATCCTGGATCCTGTTCGCTGGCGCGCTCACCACGCTTTCGGGCTGCACGCTGTTTACGGTTGGATGCAAGCCTCTGATGGGATTTGAACCCATGACCTCATTCTTACCAAGAATGCGCTCTACCCCTGAGCTACAGAGGCGCTGTGGGCCGGGCTGGATTCGAACCAGCGTAGGCTCTCGCCAATGAATTTACAGTCCATTCCCATTAGCCGCTCGGGCACCGACCCTTGCACACGTCCCTGCGCCACAAGCCACCGACGGGATTCGAACCCGTAACCTCTCGCTTACAAGGCGAAAGCTCTGCCGATTGAGCTACGGTGGCAACATTGCCAACGCAGTATAGCAGGCCGCCCTGGTGCGACAAGGCGCGACTGCGTGGCACACAGTCCAGCCGGACGCAAGGCGCATTCTAGTCCGAGGGGTGGGCGCTGTCAATGCCAGGCCTGGCCAGACCCGCGGGGCTCAGCAGGCCGTTGCGCTGCAGCCAGGCGCTCAACTGCGCCATGCCCGGCTCGGTGATCATGCAGCCGCGGTCGATGCCGCGCGGGCTGGTGTCCGCGTCCAGGGCGGCTGGCGCTGCCAGCGGCAGGTCGCTGCCAGGCGCGGCGACGATGAGCGTGGGCACGGAGAGAAAACCGACCCAGTCCAGCAGGCGGCTGCGGGCTGCGTCGTCCTCATCGATGAGCAGTTCGCGCCAGGCAACGCCGTGCAACTGCAACGTCTGCTTCGCCAGGGTAACCCAGGGGCAGGGCTGGCGCCGGCTGTACATCACCAGTTCACGCGTCACAGGCCACCGCTCCTGGCCGGCAGGTCGCTGCGCGAATCGAGGAAACAGAGGATGCCGTTGGTCACCCCGTCGGCAACGCGCTCCGGCTGCCCGGTGAGCAGCTCGCGGTCTGCCAGCATAAAGCCCGTTTCTATTATGACGGCCGGCGTCCAGAGATGGACTTCGCGGAATGAGTGGTAGCTGGTCATGTCGACGGTGACGCCCTCATGGCGCTCAAGGCCGGTCTCACGCGCATAGTGACGCGCGATGCAGTCCACGAGAATATCATCGCGACTGCGCGCCGCAACCCGCGCCTCGGCGGCCGCAATCAGAAAGCCGGAGACTTCCTCGGTGAAGGGCAGGCAGGTGTTGGCATGGATGGAGACCAGCGCCGTGGCCTGATACTCATTCAGGCGCGGGTCAAATTCGTCGAGCAGATCGACGGTGTAGCCACGTCCGCGCAGGTTGCGCACAATCCGCTGCGCGATTTCGAAATTGATGTCGGTCTCGGCCAGGCCATCAAGGCAAACGGCGCCCGGGTCCGGGTCTGCCCCCGGGAAATTGGGGTTGGGGCCGCGATGACCGGCGACGATGCCAATGCGTTGCAGCCAGTTGGGCGTGGGCGCGGCTGTGGCGCGCAGCGGCGTGTCGTCTTCCAGCGCCGCCATGCCCAGTTCGCGGCGCACGGAACTGGCGATGAATTCCGGCGGCGTCCACCATACCAGGATGGTCGCGATCAACCCGCTGGCGACAGAGACCACGAAAAAGGCGCGCACGAAGCCGCCCAGCATACTGACCGCGCTGCGCTGACGATCGCTGCGGCGGCGCTGCAGACGGCGGTCGCGTTCCTGGGCGAGGGCGGCGGCCCGGCGCTGCCGGCGCCGCTCCGGCGCAGGGGGCTGCTGGCTGCGCGCGCGCGCCGCCTGGCGCATCATCTCCTCGAATTCCTGCGCGGCAGGTCCTTGCGGCGGCTGCGGTTCGTCTTCGGCGTCCGCTTGCTCCGGGGAATCAGTCATGTGCTGGCTGGCTGTCCGGGCTGAGGTTGTCGATTGTAGTCGGCGCGGACAGCGGGGACAAGCGCACTCAGGCCAGGCCGTTAAGCAGCTGGCCGGCGGACTCGATGTACTCCAGCGACTGGTGGCGGAAGTAGGTGTTGTAGAGCTCGGCATAGTGGCCGCCCTGGGCCAGTAGCTGCTCGTGGTCACCTTCCTCGATGATCTCGCCATTGCGCAAGGCGATGATGCGGTCGGCGTGGCGGATGGTGGAGAGGCGGTGCGCGATGACGATGCTGGTGCGGTCCGCCAGCACCAGGTCCAGGCCTTCCTGGATGAGCGTCTCGGTCAGCGGGTCCACGCTGGCGGTGGCTTCGTCCAGAATGAAGATGGAGGGGTTCTGCAGTAGCACGCGCGCCAGCGCGACCAGTTGGCGCTGGCCCATCGAGAGGCCGCTGCCGCGCTCGCCCACGCCCGTGTCGAGGCCCTCGGGCAGGGCGCGCAACCAGTCCCCCTGGCCGACCATGCGCGCGCTGCGCGCCACCTCCTCGTCGCTGGCATCGGGCCGGCCGTAGCGGATGTTTTCGCGCACGCTGCCATCGAAGAGGAAGGGCGTCTGCGCCACCATGCCCAGCCTGGTGTGATAGTTGTGCAGGTCGAGGTCGCGAATGTCCACGCCATCGATGCGGATCTGGCCGCCCTGGAACTCGTAGAAGCGGGCGATGAGCTTGCCGATGCTGGACTTGCCGGAGCCGGTGTGGCCGACCAGCGCCAGCGTCTCGCCCGGTTGAATGGTGAGCGAGAAATCCTGCAGCACCTGCTCCTTGTCCGTGTAGCGGAAGTCGACGCGGTCGAAGCAGATTTCGCCGTCAATTTCCGGCAGGATGCGCTCGTCCTGCTGAATGACCTTCGGTTCGTCGTCGATGAGGGCGAAGACGCGTTCACCGGCGGCCAGACCCAGTTGAAACTGGCTCCAGAAGGAGGCGATGCTGGTCAGCGGGAACCAGAACATCTGGATGCCCTGGATGAAGAGGAACCATGTGCCGGCGCTGATGCCGCCCGCCTGGGCGTCGAGGACGCCGAAATAGACCAGGGCGGTGGTGCCGAAACCGGCCAGCAGGCCGAGGATGGGGAAGATGCTGCTGAAGGTGTAGCCGGTCAGCAGGTTAATGCGATAGGAACGCGCGTTGACGCCGAGGAACTCACTGTAAACGCTGTGCTCCTGGCGAAAGGTCTTGGCGATGCGGATGCCGCTGACCGTCTCCTGGATGTGCGCGTAGACCTCGGCGTTGATGCGGCGCGACTGCGTAACGGTCTTGCGCGCGAGATGGCGAAAGGCGAGCGCCGTGACGATGATGAGCGGCGCCAGTAGCAAGAGGATAACCGTCAGCCGCGCGCTGACGGTGAAGAGATAGCCGACCAGCAGGATGACCAGCAGAAACTGGCTCATCAGGTCCGTCGTCAGCGTGACCACCGCGGAGAAGGCCTGGGTATCCGAGGTGACGCGGCTGACGATCCTGCCGGAGGAGTAGCTGTCGTAGAAGGAGAGATCGCGGCGCAGCACGGCGTCCATGGCGTCCTCGCGCAGACGCAGCGTGACGTTGCCGATGGCCTTTGCCGACTGCCACTGGCGCAGCGCGTTGAAGACCCAGGCCACCGCGCCGAGCAGGACGGTGCCCACCAGCGCCAGGATCAGGTTGCGCTCGGTGGGGTCTGCCGCGATGCGGTCAATCGAGATCGAGATATAGATGGGCAGGCCAGTGTTGAGCAGCGAAACGCAAAGGATGGCGCCGGCGACCAGTACCATGCGCCGGCCTTCAGGACGAAAGTAGCCGAGGATGCGGCCTACGAGCTCGCGATCGCCATACTGGCGGTCGTACTCTTCGGCATCAAGGCCGTCCATGATGAAACCCAAGGATCAGTTCTCCCTGTAACTTTTTGGCGCTTCAGGCGACCGGCAGGGCGACGTCGTAGCGCGCGAAAATGCGGCGGTAGGGGTCGGAGCTTTGCAGCAACTGCTCATGGCTGCCGCTGGCGACCACCTGGCCATCGTCGAGCACGAGGATGTGGTCGGCCCAGCGGATCTGCGAGAGGCGGTGGGTGATAAGCAGGGTGGTACGGCCCTGCTGCGCGCGCGTGATGGCTTTCTGGATGTCGTCCTCGGTGGCGCTGTCGATGGCGCTGGTGGAGTCATCGAGAATGAGGATGCGCGGGTCGCTGAGGAAGGCGCGCGCCAGGGCGAGGCGCTGACGCTGCCCGCCGGAGAGCATGACGCCGCGTTCGCCAATTTCCGTTTCGTAGCCCTGGGCGAAGGACTGGATGAAGTCGTGCGCCTGCGCTTCCTGCGCCACCTGCTCGATGCGCTCGTGCGTGGCGTCGGGCGTGCCGAAAGCAATGTTCTCGGCGACGCTGCGTGAGAAGAGGAAGACGTCCTGCTCGATGCGCGAGATCTGCGAGCGCACCGAGTCCAGCTGCCAGTCGCGGATGTCGACGCCGTCGATGAGGATGCGGCCGGAAGTGACGTCGTAGGTGCGGTTGATGAGTTCGGTCAGCGTGCTCTTGCCGGAGCCGGTCTGGCCGACGATGGCGACGGTCTCGCCGGGACGCACGTGGAAGGAGATGTCCTGCAGCACCATGCCGTCTTCGTAGCCGAAGCTCACGTTCTCAAAGACGATGTCGCCCGCCACGCGGCTGCTGTGGCCCGCCACGTTCTCGTCCATGTCGGCGCTGGCCTTGATGAGCTCGAGGATTCGCTCGCCGCCCGCAATGCCCATTTGCACCATGGAGAAGGCGAAGACCGAGATGAACACCGGGAAACGCATGGCGCCTACCAGGCCGGTCACAGCGACCACGGCGCCGATGTCGAGGCTGCCCTCGCCGAAGAGGACCATGGTATGCAGGAAGGTCAGGCCCAGCGCGAAGCCGAAAAAGAGGTAGGGCAGATAGCGCGCCTCGATCGTGCCCTGCTGCACCAGATAGTCGCGTACGGCCTGGGCATGGCGCCGGAACTTGCGCCGTTCGAAGGCTTCCTGGGCGCTGGCCTTGACGATCTCGATGCCGGAAATGGTCTCCTCGAGGCCGGCGTTCATGATGCCGAAGGCCCGGCGTTGGGCGCCAATCACCGGGCTGAGGCGCCGGAAGTAACTGCGCACGGTCACGATATAGATAAGCACGAAGAGCAACGGCACCAGTATCAGCTGCCAGTGAATGGCAGCGATGTAGAGCATGGGCAGGGCCATGCCGAGCACGATCTCGATGATGAAGAAGATGCCCGGGTGGATCATGTGGGTGAGAAAGCTCACGTCGTCGTT
The DNA here is from genome assembly GCA_965197455.1 of Phototrophicaceae bacterium. Lineage (GTDB taxonomy): Bacteria > Chloroflexota > Anaerolineae > Aggregatilineales > Phototrophicaceae > JAGWBD01. The sequence goes on along the minus strand of OZ240208.1, from coordinate 1,770,958 downwards.
GGCGCGCGCCATGATGTCGCCGACGCGCTGCCGGTCATGGAAGGTCTGGCTCTTGCCCAGCAAACTGACGTAGAGCTCCTCGCGTGAGTCGCGCGCCAGGCGCTGGGCGATGACCGTGATGGAGAGGCTGCCGCCGAGGTGGGCGAGGCTGTCGATGATGGAGGCCAGCAGCACCGCGAGCGCGGCGAGCAGCACGCCGTCGGGACGGGTAGGGCTGGTGATCTCGCGCGCCGCTTCGCCGATCAGCACGCGCACCCAGGCCATGGCGCTCCAGCCCACCAGGAAGAGCAGGACGGAGCGCAGGAAAAGGAAGCGATAGCGCAGGACGTGCGACAGGATCCAGCGGCGCACCCCCTTGTGATTGTAGTTGTAGGAATCGGCTACGGTGAACTCGCCGCGCTTGCTGGACACGCAAACTCCTGCTGGCTGGAAGGAGGGACATTGTAGCACAGGGCGGCGCAATGTGAATACCTGTTCTACGAATCAGATGGTCTGGCAGCGATACTTGTGAACCCCAATGGAATATTATGAACCTCTTACTTGAACGTCCGGTTGTGCCACGGATGAAGAGCTGCCGTCAGCCCTGCTGGCGAACAGATGGAGATAATTTGCTTGTGGCGTCCCGCCACCGCGTCCGGGACAAACCGGAATCGTGCAGCAGGTCGCGCTGGATGAACGGCTGGGCATGGCAATTCTGTGTATGTTGGCCGTGCTAATGGCCGTCTTATTGGCCGTTTCCGTGTTATTGGCCGTTTTGTGGCCGTGATTCAGCACAGAATCTCGCTGCAGGGCACCAGTTTCAGGAATCCCGTCGCGTAAGTCCGCCCTGCCGACAGCGCACAACAGGTGTATACTGGCGCTGCTATCCACCTGCACGGGACAGGAACCATGACAAAGCGAGCGCCGGTCTACCCCTTCACCGCCATCGTGGGTCAGGAGCGCATGAAACGCGCCCTCATCCTCAACGCCATCGACATGCGCATCGGCGGGGTGCTCATCCGCGGCGAACGCGGCACTGGCAAGTCCACCGCCGCGCGCGCGCTGGCGGCCCTTTTGCCGGAAGTGAAGGTCGTGGCGGACTCGCCCTTCAACGATGACCCCGACCAGCCCGGCACCTGGTCCGACATGGTGCACGAGCGGCACGAGCGCGGCGAAGAATTGCCGGTGACGATGCGGCGCATCCGCTTCGTGGACCTGCCGGTGAGCGCCACCGAGGACCGCGTGGTGGGTACGCTCGACATCGAGAAGGCCATCCAGCGCGGCGAGCGCCACTTCGACCCTGGCGTGCTGGCCAACGCCAACCGCGGCATTCTCTACGTGGACGAGGTCAACCTGCTCGACGACCACGTGGTCGACCTGCTGCTGGACTCGGCGGCCATGGGCATCAACGTGGTCGAGCGCGAGGGCATCAGCTTTTCGCATCCGGCGCGCTTCATCCTGGTGGGCACGATGAACCCGGAAGAGGGCGACCTGCGGCCGCAGTTGCTGGACCGTTTCGCGCTTTCGGTGGATGTGACCAGCATTGATGAAGCCCGCGCGCGCATGGACATCCTCGAGCGTCACATCGCCAGCGAAACCGACGCCGGGGCCTTCGGCAGGCAGTGGGAGCCGCGGGAGCAGGAGCTCTCGCAGCGTATCGCCGCCGCGCGCGAACTGGTCGACCAGGTGCAGTACGACCGGCGCGACCTCTACGCCATCGCCACCCTGTCCAGCAGCCTGCACATCGACGGCCATCGCTCCGATCTCGTCATTCTCAAGACGGCGCGGGCACACGCCGCCTTCCAGGGTCGCCTGCGCATCACGCAGGAGGACATCCTGCTGGCCGCCGAGCTCGCCATCCCGCACCGTCTCAAGCGCGGCCCCTTCGCCGACGCCCATATGAGCATGGATGCCATGGGCGATCAGCTGGAAGAGGTCATGTCCGAATGGAGCGAGGGCGAGGACAGCTCTGAAGCCAGCGCGGACAGCGAGGAACAGGCAGCTAAAAAAAAAGCCAGACCCTGAGCGACAGCAGCGATGAAGAGCTGCCGGACCTGGGTCAGGCGGAACCCGCCCCGCAGAACATCTTCGACCAGCAGGACGCCTACTGGTGGGAAGGCGGCAAGCAGGTTGAGAGCAAGTCCGAGTTCACGCCGCGCAAGCTGGATACGCCGCTCGACCGTTTGACCAGACAACGCGCCGGACGCCGTTCGCGCACCAAGACCGAGCGCAAACGTGGCCGCTACATCCAGGCGCGACCTGCCAACGGCCGCACCGATGACATCGCCTTCGACGCCACCTTGCGCGCCGCCGCGCCGCATCAGCAGGAACGGGAAGCGGACCGCGCCGACAACGGCGTGGCCTGGGCGCTGCGCAAGGACGATCTGCAGCGCAAGGTGCGCGTGCGGCGCGCCTCCAACCTCATCCTCTTCGCGGTGGACGCCTCGTGGAGCATGGCGGTTTCGGAGCGCATGCAGGCCACCAAGGGCGCCATCATGTCGCTGCTGACCGATGCCTATCAGCGCCGCGACCGGGTGGGCCTGGTCGTCTTCCAGAAGGACCGCGCCTCGCTGGTGCTGGCGCCCACCAACTCTGTGCTGCTGGCCAAGAAGGCGCTGGCCAACATCCCGGTCGGCGGCAAGACGCCGCTTTCGGCCGGGCTGCTGCTCTCCTACGAGACGGTGCGGCGTGAAAAGACGCTCAACCCCGACATCGTGCCCATGATCATCCTGCTCACCGATGGCGCCGGCAACGTCTCCATCAGCGAGCAGGCGCCGCAGGACGAGGCGCATCGCATCGCCACCATGATCAAGGAGCACGACATCAAGACCGTCACCATCAACATGGAACACGTGGCCTTCGACCGCGGCCTGGCGAGCCGGCTGGCGGAGAAGCTGGGCGGCCCCTGCTACACCCTGGGGCAACTGCACGCCGAGCTGCTTTACCAGACCGTACGTCAGGAGATCGACGCGCCGCATTAAGCACGAGGGACGACCTGTGACCGATACAATCCATGATGAAGCGCGCGTGCCGGAATATGAATTGCCGCCGCTGCTGCGCCTGGAGGATGGCAGCCCGGTGCGCGAGGCTGCCCTGTGGACAGAGCAGCGTCGTCCACAACTGCTGGCGCGCTTCGCCGAACAGGTCTACGGCCAGACGCCGGTGCAGACCCTGGCGCTGCATGTCGAGACGCTCGAACGAACTCCGCTGCCGAATGGCAATGAGCGTCGGCAGCTGCGCATCCTGATTGGTGACGACGCACATCCCCTGAATCTGCTGCTGTGGCTGCCGCAGCGGCGCCCGGCGCCGACCTTCCTCGGCCTCAACTTCAACGGCAACCACACGACACACGCGGACCCGGCCATTCTGCAGCCGCCCGGCGCGGAGGTCGCGCGCGGCGAGCACGCCAGCCGCTGGTCGGTGGCGCGCATCCTTGAGCGTGGTTATGCGCTGGCGACGCTGTGGTGCGGCGAGCTCTTTCCGGACCGCGCTGATGGCCGTGCCGACAGCGTGCAGCGCCTGTTCGCGCCGCCGGAGTCGGACGACGGGGCCGCCTGGGGCGCGGTGGCGACCTGGGCCTGGGGGCTCAGCCGCGCGCTGGACGCGCTGCTGGAGCAGGAGGTCTGCGGGCCGGTCGCGCTCATCGGGCATTCGCGCCTGGGCAAGACGGCGCTGTGGGCGGCCGCGCGCGACGAACGCTTTGCGCTGGTGGTCAGCAACAACAGCGGCTGCGGCGGCGCGGCGCTTTCACGGCGGCGCTTCGGTGAGACAGTGGCGGCCATCAACACGCGCTTCCCGCACTGGTTCTGCCGCAACTTCCACGAGTACAACGGGCGCGAGGACGCGCTGCCAGTTGATCAGCATATGCTGCTGGCGCTCGTCGCGCCGCGTCCGCTGTATGTGGCCAGCGCGACCGGGGACCTGTGGAGCGACCCGCGCGGGGAATTCCTGGCTGCAGCGCAGGCCGACCCGGCCTGGCGTCTGTTCGGTCAGGAGGGGCTGCCGGTGCGTGAGCAGCCAGCGCCGGACACCATGGTGAGCGGCAGCATTGGCTACCATCTACGCAGCGGCGGGCACGACGTCACCGCCTGGGACTGGGAACGCTACCTGGATTTTGCGGACGCACAGCTGCGCTGACGCTCAGCTGGCCTGCCAGGCCTCCGCGCCGCGGAAGGCCATGGTCGCCCCCGGCACATAACCCGGTCGTGCGGCATAGAGATTGTCGTTGCGCGGGTCGGGTTGACCGCGCACGAGAATGTTGCGCCAGCCTTCGGCCTTCACACGCGTGCTGGTGGGAATGTAGCGCAGGGTCAGGCCGATGCGCCAGCTGGCGGAAGTGTTGCCTTCCGAGCCGTGAATGATGCGTGGGTTGTGCAGGGAGATGTCGCCGGCCTCCAGCTCGAGGTCAACGACATCGGAATCGTCGATCAGCGAGGGATGAATGGTGGAATTAAGGACGTATTTCTCCGTATCGACCTCGATCATTTCCACGCGCCGGGAGAGCAGGCGCATGTTCTGCGTGCCTGGCAGGACACGCATGCAGCCGTTCTCTCGTTTCGAGGCAGTTCCCGCCAGCCAGACGGTCATCACTTCCATCGGTTCCAGCGGCCAGTAGACGCCATCCTGATGCCAGAGCACGGGCTTGCCGTCGCCGGGCGGCTTGGCGATATAGTGCGGCGCGTAGAGTGCGATATTTGGCCCGAGGAAGGGTTCGAGGATGTCGACGATACGATCGTCGCTGACAAGGCGGTGCATGAAGGGGTCGTTCACGAGGAAATTGTGAAAAAACGCCTCGGGACGCACGCCAGGGTGCTTGCGTGTCAGCCAGTGCACATGCTCCGCGGATTCGGCAGCCAGTCCGGCGTCGACGGCGCCGCGCACGATGGCGTAGCCCTGTTCATCATATTGCTGCTGCAGCTCACTCATGTCGCGCCCCCTGCATGTATGGCGCGCAGTCTACCCCGTGCGGGCGCTTTCGACGAGTTCGGCGGCGAGGTCGTAACGGCCGAAGGCCGGGATGATGTAGGCGCCCTGCACCTGGTCGTACATGGCGGCCAACAGCTCGCTGGCGATGCGCAGTCCCTCACGCGGGGCGTCCGCGCCGGCGTCGGCGAGGCGTTCGAAAATCTGCGGCGGGATGTGAATGCCGGGCACCTCGTTATGCAGGAAGCGCGCGTGCTTCACGCTGTAGAGCGGCATCAGGCCCATTAGCACGGGCAGGCGCAGGGGCTGGCCTGCGTGCGCCTGATAGCGTTCGTGGAAAGCGGCAATGCGTTCCGGCTCGAAGATGGCCTGGCCGAGTGCGAAGCTGGCGCCACCCTGCAGCTTGCGCTGCAGCACGCGAATCTCGCGCTCCGGGTTGGCGGCGCTCATGTTCAGCGCGCAGCCGACGGTGAAGGACGTGGGCTGGCCAATGGAATGGCCGGCCTGGTCCAGGCCCTGGTTCAGGCGCTGCCGGATGAGGTGGATGAGGGCCGAGGGCGCCACGTCGTAGTGGTCCATGGCCTCGGGATAGTCGCCGACCTGGGTGGGGTCGCCCAGCACGACGAAGAGGTTGCGCAGGCCCAGGGCGTGCGCCGCCAGCAGGTCGCCCTGAACGCGCAGCAGATTGCGGCCGCGCGTGGGGAAGTGCAGCACGGTCTCCAGGCCGAGGCGCGACTGCAGCAGGTGGCCGATGGCCCAGGGACTCATGCGCATGCGCGCGGCCGGGCTGTCCGCCACGTTGATGATGTCGGCGCCGGCTTCCTGCAGGGTGCGCGCGGCATTGAGCAGGCGCTGCGGCGTGTAGCTGCGCGGCGGCGTCATCTCGACGCTGATGATGAATTCGCCGCGGGCCAGCTGGTCGGCGAGCCGGGTGGGGCGGTCCGGCGCGACCGCTTCCTCTTCATCGTCAAACACCATCACGGGCAGTTGCGGCGCCGGACTGGCGGGATCGTCGAGGGCCTTGCGCATGGCGGCGATGTGCCCGGGCCGGGTGCCGCAGCAGCCGCCGATGAGCACGGCGCCCAGTTCGCGGAAGCTGAGCGCGTATTCGGCGAAGTAGTCCACCGTGGCCGGGTACATCACGCGGCCGCCCACCGCCTCCGGGAAGCCGGCGTTGGGTTGCACGGAGTAAGGCATCCCTGGCGCGCTGTGGCGCATGGCCTGCAACAGGCGCAGCACCTGGGCCGGGCCGCTGCTGCAGTTGATGCCGATGATGTCCGCTCCGGCCTCCGCCAGCCCGCGCGCCACCGCGCCCGGCAGCCAGCCCAGCTGCGTGCGGTCATCGGTTTCAAAGGTCATCTGGCAGGCCACCGGCATTTCGCTGTCCAGCTCGCGCAGGGCGGCCAGCGCCTCCAGCAATTCTTTCAGGTCGCTGAAGGTTTCCAGCACGACCAGGTCCACGCCTTCATCAAGCAGCGCTGCGGCCTGTTCGCGGAAGGCGTTGCGCGCGTCTGCGGGCGAAATGCGGCCGTAGGGTTTCAGACTCACACCCAGCGGCCCGATTGCAGCGGCCAGATACAGGTTGGGTCGGCCGCTGTCGCGCATGACTTCACGCGCCAGGCGCACGCCGGCCCGGTTGATGGCGGGCAGCTGTGACGCCAGGCCGTGTTCAGCCAGTTTGTAGCGATTGGCGCTGAAGGTGTTGCTCTCCAGCAGTTCCGCGCCGGCGTCGAGGAAAGCCCGGTGCACCTCCGCCACGCGCTCCGGGTCGCTCAGACAGAGCTCGTCGAAACAGGCGCTGATGGCCGAGCCCTGTTCGTGCAGCATGGTGCCCATGGCGCCGTCCACCAGCAGCGGTTTGTCCTGCAGGATGCGTTGCGCGAAGGGAAGGGTATGCATCAGCGTTCAGTCCTTGCTGCTTATACGGCCTCAGACGCCGCAGCTGCTGATATAGACGAGCTGGCCCTCGGGGACGTCCTCGCGCACGGGACGCACGCCCCAGGTCAGCGCGGCCAGGCCGCGAAAGCGATTCGCGCGCAGCAACTCAAGGTTGCGATCGCGGATCCACTGTCTCAGCGTCTCCTCGTCTTCATTGGTCTGTAGCACCAGCGTCGTGAAGCCCAGGGCGCGCGCACGGAAAAGGTCATAGTCCTCGGAAACAATTTCGACATCCGGATACATCATCTGGCGTGAGGTGATGTCCGAGTGACACACCTGGTCGATGAGCAGCACGAAGAGTACGATGAGGATGATTGCGCCCAGCACCATCGTGAGTACGGTGCGCCACAGCGGCGGTGCCTTGTGAAAGATCATGGCGTTTGGCCGGCACGTGTCCGCGCCTTGTGAAAGATCATGACGTTTGGCCGGCATGTGTCCGCGCCGGCGTGATGGCGGGCAGGGCCCACAGGGACATATCAGGCAACTTCTTCCTCCGCATAGCTCGCTGGCAACGCTGTGCGATCAACCCTGATCCAGGATCATGGCCGAACGATCGAGATTGCCGACGCTGAAGTAACGCGCGGCGGGATGATGGACGACGATGGCCGCCGTGCTCTGCTCTGGCACCCACTGATACGCGGCGGTCAACTGCAGGCCCAGCGCCTGCGCGCCCGGCAACAGCTGCAAGACCTTCTCATGATCGCCCAGGTCGGGACAGGCCGGATAGCCCCAACTGTAGCGTTTGCCCTGTTGCGCCGGAATGCCCAGTTCGCGCGCGATGTGCTGGTGTACGTAGACGGCCGTGGCCTCGGCTGCCTGCACCGCCAGGCCGTGGAAGAACCAGGCTTCGCTGTATTCGTCGGCCGCCTGCAGGGCGTCGATCGTTTCGGTGGCGACCGTGCCGACGGTCACGATTTGCAGTGCGACGGTATCGACCTGCTCACCCGCCGCTGGCGCGAAATAGTCGGCGAGGCAGAGCTGGTCGCCGGCCGGCTGGCGCGGGAAGTGGAAACGCGCCTGTTCGCGCCGCGTTCCCTGTTGCAGGGTTTCGTGTTGCCAGACGATCAGATCGTCGCCGTCGCTGTTGGCCGGGAAGTAGCCGTAGACGGCCTGGGGCAGCAGTGTGCGCTCGCGCCGGGCCTGACGGCTCATGGCTTCCAGCCTGGCCGTGAAGTCCGCCTCCAGCTGAGTCCATTCCTCGCCACGGGTGTTCTTCGCGCCCCAGGAGAGACGGAACAGCTCCGGCCGGTGGATGTGCTGCAACACGATTTCGAGCGGCAGGTACTCGATGGTCTTTGGCCCGAGGAAAGGTGGCTGCGGGATGTGCGGCGCCGGGGACACAGTCCGGTTGCGGGCCGGGATGATTTTCTGCTTACGTTTGGCGGGCCGGTCGCGTTCGGCCTCGGCCCCGTCCACCAGCTGCGCGAGGAGTTGCGCGCGCCGCTCCGGGTCCACCAGGCCATCGACCACCTCGAGGCCCTCGAAGGCATCCTTGCAGTAGAAGACGCCGGGGGCATAGGGCTGGCCATCGCCTTCGAGGAAGAGGATGCGGCGACCGAAGCGACGGTTGATGGCCGCGCCGCCGATGAGCACCGGGTAGGACAGATCGCGCCGCGCCAGCTCGTTGACGATCAGTGGCATCTGCTTCGAGGTGCTGACCAGCAGGGCGCTCAGGCCGATGGCGTCCGCCTTGAGCGCCTGCGCCTGGTCGATGATGGTGTTGGCCGGCACCTGCTTGCCGAGGTCATGCACCGTGTAGCCGTTGTTGCCGAGAATGGTCTTCACCAGGTTCTTGCCAATGTCGTGCACGTCGCCGTAGACCGTGGCCAGCACGACGGTGCCCTTGCTGGCGCCGTCGAGGCGATCCATGAATTGCTCGAGGTAGGCGACGGCGCGCTTCATGGCCTCGGCGCTCTGCAGCACGAAGGGCAGGATCAACTCGCCGGCGCCGAACTTGTCGCCGACCTCCTTCATGGCCGGCAGCAGCACGTTGTTGAGCACGCCGACTGCGTCCTGACGCAGCAGACAGTCGTCGATCAGCGCCTCAAGGCCTTCCTTGCGTCGATGCACGATCTGCCAGTGCAGGGCCTCTTCGCTGCTCATGTCGGCCGTCGGATCTTCGACTTCCTGGCCGGCGAGGCGCACCTCGTTAGTTTCGTAGAACTGGATGAAGTCCGTCAGGGCATCCTCGTGACGGTTGAAGATGAGAGCTTCGGCCAGCTCACGTTGCTGCTGCGGGATTTCCGCCAGGGGCGTGATGTGCGCCGGGTTGACGATGGCCATGTCGAGGCCGGCCTGCACCGCGTGCGACAGGAAGACGCTGTTGAGCACGCCGCGCGCCGCCGGACGCACACCGAAGCTGACGTTGCTGATGCCCAGTGCGGTCATCACGCCGGGGATCTGTTGCTTGATGAGCCGCAGCCCCTCGATGGTCTCCACCGCGCTGTCGCGCAATTCCACCTGGCCGGTGGTCAACGGGAAGGTGAGCGTGTCGAAGATCATGTCTTCCGGACTCATCCCGTAGTCGTCGCGGGCGATCTGTGTGATGCGCTGCGCGACGGCCAGCTTGTGGGCGCGACTGTGCGCCATACCCTCTTCGTCGATGGTCATGGAGAGCACGCCGGCGCCGTGCTCCTGCGCGATGGGCAGGATGCGGTCGATGCGTTCGCGGCCATTCTCGAGGTTGTTGCCGTTGATGATGGCGCGGCCCGGATATTGCTCCAGAGCCGCCGCGGCCACCTCGGCCTCGGTCGTGTCGATGATGAGCGGGGCCGGCACTGCCAGCGCCAGCTTTTTGACCAGCAGCTGCATCTGCTCCAGCTCGTCATCGCGCTCGGTCAGCGCCACGCAGACGTCCAGCATATGTGCGCCGCGCTCGACCTGGTCAACGGCGATCTGCACCACGCCGTCATAATCGTCGTCCAGCAAGAGCTGCTTGACCTTGCGGCTGCCGAGGCTGCTGACGCGCTCGCCGATCATGGTGGGGCCGGGCTGCTGCATCATGGGTGTGGCCGTCATGGCGCTGGAGGCCCTGGCCTCATGCTGTGGCTGACGAGCTACCGGAGGGTGCAAGGTCACTGGCCGGCCATTGCGCAGTTCGCCGTGAACCCGGCTGACCAGCTGCGCCATATGTTCCGGCGTGGTGCCGCAGCAGCCACCGATCACGTTCACGCCGCGTGCGGCGAAGTCCGCCACCATCTCGCTGAAGGGGCCGGGCTCCATCGGGTAGACGGCCTCGCCTTCCACGTTGACGGGCAGGCCGGCGTTGGGCAGCACGCTGAGCGGCAGGCGGCTCTGCTCAAGGAGCTGCTGGACGGGCGCGCGCATGTATTCGGGGCCGGTGGAACAGTTCAGGCCGATGACGTCGACCGGCAGCGCCTCGAGCGTGGTCAGGGCGCTGTCGATGTCTGTGCCGAAGAGCATGCGGCCGCTGGTATCCAGCGTGACCTGCACCTGCAGCGGGATGCGCAGTCCAGCAGCGGCGAAGTAGCGTTGCACACCGTGAATCGCCGCCTTGACCTCAAGCATGTCCTGGCTGGTTTCCAGCAGCAACAGGTCGGCGCCACCTTCGCAGAGGCCGCGGGCCTGCTCTTCAAAGAGGGTGGCCAGCTCCTCCCAGGTGATGTCGCTCAGGTCTGGGTCTTCGCCGCCCGGCAGCTTGCCGGAGGGCCCCATGCTGCCGGCGACGAAGCGCGGCAGGCCGCTGGCCTGTTCGTGGCGGTCGCAGGCCTTGCGCGCCAGGGTGGCGGCTGCGCGGTTAATTTCGAGCGTACGCTCGCCGAGGCCGTATTCGCCGAGCGTGAGGCGATTGCCGCGGAAGGTGTTGGTCTCGACGACCTCGCAGCCGACGGCGAGGAATGAGTCGTGGATGGCCTCGATCATGTCGGGGCGGGTGATGGTGAGGTAATCGACGCAGCCGAAATACTGTTCGCCGCCGAAGTCCGCCGCGACCGGTGCGTATGCCTGGATGCTGGTGCCCATCGCGCCGTCAAAGAGGACGACGTGATCGGCCACGGCATCAAGGTAGCGTCGGTTGCTGTATGTCCGCTGCGCCCCGCTCATCAGGCCTCCGCGCCCGTCAGGTCCTTCTGTGAATGAATCCGGTTTGTGTGACAGAATCTCGCAAAAGTGTCAGACAAATCGGTTTGTGTGTCAAAAGTGTCACACAAATCTATTTGACGGACAAAAATCCCCAGTTATGTCCGACAACTTATTTTGTGGGACAAAAGTGTCACACAAATCTGTTTGACGGACAAAAGTCCCCAAATATGTCCGACAACCCGATTTGTGCGACAAGAGTGTCCGACAAAATGATTTACGAGACAAATATGCTGAATTATGTCCGTCAGTCTCGTGGCTCGGCAATCAATCATTCAGGCGTAGCCTTGCCTTCCGCTATTCTCAACAAATCAGTGAACAGGAAAACGGACGGGTTTTGTCCTGTACCTGGTTTCAGTTCTGTCAAGACTTCATGGTCCTTAAATCTGCCCAGGATACGTCGCGCAGCGCGAACAGGAACACCAGTTTCTGAAACAATGCTGGACGTAGTGAAGATTGGTCGGCTGAAAATGCCATCAAGGATATGGATGCCGTATTTTGATCTGCCAATTTCCGCAATCCTGATCTTCATATCGTCATACAGGGACGTTACTTTCTGCATTTTCGCCAAGTCATCCCCGGCCTGCGAATTTACGATTTTCAGGAAAAACTCGCACCAGCCTGTCCAGTCATCATCGCGGGAGACAGCAAGCAGACACTCGAAATACTTGTCCCGCGCTCGTTCCAGTTGAGCACTGATGTTGAAAAGGGGCTCTGAAATAAGCCCGTATTTCCACATCATCAGGGGAACAAGTATTCGTCCAAGTCGTCCGTTTCCGTCGCTGAATGGGTGAATGGCTTCAAACTCGGCATGCAAAATAGCAACCTTCAGCAAGGGAAATGAAGGATCATGCAGTGTGTAAGTCAACCAGTTATCCAGCGCATCATACATCCTGTCGATTCGGACAGGCACATATCTGGCGTCAAGGATCGTTCCGCCGCGTGTCCCGATCCAATTTTGGTTGGCGCGAAACGCACCTGGATTCATGTTCTGTCCACGTGCACCACTTAGCAGAGCACGATGAATCTCCAAAGTGATATCCAGTGAAAGAGACTGGTTGGCAAGCAACGTCCGGGCCAGATCTGCTGCCCGCTGATAGTTGATGACGTCCTCAATGTCTTCGAGCTGGTGAAGCGTGTCCGGTTTTTCGCCAGCCTCGAAACGCATTACCTGTTCCATGGATACCTGCGTGCCTTCAATGCGTGAGGAAAAATCAGCTTCCCTTCGTGCAAATACCGATAACAGCATCTTGCTGTTGGGCATCTTGACCAGCGCGTTGTCATAACGTCCCAGTGAAAGAGATGCCCAGGCAAGACTGTCCTCCAATCGCCTCCTGTCGAGTCTTTCAGTGGGCGGGAACGCGCCCTGATGGTAATGCACCGGCGCCATCTTGTTTCTCTCCATAAAACAGAAAACTCCCGGCGCAGCGGGAGCCTGGAAGCGCCATTGCGCATCAGCCGGAGACCCGCCGCTGATGGCACCTTCCCGACGCTTCGGAGGTTGCCGCAGGCCCGGCCAAGCGCACCGTGCCCGCTGTGTATAAGACTGACCCCATCCTTGCATGAATTCAGGCGCGAGTCAAGCCAGCCAGGGGGCTACCAGGTCGGCCTCGAGGCGCAGGCCGGCCCATTCGTCCGCGTCCGGACCCTCGTAGATGAGCGTGTAGGGACCGGCGAAGTCACCGGCGACGCTGAGTTGCAGGCAGCGCGTGAAGTCGTCGGCGTCGGCCTGCAGTGGAGAGGTGAAGCTGCACTTGGCGTGGCAGGATTCGGCGTAGGGCATGATCTGCACGAAATCCTCGTACTTGCCCGCGCCCTTCCAGTTGCCGAAGTCCACGCACAGGCCCACCTGGTCGCGCAGCGGCTCCATTAGCGCACACACCTGTTCGGGCGTGGCGGTTACGTCGAACCAGTTCTCGGTCATCAGGCGCACATTGTGCTGCGCTGCTGTGTCGGCCAGGGTGGCCAGGGCCGCGCGGCTGCGATCAACGGCCGTATCATCCAGCGTTTTGCCGGCGATGACGCGCGCGCAGTCTGCGCCGAGACGTCCCGCGACCGCCAGCCAGCCCTCAATCCAGTCCATGTCGCGCGCCTGGTTTTGCGGGCAGGTAATGTCGCCGTCGTCGATGAGCACAGAGAAGAGCGAGATGCCGGCTAAATCAAGCGCCTCACGCACCTGCTCCAGGTAGGCGTCGTCCAGTTGCTGCAGGTGAAAGTGGCAGATTTCGAGCGTGTTGATGCCGAAAGCCGCCAGACGCGCGGGCAGCTCCAGCAGGGTCAGGGCGCCGGGGCCCCAGGGTTCGCTGTATGTCTTTGCCGGCTGCTGCGGGCTATCCCACCAGCTGGGCCCGAGTTGCCGGTGCAGGCTCCAGGTCGATACCGAGAGACGTCTTCCGTTTTCAGCCATGGCAGGTTTCCTCCCGCAAGGTCCAGTCGGGCCACCATGCCAGTGCCGGCGACCCCTGTCCGCATAGTTTCAGGTTCATCATAACCACTGAACTGCGCCACGGCCAGGCGTTACAGCAGGTCGACCGGGTCGAGGTCGATGATCCAGTCGCGGCCAGGGTGCAGGTGGTCCAGCGCCAGTGCAGGGTCCGGGCTGCGCAGCAACATATGCCAGCGATACTGCTTGCGGATGCGCGTGAAGAAGCAGGGCGCCGGGCCGATCAATTCCGTGGCGCGCAGGTCGCGCTCACGGATGATTTGATGCAGTTGTTGTGCCGCGCGGTGGGCTTCCTGCTGCGCGCGCGCAGCGTTCTCATGCTGGATGAGAATGCGCGCGAGACGGCGCAGCGGTGGATGCCCCAGCGCGCGGCGCCAGGCGATTTCCTGCGCGTAAAAGGTCTCGTAATCCTGGGCGGCGGCCGTCTGGATGGCGTAGTGCTCCGGTTGGTAGGTCTGCAGGATGGCGCGCCCGCCCGCCAGTCCCCGTCCGGCGCGTCCAGCCACCTGGGTCAACAGTTGGAAACTGCGTTCGCCGGCGCGGAAGTCCGGCAGGTTGAGGCCGTGGTCGGCGCTGACCACGCCCGCCAGGGTGACCAGCGGCAGGTCGAGGCCCTTGGCGATCATCTGGGTGCCGACCAGCACATCGGCCTCGTGGTCGACGAAGCGCTGCAGCAGACGGTCATGGGCGCCGGCGCTGCGGGCGCTGTCGGCATCCCAGCGCAGGACGCGCGCATGCGGGAAGTGGCGCTGCAACTCCTGCTCGACCTGCTGGGTGCCGGCGCCGAAGTAGCGGATGCGGCGCGAGCTGCACGTAGGGCAGTTGTGAGGCGCGGCCCGCTCGTGGTTGCAGAGATGACAGCGCAGGCGAGCGTCGTGGCGGTGCCAGGTGAGCGCGCTGTCGCAATGCGGGCAACGCTCCACATGGCCGCAGTCGCGGCAGAAGACCCAGGTGTTGGCGCCGCGCCGGTTCAGGAAGAGCAGCGCCTGCTGTTTGCTGGCCAGCACCTCGCGCAGCGCGGCGTGCAGCTTGCGGCTGAAGATACCGCTGTTGCCAGTGCGCAACTCGCTGCGCATGTCGACCAACTGCACCTTTGCCAGCTCAATCATCAGCGCCAGGCCGGCGGGCGCCGGCACGTAGCGCGGCTCCAGACCCTGCTCGTCGGCCTGCTGCCGGATGCGCTGGCGGTGTCCCATGATGCGCTGTGGCAGGCGCAGCAGACGCAGGTCACCGCGCAGTGCATGAAAGTAGGTCTCGACATCCGGCGTGGCGCTGCCCAGCAGCAGGATGCCGTCGTTGGCGCGCATCATCTCGGCGGCGACTGCGCGCGCGTGGTAGTAGGGGATGGCAGCGTCCGTGCCCTGGCGATAGCTGGCGTCGTGCTCCTCGTCGAGGATGACGAGGCCGACATCGGGCAGGGGCGTGAAGAGCGCCGAGCGCGTGCCCACCACCACCTTGATCTCACCTGCGCGCGCGCGGCGCCAGATGTGGTGGCGCTCCGAGTCGCCGAGGCCGCTGTGGGAGACGGCGACCTGGCCGGGAAAGCGGGCGACGACGCGGCGCAACGTCTGCGCGGTGAGCGCAATTTCCGGGACGAGGAAGAGCGCCTGGCGGCCCTGCGCCAGGGTGCGTTCGATGGCGCGCAGGTAGATTTCAGTCTTGCCGCTGCCGGTTACGCCGTGCAGCAAAAAGCGGCGCCGGATGGACGCGTTGACCTGCGGCCAGCGGTGAATCTCCGCCTCAATTTCCTGCCAGACGGACTGCTGCTCAGGGGTGAGCGGCGGCGCGGAGTCGGGCACGAAGTCGCGCACATGGCTGGCCCTGTGCCAGCTCTCGCTTTCTCCCAGGTGGATCAGGCCGGCTTCCTCCAGGCGCTCAAGTCCTGCGCCGGTGATGCCACTTTCCTTTTGCAGCTGGTCCAGCGCCACGGGCGCGCCCGCGCTGGCGAGCAGCCGCAGGGCGCGTAGCGGACGCTCCGCCTGGCGCAGTCTGATGAGCGTTTCCTCAAGCGCAGCGGCGGTGACCGCGCTGACGACCCGCACGCCGTCCGCGTGCGGGACGCGCTGCAGCAATCCCGCCTGCACGGCCCGGCGCAGGGTTGAGGATGTCGTTTCGGCAGCGGCCAGGGCTTCTGCGGCGGGCAAGCCCGCCGGCCCGGCCGCCGCCACCACTTGCAGCAGGTCAGCGCGGCGCGAGTTGCGGCCCAGCTGGTGCACGACCTCGTCGATTTGCCCGGTCGGGATGGCCAGCACGGCTGTGCGCGGGAGCTGCGGGCGGGGCGGCGGCAAGAGGGTCGGCTCGCTGCGCAGCAGGCCGTCAGCCTGCAAACGCTCAACCGTCGCGCGCCAGTTTACACCGCGCAGCGCGTTGTCGAGTTGCCGGTTGGTCAGCGGGCCGCGACGTTGCAGCAGGGCCAGCAACTGCAATGCCTGAAGGTCGTTCGGGGGCTTCTCGCCCGATTTCGCCTCTTCGCTGAGCGAGACACGCATCCCGCGGCGACTGCCTGTGCCAGGTGGCAGGAAGAGCCACAGGCAGGGCCCGATTGCCATGCGGTAGCGACGGCTGATCCATTGCGCCAGTGTGATCTGCTGCGCGTTCAGCAGGGGTTCGGGGTCAAGCAGGGCCTGCAGCGGCTTGGTTGCTTCGATCTCGCTGCTATCTTTAAGCTGGACGAGGATGCCGGGTTGCTGCGCAGTGCCGAAGCGGACCCGCACCAGCTGACCGGGCCGCACCTGGCCCAGCAGTTCAGGCGGAACGTGCCAGGTGAAGGTGTCGGGCAGCGGCGCGTTGAGGGCGACTTCTGCGAAAAGCTCCGGTCTGGCGGGCATGGCGGGCGGCCTGCTGTGGACAAGGCCAGTATAGCAAACGCAGTTGCACGGCCGCGCTTAGCGGATTCGGAAGACCTCGGAGAGCGGGCCCATCAGGCCGTTGCTGTCACGGGCCGCGATCGCCAGGCTGACAAAGTTCTGAGGCACGAAGCCGTCCCAGGTGACGCTGGTGCTGCCATCAGTCTTCTCGAACTGTTCATAGCGGCTGGCGCCCGGTCGGCGCAGTGCCACGATGTAGCCACTGGCGCCCGGCACCGGTTCCCAGACCAGGGTGCGCGCGCCGTCGTCAGCCTCGCGCAGGGCGATGTTGCGCGGCGGCCGCGGGCCGTCAGCCAACGAGGTGACGATACCCAGCACACTGCGCGTCACGCGGGCGAGGTAGTCGGCCTGTACGATGTTGATGGTGTCGCGGTCGTTGTTCTGGCGCGTGCTGTCTTCGAGGCTCTGGATGAGGCGAAGGGCAGGGATGCCGGCCTCGCTAAAGGAGACGTGGTCGCTGAAGCGGCCGGCGCGGTCCTCGCTGTCCTGCAGCGTGAAGACCAGGTCGGGCACGTGGTTGAGCGCCACCAGTTCGACGGTGCGGGCGGCCTCGCGCGAGGGTGAATCGTGCGGGCCGGCGGAGAACACGCGCAGGGAGCCCGTGTCCACATTGCCTTCGGCATCGCGCGGGCTGCCGATGCTGTCCATGTTGATCATGAGGCGGATGTCAATGCCGCCGGGCTGCAGATAGTCGCGGACGAAGGAGATGCTGCCCATGCGGCCCACTTCTTCGGCTGTGAAGGCGACGAACATGATGGCGCTGCGATGCGGGCGCGTACTCAGCACCCGCGCCAGCTCGATCAGTGCGGCGACGCCGCTGCCATTGTCATTGGCGCCGGGCGCCGCCGCGTTGCCATTGCGCTGGTCGCTGCCGGTGCTGTCGTAGTGCGCGCCGATGAGCAGGGTGCCGGCCGCAGGTTCGCTGCCACTGAGGAAGGCGACGATGTTGCGCGCCTCGCTTTTTTCGCCGGCCCAGTCCAGCTCGAATGGTTGCGGAAAGACGACGAGGCGTCCCTGCGAGTCGGCGCGGATGCGCTCGAATTGTTGCTGAACCCAGTTCGCGGCCGCGCCGATGCCGCGGTCCGGGCGGTCGTAGCCGGAGTTTACGTGGCGGGTGCCAAAACCTTGCAGGGTCGCGATGTGCGCCAGCAAGCGGTCGGATTCAATCTGGTTGCTGTAGTTGAGCAGCAGCGAGGTGGCGTCGGGCGCGCCGGCGGCGGCGGCCTGGGGCAGCTGCTGCGGACTGAGTGTGGCGTAGCCGATGGTGGGCGGCGGGGTGACGGTCGCCTGCGGTACCAGGGTTGCCGGCCCGCTGCGGGTGCCCAGGTCGCAGGCCAGCGCCGCCAGCGCCAGCACCGCGATGAAAAGCGTTATCCTGGCGACCGGTCTCATGGAGCAGGATACTACCACAGGCGACACTATCGCCCTGACTCAGTTCTTGCGCACGATTTCCCAGGCAAGGTGGTTGAGCTCCGGGAAGAGGAGCTTCTCGCAGGCGAGGCGCACGGCGCCGCTGCTGCCAGGCAGGGAGACGACCAGCGTGCTGCGATAGACGCCGGCGGTCGCGCGGCTGAACATGGCCGCCGGGCCAATCTCCTCGAAGCTGAGCATGCGAAAGAGTTCGCCGAAGCCGGGCAGGGTCTTCTCCAGCTGGCGGCTGAGGACGTCGTAGGTGGTGTCGCGCGGACTGATGCCGGTGCCGCCGTTGAAGAGGATGATCTGGATTTCGGGCATGGCGGCCAGTTCCTGCAACGCGGCAGCGACCTGGTCCGGCTCGTCGCGGATGAGGCGGTAGGCGCCGACGCGGTGGCCCAGTCCATCGAGCTTTGCTGCAAGCCAGGCGCGGTTGCGGTCAGTCTGGGGCGTGCGGCTGTCGCTGACGGTGACGATGGCCACGGTGACAGGTTGCTGGCCGGCCCGCTCGTGATGTTCTGCCACGCCCATGGCTATTTCACTGGCTGCTGCGGCAGTTGCTGAGGCCGACGGATATGTGAGGGCAGGCGCACAGGTCAGCGTTTTCTGCTTGCAGCGGCGACGTTGCGCTGTTGAGCGGGGCGGATAGCGCTGCCGGGTTGCGTGGAATGGTTGGTTTCAGGCTGTTCTGCTTCAGTCGGTTCTTCTTCGCTATCCGCCCCAAACTTTTCCTCAAGCAGGCGTGTCAGTTCTTCCTCTGTCATGTCATTGGGGATGACGGTACACTTCGTGTTCTCACCCTTGTTCTCTACGAACTCGACGGCCTCTTGCACACTGCGCATGAGACGCTCTCCCGCCTTGCTCATGAGTCGCTCCTGTTCACGACGAAGTCGAATACGATGACTTCAAGAATTCCAGCCTGGATTTCAGCCAGTTTCTTTCGCTCTGAGACAAATCCACTCTATCACTTTTTGCATAGATGTCGAGAAGAAACAGATACTCATTTCCCTCCAGCTTCACCAACCCGGTGATGACCCGGTAGCCTCCGCTCTTCCCCTTGCCCCTGCCAGCAAAACGGACCTTGCGCGCGCCACCAGTTCCCGGGACCACAACTCCTGAATCAGGCCGGGCTTTCAGGGTCACGATGATTCGCGAATCTTGTCCGGCGGGACTTTGGCGCGCTGCGCCAGACGGTCAAATTCGTCAGTGAAAACAATTTCTACTGATTGCGAGGTCATTCAGGGGCCCGGGCTTCGATGAGGTCAAGGTGGTTGGGCTATGCACTTCGTTCAGGGGTCCTGCAGACGGTATGCGCGTTGAATGAAGATGGTCAGACGCTTTCGTCAGCTTTTTCTGTTCGCAGCGGCGACGCTGCGCTGTTGAGCGGGGCGGCTGGCGCTGCCGGGTTGCGTGGTTAAGTTGGTGACGGGCTGCTCTGTTTCTGTCGCTTCGTCTTCGCTACCTGACCCAAACTTTTTCTCAAGCAGGCGTGTCAGTTCTTCCTCGGTCATGTCGGGGGAGATGACTGTGAAGCGACCATTCGCAGGCTCTCCGCGTGCGTGAGCCTGGGCCTGTTTGATGCTTCGAATGAGTCTTTCTCCGAATTTGCTCATGGCAGCTGCTCCTGATTAAGACGAAGGGTCTTCTGACGATCGAAGGATGTCCATTTCCGCCCTGATCCAGCGCTTGTCTCCCTGCGTCAAGTCTACCTTATCAGATTCTGCGTAAATCGTGAGTAAATACACCAAGCTCCTCACACGAAATATGACCAGCCCGGTGATGACCCGGTAGCCTCCGCTCTTCCCCTTGCCCCTGCCCGCAAAACGGACCTTGCGGGCGCCGCCAGTTCCCGGAACAAAACCCCTGAATCAGGCCGGGCTTGCAGGGTCACGATGATTTCGCGAATCTTGTCCGGCGGGACTTTGGCGCGCTTCGCCTGCCGGTCAAATTCGTCTGTGAAAATAATTTCTACTGATTGTGGGGTCATTCGGGGGGCCCGGGCTTCGATGAGGTCATGATGGTTGGGCTATGCACTTCGTTCAGGGGTCCTGCAGACGGCGCGACGCGCGCTCTTCCTCCAGCAATTCCTCCAGGGATACGATGTCTTCCTCGTCCAGGCGTTCTTCAGCCAGGCGCTGCGCCAGTTGTTCGCTGCGCTTGGCCTTCGCGCGCGCCTCCGCCTGTTTGCCAGCCGTGCCCCAGACGATACCCATGCTGGCAATGGCGCCGATGACCAGGAACAGGGTGACGCCCTCTATATCATCACTGCCGGCAAAGGTGAGAACCACCAGGATCGTGCCCAGTATCAGCCAGATGACGATGGTGGACACCATCCGTGCGAGGTCATTCATTGGCCTGCCTCTTCCAGTGCATCGAAGACGCGCGGCGCAAGCAGCCATTCCAGATAGCCGTTGCGGGCGTCGGAGTCGAGCTTCAGGCGCGCCAGGCCGCCGGGTTTCATGGCGATGTGCGCGCCGCACAGTTCATGCACGACCATGGGCAGGAAGGGGTTATGCCCCACGCAGAGCAGGTCGGCGTCGGGCGGCAGGGCAGCGCACAGCGCCGGCAGGTCTGCGGCGCTGAAGCCGTAGTCCAGCGCGCTCCGCTCTTCGACAGCGCAGCCCAGCGCTTCAGCCACGATGTCCGCCGTCTGGCGCGCACGCACGCGTGGACTGCTGAAAATGCGGGCGGGACTGATGTTGAGACGGGCCATGACGCGGGCGGCAGTCTGCATGCGCGCGACGCCCGCAGGCGTCAGACGGCGCTTCGCGTCACTGACAATGTGTGCTTCAGCCTTGCCGTGACGCAGAAGGTAAAGACGCATGGCGGGTCACTGCCTTCAAACAAGACCGGGGCCAGTGGCCCCGGTTGCTTCAAATGCTGTTTGCATTGAGCGGGAGAAGAGATTCGAACTCTCGACATCTTCCTTGGCAAGGAAGCATTCTACCGCTGAATTACTCCCGCATGGTAAAACAAGTGTAGCATATTTCCTGGTTGTCGCAAGTCTGTTGAAATCGAGGTGAAATTGATTGCAAGTGAGCGGCGCGCGTGGCGCGTCTGGTTGTTGCTGAGCGGCGGACGCGCGCTGCTGTTTTCGATGGCCTTCACCGCATCCATGATCTACCGCATCACGGAAGTTGGCCTGTCGCCGCTGGAACTGGTGCTGGTGGGCACCGCGATGGAGCTGGCGGCCTTCGTCTTCGAAATCCCGACGGGCGTGGTGGCGGACGTCTACAGCCGGCGTCTTTCCATCCTCATCGGCAGCGTGCTGGTTGGTCTGGCGCTGATGCTCGAGGGACTGGTGCCACTGTTCACTGCCGTGCTACTGTCCCAGGTGATCTGGGGCCTGGGCTACACTTTCATCAGCGGCGCCAGCGAAGCCTGGATCTCGGACGAAATTGGCGAGGAGGCTGCGGCGCAGGCTTTCGTGCGTGGCGCGCAGCTCGGCACCCTCGGCGGTCTGCTGGGCATTGTCTGCGGCATTGTGCTGGCCAGCGTGCAGCTCAACCTGCCCATCGTGCTGGGGGGCGCGCTGATGATCGCGCTGGCCGCGCTGCTGGCGCTGGTCATGCCGGAACGCGGCTTCGTGCCGCGCAAGCGCGACGAGCACGACAGCTGGAGCGCCATGGTCGCTACCCTGAGCGCCGGTCTGGCGCTGTTGCGTAAACGGCCGGTGCTGCGCATCGTGCTGCTCGTCGAACTCATCAGCGGCCTTTACAGCGAGGGATTCGACCGCCTGTGGCAGAAGCACATCCTGGATAATTTCACCTTGCCAACCCTGCGCGGCATCACACTGCAGCCGGTGGTGTGGTTCGGCCTCTTCGACCTGGTGGGCGGTCTCTGCGCCATCGGCCTGACCGAGTTGCTACGCCGACGCGTGCGGCTGACGCGACATGGCCCGGCAGTGCGCGCGCTGCTGCTGCTCAACGCAGCCATTGTCGGGGGCATGCTGGTCTTCAGCCTGGCCGGGAGTCTCGGTTTGGTGGTGCTGGCGCTGTGGTGTGTGGCGGCGGCGCGCGCGGCCAGCGGCCCGGTCAGCAGCGCCTGGCTGAACCAGAGCGCCGCGCCGCAGGTTCGCGCCACGCTGTTCTCATTGAGCGGCCAGGTCAACGCCGTCGGTCAGATCGCGGGCGGGCCGCCCGTGGGCCTCATCGGCCAGCGCTCGCTACGGGCGGCATTGATGACCAGCGGGCTGGTGCAGACCTGTTCACTACCGCTGCTGGGTCTGGCGTTGCGCCGTCCGCCGGCCACGGCGAACGATGCGGATCAGGCAGGCGACTGACTGTAGCTGCTCGGCGAACCCTGGGTGCCTTCCTTGCCGTCGGGCCAGACGGTGTTGTTATTGAAGCGCACGCCATCGACGTTGGCGCCGCGCAGGCTGGCGCGCAGCAGGTTGGCATCGTTCAGGTTGGCGCTCTTCAGGTTGGCACCGGACAGGTTGGCGTCCTGCAGGTTTGCGCCACTCAGGTCGGCGCCCTGCAGCACCGCGCTCTGCAGATCCGCGCCAGGCAGTTGAGCCTGCGACAGGGTGGCGTAGTAGAGGTTGGCCGAACGCAACGTGGCCTCGCGCAGGCGGGCGGAGGTCATGGAGGCCTGCTTGAGGTTGGCGCCGTTCAGGTCCAGGCGCGTCATATCCAGTTCCTGCAGGTTGACGCCCGCCAGGCGTGGATTGGGTCCGGCAGCGATAAGCATCAGGACAAGCTGCTGCCGGGTAATTTCAGGCATGGTCATGGCTCCGGCTGACCGCGACGGAACAGGGGACAGTGTACCGCTCCAGGCGCTTTACGACCAGTAACAGCCGCAACCCACTTGTCGCAGCCGCTTTTTCGGTTAGAATCCGGTTGGAAGAGGCAGGGATGTGCGCCGTGGCCCGAAAGGTGCTGGTCATCAACGCCAACGTGAACGCCCTGCGCGCGGACGCCAATCTGCTGGAGCGCGCCGGCTATGAAGTCGCGCGGGCGCTGGACGCTCGTGACGGCCTGCTCAAGGCGCGCCACCGTCAGGCAGAGCTGGCGCTGCTGGAGGTCGATCTGCCGGAGGTGGACGGCTGGGAGATCTGCCGTCAATTGCGCGCCAGCTCGGACCTGGCGATCCTTTTCTACACCCGGCGCCATGCAGCCGGGGACGTCGTGCGCGGGTTTGACCTGGGCGCTGACGACTACATCCGACGGCCCTGTGAAGATGAAGAACTGCTGGCGCGGGTGAGCGCGGCCCTGCGCCGAACGCCGCTGGGCGGGCCAGACGTCAGCGGCGAGCAACGCTTTTACGGGGACGCGCTGCGCGTTAACTTCCGGCGACGTGAGCTGTGGCTGCGCGGAGAACCCTGCGCCCTGTCGCCAATCGAGTTCGACCTGCTGGCCGTGCTGCTGCGCAACGCCGGGCGCGTGGTGCCGCGCGCGCAACTGGTGACGGAAGTCTGGGGCGACAGTTACGAAGGGGCCACTGACAGCCTGAAGCTCTACATTCACTACCTGCGGCGCAAGCTGGAACGCGACCCGGCGCAGCCGGTCTTCATCCAGACCCTGCGCGGCGTGGGCTATCGCTTTGGCGACCCCTGAGCCCGCGTTCACTGCAGGCGCAGGCGGCTGCCCTCCGCCGTCTTCTCGACCAGGATGTGCTGCGGGAAGCGCTCGCGCAGCTCCTCGATGTGGGTGATGACGAGGATGAGGTCGAAATCGCCCTGGATGGCGGCGATAGCCTCGACCAGGCGCTCGCGGCCCGCGGCATCCTGGGTGCCGAAGCCCTCATCAATGAATAGCGTGCGCAACTGCGCCCCGGCCCGCCGCGCCAGCATGCGCGAGAGGGCGATACGCAGCGCGAAGTTGATGCGAAAGGCCTCGCCGCTGCTGAAGAGCTCGTAGTCGCGCAGGCCCAGCTCGTCAGCGATGCGGATGTCCAGCGTTTCAATCTCGCCGCCGCGCTTCCGTTCGCGCGTGGTGCTCAGCTGCAGGCTGAGGCGCCCGTCCGTCATGCGCAGCAGCAGGTCGTTGGCCGCGGCCTCCAGCTCGGGGATGGCGCTTTCGATGAGCATGGCGGGCACGCCGTCGCGGCCGAAAGCGCGGCGTAGCTCGCGGTACAGTTCGGCCTCGTGGCGGACTGCGTCGGCGCGTTGCTGTAAAGCGCCCTGGCGCGCGCGCATGCCCTCCAGCGCGGCCAGTTCCTGCTGCGCGCTGACCAGCGCCTGGGTCGCATGCTGCGCCTCGGCGCGCAACTGCGCTGCCTGCTGTTGCTGCGCGCGATGTGCCACGAGCTCGTCTTCCAGGCGCGCGCTGTCCAGTTCCAGTTGCTCCACCTGTTGCTGCGCGGCGACTTGCGCGGCCTGGTTGCGTTCGCTGCGGCTGATGGCCGCCGCCAGCGCCTGCTGCGCCTCGGGCAACCCGTTCAGCGCGACCTTTAATGCGGTCTGGCGCTGCTCAAAGGACTCGAATTGGGCGAGCTGTTGCTGCGTGGCGTCATGTTGCGCGCTGTCGTAACCGACCTGCTGGCGGCTGCGTTCCAGCTCAGCCAGCTGTGCGCGCAGCTCCTGGCCGAAATCCCCGGCCTTCAGCCGTTTCTCAACGGCAGCCAACTCGCTGTGTTCCGTATGCAACCGCTCCCCGGCCTCAGCGGCGGAGTCGGCGCGGGTCTGCAACTCACCGGCGCGGGTCAGCAGGGGCTGCAGTTGACGCAGCTCATCGTCCAGTTGCGCCAGCCGCGCGCGGCGTTGTTCGCCGTCGCTGGCCAGCGCGCGCATGAGCTGCTCGTTTTCGCGCCAGCGGTCACCCTGGGCGCCGCCTTCCTGCTGCAGGCTGGCGATCAGCGCCGCGCGACCCGCGCCATCGAGCGGCTGGCCGCAGAGCGGGCAGGTGACGCCACTGCTGCGCTCGAGGCGGTCGATGCGCGCGCGCAGATCCACCATCGTCTCGCGCAGGCCGCGGTTGGCGTTCTGCAGCCCGGCGTGGTCGGCGCGGCCCTTGCTGGCGGCGGACTGCAGTTGCGAGCGTTCCTGCTCCAGCGCGCGCAACGCCGCGATGCGTTCCAGGGTCTGTGTCAGCGCCGCGCCCGGCTCCTCGTTAACTTCGCGTTCCAGGCCCTCGATGCGGACGCGCAGGGCGGTGGCCTGGGAGTCAAGTTCCTCACGCGCGTCGCGCAGGCGATTCTGAAGCGTTTGTTCACGGGCGCGGAAGTCGCCGAGGCGGCGCAGACTTTCGCCCAGCAGCTGGCTGCTTTTGCGCGCATTTTGCAGCGCGTCCCAGCCCTGCTCAATCTCTGCGCGTTGGGCGTGGATGGCCTCGAAGTCGGCGATACGTTCCCGTTGCCGCGAGCAATCCGCAGCGGCGTCCTCGCAATCGGCTCTGGCCTGTTGCAGGCTGGCGCGCAGTTCCACCAGGCGCTCGCGGGCGTGGCGCAGGTCGTGCGGCACATGCTCGCTGGCGCTGACGACGGCCTCGGCGTCGCCAAGGTCGCGCTGCGCTGCAGCGTGAGTCGCCTGGGCCGTCTGCAAACTGGCCTCCAGCGCGTTCTGTTGCGCCAGGCCGGCGTCAATTTCCGCGCTGCGCGACTGCAGCAGGGCGAGTTGCGTCTCAAACCCGGACAATTTCGCTTTGGCGGCCTCCTCGAATTGCGCCCATTGTGAGAGATCGAGGATGCTGGCCAGCAGTTGCTTGCGACCGGCGGGCGGCAGGGTGGTGAAGGCGTCGGCGCGGCCCTGTTGCAGCCACGCGGAATTGACGAAGGTCTCGAAGTCGAGCCGCAGCAGCTGCGTGATGCGCTGCTGGGTGGCGCGCATGCCCGGTTCGCTGATGCGCGTGAAGTCCTGCCGCGCGTTCTGCGCGAAGAGCGCCAGCGTGCCCTCGCCGCGCTGGCCACGGCGACGCTGCCGCAGCACGCGGTAGACCTGCCCCTCCTGCTCGAAATCCAGCTGGACGCGCATCTCCTGGCTGCCCTCGCGCACCAGCTCTTCGGCGCGGCGGCCGCGCGCCCGGCCCCACAGCGCCCAGCTGATGGCGTCCAGCAAGGCGGACTTGCCGGCGCCGTTGGGGCCGCTGAGACAGGCGAGGTGGATGCCTTCGAGGCGCAGGGCGTCGAGCTCGCGCCAGGCCATGAAGTTGCGCAGTTCCAGGCGCAGCGGCAGCATCAGTCCGGCCCGGTCGCCGCGGCAACGTCGCGCAGAATGTCGGCGGCAGCAGTCATCAATTCGGCCTGACGCCCTGGTGGCAAGGTCTGCGCCTCCAGGTAGCGTTCCAGCAACTGCAGCGCATCAAGGCCTTCCACACTGCCCGCCGGCACCCGTGCCTGGCGTTCGACCAGGCGTTGCAGGCTGGCCAGGTGCCAGACGCCGGCCTGGCGCAGCGTCTCGCGCAGGGCGCCGAGGTTCAGGGCGGCCTCGTTCGCCGGCGTAAGTTGCAGCTGCAGGCGCAGGATGACGCCCTCCAGTGCCTGCCCGGCGATGAGCGTTTGCAGGGCCTCGTCGGGCGCGGGACTGTCGCGCAGGTCGAATTGCAGTGTGCGCAGGGGACGCGCCTGCAGCGGCAGAAAGCGCCAGCGGGTCGCCTTGCGCGCAAGTTCCACCAGGCAAATGCCGCGCGGCTGGTCCTCCTCGCTGAAGTCGATGCGTTCCAGGCCGCCGCTGCAGACCACAGGCGGGCTGTCTGCGCTCGACCCGGTCAGGTTCTGGTGGACGTGGTGGTGGCCGAGCGCAACGTAATCCCAGCGCGGGTCGGTGAGGGCATCAAGCGGAACCAGCGGCACAGCGCCGGGCATGAAGCCAGCCTCGCTGCCAACTTCGGCGTTGCTGACGGCGAGGTGGGCGACGAGCAGGCGCGGCATGGCGTATCGGTCGGCCTCCGCGGCCAGCTGAGCGAGACGGGTGGTCAGGGCCTCCGTGAGCTCTGCCGCGGCCGTGCTGCCGCGCGCATCGGGCAGCAGACGAGCGCGCTGTGGCCAGGGCGCCGTCGCCAGCGCCAGCGGGCCGCGCCGCGTCTCGATCTGGCGCACTCCGTAGTCGCTCCCGACATGGACGCCGGGCACGCCCAGGGTCGCGAAGATGTCCAGGCTGCTGGCGCGCATGGGCTGCGGCGGCATGTCGTGGCGACCCGGCAGCAGCAGCAACGGCGCGATCTCGGCGAGCGCCTGCACGCGCCGCGCGAATTCGCGCTGCAGGGTGGGGTTGGGCGCGCGGCTGTGGAAGGCGTCGCCGGCGAAAACCGTGAGGTCGACTTCCTGCTCACGGGCGACTGCGATGAGTTCGTCAAGGCGTTGCAGAAAGTCCTGTGCGCGCCCGCCGAGGCCGCTGTGCGGATCGACAGCGCCGTAGCCCGCGATGCCGAGGTGCAGGTCGGCGAAGTGCAGCACGCGCAGGGGTTCGTCCATGCGCCCATTTTAGCACGGGCAGTGGCCGTGTCCGGTGGACTCTTGTGGCCCGCTTCTGACCGGCAGGCCCCTGTTCTCTACTGCAATTCCCGCATGCCACATGTATACTGCCCGCAGGAAGCGACGGGACGGAGCCGCATGAACGCGAGGGCGCTGCAGGCGCTGGAACTGCACAAGGTGCTGGAGCAGCTGGCGGAGCACTGCTCCTTCTCCGCCGGCGTGCAGCTGGCGCGTGAGCAGGTTCCTACCGGCGACTTCGACGAGGCAACGCAGTGGCAGCGCGAAACTGCCGAGGCGCTTACGCTGCTGGAGCAGCGCGAGGTCACACTGGGCGGCGCGCGCGATGTGCGCGATGCGGCCCTGCAGGCGACGCGCGGCATCCTCTGCGACCCCGCCACCTTGCTGGACATCCGCCAGACCCTGCGCCGTGCCACGACCCTGCGCCGCACCATCGGCCGCATGCGCGCGCAATATCCGCTGCTGGTCGAGCTCATCAACGAGGCTCAGGAGTGCACTGGGCTGCAGACGGCGATCGGCACCGCGCTGACCGAGAACGGCGAGGTGCGCGACCACGCCAGTCCGCGCCTGGCCATCCTGCGGCGGGACCTCAAGCTGGCGCACGAGCGCCTGGTCTCGCGTCTGGAGCGTATCGTCGCCAGCAGCGAGCATCGCCCCTTCCTGCAGGAGACGCTGGTGACGACACGCGGCGGGCGCTACGTCATCCCGCTCAAGGCCGGCTTCAAGGGCCGCATTCCCGGCATCGTGCACGATTCGTCGGCCAGCGGCGCGACCCTGTTCATTGAACCGCTGGCGA
The DNA here is from genome assembly GCA_965197455.1 of Phototrophicaceae bacterium. Lineage (GTDB taxonomy): Bacteria > Chloroflexota > Anaerolineae > Aggregatilineales > Phototrophicaceae > JAGWBD01. The sequence continues at coordinate 1,743,132 of OZ240208.1, read as the reverse complement.
CGGTCGAGCTGAACAACAGCTGGCGCGAACTGCAGCTGGACGAAGAGAAAGAAGTGCGCCGCATCCTGGCGGCCCTGAGCGCGCAGGTGGGCGAGGAGTCGGAAGCCATCGTGCGCACGGTCGAGGTGCTGGCGCAGGTCGACCTGGTGCTGGCGCGAGCGCGCTATGCGGAGCAGCTGTCGGCGGTAGAGCCAATCTTCGTGCCCTTCCGCCCCCGTGAGTATGCGCCCGGCAGCATGATGCACATTCAGGGCGCGCGTCACCCGCTGCTGGGCGGGACGAGCGTGCCCATCGACATCATTTTCGACAATGACACCTGGGTGCTGGTCATCACCGGACCCAACACCGGCGGCAAGACCGTCTCACTGAAGACGGCCGGCCTGATGGCGTTGATGGCGCAGTGCGGCCTGCAGTTGCCGGCGGAAGACGCGCGCCTGAGCGTGTTCACCGGCATCTATGCCGACATCGGCGACGAGCAGAGCATCGAACAGTCGCTGAGCACCTTTTCGTCGCACATGACTAACACCATCGATATCCTGCAGGTGGCGGACGAGCGGGCGCTGGTGTTGCTGGATGAGGTCGGCGCGGGCACGGACCCGGCCGAAGGCTCGGCGCTGGCGCGCGCGTTGCTGACGCATTTGCGCGACCGCGGCGTGACGACAATCGTGACGACGCATCATCCGGAGCTGAAAATCTATGGCGTGGAGACGCCCGGCGTGCGCAACGCCAGCGTCGAATTCGACCCGCAGACCTTGCGCCCGACCTACCGTCTCATCATCGGGCTGCCCGGCCGCTCCAACGCGCTGGCCATTGCCGCGCGCCTGGGCCTGGACACTGGCATCATCGACGCGGCGCGTGGCATGGTCGCCACCGAGGAGCTGGTGGCCGATGATCTGCTCGACGAAATTCAGCGCACGCGCGAGGAGATCCGCAAGCAGAACTCGGCCCTGAGCGCCACGCTGGAAGACGTTGAGGAGCAGCGCGAGGCCTTGCAAACGCGTCTGGACCGGCTCGACGACGAGCGCAGCGACGTCATCAACGCGGCGCGGCGCCAGGCGGAAGAGGAGCTTAAATCATTTAACCGTGAGCTGCGCCGACTGCGCAAGAATATGAACGCAGCGGGTCAGCCTCTGGTTGAACTGGCTGCGTTGCAGGAAATGGCCGCGGGCCTGGCGGAGCACATCACACCGGCGCAGCAGGGAGAAAACACTTCGCCGGAGCTGGACTGGGTGCCGCAGGCAGGGCAGCGCGTCTGGCTGCGCACGCTGAACAGCGAGGGCACTATCAGTGAACTGGATGGTGACGAGGCGCTGGTGCAACTGGGGACCTTGCGCGTGCGCGCGGGCGTCCATGAGCTGCGGCGCCGGCCCCGCAGCGAGGGCGGTCCGGCCATGCAACGCGGCGGCCAGCGTCAGTATGAAGCCTCGCCCGACCCCGTGGCGCCGAAGGGGAAGTCGCCCGGCCTGGAGCTGGACCTGCGCGGCGAGCGCGTGGAAGAGGCGCTCAAGCGCTTTGAGACCTGGCTGGACGCGGCCTGGACGTCGGGCCTGCCTTTCGGGCGCATCATCCACGGCAAGGGCACCGGCGCGCTGCGCAAGGCGGTGCGCGAACGCGCCAGCGGGCACCCGCTCATCTCAAAGGTGACGGAGGCGCACCCCAATGAGGGCGGCAGCGGCGTGACGGTGATTCACATGGTGCCCATCACCTGAGCAATCAGCCGACGCCGGGCTGCAGAATACGCAGATCCTCCGGCTCAAAGCCCGCGCAGTCCAGACCTTCCCTTTGCGCCCAGCCAGTGACCCCCTCCGCCTGCAGCTGCAGCCAGGCGCCGGTGGGGTCGCGCCCGTCCACTTCAACACGGCTGTCCGACTCCAGTTGCAGGAGTGACGGTGCATCCGCCTGGGCTTCGGCGCGCAGGGGCAGAGAAGCCTGTGCCACGCTGCAGGTGGCCGCGATCGCGGGGATGGTCAAGGTCCGCTGCAGAACGTTGCCATCGCCGTCCACTGCGGTCAGCGTCAGGGTCAATTCCTCCTCCACGAGCACCGGCAGCCCCTCAAGTCCGTCCTTTGCGCTGCCCTCTTCGATTGGCCCGGTGATGACCTGCGTCAGGCCTTCGATGCGCACCTGTTGCGCGCCCGGCACTTCCCAGCGCAGCGTGAGCGTCTGCACGACATGGCGCAGCAGTTGCGCCGGGTTCGCACTGAAGGCCTGCACCTGCAGCGGCTCACGAATCATGACAGTCAGGCTTTGGCTGGCGCGCAGGTCGCCGTTGCGGGCCTCCAGCTCCAGCGTGATCTCACCGGAGAGCGCATTCGTGTCCAGGTTGTAGCCTGACTGCTGCACATCCGGCTGCCGTTCAAGCGCCTCGCCGTCCAGGTTCAGTTGAAGCGCAGCGGTATCCCGGACCCGCCAGCCCAGCTCCAGTGTATCGCCGCGCACCAGCTGCGGTCGGTCGGCATAGAATTCCAGAATGACGGGCGTGACGGGCCGGAGCGCAAGCAGCACCAGCGTCACCAGCAGGGCCAGCGCCAGCGGAATGACGCGCCAGTCCAGCCGCGGCACGACGAGCAGCTGGGCCGGCAGGGCCACTACGTAGCCGGCCTCATCCAGCGCATGGGCCTCGACTGTGAATTCCAGCGTACGGCGGCGACCCAGCAGGGGCCGGTGACCGGCGCGCAGGCGCAGGGGGATGCTGTGCTGCTCGCCGGCAGCCAGGGTGATCGGTTCCGGCGACAGCGTCGGCGCTGCTGCCCCGGCCGGCGCCAGCGCGCCCAGCTGCAGGCTGAGCGGGGCGTTGCCCTGGTTTTGCAACAGGAGCTGCAGATCGTTGCCTTCCTGCGCCAGCGCCATGCCAAAGCCGCTGCCTGGCAGAAGTTGCAGCGTGAATTCCTGCTCCTGGGCGGCCTGCGGCGCATACTGTGGCTCCACCCGCAGACAGAGCGTGTGGGGGCCGGGCGGAAAGGCGGGGTCCCGTTCGGGGTGCAACAGGATGGTTTGTGTGGTGCTGGCGCCTGGCGCGACCGGCGCTGTCAAAGAATCGAGGAGGACCCAGTTGGCGGGGATGCCGTCCAGTGACAGTTGGTAGCGCGCTGTGCTGTCATCGACGTTGCGGATGCGCAACTGGAGGCTGGCCCGGCCGCCTGGCGCAACGGCAGCGCGCGGCGTTTGCAGGGAGAGCTCAAAGTGCGGGCGCAGGACCGCCACGGGACGCGTCGAGCCGTCTGCAACGTCTGCCTCCCGGCCTTCGCCGGCAGCAGGGTCGTCAGTATCTGTGGCGTTCACATGCCGGGCGGAGGTTAGCCCACCCGGTGGCAGGAGACGAAGTGACCGGGCGTGGCCTCGATGAGTCCTGGATCAGGCGCATCGTAACAGAGGCCGAAGCGCACCGGGCAGCGCGTGTTGAAGTTGCAGCCTTCGGGCGGGTTGGACGGGCTGGGCACGTCGCCGGTGAGGATGATGCGTTGTGCCTGTTTCTCACGCTCGGGGTCAGGCACCGGTACAGCGGAGAGCAGCGACTGGGTGTAGGGGTGCAGCGGGTTTTCGTAGAGTTCGTCCGCGGGCGCCAGCTCGACAATCTTGCCGAGGTACATGACTGCAACTCGATCGCAGATGTGGCGCACCATGCTGAGGTCGTGGGCGATGAAGAGGTAGGTCAGGTTCAGCTCTTCCTGCAGGTCTTCCAGCAGGTTGACGACCTGGGCCTGGATGGAGACATCCAGCGCTGAAATCGGTTCGTCGGCAACGATGAACTTCGGCTCGAGCGCCAGGGCGCGGGCGATGCCGATACGCTGACGCTGACCGCCGGAGAACTCGTGCGGGTAGCGATTGACGAAGTAAGGGTTCAGGCCCACCCGTTCCAGCAGCGCCTCGACGTAACCTTCCTGCTCGCTGCGGCCCATGGTCTTGTGGATGCGCAGCGGCTCGCTGACGATGCGGCCCACGGACATACGCGGGTTGAGCGAGGCGTAGGGATCCTGAAAGATCATCTGCATACGACGACGCATGCGCCGTAGCTCCTCGCCCTTCATTTCGGTCAGCTCGCGCATGTCACCGTCTTCGCGCAGCCGCACCGAGCCGGCCGTGGGCTCGTAGAGCTGCAGCACGGTGCGGCCGGTGGTGCTTTTGCCGCAGCCGGATTCACCCACGAGGCCCAGCGTTTCGCCTTCGTAGATATCAAAGCTGATATCATCGACGGCCTTGACCGCGCCCACCTGGCGCTGGAAGACGATGCCGGAGGTGATGGGGAAATGTTTCTTGAGGCCGCGCACGCTTACGAGAACGCGCTCGTCGAGGGCTTCTTCCTGTTGCATTCCGGTCTGTTCAGCTACTGCGCTCATGATTGCATCGCTCCTTCACTGGCGGCAGCAATGTCCATGCCACGCACATCGACCCAGCAGGCCATCATGTGGTCCTGCGCACCGCCCGGCACATTCTCCAGCACGGGGACTTCTGTCGCGCAGCGATCAATTCGAACGGGGCAGCGCTGCACAAAGGGACAGCCGGTTATCGGGTTGCGCATGTCCGGTGGCGAGCCCTCGATGGAAACGAGGCGCTGCGAGCTGAGGTCCATGCGCGGCAGCGACTGCAACAGGCCAAGCGTGTAGGGGTGGCGCGTGTCGGCGAAGACTTCCTCGACGAGGCCGCGTTCGACGATGGTGCCGGCGTACATCACGATGATGCGGTCGGCGATGCCGGCCACCACGCCCAGGTCATGGCTGATCCAGATGATCGCCATGTCAAATTCCTCACGCAGACGCTTGACGAGGTCGATGATCTGCGCCTGGATGGTGACATCCAGCGCTGTGGTTGGCTCGTCAGCGATGAGCAGCTTGGGGTTGCAGGACAAACCCATGGCGATCATCACGCGCTGGCGCATACCGCCGGAAAACTGGTGCGGGTAGTTGCTGAGGCGGCTGGCGGCGTCGGGGATGCCGACCAGGGTGAGCAACTCGGCGGCGCGCGCATTCGCCTCGTTGTTGTTCATGCCCATGTGCAGCTTCAGCGCCTCGGTGATCTGCGAGCCGATGGTGAGCACCGGGTTGAGGGATGTCATGGGGTCCTGAAAGATCATCGCGATCTCGGCGCCGCGCACCAGACGCATCTGGTCGGGCGGCAACTTGAGCAGGTCGCGGCCCCTGAAGATGACCTCGCCGCCCTCGACCTTGCCAGGCGGGTTGGGGATAAGCCCCATGATTGAGAGCGAGTGGACGCTTTTGCCGCTGCCGCTTTCGCCTACAACGCCGAGGGTCTCGCCCTCCTGCAGCTTGTAGGAGATGTCGTTAACGGCGTAGACCGTACCTTCCTGGGTATAGAACCTCGTAACGAGGTTGTTGACCTCCATCAATACAGCCAAGTCCGCACTCCTCCCGGGCGTCCGATGGTCCTGTTATGGCAGGCCACTGTGACCCGCCGGCCGCCGGCACCCTGTGTCGACTGAAGCCTGTAGACTCTGGCAGGTGCGGGCGCGCTTGTCAAATACTCACGCAGTCGCCTCATCTTCTGCCTGGATCATCCCCTTCAGCAGGCGCTCCATGGCGATGGTGTGGCTGGAGACACCGCGTATGCGGAAGGAGTCGCTGTCGCAGTGCCAGGTCCCGTTGCTGTAGCTGACGCTGTGGTCACTGTTGAGGCCGCGCAGGGTTGCTTCAAAGGTGTGAACGCGAACGCGATCGCTCTCCTGGGCGTAGCGGCTGGCCTTGTCGACGTCGCTGACGACGTTCTGACCGGGCGCGTAGGGCAGGGGCGCAAGCAGCAGCATGGGCCGCAGCAGGCGTTCCAGCGCCATGATGTGCGGGCAGATGCGGTGGGCTGCAAATCCCGGGCAGCCGCAGCGCCAGCCCTCGTCGCGCAAAGTAATGTCATAGGCGTTGTTGTCGCCGATGAAGTGAATCCCCAGGGTGCGGAAGGTCACGCGCTCCGGCTCTTCGGCGTAGAGGCGCGCTTTTTCGAGCTGGCTGATCATGCCATGGTCCATGGGCTGCTCCCTGCTCCGCCGCTGCTGGCGCCGGAATCAAAACGCGCGCCGGTCGGATTGCCATGCGCGCGTCGTCTGACCGTGCGAATGCTACTGTAACAACACTTTGCCATAGATGGATTTTAGGTCGGCGCGACCAGATTGTCAAAAAGATCGCCGAGACCCTGGGCGCTGGCCTCGCCAACGGTGGCCTCGCTGACGACCAGGTTGTCGAAGCTGATTTCGGCACCAAGGCGACTGTAGGCGCTGGCCGCCAGCCCGACCTGGCCGCTGGCGAAGCTGTTGTCCGCCACATCCGCCACGAACTGCTCGTTGATGTAGAGCGCGAGGTAATCGTCCGCGCATACGGCGCGCAGGTGGTTGAGTCCGCCCGGCCCGCGCTGAATCAGCTCCGAAGGCGTCCAGTCGTGCAGCGGGAAGAGGTCCCGGCCGCGCGCGCGGAAGATGCCCCAGGAGCCGCCGCCCTGAATGAGGAAGAGGTAGCCGTCGCCATTGGCGATGGCCGCCGCCGCGGGGGGATCCAGCGGAATGACATCAGGGGTTTCGCCCGTAGCGTCATCACCAATAACCAGCGCCTGCAGCAGGGGATCGAGTTCCATTTGCTGACCCACCTGGCCGCGCAAGCGGCAGGCCACGCCGAAGGCAGCTTCCTCGCGCTCGCTGAGCTGCTCGACATCGACGTCGATGACCACGTCGCTGTGTGTCTCGCCCCACTGCCCCCACCAGAGCTCGCTGTCGCCGCTGTCAACCTTGATCAGGTAGCGTCCCTCGTCGATGCGCAGCGTGGCATCGGTGTAGGCGCCCTCTTCAAAGCTCTGCGGTTGCGAGAAATCCTGCTCGACCAGCACGTCGCCAACGGTGAGCTCGCGCTGCGAGCCACTGCTGCAGGCGGCCAGCAGGGCAGTCATGACCAGCAGGGTCAGCAATGAAGCGGGGATTCGGGTCACGCGAGCGCTCCTGCGCGTCTGGGACACAAGGCTATCATAGCAGCCCTGCCGCGGGCTGTGCAGGATGTTCATAAAGCGTTTATATGTCGCGGGCCGGCCTTACGGCGCGTGCTACAATGAATCCCGCAGGGCGCTGGCTGCGGGAGCGAATGGATGAGTGTGGAACAGGCGATGCGGGCGCAGCGGGCAGCCCAGGGCGACTTGCTGCGCCGCGCCAACGTCGTCGGCGTGGCCGTGGGCAACAAGGGCAGCAAGGTTGAGCTCGAGGGCGAAAAGGCCGTCGTGGTGCTGGTGGAGCGCAAGCTGCCGCTGGCGGCGCTGTCGCGGCGCGACCGCGTCCCCGGCGCGATTGACGGCATCCGCACCGATGTCTACGAGGTGGGTTATCTGCGTGCGCTGGCCACCCAGCGTGACCGCCACCGACCGACGATGCCGGGCGGAGTCAGCCTGGGCCATTACCAGATTACGGCGGGCACCCTCGGCGCCATGGTCACTGACCGCCTCACCGGCGAGCGGCTCATCCTTTCCAACAACCATGTGCTGGCCAACGCCAATGAGGCCCGCGCGGGAGACCCGGTGTTGCAGCCCTCACCCGGCGACGGTGGCCGCAACCCCGCCGATGTCGTGGCCCATCTGGAGCGTTTCATCCCGCTGCATTTTGTCGGTGAGCCGCCGCCGCAGCAACAGCCGACGGAGCGCGTCCGCCCGGCGCCCGACGCTGGCAAGATTCTGCGCTTGCTGGTGAACATGATTAACCTGATGAACGAACTCTCCGGGTCTGACTGGCGCGTGCAGACTGCGGCCGCGCCGGGTTCGGCGCTGGCGGCGCAGCGCGCGGCCCGGTCCGGCAATCATTACGATGTCGCGCTGGCGCGACCGGTCAACCAGGGGATGTTCACCGGCGAGATTCGTGGCATGGGCCGGGTGCAGGGCACGCGCACGCCCACGCTGGGCATGGAGGTGCGCAAGACGGGGCGCACCACGGATCTGACCAGTGGCAAGATTGTGTTGCTTAACGCCACGGTCAACGTCGCTTACGGCACGAAGACGGCGCGCTTCACCGGCCAGGTGATCACCTCACCGATGAGCCTCGGTGGCGATTCCGGTTCGCTGATCGTCAACCGCCACGACAATGTGGCCGTGGGCCTGCTGTTTGCCGGCTCCACCCAGGCGACGATTTTCACGCCGATCGGGCCGGTGCTGGAAGCGCTGGATGTGACCCTCTAGAGGTGCCGTGATGGACCAGGACGAGATGACCAGGCGGGCAAAATGGGTGCAGGAGAAGTACAATGAACAGTTGATGGCGCTGCCGCAGGTCGTGGGCACAGCCGTCGGCCTGAAAAAACGCCAGGGACAATACACGAACCAGGTCGCGGTGGTCGTCATGGTGGAGCGCAAGCTGCCGTCAGAACAGCTGGCGCCTGGTGAGGCGGTGCCCAGGGAGCTGGAAGGTGTGCCCGTCGATGTGATGGAGACGGGTCGCTTTCACAGCGTCTGAACCGCGCGACCCCTTGCGCAGTTCCCCGATTTGCGGCAGGATTAGGATGCAGCCCAGTGCTCCCTGGCACAGGAGAGGCGCGCATGAAGTGGGACACAAAAACCACGACAGTCCTTTCCGGTATTATCCTGTTGTTTATGCTGACAGCCTGCAACCTGTCCACGGCCCCGGATCCTTCCAGACAAACGCTTTCAGGACTGCCGGTTGTGCAGATCCTGTCGCCGCTGCCCAACGCGACCTACCTTGAAGGTGTGTCGGTTAATGTGCAGGCACGGGTGCAAAACGCCGGCCCGGACCTGGCCCGCGTGGATTTCGCCATCGACAACCAGGTTTTCGCTTCCCTGGCTGAACCCAACAGCGCCGGCGCGACCGCATTTAGCGTATCCCAAAGCTGGGCATCCGCCGGCCCCGGCGCGCACAGCCTGAGCGTGGTCGCCACGCGCAGCGACGGCAGCGCCAGCGTCCCCGTCAGCGTGACGGTGACGGTCATCGGCCAGATCACGCGACCGGAACCCGCAGCCAGCGGCGGTGGCGCTGCCGGCAGTGCGGGCAGCAGCGACTCCGGCCAGCAGCCCCGGGAGCCGGTGCAGCAACCGGCGCGCACGGAACCAACGCCCGAGCCCACTTCTGACAGGCCCATGGGGCGTCTGCTGCGCGGCGCGAACGTGCGCAGTGGCCCGGACACGCGCTTTGCGCCGCCCATCGGCAGCATCGCCGCCGGAGATCAGGTTGAGTTGCTCGCCATCAACATTCACAAGACCTGGTACAAGATCAATTATTACAACAGCGACGGCTGGGTCTTCGGCAGTTTGCTGGAAGTCAGCGGCAAGGTGGATGAGTTGCCTGTCATCTACGGGCCAGCCTTGCCCGCGCCCACGCCCATCCCGGTCACGGCTGTGCCGCCCACCGCGTTGCTGGACGTCAACCTGGTGGCCGGCAACATGCGCCACAATTCACCTGGCGGCAACATTTTCTGCAACCGGGGCTTCACGATTGAAGTGGACGTCGCCAACGTCGGCTCAACGCGCTCGCCGGGTGGCAATGTACGCTTCCTGGATTACGCCACCAAATCGGACGGAGGCAAGCTGGAACCGCAACTGGAGGCGGTGGCGATTGGCAGCTTCCCGCCGATTGAGCCTGGCCAGACGGTAAGCGCCAGCGCAGAAATCACGGTCGGCTTCCACTACAACGAACGTCACATCATCTGGGCCTACATCAACCATGACAATGCGATCCCTGAGGGCGACAGGAGCAACAACGAGAATCACTTCAACTACAACCTGCAACCAGCTGATTGTCCACCAGACTGATTGTCCATAAACGCGACCTGTCGCGTTTACAGATCCACGCGCAATATGCGGTCGAGCCCGGCCAGGTCCTGCCGGACCTGCGCCTGGCGCGGCCGCAGTGCCCTGGCCAGGGCGAGGGCTTCCGCGCCGTGGCTCATGCCGATCTCCAGCAGGGCCAGCGCACCGGGCCGACAAACCCGCGGCAAGTCCCGTAGTAGCCGACGCGTCAACTCCAGGCCATCCGCGCCGCCGTCCAGCGCGATGTGCGGCTCATGGCGGGCGACAGCCAGTTGTGGCAGATCTCCACTTCTGACATAGGGTAGATTGGCCAGCAGCAGGTCCACGCGCTCCCCCCGTTCGAGCAGGGGTTGCAGCAAATCTCCCAGCAGAAATTCAGGCTTAACGTTGTGGCGCGCCGCGTTGATGCGCGCGACGGTCAGCGCCGCCGCGCTGATGTCGGTGACGATGACGCGGCTGCGCGGACGCAGCGCGGCGAAGGTCAGGCCGCCCGCGCCGCTGCCTGTGCCGACATCCACGAAGGTGCCGCTGAACTCCGGCGCGGTGAATGCCAGCGCGAGCTCGAGCAACTGTTCAGATTCCGGGCGCGGGATGAGCACCGCCGGCGACACGTGAAAGTCGCGGTCGTAGAAAGCCTGGCGACGACGCAGGTAAGCCAGCGGCACGCCGGCGGCGCGGCGTCCGACCAGGGCTGCAAAGCGCTGCGCCTGGGCCTGGGTGAGCCGGGCATCGCCGTGGGCCAGCAGCCAGGCGCGCTCCCGGCCGGTCACCTGCGCCAGCAGCAGTTGCGCATCCAGCGCGGCCGTGTCGCTATCATGCAAACGTTGCGTCGCATTGCGCAGGGCCACCGCCACCAGGCGGCTCATGGCGCCTGGAAGTGGAGGTCGGCGTTGCGCAGCGGGATGAGCGCGAGCAGGATGGCCTGCGCGTAATATTCTGTGCGCGTCAGTGCGTCGCCGGTGAGGATGCCGACCGAGCCGCTGCCCTGTTTGGAGTTGCTGCGCCCGAAGACGAGGTCGTTGGCGCTGCCCAGTTCGCGGCCGGCGCGCACGAGCCTGGCGACTTCATCGGGCAGATCGTGAGTGGCCGTGCGGCTGCGCCCCGCGCAAACCGGGGCGAGCATCTGTACCCAGGCGAAGCAGCGCAGGACCTCGCCGACCGGCTCCAGCCCGCCCTCGATGCCCAGCCAGAGTTGCGCCTGCGGCACGGCTGCGCGGGCGTTGCGGGCCCGGTTCAGCGCGCCCTGCAGCGTCTCGGCATCGGACATGGGCTGGTCGGGCACGCCGGAGGGCAGGTCGCGGCCGCAGACCGTCCAGGCCTGTTGCGGAAACAGGCGCGCCAGGCTGCGGCGGGCGGCCTCAATCTTGACTGGGTTGGTGGAGGCGACGATGGCCTGGGGCACGGCTGCTGTCCTGCTGGTGTGCGACACTGGGCACAGTGTCTGCCGGAGCGGGGCCGCTGTCAACGGCGAAGCGTCGGCGGCAGCGGCGGCCAGGCACGAAAAAGCGGGCGAACCGGAGTCCGCCCGCTTCAGGGTATTGATCAGAGGGTGGGCGCTACGAAGCGCGCGTCCAGTCCTCAATGTTCCACATCTCGGAGTGCCAACCGTTGATCCACACGCCCTCGAGTGAGTTTGCATGGGCCGAGACGCTGCCGCGGAAGACGAGCGGGATGATGGCCCCGTTCTCAATCAGCAGGTCATTCATCTCGATGGTGAGATCGGCACGCCGCGCCAGGCTGCCAGTCTGCTTCAACTCCTCGAAAAGCACGTCGTACGCAGGGTTGCAGTGACGTGGGACGTTGCGTCCCAGCCAGCCGCTCTCCGGGCTCGGTTCGTTGCCACAGACCCAGCGCACGAGGAAGCCCTCGGCATCCGGCGAGCCGGTGCCACTGGTGAACATCTCGATGTCGGCATAGAACTTGTGATAGGTATCCGGGCTGGCGGGGTCGCCGCCGAAGAAGACCGAAGCGCTGATGTTACGCAACTCGGTCTCGACACCAATCTCGGACCACCATTGCTTGATGAGCGCCTGGGTGCTCTGGCGCACAGCGTTGGTCGAGGTCTGGTAGGTGACGACCAGCGGCGTGCCATCCAGTTCACGCACACCGTCACCGTCGCTGTCAAGGATGCCGGCTTCGTCGAGCAGGGCGTTGGCGCCAGCGATGTCTGGCATCAGGCAGCCGGCGGTGTTGGGCGAGACGTTGGCGGGCGGGCCGTTGACGACGTTGCAGGCCGGCAGGCCGCCCTTGCCATAAAGCTGGGTGGCGATGATGTTGCGGTCAATGGCCATGGAGAGCGCCGTACTGACGGCGTCATTGGTCAGGAAGGGGTGCGGGTTGTTGACCGCGTCGACGGAGCGAATCTCGGGGCCGAGGTCCGGGCTTGGGTTGGTCTGGTTGAGCATGAGACGCTCGACGCTGGAAGAGAAGGCCACGACGACCGAACCGTTGCCGGCGGCTTCCATGGAGTCCAGCACGGCCGGGGAGATCTGCAGGTTCCAGGCGTAATCGGCCTCGCCGGTCTCGAGCACGGCGCGCGCGGCAGACTCGGCATCACCGCCGCCCTTGAAGACGACGCGCTGGAAGAAGGGCTTGCCCTCTTCACGATAGCTCGGGTTGGCGGTGTAGGTCACCACGTCATTGGTGCGGAAGGACTCGACGACGTAGGGGCCGGTGCCAATGGGGCCGAAATTCTGGTCAGTACACTGCGCCGCGGCAGTGCCCATGCAGTCCGCGAACTGCTCACTGTGCAGGATGGGCGAAACCTCACCAACCAGGGGGCCATAAGGGAAAGGCTTGGACACGCCAAAGGTGATCTTGACCGTTAGATCATCGACGGCCTCGATGCTGGCGACATCATCAAACCACTGCAGACCGGAGCAGCCACCCTCGGGATGCGTGCAGTATTCCCAGGTGAAGACCGCGTCAGCGGCCGTCAACGGCTTGCCATCCGAGAAGACGATGCCATCCTGCAGGGTCCAGGTGATGGTCGTCAGGTCTTCGGAGACGCCACCGTTTTCCAGGGTGGGGATGTCCACTGCGAGCACCGGCACGAGAACGCCGTCGGGATCGAAGTAGGCCAGCGGCTCAAGCACCAGCGCGGCTCCATCCAGGTCCTTGGTGCCACCGGACAGATAGGGATTGAGGATCGAAACAGCCTGCCAGTAGAGGATGTTGAGCGTATCGCCTTCATCATCCTGGGCCGCAACCGGTCCGAAGGATCCCACTGCGACCAGCAGGGCCAGCAGCAGCAGTGTATAGCGGGTAAGTGCACGTTTCATACGAGAAACCTCCAATGAGTAACTTCGCGTCACCATAGCACAGTCAGGGCACACTGTCAGTCCCGACCCTGGGGGCTCGTGTATACTGCCAGAGATGGTTCCACTGTCGATCATTTTCATCCTGGGCAGCGTGTTGCTGGGCGCCGGCGCGCTGCTGGCCCCGGCCCTGCCCGGCAGGCAGGTGCGCATCGGCCTGGGCGCGGCGCTGGCGCTGGCCGTGGTGCTCTGTGGCGCGACCGGCTGGACAATGCTCTTTGGTTGGGACACGCTGATCATCGATTATCTGCTCTTCGCGCTGGTGACCGTGGTGCTGCTGGGCGGGACGCTCGGTCGCGGTCAACTGCGCAACAAACGCCAGGCGACTGGCGCAACGGATGCCGGCACGGTGGCTGTAGCGGGCTGGCCCGGCGCGCTGGAGCTGGCCTTTTTCGCGCTGGCCGCGTTGCTCTTCGCCATTCCGGCGCTCATCCTGCCCGTGCCGCTGGACACGGACGCCCAGGGTTTCGGCTATCTCGCCCTGATGACGCGCCTGAGCGGCAGCCTCGATACCCTGGCGCCCTTTCACGCGGAGGTCAGCTACCTCTACGCGCCAGGCTTCACCCTGCTGGTCGCCTGGCTGAGCTCGCAGCTGGGCCAGCCCGTGCATCAGGTGCAGTTTGCGCTGGCGGCCGTGGCCGGTTTGCTCAACCTTTGGCTGGCCCATGACCTCGGCTCGGAGCTGGGCGGCCGACGCCTGGGGCGCGCGGTTGCGCTGGCCATGACGGGCGGCCTGGCCCTCTTCCTCGCTTACATGGACTCCCACTTCACGACCTTGCTGGCGCTGGTCTTCGCCCAGGGCTTCCTGCTCTGCGTGCTGCGTTTTCAGCGCAGTGGCCGGCGCGCGGACCTGGTTTCCGCCACCCTGTTGCTGGCCGCCGTCGTGCTCTCGCATCCAGACACAACCATCATCCTCACGCTGGGCTACGGCCCCTGGCTGGTCACCATGTGGTCCGGCCAGCCGCGGCCGACCCTGCGGCGCTGGCTGTTGTTGCTGGTCGGGGTGCCGCTGCTGGCCCTGCTCATCATCAGCCCCTGGCTGCTGCGCAGTCTGTCGCTGCTGGGCGGTGAGATCATTTCGCCCTTCGCGCGCGACCCGGGTCACGCGCTGGTGATGCTCGGCTTTCACGGCCTGTGGAGCTGGCCGCTGGCGCTGATCGGCGCGCGCGCCGGGCTGCGTCGGCGCGACCAGGCCACGCTGCTGGCGCTGGGCTGGCTGCTGTACAGCGCGGACTTCGCTTTCCTCGGCATTACGGAGCGCATCGCCCCGTGGCTGCCGCTCTTCCGCTATGACTATCCCTTCAGCGTCGCCTGGCACGGCCCCATCATTCCGCTGGCGTTGCTGGCCGGCCAGGGACTGCTGCGTCTGTGGCAATGGCTTGCCCCGCGCTGGCCGGAACGACAGTGGCGACGGGCGGCCTGGGCGCTGCTGATTTCCGGCTTCGTGCTGGCCGCGGGCGCGCTCGTGCTGCAGCCACAGTTGCTGGCCCTGAGCAAGCAACGCCTCGGCTTTCACGGCGCCTTCGCCTCCCACGCTGACGTGGCCGCCATGACCTGGCTGCGCGAGAACACGCCCACCAGCGCCCGCGTGCTCAACTTCCCTGGCAGCACCTTCAAAAACTCCTGGGAGGGCGACTGGGCCGCGGTGATCAGCGAGCGCGACAGCGTTTACTATCGCTGGCAGCCCTTCTTCCACGGCGATGCAGACAGCCTCGCCGAGCAGGAGCGTCTGCGCACTTTCTGGCTGGACCCGGCCAGACCGGAGCACGCTCAGCTGCTGGCCGAGGCTGGCATCGACTACGTGCTGGTGCCGCAGATCGTGGCGGCGCCGGAGAGTTTCGCGCAGGCCTGGCGCTGGCACGAACCCGACGCCTGGTCGCTGCCCATGGCCTCGACGGTGGCGGAAGCTGCCTGGCTGGAGCTGGTGTTCGAGCAGGAGGGCGCGCAGGTCTACGCCGTCAACGAGGAGGGCGCTGATGGCTGAGATGACGCCGTCCGGCTTCGCGACGGCCGTGCGCCAAAACGCGCGCGACATGGTCGGCGCCTTTGTGCCGCGCTTCCCGGAAGCCGCGTTGCCGCTGGTGCGCGGCCCGGCGCAGAACATCACGCGCCTCGTCTTTCAGTACGAACGCCTGGTGGGCGAGACGGACCTGGTGCAGGCCTCGCACTGGTTGCTGCCGCACTTCACGCAGAGCGTACTGCCGGTCAATCCGCCCGCCATCCCGCCCGGCACGCCGCTGCTGGTGGTCAGCAACCATCCGGGCGTGATGGACGCGATGGCGCTCTTCGCCTGGCTGGCGCGGCCGGACCTGAAGGTCATCACGGCCGAGCGCCCGATTCTGGCGTTGCTGCCCAACATCGCGCAGCATCTCATCCTGTTGCCGGTCGCCGGCGAACGCCGCATCCGTGTCTTGCGCGCGGCGCTGGCGCATTTGCGGGCGGGCGGGGCGCTGCTGAACTTTCCCGCCGGCGCCATCGAGCCGGACCCGGCGTACTACATCGGCGCTGCGCAGACGCTGACGAACTGGTCGATGCCGGGCATTGCGCTCTTCGCGCGTCAGGTGCCGGGGTTGACGATTCTGCCGGTGGCGGTCAGCGGCGTAATTTCATTGCGCGCGCTGCGTTCGCCGCTGGCGCAGCTGTATCGTGAGGGACGCCGACGTTCCTGGGTGGCGGCGACGCTGCAGGTGATGTTCACGCGTTGGCGCGACTGCGAGGTGACGCTGCGTTTCGGCGCGCCGCTGACGGCCGGCCCGACAGTCGCCGCGCAGGTGCAGGAGTCGATGGCGGAGTTGCTGCGCGCGTCGTTGCGCGAGGGGTCGGCGGGTCGCGTGGGGGAGTGGTGAAGTCGCCAGTATAGATTGTCCGGTCAGGTGTATACTGAGGCACATTCAGGAGGGCGAACATGGCTGAGAACGAGCAGGGAATCACGGCGATCACCGTTGGTGGTTACAAGTCCATCCGGGACGAGACGACCATCGAGATCCGCCCGCTGACCATCCTTGCCGGCGCCAACAGCTCCGGTAAGTCCAGCATCATGCAGCCGATGTTGCTGATGAAGCAGACACTGGACGCGTCATATGATCCTGGGCCACTCCTGCTGGACGGGCCGCATGTGAGATTCACAAAATGTGAGCAGTTCGCACCAAAGATGAATGGTGAAGGCCAGCAGTTTCTGACCGTCGGCTTTGAATATAACAAGGACGAAGTCTTGTCCTGTGAGTTCACCTTCCCCAAAGAAAAGAAATCACAAAAGAGTTTGATCGAATTGTCAAGAATGACAGCCGCTTCCTCAGGAGAGGACTACGAGTTATCGCCGGGCATGTCCGAAGAAGAAATCATTTCAAAGATTCCAGAAGAACTTTTGAAGTTTGTGGAGGAGTTGAATTCTGATCGGGATGAGGAATTTGATTGGGGGTGGGAAGTCAGAGCGTCGGGCTGTTTTCTCCACATAGGAATGTTCGAGAAGACTAGGGGGAATCAATTTCCAATTCTTCCTGTAGATCCAGTTCCTGAAGTGCGCAGTTCCATCGTAAATCTGATTCATCTACCAGGGCTTCGGGGCAACCCGGAACGTATTTATCCAACAACCTCTTCCCAAGGGCCGAGGTTTAGAGGCCATTTTCAACATTACACCGCTGGTCTACTTTCAGATTGGAAAGATGAAGAAAGTAAGCAAGTAAGTTGGGTGGAATGGGGATTATCAGCACTAGAGCTAACTAGTTGGGTCGATGCAGCCCCGCTTGATGATGTCAATGTCGAGATTAGAGTCGGACGCTTACTAAAGTCTCCTAAAATCAAGGATGATGGTGTCAACATTGCTGATGTTGGCTTCGGAGTTTCGCAGGTCCTACCGGTTCTGGTTGCGTTAGCAGCTGCAGAAACTGGCCAGATGGTCTACATTGAGCAGCCGGAACTACATTTGCATCCGCGCGCCCAGGTCGCTCTCGCCAGTGTTCTGGCGGACGCTGCAAAGAGGGGCGTGCGTGTCGTCATCGAAACGCACAGTTCGTTGTTGTTGCAGGCGGTCATGACGCTGATTGCTGAGGAAAAACTTTCACATGAGGAAGTGATACTGCACTGGTTTAGCCGCGACGATGAGGGCTACACCAACATAAAACCTGCCGTCCCTGACGAGAACGGGGCCTACGGCGAGTGGCCGGAAGATTTTGCCGATGTTGAGTTGGGGATTCAAAAGCAGCACTTGGATGCAGTTGCTGAACGCGAATTTGCCACGTGAGTTCACGTCTACAAAGCAAATCTCTGGTCATCGACGCCAACATTGCAAGGGCTGCCGGAGAAAGTAAACGAGGGCCATCCACACCTTGCAGCAATTTTCTGGAATCTGTGAGGGAAAGCAGACACAAAGTCGTGTTCACGCCGGATGTATTAAGAGAGTGGGATGAGCATAGCTCCAGGTTCACAAGTGGTTGGCGGGGCAGGATGCTAAGATCCAACCTGATCCTGTTTTTGCCTGATGCTAGAGATCGCGCTCTTCGTAGCAACATCCGCAAACACGCAGTAGATGACGGCTCACGCGATGCGATGCTCAAGGACATCCGTTTGCTGGAAGCTGCCCTGAAAACCGACAAAAATGTCGCCTCTATGGATGAAAAGGTACGCGGACACTTTGGTCAATGTTGCAGGCATATCGAAGAGATCAGGGAAATCATGTGGGTTAACCCAGACACTGAATCGAAGTATTGTCTGGAGTGGTTGGAGCGTGGAGCTCCAAATGAGTCAGAACACCAACTAGGCTTTCAACACAAATAGCGCTGAATGCAGCCCCTGACCTTTGTCCACATCAGTGACTCGCACGTGATGACAGACCCCGACCGGAAAGGGTCGGAGCGCGGTCCCACGCTCCCGGGCGCTGAAGCCCTGATACGCGAGATTGACGCGCTTCCCGCGCCGATTGAATTCGTGCTCCATACGGGCGATGTCAACCACGACCCGGAATGTGAAGAGGAGTATCAGCGGGCGCTGGAAATGTACCGCCAGTTGAGCGTGCCTGTGCACTATCTGCCCGGCAATCACGACCGTAGCCTGTGGCTGCAGCGCGTTCTGCTGGGCCGTGAAGATCCCGGACCCCATGCCGACCAGGAGTTTGAGGCCGGCGGCGTACAATTTCTCCTGCTGGACAGCAGCGTCACGAACCTGGACGGGGGCCACGGGCGCCTTGCGCCGGAGCAGCTGGCCTGGCTGGAACAACGTTGTGCTGCACAGGACGCCCGTCCCCTGGTGGTGGCGCTGCATCACCAACCGCTGGTCTTGTCGGTGGCCTGGCGAGATCGCTACATGCTGCGCAATGGCGAGGCGCTGCACGATGTGCTGTTGCTGGCGCGGCAGCGCCTGCGCTGCGTCCTCTACGGTCATATCCACGAAAGCCTGCTGACCCTGCGCGACGGCATCCCCTATCAAAGCGTGCGCAGCAGCTGGTTCCAGACGCAGACCTGGTTCGGCCAGGAGCATTCCTTCCCGGAGCCAATACAATGGCCGGGATACAATCTCGTCACGTTGACTGACCGCGACACCTTTGTGCGTCACTGTCGGGTTCGCCTGCAAGGCAAGGCCGGCTTCGGCGCAACCTGATGCTTCTGTCCTGTTAACGCGCAGCATTTCATCCTGTTGCCGGGCGGTCCGGGCGCCGCCGTGCCGGTGGATGAAGCGGTGGATGATCAGCTGCATGACTCCCTGCGTGAAGAGTCGAACAGGGTGGGAGTGTGGAGAAGTCACCAGGATCCCTGGCAATGTGTGAGCGTCTTGTCCGGTATGCCTGTCTCCTGTAGAGTAGACCCATGCAACCCCTGACCTTCGTCCACATCAGCGACACGCACCTGGCAACCGACCCCGGCTGGAGCGGGCGGCTCACCGACATCCTGCCGCGGCCAGGCGCCGAAGCCCTCGTGCGCGAGATCAGCGAGCTGCCCTGCCACGTCGACTTCGTGCTGCACAGCGGCGACATCCACAGCGACCCGAAGCAGGAAGACGATTACCAGCAGGCCGCAGCGCTCTTCGCGCAGCTGCCCGTGCCAGTGCACTATCTGCCTGGCAACCATGACCGCGGCGACTTGCTGCAGCGCGTGCTGCTGGGGCGCGCCGAACCCGCCCGTCACGCTGACCAGGAGTTTGAGCTGGGCGGCGTGCAATTCCTGCTGCTGGACAGCAGCATGCCCGCCGTGGACGAACACTTTGGACTGCTGGAGCCTGAGCAACTGGCCTGGCTGGAGCAGCGTTGCGCGGTGGCGGATTCGCGGCCGCTGGTGGTCGCCGTGCATCACAATCCAATATCCATCGTCGTGCCCTGGCTGGACGGCATCATCCTGCGCAACGGCGAGGCGCTGCACGATATCCTCATGCTGGCGCGGCAGCGGCTTCGCTGCGTCTTCCACGGCCACATCCACGAAAGCATGATCACCCTGCGCGATGGCATTCCCTACCACAGCGTGCGCAGCAGCTGGTTCCAGACGCGCACCTGGCACGGGCAGCGCAACCCATTCCACGAGCAGCTGTACTGGCCCGGCTACAACCTCGTCACGCTCACCGAACGCGACACCTTCGTGCGCCATTACCGGGTAAGTCTGTGAGCCTGGGCCGACCCCGGCACAATCTGTCCCTGTTGCTGCTTGTCCTGTTGCTGCTGGTCAGCGTTGCCGCGCCCGCCCAGGCGCAGGCCATCTCGCTTGAGGTGGAGGCTGGCTACGACAGCCTCTTCCGCGAACATCAATGGTTCCCGCTGCGGGTGCGCGTCAGCAACGCCGGCGAGGATCGTAGCGGCCGCCTGGTGGTGCGGCCGGAGACCTCCGGCAAGGCCTTCAGCAACACCTTCAGTACCGAAGTGGAGTTGCCCGCCGGCGCGCGCAAGAGCGTCTTCCTCTACGTAACCGCGCGCAGTTTCGCCAACAACGTGCGCGTCGAGTTCCTCACTGATGACGATCTCGTGCTGGCGGCGCAGGAAGCGCCGCTGCGTCATGTGCCGGTGCAGGACAACCTGCACGTCCTGCTGGGCGATACCTCAGGCGGGCGGGTCGACCTGTCGGCGCTGGCGCCGGGCGGACGCCAGGCGTGGCGGGCGGCCTGGGGGGTTGACAGTCTGCCGCCGCTGGCTGCCGCGCTGCAGTCGGTCGATACTTTCTTCATCAGCAACGCCGACACCGGCGCGCTGGGCACAGCGCAGCGCCTGGCACTGGCTGACCGCGTACTGGCCGGCGCCCACCTGGTCGTCACCGGCGGCGCCGGCTGGCAGGCGACCGCCGCCGGTCTCGTTGACCTGTTGCCGCTGCAACCCTCAGGCAGCCAGTCCACCACGGACCTGGTGCAGTTGGCCGCGCTGGCCGGCGCGTCGGCCGAAGACCTGGATGGCGCGACCCTGGTTGCGACCGGAGCCCTGCGCGAGGATGCGCGCGTGCTGGCGGCGACGGCCGATAATGTGCCGCTGGTGTTGCGCCGTGAATATGGCCTCGGCACGGTGGACTATGTCGCAGCCGACCCGCTGGCGGCGCCGCTGAACGACTGGGCAGGGCTGGACGGGCTGTGGTTCAGCCTGGCGGCCACGCGCAGGCCATTGCCCGCCTGGTCGCAGGGCATCACCAACCTTGAGCGCGCGGCCAGTGCCAGCGAAATCCTGCCCGGCCTGGACCTCTTGCCGGACCTGCTGCCACTCTGCGGCTTTCTGCTCTTCTATGTCGCGCTGATCGGCCCGTTGAACTATGTCGTGCTGCGGCGCATCAACCGCCGTGCCTGGGCCTGGGTGACCATCCCGCTCTTCATCCTTATGTTCAGCGCGCTGTCCTGGTCGGTGGGCTTTGGCCTGCGCGGCAGCTCCGCCACGCTCAGCCGTCTGGCGCTGGTGCAGGCCTGGCCGGAGAGTGAGCGCGCCCAGGTTACCGGGCTGGTCGGTGTGCTTTCGCCGCGCCGCGCCAGTTATGACCTGCTGACGAGCGAGGGCAGCACCTTGCGTCCGCTGGCGCGCGACATCCCGGCCAATCCTTTCGCGGCGGGCATCCAGGCGCGCACGGACATCCGCCAGGCGGAGCAATTCAGCGCCCTGAACTTCAACGTGGACGCCAGCTTCATCGCGACCTTCCACAGTACGGCTACCCTGCCAGCGCCGGCCATCAGCGGCACGGCCACGCTGCAGTACCGGCAGGGCGAACCAAACGCGCTTACTGACGAACCCACCTGGCACTGGTTGCTGCGTGGCACGCTGCGCAACGAAAGCGACTTCGCGCTCAGCCAGCCGGTTATCCTGGCGCGCGCGGCGAGTCTGGCTCTGCCCGCAGCGTTGCTGCCTGGCGAGAGCGCCAGCTTTGAGTTGCCGCTGGTCGCCAACGCCATCCAGGCAGCCGCGCCCGCGCCGCTGGAGCGCCATGGCGAGCCGCAGCTCACGCAGTTGCGCTTCAGAAGTTTTTCGCGCATCCTCGCCTCGCCCGAGCAGAGCGTGATGGACATCCTGGACGCGCGCTACAGCTCCCGCGCCTACCGCACAGGGCCTGGCGCCAATGCCAGTGACCAGGAATATTATCGCCGTCAGTTGCTGCTTTCCGCCGCCATGGTCGATCCCTTCTTCTCCACCGCGCGCAGCGACCAGGTGTTTCTGGCCGGCTGGGGCGCGATGCCGCTTGAGACCGAACCAGGCGGCGAGGTGCAGTGGGAGCCAAACGATGCCGCGCTCTACCTCATCGGTCTGGAGGTGACGCAGGAGCTGACGAGCGACCGGGTGCGAATTGAGGCCGACCAGTTCACCTGGGTCGCGCAGGAACGCAACATTCTCTCGGGCAACGCCGCGCCGGTCAACACGGATATTCAGCCCGGCGACCAGGTGGTCTACCGCTTCACGCCCCAGCCCCAGGCACAGCTGGCGCAGGTGGAGGCGCTGCACGTCATTTTCAACTTGCGCAACACCGGCCCCGACGAGATCTTCCTCGAGCTGTGGGACTGGCGCGCTGATCGCTGGCGATCCATCACGCTGCGCCGGCCGCGGGTGCGCAGCACGTCGCGCGCGGTGACCTTGCGAGCGCCGCAGGCACTGCTGGGCGATCAGAACAGTGTGTTGTTGCGCATGATTGTGGACGAGGCCGGGGCTGCGCTGCGTATGGACCGCATCGCAATCGAGCAGGAAGGCTATTTCAGGTATACTGACTCTCTGGCGACGGAGCCCGGCGCATGAGCCTCATCATCGAAACCAGTGAGCTGGTCAAACGCTACGCGCGCTTCACCGCGGTCAGCGGGCTGTCACTGGCGGTGCCCGAAGGCGCCATCTACGGCTTTGTCGGCCCCAACGGCGCGGGCAAGACGACCACCATGCGCGTACTGACCACCCTGACGCGCCCCAGCGAGGGCCAGGCTCATGTGGCTGGCTACTCGGTTACGGCGCACCCGCGCGCGGTGCGGCGCGCCATCGGCTACATGCCGGATGAGTTTGGCGTTTACGATGACATGCGCGTCTGGGAATACCTGGATTTTTTCGCAGCCTGTTACGACATCCCCGAGAACGAGCGCCGCCGCCTCATCGATGACCTGCTGGAGCTGGTGGATTTAACGCACCGCCGCGACGACATGGTCGACAAGCTCAGCCGCGGCATGAAGCAGCGCCTCTCGCTGGCGCGCACCCTGGCGCACGACCCCGAGGTGCTCATCCTCGACGAGCCCGCTTCGGGCCTCGACCCGCGCGCCCGCGTCGAAATCCGCGAGCTGCTGGTCGAACTGGCGGGCATGGGCAAGACCATCTTCTTCTCCTCACACATCCTCGCGGACGTCAGCGAAATCTGCACGCACATCGGCATCATCGAGGCCGGCCAGATGGTCATCCAGGGCAGCGTGGCGGATATGCGCGCGCAGTTGACGCCCTGGCGCGAGATCGTGGTGACCCTGGCCGATGGCGACGCGGTCGGGCAGGCGCGCAGTCTGCTACAGGGCCTGCCGCAGGTGCTGGAGATCAGCATGCTGGAGCCACGCGACGAGCGCACGCGCATGGCCGTTCATTTCGAGGGCGATGACGCTGGCGTGGCCGGCCTCAACCGCACGCTGGCCCTGGCAGACATCGCGGTGCTCGGCTTCCAGGAAGAGACCAAGGACCTCGAGTCGCTCTTCATGAACGTGACCCGGGGCGTCGTCAGCTGAGCATGGAAGCACCCGACGTCCGGCTGATCGACGAACCGGAAGAAGCGCTGGACCCGCACGAGCGGGTCTTGCTGCGCATTGCGCGCATACTGCTGGGCGGCGCGCTGGCCAACGGGGCCTTGCTGGGGCTGCTGCTGCTGCTGGCGCTGGCGGGCGGCCTGCGTGTGCTGCCGCAGGTCTTCGCCACGGCGCAGTCTCTGCTGGCTGGCGGACTGGAACTGGCGCCGGACGCTGCGCTGGCCATGGTCATCATGCTGCTGCTGGTGAACAGCGGCGTGTTGCTGGTGTTGATGACGGGCGTACTGGCGCGCGAGTTCTGGGCGCTGCCGGCCATCATCCTGCTGCTGGCGGGCAACCTGGTCGGCCTGCTGTGGCTCGGCCTGGCGTTGGGCATCGTGACCCTCGTGCCTGGTGCCTGGGCGCTGGCGCTGGCCCTGCGGGAAGCGCGCAGTTTCCGCGTCAACCCGGTCATGCGCAAGGAGCTGCGCGGGCGCATGCGCGGGCCGCGCTCCTTCATCGTGCTCACGGTCTACCTTGGTTTGATGAGCGCCTTCACTGCGCTGCTCTACCTCGTCTTCAGCGCGGGCACGATACAAAGCAGCGGTTCGGCATCCATCGGTGCGATCGGGCGCGTACTCTTTCTCGGCCTGGTCAGCATCGAGCTGCTGCTGATCCTCTTCATCGCGCCGGCCTTCACCTCGGGCGCCATCACCGGCGAGCGTGAGTACGGCACCTGGGATTTGCTGCAGACCACGCTGCTGGTGCGGCCCGCGCTGGTCATCGGCAAACTGGAGTCGGCCCTCGGCTACATCCTGCTGCTGCTCTTCTCCTCCATTCCGCTGCAGAGCATCGCCTTTCTCTTCGGCGGCGTGACCCTGGCGGAGCTGGTGATCTCTTTCGTGGTGCTGGCGGTGACGGCCATTGCCCTGGGCACGCTGGGCATCTACTTCTCTGCCTATACGCCGCGCACTCTCACGGCCAGCATGCGTTCCTACACGGTCGCGCTGGGCCTGCTCTTCGGCATTCCGCTGCTGCTGGGCGTGCCGCTGCTCAACGCCTTCGTCAACGCCTCTTCCGGCTTCGGCTCCGGCATCCAGGCCTCGCCGGTGGTGGAGGCGCTCTTTATCTATATCGGCTTTCTGCTGGTCAGCCTGAACCCGGTGGCCACGGCTCTGGTGAGCCAGCAGTTGCTGGCCGACCGCAACGTGGCCGGCCTGTGGACGCTGGTGCTCAGCAGCGATGGCAGCACCATTCCGCTGGTCTCGCCCTGGATCAGCCTGGTCGTCTTCTACCTGCTGATCTCGACCGTGCTGGTCGCGCTGGCGGTGCGGCGCATGCGAAAGGTCGAGGCCTGATGGCCAGCTTCGCTGCCGGGCCTGCGGGCGGCGAGCCGCTCCATGCGCTCGCAGGTCTGCTGCGTCGCTGGGAGCGACGCCAGCGCTGGCAGCGCACCTGGCTGTGGTTGCCGCGCAGCCTGCTGCCGGGCCTGACGGCGGGAGTCGCGCTGGCGCTGTGGACGCGGCTGCGCCTCTCTCTGCCTCCGAACGAGGCCTTGCTGGCTGGCGCGCTGCTGGCCGCGACGGGGCTGCTGCTCTTGCTGGCGCACATTTGGCTGCGGCCGCGGCCCTCATTGCCGCTGGCGCGCAAGTTTGAGCAAGAATTCGCCCTGCACGAGCGGCTATCGACGGCACTGGAGCTGATTGAAGGTCGTATTCACAGCAGCGCCGAGTTGGCCGCGCGCCAGATTGCCGACGCCCGCAGTCGCGCCCAGACCGTGGACGCTGGCGCGCAACTGCCGCTGCGCAGTGACTGGCGTGCCTGGGCGCTGGTGCTGCTGGCACTGCTCGGCTTCGGGCTGCTGCTGCGCCTGCCCGCTGCCGGAGCCCCGGCTGCGGGCCAGACCGACGCGCAGGAAGCGGCCATCGTCGCGGCCGAGGCCGCGGTCGAGCGCATCACCAGAGAAGTGGAGCGCGACAGCGCGCTGCCCGAAGAGCTGCGCGAGCAACTGCTGCGCGAACTGGAGCGCACGGCCGCTGTGCTGGGCCAGGAAGCCCTGTCGCCCGAGGAGGCCTTTGCGGCGCTGGCCGAGACCGCGGAGCAGTTCGAGCAGCAGGCCCTGAGCATGAACGAGAGCGTCCGGCAGCAAATGCAGGCGCTGGACAGCGCGCAGCAGGCCTCCGGCCAGGAACTGTCCGAGGCGTTGCAGCAGATGCAGGACGCGCTTCCGGCGCTGCCCGATGGCGAAGACATGGCATCCAGGCTGGAACGCGCGGCGGCGGCGCTGGAAGAGAGTAACCCGGAGCTGGCGGCGGCCCTGCGTCAGGCCGCGCAGGGACTGCGCGACAGTCAGTTCCAGGCCGCCCGCGAAAGCGCGCAAATGGCCAGCCAGCTGCTTTCACGTCAACAAGAACAGTTGACGCGCGACCAGGGGTCCGGGCAACAATTGCAGGCCTCCTCACAGCAGCTGCGCGGCAGCGCCGAGCAGATTGCGCGCCAGATGCAGCCGACGAGCGGACGACGCAGCGGCGCGCAAGAAGCGCCTTCCATGCAGGAGCTGCAGCAGAGCGGTGAAGCGGCGCAGCCTGGTCAGGCGAGCGGCGAGCAGGGCAACAACCAGCAGGCTGGCCAGAGCGCGCAGTCCGGCGCCCTGCCCGGCAGCAGCTCGCAGCCCGGCAACCAGGACAGCGCGCAGGCCGGCGCGCAGCAGGGCGGTCAGCCCGGCGGTGACCTGGGTGGCATGGGAGAGAGCGAGCAGAGCGCTCCGGGCCTGGGTGGCCAGGCCGGTGATTCCCCGGGCGATGAGGGCAGCGACGAGAGCGTCATGGGCCAGTTGGGCGCACCACCCGCGCAAAACAACAATCCCGATGGTCTGGGCGAAGGCGAATTCGAGCCGGTGTATGCGCCGCGTCGCATCGGCGCAGCCGAAGGCCCGCAGCTCTTCCTTGAAACGGAGCCGGGCGACGCGCCTCTGGTGGAAGGCGACTTCGCGCCCAACCCCTCCGGTGAGGCGCTGGTGCCCTGGAACCAGATTTTCGGCGACTATCGCGACGCCGCCAGCCGGGCGCTGGAAAGCGACTACATCCCGCTGGGGCTGCGCGACGTGGTACACGACTATTTCAGCGCGCTGGAACCGGGACAGTAGCGCGCATACAAAGGAGCGGACATGGCGGATGATCTGAACCTCGAGGCCTTCGGCGCGCTTGCCCAGGCGATAGAGGCCGAGGTAGGCAGGGTGATTGTCGGCCAGCATGAGGTGCTGCGCAGCGTACTGATTTGCATCCTCAGCGGCCGCCATGCGCTGCTGGAGGGCGTGCCCGGCCTTGGCAAGACCATGCTCATCCGCAGCCTCGGCGCGGCGCTGGACCTGAAGTTCACGCGCATCCAGTTCACGCCCGACCTGATGCCGGCAGACATCACCGGCACGGACATCATGGAAGAGGCCGAGGACGGCAGCCGCCTCTTCCGTTTCCACGAAGGCCCGGTCTTCGCCAACCTGGTGCTGGCCGACGAAATCAACCGCGCCACCCCCAAGACCCAGTCCGCCCTGCTGGAAGCCATGCAGGAGAAGACGGTCACCGTGGCCGGCCACAGCTATCGGCTGGAAGACCCCTTCTTCGTGCTGGCCACGCAGAATCCGCTGGAGATGGAAGGCACCTATCCATTGCCGGAAGCGCAGCTGGACCGCTTCATGTTCAAGGTACGCGTCGAATTCCCGCGGCCGGATGAACTGGTCGACATCCTCGAGCGCACCACCGGCGCGGAGGAAGCGCAGCCACAGCGCGTCGCGGATGGCGCGCAGGTGCTGCAGATGGGCCGTCTGGCCCTGACGACGCCGGTGGCCAGCCATCTGATTGAGCGCGTGGCGCGCCTCATCATCGGTACGCATCCGCAGGAAGCGGGGGCCACCGAACAGGTGCGCCAGTACGTGCGCTACGGCTCCAGCCCGCGCGGCGCCCAGGCGCTGATCATCGGCGCGCGCGTCAACGCCCTGCTGGAGGGCCGCTTCAACGTCTCCTGGGAAGACATCAAGGCGGTCGCGCCGGCGGCGCTGCGCCATCGCCTGCTGCTGAACTTTGAGGGCCTGGCCGAAGGCGCGGACCCGGACGAAATCGTCCGCGAAGTGCTGCAGTCCGTCAGCCGCCAGCCTGCCTGAGCGCTGGAACATGGCCGAATCTCGCGTCTTTGACGAACGCACGCTGCGCAAACTGGAGCAGGTCATGCTCTGGTCGCAACGCGCGCGCGCCGGCGCCATGAAGGGCGAGCGCCGCTCGACCCGGCGCGGCACCAGCATTGAGTTTGCGGACTATCGCAACTATGCCCGCGGCGACGATCTGCGCCGCCTCGACTGGAACGTCTATGCCCGGCTGCGGCGGCCTTACATCAAGCTGCTGGAGGACGAAGAAGACCTGTCGCTGCACATCCTCATCGATGCCTCCGCCAGCATGGACTGGCCGCTGGAGGCGGAGGACGCTGGCTGGCACAAGTTCCGCCACGCCCAGCGCCTGGCGGCCGGCCTGGCCTGGTGCGCCCTGGCCAGCAACGACCGCACGCAGCTGGGCAGCGTCAGCGCGGCCGGCAACGCGACCTTCGGCCCCCTGCGGGGTCGCGGCCACAGCCTGCGCATGTTGCGCTTCATCGAGGAATTGCAGCCGGCGGGCGCAGTCGATCTGGACGCGGCCCTGCGCGAGCAGGCGCTGCGCAACTCGCGTCCGGGGCTGTTCGTCCTCATCAGCGACATGCTCACGCCAACCAGCCTGACGGAAGCGCTCAACGAACTGGCCGCCGCGGGTCACGAGCTGCTCTTGTTGCATGTGCTGGCGCCCGACGAAGTCGAGCCGCCGGTGACCGGCGACCTGCGCCTCATCGATGTCGAGAGCGGCGGCGCGCGCGAGGTGACTATCGACGCGGCCATGCGCGCGCGCTACGCGCAGCGCCTTGATGACTGGCGCGCCCGCTTGCGGCGCACGCTCTTGCAGGGCGGCGGTCACTACCTCTTCGTCAGCACGGAAGAACCCTGGGAGCGGGTCATCCTGCGCGATCTGCGGCGTCTGGGGCTGATCCGGTGAGCGACAACGCATGCAACTGCTGACGCCGCTCGCGCTGGCCGGCGGCTTGCTGGCCATCCCGGTCGTCTTGCTCTACATGCTGCGCCTGCGCCGCCAGGAGCTGGAGGTCTCCAGCATCATGCTGTGGCAGCAGCTGCTGCAGGACACCGAGGCAAACACGCCCTGGCAACGCTTGCGGCGCAACCTGCTGCTCCTGCTGCAACTGTTGATTCTGGCGGCGCTGGTGTTCGCGCTGGCGCGGCCTTTCATCACCGTGCCGGCGCCAGGTAGCGGCCAGATCGCGCTGCTGCTGGACGCCTCGGCCAGCATGAACGCGAATGATGTTGAAGCCGGCACGCGCTTTCGCGCCGCGCAGCAGGAGGCGCTGGCGCTGGTCAACGCCCTCGGCGCCAGCGACCGCCTGACGCTCATCCGCGTGGCGGAGCAACCGCAACTGCTCGCCGCCGCCAGCAACGACCGCCTCGCCCTGCAGACGGCCATCAACAACGCGCAGCCGGGGCAGGGCAGCGCCGACTGGTCCGCCGCGCTCACCCTGGCCCTGGGCGGCATGGCACAGGCCAGCGAATTCAGCCTCGTCATCATCAGCGATGGCGGCCTCGGCGATCCGGCGCTGCTGCCCGAACTGCCAGCCAGGGTGACCTGGCTGCCGGTGGGGACAGCGGGCGACAACCTGGCTATCACAGCGCTGGCCACGCGCAGCCGTGCCGCGCAGCCGCCGCAACTCTTCACGCGCGTGACGAACTACGGCGCGCGTGACGCCGAGGTGGTGCTGAGCCTGCGAGTCGATGGCGAGCTGGTCGCCTCGGCCTATCATGAAGTGGCCGCCGGCGCGGACCTGGCGCTGGTGGTCGATGCCCTGCCGTCCGGCTTCCGCGAAATCGAGGCCAGCCTGACTGTGCCGGTAGCTTCGGAGATACCCGACCACCTGCCACAGGATGATCGCGCCTGGGCGCTGGTCGCTTCCGGCGCGAGCAGCCGCGTGCTGCTGCTGACGCAAGGCAACCGTTTCGTCGAGGAAGTGTTGCGCAGCCTGCCGGGCGTGGAGGCCTTCCGCGGCGACCTGGGGGCCGGTCTGCCGCGCCAGCCCTACGACCTGACCATTCTGGACCGCTGGCAGCCGGAGCAGCTGCCATCCGGCGACCTGCTGTTCATCAATCCGCAGCGCGGCAACGCGCTCTTCACCCTGGGCGAGCCGCAGGAAAACGCGCAGCGCATCCGCCTGGCGCCTGGTGATGCGCGCCTGCGTTTCGTCGATGTCGACGACGTCAGCGTGCAGCGCTGGTTGCCGGTGAACGCGCCCTGGGCACAGACCCTGATCGAGGCGGACGGCAGCCCGCTGCTGCTGGCCGGCGTCATCGACGGGCGCCAGGTCGCCATCTTCACCTTCGACGTCCACCGCAGCGACCTGGCCCTGCAGATCGCCTGGCCGGTATTGATGGCCAACCTGCTCGACTGGTTCGCGCCGCAGAGCCTGCTGACCGCGCGCGAGAGTCTGGCGGTTGGTGATGCGCTGCAGCTGCGACCGCCGCCGGGCGCGGAGGCCCTGTTCGTGCGCCTGCCAGACGGTACGCGCCAGCAGCTGTCGCTGGCGCGCCGGCCGCTGCTCTTCGCCGACACGCAGCAACCGGGCATCTATACACTCGAGATTATTGAAGATGGCGTGATGGCGCGCAGCCAGTCCTTCGCCGTCAACCTCTTCGACCCCGCCGAGAGCGACATCCTCCCGCGCGAAATGCTCTCCTTCGGCCAGTCCAGCATCGCGCCCGGCGCGCGTGAGGAGCAGGGCCAGCAGGAGTTCTGGCCGCTGGCGGCCCTGCTGGCGCTGCTGGTACTCGCCCTGGAGTGGCTGGTGTATCAGCGCCGGCGCGCACCCGTGGCGCTGCGCCCCTCTCGCTCATGAGCCTGACGACGCCGCTGGCGCTGTGGCTTCTGCTGCTCCTGCCGCCGCTGGTCTGGCTCGGCTGGCCGCGACAGCGATTCCGCCGCGCGCGTGATGCGGTCAGCACCATTCTGCGCATTCTGATTCTGCTGTGCATCGTGCTGGCGCTGTCCGGCGCGCGGGTCAGCCAGTCCGCCGACCGCCTGGCGGTGGTCTTCCTCATCGACGTCTCTGACAGCCTGGGGCCGGATTTACAGGAGGCGCAGCTGGCCTGGGTGGAGGCGGCCATGGCGACAATGGGGCCGGACGACCTGGCCGGCATCGTCGCCTTTGGCGCGCAGCCCTTCACCGAGCGCGTGCCCGGCAAGCTGCGCGAACCAGGCGTTTTGCAGTCACAGCCAGCGCGCAGCAACACGGACCTGGCGGCGGCCATCCGCCACGGCAGCGCGCTCCTGCCGGGCGATGCCGCGCGCCGTCTGGTCATCCTCAGCGACGGCCGCGCCACGCTGGGCGATGCGCCGGCGGCCGCGCGTCAGGCGGCAGCAGCCGGCATTGAGATCAGCCATGCGGTCTTTGCGCGCGCGCCTGGGCCAGAAGTCCAGCTCACCGGCCTAGACGCGCCGGCGGTGGTCAGCGCCGACCAGCCCTTCGATGTGACTCTTTCCGTGCTGGCCGGCGCAGAGACTGACGCGGCCCTCACCGTGCTGGACAATGGCAATCTGCTGCAACGCGAGACGCTGCAGTTGCGTCCCGGCGCCAACAACTTCACCCTGACGCTGCCGGGCTCCGGCGATGGCTTCCGCGACATCCGCGCCAGTGTTGACCCGCAGGGCAGCGATGGTTTCTACCAGAACAACCAGCTCGCCACCTTCACGCGTGTGGTGGGCCCGCCGCGCGTCCTGCTGCTGGCAAACGACGACGTGGAAGCCTTGCATCTGCTGCCGGCCCTGCAGCAGGCCGGCGTGCTGGTTGAATACCGGCGGCCTCGCGATTTGCCCCTGGGCCTGGCGCCGCTGCTGCAATACGAGAGCGTCGTGCTGGCGAACGTGTCGGCGACGGCGCTGGGGCGCGGCCGCATGGAAGCGCTGGAGCGGTATGTGCGGGACCTGGGCGGTGGCCTGGTGGCCATAGGCGGGCCGGACGCCTTCGCGCCGGGCGGCTGGTACCAGACGCCGCTGGAGGACGCGCTGCCGCTGGAGATGCAGATTCGCGACCAGCAGCGTCTGCCACAGCTGACCATCACCTATCTCATCGACCGCTCTGGCAGCATGGGCATGCGCGGCCCCTCCGGCGTCGCCAACATCGAGCTGGCCAAGGAAGCCATCATTCGCTCGCTCGACTTTCTGCAGCCTTCGGACCGCGCCGGCGTCGTCTCCTTCGACACGGTCGGCACCTGGATCGCGGAACTGCAGCCGGTGCTGGACCGTCTCGGCCTGCAGCGCCTGGTGGCAACCCTGCGCGCCGGCGGCGGCACGGACATCCTGGCGGGTATGCGCCTGGTCGCGCAGGCCATCAGCGAAGAACCCTCGCAGCGCAAACACGTCATCCTGCTCACCGACGGCGGCGCCAAACCGGATGAACTGGTGGAGCTCAGCGAACAGCTCAACCAGGCATCGGGTGTGACGACCTCGGTCATTTCCATCGGCGAGGGCGCGGAGTTCCTGCGCGAAATGGCAGAGGCTGGCGACGGCAACTATCACGAGGTGCGGGAGATCGCCAACATCCCGACGATTTTCACCATGGAGACGGTGCTGGCCAGCCGCTCCTACCTGGTCGAGGAACCCTTCTTCGCGCAGCAGATCGCCCCCAGTCCGGTGCTGAGCGGCATTGACGGTCTGCCGGGTCTGCGCGGCTACGTCGCCAGCTCACCGAAGCAGACTGCGCGCGTCATCCTGACTGGCCCCGGCCCCTGGCACGATCCCGTGCTGGCGACCTGGCAGTACGGCCTGGGCCGCGCGCTGGCCTTCACCAGCGACGCCGGCACGCGCTGGGCTTCTGCCTGGACGAGCTGGGACGGCTTCCCGCGCTTCTGGGGCCAGGCGCTGCGCTGGACGATGACCGCTGGCCGCACCGACAATCTCGAGGCGCGCGTGCAGCCGGAAGGGGAGCGGGCGCGCCTGATCGTGGATGCGCGCGATGATGCGGGCGATTTCCTCAACGGCCTGGCGCTGCAGGCGCGCCTGGTGAGCCTGCAGCAGGATACCGATGAGCTTGTGCTGCAACAGGCCGCGCCCGGTCGCTACGAGGCCCTCTTCACGCCGGCGGAGGAAGGCGCCTGGTTCATCAACATTCAGGGCGAAGGTCTCGTGGACGGCAACCCGCAACAGTTCATGCAGGCGGCCGGCTGGGTGCGCGCCTATTCGCCGGAATATGACAGCGGCGCCAGCGGCACGCGTGGCGCGGACCGCGCCCTGTTGCGCGACATCGCCGCGTTGACCGGTGGCCGCGATATGAGCGAGGAGCCGGCGCTGTCTTTCGAACACAACCTGCAGGCGCGCGAAGCCTGGACGCCGCTGTGGCCCTGGCTGTTGCTGACGGCCCTGTTGCTCCTGCCGCTGGACATCGCCGTGCGACGGGTCATCGTCACGCGCGGCGATCTGCGGCGCCTGCGCATGGCGCTCTTCGGCTTCCGCCGGCCGCTGACGCCTGAAGGCCCCGGCGAACGGCTCGCCAGCCTGATGGCCGCCAGGGATCGCGGCCGCGGCCGGGCGGAGGGAGTCGGCCTGGATCTCCCGGCTGACCCGTCAAGCGATGCCGCCCGACAGGGGGCTGCTGCGCCCGCGTCCGACGCGTCCTCACGCCGCCGTCCCGCGCGCACCGGCCTCGACACGACGGCGGCGCTGTTGCAGACGCGGCGCAAACGGCGTGGCGAAGATGACGCCTGACGGCTGTATGGCCGCCTGGCAGCGCAAGGGGTATTAAGGGCCAGGCAGTTGGCTGATGTATACTCGCGGCCATTATGGGCGGAAAGGCAATTTCTGCTGTGGCAACGCAAGATCTTAAGCCGGGGGTTGTCCTGCGCATGGCGCGCGCCGAAGACGTGCCCGCCATCCGGGCGCTCATTGAGCCACATGTCGCCACCGGTCGCTTGATGCGGCGCGCGACTGATGAGATTGAGTATCTGCTGCCCACCTTCGTGGTCGCCGAGCTGGACAGCGAGGTGGTGGGCTGCGCAGCGCTGGAAGTGTATTCGTCCAGGCTGGCGGAGGTACGCAGCCTGGTGGTGCAAGCGCAGCTGCGTGGCATGGGAGTGGGTCGGGGTCTGGTGAATACCTGCGTGGCGCTGGCGCGTGAACGCAAAATTCTGGAAGTGATGGCCATCACCTCCAACGATGAGTTTTTCCGTGCCGTGGGCTTCGATTTCTCACTGGCCAACGAGCGCAAGGCGCTCTTCATCCACACCAGGGATGCTCCGTGACCGGCGCCGGGGCCTTTCGAACAAGCGCGCACGACGCCCGGGGAGAGATTGCCAGGCGCTGCCCGGCGACTCGCAGGAGCCAGCCCGCATGACAGAGGAAACGATCGTTGCGGTCTTTCCCTCGCGCGTGATTCTGGGCAAGGCGCTCGACCACATCGCAGAATTAAAGGACTTGTCCTTACGCCACGCTGTCATCATTGCGCGGGCGCGCGATGGCGAGATCGTGGTGCTTGATGACGACATCAGCTCCAGAGAAGTTGTGCTGGCCGGCGGCGGCCTGGGCGCTGTGATGATGGCCGTCGGCGTGGCGCAACAGGGCGCCCTGGGCTTGCCAGGCGGATGGGCCGTGCTCGCATTGTCCGCAGCGTTGCTGACGGGCGGCCTGGTGGGCGCAGCAGTCAGCCGCGCCGCCGCCACCTTGATTGACTCCGACTTCCGCAACCTGCAGGTGAAGACCCTGGCTGCCGAACTGAAGGCCGGCCACCCGGCGCTGGTGCTGGAGTTCGAGGACGGCGTGGATGCGCTGGAGCGTCTGCGCACGGAGCTGGCGCCCTACCGCGTGGAGCTGGTGGAATACCTGCACGAGGCGCGCTTCGCCGTCGCCCGGCTGGAGGAGTAGGGCAGGCCAAACTCCGCTCGGCACACACTGTAACAAATCCCAGACCAGACAGTGATACGCGCCACGAATAGTTCCCTGACTGGTAATCTGGGGTGGGGATGGGCACGCGTGTCTAGATTTACCCTTGACATCCTTGCAATGCCTGCTATTATCACCCGTATCATTCACTTGCGGAGGGATAAGCAGATGGGCGGCACAGTCATTGCAAGCAATGCCGGCGAAGATTTTCGGGATTCCGTGTCTGCGAAACTAAAGGAACTGAAGAAGGAATCGCAGGCGCTTGGCAGGGAAATTGAGGAGCGTCAAATACGTCAGACGAAAATTGCCCAGATGATTACGCATCTGGATGGCATCCTCGAGTTGACCGGTAATGAGCAGAAGTCTGACACTCGCCCAGCGCTCCGCCGCGCAGATTACAAGGAAATCTGTGATTTCGTGGTGCAAATTCTGTCAGAGCGCCAAAAGAAACCGGTGCATTATCGTGAACTTGCAGATGAAGTGCAGAGACGTGGAATAGAGCTCGGCGGTGCCAATCCAGGTCGAACTCTGGTAGCAAAGATAAGTAGTGACACTCGCTTTGTTCGTCCAGTCAGCAGGGGGTTTTATGCCCTGCGGAAGGACTATCCGGATGCACGCAATGTCGGTGAACACAAGCGTCGTGGGCGTAAACAGGAGAACGGCCAGTGAGTGAGTTTGCCAACACTTCCATCAATATGGTGCAGATGGTGGATAATATTATTCGTGGCTATGCCATGGGTCCAATTCGTGCGCTGGCACAAGAACCGGTGCAGAACGCAAGGGACGCCCATAATGCGAGGACAGTCTGCGTCACTTACCGTCTGTTGCGTCGCCAGACCGTCGATGGCAAGAGTTGTTTTGTGCTCACAGTTTCGGATCGTGGTACGGTCGGTTTACGAGGCCCTGTGCTCACTCCGAAGGATTTGCAGGAGCGTAAATTCCGTCTGAAGCCTGATGAAAACTGGGCTGCATTTGAGGGGCATGGATATACCAAGGAGAATGAAGACGCACTCGGCTCGCGTGGGCAAGGAAAGTCCGCCTTCCTTTTTCATTCAGACGTTCCGGGGGAGCAACGGCGAATGCTGATGCTCTACGACACATTGCTCGAGAGCGGCGAGTATCGTCTGGGCGTGCGTTATGCGCGGCCTGTTGATCAAGTGTTGTACCCGCCTTTGGAAAATAGCGCAGCGCGAGATGCCATTCAGAAGCAATTCTACAAGGTGGATGAGGACCTCCCGGTGCCGCTCGGTCTGGAGCCATTGGAGCACGTTGGCACGCGAGTCATCGTCCCCTTCCTGAGCAGGGAGGCCTTGGAAGCACTGCGTAGTGGCGAGTTGGAGCGCTGGCTACAACGCTGCTGGTGGCGTGCCATTCAGACCGACAAGATAGAAATCACTGTGGTTGATGAAGAGAACGATAGTGTACGCACCGTCGGCGTGCCTGAGTGGTGGCAGGAATATCCCCAAAACCCGTTGGTCGTTGGAAGACGGGAGAGTACTGGAAGAGGCGGTCATCGGTTGATTCAGGAAAACATAGCGATTGAAAACAGCGAAATATGTATCAAACGCCTGGTGTTGATGTACGACGAGAATCTTGTTGTTGATGAAATCCACGATGATTATCCTGAATATGCCGGTATCCAACTCTTGAGGGGGCAGCAATGGATAGAGACGATCGGCACTGTGAGTCCGTTTCTTGTGGACTTAATCCCGGCGGAAAAGCGAGCGGGATTTCGTGGATTTGTTGAGTTTGACAAGTCAACCGAAGCGCATCTTCGTAAGATTGAGAAGCCCCAGCACGATGGCTTTGATGGTCGAAGTGGTGGTCATTTGACCAAGATTCGAAACTATCTTAAAGGCCAAGTGCGATATTTTTCAGAGGTTATGGGCTGGAAAGAGAGCGACACAGAGTCACAGAAAGAAATATCGAGACGGGAAAAGCAAACGTTGCAACGCATCGTGGATACATTCCTGCCTCAGGCTCGTAGCCAACGAGGCAAGGGAAAGCATGGCTCCAACAGCCAGAATGGTGAATATGGGTTGCGTTGGGATTGTCAGCTTCTTGTGGAGTATCCAGTAAACGATTCTTCTCGTGTCAATTGGGGGCAATCAATCCGGAACGTTTCTGTACAGGTGGAATGGGAGCCGGCTTCAGATTTGCCTGGCACTGCTGACCTCGCGCTGGAAATTGTGACCAAAGCTGCTACAGAGGTAATCTGGTGCGAAGAGTTGAAAGGCATTGATTCCGGGTTTGAGCAGGGACTTGGAAACTGGAGTGTGCTGAAGGACAAGGCGACCAATGAAAAGCGACAGATCTCCTGCCCTGAACCTGGCGAGTATCGACTTCGCGCGATTGTGGTACAGAACAACAAACGTGTAGCACAGTCGTCGCGAACGTTTTACGTACAGGATGACCCGCCGCCGCGGCCAGAGAAAAAGCCACAGACACTTTCAATCTCGCTCGAAAATGCAAGTGTGTCGGGGCAGCGTCGCTTCGATAACGGAAGCATTGCGCGTTTGCAGATCAATGCCAAGAATCGCACAACGCAGGATACCGCAGTTAAAATTACTGCAAGCATTGAGAACGTCAAGCAGTTATTGAATGAAAAGGTGATTTGCTTGCCTGGCACACCGAAGGGAGATACGCCGCGGCGTTCAAGCGCCTTCTATGGCGAAATACAACTCCTGCTGCCTGGAAGCCCTCTTGAGATGTTTGAATCA
Organism: Phototrophicaceae bacterium; assembly: GCA_965197455.1. GTDB lineage: Bacteria > Chloroflexota > Anaerolineae > Aggregatilineales > Phototrophicaceae > JAGWBD01. The sequence continues at coordinate 1,706,247 of OZ240208.1, read as the reverse complement.
GAGACAAAGTTGGTCTTGCAGGCGGGTAGCTACAGGATTCAGGCTGACCTCTATGACGAGTCTGGAAACACAGTTGTGGCCCATGCTAGTGAAAGGTTGTACTTTGAACATGATCCAACGTCAGCCGGAAGCAATCTGCCATTTGAACTGAGTCAGATTCAGACTGCCTCACAAGCACCCATGTGGGAACTGAACGACGAGCAGAACACATTAAGTTACCCGGGTGAATATCCCCTGTGGAAGGAACTTCGCGATGTCGCGCGGCAACGAAGCGCATTGGCAGGCAAATCCGCGTTTACTACTGAAATCGTCGCCAATGGTCTGTTGGAGTGGGCGTTGCGGCCACTAGTAGAGACCAATGATGAATCCAGATTCCTGCAATTAAAGAGTGCGGTGCAGGGTCAGAATGGAAGCTTCAGACTTTGGGATGAATACGAACAGTTCCTGGACGCCCTTGCAAGAGACCATGAGGAGGGCCCGTATCTGGATTTTGCCAATACATGGCGCAAGACTGTCTCTGTAATGCTTGCCATCTTCGACGGCAAGGAATCGTGATGCCTGTATTGTTATGGAGCGAGCGGGACGGCGTGCGTGCCACGGAAGTTCGTAGCGGCCGACCTGTCCGTTTGAGCGCCGAGGAATATCGTGATGAAGCCGAGGCGCTCGACCCAAAGCTTGATGCCATGCTGGACGACGCTCTGTTGCTGCTTGAAGAGTATGCTGGCAACAGGAAGGCAACGCCCTTGCTGAAAGCCTGGGTGCTGGGGCGAGCGGTGAATAAATCAGGGGTGCTTGAAAGCACGGCGCTACGGGATGAAGTGCGCGAATTGCTGTGGCAGGCGCTGGCACACAAGTGTTGGTACGGACTGCGCGCGGACGGTTCACATGAGCCGCGCTGGCGTCAGTTGCGTTCAGCAAGTGAGCGGTGTGTCAATCCTCTTAAGGCGGCTACGAACAAGTTTCGCTATGAGGACTTCGGAATCGGATATTGGCTACAGGAACAAGAATATGATGAGGCGGTGACGGTCTTTCGCGGAATGATGGGCAATGCAAAAGAGTTGTTTCGTCGTCCGGCGCAGCGCAGCATCAACGTTCGCCGTGCTGTGTTTCACTGGATTGAGCGGCAGCCGGATGAGATACGGCAACGATTGGCAAACACGAAAGAATTTCGTTCAATCCCCAAGGCGCTGACAAAAATCTTTCCAAGTCGCGGAAAGGGTTCCGCGCGTCTGCCACAATTTATGGATGAGGAGTCATTGCGGCAATTGGTTACCAATGCCCTGGATGCCCGGTTCAGTCAGAGCGACACATGATCATCATCGGGCAGGAAGCGCCGGACTTCTCGCTACCCAACCAGGACGGCGTCGACGTGCGCCTGAGCGACCAGCGTGGACGCAAGGTGGTCATCTTCTCCTTCCCCAAAGCAGGCACCGCCGGTTGCACACGCCAGGCCTGCGGCTTCCGCGACGAGCTGTCCAGCATCAATGCCGGCAATGCCGTGGTGTTCGGCCTCAGCACGGACCAGCCTGCGAAACTGAAGTCATGGCACAGCCAGCGCCAGCTGGGCTACGATCTGCTCAGCGATCCGCAGCAGCGTGTCATCCGTGCATGGCAGGCCGGCGCCTCGCTTTTCGGCCTGATCAATCTGCCCGTCGCGCGCCGCTCCTGTTGGGTGATTGACGAAGCAGGCGTCCTCGTCGACATGCAAATTGGTATCAGCCCGGACGAAAGCGTGGCGCGCGCGCTGCGGGCCCTGAACGAAGACGCCGCGAACTGAGGCGACCCTTGCCGCGCAGCCCTCGCCGCGGCACAATTCCGCTACGCACAGTCAGGAGAAAACACATGCCCGGCATCGGCCAGCAGGCGCCAGATTTCGAACTGCTCAACCAGGATGGACAGCCAGTGCGCCTCAGCGACTTGCGCGGCCGGCGCGTCATCCTGTTCGCTTACCCCAAAGCAGCCACGCCCGGCTGCACCACCCAGGCCTGCGGCTTCCGCGACAACTTCCCGCAGATTGAGTCCGGCGACGCTGTGGTGCTGGGTATCAGCCCGGACGAGCCCGCGGCCCTGCTCAAGTGGCAGCAGGAAGAGAACCTGCCCTACGATCTGCTCAGCGACCCGCAGCACGAGGTGCTGGAAGCCTGGGGCGCATGGGGCGAACGTTCGATGTACGGTCGCAAGTACATGGGCGTCATCCGCTCGCACTGGTTGCTCGACGCCGAAGGCATGGTCGTGGATGAGCAGCTTTCGGTCAGCCCGAAGAACAGCGTGGCCCGCGCGCTCGCAGCGCTCTAGCTTCAGTCGCGGGCCACGGCGTCTTCGTCACAGCCGCGGATCACCAACGCGGGCGCTTCGCCTGGCAGCCAGGCGTCGATCTGTCCGATGACCTGCTCCAGCGGCTGCCGCGTGCGTCCCTTCAATGCGCACTCCCAGACATCAAGAATGCGCCAGCCTGATGCTGTCAGCGCCTGCCGGCTGGCAGCATCGGTCGCGTGCGTGCGCGTGATCTTCGCGCGCCACCATTCGGCGCGGCTGGTCGGCCACTTGAACAGATGACAGTCGTGCCCGTGCCAGAAGCAGCCGTTGACGAAGATGACGGCGCGGTAGCGCGGAAACACCAGGTCGGGCTTGCCGGGCAACTTTTTGCTGTGCAGGCGATAGCGATAGCCGAGGCGGTGGAGGCTGCGGCGGATGAGCAGTTCGGGCCGGGTGTTCTTGCCCCGGATGCCGGACATCATACGGCTGCGCACCTGCGGACTGACCACGTCGGTCATGCCAGCCCTCCGTTTGCGCGAACATGGCGGATTATACGGAAGCGGCGCGTCGGCGGCCAAACGCTGCCGCGCGCAATATTGTCGTTCAGCCAGCAACGCTCTGGCTGACTACTTGTCACTCCAGCAGAAATGCAGCCCAGAGGGTGAGAATCGAGCAAATGTGATTTGCGGCAGGGCCATGCCAAATGCCTGCAGACGGATGCCTGGCTGCGCGTCGCTGCCGGCGGCGCCTAAGCGCGCAGCAGCTTCAGGTCCGCGTCAACCATCATGCAGATGAGTTCCTCGAAGCCGACGCGCGGCTCCCAGCCCAGGTCAGTTTTCGCGCGCGCCGAATTGCCGCGCTGGGCGAAGATTTCGGTGGGGCGCAGGAACTGTTCGGCGGTGACGATGTGCTGCTCCCAGTCGAGGCCGACATGCGCGAAGGCGACGCGACACAGGTCGCGAATCGTCCAGGCGATGTTGGTGCCGATGACGTAGTCGCGCGGCTCGTCCTGCTGCAGCATCAGCCACATGGCCTCGACGTATTCTTTCGCGTAGCCCCAGTCGCGCCAGGCGTCGAGGTTGCCCATCTGCAGGCAGCCGTCCTGCACCAGTGGCTGGCCGGCCTCGTTGAGCGGCGGCTCCGCGATGCCCAGACGGATGCAGGCCGCGCCCATGGTCACCTTGCGCGTGACGAAGTGTAGCCCGCGGCGCGGGCTTTCGTGGTTGAAGAGCATGCCGGCGCAGGCGAACATGTTCCACGATTCACGATAGTTGACGGCCATCTGATGGGCATACAACTTGGCAATGCCGTAGGGGTTGTTGGCGTGGTAAGGCGTGTCTTCGTCGACGACTTCCACGTGCACGCCGCCATAGATTTCGCGGCTGGTGGCCTGATAGTAGCGCGCGTCGGGTTTGTGCAGACGCACGGCCTCGAGCATGCGCACTGTGCCCAGCGCCGTGATTTCGCCGGTGACCAGCGGCTGGCTCCAGCTGTCGCCGGGGACGGACTGGGCCGCCAGGTGGTAGACTTCGTCCGGCTGCTGGCGCTGGATGATGGCGGCCAGGGCAGTAGCGTCGAGCAGGTCGCCGTACTCCAGCTCGATGCGGCCGGCCAGGTGCGCGATGTTGGGGTAGTGATAGTTGGTTGAGCGGCGCGCCAGGCCGACGACGCGATAGCCCTTCGCCAGCAGCAGTTCTGCCAGATACGAGCCGTCCTGGCCAGTGATTCCGGTGATGAAGGCTGTCTTTGCCATGTCTGTCGTCCTCTTCACAGCGCCGGGTTGCATGATAACGTAGCATGGCCGGTTTTCCAGTCCCGAAGCAGGGGCCGGCATTGACCCGGACGCGCTGCGCAGGCATGATGACCCGTCTGCCGATGCAGGCCAGGAGGAAGCATGCTGGAGCAACACAAGAGTTACGCCCGGCCACGCAGCGCCGCGCAATACGTCCGTCTGTTTCTGACCGGCTGCGCCATGGGCGCTTCCGACCTGGTGCCTGGCGTCTCGGGCGGAACAATGGCCTTTGTGCTGGGCGTGTACCAGGACCTGCTGGATGGCATCCGCGCCTTCAACCTGGACGCGCTACGCCTGGCCCTGCGCCTGCGTCTGCGCGAACTGGAGCAGCACATTCCGCTGCGCTTCCTGCTGGCTCTGGGCCTGGGCATGCTTGGCGCGGCGCTCTCGCTGGCGGGCCTGCTCAGCAACACCCTGGAGGATCCGACCGGGCGCGTTTACCTCTTCGCCTTTTTCTTCGGCCTGGTCACCGCCTCCATCGTGGCGGTGGGCGCGCAGCTGCGCCGCTCTGCGCTCACGGTGCTGGCGCTGGTGGTCGGCGCGTTGATTGCCTTCGCGGTCGTCAACCTGGTGCCGGCCAGCGCCGAACCAACCCCGCTCAACCTCTTCCTGGCGAGCATGGTCGCCATCTGCGCCATGATTCTGCCTGGCATCTCCGGCGCTTTCATCCTGCTTGTACTGGGTCAATACGACCACGTGTTGCGCGCGGTCAGCGAGCGCGACATCTCGTCCCTGCTGTTCGTCGGCGTGGGCGCGGTCGTCGGCCTGGCGGTCTTTTCGCGCGTGCTGGGCTGGCTGCTGCGCAACTGGCCGCAGCCGACCATCGCCGCGCTGGTGGGCTTTATGATCGGCTCGCTGTGGAAGATCTGGCCCTGGAAGGAATGCGTGGCCAGCAACCTCGACCGACACGGTGACCTGCGCTGCCTGCAGGAGCAGAATCTGCTGCCGCAGGTCGAGACACTGCCGCAGGACGAGAAACTGCAGCTGGCGTTGCTCTTGCTGCTGGCCGGCTTCATGGTGGTCACGTTCGTCAGCCGCTATGCCCGCCGCGCCGAACAGGGCTGAAGTTGCCAGGCCCGCATTTGCCAAAACTGCGACGCTACGCGAAAGTAAGACTTAACTTTCAAGAGGAGACGACTATGGACATGGCCGAAAAAGAACAGTGCATCACCTGGATTCGCGAGTTGCCCATGCGGCTGCGCGCGCTGGTCGCGGACCTGAATGAGGAACAGCTGACCACCCACTACCTGGAAGGTGAGTGGAACGTGGCGCAGAACGTGCATCACCTGGCGGACACGCACATGCACGCCTTTGTGCGCGTCAAGCATGCGCTGACCCAGGACAACCCGACTCTCATGAGTTTCGACCAGGACCTGTGGGCGGTGACGCCGGAGGCCAGTGGCCTGCCACTGGAGAGCTCACTGTCGCTGCTGGACGGGCTGCAGGAGCGCTGGGCCACACTGAGTGAGTCGCTGAGCGACGAGCAGCTGGCGCGCACCTTTGTCATCCCGGGCAGGGAAGCACTCCCGGTCAGTTTCATCCTCGAAATCTACTCGCGCCACGGGCTGGATCACCTCGACCAGATCACAAAGACCCTGGCAGCGCAGGGCTGACATGGACGGTGGACCGGCCTGGCCGGTCATCGGGCATGGACATGCGGTCGCCCGGCTGCGCCAGAGCCTGCAACACGGGCGCATCCGCCATGCCTGGCTGATCACCGGGGCAGCGGGGCTGGGGCGTCACACGCTGGCGCTCAGCTTCGCCATGGCCCTGAACTGCACGGCGGAGCCGCCGGCGCAGCGTCCCTGTCAGCAATGCCGTTCCTGCCGCCGCATCCTAAGCGGCAATCACGCGGACCTGCTCTACGCGGAGCAGGATGCCAATGGCGCGCTGCGCATCGATGCCATCCGCGCCGTGCTGCGCGGGCTGGCGCTGAAGCCCTTTGAGGGGCGTCACCGCATCGCGATCTTCCGCGACTTCGAGCGCGCGCAACCCCGCGCCCAGGACGCCCTGCTCAAGAACCTGGAGGAGCCCGCGCCCAACGCCGTGCTCATTCTCATCGCGTCATCCACCAACGCGCTGCTGCCCACCATCACCAGTCGCTGTCAGTTGCTGGCGCTGCGGCCCGTGCCTTTCGCTCCCTTGCGCGCGGCCCTGTTGCAACGGGGAGCGAACGAGGAGCGCGCGGAGTTGCTGGCCCGCCTCTGTGGCGGCCGAGTCGGCTGGGCCTTGCAGGCGCTGGAGCAGGATGACCTGTTGCAGCTCCGCGCCGAGGCGCTGGATTTGCTGGAAGAATGCCTTGCTCGCAATCGCGCCGGGCGCTTTGCGCAGGCGGAGCAACTGGCGCGACGCAAACGCCCGGAGCTGGGATTGCTGCTGCAGCAGTGGCAAACCCTGTGGCGCGACCTCTTGCTGCTCACTTCTGGCAGTGCGGTGCCGTTGGTCAACAGCGACCGGACGGCGCTGGAGGCACTGGCGCAGGGCTTGCAGGTGGAGGAGGTGCGCAAGGCGCTGGTCGCCACCCGTCAACTGATGACGAACCTGCGCACGAATATGCAACTGCGGCTGGCACTGGAAGTGCTGTTACTGGATTATCCTGGCCTGCGGCGCGAGTGAGGCTCAGTCTTCTGCAACGACAACGGTGGGACGCGGCTCTACCTGAAAGCGCAGGGCGGTTCGCTCCTGGCCATCGATATTGACTTCGATAAACATGGGCGTACAGACGATGTCGATTTCGTCCTGCTCCAGATATCCGCGACAGATGGCCAGCGCCTTGACGGCCTGGTTGACTGCGCCGGCGCCGATCGCCTGAACTTCGGCGAAGCGATGCTCGCGCATCACAGCGGCAATCGCGCCCGCCACGGAGGTTGAGCGAGAGCGTGAGGAAACCTTAATGATGCTGGCGATGGGTTCCTGCGTTTTCTCTGCTTCCTGCGTTTCTGACTCCGGCAGTTCTTCTAAAGAATCGTCCGGAATTACATCCGGGTAAGGATCATCATACATCGTTGCCCCCAAGTTGCGGATTGCTTGCGTACAATCGATGTCGCGTAAAGTTTCACTATTCTAACAGACGCTTAATTTATGCACAACTTCTCTGCAAGCCGTGAGAATTGACCGGCGCAAGCCTTTGGAATTCGCGCCGCGGCTGCGCTATACTGGGCGCCAGGTAGCGGCCAATCAGAGCAGGCAGCTCCGCGACGTCTTTCTCCCTCCGCCCACAGCGTAGTTCACGCTCAAGAGACCCTGTTGTGGACCCACTGGAAGCCTGGAAAACCACGCTGAATCAACTGGAGATCCAGTTGGATCGCGGCAATTTTGATACCTGGCTGCGCGACACCGTCTTTCTGGGCTGTGACGCGCCGCAGGATGAAGGCGCGGCCAGCACCTTCACCATCGGCGTGCGCAACAGTTTTGCGCGGGACAACCTGCAGCATCGACTTTACCGCAGCGTGCGCCGCGTTCTGCGCGACGTTTACGGCAGCGAGGTGGAGTTGCGCTTTGAAGTGCACCACCCGGAAGAGGCCGCCAACGGCACGGAAGCTCAGGTCGAGGAAAGCAAGCCGTTATTCCGCTTCGCCTCGCGCCAGGAGAGCGATGCCAGCCTGGGCGAGCAGGCCGCCGGCAAGCCACCCCCGGGCGAGCTGCCGGAAAGCCACCTCAACCCGCGCTACACCTTCGACCGCTTCGTGACCAGCAATGCCAACATGATGCTGTACTCGGCCGCGCGCGCCGTCGCGGAAGAGCCGGCGGCGAAGTACAACCCCTTCGTCATCTACGGCGGGGTGGGGCTGGGCAAGACGCATGTGATGCAGGCCATCGCCAACGAAAGTCAGCAGCGCGGCTTCAGCGTGCTCTACATCCCGTCCGAAGGCTTCATCAACGACCTGGTGAACGCCATCCGCTACCGCACCACGGCCCTGTTTCGCGAAAAGTACCGCTCGGTCGACCTGCTGCTCATCGACGACATCCAGTTCATCGCCGGCAAGGAAAGCACCCAGGAAGAATTCTTCCACACCTTCAACGCGTTACACATCTTCAACAAGCAGATCGTCGTCGCATCAGATCGTCACCCGCGCGAACTGGAGCTGCTGGAAGACCGGCTGCGCTCGCGCTTTGAGGGCGGCCTGGTCATCGACATTCAGCTGCCGGAATTCGAGACGCGCGTCGCTATTGTGGAGAGCTGGGCGCAGGAGCGCGGCCGCACCTTGCCCCGTTCCATCAGCGAAAAGCTGGCGGACGGCGCGCGCAGCAGCATTCGTGAGCTGGAAGGTCTGTTCACCAGCATGCTGGCCACCATGGACCTGGGCGACGATCACTTCTCTACCACGGCGGTCGGACGTGTGGTGCAGCAGCATGAAAGCGCGCGGGCGCGTCAGACGAAAATCACGCTCGACCAGGTGCTGACGGCCACGGCGGCCGCGCACGACCTGAATGTGTCCGATCTGACCGGCAAGAATCGTTCAGGCCACATCAGTCGCGCGCGCCATATCGCCATGTACCTGGCGCGCGACCTGACCGAGGCCTCATACCCGCAAATTGGCCGCGCCTTCGGCATGCGCAGCCACTCGACCGCAATGCACGGCCATGAAAAGGTCAGCGAGTTGATGCAGCAGGACGAGGCCTTCCGCTACGAGCTGCTGGCCCTGCGCGAGCACATCATGAAGGGCGAGTGAGCGCCACACCCGGCGTGTCACCTCTCAACGCACCACCAGATTCACCTTCGGCTCCTGACCCTTGCGGGCGGGAATGAAGATAGCCTTCTGCGGCTCCTTGCCCTGCAGAATGCGCTGTGCGACCTCGTTCTCCAGGGCGGTGGCGATGGCCTGCTCGCGTGAGATTTCGACAGCGACCTGCGTCTCGCCGCGTGGCCGCCCGTTGACCATGACCACCAGCGCGACGGTGTCTGCGCGCGCCTTCTCCTCGTCCCGTTGCGGCCAGGCCTGGCTATGGATGCTGTACTCGCCGCCGATGCGCTGCCACAGCTCCTCGGCGATGTGCGGCGTGAAGGGCGCCATCAGCAGCAGCTTGATGCGCAGGGTCTCCTGCCACAGCTCCGGCCCGATGCTGCCATCGCGCAGGGCCGCCCGCAGCGCATTCTTTAGCTCCATCAGGGCAGCGATGCCCGTGTTGAAGCGGAAGCGACGCAGACCGTCGCTCACGCGCCGGATGGTCTTCTGGGTGCGGCGCTCCAGCTCACGTTCGACCTGTGCGTCACCGGGGCTGTCCGGCGCTCCGGCGCAGACCAGATCCCACACCTCGCCCAGCCAGCGCTGCGGCCCGCGGATGCCGTTCGGGTCCCAGGGGCCGCCCTTCTCCCAGTCGAAGGCGAACATCAGGTAGGCGCGCATCGTATCCGCGCCGAATTGCTTTACCAGTTCGTCGGGGTTGGCGACGTTGCCCTTGCTCTTGGACATGCGCTGGATTTCAAGGTGCTGCTGCAGCTGGTTGACGTTGTTCACGCCGGGGATCTGCGGAATGTGGATCTCGGCATCTGGCGCGACCTCGACGATGTGGCGGACGCCGGCCATGTCCACCTGCAGCGTGCTCTCGGTGCGACGCATGATTTCGCCAACTACGCCTTCAAAGCCTGATGGCGTGTCTGATGGCCGTTCGATGACTTCGATGCGGCTGGCCAGCAGGTGCAGCCCGTTCAGCTGACCGGAAGCGAGGATGATGTCGCCGCGCTGTTCCCCGCCCAGCACCTGGCCCTGGTTGCGCAACTGCAACATCGGCTCGCCCCAGGTCAGCACCTCGGGGTCGCGGCCATGTTCGGCCATGAGGCTCATGGTCTCGTCGAAGAGGCCGCAGTCGCGCATGGCGCGCGCGAACCAGCGCGAATAGAGCAAATGCATGGTGGCGTGTTCTGCGCCGCCGGTGTAGGTATCGACCGGCAGCCAGTAGGCGGCTTCCTCCGGGTCGAAAGGCCCCTGCGCGTAACGCGGATTCAGGTAGCGATACCAGTACCACGAGGAGCACATGAAGGTGTCCATGGTGTCGGTTTCGCGGCGCGCGGGCTGGCCTGCGGCGTCGGTCGTGTGCAGGAAGGGCGCGTGCCAGGTCAGCGGACTGCGGCCGCCGGGCTCGAACTCGACGTCTTCCGGCAGCAGCACGGGCAGCGCGTCCTCGGGCAGAAGTTCGATCGAGTTATCATCGCGGTGCAGGACGGGGATGGGGCAGCCCCAGTAGCGCTGACGGCTAATGAGCCAGTCGCGCAGACGATAGTTGACGGCCTCGCGGCCGATGCCCTCTTGCTCCAGCCAGTCGATGACGGCGTTAATGGCAGGGTTGCGGCGGCCGCGATTCGTGTCCGAGACATGATCATTGAGCGGGCCGCTGTTGACCATCACACCGGGGCCTTCCCAGACGGTCGGCATGGTCGCGCCATCCAGCGTCTCTCCCTCCGGCTGAATCACCACCTGCACCGTCAGGCCAAACTGGCGCGCGAACTCGAAGTCGCGCCCGTCGTGGGCCGGAACCGCCATGATAGCGCCGCTGCCATAGGTCAGCAGCACGTAGTCGGCGATCCAGATGGGCACCCGCTCGCCATTAACCGGGTTGATGGCGTAGGCGCCAGTGAAGACGCCGCTGCGCTCGCCGGTCTCGTCCATGCGCTCAATTTCAGTGGTGTTGACGGCGCGCTCGATGTAGGCCTCGATGGCGGGCCGCTGCGCCTCCGTGGTGAGTTTGGCCACCAGGTTGTGCTCCGGCGCCAGCACCATGAAGGTGGAACCCCAGAGCGTGTCTGGCCGCGTAGTGTAAATCTCGATGGGGTCGCCGGCCTCGCTGTGGAAGGTCACCTGCGCGCCTTCGCTGCGGCCAATCCAGTTGGACTGCATGATGCGGATCGGCTCTGGCCAGTCGATGCGGCTGAAATCCAGCATCTCGTCGGCGTAGCGCGTATAGCGGAAGAACCACTGCGTCATCATCTTCTGGATGACGGGCTGGCCAGTGCGCTCGTCGAGGCCGTCGATGACCTGCTCGTTGGCGAGTACGGTGTTCAGCGTGGGCGACCAGTTCACCTTCGCTTCGCCGCGATAGGCCAGGTTGTTGAGGTAGAAGAGGCGGAAGAGCCACTCGGTCCAGCGGTAGTACTCCGGCTCGCAACTGACCATTTCGCGGCGCAGGTCGAACATCGTGCCCATGCTGCGCAGCTGGTCGCGCATGCGCTTGATGTTGGCGTGGGTCCAGCGCGCGGGGTGAATGTTGCGCGTGACGGCGGCGTTCTCCGCCGGCAGACCGAATGCGTCGAAGCCCATTGGAAACAGGACGTTGTACCCCTGCATGCGCATGAAGCGCGCGCGCGCATCGGAGGGAGTCATGGCGAACCAGTGGCCGATGTGCAGGTCGCCACTGGGGTAGGGCAGCATCGTCAGGGCGTAGTGCTTGGGCCGCTCCCAGTCCACCTCGGCATGATAGAGGCCGTCGGCTTCCCAACGCTCCTGCCAGCGTGACTCAACAGACGCGGGGTCATAACGTTCGCGTTCCGAATTCATGGCATTGTCCTGTGTGTGGCGGCTAGCGGGCCAGGCGGCCCTGGGCAAGAGAAGAGCGGGCCACCCCCTGGGTGCCCTGTATTTTGTGCGGCATGCCAGTCATGCGCTCTCCTCCGAAAGTCCAATGTCAGTATAGCGATGCCAGTGCGGACAATCAAGCTGCGCATCTACTGTATACTGGCGCGGCCAGCGATGTGGAGCAGGGACGTGGCGGACGAGACCTTCGAGCTGGATCTGATGACGATGGCCCACGGCGGGCGCGCCATGGGCCGCCATGCGGGCCAGGTCGTCTTCGTGCCCTATACCATCCCCGGCGAGCGCATCGAGGCGCGGGTCACCGGCCGCAGTGGACGCGTCGTCTTCGCCGAGGGACTGCGCTTGCTGTCCGCCTCCGCGGACCGCGTCTGGCCGCAATGTCCCCATTTCGGGCCGGGCCGCTGCGGCCAGTGTCAATGGCAGCACATCGACTACGCGGCGCAACTGCTGCTGAAGCAGGACGTGCTGGCCGACCAGCTGGCGCGCATCGGCGGCTTCGACGCGGCGCAGGTGCTGCCGACGATTCCCGCGCCCGCCACCCAGGGCTACAGCTGGCAGCTGACGCTGCGCGTGGACCGCCAGGGTCAGCCCGGCCTGGCCTCGGACGTGCCCGGGCGCGTGGTGCTGCCGGAGGAATGCCACGTCGCGCACCCGGACCTGCTGGAGCTGCTGCAGGCGCTGGACCTGCGCATCACGGGCCTGCGCGAAATGCAGCTGCTGCGTGGTGAGGGCGGAGACCTCATGCTGCTGCTGACCATGAAAGACGAGCAGGCGCCGGAGTTGCACAGCGATATGCCGGCCAGCGTCAACATGCTGCTGGCGGGCGGCGAACCGGTCAACCTGATCGGCGCCTCACACTTGCTGCGGGAGGTTGACGGCCAGCGCTTCCGCGTCACCGCCGGCAGCAGCTTCCGCGCCCACGATGCCCTGCTGCCGCAGCTGGCCGCGCTGGTGCGTGAGCTGCTGGCGCCATTGCCCGGCGAGCATGTGCTCGACCTCTACGCCGGCACCGGCTTCTTCAGCGCCTTCCTGGCCGCCGATGCCGGTCTGGTGACGATGGTAGAGCGCTATCCGCCGGCTGCAACCGATGCCGAGAGCAACCTGGAGGCCTTTGACAACATCGACCTGATTGAGGGCCGGGTGGAGGAGGTGCTGCCGGAACTGGAGGCGCCGGCCGCCGCCGCCGTGCTCGATCCGCCGCGCGAGGGACTGACTACCGATGCCATTGATGCGCTGGTAAAAGCCAAAGTAAATCGTCTGGTGTATGTGAGCAGCGACGCGGCCACGCTGGCCCGCGATGCCCGCCGACTGCGCGCCAGGGGCTGGCAACTGCGCCAGGCGCAGCCCGTGGATCTGGAGCCGCTGACCTGGCGCATACACACTGTGGCCCTGCTGGAGCGCAGCCGGGCCTGAAAGAGAGGGCTAGCCTCCCGACTGTTCCTGCCGGCCGGCGCGCATTCCCTCGATCGCCTCGCCCTCCCGCTCAATCATACCGAGTAGCACCGGCGTGCCCGGGCGCGGGTCAAAGCCATAGTCATTGCAATCGCCCTCCAGCGTGACCACGAAGGCATCGTAGGGGTCGAGGTTGTAGCCGGGGAAGAAGATACTTGAGCTGAGCGTGCCGTCACCATTGTCGGCGACGACGCCGGTGCTGAGCGCGTAGGGCGCGGCCTCGACCGCGGCGTCCAGGCCGACCATCTCGATATCGCCGAAGGGCGGGCCGAGCGCTTCATCGCCGTCGTTGGCGTTGCTCGTCCCCGGGCCGCCCAGCAGGCCCGCGTCCACCACCCAACCCTCCAGCACGAGGCAGCCTTCAGGCCCTGGGCTGCCGGTGAGGTAGATGGTAACGTCGATGAAGGCGCCCATTTGGCTGTGGTAGAGCGTGGCGCCGGCGACTGCCATGGAGAGATTGGCGTTGGCGGCCAGCGGCGTGGCTTCCGCCGTGGCAATGCCGACGAGTTCGTCAGTCACAGTCACGTCGCTGTCTATCCCCGCCGGCCCGACCATGCCGAAGACTTCCATCTCTACCGGCTGCAGGTCGGCGTTCATTGGGTTCATACCGGCGCTGAAGAAGGGCGCGCCCGGGCGCGGGTCCCAGTCGCCCGTGTTGCCATCCGACTCCGCGGTGATGACGACGCCGTCATAGGGACTGAAGTTGTAGTTGGGGACGTGAAAGTCGAGGCTCCAGTTGCCTGCCTCGTCCTCCAGCAACACGCCGGTGCTGAGCGCGTAGGGCGCGGCGCTGACCAGCACGTCGAAGGCCAGGTTGCCGAAGGGCGGCCCGTAGCCCTGGTCAGCTACGCTGGCGTTGGTCTGGCTCGGGCCGGTGAAACGGCCTGCATCAACCAGCCAGCCTTCCAGCACAACGCCCTCGGGCAGTTCCGCACCGTTGGGGATGAGGTTGATAAAGATGCTGCCGTAGGCGCTGTCGAAGGTGGCGTCGCCGGTGACGCCGCCGAGGCCGGCTTGCCCGGCGTATTCAGTGGCGTGGAACTCCGACGAAACAACGCCCATGTCCATGTCCTGCGCGCCCGCGCTGCCAATTAAGGTGATCAGCAGTGCACAAGCCAGCAGGATGCTTGTACCGTATTTCATGTCACTCTCCCTGAAGCAAAGATAAACGGATGTACTTGCCTGTAGTTTACAGCACATCTTGCACAATTCTTACATTCTGGCACTTTGATTCCAGTGCAATTGTCCCTTTGCCGCCGGGGGTGATGCTGGCATAATGCGGCTCACATGACGGACGACGGACGAGGGGAAATGAGCGCGGACGACAGCTTGAGCGTGTACATCACGGGCGCGACCACAGCGCCGGGTCTGGCGCTGATGCGCGGTCTGGTCGCGCGCGATCATAACGTGGCCGGCAGCGCCGCCACCCTGGCCGAGACACACCGGCTGCGCGCCGCGGGCGGTCTGCCGGTGTACATCAACGAACGCGACGCCGCTGAGCTGGCCGGCGCGCTGCGCATGACGGGGGCCACGGTCCTCATTCACGCCGCGCCGCAGAACGCGAACAGCCTGCTGCCGGATGCGCAGCAGCTGCGAGATGCGCTGGAGAGCCTCGACACGGGCACTGCCGCCGTCCTGGCCGCCGCTGCGAAGTCCGACCTGCGCTTCCTCGTCCACTGTAGCTATGCTTTCCTCTACGGCGACACGCACGGCGAAGCGGTCGCCGAGGACGCCGATCTGGAAGGGGCGGGCGCGCTCTACGACGAGGCGGTCAGGGCGGAACGCGCGCTGCTGGCAGCGGCGACGCCGGCCTGCGTTTTGCGCGCCGGTCTGCTCTACGGCCCGGAAAGCGCCAGTCTGGGCGAGTTGCGCGACTCCCTGCTGGATGGCGGTGGTCTGCCGTCTGGCCTGGCGGGGGGTATGGCCAGCTGGCTGCATCACGAGGACCTGGCGCTGGCGGTCGCGCTGGCAGCTGAGCAGCAGCCGGTGAATGCGATCCTCAACGTCGCGGATGACCGGCCCGGCACGCGCGCCGCCTTCCTCGAAGAGTTTGCGCAACGCATGGGCCTGCTCCTGCCGCAACGCAGCCGCCTGGACGCGCTGCTGAGCCTGCTGCCGCGCCCGGGCGCAGCAAATGCCCGGCCGGCGGGCTCCTTTGGCGTGAGCAATGCGCGCATCCGCGAAACCCTGGGCTGGTCGCCACAATTCGCAGACATCGAAAGCGGACTTGAGCAAACCCTGCTGATGTGGCGCGCCGCGGCTGCCCGTGTCTGACATGCTCAAGGCCGTCCTCTTTGACCTCGACGACACCCTGATCGACTGGAGCGATAGCGACTTCGACTGGGCCGAGCTCAGCCAGCAGAGGCTGGGGGCGATGCTGGCCCGCTTGCAGCACAATGGCCAACGGCCGCCCGCGCTGGAGCAGATTTCGCATGACTATCAACAGCGCACGCTGGAGGCCTGGGCAGCCGGCCGCATGAGTCTGCGCGCGCCGCATCTGGGTCGCATTCTGGCCGACACCCTGGCCGCAGCGGGCGCTTCAGCTGAACTACTGGACGAAGAAACCCTGTTGCGCGCCCATCCCTGGTCCACCTTTCCTGGCGTGGTGCTCTTCGAGGATGTGCCCGACCTGCTGCAACTGTTGCACGACAACGATATTCGCGTCGGTCTGGTCACCAACGCGCACCAGCCCATGTGCCTGCGCGATCACGAGCTGGAGGCCTATGGCTTGCTGCCCCTGCTGCCTGAATGCCGCTTCTCCGCCGCTGATGTGGGCTGGCTGAAGCCGCATCCACACATCTTCAGGGCCGCGCTGGACTGCCTGGGCGTGCAACCACAGGAAGCCGTCTTCGTGGGTGACAATCCAGTGGCGGATGTCGCCGGCGCGCAGAATGCAGGCATGCGCGGGATATTGCGTACTGGCAACGGCAAGAACGACACAAGTATGCTGGCCGGCCTGATCGAGCCGGATCACCGGCTGGACACGCTGGCGGAGTTGCCGGCCGTGCTGGACGGCTGGTTTCCGGGCTGGCGCTGATGTGCCTGGCGTCCGGGACACTCAGGGCCGTCCTCTTCGACCTTGACGATACCCTGATCGACTGGAGCGATAGCGACTTCGACTGGGCCGAACTCCGCCAGCAGAGGCTGGGGGCGATGCTGGCCTGCTTGCAGCACAATGGCCAACGGCCGCCCGCGCTTGAGCAGATTGCGCATGACTATCAACAGCGCACGCTGGAGGCCAGGGCAGTCGGCCGCATGAGCCTGCGTGCGCCACATCTGGGTCGCATTCTGGTCGATACCCTGGCCGCAGCGGGCGCGCCAGCTGAACTCCTGAACGAAGAAACCCTGTTGCGCGCCCATCCCTGGTCCACCTTTCCTGGCGTGGTGCTCTTTGAGGATGCACCCGCCTTGTTGCAACTGCTGCACGACAACGACATTCGTGTCGGTCTGGTCACCAACGCGCACCAGCCCATGTGTCTGCGCGATCGCGAGCTGGAGGCGTATGGCTTGCTGCCCCTGCTGCCGGAGTGTCGCATCTCCGCCGCTGATGTGGGCTGGCTGAAACCGCATCCGCGCATCTTCAGGGCCGCGCTGGATTGTCTGGGCGTGCAACCACAGGAAGCCGTCTTCGTGGGTGACAAACCAATCTCGGATGTCGCCGGCGCGCAGAACGCAGGCATGCGCGGCGTGTTGCGTACTGGCAAGCACGACACAAACATGCTGGCCGGCCTGATCGAGCCGGATCACCGGCTGGACTCGTTACAGGAGTTGCCGACTGTGCTGGATTCCTGGTATCCGGGCTGGCGCCAGTGAGCGACCCGCGCAGGGCCTCGACCGGGCGCAACCTGGTGCTGAGCGGCTATATCGGGCCGCAGCAGGCGGTCGTCGGACGGCGCGCAGCCACCCGACTGGGCATGCCCTATGTGGACATTGATACGCGCGTCGAGGCGCGCAATGAACTCACGACGGAAGAGATCCGCTCACGCTTCGGCGAGGCCCGCCTGAAGACCCTGGAAGCCGAAGTGATGACGGAGACCCTGCTGCGGCGTGATACCGTGATCCGCGTGAGCGGTTACCGGCTGGCGCAGGGCGACTGGCTGCGTCGTTTCCTGGAGATGGGCATGGTGATCTGTCTTGTGTCCAGCATAGACGCGGTGTTGCAGAGTCTGCACCAGTCACTCGGAACGCGCTATCATGATGCCGACGAGCGGGCTGTGGCGCTGGGGCAGCTGCAACGTGAATGGACGTTGCGCGGGCTTCCCGGCGTACAGGAAGTGGATACCACCGGCCTCGAGCTGCCGGAGGTCGTCACGACCGTGATCCGGCTCAGGGAACGAGCGCTGTTGCGGGAGGGAACCCGATGAACGACATGCTTTCTGTCAGCATTGCACAGATGAATATTGCCCTGGGCGATCCGGCCGCCAATCTGCGGCAGCTGGAACGCATGGTGGCCGATGCCGCAGACCGCGGCGCGCAGCTGCTGGTTTGCCCCGAGCTGTGGTCGACGGGCTACGTGCTGGAGCGCGCGCAATCGCTGGCCAGCGCGCCCGGCGAGGGCATGTTCGCCGAGGTCACGGCCCTGGCCAAACGTCACCGGATTCACATTCTCGGTTCGCTGCTGGAGCGCGACGGGGCGGAGGTCTACAACAGCGCCGCCTGCTTCACGCCCTCCGGCGAACTGGCGGGCATCTATCGCAAGATCCACCTCTTCGGCCTCTTCGACGAGGATCTCTGGCTGGCGCCTGGCAGTGAGCCGCTGTGCCTGAACCTGCCCTGGGGCGCCACCGGCGTGGCGATTTGCTACGATCTGCGCTTCCCGGAACTCTTCCGCGGCTACGCAGTCGGCGGCGCGCGCCTGATCGTCCTGCCCGCCGAGTGGCCCATGGCGCGAGTGTCCCACTGGCGCACCTTGCTGCAGGCGCGCGCGATCGAGAACCAGTGCGTCATCGTGGCCTGCAACGCCGCCGGCACCACCGGCGACCTCGTGGTTGGCGGACATTCCATGATCATTGACGCCTGGGGCGGCATCGCAGCCGAAGGTGGCGCGGAAGCGCAACTGCTGGGCGCGACGGTCGACCTCGCACAGGTGGACGAGGTGCGCCAGCGTATCCCGGTCTTCGCAGACCGCCGGCCGGATGTGTACTACGGACAGCCCGCTGCACTGGCCACAGCCCGCTGACGTGACGGAGCCTTCAGCAGTCAGCAAGCGACTCCAGTTGCTGCAACACCAGTTCCAGCGCGGCGCTGGCGCTGGCGCGTTTGACATCCAGACGCCCACCACTGTGCACTTGTCGCTCGCTGCATAACAGTCCGCCCGGTCCGGCCAGTGCCATCCAGGTCAATCCGACCGGCTTTTCCGCTGTGCCACCACCGGGCCCGGCGATGCCGGTGATGCTGACCGCCAGGTCCGTCTGCAGCAATTGCCGGGCGCCCAGCGCCATTTCACGCGCGGTCTCCTCGCTGACCGCGCCGTGGGTCAGCAGGGTTGTCTCTTCTACCTGCAACAGGGCCTGCTTGATGCGGTTGTCGTAGGCCACCACGCCGCCCATCACCCAGGCCGAACTGCCGGGCACGTTCGTCAGACGATGCAGCACCAGGCCGCCCGTGCAGGATTCCGCTGTGCTGAGGGTCCAGCCGCGTACGCGCAGGGCC
Source organism: Phototrophicaceae bacterium (assembly GCA_965197455.1). Lineage (GTDB taxonomy): Bacteria > Chloroflexota > Anaerolineae > Aggregatilineales > Phototrophicaceae > JAGWBD01. The sequence continues at coordinate 1,687,566 of OZ240208.1, read as the reverse complement.
TCACCCAGTCGCAACTCGGGCGCAACGCTCATGTGAGATCCTCCTTGCCTTAAGGAAAATTGTGACCGAAGTCGGTGACAACGCTATACTGGTGGCGACCACTACCACAATAAACAAGGACGTTCTGGCTCATGGGTCACCGGGGCTGGCGACCGGGACTGACGGCCCTGGGCTTTTGTGTCTGGATTTCTGGATGCACACTATCCAGGGGTACGTTACCCGCCATAACACCCACACAGCTCCCCCCGGTCACGCTTGTCGTGCGCGATCGGGAGCCAACCGGTCAGGCGCGCCCTGCGCCCACGGCCAGCGTCCCTGCCAGCCCGACTTCTCCTGCTGCCGCGCCGCCCCTTCAGGAATACCGCATTCAACCAGGCGACACCCTGCTGGGCATCGCGCTGAATTATGGGCTTGAGCTGGCGCAGCTGCAAGCGGTCAACCCCGGGCTTGTGCCGCAATCGCTGCAAGTTGACCAGCGCATCCTCATTCCGCTTGATAATGCAGCGCCGCGGCGTGAGTCGCTGCGGCTGGAACTGCTGCCACCGCACTGCTGGCCGCTGCCCACCGGCCGGCTGCTCTGCCTGGGCCAGGTGATCAACCGCGAACAGCGCGCGGTTGCGGATGTGCAGCTGCTGCTGCGCGCGGGCGCAGTGGCAGGGCAGGGCAGCGCGGCGCTACGACTGCTGCCGTCTGACGTCGCCGTGCCCTACAGCGTCTTGCTGCCAGGCCACGCGGAAGGCCCGCTGCAGGTCACGCTGCACAGCGGCCACCTCAGTGACGCGCAGCCCCTGGCGCTGGAACTGCGCGGGGAGCAGGCCAGCCAGGCGGGCGGACGCTATCGGGTGGCGGCGACTGTAGTCAATACTTCCGCGGAAACGGGCGCGCCCCTGCGTCTGGCGCTCTCGGTGATGGATGCGGCCGGGCGCTTGCGCGCGCTGCGCGTGCGCGAAATCCCGTCAGGTCTGGCGCCCGCAGAGCAGCGCGACATTGTGATCGAGGCCCAGGTCGAGGGCGCGGGTCTGCGGCATGTGTTGCTGGTTGAAGCCTTGCCGGCGCAGTAAGGCTATGAGGCCTGACTGACCAGGGTGCCAATGCCAGGCACGCCCTTCACCGCCTGCAACAGGTCGTCGCCGGCGAAGAAATTGATGACGAGGATGGGCATTCTGTTCTCTTCACAGACGGTGAAGGCGGTCATGTCCATCACCTCAAGCTTGTCCTGCAACACCTGGCGATAGTCAAGATGGTCATAGCGCTGCGCGTCAGGATTTTGCAGCGGGTCGGCCGAGTAGATGCCGTTGACCTTGGTGGCCTTGATGACGATGTCGGCATTGATTTCCGAGGCGCGCAGGGCAGCGGCGGTGTCTGTGGTGAAATAGGGGTTGCCGAGACCGCCGGCGAGGATGACCACGCGCGACTTCTCCAGGTGGCGAATGGCGCGCAGGCGGATGTAGGGCTCGGCGACGGCGTTCATTTGCACGGCAGTCTGCACGCGCGTGCGCACGTCATGGCGCTCAAGGGCATCCTGCAAGGCAAGGGCGTTCATGACCGTGCCGACCATGCCGATGTAGTGTGAGGTGGGCTCGTCCATGCCGCGCGCGATGCCGGTGGTGCCGCGCCACAGGTTGCCACCGCCAATAACGATGGCGATCTGCACGCCAAGCTTGTGAACCGAGCGCACCTTGCGCGCAATCTCGTCGGCGCGTTCAGGGTCGATTCCCTGACCGTCCGCACCGCCGAGCGCCTCGCCACTCAGCTTGAGGACGATGCGGCGATAGATGCTAGCTGCCGCCATGGCCGTCCTCGCCCACGGCGTAGCGGGCAAAGCGGCGGATCTCGATACTTTCGCCGAGGAGGGCCACAGTTTCAGCCAGGGCCCCGGACACGGATTTCGAATCGTCCAGCAGGAACTCCTGTTCCAGCAGAACGATGCTGCTGAAGAACTTGCCCATGCGGCCCTCAATGATTTTCTCGAGGATGGCCGGAGGCTTGGAAGCGTTCTTTTCGTCTTCCTTCAGGATGCGTATCTGGAGATCACGCTCGGCCTGGACGACCGCTTCCGGCACGTCCGCGCGCCTCACGAACTCCGGCGCCATGTTGGCGATGTGCAGTGCGACGTTGCGCGCGAACTCCTGGAAGGGCGCGGCGCTGGCGACAAAGTCAGTTTCGCAATTGACTTCGACCATGACGCCCAGGCGTTTGTTGAAGTGTTGATAGGTCTGGATGACGCCCTCGTTCATGACGCGGCCGGCGCTCAGTTTCTTCGCCGCGCTCGCCAGGCCTTTCTCACGCAGAAAGTCAATGGCAGCGTCGAAATTGCCGTCACTGGCCTGCAGCGCCTTTTTGCAATCCAGTGGTCCAGCGCCGGTGGCAGCGCGCAGATCCTTGACCATGGAGGCGGTGATTTGGGTCATGACTGGCTCTCGTCCTTTTCCGTAGCTTCGGCCGGGGCCGCTTCTTCAGCAGCAACGGGCACATCTTGCGCGGCGGCCGCAGCAGGCGCCTCTGTCGCATCTGGCGCGGCAGCCGCAGCCGGCGCGTCTGTGGCAGCGCTGGCCGGCGCCTCGAAGAGGTTGGCGTCACGCAGCTTGGCGAGGGTAGCTTCGCCAAGGAACTGCTCGTCCGCAGCGTCTTCGCCGTCGCCGTCATACTCGATGCTGACGTAGTCCGGCTGCGTGGTGGTATCTTCTTCTTCACCATCGGCCTTGCGCATGGCCTGGCCCTCCAGCACCGCATCGGCGACGGTCTGCACCAGCAGCGTGATGGCGCGCACGGCGTCGTCGTTGGCCGGGATGATGTAATCGATTTCGTCGGGGTTGCTGTTGGTGTCAACCAGCGCAATGACCGGCACCTTGAGGATATTGGCTTCCTTGACGGCGGTCTCCTCGCGCACGGTATCGACGATGAGCAGCATCTCCGGCAGGCGCTGCATCTCGCGGATGCCCCCCAGGCGCAGCTGCAACTTGTCGATCTTGCGCTGCAGCATCAGCGCCTCCTTCTTGGTGAGCAGGTCGAACTCACCGGTGTCACGGCGCTTCTCAAGGCCCTTCAGGGTGTCGATGCGCTCGCGGATGGTGCGCCAGTTGGTGAGTGTGCCGCCCAGCCAGCGATGATTGACGTAGGGCATGCCGCAGCGCTCGGCCTGGCGCCGGATGGTTTCCTGCGCCTGACGCTTGGTGCCGACGAAGAGGATGCTGCCGCCGCCGGCGACGAGGTCGCGCACCATGTCGTGATAGCGGTGAAGGTTGACGATGGTCTGCTGCAAATCGATGATGTGGATGCCGTTGCGTTCAGTGAAGATCCAGGGTTGCATCCTGGGGTTCCACTTGGAGGTGCGGTGGCCGAAATGGACGCCGGTTTCCAGTAGCGCCCGCATCGTTACTACGGAAGGCATGGCTCAACTCCTGACTGTGTTTGTACGATCATGCCCTTCAGCCCGCGGCACAATCCCTGCGTGGGACAACACCTGCCGCAGTCCAGACATGTGAAATTTCCGGCTCCTGCCGGAGCGGGCAGTGTAGCATGGCGTTTCGGGCCGGACAAGACGCAGTCCCCGGCAGAAGGGTACGCGCGCTCAGCCGGGACGGGGTCCGCTGAAGCGGCTGCGCAGTTTCCATACGTTGAGGGCGGCCTCCAGCGCGATGTGCGCCCCCATCTTGGATTCACCGGCCACCCGGTCCGGAAAGTGGATGGGGACTTCGGCAAGGCGGCAACCGTGATAGTGGGCCATCATGAGTGTCTCGACCTGAAAAATGTATCCGTTGGCGCGTACCTGTTCGAAATTGAGGTCGGCAAGCACTTCGCGGTGCCAAAGCCGGAATCCGCCGGTGGCGTCGCGCACCGGCAGGTTGAGCAACAGCCGCAGGTATACGCTGTTGGCCCACCAGCTGAGCAGCTTGCGCAGCAGGCCCCAGTTGGCATCCACGCTGCCGCCCGGAACATAACGCGAGCCAATGACGACGTCGGCGTTGGCGGCTCTTGCGATCAGATCCGGCAGGAAACGCGGTTGATGCGAGAAATCGCAATCCATTTGCGCGATGTAATCCGCATCCGTCTCCAGCGCGGCAGCAAAACCAGCCTTGGTTGCGCGCCCGTAGCCTTCGCGCTGCGCACGATGCAAGACCTGGACGCGACCCGGATGCTGCCTGACCAGTTCGTCGGCAAGCCGCCCGGTGCCGTCCGGCGAGTTGTCGTCGACGACCAGCACCCTGAGACATTCGAGCGGCAACTCCAGCAAGGCATTGACCATGCGCGGCAGGTTTTCCGCCTCGTTCCAGGTCGGTAAAATGACGATCGTTGCCGGCATGCACCTCTCCATGGCAGGACGTGGCGGACACTCCGCAAGCGTCCGATAGTATGCTATATTTTGCCAGTTGGCCATTCCCGCGGAGCAGCATGAGTTTCGATCTGGATCAGGCGCTGGCGCTGCGTGCGCAGTTGCGGGCAGCAGGGCGCAGACTGGTGCTGGGCAACGGGCACTTTGACCTCTTGCACGCCGGCCATCTGGACTATCTGGAACGGGCGCGCAGCCTGGGAGACGCGCTCATCGTCGGCGTCAACGGCGACGCCGGCAGCGCCCGGCTGAAAGGACCCGGTCGACCGCTCGTGCCCGCACTGGAACGGGCGCGACTGCTGGCGGCGCTGAAGCCCGTGACGGCGGTCGTCATCTTCGAGGACGATGTCGCCGACGGCCTGATCATGGCCTTGCAGCCTGAAATCTACGCCAAGGGCGCAGACTATGCGCACAAGCCCCTGCCGGAGCGGGCAGCGGCTGAAGCCTGCGGCGCGCGCGTCGTGCTTATCCCCCTGTTGCCGCAACACAGCAGCTCGACACTCATTGCGCGCATCCAGGCGCTGCCCGCCGACGGTCCGGCGCATACCGGAGGCTCATGAGCACTGCCACGCGCCAGATCAAGGTGGACGGCCTGCGTGAGCGCGTCTACCGACGCAACTTTCTGTGCTTCACGCTGGATGGCGTGCTCTTCATGGTGGCGATGGGCATCGTCGGTACTTCGACGGTGATTCCGGATTTTGTGCGGCGCCTGACGGACTCTGAAATTCTCATCGGGCTGTCGGGCAACCTGTTCACGGTAGGCTACGCGCTGCCGCAGCTCTTCGTGGCGCGGCTCATCATCCGCAGCGCCCGCAAGAAGCGCTGGTTCATCCTGCCCAATATCCCGACCCGCTTCATCCTGTTGGTCTTTGCGCTGATTCTGTTCCTGTTCGGCATGGATTATCCGGACCTGGTCCTGCCCGCCTTCTTCCTGTGTTATGGCGTAGCGGCCCTGGGCGACGGCCTGGTCGGCGTTCCCTGGACGGACATGATCGGCAGCAGCCTGGACAGCCGCTGGCGTGCCCGGCTCTTCGGCCTGATGTCCGGCGGCACGGGCCTGATCATGCTGGGGGTGGTGCCGCTGGTGGCGCTGGTGCTGAGTGAGCACGGCCCAGGCTTTCCGCAGAACTACGCCCTGCTCTTCGGCGCATCGGGGATTGTGTTCGCGTTGTCGATTCTGCCCGTGATCTTTGTGCGCGAGCTGCCAGGCGCCAGCGCCGTTGAGAAGGCCCCCGCCTTTACCGAGTACCTGCCGCAACTGGGGTTTCTGTTGCGCAAGGATCCGCAGTATCGCGCCCTGCTGATCATCCGCATGCTCATCGGCCTTTTTCTGATGGCTACGCCCTTCTACATCGGCTACGCGACGATAGAGTTGGGGCTCTCCAGCGAAGTGGCCGTCCCCGGTTTGCTGGCGATGCAAACCCTGGGCACGCTGGGCGGCGCGTTAATTTACACCTGGCTGGGCGCGCGCAACAATGTGCTCTACTTGCGGCTGGCGCTGATGGCATCGGTACTCTTGCCGCTCAGTGCCTTGCTGGCGTCGACCCTGGGACCAATTTCCCTGTCACTTGGCTTTCTGGTCTCCGGCCTGGCCACCTCAAATCTATTCTTCGGCTTCCAGAACTGGTTGGTGGAACATTCCGTGCCAGAGGAATTGCCCGCCTGCATCGGCCTGGAAAATACAAATACGGCCATCATTTCCCTCATCGCGCCGGTGATCGGCGGCAGCATCGCCCACTACGCCGGCTTCAAGACGCTCTTCAGCGTGTCGCTGCTGCTGGCGCTGGCCGCGCTTCTCGTCACATTGCGCTATATTCGCCAGCCGGATATTTCGCGGCGAAAGGTGGCTGCCGGCGCGTAAGCGGGGGAGTGAGCAGCGTCGTTCATTCCCATTCGATCGTGCCCGGCGGCTTGCTGGTAATGTCGTAAACGATACGATTGACGCCGCGCACCTCGTTGATGATGCGCCGGCTCACACGTGCCAGCAGCTCGTACTCCAGTCGCGACCAGTCGGCCGTCATAAAGTCATCCGTCGTGACCGAGCGCAGGGCGATCACTTCTTCCCAGGTACGCTGGTCACCCTGTACGCCGACGCTTTTCACAGGCAGCAGCACAGCGAAGGACTGCGCCGTGTGCCGCTGCAGCAGGCCGGCCCTGCCCAGCTCGTCACGAAAGATGGCGTCAGCCTCGCGCAGGGTCGCCAGGCGCGCGCGTGTGATCCGCCCGATGCAGCGGACTGCCAGTCCCGGGCCTGGGAAGGGCTGACGCCAGACAATGTGTTCTGGCAGACCCAGCGCAGTGCCCACCTCGCGCACCTCGTCCTTGAACAGGTCACGCAAAGGCTCGACCAGCTCGAATTCCAGCTCCTGCGGCAGGCCACCGACGTTGTGGTGGCTCTTGATGTTGCGCGCACCGGCGCTGCTGGCGGCACTTTCAATCACATCCGGATAGATGGTGCCTTGCGCCAGGAACTTCGCGCCTTGCAGCGCGCGCGCCTGCTCCGCGAAACACTCGATGAACAGAGCACCGATTATTTTGCGTTTGCGCTCCGGCGCGCTGACGCCGCGTAACGAACTCAGGAACTGGTCGGCCGCGTCCACCGCCAGCAACTGTAATCCCAATCCCTCGCGGAATACCTGAATCACTTCGCGCGCCTCGTCCTTGCGCAGCAGGCCATTGTCAATGAAGATCGCTGTCAGTTGCGTACCGATGGCGCGTTGTAGCAGTGCAGCCGTCACCGCCGAGTCGACGCCGCCGCTCAGGCCCAGCAGCACGCGCTCCTCGTGAATGCGGTCACGAATGCTGGTAGTGGCCGCCGTAATGAAGGATTGCGGCGACCAGCTCGCCCGGCAGTTGCAAATAGCGAAGAGGAAGTTGCGTAGCAGGACGCTGCCCTGCGGCGTGTGCGCAACTTCAGGGTGAAATTGCACGCCGTAAAATCGCAATTCATCGTGGTGGATGATGGCGTTCGGCGAATTGTCGGAACTGGCCAGCGCTGTGAAGCCCGGCGGCAGCACGCTGACGCGGTCGCCATGTGACATCCACACCTGTAGCGGTGCTGGCAGGTCGGCCAGCAAGGGGTCGCTGGCGCTGTGAAGGATGTCGGCGGGGCCGTACTCATGGGCAGCTGCGGAAACGACTGCGCCGCCCAGCTCATGTGCGAGGGCCTGCATGCCATAGCAAATGCCCAGCACCGGCAGGCCGCTGTCCAACAGGTGCTGTGGCAGCCGTGGCGCATCTGCCTGATAGACGCTGGCCGGGCCGCCGGAGAGGATGAGGCCCCTTGGCCGGTAGCGCATGAGCTGCGTTGCCTCCGCGTCCCAGGGGTACACGGCGGCAAAGACTTCCTGTTCACGAATGCTGCGAGCGATCAGTTGTGTGTACTGGGAGCCGAAGTCAATGACGGCGATGCCGCCGCTGCGCGGGTCCGTCATGCGCTCCCGTCCGCGAAGCTAATCCGTCCCTCGTCCATGTTGCTGATAATGGCCAGGGCTTCGATCGGCACGTCTGCCAGGCCGGATGTGCGCAAGGTGTTGCGGCCAGTCTCAAAGGACTTTTCGACGATCACGCCTACGCCTGTCACTGTTGCCTGGGCGCTGTTGACGATTTTCGCCAGCGCCAGGGTCGTCAGACCACTGGCAAGGAAGTCGTCGATGATCAGCACGTGCTCGCCGGAGCGCAGAAACTCTGCTGCAACCATCAGCGAGACCTCGTTACCACCGGTACGGCTGGGCGCAGTCTCCAGATACACGGGGCCGGACATGGTGATGGGCTTGCGCTTGCGCGCATAGACGACGGGTACCTTCAGCTCCAGGCCCGTCGCGAGGGCGGGCGCGATACCGGAGACCTCGCATGTCAGAATGCGGTCGACGGGCACGGCACTGAAGCGCCGCGCCAGCTCCTGGCCCATTGCGGCCATCAGGGCAGGGTCAATCTGGTGGTTGATGATGTGGTCGACCTTGAGAATGCCCTGGCCCAGGTTCTGCCCGCCGTTCCTGATAGCATCCATCAATTGTTGCATACGGACTATATCTCCCAGGCTGCGGCTGTCATCTCCCGCCTCAGGTGCCGGCCGGTGTGCGCCCGCCTTCTTCCTCATATACCTCGGCGAAGACCATTTCGAAGGAACCGGCGGGCAGGCGCTCCAGCTCCTTGCCGGCCTTCTGGCCTGACACGGAAGTGAGGGCGGTCTCCATCTTGCCGCGGTCCTCAAAGTAGATTTCCAGGATGCGGAACAGCTGCGTTTCGCCAACCGGGCTGCCGAGGATGTCGATCACCTGACGCCGGCTGATGTGGGGCATCTTCTCCACCAGCGCGAAGAAGTCGTTGTAAATATCCTCAAATTCCCCCGGCTGCTCCGGCTTGCCGAAGAGAATCATGAACTTGCTCATGAAGCTGGACATGGCCCCTCGCTGTGTTTCCGCTGCGACGTCCGCGCGAGTATACACCCGGGCCAGGCCATGGCGAAGCCCGTCGCAGAATCTCGTTGTATACTCCCTGAAATCAGCGGAGGCAGGGCTATGCGCGGGCGCAGACAATGGCATGAGGTGGCGCCGCAGCTGGTGGATGTGGCCACGGGCCGCGCGCCGGCGGAATTGGTGATTCGCGACGGATGCTGGGTCAATGTGCTCACGCGCGAGCTTCTGCCAGGGATGGACATCGCCGTCAGCCAGGGGCGCATCGCCTGCATCGTGGCGGACGCGGACTATTGCATCGGGCCAGACACGCGCGTCATCAAGGCGCAGGGGCGCTTCATGCTGCCCGGCCTGGCGGATGCGCACATGCATGTCGAAAGCAGCATGTGCAGCATCACGGAGTTTGTGCGGGCGGTGCTGCCGCGCGGCACCACGGCCATCTTTGCCGACCCGCACGAGATTGCCAACGTGTTCGGCCTCGACGGCGTGCGCATGATGGTAGAGGAAGCCGCGGCCATGCCGATCAACGTCTTCATGCAGATGCCCTCCTGCGTGCCCTCTGCGCCCGGGTTCGAGACCGCGGGCGCGCAAATTACGGCGGCAGAGGTGGCCAAGGCCCTGCAATGGCCGGGCATCATTGGCCTTGGTGAGGTGATGAACTTCCCTGGCGTGGCCGCTAATGACGCAACTATGCGGGACATGATCTCGGCAACGATGCGCAGCGGCAAGACGGTCGGCGGGCATTACCCTGGCCCGTTGCCGGGGCGCGAATTCCACGGCTACCTGGCGGCCGGCCCGGCGGATGACCACGAGACCATGCAGGAAGCGGAGGCGGTTGAGCGCGCGCGGCGCGGCATGCGGCCGATGCTGCGCTACGGGTCCGCCTGGCTGGATGTGGCGGCGCAGATCACGGCCATCACCGAAAAGGGGCTGGACGCGCGCCAGTTCATCCTGTGCACCGATGACGTGCACGCCGCCACGCTGGTGCATGAAGGCCACATGGACCGCGTGCTGCGCCACGCCGTCAGCGAAGGCTGCGACCCGCTGGTCGCGCTGCAGATGATGACGATCAATACAGCCCAGCACTTCGGTGTGGAGCGTGACCTCGGCTGCCTCGCGCCGGGGCGCTATGCGGACATCGTACTGGCCAATAGCCTCGATGACTTTCACGCCGGCCTGGTCATCGTCAACGGCGAACTGGCGGCGCAGGATGGACAGTTGTTGCTCGAGCTGCCGACCTGGCAACACGAAGCATGCTTCCGCGAGTCACTGCACCTGGCGCGCGAGCTGGTGGCAGCAGATTTTGAATTGCGCGTGGAGCAGGAAAGCGGCAGCGTCTGTGCCAACGTCATTGGCGTGCTGGAGAATCAGGCGCCCACGCGCCATCTGCAAGTGAATTTGCCGGTCACGGGCCATGTGGTGCAGCCGGACCTTACCAACGACGTGCTGCGTCTGGCGCTGGTGGAACGGCACCGCGGCACAGGCGCCATCGTCAATGGCTTCGTCAGCGGCTTCGGCTTCAGCGGGCCCTGCGCCATGGCCAGCAGCGTCGCTCACGACAGTCATCACCTGCTGGTGGTGGGCACGGACGAAACGGACATGGCGCTGGCGGTCAACACCCTGGCGCGGGTCGGCGGCGGCGTGGTGGTGGTGCGCGCAGGTGAGGTGGCGGCGCTGGTCGAGCTGCCCATCGGCGGCCTGATGTCCGACCAGCGCGCGGAAGTGGTGGCGCAGCAATCGGCGCAGATGCTGGACGCCATGCGCAGTTGCGGCTGCCCGCTCGAAAACGGCTACATGCAGCTGGCCCTGCTGGCGCTGGTGGTCATCCCCGAGCTGCGCATCTCGGACCTGGGGCTGGTGGACGTGACGCGCTTCGCGATGCTGCCGGTCATCGAGACATGACCCTGCGGCGGGCGCTCGTCGCCAGCCTGCTCTGCGTCCTGCTGCTTGCGCTGGCCCTGGACCTCGGCACTGAAGGGCTCGCCTGGCGCACGATTTATGCCCTGACCGGCGAGGAGCGGCCGCTGTCGCAGTTGTTCGGCATGGTTGAACTGGCCGGCAACCTCACGCGCGTCCGGCCAGATACACGCCCGCAGGTGCCGGTCGCGCACACCCACGTCTCGCCCTACGGCATCAACGTCTTCCTCGAGCAGGAGGTCGAGGCGGAAAAGCGCGCGCGCAGCCTGGAACTGGTGGCGCAGGCCGGCTTCCGCTGGATCCGCCAGCAATTCCCCTGGGAGGATATCGAGATCCACGGGCGCGGCGATTTCGAGGACCGGCGCAACCAGGCGACGATCGGCGTGATTTCCGCCTGGGACAAGTACGATGACATTGTCGCGCTGGCGCAGCAGCACGACCTGCGCATCCTGGCGCGGCTCGACAACCCACCGGCCTGGTCGCGCGCGGACGCCGGGGCCGGCGACCAGGCGCCGCCGGACGACCTGGCGGACTTCGTCAACTACGCTACGGCGGTTGCCGAACGCTATCGTGGCCGCATCCACTACTGGCAGGTGTGGAATGAGCCCAACATTTTCCCCGAGTGGGGCAACCAGGATGTCAGCCCTGAGGCCTACACGCAGCTGCTCTGCCGCAGTTACGTGGCGTTGAAGGCGGTCGACCCCGCCAACGTGGTCGTCAGCGGTGCGCTGGCGCCCACCGTCGCGCTCAGCGGCCGTGACCTGAACGACTACGTCTTCCTGCAACGCATGTACACGGCGGGCGCCGGCGCCTGCTTCGACATCATGGCGGTGCAGGGTTACGGTTTCAACAGCGGCCCGACGGACCGACGCATGCGCCCGACCCGCTTCAACTTCGCGCACAACCTCTACATTCGCGACCTGATGGTGGCCAATGGCGATGCTGCCAAACCCCTGTGGCTCAGTGAAGCGGCCTGGAACCCGATCGACGCGCCCGATGTGCCAGTGGATGTGAGCGGGCGCGTCAACTACGGCGTCGTCACGCCTGAACAGGCCGCGCGCTACATGCCGCAGGCCTGGCAGCGGGCGCAGGAGGAATGGCCCTGGACCGGTGTCATTTTCTACTGGTTCCTGAAACGCCCGGCCGAGAGCGAACGTGACCAGAGCTGGTACTACTTCCGTATGCTGGAGCCGGACTACACGCCGCTGCCGGTTTACGAAAGCGTGCGCGCCCACATCGCGAACGAGCAGCCGACTCTGTATTCCGGTGTGCACCAGGCTGAGTCACGCGAGGTGCAGGCGACGGCCGCGCAGTTGCGGGTGGTCTCTGACGCGCAGTTTGGCGAGCTGCTGGAGGCTGACGCGCTCGCGTTCCGCGCCCATGGCACGCATGTGTGGGCGCGACTGCAAGCTTACGGCGCCTGGCAGCGCGTTCTGCTGGCGCAGTCGTTGCTGCCGCAGACGCACGAGCTGCGCCTGGTTGCCGCGGACGGCGCGCGTCTGGCCGTCGACAGCATCACGGTCAGCGAACGCGCCTGGGCCACCCTCTACGGCTTGCTGGCGGCAGCCCTGATCGCGGCACTCATGCTGCTGTGGGTCGTGACCGACGCGCTGCGGCAACGTCAAAGATGAGTCAGCCCGCCTGGCGCTGGCTGGCGCCCCTGTTAATTGTGCTGCTGGCGGCGCTGCTGCGCCTGCACGAGCTGGGGACGCAGTCGCTGTGGAGCGACGAGGGTAACAGCGTGGTGCAGGCCCTGCGCAGCCTGGACGAGATCGCGCAACACGCCGCGCGCGACATTCATCCGCCCGGCTATTACTGGCTGCTGCATGGCTGGCGCCTGCTCAGCGGCACCAGCGAGTTTGCCCTGCGCCTGTTCTCCACGTTGGCCAGCGTCCTCGGCGTGGCCTGCCTGTTTACCCTCGGGCGCAAGTTCTACGGCGCAAGTGCCGGACTGGCGGCGGCGCTTTTCCTTGCGCTGAACGGCTTCAGCATCTGGTACGCGCAGGAAGTGCGCATGTACGCGCTGCTGGCGCTGTGGGGCGCAGCGACGCCACTGGCGCTGGCCGGGCTGATCCGAAGGCCGCGCCGCGCGAATGTACTGGCGCTGGCGCTGGTCAACGCGGCGGGGCTGTGGACGCATTACGCCTGGCCCTTCATGCTGCTGGCGCAGGGTGGTGTGGCGCTGCTGTGGCTGGTGGGCAGCGATTTGCGCAGCGCGGCAACGAAACAGCGACTCGGCGCTTGCGTGGCTGCCATGGTCCTCGCCCTGTTGCTCTTCCTGCCCTGGTTGCCAACCGCGCTGGAGCGTGTGACCGGCTGGCCCGGCACCGGTGTGCCGGTTGCCCTGGAATCTGCACTGGGTGAGATCTTCGGTCGCCTGGTGGCAGGCCCCAGTTATGTCAGTCTGACGCCGGGTTGGCAGCAGATCGTGGCGGGCGCCGCGTTGCTGCTGGTTCTGGCTGGTCTGGCGCCGACGCGCGGGGCGCTGTGGCTCAGCTGGCTGCCCTGGGTCTGGACGCTGGTACCGCTGACGCTGTTCCTGGCGCTGGGCCTGTACCGCGAGGCCAATCTCAAGTTTCTCCTGCCAGCGCAGGCGGGCTTCGTCTTGTGGGCGGGTCGCGGCTTCTCCTGGTTATGGAGCTGTCCGGCACCAGTCCTGCGCGTGGTGGCGCTGGCCGCCGCCGCGCTGCTGGCAGCGGGCATGGCGCTTGCGCTGGCCCCTTTGGGACATGATGTTGCCTGGCAGCGCGCCGACTATCGCGGGCTGGTCGCTGACATCAGCGCCGACCTGGGTGCCAACGACCTCATCGTGCTTAACGCGCCCAACCAGAAGGAAGTTCTGAACTACTACTATCGCGGCGCGGCGATGGTGATGCCCATGCCACCAGGCACCGGGCCTGTCGATGATGAGTCGCTGGCGCTGCTGCGTGAACGTATTGCCGGGGCGCGTCGCGTCTTCGCACTCTACTGGGGAGAGACCGAACGCGACCCGCAGCGCGTGGTGGAGCGGACGCTGAATGCGCTGACGCACGAGGCCGGCAGCCGCTGGGTTGGCGCTGTGCGTCTGGTGCGCTACAGCGTCACGCAGGCGCAGCCATTCCGAAGCCTGGTCAACGCGCGTTTTGGCGAGCACATTTCGCTGCTGCGTCTCGAACTCAACGCACAGCGTCTGCCGCCTGGCGCTGACCTGCAACTGGGTCTGTTCTGGAGCGCGGATGCGGCGCTGCAGACGCGCTACAAGGTCTTCATGCAGCTGCTGGATGACGAGGGACAAATCGTCGCCCAGCACGACAGCGAACCCGGCGGCGGCCTGGCGCCCACTACCAGCTGGACGCCAGGCGCGACGATTGAGGACCGGCGCGCGCTGAACCTCCCCGAGTCCATTCCGGCGGGCCGCTACACGCTCATCATCGGGTTGTATACTGAAAGTGACCCGACGCAACGCCTGCTGGTCGGGGACGCAGACCATTGGGTCGCAGGTTCGCTGGAAATAACCGGGGAGAGCGACTGATGCGAGTGCTCATAGGCGGGGGCAGCGGCATGATCGGGTGCGCGCTGGCGAATTCGCTGGCCGCGGACGACCATGAAGTCATCGTGCTCAGCCGGAGTCCGGCGCTGGTGCATGGCCTGGGGCCCAGGGTGCAGGTCGAAGGCTGGGATGCGCGCACGGCCGCCGGCTGGGGCCCGCTGGTGAACGGCGCCGACGCCATCGTCAACCTGGCGGGAGCCAACATCGCCGGCGAAGGCTTCCTGCCGACGCGCTGGACGGAGGCGCGCAAGCAGCTCATCCACGACAGTCGCGTCAACGCCGGCGCGGCCTTCTGCGAAGCCATCCAGCAGGCGGAGAAACGCCCGACGGTGCTCTTGCAGGCCTCGGCGGTCGGCTACTATGGCACGCATCGCGCCGAAGTCGACATCAGCGAAGAGTCGCCTTCCGGCACGGACTGGCTGGCGCAGGTCTGCCGCGACTGGGAGGCATCCACTCTGGCGGTGGAGGACATGGGCCTGCGGCGCGTGCTGCTGCGCACGGGCATCGTACTCAGCTTTGAAAGCGGCGCGCTGCAACGCATGGCGCTGCCTTACCGCATGTATGCCGGTGGTCCGCTGGGCAGCGGGCGTCAACCTTTCCCGTGGATACACCCGGACGACCACATTGGGGCGATGCGGTTTCTGCTGCGCAACAGTGGCGCCGCCGGCCCCTTCAACCTGACTGCTCCGGAACCCGTGACCAACGCGCAATTCAGCCGCGCGCTGGGCGTTGTCCTGCGCCGTCCTTCGCTGCTGCCGGTGCCGGGCTTTCTGTTCCGCGCCCTTTTCGGTGAAGTGGCGACGGTGGTGCTGGAGGGGCAGTGGGCCCTGCCGCAGCGCCTGCTGGAGTCCGGTTACGAATTCAGGTTCAGGGAGGCCGGCGCGGCGTTGGCAGACCTGGCGCGCGCCCAGTTTTAACCCTCCAGCGCCGCCAGCATATCCTCCACGCGGCTGAACTTCAGGCGTGGCCGGCCCTGCGCGGCGCCGTTTTCCTGTTCCAGCGCATCCAGACGTTCCCAGTCCGTGAAGCTGACGGGGCGCAGACCACGCTTGCGCAGCAGGGTCTCGAGGGCCGCGGGCGCCGGCGCTGTCGGCTGCCACAACTGCTGCGCCGCCAGGTCTTCCAGCAGCATCATGACCGTTTCAACCGAGTCGGGTTTGTTGGTGCCGATGACGCCGCTGGGGCCGCGCTTGATCCAGCCCACGACATACAGGCCTGTCACGGCTTCTGCGCCGTCCTGCTCGTACAGCACGCGCCCGTGATCGTTGGGAATGATGCCCCAGGCAGCGTAAAAGGGGAGGCCGGGCAGGGCGACACCACGATAGCCGACCGAGCGGAACACGAGGCCGACCGGGATGTTCTCGAAAATGCCGGTGGCGCGCGGGCGCAGGTAACCAGAGTCGCTGGCCTGCAATTCGTTGCGCACGATGCGGATGGCCTCGACGCGGCCATCGCCCAGAATTTCGACTGGTGAGGTGAGGAAGCGCATGATGATGCGGCAGCGTGTGTCGCGGGGGACCTCGCGCGAATAGTTGGTCAGAATTTCGACGTTGCGCGTTGCCGTGCGGCTCTCGCCGCTTTCAACGTAGGCGCGGCTGAGTGGATCGAGCTCCACTTCTTCGGGCGCGACGACGACCTGTGCGTCCTCCATTGCGCCCAGCTCACGAATCTCGGGGTTGGTGAAAGCGGACTGGGCCGGGCCGCGCCGCCCCAGCACGTAGATGTTGCGCACCTTGCTGTTTGCCAGGGCCGCCAGTGCGTAGTCGGCGATGTCCGTTTCATGCAGTTCGGCCTGGGTGCGGGCGAGGATGCGCACCACGTCCATGGCGACGTTGCCAAGGCCGATCACGGCTACGTCGGTGGTGGACAGGTCGAAGTGGCGCTCGCGATAGTCCGGGTGCGCGTTGTACCATGCGACGAATTCGGTGGCGGCATGGCTGCCGGGCAAGTCTTCGCCAGGGATGCCCAGCTCGCGGTCGGTCTGTGCGCCCACGGCGAAGATGGCGGCGTGATAGTGGGCCTGCAGATCCGCAAGATGGATGTCGCTGCCGAAGGTGATGTTGCCGAAGAAACGAAAGCTGTCACGCGCGGCGATGCGGTCGTAGACGCGCGTGACGGACTTGATCTTCTGGTGATCGGGCGCGACGCCGCCGCGCACCAGGCCGTAGGGCGTGGGCAGACGCTCGAACATGTCAATGGCGACGGCCAGGTCGCTTTCGCGTTGCAGCCGTTCGGCCGCGTAGAAGCCCGACGGGCCTGAGCCGATGATGGCCACACGCAGCGGATTTTCCGCCGTCCCGATTGTCATGGATGTCTCCCTCAGCCTTGCAGCGGCAACAGCAGCTGATTGTGAAAGTCGGTGAGCGTAACCAGCGCGCCATTGTCGTCGATGAGCACGGTGTCCTCAAGGCGCAGGCCATAGCCGCGATCCGGATAATAGAGCCCGGGTTCGATGCTGAACACGTTGCCGACCTGCAGCTGGTCATCACCCAGGTGTGAAAGCGAGGGGCGCTCGTGAATGGCGAGGCCGAGACCGTGCCCCAGGCTGTGCACATAGCCGACGTCAGTGCCAGGCTTGCTGCGCACAGTGGGGTGGCCGGCCTGTTCGAAGTAGTCCAGCACGGCTTCCTGCAGCGCGCCCGCCGGTTGACCCGGTTCCTCATAGGCATCCAGCGCGACCTGGAAGGCGCCTGACACAGTTTCGTGCACGGCAACGATTTCCTCCGGCGCGTGGCCGGGGCACCAGGTGCGCGTGACATCGTGATGATAGCCGCCGCCGTACTCGCGCGGGAAGAGGTCGAAGACCAGGGTCTCGCCACAGCGCAGCGGCTGGTCATCCTGGCCGCGGCTGTGCGGGAAGCCGGAGTCGCGCCCCTGGGCAAGGATCATGCCCGTATCTTCCAGGTCGTGATCCAGCAGGGTGCGGCGAATGAAGCGACGCAGAACGCCGATGGTCAAGGGCTGGCCGGCAGCATCCACGACCACTTTGTCCGCGGCGCGGTGGCTGGCGATGAAATCCCAGGTCGCGCGCAGGGTCGCATTGGTGCCCGCGGCAACGCGACGGATGCGCATTATTTCGTCGGCATCGCGGGTCATGGCCGCCTCGTCAAAGAGCGTCATGCCGCGTTCGCCACAAAACTCGTAGCCCTCCAGGGCCTGCAACCCGGGCAGCAGCTCGATCAGGTTGTTCGCGGCCACGGTGCCGTAGATGCCGATGCGCCCGGGCGGCACTGCCAGACGCTGCAGGGCGCGCAACCAAAGTTCGGCCTGGATGCGCTCGCGGTCGCCATCGGCTTCCTGCAGCAGCTGCGCCTGGTCCAGCTCCTGCCAGCTGACAGCTTCCAGCCCGCTGCTGCGCGCTTCCTCGATCTCCATGGGGTTGACAAACATGACCGGCGCCGAGCCGCGCTGCTTGATGACCAGCCCGCCGGTCACCTGCGCGCCGTTGCTCAAATAGTCGCGCTCCACGCTGTAGAGTTCATCGCCGACAACGACGACGGCCTGCAGCCCGCGCGCCGCCATCAGCTGATCCAGATCGGCTTTCATAGGCGTACCTGCTTGCGAAGTGTCGGCGCACAGTCTATAGTTTTTGCCGGTGATTGCCAACCAGCCAGAAGTGCGAAACCGGGCAGCAACGGCGCTGCCTGAGTGCTACGCTGCAATTAGAGTCGGGATGCCGGGAAAGGCGAAATCATGCAACGCTTCGCAATCATCCTGGGTACACTGGCTTTGCTGGCAGGGTTCGCCGGCCAGGCATTCGCCCAGTACAGCGATGTCAACACCCTGACCATTGATACCCCTCCTGATGCGCCGGGTTGCGACACGGAAAGCAGCGCGATCCTGACGCTCAGTCTAAAAAAGTGGAGCACCTACACCTTTTTCTGGGTAGGTACGGCGGTTCCGCCGGGCCAGTTGTCGCTCGAGTTTTGCGACAATGCGGGCAATGCGCTCGTTGCTACTGGAACAGACGCGGACCTCACGCGTGAAGGGCTTGCGCCTGGTAGCGAGGCAGACGGCTTCCGGGCCCTGGATGACATTGCCGCTGTCACGGTCCATTTGAGCCCGACCGGAGCCTTCGTGGCTGGCCAGTACACCTTGCGCAACTGGATCTTTGAACGTGAAGTTGAAGAGCGGATCTACGTGTTTCCGGAAGAAGCCACAACCGTCACGGCCTGTGGCAACGGAACCAGCGACGATAACGGTGTCCTGGTCGAGTTGTCCGGCGGCCAGGCGCACGAATTTATTGGCAACGATCATGTGGTTGCTCTGGCCATCTGCGAAAAGGATGGGCTGAGCTACGTGAATCCGGTGAACGCTCCAGGCGCCCTGCGGGATGCCGATGGTGAGGTCCACGTGTTCCAGGCGGAGATTCCTGCTACAGCCAGTGCAGCCGCAGGGGCGCCTGTCTCGGTCAGGAGGTCGGCGACGGAAGCCGACCCGGCCTTTACCGTTATCGCCTATACCCCCGGCAAGACCACCTACCCCGGGGTCGAGGTGACGCCAACGGTCCAGGATCCAGCCACTCCCGAAGAGACCACTCCTGAAGAAACCACTTCGGAAGAGACCGCTCCCGAAGAGACCACTCCGGAAGTGATTGCTCCCATAGACAGGGGGCAGTCCTTCGCCACACTGGGGACTCTGGCTTCGCTACACCGTGCAACGCTGGAGGACGGCACGGCCGCGGTGGACGTTTACAACCTCGAAAGCGCGGGCACTGGCGTCTTCCCGTTGCGGGTGACCCAGATTCAGGTGGATGCGGTTGACCCGGGGCTGGTGCTCGCCACCAGTGACAACCGTCTCATCGTCAAGGTGTCCTCGCACGACATCATCACCTTCTCCATGGGGCCGGACGCGGACGGCAAGGTGTACAACCTCGAGATGGACGAAGGTCTGGCCGGCCCGGTCAGCGCGTCCAGCACCACGCGTGGTGGGCCACCAGGTGAAGCTTACTCGTAAGTTATGAGGACCCGATGATTGTCACAGTGTCGCAGCGTGAGCAGTACCGGCGTGATGGCTGGTTCATTCTGGAGCGGGTGATTCCCGCAGCGGTACTCGCAGGCCTGCGGGAGGAATGTGGCCGCCTTGTCGCCGCACAGGATGCCAGGATGGAAGCCAAAGGGGTGCAGACGGAAGGTATCAGCCACTACCGCAAACGCTACTTCATCAGCAATGGCTGGCGCGAAAGCGCGGCCATCACAGACTTTCTCTTCAGCGACCTGATGGCCGAAGTCGGTCGCGCGGCTCTGGGTGAGGACGTCTTCCTCTTTCACGAGCAGTATGTGGTCAAGGCTGCGGAGCGAGGCACAAAGTTTGCCTGGCATCAGGATTCCGGCTACATCGGCCACTATCATCGCCCCTACCTTTCTTGCTGGTGCGCGCTGGATGACATGACGATCGAGAATGGCACGGTTTACGTGCTGCCCTACGAGCGCGCCGGGATGCAGCCGGACGACCTCTTCGACCACCGGATCGAAGACAGCTCCAATGACAAGGTTGGCTACCATGGCGATGACCCGGGTGATCCGGCGCTGGTGCCCGCGGGCAGCATGGTGGTCTTCAGCAGCCGCACCTTGCATCGCAGCGGCACCAACACGACAGATCGTATTCGCCGCGTTTATCTGGCGCAGTATTCCGCGGAGCCGATCATGAACAAGGCCGGCGATGGCTACTGGAATCAGGCGCTTCCGCTGTTGCTAAAGGGTCACAAGCAACCTGCGCCTGAAATTGCGGCGCAAGCCTGAACCCGCTTACAGCAAGGCCGCCCGGTCGATTTCCTCATAATCACAGGCCAGCTCGCGCCAGGCCCGGCCGAGACGCTGGAAGCCACGCTCGATCTCTGCCGGCGGGTGCGCGCCGAAGTTGAGCCGGATGTGCCAGGCGCCACGGCTGTTGGTGTGGAATATGTTGCCGATGGCGTAGGACACGCCGCAATGCACGGCCGTGACGTAGAGTTCTGCAGCGTTCGGGCCACTGCGTGGCAATTCAGCCCAGAGAAACGTACCGCCCTGCGGGATTTCCCAACGCGTGCCCGGCGGCAGATGCCGTGTCGCGGCCTGCAGGGCGGCGTCGCGGCGTCGTTTCAGCTCGAAAATATTACGTTTCAGTTGCTGTGCCAGCAGGCCACGATCCAGCAACAGGTGGATGGCGCGCTGGTTGAGGCCAGGCGTGGAGATGTCGGCGGCCTGTTTGACGCGCACCAGACGTTCGTGGTGGCGCGCGTCGCTGATCAGGTAGCCGATGCGCAGGCCGGGCAGCATCATCTTGGTGAAGGCGCTGACGTGCAGCACAATGCCGCTGTCATCAAGGGCCTTTAGCGGCGGTTCAGTTTCGCCCTCAAAGCGGAATTCATGGTAAACGCCGTCCTCAAGCAGCGGCGTGCGATAGGCGTTGGCGAGATTGAGCAACTGGCGCCGCCGGTGCAGGGGCATCACATTGCCGGTGGGGTTGTGAAAGCCGGGCATGACGTAGATTAGGCGCGGACTGTGCTCGATGATGAAGTTTTCCAGCATGTCAAGGCGGATGCCGTCACGGTCCATCTCGATGCCTTGCAGCTGCACGCGCCGCGCGCGCGCAATATCGAGGATGCCCAGATAGGTCGGGTTTTCGGTGACGATCATCTCCCCTTCGGAGAGTAGGGCCTGCACCACCAGGTCGACGCCTTGCTGCGTGCCGCCGGTGATGAGCACCTGTTTGCTGCTGCACTGGATGCCGAGCGCGCTGACGTAGTCGCGCACGGCGCTGCGCAGGGGAGCGTAACCCTCCGGCGGCTCGTAGCCCAGCGCGCGCGCGCCGTCGCGGATGAGCACCATGTTGAGGGCGTCGCGCAGCTGCTGCACCGGGAAGAGATCGGCCGAGAGCGAACCGTGGCTGAAGCTGATGACCCCGTGTTTGTGGCCGATGCGCATCATTTCGCGGATGGCGCGGTGCGGCACGGTGGGCGCGTCCGGCGGACGCACGACCGGGTTGGATGTGTCGACTCCCTTCCTGCCGTCCTTGCCGTTTTTGGCGGCTACGAAGGTGCCCCGCCCGGCGTGTGCGCTCAGCCAGCCCTGGGAGCGAAGCTCGGCGTAGGCGTTGACGACGCTGATGCGGCTCACGCCCAGCTGATGGGCCAGATCGCGGCTGGCAGGCAGGCGTGCGCCCGCGTCCAGGTTGCCACTTTCGATTTGCATACGAATGTGGCGGATTAACTGGCGATAGATGGGCTCCTCGCCCTCACGCTCCAGAGCAATCTTGAGGTTGATGTGATTCACAGGTGGAACTCCTTGCATGGCAAGGCTGCGCTTAACTCAAATATAGCACGGATTCCGTTTTGCTCTTGCAGTAAAAATAACAATATCAGGTTGGCTGTGGTTGACGCCCATGGTCGCGCAGAAAGCGCCGGATGCGGTGGAGCGCTTCCTCCAGATTTTCGTAGCTGGTGGCGTAGCTGGCGCGCACGAAGCCGCGACCGCTTTCGCCGAATGCGCTGCCGGGTACCACTGCGACCTGCTGTTCAAGCAACAGACGCTCGCTGAAAGTCTCATCATCGAGGCCACTGGCGCGTACATCGGGGAAGGCGTAGAAGGCGCCGCGCGGCTCGAAGCAGGGCAGGCCGAGTTCATTTAAGCCGGCCACGATGAGTCGCCGCCGCCGGTCATATTCGCTGCGCATGGCCTCGATGTCGGCAGCGCCGTGCCGCAGGGCCTGCAGCGACGCAACCTGTCCCATGGTCGGCGCGGCCATGGTGAGGTACTGGTGCAGCCGGGTCATGGCCGCCAGTATATCCGGCGGGCCGCTGGCGTAGCCGACGCGCCAGCCGGTCATCGCGAAGGCCTTGCTCATGCCGCTGAGCAGGATGGTGCGCCCGCGCATGCCCGGCAGGGTTGCGAAACAGCGATGCATGTGTCCGTAGACCAGCCGCTCATAGATTTCGTCAGAGATCACGACCAGATCGTGGGCGCGCGCCACAGCTGCAACCTGCTGCAGATGCTCGTCTGTGAGCACGGCGCCGGTGGGGTTGTTGGGGTAGCTGATGAGGATGGCGCGGGTGCGCGGGGTTATGCGCGCCTCAAGGTCTGCGGCAGTGACCT
The DNA here is from genome assembly GCA_965197455.1 of Phototrophicaceae bacterium. GTDB lineage: Bacteria > Chloroflexota > Anaerolineae > Aggregatilineales > Phototrophicaceae > JAGWBD01. Next base: position 1,665,303 of record OZ240208.1, on the reverse strand, counting down.
GAAAGTCATGCGCGATGTCGGTGCTGACCGGCACACTGACGCCGCCGGCCATTTTCACGGCAGCCGGGTTGCTGACGAAGCAGGGCTCGACGACCAGCACCTCATCGCCCGGATTGAGCAGGGTCCTTAGCGCCAGGAAGAGCCCTTCGCTGACGCCGACGGTGACCAGGATCTCGTCGTCCGGGTTGTAACTCAGGCCGTAAAGCTCCTCGATATAGTCGCTGATGGCGACGCGCAGCTCGTGGATGCCGGCGTTGGCGGTGTAGCCGGTGTTGCCGCCCAGCAGGCTGTCGGCGCCGCTGCGCGCGATATGGGCCGGCGTGGAAAAGTCCGGCTCACCAATGCCGAGCGAGATTACGTCCTCCATGCTGGCCGCGATATCAAAGAAGCGGCGAATGCCGGATGGAGGCAGCCGTTGCACATCGTCCGCGATTCGCGAGGGCATGTTAAAGCCTTTTGTACGAAATCCGGCATGATGATGGCGGAGCGCTGCGTCAGTGTCCAGACCAGGCCGGTTCAGGTTCACGGGAGATATTGCTACATTGTGTACGAAAGGGGGCGAAAATTAGTCGGGCTGTACAGCCCACTGCAGCAGCAGATCTTCCAGTTCACTGCGGAGTTCCAGGCGACGGATCGGATCCCAGACGGTCGTGTAGCGGCAGGCTGAGACGGCTGGTGGTTGGCCATTGTCCATGTAACAGGTGCGAAACTCGCGCTGGATGCGGTGGTAGTAGCTTTCCGCGCTGAAGAATGGCAGCGCGTAACGCAGTGAGCGCAGACCGCTGACAACTGCGATGCTGTCATCATCCTGGCGCAGCGTCCAGATCCCGAGGAGCTGGATACGGTCGTAGAAGTAGTAGCCTTTTTGCTTGTACCAGAGTGCCACGCCTGCCCAGGCCCTGGGCAGAAAGCCGCGGAACACATCCGGACCGAAGACTGTGATGGCGCGGTGCTGCGCTTCCTGCTGCCCGGCCAGCAGACCCCATGCGTTGACCTCGTCCAGCACGTTGCCGAGCGGGTCGCCCGACACGCGCATCCGGCCGCGGTCGCGACGCATTCGGCGCCGTTCACGTTGGGGCTGCGGAGACCTGGGCACGGGGCATTTCCTGCGAACAATCTGAAGCCATGCCCGCAGTATACCCGCCGCTGCGCGCAGGCGGCAGCAAGCTCCGCATTACTTCAGCACAATGTCAGCATAGAAGCAGGTCGGGCTGCCAAACCGGTGGACTTCGCTGGCGGCCGGCTGTATTTCGCGTTGCACCACCGGGCCTGGTTCGGCCGCAATGGTATGCGAAAACATCGGCACGTCGATGACACAGCTGTGGTACTCGCCATTCTCACCCAGGGGATCGGGTTCATCCGGCAGATCGGCCAGCATGGATCCTCTGAATTTCGTCAGTGGACAGTGTAGCGCGGTCTTGTGAGACAGGTAAGGAGTGGTGACTCAGTTGATGTGGAAACGATGCAGCGTGTGCATGTCGCTGACTTCGTCAGTCTCCAGGTCACGGGCCGGAAGACGCGCACCAGTCTGCCAGTCATAAAGCGCGACGCGCACTTCGTAGTTGCCGGGCGGAAGGCCGCTAATGTCAATTTCACCTAACAGCTGGGCAAGTTTGCCTGGGCCAACACCGACATCGCCCTGGGCAACTCGCTTGTCTGTATACGAATCGATGATATGCACGGCGAGGGAGTAGTGGTCGAGGACAGTCTCGTCTTCGCTGTGCAGGTTGGCTCTGAAATACAGCATTCCATTGCGAACCAGCAATTCTTTCGGCGGATTCAGCGTGGCAACGTTCTCAAACTGCAGGCGTGCTGTACTGAAGGGAGCGGGAGAAACAAGCTTTTCAAGCGTGACACCTGCCTCTCGCCAGGAACTGATGTGGAGCCAGCCTTCCGCTTTCAGGCGCTCAATATGAGTATGAATGTGCAAAAGTTTTTCATTCTCGCTACGTATCAGCAGCCACACCAAATCGAGTCCCTGCGCACGTGCGAGGAGTTCACCAGAATCAAGTTTCTCTTCAAGATATACACGTCGTCCTTCGTAGGCGCCGGTATATAGCTCGTAGGAGCGTGAATTCTTGTAGCGAAAGAGATCAGGTTCCACTGCCAGCAGGCCCCTTGCGCTGCCTTCGGCGACGATCGTGCGTGTTGCCGCGACAGTTGCGGGCGTTTTTGGCCAGGAATAGAGAACCAGTTCACCCTGGTTCAAAAAGTCACTTGCCCCGGTGAGGGCCACTATCGCAACCAGTACAATGACTGCCCCTGGTCTCAGGAGTGAGCGCACATGCTGGATTTCCACGCTGATGAGCAACACGACAGGTGCCCACAGGGCAGACAGGTAGCGCACACGTCTCTGTTCCAACACCTGCATCCATTCATTGACGCCCAGAAGGAGTAGCAACGTCAGGACGCTGGTGAGCAACAGGTACCAGGACTCCCCGGGAGACTGCCGCCGCTGGCGACTGCGCCAGGTGTAGTTGAGCAGTGGCAAGGGCAGGGCAAGAGCGAACAGGGTGCTGACAGGTTGTTGTATTACAAGCAGGCCATTGCTCAGGTAACGCAGGAACAGGGCGAGGACTTCCGGGTAGGCTAACGCTTTCTCGTGCAGTCTCTCCTTAGTCAGGTTGTATTGAAAGCCGCCAAGAAGATCAGGAATCTGGGGCAGGGTGAGCAGCGCGGCAAAGCCAAGCAGAAACACCGGTTGCCACCAGCGGCGCTCCTTGCGCACGAAGAACAGGTGAAAAAGCGCCAGCGCTGGCAGCAGCAGCGCGCAGATGTAATGACTGTAGAGCAGACCGGTTGCGCCCAGGAAGAGGGCTGTCCGTGTGCCGTGACCAGGCGGGCGCGGGCGCAGGGCTATGCGCCAGTAGGACCAAAGGATGATCGCCGTAAAGAGAAAGACTAGTCCATAGCGTCTGATGCTGTGCATATAGGTGAGAAACAGGACGGAAGTTGCCAACAGTAGTGTGGCCGTCATGGCGATGCGCGGAGAGAAGAGATCGTGTCCTAATCGATAGACCCAGGCAAGGGTGAACAAGCCGATGAACCAGGGGAACGTATTAATTGCGAACTCACTCCAGCCAACGACTCGTCCCCACTGCGAATAGATAACCACGTTGCCCCATGCCTCCCGGCCTGGCCAACGAGAGGCAGCCACTGCTATCGCTTCGGCAGGAGTATAGGGGCCAAGGTGACGCGCACCGGCGCCAATCATGGTGGCAGATTCATCAATGCTGAATACATCCCGGCCAAGAGCAGGGACGACCAGCGCAGCGGCCAGCAGCAGTGGCAGCAAGGCCCACGCCCAAGTGAGGTCTGCCGTGCGTGAGTGTGAGCTGGAAATATGAATCGAAACGACCCAAGTTTGAGGATGGCTGGAGGAAAGCTTTAGATTGCGGGATTATATCGTTGTAACTGTTAATTTCAATTGTGGCTAAAGCGATGCAGCGTGTGCATGTCGCTGACTTCGTCGGTCTCCAGGTCGCGGGCCAGGATGCGCGCGCCAGTCTGCCAGTCATAAAGCGCGACGCGCACTTCGTAGTCGCCGGGCGGCAGCGCGCTGATGTCAATTTCGCTGCGCAGGGGAACAATGGCGCCGGGGCCGACGCCAGTGTCGCCCTGGGCGATTCGCTCGCCGGTGCGGAGGTCGATGATATGCACGGCGAGCGAGTAGTTGGCCAGGAGGTAATCGTCGGCGCTGTGAAAGTGAGCTGCGAGACGCAGCAAATCATCCGAGATGTCAATTTCTGGCTCCATCAGCCGGATGCCAGCGTCAAATTTCAGACTCACGGGGCTGTCCGGGCATTTGGCCGCTAAATTTGTGGACACAGGGGAGAGGAGAAGTTTTAGTGTGACACCTGCCTCTTGCCAGGAACGACACATAAACCAGCCTTCCTGCCAGAAGCGGTTTACATGGGAACGGATTGGTTCCCTTGAACTGCGCAACAGTATCCAGACATTGTCAAATCCCTGCGCACGTTCGAGGAGTTCGGCGGAAGTTGCTACATTGTTGAGACTTACACGGCGTTCAGCGTAGACGCCGGTGTAAAATTCGTACATGCGACCTGTGCCCCGGAAGAGCTCCTTGTCCACCGCAAGCAGGCCGTCCGCGTATTCCTCCTGCAGGATTTCTCGAGTGGAGGCGATGGTAGCGGGCACTTTTCTCCAGGACCAGTAAGTTTGAACAAGCTCTCCCTCGTGCAGAAAGTCACTTGCTCCCATGAGTGCCACCAGCGCGACCATTACGAGGCCGACAGGCGGTCGCAAGAGGGCTCGCCTTGTGTGCAAGAGAGCCAGGCTGATGAGCAATAAAGCGATTGGCAACATGGCAGTCAGATAGCGACTGCGCGACTTGTCAAACACTTGCAGCCACTCATTGACTCCCAGAAGGAGCAACATGGTGATGGTACAGGTGAGCAACAGGAAACAGGCTGCACCGGGAGGCTGGCGTCGTTGCCGCTTGCGCCAGCCGGAAACGACAAGCAGAAAGGGCAGGGCGAGCACAATCAAGGTGCTGACAGGTTGCTGTACGTTGAGCAGGCCACTACTCAGGTGCCGAAGGAAAAGGGAAAAAACTTCTGAAAAGCCCAGCGCATCCTCGTGTAGCCATCCCTTGCCTAGATTCAACTTAATGCCTTCAAGCAGGTCTGAAATCTGGGGCAGGGCGAACAGAGCGGCCAGGCCGAGCAGAAAAACAGTCTGCCACCAGCGGCGCTCCTTGCGCACGAAGAACAGATGGAACAGGGCCAACGCAGGCAGCAGCAGAGCACTGAAGTAATGGCTGTAAAGCAGACCGGTTGCGCCGGACAACAGGGCAAACCGGGCGCCACGTCCGGGCGGATGTGGGTACAGGGCCACGCGCCAGTAAGACCAAAGGATGGTCGCTGCAAAGAGCATGGCAGGTCCGTAGGATCTGATATTGTGCATATAGGTAAGAAACAGGACAGATGTCGCCAACAGCAATGTGGCCGTCAGGGCAATGCGCAATGAAAAGAGATCGCGACCGATGCGAAAGCTACAGGCAAGGGTCAGCAACCCGGTTAGCCAGGGAAGCGCCCGAATTGCAAACTCACTCCAGCCGACGACCCGTCCCCATAGCGAGTAGACCACTACGTTGCCCCACCCCTGATCAGGCCAGCGAGCAGAGGCAGCCACGGCTTCGGCTGGTGTGTAGGGGCCGATGTGACGCGCACCGGCACTGATCATGGTGGCGGATTCATCCACGTCGAAAACATCCCTGCCGAGAGCAGGAACGACCAGCGCAGCGGCCAGTAGTAGAGGCAGGAGAGCCCACATCCAGGAGCGCATCGTCGAATGAGTTCGCGAATGTACCGGCATAAATTTCCTGAATTCAGACCGGAGGACAGTATAGCGCAGCCGGTTTTGACTTGAGCGGTGCGCGACTCAGCCGATGCGGAAGTGGTGCAGCATATGCATGTCGCTGACCTCGTCGGTCTCAAGGTCGCGGGCGGAGAGACGCTCGCCAGTCTGCCAGTCATATAGCGCCACGTGCACTTCGTAGTCGCCGGGCGGCAGCGCGCTGATGTCGATTTCGCTACGCAACTGGGCAAGTTTACCAGGGCCGACTCCGACATCACCCTGGGCAACTCGCTCGTCTGTATACGAGTCGATGATATGCACAGCGAGGGAGTAGTGGTCGAGGACAGTCGCGTCTTCACTGTGCAGGTTGGCCCTGAAATACAGCAATCCGTTGTGTAGCAGTAATTCTTTCGGCGGATTCAGCGTGGCAACGTTCTCAAACTGCAGGCGTGCTGTACTGAAGGGAGCGGGAGAAACAAGCTTTTCAAGCGTGACACCTGCCTCTCGCCAGGAACTGATGTGGAGCCAGCCTTCCGCTTTCAGGCGCTCAATATGAGTATGAATGTGCAAAAGTTTTTCATTCTCGCTACGTATCAGCAGCCACACCAAATCGAGTCCCTGCGCACGTGCGAGGAGTTCAGCAGATGCAAGCTTCTCTTCAAGGTACACACGCCTTCCTTCGTATGCGCTGGTGTAAAGCTCGTAGATGCGTGAATCCTTGTAGCGAAAGAGACCGGGTTCCACTGCCAGCACGCCCCTTGCGCTGCCTTCGCTTGCGATCACGCGTGTGGCTGCGATGGTGGCGGGCGCCTTTGGCCAGGATTGGAGGACCAGTTCACCCTCGTGCAGAAAGACGCTTGCCCCAACGAGGGCCACCGTCGCTACCAGCACAATACCTGCCTTTGGTTTCAGGATTGAGCGCAATTGCAGGACTTCAAGGCTGACTAGCAACACGACAGGTGGCCACAGGACGGCCAGGTAACGCACACGTCTCGCTTCCAACACCTGTAGCCATTCATTGACGCCCAGCAGGAGCAGCAAGGTCAGGACGCTGGTGAGCAACAGGTACCAGGACTCCCCGGGAGACTGACGGCGCTGTCGACTGCGCCAGGTGTAGATGAGCAGCGGCACGGGCAGGGCAAGAGCGAACAGGGTGCTGACAGGTTGTTGTATTACAAGCAGGCCACTACTCAGGTGCCGCAGGAAAAGGGAAAAAACTTCTGAAAAGCCCAGCGCATCCTCGTGTAGCCATCCCTTGCCTAGATTCAACTTAATGCCTTCAAGCAGGTCTGAAATCTGGGGCAGGGCGAACAGAGCGGCCAGGCCGAGCAGAAAAACAGTCTGCCACCAGCGGCGTTCCTTGCGCACAAAGAACAGGTGGAACAGGGCCAACGCAGGCAGCAGCAGAGCACTGAAGTAATGGCTGTAAAGCAGACCGGTTGCGCCGGACAACAGGGCAAACCGGGCGCCATGTCCGGGCGGATGTGGGTACAGGGCCACGCGCCAGTAAGACCAAAGGATGGTCGCTGCAAAGAGCATGGCAGGACCGTAGGATCTGACATTGTGCATATAAGTAAGAAACAGGACAGATGTCGCCAACAACAGTGTGGCCGTCAGGGCAATGCGCAATGAAAAGAGATCGCGACCGATGCGAAAGCTACAGGCAAGGGTCAGCAACCCGGTTAGCCAGGGAAGCGCGTGAATTGCGAACTCACTCCAGCCGACGACTCGTCCCCATTGCGAGAAGGCCACTACGTTGCCCCACCCCTGATCAGGCCAGCGAGCAGAGGCAGCCACGGCTTCGGCTGGTGTGTAGGGGCCGATGTGACGCGCACCGGCACTGATCATGGTGGCGGATTCATCCACGTCGAAAACATCCCTGCCGAGAGCAGGAACGACCAGCGCAGCGGCCAGTAGTAGAGGCAGGAGAGCCCACATCCAGGAGCGCATCGTCGAATGAGTTCGCGAATGTACCGGCATAAATTTCCTGAATTCAGACCGGAGGACAGTATAGCGCAGCCGGTTTTGACTTGAGCGGTGCGCGACTCAGCCGATGCGGAAGTGGTGCAGCATATGCATGTCGCTGACCTCGTCGGTCTCAAGGTCGCGGGCGGAGAGACGCTCGCCAGTCTGCCAGTCATATAGCGCCACGTGCACTTCGTAGTCGCCGGGCGGCAGCGCGCTGACATCGATTTCCCGGCACAGGGGAACGAAGCTGCCTGGGCCGACGCCGGTGTCGCCCTGGGCCATGCGCTCGCCGGTGCGTGAGTCGACGACATGAACGGCAAGGGAGTAGCGGGAGAGCAGCGTATCGTCAACGCTGCTTAGGCCAGCCTGGAAACGCAGCAGTCCATCGCGTAGCGCTGGCGCGGCAGGCGCAAAAAGCTCGATATCACTCTCGAATTGCAGACGCGCCTGATCCAGTGTCGCAGCAGACAAGGGAGGGAGCAGCAGTTCCAGTGTAACCCCCGCCTCCCGTGTCGAGCGGCAGTGGAACCAGCCTTGCTGCCGGAAGCGCTCAAGGTGGGTAGGGATGACCAGCGTCGCCTCATTTGAACTGCGGAACAGCAACCACACCAGTTCCTGTCCCTGGGCGCGTTCGAGAAGATCGTAGGGAGAGACAAGCTCTTCGAACGACACCCGCTGTTCGCCCCAGGCGCCGGTGTAAAATTCATGGATTCGTTCATAAATACCAAAGAGACCAATTCTGTCCACCGCCAGCAAACCATTTCCGCTCCCCTCAACAGCAAGGGCGCGTGTGGCTGCGACGGAGACAGACGTTTTGCTTCTAATCTTTGCGAAACGGGTAAGCTCGCTGTTGCTCTGGAAGTTACTTGCTCCGGAGAAGACCAACAGGGCTGCCAGCGCAACACCAACTGCCCGGATCTGCCGGGTTCGCGGCCATTGTACAAGCGCCATGCCGAGGAGCAGCATGACAGGCGGCCACAGGGTCAGCAGATAACGAATACGCTTTTCCTCGAAGATCTGAAGCCATTCACTGGCGCCAAGCAGGAACAACAATAGCAGGACGCTGGTGAGCGAAAGGTACCAGGCGGCTACGGGAGGCTGATAATGACGTCGGCTGAGCCAGCCGTAGACGAGCAGCGGCAAGGGCAGGGCGAGGGCGAACAGGGCACTGAAAGTCAGTGATACATTGAGCAGGCCGTTGCTCAGGTAATGAAAGAGCGTGGACACAATTTGCGGGTAGTGCAACGCCTCTGCGTGGAGATGCTCCTTGGCCTCGTTATGTGCAATGCCGCTCATCAGGTCCGGGACTTGTGGCAAGGCAAGCAGCGTGGCCAGGCCGAGCAGAAGCACCGGCCGCCACCAGTGGCGCTCCTTACGCACAAAGAACAGATGGAAGAGCGCCAGAGCCGGTAGCAGCAGTGCGTAGAAGTAGTGGGTGTACAGCAGACCAGCCGCACCGGTCAAAAGCGCCAGCTCTGCGCCGCGACCGGTCGGACGTGGGTGAAGGGCCACGCGCCAGTAGGCCCAAAGGGTGATTGCCGCAAAGAGCATGGCAGGCGCATAGGGCCTTGCCTTGTGCATATAGGTAAGAAAAACGACGGATGTCGCCATGAGTAGTGTGGCTGTCAAGGCGATGCGGAGCGTGAACAAATCCCGGCCAGTGCGATAGACCCAGGCAAGGGTGAGCAAACCGGCAAACCAGGGCAATGCGCGTTGTGCCAGTTCGCTCCAGCCGACGAATCGTCCCCACAGCGAGTAGATCACCACGTAGCCCCACGGATGATCAGGCCAGCGTGAGACAAAGACCCCCACAGCTTCGGCGGGAGAATAAGGGCCGAGATGGCGCGCACCGGCGCCGATCATGGTGGCAGATTCATCAACATCAAAAACATCCCTGCCGAGGGCAGGAATGACCAGGGCGGCGGCCAGCAAGAGCAGGGGCAAGGCCCACATCCAGGCGCGGCCAGCCTTGCTAAAAAACAAGGTCATGTCCTCAGATTTCAAAGTCCACCAGAGTAAGTTGCGGATTGCGAAACAATAGCGTTTCGCTACTCAATTATCAATCGTGACGAAAACGATGCAGCGTATGCATGTCGCTGACTTCGTCCGTCTCGAGGTCGCGCGCTTGCAGGCGCACGCCGGTCTGCCAGTTATATAGCGCGACGCGCACATCGTAGTCACCCGGTGGCAGGCTGCTGACGTCGATTTCGCTGCGTAACGGCACGATAGCGCCGGGGCCGACGCCGGTGTCGCCCTGGGCGACGCGCTCACCGCGTGTGTCGAAAACGTGCACGGCGAATGAATAATTGGCGAGGAACTGCGCATCAGCGCTGCGGAAGTGGGCGTCAAGGCGCAGTAGGCCATTCTGAATACTGATCTTTGGCACGGTCAGCTGGATGTCTGAATCGAAGACCAGGCGAGCAGGACTGTCCGGACAATTCTCGACGGAATGCAGGGCGTATCGATCGAGAGTGAGGCCAGACTCCTCCAGCAAGCGTTCACAGAACACCCGTCCCAAAGCAGTGGGTAAATCTGCAAAGCCTACCCGGTCCTTTGTCAGGTAAAGTAGTGACAGGAGTGTCCAGTCAGTGTGGATCGACCTGACCATCTCGTAGGGATCCGGCTTGTACCTGTAGATTCGCTCGTCGATGGCGGAAAACATTCTGCCATCGAGTCTTGCTACTGACATATCCAGGACAAGCAGGTCGGAGGCGGGTATGCGATTTCTCAATACTCTATACGGATTTTGGGGAACCGTGTGAAAAAAATTACCTGTTTCGTAGCGGAATTCAGTTGCGAGAATGAGCCAGGCTCCAATGAGTACCCAGAGAATCAACAGGCTGGCGACAATATGACGATTTCTGCGGGCGAGGCGCCAGAGGCCGGCGCCGGCCAACAGGGCAGTCAGGGGCCAGAGCGGCATCAGGTAGCGAATTCTGTTCGCTTCCAACACCTTGACCACCTCGTTGACGACAATTGTCAATGCAAGAAAGGCACAAGAAGTGAAAACGAGCAGCCATATAGTGTCATTTCTGTTCCCCTGGCGCAGACGAAACAGGTACACAGCCACTAACCCGCAGGGCAGAATGATGAGAAGCAAAACGCCCAGAGGCGAAGACGGACCCAGAAGACCGTTTGTCAGATAGTGAGCCAGGTACGAGACTACTTTTTCTGCGGACAGGGCCCGGTTAGACAGGACTTCGTCGGCAGCTGTCATGGCCAATCCCTGCAGAAAGCCAGGTAATTGTGGCATGGCCAGCAGGGCAGCCAGGCCGAACAGCAGGACGGGTTGCCACCAGCGCCGGTTCTTCGGGACGAAGAGTAAATGAAACATGCCTGGAATGAGCAGAAACAAAGCGCCGTAATAGTGCATGTAGAGCAGGCCAGCGCTGCCCAGCAGCAGGCCAAACTGCGCTTTCCTGCAGCGTGTCCGCGGGTGCAGGGCGATCCGCCAGTAGGACCAGACACAGAGCGTGGTACAGAGGGCTACCAGTGTGAAGGCGCGAGCATGGATCATATAGGCGTGAAAAAACACGGAGGCACCGAGCAGCAGCGTTGCGAAGAGACCAGCTTGCGGTGAGAGAAGATCACGTCCGGTCCGGTAGACCCAGGCCAGAGCCAGCACACCAAAGAACAGGGATAGTGTCCTTACCGCAACCTCACTCCAGCCAACGAGATGCCCCCAGACCGAGAGCATCAGGGGCCAGCCGTAGGCCTGATCAGGGTCGCGGTTCGTGACATAGCGCCAGGTTTCATCCAGGGAAAGTGGCTCTGAACGAAACAGGCCTGCAGCGGCCAAAGAGGCGGGCTCATCTCCGTTGAAGGCATCCACATCAAGCAGGGGAATGGTCAGCGCGGCGGCCAGCAGCAGGGGCAGCAGGGCCCACATCCAGAAGCGCCTGGTCGAAGGGGTGTGAAAAAATGCCAGCATGGCATCCCTGAATTTCAGCAGAAGAACAGTGTAGCGCAATTGCTTGCATCAAGGAGATGGCGGCGCGCCTCACCCTATGCGGAAGTGATGCAGCGTATGCATGTCGCCGCCAGCGTCCGTCTCCAGGTCGCGAGCCTGAAGACGCTCGCCGGTGCGCCAGTCGTAGAGCGCGACACGCACTTCGTAGTCGCCAGGGGGTAGCGCGCTGATGTCAATTTCGCTGCGCAGCGGCACGATAGCGCCGGGGCCGACGCTGGTGTCGCCCTGGGCGACGCGCTCACCAGTGCGCGTATCGAAAACGTGCACAGCGAGCGAATAATTGGCGAGGAGTTGCTCGTCAACGCTGCGGAAGTGGGCGTCAAGGCGCAGCAGATCATCCTGAAGGATAATTTCCGGAGTGGTCAGCTGAATATAGGAATCGTAGGCCAGGCGTACGGGGCTGTCCGGGCAGTTCTCGACAGAATGAATAGCGTAGCGTTCAAGGGTAAAGCCCCACTCGTCCAGCACCCGCTCGCAAAACACACGTCCCAGCTCCTGCGGCAGATCCGCAAAGGCGACTCTGTTCTTCGAGAAGTAGATCAATGAGGCGAAAGGGTAGTCTGTGTGGAGCGGCCTTACGTTCTCATAGGGATCCTCCTTGTACCTGTAGATGGGTTCCCGTGAGATACCCCTCTTTCTGTAAAAAAACCATCCCTGAAAGGAAGATTCTACAGAGTAATCCAGGATCAGGAAATCTTTCGCAGGAACCAGATCACGAATAACAGGGATGGCCTGGCTTTGGTTTCTCCGGAAAAAATTCCCTAACTCGTAACGTAAATCGGTGCCCAGTGTGAGCCAGGCTCCAGTGAGCAGCCAAAGAGCCATCAGACCGGCCACCAGGAGGCGATGTATTCTGGCAAGACGGCTGAGGCCAACGCCGGCCAGCAAGGCAGTCAGTGGCCAGAGCGGCATCAGGTAACGAATTCGAGTATCCGTAAGAATCACCCTGAAGATTTCGTTGATGAAGATGATAAGGGCAAGCAGCGCAGTCGCTGCGAAGACGAGCATCCAGAAAGCATGGCCCCTGTTTACAGCGCGTCTGAGCAGCAGAATGGCGGCCAGGATTGCCAGCGGCAGGGAGATGAGCAGAAGCTCGACGAAGGGTGAGGAAGGATCGATCAGGCCATTGGTCATGTACAGGACCAAAAGCGAGACTATCGTCGGTGTAGATAGTGCTTGTTCATGCTGGTCAGCGTAGGCAGCTGTCGTGGCAAATCCCTGCACAACACCGGGCAGTTGAAGCATGGCCAGCAAGGCAGCCACCCCGAAGAGGATTACGGGTTGTCGCCAGCGACGGTTCTTCGGGACGAAGAATAGATGAAAAATCCCCAGAATTGGCACAAGCAGTGCGCAGAAGTAGTGCATGTAGAACAGGCCGATACTACTCAATAGCAAAGCTGCGTGTGCAGCCCTGCCTGGCGGCCGCGGATGCAGGGCAATCCGCCAGTAGGACCAGACACAGAGAATGGTGAAGAGAGCTACCAGTGCGAATGGACGAGCGTGGATCATATAAGCGTGGAAAAACACCGAGGCACCAAGCAGCAGCGTGGCGAAGAGTCCTGCTTGTGGCGAGAGAAGATCACGGCCGGTGCGATAGACCCAGGCCAGGGCAAGCACGCCTGCAAGGAGGGGAAGGGCCCGGACAGCAACCTCACTCCAGCCAAAGAGACGTCCCCAGATGAAGAGCAGCAATGGCCAGCCGTGAGCCTGGGTTTGATCAATACTGGAGATAAAGTTCCAGGATTCACCCAAAGAACCAGGCCCGGAACGCAGGATCCCCGCAGCGATCAGAGAGGAGGGCTCATCGCCGTTGAAAGCATCCATATCTATGAGAGGGATGGTCAGCGCAGCGGCTAGCAACAGCGGGAACAGGCACCACATCCAGGCAAGGTGAACCGAGCGCGTTTTCTTACCCAATGACAGAATTGAGACTTTCCAATATTAAGATTGGCTAGAGACACACTCCTGAAAGCGTGATTTTAGCATTGTGATACGAAATGTTCAATTGAGGCTAAAGCGCTGCAGCGTGTGCATGTCGCTGACTTCGTCCGTCTCCAGGTCGCGTGCGGAAAGGCGTTCGCCGGTCTGCCAGTTATAGAGGGCGACACGCACTTCGTAGTCCCCGCGCGGCAGCGCGCTGACGTCGATTTCGCTGCGCAGCGGCACGATGGCGCCGGGGCCGACGCCGGTGTCACCCTGGGCGACGCGCTCACCGCGCGTGTCCAAAACGTGCACGGCGAGCGAATAGTTGGCGAGGAGCTGCTCATCAGCGCTGCGGAAGTGGGCGTCAAGGCGCAGCAGGCCATTCTGAATACTGATCTTTGGCACGGTCAGCTGGATGTCGGAATCGAAAGCCAGGCGCACGAGGCTTTCCGGGCAGTTCTCGACGGAATGCAGGGCGTATCGATCGAGAGTGAGGCCGGACTCCTCCAGCAAGCGTTCACAGAACACCCGTCCCAAAGCTGTGGGTAAATCTGCAAAGCCTACCCGGTCCTTTGACAGATAAAGCAATGACAAGTAGGGCCGGTCAGTGTGGATCGGCCTGACCATCTCGTAGGGATCCTCCTTGTATCTGTAGATGCGCTCGTCACTGGCGGAAAACAACCCGTCATCGAGCCTTGCTACCGAAACATCCAGGATAAGCAGGTCGGAAGCAGGGATGCGATGCCCCAAAACCCTGTACAGGTTATGAGGATCCGTGCGAATAAAGTAGCCCGTTTCGTAGCGGAATTCAGTTGCGAGAATGAGCCAGGCTCCAATGATTACCCAGAAAGTCAACAGACTGGCGACAATGTGACGATTTCTGTGGGCGAGATGCCAGAGGCCGGCGCCGGCCAACAGGGCAGCAAGAGGCCAGAGCGGCATCAGGTAGCGAATTCTGTTCGCTTCCAACACCTTGACCACCTCGTTGACGGCAATGGTCAACGCAAGAAAGCCACAAGAGATGAATACGAGCAGCCATATAGCGTCATTTCTGTTCCCCTGGCGCAGACGAAACAGGTACACAGCCACAAACCCGCAGGGCAGAATGATGAGAAGCAAAACGCCCAGAGGCGTAGACGGACCCAGAAGACCGTTTGTCAGGTAGTGAACGAGGTACGAGACTACTTTTTCTGCGGACAGGGCCCGGTTAGACAGGTCTTCGTCGGCAGCTGTCTTGGCCAGTCCCTGCAGAAAGCCGGGCAGCTGTGGCAGGGCCAGCAGGGCAGCCAGGCCGAATAGCAGGACGGGTTGCCACCAGCGCCGGTGCTTCGGGACGAAGAGCAAATGAAACAGGCACGGGATGAGCAGAAACAGGGCGCTGTAATAGTGCATGTAGAGCAGGCCAGCGCTGCCCAGCAGCAGGCCGAACTGCGCTTTCCTGCAATGTGGCCGCGGGTGCAGGGCGATCCGCCAGTAGGACCAGACACAGAGCATTGTGCAGAAGGCTATCAGAGTGAAGGCGCGCGCGTGGATCATATAGGCGTGGAAAAACACGGAGGCACCGAGCAGCAACGTTGCGAAGAGACCGGCTTGCGGCGAGAGAAGATCACGGCCGGTACGGTAGACCCACGCCAGAGTCAGCACGCCAAAGAACAGGGAAAGGGCCCTGACCGCAACCTCGCTCCAGCCAACCAGACGCCCCCAGACCGAGAGCAGCAGGGGCCAGCCGTAGGCCTGATGAGGGTTACGGTACGTGATATAGCTCCAGGTTGCATCCAGGAAAAGCGGCCCTGAACGTAGCGCACCTGCAGCGACCAGAGTGGGCTCATCTCCGTTGAAAGCGTCCACATCAAGCAGTGGGATGGTCAGCGCAGCAGCCAGCAGCATTGGCAGCAGGCCCAACATCCAGGAGTGCCTTGTCGAGCGGGTGTGCACAGGTGCCAGCATGAATTTCCAGAATATCTGCAGGAGGACAGTATAGCGAAGGTGGCCGCGTCTCAGGGACGGCAGGTTGACTCACCCTATGCGGAAGTGATGCAGCGTATGCATGTCGCCGCCAGCGTCCGTCTCCAGGTCGCGAGCCTGAAGACGCTCGCCGGTGCGCCAGTCGTAGAGCGCAACGCGCACTTCGTAGTCGCCGGGCGGCAAGCCGCTGACGTCGATTTCGCTGCGTAGCGGCACGATGTAACCGGGGCCGATGCCGGTATCGCCCTGGGCGACGCGCTCACCGCGTGTGTCGAAAACGTGCACGGCGAATGAATAATTGGCGAGGAGCTGCGCATCAGCGCTGCGGAAGTGGGCGTCCAGGCGCAGCAGGCCATTCTGAATACTGATCTTTGGCACGGTCAGCTGGATGTCGGAATCGAAGGCCAGGCGCACGGGGCTGTCCGGGCAGTTCTCGACAGAATGAAGAGCGTAGCGTTCAAGGGTTAAGCCCCCTTCATCCAGCACTCTCTCGCAGAGCACACGTCCCAGCTCCTGCGGCAGATTCGCAAAGCCGACTCTATCCTTCGAGAAGTAGAGCAGTGAGGCGAATGGGTAGTCTGCGTGGACAGGTCTCACCGCCTCGTAAGGATCCTCCTTGTATCTGAAGATGTTTTCCCGCGAGGTTCCGTACCTTCTGTCATAAAACCATCCCTGGAAGGTTGTGCCTGCGGAGAAATCCATCATCACGTAATCTGTCGCAGGAACAAGTTTGCGAATCGCAGTCACAGGGACAGACAGGCTGATGTCCCTCTTGTAAAAATAGCCCAGCTCATAACGGAAATCGGTACCCGCCGTGAGCCAGGCTCCGGCGAGCAGCCAGAACGAAAGCAGGACGGTTGCGATCCGACGGTGTCTGCCTGCCAGATACCAGAGAGCGGCACCGACCAGCAGTGCGCACAGGGGCCAGAGCGGCATCAGGTAACGAATTCGAGTTTCCTCAATCACACTGATGATTTCGTTGATGAAGATCACCAGGGCGAGCAGCGTGGCCGACGTGATGACCAGCATCCAGACGGCATGGCTCCTGTTTCCTGCGCGCCTGCGCAGCAGAATGGCGGCCAGGAGCGCCAGCGGCAGGGAGATGAACAGCAGAACATCGAATTGCAGGGATGGATTGACCAGACCATTAGTCATGTAGCGCAGGAGATGCGAGAGTACGGCTGGTGCCGTAAGAATGGCGCTACCCAGACTCTCGCTTTCGGTATACGCCAGACCTCTTATAAAAAGCGGGATTTGCAAGGCAGCAACCAGAATGGCGATTCCAAAGAGAAGCGCTGTATGCCACCAGCGGTGGTTCTTCGGGACGAGGAACAGGTGAAACAGGCCGAGCACAGGCAACAGCAGCGCGCACAGATAATGCGAATACAGCAGGCCGACACTGCTCAATAACAGGCCCGCCTGGGCCCATTTCCCAGGTGGCTGCGGATGCAGGGCAACGCGCCAGTAGGACCAGGTACACTGTGCAGCGCAGAGGGCTACCAGCGCATAGGGATCTGCACGGGCCATGTAGGCGAGATAGAAGACCGAGGCGCTGAGCAGCAAGGCAGCGTTCAGGCCTGCTGCAGGCGCGAACAGTTCGCGTCCTGCACGATAGACCCAGGCGAGAGACAGCAAGCCGATGTAGACGGAGAGCATCCGGATGGCGACTTCATTCCAGCCGACAACGCGCGCCCAAATGGAAAGCAACATCGGCAAGCCAGGGGCAAGCCGTGGGGCAGTCTGGTCCCAGGCATCTGCGAGAGAATTTGGCCCGGAACGGAGAATACCTGACGAGATTAGGGCTGCAGGTTCATCGCCGTTGAAAGCGTCAACGCCCAGCAGTGGAATGGACAGCGCAGCAGCCAGCAGTATTGGCAGCAGGGCCCACATCCAGGAGTGCCTTGTCGAGCGGATGTGCACAGGTGCCAGCATGAATTCCCTGAATATCTGCAGGAGGACAGTATAGCGAAGGTGGCCGCGCCTCAGGGACGGCAGGCTGACTCAGCCGATGCGGAAGTGATGCAGCGTATGCATGTCGCTGACTTCGTCCGTCTCCAGGTCGCGTGCCTGCAGGCGCACGCCGGTCTGCCAGTCGTAGAGGGCAACGCGCACTTCGTAGTCGCCGGGCGGCAAGCCGCTGACGTCGATTTCGCTGCGTAGCGGCACGATGTAGCCGGGGCCGATGCCGGTATCGCCCTGGGCGACGCGCTCATCGGTAAGCGCGTCGTAAACGTGCACGGCGAGCGAATAGTTGGCGAGGAGCTGCTCGTCAGCGCTGCGGACGTGGGCGTCCAGGCGCAGCAAGTCATCCCGAATGCTGATCTTCGGCGCGGTCAGCTGGATGTCAGCTTCGAAATCAAGTCGTACAGGTCGATCGGGGCAGTTGTCCACAGAGTTAAGGGCGAATCGATCAAGAGTGAGGCCTGACTCCTCCAGAATTCGTTCACAGAACACACGTCCCAAAGCGGTGGGCAAATCGGCGAAGCCTACCCGGTCCTTTGTCAGATAAAGCAATGACAAGTAGGGCCGGTCAGTGTGGATCGACCTGACCATCTCGTAGGGATCCAGCTTGTACCGGTAGATGAGTTCGTCGCTGATGGAAAACAATCCGTCATCGTAGCTCACTACCGATACGTCCAGGATTACCAGGTCGGAGGCAGGTATGCGTTCCCTCAAAGCGCTGAACAATTCATGGTGATCCACGCGGAAAAAGTATCCTGTTTCGTAGCGAAAATCAGTTGCGAGAATGAGCCAGGCTCCAATGACTACCCAAAGAATCAACAAACTGGCGGCAATGTGACGATTTCTGCGGGCGAGACGCCAGAGGCCGGCGCCGGTCAACAGGGCAGCAAGGGGCCAGAGCGGCATCAGATAACGAATTCTGTTCGCAACGATCACCCGCAGCACCTCGTTAACGGCAATTATCAACGCAAGACAGGCACAAGAGGTGAAAACAAGCAGCCAGGTGGCGCCATTTCTGTGTCCCTTGCGCAGACGATGCAGGTAGACGGCTACCAGAGCCAGGGTCAGAGTGATGACAAGCAAAACACTCAGAGGTGGGGACGGATTCAGAAGACCGTTTGTTAGATAGCGAACCAGGTGCGAGACCAGATTTGCTGCGGACAATGCCCGGTTAGACAGGTCTTCGTTGGCAGCCGTCTTGGCCAGTCCCTGCAGAACGCCGGGTAGTTGTGGCATGGCCAGCAGGGCAGCCAGGCCGAGCAGCAGGACGGGTTGCCACCAGCGCCGGTTCTTCGGGACTAAGAAAAGATGAAACAGACCAAGAACAGGTAACAACAGCGCGCAGACATAGTGCATGTACAACAGTCCGATACTGCTCAATAGCAACAGTGCCTGCGCAGCCCTGCCTGGCTGCCGCGGCTGCAGCGCAATCCGCCAGTAGGACCAGACACAGAGCGTGGTGAAGAAGGCTACCAGTGTGAAGGCGCGTGCGTGGATCATATAGGCGTGGAAAAACACGGAGGCACCGAGCAGCAGAGTTGCGAAGAGACCTGCTTGTGGTGAGAGAAGATCACGCCCGGTGCGATAGACCCAGGCCAGGGCCAGCACGCCAAAGAACAGGGAAAGTGCCCTTGTCGCAAACTCACTCCAGCCAACCAGACGTGCCCAGACCGAGAGCAGCAAGGGCCAGCCGTAGGCCTGAGTAGAGTCACGGTTTGTGATAAAACTCCAGGTTGCATCCAGGGAAGGTGGCCCTGAACGAAACATACCTGCCGCGATCAGGGAGGCGGGCTCATCTCCGTTGAAAGAGTCCACATCAAGCAGCGGGATGGTCAGCGCAGCAGCCAGCAGCAGCGGCAGCAGGGCCCACATCCAGGCAAGGTGAACCGAGCGCGTTTTCTTACCCAATGACAGAATTGAGACTTTCCAATATTAAGATTGGCTAGAGACACACCCCTGATTGCGTGATTTTAGCATTGTGATACGAAATGTTCAACCGATGCGAAAGCGATGCAGCGTGTGCATGTCGCTGACTTCGTCCGTCTCCAGGTCGCGCGCCTGCAGACGCACGCCGGTCTGCCAGTCATATAGCGCGACGCGCACTTCGTAGTCACCAGGTGGCAGGCCGCTGACGTCGATTTCGCTGCTCACAGGGACGAAGGCGCCCGGGCCGATACCCACGTCGCCCTGGTCAACGCGCTCGCCGCTGTTTACGTCAATGAGGTGCACGGCGAGGGAATAGTTGGCGAGAAGTCCTGTGTCGGAGCTGCGGAAGCCGGCATACAATAGCAGCCTGCCATCCTCCAGCCTGATGTCCGGCCCCGTCAGCTGGATGTCAGAGTCAAACGCCAGACGCACGGAGCTGTCAGGACAATGAACTGGAGACAAGGCATGCCGCGTGAGCGTGAACCCCCCTGCAACTTGCACCCGTTCGCAGATAACCCGTCCCAACCCGCTGGCAATCGCTTCCATGCGCGCCTTGTCCTGCGTGTGGAATAGTAGCCATAGGTAGTGGTATTCGGCGTGCAGCCGCAACACATGTTTAAGTGGGTCATCCCGGCGCCGGTTGTAAACCACTAAGGGCGTATCGACCAGCAAAAGGTAGTAGGGTTCCGGTTCAAGCTCGGATACCTCACTGTCAATGACCAGCGCTTCGCTTGCGGGGACGTGCCGGTCCACGGCCCGATAGGCAAGATGCACTTCCGTCTGGTTGAAGAATCCCAGCTCATATCGATAGCCGGTTGCCAGGCCCAGCCAGGTGCCGAGCAATAACCAGAATGCCAGCAGGCCGGTCGCCAGCCAGCGATGGCTGCCATACAAGCGGCACAGGCCATATCCGGCCAGCAGGGCCAGCGGCGGCCACAATGCCATCAGATAGCGCATGCGCCGTTCCGTCACGACCTTGAGCGCTTCGTTGGCGATGGTGTAAACCAGCAGGAGCGTGACGGATACGAAGACGAGATACCAGACAGCGCCGGCAACTACCCTGGCTCGCTGCAGCAGCAATATGGCGATCACCAGGCCAGTTGGCAGCAGGACGGCAAGCAGCAGGCCGACAAGGAAGGGTGGGTCGACGATGCCATTGACCAGATACTGGAAAAACTGGGCCAGCAGCTGCGGTGCCAGCAGGGCCGGCCTGCTTACGGAGATCCCATCTGCTGTTACAGACAGCCCCTGCAAAAACAGAGGCAGCTGGATCAGGGTCGTCAGGCAGCCTGCCCCGAGCAGCAGAACGGGTCGCCACCAGCGCCGGTCTTTCGGGACGAAGAACAGATGAAACAGACTCATGACGGGCAGCAGCAGCGCAGCAAAATAGTGCGAATACAGTATGCCGGCGGCGCCGAGCATCAGGCCGGCCTGTTCACGCCAGCCAACTGGCTTCGGCTGCAGGGCGATGCGCCAGTAGGCCCAGAGGCTCAATATGGCAAAGAGCAGCACCATGGGGAAGGAGCGCGCGTGCAGCATGTTGGTCTGGGGAAACATCGCTGACGACAGCAATAACAGGGCCAGCAGCCCCGTCTTTGGCGAGAAAAAGTCACGGCCGGCGCGGTAAACCATGGCGTGGGCCAGCAGCCCCGCAAGAAAGGGCAACAGGCGTACCGCGACTTCGCTCCGCCCGGCGAGGCGCACCCAGATAAACAGGGTTACCGGCCAGCCCAGGGTCTGTTCAGGAGAGATTTGGTCAAAAATTTCGGGAATACTTTGCGGCCCGGACTCGTGCACTCCGGCGCCGTCCAGCAAGGAGCTTGGTTCGTCCCCGTAAAAGGCAATCTCATCCAGCCGGGGGATGGTCAATAGACAGACCAGCAGCAGCGGGAGCAGGGCCCACAACCAGAAGTAACCGGTTATCCCGTTGCGCGCTATCCCCTGCAAGACACACCCGTATTCATTTCCGGCGGTCAGTTTAGCACAAGCGAAAGCAATTCTCTGATGTCTGGCGCCTCAGGCGATATTGAAGCTGTGCAGGACATGCACGTCGCCAGTCACACCTGTCTCCAGGTCGCGGGCGGACATGCGTGCGCCGGTTCGCCAGTCATAAAGGGCGACATGAACTTCGTATTCACCGGGCGGCAATTCACTGACGTCGATTTCGCTGCGAAGCTGGGCGAATTTGTCCGGGCCGACTCCGACATCGCCCTGGGCAACGCGTTCCCCCGTGAGCGGATCAATGACATGGACGGCCAGGGAGAAACGCTCGGGGACAGCCTCGTCAGCACTGCTCAGGTTGGCCCTGAAGTGCATCAGACCGTCGCGCAGCAACAACTCTTTCGCTGGATATATCGTGGCAACACTTTCAAACTGCAGGCGGGCTGTCGCGAAGGGGGAAAGGAACTGGTCCAGCGAAATACCTGCCTCCCGCAAGGAGCGGGTGTGAATCCAGCCTTCATGGTTCAGGCGTTCAATATGTGCTTGAATTCGCAAGGCTTCTTCATTCTCACCAGGCAGCAGTAGCCACAACATATCAAGACCCTGCGCGCGTTCCAGTAGTTCGCCGTAAGAAAGATTCTGTTTGAGATGCACACGTCGCTCTTCGTAGGCGCCGGTGTAGAGCTCGTAAGTTCGTGCCCAGTTTGAAAAAAGGCTCCTGTCCACTGCTAACAGGCCATTTGCGCTGCCTTCACCTGCGATCGCTCGCATTGATGTGAGGGTGACAGGTAAATTTGGCCAGGAATGGCGGACAAGATCACCCTCGCGCAGAAAGTCGTTTACTCCGGAGAAGGCCACCAGCGCTACCAGAATTATGCCTGCAACCGGTCGCAGAAGTGTTCGCGATTGCATGAATACCATGCTGATGAACAACATGACCGGCGGCCACAAGGCTGCCATGTAGCGTGCACGTTTCCAGTCCAGCACCTGTAGCCATTCATTTAATCCCGCCAAAAGCAGTAGCAGCAGGACGCTGGTTAGTGAGAGGTACCTGACCGCTCCTGGAGGTTGATGACGGCGTCGACTATGCCAGCCGGAGATGAGCAGCAGCATGGGCAGGGAGAGGGCGAACAGGGTGCTGAAAGGTTGTTGGAATTCAAGCAGGTCATTGCTCAGGTAACGCAGAAACAGGGACATGACTCCCGGGTAAGCTAATGCTTTCTGGTGTAGATTCTCTTTGCCCAGATTGAATTCAATGCCGCCAAGCAGACCAGGAATTTGAGGCAGAGCGAGCAGCCCGGCCAGGCCGAGCAGAAACACCGGTTGCCACCAGCGGCGCTCCTTGCGCACATGGAACAGGTGGAAGAGGGCCAGCGCGGGCAGCAGCAGGGCACAGAAATAGTGACTGTAGAGCAGACCGGTTGCGCCGGCCAAAAGGAAAATCCGGGCGCAACGTCCAGGCAGACGCGGGCGCAAGGCCACGCGCCAGTAAGCCCACAGGGTGATCGCTGCAAAGAGCATGGAAAGCCCGTAGGGTCTTACATTGTGCATGTAGACAAGAAAGAGGATGGACGTCGCCAATAGTAACGTGGCCAGTAATGCGCTGCGCAGTGAGCAGAGGTCGCGACCGATGCGAAAAACCCACGCAAGAGTTAGCAACCCTGTGAACCAGGGAAGTGAACGAATTGCAATCTCACTCCAGCCAACGATTTGCCCCCACTGCGAGTAGATTACTGCATGCCCCCAAGCCTGGTCCGGCGAGCGGGACAGCGACCTTGCCACAGCTTCAGCGGGAGTAGACGGGCCGAGGTGACGCGCACCGGCGTTGATCATGGTGGATGCTTCATCAACGTCAAAAATATGCTTGTCGAGAGCAGGTACGACCAACGCAGCAGCCAGCAGCAGTGGCAGCAGGGCCCATAGCCATCCGGTGTTTGTCACGCGTACGGGCAAGGTTTGTCCTTCACCCTGTTGGTCGCCGGCCAGTGTAGCATATCGGCCCTGAACCCGTGTCGCGCTACGCTTCAACCGATCCGAAAACGCTGCAGCGCGTGCATGTCGCTGTCCACCCCGGTTTCAAGGTCGCGGGCGGAAAGGCGTTCGCCAGTCTGCCAGTTGTAGAGGGCGACACGTATTTCGTAGTCGCCAGGTGGCAGGCCGCTGATGTTAATTTCGCTGCCTGTCGGCACAAAGGCGCCCGGGCCGATACCCACGTCGCCCTGGGCGACGCGCTCGCCACTGTTCGTGTCAATCACGTGAATGGCGAGGGAATAGTTGGCGAGGAGAGTCTCGTCGACGCTGCGGAAGCCTGCATAAAGGCGCAGCAGGCTATCCTCAAGCCGGATATCCGGGCCGGTCAACTGGATGTCGCTGTCGAAGTGCAGGCGCGCGGGACTGTCCGGACAGAGCACCGGAGACCGGGCGTAACGCACCAGCGTTAACCCCCATTCGCCATCCAGCGCCCGTTCGCAGGGAACCCGTCCCAGCACATCACCCAGCGCTTTCAGGCGCGCATGATCCTGCGTGAGGAAGAGTAGCCAAAGGTAGGGGTATTCGGCGTGAAGCCGCAAAACATGTTTGAGCGGGTCGTCCCGATGCCTGGTATAGAGCACATAGGGCACGTCCAGCCTCTCAAGGTACAGGTAGTGCCGATTAAGATAGTCGACATCATGGTCCATGATGAGGCCGTCGGTTTTGGCAACATGCCCGCCCACAAATTTAAAGGCCGTATGCAAATCCGAACGGCGAATGAAGCTGATTTCATAGCGATAGTCGGTTGCCAGGTTAAGCCAGGTACCCGACACCAACCATAGTGCGAGCAGGATTAAGACCAGGCGGCGATATTTGCCGGCCAGTCGATCGAGTCCGGCCCCGACCAGCCACGCAGTTAGAGGCCACAGCGGCATCAGGTAGCGAATTCGGTTGTCGACCACGACCCCGACGACTTCGTTGATCGCGATTAGCAGCAGTAGATTCACAACTGCCGTAAATACGAGCAACCAGACGGCGCCGGATTTGCGTCTTGCCCGCAGGACCAACACAGTGACGATCACCAGCGCCAGTGACAGCAGGATGGCCAGTAAATTGTTTAGCGCCAGCGCCGGTCGAATGGCTCCGTTGCTCAGCTGCTGCAAGAAGCGCTCCAGGAGTTCTGCCGTGGCCAGGGCTCGGCTGTTCAGTATTTCGTCGGAGACGGTCTTGCCATATCCGAGGAGGAAGATCGGGAGCTGTGGCGTTGCTGCCAGGCCGGCCAGGCCGAGCAGAAGAACCGGCCGCCACCAGCGCCGGTTCTTCGGTACGAAGAGTAGATGAAAGAGGCAGAGGGCCGGCAGGAGCAGCGAACCGACATAGTGCATGTAGAGCAGCCCGGTCGCGCCCAGCAGCAACCCGGTCTGCGCCATCCGGCCTGGTGGCCGTGGCTGCAGGGCGATGCGCCAGTAACACCAGGCGCACAATGCCGCGCAGAAGGCGACCATTGTGAAGGACCGCGCATGAGACATGTAGGTCAGGAAAAATGCCGAGCCGGATAGCAGCAGGGCTGCGAACACGCCAGCCGCCGACGTAAAGAGATCTCGGCCGGCGCGGGCGACGACGGCGATCGCCAGCAGGCCGCCAAGCAAGGGCAACAAGCGGATCGCGGGTTCGCTCCAGCCGGCGATGCGACCCCAGATGAAGATCAGCAAGGGCCAGCCCAGCGCCTGTTCGGAAGACTTCTCTGCGATCGTGTCCACGACTCCGACAAGGGTGTGTGGCCCTGAGGCAAGAATGCCGGCAGCAATGAGGGTTCTGGGTTCGTCACCGGTAAAGGCGTCAGTCCCCAGCAGCGGGATGGACAGCGCAGCAGCCAGCAGCAGTGGCAGCAGGGCCCACAGCCAGGCAGGGCAATCTTTACAGGCGCGGACAGGAGTAGTCAGAGTCATTTCTCACCAGGCGCAGCGGCATGCAACCAGCGTCACTATTGCACAAAACGGTTTGCCAGCCCCAATTTACTCGATTTGCAAGCGATAGAGTGCATGCATATCGGCTGCTGCGCCCAATTCGAGGTCACGGGCGTTGAGGCGCGCGCCACTCTGCCAGTCGTAGAGCGCAAGCTGCAGTTCGTAATCGCCAGGCGGCAGCGTGCTGATGTCGATTTCACTGTATACAGGCACGAAGTTGCCAGGGCCGACGCCGACATCGCCCTGGGCGACGCGCTCGCCAGTGCGTGGGTCAGTGACGTGGACGGCGAGCGAATAGTTGGCGAGGAGGTCCTCGTCAGCGCTGCGCAGCCCGACGAAAAGGCGCAGCATCCTGTCTGCAAGCCGGATGTCCGGCCCCGTCAGCTCAATGCCGGAGTCGAAAGCCAGACGAGCGGGACTGTCCGGGCAATGCACCACTGACAGGGCATGGCGTTCCAGCGTGTAGCCCCAGGCTTCCGGCAACCGGTCACAGAACACCCGCCCCAGCGCGTCGCCCTGCTCAGCAATGAACTGGCTGTCCTGCGCGCGAAAGAGCATCCAGGCGTAAGGATAGGGGAGATGCGCCGCCCCCACACTCCCGAGCGGGTCCTCCCGCTCCCGGTAGATGATCTTGTAGGGCAGGCCCAGCAGGCGAGTGTACAGCCGGCCCGGATCAAGACGTTCTGCCTCATAATCCAGGATCAGAAAATCGCCCTCAGGCAGGCGGTCGCGCATGATCCGGTAAATGTGATGAAAGTTCGAGCGTCGCAGGTAATCGGCCTCATCGCGGAAATCAGTTCCCAGGGAGAGATGAGCCCCCAGGATCAACCAGAGTCCCAGCAGGCCGATCACCAGGCCACGCTGCCGCCTGACAAGTGGCCGCAGCCCGGCGCCGGCCAACAGGGCGATCATCGGCCACAGCGGCATCAGGTATCGTATCCGGTTTGACTGCATGATCCTGACGACCTCGTTGGCAGCGAGCATCAACAGGAACATCGTGGCGGCCACGAAGACCAGCAGCCAGCCGGCGTCGACGCGCCTGTCGCCGCGCAGGCGCTGCCAGGTGCCGGCCGCCAGTGCCAGCGACAAGAAGATGAGTGACGCTACGGCGACAGCTGGCGAAACATTGAGAAGTTGATTGCCGAGAAAATAGAGGAGTCGTGCCGGAATCTCTACGGCCGTCATCGCTATTGCCTGCAGGTTTTCGTTGTTGACGGCCTTGTCCAGGCCATTCAGGAAGCCAGGCAGCTGCAGCGCAATGACCAGGGCGGCCAGCCCAAACAGGAATACGGGCCGCCACCAGCCGCGGGTCTTCGGCACGAAAACCATGTGAAACAGGCCCAGGGCGGCCAGCAGCAGCCCACTGAAGTAGTGTGAATAGAGCAGGCCAATGCTGCCGAGCAGCAAGCCTGCCTGAGCGCCGGGGCCTGAAGGTCGTGGAAGCAGGGCCACGCGCCAGTAGTTCCACAGGATCAGTGTGGTGAAAAGTGACACCGGCGTGAAGGCGCGCGCGACAGAGAAATAGGTGATGAAAAACGCCGAACCCGTCAGCAACAACGCCGCGATGAGTCCTGCCGCCGGCGCGAACAGGTTGCTGCCTGCGCGATAGACCAGCGCGAGGGTCAGAATCCCGGCGAAGAGCGGGATAACGCGGGCCGTGAACTCGCTCCAGCCGACCGCGCGCCCCCAGATGGAATGCAGCAGCGGCCAACCCTGTGCCTGATGCGGGTCCTCCTCCGTGATGAAGTTCCAGACATCCGCCAGGGAATGGGGCCCGGGCCGGAGCATCCCGGCGGCGCGCAGGGAAAAGCCCTCATCGTGATAGAAGGCATCTGCATCCAGCTGCGGGACGGCCAGCGCGGTGGCCAGCAGTAGCGCCGGCAGCAGCCACAGCCATACCGGGCAGGTCGCGCGCGCGGGCAAGGCCGACTCTCCTCTGTGCATCGACGCGGGCAGTGTAGCATATCGACCCGGGATCAGAGACGAAGTGCGCCTCAGCCCAGCTGAATGCGATGTAGCGCGTGCATGTCGCTGACGGCATCCGTCTCGAGATCTCGGGCGGGAAGGCGCGCGCCGCTTTGCCAGTCATAGAGCGCGACGTGAATTGCGTACTCGCCCGCTGACAACCCGTTGATGTCAATGCTGTTGCTCACGGGAACGAAGCTGCCCGGCCCCACGCCCACGTCGCCCTGGGCGACACGTTCGCCGCTGTTCACGTCAATCACGTGGATGGCCAGGGAGTAGCGGGCGAGGAGCGCTTGGTCATCACTGCGGAAGCCGGCGTGGAAGCGCAGCATCCCGCCCTCAAGTCGGATTTCCGGCCCGGTCAGCTGAATGCCGCTGTCAAATTGCAGACGCGCGGGACTTCCCGGACAGTGCACCGGTGACCGTGCGTAACGTACCAGCGTAATATCCCATTCGCCATCCAGCGCCCGCTTGCAGGGAACCCGTTCCAGCACAGCGGCCAACGCATCCATGCGCCCTGAGTCCTGTGTAAGGAAGAGCAACCAGAGGTATGGGTAGTCGGCGTTCAGCCGCAGCACATGTTTGAGCGGATCATCCCGGTGTCTGATATAGAGTACGTAAGGCAAATCCAGCATCTGGACGTACAAGTGCTGCCAGTCGAGATAGCCGGCCTCATGATCCAGGATGAGCGCATCGGCAGCGGGAATGAGTTCCCCCACGACCTGGTAGGCCCTGTGCATGTCCGATCGACGGATGTACCCGGATTCATAGCGAAAGTCACTTGCCAGGCTGAGCCAGGCGCCAAGCGCCAGCCAGCACGCGAGCAGGCCTGTCACCAGTCGGCGCTGCCTCCTGGCCAACTGCCAAAGACCCGCTCCAACGATCAGGGCGGTCAGGGGCCACAGCGGCATCAGGTAACGAATGCGGGTGTCATCGACCAGTCCGACCCGATCGTTGATGGCGAGCAGCAACACCAGCATCGTGGCAGACACAAAAACGAGCATCCAGACGACGCCCACCTTGTGTCCTGGCCGCAGGCGCAGCAGGATCCCGATCACGAGTGCCAGTAGCAACAGGACTCCCGCGACCTCGACCAGAGCAGGCGCTGGACGAACAAGGTTGTTGCTCATCAGGCGAACGAAGCGTGTCAACACTTCGGCTGCGGATATGGCCCGGCTTTGCACCGTTTCGTTGCTGAGGGTGCGTTCCATGCCGATCAGGAAAACCGGGAGCTGCGCAGCAGCTGCCAGGCCGGCCAGTCCGAGCAGGATAACCGGCCGCCACCAGCGCCGCTTCTTCGCAACGAAGAGCAGGTGAAAGAGGCCCAGGGCCGGCAGGAGCAGCGCGCCGACGTAATGCAGGTACAACAGCCCGGTTGCGCCCGTCAACAGCCCGGCCTGGGCAGCCCGGCCCGGTGCACCTGGGCGCAAGGCGACGCGCCAGTAGCACCAGACGCACAATGCCGCGCAGAGGGCGACCGTCGTGAAGGCCCGCGCGTGCGTCATGTATGTGAGAAAAAAAGCCGAGCCGGAAAGCAGCAGGGCCGCGTACAGACTCGCCGCTGGTGACAGGAAATCACGGCCGGCGCGGGCCACGACGGCGATCGCCAGCATGCCGGTGAGGACGGGCAACATACGGATTGCGACTTCGCTCCAGCCAACGAGGTGACCCTGAAAGAAGACCAGCAGGGGCCAGCCCAGCGCCTGCTCGGATGACTTCTCGGCGATGACTTCCAGGACACCTGCCGGGGTCTGCGGCCCTGAGGAAAGCACTCCGGCAGCAAACAGGGTTTTGGGCTCGTCGCCGGTGAAGGCGTCGTTGCCCAGCAGCGGGATGGACAGCGCAGCGGCCAGCAGCAACGGCAGCAGGGTCCACACCCAGGCGGGGCAGTCTTTACAGGTGCGGACGGGGGTCATCAGTGTCATCGCTCATCAGGCTCGTCGGCATGGGGCCGGCGTCACTCTTGCTCACAACTGTTGCCAGACCTAATCTACTCGATTCGGAAGTGATACAGCGCATGCATGGCAGCAGCAGCGCCTGTCTCGATGTCGCGGGCAACAAGGCGCGCGCCGCTCTGCCAGTCGTAAAGCGCGAGCTGCAACTCGTATTCGCCTGGTGGCAAGGCGCTGATGTCGATTTCGCTGCGCAGCGGCACGAAGCTGCCCGGGCCGACACCGACATCGCCCTGGGCGACGCGCGCGCCGGTGAGTGGATCGATGAGATGCACGGCGAGTGAATAGTTGGCGAGCAGGGATTCGTCAGCGCTGCGCAGACCGACGAAAAGGCGCAGCATCCCGTCCTCAATCCGGATGTCTGGCCCGGTCAGCTCAATGCCGGCGACGAAGACCAGCCGCGCTGTGCTGTCCGGACAGTGCACCGGAGACAAGGCGTGGCGCTCAAGGTTGAATCCCCAGGCCTCCAGCACCCGTTCGCAGAATACCCGGCCCAGCCCCGCAGCCTGCTCGGCAATGAACTGGCTGTCCTGTGCGCGGAAGAGCATCCAGGCGTAGGGATAGGGGAGATGCGCCGTCTCCACGCTTTCGAGCGGGTTCTCCCGCTCCCGGTAAATGATTTTGTAGGGCAGGCCCAGCCGACGGGTATACAACCGGCCCGGATCAAGACGTTCTGCCTCATAATCCAGGATCAGAAAGTCGGCCTCGGGCAGGCGCTCATGCATCACCTGGTAAACTTGATGGAGATCCGAGCGCTGCAGAAAATCAACCTCATAACGGAAACCGGTTCCCAGGTGGACGTAGGTCCCGACAAGCAGCCACAACGCCAGCAGTCCGGCCAGCAGCCTGCCGCGTTTGTGGGTCAGCCGCAGCAGCAGCGCGGCAGCCAGCAGGGCGCTGAAGGGCCACAGTGGCATCAGGTAACGCATGCGGCTGACATGCATCACGCGCAGCACTGCGTTGACCGCAAGCACCAGCAGCAGCAGGGCAGCAGACACGAAAACGAGTGGCCAGATGGCGCCGAAGCGGGCGCCGTTACGCAGGCGCAACAGGACTGCAAGCAGGAGCGCGAGCGGCAGTAGCAGGGTCAGCAGCTCACCGACTGGCGCGCCCGGGCTGATGAGGTCGTTGCTCATGAAACGCAGCAGCCGTTCGAACACTGCTGCCGAATCCATGGCCATGTCGCGCAGACCTTCATTGGACACTGTACGCTCCAGGCCCGTGAGCAGCACCGGAAGCTGCAGCGCTGCGCTCAGGGTAGCCAGTGCGAACAGGAACACAGGTTGCCACCAGCGTCGGGACTGCGGCACGAAGAGCAGGTGGTAGAGGCCGAGCACGGGCAGCAACAGCGCGCCGAAGTAGTGCGCATAGAGCAGCCCCATACTCCCCGGCAGCAAGCCTGCCTGCGCGCCACGACCTGGCGGCCTGGGGTGCAGGGCAAGGCGCCAGTAACAACGGAGACAAAGCGTGGCGAACAGTGCCACCAGCGTGAAGGCGCGCGCGGTGGTGAGAAAGGTGAGGAAGAATGCCGAGCCGGTCAGTAGCACGGCTGCGATAAGGCCGGCCGGGCGCGCGAAGAAGTCGTTGCCCGTGCGGAAGACCAGCGCAATGGTCAGCACGCCGGCGAAGAGCGGCACGACCCGGGCCGCATATTCGCTCCAGCCGACCGCGCGTCCCCAGACCGAGAGCAGCATGGGCCAGCCCAGGGCCTGCTCCGGGGAGCGCTGCGCAGTGGCGTCCCGGACAGCCGTCAGGGAGTTGGGGCCGGGACGGAGCACGCCGGCAGCGTATAGAGACATCGCCTCGTCGTGATGAAAGGCATCCGCATTCAGCTGCGGGAGGGACAGCGCAGTGGCCAGCAGCAGGAGCGGCAGCGGCCACAGCCAGGCAGGGATTGTCCTACGCTTGTGCATGGATGCCTGCAAGGCCGGCTCCTGTTCCTGGCTGCCAGGCAGTATAGCATCGCTGACGTGGGCCGCTGACACGCTACAGGTTGCGCCAGTCTGGCATTCGCCTGCCCTGAAGCTCAGTCGACGCGGAACCGGCGCAGGGTATGCATGTCGCCAACAGCGCCGGTCTCCAGGTCGCGGGCAGTAAGGCGCGCGCCACTCTGCCAGTCGTAGAGCGCGACGCGCAGGTCATATTCGCCAGCTGGTAACGTCCGGATGTCCGTTTCATTGCGCAGCGCGACGATGGCGCCCGGGCCGACGCCGACATCATTCTGGGCGACGCGCTGCCCGCTGTTCACTTCGTAGACCTGTACGCTAAGGGAGTAGCGCGCCAGCAATGTCTCGTCTGCGCTGTGAACGTGGGCATCT
Organism: Phototrophicaceae bacterium; assembly: GCA_965197455.1. Classification (GTDB taxonomy): domain Bacteria; phylum Chloroflexota; class Anaerolineae; order Aggregatilineales; family Phototrophicaceae; genus JAGWBD01. The sequence goes on along the minus strand of OZ240208.1, from coordinate 1,634,156 downwards.
AGGCGCAGGCTACCGTCCCTGATACTTATCTGCGGCCCGCTCAGCTGAATGCCTTCATCAAACTCCAGGCGCACCGGCTGCCCGGGGCAGTTCTCCACGCTCTGCAGGGCATAGCGTTCCAGAGTGAAGCCCCACTCATCCAGCACCCGTTCGCAGAACACGCGCCCCAATGCCTCGGGCAGCTCGGCAAAGCCGACACGATCCTTTGTGAAGTAGAGCAGCCAGGCGTGGGGATAGTCCTCGTTGAGCGGCCGTACATATTCGTAGGGATCCTCCTCATAGCGGCGGACGATTTCCCAACGCACACCCAGCTTCATCCCGCTGTAATAGCGGCCCGAGTCCAGTCGCGCCGCAAAGGTGTCAAGGATCAACAAATCATCTTGCTGTATATGCTCACTCATGACCGCGTACACACGATGGAAGTCCGTGCGTCTGTAGACATCCAGCTCGTAGCGGTAGTTCGTTGCCAGGACGTGCCAGGCTCCCGCGATCAGCCAGAGCGCCAGCAGCCCGGCAGCCAGACGTGGGCGGCGACGCGATAGCTGCCACAGCCCGGCACCAACCAGCAGGGCCAGCAGCGGCCAAAGAGGCATCAGGTACCGAAGGCGAGCTTCTGCCACCACTCCGAGCACTTCGTTTACGGCAAGCATCAGCAGCAGCAACGCGGCAGGCGTGAAGACCAGCAACCAGCCAGTGCTGACCCTGTCGCGCGCGCGCAGCTGGCGGATGACAGCGACCACCAGAACAAGGAGCAGCAGGACAACAAGAGCAGCACTAACAGGCGCCGAGGGCTGGATGGCGCCGTTCGTCAGGCGCTGGACAAATTGACCCATGACCTCTGGGGCATTCAGGGCCCGGTTGCCCAGACCTTCGTTGCTCACTGTGCGCGTCAGGCCTGCCAGAAAAACCGGCAGCTGCAGCAGGGCGATCAGAACGGCCAGGCCCAGTGGCAGGACAGGCCGCCACCAGCAGCGCTGCTTCGGCACGAAAAGCAGATGGAACAGGCCCAGGATGGGCAGGAGCAAGGCAGCGAAGTAATGTGACCAAAGCAGGCCAGACGCTCCAAAAATCAGGGCTGCCTGCGCGCCCCGCCTCGCCGACTTTGGTCTTGTCACGATGCGCTGGTATGACCAGAGACTCAGCGCTGTGAAGAGCGCCACCAGCGGAAAGGCGCGCGCGATGGAGATGTACACCAGGAAGAAAGAGGAGCCGCTGAGCAGCAGCGCGGCGCAGAGGCCTGCCCCGGGTGAGAACAGGTCATGTCCGGCGCGGTAGACCCAGGCGAGTGCCAGCAGGCCTGCGAAAAGCGGCAGCGCCCGTACAGCGAATTCGCTCCAGCCGGCAATGCGGCCCCACAGTGAGAGCAGCATGGGCCAGCCCAGCGCCTGCTCGGATGAGCGTTCTGCAACCGCTTCCCATACCTCCGCCAGCGAATACGGCGCGGCAGTGGCCCCGCCGGCAACGACGATGGAGTTAACTTCGTCGAAATGGAAAGCGTCGACGGTCATCTGCGGAATGGTCAGGCCGGCGGCCAGCAACAACGGCAGCAGGGCCCACATCCAGCAGCTGCTCATCCTCGGGTTGCGCGCTTGTGCCTGCAAGGCTCACCTGTGTTTCGCCTGGTGAAACAGTGTAGCGCACCCGACGCTGAAGCTCTGCGGGCTTCTCGCCTCAGCCGACGCGAACCGGCTGCAGCGTATGCATGTCAGCGACTGCGCCAGACACTGGGTCGCGCGCCATCAGGGTTGCGCCAGTCTGCCAGTCATAGAGCGCGACGCGCAGTTCATAATCGCCCGCCGGCAGCGCGCTGACGTCTATCACGCTGCGCAGGGGGACAATCGCGCCCGGGCCTATGCCGGTGTCACCCTGGGCGACGCGCTGGCCGCTGCGCGTATCGATGAGGTGAACGGCGAGGGAGTAGCGGGCGAGCAGGGATTCGTCAAGGCTGCGGAAGTGTGCGTCGAGGCGCAGCAGACCCTCCTGCAGTGTTATCACCGGCGCAGTCAGCTGGATACCCTGGTCGTATTCCAGGCGTACGACGCTGTCCGGGCAATTCTCCACGGAATGCAGGGCATAGCGTTCCAGCGTCAGGCCCCACTCGTCCAGCACCCGTTCACAGAATACCCGCCCCAGCTCCTGCGGCAGGTCCGCAAAGCCAACTCGGTCCTTCGAGAGGTAGAGCAGCCAGACGGTGGGATACGCGGCGTGGACCGGCCGAATCGTCTCATAGGGGTCTTCCTGAAAGCGGCCCATGGTTTCCCAGGCGACGCCCAGGAGCGTGGCATAATAGCGGCGCGTGTCGAGCGCGCCTACAAAATAATCCTGGATCAGGTAGTCCGACGGGGAAATCTGCTCGCTCATGACCGGGAAAATCCGGTGCACGTTGGACTGTGCGAAATAACCGAGCTGGTAGCGGAGGTCGGTAGTGAGGCCGAGATATGCGCCAGCAATCACCCAGAGTGCCAGCAGAATCGACACCAGCTGACGCTGCGCGCCAGCCAGCTGACGCAGGACGGCACCGGCCAGCAGCGCCAGTATCGGCCACAGCCCGATCAGGTAGCGCATACGACGCTCAGACACAATCCTGAGCGTTTCATTGGCGGCAACGAACAGTAACAGCAGCGTGGCAGCTACGAAGGCCAGCAGCCAGACGGCGCTGCCCCGGCGCCTGGCGCGCAGTTGCCACAGCGTGGCGCCCGCCAGCGCCAGCGGCAGCAGGATGACCAGCAACCCGCCGACGAAGGGCGTCGGGGCAACGAGGTTGTTGGCCAGGTAACGGGTAAATTGCGCGAGCAGCTCATGGGGCGCCAGGGCAATATTGTGCACTTGTGTCCGGGTCCCGGTGAGTTCCAGGCCTTTGATTAAGCCGGGCAACTGTAGCGCGGCTACCAGGCTGGCCAGTACCAGCAGGAAGACAGTACGCCACCAGCGGCGGTTCTTCGGAACAAAGAGCAGGTGAAACAGCCCGAGTGCGGGCAGCAGCAGCGCGCCAAAATATTGTGAATAAATCAGACCCGTCATGCCTGCAAACAAGCCGACCTGGGCCCACAGCCCAGGGGCGCGCGGGTGCAGGGCGTTGCGCCAGTAGGCCCACAGACTCCAGGCAGTAAAGAGCATCACCATCGGGAAGGAGCGCGCGTGCAGCATGTTGGTTTGGGGAAACATCGAGGCCGCAAGCAGCACCACAGCGAAGAGCCCCGCCTTCGGCGAGAAGAATTCACAGCCGGCGCGATAGACCATGGCGTGGGCCAGCAAGCCGGCGAAAAACGGCAGCGCGCGTACGGCGACCTCGCTCCAGCCGGCGCTGCGCCCCCAGATGGCGAGCAGCAGCGGCCAGCCCAGCGCCTGGTCTGGATCTTTCTCGGCAGTAAAGTTCCAGACCTCAATCAAGGAGATTGGCCCAGGATTAAATCTGCCGGAAGTGACCAGCGAGTCGGTCTCATCTCCATTGAACGCAATGTCGCCCAGCGCCGGGATGACCAGCCCGGCCACCAGCAGCAAGGGCAGCAGGGCCAGTAGCCAGTAGCAACTGGTTATGCGGGAAATGCGTGCCGGGTCTGACAAAGGTCCGCTCCTTCAGGCGTTCAGCTGAAGTGTAGCGTACCGGGTCAAGACGCAGCCTTGCGGCAACAGCGTGCCTCAGCCGATGCGGAACTGATGCAGCACATGGATGTCGCTGCTCACGCCGCTCACCAGGTCCCGCGCGAGCAGACGCGCGCCGGTCCGCCAGTCGTACAGGGCGAGCTGCACTTCATAATCGCCATGTGGCAGCGCGCTGATGTCGACTTCACTGTGCAGCGGAACAAGGTTGCCCGGCCCGACGCCGATGTCACCCTGGGCGACGCGTTCGCCTGTGCGCGCATCGTTCAGGTGCACGGCGAGGGAGTAACGATCGAGGAGATGGTATTCGGCGCTGCGGAGGATGGCCTCAACGCGCAGCAACCCGTCTGACTGCATGAATTCCAGCCCGGACAGTTCGATGCCCTCCTCAAATACCAGTCGCACGGGGCTGTCCGGACAGCCCTCAGTGGCCAGGGCGTGGCGCTCCAGGATGAAGCCCCACGCCTCCAGTACGCGCGCGCAGGCGATGCGCCCCGGCGCAGGGACATATTCCTGGACAGCTTCGCGGTCCAGCGTCCGGTAGAGCAGCCAGGCATCACGGTGACTGCTGTGCGCAGGGTTCACTTCTGCCAGCGGCTCCTCCGCTTCCCGGTAGATGACCCCGTAGGCCAGGCCCAGCTGCCGGGTGTGCAGCAGGATCGAATCCAGGTTTCTGGCCTTGTGGTCAATGATCAGAAAGTCGCTGGCGGGGATGTGTTCGAGCATGTAGCGATACACCCGGTGGAAGTCCGAGCGTTTCAGGTAATCCAGTTCATAACGTAATTCTGCATTCTGGCTCGCCTGAATCCCCAGGGCCAGCCATGGCACCAGCAAGGTTGCCACCAGCCAGCGTCGTTTGTCCGCCAGCCGCCAGAGTGCGGCGCCGACCAGCAAGGCGCTCAGGGGCCACAACGCAACCAGGTAGCGCAGCCGCTCGGTCGCGATGATCCGCAGCGCCTCATTCAGAATGGTGGCCAGCACCAGCAACGCGCCGGTTACGAAAGCGACCAGCCAGCCCGTTCCGGCACGTTTTCCGGAACGCAGCTGCCACCCGACCGCGATCACCAGCGTCAGCGTCAACAGCAGGGTCATCGTCGCGCCAGGCGGAAAACCGGCATCGACCAGGCCGTTTGACATGAAGCGCCCGAGTCTGCCGAGCAGCTCTGCTGTGCTCAGGGCCCGGTTCTGCAAACTGCCGTCGTTGGTCGCCTGATTCAGGCCTTGCACAAAAACCGGCAGTTGCAAGGCGGCGACCAGGGCGGCCAGGCCCAGAAGGGTGACCGCTTGCCACCAGCGCCGGTTTTTCGGAACGAAGATCAGGTGAAACAGGCAGAGCGACAGCAGCAGCAGCGCGCCGAAGTAGTGCATATACAGCAACCCGGCCGCGCCCAGCAGCAGACCCGCCTGTGCGACGCGGCTCGCTGGCCGTGGCTGCAGGGCAACCCTCCAGTAGTGCCAGAGGCACAGGGTGGCGCCCAGGGTCACCAGCGAGAAGGCGCGTGCGTAGCTCAGGTACAGCAGGAAGAATGTGGAAACAGCCAGCAGCAGTATGGCCAGAAAGCCGGCCTGGGGCGAATAGAACTCTCGCCCCGTTCGTCCCACCCAGGCCAGCGTCAGCATGCCGGCAAGGAAGGGCAGCGCGCGTACAGCAACCTCGCTCCAGCCGACGACGCGCCCCCACACAGAGAGCAGCATGGGCCAGCCCAGCGCCTGCTCGGGGGCTCTGCGGGCCACTGCGCTCCATACGTCCTGCAGGGACCAGGGGCCGGGCCGGAGCGTGCCGGCGACGAGCAGGGAGGAGGTCTCGTCAGGGTGGAAGGCGTCGCGATCCAGCTGCGGGCCGGCCAGCGCAGCAGCCAGCAGCAGCGGCAACAAGGCCCACACCCAGGCAGTTTTGCTAAAGTGAGCGGGCAAGGTCGATGACCCTCCCTGAATTCCCTGATGGCCAGTATACTACTGTGAGAGGTGTGGGCCGGTGAGTTGATGCCGGACTGCGGCGCTGCCAGCAACCCTCACAGCGAGAGAAAACGGGTGTCATGTCCAAAAGACGCAATCGTCGACCGAACCTGCCGCAGGATACCCTGGCGCGCGCCCGGCGCGAGGCCGGTATCGAGGCAACGTCCGACCCGGCTGCGCAGCCGCGACCGGCTTCGGCGCGTCGCAGCGAGGGTCCACGACCCACAGCGCCGCGCCGCGTCCGCAGCCTGCGCAGCACCGATGAACTGACGCAGGATGAAATCGCCGAACGCCTGGCCAACCCGGTGCGTCAGGTCAGCGAAGAGCAGTTGCGCGCGCAATATGGCTACGTCATAGTCGACCTGCGCAGCATGGGTTTGCTGGCGCTGGCGCTGTTCGTGCTGATGATCCTGGCGGCGCTGTTGCTTTAGTCATTTTGCAGCAGGAAATTTGTTGCGTACGTACTGGACAGGGGGCACGGAGCCTGTTACGCTAGGCTTCATTGAGGCGCATCGATTGTGGCGAGGAGACGTGGAACATGACGCACATTATCACCCAGCTGTGCCTGCGTGACAGCGCCTGTGTGGAAGTGTGTCCGGTGGAATGCATCATCCCGGGGCAGCCTGAAAGCGAATGGCCCTGGTACTACATTGACCCCGACACCTGCATTGATTGCGGTGCCTGCATCCCCGAGTGTCCCTACGAGGCCATCTTCGTTGAGGAAGAAACGCCGGATGACTATGTGGCGGATGGCAGCCAGGAAATCATGCCACATGACAGCAAGGAGCTCCGTACGCCTGACGAGGGCGAGGTACTGGACCTGACGGTCGACATCCAGCCCAACTACGATTACTTCATCGACGGCCCCGGCTACGACGCGCTCGACTGAGCGTTCGGCCGGGTTCAGACCGAAGCTGCGGCAGGCGCCCTGTGCAGGACAATCTGCTGGTCTCGACAGACTGGCTGCAGCAGCATCTGGATGACCCGGATCTGCGCGTCGTCGATATCCGCGGACACGTCATCCCCGCCAGCGAGCCGCCCCCGCATTACTTCAACCATCGTGACGCCTGGTTAAAATCGCACATTCCTGGTGCGGTCTTCGTCGACTGGGTGCACGAGATCACCGACCCCGCCGATCCGCGTCACGCGCCGGTCGCGCTGCCGGCGCGTTACCAGGCCTTCGCGCGCCGCATCGGCATCTCGAAGAACACGCGCGTGGTCGCCTGTGACGATGCCGACGGCATGTTTGCGGCCCGTTTGTGGTGGACGCTGCTGTACTACGGGCATCGTCAGGTTGCCGTGCTGGATGGTGGCTGGGACCAGTGGCTTGCGGAAGGCCGACCGGTAACGGACGCACAGCCCGCAGTAGCGCCCGGCGACTTCGTCGCGCGCCCGGACGAGCGCCTCCGACGCACGGGCGCTCAACTGCTGGCCGGCCTCGATACTGCCGGGCACATCCTGGTGGACGTCCGCTCCCCGGCCGAGTTTGCCGGTCAGGCCAGCCGCGCGCGCCGCTTCGGCCACATCCCCGGCGCGCTCAACCTGCCGCGTCCGGCGCTGGTGGACGCGCAGGGTGGCATGCTGCCGCTTGCTGAACTGCGCACCCTCTTTGCGCAGCAGGGCCTTGACGAAGAAGTCGGGGAAGTGGTGACCTATTGCAACGCCGGCGTTTCGGCCAGTTACGGCATGCTGGCGCTGCGCGTCGCGGGCTTCACCGATGTCGCCGTCTACGATGGTTCCTGGAAAGACTGGGGCAACGACGACAGCAAGCCGATTGTTCCCTGACCTGTCGTAGCTGCAACGGATGTCAGGACATGCTCCAACGAGCACAATCCCCGTACACGCTTGCTGTGAACACCAATGAGTTACCGATGCCAATTCTCGAAAGGCGCGTTACACTGCTGCATAATTCTCTGTTAGTGGACTGGATTGATGCCGGAAATTGACCTGTCACAAGCCGAGGCTGATGCCCTTCTCGCGATGGAAAAGAGCTTCGAAAATGACGGTCCGTACTCTATACCTTCAGGCGGTCAGAAAATCTCGCTGTCGCTCCGGTCAAATGACGGGCGTGAAAATTTTTGCTCGACTTGCGCCGTGGTAGCATCGATCTTCTCAAAATCAAAATGCAGAACCGCGCCAGGCAGGTCGTGGTGCTTGCGCGTCTCGACCTGAGTGGGCCTCCACATCGCAATCCTGACGGCGAAGAAATCCCTGCACCTCATCTCCATCTGTACCGCGAGGGCTATGGTGACAAGTGGGCGATAGTTCTACCAGCAGATCAGTTCTCCTCCAGCGATGATGAGTGGGTGACACTCGATGAATTCATGAGCTTCTGCAACATAACAGAACAGCCAGTTTTTCAAAGGAATCTGTTGTAATGATTGCCGAAATCCAGCAACTTACAGAAAATTATCACGCTTGGCTCCGTGAGAAAACGAATTTACGCTCTATCGATGACCGGGTAGAAATCACCACACCATACCTGGATCGACACAATGACTACATCCAGATTTACGCAAAAAGATCCAGTGGTGGCTTCATACTGACCGACGACGGCGCCACGATTGATGACCTTGAGTTGAGTGGTTGTAATCTGGAAAGCCCCAAACGCCAAAGTCTTCTCAAAATGACGCTGAACGGCTTTGGCGTTGCTAATGAGAACAAGGCACTTCAGGTTCGCGCATCCAGTACGGATTTCGCACTCCGCAAGCACAACCTCATTCAATCCATGCTGGCCGTCAACGATCTCTTTTATCTGGCCTCTGCCACCGTTACGAGCCTGTTTCTTGAGGATGTGGAGACCTGGTTGAGAATTTCCGACATTCGATTTACCCCCAATGTTAAGCTGTCGGGGAGTAGCGGTTATGATCATCTATATAACTTTGTCATACCCATGTCGAGAATCCATCCAGAGCGCGTTTTGCTAAGTATCAATCATCCGAACCGCGCCAATGTGCAGAAGGTAGTTTTCGCCTGGTTAGATACAAGAGCGGCTCGCTCAGGTGAATCCCGCGCTTTCGCAATCCTGAATGACTCTGTGAGACCTGTCACCGAGAATGTCTTAGCTGCTTTTCAGAGTTACAACATGCAACCAATATCATGGTTAGAGCGCGAAAAAGTTCGCGAAGAACTGGCCGCGTGAGACTGCTGACACTACACACGGTCTTTTGAACAGAGGTAGCCTGCGACACAGACGAGTCCGGTCATTTGCAACGACGACAGCAAGCCTGTAGCATCCTGAAGCCTTGCGCTCAGGTGCGCGTCATGACAGTCTCGAAGTTCGGCGCGTAACTCACGCCATCAGCTGAAGTTTCGGAACGCATCAGCAACCGGCCATCGCCCGCCAGCGTGTAGACCACCCGCGCGCGCTGCGGCGACGAGGGATGGATCTGGTCGAAGATCAGGCGCGTTTCGCCTTCCAGTCGACCACCATAGACCAGCAGGATGCCCAGGCTGTTGGCCGCCCACGAGCGATACAACCCGGCGCCAGCGTCCCAGGTCACGCCGCCCTGCATCTGATACGCGCCCATGCCGGGCAGTTGCAACCGGCTGTCGAAGCACAGCCAGCGCTCGTGCAGCTGCCAACTGAAGCGGGTCTCGCCGCTGATGTCACCGCCCGGGCCGAAACGCCCTGGATGCACGCCGCCGCTGTTGCGCCAGTCACCGACGAACCCGTCCAGCAAGCGCTCCTCCTGACTGCGTTCGCTTGTCTCGTTCATGCGCTGTCCTGTCCGCTGCTGTTTCCTGCTGGCCCCTTGCGTGGCAGCCAGACGCTGAAGACACTGCCCTTGCCCAGGCCCTCGCTGCTGGCGTGGATGCGACCGCCATGGGCCTGCACGATCTCGCGCGCGATGGCCAGGCCGAGACCGCTGCCGCGCCCTGGTCCGCGCGCCTTGTCCACCTGGTAGAAGCGCTCGAAGATGCGTGGTAATTCTTCCGTCGGGATGCCGCTGCCGTCGTCCTGCACGCGGATTTCAATGCCGTCCGCGCGCGCCTGCGTGCTCACATTGACCGTGCCGCCGGCAGGCGTGAAACGAATGGCGTTGCCGAGCAGGTTGGTCAACACCTGGGCCAGGCGATCGCCATCGCCGCGCAGGGTCGGCGTGAGGCTGCACTGCGTCGTCAGCGTGATTTGCTGCGCTTCGGCCACAATCGCCAGGCGCTGCGTCACCGTCTCGACGATTTGATTGACATCCAGCTGCGCCAGCGTGAGCGCCAGCTGCCGGTTCTGCAGACGCGCCAGGTCGGTGATGTCAGCCACCATGCGGTTGAGTCGACCGGCCTCCTCGTGGATGACGCGCGCCGCCGCCACCGGGTCCTGTGCCGCGCCGTCGATGACCGCCTGCGAATACCCCTGAATGGAGGTCAGCGGTGTCCTCAGGTCGTGCGAGACGTTGACGAGAAAGTCTTGCTGCGCCTGTTGCGTGGCCTGCACCTCGCTGCTCATGTGGTTGAAGGCCGTCGCCACCGCCTGTACCTCCGGTGGGCCGCTGACAGGTACGCGCCGATCATACTGACCGCGACCGATGGCGCGCGCGGCGCCGGCGATGTGTTGCAGCGGGCCGGCGATGGTGCGGCTGACAATCAGCGCCATGACCACGGCCACCAGCGCTCCCGTCAGGGCCGCCTGCAAAAGCGGGGACCCCAGCGCAGTGCCGAACTCCTTGAGCGCATCGCTCAGGGTCTGGCGCGGCTGCGGACGCGCCAGCACAATTGCCTGGGCCGCGTCATGCTCGCGACCGGAGAACATTCCGATGAACAGCCAGGCTCCGCCATCCGGGTCACTGAAGCTGCCGGCAATGATGTCCCTGCGCAAACGCCCGGGAATCTGCAAGGCGTTGCCGGTGCCCTCTTCGATGCGCAGTTCCAGCTCCGCGCCAGGCGCCTGGACGCCGCTGCTGTCAAACAGCACGCGCGGAGTGCCTGAGATGTCAAACACCAGGGTGCGGACTTCGGTCGCTGCGGCGAGCGTTTGCAGCAAGTCTTGCGGCGTCGCGCCCGCCAGGGGCGACTCGCGCCCGTCGTCCAGATCCAGGCTGCGCAGACCAACCTGCAGATTGCCGAAGAGCTGGCGATACACAGACAGTGGCGGCGCCGGACGAATACCCAGCACGAAGAGCAGCGTGACCACAATCACCCCGAGGGTGACGCTGATGAGCAGCAGGTACGAAAGCAATAGCCGCGCGTGCAGTCTCACGGCCCTTGCGTCTCCAGCCGGTAGCCGACGCCCCAAACAGTTTCGATGCTGGCCTGCATGCCCGCCAGTTTGTGGCGCAAATGCGCGATGTGCACATCCACTGTGCGCGTCTCGCCCGGGATGTCGTACCCCCACACGAGGTTGAGCAACTGGTCGCGGCTGAAGACCATGCCCGGGCGCCTGGCGAGAGTGTGCAACAGGTCGAATTCCAGCTTGCGCAGGCTGATCTCGCGCTCGTCGAGCAACACGCGATGTTGCTCGGGTTCAATGCGCAAGTTGTCGATGACCAGCGCCCGCTCTTCCTGCTGACCTTGTTGCAGCCTGGTGCTGCGGCGCAGAATGGCGCGGATGCGCGCCACCAGCTCGCGTGGATTGAAAGGCTTGGTGAGGTAATCGTCTGCGCCCAGCTCGAGGCCGACGATCTTGTCGATGTCGTCGTCGCGCGCGGTGAGCATGAGGATCGGCAGGTCGCTGCGGGCGCGCAGCTGACGACAGACCTCCCGCCCGTCAAGACCGGGCAACATCAGGTCGAGCACGACCAGGTCGGGCGGCCGCGCCAGCAACTGCTCCAGCGCGACCTGGCCGTCGCTGGCGCTGGCGACCTGAAAGCCTTCACGTTCCAGGTAGAGCCGCACCAGATCAATGATGTGCTGCTCGTCATCGACGAGGAAGATCGTCTCGCTCACGAGGGGAGCTCCAGGCGCATGTGCAGCACCTGGCGCAGCGGGCGGAAATAGAGGCTGCGCAATACCGGGATCACGGCCTCCTCGTCGGTGGGGTGTTCCAGCAGCAAGGTCTGCCGACCGGTGCTGAAGCGGCGCAGCGCATTGCCCAGCAACAGCGCGGCGTGTTCCGCCTGCTGCGGCTCTTCGGCCAGCAACATCAGGCTGGTGGAACCGCTGAGCAAGCCATGTTCGATGCGCAGACTGGCCAGCAACTGCGACTCGTCCGCCGCGCGAATGACCAGGCGTTCCTGGCCGCGCATGTTTAACCAGTCGCCCAGGCGCTGCTGCAGCGGTCGCTGAAACTGTTCGCGCAGCAGGGGGCGTTGCCAGCCCAGGCCGCCGCGCTCCGGCGGTCGCAGCCGCTGCGCCAGCTCGTATTCAGCCTGCCATTCGCCGCGCCGCAGTCGCGAAATGCGCACGCCGTCCGGATTCCTCGCCGGCAGGCTGCGGATGCTGCCGTCGCGGCGCCAGTGCGTCCAGGTGCGCTCATCGCTGAAGCCGCGCCGCGCATACAGCCGGCGCGCAGTTTCGTTGTCTATGTCAACCTGCAGCAAGGCGCGGCGACCGCCACGGCGGCGGATGGTATCGATGGCGGCGGCCACCATCTGGTCGCCGATGCCGCGGCGACGAAAGTCCGGATGCACGCCGACGTTGGCGATGATCCAGGTATCGGGCTGTGGCTTGCCGTTGGCGAAGAGCGAGATGTTGCCAACGATGCGTTCCTCTGCCACCCAGACGTAGCCGTGGCCCATGCCCTGCACGATGTCGCCCATACCGGGCAGCGCGCCAAGGCCGCTGCGGCCCAGCAGGCGCATTTCGCGTACGGCCTCGCGGCCGGCCCTGTCCATACCCGGGCTGAACACCAGCTCGATGAGGTCGGCCAGTTCGCCCAGGTCGCTGCGCAGGTTCACCGGGCGCAGCCCCTCGAAGCTCTGGCTGCCGGGCGCTGCTATCGTCGTCACACAGACCTCCGCACCGGGAAGTTGCGCCCAGTATAGCGAAAACGCGCGGCTCCGCGCTGACGCCAGGCCGGGCAGCCGCCGGTTGCGTCCCGGCCAGGCCTGTGGATAATGGCACGCTCCGGGCCCCGTAGTTCAGTGGCAGAACAGCGGACTTTTAATCCGTTTGTCGCAGGTTCGAATCCTGCCGGGGTCACAGGCTGCATCCTGCTATTCAGATTCCTCCCGTTGAATCTGCCCGACGCGCGCCCATACCGCGCATCATCAGCGTCAACATAAGTATCAACATCGTCGTCAACATAAGTGCCAAAAACAACGCACAATCCATGATCGGCGCGAAGTCCACCGCCATGATTCTGGAAGACGCGGGCGCGCCGGGAGGGCGCGAATGTGTCGCGCCGCACATGCTGCGTCAGAGTGCACCTCATGCACAGCAAGGTGCAATCTGTGCGGAGAGTGTGCAGCAGCATTTGACGTTGATTCCCCGCCTGGCTACGCTCTTTGCGCTGGTACTGCCGCCTGGAGGAGCCTGTATGCGTCTCGTCGATCACCAGACCCGTCTGTATCGTATCCCCCTCAGCCACCCCATGAGCGACGCGACGCACGGCCAGATGACGCACTTTGAGCTGGTTGCGGTCACCCTGCGCGACAACGAGGGACGCACTGGCCTTGGCTACAGCTACACCATCGGTGAAGGTGGCGCCGCCCTGCGGGCGCTCATCGACCGTGCCATCTGGCCGCTCATCATGGGCGCTGATCCGCGGCGCATAGAGCAGCTCTGGCAGCGCATGTGGTGGCAGCTGCACTACATCGGGCGCGGTGGACTGGTGTCCTTCGCCATGGCGGCAGTGGACATCGCCCTGTGGGACCTGCGCGGCAAGCGCGAGGGCGAACCGCTCTGGCGTCTGCTGGGCGGCTACAGCGGGGCGGCGCGCGCCTATGCCGGCGGCATCGACCTGCAGCTCTCGCTGGAGGAGTTGCTGCAGCAGACCCAGGCCAACCTTGACGCCGGTTTCCGCGCCATCAAGATCAAGGTTGGGCGCGAGCATTTGCGCGAGGACGTCGAACGTGCGCGCGCGGTGCGCGATCTCATCGGCCCAGACCTGCCGCTGATGGTCGACGCCAACATGCGCTGGACAGTCGAAACGGCCATCCGCGCCGCGCGCGCCTTGCGCGAACTGGACATCTACTGGCTGGAGGAGCCGACCATCCCCGACGACTTCCGCGGCCACGGGCGCATTGCGCGCGAGGGGGGTCTGCCGCTGGCGGCCGGCGAGAATTTCCGCACGATCTACGAGTTCCAGCACCTGATGGACGAGAACGCGGTCGACTTTCCGGAGCCGGACGTCTCCAACATTGGCGGCATCACGCCCTGGCTGCGCGTCGCGCAGCTGGCCCAGGCCCACAATCTGCCGGTGACCTCGCATGGCGTGCACGAGCTGCACCTGCATTTGCTGGCCGCCATCCCCAACCCCTCGCTGCTGGAAGTGCACAGTTTTGGTCTGGAACGCTTTATGATCGACCCTCCCAGGCTGCATGAAGGGATCATGCAGGCCGGCGATGCGCCCGGCCATGGCGTCTGCCTGGACTTGGACGCGATCGCCGAATTCGAGCAGGATCGCTGATGCCCTGGCCCGGCAGACGAATACACAGACGTAGCCGGAGCCTGAATGAAGGAAAGGAAATGCCAGTGAACGGGAGCAACGCACGCCGCCCCAACATTGTGCTCGTGATGACCGACGACCAGGGCTACGGCGACCTGGGCTGCACTGGTAACCCGGTGTTGCGCACGCCCCACATCGATGCCTTCCATGACGAAAGCCTGCGCCTGCGCGACTATCACGTGGGCCCCACCTGCGCGCCCACGCGCGCCGGCCTGCTGACCGGGCGCTACGCCAACAGCACCGGCGTCTGGCACACCATCGGCGGCCGCTCGCTGCTGCGCCGCGACGAACGCACGCTGGCGGATGCCTTGCGCGCGGCGGGTTGGCGCACCGGGCTTTTCGGCAAGTGGCATCTGGGCGATGTCTCGCCCTACACGCCGCTGGAGCGTGGCTTCGACGAGGCCGTGGTGCATGGCGCTGGCGGCATCAGCCAGACCAACGACCACTGGGGCAACGACTATTTCGACGACGTGTATCGTGACAATGGCAAACTGCGGCAGTTTGAGGGCTACTGCACCGACGTCTGGTTTCGTGAGGCGCTGGCCTTCATCGAGCGCCAGCGCGACGCGCCCTTCTTCTGCATGATCACGCCCAACGCGCCGCACAGTCCCTGGAACGTAGAGACGAAGTACAGTGACCCCTACCGCGGGCAGGTGCTGGAGGCGCGCGCCCGCTTCTTCGGCATGATCGCCAACATCGACGAGAACTTTGGCCGACTGCGCGCGCGCCTGGCGCAGCTGGGGCTGGAGGACGACACGATTCTGATTTTCGCGACCGACAACGGCAGCGCCGGCGGCGTCAGCGTGGATGAAGATGGCCATGTGGTCGAGGGCTACAACGCCGGCATGCGCGGCATGAAGGTCTGGCAATACGAGGGCGGCCATCGCGTGCCATTATTTCTGCGCTGGCCGGCTGCTAAACTGGGCGGCGGACGCGATATCGATCAGCTTTGCTCGCATATTGACATCAAGCCGACCCTGCTGGACCTGTGCGGGGTGGTCGATGAAGCCGGTCCGCCGGTGCACGGCCGCAGTCTGCGCCCTCTGCTGGAAGACGACGACGCGGACTGGCCGGAGCGCAGCATCGTCACTGACACGCAGCGTCTGGTGCGGCCACGCAAGTGGCGCATGAGCGCAGTGATGCGCGGCCGCTGGCGCCTGATCGACGGCAAGGAGCTTTATAACCTCAGCAGCGACCCGGGCCAGCGCGAGGACATCGCCAGGCAGCATCCGGGGCGCGTCGTCCGCATGCGCGCGGATTACGAACACTGGTGGGCGCTGGTCAGCGAGCAGTTCGAACGCGATATCCCGATGTCGCTGGGCGCGCCGACCGCGCCAGAGACCTTGCTCAGCGGGCACGACTGGCGCAACGAAGCCTGCGACTGCATCGTTTCGCAGGGGCACGTGCGCCGCGGACACGACGCCGAAGGTTACTTCGAGGTGGAGATCATGCAGGGCGGTCGCTATGAGTTTGCGCTGCGCCGCTGGCCGCCGGAGACGCAGCATGCCATCGACGCCGGCATTGAGGGCGATGACGTCGAGTGGCGCCGCGAATGGGTTGAGGAGCGCTTTCAGTTCTGGTACACCGGCGGGGTGGCCCTGCCGCTGACGCGGGCTTCGCTGCGCATCGACTACGCCGATGGTCGCGCGCCGCTGGAGCTGGCGACAGAAGTGGAGCCGGGCAGCCGCAGCGCGCGCTTCACGGCTGAACTGGAACCCGGCGCGGCCCATTTGCGCGCGCGTCTGTTGGACGCTGATGGTCACGCACGTGGCGCGTATTACGTACAGGCCCGCCTGCTGGAGGCTGAACCTGCCTGACGCGCTGTGAGCAAGCCTGCGCTCAGTCCCCGCTGACCAGCGGATCGCCGGCGCTGTGCTGCCAGGCGCGCAGACGCGCGCGCATACGCTCCGTCACGTGCTGATAACCACGTAACTCTGCCAGATTGTTCATCTCATGCGGGTCGGCCTGCAGGTCGAAGAGCTGTGTGTGCGCCGCGCCGCTGACCCGCGACTCGATCAGTTTGAAGCGTTCGCCGCGCAGGCTGCGCAGGTGCGGCCTGGCGCCGGGGTGACCCTCCACCTGCTGCCAGGCGCCGAAAAGCGAACGGCGGTGGCGCGTGCGCTGGCCCGCGAGCAGGGCGTTCAGACTGAAGCCTTCGTTGGTCTCCGGCAGGGCGCAACCGGCGCGCTCCAGCAGGGTGGGGTAGAGGTCGTGCAGGTAACACAGGGCGTCTGAACGCTGGCCGGCGGCGATGCCCGGGCCGCGCAGGATGAGCGGCACGCGCAGGCTGTGCTCGTAGACGTTTTGCTTGCCCATCAACCCGTGCTGACCGACCGCCAGGCCGTGGTCCGCGCAGTAGATGACGATGGTGTTTTCGGCCAGCCCCTCGCTCTCCAGCGCTGCCAGAATGCGCCCGATTTCGGCGTCCAGGTGCGTGATCATGCCGTAGTAGTCGGCGATGTGCTGGCGCACTTCGGCCTCATCGCGCGGCTGCGCGGCCAGCAACTCGTCGCGAATTTCGCTGATGCCAAGGTCAAAGGGATGGGTCGGCATGAAGTTGGGCGGCAGCTCGACGTCGTCCGCGCTGTAGCGTTCGGCATAGTCGCCGGGCGGCGTGCGTGGATCGTGCGGCGCGGTGAAGGCCACCCAGGCGAAGAAGGGTTCGTCATCGTCGGGGCTGCGCGACTGCAGGAAGCTCACGGTCTCGTCGGCGAAGAGCGTGGTGGAGAAGGTGTCGTTAATTTCCAGGCGACTCTCGTCCTGCGTGCGCACCGCGTCCCAGGGGTAAACGGGCACGGCATTCTGGTCGGACATGCCGCCGAGGAAGACCTTTCCGCCGCTGTTGAAGCAGCGCGCGTAACTTTCGCTGTGGTTGTGCCATTTGCCGGTGCCGTAGCTGCAGTAACCTTCCTGCCACAGCAGCTCGGGCAGCAGCGGCGTGTCCGCCGGGAGTGGATCGGGCGTGCGGAAGAGGCCGCGGCCGCTGAGCAGCATGGCGCGGCTGGGCAGGCAGACCGCGCCTGAGGTCGCGCCCATGATGCTGGCGCGCGTGAAGGTCGTGCCCTGCGCCATCAGGCTGTCGAAGGTCGGCGTTTGCACCGGCTCCTGACCCAGCGCAGAGATGGCGGAATGGCGATGGTCGTCGGCGATGAGCAGCAGAATATTGGGTCGGCTCATGTCAGTCCCTGTCCAGTGGATAACGTGCGTCACCGACTTCGGCCTGCAGAGAGTGTAACTTGTCCTTCAGCGCGGCGATGGTGGCGGCCTGTTCCGGGCGGTTGAACAGGTTGTGCAGCTCGGCGGGATCTTGCTGCAGGTCAAAAAGCTCCCATTCCGGCTCATGGCTTTCGTCGATGCTGCCGGCCTGGCCGAGCGCATCGGCGTAGTAATAGATGAGCTTGTGGCGCAGCGTGCGGATGCCGTAGTGGGCGTAGACGTTGTGCTGCGCCTTGTGCATCCAGTAGCGGTAGTACATCGCCTCACGCCAGTCCCCCGGCGTCTGACCCTGCAGCAGGGAACTGAAGCTGCGGCCCTGAATAGAGTCGTCGCCCTCGACGCCGGCCAGCTTGAGGAAGGTGGGCGCGAAGTCGACGTTGAGCACCATGTCTTTGTTGCTGCTGCCGGCAGCTACCGCCCGCGGGTAACGCATGAGCAGGGGCATGCGCAGCGACTCCTCGTACATGAAGCGCTTGTCGTACCAGCCGTGGTCACCGAGGAAGAAGCCCTGGTCGGAGGTGTAAACCACCACGGTGTCTTCGGCCAGACCCTGCTCATCGAGCCAGTCCAGCAGGCGACCAACGTTGTCGTCAATGCTGGCGACGACGCGCAGGTAGTCCTTGATGTAGCGTTGGTAGGCCCAGCTGCGCAGCTCGGCCTCGGGCAAGTCGTGGGCGATTTCGGCCTTGATGTCGCTATGGCGCATGTGCACGCCGACGCGCATCTCGGCTGCGGCTGCGGCGGAGGCGCGCTCGCTGTAGTCGTCCTGCAGCGTGTTGGGCTCCGGCACCATTTCGTTGAGGAACAGATGCGCGTGTTTTTCGTCAGGCTCCCATGGTCGATGTGGCGCCTTGTGGTGGCACATGAGCATGAAGGGCCGGTCGCGGTCGAGGCCATTGAGCCAGTCCAGGCTCATATCGGTGATGATATCGGTGACGTAGCCAGGCACCACGTGGCGCTGGCCGCCCTCCGGCCCCTTGAAAATGAAGGACGGGTTGTGATACAGGCCCTGGCCTGGCAGGACGGCCCAGTCATCGAAACCGTCGGGGCAGTGCTGCGGGCCGGTGCCCAGGTGCCACTTGCCGAAGATGCCGGTCTGCCAGCCCTGGGCCTGCAACGATTTGACGAAGGTTGGCAGGCGGTTGTCCATATGCGTGTCGAGCGTGGTGACTCCGTTGACGTGATTCCAGGTGCCGGTGAGAATGGCGGCGCGGCTGGGCGTGCAGATCGAGTTGGTGCAGAAGCAGTTGTCGAAGCGCATGCCGCCCTGGGCGATGCGGTCGATATTGGGAGTCCGGTTAATGCGGCTGCCGTAGCAACTCATGGCATGCGCGGCGTGGTCGTCGGACATGATGAAGATGAAATTGGGCTGGCGAGTCATGCTCCGCTCCCCTTCAGTTGTGGCCAGGCGGCCAGGATTTTCACGTTCATGGCCGGAATCATGGCCGTTTTGTGGCCGCCTAGCGCCCCATCCAGCCGCCATCGACGGTGAGGATTTCGCCGGTGACATAGTCCGAGGCAGCCGACGCCAGAAAGAGCGCCGCGCCGCGAAAGTCGTCTGGCCGGGCCCAGCGGCCGGCAGGAATACGCTCGAGAATGGCCTGATAGCGCGCCTGGTCATTGAGCAGGTCGGTGGTGAGTTCGGTGTCGACGTAGCCAGGCGCGATGGCGTTGACCTGCACGCCCTGGCCGGCCCATTCATTGCTCAGCGCCTGGGTCAGGCGGGCGATGGCGCCCTTGCTCGCTGCGTAACCGGGCACGCGGATTCCCCCCTGAAAGCTCATCAGCGAGGCAGTGAAAATGATTTTGCCACTGCCGCGCGCCAGCATCCCGCGCCCGAATTCACGGGCGAGAATGAACTGCGCGTTCAGGTTGACCTCGAGCACCTTGTCCCAGAGCTCGTCGGGGAAGTCGACCGCGTCCGCGCGCGGGACGACGCCGGCATTGTTGACGAGGATGTCCACCTGGATTGCCGCCTCATGCACGCCATGAACGAGCGCGTAAAGCCTGTCGCGCTGACCCACGTCACAGGCCCGCGCGTGGAAGCTGCGCCCCAGGTCGCGTACCTCGGCGCCGACCGCGCCGCCGTCCGCCTCCATGTTCTGGCTGACGCCGATGATGTCCGCGCCGGCTTCAGCCAACGCCAGCGTGATGGCCTTGCCGATGCCGCGCCGGCAGCCGGTAACCAGGGCGGTCTTGCCATCCAGGCGAAACAGGTCGGGCAGGGCCATCGCTTCTCCGGTAGCTGGTCGAGGTCGCGCAGCGATGGTACCCGTGCGCCAAGTCTGGTGCCAGCGCGAGGGTGGCGTGACTGCGGCGGAATGTGGGCGATCGGAAAGCACAACCGCCGCGGCCTGCGCCGTGGCGGTGTGTATGTTCCGGTGGCTGCAGGCAGCCGGGGCTAGCAGGTTGCGCCGGGCGCACCGTCATAGGTGGTCGAGATGCCGCCGACGCCACCACTTACGCTGCTGTTGAAAATCGCGTGGAAGGTCTTGTTCTCCCCGTCCGGTCCCATGGCGATGACGACATTGCCATTGTCCTGCCGACGGGCGGCGATACGGTTATCCGCACTTTTCTTGACACATCCCGTCCCGGCAGCATCGACTTCCTGCTGCGTCACCCAGAACGCCAGCACACCTTCCGTAGACGAGATGAAGCTGTAGACCACCAGCGCCGGGCCGGAGCTGTCACTGCCCCGGAAGATACGGCCCAGGCCGCCGAGGTCTGTCGCCTGATCGCCGACTGTCCCGGTGAAGCTGACAGAGGAGGTCGTGGTACCGGTGGACGTGGTGGTGGTGGTCGTGGTCGTGGTTTCGGTGGCAGGCTGCGGTGAACCACCGCCACTGGCGCAGCCCCAGAGCTTGTCAATTCCTGCCCTGGCATCTGTGCTGGGCGCGGGCCCGTAGGCCGGGACGGCGCTGTTATCCAGCAGGCCCTTGCTGTAGGGCAATATGGCTCCGAAGCTGAGACGTGGGTCAAGGGCAACCGGTTGACGCCGGTAGCCGGCAAACTCTGCCAGGGCCAGGGTGGCAGTATCCCGTGACGGAGACACTGCGCCATCGGTATTTTCCCGGTCAGCCAGGTAACTGCGTGGGCGAATACGGCCGTCGTACAACATCAAGGCCGTTTCGCCCCAGGACAGGGAAAGCGGGGCGCGGAAATCCGGGATCATGATGTTGGGCAGCGTCTGTGGCGGCGTGTAGGTGATCGTGGAAGAACCGTGAGCCACATTGTCCACTATTGAAGTTACCGTGACAGTGTAGGGGATCGTCGGGTTGAACGAGCCAATCATAGACCACAGGTCCCCGGCAGCAGGAACCAGCGCGGGTCCTGTATCACAGCGGGGCGCAGGCCTGATGTCATACAGGTAGTTGGTCACGCCAGGCACTGCGCCCCAGGAGACGATCGCCTGGGTGAGGCTTTCATTGACGTGGAAACGGAGATCCGGCGGCTCGGCTACGTACTGTGCGCCAACGGGCGACAACAGTGCGAACAACAGGAAACCGATGACCGGAAGCCGTTTCATGGCACACTCCTTATCCATTCCCGCGTGAATGTATAGTCGCATAGTCTAAAATGCAACGTGAATTGAAGATCGGATTATGCAAGCCGCCTGGCGCTACTAGCGCGGCGCAATGCGCGCATACTCCGGCCACTCCAGCACGAAGCCCATTTTATTGCGCAACATCGTCTGAAAGTCGTCCAGTAGCGCCGCGTCATTGCGGACCTGCTTCGGCTGCAGCTTCTTCGCATGGCACCAGGCGGCCAGGGCACCGGCGGCCTCGCCGATGTTCCACTCCACCGGGTGCAGGCGGTAACAGCCGTTGGTGATGTGTGTCACGCCGAGGTTCTTGCAGGCCGGCAGCAGGTTCTCCACGCGCTGCGGAATGAGCGCGCCCAGCGGAATCTGGAAGGGGTAGCAGCTGATGTCGACGTAAGTGCGCGGCAAGGTACTCGGGTGCAGGTCGATGCGGTAGCTGCCGGTTCCGACTGAGTCTGCAAAGCGTTCCGAGCCGCGCAGTCCCTCACGCTGCTCCACTCCAACGTCCTGTTCACGCACGGTGAGCCCGGCGTGGATACGGCGCGACTCGCGCACGTACACATACTTTGCCAGGCCGTCTTCAGTGCCAGTGACGTCGCGGCGCAGGCGCAGTCCGGGATAGCCCTGGCCTCCGTCGTGGCGCGGCGCCTCGGTCTGCATCCAGTAGAGGAAGGCGAAGCTGAGCTGACGGCAGGCGCGCAGGTTCTCCTGCACCTGGGCCTGCGGGACGCCGAGCAGCGGCCCCAGCCAGTAATCAATCTGTGGCCAGTTGACGAGCGTGATGTCGCTGGGGAAACGCCCGTCCGGATAGTAGTCCTTGCAGAGGATGCGGCGATAGTGCCAGAAGTCATTGGGGCGACCCTGACGATTCTGCTTGTCTTCTGAATCGAAGATGGCGCGGTAACGCGCCGCCAGCGTGATGGGGTGGACATCCAGCCAGCCCAGCTGCGGCCCGGGCCAGAAGTCCGCCTGATAGCCGCGCCAGAAGTCGTAGTCCACCGGACGTTCGATGACATGGTTTTCGCCCGGCAGCCAGTCCACCGCAAAGCACCAGGTGATGGCCTGCTGGTCGAGC
This sequence comes from Phototrophicaceae bacterium, assembly GCA_965197455.1. GTDB lineage: Bacteria > Chloroflexota > Anaerolineae > Aggregatilineales > Phototrophicaceae > JAGWBD01. Next base: position 1,612,223 of record OZ240208.1, on the reverse strand, counting down.
GGATCGGGCGCGCCGGGCAGGGCGTGCAGCTCGCCGGTCTGCGCCTGGCTCTCGGCGCCGATGACGTGCTCCACGTTGGCCAGTTCCAGCAGGTCGCCCAGTTCGGTGGCATCGAGAATCCAGTCCGCGCTGATGCTGGTCTCATCGCCGCTGACCAGGCTGCGCAGGGTCACGGCGCGGACGCGGTCGCCATCACATTCCGCGCTGACAGGGACGTGCTGGCGCCAGATCTCCAGCTGGCCGCTGCTGCACCAGGGGGCCAGCAGGGCCTCGATCACGGCGAGGGCCACACGTGGCTCATGGCAGAGGCGGCTGACGTTGCCGTTGCCGGGGTTGAGGTTGACGATGCTGCGCGCAGCTTCAGTCATGGGATAGTGCTGGCGATAGTAGTTACGCACGCCCTCGCTGAACTGCCGGTAGCTGCCGGTGGCGCCGGTCTGCTCAATCCAGGGGTGCTCGTCGGGCGGGACGGCCTGGGCGGTCAGCTGGCCGCCGATCCAGTCGGTCTCCTCGCTCATGATGACGCGCGCCCCCAGGCGCAGGGCCGCCAGGGCCGCGGCCACGCCGCCCGTACCGCCACCGACGATGAGGATGTCTGTTGAGCGTTCGCTGGTCATGCTTTCCTCCCCAAATGCGTCCCCAATCTGAACGAAAAAGAGCGCATTATGCAAAGGCGTGCTTAACTGGCAGGCTAGGACATTTGTTCATGACAATGAGAGGAACCAGGAAAATGAAACACCTTATGCTTTTTGCATCACTGTTGCTGTTGGTGGTAGCCCCACTGGCTGCACAGGAAGTGACCACCATCACCTGGCTGACACTGGGCTGGAACGTCGAGGATGCCATCGCCGAATTCGAGGCGGCGAATCCCGACATCAAGATCGAGGCAGAGCAGGTTGGGTTCAACTCGCTCTTTGAGCAAATTCAGGTGCGCGTCGGTGCCGGCGCCACCGACCCTGACGTGATTGCGGTTGATGTGCCCGTAACCGCCGGCTATGGTCTGCGCGGCTGGCTGCTGCCGCTGGATGACGTCTTCACGGACGAAGACCGCGCGGACTGGTTGCCCGCGGCGCTGGCCGCCGGCAGCTACAACGGCGAGCTCATCTCCGCACCGGTCAGCACCTCCACGCAACTGCTCTACATGAACACGGACCTCTTCGACGCGGCCGACATCGAGGTGCCTGGCGTCGATGACCGCCTGACGATGGAAGCGATCGCCGACATCGCAGCGCAACTGACACAGGACACCGACGGTGACGGCATCACCGACGTCTGGGGCTTCAGTTGGGAGCAGACGGTCCGCATTTACCAGTTGTAGCCGCTGCCTGTCGGCCTGGGTGGCCAGTCCATCGGTGATGATGGCCTGACGGTCGACGGCGTCGTCAATTCGCAGGCATGGGTGGACGCCTTCACCTACTATTCGGACATGTTCAACGAGTTGAAAGCCGCGCCGAAGGACGACACGGTCGGCACCAGCGACCTGTTCTGGTCCGGCAAGATGGCGATGATGATCGCCGGCCCGTGGAACGTCAACCGCTACCTGCGCGAGGCGGAAGACATCGACTTCAACTGGAGCGTCTCACGCCATCCCTACTTCGAGAATGGCGAGGTCGTCACGCCCACCGGCAGCTGGCACATCGGCGTGAATGCCAACAGTGACAACCCCGAGGCAGCCAAGCGCTTCGTGAAATACATCTCCACCGGCGAGGGTGCCGAGAGATGGTGGCGTTTCGGCAGCGGCGACTTCCCGGCGCAGCAGTCGGTGCTGGCGCTCTTCCAGACGGACGAGGAATTTGACGAGGGCGTCAAGTTCTTCCTGCGCGTGGCTGCCGACGAGGCGACCGTGAATCCGGATCCACGTGCCGTGTCACCCGGTTATCTGGAGTACGAGCAAATTCTGCAGGATACTTTCCAGGACATCTGCACCGGGACGGATGTGGAGGAATCACTGAACCTTGCGGTTGCCCGCATCGAAAGCGAGATGGTGAAGTACCGCGGTTAGTTGACTGACCGACACTGACAGGCCGGGGGCTGCCTGACAGAGGCGGCTCCTGGCTTCGGCAGTGACTGAAAATGAATTGCCATGACCAGTCGTGAGCGCCTGATCCCCTATATGTTTCTGCTGCCGGCGCTGGCGCTAATCATCATTTTTAACCTCTTTCCCACCATCTCTACCCTGATCGAAAGTCTGCACGCCAACTCGCTGGTGCGCGGCGGACGCATCTTCGTCGGCCTGGGTAATTTCAACCGCGTGCTGAACGACCCCATTTTCTGGAAGTCGATGCAGGTCACGGCGCTGTTCAGCGTACGGTTAACCCGATCCAGATCGCGCTGGCGCTGGGCCTGGCACAGCTGGCCAACAGTCGGGTGCGCGGCATCAGCATTTTTCGCAGCATCTATCTGCTGCCTGTGGCGGTCTCGGTCAACGTGACCACGGTGGTCTGGGGCCTGATGCTCAACAGCGAGGGCGGTCTGATCAACGGCATACTGAATCTGATGGGCATCGAACGCCAGCCCTTCCTGATCGCGCCGACTCACGCCCTGGGGTCGATCATCATCCTTGCGACCTGGAAGGGCGTGCCGCTGTGGACGCTGTTCTTCCTCGCCGGTTTGCAGGGCATCCCACAGACGGTCATCGAGGCGGCGCGCATTGACGGCGCCGACCGTTGGCAGAGCTTTCGTTTCGTCACACTGCCGCTGCTGCGCGGTGTGTTGCTCTTCGTGCTGGTGGCCGACACGGTGGCCAACTTCCTGCTTTTCGCACCCATCCTGCTGCTGACCAATGGCGGGCCGCAGTTAAGCACCAACCTGGTCATGTACGAGACTTATCGTCGTGGCTTCGTCTACGGCGATCTGGGCGCTTCCTCGGCGATGTTGTCGGTGATGCTGCTGCTGGTCTTTGCGGTGATCGGCGTCCAGTTTACGCTGCTGCGGCGGCGTACCTGAGGGCAGCATGGGCGAACAAAGCGGTACCTTCCCCGGGAATACTGCAGCGCGTGAACGCGAGCGCCAGCAGCAGCTGCACGAGCTGCGCAAGGTGGTCGAGCTCCTGCTGACCTACGGCATGCTGGTCTTCGTTGCAATCCTGGTCCTGCTGCCGCTGATGTGGGCCCTGGCCGCTTCCTTCACCCCAAACGCGAAGGTCTTCGAGTACGCCTTTCCTTTTTCCTGGCGCGCCATGTTCCCGGTGGACTTCACACTGGAGGCCTACGTCGCGCTGTTTGAGCGTGGCTTTGGGCATGCCCTGAAGAACAGCTTCTGGCTCGCCGGCCTGACGATCGTGTTTGGTGGCACCATTAACGCGCTGGCGGGCTTCGCCTTCGCGCGCTTCGAGTTTCGCGGCAAACGCATCCTGTTTCTGACGGTCATTCTGCTGCCTTTCCTGGTGCCGGTGGACCTGACGGCCATCCCGCGCTTCATCCTGGTGAACACCCTGGAATGGCGCAACACCTGGCAGGCGCTAATCGTGCCTGGCCTGGGCAACAGCCTGGCGATCTTCCTCTTCCGTCAGTTTTTCGAGGAGATCCCGCAGGACCTGATCGACGCCGCCCGCGTGGATGGCGCATCGTGGGGGCGTCTGTTCTTCAACGTGGTCCTGCCGCTGTCGCGGCCGGTGCTGATCACGGCGGCCCTGTTCCTCTTCCTGCAGCAATGGGACGTCTACTTCTGGCCGCTGCTGGTCGCGCCGCGTCCGGAACTGCGCCTGGTGCAGGTGGCCATCTCCGGCGCGGTCGAGGAATTCCGCACGGTCTGGAACGAGTTGCTGGCCGGCTCCATGCTGGCCGCCATCGTGCCGATTCTGTTGCTACTGTCTTTTCAGCGCTACTACATCCAGGCGGTCACCAGCAGCGGCCTGAAAGACTGAGCGCCGCGTCCAGCGCGACGACTTTGCGCTTTTCCTGCAGCCCGATATACTCAATTGCATGTAACCATGCCGGCGGACAGAGTCGGCGTGGAAAGCGGGCGAATGCCGTCCGTGTTCCATTCTTTACTGGTTTTGGAGGATTCTGATGCGCAAGAGTTTGGTACTTCACATCCTGATTCTGGCAACCCTGCTGCTGGCGTTCGCGCCCGCGCAGGCCCAGGACGACGTCACTGAAATTCGCTTCATGAACTGGTGGGACGCCTCACGCGAGGTGCTGATGCTGGATCTGATCGCGCGCTTCGAGGCGGAGAACCCCGACATCCGCGTGATCAACGAGGTGCAACCCTGGGACAACCGCGCCGAGCTGGTTTCGACGGCGATCTCCAGCAGCAATCCGCCGCACATCATCATGACCAACCGCCAGGAGACCTTCCAGTTCGCCGGCCTTGGTCTGATCCGCCCGATCGATGAATTCGTGGCCGAGTCGGGTCTGGACCTCAGCCTCTTCTACGATGGCGAAGTGGGCAACCAGTACTGGGCGGGCGAACTCTACGCGCTGCCGCTGCCGACTGCCGGCGGCCTGACGGGCATGTTCTTCTACAACAAGGATATGGTGGCCGCGGCCGGCCTGGACGGCCCGCCACTGACCTGGCAGGAGCTGGAAGCGGCTTCGCAGGCGATCACGGTCGGTGACGCCATGGGAATCGACATTCTGGGCACCCATGTCGGCACAGACGCAGGCGCGTTCATCACCTGGCTGTACACCAACAATGGCAGTTACGTCGATGATCTTGGCCGTGTCCTGATGTTCAACAACCCGGAAGGTGTCGAGACGCTGGAATGGATGATCCGCTTCACAGACGATGTCAATGGCGGCATCGAGAACATGACAGACTTCTTCCAGGGCGCGGATTTCACCACCAGTGACCACCCCTGGTACCGCAGCGAGCTGGCCTTCAACCCCATCAACACCTCGCACTTCAACCACATGAACAAGGTTGCGCCCGACTTCTTCGCTGCTACGGACAGCTGGGGCGTGATGATGCGGCCCTACAACGGCGACAACCCGGACGCGAAAACCGCCGGCGTGGTCGGCTATTCCTCTTCCGGAGGCTGGGGTTACACCATCCCGGTGGCCCATCCGCCGGAGCTGCAGCAGGCGGCCTACCGCTTCGCCGAGTTCCTGGGCGCCAGTGACCAGGGTGGTTGTGTCTTCCTGTTTGCGCAGGGCCGCCCCTCGCCGGTGCGAGCATGCAACGAAAACCCGGCCTACTATGATGCCAATCCCTATTGGGAAGTGGTACTTGAAGGCCTGAGCAACGACGTGGCGGTGTCCATCACGCCGGTGCAGGGACAGCTGCATGACATTCTCAGCGCCAGGATCGAGGAAGCCTTCTTCGGCATGATGAGCGCGGAGGATGCGCTCAACCAGGCGGCGGAGGAGATGCAGGCCATTCTGGACGAGTTCTGGAGCGGCCTGGATGGCTGAGGCACTGCCTCGGGTTCCTGAGGAGACTGAGGAGAGCCGGGTTCGCACCCGGCTCTCCGAACTGGCTTTTCGCTACCGGCACTGGATCGGCTTTCTGTTCATCGGGCCGTGGCTGCTGTCGCTGCTGCTGTTTGACATCATGCCTTTCTTCGCCAACCTGTATTTGAGCTTCACGGATTATTCCGTCGGCCTGGTGCAGCCCAACTGGGTCGGGCTGGAAAACTACATCGAGATTTTTACTGAAGACAAAATATTCGCCAAAAGCGTCTTCAACACTGTGTACTATATGGTCTTCAGCGTGCCGTTGCGGCTGGTGCTGGCCTTCGCGTTCGCGCTGCTGCTGAATGCGCGCCTGCGCGGTATGCAGATGTTTCGCACAATCTTCTACCTGCCTTCGGTCGTGCCGATCGTGGCGGCCTCCATTATCTTCATCGGCCTGCTGAACACGCGTTACGGGATCATCAACCAGTCGCTGGTGCTCGTCGGCCTGGACCCGGTGCGCTGGCTGTCACGCCCGGAGTGGATCAAGCCCTCGCTGATTCTGATGAGTCTGTGGGGCTTCGGCGGGCAGATGGTCATCTTTCTCGCCGGCCTGCAGAGCATCCCGAGTGAGCTTTACGAAGCGGTGTCGATCGACGGCGGCAACAGCTGGCATCGCCTGCGCCACATCACTGTGCCGCTGATGACACCCACCATCTTCTTCAACCTGATCATCGGCATCATCGGCAGCTTCCAGGTGTTCACCCAGGTGTTCGTGCTCATCGGCACCAGCGGCGGCCCGCTGCAGTCCGGCCTGGTCTACATGATCAACGTCTACAACAACGCCTTCGCCTACTTCCGCAAGGGCTACGCTGCCGCGCTCTCGGTGATCCTCTTCCTCATCATCCTGGTGTTCACGGTGATCATGGTGCGCAGCTCCGACCGCTGGGTCTTTTATGGCGATGATGACTAGCGCCAGGGCGGCGGAGAGCCGGCGATGATCGAAAGCACGCAGGTCCGCCTCACCCGCACCACGACGACCTACCTCATCCTGCTGGCTGGCGCGCTGGTGATGATCTTCCCGTTGATCTGGACGATCTCGACCTCGCTGAAAACGCCGGACAAGGTGACGCTGCGCCATATCGAGCTGGTGCCGGACCCCTGGGCGTTCGAGAACTATGTGGAGATCTTCACGGATCAGCCCCTGGTGCGCTACACACGCAACACCCTGATTCTGGTGGTGGCGGCGGTCTTCGGCGCGATCGTGCCCTGTTCGCTGGCGGCCTGGGGCTTCGCGCGCATCCCATTCCCGGGGCGGCGCGTGCTCTTTGGCCTGCTGCTGGCGACGATGATGCTGCCCTATGTCGTGCAGCTGATACCACTCTTCATCTTCTTCGACCGCGTCGGCCTGGTGAACACCTTCTGGCCGCTGATTCTGCCGCGTGTGCTGGGGCACAACGCCTTCTACATATTCTTGCTACGCCAGTTCTTCCGTGGCATTCCGGTGGACCTGTTTGACGCGGCGCGCATCGACGGCGCCTCCGAGCTGGGCGTGTGGTGGCGCATTGCCATACCCATGTCGCTGCCGGTGCTGGCGGCAGTCTCGATCTTCGCCTTCCAGTTCGCCTGGGACGACTTCCTGTGGCCGCTGATTTATCTGGGCGGCAACAAGGAGAACTGGACGCTGGCGATGGGCCTGAATGCGCTCAAGGGCTTTGAGGGCGACGAGAACTCGATGAACGTCATGATGACCTTCTCGACGCTGATGCTCGTGCCCATGCTGCTGGTCTTCTACTTCGGGCAGAAGTACCTGGTCAAGGGCGTCTCGGTCACCGGCCTGAAGGGCTAACTGTTCATCGCGCTCAATTTCGCCACGTCCGGCTCGACGCCCAGACCCGGCCCCTCGGGAATCTCGAATTGCCCCGCGCGCGCCACCAGCGGCGTCTGCAGCAGGCTGTTGGCCAGCTCCACCACCGGCGGCTGATACTCCAGCAGATAGAGGTTGGGCAGGGCGGCGGCCAGCTGGATCGAGGCGGCGATGCAGGGGCCCAGGCCTACGCTGAGGTGCGGCGCCATGCGCGCGTTGAAGGCCTCGGCCATCTGCGCAATGACCATCGATTCCGAGATGCCCGCGCGTCCGATGTCCGGTTGCAACACGCTCGCGGCGCGCTGTTCCAGCCAGGGCCGGAACTGGTAGCGGGTGCGTTCGGTCTCGCCGATGGCGACCGCTATGCCCAGCCCCGCGGCCAGCCGCGCGTGCCCGGCGATGTCCTCGGGATTCATGGCTGCCTCAAAGAAGCCGGCGTCCAGCGCTTCCAGCTGCCGCCCCAGCTGCATCGCTTCTGCCGGCGTGTAGGCCCAGTGCGCATCCAGCAGCAGCGTGGTCTCTGCACCGAGGGCCTCGCGCAGCCGGCTCATGGTGGTGACGTCGGCGTGGACGCCGTAGCCTGCTGACAGCTTGAAGGCGTTGAAGCCTTTTTCCTGCCAGTCCAGCGCCAGCTCGACGCGTCCATCATCATCGGGCCGCGGCAGGCCGGAGACGTAACAGGGGATGGCGTCGTCGAAAAAAGCGCCGCCCAGCAGCGCGTGCACGGGCTGATCCTGCAACTTGCCGCGCGCGTCCCACAGGGCAATATCGATGGCGCTGATGGCGTCGAGCATGTGGCCGCCGTAATAACCGCGGTCCCGCATCAGGTTGTACATCAGATGCCAGAGACGGCCGGCGCCCAGCGGGTCGCGGCCAATGAGGGCCGGTGCCAGCAACTGATCAATGATGCTGCACACCACCTCCGGCGCCACCGGCGCCAGCGCTTCGCCCCAGGCGGTGACGCCCTCGCTGGTGCGCAGGCGCACGAAGACGGTCTCGTAGGTTGCGGAGTAGAGGCAGCGATAGGGCGGGCGGATGAAATAGTTACCGACGTCGGTGTGGGGCGGCAGCGGGCCGAGATAGGCTTCATCGTGCCTGAGTCGGACGGGCAGGGCCTCGATACTTTCGATAGACATGGACGCGCTCCTGTGCGGCAGGGTTAGAGGCGACCATTGTAGCGCGGCGGGCGGGCCTGGCACCTGAATGGTGTGGGCGATTCCGCACTTGGCAGCAGGCTCGGCAGGACTTATAATCCGCTTTTCCGGTGAGCGCAGTAAACGGGTGGGGAAGCGGCCATGAAAGTGATTTTGCTGGACTATGTCTACAAGCACGGCGTGGCCGGCGAAGTGATTAACGTCGCTGACGGATTCGCCCGCAACTATCTCATCCCTGGCGGCATGGCAGTCAAGGCCACGCCGGCGGAAATGAAACGCGCGACGAAGTTGCGCGAGCAGGCTTCTGCGCGCCGCGCCGCCATGGAAAACGAACTGAACGAGCTGGCCCGGCAGATCGACGGTGTCGAGCTGGTGTTCGGTCGCCGCGCCGCCGTGACCGGCAAGTTGTTTGGTTCCGTGACGTCTCAGGAAATTGCGGAAGCGCTGGAAGAACAGACCGGCGTGGACATCAACCGGCGCCGTATTGGTCAGCAGCCTCTGCGCGAGACCGGCTCCCATGACGTGGCGGTGCGCCTCGGCAGCGAGCTGGAGCCCGTGCTGAAGGTCACCATCGTGCCGGAACTGGAGCTGGCTGCATGGCTGGCCGAGCGCGACGCGGAAGAAGCGCCGCAGACGGATGAGGCCGGGGAGGATGAAACGGGCGAGGTGGCTGAGCCCGCCATGGTGGCGGACGAGGAAGTGACCTCCTGAACCCCTGCCCGCGCGCCGGGCGTATGGCCTGACCGGCCGGGGCGGGCCGGGCCCTCCTTAAGCGATGGATGCACAGGCGCTCGGACGATTGTTACGTGAAGCCCGCGAAGCCAGGGAAGTCTCGCTGGCCGAAGCGGTGCAGGCGCTGCGCATCCGGCAGCGGGTGCTGGTTGCGTTTGAAGACGGCGCCTTCGACATTCCGGAAGCCTCTACAGTTCAGTTGCGCGGTTTTATCGGGAACTACGCGCGCTATCTCGGGCTTGATGACGTCTGGGTGCTCGAGCAATTCGATGCGCTGCGCCAAGAATCGCAGCGCAGACAGCGGCGCGAACGCAGCCGGCGCCGCCCCCGATCCGGGAAAGTTGAAGAAGCGCCAAAGCCTGTCCCGCAGCTGGATTTAGGCGGTGGGGAACTGCTGCAGCAGCGTAGACGCAGGCGACGTGGTTTCCTGAGCGCGCTGCTGGTGCTCCTGATGGGAGCTGTGGCCCTGGGCGTAGTCGTTTTCGTCGCCCTGCAATTTCTGGAAAACGGAGAGGCGCCGTTCGTGCCTGAAAGTGAGCTGCCGCAGTTGATTCCACCAACGTCTCTGCCCACCGTGGTGATGCGGCTGCAGGCCACGAACACGCCGGGCCGCGGAAGCCGGCAGCAAGAACGTCAGGTGACACAGTTCTGGAATGGCAGCGGGGTGCTGGTGACGACGGAGGCCGCCCAGCGCACCTGGCTGCGCATCACGGCGGATGGTGACGAAGAGTTCGTGGGCATGCTGCGGCCGGGCGAGCATGTTGAGGTCGTTGCGCGCAGGGAGATACAGTTGACGGCCAGCAATGCCGAGGCGCTGCTGATCACCTGGAACGGGCAGGAACTGGGCGTGCCCGGGCTACGGGGCCAACAGGTGGAGATGACCTTCACGCAGACAGAGTCGACCCTTAATGCGGGCGCCGGCTTTGAACCGACATCAGTGTTCACGGCGACAGCGCAACCAACGTCGCCAATTGATGTGGGTGCCCTGCTGCGTACCCTGACGCCTGAGGTCACTGCTGGTCCGCTGCGGGGTGTCGCGCTCCAGTCACCGCCCACCTTCACACCTGCGATCACGGCCAGCGCCACACCTGACGCCAGCGCGACCAGCGCCTTGATACAATCGATCACTGCCACAGCGACGGCCAGCCCCGGTCCCGGCCAGACAGCGACATCCGTTATTACAGCAACCGCCACCATCATTCCGTCGGCAACCGCAGTGCTGCCGCCCCGGGTGACGCAGGCGCCGGCGAAAGCGCTGCAAAACGGCTAGAATGGCCGTGACAGTCCGAGGAGAAAGCAATGGAATTCACACTGAACCTGCCGGAATGGGCCCTGCGTGAAAACGAAGCCTTGCCGGCCAGACTGCCGACCATTGAGGAACGCATGGCCGCGGTGATCCGCTTTTCGCGGCTGAATTTTGAGCGTGGCACGGGCGGCCCTTTCGCCGCCGGCGTGTTTGAGCGTGATACGGGCGTACCGGTGGTGATCGGCGTTAACCGGGTGATGCCGCTGCAATGTTCGTCGGCGCACGCCGAGGTGACGACGCTCACGCTGGCACAACAAGTGCTGGGCACCTGGGACCTGGGCGCGCCTGGCCTGCCCGCCTATCAACTGGTGGTGAACTGGCGCACCTGCGTCATGTGCTATGGTGCGGTGATCTGGTCCGGGATTCGCTCGCTGGTGATCGCGGGCAGTGGCCCGGAGCTGGAGGAGATCACCGGTTTTGACGAGGGGCCCATCCACCCGCAGTGGCAGCAGGAGCTGGAACGGCGCGACATTGACGTGGTCAACAACCTGCTCAAGGATGAAGCTGTGGCGGTCTTTTATGACTTCGCAGCCAGCGGCAACCACGTTTACAATGCGCGTCAGGGATGACCGGGCACTAACGGTCCGGGGCAGGTAGAGGAGAGGTGAGCCAGGCTGTGATAAGAAACCTGTGCAGGCACCATGTCCAGCCTGTTTGAAGCAGCGTATCCTTTTGCCGACGATGTGCTGGCATTACCCGTAAGAGATCTGGATGAGACAGTAGCCTGGTATCAACACAGTTTCGGCCTCTCCGAAGTAGAGCGCACAAACGAGCCGGTACCCAGGGTAATTATGGAGCGCGACGGCGTTCAGATCGGTTTCGCCATAAACGGCGGCGACGCATCCCAGGACGGTGCGGCCATCAAAGTGACGGACATCCTCCGCGTGCGAGAGGAAATCGAAAGCAATGGCGTTGAGACTGGAAACTGGCGGGTTGACGAACGAAACGGACAGAAACTGCAAGTGTTTTTCGTTGTCGCCCCCGATGGCCTCTGCTATTACTTCCATCAACCGATTGATACTGATTGAGAAATCTCATCTCACAACGTCGGAACGGCAATGAATCCAGTCAACCAGTGATAGTTAGCTGGTCCCTGGGGATATTTTCAGTACCACGAGGAATCAGTTGGTCATCAGTCGGCTTGTCCCAGGCGTTATGTCCGCACTGCTTGATGAGTGCCGGGTGTTCTGCGCCGGGTTGCAAGGCTGGCAGTTGGTCATGGACAGGGGTGTGATGTGAAACATTCTACTGTGGCGGAGCTCTGCGCGCGGCAGCGGGGCGGACGTAGCATGCGCCAATGAACAGGGACAACTACTACCTGCTCAGCCTGGGCTGCGCCAAAAACACAGTTGATTCGGAAAGCATGGCTCAGGTGCTGGGGCAACAGGGTATGCGCGGCACGGGCGACCCCGCCGATGCGGCCGTGCTGATCGTCAACACCTGCGGCTTCCTTGAGGCGGCGCGCGAAGAATCGCTGGCTGCCCTGCGCGAGTTGGTCAGGCAACGGCGGGCAGGGCAGATGGTCATCGCCTCCGGCTGTCTCGCTCAACGTCATGGCGCCCGCCTGGCGCAGGACGTACCGGGCCTGGACGGGGTGATTGGCACCCGCCGCTGGATGGACATCTTTGACCTGGTGCAACGGCTGCGCGCGCGCAAACATCCGCAGCCGCTATATCACCTGCCGACGGATGTGAAGACAGTCGGCCTGGATGAGCGCGGCGTGTTGCGCGCCAGCGTGCAGGGCGCCAGCGCCTGGCTGAAGATTGCGGATGGCTGCCGCCGTCCCTGCGCCTTTTGCACCATTCCAAAGATCAAGGGCACAGCTGTCAGCCGGCCGCTGGCAACACTGGTGGACGAGGCGCAGCGGCTCGAGGCGCAAGGTCTGCGCGAACTGATCCTCATCGCCCAGGATTCGTCCGACTACGGCCACGACCTGGGGCTGAAGGACGGCCTGGCGCAACTGCTGGAGGCGTTGGTGACGGGGGCGCCGGACATCCCCTGGCTGCGCATCATGTACGCCTGGCCGGGCTATGTGACGCCGCGCCTGATCGAAACGATGGCCGCGCAGCCGCAAGTGCTGCCGTATCTGGACATGCCGCTGCAGCACGGCCACCGCAGCACCTTGCTGCGAATGCGGCGTCCGGCCAACATCGAGTGGGTCTACAACACCCTGGCGCGGATGCGCGCACTGATGCCGCAGCTGGCTGTGCGCACGACCTTTATCGTGGGCTATCCAGGCGAGACCGACGCCGAGTTTGAAGGCTTGCTCGATTTTGTGCGCGACTTGCAGTTCGATCGCGTGGGCGCCTTTACCTATTCGCAGGAGCCGGGCACGCCTGCGGCTGTGCTGCCCGACCAGGTGCCGGAGGACGTCAAGCAGGAACGCTACGATGCGCTGATGACGCTGCAGCAGGGCATCAGCCTGGCAAAGAACCAGACACTGGTCGACCGCAGCATTGATGTGCTGGTGGAGGGCCACGGCGCCAGCGAGGACGAAGCGGGACGGCCCGACGGCACCATGCTCAGCCTGGGACGCAGCTGGCGTGATGCACCCGAGATTGATGGCTACGTCATCGTCGAGGGCGAGTTACCGCCAGGTGAAATTGTGCCGGTGCGCGTCACTGGTGCGACGACCTACGACCTCTTCGCCAGCGTGGATGTACAGTCGCCCGCGGTCATTCAGCCTGGCCAGATTCTGGGCGAGGGCGCGATTCAGCTGCAGGAGTGAGGCATGAACACAACCCTCGTTGAAAGGAAGCAGGCATGACGGAAGTGGAAGCGCAGGCGCTGTTGCATGAGTTTATCACCGGGCGGCGCAGCCCGCGTAACTATCTCTACCGGCCGGTGGCGCGGGAGACCTTGCTCAGCCTGTTGGAGGCGGCGCGGCGTGCGGCCTCTTCATCCAATCGACAACCCTGGAACTTCATCGTGGCGACCCGGGAAGATGCTGCTGCCTTTGAGCGGCTCTTCAGCTGTCTGCTGCCTGGCAACCAGACCTGGGCGGGTGGCGCGCCGGTGCTCATGCTGGTCGTGGCGACAGTGGTACATGAGGGACGGCCTGCGCGCACCAGCTTTTATGATTCCGGCCTGGCGATGGGCAATTTCACCGTGCAGGCCATGGCGCAGGGGTTGATGCTGCGGCAGATGGCCGGCATCGACCGCGATCGCGCGCGCGAAGTCTACGCCATCCCGGCCACGCACGAACCGATCTGCGGCGTGGCCCTGGGCTGGCCAGCGCCGCCGGAAACCCTGCCCGAAGAGCGACGCGATTTTGAGCAGGAACCCCAGGTGCGCAAGCCGCTGACTGATTTCGTCTTCGGTGACCGCTGGGGGCAGGCTGCTCCTTTTCTCTGAAGCGCCGGCGCCAGCCCGAATCTCAGTTCAGTTTGATGCCGACAGACATCCCATCACCGATGGCGATGAGCGTGCTTGAGAGGCGCGGCTCCGCGGCGAGTGCGCGATTAAACTGGTCCATGCCGCCGTCATCAGAGGTTTCGGGCGCGAGCACGCGGCCACCGCGGAAGGCGTTGTGGGACGCAATCACGCCGCCGACGCGCAGATACTCCAGCGCCCAGGCCAGGTATTGCGGATAGCCTTCCTTGTCGGCGTCGATGAAGATGAGGTCGAAGGGCGCATGCGCGCTTATCTTTTGCAGTGAAGCCAGCGCAGGGCCTTCCAGCAGCTGAATGCGCGCATCGAGTCCACTGCGTGCGAAGCTTGCGCGGGAGACCTGGGCATGCAGGCTGTTCACCTCCAGGGTGTAAAGCATGCCGTCCTCCGGCAGGGCGCGCGCCAGCCAGGTGCCGCTGTAGCCGGCCAGCGTACCGATTTCCACAATTCTGCGCGCATTCACTGCCTGCGCCAGCCACTGCAGCAGACGACCCTCCTGCGCGCTCAGGCTGATTTGCGGCATGTTGTGACGCCGGGTCTCGGCCTGGATCCAGGCGAGCACCTCGTCCTCCTGCGCGAACAGTTCACTGACATAGGCATCGCGGGCAGCTTTGTCGTCCATCAGACTCCTCATTCACTTTCGGTGTCGGGTTCGCTCCACCGGGCGATCGCGGTGGATTGTGAAATGGTCGAAGTCGCGCGCGACCCGGGTTGCCGGGAAGACAGCGCGCGCCTCCTGTTTGATATCACGTTCACGGTAGCGGCGCGAGACATGCGTCAGGATGAGCGTCTGCACGTCGTTCTCGGCGGCGAGCAAGGCAGCCTGGCGGGCGGTCAGATGGCCGAAAGACTGCGCCGTGTCGGCGTCCTCGTGCAGGAATGTGGCCTCGATGACGAGCGCAGTGGCACCCTGCACATACTCACCCAGGTTGTCCGTCCGGCCACAGTCCCCGATGTGGACGTACTTCGCGCCTGGGAGGGCTGGCCCCAGCACCAGGTCCGGAGTGATGCGACGACCGTCCGCCAGGGTGACGGTCTCACCACGTACCAGATCGCGGCGTTCCGGCCCCACCGGAATGCCCAACGTCTGCGCCCGCTCGACGAGGAAGGGGCGGTGAGCCTTCTGCTGAAAGATGAAGCCGAAATTACCGCTGCCGCGGTGGCTGACCGGGAATGCGCTGACTGTGAAGGCCTTGTCGTCGAGCAGCAGACCCGGGCCCAATTCCCGCATGCGGATGTCGATGGGCAGGCGATCATAGTCCAGCACTACGCCGTAAAGCAGTGACTGCACCCGTCGCAGCGGATTGCGTCCGGCCCAGATCTCGATCTCGCTGATGTTCTCCCAGCTGGTCAGCGTGGACATGAGGCCGCCCAGGCCGAGGATGTGGTCGAGGTGGCCGTGAGTGAGCAGCACGCAACCGAGATTGCGAAAGCCGACGCCGCTGCGCAGGATTTGACGCTGTGTGCCTTCGCCACAGTCGATCAGGAAGCGCTGGTCACCGGCCAGTAACAGCTGGGCTGGCAGTCCACGGTGGATCGAGGGCGCGGAGGCCGAGCTACCCAGCATCACGAGTTCGAACAAGATCAACTTTCCTTGTGGCCCACGGAGAAGACATTGGTGTTCAGGAAGAGGCGTGTGCCGCGCAACTCGCCATCCTGCAATACGGCGAGGCGCTGTTGGTCCCCCTGGCGATAGGCACCGATGGAGACGAGGTAGTCGCCGGCTGGAGTAGGCACTGGCAGCCTGACGTAGGTCACCTGGATGAAGATGTCGCGCGGCAACAGGCTGGCCGGCAGCAAGCTGAGCCGGTCGTTCTGCGATGTAATCATGGCTGGGTCAGGCATGACGTGGGTAAAGAGATGCAGGTCCGGTGGCAGCGGGCCATCCACGCGCCACCAGGTCACGGAGGTGATGACGTCGCCATGCTGGTAGCGCTCGACTCCGGACGGTTCGTAGCCGAGAAAGGTCAGATTCCCGTCCAGTGTGACGGGAGGCAGGATGTCTTCCGCGCCGCCCGGCGCTTCAGGAGCGAGACGCACCGGAGCCATGGTGGTAAAGTTGCCCACCTTGTTGCCCAGAAGATCCCCGACATCCAGCGTGAAGACTGAATCCGGCGGCAGGTCGGGGTCGGGCGGCAAGCCACCGCGCTGCAACCAATCGCGCAGGAGGGGATGCATGTTCGCCAGCGTCGAGTCATCCGGCAGGATGATCTGCTGAAGTTCGCCGCCGTTGGCGAGCACGAGCCCGGTGCGACAGTCGACGTAGCGGATGGCCTTGCCGCGGTCCTGCAACAGCAGCAGCATGCGCCAGGCATCGCTCAGGTCGGGGGTGGGCTCCGGGTTGACAGTCGGGATGCAGACGACGGTAGGCAGGCTGTCAACGCTACGGTCGATGTGTCTGGCCAGCTGACCGATTCGTCCGTTCCAGGCGTCCCGGGTTTCGGGCGACTCTGCCCAGACGTTGAAAAGATCGTTGCCCGTCCAGGCCAGGTTGAAGCCGGGCAGAACGACGAGCGCGATGAGCGGAACGAAGCGTGATGCCTTGCCGAGGTTGTTGGCCAGGGTCACCACGCCGAAGCCGAAGAAGAGCGCCAGCAGGGGCAACAGCAGGGTCAGTCCCGCAAAGTCCGGGCTATCGTTACTGAGCAGGGCTGCGGGCGCCAGGACAACGGTAAAGATGAGGGACAGGCCGAAGCGCGGATGGTGTCGTGCCCGCAGGGAAGCCATGAACCCGACCAGGATGATTAGCCCGCTGAGCAAGTCGAAGAGCGGGCGCCCGGGCAGGTTATGCAGCGGGCTGGCGTCGCCAATATAGAAGATGCCGCCGAGGTTGTTGACGATGGACTGCAGCGGAGGGCTTGCGCGCATGTCATAGTCGCCGAAGAGGCGCCCGAGGCCGCTGATTTCGCTCTGGCGCAGGGTGGAGAGCCCGTAGGGCAGCAGCACAATGGCCAGCAGCAGCAGCGCGAAAGACAGAGACATAATCAGGTTAAGCGTCAGCGGCCCCTGGCTGCGCGTCAGCCAGAAAATAAACAGAAGAGTGCCGAGCAGCAGCCAGAGCTGGGCAGGGTGGAAGTAGAACCCCAGGCCTGTCGCCAGCCCGAGCGCTGCAAAGGCGACTGTGCCGGGCAGGCCTCCTGCTATCCGCGCCGGAACCGTCAGGGCATGTGCCAACCCCAGCATCAGGGTTGAGACCAGCAAGGGCAGCATGACCACCGGGGTGACGCTGCGCCCCAACAGAACCGGCCACAGGCTCAAGGTCATCAGGGCCAGCGCCGCCACGGCGCCGCGCGTACCGCACAGTCGCGTCGCCAGCGCATAGACCATGGCCAGAGTGAGCATGCTGGAGAGGAACGAGAGCAGGCGGTAGCCAAGCGGGCCGCCGCCGTAAATCGCGGTACTGATAGCCAGCAGGGTCGGGTAGAAGACTTCGCGACCGTTCGCCCCAGCTTCTGGCGACTGGTCGTAAAAGACGGCGATTTGCCCTGCGCGCAGAGATTCAACGATGCGCAGGGTGGCGTATTCGTCCTCGTTCAGGCCGGAAGGCAGATCTGGCAGTCGATGGCTGCGCAGCAGGGCACCAAGCAGCAGCAGCAGGGTTGCCAGGACTAAGCCGGTGCGGGAAGACAATGCCGGGGGTCTCCATAGAGCGGGAACCGGGTGGCGAACAGGTTCAGAGCGCCGTTGCCCAGGCGGTAAAAATTAACACCAGCAAAGCGAGCGCGACGCTAATCCGCGCGAGCCGCACTTCCTGGCGCCGCAGCCGCGCCCATTCCGCTGCATCGCCACGCTCGCGTTCCAGCAGCCATCCCAGACGCTCCAGCGCCGGCGCCACGCGCCATTGCAACAGGATGCCACAACCCACCATCCCGACGAGGGCCACATGCTTGAGCAGAATGGCACGGCTCCAGGGACTGCCGAATTGTAACATACCTTCATAATGGGGGTCGGCAGTCATCTGAAAGAGTCCGGTGACGATCAGTACTGCCAGACTGAGCCAGGTGAGCGGCTGGAAGCGTTTGCGCAGCCGACCCAGCAGGCGATAGCGTTCGGGGTTTTCTGACAGGCTGCGGCGCGTTTCGGGCCAGACCAGCAGGGTCAACAGGAAGAGGCCGCCCAGCCAGACGACCGTGGCCAGCAGGTGCAGGAACAGGCTAGCTACAAGGAGCGACGGGGACAAGGCCCAGCGCCTCCGGGCTGTCCGGCGCGCGCGCAGGGATGATGCGCTCGCCGCAGATTTTCTCCATATTGGCGAGGTCCAGGTAGGCTTGCAGCACCTGCATGTCTGGCTGGATGATGCTCCACCAGTACTGCTCGTCCTGCTCGTCCCAGCCTGGGTCCGCGATGGAGATGGTCGTCATCAACCCCACCCAGGGGCGCCAGTGATCGGCAGCGTAGCGATAGGCCCGCACGAGGTAGTCAGCCTGTGTCGCTTCGTCCACGGCGAACCAGGAGTAGTCCTCGTTCTGGCCTTCTACGTCGCGCGTCCAGCCTGTCTCAAGAATGGCGATCTGACGCGCGGCGTCGCCGTTGGCGACCATGATGCGGCGCATGTCTTCCACGCGCCGGAAGGTGAAGAATCGCTGCCCGCCGCTGGCTTCCGCCTCGTCCGGGCTGACTTCCGGGGGTGAATAGCCGGGCGCGTGCAGGCCGACGACATCAATGTACTGCTGGAAGCCGGAGTTATAGAGTTCCTGCAGATACTGGTCATCCGGATGGGCCTGCTCACAGCAGTTGCCGGTGGGTGCCAGCCCGGCCGAGATGAGAATGGCCTGGGGGTCGGCTGCGCGGATGGCCTCGCTGCATACGCGCAGCAGTTCGACGTACTCGCCGGCAGAAGGAATGTTGCCGCCCCATTCGCGCGCAAGGTTGGGCTCATTCCAGATCTGGTAGGCGGCGACACGACCGGCGTAGCGCGCAGCGACGGCGCCACACCAGGCGCTCCAGGCATCCATATGCTGCGGCGCAGGCGGGACATCGGCAGGAGTTTCTGCGCCAGGCGCTGTGTTTTCGGCGCGCACCCAGGCTGGACTGTGGCCGAGGCGCACGACCAGTTGCAGGTCGCGCCGCTCAATTTCGCCGAGCAGTTCGTCCGCGCGACCAAAGCGGTACTCGCCCTCGTTCGTCTCCATATCCGCCCAGGCGAAACTCTGTTTTACGTGGCTGAAAACCATCAGCCGCACGAGATCCAGGCGCCAGCCAGTGAGCCCGTCCTCCCACCAGAGGGATGCCTGAATGCCATAGGAGAGGGGAGAAAAAGGTGGATCGACGACAGCAGCAGCTGCCAGGGGATCTGCATCGGGATGGCGCGGGAGCGCGGCTGCTGCGAGCAGCAACAGCAGACCGACAACAGGCCATACCAGGGAAGTGCGTTTCATCCGCCGACGGCGCTCTCCAGACGGCGTTCCAGTTGCCAGGCACCGAGGTCATCATACAGGGGGCGGAAGGCCCAGTCCTTGCCGATGATCGAGTAGGGCACGTTGTCGTTGTTGGGGTCCCAGCCCGCCTGGGGGCCGTAATTGAAGTTCCAGACGAAGGCCAGCCAGATGTCGCCCCACTCTTCCATCAGATCGAGGGCCTGAATCGTCCAGCGGGACTGCTCTGCAAGCGTGTTGTCGTTGGCGAATTCGAAACCTGGCGGATAGCCGTCGAGGTCTTCAGTGGAGGCCCAGCCAAACTCGGTTACGCAGAGCGGCTGGTCGCCGCCGGCCAGTTCAATCTTGTCCGAATAGGTGCGCAGGGTGCTGTAGAGGCTCCAGCTATGATGCGGGTTGTCGAAGGGGCCGCGGAAGGAGGCGGTGGGATCGTTGACTACCTCGTTCCAGGCAACGTCCGGCCCGATGTTGTAGCCGTTGTGATGGGCGCCGACGCAATCGGCGTAGTTCAGCAGGCCGGCTGCCAGCAGACTGTCGAAGTAGGCAAAATCATCGATCGCGCTGATGCGCCCGTCAGGTTCGGTCCAGCCACCGGTGGGCGAGAGTGCGCCGCTGATGATGATAATACCTGGATCAAGCGCCTTGACCGCCAGGGTTGTGTCGCGCAACAGACCGACATAATCCGAAGCGCTCAGTCCACGCGCCGCGGTCCACTCGCGATCGAGATTCTGCTCGTTCCAGACTTCGATGGCGTGCACCATACCCGGGTAGCGCGTCACGATAGTGCTGACGAAATCGACGTAGTCCTGATTGCGGGCGGGCGGGCCGTGTCGACTGAGCTCGACGTTTTCGTCACGCGCCCACTCCGGCGCCGTGACGATGGAGAGCATGACGCGCAGGTTGTGTTCTGCCGCCAGCGGCAGGGACAGATCGAGTTCAGCCCAGTTGAAGCGGTTCTGCTCGGCCTCTGTGTCTTCCCAGCGCACCTGTTGTTTGTACCAGCCCAGGCGCAATTTTGTGGCGACTTCGCGCATCCAGGTCTCCTGGTTATCGGGGTTGAGGTCGGGACTGACCTGCACCTGGATGCCGGGCTGGAAGCTGCGATCGGAAACGGGCAGGGGAGTGGGCTGCGGACGTTGCTCGGCGGGGCCGGCCACGACGATTTCCGCGGGCGGAACTGCTGTGGACGGCAGTGTGGGCGGTGCTGGCACGACGGTGGCGATGATCAGCGGGTTGGCTGCGGCTTGCGCCACCACAGGCACGGGCAGGGCTGCGTTGCTGGCGGTGTTGATGTTGCGCGGCTGGTCAACGAGGCCATAGACGAAGTAGATGGCGACGAAGGTGCTGGCTCCCATCAGAACTGTGATCATGACCCAGACAAGGGCGAACATCTGAACGCCACGACGGGTGCCGGTCAAGAGCATGCCTCCTGTTTGGCCACCATCAGCGTGCGGCGGCGATGGCGCCGCAGGCCGGGCAACTGCCGTCCGCGCGAATCATGGCGTAGCCGGCCTGTGGATCTGCGCCGTAGAGCGTGAAATCTACATTCCAGACGATGAGCAGGCGCACCCTGCCGCTCTGCGACGAGAGCGCGATGGACTGCGCCAGCCAGGCGGCATGCTGTTGCAGGGTGACGTTGCCTGCCCAGCCGAAGCTGCCGGGCAGAGGTCCGTAGCCGTGCGAAGTCAGGAAACCCAGTTCGGTAAAGCAGAGCGGCTTCTGCCCGCCGGTGATGCTCCAGTAGAGGTTGAGCATGCTGAAGTAGTAGCGGGAGTAGAAGCTGTCGCGCGGGTCGCCGCCAGTCTGTGAGGGCGGGATGATACCCTCGTTGTAATGGATGCCGACGCAATCCAGCCATTGCATAGCACCGGCGCCGACCATCTGGCGCATGAACTTGTCGTCGTTCACGACGCGGCCGGGGAAGGCGCCCTCGGCGCCGGTGGGAGCGGGCGCGCCACTGATGACCATGGTGGCGGGGTTGGCGCGCTTGATGGCGCTGTAGGCGCGGCGCAGCATGTCAGCATAGGTGGCGCCGTTAATCTGGCCCTGCGGCCACTCACGATCAAGATTGGGCTCGTTCCACACTTCGATGGCGTCCGCGCCCTGGGCGGCTACGCTGGCCAGCCAGGCGGCGAACTCGTCCATGTAGGCGGCGCCCCGTGAGGCCAGCTGGTTCTTGTCGCCGAGAGCGCCGATCAAAATCTTGAAGCCATTGGATTTCGCGGCGCTGATGACTCCGCCGGCGTCACCGCCCGGATGCCTCACCTGTTTCTTCATCCAGGTCATGCCGGACTGACGCATGGCATTGATGGCGCGCCCACTGCCGGTGCTGGTCACGTGACCGCCATATTCGAAGGAACCGGGCTGAATGCTGCCCGAACCTGGCGCGACGGCCGGCGCCCGGGAGACCGGCGCCGGCTGCGCGACGACGGGTCTGGGGATGGCGGTTGGCGCGGGAGTCGGCGTGGGGGTCGGTGTAGGCGTCGGCGCGAAGAGGCCGATGGCCTGGCCGTCACGCGCAACTGCGTCACGACCGGTCACGACATCCACATTGATGGCATAATTGCCGTCCGGAGCCTCCAGCGTGGTGCGCAGGCCTTCGTCCAGATCGGTCAGGACTTCGCTCTGAACACCGTCCGCGCCTTCCACACGCCAGCGCAGGGCCGGCTGCCCGGTGTCTGGCACAGCGGGTAGCTGCAACTTGTAGGCCAGCACGGCCTCCAGCAAATCGCGGGACTGGTCCGGGGCCAGCAGACCCTCAACGCCGATGCCGGCCAGCGCGAAGGGCAGCGTCCGCCCAAGGCGGAAGCGCAGGGCCGCGCCAGTGGTCAGCCAGTAGCGGGCAGCCGGCAGGTTGTCGTCCGTGCGATACTCAACCCAGGGCGCCATAGCGACAGGGTCGAAGCCGGCTGCGGCGTTGAAGCCGTCAAGACGCGCATCGATCAACGTTCCTGGCAGCACAGCGCCGTCGATAGTGGTCTCGACCTCGACGATGACATCGCCCAGTCCGGCATGCGCTTCGGCATAGCCCACCGGCGTGAAACTCCCCTCTGATTCACGCAGCGTGCGTGCGTTGAAGCCAGCCAGCAGACGCTTGCGGTCCACTTCGCCCACGGCGTGGCGCAGCATGAGATCGACCGGTTGTCCGACGTCCGTGCCGTAGTCGGCGGGCTGCAGGGGCAGTCTGAGTTGCAGGTAATCGGCGGAGCGCCCCAGGGCGCGCCAGTCGTAGGCGCCGGTATCCAGCGCACCATTCATGACGTCCGCTGGCGGCACGACGACGCCCAGCTTCAGGCCAACTTTATCAAAGCTTGCGTCCAGCTCGCTGATGAATTCACTGAAAAGGCGACGCTGTTCCGGCACGAGACCACGCCAGTCAATCAGCAGGCCGCCAAAGCCGGCGTTGGCAAAGGCGGTCAGCTGGGCGACATGCGCCTGGCGCAGTTCCCGGTTGGCGAGGATGCTGCTGACGGTGAGTGAATCGAGCGCGCGCGCGTCGATGAAGTTGCGCACCACCGGCATGACCACATAGCCACTGTTGAAATCGAAGCCGGCGGCCAGGCTGCCGGTGAGTCCACCTGCGAGCGTTGGCTGTATGCCGGCGGGAGCGACGATGTTCGCCACCTGGGCGACTTCGGCTTGCAGCGTGTGCTGCACATCCACGATCACCAGCACTGTCGGTTGCGCGGGTGGCGTCACCTGGAACAGGGCCAGCTGTTGCGGCAGGCTCGCCACTGTGGCGCGCAGGGAGCCAGCGCCTTGTTGCGTGGAAGGCAGGAAGTTCCAATACATGCCATCCCAGCCGTAGAGCGAGAAGAGCTGTGCGTTGCCGGTTGCCTGCGGCAGGGCCAGATCCAGGGTGAGGGCCGGCGGCGGCGCCGCGCCTTCGCTGTAGAGTGAGTAAACCGGGCTCTGCAAGGCCAATTGCGCGGGCAGGGCGGCGAGCGCGGCAGGCAACCATTCTTGCTCGGCTGCGCCAGCCAGGAAGTCGCCGGCCGGCAAGGTTTCCATTGCGACGCTGAAACCCTCTCCGGGTTCTTCAGGATCGACCTGCAGGGTCAGACCCTCAAGCTGTATGGCGGAGGCGTCGGCGTTAAGTGAGAGAAACCGGGGGCCGGTGAGGCGTTCGATGAGTTGCACCGGCGGCAGAATGAGACCGACAACGACGAGCACCAGGATGACAAAGAGGGTAAAGAGTCCGCTCAGCCAGCAGCCACAGCCTCCCCTGCGCCGACGGCGCGCGCGGGGACTCTGGCCATCATCACCGCCAGAGCTGGCTGTGGGAGTCCCCGCTGGTGAAACTGGTTCCGCTTGCAGGAGAGCGAGTGGCCGGGTGTCGCCCTTGTCGAATGCCATGAATGGTCCTCAACACCTCGCCGACAGCGCCGGGGTGTACTCCTCCGGCGCGACAAGACAAACCGGAATTGACACCCGAATGCTGGCGGCATTGTAGCAGTCGCCTGGGGCGGCGACAAGCGCGCCGGTACGCAGCGGGCTGCGTTACAATGGCCGTTCGATTGAAGGAGAAGGGCCATCCATGGCCGGATTTTACGCACAAATTGCGCGCTACTATGACGCCGAGAACCGCGACAAGACCGATGACCTGGCGTTCTACGAGCGGGTGATTGATGCACACGGGAGTGGCCCGCTGCTGGAGATCGGCTGTGGCAGCGGACGCGTCCTGTTTCATCTGACGCAGCACCTGGAGACTGTTCACGGGCTTGACAGTGAAGATGCCATGCTGGCGCGGGCGCGACGCCGGCTCGCGCACGCGCCGCCTTCGCTGCAGGCGCGCATTCGGTTGCTGCAGGGCGACGCGCTGCAGCTGGAGCCGCCGCAGCACTACCGCTATGTTCTGCTCTCCTACAACTGCCTGATGCACTTCCACGAGCAGGAAACGCAGCTGGCCCTGTTACAGCGGCTGCACAGCTGGTTGCAGCCGAAGGGGATACTGCTGATCGACCTGCCCAACGCCGGCGAGATTTTCGCCAGCCCCGACAGCAATGCACTTACGCTGGAGCGCAGCTTCATGGACCCGGAGACGGGCCACCTGATCATGCTGCAGGCCACCAGTCAGCTGGACCGCGCGACGCAATGCATGCACACGACCTGGATTTACGACGAGATTGATGGCGAGGGCGTGGTGCAGCGCACGTTGGCGCCGGTCGTGTTTCGCCACTTCTTCTGGCCGGAGCTGGCGCTCTTGCTGCGGCAGAGCGGCTTCACCAGCGAAGCGCGCTACGGTGACTACGAGCAGGGGTCCTTTGAGGATGGCTGCGCGCGCCTGATCGTGCTGGCGCGGCGTAGCTGAACGGGCTCAGGCGCTGCCCATTGCGTCCAGCAGCGCCTGATATTCCGTCGCAGCGAGCGGGCGCCAGGATTCGCCACGGCGCGGCCACTTTTCATCACCCAGGATTTCGCGCACCTGCTCCAACGGAACTGGCGTCACACTGGCGCGCGCCTGCACTACGTGAACTGGCAGCAGGGAGTCGTGCTGCTCACTCTCTACGCGCATTCCAGCGCCGTCTTCAAAGCTGCCAATGACCTCGATCTCGCCGATGATGGACTTTGTGCCCTTTGCTTTCGAGCCCTTTGCGCGGCCGGTCGTTTCGTAGAGCAACATGCGCGTGCCGACCGGCAAGTGCTCCGCCCAACGTTTGGCGGCGCGACCGCTGAAGCCGATGGTCGGGTCGCTATCCCAGCCGGCCCAGACCAGTTTGATGCCGGAGTTCGTCATGGTGTGTTCCTCTCTGTGTGCGCTCAGGCGTGCAGAATGCCGCGCGTGTTGAGCTGAATGACGTAGAGCGAGCTGGTTGCGGTGATGTAAAGCTGGTTGTACTGCGGGCCACCGAAGCAGCAGTTGGCGATGGGT
Source organism: Phototrophicaceae bacterium (assembly GCA_965197455.1). Classification (GTDB taxonomy): domain Bacteria; phylum Chloroflexota; class Anaerolineae; order Aggregatilineales; family Phototrophicaceae; genus JAGWBD01. The sequence goes on along the minus strand of OZ240208.1, from coordinate 1,587,194 downwards.
TCCGGTACCAGGATTTTGCCGAGGCGCTCGCCTTCCTGCGTAACCACCTGGATACTGTCCGCCGAGCTGGTGTAGAGGTAGCCGTTGTGATCGAAGCGGAATCCATCCGGCAGGCCGGGATTGATTTCGGCGAAGAGGCGCCCGTTGGCCAGCGACACATTGTCAACGATGTCGAAGACGCGGATGTGATGCGGGCCGTCGGGGTCATGGGAGGCGCCGGTGTCCGCCACGTAGAGCTGCTGCCCGTCTGGCGCAAAGGCGAGGCCGTTGGGCTTGACCATGTCGTCGATGACCCGGGTGATTATGCTGCTGGCCGGGTCAAGGCGGTAGACGTGACAGCCGTCTTGTTCCGACGGGCTGGCATAGCCTTCTTCGGTGCCGGCCAGGATGCCGTAGGGCGGGTCGGTGAACCAGACGCTGCCGTCCGGGCGCACAACCACGTCGTTGGGCGAGTTGAAACGTCCACCCTGGTAGCGTTCGGCCAGCGCGACGACCGTGCCATCCGCTTCCGTGCGGCTGACGCGGCGGCCGCCATGCTCGCAGGTGACCAGGCGGCCCTGGCGATCGAGGGTGTTGCCGTTGCTGAAGTTTGAAGGCTGGCGAAAGGTCTCCACGCCCGCCGCGGCTGACCAGCGCAGCATGCGGTTGTTGGGGATATCGCTCCAGACCACGCTGTCGTCCGGCAGCCAGACCGGGCCCTCCGCCCAGATGCAGCCGTCCGCCAACTTTTCAAGGCGCGAGTCCGGCAGCAGGAGCGCGCGGAAACGCTCGTCGTAAACCTCGAATGCCTCAGCCATGCCTATCCCTCTCCCGGTCTTCAGAATGACCGGATTGTAGCGACTCCGTCTCAGCCCTGCAGCGCCTGGTCGAGATCCGCGATGAGGTCGTCACTGTGCTCTAGTCCGACAGAAATACGCAGCAGATTGGGCGGGGTGGCGGTGACGCCTTTCTCCATTGAGGCGCGGTGTTCGATGAGGCTGTGGGTGCCGCCGAAGCTGGTCGCGCGGCGGAAGAGCTGCACCCGGCCGGTCACCGCCAGGGCCGCTTCGGCGCCGCCGCGAACCTGGGCCGACAGCAGGCCGCCATAGCCGCTCATCTGACGCCGGGCGATCTCATGCGCGGGATTGCTCTCCAGACCGGGATAGCGCACGCGCTCTATGGCGGGATGCTGCTCGAGGAAGCGCGCGATGCGCAGCGCGTTTGCCGCGTGGGCGCGGAGGCGCAAAGGCAGGGTCTCAATGCCACGCAGGGTCAGCCAGCATTCCAGTGGCGAGGGCACCGCGCCGCCGAGCTGCTGAATTTGCTGCAGTCGCTCAAAGCGCTCGTCCGGCGCGCGCGTGACGACCACGCCGCCCAGCACATCACTGTGGCCGCCGAGGTACTTGGTGGTGGCGTGCATGACGTAGTCGGCGCCCAGTTGCAGCGGCTGCTGAAAGACGGGCGTGGCGATGGTGTTGTCGCAGGCCACGCTGACGCCGGCGCTGTGCGCGATGTCGGCGATGGCGCGGATGTCGCTGACGCCCAGCTCCGGGTTGGAGGGCGTCTCCAGCAGGACGAGGCGAGTCTCCGGGCGCAGGGCGGCGGCGACCGCTTCCGGCTGTGACATGTCAACGAAGCTGGTCGCCAGTCCCTGGCGCACCATGATGTCGGTCATGATCAGGCGGATGCCGTAGTAGAGCACGTCGGGCGCGAGGACATGGTCACCCTGACCCAGGGTCTGCAGCAGCGCGTAGATCGCCGCAGAGCCGGAGGCGAAGGCCGCGGCGGCTGCGCCGCCCTCCAGCGTGGCGATGCGCGTTTCCAGCGCCAGGCGGTTGGGGTTGCCGAGGCGACTGTAGACGTGGCCCAGCGGATAGCTGCCGTCCGGCGCGCGTTCGTAGGTGGTGGAAAAGTGCACCGGCGCGACGATGGCGCCGCTGGCGGGGTCTACTTCGTGGCCGGCGTGAATGGCCTGCGTTTCAAGCTGCATGGCGGGCTCCTCTGTTGCCTTTGGCTCAGGCGCGCAAGCTGGCGTCGAGTTGACTTTCGGCGGCGCGCACGATCTTGCGCTGCACTTTGGCCACCTCGCGGTCGGTCAAGGTGCGGTCGTCGGTTTGATAGACCAGGTTGAAGGCCAGGCTCTTGTGGCCCGGCGGGACGGGGTCGCCGCGGTAGACATCGAAGAGGCGCAGCTCCTGCAGCAGCTCGCCACCCGCGCGCCGCAGCACGGCCTCCACTTCGGCGGCTGTCAGCGCGTCGCGCACCACCAGCGCGATGTCCTGGTAGACGGGCGGGGTGAGCGGCAGGGCCTGCACGGGGAAGCTGCGCCAATGGCTCTGCGCCAGCAACATCTCCAGGTCCAGCTCGGCGACCAGCACCGGTGCGTCGCCGAGGCCAAAGGCCTGCGCCACCAGAGGGTGCAACTCACCGGCGTTGCCGAGCGATTCGGCGCCGCTGCGCAGTTCGGCAGAGCGGCCCGGGTGGAAGCTGCTGTGTGCGCTGCGCTCGTAGTGCAGATCCGCGACCTTCAGGCTGTCCAGCAGGCTGTCCAGCAGGCCCTTCAGGTCGTAGTAATCCAGCAGCTCATCGCTGGCGCCGGCCTGCCAGTCTGGCAGCACACGTTTGCCGGTCAGCAGCAGTGCGAGACGGCGCGGCTCATCCGGCAGGTTTGTATTCGAGCGCTGCAGGTAGACATTCCCGATTTCAAAGACCTGCTGCGACTCGCGCCAGCGCGCGTTACCGGCAGCATTGTCCAGCAGCTGGGTGAGCAAGGTATGGCGCAGTACGCGTTTTTCTGGCGCGACCGGGTTGAGCAGCTCGACGTAGGGCTGCGTGTGCCAGCCGGGGCCGTCGCCGGGGGTCAGCAGGGCTTCTCGTTCGGGCGCGGTGAAGCGATGGCTGATGTTCTCGCGCAACCCCAGGGTCACCAGCAGGTCACGCACCAGCTCCTCATGTTCCAGCGTCAGGTTGGCGTGCCGGGGCGGCATTTCGTCGGCGATGACGCTGTCCGGGATACGGTCATAGCCGTGGATACGGGCCAGTTCCTCGATCAGGTCGGCCTGGCCGGTGACGGGTTCGCTGCTGATGTCAAGGCGGTGATCGGGCGCCGTTACCTGCAGCCGGTCGTCCTCAACGCAGACCTCGAACTCGAGGCGGCGCAGGATGGCGGCAGCTTCAGCGGCAGTGAATTCCACACCCATGATGCGCTGCACCTCGGCGACCGGCAGCGTCACCTGCACCGGTGGCGGGGGCAGCGGATACTCGTCGATGATGCCGGCGGCGATAGTTCCGCCGCCGCTGCGACGCATGAGCTCAATGCCGCGCTGTACGCCAGCCTGCGACAGGGCCGGATGCACGCCGCGGCTGAAGCGCACGCCGGCGTCAGTGATGTTCTTTTGCGTCTGCATCGTGCGGCGGATGTTGATGAAGTTCCAGTTGGCCGCTTCCAGCAACACGTTGCGCGTGTCGTCGTCGATTTCGGTTTCCGCGCCGCCGATTAGACCACCCAGACTGAGAATGCCGGCGGAGTCCAGCAGAATGATGGTGTGCTCGTCCAGCTCGCGCTGCGCGCCCTCCAGCGTGGTCAGGGTCTCGCCTGGTCGTGCCAGGCGCGTGGTGATGGTGGGTGTTGCGTTGCCGGCGCGCGCGACCAGTTTGTCATAGTCAAAGGCATGCAAAGGCTGGCCCAACTCGAAAGTGATGTAGTTGGTCACGTCGACGATGTTATTGATGGGTCGCTGGCCCACCAGACGCAGGCGTTGTTGCAGCCATTGAGGCGAGGGGCCAACTTTGGTGTCGCGCAGCAGGGCGAGGGTGAAGCGCGCGTTGAGCTGCGGATTCTCGATGTAGATCGCGGCCTGGCCAACAATGGGTGGCCCTTCGGCCAGCATCGTTGTGGAAGGTTTGCGGAGCGGCTTGTCCAGCAGCGCGGCGACCTCACGCGCGACGCCGAGGATGCTGAAGCAGCGCGCCAGGTTGGGCGTCAGTTCGATGTCGAGCACGATGTCGCCGAGGATGTCCTGCAGCGGCGTGCCGGGACGGTAGCTGTCATCGTGTTCCAGTAGCAGAATGCCCTCGTGCTCGTCAGAGAGGCCCAGCTCCTTTTCGGAGCAAACCATGCAGCGGTTGGGGATGCCACGCAGTGCGCGTTCCTGCAGGCGCACGCGCCGCGGCTCTTCGCTGTGACCATCCCACAGCTCGGCGCCTTCCATGGCGAAGGGCGCCCACAGCGGCGGCTCGACGGGCTCCTGGTCACGGAACTCAAAGAGGTTGGAGGCGCCGGTGACGCATTGCTCCAGTTCCGCGCCGCCGTAATCCACCATGGCGAGCACGAGTCGGTCGGCGTCGGGGTGGGCGCGCACCTCGCGGATGCGGCCCAGCAGGACCTTGTCGCGCGCCCAGACCAGGTGAGCGGACGGCGGCCAGCGCACGCCCTCCACCGCGCCCTGGGGCAGGCCCAGATAGTTGATGGCGCCGACCTCAAGGCCGGCAAGGGTCAGTCGTTCGGCGAGCAGCTCGACCGGGATATCGATATCAACCAGCTCGCGCAACCAGGAAAGGGGAACCAGCATGTCTACTCCTTACGCAGCCGGGACGGCTGAGTAATGCAGGGGGACGGGACGACTCATCGGGCTTCCGACGCGGGCGGACATCAAGCAGATGGCGAAAAACACCGGAATGGCGGGCATGGGGCCTCCTGAATCGGCTCCGGTTTTACCGGTCGCTAGAATTGCTCGAGGAAACGCAGGTCGTTGCCCCAGAAGTAGCGTATGTCGTGGATGTCGTGGCGCAGCATGGCGCTGCGTTCCGGGCCCATACCGAAAGCGAAGCCGCTCCAGACGGCCGGATCATAGCCGCCGTTGCGCAGCACAACCGGGTGCACCATGCCGCTGCCGGCGATTTCCAGCCAGCCGCTGTACTTGCAGACGCGGCAGCCGGAGCCGCCGCAGAGGAAGCACTCGACATCGATCTCCATGCTGGGCTCGGTGAAGGGGAAGTAGGAGGCGCGGTAGCGCACGCGCGCGTCATCGCCGAACATGCGGCGGGCGAAGACGGCAATGGTGCCCTTGAGGTCGGTCATACGGATGTCGCGCCCGACCGCGAGGCCCTCCACCTGGTAGAACTGTAACTCGCTGCGCGCGGTGATTTGCTCGTAGCGGTAGCACATGCCGGGCAGGATTACGCGGATGGGGCGCGTGCCGTCCGCGCCCAGCTCACGCATGGCGTGAATCTGACCCGGTGACGTGTGGGTGCGCAGGATGACGCCGGGCGTGGTGGTGTAGAAGGAATCCTGCATGTCGCGCGCCGGATGATGCGGTGGAAAGTTCAGATACTGGAAGTTGAACTCGTCCGTTTCGACATCACGGCTGCGGAACACCTGAAAGCCCATCTCGCCCCAGATGCTGGCGAACTCGCGCAGGGTGCGCGTCGAAGGGTGCAGGCCGCCCTTGACGCGCTTGCGACCCGGCAGCGTGATGTCGATCTCGCCTTCCTCAAGGTCCTGCGCCAGCTCGGCCGCTCGCACGGCCTCCTCGCGTTCCTCGTTGGCCACGCCCAGCAACTGGCGGACTTCGTTGGCGCGCTTGCCAAAGGCCGCCCGCTGCTCCTTCGGCAGCTGCCCGGTGGCTCGCAGCATGGCGGTGATGGCGCCGCGCCGCCCCAGCCAGGCGCTCTCCCAGGCTTTCAGCGCCTCACTGTCGCTGACCTCGGCGAGGGCCTGCAGCGCTTCCGCATATTGCGCTTCAAGTTGCTCGAGCATGTCTGGTCTCCTGTGTTTCCCTGGTCAGGGCCGCCGCTGACCGGCGCCGCGGGACAAATTAAAAAACTCCCGCCCCGGTCAGGGACGAGAGTCTGGCTCCCGCGGTACCACCCTGGTTGGCCGCCCATGGCGGCCCGCTCATCATGCCTGTTAACGCCGGCGGGCGGAGCAGGCTACTGACCCCTGCGCGGGGCGTTCCCCTGTCAACTCGGGAGGGAATTACGCGGTGGCGCGCCTGCCGGGGCTTGCAGTCGGTGGCCCCTGGCTCCCTGAAGACGCCTGCACCACGAACTGTCTCCGTCGTGGCTGTTGCGCGCCAGTATGCCGCCGACCGGGCGGAATGGCAAGCGTCAGTCTGCGCCGGTCTGTTGCGGTCTGTCCGGGCCGTTCAGACCACATAATGACCGCAAAGTGTTTTGCTGGAATCGCCGGCAGTTTCACAGGCACAGGAATCCAGACTGTCCGGCTCATCTCCCTGACTTTGCTAACCCATCATATCAACCACTTCCTGTTTTAAACTTGACAAGGTTTTGTTGTCGGATAGACTTGTAGCAGGTGATCTGGCCTCGCCAATTCACCAGTCAACAGCCGATGCTTTAAGGACCTTGCCAGAACAAGAGCAGATTAGGGAGATAATGATGAGCAAGCAGTTTTCAAGACGCGGCTTTTTGAAGTCGTCGGCAGCCCTGGCAGCAGCAGCGGCCGGCAGCCAGTGGTTGCCCTCGATTGCCCTGGCCCAGGATGGCCTGCCCTTTGAAGTCGCAGCCGATGCCGTCAACCCGCTTGGACTGGAAGCTGGTACAGCAGTAGACGGCGTATTCTTTGAGGGCGGTTTCGGACGCTCCTACATCGATAATGCCGCCGATTATTTCCGGGCGCTGCACCCGGACAATACCATGACCGTTGAGGGCATTCAACAGGTCTCCGAGATTCTGCGCCCGCGCTTCATTGGCGGCAACCCTCCGGATGTCATCGACAACAGCGGCGCTTTCGCCATCCCCATGGATTCTCTGGTCGCTGATGATCAACTGGCGGATTTGTCGGCTTTGATGGCCGCGCCAGCGCTGGATACGCCCGGTAATACCTTTGCCGAGACACTTTTCCCCGGTTCGCAAGCCGACGGCGTTTTTGATGGACGGCAACTCTATCTCAACGTTGCGTTTACGGTAGCCAGTGTGTGGCACAGCCAAAGCCTGTTTGACGAGATGGGCTGGGAATACCCGCGCACCTGGGATGGTATGCTGTCCCTGTGTGAGACCATCAAGTCGGCTGGCATCGCCCCGTGGACATATCAGGGCAAATTCCCGTATTACATGGTATTCGGCTGCTTTATGCACCTGGTTTACAAAGTGGGCGGCATCGACGCCGTCAAAGCCCTTGACAACCTGGAAGATGATGCCTGGAAGAGCGCTGAAGTATTGCAGGCTGCCAGCATGATGCACCAACTGGCGGAGAACGAATACATTCTGCCGGGTACCGAGGGGCTGACACATACCGAATCGCAAGCGGAATGGCTGCAAGGAAACGCGGCCTTCATCCCATGCGGCACCTGGCTGGAAAATGAAATGCGCGACTTGATCCCGGAAGGGTTCGACATGGTGATCAAACCAGTGCCCGGTCCGGATGAAAGTTCATACGATTCCATAGTCGCCTGGCCAGGCGAGCCCTACATCGTGCCAAAGAACGCGGCCAATGTTGTGGGCGGGATGGAGTTTATGCGTTGCATGCTCTCCAAACACAATGCCCAGTTCTTTGCCAAGGAAATCAGCGCCATCATGCCGGTCTTCGGCGGCAGTGAAGGCATCGAACTCAGTTCCGCTCTGCAATCGGCGCTGACTGCGGTTGAGGCGGCAGATGGCGGCTTCAACTTCTTCTTCAGGGGCTGGTACTCGGATCTGGACACAGCCCTGCAAAATGCCACCGGTGAGCTTTTGACCAACCGCATATCGCCCGAGCAATTTGTCGAGACCGTTCAGGCGGCTGCCGACGCGGTGAAAGCCGACGACGACATTCCGAAGTATTCCCGCGCCTGACTCTGATACCGGTCACCCGCAGTTGATGTGATACAGTGACACCGAATACAGGTGTCACTGTATTTTTCTGAATTTAGGAATCTTGCTTGTCATCAGCTTGCCAAGGGGGCCGATGAGGTGGTTCCCGGGGTGGAAACGTGACCAAAAGAAAACTTCATATCATCGTTCCTTTCACCCTGCCGGCAATCGCGCTGTTTCTGGTCTTCGTCGTCTATCCCTATGGACGCGCGATGTATTTCAGCCTGACGAAATGGCGTGGGCTTACACCTAAACCGACATTCATTGGGCTTGAGAACTTTATAAAATTGCTGGCGGACGATTTTTTCTGGAACGCGCTCAAGCACAATCTCATCTATTTGCTGACCATCCCGGCGATCACCATTGTCATCTCCCTGTATCTGGCATTCTTGCTCACCCATGGCAAGGCGCGCTTCAGAAAGTTCTATCGCATCACCTTCTTTTTCCCGCAGGTCATGTCGCTGGTAGCCATCGGCGTTCTGTGGAGCTTCATCTACCATCCAACCATCGGTATCCTGAGCAGCATTGCGAACTTTCTGGGCGGGCCTGAGGCGATTGCCTGGCTGGGCAATCCAGACACCGCCATGGCGGCTGTTGGCGCCGTTGTAGTCTGGCAAGCTGTCGGATTTAATGTCGTACTGTTTATCGCTGGAATGGACTCAATCCCTGATTCTTACTATGAAGCAGCAACCATTGACGGCGCAACTCGCTGGGATCTGTTCTGGAAAATCACATTGCCGCTGTTGTGGGACACCATTCGCACAGCCATGGTGTTCCTGGCAATCGGGGCGACCAATATGTTTGCCATCACCCAGACGATGACCCTCGGCGGGCCAAACCGCTCGACCGATGTCCTGTCGACCTACGTGTATGAACGCGCGTTCCTGAGTGGCAAATTTGGCTATGCAACCGCCGTCGCCGTCGCCATGTTCCTTCTGGCCTTGATCCTGTCCCTCCTTACATTGCGGGTAACCCAACGCGAAACTCTGGAGTATTGATGATGTCCGCAGCAACTCGGCCCAAACCAGGCCCGGGCCAACTGGTATCCCTGTCTTTTATAAACATTAGCCTCGTTTTCTGGGCAGCCATTGTTATCCTCCCGATGATCTGGCTGGTGTACAGTTCGTTTAAGACCGACCAGGAGATCTTCTTCGAGCCCTGGGCTCTGCCACAAGAGCTGCAATGGAACAATTTTGAACGCGCCTGGGTGACGGTGCATATTGGGGAATACTTTCTCAATAGTATGCGGGTTGTCATCCCTGGTCTGGTCTTGACACTGGTCCTTTCTTCAATGACGTCGTACATCCTGGCGCGGTTTAAGTTTCCTGGTAGTCGCGTACTTTTCTACGTGTTCATGGCCGGGATGCTCTTCCCCATCTTCATGGCTCTGGTACCACTCTTTTTCCTGGCGAAGGACCTGCAACTACTGAACACTTTCCTGGGATTATCGTTGGTGTATACTGCCTATTCGCTGCCCTTCACCATCTTCTTCCTGACAGGGTTTTTCAGGACGCTGCCCTCCGAGTTGCATGAAGCCGCGCTCATCGATGGGGCAAATGAATACCAGGTGTTCTTCCGCGTGATGCTGCCATTGGCACAACCCGGGCTGGTTTCGATGGCTATTTTCAACTTTCTGGGAATGTGGAATCAATTTATCCTGCCCTTGATATTGATGTCGGAGCGCGACAATTATCTGCTGCCGCAGGGCCTGTCATTCATGCTCCACCAGCAATACTACAAAAGTGACTGGTCCGCATTGTTTGCGGCTGTCACGATTATCATGATACCGACACTGGCAGTCTATATTATCTTCCAGAGCCAGATCCAAAAGGGAGTTACAGTCGGCGCGCTGAAAGGCTAGACAGGTGAGCTGTTGCCGCCCTTTTGGGCCCGCAGACTTGCCTTGACAGGCCCTGCGGGCTGTGTCACAATCCTGCCCGTCGCAGGTCTTCGGCCGGGTTCGGGCCTGTGACCGGAAAACGGACCCGGGAAGAAGATCGAGCGTGAGCGACAAGATCGCCATTGAGCCCTTCGCCGTGTATTCGCGGCAAGAAGCAGCGCAGGCCCTGGGCATCAGCCTGAGCACGCTCAAGCGCCTCATCAACAACGGACATTTGCGCATCAGCAAGCCCGACGGCATGCGGCGCATTTTCATCACCGGGGAGAGTCTGCTGGATATGCTGAGCGATACGTCTGTGGGCAAGGGCGCCTGACATGAAACTGCTGAACCGTATGCAGCTTGCCGCCGCCCTGTCGTCGCGCCGTAACGGGCCACGCTTGTTTGGTCCTGCGGACAATGACGGCCCGCGCGGGCGCACCCGGTACCCTTGGCAATGGGGGGAGCCACCAGAGCGTTGATCTTCCCCAGATGCCAGTCCTGAATTACAGGGCGTGAGACCGGGAGCGAGACCGGTTTCACGCCTTTTTGTTTTTGACAAGACATCACATTGTAGTGCGAGAGGTGAACCATGAAGCCTGGCCACAACAGCGAAACACAGCCTGTCATCGACATCGACCAGCTGGCCAGTCAGATAACGTTACTGGATACCCTGCACAGCGCCGCCAGCGAGGGGCTGTTGCAGCAAACGAGCCCGCTGCCGGAAGCTGCGCTGAAAGCCTGGTTGAGCGAGATTCAATACCTGGCGGGCGAGACCCTGGCCGAGATCGAGCGCCATCCCACCCGCAGGGCAGCGCCGCAACTGCGATTGCTGCGCACAGGGCCAGGCAGACGACGGCGACCTGCGATATAGTACTTGACCGACGCAGTGAACAGGGATGCGCGGGGCGTGGCAAGCATGATCAACGGGCGGGTGCTTTTGCTAAACGGCAGCAGCTGGGAGCCGCTGGCGGTTATCGGTGTGCCGCGCGCCATCAACCTGCTGCTGGTCGGCAAGGCCATCACGGTTGAGGAGAGCGGCCGTTTCCTGCGCACGGTGAGCATGCGCTTTGCGGTGCCCTCGGTGATCGCGCTGCGCACCTTCGTCAACGTGCCGCGGCGGCGCGCTCACTGGAGCCGCAAGGGCGTGCTCATCCGCGACGACCATACCTGCATCTACTGCGGCGCGCGTCCGGGCAGCCTGCAGAAGGGGCGCGTGCTGGGCCGCACTGATCTGACCATCGATCACGTCCTGCCACGTTCGCGCGGCGGCAAGGATCACTGGACGAACACCGCCTGTGCCTGCACCGCCTGCAACCACCGCAAGGGCAACCGCCTGCCGCACGAGGCTGGTATGCGCATGCGCAGCGAGCCGCGCACGCCACGTACCAGCTACCTCGTCATCGCGGTTAGCCGCGGCCAGGATTCCTGGAAGCAGTACATCGAGTTTTGACGCAGGTCGCTGGTCAGCCTGCAGATGCACAAACCTGGCCAATTGATGAACTTATTTTTTGTGCAGGGGGGCATTGACGTTACAATATTCGCATCAACAAGTGATTCTGGAGGAGAAGTATGTTCAGTTCAAGAATGCGTCTTACCGGGTTGATGCTGGCACTGTTGTTGGCATTTACTGTCAGCCTTGTTTCGGCGCAGGGAATTCCCGATGTGCCGCGCGAGGACACCGTCATTCTCGACATTGACGGCGGCGCCGCCACCAATCGCAATCCCTTCGCCCACAACCAGCTCTTCGGCGGCAGTTCGGCCGGCGGCAACGTGGGCACCGGTCAGGTGGTCTACGACCCGCTATTCGTGTTGAATTACGAAAGCGGCGAGATCGAGCCATGGATCGGTGAGAGCATGACGCCCTCTGACGATCTGCTGACCTGGACGCTGAAGATTCGCGAAGGCGTATGGTGGTCTGATGGCGAGACGCTGGATGCCGATGACGTCCTCTGGACGGTGAACCTGCTGTTGAACGACGAAACGCGCCGGCTGGCGCGGGCCGCCGCCATTCAGGCCTGGACCGAGTCGGTGGAGAAGATCGACGACCTGACGGTGCAGTTCAACCTGAGCAAGCCCAATCCGCGCTACCAGCTGGACTACTACTCGGTGAAGATTGGCGGCAGTTTCCTGCCCATGCCGGAGCACGTCTGGTCGGGCATTGAAGACGTCTTCAGCTTCGCCAACTTCGACCTGGAAAACGGCCACCCGCTGGGCAGCGGGCCCTACAAGATGGTCAGCGCCAGTGAGAACGAGTTCATCTACGACCGCGACGACAACTGGTGGGGCGCGGCCAGCGGCTACTTCCCGCTCCCCGAACCGAAGCGCGCGATCTGGGTGCACACCGGTAATGACGACGTGCGTTCGCTGCTGGCCATCGACAACCAGCTGGACAGCGTGATGGACATCACGGTGGGCGCCTGGGATGTAATCCGGATGCAGAACCCGAACTACGTCACCTGGACTGAAGGTCTGCCCTATGTCTGGTTCGGCCCCTGCGCGCGGCGCATCGCCGTCAACCACCTGGTCGAACCCTGGGGCGACCCGGACATGCGCTGGGCGCTAAGCCACGCCACCAACCGCAGCGAGGTGGTGCGCATCGCCTATGAAGGCGTCACCGTGCCTTCGCGCACCAACTTCCCCGAATACGGCGGTCTGGCCGCGACCTACATCGACGCACTGGAGGAAGCCGGCCTGACCCAGTCGCCGGTGGCGGATGTGGCGGCCGCGCAGGCCATCATCGAGAGCAAGGGTTATGCGCTGAATAACGCCGGCATCTACGAGAAGGACGGCGCAGAGCTGGGCATCGACATACAGACGCATGAGGGCTTCATCGAGAAGCGGCGCATCGCCGAGAACCTCGTCGAGCAGTGGCGCCAGGCTGGCATCGCGGCGACGCAGACCAACGTGGCCGGCGGCACCTGGAACGACAACCGCTCCCTGGGCAACTTCGAGGCCAGCGGCGACTGGCACTCCTGCGGCTCCATCAACGAGCCCTGGGCGTCGATGGATCGCGACAACGTTAACTGGTTCGCGCCCATTGGCGAGCCCGCTCCCGCCGGCAACAACCTCGGGCGCTGGAGCGGCGAGAAGGCCGAGACCTACAGCGCGCTCGTCGACCAGATCGGCAGCATGCAACTGGGCGACCCGGCCATTCTGCCGCTCTTCATGGAGGCCATGGGCATCTGGTACGAGGAACTGCCGACACTGCCCATCACCCAGGCGACCAAGCTGATCCCCTTCAACCAGACCTACTGGACCGGCTGGCCGACCGCGGAGAACAACTACTTCCACGCGCCGACCTGGTGGCACAGTACGGCGAAGATCATCCTGAACCTGAAGAAAGCGGGCTAACGCCTGACCACGCGCCGACCTGGTGGCACAGTACGGCGAAGATCATCCTGAACCTGAAGAAAGCGGGCTAACGCCTGACGGGTTCTACAGTTAAGCGAGGCCCGACTGCCACTGGTGGTCGGGCCCTTTTGACAATTTACCGGGGAGATTATGAGCAAACGACCGAATGTTATCTGGATCTTTGGCGACCAGCACCGCGCCCAGTCCTACACGGGCGACCCCAACGTGTCCACGCCGCACCTCAACCGGATGGCGGACGAGGGCATCACCTTCACCAGCGCAGTGGCCGGCTTTCCGCTGTGCTCGCCCTTTCGCGGCGCGCTGATCAGCGGACAGTACCCGCACAAGGTCACGCCGGGTCACCAGACGCAGCTGGACCCGTCGCGACCGACCGTCGCCACCTGTTTCAACGACAATGGCTATCACACGGCGTGGTACGGAAAGTGGCACGTGGACGGCTTTCAGGAGCGCGAGGGCCGCGCCGGCCTGCACATCATTCCGCCGGAGCGCCGCGGCCAGTTTGATGAATGGACCGGCTACGAAAACAACTCACCGCAGTTCGATTGCTGGGTGCATGGCGGTGAAGGCGACGACAGTTTCCAGTACCGATTGCCTGGTTATGAAACTGACGCGCTGACCGATCTGTTCATCGCGCATCTGCGAGAGCGCGCGCAGCAGGACGAGCCTTTCTTTTCGGCGCTGTCGGTCATTCCGCCGCACGACCCCTATCACGCGCCGCCCGAGTTCATGGGACGCCACATTCCCGGGCGCGTGCAACTGCGCCCCAACGTGCCGAACATTCCGCACATCGTGGAGCGCGCGCGGCGCGATCTGGCGGGCTACCATGCCATGATCGAGAACCTGGACTGGAACGTGGGCCGCATCCGCGCGGCGCTGGAAGAACTGGGTTTATATGAAAACACACATGTGCTGTTCTTTTCTGACCACGGCGACATGCACGGCTCTCACGGCCAGTTCCGCAAGACTTCGCCCTGGGAGGAATCGATCCGCATCCCCTTCATCATCGGCGGCGGGCCGCATCGCTATCATCACGACTCCGGCTTTCACGATGTGCCCATCAACCACGTGGACATCGTGCCGACCTCGCTGGGGCTGTGTGGCATTGACGCGCCGGACTGGCTGCCTGGCACGGACTACTCTGGCTATCGCTTGCGCGACAAGGAAATTGACAGTGAGCCGGACAGCGCGTATCTGCAGGCGGTGATCCCGACCATGCACGGGCACTCGGTGGACCGGCCCTGGCGCGGCATCGTCACACGCGACAACTGGAAGTACGCGGTGCTGGAGGGCCAGCCGTGGCTGCTCTTCAACCTGAATGAAGACCCTTACGAGCAGGCGAACCATGCTCACAACTCGGCCTATCACGTCGAGCGGCGGCGGTTGCAGGCGCGCCTGGAGGAATGGATTGACTACACGGGCGACAGCTTCCAGATGCCCGAACCCTGAACTGCATGGATGGCAGGGGATGACATGAGCAAACGACCGAACATCATCTGGATTTTTGGCGACCAGCACCGCGCCCAGTCGCTGGGCTACATGGGCGACCCCAACGTGTCCACGCCGCATCTCAACCGGATGGCGGACGAGGGCATCACCTTCACCAGCGCGGTGGCTGGCTTTCCGCTGTGCTCGCCCTTTCGCGGCGCGCTGATCAGCGGGCAATATCCGCACAAGGTGACGCCGGGTCACCAGACGCAACTGGATCCGACGCTGCCGACTGTCGCCAGCGCGTTCAACGACGAGGGCTATCACACGGCCTGGTATGGCAAGTGGCACATCGACGGCGCCCAGGAGCGCGAGGGCCGCACCGCCATGCACATTATTCCGCCGGAGCGCCGCGGCCACTTCAGGGAGTGGGTGGGCTACGAAAACAACTCACCGCAGTTCGACTGTTGGGTTCACGGCGGCGAAGGGGATGACACTTTTCACTACCGATTGCCTGGTTATGAAACTGACGCGCTGACCGACCTGTTCATCGCGCATCTGAAGGAGCGCGCGCAGCAGGGCGAGCCCTTTTTCTCCGCGCTCTCGGTCATCCCGCCGCACGACCCCTACCACGCGCCGCCGGAGTTCATGGCGCGCCACATTCCGGGCCAGGTGCAACTGCGCCCCAACGTGCCGAACATTCCGCGTATCGTGGAGCGCGCCCGAATTGATCTGGCGGGCTACCATGCCATGATCGAGAACCTGGACTGGAATGTGGGCCGCATCCGCGCGGCGCTGGAGGAACTGGGTCTGTACGAGAACACGCACGTGCTGTTCTTTTCCGACCACGGCGACATGCATGGCTCGCACGGCCAGTTTCGCAAAACCTCGCCCTGGGAGGAATCGCTGCGCATCCCCTTTATCATCGGCGGCGGCCCGCATCGTTACCATCACAGCTCCGGCTTTCACGAGGTGCCCGTCAATCACGTCGACATCGCAGTGACCTCGCTGGGGCTGTGCGGCATTGACGCGCCGGCCTGGATGCCGGGCACGGATTATTCCGGCTATCGTCTGCGTGACAAGGAAATCAGCAGCGAACCGGACAGCGCCTATCTGCAGGCGGTGATTCCGACCGGCTACGCGCATACGGTTGACCGCCCCTGGCGCGGCATCGTCACGCGCGACAACTGGAAGTACGCGGTGCTGGAGGGTCAGCCCTGGATGCTCTTCAACCTGAACGAGGACCCCTACGAACAGGCCAATCACGCGCACAATTCGGCCTATCACGTCGAACGGCGCCGCCTGCAGGCGCGTCTGGCGGAGTGGATCGACTACACGGATGACAGCTTCAGGCTGCCCGATCCCTGAACGGCGAGCAACAATGAACCCTGGGCAGCAGAAGTACGTACTACTGCCGGAACGTGACAGGCAGAAAGGTAGACCACATTGGAGACCCTGCTTGATGCGCGCGGGCTGAGCAAGCAATACCGGCGTGACGACGGGACCATGCTGCAGGCGCTGGCCGGCGTCGACCTTAGCATCCAGCGCGGCGAAATCTATGGTCTGCTGGGCCCCAATGGCGCGGGCAAGACCACGCTCATTTCCATTATCAGCGGCCTGCTGCAGCCGGACAGTGGCAGCGTAGTCATCGGCGGCCATGACATGGTGCGCGAGTCGCTGGCGGCGCGCGCGCTGCTGGGCGTGGTGCCGCAGGATCTCGCGCTCTACGAAGACCTGTCGGCGCAGCAGAATCTGCGCTTCTTCGGTCAGCTGAGCGGCCTGCGCGGCAGCGAGCTGGACGGGCGCATCGACGAAACGCTGGAGTTCATCGATCTACGCGAGCGCAAGGATGAGCGCGTGCGCAGCTACTCGGGCGGCATGAAGCGACGGCTCAACATAGGCATCGGGTTGCTGCATCAGCCGCAGCTGGTCTATATGGACGAGCCGACGGTCGGCGTTGATCCGCAGAACCGGCGCCGCATTCTGGACACGGTGCTGCGCCTGCGCGCGGAACGCGACATGACGCTGCTCTACACCACGCATCTGATGGAAGAGGCGCAGGAGCTGAGCGATCGCGTCGGCATTATCGACCATGGCAAACTCATCGCTGAAGGCACGGTGGGTGAACTGGTGCTGCGTGCCGGTGAGCAGGACCGGCTTGAGATTGACCTGGGCGAGGGTGGCCGGGGCGACGAGCGTTTGCTGCAACAGCTGGAAGAGAATGTTCCTGGCGTGACGCGCGTGCAGTTCGCGGGGACAGACGGGGACGCCGCGCGGCGCCTTGTGGTGCACGCTGACCGCGGACGGCAGGTGCTTGCGCCGCTCATCAGCGCGCTGGGCAGCGCCGGCCTGGAGCTGCGCTCGGTGGCGGTGCAGGAGCCGGATCTCGAGACGGTGTTCCTGCAGTTGACCGGGCGCGCGCTGCGGGACTGAGTGCCAATGTTCCAGCGAGCGCTACTCATTGCGCGCAAAGATCTCTACCTGCGCTTCACAAACCGCGGCTCGTTGTTGCTGATGCTGGCGGTGCCGCTGTTGCTGTCAACGATCATCGCGATGGTCTTTGGCAACCTGGGCGCTGACGGCGGCGTGCCTGCGCTGCGCGATATTCCACTGGCCATCGTTAACCTGGACACGGGCACGGAGCTGCAGGGCCGGGCGATCAATTACGGCACGGGCCTGGAGCAACTGCTCACCGGCGGCGCAGTGGAAGGCCTGGATGCTGGCGCCTGTCCGTTGGCTGCTGCCGCGTCGACGGGCGATGCTGCGGAGCTGGCACTGGACGAGCTTTTCGAGGCGCGTGTGCTGGATGATGTGGTGGCCGGGCGTACACTGGTCGAGGAGGGCGAGCTGGCGGCGCTGGTCATCGTCCCGGCGGACTTCAGCGCCCGCCTGAATCCGCGCATCGGCCCGGGCGACGGGCCGCTCTTCGAGCAGGCACCAGCGACGATTGAGGTCTACAGCGATGCCACGCGCCCGCTGGAGAGCTTGGTCGCGCGCAGCGTGGTGCAGGGCTACAGCGAACGCCTGCTGACGGGAAACATTGCGCTGGGCGCGTCCATCAACGTGCTCATCGCGCGGGAGCCGCTGGCGGCCTTGCGGCTGGCAGTCGGCGGCCAGGATGTGGCCATCTCTGAGGCCATCACCTGCGGTTTCAGCGACCTGGCGGTCGGCGCGCTTGCAACTGTGCGCAGAATCGGGGCGGGTCAGGACGCGAACACGGATGAGGCGGACGACTCTTACAGTCCGGCCACCGCCATTCTGGGCTTCATTGGCGCGGCGCAGGCGACTTTCTTCGCGCTGTTTGTGGCGCAGTTCGGCGTGGTGAGCGTGATTGAAGAGCGGCGGGCGGGGACATTGCAGCGCATTCTGACGACGCCGACCACGCGCGGCGGTTTTCTGGGAGGGAAACTGCTGGGCACCTGGGTCACGGCGCTGGCGCAGCTGGTGCTGCTGATGTTTGCGCTCTCGCTGATTGCCAGCCTGCTGGAGGGGCGGCTGATCTTCATCTGGGGTGCAGACCCGGCGCCGCTGCTGGCGATTATCCTGCCGCTGAGTCTGGCGGTGGCTGGTCTGGGACTGTTGCTGGTCGCTTTCGTACAGCGGCCGGAACAGGTCGGCCCGGCAGGCTCAATCGTCAACATCATTTTGGCGATGCTGGGCGGCGCTTTCGGCTTCAGCGTACCGGAGCCTGTTGCCTGGGTCTCGCCGGTGTACTGGGCCACGGACGCCATGGGGAAACTCGGCTATGGCAGCCCGGACGTTGCGTTGAATGCGATCGCGCTGGCGGCGCAGGCTTTGGTCCTCTGTGGCATCGGCCTGTGGTTCTTTCAGCGCCGGGTGGAGGTCTAAGGCATGCGCAATGTGTGGCTGATCGCGTGGCTGGACCTGCTGGTCTTTCTGCGCAGCCGCGGCAACCTGCTGCAGTTGCTGGTCATCCCCGTGATTCTCACGCTGGTACTGGGCTATGCGCTGGGCGGGGAAGGCGCCAGCGGGTCGCAGAGTATCCGGATCGATCTGCTGGACGAAGACAGGAGCGTCCACTCGGCGCAAGTGGCAGCCGCGCTTGTGGCTCAGGGGCCGACGCTGCAGGTCTGCCCGGTCGCCGGCGCGGACTGCGCCTGGCCTGAAGAGCTGGCGCCGACCCTGACGACAATGTTGGCGCGCGTAAAGGCGGGCGACAATGACGCGCTGCTGCACATTCCGGCGGGCTATGGCGCGGCGCTGGCGGCGCAAGAGCAGGTGGAGTTGCCCTTCTACACAAGTGCCAGCGTGCCGCAGACGGACCCGGCCTGGAACGCAGTGCAGGCCGCGCTGCAGCGGGTTAACGGCGTCGCGGCGGCGGGCGTCACCGGGGCGGCGCTGCACGGGGCGCTGGACATTGCTGCAAGGGGTCGCGCGGACTATGTGCAGGCGGTGCAGGCGCGAGCCGCAGTTGCGTGGGCGGAGCAGGGCTCACTCGTACTGGCCACACAGACGGGAAGCGCGACAGCTGAAGCGTCCATCCCGGCAGGCTTCACACAGTCGGTGCCGGGCATGGCGACCTTTTACGTGCTTTTCAGCGTGATGGGCGGCGGCATTGCAGTGCTCATTCGAGAGCGGCGCGAGGGCACGCTGGCGCGCATGGCGACGTTGCCGCTGCGGCGCAGCGAGGTCATCGGCGGCAAGATTCTGGCGCGCTTCCTCACCGGCATTCTGCAATTCCTGATCGTGTTTGCCGTGGGCGTGGCGACGGGCCTCAACTTCGGGGACGCGCCACTGGCGCTCATTTTGCTGATGGCGAGCTACACGCTGGCGATCACGGCGCTGGGACTCGTGCTGGGCGGCCGGATGAAGAACGAGGAGCAGGCGCTGTTGCTGACCGCGATGCTGGCGATGGTGATGGCGGCGCTGGGCGGCGCGTGGTGGCCGCTCGCAATCGCGCCGCCCTTCATGCAGGTGTTGGGGCGGCTGACGCCGGTCGCGTGGGCGATGGAAGGCATTCAGCAGCTGATTGCGCGTGGCGGCGGGCTGGAAGATGTGTTGCTGCCGCTGGCGGTGCTGTCGGGCTTCGCGCTCGTTTTCTTCGCGTTGGGCCTGCGCAGCTTCCGCTTCAGGTAGCGCGCGTGATGTTGTGGCGCTGGCTGCGACTGGCCGCGTTCCGTTTGCTGCTGCTGGTGCTGCTGCTCTACGGCGTTCAGCGCAGCGCCTACCCGACCGGCACAGAGTGGAACGCGGTGGCGCTGCTGGCGCGCGAACACAGCTTCAATTTTGTGGGCTGGTTGCCGGAGGCGCTGGGCGCGAAGCTGGGCCAGGCGTTGTGGGGGCTGCGGCCGTTCCTTGACGAAGCAGATGCCAGCCAGTTCCTGCGCGACTATATAAACGAACTGGCGCGGACGCAGGCGCATGAAGCGCGCATCGAGGCGCTTTACACGGACCCGGAGCAGACTGATCCGTTGACGGTCAGCGCAGCGCTGCGCAGCGAGCGTGATGCCCTGCGCCGCTGGCTGCGTGAACGGCAGACGCTGGCCGAGAGCGTGCTGGAGGGGCAGGTCGCTGCGCTGCTGAGCGAGCTGGGCTTCGGCTTGGCGGGACAGCTGCTGCCGCCGGTGGCGATGCGCTTCACGGAGCTGCCGCGCGTGCTGGTCGTTTCGCCGCGGGACGAGATCCGTTACGAAATCAGCCTGGGTCTGGAGCCGATGGCGCTGGCTGACATCGTCGCGCTGGAGGAGCAGATTGAGGCGCAGCAGGAGCTCTCCGCGCTGGTGGTGCCCATCGGCGGCATCGCGCTGTATCCGGCCATGGTGCTGGAGACCAGCAACATCGCGACGTTGGCGGACACTTTCGCGCACGAATGGCTGCACCACTATCTGTTCGCGTTTCCACTGGGCCAGGCGTGGGACTACGACAGTGAGGCGCGGGTCATCAACGAGACGCTGGCCAGCCTGTTCGCCGGCGAAGTCGCAACACTGCTGCTGCGGCGCCATTACCCGGAGCTGGCGCCGACGGCAATGTTGCAGCGGGTCGCGTTCGATGCGCAGGTGCAGTTCGACTATGGCGCGGAGATGGACATCACGCGGCGGCGGGTCGATGCGCTGCTGGCGGAGGGTGAGGTGAAGGCGGCCGAGGACTACATGGAAGAGCGGAGGCGACAGTTCGTGGCCAATGGCTACGGCATCCGCCGGCTGAACCAGGCGTGGTTCGCCTTTTACGGCGGCTATCAAGCCGCGGCGCGCGGGGCGGGCGGCGATGACCCGATCGGGCCGGCGCTGCGCGAGCTGCTGGCGCGAAGCCCTTCGCTGCATGACTGGGTGGTGTCACTGCGCGGCGTTACGACGCGGGCGCAGCTGCTGGACATGCTGGCGGAAGGCGACGCGGTCAGCGCCTGAGTCAGCCTGGCGGGAACTGCCAGTCGCGCAGGATGCCGGCGATGAGCGCGGCGCGTTGCGGCAGGCTGTTGATGATCACATGCTCGTGTTCGGCGTGCAGGCCGTCGCCCTGGGGGCCAAGGCCGTCCAGCGTGGCGATACCCGCGGCGGCGGTGAAGTTGCCGTCGGAGCCGCCGCCACTGCCATCCTCGCGCACGGTCAAACCCAGGGCCGCGCCTATGGCGCGCGTCTGCGCGAAGGCCGCCAGCATCTGCTCGTTGCGCTCCATGGGGTCGCGCCGGTGGTGGCGCGTCACCGTCAAGCTGGCGCCGGGCACGCCTGGCTGCAGCGCGAGAATGTCCTCGTCGACCGCCGTCATGGCGCGCACGGTCAAGGCGCGCACGTCGACCTGCGCCGTGGCGCGCGGCGGAATGACGTTGGTGGTGATGCCGCCACTGGCCACGGTGACCGAGACCGAAGTGCCGTGCTGCAAGTCGTTCATCTGGTTGAGGACGCAGATTTGCTGCGCCAGTTCGACGATGGCGTTGATGCCCTGCTCGGGCGCGTTGCCGGCGTGCGAGGCGCGGCCTTCCGCCAGCAGGTCGTAGGTGGCCACGCCCTTGCGCCAGGTCTTCAGCGCACCTTCCTTCGTGGCGGGCTCCATCACCAGCACGAGGCCGCAGTCCGCCGCCGTGTCCATGATCAGCTGTTCTGAATAGCGGCTGCCCAGCTCTTCGTCGCTGGTGACCAGCACGCGGACGGGGCGGGGCGGCAGCTCGTCGCGTTCGACGAGGCCGCGCAGGGCGGTGAGCATGATGACGATGCCGCCTTTCATATCGACGGCACCGGGGCCGAAGAAACGGCCCTCGTCATCGATGCGCGGCGGACGCGCGGCCAGGGTGCCCAGGGGCCAGACTGTGTCGCAATGCGTCAGGAAGAGGATGGGCGGGCCGGGCGAGTCTGCATGCCAGCTGGCCAGCAGCATGTCGCCGACCTCGCGCTGCGGGAAGCGCTGCACGCTGGCGCCCAGGGCTTCCAGGCGCGTCTGCAAGATGGCGCTGCAGCGATCGACGGCGGCCTTGTCGCGCGTCGGCGTCTCAAGGTTGACGAGCTCCGTTAACTCGTCGACCATGGCCTGACGGCTGTCTTCAAACCAGCGCAACAGATCGCTCACGTTTTACTCCCGGAAGTTTGTTCTGAATGCTCGCCGGACTCCAGCTCATCGAGCATGACATTGTCGCGGTCGAGGTTGCGGCGGCGCAGGACCAGACTGATGACGAGCGCGAGCAGGAAGCAGACGATGGCGGCCAGGCCGAGCAACAGGTAGGGCTCCGTGGCGGGCATCAGTTGCTGCTGGCCGGGGCGCGCTGGGGCGCGTTGAGCACGATGGCCTTGCGTTGCTCGAGCAGCTCGACGCGCAGCTGCAGGCGGTAGCGGTGCCACATCAGGGTCAGGGGCAGGAGCAGGCCCCAGATCGGAAAGTTGACCAGCAGCGCGGTGGTCACGCCAGCGGTGGCCTCCAGCTCGAAGCTGCCCTGGGCGTTGGCGGCGGAGGGGCCGATGACGGTCGGATGGATGGTGTCGGGGCGGATGCGGATGATGATTAGCGTCAGGATGACGGTGACGAAGGCGAGGACGCCGTAGATGGAGGCCAGGCGGCGGCGTTGCTGCGGGTTGTCGATGCCATTGCGCAGCATCAACCAGGCGGCATAGGTCAGGCACATGATGGCCGCCGAAGTCAGGCGCGGGTCCCAGGTCCACCAGGTGTTCCAGATGGGGCGGGCCCAGATGGCGCCGCTGACGAGGTTGATCAGCGCCAGCGTGAGGCCGACCTCCACGCCGGCCACGGCGAAGGAGTCATAGCAGGTCTCGCGTTTGCGCAGATAGCCGAGGCCGGCCAGCATGGCGCCGCCGAAGGCCAGGGCAGCGCCGAAGAAGGCGGGCATGTGCAGGTAAAAGAGGCGCTGGACGTGGCCCTGGGTAGTGTCGGTGCCGGCGTAGGCGAGGGCCATGTAGAGGCCGAAGGCGAGGGCCAGCGGCGTGATGATGTTGAGCAGGCGCAGGGCGCGCGGCGGTTTCTCGGCAGGGAGCGTACAAACCTCAAGGGCCTCGCTCATGTATTCTCCAGTTTTCGTAGCATGTGGGCATTCTGGCACAGGGCGCCTTCAATATCAATCATGGCCTCAGGTCTCCAGCGCGTACTCGTAGAGCAGGAAGCCGGCTGCAAGGTAGATGATGTCGATGAGGAGCAGCAGCAACAGCCAGGCGTGGACTTCGTCCGTGGGGGCGTTACCGAGGGCGGCGTTGCTGGCGCGCAGGGCGGCGATCAGCAGCGGCAGCGCGACCGGCAGCAGCACGATGGGCAGCAGCGAATCGCGCGCGCGCGTCTGCACGGTCATGGTGGCCAGCAGGGTGCCCACCGCGGCGAGACCGAGACAACCCGGCGGCAGGATGAGCAACAGGATGGGCGGCAGGGCCGGCAGGTTGAAGAGCAGGGTCAGCAGCGGCAGCAGCAGCAGGCCGATGATGAGGTTGAGCAAGGCGTTGGCCAGCAGCTTGCCGCAGAAGATGGCGCCGCGCGCGACCGGCGCCAGCAGCAGGGCGTCGAAGCCGCCGTGTTCGCGTTCCAGCGCCATGCCGCGGTTGTGGCCGAGGATACTGGCGAAGACCAGCGTGACCCACAGCACGCCGCTAACGGCGCCCTGGCGGCCCATGCGTTCCAGTTCGAGCGCGAAGCTGAAGACGAGGATGGCGAGCAGCGCGAAGAGACCCATCAGGCCCAGCAGCTCGCGGCTGCGCAGCTCGGCGCGCAGGTCCTTGGCGGCGATGGCCAGCAATGCGCGCAGAAAGCCTGTGCCGTTCACGTCGCCTCCGTCACTGCGGCATAGCGCGCGGCCAGCGCGCCTGGCTCTGCGTCCGTCAGCGACAGGTCCGCGCTGACGACGCCGTGTTGCAGGATGAGGGCGCGGCTGGCAAGATGTGATGCCAGACCGAAACGATGGGTGGCCATGAGGATGCTGCGTTCCTGGTTGGCGCGCAGCAGCCGGGCCAGCATTTCCGTGGCGGCGGGGTCGAGGCCATCGAAGGGCTCGTCGAGCAGCAGCACGGCGGGCTGCGGCAGCAGGGCGCGCGCGATGGCCAGGCGCTGCTGCATGCCGCGCGAGAAGTTACGCGTGAGGTCCTGCGCGCGGCGCTCCAGGCCGACCTGGGCCAGCAGCGCGTTGATGCGCATTTCAGGCTCGTCAAGGTCGTAGAGGCGGGCGAAGAAGCGCAGGTTTTCGCGCGCGCTGAGGTGGTCGTAGAGCAGGGTCTGGTGGCCGACGTAGCCGATCTGCGCGCGCAGGGCCGCCACTTCAGCGGGGACCTGCCAGCCGCCGATGTGGATGCTGCCGCCGTCCGGCTGCGACAAGCCGGCCAGCAGGCGCAAGAGGGTTGACTTGCCGCTGCCGTTGGGGCCCAGCAGGGCGACGAATTCACCGCGCCGCAGCTGCAGCTCGAGGCCGCGCAACACCGACAGCCGGCCCTGCAGCTTGATCAGGCCGCGCAGGTCGATGAGGACGTCAGACTGCGCGCGCGCGTCACTCATCGCCTTGCTCCGTGAGTTGCGATTCCAGCTGCGCGCGTTCCCGGCGATAGAGATCGTGGTTGATCGCGCCGCGGTCGTGCGCTGCGTCCAGTTCGGCGATCTGGCGCACCAACGCATCGCGCTGACGGTGCGCATTGCTGCGGCCACTGCGCCGGCGCAGGATGATAGTGACTGCGCCGAGGGTCAGCAGCGCAGCGAGCGCCAGCACTTCCACGCTGACGACGCCTGGAGGCAATTCCGGTTGCTGCGTGCTCAAGGTATAGCTGAGGCTGGCGCCGGCTGGCAGGCTCAGTTGGGCGCTGTAGCCATTGAAGCGGGCGTTACCGACCTGCTGCGGGCCAATGCTGACGAAGTCCGCGCCAGACAGCGTCAGGGTTGGCGGCAACAGCAGGCGCACTTCGCCGGCGAGCGCCTGTGCCAGAGGCACTTCAATGCGCAGGCGCGCGCCATCCCAGGGTTGACGCCAGGCCAGCTGCACCAGGTGATCCGCGCCAGGGAAGACGGGCAGGGTGTCCGTGATTTTGCTGCTCGTGGCGTCCACCACGTAGCGCCCGCTCTCGTCCGGCAGGGTTGGGTCGAGGGCGTCGGCGGGCAGCGGCAAGGTGAGTGAGGCGAACTGGCCGGGGGCGACCTCCTGCGCGCTGGTGAAGAGCCGGTCCGAGTCGTTGCGGTAGCGCGCGACCTGCACGATCTGCAGCGCGGAGTCCACCACATTGAGTTGCTGCACAAGGGCGCTGATGGAGATGGCGGCAGGGTCCGCGCCGGGTTCGTAAATTGTGACCGGCAGGGTGAATTGGGACTGGCCGGGGTCGGCGTTGACGCGCGCGGAGGGGAAGCGCCGTCCGCTGTGCTCGACGAGCACGCTGAAGCTGTGACCGGGTTCAATGAGCAGGTCCGCGAACCGGTAGCTGCCATCGGCCGCGCTGAGGGTCTCGCGCAATGCAGGCGCCTGGCCCGTGCCGAACTCAAGCAGGGTGACTTTCAGGCCGGGCGGGACTGCCGAACTGGCGGTGCCGTTGCTGATGTGGCCGCTGATGTCGCCGCGGACAGGCGCTGGCGTAGCGCGCGGCTGAGTGGACTGCTGCAGTCCCTGCAGGTCGCGCGCGCGCAGCCAGGCCGCCGCCGCCCAGGCGTCCGCTTCCGGCAGGGAGTCGGGCAGGGCATGGCGCAGCGTTTCATCCGACAGGGCGTCCAGCGTGGCCGGGTCGCGCAGGTCGCCGAGGGCGTCGAGGTCAGCACAGCCGTCAGCGCAGGCCGCTGTCAGGGCTTGCTGGCCGCGGGTGAGCAACTCTGGACTATAGTGCAGCGTGAAGCTGTAGAGCGCCACGTCGCGCAGTTCAGCCGTGGTGAGCGTCTGGCCCCAGGGCGGCATGAGCGCTTCGATGCGCCCGTCGCGAATGGTCGTCAGCCAGGCTTGCAGGGACTGCGGGCGGGCCGCACCCGGCCGGGTGAAGTCGCCGGGCGCGGGGATGGCGCCGCTGAGCGCGAGCTCGCCGTCGCCCGCGCCGCCAATGCCGTGGCAGCTGCTGCAGCGCGCGGCGAAAAGGCGCGCGCCATTGGCCAGGTCGGCGTCCGGCGCACGGGACTCAGGCGTCAAGGTGGCCAGCAGGGGCGGTTCACCGGCGAGGCCGGAACATGCGGTAGCCGCCAGGGCGGCAGCCAGCAGGAGCAGCAGCGCGCGAGCGTGCCTCACGGAGGTGAATCCTGTGCCAGGGCGTCGAGCTCGGCCAGCAAGACTGCGCCGCGCTGCAGCCAGCGTTCACGCTGCTGCGCGTGGGCGGTGGAGTCGACCTTGCCGGTCAGGTGGTCTTCGTCAAGGTCGCTGAGGGTTGCCAGCACATGCTCGTAGCGCTGCTGCAGGGCTGCGCGCCGGGCTGTGCGTTGACTGGCGCGACGTTGGCGGAGCCGGCTGGCGCTGAGGGGCGCGATGATGACGGCGCTGCAGAGGGCCAGCGCCAGCAGAAAGAAAAGCGCGCCGCCGGTGCTCATGTCGGCTCCGGCAGCAGTTCATGCAGGACAGCTTCCAGTGAGGCTTCATTCACCGCCGCGTAGAAGAAGCGGACGATGTCGCCCTGCTGGTCGATGACGAAGGTTTCGGGCACGCCCTGAATGTTGTAGCGGTCGGAGATGCGGTTGCCACGGTCGGGAAGGTTGGGGTAGGTGAGGCTGAATTCCTCGATGAAGGCCAGCGAATGGCGGTCGACATCGGTATAGGCGATGCCGAGCAGGGTGACGCCGCGTCGCTGCCAGCGCTCGTGGATGCGCTGTAGCACGGGCGCTTCCACGCGACAGGGTCCGCACCAGCTGGCCCAGAAGTTGAGCACCACGACCTGTCCGCGGAGATCGGAGAGGCGCAGCGTCTCGCCGGAGAAAGTGCTGGCCTCGAAGTCAGGCGCGCTGCCGGCCTGCGGCTGGGTGCTGTTACTGCGGGCGAAGGCGATGCCAAAGAAGACGCTGGCCAGCAACACGGCCGCGGTCAGGGCCAGCAGGCCGGGGCTGCTGCGGCGGGCTGGCGGCGCCTGGCCGGTGGGCTCATCGTCGGGCACGTAAATCCGCCTCGATGCGCGCGCGATAGTCGGCGGTCACCGTCGCTGCTTCTGGCTGGAGCGCGACGCTGGCCTGACGAACGCGCCAGCGGCGGATGCGACCGGCGGCCAGCAGCAAGGCGGCCAGGGCCAGCGCCCAGGGGGTGAAGAGCGCGAGGGCGCGGCGGGCGGGGTCTGTCGGGGTGCCGACGACGCGTTCGCCAAAGCGCGTCACAAAGTCGCCGATGATTGCTTGCGGCGACTGGCCGGCGTTCAGTTGAAAGCGGATTTCGGCGCGCCACTGGCGGCAGGCGGGCGTGTCGCAATCGTCCAGCGGGATGTTTTCGCAGACCGGGCAGTAGAGTTTGGCGGCGACGGCGTTGACCTCGTCATCGCTGGATGGCTGGGCGGCTGCGGGCAAGGCCAACAGCAGGGTGGCCAGCAGGATGAACGCGCGCGTCATGCCTGCGCCTCCTGTGGCGCGGGATCGGCGCGGCGCGCTGGCAAGGCCAGCATTTGCTCTGGCCAGGCGGCGATGAAGGTGCCCAGCAGCAGCAGCAGGCCGCCCCACCAGACGAGGTTGATGAGCGGGTTGATGGTGAGGCGGAAGGTGGCGCGCTCCTGCCCCGCCCCCTCGTGGCTGGCCAGCAGCACGTAGACGTCGTTTTCCAGCGTGCTGTGGATGCCGGCGATGGTCATCGGCTGCTGCGGGAAGACGTCGATGCGTGGACGAAGGCGCGCCAGTTGCTGGCCGCCGCGACTGAGGGTGACGGCGGCGACCTGCAGCAGGCGGCCGTCGCTGGCCAGGGCCTCGGAGAAGTCGTCGTAGCGCAGTTCGTAGTCCTGCAACAGCAGCGACTCGCCACGGGCCAGGGTGCGCTGGGTTTCGACCTGGAAGAGCGTGCTGCCGATGACGCCGATGCCGATGACCGTGACGCCGAGGTGGACGACATAGCCGCCGTAGCGGCCGCGATTGCGGCTGAAGAGGGTGAGCAGGGCCTGGGGCCAGGAGTCGTTGCGGGCGCGCCTGCGCGCCTGAGCGCCACGCAGAATCTCGCTGAGGGCGACGAGGCCAGCCAGGGTCACCAGGCCGTAGGCCAGCAACGCGGCGGGCGTGCGCATCCCCGCCAGCGCGAAGAGCAGTAGCGCCGGCAGCGTGAGCAGCAGCGGCGCGCGCAGGTTGCGGCCCATGCGACGCAGCGAGGTCGTGCCCCAGGCCGCCAGCGGCGCGAGGCCCATGAGCAGGAAGAGGATGGCGAAGAGCGGCGGCGTCACCTGCTGGAAGTAGGCCACACCGAGGGTGATGGGCGCATCCAGCACGATTTCGCTGAAGAGGGGCGCGCCAAAGCTGCCCCAGAAGATGGCGACGAAGAGCGCGACGAAGACGACGTTGTTGAGCACGAAAAGCGACTCGCGACCGAGCAGGCCGGCGAAATGGCGTTCGTCGCGCAGCAGGCCCTGACGCTGGCGCCAGAGCGTGAGGCCGAGGGCAACCAGAGTCATGCCGGACCAGAAGGCGAAGAGCGGAAAGCCGATTTCGCTGCGGGCGAAGCTGTGTACGCTTTCGATGAGGCCGCTGCGGGTGGCGAAGGTGCCGAACATGACCGCCGAGAAGGCGAAGATCACCAGCAGCATGTTCCACAGGCGCAACATGCCGCGTTTCTCCTGGATGAGCACCGAATGCAGGAAGGCGGTGCCGGTCAACCAGGGCAGCAGGGCGGCGTTCTCAACCGGGTCCCAACCCCAGTAGCCGCCCCAGCCGAGGACATCATAGGCCCAGCGCCCGCCCAGCAGCAGGCCGAGGCCGAGGAACATCCAGGCCAGCAGGGTCCAGCGGCGGGTGGCGCGAATCCAGGCGGAGGACAGCTCGCCGGAGGCCAGCGCGGCCAGCGCGAAGGCGAAGGGGATGACGAAGCCGGTGAAGCCGAGATAGAGCATGGGCGGGTGGATGATCATGCCGAAGTGGCGCAGCAGCGGGTTGAGGCCGGTGGCGGTTTCGGCCAGGCGTTGCGGGTCGGGGGCTATGGCGCCGGCGGGGATGAAGGCATTCTGCAGCACGTTACCGTCGGCGGTCAGCCAAAAGCGCTCGAAGGGATTCTCAAGAAAGAGAGACAGGGCGAGAAAGAAGGCGAGGGTGGCCATGGTGACGGCGATGACGCCGGGCATCAGGCGGCGCTGCGCGCGCCAGTTGAGCAGGATGGCGCCGAAGGCGTAGAGGCTGAGCAGCAGCGACCAGAAAAGCAGGGAGCCTTGTTGCGAGCCCCAGAGCGCGGTGAAACGGTAGAAGAACGGCGTGAGCGGATCGGTGACCGACCAGACGTAGCTGATCTGGTAATGGCCGTTGAGCAGCGCGAGCAGCAGGGCGGCGCAACTCATGAGCAGCAGCGGAAAGGTGAGCAGGGCGGCGTTGCGCGCGCTGTGCAGCCAGTTCTCGCGGCCACGCAGGCCGGCCAGCAGGGCAGACAGCACTGCGTAGAGCGCGGCAATGAAGGCCAGCAGCAGAGCGCCCAGCCCGATTTCGGCCAGCATCGCTCAGAGGCTCTCGTGCCCGGCGATGGCGGGGTCCGGGCCGGCTTCCTCGAAACGACTGGGGCACTTGAGCAGCAGTTCGGTGGCGGTGAAGACTCCGTCAGCACCCAGCTCCCCGGTGAGAATTGCCTGGGCCTCGTGCTGCAACAGGTCAGGTTTGGCCTGGTCGGGCACGAGCACCTTGATGCGCGTGACGGCCGGGTCGGTCACGGCGTCGTGCAGAGCCGTGGCGAGGTCGTCAAACTGCGCCGGGATGGCGGCTATGGTGAAGGAGATGCTGAGCGTGTCCGGGTCGAAGTAGATGCTGGGCCCGAGCACAGCGCCGGAAACACGCACGGTCTTGCCGAGCCAGGCGGGGTCGTCGACGAGTTCATCAACGGTGATGAAGAAGCGGGCGCCGGTGGCGGTGCCGGAGATGATGAGCCAGGCGGTGGCGACCAGAATCAGCAGGCCGGCCAGCAGGAAATGGAGGCGGCCCCGGTTTTTGCGCTGACGCCGAAACTGCTCCGCGGCGGCGGCGTTCTTTTCCCATGTGGCCTCAGCCATTGCCATCCCCGCGGTCTACGAGTGCCAGCGAAATCATCATACCACGGCGGTCAGCCTCAGGAGCCGGAGTCGTCGTCGGGGCGGAAGCTGTCGCGCGCGACGATGACTCCGCCCACGATGAGGATGCCGGCGACGCCCAGCAGGAAGATGAGGGTGGTGATGCCGCCCGGGCCGCCGGGATCGAGATCGCCGGCAGTGGCTTCCGCAGTTTCCTGGGCGAGGCTGGCGCCCGCGCTGGCCAGCAGACCGACGGCCAGCAAGGCGCGCAGAAAGTGTTGCGGGATGATGGACATGGCTGCTCTCCTGGCGGACTCAGCGCGCGCGCTGCTGCCACATCTGAAGCGTTAGCTGGGCGTGACCGAGGTGCTGGTTGGCGTGTTCGAGGGCCTGCAGCAGCGCCTGAGTGATGGTGACCTCCATGCCGCGGCCGGGCATGGGACGAATGCGCGGCAGGTCGGCCATGGTGAGCTGGCCCAGTGACTGGCGCGCATGCGCCACAGTCTCGCCCAGATGGGCCTGCAGACCGGCGGCGTCCATGCCGCTGGTGTCAAACTCCGCCGGGCGGTCGCGCGTCGGCGCTTCACCGAGGCAGACCTCGCCGAGGCGATAGCGTGTGGAGCCGGCGGTGTGGACGGCCAGCACGGCCAGCGAACTGGTCTCTGGCCCAGGCGTCCAGTCCAGCGCCTCCTGCGGCAGGCCTGCAAGCAGCGCCGCGAAGTCCGCGAAGAGGATTTCGGTTGACTCGAGATAGTGCGTGAAGAAAGGTTCCATTGTATGACTCTCCATCGGGAACAGGAACGCGCCTCCGGGGGTACCAGAGGCGCGTCATCAGGCGGCGAGCATGGCTCAATCCGCCAGCGGGTCGTCAGCGTCCTGACTGCTCAGGTAGGCCACGAGGTCGGCCAGCAACTGCGCATCCAGGCGTTCGCCGAAGTTCTGTGGCATGTTGTTGGCCGGATAGCCTGCCGCGACGTAGGCGTTGGGGGCCAGGATGCTCTCGACGATGTAGTGCTGCTCGTCATAGCCGGCCAGGGTCGGGTCCGTCAGACGCGTGTTGGTCACGCGGGTGAAGGTGCCTTCGGTGGGCGGCGCGACCGTCTCCAGATTGTGACAGGCGGAGCAGGCCAGGGTGCCGTTGTAGAGCGCCTGGCCATTGTTGGGGTCGCCGTCCAGTTCGGCGATTTCGCCCAGCGCGAATGCCACAGCGCTGTCGATATCGTCACGGCGGCTGCTGACATCGACGAACTCGATGTTGATGATTTCGGTCGCAATCGGCTCCTCAACGGTCAGGCCACCGCCCTCAACAGGCTCCTTGGCGAACTGCTGCACGCGCAGCAGGTCTTCGAGCGACCAGTTGCGGCCGACGCCCCAGTTGACGACGTAGTTGGCCAGGTCTTCCAGCTGGTCGTTGCGCAGCGGGCCACCGGCGGTCTGCGACCAGGCAGCCATCGCCTCCGGCCAGTAGTTGCTGCTGACCGGTCGGCCGGAGATCAGGGTGGTGAACACGAAGGCATCAAGCGTGCCGCCCCAGTCGACGTTGTTCAGGCGCTCCGGTTGCTCGGGGTTGTAGCCCCGGTCGACGGCGCTTTGCATCTGCAGGATGAGGTTGGCGCGGTTGGTGACGAAGGTGGTCAGCTCCGCGTTGAGGGCTGGCATCGGGTCTTCGCCATACTTTTCGACAATAGCGGCCAGGTCGGCCTGTACGACAGCGTGTTGCTCTTCGCTCAGCTCCGCCAGGGCCGCCTCGTCGACCAGGGTGGCGGTGAGCGATTCGAAGCGGGCGATGCGGGTATTCACGCCGGCGATCTGCGTGTCCAGCGGCGCGAGGAAATCGTGGCCGAAGAGCTGAGGGTTGTTGAGGCCAGGCGCGCGCGCGCTGCCTTCACCGCCAGGGCCATGGCAGGTGGCGCAGTTGTTGGCGAAGAGCTCCGCGCCCTTTTCGACGGAACGCGCCTGATGCTGCTGCTGGAATGAGGCCATACGCCCGGTTTCGTTAATGGCGACCCAGCCGACGAGGACCATCGACGCGAGCAGCGTGGTAATGCCGACCAGGATGCGGTTTTCCATCCGGTCGATGAGGAGTCGTTGCAGATCCATTAGCTGAAGTAGCCCGACTGTTCGTTGATAAAGAGGTGCTTGCTGCTGGTGCGCCGCACCGGGTTGCCGTCTTCGTAAAAGACCGGGATCGGGTCGCCGTTGTCATCCAGCACAGGCCGGCCGCTCTGGATTTCGATTTCCTGCCAGTTGATGACGATATCGATGCGTTTCAAATCACCCTGGTTGGGGGTGATGATGACCACGCCCCAGCTGTCCAGCAGCTCGACCTGCTCGGTTTGCAGCAGGTGGGCGAACTCCTCCATCACGTGCACCAGTTCCGGCGCAGCCATGGGCACCGGCGTGAAGCGCAGCGTCGGCAGGTCCAGGAAGCCTGCGGCCAAATGCTCCAGCAAATGATCCATCTCGCCGCTTTGCTGCAGTTGGTCGTTGAATTCGACCACGCCTGCGGGGCCGTGTTCGACGCCGCCGGAGAATTCGCGCGTGGTGAAAGCGCCGGTCGTCAACTGCTCAAAGCTGACGGGACGCAGCAGGCCCATATGATTGTGGGCTGGCTCGAAGCTCAGTTCGTTAAGAATTTCCTGGTCGGGCGCGGTGGCGACGCCGAATTCAGAAAGGCCCATGTAGCTGGTGACCACCAGAATGGCGATCATCAGGAAGGAGATGCTGAAGGCGAAGCGGCGCTGGGCGAAGCGGCGCGCCGGGTTCAGGTCGATGTAGGGCACGACCAGCAGGAAGCCCAGCAGAATGGTGGGGAAAATGACGCCCCAGAAGGTCTTGTCGCCCAGCTTGAGCGCGCCCTGGATCCACAGGAAGTACCAGGGGGCGGTGGTGCCGAGGGGCGTGACCTGCGGGTCGGCGTGGCTTTCCAGCGGCGCGTGATAGAACCAGATGCAGAGCACGATCAAAATGAAGGTTGTGACGGCGAACCACATGATTTCGCTGGTGAGCATGTCCGGGATGAAGTAGACACGCCGGTCCAGCGGGACGCGCTTGGCGGTGTCCTCGCCGGGGTTCTCTTCGCGTGGCGGCAGGCTGTGGCCGTGGATGACGACCTTGTAATAGTGCACGCCAACGAAAATGAAGAGCAGCACTGGCAAGAGCAACACGTGCGCCATGTAAAAGCGCAAGAGGCCGTTGGCGCCCATCTCCGGGCCGCCGCGCACCAGCAGGTTGACCTGCTCGCCAATCAGTGGTGAGGCCTCGGCCATACTGGCGCCGATGGTGACGGCCCACAGGGCCAGCTGGTCCCAGGGCAACAGGTAGCCGGTGAAGCTGAGGAAGCCGGTGAAGATGAGAAGCAGCACGCCGGTAAACCAGGTGAACTGGCGCGGCTTTTTGTAGCTGCCGGTATAGAAGGTGCGCAACATGTGCAGGAAGACAATGAGCACCATGGCCTCGGCGCCCAGACGGTGCAGGTCACGCACGAACTGGCCGAAGGGCACGTTGTTGAGCATGCTGAGCATGTTGCCGTAGGCGATCTCCGGCGCGGGGGTGTACCAGAACATCAGAATGATGCCGGTGATCGTCTCGAAGAAGACGAAA
The DNA here is from genome assembly GCA_965197455.1 of Phototrophicaceae bacterium. Taxonomy (GTDB): domain Bacteria; phylum Chloroflexota; class Anaerolineae; order Aggregatilineales; family Phototrophicaceae; genus JAGWBD01. The sequence continues at coordinate 1,553,600 of OZ240208.1, read as the reverse complement.
TAGGTGGAGAGCCAGCCAAGGCGGAAGGATGGATAGAGCCCGGTGACCTGGCGATTGTAATAGCTGGGGCGCATGTGCAGCCAGAAACCGTCGGCGTGTGGCTGCAGGCGCGGGTTGGGGCGACGGCTGGGGCCTTCACCACGCAGCGCATCGCGCACGTCCTGAATGTTCATGCCTGCGGTCAGCCGGTCCACCGCCTCGTCAGCGCCCTCAAAAACGGCCTTGCGCAGGCCTTTTTCTTTCACATCATCAAGGAAGGAGGGGAAGGGCAGGACTGACATGCACGCACTCTCCGGGAAAACTCTGCTACGCGAGGACTAGACCTTGCCGGCCCGCAGGATTCGTGAGCCGGTATCTACGGCGATGGACAGGATGCTCTTGCCATTGAGCGGGATGGGATCGCCGGCCGGGTTGCTTTCCACGACGCTGCCATCGGCAAAGGTGATTATGGTGCGGAAGCGGTCCATGCTGCGCGGGGCCGGGCCCTCGATGTACAGACCGGTTTTCTGGAATTTGGAACCGTGGCAGGGGCATTCGAAACGGTTGTTGACGTCGACCCACTTGGGCAGGCAGCCCAGATGGGTGCAGACCGCGTAGAGCGCGACCACAGCCGCCTCGCCATTGACGAGGGGTTGCGACAGCCAGAAGCGTCCGTCCGGCCGCGCAACCGGCGACCCGTCCGGCGAGGGCAGCTCGGTCGGCTCAACCGAGAAAGTGCCGCCAAACTCACCCTCGGCGAAACGCGGGAAGGCGAACCAGAGCGTCGCGGCGCCAACCTGGCCGAGAATCAGGATGATGGAAGCGTTCCAGATGTAGTAAAGGAATTCCCGCCGGCTGGGCGGGCTGACTGCGACTTCTTCGGCGACGGCCTGCTTGCTGGCCGCCGCGCTTTGGGCTCGCTGTACTGCGGCGGAGCGGGCCGGACTTGCTGTGGCCATGGTGACTCCCTGAACGAATTGCCTCGCCTGCGCCATGCTGGCGCTCGTCCTGCCAGCGACTGCGCAATATATCACAAGCACATGGCAGTGTCAAAAGGATTGCGGGTGATTTTTCAGCCTTTTGACAGGCTGTTTGGCCGCCCCGGTTCGCCACTGTCGCAAGAGGCCGCGCCAGGGTATCCTGAAGCGCAACCAGAGAAAGAGATTGAGCACTGATAGCCAGCACACTTGATGAAGGTCCGCCCCGGACGCCGGAGTTGCCTGCGCCGCGCGCCATAGCGACCGACAGCGAACTGCGTGCGCTGATGCCGGAGCTGGCGCAGCAGCCCTTTCTGGCCATTGATACCGAAGCCAACAGCCTGCACGCCTACCGCGAACAGGTCTGTCTGATTCAACTGAGCACGCGCACGACGGACTATCTGCTCGATCCGCTGTCTATCGTGGACATGGACCCGCTCGGCGATTTGCTGGCGGACCGGCGGATGGAGAAGATCCTGCACGCCGCGGAGTATGACCTGATCGGGCTGCGCCGCGATTTCGGCTTCATCGTGCACAACATCTTCGACACCATGATCGCTGCGCGCGTCGCCGGCCACAGCCAGGTCGGGCTCAACAACCTGCTGGAGCGCTTTCTGGGCGTGAAGACCGACAAGCGTCACCAGCGCGATGACTGGGGCCGGCGGCCGCTGTCGCCGGACAGCCTGCGCTATGCCCAGATGGACACGCACTTCCTTTGTATGTTGCGCAACGATCTCTATGACGAACTGCAGGCGCTGGGGCGTCTGGAGGAAGCGCGCGACGCCTTCGCGGAGCTGGATCAGGTGCCGACCCAGGGCGCGCGCTTTGACCCCGACGGGTTCTGGCGCATTGGCAAGCCCGAGGGTCTCACCCTGCAGCAAATGGCGATTTTGCGCGAGGTCTATCTGCTGCGCGAGACGCTGGCCGGGCAAAGCGACCGGCCGCCGTTCAAGGTGCTGGGCAAGGAGGCGATGGTCGCGTTGGCGAAGCGCGCGCCGGACAGCCGCAAGGAGCTGGAAAAGATTCGCGGACTGCCGCGCAGTCTGCTGCGGCGCAACGGCGAGCAGCTGCTCAAGTGCATTGCGGCCGGTCGGACTGCAAAGGCGCCGGCGCCACCGGCGCGCGCGGAGAAGCTGGAGCCGACGGTGCGGACGCGTTTCCTCGCTTTGCGGGAGTGGCGGAAGCAACATGCGCGCAAGCGCGATCTGAGCGCGGACGTGATTGTTTCCAGGTCGGCAATGATGACGCTGGCGCAGCGCGCGCCACGCACGCTGGAGGAACTGGCGACTGTGCCTGGCATGGGGCCGTGGCGGCTGCAACATTACGGCCCGGAACTGCTCAAGTTGCTGCAGGGCGGACGGCGGGCAGGCCGGGGCGGGTAGCGAGGCGACATGGGTGAGCGCATCTTCGCTGACGACTGGCGCGCCTGTCAGGAACAACACTTGCGGGCGGTGGTGAGCGCGGGCGATACGCGTACTGAAAAGACCCTGGTGCAGGTGCTGCAGGGCATTGGCTTCACGCAGGAGCGGCTGAGTGAACTGGGCGCCGGGCAAGTTCCGGCGGATGATGCAACGCTGCCGCCAGCCGAAGCGCTGGAAGCCGCAGTCACAACTTTGCCGGACGAAGAGTCTGAGTCCGCCGGGGTTGATGCCGAACTGGACGAGGGACTTGCGCCCGAACCTGATGAGGAAGACAGCGACCCGGCGGATGTGGACGAAATGCCGGATCAGCTGAGCCTCTTTTAGTCCATGCGACCCATGAACAACCTGCAACGTGAAGACGAAGCCTGGATGCGGCTGGCGTTGGCCGAGGCGCAACAGACGCTGGCGAGCGGCGACGTCCCGGTGGGCGCGCTGGCCGTGCGCGCGGGCGAGGTCATTGGTCGTGGCCACAACCGGCGCGAGGCCGATGGCGACCCCTGCGCCCACGCGGAAATCATCGCCATCCGCGCGGCGGCGCGAGCGCTGGGGCAGTGGCGCCTGGAGGAGGTCACGCTCTACTGCACGCTGGAGCCCTGCGCGATGTGCGCGGGCGCGATGGTGCTGGCGCGTCTGCCACGCCTGGTTTACGCGGCTGCGGACCCCAAGGCCGGGGCGGGCGGCAGCGTGCTCAACCTGCTGCAGCATCCTGCGCTGAACCACCGCGTGGAATGTTGCGGCGGGGTGCTGGCGGAAGAGGCGACGCAGCAGTTGCAGACTTTCTTCCGCGGGTTACGCAAGGATGGTGCTGGCGGGCGGGACTTGCCATAGTGCACGCGCATTTGTACTATCAGGGCACGGGAGAGATGCCAGAGTGGTTGAATGGGCCTGTCTCGAAAACAGGTGTGTCCGCAAGGGCACCGTGGGTTCGAATCCCACTCTCTCCGCTAACCCCGAGTTGCATTCAGCCAACCGCGTGTTAAACCGGACGGGAAACCCTATGCGCCGCTTGCTGCTGATGCTGGCCCTTGCGCTGACGGTCAGCGGGAGCGTGTTAATCGGCGGCGCCCGGGTCGCTGCGCAGGATGACAGCTCCGCGCCGACGCCTGAACCAACCGTGGTGGTGCTGTGGTGGCCGGAGCAACTGGCGCCGGCCGACAATTCGACGGCGCTGGCGCTGCTAAATTCGCAGCTGGAGGCCTTCCAGTCGATTCTGGGCAATGTCATCTTGCAGTTGCGCCTCAAGCCCGGCAATGGCGCGAACGACATCCTCTCCACCCTGCGCGCCGCCAGTCCGGTGGCGCCGGGCGTGCTGCCGGATCTGACGCTGATGCGGCGGGCGGACATGCTGGCGGCGGCGCGGGACGGCCTGATCCATTCGCTGGAAGGCATGGTTGCGCAGGCCACGCTGGACGATCTGTTTCCCGCTGCGCTGGAGCTGGGCCGAATTGAGGGCGAGCTATACGGCCTGCCGTGGTTGCTCACGCTGCAGCACATGGCCTGGAACGGGCAGCGCGCTGGCGAACCGACCGCCAGTTTCGCGGGCCTGCTGGAAGCGCAGGCGCGCTTTGCGATGGCCGCCGCGGATCCGGGCCGGATGAACAACCTTTTGCTGCTGCAGTATCTGGCGGCGGGCGGACGTCTGCCGACCAACACCGAACGTGAGGCGGACGTGCAGGCGTGGCAGCAGACGCTCGAATTTTACGAGCAGGCGCTGGCGCAGGGGCTGCTTGACCCGGCGGTGACGGGCTACGGCGCGACAGCCAGCTACGCCGGAATGCTGCTGGCCGGCGAACTGGACGCCGCGGTGCTCGGCTCCGACGACTGGCTCGGGCTGCAGGCTGAGGGGGCGAGGCCTGGTTATGGTCCAGTGCCGACGCTGGACGGGACGCAGGCGGGCGTGCTGGAGGGCTGGATGTGGGTGCTGGTGACCGACAGCTCGGGGCGCCAGGCGCTCTCCGCGCGCTTCCTGGAATGGATGCTGGGCAGCGGGCGGCAGAGCGAATTCGCGCGCAGCATCGCGATGCTGCCCTCGAGGGACACTGCGTGGGGGATGCTGGAGGCCAGCGCGTATCTGGACTTCGCGCGTGAACTGATGGAGAACGCCGTGTTGCCGCTGGCCGGCCGCGAAGAGGGGGGCGCCGTCAACAGCGCGCGCAACGCTTTCCTCAGCGTGCTTCACGGCGAGGCCAGCGCCGCCGAAGCCACCGCGGACCTCGTGCGACGGCTGGCGGGCTAGGCACAAAAACTCTCAATCCGGCAAGCTGCGTTCATAGAGGCGATGCGTCTTGTAAGGCTCGAGGCGCATGTTTTGCGCCACGCGCACCATGGCCTCGTTGCTCTCGAGGATCCAGCCGCCGTCAGCCTGCTGCATGCGCGGGTGCGCCAGGCAGGCCTCAAGGATGTGGTAATAGAGCGCGACGTCCACGCCCTTGTTGCGGAACTGCTCGCGCACGCCCAGCAGCGGGATGCGCAGCGTGTCGATAACCGGGCGTAGCTTCCAGTGCCAGAGGGCGCGCAGCAGCGTGAGCGGCTCGGGCACGCCGGGGCGCGGCGCGGCGCGCTGCAGCACCTGGTTGAAATCCGGGATGCCCAGCACAAAGCCGGCCGGCTCGCCGGCGACGCTGGCGAAGAAGGCGAAGTCGGGATCCAGAAACTGGCCCAGGCCAGCGACCAGCGCGTCCAGCTCGGCTTCGGTCATGGGCACGAAGCCCTGGTTGCGATCCCAGGCGCTGTTGTAAAGCTCGCGAAAGAGGCCGAATTCAGCGCCGAGGTTCACCCGGTCGATGGGCCGGATTTCGATGCGGTTGCGCTTCATAACCTGCAGCGTGATGCGGCGCAGACGCTGCGTCAGGCCGCTGTCGGCGGACATGTCGCGGTTCATGGCGTAGCTGAACATGTCCACATATTTGACGAGGCCGGCCTGCTCGACATGCGTCTGGTAGCGAGGCGGGTTCCAGGGCATCAGCAGCACCGGTTGACCGAAGCCGGCGATGAGCAAGCCGCACTCCTCGTGCGTGGTGAAGGTCTGCGGGCCGCGCAGGGCCTCGTAGCCCATGCGCCGCACCTGCCCGGCGGCGGTATCCAGCAGGGCGGTCGCGGCCTCCTGGTCATCGAGCACGTCGAAGGCGCCGAACCAGCCGATACGCTCCTTGTGAAACTCGTTGTGGCGGTGGTTGATGAAGGCGGCGATGGTGCCCACGGGCTGCGCGCCGCGCAAGGCGACGTAGTAGTCGCCCTCCATATAGCTCCAGGCGGGGTTCTTGTGCTTGTCGAGCAACTCGTGGCGCATGGAGAGCATGGGCGGCACCCAGGCGGGACTGTCGCGGTGCACGCGCCAGGGGAACTCGAAGAAGGCGCGGAAGTCGGCGTCGCCCGCCAGTTTGCGCACCGACAGCGCGTCCGACATGTTCGCCTCCCGGTGGTACGCGGCGGATGGGGCAAGGGTAGCGGAGGCGGGCGCGAATGCAAGCCATGCTTGACAGGGCCGCACGCCATTGCTATCCTGCGCCCCGTATTCCACAGTAGCTCAATGGCAGAGCAACCGGCTGTTAACCGGTAGGTTCCTGGTTCGAGTCCAGGCTGTGGAGCAGGTTGCGCCCCGCTGATGCGGGGCGTTGTTATAAACGCAATTCAAATTTCTAGGCAAGACTCTCCAAATCATGAAAGGGCTTGGATGTCAACTTCCACACTAACTAGCCTAGCATTTTTGAAAGTCAATTTGGATGAAGGGAAAGACTACCTCGATTATCTTCGCCCATTCATTCTCCAAATTCTAGTGGATCACCAACCCGAGCAAATAACCAGCACGTATATCAGTGGTCAGTTGAGGATTCAGTTCGGTTTGGAAATACCTAAGCGAACAATCGATATTGTGCTGAGACGTATTTCTCGGAAAGAAGCCATAGTAAAAGAGAATCGGAACTATCGCATTGTTGGTGAACTTCCTGATCCACTGCTTGATACTAAGATGAGTGAGGCAAAGCTTGAAATTGACTCTGTAGTATCGGGCTTGCAACAGTATTCGCAGAATACTGTTAGTCCTATTTCAAGCAAAGAAGATGCAGTTAATGCGATTTGTTCTTTTCTAGCAAAGTTTGACGTTACATGCCTTCGTGCCTACGTAAGAGGGACAGCAATTCCTAAGCTCAATGAAATACAAAACACAGACTTGGTGTTAGTTTCTGAATACATACAGCATTTACAACACACTTCTCCAGAGAGATTCAAGAGTTTTGTTGTTCTTGTTCAAGGACATATGCTAGCCAACGCACTGTTGTGCCCCGATCTCGACAATCTCACTCAGATGTATAAAAAGGTTACTTTCTACCTAGATACACCTTTGTTAGTTCAGTTGCTGGGTCTCGAAGATCCAAATAGGCAATCTGCAATTCAAGAACTGATCACTCTTTTGAAAAATTTGAAAGGTAAGGTTTCAGTATTTTCACATTCTCGTCAAGAATTGGAAGGAGTGATAGCTGGAGCTGCAGCTTACATTGATTCGCCACTAGGAAGAGGGGTAATTGTCCAAGAAGCTAGGGCTAGGGGGATAACTAAGTCCGATCTTCTACTGATTGCAGGGTCGTTAGAGGAAAAACTAGGAGAATACGGTGTGGAGATTGAGGATTCCCCACGGTACACAGAAGCCTTGCAAATTGATGAAGCAGCATTCGAACAAGTCCTTGACGATGAATTGTCATATTACAATCCACGTGCAAAGATATACGACATTAATTCCCTTCGAAGCATTTACGCAATTCGAGGGCACAAAGCAGCTCCAACTTTGGAAAAATCCAAAGCAGTTTTTGTGACTAGTAATACTGCTTTTGCACGTGCTGCGTGGGAATATGGGAAGGAGCACGAGTCTTCTCATGAGGTATCAGTTGTAATTTCCGACTTTACTTTAACAAATTTGGCATGGCTTAAAGCACCTGTTGGTGCTCCAGAAATTCCGCATACTCAATTGCTTGCTGTTTCCTATGCAGCACTTAGCCCCTCCAAACAATTATTGAATAAATATATGAAAGAAATTGACAGACTACTTGACAAAGGAAGAATATCTGAACGTGACCACCAACTGTTGAGAAGCAGCCCCCATGTATATCCTGAATTGATGCATGCAACTCTTGGTGATGATTCTAGAGTAACTGAAGAAACCGTGATGCAAACCTTCAAGCGTGTATCCATGTCTATAGTCGATGAGGAATCAGAGAAACTTGTGGAGGAACAACGGGCTCATCAGGAAACAAGAGAAACTCTATCTGTACTTGAGGCAATGAACGTAGAAACTAGAAAAATGCTCTATTGGAATTGTGTTCGAGATTCAAAGATCATGGCGATATCAATTTCGGGAATCCTGTTTGTCTTTCTTCTTCCGGGGATTCTTGCAGGAGTAGTGGAGCCAAACTTATATTTTCCAGTGATAGTTCCAGTTTATCCGATTGTGGCGTTCATCTTTATATCACTGTTGGGACTAATGTTTGGGTTCAACATTTTGAGTCTGTATAGATGGGTCCAGAAGCAATGTCAAAAGAGGTTGTTTTTACGTAGGTCCAAAGCTTTTGGCATCGATCTAAGCTCTTTTGAGTCGTCAACTCAGGAGCGAGGCTTACTTGTTCCGCCCAAAGATCAAGCGTAGGTCGTCTAGCGCGAGCAGGGGGCGACCACGTCAAAAAGCGGGATGTGCTGACTGAAGAGCGGGGCATGGCCGCCGCTGCAAGCGAATCGCTGCTGCAGTACAGTCCTAGAGACAGCCAGCCTGATCAATGTTCCGGCTCATCCGGAAGGTGACGCGCAGCGATGATGTGGCGCACGAAGGCGCGGGTGCAGAATCTGAACGCCGCGCTGCCCGTTGTTCCGAAGTTCAGTTTAGTAGTTTTTAGCAATTCCGCTCGTAAATCAACCGCAACCCGTCCAGCGCCAGCAGCGGCGCGACCACGTCGATCAGCGGCACGTGCTGGCTGAAAAGCGGGGCCATGCCGCCGGTGGCGATGATGCGCTGCCCCTCCACGCCCGCGGACTCGCGTAAGCGCGCCACCAGGCCCTCCACCAGACCCACATAGCCCCAGAAGAGGCCGGACTGCATGGCGTGCATGGTGTTGCGGCCGAGGGGCTGCGGCGGGGGCGCGAGGTCGATGGCGTGCAGGCGCGCGGTGCGCTGCACCAGGGCATCGTGCGAGATGCCGATGCCGGGCGCGATGGCGCCGCCGCACCAGGCGCCGTCGGCGGTGATGACGTCGAAGGTGGTGGCGGTGCCGAAATCGATGACGATGGCCGGGCCACCGTAGAGGGCGAGGACGGCGGCGGCGTTGGCGATGCGGTCGGCGCCGGCCTGCCAGGGCTGGTCAATGTCGATGCGCAGGCCGCTGTCAGTTTCGTGTGTCACAACCAGCGGCTCCTGCTCCAGTTGATGAAAGGTTAATTCGCTGAAGGTTGAGGTCAGGGCGGGCACGACGCTGCCGATAACGACGCCGGTGACGTCGCCGTAGTCGAGGCCGACGCCCTGCAGCAAGCTGCGCAGCAGCACGGCATATTCGTCCGGCATGCGGTCAGACTCACTGCGGGCGCGCCAGGTGTGGGCCCAGCGGCCGGACTGCCACAGGCCGAAGTGGAGGTTGGTGTTGCCGATGTCGATGGCCAGCAGGCGCTTCGTCATGGCGGGCGCAATCTTCGACTGAATCCCGGATGGTGGTGAATCTGGTACAATGCAGCGCGGATTAATGCGGAATTATGGCCCATGAACGTCCGGCAGGCAACCCTCGACGACACGGCGGCTATTTCGGAACTGCATTGCGCGCACATCCCCGTCTGGCAGCGGCTGGATGCGGAGGGCCGGGTGCAGGATGTGGAACGTACGGAACTCAGCATCTACGAACGTTGGCAGCATGGCGGGCCGTGGATGACGGTGGAGACCGGCGCGCTGCATCTGAGTCATTTGCTGCACGGGGCCGGCACGCCGCTGGTGGTTGAGCAGGACGGGAAGCTTGTGGCCTGCACGATTCTGTATGAAGGCGACGAGCCGGAGCCCTATGGCCGGCACCTCAGCATGGAACATCCAACGGTGCTGCCGGGCCTTGACCAGAAGAACGCTGTCAGCGCCATGCTGGCCGCCGCGCGTGAGCAGATGCAGGAGCGCGAGCTGGGCCGGCTGCTGTTGCCGCTGGTGCTGCCGGAGCTGCAGGAAGAATACGCCAGCCGCGGTTTCAGCGAACGCGCGCGCATCCAGCGACTGGGCATTCCCGCGCGCGTCGGCCAGGGTTTCTACCGCAGCAGCGACTGGACTGACCCGGCGCCGCGGAAAATCTCCGGCTGGTACATGCCGATTGGGCGGGTGGGCAGCGCGCGGCAACAGTGGGAGACGCTGTGGCCGGATACCTGGGGCGCGGTGGCGGAGATGCGCCAGCACCGCGTGCATCGGCTGCAGTTTGACGCTTCGGGCCATGAGGCGCTCATCTGCTGCCGTCAGCAACCCTACGCGGCGCGCAACGCGGAGATTTATTGCTGGTCGCCGCGCCCGCTCACGCGTCAGCTGTTGACTGCGCTGCGCGACTGGGCGCACCGCACCGGCTATCGCACGCTGGTGTTCAACGTGGAAGAGGACGCTGTCGCCATCCTCGGCGCCGAGGCGGAACCCGACGGCTTCTCGCTGGCGGTCTACGGCCTCGATCTTGAAGACTGAGCCTGACCCACGGGCGACTTGCGAGGTCTGGCGCCTGGGCCGGGTGCCTTACCGCGAGGCCTGGGCGTTGCAGCAAGGACTGGCTGAAGCCCGCGGCCGTGACGAAACCCCTGATCGTCTGTTGCTACTGGAACATCCGCCCGTGTTCACGCTGGGCTCCGCTGGCCAGGAGGCGCATGTCTTGTGGTCGGCGTCGGAACGCCGCGCGCGCGGCATCGAGGTGCTGCAGGTCAATCGCGGCGGCGACGTCACCTGGCACGGGCCAGGGCAGCTGGTCGGCTACCCGATTCTGCGGCTGCCGCGCAATGCGAGTCCGCCGCGCCTGGATGTGCATGGCTATCTGCGGCGGCTGGAACAGGTGCTGGCGCTCACGCTGGCGGACTACGGCATCAAGGCGGGGCCGCGGGCGGGACGCACCGGCGTGTGGGTTGACACTGCGCAGGGCGAGCGCAAGCTGGCGGCTATCGGCGTGCGCGTGACGGCGCGCGCGGTGACGCTGCACGGCTTCGCGCTCAACGTGCACAATGAGCTGGGCTGGTACGAGGGCATCGTGCCCTGCGGCATCCACGGTCATGGCGTGAGCAATATGGTTGCGTTGAGCGGCAGGCAGCTGACGCTGGCGGAAGTGAGTGCGCGCCTGGTCAGGCACTTCGCTGCGGTCTTCAAGTGTGTGACGGTTGCAGGTGAGGGCGCGCTGGTCTGAACGCGGCGCTCAGGTTAACAGGCTCTTGATTGCTTCAGCAACGAGGTGGCGCGCGACCGTGCGTTCCACGCCATCCGCCAGGCGCCGGATCTTGACCTGGTCCTGCTCCAGTTCGCCGCTGCCCTGCAACACGACCAGGGGGATGCCGCGGCGGTCCGCAGTCTGCAGCTGGCGTCCGATGCGCCGCGATTCGAGATGCAGTTCGCAGCGGATGCCGGCCTGGCGCAGATCGGCGGCCAGGCGCGTGGCCTGGGGGCGGGTCTCCTCGTCAAAGACGGCCACCAGCACCTGCACGACGGTGCCACCCAGATCACTGGGATAGAGATTGAGCACGTCCATCAGGTCGATGATGCGCTCGATGCCGAGCGAGACGCCGGTGGTGGGCAGGCTGTCGCGGCGAAAAAGGCCGATGAGGTTGTCGTAGCGTCCGCCGCCGCTGATGCTGCCGAGATTCGGCTCTTCGATGACGGTCTCGAAGATGGGGCCGGTGTAGTAACCGAGGCCGCGCACCATGGTGAAGTCGATGGTTCGGGCGGAGGCGGGGATGCTCATGGCGTCAAGGAAGGCATTCAGTTCGCGCATTTCGCGCAGGCCAGTCTGCGCCGCCGGCATCTCGCCCATGGCCTGCTCGATGCGATCGAGCGGATCGTTGTCCGTGTCTTGCCCGCTGACCAGCGCCATCATGCGCGCGACGGCTTCCGCCTCAATGCCGCGCTCGACCAGTTCCGCGCGCACACCCTCCGCGCCGATCTTGTCGAACTTGTCAATGCTGCGCCAGAGGTCGCCCAGGCGCGCGTCGGGCACGCCGGAGAACTGGCCGATGGCGGTCAACAACTTGCGATTGTTGATGCGCATGGTGAACTGCGGGAAGCCCAGATCGGTCAGGGCGCTGTGCACCACGCCCAGCACTTCTGCATCGGCGCTCATGCCGGCCACGCCGACGATGTCTGCGTCGCACTGGGTGAACTCGCGATAGCGGCCGCGCTGCGGTCGCTCGGCGCGCCAGACCGGCGCCAGCTGGTAGCGTTTGAAGGGCAGGGCGATGTGCTGCTGGTGCTGGCCGACGACGCGCGCCAGCGGCACGGTCAGGTCATAGCGCAGGGCCAGCTGCTCGCGGCCGCCGGGGTGCTGCGCGTGGTAGATGAGCTTCTCGGCGTCCTCGCCGTAGTTGCCGGTGAGGATTTCATTCAGCTCGAGCACGGGCGTCTGCAGCGGCTCGAAGCCATAGCGCTCGAAGACGTCGCGCACGATGCTGAAGACGTATTCGCGCCGGAGCATGTCGGCGGGCAGGAAATCACGCATGCCCCGCGGCAGGCGGGGCCGGATGTTCATACTGGGTTCAACCCTGCGCAGCCGTGGCCCGGACGGCCTCGATCTGCTCGCGCACGTCCTCGAACTGATCATAGTGGCCGACTTCGTGCTGCAGGCCGAAGAGGAAGCAGGTGGTGGCGTTGAACTCGCCGAAGCGCGCGATGAAGCGCGGCGAGAGCTCACGTTTCAGTTCAAGGTCAGGCATAGCGGGCCAGGCATCCAGGTACGCAAGGCGCATGCGCAGGCTTTCCTGCAGACGATGCAGAGCCATTTCGACGGTATCGATGTCGCGCCAGGCCGTCTCGTAGCGCAGGCGTGGCTCGGCGGGATACGCGACGCCGCGCGCCAGCAGGGAACTGTAGCCGGCCCACTCCTCGCAGCTGGCGGTGACGTGCGCCACCAGGTGGCCGATGCCCCAGCCGATTTCCTGTTCATCCTCGGCGGCAAAGGGGTCGTCGGCATCGGGGTCCTGCGGCGCGTAACTGACTTCCGCGTCCGTCAGCCCGGCCACGTAGCTGGTCAGCAACCCCACGCTGTCCACGCTGGCCTGCCGCAGATCCGCCACACTGAATTGCGCGGCGTATTCACTTAACTGTTGCTCTTCGTCGAATACGGGCATGAAATCAATCGTCATTTGTGCATCCTCGTTACGGGGAAAGCGCCGCCGGCAGTGTACTCGCCGGACAGGGCAGTGTCCAGCGCGGGGGCGAGGATGGTGGTACACTGCGCGGCTTGCACAGGGAAGTGCGCGATGCTGACGCCAGGCGAACAACTGCTCTTTTTGCTACTTGTCACGCTTTCCGCCGCGGCAACGATGGCCGGGTTGCGCGACATGTGGCGCATCGTCATGCGCGGAGAGCGCGAACTGTCGCTGGAGCGGCTGCCGGCGCGGCTGCGGGATGCGCTGGCCGCCTGGCTGTTGCAGCGCAAGACGCTGCGCACACGCCGGCTGACCAGTCTGCTGCATCTGGGCGTGGTGTGGGGCTTCAGCTTCTACGCCCTGGTGAACCTGGGCGACGTGCTGGAGGGCTTTGTGCCGGGCTATCACTTCCCGGCGCAGGACGGCTTGCTACCGGAACTGTATCGTCTGGCCGCGGACCTGCTCAGCGTGGCGGTGCTGGCGGGCATGGTCTGGTTCGTGCTGCGGCGTTTGCTGCGACCCTGGCGGGCGGCGCTGGGCTTCCCGCCGCAGGTGCTGCTGCACACGGCAGTGCAGGGCGGCGCCATCGGGCGCGACTCGCGCATTGTGGCCGGCTTCATCCTGTTGCACGTGGGCGCGCGCTTCCTGGGTGACGCGCTGGCCGTGGCGGGCACAGGCGTGGATCTGGCGCGACCTTTCGCAAGCCTGGTCGCGCCGCTGTTCGTCGGCGTGGAGACGCAGAACGCGCAACTGCTGCAGCATCTCTTCTGGTGGCTGGCGCTGGGTTCCATCGCGCTGTTTGCGCCCTGGTTCCCGATGAGCAAGCACGCGCATTTGTTCATGGCGCCGCTGAATATCCTGACGCGGCCAACGCGCCGGTCGCCTGGCGCGCTGGATGCGCTGGACTTCGCGGACGAAGCGCGCGAACAGTTTGGCGCTGCGCGGCTGGAGCATCTGGACCAGTCGATGTTGCTGGACGCCTTCGCCTGCATCCAGTGCAACCGTTGCCAGGACGTTTGCCCGGCCACAGCCACCGGCAAGGAGCTCTCGCCCGCCGCGCTGGAAATCAACAAACGTTACGAAATCAACGGACAGTTTCTGGCGCTGGCCGCCGGCGCGGAGTCGGAACGGCCGCTGCTGGGCTCGGTGATCAGCGAGTCAGCCCTGTGGGCCTGCACCAGTTGCGGCGCCTGCACGGACATTTGCCCGGTCGGCAACGAGCCGATGCACGACATCCTCGAGATTCGGCGCGACCAGGTGTTGATGGAGGGGCGCTTTCCGCAGGAGCTGCAGGGCGCCTTCAACGGCATGGAACGGCAGGGCAACCCCTGGGGCGCTGAGCGGAGCGAGCGCATGCGCTGGACGCGCGGCCTGGAGTTCCCTGTGCCGACGGTCGCCGAGAATCCGGATTGCGAACTGCTTTACTGGGTGGGCTGCGCCGCCAGCCATGATCCACGGGCCGCCCTGACCGCACGCGCGCTGGTAAAATTGCTGCACGCGGCGGAGGTGAACTTCGCCGTGACGGGCGCGCAGGAGAACTGCAGCGGCGATGTGGCACGGCGCGCGGGCAACGAGTACCTGTATGAAGAGCTGGCGCGCGGCAACGTGGCCACGCTCAACGAACTGGCGCCAGCCCGCATCGTGGTCACCTGTCCCCACTGCCTGCACAACCTGGGCAGCGAGTACCCGCAGTTTGGCGGCGAATACGAGGTCGTGCACCACACGCAGTTGCTGGCCGAACTGCGGGCCGAGGGTCGATTGCCGCAGACGGAAGCGGCACGCGGCGCGCGCATCACCTTTCACGATCCTTGCTATCTGGGGCGGCACAACAACGTGCTGGACGCGCCGCGTGAAGCTCTGGGCGCGTTGCAAGGTGAACTGGTGGAGATGCCGCGCAACCGCAAGGACTCCTTCTGCTGTGGCGCGGGCGGCGCGCAATTCTGGAAGGAAGAAGAGCCGGGTGCGCGCACGGTCGGCGCGGAACGCTATGCGGAGGCCAGCGCCACCGGCGCGGACATTGTGGCGACCGGCTGTCCCTTCTGTCTGCAGATGCTGGAGAGCGCCAAAGGTGATGCGGAGGGCCCGGTGCTGCTGGACGTGGCTGAGCTGCTGGCGGAAGGGCTGCCGCAAACGTCCACCAGCGGGAAAGGGAATGGCCATGGCGGCTGAAGCCGGGCTGCGTCCCTCGCAGCGTTTGTCTGACGAGGCGCTGCTGGAGATTTACCGCATGATGCTGCTGAGCCGTCGTCTGGATGAGCGGGCGTGGGCGCTGCATCGACAGGGGCGGGTGCAGTTTCACGTCAGCGCGATGGGGCACGAGGCGACCCAGGTGGGCGCAGCTTTCGCCATCAACCGCGGCGTGGATTACGTCGTCCCCTACTATCGCGACCTGGCCATGGCCATTGCGCTGGGCTGCAGCCCGACCGACTTCATGCTGGGTCTCTTCGCGCGCCGCGACGACCCCTGGAGCGGCGGGCGACAAATGCCCTGTCATTTCAGCGATCATTCGCTGAACATCATCAGTGGCTCGTCGACGGTGGCGACCCAGGTGCCGCAGGCGGCGGGCCTGGCCTTCGCCATTCGTTACCGGCAGCGGGCCGGGCTGGTGGATGCGGCGGACAGCAGCCAGCCGCGCCTGGCGCTGACCAGCCTGGGCGAAGGCTCGACGAACCAGGGAGAGTGGCACGAAGGCATGAACTGGGCCGGCGTCCATCAGCTGCCCTTCATCTGTCTGGTCGAAAACAACCGTTACGCTATCTCTGTGCCGCAGACGGAACAGATGGCCATTCCCTCGGTGGCGGCGCGCGCGGCCAGCTATGGTGTGCATGGCGAGTCGGTCGACGGCAACGATCCGTTGGCGGTGTATGACGCGATGCACGCGGCGGTGCAGCGCGCTTACAACAGGGGCGGCCCCTCACTCGTCGAGGCGTATACCTATCGCCTGACGCCGCACACCTCCGATGATGACGACCGCAGCTACCGCTCGCGCGAGGAGGTCGCGGCCGCCACTGATGCCGAACCGGTGATGCGCTTCCAGCGCAGCCTGCTGGCGCGCGGCATCCTGAGCGCGGCGCTGGCGGACGTGTTTGAAGTGCAGACGCGGGCGGCGGTCGATGAGGCGCAGGCTGTGGCGGAGGCCGCGCCCGAACCCGCGCCCGAAGAGGCTGTGGCGCCGGTGCTGGCGCCGCTGCCGGAAGGCCTGGTCTGATGGCCGAGATGACGCTGATCGAGGCCGTGCGCACGGCGCTGGACGAGGCGCTGGCGCAGGACGGCCGGGTCTTCGTCACCGGCGAGGACGTGGGGCGGCGCGGCGGCGTCTTCCGCGCCACCGAGGGGCTTTACGAAAAGTACGGCGCGCAGCGCATCATCGATTCACCCCTGACGGAGATGGCCATCGTCGGGGTGGGGATTGGCGCGGCGCTGGCCGATTTGCGCCCGGTCTGCGAGATTCAGTTCGCGGACTTCATCCACCCGGCCTTCAACCAGATCGTGGGCGAGGCGGCGCGCATGTACTATCGCTCTGCCGGCGGCTGGCAGGTGCCGCTGGTCATCCGCGTGCCTTACGGCGTGGTACCGGGCGGCGGGCTGTACCATTGCCAGAGTGTCGAGGCCCTGTTCGCGCATGTGCCGGGGCTGAAGCTGGTGGTGCCCTCCACGCCGCGGGACGCGCGCCGGCTGCTGCATGGCGCCCTGCTTGACCCCAACCCGGTGCTCTTCCTCGAATCCAAGTACGGCTATCGTAGCATCCGCGGCGAGGTGCCGGAGCAGGACGAGGCCTTGCTGCCGGGGCCGGCGCGCGTTGCCCGCGCGGGTGACGACCTTTCGCTGTTCGCTTGGGGGCTGATGGCGCACTACGCCGAAAGCGCTGCCGAACGGGTCGCGCAGGAAGACGGGCTACAGGTCGAGGTGGTGGATCTGCGCACACTGATTCCGCTGGATCGCGAGGCGGTGCTGGGCTCGGTGCGCAAGACCGGCAAGGCGCTGGTCGTGTATGAGGACAACCTGACGATGGGCTTCGGCGCGGAGATCGCCGCGATCCTGGCGGACGAGGCCTTTGAATACCTCGACGGTCCGGTGCGCCGTCTGGCCGCGCCTGACGTGCCCGCCGCGCCCTTCAACCACGGCATGTTTGAATACTTCCTGCCGGGACCGGATGACATCGTGCGCGCCATTCGCGAACTGGCGGCCTACTAAGCAGCGGGAGGTTTTGTGCGCAGCGCGGTGAATATGCCGAAACTGGGCGAGAGTGTGGTTGAGGGCACGGTCCTCCGCTGGCTGAAGCGCGTGGGCGATAGCGTCGCCGAATACGAACCCCTGCTTGAGGTGAGCACGGACAAGGTGGAGAGCGAGATTCCCTCGACGGCGGCGGGCGTGCTGCTGCGCATCCTGGTCGGGGAAGGCGAAACGGTGGCCGTAGGCACGGTTCTGGCCGAGATTGGCGCGCCGGGGGACGATGCGCTGGCGCAGCCATTTGAGACAAGACAAGGGCGGCTGTCGCCGGCGGTGGCGCGGCTGCTCAATGAACACGGACTGGACGCCAATGATATTGCTGGCAGCGGCAGGGGCGGACGCATCACGCGCAAGGATGTCGAGACGTGGCTGGCGGGCAAGCAGTCGCGTGTGGCGAGCTCAGCGACCGTGCCGGAAGCAAGAGGCGACCTGCTGCCGCTGACGGCGATGAGGCGCAGCATTGCCGGGCATATGGTGCGAAGTGTGCAGACGGCGCCGCACGTCACGGCCGTCTACGAGGTGGACATGTGCGCGGTGCTGGCGCAGCGGACGGCCCTGCAGGCAGCGCAGCCGGAGTTGCGCCTGACCCTGAACGCCTGGTTTGTGGCGGCGGCGGCGCGCACGCTGCAGGCGCATCCCTGGCTGAACGCCGAGTGGCGGGATGAGGGAATTTTTCTGCATCATGACTGTCACATCGGCCTGGCGGTTGCGCTGGAGGAGGGTCTGATTGTGCCGGTCATCCGCGACGCGGGACAGCGGCATCTAACGGCCATCATGCGCGCCATCAACGACCTGGCGCAGCGCGCCCGCGAGCGTCGTCTGGGGCCCGACGAGGTGCGCGGCGCGACCTTCACCATCAGTAACTTCGGCGGCGGCGGCAGCCTGCTGGGCACGCCGATCATCAGTCAGCCGCAGGTCGCCATCCTGGGCATCGGCAGCGTGCAGCAGCGCGCCGTGGTGCGCGACGGTGCCATTGTGGCGCGGCCCCTATGTTATTTGTCGCTGAGTTTCGACCATCGCGTGGTGGATGGCGCGGTGGCCGATGCCTTCATGCGGTGTATGATAGACGACCTCGAGTCCGACATGGACGCAGACATGGAGAACGAAAACGGATGACTGAACAATTCTACACTCCCGAACGCGCGCTGGTGGTGGTGGCGCACGCGGACGACATCGAATTCGGCATTGGCGGCACGGCGGCGCGCTGGACGGACAACGGCGCCGAGGTGACCTTCTGCATCACCACGGACAACGGCTCAGGCAGCAACGAGCCGGGCTCGATTCGCGCGGAACTGGTGAAGGTGCGGGAGCGCGAGCAACTGGCGGCGGCGGCGGTGCTGGGCGTTTCGGACGTGCGCTTCCTGGGCTATCCGGACGGGACGCTGCAGGCGACGCTGGAACTGCGGCGCGACCTGACGCGGCTGATTCGTGAGCTGAAGCCGCAGGTGGTGGTGACGACTGACCCGACGACCATCATTCCGCCCCAAAACTTTTACATCAACCACCCGGACCATCGCGCTTCGGCCGAGGCCACGATGTATGCGACCTTCCCCAGCGCGGGCACGCGTCCCATCTTCCCCGAGCTGCTGGAAGAGGGTTACGAGCCGCACAACGTCGACCATTTCTACCTGGGCTTTTCGGCTGAGCCGACGCTTCACGTGGACGTGACCGCCCAGTGGGATCGCAAGTGCAAGGCGCTGCTCTGCCACAAGTCGCAGGTGGGTGAGGAAGTGGTGGGCTTCATCCAGGGCTTCAGCAACGAGATGGGCAAGCCCATCGGCGTCGAGCACGGCGAGGCCTTCCGCGTGGTCACCCTGAATCGCCGCCGAAGCGAGGAGGATGCAGAGAACCGATGACCTACCTTCTCAAATAAAATGCTGGACTATACGGTTTGTCTGAACGCCAATAATTAGGATGGTCCGGTTTCGTAAAGGGAAGGAACCATTCATCAGTATTGGCTTGTGATCCATCAGGAAGTGTAGTGTCTATATCTAGTTGACAATCTAATTTACACAGTATTACTTCTGCATTTCTCAAATTGGCGTTTCTCAGATTTGCACCAAGTAGTTTAGTAGTCATCAGTTTCGCTCTCTCAAAATTGGTGTGCTCCAAATATGCGTAACTTAAGTCCGCAAACCACAACATTGTCCCTTCCATGTTTGCAAATTGGAGATCTGCTCCTTTTAAGCAGGCTCCCTGCAAATTTGTCTCTTTGAGATTTGCTTTGTTTAACTTCGCGTTCATCCACTTGACACCCTGCAAATCCAGACCTTTCAGCAACCCGTTTTCTCCGCAAAGCCAGCCATTCTCCCGGAGCTGGTGTAATGCATCAATTGCAGTTCCGTGATCCGGACTGCGCACTTCGCGCAGCAAACGGTCAATCAAGTCCTGTTCACGCCGCTCAGCATCACGGCGACGGTTCATAGCATCAATCACAAAGACAGTAAAGATTACACCCAAAGCAACGCCAAACACTTCAGTGTGTACGTTGAGAGCATAAGCATCTGTTGGCGAAATGTTGTCCCTGCCATGTTTGTAGAACAAGACCAAGCCAAAAAAGGCGATGATTAACACCAGTGCTCGCCGACTGTTTCGTACCTCCTCAGAATTCCACCAGTTGCCTATCACTTTAAGCTCACCTCCACTCTCACCCCCGACTCATCCTATCACAGCCGCGGACGCCACCCTGTCCCCCGGGGCAGGGGATACCTATAATGCGCGCCGTTGACTGCCACCAGGGAGGGACGCGCATGGCGCAGGAATTCGATGTCGTGGTGATCGGGGCCGGGCCGGGCGGCTATCCGGCGGCCATCCGCGCCAGCCAGCTGGGCCTGAAGACCGCCATCGTCGAGAAGCAGTACTGGGGCGGCGTGTGCCTGAACGTCGGCTGCATCCCCTCCAAGGCGCTGCTGTACAACGCCGAACTGGCGCACATCATCACCAAACGCGCGCAGGACTTCGGCATCCAGGGCCGGCCGAGCATGGACTACACGGCGGCCTTCCGGCGCAGCCGCGAGGTTTCCGGCCAGCTGGTCAAGGGCGTGCAGTACCTGATGCGCAAGAACCGCATCCAGCGCTTCGACGGCCGGGCGACTTTCAACGACGCGCACAGCCTCGAGGTCGCGCTGAAGGACGGCAAGCAGGAGACGCTGCGCTTCAAAAACGCGATCATCGCGACGGGCGCGACGACGCGGTTGCTGCCGGGCACGACTTTGGGCGAGCGCGTGGTCAGCTACGAAGAGCAGATCATGAGCGCGAAGCTGCCGGAGAGCATCATCATCGTGGGCGCCGGCGCCATCGGCGTCGAGTTCGCCTACGTGCTGCACAACTACGGCGTGCAGGTCACGCTGGTTGAATATCTGGAGCGGGTGGTGCCGCTGGAGGACGAGGAAATCTCCGCCGAGCTGCACAAGCAGTTCGAGCAAGACGGCATCCGCATCCTGGTGGGCGCGCGCGTGGAGGGCATTGAGGAAGACGCGCAGGAGGCGCGGGTCACGCTGACTGACGCGGAGGGCGCGCAGCAGGTGTTGACGGCGGAGAAGGTGCTGCAGGCGGTCGGTTTTGCGCCGCGCGTGAGCGGCTACGGCCTGGAAAACTGTGGCGTGGCTTTGACGGAGCAGGGGGCGATCGACATCAACGAGCGTATGCAGACCAGCGCCCCGCAGATCTACGCCGTGGGCGACGTGACCCTGAAGAAGGCGCTGGCGCACGTGGCGGAGAACATGGGCATCATCGCCGCCGAGAACATCGCGGGCGTGGAGACAGTTACGCTGGATTACCGCTTCATGCCGCAGGCGACCTACTGTCAGCCACAGATCGCCAGCTTCGGCTACACCGAGGCGCAGGCGCGCGAGGCCGGGTACGAATTGAACATTGCGCGCTTCCCGTGGCTGGCCAACGGCAAGGCGCTGGGGATGGGGGAGCCCGAGGGCTTCGTCAAGCTCATCAGCGACAAGCAGTACGGCGAGCTACTGGGCGCGCACATGATCGGCCACGGCGTGACCGAGCTGCTGCCCGAGCTGACGCTGGCGCAGGCGTCGGAGCTGACGGCGAACGAAATCGCGCGCAACGTGCACGCGCACCCCACGCTCAGCGAGGCGTTGAAGGAAGCCGCGCATGGCCTCGAAGGCCACATGATCAATTTGTAGTTGCGTTCAGGTCAGGGACAAATTGCGCTGGCGCTGCGCCTCAAAGAGCAGGACGCTGGCGGCCATGGCGGCATTGAGCGAATAGTCGCTGGTGGCCATGGGGATGCGTACGCTTTCCTGCGCCAGCTGACGCAGGGGCTCGTCGACGCCGCGGGCCTCGCCGCCGATGACCAGCGCGCAGGGACGGGTCCAGTCGTAATCGACATAAGAACGTGCGCCACTGCTGTCCGAGAGAATCACGGGCAGGTCTTGTGTGTGCTGCGTGATTTGCGCCAGGTCGCATTCCGCCAGGGGCGCCCGAAAGTGTGCGCCCATGCCGGCGCGCAAGGTCCTGGGGTTCCAGGCGTCCACGCAGCCGGGCGCCAGCAACACCGCGTCGGTGCCGGCGGCGGCGGCGGAGCGCAGAATGGTGCCGAGGTTGCCGGGATCGCGGATGCCGTCGAGGATGAGCAGCAGCTGCGGGCTGGCAGGCAGGGCGGGTTGCGGCATGGGGAAGACGGCCAGCAGGCCCTGGGGCTGACTGGTGTCGCTGATGTGGCGCATGAGCATGGGGTCGATGGCGAGGGCGAGGGTGCCGCCGGGCGGCGCGATGGCGGGCGTATGCAGGATGAACTCGGGGCGTTGGCCCTGGCTGAGGGCGTCTTCGACGAGGCGCAGCCCTTCGAGTACGACGAGACCCTGCTTGCGGCGGCTGCGGGCGCGCGACAGCAGGGTCTGGACGAGTTTGATGCGCGGATTTTGCGCGCTGGTCAGCACGGCGCCGGCAATCCGGCTACGCGCGGCTGCGCTACTGGTTCATCTCGCTGATGGTGGCGATCTTCTTGAAGGTGGCGGCATCGCGCACGGCGATGTCGGCCAGCATCTTGCGATCGACTTCCACGCCGGCCTGCTTGAGGCCGTAGATGAAGCGGCTGTAGTTGAGGCCATTCATGCGGGAGGCGGCGTTGATGCGGGAGATCCACAGGCGGCGCATGACCCGCTTGCGCGTGCGACGGTCACGATAGGCGTACCACAGGCTTTTGAGCATGGCCTCGTTGGAGCGCTTGAAGAGGCGGCCGCGGGTTCCCCACTGGCCCTTCATCATCTTGATAATTTTCTTGTGGCGGCGCCGGCGTACGGGGCCGGTTCTGGTTCTGGGCACAGCAACTCTCCTGACAAGCCAACCCGGGCGCAGCGGCCCGGGCGCGATTTAAAATGGGGGCCGCTGGATCAGGCCGGTGGATTGGAACGGTAACGCGCCAGGTAGGGCGCCAGCGTCTTCACACGCCGTACGTCAGACTTGCTGACGGACTGCATGCGGTCCAGTTGCCGTTTGACGCGGCTGGACTTGCGGCGGCGCAGATGGCTCTTGCCACCCTTGGTGCGCATGACCTTGCCGGTCGCCGTCACCTTGAAGCGCTTGGCGGTCGACTTGTGCGTCTTCAGTTTGTACTTGCCGCTCTTTTTCTTCTTCGCCATGTCTGCCTTGTTTTTATCTACTGCCGGCTTTTTCGCCGATGGGGGCCAGCACCATAAGCATGTTGTTGCCTTCCATGCCCGGGTGCAGCTCCACGATGGCTATGTCCTCCAAATCGGTCGCGATGGCCCTGAGGCGGTTGCGCGCGATCTCCGGATACTCCCGTTCGCGGCCGCGGAACTTGACGCGAACCTTGACCTTCATGCCTTTCTCAATCCACCGGCGCGCATCCCGTACCTTGAAACCAAGGTGATGGGAATCGGTTTTGGGGCGCAACTGAATTTCCTTGACCTCAATGGACTTTTGCTGCTTGCGCGCCCGACGATCGCGGCGTTGCCGCTCGTACTGAAACTTGCCGAAGTCCATCATGCGACAGACTGGCGGACGGGCAGCAGGTGAAACTTCCACCAGGTCCACCCCGCGCGACTCGGCCATATCCAGGGCCACGCTGGTGGGAATGACACCCAGGTTCTCGTTCGTGTCCGAAATCACACGGACTTCACGGGCACGAATGTTGCGATTGGTGCGCAGTTCCGGGGTGGCTATATCACCCTGTCCTCTCTTTGTCGTGCAACAATTGTGACACGCGGGGCCGTCGGGTCTGGCTGACGACCTGGCGGCGACAGTATACACGGGCCCCTGCTGGCGTGCAAGTTGTTTATCCTTTCTACGTCAGGCGGAGACCGGGCAGGGAAATCCGGTTATTCATAAACGATTTCCCAGCGGGCGTTAAACCAGGCATACGCCTGTGTCATGGCCAGCGCGGCCAGCAGTGAGGAAATGGACAAGAGCGGCAGGTAGTAGCGCTGCCAGGGCAGGGGATTCAGCATCAGCGCGGCCAGGGTCAGCAGCAGCCAGAGCAGCAGGCCGGCGCGATTGCGCTGGCGCAGGGTGAGCGCGAGACCCGCAGCGGCCAGCAGGGTCAACACGATGCCGCCCAGGTTGCCAAAGTGCAGACCGGAGAGGGGTGAGGCGTACCAGGCGTCAATTTCGGCGCTGATGGCGTCGTATGCTGACCAACCCGCGACTTCATAGAACATGGGCGGGCGCAGAAAGGGCTGGGCAAGAATCTGCCCGATGCGCTCCGCAGGGGTCATGCCGAGACCATCCGTTTGCCAGTTGCTGACCTGGCTGAGCACGAGCTGGTTGCGGGTTTCCAGCAGGCGCAGCAGTTGTTGCGGCGGGTTGGACCAGAGCGCGGGCGAGAGCGCCACAAAGACCGTCAGTGCCAGCAGGCCGGTCAGCAGAATGCGTAAGGTGGTAACAAGCAACTGACGTCGCTCTTGTTGCAGCAGAGCGGTGAGACAGAGCCAGGCCAGCGCGCCGCCGAGGAAGAGAACGCCGCTGTGCTTGGAAGCCAGGGCCAGGCCGCCGGCGAGCGCCAGCGCCAGCCACCAGCGCATGCGCGCATTTGGCCCGAGCCGAATGAGGATCAGCGCGCAGAGGATGGTGAGCAGGCCGAAAAAGAGCAGCGGGCCTTCCATCATGGCACGGCGGCCGTTCAGCAAGAGGGCGGGATGCAGCGCGTAAAGGCCGCTGGCCAGGAAGGCTGTCAGGCGGCCGCCGAAAAGCCAGGCGATGCCGTAGAGCAGGGGGATGCTGGCGGCGAACAGCAACGCTGAAGGCAGACGGCTGAGCAAAAGCTGATCCTGTGTGGGCCGCATGTTAAGGGCGATGTTCTCGTCGTAGTCGCGGTCCCAGTGCCAGCCTGGTTCGGGCGGTAGATCCGCGAAGCTGTGGCCAGCGAGATGCCAGACGAAGCCGATGGCCCAGGGATTGATCGACCCCTGGAGCAGGCGTCGATTGACGGCGTGGGAGCTGCTTTCACGTTCCGTGACGCTCAACTGCAGGGGGTTACGCTCGATGAAAGCTGTGACGTAGTCCATGCTGGAGATGATTTGCAGCGACTCGTCGCCGTGAAAAGGGGCCAGCGCGATGCCGGCCAGGGCGAAGGCAATCAGCAGCGTCAGCCAGAGGACGACCGCCGCATCACGCGCGCGCGTCACAGGCGGATTTCCAGCTGACGGGCGTGGCGCACGAAGTCCAGCGCCTGCAGCGAATCCAGCAGCGCTTGCGGCAGGGGCTGGTCCAGCGTGAGCACGGTGAGCGTGTTGCCGCCGCGGCTGGCGCGTCCGGTCTGCCAGCTGGCGATGTTGATGTCATTGTCGGCCAGCAGGGTGCCGACGCGGCCGATGACGCCGGGCTGGTCGCTGCTGCCCATGATGAGCAGCTGACCGAGGGGGACGAAGTTGATGTTGTATTCGTTGACCTGCACGATGCGGGGTTCGCGCCCGTCCAGCAGGGTGCCGCCCATGGTGATCTCTTCGCCGCCGTCGAGGATGAAGTGACAGGAAACCAGGCTGGCGTAGTCGCCGGTGTTGAGGCCACGGGTCTGCATCACCTGCAGGCCGCGGGAGCTGGCCAGTACCGGCGCGTTGATGTAGTTGACCTGGTCGCCCAGCACGGGTGTAAGGATGCCGTGCAGCAGGGCTACGGTCAGTGGTTTGAGCAGGGCATCCAGCCGGTCGCCGCGATATTCGACGGCGACGCGGCGCACGGGCTGACGCGCCAGGGCGTGCAGGATGCGGCCCATGCAGTCGGCCAGGCGCATGTAGGGGCGGGCCTCCGCCCAGGGGGTGCCGGGCAGGAAGGGCATGTTGACCACGTGGCGGTAATCGCGTCCGCACAGCGCGTCCAGCACCTGACTGACAATTTGGGTGGAAAGGCTGTGGGCAGCTTCGCGGGTGTTGTCGCCGATGTGCGGCGTGTGCAGCACCTTGTCGAGGCCGATGAGCGGGCTGTGGGCGGGCGGCTCCTGCGCGAAAACGTCGGTGGCCACGCCGGCCAGCTGGCCGCTGTGCAGGGCCGCGGCGACCGCGGCTTCATCCCAGACGGCGCCGTGGGCGGTATTGATGAGGCGCGCGCCGGGGCGGATGCGGGCGATGGCCGCCGCGTCGAGCAGGTTGCGCGTCTCGCCGGTGAGGGGGACGTGCAGGCTGATGAACTCGCTGCGCTGCAGCAGTTCGTCCAGCCCCACCGGTTGCAGGCGCCGGTCGCCGGGCTGGTCCTCAGCGATGTAGGGGTCGCAGACCAGTACCTGCATCCCGAAGGCGAGGCAACGCTCCGCCACCACGCGGCCCACGCGGCCGTAGCCGATGATGCCGAGGGTCTTGCCCTCCAGCTGCACGCCGGCCTGACGCGCGCGGTCCAGCGGCCAGTAGCCGGACTGCAGGCTGGTGTGGGCCGACACGAGGTTGCGGCAGAGCGCCAGCAGCAGGGCCAGCGTGTGCTCGCCGGCGGAGACGGCGCTGGTGCCTGGCGTGTTGGTGACGATGATGCCGCGGCGGGTGGCTGTGTCGATATCGATGCTGCCGAGGCTGGCGCCGGCGAGGCCGATGACGCGCAACTGCGGCGCATGCTCCAGCAGCTCGCTGTCGACCTGCACATCGCCGCGCACGATCAGCGCGTGGGCATCGGCCAGCTTGCTGCGCAGGGCGCTTTCGCCGGGCCGCGCCACATGCAGCGTCACATCTTCGGCGGCCTGCAACAACTGCAGGCCATCGCCGGTCAGGTCGGTAGCGACGACGATATTGTGGCTGGTCATGTCAGTCTGGCGCGCACGGCGTGCAGGTCAGCGAAGATGTGTGGCGTGATTTCCACCAGGTCGGCTGGCTGGCTGTGACTGCGATCCGGCACGGCGTAACAGGTCATGCCGGCGGCGATGGCCGCGCGTGCGCCGTTGCTGCTGTCCTCCAGCGCGAGGCAGTGCTGCGGGTCGACGCCCAGCAGCTGCGCCGCCTGCAAGTAGACGTCGGGCGCTGGCTTGCCGCGCGGCACGTTATCGGCGGAGCAACGCAGGGCGAAGACATCGTCCCAGCCCTGGGAGCTCAGGATGGCGTCGATGATGGACATGGGCGAACTGGAGGCGATGGCGACCGGGAAGCCGCGCTGCTGGACAAAGTGCAGCAACTCCGCGGCGCCGGGCTGGGGGCGCACCATGGAGGGAATGAGGCGCAGCATGTTGGCATTCACCTCGGCGGTGAGGTCAGCCAGCGGCTCCTGCATGCGAAAGTGGGCGCGCAGCTTTGCCATGAACTCGTCCATGCGCATACCGATGATGCTGGCGCGCAGCTCGTCCGTGTAGTCCAGGCCGCGGCTGCTGAAGACCTCGTCCTCGGCGATGTGCCAGACGCGCTCGGAATCGACCAGCAGGCCGTCCATGTCGAAGATGATGGCTGCCGGCGTCATGGGTTCAGTCCTGTTCACTGGCGAAGGCTCCCGCAAAGGCCTGCTGCAGCGACGGTTGTTTCAGGGAGAGTTCGCCCGCCTGGGCCAGGCGCAGGCCTTTCTCGAAGACGGCCTGGTGGGCTGTGCCGCGGACGCGTTGCCAGCCGCCTGGGCCGGCTGCGACGGGCAATAAAGGCGCCAGACTGGGACTGTGGATGAAGGCCTCGGAATGCTCGAGCACGGCGTCGCGCGTGACGACGCCACCGTAGCCGACGAAGAGGTCCACCACCTCGCGCGTGGCCAGGTCGGAGACGCCGTCGCCGACCATCAGGCGGCGTCCGGGGCGATCGCCCGCCAGCTCGCGCAGCATCTCCGGCTTGCCGCTGGAGACGGTGAGGGGGCCGACCTGATAGTCGAGCCAGGTGTGTTGCTGCTGCGTTTGCGGCTCGTGATAGCGCCACCATTCGCCGGCCAGCTGGTTGTATTCCAGCTCCACGGCGCGGATCTGGTCGGCGGGGATGCCGAGGCGCTGACCCAGGCCGCGCACCGGTTCCGCCAGGCCGCCGCTGATGATGAAGACCGTCTTGCCGAGGAACTGCAGGGCGTCGAGTACCGCGCGCGCGTCGGGCACGAGGGCCTGCTGGTAGCTTTCCACGATGGCGTTCACCTGGCCGCGGGTGGGGCGGATGGCCTGCAGGCGGCGGCCATAGACGCCGGCCAGGTCCAGCTCGCCGTTCATGGCGCGCTCGGTCAACACGCTGACACGCCAGCCCTTGCCCTTCAGGCGCGCCAACTCGTCGATGCCCTCGATGCCGGAGAGGGTGCTGTCGCAATCGAAAAAGATGAGGTCGTAGCTACCCCAGTGCGTCGCCATCCAGCCTCCGCCTTGCCCTGCAAGCGGCGCGATTGTAGCGCGCGTGCGCCGCTGCGGACAGGCGCAGCCTGGCACAATCCGGCTCGCTGGCCTGGCGAGATTTGCCGGGCGCGCGACAATAGCCTGGCGGACGTCAGGAGGCAGCATGGTGTATCGACAGATCAACCGGGTCGCTGTCATCGGCTCCGGCACGATGGGCAGCGCGCTGGCCGCGCTGATGGTTGGCGCCGGGCTGGAGACGACCTTGCTGGACATCCCGGCAGCGGGCAGCACAGCCGGTGCGCCGGCGGCGGAGCGGAATGCCGTGGCGCTGGGCAACCTGCAGCGTTCGCTCACTGCGCGGCCCGCGCCCTGGTTCAGCGCGGCGGATGTCGAGCGCGTCCGCGTCGGCAATCTTGAGGACAACCTGGGTTGGCTGGCGGAAGTCGACTGGGTGCTGGAGGCGGTTGTCGAGGATTTGCCGGTCAAGCAGGCGTTAATGAAGCGGCTGAACGAGGTCTGCGGGCCACGTTGCGTAATCTCCAGCAACACGTCGGGGCTGCCGCTGGCGCAGATTGCGGCGGGCCTGCCACAGGACTTCACGCGCCGTTTTCCGGGCACCCACTTCTTCAATCCGCCGCGCTGGCTGCCCCTGCTGGAGCTGATCCCGCATGAGGGCACGGACGCGGCGTTGCTGGCCTTCATGCAGGATTTCTGCGCGCGCGCCCTGGGCAAGGACGTGGTGGTCTGCCGCGACGTGCCCGGGTTCCTCGGTAACCGCTTCCTGTCGACGTTGAGCATGCAGGCCATCGGCCTCGCCCTCGACGAGGGCTACAGTGTGAGCGAGGTGGACGCGCTGACCGGGCCGCTGATCGGACGGCCGCGCACGGCGACCTTCGGCCTGCAAGACCTGGTGGGCCTGGACGTGGCGCTGGCCGTGGCGCAGAATCTGCAGGCGGCGCTGCCGGAATCGAAAGCGCGTGATCAACTGGATCACCCCGGCGCGACGGCGCTGTGCGAGCAGTTGCTGGCGCGCGGCTGGCTGGGACGCAAGAGCGGGCGCGGCTTCTGGCAGCAGCGGCGAGGTGCGGATGGTCGGCGCGAGCTGTTGGCGCTCAACCTGGAGACGCTGGCGCACGAAGCTGTGACTGAGCCACAGTTTGAAAGCGTTGCGGCGGCGCGGGCGGAACGGGATGTGGGCGCCCGTCTGCGGCTGTTGCTGACTGCGCCGGACCGCGCCGGACATTTCCTGCGGCAGCACATCGCCTTCTACCTGAGCTTCGCGGCCAGCTGCGTGCCGGAGGTGACGGGGTCGCCGCTCAACGTGGACCAGGCGCAGATGTGGGGCTTCAACCACGAGGCGGGGCCCTTCGAGCTGTGGGATGCGCTGGGCGTGACCGAGGGCGCAGCCGCCTGCGAGGCGGCGGGTTACAGCGTGGCCGACTGGGTGCACGAGATGCTGGCGCGCGGCTGCGCGAGCTTTTACAGGCGAAATGCGCAGGGCGAGGCGGAAGCGTGTTATGAGCCGCGGGCGGGCGACTACGTGCCGCTGGCGCGCGACCGGCGCGCGCTGCGGGCGGCGGGTCTGACGGTGTTGCGCGGCAACGACAGCGGCTCTTTGCGCGACATGGGCGACGGAGTGGGGCTGTGGGAGTTTCATAGCAAGCAGAACAGCATCGATGACGCGTTGATTGACAGCGGTTTCATGGCACTGGAACTGGTCGCGGAGGGGCGCTGGCGGGCGCTGGTCATCGGCAATGACGGCGCGCGTTTCAGCATCGGCTACAACCTGGCGCTGGCGCTGCAACGCATCGAGGCCGGCGAATTCGACGAACTGGAGCGCAGCGTGCAACGCCTGCAACAATTGGCCCTTGAGTTGCGCCATGCGCCAGTCCCGGTCGTCGCGGCGGCGGCGGGCATGGCTCTCGGCGGCGGCAATGAGCTACTGCTGGCCACGGACCAGGTCGTCGCGCACAGTGAACTGCAAATCGGCCTCGTCGAATTCAACGTGGGGCTGATCCCGGCGGGGGGCGGTTGCACGGCCCTGTTGCAGCGCTGCCTGACACCGCTGCTGCGCAGTTGTCCGGAGGCCGCTGTGCTGCCGCATTTGCAGCAGTTGTTCAGGCTGCTGCTGGAAGCCAACATGGTGACGGCCGCCGCGCAGGAAGCTCGCGACCAACATCTGCTGCGGCCGCAGGACCGCGTCCTGATGAAGCGCGCGCATTTGCTGCACGAGGCGAAACGGGCGGCGCTTTACCTGGCGGATGGCTACCAGCCGCCACGGCCGGAGCCAGTCTATGCGGCCGGCCTGGTTGCCTACGAGGCGCTGCTGGTGCAGGTTGAGGAGATGATGGAGGCGGGCGAGCTCAGCGCGGAGGATGCGCAGATTGCGCAGCGCCTGGCGTACGTGTTGACTGGTGGCGCGCCGACCAGGGCAACCTGGGTGGATGAAGGTGCGCTGCACGAGCTGGAGCGGGCGGCCTTCATGGCGCTGGTGCGCGAGCCGCACAGCCAGGCCTGCATCCGCCACATGCTGCGCAACAACCGGCCCCTGCGTCAGGCAGCGGGACGCTGAGCGGATTGGCTGGCGGTCTGGTCTGACGCACGCCAGTGTCTGGGGTCGGATTTAAATAGAGAGTCGGGGAGACAGGAGAACACATGGCCCTTGTCAGCTACTTTCACTTCAGTTTCACGGTCGCGGACCTGGAGCGCTCGGTGGCGTTCTACCGCGACGTGCTGGGGCTGCGACTTGTGCACCGCATGGTACATGACCAGAAGTACACCAGCAGCCAGATTGGCTTCGCCGACGCCTTGCTCAAGGTGGCGCTGTTCAACGTGGACGGCATGCCGCAGGGCTCCTCACCATCCGGGCATGTGCTCGAGCTGATCGAGTATGTGCGGCCGCGCGGCGAGCCGCTGGACGTGGTCACCAACCGGCCGGGCGCGGCGCATCTGGCGCTGCAGACCGACGACCTGAGGGCCGAGTTTGCGCGGCTGCAGGCGGCCGGCGTGCAGTTTCGCTCGGACGCGCCGGTGCGCGTCACACATGGACGCCACAGCGGCGGTTTGACCTGCTACTTTCTGGACCCGGACGGCATCACGCTGGAGCTGATTGAGTTGCCGGTGCCCTTCACGCCGCAAGACCTGGACTGAATTATCTGCTCAGTCCATGCGCATGCCGCCGTTGACGTCGAGGGTGGCGCCGGTGATGAAGCTGGCGGCCTCCGAGGCGAGAAAGACGGCCGCGCCACCGTAGTCCGCGGGCTGGCCGAGGCGTTTCAGCGGGATCTCCTCGCGCAACTGTGCCATCAGCTGCGGATCGTTCCAGGCGTCGGTGAGCGCGCTCACGGTTGGGCCGGGCGCGATGCAGTTGACCGTGCCGTGCGGCGCGAGGTAGCTGGCGAAGGATTTGGTCAGCGAGAACAGCGCGGCCTTGGTCGCCGCGTAGACCGGGATGCCGGCCTTGCCGCCGGTCTTGCCGCCCACCGAACTGATGTTGATGATGCGGCCGCACTGGCGCGCGCGCATGTGCTGCGCCGCGGCCTGCGAGAGGAAGAACACGCCGCGCAGGTTGACCGCGATGATGTGGTCGAAGTGCGCGACGTCGACCTCGTCGATGGGGCGGATGGGGCAGATGCCAGCGTTGTTGACGAGGATGTCCAGCTGACCGGCTTGCGCCACGGCGTCGTCAATGACCGTGCGACAGCGGTCGACAGCGGCGACGTCAAGGGGCAGGGCGAGGGCGCGCTGGCCCAGAAGAGCGGCTTCACTCTGCGCCGTCACAATATCGACATCGGCGAGAATGACCTGGGCGCCGGCACTGTGCAGGGCGCTGGCGATGGCCAGGCCGATGCCACGCGCCGCGCCGCTGACGAGGGCGGTTTTGCCGGAAAGTTGCTGCATGGTGGTCTCCAATCCTTTGACTTGCGGCCCGTTCGCGCTATTCTGCCCGCTTGAGCCGCGGTATTATGCCGGCGGCACCTGTCTTGTTGTCAAGGTCACCGGAGGGATTCATGAGCGACCGGCCCAACATTGTGCTGATGGGGATCGACTCAATAAGCGCCGATCACATGAGCTGCTACGGTTATCCGAAGCTGACGACGCCGCATCTTGACAAATTCGCCAGCCAGGGCGCGCTTTTCGAAAACACTTACAGCGCGCACATCCCCACCACCAGCGCCTACGCCTCAATGCTCACCGGGATGGACTGCTTCGGCACCCAGGTGGTGGCCCTCAGGCACAAGGGTCCGCTGCGGCCGGAGGCGAAGACCGTGGCCGAGCATTTGCGCGACGTCGGCTACACGACGACCTGCGTCGGCTTCACCGGCAATCCCTCTTCACGCGGCTTCGACAAGTATATCGACTACAAGGCCTGGGGTTCCCGTGAAGAAGGGCCCACCCACAAGGCGCAAAACCTGAACGAGGTCGCGTTGCCGGAACTGGACCGACTGGTTGCCGGCGACCAGCCCTTCTTCCTCTTCCTGCGCCACATGGACCCGCACGCGCCCTATTTGCCACCGGAACCCTACCAGCGCATGTTTTACCACGGCGACGAAACTGACCCGAACAACCGCTCGATGGACCCGGTGCTGGACTTCAAACCCTTCGCTTCCTTCTTCAAGAGCTGGATGCCGGTGGGCATCACGGACAAGAACTACATTATCGCCCAGTACGACGGCGCGATCGCCTACATGGACGCGGCCATCGCCTCGATATTCGCGGCGCTGGAAGCCCACGGCATCTTCGACGAGACGATCGTCATCATCAACGGCGATCATGGCGAGACGCTTTACGACCACGAATGCTGGTTCGATCACCACGGGATTTACGACAACGTGCTGCACGTGCCGCTGATGATTCGTTATCCGGGGCGGGTGCCGGCGGGAACGCGCGTGGGCGGTTACAACCAGCACACGGACCTGGTGCCCACGATCATGGAGCTGGCCGGCATCGACCAGAGCGAGTTGAGCTGGCCTTCGCCGCAGCAGTTCGACGGCAGCAGTCTGGTGCCGATGATTGAGGGGAAGCAGGCCTCGCACAAGGCTGGCATCTACATTTCGGAATGCACATGGATGCGCAAGCAGGGCTGGCGCACGCCGGGTCTGAAGCTGATGGTCGCGCTTGAGCCGGACTTTCACTTCAAGCCGCCGGTCGAGTTGTACAAGTTGATCGAGGACCCGGAAGAGAATCATAACATTGCCGAGCAGGAGCCCGATCTGGTCAACCTGATGCGGAACCAGATGGAGGCATGGATTGCGCAGCGCGAGGCGGAGACGGGCCTGACCAACCCCATGCTGACCCAGGGCGACTGGCATGGCAAGGAGGGCGTCGGCGCCTTCACATCTTCGCAGCAGGCCTACGATACACTCTTCATCGGCGACGTCGGTGAAGGGCGGCGTCTGCAGGCAGAAGCGCGCAAGGCTGTTGAAGCGCGGGCAGCACAGGCAGCACAAATTGATGGATCGCAGGAGGAAGCACAGGAATGACACTTAAGGTAGCAGTCGTCGGGATGGGGGGCATCGGCAACCGGCACGCGGGTGTCTACAGCGCGCGTGACGACGCCGAGGTCGTGGCCGTATGCGACATTATTCATGAGAAGTCTGACGTGGCGGCCGAACGCTATGGCTGCCAGGGTTTTTATTCCATTCAGGAGCTGCTGGCCGCCGGGCTGGAACTTGACGCGGTCAGCATGTGCACGGCGGGTGTGGAGAACGGCGGCGATCACTATCAGGCGACGATGGAGTTGCTGGCGGCCGGGCTGCCGGTACTGGGCGAGAAGCCCATCTCCAACGAGATAGACAAGGCGAAGGAAATGGTGACGCTGGCGCGTGAGAAAGGCCTGCGTTATGGCGTCAACCTGAACCATCGCTTCACGCCGGCGGCGGAAAAGGCGAAGGGCTGGGTCGAAGCCGGACGTCTGGGCGATCTCAACATGATCAACATGACCATGTGGATCAACAATCCCAAGGAAAGTTCGCCCTGGTTCCACATGCGCGCCCTGCACCCGCACTCAATCGACGTGATGCGTTATTTCGCTGGCGACGTGGACAAGGTGCAGGCCTTCATGAAGAAGGGCACCGGCCGCAAGATCTGGTCCAACGCGCAGGTCAACATGCAGTTCACCAACGGCATGATCGGCTCCCTGCGCGGCAGCTACGACGGCGACTGGGGCCGCGGCAGCTTTGGCCTGGAGACGCTGGACGTGGTCGGCATGCAGGGACGCTTCACTCTGCGGAACGCCTGCGAGGAGTTGACCTTCTACCCGCGCATGTCGATTGAAACGGAGACCTACGCCTACGTCGGCGGCATGAAGCACTTTGGCGAGACCTTCGAGTCGCGCATTGGTCGCTGGGTCGAGCAGAACAGGGCCGGCGTGGCCCCGGAGGAGATCGACGGCTCGGGTCTGGAAGCACTAAAGGCCCAGCTGGTCATTGAGGCCGCCATCGAGTCCTGGCAGACCGGAGAGGTCGTCAGCGTGGAGCGTCCCTGACATGTCGCTGGTGACGATCATCGGGCGCGGCCACTCGGGCACCCGCGCCATCTCGCATACGCTTTACGCAAGCGGCGTCCACATGGGGCGCCTGCTCAATCGCTCGGGCGACCTCATGCCGCCGGGGAAAATGTACGATGCCTGTCGCGTCGCCGCGAAGTATGTTGACTGGATGGGCGGGCTGGAATGGGACTTCAGCCGGCTAATCAACGCCGATATTCCCCAGGAATTCAACGACCTGCTGGACGACTTTCTGGATCCCGTGCTGACGGAGAAGACGCAGCGTCGTGGCTGGAAGATCCCGGAGACCACTCTGGTCTACCCCTGGATTGTGCGCCGCTTTCCGGACGCGAAGTACATCTTCTGGGTGCGCAACCCGCGCGACTGCATACTTGGACAGCACGGGACCGACGACATGTGCAGGTTCGGCATCGATTATCCATTGACCGATGACCTGCGTCTGCGCCGCGCCATTAGCTGGAAGTACCAGTACGATCTCGTGCGCGCTTGCCCGACACCCCGTCACTGGCTGGAGGTGCGCTTCGAGGATTTCGTGCTTGACCAGGAGGCCACCCTGCGACGCCTGCAGGAGTGGCTGGGCTACCCGCTGGCCCGCATTATCGTGAGGCCGGAATCGGTCAATCGCTGGCAGCATGATGACGGCGTGAACTACTTTGATTTCCTGGAGCCGGCCATGCGCGACTTCGGCTACGAGATTCCGGAGATGAGCTGATGCTGCGCGTCTGCGTTATCGGCATGGGCCCCATCGGGCGGCGTCACGCCAGCCTGTTGCAGGCGGATGCGCTGGCCGAACTGGTGGGCGTGTGTGACCGGGTGCGCGAGCGGGCTGACGCGGCGGCGGCCACGTATGGCGTGCCGGCCTTTTACGATGCTGAAGCGATGTTGCGCGCGCTGGCGCCGGACGTGGCGCACGTGGCCACTGGTGGCGTGGAATACGGCAGCGACCACTACGAGCCGACCATGCAGGCGCTGGAGGCGGGCTGCCATGTGCTGGGCGAGAAGCCCATCTCCAACATCGTCGAGGAAGCCGGGGAGATGGTCGCCAGGGCCCGCGCGCTGGGCCTGTGCTACGGCATCAACCTGAACCATCGTTTCACGCCGGCGGCGCGCGTGGCCAAACGCTGGGTGGATGAGGGACGCATCGGCCACCAGCTCTTCTGCCGCATGAGCATGTGGATCAAAAATCCGACCGAAAGTTCACCGTGGTTCCAGATCAAGGCGCTCAACCCGCACACTGTGGACGTGATGCGCTACTTCTGTGGCGACGTCGAACAGGTGCAACTCTTCGCGACGAAGGCGCCTGGCCGCAAGATCTGGTCCACAACCTCATTCAACATGCGCTTCAGCAGCGGCGCCATCGGCAACCTGACGGCCAGCTACGACATCGAGCGCGGCCACCCGATGGAGCGCTGCGAGGTGGGCGGCACGAGCGGCCGCTTCGTGCTGGACGACATGTGGCGCGAGGCGACGCTGTATCCCGCCGGCGACCTGATCAAACAGGTCTACACCGACCCGGTCTTCGGCGGCTTCGGCGATTTCACCAACACCTTCGCCGAGCGTATCCATCGCTTCCTGCAGCAAATCAGCGAGGGCGCCAGTCCGGAAGAGATTGAAGGGTCGGGCGCGGAAGGCATGGCCGCGCAGCAGGTGCTGTCGGCGGCGATAGAGTCGCTGCAGGGCGGCACGATAGTCACGGTGAATGGAATCAGGTAAACAGGACAGGGAGACGGGCATGAAGCTGGGCGTGAACTCGGTACTTTTCGGCAACTGGGACGTTGAAAGTGCCTTCAAATACACGGCGATGGCGGGCTACGACGGCATCGAGCTGGGGGCCATCCCGAGTATGGCCGATCACCTCGACCTGACGCGCTGGCGCGAGTTGGCGCCAATGATTCGCAAGCTGGCGCAGGACTACGGCATCAAGGTGCTGGCGATGGAGCAGTCGCGCCAGGACCTGGATCTCATCGAGCTGGCCTGCCAGGCCGCTGCCGAAATCGGCATTCCTATCGTCAACTGCGGCCCCGGCGGCAAAAGCGAAGTGCCAGGCTCGCTGCAACAGAGCATCGACAGCATTGGCGCCCTGGCAGAGCGCGCCGCCCACTACGGCGTGACGCTCTGCGTGAAGGCGCACGTGGGCGCGGCGATCTACAACACGCCGACCACGCTGCAGTTGATGGAGGCGATCACGTCGCCGGCCTTCGGCGTCGACATGGACCCCTCGCACATTCATC
Source organism: Phototrophicaceae bacterium (assembly GCA_965197455.1). Classification (GTDB taxonomy): domain Bacteria; phylum Chloroflexota; class Anaerolineae; order Aggregatilineales; family Phototrophicaceae; genus JAGWBD01. The sequence goes on along the minus strand of OZ240208.1, from coordinate 1,517,238 downwards.
GCGCCGGCGAAAACCCGGTCGAGGCGATTGAGGCGGTCATTTCACGCGTGAAGCACGTCCATATCCGCGACTGCAAGGGCCGGCAGCAGAATCCGGGCGATCCGGTTGACCAGGCCAATGGCCGGGGCGACATCGATCTGGTGGGCTACATCCGCGTGCTACACGAACACGGCTACGACGGACCGCTGAACCTGGAGGTCATCGGCACGAAGGCGAAGGGGCACAGCCTCGAGAATTGTTGCATCATCGCCGCCGAGGCGCGCGGCCACATGCAGGCCTGTCTGCAGGCGGCGGGCGCGCGTTAGCGCAGGGGAGCGAAAGTGCGATGCAGCGAATCTGCTTTTTGCTGAAGGTCCGTGAGGAACGGCTGGAGGAATACCGGGGGCGCCACGGCGAGGTCTGGCCGGAGATGCTGGACGCGCTGCGCGAGACCGGCTGGCACAACTATTCACTGTTCCTGCGCGAGGACGGGCTGCTGGTCGGCTATCTGGAGACAATGGACTTCGAGGCCGCGCTGGCAGGCATGGCCGGGCGCGAGGTCAACGAGCGCTGGCAGAACGAGATGGCGCCCTTCTTCGAGACGCTGGACGGGCGCCACGCCGATGAAAGCATGATGCCGCTGCCCGAGGTGTTTCACCTGGACTGAGCAGGACGACGGGCGGCCAAAAAACGGCCATGAAAAGGGCAAAAAGGCCAGGAAAGGGCAAAAAACGGCCAATTCAGCCAGGAGATGCTCAACCCAGCATCTGTAACCCGCCGGGCTGCAGGGTGTAGACCAGTTCGTCGGCCTGGCCGGGAACGCCGTCCATCTCCATGCCGAGGCGCTCGCCCGTGATGCGAATCTCACGTCCGCGGCGGATGTGGACGCGTGGATGCGTCACGTGGGTGCCGAAGTAGACCCGGGGGAAAGCGACCAGGACTTCCGTGCGCGGCGCGCCATCAATCAGCACGATATCGAAGAGGCCATCGTCCACGCGCGCGTCCGGCGCGATTTTCATACCGCTGCCGAAGCTGCTGCAGTTGGCGACGGCCACCAGCCAGTACTCGCCCTCAAGCCAGAGCTCGCCGTCCACCTCGACGCGCATGGCCAGCGGGCGCCGCTGCAACAGCGTGCTGATGGCATGTTGGGCGTAGGCCCAGGGACGCTTGTTCGGAATATCGGAACGCCGCGCAATCTCGCCGGTGATGCCGGCGCTGGCGATGCTGAGGAACCAGCTGCTGTGGCCATCCGCCCGGACTTCGGGCAGATCAACCGCATGGGGCCGGGCGTCGATGAGCTGCCGCGCCGCCGCCGTCAGCGAGAGCGGCAGGCCATGGCTGCGCGCCCAGGCGTTGCCGGTGCCGCCGGGCAGCATGCCGAAGACCAGAGGCGGGCCGTCGGGGTCGCGACGGGCGAGCGGGATGAGCGTATCGAGCAGGAAGTGCGCGGTGCCGTCGCCGCCGACGCCGATGACGCGGCGCAGGCCATCGTCCCAGGCGGCACGCACCTGCGGCACCATCTCGGCCACGCTGTTCGTGCGCAGCACACGCAGTTCGCCCAGGGCCTCGCGCAGAATCGGTTCCAGTTGGGGCCACTGACTGAAGGCCTTGCCGGTGCCGGCCTGGCCGTTAAGTACGATCAGCGCGGGCGCGCTCACAGGCGCACGTGGCCTGCGCCCACGATGACCCATTTGTAGGTGGTCAGCTCGGTCAGCGCCATTGGGCCGCGGGCGTGCAACTTCTGCGTGCTGACCGCGATTTCTGCGCCGAGGCCCAGAGCGCTGCCATCGGTGAAGCGCGTGCTGGCGTTGACGTAGACCGCCGCCGAGTCGACCTCGTTGCGGAAGCGTTCCGCGTTCGCCACGTTTTGCGTCAGGATGCCGTCTGAGTGCTGTGTGCTGTGCGCGCGGATGTGCGCGATGGCCTCGTCCAGCGAGTCGACGACCTTCAGCCCGAGCGTGAGCGCGTACCACTCGGTGTCGTAGTCTTCGGGGCCGGCGGGACTGACCCGATCGTCCGAGCCGACGCAGGCCAGCGCCCGCGGCTCCGCGCGGAATTCGACGCCGGCCGCGCCCAGACAGTCGACGACGCGCGGCAGGAACTGCGCCGCGACATCACTGTGCACCAGCAGGGTATCCAGCGCGTTGCAGACGGCCGGGCTGACGGTCTTGGAGTTGTGGATGACCTGCAGCGAGTCTTCCAGGTTGGCGCCGGGTTCGACGTAGAGATGGCAGATGCCGATGCCGCCGGTGATGACGGGGATGGTGCTGTTTTCGCGGCAGAAGTTGTGAAGGCCATTGCCGCCGCGCGGGATGATGAGGTCGACGTAAGCGTGCATGCGCAGAAGTTCGCCCACAAGGCGCCGGTCGCTGCTGTTAATGTACTGGAAGGCGGCAGCGGGCAGACCGACGCCGGCCATGGCGGCGGAGAGCGTGCGCACCAGCGCCAGGTTGCTGCGCAAGACTTCGCGGCCGCCGCGCAGGATGACGGCGTTGCCGCTCTTGAGCGCGAGGGAGGCGACATCCACGGTGACCTGAGGCCGGGCTTCATAGATGACGCCGAGCACGCCGAGGGGGGTGCGCTGCTTCCAGGCGCGCAGGCCTTCACGCGGCTCACGCTGGTCGAAACGTTCGCCGACCGGGTCCGGCAGCTGCGCCACCTTGCGCACATCGGCGATGACGCTGTCCATGCGTCGCTTAAGATTGAGGCGGTCGCGGATGTAGAGCGGGTCGGTGCCGGCCTCACTGGCGGCGGCCATGTCTTTCGCATTGACGGCCAGGATCTCCGCGCGGTCGGCTTGCAGCGCGTCGGCGATGGCCAGCAGGGCTTCGTTCTTTTGCGCTGTGGAACATTGCGCCAGTTTGACGGACGCCGCCTTTGCCATGCGGCCCATCTGCTGCAGATCGACTTTTTCGAGCGTGGGTGCTTCCATCATGCGTGGCTCATTTCTTTCAACCGGAAAGGACGAGATTGTTGCGGTGAATGACGGCGTCGCCGTAACTGTAGCCGAGGATGGCGCTGATTCTGCCGGAACGCTGGCCGCAGAGGCTGCGCAGGTCCCGGCTGTTGTAGCTGCTCAGGCCGCGCGCGATGGTGTTACCGTCCGGCCCGCAGACCTGCAGCACCTCACCGCGCTGGAATTCCTGTTCGACGCGGGTGACGCCGACGGGCAGCAGGCTGGCGCCGCTGCGCTGCAGCACGTGGGCGGCGCCGGCATCAATGTGCAGGGTGCCGCGCGGGATTTCGGCCAGCAGCCAGCGCTTGCGGCTCTGCAGCCGGTCGGTGCTGGCGGGGATGCGCGTGCCCACGTTTTCGCCCTGCAGGATGCGTTGCAGCACGTTTGGCTCGTGGCCGCGGGCGATGACCGTGCTGACGCCGCTGTGGCTGGCGAGGCGCGCGGCCTGCAACTTGGTGGCCATGCCGCCGGTGCCCTCGCTGCTGCCGGCGCCGCCGGCCATCGCCAGGGCGGCCTCGTCCACGCGCTCCAGCTGGTGGATGAGGCTGGCGTCGCGGTTGCGGCGCGGGTCGGCGGTGTACATGCCGGGCTGGTCAGTGAGCAGGATGAGCAGGTCGGCTTCCAGCAAATTGGCGACGAGGGCGGAGATGTTGTCGTTGTCGCCGACGCGAATCTCTTCCACGGCGGTCGTGTCGTTTTCGTTGACGACGGGCACGATGCGGTGATCGAGCAGAGTCAGCAACGTGTCGCGCGCGTTGAGATAGCGCGTGCGGTGATTGAGGTCGCTGCGCGTCAGCAGCACCTGACCCACGACGAGGTCATGCGCGTCAAAGAGCTCGCTGTAGAGCTGCATCAGGCGGCCCTGACCGACGGCGGCCAGCATCTGGCGCGAGGGCAGGGAGCGGTCCAGCACAGGAAAACCGAGGCGCTCGCGGCCGGCGGTCTGCGCGCCCGAGGTCACCACGACGATTTCGTGCCCCTGCTGGTGTAGTTGCGCGATCTGGCTCACCAGTTGCTGCATGAAGCAGCGATCGAGGTTGCGCGTGCCACTGGTCAGCACACTACTGCCGAGTTTGACAATGAGACGCATGGCGGGTGTCGTGGGCTGGCTGTCGGGTGTCATTGTCTCAGCTCGCGCTGGCCCGCTGCCGCTGCAGCGCGGCCATCAACCGGCGCGCTCGCCCGCGGATTTCCGTCAGCGGCCAGTCGCCCACCCCGGTCAGCCAGCCGGAGAGGCCGGCACAGGTTGCGCCGGCGTCGAGGTAGTCGGCCAGGTTGTCGGCGCTGATGCCGCCGTTGACGAGGAAGCGCATGTGATTGAGCGGGCCGCGCAGGGCGCGAAAATTGGCCGGCCCGGCCGGCTCGGCGGGGAAGAACTTGAGCAGGCTCACGCCCATCTCCCAGGCGCGTACGCATTCGGTAGGCGTGAAAACTCCAGGCGCGATGAGCACATCATTGTCCAGCGCGATCTGCACGACCTCGGGCTGGAAGGCGGGCGAGACGATGAAGTCGGCGCCGGCATCGATGACGCGCCGGGCGCTGTCCTCGTCGAGCACGGTGCCCATGCCGCAGAAAGCCGACTGGCCAAGTTCAGCCTTGACCGCCTGCATGGCAGCAATTGGCTGGGTCGAATTCATGGTGAACTCGAAGACGTTGATGCCTTCCGCGACAAGCGCGGCGCAGATCGGCAGGGCCTTTTGCGGCGGGAAGTGACCGCGCATGCCGGCCAGCAGAGCGCGTCGCTGCAGTTCGGCAAGGACAGCGTTCATGGCGAAACCTCAGACATTAACGTGCAGCAGTATACCCAGGGAGGGCGGGAGTTGGCATACTGTGGCGACGGGAGAGGAGCGGACATGAGCATGCGCATCATCGTGGCGCCGGGCGCCTTCAAGAACAGTTTGACGGCGCAGGCAGCGACGGAGGCCATCGCGCGCGGCCTGCAGCAATCCGGGCTGGACGCGAGTCTGGTGCTGGCGCCCGTCGCGGACGGCGGTAACGGCACGCTGGACGCCCTGCTGGCGACCGGCGGCGAACGGCGCAGCCTGCGGGTTTCAGGGCCGCTGGGCGCTCCTGTGCAGGCGGAGTGGGGCCTGTTGCCCGATGGCCGCACGGCGGTGGTCGAGATGGCGCTGGCCTCGGGCATGGAATTGCTGGCCAACGACGCGCTGGATCCGCTGCGGGCCAGCACCTTCGGCACGGGTCAGCTGCTGGCGGCGGCGCTGGAGGCTGGCGCGCGGCGCATCATCCTCGGCCTGGGCGGCAGCGCCACGGTGGACGGCGGCGCGGGCTGCCTGCAGGCGCTGGGCGTGGGCTTGCTGGATGCGCAGGGCGAACAGGTGGGGCCGGGCGGCGCGCAGCTGGGCCGCATTGTCCGCGTCGACGCCAGCGGACTCGATCCACGCTGGCAGCAGACCGAGTTGCTACTGGCCTCGGACGTGGACAATCCGGCGCTGGGTGAGCAGGGCGCTGCCGCCGTCTTCGGGCCGCAGAAGGGCGCCGACGCGCAACAGGTGGCGCTGCTGGAAGGGCAACTGACACACTTCTTCACGCTCATCCATGAGCAGACGGGCCGAGACGTACGCCAGGCGTCGGGAGGAGGCGCGGCGGGCGCGTTCGCCGCCGGCATGATGGCCTTCCTCGACGCGCAAGTGCAGCCGGGCATTGAACTGGTGTTGGCACACAGCGGCTTTGCGCAGGCGCTGGCCGGGGCCGACCTGGTCATCACCGGTGAGGGGCAGATGGACGAGCAGACCATCCACGGCAAGGGGCCGATCGGCGTGGCGCGCCTGGCCCTCGAGCGGGATGTGCCGACGGTCGCGCTGGTGGGCGGGCTGGCGGTGCACGATGCGCACTTGCACGCGGCCGGCATGCAGGCCGTGCTCTCGCTCACGCCGCGGCCAATGTCGCTGGCCGAGGCCCTGGCCGATGCGCCGCAGCTGCTGGAGCGGGCCGCCCTGCGCCTGGGGCGTATCCTGCAAGTGGCGCGCTGAATCTGCCCGCGGCATACTCCGAACAGGTAACGAAGGCGTGAAATACATCCGGTTGGCCAGGACTGGAGACCGCTTCATGGATCGAAGGCAATTTCTGAAACTGTCTTTGGGAGCTGTCCCGGGCGCTGGAATGTCGCGCGCCGGCGACCGCCTTGCCCGGCCACTTCCCTTGCCGCAGAAGTACAACCCGGCGTCTCTTCAGGCCAACCTGCCCGCGCCAGTGACGCGCCGCCTGCTGGTAATCACCCTCAATCCGCGCGTGCACAGCCAGGGTGGAGTCAGACTTTCCACCTACCTGAACTGGTACGATCCTGCGTGGAACGTCGCCCAGCACATCAGTGACCTGAACCATGCCAGCTACGGCTACGCAAATTACGTGGTCGTGGAGAACATCGATGTTGACGATTTCGCCCGCTGGCCGCCTTACCAGGACGGCTTCCGCTACAACGAGCAGAGTTATCTGGAAGCCTGGAACGCGCGCGCTCCCCATCATCCGCATTACATCAATTACCATGCACTGATGGACGATTTCGGCATAATCCAGAAGGTCAGTTCCGGCCACATCGATGAGGTGTGGCATCTGGGCCCGCCCTATGATGCCAAGTATGAAGCCGTGATGGCCGGCCCTGGCGGCTACAATTCCAACGCACCGCCGCTGGGCGGCACGGACCATGCGGGCCGCCGCTTCGTCATCATGGGCTACAACTTCGAGCGCCATCCAGGGCTGATGCTGCACAGTTATGGTCACCGGGCCGAGGGACATCTCAGCCACGCCCACAGAAACGTGCCGGAGCGCGACAATCTTTGGCGGCGTTTCCTGCGCCATGAAAACGCCACGCCCGGCATCTCGGAGGTGGGCAACGTCCACTTCCCGCCCAACGCCGTCCAGGACTATGACTATGGCAATCAGCGCCTGGTCAACAGCAACTGCGATGACTGGTTACAGTATCCCTGGCTGACCGGCGACCGCTTCCGCATGGTGAACGCCAACGAGTGGGGTGGCGGCAGCGATCGCGCCTATTTCAAGTGGTGGTTCCGACACATGCCGCACCTTGATGGCGACTGTGACGGCATCGCGCACAACTGGTGGCGCTACATCGTCGATCCCAACACAGCCTGACCCGGTTCCTCGACGCTGGCGCCGTGAATGGCGTCGATGAAACTGGAAAAGTTCCTGGGCATTACCTTGCATCTCGGGCGTATCCTTTAATTGCGCGCTCCATCTGTCCCAGGCATACTACGAGCATGTAGCGAAGGCGTGTAATACAGGCGCCTGGCTTTGACTGGGGACTGCTTTATGGATCGAAGGCAATTTCTTAAGCTGGCCGGAGGCACCGTGCTGGGCCCCGCTGTGTCGCGTATTGCGGGCAACGGCGTTGGAAGTGTCCTGGCCAGCGGACCCGCCGCGCTCGCCCATCAATCCACTGCGCGGCCGAATTACGGCCCGGATCCCGCCCCGGGCACCCGGCCGGCGCCGGTGACGCGCAAGCTGCTGGTCATTATCAACAATCCGCGTATGCCCAGTTACGGCAACGTAACTGTAAGGCAATACTTTCGCTGGAACAACCCGGACTGGCTGATCGCCAATCACATTCGGGACTTGCGTCACGCCAGTTTCGGCTACGTGAATTACGTGGTTACCCAACGAGTTGTGGTCGATGACTTTGCCCGCTGGCCGGTCAAGGTGGATGGCTTCCGCTACGACGAGCACAGCTATATTGAAACCGTACGGACGCGGAACAGACATTTACCCTGGCACATCGACCATCATGCGTTTTTTGCTGATCACAACATCCTTGAGCGCGTCCGTTCCGGTCAGATCGACGAGGTCTGGCATATCGGCCCTCCCTATGACGGTAACTGGGAGGCCGTGATGGCCGGCCCGGGCGCTTCAAATTCAAATGCCCCACCAATTGGTGGCACGGATCATGCCGGACGGCGCTTCGTGCTCATGGCCTACAACTTGGAACGTACCCTGTCCGAGATGCTGCACAGTTACGGCCACCGGGCCGAGGGACATCTGAGCCACGCCCTCAGAAACGTGCCTGAGCGCGATAATCTGTGGCGGCGTTTCCTGCGCCGTGAACACGTTACACCCGGAATCTCAGAGGTGGGCAACGTCCACTTCCCACCCAACGCTGTCCGCGACTACGACTACAGTAATCCGGGCGCAGTACAGTGCAACGCCGACGACTGGTACCACTATCCCTACCTGACCGGCGAGCGTTTTCGCGCAATGAGCAGCGGGGAGTGGAGCTCCAACGGTCGGCTGTACTTCCTGTGGTGGTTTCGGCACATGCCACACCTGGCCGGTGACTGCGACGGCATCGCGCACAACTGGTGGCGCTACATCGCCGATCCCAACACCTACTAGCCCAGTTCCGCCTGAATGGTGGCGGCCAGGTCGGCCGTGATGCCACTCACGGCCGCCAGTTCGTCTATGCTGGCGCCACGGATGGCGTCGATGGAATTGGAAAAGTTCCTGAGCAGGGCCTTGCGTTTGGCGGGGCCGATGCCGGGGATGGTTTCGAGACGGCTGGCCAGGCCCATTTTGCGGCGACGGTTGCGGTGGCCCGCGATGGCGAAGCGGTGCGCTTCGTCACGGATGCGCTGAACCAGATACAGCGCCTGGTCGCGCGATGGCAGTAACAGGGGGCGCTCCGCAGCAGGCAACCAGAGCTCCTCGAAACGCTTGGCCAGACCCACCACCAGCAGCGACTCCTGCAAGCCGAATTCATGCAGCACTTCGCGCGCGACGTTCAGCTGGCCGCGGCCGCCATCGACGATGAGCAGGTCAGGCAGCATGCGCCAGGTCTCGTCGCTGTCGCGTCCATCCGGCACGGCTTCCGCGCGACCCTGCCGCGCCCGCGCATAGCGCGTGAAGCGCCGCGTCAGGGCCTCGCGCATCGACTGGTAGTCGTCCGATCCCTGGTGACTGACCGAACGGATGTTGAAGCGACGGTATTCGCTTTTGCGCGCCACGCCGCGCACGAAGACGACGCGGCTGGCGACGATGGCGGTGCCCTGGGTGGTGCTGATGTCGAAGCACTCGATGCGGTTGGGCGGCTGTGACATCTGCAGCGCGGCCTGCAGGCTGGCGATGGCGTTCTCCTGTTTGGTGCTGTCGGCCTCCCACTGGGCGCGCAGCATGTGCAACGCCTCGGAGGCATTTTCGCGCGCCAGGCCCACCAGTTCGCGCTTGCGGCCACGCTGTGGCACGGTGATAGTCACCTTGCTGCCACCACGGCGGTCTTTCAGCCACTGTTCGATGATGCGCGCTTCCTCCACGTGATTGGGCAGGATGACTTCTTTGGGGATTTCTGAGGCCTCGTTGTAGAAGCGCTGCAGGAAGGCGCGCATGACGGTCTCGTCGCTTTCGTCGATGGTGCCCTCGAGGGCGTGCGAGTCGCTGCCGATGAGGCGGCCATTGCGAATGAAGAGGATTTGCACCACCGCGTCCTGGCGGTCGCGGGCGAGGGCGATGACGTCGTGGTTGGTCAGGCTGTGGCCGACGGTGCGATTCTTCTGCGTGATCATGTCGATGGCGCGCAGCTGGTCGCGCAGGGCGGCAGCGCGCTCGAAGTTGAGCGTGGCGGCGGCCTCATCCATTTCCGCGCTGATGCGCGCCACAATCTCTTCCGAGCGCCCGCGCAGGACGGCCATCAGTCCGGCGATCATGGCGCGATAGTTTTCGCGGTCGACGGCGCCGATGCAGGGCGCGTTGCAGAGCTGGATGTCGTGAAAGAGGCAAGCGCGCTCGTCCTGGCCGTTGATGTCGCGGTCACAGGTGAGGTAGGGAAAGACCTTGCGCAGGACCTGCAGCGTGTCCTGGGCGGCCCACATGGCGACGTAGGGGCCGAAGTAACGGCTGCCGTCATGCTGCACGCGGCGCGTCACGTCCACGCGCGGAAAGTCGTCCTGCCAGGAGATGCGGATGTAGGGATAGCGTTTGTTGTCCTTGAGCGCGATGTTGAAGTGCGGCAGGTGGCGCTTGATGAGCGTTTCCTCAAGGATGAGGGCCTTGACCTCGTTGCGCTCGACGATGAAGTCGATGTCACGAATGCGGTCGCGCAGGCGGCGGGTCTTTTCGCTGTGCTCGGCGCTGTTGGTGAAGTAGCTGCGCACGCGGTTGCGCAGGCGGCGCGCCTTGCCGATGTAGAGCACTTCGCCGCGGGCGTCCTTCATCAGGTAGACGCCTGGCTTCTGCGGCAGGTTGTCGAGGATGGTGCGGATATGGGGGGAGGTGGTGTAGGGCATGGTATAGTTAAGGCCAGCGTCGGGATCACGAAATGCGGTACCAGTCCCTGAAGTATAGCGGAATAGTGTATGTCCTCTCGCTTCAGCCGGAGAAGCCGGAGCGCGCCAGGTGAAGCGCGGGAAGCATCCTTGACGGCCGGAATGACTCACACGCCCGTATTGCTGGATGAAGTGCTCGGCTGGTTGCTGCCGGCGCGGCGCCTCATCGACGGCACGGTGGGCATGGGTGGCCACAGCCAGGCGCTGCTGGCGGGCGGCGCCGAACAAGTGCTGGGGCTGGATGTCGACCCGGACGCGCTGCAGCTGGCGCGCGCGCAACTGGCGCCCTGGGGCGAGCGGGCGGTGCTGCAGCAGGACAGTTACTGTGAGATGCGCCATGCAGCCCAGGTTCCGGGCTGGTGTGCGGTTGATGGCATCCTGCTGGATCTGGGCGTCTCGTCGCTGCAGCTGGACCGCGCCGAACGCGGCTTTGCGCTGCGCCATGATGGACCGCTGGACATGCGTTTTGACCCGGGCGCCGGGATGCCGGACGCCGCCAGTCTGGTCAACGAGGCTGGTGAGGAGGAACTGGCGCGACTGTTCTGGCGCTACGGGGAAGAGCGCCATAGCCGGCGCCTGGCTCACATGATTGTGCGCGAACGCCCCTTCAGGGGCACACTGGAGCTGGCGCAGGCGATAGAGCGCGCGACGCCGCGTGCGCGTCGGGAGCGCATTCACCCGGCGACGCGCGTGTTTCAGGCGCTGCGCATCGCGGTCAACGACGAGTTGGAGACCCTGCAGCGAGCGTTGCCGGAAGCGCTGGCGCTGCTGCGCCCGGGTGGCCGCCTGGTGGTCATCAGCTTTCATAGCCTGGAGGATCGCATTGTCAAACGTTGGCTGCAGCAGGAAGAGCGCGACTGCGTCTGTCCGCCGCAGCTGCCGGTTTGCGCCTGTACACAGCGCGCCAGCCTGCGCCGCATGCAGCGCCGGCCGGTGATTGCGGACGCTGCGGAACGCGAACGCAATCCACGCAGTCGCAGCGCGAAACTGCGCGTGGCGGAGAAGCTGTGAGCCACAGCGCGTGGTTTGGCCACACGCTGCGCCGCACTTCCTGGCGCCGGCAACGACAGGCCATGACCCTGGCTGGCCTGGGCCTGTTGATGGCGCTCATCGTCGGCGCCCTGGTTTATCTGTCGCAGGCGGCGCTGGATGCCACCACCGGCCGTCAGCTGCAGGAGTTGCTTGAGGAGCGGAACGAACTGGAACAGGGCAACGAAAGCCTGCGTTCGGAGATTGCCAGCCTGCGCAGCGTGCCGCGGCTGCAGCAACGCGCGCAAGAGATGGGCTTTGAGTTGGCCAGGCCGGAAGAGATCGACTACGTCATTGTGGAAGGCTTCGATCCACGCAGGACGGCGGTGGCGCCGCAAATTTATATCCGGTCAGCGACGCCCGGACCGATCTATGATGAAACCCTGGCCGGCTGGCTGCAGCAGCAGCTGGACGCCTTCAGCCAGAGCATTGTGGAGGAAGAGGAGGGAGAGCCCGAATGAGGCAGGGAATGCCGGATGACATGCTGCAACAGCGTTTGCCCATCGTCATCGCGGGCCTGCTCATTGCCAGCCTGGTGCTGCTGGTGCGCCTGGTCTCCTTCCAGTTTCAGATGGATCCATCTGTGACCGGCTACCTGGAAAGCGTGCGCAACTCCGGTTATCAGCGCACCCTGCGCCTGGCTGCCGCGCGCGGCAACATCTATGACCGGGACTTGCAGGCGCTGGCAGTCAACTCGCTGGAATACCGCATCGGCATCAGCCCTAATCTGGTCTCGCAACCGCGCGAGACGGCTATTCGCCTGGCCGGCATCATGGGGCTGGACGAACTGGATACCTTCAACCGCATCACCAGCCAGGTCCCGTGGGTTTTGCTGTCGCCTGGCGTGGACGCCGAAACCGGGCAGCAGGTGAACAAACTGGACATGCTGGGCATCACGATCGAGCCGCGGGCGCGACGCTACTATCCGCAAGAGACCATGGCCGCGCAAGTGGTGGGTTTCGTGGGCGGCGACATGCAGGGTTATTATGGCGTCGAGGGATTTTATGAAGCGCAGCTGGCCGGCCGCGAGCAGGAACAGACGCTGAGCAACATTCCTTTTGATGTGCCCCAGGACCGACGCGAAGACCGCGGCTCCGACATTGTGCTGACCCTCGACCGTGAAATTCAGTACCTCGCGGAGAGCGAGTTGCAGCGCGCCATTACCCTGACCGACGCTGCCCGCGGCAACATTCTGATAATGGACCCGCGCAACGGTGAGATTCTGGCCATGGCCAGCCTGCCCTCCTTCGACCCCAACGCCTGGTATGAGGTGCGCGACGATACGCTGCTGCAGAATCCGGCGCTCAACGGCCTGTATGAGCCCGGTTCGCTGATGCAGGTGCTGACGCTGGCCATCGCGCTGGAACGCGGGGTGTACCAGCCGGGGGACACGTATTTCGATCGTGGCTACATTGAGGCCGGCGGCGTGCGCGTCGAAAACTGGGACCGCAAGGCGCATGGCGTCGTCGACCTGACCAGCATTCTGGTGAATTCGCTGAATGTGGGCGCGGCCACTGTTAGCCTGGAGACGGGGCCGGTGGCCTTTTACAGCAGTTTGCGCGACTTCGGCATCAGCAAACCCACGGGAATCGATCTGCAGGGAGAGTTGCCCGGGCTGATGTATACGCCCGGCGACGAGGATTACAGCGATGGCCTGCTGTTGACCAACAGCTTTGGCCAGGGCATTGCGGTTACGCCGCTGCAGCTGTTGACGGCCTTCTCTGCCATCGCCAACGATGGCCTGATGATGCAACCGCATGTGTTTCATCGCATGATTGATGGCGCCGAGGTGCAGGATTCTGCGCCTTCCACACTGGGGCGGCCGATCAGCAAGGTTACTGCCGGACAGATCACCGAGATGATGGTGGCGGCCGTGCGTAATGGCATGGCCGAGCGCGCCACCTTGCCGGGCTACAGCATCGCCGGCATGGCTGGCACCGCGCAGGTGCCAACCACACTGGGCTACGAAACGGGCACTTCGGTTGTGTCTTTCGTCGGCTTCCTGCCGGCGGATGACCCGCAGGTCAGCATATTGATTCGGCTGGATCATCCTTCGGAATACTGGGGCGTCGCGGTGGCAGCGCCGGTCTTTCAACGGCTGGTGGAACGCCTCGTCATCCTGATGAACATTCCGCCTGACGAGCTGCGTCACGAGCTGATCGCCGCGGGCGGCGCGGTCGAGGCCATTCAACACTAGCCCATTCAACGCAGCCCGTCCGGCTTGGATTTCACCGTCGCTACGCTAGAATGGAAGACGGAGAACAGCGGAACAGGTATGGGACTCCCCTTCGCACTGACTGTCGGCGCCGTCACGTTCCTGCTGGGCGTGATCTGGGGCGGGCCACTGATCGAGGTCTTGCGGCGCCTGGGCGTCGGCAAGCTGATTCGCGCCGAACTGGGCGAACGGCAGCAGCGCAAGGTGGGCACCCCCACGATGGGCGGCGTGCTCATCATCGTCTCGGTGGTGTTGGTGACGGCGGGGCTCAACATCGCCAGTGTGGTGCGCCAGGTGAGCGGCCCCAGCATTCTGTTGCCCACTGCCGTGCTGCTGGCTTTCGGCGTACTGGGCGCCATTGATGATCGCGAGGGCATTCAGCGCTCGCGCGGGCCGGTGGGCGAGGGGTTGCCGGGACGCGTGAAGTTTGCGGTACAGGTTATCCTGGCCCTCATCGTCTCGGTTGTCATCTCCAGCTACGAAGGCGGCATGGCCTACGCCAATGCGGTCAATGTGCCGCTGGTCGCGTGGTCCATTCCGCTCAGCCCGGTGCTGTTCATCCCGCTGTGTGCGTTTTTCATTGTGGCAACCTCCAACTCGGTCAACTTCACCGACGGCCTTGACGGGCTGGCCGGCATCATCTCGGCCAGTGCCTTCGTGGCCTACGGCATCATTTCCTTCATGCAGCAACAGATTTACCTGACGCAGTTCTGCTTCATCGTGGTGGGGGCCTGCTTCGCTTTCCTATGGTACAACGCGCACCCGGCGCAGATGTTCATGGGCGATACCGGCGCGCTCGCGCTGGGGGCGGCCCTGGGCACCGTCGCGGTGATGACCGGGCAATGGCTGCTGCTGCCGGTGATTGCCATCGTGCCGCTGGCGGAGACGATGAGCGTGATTCTGCAGGTGGCGTCGGCGCGCTGGTCGCGACGCTATCGAGGGGTGGACCGGCGCATTTTTCGCCAGGCGCCGCTGCATGGACACTTCGAGCTGGGCGGCTGGAGCGAGACGCAGATTGTGCAGCGCTTCTGGCTGGTTGGCTTGCTGAGCGCGATGCTGGGCGTGGCGCTGGCATTGATCTGAGGTCAACAAGCTGTGACTGCTGATCCCCTGGGTGGCAAACGGGTGCTGGTGCTGGGTTATGGCCGCCAGGGGCGCGCGCTGGCGCGCTGGCTGCCGACCGTGGGCGCCAGCGCGGTGGTCAGCGACCGCGATGACATCAGGCCCGCACTTGAAGAACTGCCGCCTGGCGCCGCGGTCGAGTTCATCAGCGGCGAGCAGTCGCCGCAGCTGCTCGAAGCAGTCGATCTGGTCTGTCTCTCCGGAGGAGTGCCGCCGGAGGCTCCCATCGTGCGCGCGGCGCAGGAACGGGGCATTCCCCTGAGCAATGACGCACAGTTGTTTCTCGAGCGCTGTCCGGCGCAGGTCATCGGCATTACCGGCAGCGCCGGCAAGACCACGACCACCTCGCTGGTGGCGGCCATGTTGCGCAATGCGGGCCGCAAGGTGTGGGCTGGCGGCAACATCGGGCACGTGCTGCTCGACGACCTCACGCAGATGCGCAATGGCGACCTCGTGGTGATGGAACTCTCCAGCTTCCAGCTGGAACTGATGACGCGCAGCCCGCAGATCGCGGCTGTGCTCAACGTGACGCCCAATCATCTGGACCGGCATGGCCACATGGCGGCCTACACGGCGGCCAAGGCGCGCATTCTGGACTACCAGACTGTGGACGACTGCGCGATTCTCGGCTGCGACGACGCGGGCAGTCGGGGTCTGGCGCAGCGCGCGCGCGGTCAACTGGCGTGGTTTGGCAGGGAAGGGCCACTGCGCGACGGCGCATGGCTGGCGGACGAGGCGTTGTGGCTGGGCGGTCGCTGCAGCGTGGAGGGAGCGTCACAGCGGGTCTGCGCCTGCGCTGACAGTCCGCTGCCGGGCGCGCACAACCAGCTGAATCTGCTGGCGGCCTGCGCGACAGCGGGCGCGGCGGGCGCGCCGGCGGGGGCGATGGCGGCGGCCATTCGCCAGTTTCGCGGCGTGGCGCACCGACTGGAACCCGTGCGCGAACACGCGGGCGTGACCTGGGTCAACGACAGCATCGCCACGGCGCCGGAGCGTGTGCTGGCGGCGCTGCACAGCTATGACGGGCCGCTGGTTCTGCTGGCGGGCGGCAAGGACAAGCAGTTGCCGTGGGAGGAGATGCTGCGGCTGGCGCTGCAGAAGTCGCGCTGCATCATCGCCTTCGGCCATTTTGGCGCGCAGATCACGGAGTTGACCAGAGCGCTGGGCGGCAGGGACGCGCCGGTGTATTGTGTAGCTGGCCTGGGTGAGGCGGTTGCGCTGGCGGCGCGCAAGGCGCGGGCGGGCGATGTGGTGCTGCTATCGCCGGGCGGCACGAGTTACGATGCCTACCGCGATTTCGTTGAGCGCGGCCTGCATTTCCGGCAGCTGGTTGAGGCACTGTAGACCGGATGCAACCTGCAGAGGAAACCCTGGACGAAGGCAGCCTGTCGAACGAACTGGAGCAGGCGCGCGTGGCAGTGACCGCGCCGGCGGCGGCGGGGTTGCGGCAGGGGGTCAGCCTGAGCGAACTGGCGCGCAACCTCGACCGCTGGCTGCTGTTGCTGGTGTCCATATTGCTGATCATTGGCACGCTGATGGTTTACAGCGCCACCTTTGACTGGAGCTATCAGAGTTTCGACAGCGAAATCGAGATTCTGCTGCGGCATCTGCGCAACATCGCCATTGGCGCTGTCGGCCTGGTGGTGCTGGCCCTGATTGATTATCGTATTATGCGGCGTCTGTCGGTCTGGATGTTGCTCATCACCATCGGCCTGCTGGTGGCCGTGTGGCTGTTTGGCGACGACACCTTTGGGGCGCGGCGCGCGTTGATTGAAGGCTCGCTGCAGCCGGGCGAGGTCGCCGAACTCGTGATTGTGGTGTACATGGCGGCCTGGCTCAGTTCACGGCGCGCGCAAATCCGCAGCGTCGGCTATGGTCTCGTCCCCTTTTCGGTGTTGGTGGGACTGATTGCCGGCCTGGTGATTCTGCAGCCCGACCTGAGCACGGCGGCCATCATCATTGTGACCTCCGCCCTGATGTTTTTTCTGGCGGGCGCGGACGGGCGCCAGCTGTTAACCATGATGGGCCTTACGTCGCTGGTAATGCTGCTGGTGACCTGGCTGGGTGTGCTGCCTGGCTATGCGCGCGACCGGGTGTCGACCTATTTGTCCGGCGTGACGGACCTGACCCAGGCCAACTACCATGTGCAGCAGGCAGTGATCGCCTTTCTCAACGGCGGCTGGACCGGCGTGGGCCTGGGCAACGGGCGCCAGAAGTTCGGCTTCCTGCCGGCGCCGCACACGGACAGCATCTTCGCGGTGATCGGTGAGGAGCTGGGCCTGCTGGGCTCGGCGTTCATCGTGCTACTATATGTGGCGCTGGTGATACGCGGCTTTCAGATCGCGCGGCGCGCCAGCGATCCCTACGGCGCGCTGCTGGCCGCCGGCCTGACTATCTGGATCGCGGTCAAGGCCCTGCTCAATATCGCGGTGATGACCGCCGTGGTGCCTTCGACCGGCACGCCGCTGCCCTTCATCAGCTTTGGCGGCTCATCGCTGGTGGTGCTGATGGCGGGGACGGGCATGTTGTTGAGCGTGAGCCGCCTGCCCTATCGCCAGGCCGCCATGCAGGAACGGAGGGGGCTGATTGCGAATCCTGATCGCAGCGGGGGGCACCGGCGGGCACGTGTATCCCGCCCTGGCCGTCGCGGGGACCCTGCTTGAGGTTTGCCCACAGGCTGCGCTGCACTTTGTGGGCAGTGGCGGCCTGGAGGGGGAGCTGGTCGCGCGCTCTGGCATTCCCTTCACGGCCAGTCACGTCATCCCCGGTGGGCCGCTGGCCGGCGTGAGCTGGCCGCGACGTCTGCACAGCGGACTGCGCCTTACGGTCGGTTTCCTGCTCGCGCTCTGGTTGATTCTGCGTCTGCGGCCGCGGGCCCTGCTGCTCACCGGCGGCTGGAGCGGATTGCCAGTGGCGCTGGCCGCCTGGCTGCTGCGGCTGCCCGCGCTGGTCTATTTACCTGATATCGAGCCGGGCGCGACGATTCGCCTGCTGCGCCGCTTCGTCAGCCGGGTTGCGCTCACCGTGCCGGAATCAGCGCGCTGGTTTCCTGGCGTGTCGACTGTGGTGACCGGCTACCCGCTGCGACGCGAATTCACCCAGGCGACGTGCTCCGCCGGTCAGGCGCACTTCGGTCTCGATCCGCAGCGCCGCAGCCTGCTGGTCTTCGGCGGCAGTCGCGGCGCGCGCAGCATCAACCGCGCATTGCTGGCCATTCTGCCAGAGCTGCTGGCGGATGGCGTGCAGGTGCTGCACGTCAGCGGCGAACTGGACTGGCCGGAGGTGGCGGCACGGCGCGACTCCTTGCCTGACGCGCGCGGGTATCAGGCATTTGCCTATCTGCATCACGAGATGGGCCTGGCGCAGGCCGCGGCGGATCTCGCGCTCAGTCGCGCCGGCGCCAGCGTACTGGCCGAGTTCCCGCAGGCGGGTCTGCCGGCGCTGCTGGTGCCCTATCCCTGGGCCTGGCGTTACCAGAAGACAAATGCCGACTGGCTGGTGGCGCGCGGCGCGGCGCTGCATATGGAGGATGCGCGCATGGCAGAGGAATTGTTGCCGACCCTGCGCGAACTGCTGCAGGATGAAATGCGTCTGCAGCGGATGCGGGACGCGGCGCGGGCGCTGGCGCAGCCGGAGGGCGCGCAACGCCTGGCCGCGGAACTGTTGCAACTGGCCGGAGGCTGCGCATGAGGCTGTGCTGCGGGGCACAGGCAAGCTGTGCGCAGGCGGTCGCCTGATGCGACTGAGCCCTGGAATGCGGGTGCACATCGTCGGCATCGGCGGCGCGGGTATGTCCGCCATCGCGCGGGTGATGCTGCAGCAGGGCTATCAGGTCAGCGGCTCCGACCGCGAGCTGAACACATTAACAGCGTCGCTGGCAGCGGAGGGCGCGATGGTGTATGCGGGCGCAGCTGCGGAACATGTGACCGGGGCACAGGTGTTGCTGGCCTCTTCTGCTATCTCCGGGCAGCATGTCGAACTGGACGCGGCGCGCGCCCAGGGCATGACGGTGGTGCGGCGCAATGACATCATTGCTGACCTGATGCGCGGGCGCGAGGTGCTGGCGGTGGCCGGCACGCATGGCAAGACCACCACCAGCGCCATGATCGCGCATGTGTTGCAGGCCTGCGGCCAGGAGCCAGGCTACATCATTGGCGGCGTGGCGCCCGACCTGGGTAGCAACGCGGCGGCGGGCAGGGGCAAGGCTTTCGTCATTGAGGCGGACGAGTACGACCACATGTTTCTGGGGCTGCGACCCGATGTCGCCGTGCTGGGCAGCGCTGAATACGATCATCCCGACTGCTTCCCCACGCACAGTGCCATGCTGGATGCCTACCGGCGCTTCATCGGGTTGCTGCCGGCGGAAGGCCCGCTCATCGTTTGTGTGGATGAGCCGGCAGCGGCACAGCTGGCTGCCGCGCGTCGCAAAAGCGGTCTGCCACTGCTGACTTGCAGCAGTCGGGCCGAGGCAAACTGGCAGGCGCGCGGGCTGTGCCTGAACGGGGAGGGTCGCAGCGAGTTCGAGCTGCTGCACGAGGGACGCCTGGCAGGACGCGTGTCGCTGCAGCTGCCGGGCGAGCACAACGTGCGCAACGCGTTGGCGGCGCTGGCGGTGGCGCAGCAGCAGGGCGTTGACATTGCAGCGGCAGTGGCGGCGCTGGCCGGGTTCCGTGGCACCGGGCGTCGCCTTGAACTGCGCGGCGCGGCAGGCGATGTGCTGGTGGTCGACGACTATGCGCATCACCCCACCGCCATCCGCATGACGCTGGCGGCGGCGCGGGCGCGCTGGCCCGGGCGCAGGTTGTGGGCGCTGTGGCAGCCGCACACCTACAGCCGCACGCGCGCATTGCAGGCACAGTATGCTGAAGCCTTCGGGGACGCGGATGAAGTGCTGGTCACCGACATTTACGCAGCACGCGAATTGCCCGTGCCGGGGGTGGATGGCGCCACCTTGACGGAGGCCATGGCTCATCCACGGGCGCGGCACGTGCCAGGCGCGGCGGATGCGCTGCAGGTCTTGCTGCGGGAAGTTGCGGCGCCGGCGCTGGTCCTCATCCTGAGCGCCGGCGATGCGCCGCGCATTGGCGTAGAATATCTGGCGCGGCGCCGGGAGTGCAGGGACGATGTCGCTTTCCCCACGTAGCCCCCTGGCCAGGCGCCTGCGCGCCGGTGTGCCGCTGGCACGCTACACGGCGGCGCGTCTGGGCGGCCCGGCGGAGTGGCTCTACAGCGCGCGCGCTTCGCGGGCAGAGCTGGTCGACGTATTCCGTCAGGCGCGTGAGGCGGAGCTGCCGCTGCGGGTGCTGGGTGGCGGCGCCAACGTGCTGATCGCGGACGCGGGTCTGCGCGGTCTGGTACTCATCAACCATGTGCAGGAACGCGAATTCGGCGATGCCTGGTTGCGCGCCTCCGCCGGCAGCGGGCTGATGGCGCTGGCGCGCAGCTGCCAGGCGCGCGGGCTCGCCGGCCTGGAGTGGGCGGTGAGCGTGCCGGGCACGCTGGGGGGTGCGGTCATCAACAACGCTGGCGCGCATGGCGGCGACATGGCCAGCTTGCTGCAGGAGGCGCTGCTGCTGGACTCCGACGGCAGGCTGCGTCAGTTGAGCGCAGTGGAGCTGGCCTACGATTACCGGCATTCCAGCCTGAAGGTGCGCGCCGACCGGGACTGGCTGTTGCTGGAAGCGACGCTGGCGTTGCAACCGGATGATCCGGCGCGCATCGCCGCACGGATGGCGACTTTCAGTGAAGCACGCAAGCGCAGCCAGCCGTTGGGCGCCAGTCTGGGCAGTATCTTTCGCAATCCGCCGGGCGATTTTGCAGGACGCCTGATTGAGGCCAGCGGACTGAAGAGTTGTCGCTGCGGGGCGGCGCAGGTCTCCACGCTGCATGCCAACTTCTTCATCAACCCGGGCAACGCGACCACTGACGACTACCGGCGCCTGGTGGTGCATGTACAGGAAGTGGTGTTGCGCGAGCAGAATGTGCGGCTGGAGCCGGAGATCGAGCTGCTGGGCGCGGCCTGGTAAAACTGGACGCCGCCGGCCTGGTACCCTAAAATGGAAGACTCGAAACGAGGCGTGGAAGCAAGCGATGGCACGAGCGCGCAGCGGGTGCGCGGATGCGTGATGGCCGCCGGCGGCCGGCCAGGGAACCGGGCATCTGGCGCGGCGCGCTGGCGAGCGCGGCACGCAGGGATCTGCAGCATGGCGGCTTTCGTGGCGGTGGCGGGTTCCCTGGCTGGCGGCTGCTGAGCGGATTTATAGCGCTGATCCTGCTGCTGCTGCTGGTCATTTTCTTTTCCGCAAACGTGTTCTATGTGCGCTCGCTCAGCGTGGAAGGCCTGGAGTATCTGACGCGCGAAGAGGTATTCGCGCTGGCCAACATCGCCGATGTACACCTGTTCGCTGTGGACCCGGAGCTGGTGCAGGCGAACATCCTGCGCTCGTCGTCGGTGGCAGTGGCGCGGGTGCAGCTGGGCTGGCCGCCTGACATGGTGCGGATTGCGCTGGAGGAGCGACAGCCGGCGCTGGTGTGGGAAGAGGCTGGCATAACGACCTGGATTGATTTGCAGGGAAGGGTGATGTTGCAACGTGAGGAGCGCAGTGACCTGTTACGGGTGAACGCCCAGGCCGGCCTGGAAGGACCGCCGGGGCCGAATGTGCAACTTGACGCGGCCATCGTCACCGGAGCCTTGCAGTTGCATGGTCTGAAGCCAGAGCTGGAACAGCTGCGTTACCATCCCGACAATGGTCTGGGGTATACTGCCGCGGGAGGCTGGCAGGTATGGCTGGGAACCGGCGCAGGCATGACGGACCGTGTACTGGTGTATGATGCGCTGGTGAGCGACCTGGCGCGCCGTGGCATCCAGCCGACGGAAGTAAACGTCGCCAACCCGCATGCGCCATTCTATTCGCTGGCAGGGGGTCAATAGCGGGCGCCATGGGTGAGCTGGTCGTTGGGCTGGACATCGGCACCAGCAAGGTATGCACCGTAGTGGGTGAGGTGCGCGAAGACGATATCTTCATCGTCGGCGTGGGCATCGAGCCGGCGCGCGGCATGAAGAAGGGCATCGTCAGCGACATCGACGCGCTGGCGGCGGCGATCACAGAATCGGTGAACAAGGCCGAACGCAGCAGCGGCTACGTCATCGACCGCGCTTTCGTCAGCGTCTCCGGCGACCACGTCGCATCCAGCAGCAACCGTGGCATGGTCGGCATCGCGGGTCAGCGCGCCGTCAACCGCGACGACATGAGCCGGGTGCTGGAGGCCGCACGCGCCATCTCCATTCCACACAACCGCGAAGTTCTGCATGTGGTGCCGCGCAAGTATTCGCTGGACAACCAGGAGCGGGTGCGCAGCCCGGTCGGCATGCACGGCTTTCGGCTGGAACTGGAAGCGCACATCATTACTGCGCTTTCTTCCTGCATCGCCAATCTGGAAGATGCCGTGGCGCGCGCCGGCCTGAAGGTGGACCGCTTCGTGCTCAATGCGCTGGCCGCCGGCCACGCGGTGCTGACGCCGGAAGAGCGTGAGATGGGCGTGGTCGTGATCGATATTGGCGGCGGGACGACCGACATGGCCATTTTCATCGAGGGCACGGTGTGGCATGTGGCGGTGGTGGCCGTCGGGGGCCACCATTTGACCGGCGACATCACGCACTGGGTGAATGTGCCTTTCGAGGAAGCCGAGGCGGTCAAGCTGCAGCACGGGCATGCGCGCCGCCGTTCCGTCAACCTGATGAAGACATTCACCGTGCAGCCCTTTGGCGAAGGTTTGCCCACCGAAGTGCACAGCAACGACCTGGCCGAGGTACTGGAATACCGTACGACGGAAGTCTTCGAGCTGGTGCAGCGCGAGATCCGACGCACGGGCTATGATGGATTTCTGCGCGCGGGGGCGGTGCTGACCGGCGGCAGTTCCAGTTTACCGGGGATGCGCGGTGTGGCGGAGCAGACGCTGGGCTTTCCGGTGCGCATGGCCCGTCCGGAAAAGCTGACGGGCATGGCAGATGCGCTGCGCGACCCGTCCTACAGCACCAGCGTGGGCCTGCTGGGGCTGGGGCTGGAGATGGAAGTGGCGGAGACGCGCAGTGGCGGCAACGCCAGCTTTGTGCCCGGGGAAGGACTGGGCAACTGGCTGGGCGGCCTGTTCCGGCGGCTGCTGCCCGAAGACAGCGACGCTGGATAAGAGGTTTTGTGATACTTCACCAATGCATGTATAATCCCCAACGCTTGCGGGTGATTTGCCCGATGCGGGGAGATGTCCTGGAGGAAGTCAGCCATGGAGAGCGTGAGTTCCGATATCGGGAGCGGCGATAACGTGGCCCAGATCAAGGTGATCGGGGTTGGCGGTGGCGGCAGCAACGCAGTCAACCGCATGATTAATGAAGGCCTGGGCGGCGTGGAGTTCGTCGCTGTCAACACGGACAGCCAGGCACTGATGCTTTCCCGGGCGACTATGCGCGTGCGCATTGGCGACAAGTTGACCAAGGGCCTGGGCGCCGGCGGCAATCCCGAAATTGGCCGCAAGGCCGCCGAGGAGAGCCAGGACGAGCTCTACGAAGTGCTGCGCGGCGCGGACATGATTTTCATCGCCTGCGGCATGGGCGGCGGCACCGGCACCGGCGCCTCACCCATCATTGCACAAATCTCCAAGGAAATGGGCGCGCTGACCATTGGCGTGGTGACGCGGCCCTTCACCTTTGAGGGCGCCAGACGGGCCAAGGTGGCCGAGGACGGCATCACGGCGCTCAGGGCCCAGGCGGACACGCTGATCGCCATCCCCAACGACCGCCTGGCGCAGATTGCCGACAAACGCGCGACCTTGCAGCAGGCCTTTTCGCTGGCGGACGACGTGTTGCGTCAGGGCATTCAGGGCATTTCGGAACTTATCACTGTGCCGGCGCTCATCAACCTGGACTTCGCGGACGTGCGCACCATCATGTCTGAAGGTGGCGCGGCGCTGATGGCGGTGGGCAGCTCGGTGGGTGACGACCGCGCCCGCGCGGCAGCCGAGAACGCCATCAGCAGCGACCTGCTGGACGTGACCATTGACGGCGCGCGCGGCATCCTGTTTAACATCACAGGCGGCTCTGACATGACGCTCTTCGAAATCAACGAGGCGGCGGCCATCATCAAGGAAAGCGCGCACCCGGATGTCAACATGATTTTCGGCGCCCAGGTGGACGAGACGATGGGTGACGAGGTGCGCATTACAGTGATCGCGACCGGCTTCGAGCAGGCGCGCCCGACGAAGGGGCGGGTCTCCCGGCCAGCGCCGCAACGGCCGGCACGTCCCGGCGAAGCGCAGCGTCCGGCAGCGGCCGAAAGCGACGGGGAAGAGGACAAGAAACCCACGTTTCCCGCGCCGCCTTCACCGGATTCACCCGTTGTGTACGATGAAGACGACATCGAAATTCCGACCTTCCTGCGCAAGCGCAGATAAGGCTGCAGACAAGAACGCGTGTGCAAATTGCACGCGTTTCGCGACCATTTAGTACAAACTGACTCACTGAATCACCCTGACATGGTTACGTATGCGCAGGCAGGTTTCAGGCGGAGAGTCGGGTCATCTTGACAGGTGTTTAAATACAGAAGTTTCGTGCAAAAATACTTGCGAGTCCATGACTCAATTGATAACTTTAGAGGCCCTCAGGGTTGTTGAACGCTTCAGGATGCTGGCGGGGTTTGAGATACGGGCCCCCGGGATTTGTGGCCCTGTGCAAGCGAAATATCCGGGCCCCATGAGGCCAGGCAGGAGGAACTCATGGCAGCTGGCGCAGGCAAAATCAGAGACAGTGCGCTAAACGAACTGGGCTACAAGATCTTCCTCGATCGTTACGCCCTGAAAGATGTCGCCCGCAATACTCTCACCGTTGATGACAAGGTCATCGTGGTCGTCGACAGCCAGACCGGTCAGCGCGAAATTGGCGAAATCACTGCGCTGGAGCTGCCGCGGGTGACGGTGCGCCTGCTGGACGGCTCCGTCGTTGAGCGCGATATTGAAAACGTGGACAAGCCCCTTGAGACGGATCCGGGCAGTATGCTGGACCGGGTGGCTGCCGGGGTGGCTGCCGCGGAGGACACGCCCGAACTGCAGCAGCTGTGGCAGGGACGTTTCCGGGAGGCGCTGGAAGACTGGAAGTTCGTGCCTGCCGGGCGCATCCTCACCGCGGCCGGCACTGACCAGGCGCTGACCTGGTACAACTGTTACGTCATCCCCTCGCCGAGGGACACGCGCGAGGGCATCATGACGACGCTTTCGCAAATGACGGAAATCATGTCGCGCGGCGGCGGGGTGGGCATCAACATCGCCAGCCTGCGCCCGCGTCACAGCTACGTGCGCGGCGTCAACGGGCGCTCCAGCGGCGCCGTTTCCTGGGGCGCGCTCTACAGCTTTGTCACCGGCCTCATCGAGCAGGGCGGCAGCCGGCGTGGCGCGCTGATGCTCATCCTCAACGACTGGCACCCGGACATCCTCGATTTCATCGGGAGCAAGCGCCAGGCCGGACACATCACCAACGCCAACATCAGCGTGGGCGTGTCCGACCGATTGATGGAAGCCGTGCGCGATGGCGCGGACTGGGAGCTGGTGTTCCCGGATACCTCCGTCGAGGGTTATGACGAGCTGTGGGACGGCGACCTTGAGGCCTGGCGGGCAGCCGGCCGGCCGGTGCAGCATTATCGCACCGTGAAGGCGCGCGAGATCTGGGACGCGATTATTGAGAGCGCCTGGGCCAGCGCCGAGCCGGGCGTGTGGTTCAACGAGCGCACGGAGCGCATGTCCAACAGCCACAATTTCGCCAGCCTGATTTGCACCAACCCCTGCGGCGAGCAGAGTCTGCCGGCCTGGGGCGTGTGCAACCTGGGGGCCATTAACCTGGCGAAGTTCTACGACCCCGAAACGCACGATGTAGCCTGGGAAATGCTGGGCCGGACGGCGCGTTATGCCACGCGCTTCCTCGACAACGTGATTGACTCAACGCCCTATTTTTATGACGAGAACCGGGAGCAGCAGCTCTCCGAGCGCCGCGTCGGGCTGAACAACATGGGCCTGGCCGAGCTTATGATTCGCCTGGAAATTCGCTACGGCAGTGATGAGTCGGTGGAATTCATCGACCAGCTCTACAGCTTTCTCGCGCGCAATGTCTACGAGACCTCCATTAGCCTGGCGCAGGAGAAGGGCAGCTTCCCGCAGCTTGAGCGCGAGGAGTTCGTCAAGAGCGGCTTCATGCAGCAAATGCCCGCCGACATCCGGCACAAGGTGCTGCAGCATGGCATCCGTAACGTGACGCTGCTGACGCAGGCGCCGACCGGCACGACCGGCACGATGGTCAACACCTCCACCGGCATCGAGCCATTCTTCTCATGGATGTACTACCGCAAGAGTCGCCTGGGGCTGCACGAGGAACAGGTGCCGCTGGTGCAGGAATGGTATGAGGAGCATCCGGGCGCCAACAGCCTGCCCGATCATTTCGTCACGGCGATGGACCTGACACCGGACGAGCACATTCGGGTGCAGGCGGCCATACAGCGGCAAGTCGACAGCAGCATCAGCAAGACCTGCAATGTTCCCGCGGACTACAGCGTCGAGCAGGTCAGCGAGCTATATCAGTACATGTATGAACAGGGCTGCAAGGGCGGCACGATCTACCGGGATGGCAGCCGTGACGAACAGGTGTTGATGCTGGCCGACGAGGATGGCGACCACGACACGCCCGTCGAGCAGGTCACGACGCCGCACAAGGTATACCCGCGGCCGAAGCAGCTCAACGGCGTGACCGTCAGCCGCAAGTCGCCCTTTGGCACGGCCTACATCACCATCAACCGTGACGAACAGGCCAACCCCTTCGAGGTCTTCATCATGGTGGGCAAGGCTGGCAGCGACCTGCAGGCTGATGCCGAGGGTCTGGGGCGCATGATTTCACTGCAGCTGCGCACGACGGCGCCGCAGAATCGCATGGAGATGCTGCGCCTGATCGTGGGCCAGCTGGGCGGCATCGGCGGGGCGCGCACGGCAGGCATGGGTACACAGCGCTTGCGCTCGCTGCCGGACGTGGTGGCCTCGGTGCTGAACGAGCAGTTCTTCGAGCAGGAGGAACCGCGTCAGCTGGGCCTGCCCATCAACGCGGAATCGCTGGCGGTGGCGGCTGCTACCGAGACGCTGGAGCATCATTTCCGCAACGCGGACATGTGCCCGGAGTGCGGCACTTTCTCGCTCATCCACTCCGAGGGCTGTCGCAATTGCCCCACCTGTGGCTTCAGTGAGTGCTGAGACCCGGGTGAGGCAGGTCGAAGCACAGCGCAATAGCGCGATAACCCAATTGAAGCGTAACAAAATTCCTGGCCGGCTGTGCCATGTCGAACGGTCAGGGCGCATTGTGCGCGCGCCTGGTCGCAACGGCCGGGCGCAGTGAGGCGCAGGCTGGCGTGCATGGTTGTGACGCTTGTGGTGATTGCCATCCTGCTGCCGGCAACGGTAGTTTTCCTCTACGGCCGGTTTGATCAGGCGGAAGCGGCTGACGTCATCGTGGTGCTGGGCGCGGGCCTGGAGCCAGGTGGCCGCCCCGGCCGGGCCATGACGCGACGGGTGCAACAGGCCGCCACGCTCTACGCGCGCGGTCTGGCGCAAGGGATGATTTGCACCGGCGGCGTGGGCGCGGGCCAGAGCCGCAGCGAGGCGTCAGTCTGCCGCGATCTGCTGCAGCGGCGGGGCGTAGCGGCGGGCGCAATCCTGCTGGAGGACAGCAGCCACAGCACGGAAGAAAATGCGCTTTACAGCAAGGCGTTAATGGAGGCCAGAGGCTGGCAGCGCGCCATCCTCGTCAGCGATGGTTACCATCTGCTGCGGGCGCGCTGGATCTTCGAGCGCATTGGTTTAACGGTCAGCACGAGTCCCGCCGCCGACCCGCCGCCCACCTGGCATGTCGGCTACACCTTGCGTGAGGTCGGGGCATTTTACTGGCTGGGCCTGCGCTATCTACTGAATTTGCCGGAAATACTGATCTGACTCAGCGCCGCCGCAGTTGTTGCAGTCTGGGCCAGGCGGCTGCCCAGAGGCGATAGCGCAGTGGTGAAGGCGCGTAATCCCAGGCGCCGACGCTGCGCGTGACCACGCCGCGGAAGCCGCGCTTGAAGCCGTAGACGCCCCATAGCGGGTCACTCTCGTCGAAGACGTCCGGCGCGCCCCAAAGGTCGTAGCTGCGGTAGCCATGGGCCTGTGCCCAACGCATCGCTTCCCACTGCAGCGCATAATTAGGCATGCGCTGCTTCTGTTCGCCGGAGGAAGCGCCGTAGAAGTAGAAGCAACGATCGCCGAAGTGAAAAAGGATGACGTGCGCGAGCGGGACGTTCTGGTATTCGGCGATGAGAGCGTGGGCCAGGCCGGCCTGCAGAAAGCTGCCCCAGGCCTGGCGGTAGTAGGACTGCGGCCGGATGAGGAAGCCGTCGCGCATGCCGGTGATGCGATAGAGCGCGTAGAGCGTGTCGAGCTCGTCGACTGTCGCAGCGCGGACGCGGACATCACGGCGTTCGGCGAGGCGGATTTTGCGACGCGTGTTGGTGCTGAAGGAGGCCAGCAGGTCGGTTTCGCTGCGCTCAAGGTCGATGGTGATGCTGTTGCGGAACTGCACCTGTTCGGCGGCGAATGACCAGCCACGCTGCCGCAGTTCGTCGCGCAGCGCTGCGCCTGCGGGGTGCGCCTGTTCCTCCGGACTGCCGGGCAGACCGGTCGCGCAGGGCAGGTCGGGGTCAATCTTGAGCCACAGCGCCCCGTGACGCCGCGCCAGGGTCTGCAGCTGATCGAGCACATCCGCGCGCAGGGATGCATCTTCCCAGGCGAGCGTCGGGCCGCGTGGCGCGTAGAGCACGCGCAACGGCCCCTGGCGGCGCAGACCGATAGAGGCCATGGCGACCAGCTCGCTGCCCTGCAGCAAGGCCAGACGCAGCGGCTGCCAGCCGGTTGTTACGCGCTTGAATTCGCCCCACTCCCAGGTCTGTAGCACATGCGCATTGGGCAGGCTGAGCAGACGCGCATTCCAGTCCATGCGTTCGTGGATTTCCTGCAGGCGCAACATGTTCAGTCCGCCGCCTGGCCGCGCGCACGCAGGGCGAGCGCCACGCGGTAGAGGCGGTAGAGCAGCGGGTTGTAGACGCAATCGAGTGCGCCGGCGGTGCGGCGCAGGTCGCCGCCCCAGCCACGCTTGAAGCCGTATACACCCCAGAGGCCGTCGTGGCGCGTCTGAAAGCTGGCCTCCAGCGTCAGGCGGTCTGAATCGGGCACGCCCCACAAATCGTAACTGTGGCAGCCCTGCGTCCGCGCCCAGCGGATAGCAGCCCACTGCGCGCCGTAGCTGGCCATGAGGTTGCGTTTCTGCGTTGATGAGGCGCCGTAGAGGTACCAGGCCCGGTTGCCGGCGCGGAAGACCATGACCCCCGCCAGCGTCTGGCCTTCGTGTTCGGCGAGCCACAACGCGGCGTTGCCCTGGGGCACGAAGAGCTCGAAAGCGCGACGATAGTAGTCCGGCTCGTGCACGCCAAAGTCGCTGCGCGCGCCGGTCTCGGCCATCAGTTGCGTGAAGGCGGGCAGGTCGGCTGCGACAGCCGCGCGGAAACGCAGGCCCTTTTTGAGGCTGATGCGGATTTTGCGGCGCGTCCCCTGGTTCATGCGCGCGAGGATGTCATCCTCGTCAGCGCGCAGGTCGATGATGAGGCTGCGTGGTGGCTGGATGTGATGACTGCTGGCCTTGAAGCGCCAGTCCGTCAGTTGCTCTGGAAGGGGCTGCGCGTCGTGACCGGGCTCCCACTTGAGCATGAAGGCGCGCCGTCTACCCGCGCGGCGATGCAGCGCCGGCCAGAGCGCCTGCCACTGGTCAGCCGCGCTGACGAGCGGGCCCATGGGCAGATAGGCGAGGCTGCCCACGCGGTGAAAGGAGCGCAGCAGCAACTGGGCGCCGGCGACCAGCTCGTCGCTGTGCGCAGGGGTCAGGCCCACGCGGACGACCTGCCAGCCGTAAGCGGCCTTGAGCGCGCCCCAGGCGGGCAGCTGCAGGACGTGCGCGCGCGGGTGCTGCTGAACGAAACATTCCCACTGCGCGGCTGCGGGTTCGACGATGCGATACATGGCCCCAGTCTATAGTTGCGAATTGCGTGGCGCGAGTCCTGGATGCGGGCCAGAAATTTACCTGGTGAGATGCGCGGGAGCCCGCGACTTCCGACTTGCGACTGCAAAATGCCTTTGCTATACTGGCCGCGCTTGTCCAATTTGGCACAAACCGGCCACGCGGCAGCTGCAGCGGGCGGAACGGGGGCCCTGCAACGATGGAAACGCTGAACGAATGGGCCTTTGTTGGAGTCTTTTTCGCCATCGCCTGGGTCTTTCCGGCGCTGCCCATCATTGGCGCCTGGCTGGTGCGCCCGAAGAAGCCCAACGCGCTCAAGAAGCAGACCTACGAGAGCGGCGTGGAGACGGTGGGCGACACCTGGGTGCAGTTCCGCGTGCAGTATTACATCTACGGCATCGTCTTCCTGGTATTCGATGTCGAGATGATTTTCCTCTTCCCCTGGGCCGTCGCCTACGAACGCCTCGACTGGTTCGCCTTTGGCGCCGGCTTCCTGTTTATCTTCCTCCTGACCGACGCGCTGATTTATGCCTGGCGCAAGCGCGCGCTGGAATGGATCTAACGGGGAGAGCGCTGTCCTGATGACTTGTGCAGACATAATCAATACGCTTGCGCCCTGTCTGGTTCGGGCCGGCTGGAACACGGACCTGGCCAACCTGCTTTCGCTGTTGCTGGGCGTGGTGATTGTGGCCACGGTACCGCTGCTGACCGTCATCCTGCTCATCTGGATTGAGCGCAAGTTCGCGGCCCGCATTCAGGACCGCATCGGCCCCAACCGCGTGGGCCCCTACGGCCTGCTGCAGTCGGTGGCGGACGCGCTGAAGATGTTGAGCAAGGAAGACATTACGCCCAGCGGCGCGGACCGGGTGTTGTTCAACCTGGCGCCCATCATCACTTTCGCCACCGTCGTCCTCATCTGGGCCATCATCCCCTTCACGCCGCTGCACATCGGCGCTGACCTGAGCATCGGCATTCTTTACTTCGTGGCCGTGGGCTCCATCGGCGCGGTCAAGGTAATGATCGGCGGCTGGTCCAGCAACAACAAGTACGCCTTGCTGGGCGCCTTCCGCACCATCGCGCTCATCGTCAGCTACGAGGTGCCGATGATTCTGGCGCTGCTGATTCCGGTGCTGATGGCGAGCTCGATGGGCATGCAGGACATTACGCGCGCGCAGGGCGGCATGTGGTTCATCGTGGTTTCACCGCTGGCGGCGATTATTTTCTTCATCGCCAACCTGGCGGAGACCGGACGTTCGCCCTTCGACCTGCTTGAGGCGGAGTCCGAGCTGATCGCCGGTTACAACATTGAATACTCCGGCTTCAAGTTCGGCATGTTCATGGCGGGCGAGTTCATGCACGTCTTCACGGTCGCGGTGTTGACCGCAGTGCTGTTCCTCGGCGGCTGGTGGGGCCCCTTCGTCGATCAGGTGCCGGCGCTGGGCTTCGTCTGGCTGGGCCTGAAGACCGCCGTCGTCTACCTGTTCATGCTGCTGATTCGCAATACCGTGCCCCGTTTCCGCATCGACCAGGTGATGAACATCAACTGGAAGTTCATGGTGCCGCTTTCGATCCTGCTCATTCTGGTGCAGTCCTTCCTCTTGCGTCTGACCAACGAGATCGGGCTGGCGCCGGCGCCGGAGCAGGCGGGCGATTTCCTCGCCAATGTGCCGCAGACGCTGGTGTTGCTGGCCGGCAACCTGGTGCTGGGCGCAATTGTCATGTTCCTGTTGCAACGGCATGGCAAAACCCTGCGCGCGGCCGACGAGGCGGTGGCGGCGGTGCAGGGCAACCCGGCCGAGGCGGGCGGGATGGCGGACGCATGACGGCCAGACCCGGTCGGGGGGAACGGGCATGATCGAAGTGAACGCGCAGACGATTGCCTTTGGCATTCTGAGCGTTTTCATCCTGGGCGGAGCGCTGGGCGTGGTGACGACGCGCAACCTCATTCACGGCGCGCTGTGGCTCATTCTGAGTCTGCTGGGCGTGGCCGGCTTTTTCGTGCTGCTGAGCGCGCCCTTTCTGGCGGCGGTGCAGGTGCTGGTTTACATCGGCGCCATCTCCATTCTGATCGTCTTCGCCGTGATGTTGACGCGCAGCATGACCAGCCTGGGCGAGGTGCGCAACGGGCAGTGGTGGCTCTCCGCCATCACGGGCGGGCTGCTGTTTGTGCTGCTGGCCGTGGGCATCATTTTCCCGGTGTGGGGCAGGGGCGGGCCGGGTGACGTGACCATGCTGTCGGCCACCGTGGGAAACGTGGCGGATCTGGGCGTGGCGCTGGTGGACGGCAACGGCCTCGTGCTGCCCTTCGAGGTGGCTTCGTTGCTGCTGACGGCGGCCATGATTGGCGCGATTGTTATCGCCCGCGACGAAGAGCAGGAGTAGGCATGATTCCCCTGTGGATGTATCTGGTCGTCGCGGCGCTGCTGTTCTGCATCGGCATCTACGGTGTGCTGGCGCGGCGCAACGCGGTGGCCATCCTGATGTCGGTGGAGCTGATGCTTAACGCAGTCAATATCAACCTCGTGGCCTTCTGGCGCTATCTGGCGCCGCAGGACATGAGCGGCCAGGCCTTTGCGGCCTTCGTGCTGGTGGTGGCAGCGGCGGAGGCAGCGGTCGGACTGGCGATTCTGCTCTTCGTCTACCGCACGAAGCGTTCGGTCGTCGTCGAAGACGTGAACCTGCTCAGGTGGTAAGGCTGCGATGACATTCAACATCCTCGCCGACATGAGATTACTGCCCTGGTTCATCCCGGCCGGGCCGCTGCTGGCCTTCTTCCTCATCATGCTCATCAGCAATCGCGCCCGCATGTTGCCCGCCACCGACCACGAGTACGGCGGCCACCATCCCGATTACGAGGGGATGCAGGTGCCGGTGGTGACGCGCTGGAGCCGCGCCCTGAGCGTAGTCATCGGGATGGCGGGGGTGCTGCTGGCGCTGGGCATCAGTATGCAGGTTGCGGGCGCGGGCTGGTCATACGGCCATCACTTCGGCGAGGAAGTCATCGCCAGCTCGATACCCTGGCTGGACACCGGCCTGACGACGCTTGACATGGGCGTGCTGGTCGATCCGCTGACGGCTCTCATGCTGTTCATGGTGCCGATCACCGTGCTGGGCATATTCATTTATTCGATTGGCTACATGGCGAATGACCCGCGCCAGTCGCGGTTCTTCGCGCTGATTTCCCTGTTTGCCGGCGCCATGCTGACTCTGGTGGTGGCGGACAACCTGCTGCTGCTGTTCGTCGGCTGGGAGATCATGGGGCTCTGTTCCTACCTGCTGATCGGCTTCTGGTTCGAGAAGCAGAGCGCCAGCGCGGCGGCCGTCAAGGCCTTCACGACCACGCGCGTGGCCGACGTGATCATGCTGCTGGGCATCGTCTATCTCTACCTGGAGACGGGCACGCTCAGCTTCCGCGAGATCCTCTACAACCCGGCGGTGCTGGAGCAGCTGGCGACGACGCCGGCCATCATTCTGGGCGGTAGCGCAGCCTCGCTGATCAGCATCTTCCTGATTGCCGGCACGATTGGCAAGTCGGCGCAGTTCCCGCTGCACGTGTGGCTGCCGGACGCCATGGAAGGACCGACGCCGGTCAGCGCGATGATTCACGCCGCGGCGATGGTTTCCGCCGGCGTCTACGCCATCATCCGCCTGTTCCCGCTGTTTGTTGCCGGCGCGGACCCGCATCACGGTCTGTTCAACAGTCCGCTGTTGCTGATGGCGCTGGTGGGCGCGGGCACGGCGCTGTTCGCCGCGACGATTGCGCTGGCGCAGAATGACGTCAAGCGAGTGCTGGCCTATTCAACCATCTCGCAGCTGGGCTTCATGATGGCGGCGCTGGGCATCGGCGCCTGGGTAGCGGCGGCCTTTCACCTCATCACCCACGCCTTCTTCAAGGCGCTGCTGTTCATGGCTTCCGGCTCGGTCATTCACGGCATGGAACATGGTGAACATCATGTTCATGAGCACGACCAACACGACGATCAACATGACGATCATGATGATGATGACGGTCATGACGAGGCTTTCGACCCGCAGGACATGATGAACATGGGCGGCCTGCAGCAGCGCATGCCGGTCACTTTCCTGACCTTCCTGGCGGGCGGATTTTCGCTGGCCGGATTCCCGTTGCTGACCGCCGGCTTCTGGTCGAAGGACGAGATCCTGGCGGACGCCTGGCAGGGGCTGGCGCATGGCTATCTGCCGCACGCGCTGGTCTTCATCCTGCTGGCACTGGCCGCGTTCCTGACGGCCTTTTACACCATGCGCCA
Organism: Phototrophicaceae bacterium; assembly: GCA_965197455.1. Taxonomy (GTDB): domain Bacteria; phylum Chloroflexota; class Anaerolineae; order Aggregatilineales; family Phototrophicaceae; genus JAGWBD01. The sequence goes on along the minus strand of OZ240208.1, from coordinate 1,483,265 downwards.
GCTGGGCCTGACCTTCCGCGGCGAGCCGCGCTCGGAGGCTGCGCGCCACGCCGGTCTGGGTCAGGGCCTGGTCAGCTTTACGATGACGCTGCCGCTGCTGGGCCTGGCGGTCTTCGCCATCATCGCCGGCTACCTCGGCGTGCCCGAGGACTTCCCGCTGTTTGGCGCGCTATTCTCGCCCGACGCGGTGGGCGGCAACCGCTTCCACCACTTCGCTATCGAGACGCTGGCGCACAACAGCGTCACCGACTTCTTCGGCGCCGTGCCGGCCATGCAGGTTTCCGCGCCGCCCTTCGCGCTGGTGCCAGTCGCGACCTCTTTCCTGGTGGCGCTGGGCGGGCTGTATCTGGGCTACCGGATGTACTGGCGCCGGCCGCTGCGCGCCGGTGAGCCGGACCCGCTGGTGCAGGTGCTGGGCGCGGAGGTACACAGCACGCTGCGCAACAAGTACTACATCGACGAGCTGTACGAGCGCGCGTTTGTGCGCCCCTCACTCTGGATCTCCAGCGTGGTGGTCAGCGAATTCATCGACCGCGGGCTGATTGACGGCCTGCTGCATTTGATCGGGCGCGTCTTCGCCTGGATTGGCGACCTGCTCAAGGTGCTCAACACCTGGTTGATAGACGGCGTGGGCGACGGCATTCCCGAGGGCATCGTCGCTCTGGGTTTGCGGCTGCGCCACGTGCAAAGCGGGCGCGTACAGCAATATCTGCTGTACATCGCGCTTGCCGCGATTTTGATTGGTATCATCTTCGCCGCATCAGCCGGCGCGCTGGTGAGTGCCGGGTGAGGCGCGTGGAGACTGGACGGGCATGACTGACTCGATCCTGGGACTGGACCTGCTGTCGGCGCTGGTCGTTGCGCCGGCGCTGGCGGCGTTGCTGCTGCTGATCCTGCCGCAACAGAAGCGACTGGTGCGCTGGGTCGCGCTGGGGCTGGGGCTGGGGCTGGCCGCGCTGGCCATTCTGGCCTTCCGCCATTACCAGTTCAGCCCGCAGCCGGTGCCGGGCGCGGGCTACGTACTGGAGCAGAGTTTCCCCTGGTTCGAGCTGATGGGCGCTTCGTGGCACGTCGGCATCGACGGCATCAGCGCGGTGCTGGTGCTGCTCACCGGCATTCTGACGCCGCTGGCGGTGCTGGTCAGCTGGGAGATTGAAGAGCGCGTCAACATGCACATGGCGCTGCTGCTGTTCTTCCAGACCGGGCTGATGGGCGTGTTCGTCACGCTGGACCTGCTGACCTTCTTCGTCTTCTGGGAGCTCAGCCTGGTGCCGATGTATTTCCTCATCAACCAGTGGGGCGGGCCGGGCCGACAGTACGCCTCGGTCAAGTTCATGATTTACTCGCTGGGGGGCTCGCTGGGCTTTCTGCTGGCGACGCAGCTGGTGGGCTGGGCGGTCTCCGCCGAGCTGGGCGCGCCCAGTTTCGACATGGTCACGCTGACGCAGACCTGGCCGACGCTGGCCAACACGGTCGGCGCGACCTTCCTCGGCATCCCGCTGGAGACGGTCAAGGGCTTCGCCTTCCTCGGTTTCTTCCTGGCCTTCGCCATCAAGGTGCCAATCTGGCCTTTCCACACCTGGCTGCCGGACGCGCACAGCGAAGCGCCGACAGCAGGCTCGATGCTGCTGGCGGGCGCGATGCTCAAGCTGGGCGCCTACGGCTTCCTGCGCCTGGTGATCCCGCTCTTCCCGGACGTGTGGGTGGCGCCGGTGCAGATTTTGGGGTTGCCGGCGACCAACGCGGCCACGCTCTTTGCGCTGCTGGCGCTGCTGGGCATTGTGCTGGGGGCTTTGGCGGCCTTCGCGCAGAACGACATCAAGCGCCTGGTAGCCTACAGCTCGGTGAATCACATGGGCTTCGTGGCGCTGGGTCTGGCGGTTGCGGCGCAGGCCTGGGGCGAGCAGTTCGTGACAGGCGGCACGGAGCGCATGCAGGACGCGATACTGGCGACCAATGGCGCGGTGCTGCAGATGTTCAACCACGGCCTCAGCTCGGCGGGCATGTTCCTGCTGGCGGGAGCCATCTACCACAAGACGCACACGCGCGACCTGCGGGAGTACGGCGGCTTCTGGGTGAAGGCGCCGATTTACGGCGGCATATTCATCTTCACCAGCATGGCCAGTCTGGGGCTGCCGGGCCTGAACGGCTTCGTCGGCGAGTTCCTGGTGGTGCGCGGCGCGTGGCCGGTGTTCACGCTGATGACGGTGCTGGCGATGATTGGCTTGTTTTTCACCGGCGCCTACATTCTGAAGGGCATCCGCAGCGTGTTGCACGGCCCCTTCAACATGCGCTGGCGCGATGTTCAGCTTGAGATTGAGCCGCGCGAAGTGCTGGCGATTGCGCCCTTGCTGGTGCTGATGCTGGTCACCGGCGTGGCGCCGAACTGGATCCTGGCCGTCATCAACGACTCGGTGACGCGCATACTCGGAGGCCTGACTGGATGAGCGAACTTGTACTCCCGGTTCTGAGCCTCATCATCTTCATCCCGATCGTTGCAGCCGTCATCATCCTGTTCATGAATGGCGAACGGCGCGACCTGGTGCGCGGGGTGGCGGTGGCGGCGGCGCTGGCCGTGTTGCTGCTGTCGCTGACCGTCTATCTGGGCTACAACGCCCAGGTGGAGCAGGTAACCGCGAACCAGCAGATTTTGCTGGCGGCGGGCGGGCCGATGGCCGGCACGCAGATGTTCGCCGAGGGCCTGGCCTTCGAGGAGCAGTACGAGTGGGTGCCCTCGCTGGGCATCGGCTATCACGTCGGCGTGGACGGGCTGAACGCGCCGATGGTGCTGCTGACCGGCATGGTGGCGCTGGCCGGCGTACTGGTCTCCTGGCGCATTCAGGACCGCACGCGCGAATTCATGGCCTTCTTCCTGTTGCTGGTGGCGGGTGTCTACGGCGTCTTCGTGTCCATCGACATGTTCACGCTGTTCTTCTTCTACGAGCTGTCCATCTTCCCCATGTACCTGTTGATTGCGACCTGGGGCTGGGTGGAGCTGCGCCAGTACGCATCGATGAAGCTGACGCTCTACATCCTGATCGGCTCGGTGGTGGCGCTGGTGGGCGTGATCGCCATGGTGCTGGTGGCCGACGGCTGGTTCAGCAGCGCGGCCGGAGCGGCGGTGTTGCAGCAGGCTATCAAAGCCGGCATCGTCGCAGAGAACTCGACCTCGCTCAGTTTCGACATGGTCAACCTGTCGCTGGCGGCGGAGTCAGGCGCGTTTGACGTGCCGGGCTACGGCGGAGTCGACACGCTGACCTTCGCGCGGCTGTGGTTCCCCTTCATCTTCATTGGCTTCGGAGTGCTGGCGGGCGTCTTCCCCTTTCACAACTGGAGCCCGGACGGGCATGTGGCGGCGCCGACGGCCGTCTCCATGATCCACGCGGGTGTGCTGATGAAGCTGGGCGCCTACGCGGCGCTGCGGGCGGGTGTGCAGCTGCTGCCCGAAGGTGCCGAAGTGCATTTGCCGTGGATCGTGTTCCTCACGCTCATCAACGTGGTTTACGGTGCGTTCATCGCCTTTCGGCAGCGCGACTTCAAGTACGTCATCGGCTTCTCCTCGGTCAGTCACATGGGCCTGGTGAGCATGGGCTTCGCCACGATGAACGTGATTGGCATGACCGGCGCGGGCCTGCAGATGTTCAGCCACGGCGCGATGACGGCGCTGTTCTTCGGTTGTGTGGGGATGGTATATGACCAGGCGCACACGCGCGACATCCCCAGTCTGGGCGGATTCATCAAACGCATGCCCTGGGTGGGCCTGGCCTTCATCGTCGGCGGCCTGGCCAGCATGGGCATGCCGGGCCTGAGCGGCTTCATTGCCGAATATCCCATCTTCACCGGCATGTGGGCGGCCTCGGAGCAGATTACGTTGCAGGCCGGTGGCCTGCAACTGAGCAACTACTATTCGGTCATCGTGGTGGTCGCGGCGCTGGGCATCGTCATCACGGCGGCCTATGTGCTGCGCGTAACCGGCCAGGTGTTCCTGGGCGAGTTCAACGCGAAGCTGTATCCGGAGGTCGGGGACATCGCCGTGACTGACCGCGTGGTGCTGCTCTTGCTGGGCTCGCCGCTGCTCATCATTGGCGTGTTGCCGGGCGTGATGGCGCCGATGATCACCAGCGGAGTCGGGCCGGTGCTGGCAATCCTGGGAGGGGCGCAAGTTGGCTGAGTTCGACTTCCTGGGCAGCCTGCCGGCCATCGCGCCGGAGGTGGGGCTGACCATTCTGGCGATGGTCATCCTGTTTCTGGATGTTTATTTGCCAAAGGAGCGCCGCCGCAACATTGCGTGGGTGACCGTGGCGGGGCTGGCGCTGCTGGCGTTGACGCCGCTGGTGTGGGGGCCGCCGGCGGACGCGGGCAGTCAGCTGGTGTGGGGCGGCATGCTGCGCCACGACACGCTGGGGCAGATTTTCCGGGTGATGATTTTGCTGGGCGCGGCCCTGACCGCGCTGATGACGATCGACACGCGGGCCCACGGACGCCAGGGCGAGTTCTATCTGATCCTGGTGGTGGCGACGCTGGGCGCCTGTCTGGTGAGCAGCGCGGCCGACCTGATCATGGTGTTCCTGGGGCTGGAGACGCTGTCGATTCCGCTTTACATTCTGGCGGCCTTCCGCCGCGATGATGTGCGTTCCGCCGAGAGCGGCATGAAGTATTTCCTGTTTGGCGCCTTTGCCTCGGCGCTGATGCTCTTCGGCCTGAGCATCCTTTACGGCTTCACGGGTCAGACCAGTTTGTACACGCTGGCGGAGCAACTACCCGCGGCGAGCGGGGAAGCGGTGTTGCCGGTGCTGGCTGCGCTGACGCTGGTAGTGGTCGGCTTCGGTTTCAAGATTGGCGCGGCGCCCTTCCACTTCTGGACGCCGGACATGTATGAAGGCGCGCCCACGCCAGTGACGGCCTTTGTGAGTGTGGCGAGCAAGGCGGCCAGCTTCGCGCTGCTGGTGCGTTTCCTGATTGCCGTGTTCCCGCAGTCGCTGGTCGTCGGCGGGCACGAAATTCAGGCCTTCTGGGTCAGTCTGGCGGCCCTGATGGCGGTCATTTCGATGACGCTGGGGAACGTGCTGGCGCTGTCGCAGCGGAACATCAAGCGGCTGCTGGCCTATTCCTCGATTGCGCAGGCGGGCTACGCGCTGATCGGCGTGGCGGCCATCCAGTCGCAGACGGAACAGGGCGTGGCGGCGGTCGGGTTCTACCTGTTCATGTACACCTTCACCAACCTGCTGGCCTTCGCGGTGGTGGTGTTCTTCAGCGAGGCGACTGGCAGCGAGACCATTGCTGACCTGGCGGGGCTCAACCGGCGCAGCCCGTGGCTGGCATTGATGATGACCATCGCGCTGCTGTCGCTGGGCGGCATTCCGCCGACGGCCGGCTTTTTCGGCAAGTTCTTCCTGTTCAATGCGGCGGTGCAGGCGGACCTGACGTGGCTGGCGATCATCGGCGTGCTGAACGCCATCGTCGCCCTGTATTACTACCTGATTGTCATCAAGGTGATGTACGTTGACCGCAGCGCCGACGATGAGAATCCCATTCCGCTGTCGCGCGCGGCGGGCTGGGCGCTGGCGGTGCCCTGTGTTGCGGTGCTGCTGCTGGGCACGGTGGCGGCGCAGCCGGTCTTTGAATGGGCGGTACGCGGCGCCATGGCGCTGTTCCAGGCGACGTAGAGGAGCAGCGGTGGTCGAGCAGCGGGGCAGGGATATTGCCCGGAAGCAGCGGGCGTTCGCTGGAAAACGGGATGTGTCTGTGATAATCTGCACAGCCGTTCCACCGGAGTGCGCGCGACTGTGAGCGAGCCCGGACCCGACAAGGCTCCGGTGCTGCTGCTGGGGGCGAAGGTCATTGCGCAGGTGGGCGCGCTGCTGGTGCTGATTGCGGGGGGCGCGGTGCTGGGCGGCCTGGCACTGGACGCGGCGCTGGGCACGAAGCCGCTGTTTATATTTATCTTGTTGCTGGGGAGCATTCCCCTTTCATTGTGGGCGATATACCGCTATTCGCAACACCAGGCGCGTTTAATCCTGGCGGCGCAGAAGGAGGAAGGACAACAGTGACCCTGAACTGGAGCGGCAAGCGCCGCTGGATCGCGCTGATCCTGGTGCTGGCCAGCGCGGTGGTGATGATCAACTGGGCGCCGGTGGTGCCGGTGATTCAGTTGCCGGGCGAGATATATCCTGGCGGCCGGGAAGTCTTCGGCCTGCCGGTGACCAACACCTTCGTCGGCTCGGTGGTGGTGTGGATCCTCATCGCGCTGCTGATCCGCGTGGTCAGCCGCGGCCGACCCAAAGATGGTGGCGAGGTGCCGCGCGGCGGTTTCTACAACTTCTTCGAGATGGCCTTCGAAGGGCTGTACGGCTTCATCGGCGGCATTGCGCCGGAGCGTTACCTGGGGCCCATCTTCAAGATGTTCATGACCATTTTCCTGGTTGTGCTGCTCTCCAACTGGCTGGAGCTGGTGCCGGGCATTGACAGCATCGGCTTCCTGCATCCGCACGCGCATGAGGTGGAGGGCCACACGGAGCTGCTGGACGGCTTTGACACGGCCAGCATCGGCGGCGTCTACTATGTGAACAAGCAATGCCCGTGGGTCAGCCCCGAGGCTGCGGCCGGGATGTCGGCGGAAGACTTGCAGGCGCGCACGGACGCTGGTTGTCACTCGGGCATAGCCATGGCCGCTGATGACGAGCATGCGGAAGCGGCGGATGGCGAACACGCGGAAGTCGATGTGCATCACGTCGAACCCGGCGATGCCTCCGTGCCCTGGGTGATTTTGCCTTATGTGCGCGTGCCCTCCACTGACCTGAACATGACGCTGGCGCTCGCGCTGGTCGCGGTGGTGATGATCCAGGTGATGGGCTTCCGGGCGCTGGGGTTGAGTTACCTGACCAAGTTTTTCAACTTTTCCACGCTGCTGAAGTCGCCGCTGGGCGGCATTGACGTGGCGGTTGGCCTGCTGGAGTTGATCGGTGAATTCGCGAAGATTCTGTCCTTTGCCTTCAGGCTGCTGGGCAACATTTTCGCTGGCTCGATCCTGCTCTTTGTGATGAGTTTTCTGGTGCCGGTGATTGTGCCCTGGCCCTTCTTCCTGCTCGAGTTCTTCGTCGGCATCATTCAGGCGGTGGTCTTTGGCCTGCTGACGGCGATCTTCATGAGCCTGGCGACGGAAGGGCATCACGGTGAGGACCAGCACGAGGAGGCTGCTGCCGGCGCGCACTGAGCATCGGTTAATTGACATTGCGACAAAACAACACAACAACAGACTCGATCTGGAAGGAGTGAGGAAGATGGAAGAAGCAGTGGTGGTGGCAGGCAAGGCGATTGGCGCGGGCATGGCGATGATTGGCGCGCTGGGCGGCGGCATCGGCATCGGGCTCGCGGTGGGCGGCGCTGTGCAGGGTATGGCGCGCAACCCGGATCATACGGGCACCATCCAGACCAACATGATTCTGGGTGTGGCCTTCGCCGAGGCCGTGGCCATCTATGCCCTGGTCGTTTCCCTGATCATCCTGTTCGTGCTGTCCTGAGCTGGTCGGAGGGAAACGACTGTGGAAGCCCTTGGAATCAATCTCGGTTATCTACTCATCCAGATTATCGCACTCATCGTCATCTATGTGCTGCTGACGCGCTTCGTTTATGATCCGCTGATTGCGGTGCTGCGCGACCGGCGCACGCGCATTCAGCGCGGGCTGGAGGACGCCGAAAAGGCGGCCAACGCGCGCATGAACGCGGAAACCGAAGCGGAGAAAGTCATGCAGCAGGCCCGCAACGAGGCCCAGGGACTCATTGATGAGGCCCGCGGGCGCGGTGAAGAAGTGGCGCAGCAGGTGCAGCAGGACGCGCGCACGGAAGCGGAAAACATCCGCAGCGAGGCGCGTCAGGCGGCGCAGGCGGAGCGCGATATGCAACTGGCTGGCCTGCGCGGCCAGGTCGCGGCCATTTCCATCGCCGTGGCGCAACAACTCATCGGCGCTTCGCTGAACGAAAAGCAGCAGCAGGCGCTCATCGACGACTTTTTCGCCAAGGTGCCGGAAGCCGCGAGTTCGCTTTCCGGCGCGGTCACCGTTGTCAGCGCCATGCCGCTGGATGACGCGGAGCAGCAGAAGGTACAGAAGCAGATTGGCGCGGAGAGCGTGACCTTTGAGGTCGACCCCGCGATCCTGGGTGGCCTGATTGTGCGCGCCGAGGACCAACTGGTCGATGGCAGCGTCCGCAGCGGCCTGGACGAAATGTCGCAGCGCCTGTCCTGAATTGACAGGCGCATACGGGCAGTGGGCCGCCGGACACCGGTGAGCCCACTGTTTGCTTTATGGCCAAAGCATTCACACAGCTCCTTGAGGCACTGCCGCCGGCGCAGCTCGTTTGCGTCAACGGTGAGACGCTGATACGCGCGCCGGTCGAGGAAGACCACCGCGCGTTGCAACCGGGCGGAGTCTTTGTTGCACGGCGGGGACTGGCGGCGGACGGCCACGATTTCCTGGAACAGGCGATGGCGCGGGGCGCGGCAGCGCTGGTGGTCGAACGGCCGCCGCAGGGCGTGACGCTGCCCTGGGCCCAGGTGCGCAATGCCGGCGAGGCGTTGGGGTATCTGGCAGCCGCGTGGCAGGATTTTCCTGCCCGACGCCTGTGCATCGTGGGGGTCAGCGGCACCAATGGCAAGACCACCACGGCCACCTTGCTGCAGCGCATTCTGCAGCGAGCCAGCGGCGGGCGCAGTGGCCTGATCAGCACACTTGCCGCCGAGTTGGGCAGCAGCAGCGCCGACACCGGCCTGCACGTGACCACGCCGGGCGCGCCGCAGGTGCAGGCGCTGCTGGCGCAGATGTGCGCCAACGGACTGACGCACTGTGTGCTGGAGATGACCAGCCACGGCCTGGCGCAGGGGAGGCTCAACGGCGTCACGCTGGCGGCCGCGGTATTGACCAACATCACGCACGAGCACCTCGATTTCCACGGCAGCTTTGCGGCCTATCGCGAAGCCAAGGCGCGCATGTTGACGCTGCTGCAGCCGGAGCGGGGCGTCGCCATTCTCAACGCTGATGACGAGCAAACGGCATGGGTGAAGCGGCAGGCGCCCGGGGCAGTGGTCACTTTTGGCGTGGGGTCCGACGCGACCCTGCGCGCGCTGGATGTGGAACACAGCCCGCAAGGCGCGCGTTTCACGGTGAGGCTGGCCGAGGGTGGGCGGCCGCTGGAAATCTCGACCCGGCTGACGGGCGCATTCAACGTGAGCAATTGTCTGGCGGCCATTGCCGCGGCGCAGCAGATTGAGGGGGTCAGCGCGGAGCACATTGCGCAGGGCATCGCTGACGTGAGCGCCATTCCCGGGCGCATGGAGCGCGTGGACGCGGGCCAGGACTTCGCGGCCATCGTCGATTTCGCGCACACGCCGGACGCGCTGGAGAAGGCGCTGCAGGCGGGGCGCAGGCTGCTGGCGCCTGACGGCCGGTTGATCGTGGTCTTCGGCTGCGCGGGACTGCGCGACCGTGAGAAGCGCCGGATGATGCCGGCCATTGCGGCGCGGCTGGCGGACATCAGCGTGTTCACCGCCGAAGACCCGCGCACGGAAGCGCTGGATACTATTCTGGCGGAGATGGCGCAGGCCTGCAAGGAAGCGGGCGGCGCAGAAGGGCGCAGCTTCCTGCGCGTGGCGGATCGGGCTGAAGCGCTGCTGCAGGCTTGCCAGATGGCGCGGGCGGGCGACGTCGTGCTGGCCTGTGGCAAGGGCCACGAACAGAGCATGTGCTTCGGCGAGATTGAGTACCCCTGGGACGAGCGCCGGGCGCTGCGCGCCGCGCTGGGCGGCGTTGCGCTGCCGCTTTTGCCGACTGCGACGTCCTGAGCGTTGGCCGGAGACAAGCGGCCGATGCCAGAATGGCGCAGCGGGGAGGGGTTGCCACATCGTCCATCCTGCAGGCCCGTGCTAAAATGTAACGTGGGAGGGGTTGTGCTGGATCTGGGCATCGTCATCCTGAACTGGAATACACGGGACCTGTTGCGGCGGTGCCTGCAGACCGTGCTGGCCAGTGAGGGCGTCGCACGCTTTCGAATTGTGGTGGTGGACAACGCCTCCACGGACGGCAGTGTGGACATGCTGCGCCAGGAATTCCCGCAAGTCGAACTGATTGCCAACCCGATCAACAGTGGTTACCCCGCCGGCAACAACCTGGGTCTGAGAGCGCTTGGCTATGGCGATGCGGGCCAGGTGCAGGCTGACGCGCCGCGTTACGCCATGCTGCTCAACCCGGATACTGAAGTGCCGACCGGGGCGCTGGCGGGTCTGGTGGCCTACATGGACGCGCGCCGCGAGATTGGCATTGCGGGGCCGCGGCTGGTGCTGCCGGACGGCAGCCTGGATCTGGCCTGTCGGCGCAGCTTCCCCTCGCCAGAAGTTTCGCTCTACCGCTTCCTGGGTCTGGCGCGACTGTTCCCGCGGCACCGGCAGTTCGGGCGCTACAACATGACCTTCGTCGACCCGGACGAGGAGCTGGAAGTGGACGCCGTGGTGGGCGCCTGTATGCTGGTGCGGCGCGAGGCGATTGCGGCGGTGGGGTTGCTGGACGAAGACTTTTTCATGTACGGTGAAGATCTGGACTGGGCCTGGCGCGTGAAGCACGCGGGCTGGAAGGTGTATTATCAGCCGCAGGTGGTGGTGCGCCACGTCAAGCGCGCGTCCAGCCGGCAGAGTCGGCGCGCCAGCCACGAGTTTCAGCGCGCAATGCTGATTTTCTATCGCAAGCATTACCGGAGGACGACGCCGTTGTGGCTACACAGCCTGGTCATGACCGGCCTGCTGCTGAAGGGCGGGCGGGCGATGTTGACGGAAATCCGGCAGCCGAGCGCCTGAATCCGCGAGAGCGGTCTCCTCGGGCAGGTCGCATTCGCCTGTTGCTGAATGCGCTGTTGCTGCTGCTGGATGCCCTGACGCTGGGCGTTGCCTTCGTGCTGGCCTATGAGGCCCGCAACGCATTCGAACTCTTCTCGATTCCGGCCAACCCGCCCAGGTTGCTCCAGTTCGTGCCCACGCTCTTGCTGCATGCGGTCACGACGCTGGTGGTCTTCTACGGCTCGCGCCTCTATCATCTCTCGCGCTCGGTCAGCACGCTGGACCAGATGCGCAGGATTCTGGGGGCGACGCTGCTGGGCGCGGTGCTGGCCTTCGGACTGCAGGGTCTGGTGCTGGAACAGTTGCTGACCGCGACCGAGTACCAGGTTGCTTACCCGCGCAGCCTGTTCTTCTATGTGCTGCTGTTCAGTACCATCTTCGTTGAGTTCGGCCGCGCCATGTTCCGCTCCTTGCGGGGCTGGTTACACCGGCGCGGCGTGGACAGAGAAAACCTGCTCATCATTGGCGCCGGCAAGGTTGCGCAAGACATCACGGAACGCATTGGCAGAAATGCGAGCGCCGGCTACACCGTGATCGGCGTCGTGACGCGGGAAAGCATTGACCAGGCCAACATGGGCGGGGCAAGGGTCATCGGCACTTTCGAGGACATTCCACATCTGATCGACGAGTATGCCGTGGAGCAGGTCATCATCGCGCTGCCGGAAGCGGAGCGCGACGAGCTGGAGGAATTGCTCAACCTGTGTCGGCGCGGGCAGGTGGACATCAAGGTCTTCCCGGATCTGTTCTCGTGGGTGGCGGGCGACCTCAACGTGGACGCGCTGGGCGGCACGCCGCTGTTGACCGTGCGCGACATTGCGCTGCGCGGCTGGAAGCTGAGCCTGAAACGCAGCGTGGACATCCTCGGCGCGTTCTGCGGGCTGGTGCTGCTGTCGCCGCTGCTGCTGTTTACTGCGCTGCTGGTGCGCCTTGAATCAGCCGGCTCGATTTTCTATATCCAGGAGCGCATGGGGCTGGACGGGCATCCGTTCCCGATGATCAAGTTCCGCTCGATGCACGCGGATGCGGAGGAGAGTGGACCTGGCTGGACCACCGAAAACGATCCTCGTCGCACGCGACTGGGCACCTTAATTCGTCGCAACAACTGGGATGAAATGCCACAGTTGATCAATGTATTGCTGGGTCACATGAGCCTGGTGGGGCCGCGTCCCGAGCGCCCGGTGTACGTCATGCGCTTTCGCGACCAGATTCCGCGGTACATGGAACGGCACCAGGAAAAGTCCGGCATGACCGGCTGGGCGCAGGTCAACGGGCTGCGCGGCGACACGTCGATTGCGGAGCGCACGCACCTTGACCTGTGGTACATCGAAAACTGGTCGGTCTGGCTGGACATGCGCATCATCTGGCGCACCATCTGGCTCATGCTGCTGCGCCGGGACCGCGCCTACTAGCCGCTGCGCGTCAACGCATACGCGATTCTGTGAACCACATGTCAGCGTTGTTGCCGAGGCGGGTCTTGACGGGCTGCGTGATGCGCGCCAGCTGCTGCAGGGTGGCGTCGTCCAGCGTGAGTTCGAGGGCCGGCAGGTTCCAGCCGACCTCATCCGGCTTGCGCGCGCCCACCAGTATCGAGGTGACGCCGCCCTGTTGCAGCAGCCAGGCCATTGCCAGGCAGGCCATGGTGGTGTTCAGCGAATTTGCCAGGTCGCGCAAGGCGGGCAGGGCGGCGAAGATCTCGCTCTCGCAGCCCGGCTCATCGTGGTGAGTATCCGGATGTGCGCGGTCATACCAGCGCGTGCGCTTCAGGTAATTGGGTACCTCATCGATGTTGGCGTAGCGGCCGGTGAGCAGGCCCTGGGCCAGCGAGCTGTAGCAGAGGATGCCGACCCCGTGCTCAAGGCAGAGGGGCTGGATTTCGTTTTCGCAGACGCGCCAGAACAGACTGAAGTTAATCTGGTTGGTGGCAATGCGGCCCAGCGAGACGGCTTCGCCGAGGTCCTGGGGACCGAAGTTGCTGACGCCGAAGGAGCGGATCTTGCCCTGCTCCTGCAGGCGCTGCAGGCCGCCGATGGTTTCGGCGAGGGGGACGTCGTGGTTGGGCCAGTGGATCTGGTAGAGATCGATGAAATCGGTCTGCAGGTCGCGCAGGCTGCGTTCGCAGGCGGCCGGGATGGCTTCCGGCGCCAGTTTGGCGCCACCCAGTTTGGTGGCGATGACGGCCTCATGGCGGCGGCCACGCAGGGCCGTGCCCAGCACTTCCTCCGATTTGCCGGCGTCATAGGCTTCGGCTGTGTCGAAGAAGTTGATGCCGGCGTCCAGCGCGGCATGGACGGTGGCGATGGAGTCGGCGTCATCCTGGTCGCCCCAGGCGATTTTGCCGCCGAAGGGCCAGCAGCCCAGGGCGATGACAGAAACTTCAATGTCACTGTTTCCCAGTTTTGCGCGGCGCATGAGTCCTCCTCCCGGCACGGCGCAAGTTTATCGACAGGCGTCGGCTGCCACAAATTCAGGTATACTGGCGCTGCCTGGCAGGGGAATGCGAAGGAACGGTGAGGCTCATGGCAGCTCAGGCCATCACAGCGCAGAGCGAAGACTTCTCAAAGTGGTACAACGAAATTGTGTACCGGGCGGACCTGGCGGCGCGCTCGCCGGTGCGCGGCTCGATCATCATCAAGCCCTATGGCTACGAGCTGTGGGAAGGCATCCGTGACGCGCTCGACCTGCGCTTCAAGGCCAGCGGCCACCGCAACGCCTATTTCCCGCTGCTGATCCCTGAAAGTTATTTGCGGCGCGAGGCGGAACACGTCGAGGGCTTCAGCCCGGAACTGGCGGTTGTGACGCACGCCGGCGGCAAAAAGCTGGAAGAGGCGCTGGTCATCCGGCCGACCTCCGAGACGATCGTCGGCGAGGCCTTCAGCGAGTGGATTCAGTCCTGGCGCGACCTGCCGCTGCTCATCAACCAGTGGTCGAACGTGGTGCGCTGGGAGCTGCGCACGCGGCCTTTCCTGCGCACTTCGGAGTTTCTGTGGCAGGAGGGCCACACTGTGCACGCCACCGCTGACGAGGCCGAGGAAGAGACGCTGCGGATGCTGGAGATTTACGCTGACGTGAGCATCAACGAGGCGGCCATTCCGGTCATCAGCGGGCGCAAGAGCAACATCGAGCGTTTCGCCGGCGCGGTGCGCACCTATACCATTGAGGCCATGATGGGCGACAAACGCGCGCTGCAGGCGGGCACCAGCCACAACCTGGGGCAGAACTTCGCGCGCGCCTTCGACATCCAGTATGTGGACGAGCACAACGTGCAGCAGGTGTGCTGGACGACGTCGTGGGGGCTGAGCACGCGCATGGTGGGCGCTGTGGTGATGGCGCATGGGGACGACACCGGGCTGCGGTTGCCGCCGCGGCTGGCGCCGTGGCAGGCGGTCATCGTGCCGATCACGCGCGGCGAAGAAGGACGCGAGGCTGTGTATGCGACGGCGCGCAATATCAAGGCCGAACTGGACGCGGCGGGCGTCCGCAGCCACCTGGACGAGCGTGAGGGTCTGCGGCCAGGCTTCAAGTTCAACGACTGGGAAATGCGCGGCGTGCCGTTGCGCATCGAGCTGGGGCCGCGCGACGTGGCAAGCGGCACGGCCGTGCTGGCGCGGCGGGACATTCCCGGGCGTGAGGGCAAGCAGAGCACGGCACAGGACGGATTGGTGCAAACCGTGACGGCCTTGCTGACAGAAATTCAGGCCGATATGCTGGCGGCGGCGACTGCCTTCCGCGACGCCAACATTCATGACGTCAGCGACTATGAGGGACTGCGCGAGGTCGTTACGGCCGGAGGCTGGGCGCGGGGCTACTGGGCCGGCAGCGACGACGACGAGCGCCAGGTCAAGGACGAAACCGGCGCCACGATCCGCTGCTTCCCCTTTGAGCAGGCGGAGCAACGCGGCCCCTGTGTGATGAATGGCGGGGCGGAAGGAGAGGTGGCCCTGTTCGCGCGCGCCTACTAAAGCCCAGAACACGTTGTGCAAGGTAGCCAACGCTGACCGGGCAAGGCAGGGCAGGTGACCTGGCGCGAAGTGGCAGTTGTCAAATGCGCCAGCATTTGTTATATTTGGCACAATAGAAGATAAACGGGAAGTAAACGAATACACGCCGTTGCGCTTCCTTGCGGGCCAGGGACAGGTATCGGTCCTCGACAGGAACGCAGCAGGGCATTCGTTATTTGGGACAATTATGGCCGCTTATTTGATAGTCGATTTACAAGACTTGCAAAACTGTCTGCAGCGACGCGGAATTGTCGTTGATCTGCAGGAACTGGCGGTCAGCCTGCGCGGGAACGCAGCGCTGGCGGCCGGGTTGATTGGCCCGGACAAGCTGCGCGCGATCGCCATCGTGGGCCCGGAAGCGGATGGACCAGGTGGCGAGCGGCCGCGTCCGGGGGGAATCTTTCGCGCCGCCGGCTACACCCTGTGCACATCCAATGATCGTGAGCAGCTGCCCGAAACGCTCTTCAGCGAAACCCTGAGCGATGAAGCGGAACGGCTGGACGAGCTGATTCTGGTCACCGACAGCAAGGAGCTGGTGCCCTTGCTGCGGCGGGTGCAGACGATTGGCGAGACGCGGATACGCGTCTGGGGCATCGAGAACGTGCTGGAAGGCACGGATCTGAAAGACAGGGTCGTCTTCCAGCCCCTGACCACGCTGTTGGGGTTGCAACAGACGCGCAACGTGGCCGTCTACATCGACTTTGAAAACATCACCATCAGCCTGAACGAACAGGGTTTCACGGTCAATCTGGATCATCTGATCGAGCGCTTCAGATCACAGGCGAATGCCTACGGCCAGGTCGTCAAGATGGCCGCCTACGCGCCCTGGTTTCAGCGCGGCAGCCTGCCGCCGCTGGTGGATGCAGCCGGCAGCGAAGTCGCTGATGATGCGCCGCGGCGCCTGTTGATGGCGAACATCGACGCGGTCAACAGCCTGCCTGGCAAGAACAGCGCGGACATGCGCATCGCGCATGATGTGACTGTCGATGCCGGGCATGAAGACTCGGCGGATGTTTACATCATGGCCAGCGGCGACCGGGATTTCCACGACGTACTCACCAGCCTGCGCGCGCGCGGCAAACAAGTGATTGTGTGGGGCGTGCGCGGCAGCACCAGCCGCCAGCTGGAGGGCAACCCGGGCATTGAGGTGGAGTATGTTGAAGACTTCACTGACCTGAAGACGCACCGCTCACTGTGGGCGGCGACGACGCAACAGAGTAAGGAAGAGCTGCCGGCTGCCTTCCTGCCCTCGCAGTGGAGCAGCGTCATCATCCAGATGGACCGTTTGACCGCAGGTGAAGGGTCGGAAGCGCTGCCGGGGCAGGCGCTGGTCGAACAGCTGCTGCAGGTCGGCGCGGTGGCCGCCACGGCGCGCGGTGAAGACCTGGTGATGCAGGCCCTGGCACAGGGCATCCTGAAGGCCACGCCGGAATCTGGCGAGGTCTCCCTGAATCCCGAGCACCCGATTGTCAGCAAAACGCGCCTCATCACGACGCGTATCGTGCTGCGTGTGGAGCGCACGCTGCAGGTACGACGCTGGGACTACGTCAACTACGGCTTTCTCATCAAGGGCCTGGCGATGGACCGGGAGATGGGGCAGCCAGGCTGTAACCTGAGCGATCTGTGGCGTTCGGACTGGATCGATCGTCTGGTGCGCGAGAAAGTCCTCAACCGCGAGTTGATCCCGCATCGGCTGAACCCCGAAGACCTGGTGCCGGTCATCAGCCTGCAGCAGGGCGCGGACAGGCTGCTGCAGCTGCCACGGCGCGCGCCAGAGCCGCGCATAGTCGACTGGAACGGCATTTCCTTGCAGCGCCTGGAGCAAATGGAGCCGGACACGGCCGCCATGGTGCGCCGCATTGTGGTCAGCGTGGAGCAATTCACCAGCTTCCGACGCTTTCTGTGGTGCCCGCTGGGCAGCCTGCACAAGAGATTGCTGGAACACGACCTGGGCATGAACTTCCAGCGCGCGATTGATTTCCTGGTGGCCAGCGAAGCCATCCTGCTCAAGGACTATCCGAACCCGCGCAGTAATTTTCTTACGAAGGGGATTTCATTGCGGCCGGAGAACGCGGTTTGCCGCGAGGTGCTGGCGCAGCGGGACCAACTGGTGGCTGTGCTGCTGGAGCTCTATGACAGCGGCACGCTGATCACCCTGAACACGCTTGAGCCAAAGGCGGCGGATCTCCCACTCGAACTGTGGTTGTCCATTCTGGTAGCCGAGAACATTCTCAACCACATACCGGGTCAACCGGGCACCTTCAGCCTTTTCCGCACGCACCACACCGTCAACGGCGTGGCCAATGCCTTGCGCGTGGCCAAGTGACGCGCGAGACCGGGCCTTGTTGACGGCAACTGCTTCCGCTACACTGAACAATACCGGAACAGACCGACATGCCACTGCCCGGCGTGTCTGGTGACAAGGGAGTACAGGGACAGGAAATGGACCGCGAGACAAAACAGGCACTCATCAAAGACTTCGCCCAACACGAAAACGACACCGGATCGCCCGAGGTGCAGATCGCGATTCTGACGACGCGCATCAACGAACTGACCGGGCATTTGCGCATTAACAGCCATGACGAGGCTTCGCGCCACGGTCTGCTTAAGCTGGTGGGCAAGCGTCGGCGCCACCTTAACTATCTCATCCGCACGAATCCTGAATCCTATCGTGAGATGTTGCGTCGGCTTGGCCTGCGGCGCTAGCGACCAGGCAGGAATGCCAGACAGTGTTTACCGGGGATGGTCCCTTCGGGCCATCCTTTTATCGTTATCGCCCGGGGCACAGGACCTGGAGTATGGCGCCAGACGTGAGTACTGGCGCCACACTCCAGTCCCTGTCTTTCGGGCCTCTGTTGTGCAACAGGAGGCAGTATGAATATGAATGGTAACGGGTCAGGTGCGCGAACCTGGTCAACCGACATCGGTGGCCGGGAGCTGACCATCGAGACCGGGCGCTTCGCCGAGCAGGCTGGCGGCGCAGTGACGGTGCGCATGGGCGACACGATCGTGTTCGGCACGGCGACCATGAGCAGCCGTCCGCGCGAGGGGCTCGACTTTTTCCCGCTGAGCGTGGACTTTGAGGAGAAGCTCTACGCGGCGGGCAGGATCCCTGGCAGCTTCTTCCGGCGCGAAGGGCGGCCGGCGGAGAGCGCCATCCTGGTGGCGCGCGTCACGGACCGCACGCTGAGGCCGCTCTTCCCTTATGACATGCGCAATGACGTGCAGATCATCCTGACGACCTTCAGCCACGACCAGGAAACCTTCCTCGACATGCTGGGCAACATTGCCGCCAGCTGCGCGCTGACCATCTCCAACATTCCGTGGAACGGGCCGGTAGCCGGCGTGCGCATCGGTCTCATCGATGACGCGCTGGTGGTGAACCCGACCATCCCGGAGATGGAAAACAGCAGGCTGGACTTGCGCGTCAGCGGCACGGCGGACGCGATTAACATGGTCGAATGCGGCGCGGACGAGGTGCCTGAAGAGACCATGCTGGAAGCGCTGCGCCTGGCGCATGAGGCGCTTCAGCCGGTCATCGCGCTGCAGAACGAGATTCGCGCGGCGGTGGGCAAGGAGAAGTCGCCCTACGCTGTGAAGAGCGGCGACGCCGCCCTCAGCAACGCGGTTTGCGAAGCGGTCAGCGCCGAAGTGAGCGGCATCGTGCGCGAGCATACGCAGCGCGACGAGCGCGGCGCGGCGATGGCTGCGCTTGAAGAGCGCGTGATGGCGGATTATGAGGCCGACATTGAGGACGGCGAGGTCAGCAAGAAGGATGTGGCGGCGGGCGTTGACAATGCGCTGAAGCAGGCTGTGCGGCGGCGCATCGTCGAGGATGGCGTACGGCCTGACGGTCGCGATGGCGTGACGATTCGTCCGCTTTCGTCAGAAGTGGGCGTGATTCCGCGCGTGCACGGCTCCGGCCTGTTCCAGCGCGGCGAGACCCAGGTGCTGTCGATTGTGACGCTGGGCTCGAAACGCGACGCGCAGATGCTGGACGACCTGGGCGTGATGGACACGCGGCGCTTCCTGCACCACTACAACTTCCCGCCCTACAGCGTGGGCGAGACGCGCATGTTGCGCGGCACGAGCCGGCGCGAAGTCGGGCATGGATCGCTGGCGGAGGTTGCGCTGCGCGGCATGTTGCCGCCGGAGGACGAGTTCCCCTACACCTTGCGCATCGTCAGTGAAGTGCTGAGCTCCAACGGCAGCACCTCGATGGGCAGCGTCTGTGGCAGCACGCTGGCACTGATGGACGCGGGCGTGCCGATCCGGCGCCCGGTGGCGGGGATCGCCATGGGGCTCATCAAGGAAGGCGAGCAGGTCGCGGTGCTGACGGACATCCAGGGAATGGAAGACCACCTGGGCGACATGGACTTCAAGGTGGCCGGCACCGAGCTGGGCATCACGGCGCTGCAGATGGACATCAAGATCAGCGGCGTTTCGAACGAGGTGATGGAGCGCGCGCTGGCGCAGGCGAAGGATGCGCGCATGCAGATTCTGGGCGTGATGCTGGAGGCAATCCCTGAGGCACGCAGCGAGCTGAGCGACTTTGCGCCGCGCATGACGGTGCTGCACATCGACCCCGAAAAGACCGGCATGGTCATCGGGCCGGGTGGCAAGACGATCCGCGCCATTCAGGAAGAAACCGGCGCCAAAATTGATGTTGACGATGGCGTCGTCCACGTTTCGGCGGTCGACGGTATTGCCGCCGCCGCGGCCATCGAGCGCATCAAGGGCATCGTCGAAGACCCGGAGATCGGTCGCATCTACAGCGGCAAGGTCAGCCGCATCGAGCCCTTCGGCGCTTTCGTCGAGTTCCTGCCGGGCAAGGACGGCATGGTGCACATCTCGCAGCTGGCGAGCACTCGCGTTGCGTCGGTTGAAGACGAAGTCAGCATGGGTGACGAGATTGACGTAATGGTCGTCGACGTGGACCCGATGGGCAAGGTACGGCTGAGCCGCCAGGCGGTGCTGGAAGGCTGGACGGCCGAGGAAGCGCGCGACCGCGACCGTGGCGGTCGTGGTGGACGCGGTGGCGGACGTGACCGTGGTGGCCGCGATCGGGGCGGACGCGGCGGTGACCGGCGCGGTGGCGGGCGGCGCGAACGGGTAGACAACTCCGATCTGGAAATCGGGCGCGTTTACACCGGCGAGGTCAATCGCATCGAGCCTTATGGCGCCTTCGTCGAATACCTGCCGGGCCGCGACGGTCTTGTGCACATCTCGCAGCTGGCGGACTATCGCGTGGAGACGGTTGAGGACGAGGTCAAGATGGGCGACGAGATCATGGTGATGCTCATCGACATCGACCCCACCGGCAAGGTGCGGCTCAGTCGTCAGGCAGTGCTGGAAGGCTGGACGGCCGAGGAAGCGCGCGAGCGTGACCGGGGCGGCCGGCGCCGGAGTCGCTAATGAACGGCGATGACGAAGTCCCGGTCGAAACGCTGGCCGAGACCGGCAACTACGTCGCCTGGGTATCGAAGGAGCCGGACGGCGAGACCGTCTGGCACCTCGAGCTGGGGCACGTGACGCTGCACTTTTTCCGCGAGGAGTGGGACGAGCTGCAAAAGCTGGTGCAGCTGGCGCGCGCAGGTGATGCCGGCTGACCTGATCGCGCTGATGCTGAAGCAGTTGCCGCCCTCCGCCAGCGAACTAAAGTTGCTGGATGTGGGCGGCCACTGCTCTGCGCAGTTCACGGCGCAGCGGCGCGATGTGAAACCCCGCAGCGTACAAAATCTGCCAGTGGAAGATTCATGCGCGGACGCGATCGTCGCGCTGGAGCAGCCGCTGGAGGCCGACTTTTTGACGACGGCCTGCCGTTGTTTGCGGCCAGGTGGTCGCCTCATCATTGGCTGGCGGCAGGGGACTCCCGAAGTGCAGCAACAGCTCACGCTGGAGAAAGCGGGCTTCGTGCGCATCCTGATTGAGGCGCAGGGCGAAGCCCTGTTGCTGCGCGGCGAACGTCCGCACAGGGCGCAGCGCACGCTCGAGCGGATTCGCCAGGTGGCGGACGGGGATGTGGTCACGGATGTTGCCGCATGGCCCGGACGCTACGTGCATCTACTGGTGCGGCAGACGCCGGATCGCCCGCCCTGGGCCATGCGTGAGGGCGAGACGTTGCGCTGGCAAGCGCTGACCATCGGCGCGGGCGCGGAGCAGCGGCTGCTGGCCTTCAGCAGTCTGCCGCGGGCGGTGGCCTTTCTGCAGCCGGCGGTGTTGCAGGGCCGCATCCAGGATGTCAACAAGGTCGGCAAGTTTCCGCGCGAGGCCGCGCAGCAGTGGCCGCTGCGGCTGTTGCTGAATCCCGCGCCCGAGGCGCTGGCGCAGGGCACGATCGGCGTCATCGACATCGACCCGGCGCAGGCCGCGACGCCCGATGAATGAGTGCCTGCGCGCCTGGGTGGCTGAGGCGACCGGCGCGGCGCTTACGCAGTGCGAGCAGCTGGCGGGGAGTACCTCCACTACACTTTGGATGCTGGAGGCCGGCGGGCAACGCTACGTCCTGCGCAGCCACGACAACGCGGACTGGCTGCGGCAGGAGCCTGATCTGGTGACGCATGAAGCAGCCGTCCTGCAATATGCGCGCAAGGGCGGGTTGCCCGCGCCGGAAGCCGTCGCCTTTGACGCGACGGGCACGGTTTGCGGCCTGCCGCTGCTGCTGATGAGCTGGCTGCCAGGCGCGGTGCTGTTGCAGCCGCGTGAGCTGGACGACTGGCTGCGGCAGCAGGCTCACATGCTGCTCGCCATACACCGCGTGCCGGCGCAGGATTTGGGCTGGTCGTGGTTTGCGTGGGGGCAGGCCCGGCGCGAGGTGCCGGCCTGGAGCGAGGTGCCGGAGGCCTGGGAGCGCGCCCTGGCCATCACTGCGGGGTCACCGCCGCCCGCGCCGGAATGCTTCATCCACCGCGACTATCACCCGGTCAACCTGCTGTGGCAGGGCCAGCGCCTGAGCGCGGTGGTGGACTGGGTTAACGCCTGCCGCGGCGCAGCGGCTGTCGACCTGGCGCACTGCCGCATCAACCTGGTCTTTCTGTACGGCAGTGAAGTTGCGGAGCGCTTCCTGCAACACTACCGGGAATTGAGCGGCAGGGACTGCGCTGACCAGGCGTGGTGGGACCTGATGTGCCTGAGCGAGGGATTGCCGGGGCCGCCGGAAGTCTATCCGGCCTGGGCGCAGTATGGCATGCGCCACGTCACGGCCGGGCTGATGCGCGCGCAGATCGATGCCTGGCTGCTGACGGCCCTGCGTCAGCTACAGGCCTGAAGGGCAGCGCTACGCAGGTCGTGGTAGAATGAGTCAGGTCTGGATGCAGGACGAGGAGAGGTCATGCTGCCCGCATATCGTAACGAACCGTACGTCGATTACAGCGATCCAAAAGAGATTGCGGCCTTTCGCAATGCGCTGGAGCGCGTGCGCGCCGAGGCGGGGCAGACGCTGCCCCTGATCATCGGCGGCAAGGAGATTTATCTGGACGAGACATTTGCGTCTGTGTGTCCCGCGCGCCCCGGTGAGGTGCTGGCGTATTTTGCTGACGGCGGCGCCGAGCACGTTGACATGGCCGTGGCCGCGGCCGAGGACGCCTTTGCCGAATGGCGCCTGACGCCGGCTGACGAACGCGCGCGTTTGTTGCTGCGCGTCGCGGCGCTGATGCGCGAGCGGCGTCACGAATTCAACGCGCTGATGTCACTGGAGATTGGCAAGGCCTGGAGCGAGGCTGATGGCGAGACTGCCGAGGCGATCGACTTCCTCGAATACTACGCGCGGCAGATGCTCGAACTGGAGCACTCCAGCGAAAAGCTGACGGAGTGGCCAGGTGAAGTGCAGACCCTGAAGTACATCCCGCTGGGCGTGGGCGCGGTCATCCCACCGTGGAACTTCCCGGCGGCCATTGGCACCGGCTTGCTGTCGGCGACGCTGGTGGCGGGCAACACGGCCGTCTACAAACCGGCGGAGCAGAGCCCGTTGCTCGGCTGGAAGGTCGCGGAACTCTTCCTGGAGTGCGGCCTGCCGCCGGGCGTGATTAACTTCCTGACCGGGCCGGGCGAGATCGTCGGCGCGCGCATGGTGGAGCACCCGCGCACACGCTTCATCTGCTTCACCGGTTCACGCGACGTGGGCGTGGAGATCTACGAAAAGGCCGGCAAGGTGCTGCCGGGCCAGTCCTGGCTCAAGCGCTCCATCCTGGAGATGGGCGGCAAGGACGCGGTGCTGGTGGACGAGACGGCGCGGCTGGAGCAGGCGGCGGAAGGCATCGTGACCAGCGCCTTCGGCTATCAGGGGCAGAAGTGTTCGGCGGGCTCGCGCGTCATCATTGTCGATTCTGTATACGACGAACTGGTGCCGAAGATTCTGGAGCGGGCGAAAGCCTTGCAGGTCGGCGCGCCGGATGAGGGGCCGGACGTTGCGGTTGGGCCGGTCATCGACCCGGACCAGTTTGACAAGGTCAAGAGCTACCTGGAGATCGGCTCGGACGAGGGTGAAGTGCTGCTGGGCGGCGGGCCGCTGGAGACGGAGGAGGGCGGCTATTTCATCGCGCCGACCATCTTCGGCGAGGTGCCGGAATCGGCGCGCATCGCGCAGGAGGAGATCTTCGGCCCGGTGGTGGCGCTGGTGCGCGCGCGCGACTTCGAGGACGCGCTGCGCATCGTCAACAGCACGGACTATGGTCTGACCAGCGCGGTCTACAGCCAGGACGCGCAGCGACTGTCGCGGGTGCGCTCGGATTTACACGTGGGCAACCTGTACATCAATCGCAAGTGCACGGGCGCGATGGTGGGGGTGCAGCCTTTCGGCGGCTTCAACATGAGCGGGACGGACAGCAAGGCCGGCGGGCCGGACTATCTGCTGCTCTACACTCAGGCCAAGAGCATCGCACAGCGTCTGTGAGGGACGGGCAGGGCAAAAGGGGCAGGGCGTGAACGGGGATCTGCGCAAGGAGCTGGTAACCTGGGAGGATGTGGACCGGCTGATTGACACCTTGATCCCGCAGATTCGTTCCGCCGGCCCCTTTGACGCGATGATGATGGTCACCCGCGGCGGCCTGATTCCTGGCGGCCTGCTCTCCGAGAGCCTGAACATTCGCCATGTACTGACCGCGGCGGTCGATTTTCCGGCGACGGAGACCGCGGGCCTGATGGCCTGGCCGAGGTTTCTGCAGTTTCCCGGCAACAGCCTGCTGACGGGACGGCGCACACTCATCGTGGACGACGTGTGGGGCAGCGGCCGCACCAGCGCGACGGTGCGCGGTCGGGCCGAAAGCGCTGGCGCGACGCCCTGGACCTGCGTGCTGCATTACAATCCACAGCGTTCACTGTTCAGCACGGCTGAGCCGGATTTCTACGGCGCCATCACCGATGCGTGGGTGGTTTACCCCTGGGAGCTGGACCGCGGGTTACGCGGCATCGGCATGGCCGAGCCGGAGATATAGGCGTCGCGCGCAGACCTTGCGCGTGCCAGTCTGTATTCTGGCGCGCGTTTCAGGTATACTCCGTGCAACGGTCGCAGGATGAGCCGAAAGCATTTTTGTAACAGGCTATCAAGGTGGCAGACATTGATGAACCCGACGGATTCGCAAGCGGACGACACGGATTACGGCGCGGAATTCCAGGAGCTGCTGGAAGCGACGCTGG
The DNA here is from genome assembly GCA_965197455.1 of Phototrophicaceae bacterium. Classification (GTDB taxonomy): domain Bacteria; phylum Chloroflexota; class Anaerolineae; order Aggregatilineales; family Phototrophicaceae; genus JAGWBD01. Next base: position 1,458,755 of record OZ240208.1, on the reverse strand, counting down.
CCTATGCTCCGCCTCGTCGTGGTGAAATCCGCAGCGCCATCATTCTCGAGATCGATGAACGTGAAATCATCGTCGACATGGGAACCAAGCGGGACGGCATCGTGCCGCACCAGGACATCGAGCGCCTGGACCCGGAATTCTACGCCAGCCTGGAGGTAGGCCAGAAGGTACCGGTCTATGTAATGAACCCGCGCGACCAGGATGAAAACCTGATCGTCTCCATCAACATGGGTCTGCAGCAATATGACTGGGAGAAGGCGAGCGAGCTGCTGAAGGAAGAGACCGTGGTCGATGTCACGGTTACGGGACACAACCGCGGCGGCATTCTGGTGCGCTGGAATCGTCTTGAGGGCTTTGTGCCCAGTTCGCACCTGGTATCGGTGAGCTTTTCCGGTGACCGGCGCGAGGCCTGGGAAGGCATGCGCGATCATCAGCTGGGCGTCAAGGTGATTGAGGTTGACCAGGACCGGCGCCGGCTGATTTTCAGTGAGCGTGAGGCCCAGCGGGAGTGGCGCGCGCGGCAGAAGGCGCGGCTGCTGGCGGAGCTGAAGGAAGGCGACAAGGTGCCGGGCCAGGTCACGGGCCTGCGCGACTTCGGCGCATTCGTCAACCTGGGCGGCGCCGACGGCCTCATCCATGTCAGTGAACTGGCCTGGCATCGCGTGGACCACCCGCGCGACATTCTGCGCATCGGCCAGGAGATTGAGGTCTACGTCCTCAGCCTGGATCACGAGCGCAACCGCATCGCGCTCAGTCGCAAACGTCTGCTGAGCGATCCCTGGGATGATGCCACGGAACGGTATCACGAGGGGCAGCTGGTGGGCGGCATGGTGACCAATGTGGTCGATTTCGGCGCCTTTGTCGCGCTGGACGACGGCCTTGAGGGGTTGTTGCATCTCAGCGAGATGGGCGATGGTTCGCTGAGTGAACCCCACTCCTACGTCAAGAAGGGCGACCGGCTGAGCCTGCGCATCAGCCACCTCGAGCCGGAAAAACGGCGCGTCGGCTTCACGCAGCGCTGGGGCACGGGTCTGGAAGGTGAGGCGTCCGCGCCTGAGTCTGAGGCAGCGGACGGGCCAGAGGCGGTGGCAGCAGCTGAAGATGAGGTTGCGGACGCGCCTGAAGCAGCCGTCGAGCCCGAGGTCAGCGCAGGCTCTGACGCAGCGGACAAGTCCTCCTGAGCCCTATCAGCGCCTGCGGCCTGCAGTGGTTTGACAGCCAGTCATCACATCGGTATACTTCGTCGCGGTCAGGCGGAGTGACGCGCGCCCGGCACGGGTTCGTATGCAACTCCGCGAGAGGACCAGCGCATGCGCGGCCCCCGGCAGGCCGCGTTTTGTGAATCGTTTGTTGCTACGGGGGGAATGAACGGAAACATGCACGACAGAATACAAGAAAGCAACGGGACAGAGCTACTGGATTTCGCTGCACTACTAGAGGAGTCTTTCGCGCGCGAGGAACCGAAGCGGGGAGACATTATTCAGGGCACTATTTTGGCAATAGATCATCTTGGCATGATCGTCGACGTGGGGTTGGGGCGTGACGGAGTCGTGGAACGGCGCGATCTGGATCGCATTGACGGGGGGCTGGACTGTCAGGTCGGCGATGCGCTGGACGTGATGGTGTTGCGCCCGGAGGACGAAAGCGGGAACTTGCTGTTGTCGGCATCGCAGGCGCGTCAGACCGAAGACTGGCAGCGGGCGCAGCAGCTGATGGACCAGGACGAGATATACATGGGGCAGGTGGCCGAGGCCAACCGGGGCGGATTGATATTGCCCTTTGGCAATCTGCGCGGCTTCATTCCGGCCAGCCATACTGTCGGTCTGGTGCGCGGGCTGAGCGAGGACGAGCGCCGTGACCAGCTGCGGGCGATGATTGGCAACATGATTCCGGTCAAGGTGCTTGAGGTGGACTGGAAGCGTCGGCGTCTGGTTTTCAGCCAGCGCGACGCCCGCCGCGAGCAGCGGGAATCGCAGAAGGAAAGCCTGCTGTCGAACCTGCGTGAAGGTGAGGTGCACAGCGGCGTGGTCAGTGGCCTGCGCGACTTTGGCGCCTTTGTGGACCTGGGCGGCGCCGATGGCCTGGTGCACATTTCCGAACTGGCCTGGCACCGCGTGCGGCACCCGGGCGAAATTTTGAAGGTGGGCCAGAAAATTGAGGTATTTATTCTGCGCCTCGATTTGAAAGGCCGGCGCATTGGCCTGAGTCTGAAGCGACTGCAGCAAAACCCGTGGGAGCAGATCAGCGAGCTTTACCATGTGGGCCAGCTGGTGGAAGGCAGCGTGTCGCGGCTGACTGACTTTGGCGCTTTCGTGCGCATGGAGCCGGGAATCGAGGCCCTGTTGCACGTCAGCCAGATGGATGAGCCGCAACCGGAGCATCCCTCGCTGGTCGTGCATGAAGGCCAGGAACTGTTGATGCGGGTGGTTAACATCGAGCCCGAACGGCAGCGTCTGGGCCTTAGTCTGAAGGCGCTCATGGCGGCGGAGCTGGAGGCATGGCAGGAGAAACGGCGCATCGCGGCCGAGGCTGCCAGGCTGGCCGCCGAGGCGGAAGCGGAAGCAGCGGCAGCTGCAGAAGCAGAAGCGGCAGCCGAGGAAGAAATCGAAGAAGAAATCGTGGCCGAGGTCAGCGCCTGAGGGCGGCCTGACCAGAAGGAAGGGATGGAGACAAGTCTGTGGCAACTGTTAGACTGAAACCAGGTGAATCACAGGAGTCGTTGTTGAGACGCTTTCGCAAGCGCGTCACCAACTCCGGCATTTTGAGCACCGTGCGGCGCAAACGCTGGCATATTTCGCGCAGCGAGTTGCGACGCATAGAGAAGAAAAAGGCGATTCGTCGCGCGCGTCGCCGTCAGCGCAAACAGGTAATCCGCTAGTGGCTCGTCGCCCGCCGAGGCGTGGTGGGCGGAGCCGCGGCCCGGGTTCAGCCCCTGGGAAAGACGTGGCCAAGAAGAAGAACCCCAGCAACAAGCAGGAAGACAAGGTTGAGGTCGAGGGCAACGTGGTTGAAGCCTTGCCCAACACCCAGTTTATGGTTGAACTGGAAAACGGCCACCGCATCCTGGCCTATCTGTCCGGCAGGATGCGCCGAAACTATATCCGCATTTTGCTCAGCGACCGCGTGCGGGTGGAGATGAGCCTCTACGACCCCAGCCGCGGACGCATCACCTATCGATTCCGCGACAACAGGCGCAACGGCGGCGGCTAATCAACGGGGGTCCTTGATCCCTTCGTGGACTGCCATGGTGCCAAACATAAAGCTGCGCCAGACGACCTCACGCAGGCCGGCCTTGCGCATGAGCGCTGCCAGCTCCTGCGGGCTGTGGAAAGCCTGGGTGGTACGCGGCAGATAGCGATAGGCGGCGGCGCCCTCACGGCCCACGACCAGACGTCCCAGAACTGGAATGACCAGGCGCAGGTGCAGCTCGATTAAGGGGCGCAGCAGGGAGGGTGGCGGCGGCGAACTCTCGAGGATGACGAGCCGGCCGCCTGGGCGCAGCACGCGCAGTTGCTCGCGCAGGGTCTGCGGGATGTCGGTGACGTTGCGCACCAGATAGCCTGAGGTGACGGCGTCGAAGTGGTCGTCGGCAAAGGGGAGTTGCAGCGCGTCCGCAGCTACCCAGCGCATGTCCGCGCCGCCCGGCAACATTTTGCCCACATGCATCATACCCGTTGAGAAATCCGCGCCGATGACCTGCAGCTGCGGTCGGGTCTGCAGGGCTGCCTGGCCGATGTCGCCGGTGCCGGTGGCGAGGTCCAGCAGTCGACCATGCGGGGGCAGGGCGGCCCGCTCAACCACGTAGCGACGCCAGTGTCGGTCCTGGCCGGCAGTCATCAGGGTATTCATCAGGCGGTAGCGACGCGCGATGCGGTCGAACATTTGCTGCACGCGGGCGCCGCGCTCGTCGCGGATCATGCGGCGGGGCCCTTCGCCAAGGCCTTCACGCGGTCAGCTGTCGCCGCGCCACCAGCGCGACCCAGTCATCCTGTTGCAGGCGCGTGACGGGCTCCAGCCCAACGCGTTGCAGGGCGCTTGCCACCGAATTCGCCTGGTCACAGACAATGCCGCTGAAGATGCCGCAAGCGCCGGGGCGCAGGGTTTTGGCCAGGCCTTCGTCGCAGAAACGGATGATGATATGGGCGAGGATGTTGACGACGATCAGGTCGAAGCGTCCGTCTGCGTCGCCCAGGTCGGCGAGGCTGCCCGTGCGCGCGCAGATGGACGCGACGGCGGGATTGAGGGCGATGTTCTGGTGGGTAGCGGTCACGGCGATGGGGTCGTTGTCGAGCGCGAGCACGCGGGCCGCGCCCAGTCTGGCGGCGGCGATGGCCAGGATGCCGGAGCCACAGCCGAGATCCAGCACATGGTCGTCGGGTTGGACCCAGGCCTCCAGGGCCTGCAGACAGAGTTGGGTGCTGGGGTGGGTGCCGGTGCCGAAGGCCATGCCGGGGTCAAGCACGATTTCGACTTCATCGTCAGCGACTGCGCGCGCAATCCACTCGGGGCGCACCAGCAGGCGGCGCCCGATGCGCAGGGGACGATAGTGTTGTTTCCAGGCCTGCGCCCAGTCTTCATCGTCGACGTAGCGCCAGTCCGGGCGCGGGAGGGGCAGCATCAGGCTGATGTGGCCCAGGGCAATTTCGATTTGCAGGCGGAGCTGCTCGTTGTGCGGGTCTTCAGGAAACCAGGCGCGCAGGGTCAGGCTGGTGGGTGGCTGCGCTGCGCCGTCATCCCAGGCGTCCGGCGGGATGCCGTTCTGTTCGATGACCACGCCCTGATGGCCGTAGCGACCGAGCAGCGCGGCGATGGCCTCCGCAGCTTCGCCGGCCACGCAGAGCGACAGCTCGAGCCAGCGCACGGTCAGGCCTGGTCACCTGCGAAGAAATCCGCCACCTTGTCAAAGAAGCCGCGGTCGTGTTCCTGAGGGGTGATGTCGCTGCCCATGGAGCGACCCAGCTCGATAAACAGCCGACGTTGCTCTTCATCGAGTCGGTCGGGGACGATGACCTGCACGCGGACCCGCTGGTCACCGCGGCCGCTGGTGCTGCCATCACTGCGCAGGTGGGGCACGCCCTTGCCGCGCAGGCGGAAGGTCTTGCCGGTCTGGGTGCCGGCGGGGACGGTTAGCTCGACCTCGCCCTCCACGGTCGGGACGCTCAGCAGGTCGCCGAGGGCTGCCTGGGCGACGTTGATGTCAATGTCAAGGAGGATGTCGTCCTTTTCGCGCTTGAACCAGGGGTGCGGTTCGACGCGGATGGCGACGTAGAGATTGCCGGCGGGAGCGCCGGGAGCGCCGGCGTCGCCTTCGCCACGCACCTGGACCTGCAGACCCTCGCTGACGCCGGCCGGAATATCGACGTTGACGGCGGCGCGGCGCTGCTCACGGCCGGCGCCGCGACAGGCGCTGCAGGGCGAACTGATGACTTCGCCGCGACCGCGACAGCGCATGCAGACCGTCTCGGTCACCATGGAGCCGAGGAAGGTTTGCTGCACCTTGCGCTGCTTGCCTTCGCCGCGGCATTCAGGACAGGTCACCGGTCTGGAGCCGGGCTCGGCGCCACTGCCGGAGCAGGTCTCGCAGGCCGTCAGGCGCTCCACCTCGATGTCCTTGCTGACGCCGAAGACGGATTCCTCAAAGCTGACGCTGACCGTGGTCTTGCGGTCGGCGCCGGGACGCGGCCCGCGGCGGGCGGTACTGCGGGCCGCGCCGCCGAAGCCGGTGAAAAACTCTTCAAAGATTTCGTCAAAGCCTGCGAAGCCCTGGGCGCCGAAGCCACCGAAGCCGGGCCCGCTGGCGCCGTTGCCCTGCACGCCGGCATGGCCATAGCGATCGTAGCGGGCGCGTTGCTGGTCATCGGAGAGGATTTCGTAAGCGGAGTTTATTTCCTGGAAGCGCGCCTCGGCGTCCTGGTGCTGGCTGACATCGGGGTGATATTCGCGGGCGAGGCGGCGAAAGGCGCCTTTAATTTCGCCCTGATCTGCATTGCGGTTGATGCCGAGTACTTCGTAACAGTCGCGGGGCATGGTTTACCTGATAGATCGACTCGCAACGGACAGGCCGGCAAGCCTGCCCGCTGCGCGGTCAGCGCTTATGCTTCAGAAAACTCGGCGTCCACCACATCCTCATCATCGGGGCTGCGGTCCGTCTGCGGGGCCGGCTCGGGCTCGTCAGCAGCCTGCTGCTGGTGCATCTGGGCGCCAAGGGCCTGGATGTACTGCGACAGGTCGTCAGTGGCGACGCGCAGGGTCTCGTTGTCCTCGCCCTCCATGGCCTGACGCAGGGTAGCGATCTTCTCGTTCGTCAGCGCCCTGGTGTCTTCGGGCAGCTGCGCGTCGAAGTCCTCAAGCAGTTTTTCGGCGGTGAAGATGGTGTTGTCGGCGGTGTTGCGCAGCTCGGCCATTTCCTTGCGCAGCAGGTCCTCTTCGGCGTGCAGGCGCGCCTCCTCGACCATGCGCTCGATTTCGTCATCCTTGAGGCCGCTGCCGGCGGTGATGGTGATTTGCTGTTCACGGCCGCTGGCCTTGTCCTGCGCCGAAACCTCGAGGATGCCATTGGCGTCGATGTTGAAGGTGACCTCGATTTGCGGCATGCCGCGCGGCGCCGACGGGATGCCATCGAGGATGAATTTGCCGAGCGACTTGTTGTCCAGCGCCATCGGGCGTTCGCCCTGCACGATGTGGATTTCGACCTGGGTCTGGTTGTTGGCCGCGGTCGAGTAGGTCTGGCTCTTCTTGGTGGGGATGGTGGTGTTGCGCTCGATCATGTTGGTGGCCACGCCGCCGAGGGTCTCCACGCTCAGCGACAGCGGGGTGACGTCCAGCAACAGGATGTCCTTGACATCGCCGCCGAGCACACCGGCCTGGATGGCGGCGCCCATGGCCACCACCTCGTCGGGGTTGACGCCACGGCCGGGCTCCTTGTCGAAGAAGTTGCGCACGGCTTCCTGCACGGCTGGCATGCGCGTCATGCCACCCACCAGAACGACGGCGTCGATTTCGCTCTTGCCCAGGCCGGCATCCTTGAGCGCCTGCTGGCAGGGGCCGATGGAACGATTGATCAGATCGCCGACCAGTTCCTCGAGGCGGGCGCGCGAGAGGTCCAGGTTCAGATGGCGCGGGCCGCTGGCGTCGGCGGTGATGAAGGGCAGGTTGATATCGGTGTTGACCGCGCTGGAGAGCTCGATCTTGGCCTTCTCGGCGGCTTCCTTGAGCCGCTGCAGGGCCTGGCGATCCTTGCGCAGGTCGATGCCGTTTTCGCGCTGGAACTCTTCCGCGATCCAGTCGATGATGGCCTCGTCAAAGTCATCGCCGCCCAGAAAGGTATCGCCATTGGTGCTCTTGACCTCGAAGACGCCGTCGGCGACCTCGAGGATGGAGATGTCGAAGGTGCCGCCGCCCAGGTCGAAGACGGCGATCATTTCGTTCTTGTCGGCATCGATGCCGTAGGCCAGGCTGGAAGCCGTCGGCTCGTTGATGATGCGCAGCACATCCAGGCCGGCGATGCGGCCGGCGTCCTTGGTGGCGTTGCGCTGGGTGTCGTTGAAGTAGGCGGGCACGGTAATGACTGCCTGCTCCACGGTGCCGCCCAGCCAGGCTTCGGCATCCGCCTTGAGCTTCTGCAGCACCATGGCCGAGATTTCCGGCGGGCTGAATTCGCGGCCGCCCATGTGCACGCGCACGTCGCCATTGGGGGCGGCGCTGACCTTGTAGGGCACGCGCCCGATGGAGGACTGCACCTCGCGGTCGCTGAACTTGCGGCCCATGAAGCGCTTGACCGAGAAGATGGTGTTGTCGGGGTTGATGACGGCCTGGTTGCGCGCCACCTTGCCCACGAGGCGTTCGTCGGTTTTGGGGTTGATGGCCACGACCGAGGGCACCAGCTCGCCACCCTCGGCAGAGGGGATCACGGTGGGCTTGCCACCCTCCATCACGGCGACGACCGAGTTGGTTGTGCCGAGATCAATTCCAATTATGCGTCCCATGTTTGTCTCCCTGTTTTCTGCCGTCAGCCGGCGACCCGCACCAACGCCGGGCGCAATACCCGGTCGCCGCAGATGTAACCCTTTTGCAGGGTCGCGCTGACGAGTCCGCTATCCATGTCCGTGTCACTGTCTTCGCCCAGCGCTTCGTGCTGCCGGGGGTCGAAGGGTTCGCCGACCGGGTCGAGCGTTGTCACGCCGGCGTCGCTGAGGATTTTCAGCAGTTTGCGGTGGATCGACTGCATGCCGTCCAGCCAGGCCTGCAAGTCCTCGCCTGCTGCCGCGTCGGCGGGCAGGTTTTCCAGGGCGCGCTCGAAGTCATCGAGCACCGGCAGCAAGGTCTTGAGCGTGTCGACCTTCGCATTGAAGCGCATGGTCAACAGGTCGCGCTCGGAGCGCTTGCGATAGTTGCTGAAGTCGGCGCGCTCGCGTTGCCAGCCGAGCGTGCTCGCCTCGGCCCGCTTGCGCCCGGCCTCCAGTTCGGCCTGCAGCAAGGCCAGGGGGTCTTCGGTGGACTGCCCGGCGTCGACGTCCTGCGGCCGCCCGTTGGCTTCCTCGTTTGCTTCACTTTGGTCGGGGGGCTGTGCCGCCTGCGGTTCGTCTTCGTCGCGCAACTGCTGCTGGCTCACGTTGGCTGCCTCACTCCTGAACAGTCACCTGGACAATATACTGGAAAGTATGGCTGACTCATCATAGAAATGTATATAAAAGTAGTGAGAACAACGCCAGAATCTCGCGCGTGGGGGATCAGACCGTCTCTTCGGGCTGCTCGCTACTTTCGGCGAAGAGCCCGGCCAGCACGTCGGTCATGACGTTTGAGACGTGGCGCACGGTGCTGACGGCGCGGCCGTAGTCGAGATGGGTGGGGCCGATGACGCCCAGGGCGCCGCTGACCTGGCCCGGGATGCCGTAGCGGCTGAGCACCATGGAGAGGTGGTTGAGCTCCTCCCAGCGGCCATCGCCGGCGATGAAGACCTGCACCTCGTTGCCGGAGAGCACCTCGTTGAGCAACAGGTTGAGCACTGCGCGCTCCTCGAAGACGCGCACGGCCTGCTCGGCGCCTTCGCTGACCTGGAAGGTGCTGAGGATACTGCTGAGTCCTTCGCGGTAGATGAAGCGCACCTGATTGGTATCCGAGCGCTCCATCACGTCGGCTGCCAGTTCGGCGATCTCGCGTTCGAAGAGGCCCAGCTGGGCACTTTTCATGCGCAGCTCGTTGGCGCCCTGGTCGAGGCAGACTGCGTTGAGGCGGCGCGCCGCGTCCGCGAGGGCCGTCTGGCCGGGCGACTCGGCGAGGTTGAGCATCTGCTGGTGGACGTTGCCGCTGTGCAAGACCAGCACCATCAGCGCCAGGCGACCCTGGATGGAAATCAGCTCAAGGTGCTTGAAGCGGCTGGCTTCGGAGATGGGCGCGGTGACCAGCGCGGCGGACTGGACGGTGCGCGAAAGCAGGGTGGCGGCCAGGCGCATCCACTGTTCGGTCGCCGCCGGCGGCAGGCGCATGCTTTCACTGATGCGGCTTTCCTCGACGGGCGTCAGCGTGCCCAGTTTCATCAGCCGGCGCACGAAATAGCGATAGCCGCTCTCGGTGGGCACGCGGCCGGCGGAAGTGTGCGGCGCGCGGATCAGCCCCTTTTCCTCCAGCACGGCCATTTCGTTGCGGATGGTGGCCGAGCTGATGCCGAGCTCGCAGACGTCCTGCAGGTAGCGCGAACTGACCGGCTCGGGGCTGGCGGTGTAGCTTTCGATGATGAGCGAGAGGATTTCTTCCTGGCGGCGCGTAAGAGGGTGCAGCGTGATGTCGTCTGTACTCATGGTGGGCAGCACCCGGAACTGGCCAGTGGACGCTTGTCAGTGTGGTGGGTGTCATGCTACCATTCAGGTAAGAAGCTGTAAAGTTGGATAGGAAGGACACAGCAATGGCAGGAAAAACCTTTGAGGCCACGACGGATAACTTCGCCAGCGAGGTACTGGGCGCAGAGATGCCGGTGCTGGTTGATTTCTGGGCGGAGTGGTGCGGTCCCTGCAAGATGATAGGGCCCATCGTGGAACAATTGGCCGACGACTATGACGGGAAGCTGAAGGTGGGCAAGCTGGACGCCGACGCCAACCCGGACGTCATCATCCAGTACGGCGTGATGGGCATCCCCACGCTGATTCTCTTCAGCGGAGGCGAGGTCGTCAGCCGGGTGACCGGCTACAAGCCGCGCGAACGCCTCATCGACGAACTGGGCCTGGTTGAACAACTGGTCTGACCCGGTTTCAATTGTGAAAGCACGCCCGCTGGCAGCAGCGGGCGCTTTCGATTCGGTAGCGCGGCCTGCTATACTGACTGTAGTGGTGGCATACAGGAGGGCGCTGTTGTGAGCGTTGGCGATGCGCAAGGTTGAGAAAGTTCCAGGCACCAAATATTTGCGCGAAGCAGGCGCGCTGTCCCCGCAAAATACACACTTCGGGATGAACGGCGCGCTTTCCCTGTTCAGCGGCTCGGCCTCGCCGGCGCTGGGGCGCGAGATTGCCGCTTACATGAACGTGCGCTCAGGTGAGTACAGGCGCACGGTTTTCTCCAACGAAAACATCCTCATCCAGCTGAAGGAGAGCGTGCGCGGGCGGGATGTCTACCTCATCCAGACCCTGGCCTCGCCGGTGCACGACAACCTGATGGAACTGCTGCTGATGGTCGATACGCTCAAACGCGACTCGGCCGCGCGCATCAATGTCGTGGTGCCCTATCTCTCCTACAGCCGCTCGGACAAGAAGGATCAGCCGCGCGTGGGCATTGCTGCGCGCCTGATCGCCAACCTGATCGAGGCCGCCGGCGCCGACCGCTACATCACCATTGACCTGCACGCCGGCCAGATCCAGGGCTTTTTCGACATTCCTGGCGACGCGCTGTCCGCCTTCTACCTGCTGAGCGACTTTGTCGACGAGCTGGCCATCCCGGAGCTGGTGGTGGTTTCGGCTGACCTCGGCTTTTCCAAGAAGGGCCGCAACTGGGCCGAGCGTCTGGGCCGGCCGCACGCCATTGTGGAAAAGCGGCGCAGGGACAATGAGGAGAGCCCGGACGTCCTCTCCATCATCGGCGACGTGCGGGATTGCAACGTGTTGCTGGTGGATGATGAAGTGCTCACCGCCGGCAGCGCCAGCCAGGCCGTCAACGCCATTCGCGAGCACGGCGCGCGCGATGTCTACTTCGCCTTCACGCACCCGCTGATGCCGGCGGCGGGTTACGAGCGACTGGCGCAACTCGACCTGAAACACATCATTTGCACCAACACCCTGCCGGTGCCCGTTGAGCGCCAGTTGCCGAACATGACCGTACTCTCGGTGGCGCCGCTGCTGGGCGAAGTCATTTTGCGCGCGCATGCCGGCCGCAGCGTGGGCGAACTCTTCGACGAGTGACGCCGCCACCGCTGCAGGAAACCAGTCCCGTTGCGCCACGGGCCCTGGCCGCGGGCGCGCTGATTCTGCTGGCGCTGACCGGACTACTGATTCTGCTCATCGATTGGGTGGGCATCGAGGAGTTGCGCGCATGGATCGAGGGGGCAGGGCCGCTGGCGCCGCTGCTCTACATCCTGTTCAAGGCCGCGGCCTACGTCTTCGCGCCGCTGAGCAGCGGGCCGGTGCAACTGACGGCCGGTCTGCTGTTTGGGGTCCTGCCGGGCACGCTTTACACGGTCATCGGCGAGGTGCTGGGCGGCACGCTCAGCTTCCTCATCGCGCGACACCTGGGACGTCCGGCGGTGCGGCGTTTCGCGGGTGAAGCGGGCCTGGCGCGCATCGACGAGTTTGTGGGACAGCTGGGCGGCTGGCGCGCCCTGGTGTACGCGCGGCTCTTCCTGTTTGCGATTTATGATTTCATCAGCTACGCGGCCGGCTTCGCCAAAAGTATCACGCTGCGCCAGTATGTGCTGGTCTCGATTGTGTGTGGCACGCCGCCCTCCTTCCTTTTCGTCTACGCCGGCGGCCTGCTGGAGGAGCAGCGCCAGCATCTGCTACCGCTCTACGCGCTGATCGGCGGGCTGTCGTTGCTGCCCTGGCTGATCCACCGTGCGCTGCGCAGGCGGCGTCAGGGCAGGGCAGGCGGATAGTATTCAGGCGGCGCGTTCAGAGGCGTGAAGTTATGCACTGCGCTTAATCAGCAGTAGTTGAGCGCTCTGGCCGACCCCCAGACCGGCAAGGCCATTCCCGCAGAGATGCAAAGGCGCGTCTATTGAGGGAGCGTTGCGCGCTATACTGGCGCGGCGACCGTCATTTCACCCAGGGGCGACCATGTTCAGCAGTTTGAACACCGGCGCGATCGGCATTCGCAACATCAGTCTGGAACAAAGCCTGGCGCTGGCGCAGCGCTGCGGCTTCGGCGGCGTGGACCTGGACATCAGCGAGGCGGTGCAACTGGCCGACACGCATGGCGCGGCCTGGCTACGCGAGCTCTTCGTGCAGTATGAAATGCGGCCGGGCAACTGGTTTGTGCCGGACCACTGGCAGGGCGATTATTGGGAGACCGGCGAAGCGCAGTTGACGGCCGCGGCGCAGGTGGCGCAGGAACTGGGCGCGCTACGCGCCACCACCTGGTGTCCACCGCATTCGCCGACGCGCAATTTCGACGAGAACTTTGAGTGGCACCGGGTGCACTTCACGCGCGTCGCCGAAACGCTACTGCCCTGCGGCATTCGTTTTGGCATCGAGTACATCGGGCCCAAGTCCTACCCGCCGCCTGGCGACCACCTTTTCATCCAGGACATGGCCGGCATGTTGCGCCTGTGCGAGGCTATTGGCACGAGCAACGTCGGCCTGATGCTGGACGCCTGGCACGTGCACAGCTCGGGCGGCAGCATGAGCGACCTGGATAAGTTGACCAATGAACTCATCGTGGCCGTGCACGTGAATGACGCGCCGGCGGGCGTGTCGCTGGCAGACTATGATGACTACGACCGGCGTCTGCCGACCGAGTCCGGCGTCATTGATCTGGCGGGCTTTATGCAGCGACTGGACGCGCTGGGTTACGACGGCCCGATCACCTGCGAGCCCTTCAGCAAGCGCGTGAACGCGCTGGAGGACCCGCTGGAGGCCGCGCAACTGGTAGCCGCGCACATGCAGCGCATGTGGCAGCAGGCCGGCCTGGAGTGGGCGTAAGGCCGGGACCTGACTGTCACCTCGTAGAAGACATCCCGAAGAGATGCAGACGCGCATCTTCCCCGGGGAGCGTTCCGCGCTATACTGGCGCGGCATTCGACACTTGACACAGGGGCGACCATGTTCAGCAGTCTAAACACCGGCGCGATTGGCATTCGCAACTACAGTCTGGAGCAAACCCTGGCGCTGGCGCAGCGCTGCGGCTTCGGCGGCGTGGATTTCAGCATCAGTGAGGCGGCGCAACTGGCCGGCGAGCACGGCATTGACTGGCTGCGCGAGCTCTTTGCGCGGCATGCTGCTCTGCCCGGCAACTGGGGTCTGCCGGTTAACTGGCAGGGCGATGACTGGGAAGAGGGCGTGGAACGCCTGCCGGCGCTGGCGCAGGTGGCGCAGGAGCTGGGCGCGTTGCGCACCACCACCTGGTGCCCCTCGTATTCGGAGACGCGCAATTTCGACGAGAACTTCGCGTGGCACAGGGAGCGTTACGGACGCATCGCCGAAACGTTGCTGCCCTACGGCGTTCGACTGGGCTTTGAGTTCATCGGGCCGAAGACTTTTCCGCCGCCCGACGTCTTCCTGTTCATCAATGACATGCCCGGTATGCTGCGGCTGTGCGAGGCTATTGGTACGGGCAACGTTGGCCTGCTGCTGGACGCCTACCACCTGATTACCTCGGGCGGCACTGTAAGTGAGCTCGCTTCGTTGAGTGAGAGCGACGTCGTCGCCGTACATGTCAATGACGCGCCCCTGGGCCTCACACTGGAAACCTTCATGGATCGCGACCGGCGCCTGCCGACCGAGACCGGCGTCATCGACCTGGCGGGCTTTATGCAGCGGCTGCAAGCGCTGGGCTACGACGGCCCGGTGACTTGCGAGCCCTTCAGCGCGCGCACCAACGCTATCGAGGACCCGCTGGAGGCCGCACAACTGGTGGCCGCGCACATGCAGCGCATGTGGCAGCAGGCCGGCATGGACTGGTCGTAAGGCTAGAAGCCGGTTGTCACCTCGTTGAGGCGCGCGATTTCACCGGCGGACAGCGTGACTTCGGTCGCGCCAACCACATCCAGCAACTGATCGACGCGGCGCGCGCCGACGATGGGCGCCGTGATGACCGGCTGCGCCAGCTGCCAGGCGAGCGCGATTTGGGCCGGGTGGACTTCATGGTCGGCGGCGATGTCGCGCAGCAGGTCGAGGGTCAGGAAGGCCCGCTCGTCGGCCAGCAGGCGCTGAATCAGACCGCCGTCACTGCGGGTGCTGTCGGGAGATTTGTTGGTGCGCGTGTATTTGCCGGTCAGGAAGCCGGCAGCCAGCGGGCTGTAGGGGATGACGCCGACGCCCTGGTCGAGGCAGGCGGCGGCCAGTTCGCGCTCGAATTCGTCGCGGTGCAAGAGGCTGTAATGCGGCTGATGACAGTTGAAGCGGGCGAGGCCCTGGGCGTCACTGATCCAGAGGGACTTGAGCAGCAGCCAGGCGGGATAGTTGCTGCAGCCGATGTAGCGCACCTTGCCGCTTTGCACCAGGCTGTCGAGCGCGGCCAGGGTCTCGTCGAGCGGGGTTTCCATGTCCGGCCAGTGCGTCTGGTAGAGGTCGATGTAGTCGGTGCCGAGGCGGCGCAGACTGTCCTCGACGGCCTGCAGAATGTGCAGACGGCTGAGGCCCATGCCATTGGGACCTTGCCACAGGCGTCCCTGCACCTTGGTCGCGATGACGAAATCGCGACGGCTGCGACCGCGCAGCCAGGAGCCAATGACGGTCTCGGATTCGCCACCGACGTGGCCTGGCCCCCAGCGCGAATAGATGTCGGCGGTATCGATGAAGTTGATGCCGGCGTCGGCGGCGGCGTCGAGAATCCGGAATGAGGTCTGTTCGTCGGCGCTGAGGCCGAAGGTCAGCGCGCCGAGGCAGAGACGGCTGACCTTGAGGCCGGTGCGGCCCATTCTTGTGTATTGCATGAGAGCTCCATCAGGCTAATTGACTGCCGCGCATTGTACCACCAGGCAGGGGCAGGGCAGGGCTGTGCTATAATTGCAGGGTAGTCGGCTGGCAGACGAGGGTCCATGTTCAGACGAGTCGTCAAATCCGTAATGGGCGACCCAATCAAGCGGGCGCTGGCGCGCTATCGTGATGGCGTGGAGCGCATCAACGCGCTTGAGCCGGAAATGCAGGCGCTGGACGAGGCCGGGCTGCGGGCACGCGCCGATGTGCTGCGGCAGCGGCTGCAGGCGGACGGGGAGCTGGAGGCGCAGCTGGTCGAGACCTTCGCGCTGGTGCGCGAGACCTCGCGGCGCACGATTGGTCTGCGGCCCTACGACGTGCAACTCATCGGCGGCATGGTGCTGCACCAGGGACGCATCGCCGAGATGAAGACCGGCGAGGGCAAGACGCTGGTGGCGACCTTTCCGCTGGTGCTCAATTCACTGGCGGGCAAGAGCGCGCATCTGGTGACGCCCAACGACTATTTGAGCAAGGTTGGCCTGCAGCAGATGGGGCCGATTTACCACATGCTGGGCCTGAGCGCGTCCGTCATTCAAAACGCGGCCGGCAGCCCGGACGACGGCTCCTTCATTTACGACCCGGACTTCAATTCCGACGACGAACGCTTTCAGGTGTTGCGGCCGGTGACGCGGCGCGAGGCCTACACCTGCGACATTGTTTACGGCACCAACAACGAGTTTGGCTTCGACTATCTGCGCGACAACATGGTCATGGAAGCGGAGCAGATGGCGCAGCGCGAGCTCAGTTTCGCAATCGTTGACGAGGTTGACAACATCCTCATCGACGAGGCGCGCACGCCGCTGATCATCTCCGGGCCGGCTGACCCGCCCTCGGAGTACTACCGCACCTTCGCGCAGATCGTGCGCTCGCTGCGCCCCTCCAGCGATGACAGCGTGGAGGCCGAGGAGCCGGATGGCGACTACATCGTCGACATCAAGGACCGTGTCGCCTGGCTGACCGAGGCGGGCGTGGAAAAGGTCGAGAAGCGGCTCGGCGTGGGGCAGCTGTTCCACCCGGACAACGCCGAAATGGTGCCCTACCTGGACAACTCGCTGCGCGCGCATGCGCTTTACCAGCGCGACAAGGAGTACATCGTCGAGCAGGGCCAGGTGGTCATCGTCGATGAGTTCACCGGGCGGCTGATGCATGGCCGGCGCTTTGCCGAGGGCTTGCACCAGGCCATCGAGGCGCGCGAAGGGGTGCAGATTCGCCGCGAAAACATGACGATGGCGACCATTACCTTCCAGAACTTCTTCCGCATGTACGACAAGCTGGCCGGCATGACCGGCACGGCGCTGACCGAAGCTGAAGAGTTCGAGAAGATTTACAACCTCGAGGTCGTCTCGATTCCCACCAATTTGCCGGTGGTGCGCGATGACCAGGAAGACCTGATATACGTCAACGAGGCGGCCAAGTTCAACGCGGTGGTGGGCGACATTTCCGAGCGGCAGGAGCAAGGTCAACCGGTGCTGGTGGGCACGGTCTCCATCGAAACTTCGGAGCGGCTCAGCAAACAGATGACGAAGGCCGGCATCCGGCACGCGGTGCTCAACGCGCGCAAGCACGAAAGCGAAGCCACCATCATCGCGCAGGCAGGCCGCTCCGGCGCGGTCACTATCGCGACCAACATGGCCGGGCGTGGCGTGGACATTTTGCTGGGCGGCAGCCCGGACGGAGCCGCGCGGGAGAGCCTGCGGCAGCGGGGGATTGAGATCACTGCGGCGACGGAGCAGCAGTGGCAGGCAGCCATGCAGGCGGCGGAGCAGGCTTGCGCGGCGGACCGCGAGCGGGTGCTGGGCAGCGGCGGACTCTACGTGGTGGGCACGGAGCGCCACGAGGCACGGCGCATCGACAACCAGTTGCGCGGCCGCGCGGGCCGTCAGGGTGACCCGGGACGCTCGCGCTTCTACCTCAGCCTGGAGGACGAGCTGATGCGGCGCTTCCAGGGCGACCGCGTAAAGGGTTTCATGCAGCGCTTTAACATGCCGGATGACGAGCCCATCGAACACGGCATCATCAGCAAGTCGATCGCGCAGGCGCAGGTGCGGGTGGAAGGCCACAACTTTGACGTGCGCAAGCGCGTGCTGGATTACGACGACGTCGTCAACAAGCAACGTGAGCGGATTTACGCCCAGCGCGCGGAGATTCTGAACGCCGACAGCCTGCGCGACAGATACCTCGAAATTCTTGAGGAGGGCGTGCTGGCGCTGCTGGACGAGTTTGTCGATGAAGATGAGGAGCCCGGCAGCCTGGACGCCGAGGCGCTGCACCGGCAGCTATTCACCATCTTCCCGGTGCCGGGGCACATCACGCCGGACAGTCTGCGCGAGCAAACCCGCGAAGCGCTGGAAGAGACGCTGGTCGCGGCCTGCGAAGAGGCGTTGAAGCACAAGGCGAGCGAGCTTGGCGAGGAGTTGAACGGGCGCGCCGAGCGTCTGGTGCTGCTGAACACCATCGACCAGTTCTGGCGCCGGCATTTGACTGACCTCGATGTGCTGCGCGAGGGCATCGGTCTGATGGCCATCGCCCAGCGCGACCCGCTGGTGGAGTATCAGCGGGAAGCCTTCGCGATGTGGGCGGACATGCAGGTGCAGATTCGCGACCGGGCGGCGCAGGACCTGCTCAGCATCCGCCTGCAGGTGGCACAGCAGCAACCCGTGCGCCGCAACCTGCGCGCCTGGCGGCCGGGCGCCGAAAATGGCGCTGCCACCGCCACTTCACGTCCCGAGCCGGTGCGCAAGACGGCGAAACAGAAGCTGGGGCGCAACGATGTCTGCTGGTGTGGCAGCGGCCGCAAGTACAAGCAGTGCCACATGAAGCAGGATCGGCAAATGCAGCGCGCGCGCAGCCGGGCTGACGCAGCTGGCTGAGACCATGCTGCGAATTGGTCAGATCCAGGTCCATCTCATCCGCGAAAGTGACTATCTGGTCGACCCGGGCGGGGCTTTCGGCCTGGTGCCGCGCGTCCTCTGGTCACGCCACATGACACCAACGGCGGAGCTGCTGGTGCCGATGAGCAGCAACTGTCTATTGTTGCAGACTGGGGGGCGAAACATCGTGGTGGATTGCGGCTATGGCCACAAGCTGCCGGAGAAGGCGCAAGGTCAGCTGCAGTTGACGCGGCCGCGCGGCGACCTTTGCGCCGGGCTGGCGCGCCTTGGCCTGGCACCGACAGACATCGACCTGGTCGTCAACACGCATTTGCATCTGGATCACGCCGCCGGCAACACGCAGTTCGACGCGGAGGGCCAGTCCGTCGCGGTCTTCCCTGACGCAGAATATGTGGTGCAACGACGCGAATACGAGGATGCCTGCCGCCCCAACGAGCGCACGCGCGCGACTTATCTGGCGGAGAACTTCGAGCCGCTGCGCAATAGCGGGCAGCTGCGGCTGCTGGACGGCGACTGCGAGCTGGCGCCTGGCGTACGCGGCGTGGTGACGCCGGGGCATACGCCGGGTCACATGAGCGTGCTGCTGGAGAGCGAGGGACAGTGTGCGCTGCAGCTGGCGGACCTGGCGACCTACGCCGTGCATTTTGAGCGTCTGGGCTGGATGACGGCCTACGACGTGGAGCCGCTGGTCACGCTGGAGACCAAGCGTCACTGGCAGGCATGGGCGCTGGAGCGGGACGCGCTGCTCTTCTTTCCGCATGATTCGCAGCGACCGGCCGGTCGTTTGCGGCAGGATGAAGCCGGGCGACTGCGCGTGGCAGCGGTCGCGTTCGAGCCGGTCTAGCGCATCTAGCGCAGCAGCTGGCAGGCGGGGCAGAAGTGTGTGCCGCGCTGCGCCACCACCGTTTTCACAATGGACGCGCCGCAGCGGGGGCAGGGTTGGCCCGCGCGCCCATAAACGCGAAAGTGTTGCTGAGAGCTGCCGCGCGTGCCATCCGGCTTGCGATACCAGTTGATGCTGGCGCCTTCGTGCCGGATGCCGGCGCGCAGGGTCGCGCGCAACGCGCGGTGCAGGGCAACCGTTTCGGCTTCGTCAAGACTGTCCGCCGGGCGCAGGGGATGCAGGCGGGCGCGGTTGAGGGCCTCGTCAGCGTAGATGTTGCCGACGCCGGCGAGGAAGCCCTGGTCGAGCAGCAGGGGTTTCAGCGCGCGGCTGCGTTTTGCGAGGCCTGCGGCAAGCCGTCTGGCTGTGAATTGCCGCGACAGGGGCTCCGGCCCCAGCGCGCCGGTGACTGTGTTGGCAGCGGCGGTCAGCCAGATGCGGCCAAACTTGCGCGCGTCAGAGAAGCGCAGTTGCTGCCCGCAATCCAGTTGCAGCCGGAAATGGAGCCAGCGATCGGCCGGGGACTGCGAATCGTCCGCGGCGACGTAGAGGCGTCCGGTCATGCGCAGGTGCACGATGAGTATCTCACTGTCCAGCGCGCAGAGGATGAACTTGCCGCGGCGATCGATGGCGCTAAAGCGCTGGCCGTGGATGCGAGCGGCGAACTCCTCCGGCTGCGGGCTGTGGATGATGCGTGGCCAGTCCGTCCACAGGCTGCTCACGCGGCGGCCGATGAGTGGGTCGCGCAGGCCGCGCACGACCATTTCGACTTCCGGCAGTTCGGGCATGGATGAGGCATTTTCCTGTCGCTGAGCAGGGCTGACTCTGCCGGAAAGGCAGCGCGGGGTCAACCGGGCGGCGGGCGCAATGGTATACTTTGCCGACCAGCCAGCGACAGCGGAGCCTTATGGGCGGCAGCGACTTTGTACATTTGCACGTTCACAGCCAGTTCTCCCTGCTGGACGGGCTGGGGCGCATAGACGATCTGGTGGGGCGCGCCGTCGAGCTGGGCATGGGCTCGCTGGCCATCAGCGACCACGGCACCATGTTCGGCGTAATCGACTTCTACCGCGCCTGCCGGGCGCGCGACGTTCACCCGGTCATCGGCATGGAAGCCTATATGGCGCCGCGGAGGATGGGCGACCGCGACCCGACGCTGGACCGCAAGGCCGCGCATTTGTTGCTGCTGGCGCGCAACGAGCAGGGGTATCGCAATCTGTTGCGCATCGCCTCCGCCGCGCAGCTGGACGGCTTTTACTACAATCCGCGCATCGATCGTGAATTCCTAAATGCGCACAGTGAGGGGCTAATTGCCACCAGCGGTTGTCTGGCCGGCGAGATTCCGGTGCTGGTGATGGGCGGCCAGGAAGAAGCCGCGCGAAAGACGATAGGCGAATATCAGGACATTTTCGGGCGCGAGAACTTTTTCCTGGAGCTGCAGCAGCACGACATTCCGGCGCTGCAGGAGGTCAACCAGTGGCTGGTGGCGAACCGCGATTTCGCCGGCACGAAGTTGCTGGCCACCAATGACGTGCACTATGTGTTGCAGGAAGATCACGATTCGCACGACACGTTGCTCTGCATCCAGACCAGCGCACAGAAGGATGAGCAGAACCGCATGCGCATGTCTGACCCCAGCTACCATCTGGCCTCGCAAGCGGAGATGTGGGCGGCCTTCGGCGAAATCAATGACGGCGAGGCGCTGAAGAATACGTTGCTGGTGGCCGAGATGTGCCAGCTGGAGCTGGACACGAAGGGTTATCAGCTGCCGGCTTTCCCGGTGCCGCCGGGGCACAGCGCGGAAACCTGGTTGCGCCACCTGTGCGAGAAGGGCCTGAGCTGGCGTTTTGGCGAGCGGGCGAGCGGGGAGACAACCCTGCAGGCGCGCCTGGATCACGAACTGAAGCTGATCCACGACATGGGTTTCGACACCTACTTTCTGATTGTGTGGGACCTGTGCGAGTATGCGCGCGAGGCCGACATCTGGTGGAATGTGCGCGGCTCGGGCGCGGGGAGCCTGGCCGCTTACTGCCTGGGCATCACGGAGATTGACCCGATCCGCGACGGCCTCATCTTCGAGCGCTTTCTCAATCCCGGCCGCATCAGCATGCCGGATATTGACCTCGACTATCCGGACGACCGCCGCGCCGAGATGATTAACTATGCTGCGCGCAAGTACGGCGAGGACAAGGTCGCGGCCATCATCACGTTTGGCACACTGGGGCCGCGGGCGGCGGTGCGCGACGTGGGGCGCGTGTTGCAGATGCCGCATGAGCTGGTGCACCAGGTCGCCCGTCTCATTCCGCAGGAGCCGAGGCCCAAACCGCTGCAGGAGTACGTGGATGCGACGCCCGAACTGAAAGACCTTGTCGGCCGCGACGAGGCTGCGCAACGCATCATTGCGACGGCGAAGACCCTGCAGGGCATCAGCCGCCACGTCTCGACGCACGCCGCCGGCATCATCATTGGCGACCGGCCGCTGGTGGAGACCATTCCGCTGCATCGGCCGACGCGCGGCAGCGACAGCGGCTCGGTGCGCGCCGTGACGCAGTTCACGATGGAGACTTGCGAGTCGATTGGCCTGCTCAAGATCGACTTTCTGGGCCTCTCCACGCTGACCATCATGCGCCGGGCCTGCGACCTCATCAGCCAGCACCATGGCATTGATTACAGCATGGAGAACATCCCATGTCGCCACGAGATGGTTGAAGGGGACGAGCAGGCGACGGCCATGCTGGACAAGACCTTCGAGCTGCTGGGGCGCGGCGAGACCGTGGGCATGTTCCAGGTGGAGAGCGAGGGCATGCAGCAGATGCTGCGTGACATGCGGCCGCGACGCTTCGAGAACATTGTGGCGGGCATTGCGCTGTATCGTCCGGGGCCGATGGACTACATCCCCAGCTACAACCGGCGCTTGCGCGGTGAGGAAGAAGTCACCTACCAGCACGAGCTGTTGAAGCCCATCCTTGAGGAAACCGGCGGCATCATCGTGTACCAGGAACAGATCATGGAGATCGCCTCGCAGCTCTTCGGCTACGAGCTGGCGGAGAGCGACACGATGCGCAAGGCGGTTTCCTACAAGCGCGAAGAGGACCTCGTGAAGCATCGCGAGAACTTCATGGCGCGCGGGCCGCAGCACGGCGTCGACGAGTCCGCGGCCAGCAAGATATTCGACGACATCGAGTTCTTCGCCAACTACGGTTTCAACAAGGCGCATGCCACGGATTACGCCGTCATCACGCTGCAGACGGCCTTCCTCAAGTGCCACTATCCTGCGGAATACATGTGCGCGCTGCTCAGCGTGCACCGCGATGATGGCGGTCGCATCGCCGGCTATATGGAGGAATGCCGGCGCCTGGGCATACCCACGTTGCCGCCGGACGTGAACCACAGCGAGCTGGATTTCGACATTCAGGCGGATGAAAGCGGACGGCGCGGCATTCGTTTCGGGCTGGCGGCCATTCGCAAGGCCGGCGCGGGCGCGTTGCAGCCGATCGTTGACGCGCGCCAGGCGGATGGTACCTTCAGCGACCTGGAGGACTTTTGCAAGCGGGTCGACCTGCGCAAGGTGGGGCGGCGCGCGCTGGAGAGTCTGGCCACGGTGGGCGCCATGCGCGCCTTTGGTGCGCGGGGGCCGCTGCTGGCCGCCAGCGAAAGACTGCTGGGTTTCAGCACGCGCTGGTATCGCGACCGCGAAGTCGGCCAGATGAACATGTTTGGCGCAGAGGCGGGCATGTCGCAGGAGATGCTGGGCAACCTGCCGGAGCATGACGTCCTGAGCGAGCGCGAGCTGCTGGAGCTGGAGAAGGAATTGCTGGGCATCTACGTCAGCGGGCGCCCGGCCGATCGCTTCCGTGAGGTGTTGCAGAAAGCCAACACGCGCGACATCAGCGAGCTGCGGGCGGAAGGCATGGGCATGCACGACCGCCCGGTGACCGTGGCCGGCGAGGTCGTCAGCATGCGCACGCTGCTCACTAAAAAGGGCGACCGCATGTGTGTGGCGCAGCTGGAAGACTGGCGCGACTCGGCCGCCACGATTGAGGTGACTATCTTTCCACGCACCTGGAAACAGTGTCAGGGGCTGGTGGCGGCGGGCAAGGTGCTGCACGTGCGCGGCAAGCTGGACAGTTCGCGCGGGGAACCGCAGGTTATTGCGGACGAGGTTTCACAAAACTTCACTGTGCCGGAGGAAGAAGGGCATGAAGCCTCCGTCGCCAAGCCGCCCGCGCCAGCCGATTTTGCACCACCGCCTTTCGATGAAACGCTACCCTATGAAAAGCCGCCCCCGTTTGAGGAGGAAATGCCGGCTGTGATGGATGAGCCGCCCGTGTCAACTCCATCGCCCGTGACAGAAGCAGCCGCTGCGGAAGAAGAAGCAATGGCTGAGTCTGCAGTGGAGGACACACCGCCGGTCGACTCTGTCGTGGAGGAAAGAGAAGCGACAGGGCCGCGGCGGCTGGTCGTTCGTCTGCAACGCAGGGATGATACCGAACGCGATAAGCGGCGATTGCAACGCCTGGTCAAACTGGTCGAGTCCTGGCCGGGCAATGATAAGTTTCGCATCATCGTTGAGTCCGGGGGACAGCCGCTACAGCTGGACTTTGACACCGGCATCGGCATCTGTGATGCCATGCTGGATAGCCTGGGCGCTATCGTGGGCGCAGAGGCGCTGACGGTCCTGGATGTGCAGGCTGTCACAGACGAACAGGGCTGAGGCAGCGTTAGGCTTTCAGCGGCTGTCTGAACGGCGACTTCCAGCTGCTGGGCAGCAACGAGGTCAGCGGCAAGCAGCGCCAGATGAGCGACTGGTACTTCGACCTGGCGCGCATTCTCTTACGCTGAGCCAATCAATTCTGCGCGCGGCTGATGGCGGCCACGCGCGCGCGCGTCAGCTGCAGCAGCGCATCAGTAGAGAGGCGCAGCTGCAGGCCGCGTTCGCCGGCGCTGAGGTGAAGCTGCTCATGTGCGTTAGCCGCTTCATCCAGCCAGACCGGCCAGTTGCGGTGCGTGAGGGCCAGCGCGCTGATGCCGCCAATTTGCATCCCGGTCAACTGCTCGGCCCGGTCGCGCGCTGCCAGGCGCAGCTTGCGCTGTCCGGTCAACGAGGCGAGACGCTTCAAATCCAGCGCGCGGTCGGCGGCGATCAGCGCCAGCAGAGGCTTGCCGCCCGCGGCAGGCTCCAGCACGAGGGTCTTGTAGACCTGCGCCGGCTCCACTTCCAGCAGGGCGGCGACCGCTGACGCATCTTGAAAGCGGCTGGCGTCGTAGCGCAGGGCGGTGTAGGGGATGCGGCGCTGTTGCAGCAGGCGTTCGGCATTCAGTTTGGGGGCCATGGCGTTCGCTAGCGATACTGGCGCCGGGCCATGCGCCCCAGCACATCCGGCGCCAGACGTCCGGCCAGAAGTGTCAGGCGGTCGAAGAGGCGCAGGGTCACCGAGCGGCGCGGTCTGTGGATGACGCGCAGGATGGCTGCGGCGACTTCTTCGGCGCGCATGACGGGCAGACTGCTGCCGGCCACGCGCGCGCCACTGCCCAGGCGCCGCGAGTCAAACTCCGTCGCCGTGCGCCCGGGCAGGATGTCCGTCACGCGGATGTTGTCCTGCTCCAGCTCGAGGCGCAGCGAATGCGCGATACTGCTCACGAAGGCCTTGCTGGCCGCGTAACTGGCGCTGTAGGGCACCACGAGCGGCGCGGCCACCGAGGAGATGGTGATGATGTGCCCGCCGCCGCTGGCGCGCATGGCGGGCACTGCCGCGCGCAGGCTGTGCAACACGCCGTCGATGTTGGTGCGCAGCAGGGTTTCGAGGGAAGGCCAGTCGCTGCTGACCAGGTCGCCGCGCAGCCCCACGCCGGCGTTGGCGACGAGGATGTCGAGGCTGCCGAAGCACGCGACCGTCTGCTCGACGGCGCGCTGCAGCGACTCCGCGCGGGTGACATCACCCTGGCAGGCGAGAAAGTCGCCGGGCAACTCGCGGGCCTCTTCTTCCAGCTGGGCCAGGCGCTCCTGATTGCGCGCCACACCGGTGACGTTGAAGCCGGCGCGCAGCAGGGTCAGCGCGGTCTCGCGGCCGATTCCGCTGGAGGCGCCGGTAATCAGGGCGACCTGACGCGTTGCGCCATCTGACATATGTGCTCCTCTGGCAGGTCCTGTGGCAGCAGTATAGCGCAGGGCCGGCAGCGAGCTGACGCATAACGCTATACTGGTTTAACAGGCGGGTCTGGCAGGGGTGGGATGGTGCTGTGGAACAGGGGCCGCGCGCTGAACTGATCATGCAGCTGGAAGCTGGCGCAAGGAAGATGCGCGCCGGTGACCGCATGGCAGAGGCCGGGCGCCAGGCGCTGCTGGGCGAGTTTCTGCAGGTTCTGGCGCATGAGGCAGGCAGCCTCAGCGGCGCGGACATTGAGGACTTGCACCAGTTGCGCGTCGCCCTGCGCCGGTCACGCAGCGCCTTGCGTCTGCTGCGACCCTACTTCCGCAAGCGCGTCATCCAGCGCCATGGCCGCGTTATGCGCAGCGTGATGGGCGCAACGGGCCCGGTGCGCGATCTGGACGTCCTGCTGGAGGATCTGGCGAGTTACGACACAACGCAGCAGGATGCCCTGCAGCAGATCCTCAGTAGCCTGCAACGGCAGCGCACCAGCGCGCGCGGCACCTTGCTGTTTGTGCTGTACAGCGATGCCTGGGAGCGATTCCTGCCCGTCTACGTTCGCTTCCTGACAACGCCGGGAGCAGGCACAAGGAATATAAAAAAAGCCAGGGTCGTCCCGCAACAGGCCGGCCATGTATTGCCGGGGCTGCTGCACAGGTGCGTGGCGCGGGTGAGCGCCTATGGGCCGGCTCTGGCCGATGCCGACGCCGACAGCGAGACGCTGCATGACCTGCGCATCGAGTGCAAGCGATTGCGTTATGCGCTCTCCCTGTTCGCTGCCTTGCTGGGGCCGGAGATCAAGGACTACATCGCGGCGCTGAAGCAGCTGCAGAATCTGCTGGGGCGGTTGAACGATATTGCGGTGGCGCAGGCGCTGCTCGCCAGGCTGATGCCTGGCATGGACGAAGCGGCTGGCGCGCTGCTGCGCAGCTATCTGCAGGGTCTGGAGGAGGAACGCACCCGGTTGCTGGTGAGCCTGCCGGCTGCCTGGGAACACTTCAACAGCCGGGCTGTACAGGGCGAGCTGGGGAACGCGTTGCTGGCGCTGCAGGAGTGAACTGCGCTCAGTCGGGCGCTTTAGCCAGCAAGGTCAGGATTTCGGCGAGGCGGTAGCTGTCACCGGAGGGCTGGCCGCCAATTGATACGGGCAGACGTTCACCGCTGCGCCAGTCATAGAGGCCAATCCAGAGTTCAAGATCTTCATCCGATTCGTAGTGCCACTCCGGTGGCAGGCGCAGCTGACGTTCATCGCGGATGAACACACCTGGTTCCCAGACGAGTGTGGAATAGTAGCGACGGTCGCCAATGTGTCTGACCGGGCCATCCTGGTTGGCGACGAGGTTACCGTCGGCGTCGCGCAGGTGCACGAAGATCGAGAGGTCGCGCTCCGCGGCGGCCAGCGCTTCCCAGTAGAGGGTGAGGGAAAGCGGGCGGCCGGGCCAGATGCTGCTGACGTCGAGATCATGGCCGCGGTAGCGCGCAACAGCGCCGAAGGTGACGGCTTGCGGCGGGTCGTTGGCGTTGGCGGGCGCATCAAAACGCCGCTCCAGATGCAACTCGTAGAGCGTGTAGCTGAAGTTGCCGTCATCACGCGTCCAGGCGTAGCGTATGGGATGCCCAGGCCCGATTCTGGCCAGCGACAGGGCGCCCAGAATTTGGTTGCTGCCCGGCGCGTGCTCGTCCCACAAGAGCGGGTTTTCCGGGATGCTGTCGACGTAGAAGCGCACGCCTGCCAGCTGCTGCAGGCGCGTGGGGTTTTCAGCGACGCGGATGTCTGCCTGCGGAAAGAAGAAGGGCAGGCGCCTGACGCCGGGTGCAACGAGCACCAGCGGCTCCTGCGGATGATCGCGCCGGTAATTCTGCAGGCGGTTGACGAGGCGCATGAGCGCGAGGTTGCCAGAGGTGTACTTCGCAACGTCGTCGCTGAAGTGACCAGGCTGCAGCCAGTCGCTGCCGACTGTCGGGTCGCGCAGGGTGCTGGTGAGGCCGGGCAGGGCGAGCACACAGAGCGCGGCCGCGGACAACGCGCGCCAGTGGCGCGACCAGTGGCGCAGGCGCGCGGGATTCAGCCAGTGCGCCAGGGAGAGGGCGCAGGGCAGGATGAGCAGCGGCACGATGGCGAAGGACAGGCGGTAGTGATAGCTGTAGGACCAGAACCAGGTGACGAACCAGGGCAGCGCCAGCGCGAGGGCCCAGGCACATTTTGCGATTGGCGCGCGTTGCTGACCTGCAGCTGGCAGCAGCGACTTCAGTGCGCGCCAGAGCAGCAGTATGGCGGCGAGCAGCAGCGCCCATTCGAGGGCATGCAGGTGGCGCTGCGGGAAGAAGGGTTGCAAGGCTGCGATGTTCAGCTGGCCGGGGAGAGTGGGCAGCAGCGCGGCCAGCAGCAGCAAGAGGCCGATGAGCGCCTGACGCAAGCGTCGC
Organism: Phototrophicaceae bacterium; assembly: GCA_965197455.1. Lineage (GTDB taxonomy): Bacteria > Chloroflexota > Anaerolineae > Aggregatilineales > Phototrophicaceae > JAGWBD01. The sequence continues at coordinate 1,431,295 of OZ240208.1, read as the reverse complement.
CGGTCGGCCCAGGGGGCGCGGCCGAGCGCGAGCAATAGACAGATCAGAGCCAGCAGCGGCCAGCCGAACTCCGCGCCGCTGCGCGCGGCCCGATCCAGCCAGATTACGTCCGGGAAATCGATGGCGTTGTGGCCCAGGGCCAGGTTGCGCAGGTACCAGACAGCGCCATGTGGCAGGCAGGCGAGGCCGGTGAGCAGGGCGACGTTGAAGCGTGGCCGGAAGGCGCGCCAGTCGAGGCGGACGCGCCACAGCTCGATGAGCAGCAGCAGCAGTACGCCCCACACGAAGGCGCCGGCCGTTGGCTTGGTCCACAGGGCGCAACCCAGCAGCAGCCCGGCGATGAGGGCGTGACGCTGGCGATGTCGCACGTCCGTCCAGGCCTGCAGGAAGAAGGTCGCCGCGAGCGTGAAGAGCATGGTGAGCACAATTTCTAGGTCGCCGAAACGCGCCCATGCGCCCGTATGGGGGTAGAGTGCCCAGAGCGCAGCCGCGAAGATGCCGACGCGGCGGCTGAACAGGCGCGCGCCCAAAAGATACACGGCGAGCGCGCAGCCCGCGTGCGTGAAGAAGAGCACGGCGCGCGCAGCGTGATCGTCGACGCCGCCGGCGAGCAGTTGCGCGAAGGTGTATTGCAGGGGCAGGAACTGCGGGTAGTAGCCGATGTGCGCCGGGATGGCGCCGGTCAGGGTGTAGAGGCGCGCCTGGTGGCCGAAGACCCACAAGGCGTCGTAGGCGGTGAAGGGCCAGTAAGCGATGCTCAGCAGGCGCGGCAGCAGGGCGAGGGCGATGAGCAACAGCAGGAGTTTTTCCGTGCCGGTGAGCGGAGGAGATGGACTTGCGGCAGGCGCAGGTTGGCGACTCTTGCGCCAGGCAAGCAGCAGGCCGGCGAGCAGCAGGACGAAAACTCCCGCGAGCACAGGTCCGAGGCGCAGGGCGCCGGCCATGCCGAGCGGCAGCAGCCACAGGGTGAGCAGCAGCGGCCCGAATGCCAGGGCAAGCGCGGCCACGCTGGCGCGCGAAGACCAGGCAGCGCGCGGCAACACAAGCAGCGCCCAGGGGATGCCGAGTCCGGCAAAGACCAGCAGCAGCCCTGGCAGCGGCGTCAGGCTGGCGCTCAGCCAGTAGGGGAGTTCCATCGCCCGGCCAGTTTGAGGGTCAGGGAGTCAGGGTTTTTGGTTGTCAAGGGCAGCCACTGCAGAGCGGGGCAACGCCTGGGGAAGCGCGTTGCGAGAGATGGCAGGGCCAGCCGCTGGCGCTTCGGCGAACGCCGCATGTCATGCGTCAGTCGGGCGCAGGACAACCAGCAAATCGCCCTTGTCGACGGTTTGACCAGCGCTGCAATGGACGCTTTCCACCGTCCCGCCGAGCGGCGCCTGTAATTCGTTCTGCATCTTCATCGACTCGAGGATGACGAGCGTCTCGCCTGCCGCGACAGCCTGGCCGACGGCCACCGGCACCTGCACGATGAGCCCGGGCATGGGCGCTTTCAGATCGCCTGAGCGGGTGACGAGGCCGCCGCGGCGCTGCGCCATCATCATGGCGTGCTCGTCGAGCACGGTGGATTCGTAGAGGTGGCCGTTCATCAACACGTCGTAGTGGCCGCTCTCGCCATCGATGATCAACTGCAGCGACTGGTTGTTCATGATGACCGAGTAGAGCGAGGGGCCCAGTGAGAGGAAGTCGACCTGGCGCTCTGCACCGTTGACCAGCAGCCGACCGTCGTTGCCGACCTCGATTTCATAGCGCTGGCCGTTGACCATGGTGACGTACTTCATCGCTGCATTCTTTCCCAGCGGCCCACCCATTTCCAGTTGCTGGTGTCGCGCTTGGGCGCGGTGACGACTTGCGCGGCCAGCTGGCGGCGGCGGTGGGCGAAGAGGGTGGCGGCGATGGCGGCGGTCTCGGTTTCGTTTTCGGTGGGGTCGCGGTCATAGGTCTTCATGTTGAAGCGCTCGTCGACGAAACCGGTGTCGATTTTGCCGGCGATGAAGCTGAAGCTGTTGAGCAGGTTGAGGTGAAAGGGGATGTTGTGCTTGAGGCCCATGATGGTGTATTCGCCGAGGGCGCGGCGCATGCGCAACATGGCCTCGGCGCGATCTTCGCCCCAGCAAATCAGCTTGGAGATCATGCTGTCATACCAAGGCGTGATCTCGAAGCCGGAATAGACGCCGCTGTCCACCCGCACGCCTGGGCCGGTGGGCGTGATGAGCGTGGTGATGCGCCCGGTGGAGGGGATGAAGTTCATGTAGGGGTCTTCGGCGTTGATGCGACACTCGATGGCGTGGCCATAGGGCGTGAACAGGTTGTCGGTGCGCGTCATGAGGCGGCCACGGGCGATGCGAATCTGCTCGCGCACGAGGTCGATGCCGGTGATCAGCTCGGTCACCGGGTGCTCGACCTGCAGGCGGGTGTTCATTTCGAGGAAGTAGAAGTTGCGCTGGCGATCGACCAGGCATTCGATGGTGCCGGCGTTGACGTAGCCGACCGAGCGAGCGGCGGCGATGGCCATCGCGCCCATGCGCTCGCGCAGTTCCGCATCCATGAAGGCCGAAGGCGCCTCCTCCACCAGTTTCTGGTGACGGCGCTGGATTGAACATTCGCGCTCGCCGAGGTGGATGGTGTTGCCGTGCATGTCGGCCAGGATCTGGAACTCGATGTGACGCGCGCCGGTCAACAATTTTTCGAGGTAGATATCGCCATTGCCGAAGGAGCTTTCGGCTTCGCGCCGGGCCGCGGCCAGCGAGTCTGCGAAGTCTGCTGCCTGCAGCACCTTGCGCATGCCCTTGCCACCGCCGCCGGCGACCGCCTTGACGATCAGGGGGTAGCCGACGCGTTCCGCTTCTGCGCCGAGCTGCTCGTCACGCAGGCCGGCCTCGCTGCCTGGAATCAGTGGCACGCCGAAGCGCCGGACTGTGCTGCGGGCCGCCTGCTTGTCGCCCATGGTGGCGATGGCGGAGGGGGGCGGCCCGATCCAGACCAGGCCCTCATCCTGCACCTGCTGCGCGAAGTCCGCGTTTTCGGCGAGGAAGCCGTAGCCGGGATGGATGGCGTCGGCGCCGGTGCGGCGCGCGGCCTCAATAAGCGCGTCCATGCGCAGATAGCTGCTGGCGGGCGCCGATTCGCCAATGTGCACGGCCTCGTCGGCGAAGCGGACGTGCAGGGCGGTGCGGTCGGCGTCGGACCACACGGCGACGGTCGGGATGCCCAGGTCGCGGCAGGTGCGGATGATGCGCACGGCGATCTCGCCGCGATTGGCGATGAGCACCTTGTTGATGTTGGTTTGTTCGGCCATGGCACGAGCCCTGCTCAAAGTGGGATATTGCCGTGCTTGCGCGCGGGGTTGACGTCGCGCTTGTTCTGCAACACCTGCAAGGCGTTGATGAGCCGCGGCCGCGTCAGGGCGGGTTCGATGATGTCATCAAGGAAGCCGCGCGCGGCAGCGACGTAGGGGCTGGCGAAGCGGTCGCGGTAATCGGCGGCCAGGCTGGCCTTGCGCTGCAGCGGATCGTCGGCCTCGTCCAGCTCGCGCCGGTGAATGATTTCGACCGCGCCCTCGGGCCCCATGACGGCGATTTCTGCGCTGGGCCAGGCCAGGTTGAGGTCACCGCGCAGGTGCCGGCTGCTCATCACGAGGTAGGCGCCGCCGTAGGCCTTGCGCGTGGTGACCGCCAGCTTGGGCACGGTCGCTTCGCAGTAGGCGAAGAGCAGCTTGGCGCCGGAAATGATGATGCCGCTGTGTTCCTGATCGGTGCCGGGCAGATAGCCGGGCACGTCGACGAAGGTCACGAGCGGGATGTTGAAGGCGTCACAGGTGCGCACGAAGCGGGCGGCCTTCTCGCTGGCGCTGATATCCAGCACACCGGCCAGCGCCATCGGCTGGTTGGCGACGATGCCCACGCTGAAGCCGCCGAGGCGCGCGTAGCCGCAGATGATGTTGGCGGCGAAGTCCTGCTGGGTCTCGAAGAAGATACCGTCATCCACGACGTGGTTGATGATTTCCTTCATGTCGTAGGGCCGGTTGGCGTCCACGGGCACGATGCTGTTCAACTCGTTGTCGGCGCGCAGGGGGTCGTCCGTGCTGGCGACGTAGGGCGTGTCTTCCATGTTGTTTTGCGGCAGAAAGCCCAGCAACTCGCGCACCATCAGCAGCGCATGGGTCTCGCTTTCACCGACCAGGTGACAGACGCCACTGCGCGAGGCGTGCACCTCCGCGCCGCCCAGCTCTTCGAAGGTGACGCTTTCGTTCAACACCTGTTTGACGACGTCGGGGCCAGTGATGAACATGTAACTGGTGTCGCGCACCATGATGGTGAAGTCTGTTAGCGCGGGGCTGTAAACGGCGCCACCGGCGCAGGGCCCCATGATGACGCTGATCTGCGGGATGACGCCGCTGGCGAGGGTGTTGCGCAGGAAGATTTCGCCGTAGCCGCCGAGGCTGTCGACGCCTTCCTGGATACGCGCGCCACCGCTGTCGTTGAGGCCGACCACGGGCGCGCCGACCTTCATCGCCATGTCCATAATCTTGACGATTTTGCGCGCGTGGGCCTCGCTCAGCGTGCCGCCGATGACCGTGAAGTCTTGCGAGAACACATACACCAGGCGGCCATCAATGGTGCCCCAGCCGGTGACCACGCTGTCGCCGGGCGTGCGCCGGTGCTGCATGCCGAAGTCGGTGGTGCGGTGCTCGGCGAAAGCGTCCAGCTCACGAAAGCTGCCGGGGTCGAGCAGGATGTCAAGGCGCTCGCGGGCGGTCTGACGGCCGGATTCGTGCTGGCGGCGGATGCGATCCTCGCCGCCGCCCAGCTGGCCGAGCGCGCGCCGGCTGCGCAAGAGGTCGATGCCCGGGTTGCCCTCAGGTTTCGCAGTCATTCAGACGACTCCCGTCGGTCTCTAGTCCGGCGGTGGAGCAGGACGAACGCAGCCAGCAGCAGGGCGAGCAACAGGAAGGGCAGTCGGCCGCGATCATAGTCTGAACGCGCGAAAAGCAGCAGGCGTAAAAGGCTGATGGCGACATAGAGTGTGAGCGCCTGCGACAACCGACGGGTCTGCGCCCCACGCCACAGGTTAACGGCCAGCCAGGCGAAAATCAATGCCCAGGCCAGGGTCAGCGCGAGCTCCAGGGGCAGGATGAGGCTGAGTTGCGGGACGAGTTCGGGCGGGATGCGCGTCAGGTGCTGCAGGGCGCCGAGTTGCAGCAGCAGCATGAGCAGGGCAAGCAGGGCATGGCGCGGGCGGCGCTCAGCCATCGCCTGCGTTGGCGGCCAGGTCGGCGAAGAAGCCGGGCGGCAGGGAGATGTTGGCAAAGGCGTCGAAGGTGAGGTCGTGTAGCGGCAGGCCCAGGTGCGCCTGGATGAGGCTGAACAGCTCGGCATAACTCAGCGGCAGGCGCGGCGCCCGCTCCAGCGACAGCGCCTTGACGGCCCGCTCGATTTGCTGCGGGTCGCCCTCGATTTCGACGAAATCGCCACAGGGCAGTTCGTCCAGCACGACTTCGGCGCCGCCCAGCGCCCAGGTGCTGCGGTACTTTTCGTAACGCAGCTGCACGTAGTAGCCGAGTCGTTCGAGGATGAGCGCGGCCGTGTCGAAGTCGCTGACCTCGACCTCGGCCTCGAAGCGCTGCAGGATGCTGTCCTGACCGGGTGCTGAATCGCCGGGCATCTTGAGCGTCAGGCGCGCACGGCTGTCCTGGCGCAGACGCAGCAGGATGCCGTCCGCGGCGAGCCCGTAGCCGGCATTTTCATAGCGGAGATTGACTTCCAGCACGCGCGCAGCGACCCGACGCGCGCGCAGTCGCTGCAGCCGATGCTGAACCTGCATCAGGTCCGCACAATACAGCTTGAGCTCGGTTTCACTGTGGGCGCTGTCCATTCAGGCAGACTCCTGTGTCAGATTTGCAGTACGACCTTGCCGCTGACCGCATAATCTTCCAGCAGGCGCATACCTTCGCGCGCTGCCGACAGCGGCAGTGCCGCGCCGATGAGGGGACGCAAGGCGCCGCGGAAGACCAGGTCCATCACCTGGCAGTAATCGCGGTGCGGGCCCATGCTGCTGCCGATGATGCTCAGATGCTTGCTGAAGACCAGACGCATATCCAGCGCGACCTGGGGGCCGCTGGTGTTGCCCACGACCAGGATGCGGCCGCCGCTTTTGGCCGCGCGCAGGCTGTCGGCCATGGTGGCGCTGCCAACGTTGTCGACCACCACATCCACGCCCTGGCGGCCGGTCAGCTGCCAGACGGCACGCGACCAGGCGGGGGTGTCCGCGCGACAGATGACTTCGTCCGCGCCGAGGGACAGCGCCGTTGCGCAGCGCTCGTCGGTGCTGCCGACGACCAGCACCCGTGCGCCGGCCAGCTTCGCGATCTGGATGCTGGCGGTGTTGACGCCGCCGCCCGCGCCGACGACGAGCACGGTCTCGCCCGCGCGCAGGCCGCCGCGCGTCATCAGCGAATGCCAGGCGGTGACGTAGACGAGGCCGGCCGCCGCCGCGTCCTCATAGCTGACGTGGTCGGGCAGGGCCAGCAGGTTGCGCGCGGGCACGATGGCAAACTCCGCCGCCGTGCCTGGCAGCTGCTCGCCCAGAATGTGCAGACGTCCCTGATTCTCAAACGCGCTGCGCCGCGCCGGGTCGTCGGCGGCGATGACGGCCGGATCGATGCAGACGCGCGCACCAGGTTGCAGCCCCGTGACGCCTGGGCCGCAGCAGTCGACTTCGCCGGCGCCGTCCGCAGCGATGACGTGCGGCATGGTCAGTTTGAGTCCGGGCCAGCCGGCGCGCACCCAAAGGTCGAGGCGGTTGAGCGCAGCGGCGCGCATGCACAGCCGTACCTCGCCAGGCCCCGGTGCGGGCCGCGGCAGATCACTGACGTAAGCCAGCACTTCCGGCCCGCCGTGCGCCTGCAGGACGGCCGCGCGCATCAGCGCAACCCCAGCACGTTGCGGGCGATGACGAGGCGCTGGATTTCGCTGCTGCCCTCGTAGATACGCGTGATGCGGGCGTCGCGCCAGTAGCGTTCCAGCGGCAGCTCGCGGCTGTAGCCCATGCCGCCGTGAATCTGCAGGGACTCGTCGGTGACGAAGGCCGCTGTTTCGCTGGCGAAGAGCTTGGCCATGCTGGCCTGCAGGGTGTAGCGTTCGCCGCTGGTGGCGCTGCGCTGCTTCGCGGCGACGGCGTCAAGGAGCAGCAGGCGGCTGGCCTCGATGCGCAGCTTCATGTCGGCGATTTTCTGCTGGATGAGCTGGAAGCGGGCGATGGGGCCGCCGAAGGCTTCGCGCTGGCGGGCGTAGGCCACGCTGGCTGCGAAGGCGGCCTCGGCGATGCCCAGGGCCTGCGCTGCAATGCCGATGCGACCGGCATCGAGCACGCTCATGGCGATGCGAAAGCCCGCGCCCGCTGCGCCCAGCACGTTGGCTACCGGGCAGGCGTAGTCCTCGAAGTGCAGTTCGCAGGTGGCGCTGGCGCGAATGCCGAGTTTGGGTTCCTCGCGGCCGCGCGTGAGACCGGGCTGCGCGGCGTCGATGAGGAAGGCCGTGATGCCGCGCTTGTCGGCTGCCGGGTCGGTCACGGCGAAGAGCAGGATGCGCTGTGCGACCGGACCGTTGGTAACCCAGCTCTTGCGGCCGTTGATGAGCCAGTGCGTGCCAGCCTCGTTGAGCTGCGCGCGGCAGGCCATCGTGCCGGCGTCGCTGCCGGAGGAGGGTTCGCTGAGGCTGTAGGCGCCGGTCTGCGCGCCACTGGCGACCGGGACGAGAAACTCGCGTTTCTGCGCATCCGTGCCGTGAGTCAGCAACGCAGTGCAGTAGAGCGAATTGTTGACGCTGACGATGGTGCTGTGGCTGGCGTCGACGCGCGCGAGCTCGAGAATGGTCAGGGCACAGGCCAGCGCGTCCATGCCCGCGCCGCCAAATGCTTCCGGCACCTCGATGCCCATCAGGCCCAGCGCGCCCATGCGACGTACGGTCTCGTGCGGGAAGATGCCGGTCTCGTCCAGCTGCGCCGCGACGGGCGCAATTTCGCGTTGCGCGAAGTCGCGCACGGTAGCGCGCAACATGCGATGTTCGTCCGTCAAGGCCGGCAAGAAACTGTCGTTCGCTTCGCTCATCAACCATCCAGCAATGGTTTGGTCGCGCAGCATGATAGTATAACAAGAGACGTGAGCACAAAGGACGGGGTGTCCATGACCCGCATCGCCATTGACCACATCGCCATCGTCGTGAGTGACATGGACGCAGCGCTGGGGTTCTGGCAGCGGGCGCTGGGACTCGAGCTGCAGCGCGTCGAGTCGGTACCTGCCGAAGCGGTTGACATCGCCTTTCTGGAGACGGACAACGCGCACATCGAGCTGCTGCTGCCGACTGATGCAAACAGCGGCAGCGCGCGTTATCTGGCGGCGAAGGGCGGCGGCATGCACCACCTTTGTCTGGCGGTGGCGGACATTGAGGCGGCCATGCAGCAACTGGTTGACACAGGCATCGAGCTCATCAATGAGCGGCCGCGGCAGCGTGAGGATGGCACGCGCTACGCTTTCGTGCATCCGAAGAGCAGCGGCGGTGTGTTGGTCGAACTCTACGAACGCAGACAGGCATAGACAGGGCAAATCATGCAGAAGACAGCGGAAGCGGTAGCAGTGGACGTGGAAGAGATTGTCCTGCCCGTCACCGGGATGACCTGCGCCGCCTGCGTGCGCAATGTGGAGCGGGCGCTGGCGAAGCAGCCGGGCGTGCTGGAGGTCAGCGTCAACCTGGCGACCGAGCGCGCCAGCGTCGTGGCGGGCGCAGAGGGCGTTGAGCGGGCGCTGCTGGTGAGCGCGGTCGAGAAGGCTGGCTATGGCGTCATCGAACTTCAGGATGAGCCGGTGCCCGAAGACGCCGAGCGGGCGGCGCGTGAAGCGGCGATTCAGAAGCAGTCGCAACTGCTGCGCATCGGGCTGGTGTTCACCGTGCCGCTGGCCGTGTTGAGCATGGCGCGTCATTTGCAGGCGGCAGTGCCGGCGCTGGCGCAGCTCGCGCCGTGGCTGGGTTGGGACGGCTGGCCGCTGGTGTTCTGGCTGCTGGCGACGGTGGTGGTGGTCGTGCTGGGCCGGCAGTACCTGTCCGGCGCGCTGCGGGCCTTGCGCAACGGCAGCGCCAACATGGACACGCTGGTCGCCCTGGGCAGCGCAGCGGCCTATGGCTACAGCGTGGCCGCGCTGAGCGGGTTGCTGCCGGAGACGGGCGAATACTTTGAGACGGCGGCGGTGATCCTGACGCTGATCACGCTGGGCAAGCTGCTGGAGGCGCGCGCGCGTGGCCGCAGCAGCGAGGCCATCCGGCGACTGATGCAGCTGGCGCCACAGACCGCGACCCTGCTGCGTGAGGGCGTGGAACGCGAAGTGCCGGTCAGCGAGCTGCTGGTGGGCGACCGGGTGCTGGTGCGGCCTGGCGGGCGCATCCCGGTGGACGGCATGGTGCGCGAGGGCGCGTCGGCGGTGGACGAGTCGCTGTTGACCGGCGAGAGTCTGCCGGTGGACAAGGCCGTGGGCGACGAGGTCATCGGCGCCACGCTGAACCATCAGGGGCGCCTGGTCATTGAGGCGCAGCGCCTGGGCGCGGCGAGCGCGCTGGCGCAGATCATCCGCATGGTGGAACAGGCGCAGGCGTCGCGCGCGCCCATTCAGCGCATCGCGGACCGCGTCTCGGGCATCTTCGTGCCGGTGGTGTTGTTGCTGGCGCTGGTGACCTTCGTCGCCTGGATGGCGCTGGGGCAGGTGGCCTTTGCGCTGGCCCTGACGCATGCGGTGGCGGTGCTGGTGATCGCCTGCCCCTGCGCGCTGGGCCTGGCAACGCCGACGGCCATCATGGTCGGCACCGGCCTGGGCGCAGAGAACGGCATCCTCTTCCGCAACAGCGCAGCGCTGGAGAACACGCGGCGCCTGCAGGTCATCGCGCTGGACAAGACGGGTACGCTCACGCTGGGCGAGACGCGCGTGACGGCGCTGCAGGCGCAGTCGGGCTGGACGGAAGAGGAGGTATTGCAGCTGGCGGCCAGCGCCGAGCGCGGCAGCGAGCATCCGCTGGCGCGGGCCTTGCTGCTGGCAGCCGCTGCACGCGACCTGGCGCTGGACGACCTGGCTGCGTTTCAGGCAGAGGCGGGCATGGGCGTGCGCGCGACGGTGGCTGGCCGCAAGGTGCTGGTGGGTAGCCTGGATTTCCTGGCGGACGAAGACGTTACGCTGGACGAGAGTCTGCAGGAACAGGCGCAGGCGCTGCAGGAAGAGGGTCAGACGGTCGCGGCGGTCGCGGTGGACGGCCAGGCCGCGGGCCTGCTGGGCATCGCCGATACGCTGCGCGAAGGCTCGCACGCGGCGGTGCGTGCCCTGCAGGCGGCCGGCCTTGAAGTCGTGATGCTCACTGGCGACAACGAACTCACGGCGCGGGCCATCGCAGCGCAGCTGGGCATTCAGGAGTTGCGGGCGGAGGTTCTGCCGGGCGACAAGGCAAAGGTCATTGCCCAGTTGCAGGAGGGCGGTCAGCGGGTCGCGATGGTCGGCGACGGCATCAACGACGCGCCCGCGCTGGCGCAGGCGGACGTGGGCATGGCCATCGGCGGCGGGACCGACATCGCCATGGAGGCCGCGGATTTGACACTGCCGGGCGCGGACCCGCTGGCGGTGGTGCGCGCCATCTACCTGGGCCGCGCCACCATGCGCGCCATTCACCAGAATCTATTCTGGGCCTTCGTCTACAACATCGTGCTGATTCCGGTGGCCATGCTGGGCGCGCTGGTGCCCATGCTGGCCGCGGGCGCAATGGCCTTCTCCAGTTTGTTCGTGGTCAGCAATTCACTGCGGCTAAGGCGCCTGAAACTGCGGGTGTGACGGGCAGAACTCAGGCGGGGGCTGGTGCGTAGTCGATCGCGCTCAGGGCCTGCACGATGGCCTGCTCGGTCGCGGGCGCATCCCAGGCGACAGTGACGCTGCGGCCCTCGACTTCCGTGGCCAGCACCTGTACGCCGGCCATCTCTTCCAGCTCGTTGCGGATGGCGCGCACACAGCCGTCACAGCCGATGTCGGGGATGTGAAAGGTTTTGCTGTTCATCAGGTTCGTCCCTCCTTGTTCAGGTACAGTCTATCCCGTTGCAGTCAGTTTTCAGACTCCATCCAGGGCCAGCGTCAGTTCGCGTTTAACCTCATTGTCGCGCTCACGGCCCAGCTGCGCCAGCAGGGCGGGACGTGTTGCAGTGGCATCCAGCTGCGCCAGCGCCCAGGCGCTGTGGCCGCGCAGCAGGGGGCTGTCTGACTCCAGCAGCCGGGTCAGTGCCGGAATGGCGGCCAGGATGTGGCCATTAGCAGCGCCAAGACAGGCGTTGCGCAGCAGGCGTTCGTGACCCGTGCGCTGCAGTCCAGTGCCCTGCCAGCGGCGCAGGAACTCGTCCTCTTCCATTTCCAGCAGCTCCGTCAGCGGCGGCGCGATGCGCGCGAGATCGCGCTGCTGCAGGGCAGGCTCGCGCGTGGGCAGGGCGAAGCGCTGGAAGGGGCAGACGTCCTGGCAGATGTCGCAGCCGAAAATCCAGTTGCCGGTGAGCGGACGCAGTTCGCGCTCAATCCAGCCCTTGTGCTCAATGGTCAGATAGCTGATGCAGCGGCGCGAATCCAGCACGAAGGGGCGCGGGAAGGCGTCGGTCGGGCAGGCATTCAGGCAACGCGTGCAACTGCCGCAGCCAACGCCCTGCTGTGGCTGGTCGTGTTCGTCGAATTCCAGGGGGGTCAGGAGTTCGCCGAGGAAGAAGTGACTGCCGCGGTGGGGATGGATGAGCATGGTGTTCTTGCCGAAGAAGCCGAGGCCGGCCTGCTGCGCGTGACTGCGCTCGAGCAGGGCGCCGGTATCGACGTAGACGCGCTGTGCCTTGTGCTGACCGCTTGCGCGCTGCAGCCAGGCGGCCAGCGTTTCCAGGCGCGAGGTCATGACATCGTGATAGTCCAGGCCCCAGGCGTAGGCGGCGATGCGCCCGCGCGCGGGATCTTCCAGCAGCGCCTGCAGGCCGGGCGCCTGGGCGTAGTCGAGGCCGACGACCAGCAGGGTGCGCACGTCGGGCAGGATGACCTTGAGGTCACGCCGCCGTGCCTGGCGGTCCGGCCGCGCCAGCCAGCTCATGGTGCCGTGCATGCCGCCCCCGATCCATTGCAGGTAGGCGTTCAGGGTGGGGGAGGGCTGCGCGGCGGTGATGCCGACCAGGTTGAAGCCCAGCTCAAGCGCGCGTTCGCGCAACAGCGCAGCGGAGAAGGCCATTTCAGCTGCGACCTGGTGCGCGGCTCACGTTGTTGCGCTCCGCTCCAGCGTTGCGAGCAGCAAGTCGGCGGCGCGCTGCGGTCCGCCGCCGGCCGCCATTTCCTGCGCCAGTTGACGCGCATTCTGCTGTACCTTTTCGTCGGCCAGCAGGGCGCGCGCGCCAGTGAAGAGGGCGCCGTTGCGGACGTCGTGCGCGGTCAAATGCAGGCCGACCTTCGCCTGCGCGACGCGACGACCCTGGGCGCGCTGGTCGGCGGCGTGGGGCACGACCAGCTGGGGCACGCCATGCACAACGGCACTGTGCGTGGTGCCCATGCCGCCGTGATGGATGGCGAGGCGCGCGCGCGGCAGGATGTGATGGAAATCGACCCAGTTGAGCAGACGCGCCTGGCCGGGCAGGGCGGCGACCAGTTCGGCCTTGCGCTCCGGCGGCAGCGGGTTCCAGCCGATGACGACGATCGGGACGAGCCTGAGGCGGGCCGCGGCCTGGGCCGCCCAGCTGAAGAAGCCGAGGTCGCCGGTGAAGGTGGTGCCGAGGGTAATCAGCGCCAGCGACGTCTCTGGCGGGATGGCGCCCAGCCAGTCCGGCGCAGCAATGGCGGGCACAGACGGTGCGCCGCCAACGTAGGCGTTCTGTGGCAGCAGGCTGCCGCGCTCTTCGGCGTACCAGTCTTCGCTGAAGTAGCACAGGTGCAGCAACGGGCTGAGGACGGAGGGCGTGGCGCCCTGCGAGAAATTGTGGCCTTGCAGGCTGAAACGCGTGAGCAACTGCGTCAGGCGCGCGCGACTGTCGGCGCCGAGCGTGCGCTGCACCGCCAGCAGGCGCTCCTCGTCGAGTTCCGCCTGGGCGGGCCAGCCGCCGACGACGAGCGGGACAGCCAGCGCCTCTGCGGCGAGGGCGGACGCGCTGAGGAAGGGATCGGTGACCAGCAGGTCAGGCGCACCCACGCGCTGTGCCAGGGCGATCAGTTCGGCAGTCGCGGCCGCGACCTTGTCGACGCTCAGCCAGGTATCCAGCGCGCGGCGGTAGCGCAGCATGACGGCTTCCTGCGGCGGCAGCGAGTGGATGTCGGGCAGGGGCGGCGGCGGCCACAGCCAGCCGGTTTCGCGCAGGGGAATGAAGTCGAGGCCGGCCTGGGCCAGCGTGCGCGCGACCTGCGGTCCACTCAGCCAGCGCACCTGGTGACCGCGGTCACGCAGGTCCTGGGCTGTGCGCAGCAAGCCGCCCCAGTCGAGGTGACCTGGCAGCGGCGCGGAGACGAACCAGAATTCAGCCACAGGGCCGAGGCCGGGCGTCAGCCCTGCGCAGCGGGCCAGTCCGGAATGGGCACGCAGCAGAGCATCAGCTGGCGGGCGGCGCGCACCTCGTCCAGACGCGAGATGTCGAGTGTGCGAGGGGCAGTGCGCAGCAGGTCGGGGTCATTACGCGCTTCCTGGGCGATGCTGCGCATGGCGGCGATGAACTCGTCGAGGGTGGCCTTGTCCTCGGTCTCGGTGGGCTCGATCAGCAGCGCCTCGGGCACGCTGAGCGGGAAGTAGTTGGTGGGCGGGTGAAAGCCGTAGTCCATCAGGCGCTTGGAGATGTCCAGCGCGTGCACTTCCGCGACGCCCTCGAAGTGACCCTCAATCACGAATTCGTGGGCGCAGATGCGCGGATAAGGGATGGTGTAACTGTTCTGCAGGGAGGCGCGCACATAGTTGGCGTTGAGCACAGCGTGGCGCGAGATGTCGCGGATGCCCTGTGCGCCGTGGATGCGGATGTAGGCGTGGGCGCGGACGTGCATGCCGAAGTTGCCATGGAAGGCCTTGAGCCGACCGATTGAGCGCGGCGGCATGCGCAGGCCAAAGCGGGGCGTGGCGTCGTCGGTGGCGGGTGACACGATTTCCACATTGGGGCCGGGCAGGAAGGGCGCCAGGCGTTCGTTGACGGCGACTGCGCCGCAGCCGGGGCCACCACCGCCATGCGGCGTGGAGAAGGTCTTGTGCAGGTTGTAGTGCATGACGTCGAAGCCCAGTTCGCCGGGCTTGACGACGCCCATCAGCGCGTTCATGTTGGCGCCATCCATGTAGACCAGGCCGCCACAATTGTGCACCGTTTCGATAATTTCCTGGATGTTGATGTCGAAGAGGCCAAGCGTGCTGGGCACGGTAATCATCATGCCGGCCACGGTCTCGTCACAGGCGGCCCGCAGCGCCTTCATCCTGACGTTGCCATTCTTGTTGGAAGGCAACTCCAGCGCCTGGTAGCCGGCCATGGTGACGGTGGCCGGGTTGGTGCCGTGGGCGCTGTCGGGCACGAGGATGCGCGTGCGGCGGCTGTCGCCGCGGCGCTCGTGATAGCGGCGGATCATGAGGATGCCGGCCAGCTCGCCCTGGGCGCCGGCCGCCGGCATGAGGCTGACGCGCGCGAAGCCGCTGATTTCGGCCAGTGAGTCCTGCAGGCTGTGCATCAACTCCAGCGCGCCTTGCGAGCTTTCTTCATCGCTGCGCGGGTGCAGCTGGGCGAAGCCGGGCAGGCGCGCCACGTCCTCGTTGAGGCGCGGGTTGTACTTCATGGTGCAGGAGCCGAGCGGATAGAAGCCGGTGTCGATGGCGAAGTTGCGGCGGCTGAGGCGCGTGAAGTGGCGCACGACCTGCAGCTCGCTCACTTCCGGCAGGTCGAGTTCCGAGCGCAGCAACTCCCGCGGCAGCTCTGTGGGCGGGACATCGCAGTGCGGCAGGCGTATGGCGGACCTGCCGCTGGCGCCCAGTTCATAAATCGTCGCTTCGCTCATGAGGCTTGCAGCTCCCGCAAACCGGTCACCAGGGCATCAATTTCGGCGCGGCTGTTCAGTTCGGTGAAGGCCAGCAACATGCAGTCGCGCAGGTGGGCGTCTTCAGCGCCAAGGTCATGGCCGCCGATGATGCCACGCTCGCGCAGCCCTGCGTTGAGCTCCGCTACCGGGCGCGGGCAGTGCAGGGCGAACTCGTGGAAGAAGGGCGGCTGCGTCACGATTTCGTAGCCCGGCAGCGAACTCATCTGCGCGGCGGCGTAATGGGCCTTGTGCCAGCAGAGTTCGGCCACCTGACGCAGGCCCTGTTTGCCCATCAGGGCGAGGTAGACGGCGGCGGCCAGGGCCATCAACCCCTGGTTGGTGCAAATGTTGCTGCTGGCCTTTTCGCGGCGGATGTCCTGTTCGCGCGGGCGCAGGGTCATCACCCAGGCGCGGCGGCCATCCTCGTCCACGGTTTCGCCAACGATGCGGCCGGCGATCTTGCGCACGTGGCGCGCGCGCGTGGCGAAGAAGCCGAGGTAGGGGCCGCCGTAGGAGAGCGGGATGCCCAGTGGCTGGCCCTCGCCGACGACGATGTCGGCGCCCAGCTCGCCCGGGCTTTTCAGCAGACCCAGGGCCAGCGGGTTGACGACGAAGACCAGCAGCGCGCCGGCTGCGTGCACCTTCTGCGCCAGGCCGTTGAAGCCGGCGACGTGGCCGAGGAAGTCCGGGTAGGCGACCGCCAGCATGGCCGTGTTGCTGTCCAGCTGGTTGACCAGATCGTTCAGGGAGGCGGCGCTTTCATCACCGCGGATGAGGACATCCTTGCCCTGGTGGTAGGTGCGGGCGACATCGCGGTACTGCGGGTTGATGTAGGGGCTGCAGAGGACTTTCTTGCGGCGACCGCGCCCGACGTCGATGGCTACCGTGATCGACTCGGCGAAGCTGGTGGCGCCGTCATAATGGCTGGCGTTGGCTGCGTCCATGCCGGTCAGCGCGCAGATCATGCTTTGATACTCATAGATGGCCTGCAGCGTCCCCTGGCTGAGTTCGGGCTGATAGGGTGTGTAGGCGGTGAGGAATTCTCCGCGCAGCAGGATGTGGCCCTGGGCAGAGGGGATGAAATGATGCCAGGCGCCACCGCCGCGGAAAATCGCATAGTCCTGGCCGTGGTCGTTGGCTTCGGAGAGCGCCAGCAGCTCCGCCTGTACTTCCTGCTCGCTGAGCGCATCCGGCAGGCCCAGCGAGGGAAAGCGGTGACGGGCCGGCACCGCGCCGAAGAGGTCCTCGATGGCGCTGACGCCGATGGTCGCCAGCATCTGCTGGCGTTCGGTTTCGGTGTGCGGGACGTAGCTCATGGCAAACTAGCGCGCGTCACAGTGGGCGTCGTAGGCGGCGGCGTCCATCAGGCCCGTCAGCTCAGCCAGGTCATTGAGGCGAATCCTGACCAGCCAGGCCGCGCCATAGGGGTCGGCGTTGGCCAGTTCGGGCTCATCCTCCACTGCATCGTTCACGGCGGTCACAGTACCGGCGACCGGCAGGTGCAGATCTGAAGCAGCCTTGACCGACTCGACCACGCCGAAGCTGTCGCCCTGGGCGAAGGTATCGCCCACTGCCGGCAACTCAAGAAAGACGATGTCGTTCAGTTGATCCTGGGCATAGTCCGTGAGGCCAACCACGGCTTCCGCACCTTCCTGCCGCAGCCACTCGTCGGTATCCTGATACTGAAGGTGCGCCGGCGTCTTCCACTTGCCCATTGTTGCTGCCTCCTGCACAAATATAAAGGGACGCACAATGCTGTGCGCCCCTGTCAGTCGAAACCGCTTCCAGAGTCCTGTGGTCTGCCGCTCCCTGTACCTGAGAGATTCGTGGCCAGCCCAGCCAGCGGACCACTTGCCCCTTCGGTGGCGCCACCCGGCGCACTCTCGCGACAGTCCCTTTGGTGACCGTAGTTTAGCCGAAGTTGCCGGTCCTTGCAAGCGATTGACGGCGCGTCGGCGCTGTGCCAGGATGCCTGTAGCAGATGACAGAGAGGGCGCATGACTGAAGAAGGCGGTGCGCGCAGGCGGATGCGACCGGCGCTGCTGGTAGCGCTGGTGCTGAGCCTTTCCATCACAAGCGGTTCGCTGCTGTTCGTCGTGTGGCGCCTGGCGAATCCAGCGGAGACCAGCGGCGCGGCGGCGCTGGTCGATGCCGATTCCTGGTTTGATGGTGCGACGGTCATCGAGCCGCCGCGTGTGCTGGCGGACTTTACGCTGGCTGGCAAGGACGGCAACCCACTGAGTCTGGATGAATTGACTGACAAGGTGACGCTGCTGGTCTTCGGTTACACCCGCTGCCCGGATTACTGCCCGCAGACCCTGGCGGATTTCACGCGGGTGAAGGCTGCGCTGGGTGATCGCAGCGGGGACGTCAACTATGTGATGGTCAGCGTCGACGGCGAGGTCGATCAACCGTTGCAGTTGCGCGACTGGCTGGCGAACTTCGACCCGGACTTTCTGGGGATGACGGGGGCGCGCGAGGAAGTGCGGCGCATCGGCGCGGATTTCGGTCTCCATCTGGGCGCCGGCAGTCAGCCGGGTCTGCTGGACCACAGCACCTCGAGCTTCCTGATTGACCGCGAGCGGCTGCTGCGCATGATGTTCACCGTGGGCACGGAGCCGGATGTGATTGCGGACTACGTGGGCGAATTGCTCAACTGAAGCCGGGGCAGGCGCGCTGAAATGCCGGTGACGACTTCATAGTTGTTGGTGCCGAAGCGTCGGGCCAGCGTTTCGGCGCTGATTTCGGCCGCGCCCTGGCGCCCCAGCAACACCACCTCATCGCCGACGGTCACCTCCGGGATTCGGGAAACATCAATCGCAATCTTCTCCATGCTGATGCGCCCGATGACTGGCGCGACCTGACCGCGCAGCAGCACCGTGCGCGGCTCATGCGGCAAGCGCCGGAAACCGTGCGAATAGCCGACGGGCAAGATGGCGATGCGCGTCGGGGCGTCGGCGACCCAGGCGCGGCCATAGCCCGCACTGTGACCTGCGGGCAGGGTCTTGAGCTGCACGATGAGAGTTTTCCAGGTCAGCGCGGGCGTGAAGCCGGGCGGGACTGGCACGCTGTCCGAGGGCGAGAGGCCGTAGAGGACAATGCCCGGGCGCACCATGTCGAGATGGCTGGCGGGCAGGGTCAGCGTCGCCGGGGAGTTGGCCGTGTGTAACAGCGAAAAGCGGGCGCCACGCTGGCGCAGCGCCGTCGCCGCCGTGAGGAAGCGTTGCAGCTGCGCGCGCGTCCAGGCCGCGTCTTCGTCGGCGAGCGCGAAGTGCGTGTAGCAGCCCTCCAGTAGCAGCGCTTCCAACCCGAACAGGCTGTCGTGGAAATAGCAGGCGTCCGACACCAGCATGCCCATGCGCCCGAGTCCGCTGTCCAGCTTGATATGGGCCCTGAGCCGTTGCCCGGTCTTGCGGGCTGCGCGTTCACAGGCCTGTGCCTGCGCGGGGTCGAAGAGTGTGAGCGTGAGCTGCTGTGCAATTGCTGCGGGCACGGCTGCAGGTGGGACGTAACCCAGCACCAGCACGGGCGCCTTGAGGCCCGCGGCGCGCAGTTCCAGGGCTTCTGCCAGGCTGGCGACGCCCAACGCATCCGCGCCGCCGGCGAGGACGCTGCGGGCGGTGGCGACGGCACCGTGGCCGTAGGCGTCGGCCTTGATGACGGCCAGCATTCGTACATGTGCTGCAAGCATGCTGCGCATTTGCTGTACGTTGTTGAGGATTGCGCCCTGGTCGATTTCGAGCCAGGTGGTCGCGCCGGCGGGGAGGGAGGCGTGCGGCGGGAGCATGAAACAAGTATAGCGCTGCCGGCTGCGGCCTGCCAGCGCAGCCGACAGGGGCTGGCGTTTGCTGCTATACTCCGCCCTGGTTTTCGATACACAGGCTGGCATGACGGCAAGATTCGACATTCTCGCTGCACAGGGCCGGGCCAGGGCCGGAGTATTGCACACCACACACGGGCCTGTCGCTACGCCCGTTTTCGCGCCCGTGGGGACCGTGGGCTCGGTGAAGGCCGTCTTCCCGCGCGACCTGAAGAGGGCCGGCGCAAGCCTTGTGCTGGCAAACACCTATCATTTGCATCTGCGGCCCGGCGACGAGATCGTGCGGGAGCTGGGCGGGCTGCAACGTTTCATGAACTGGCCTGGGCCGATGCTGACTGATTCCGGCGGCTACCAGGTGTTCAGTCTGCAGCACATCAACCGCATCGACGACGATGGCGTCAGCTTTCGCAGCCACATCGATGGCAGCCGGTTGCGCTTCACGCCGGAAAAGGTGATGCAGATCCAGCAAAACCTGGGCGCGGACATCGTGATGTGCTTCGATGAATGTCCGCCCCCGCGCGAACGCGAGCGCGTTGAGGCGGCCGTGCGGCGCACCAGCGCCTGGGCGCGCAGGTGCCGCGCCGCGCATGCGGATGACGGGGGCCAGGCGCTATTCGGCATCGTGCAGGGCGGCATCTTTGGCGACCTGCGCGAGCAGTCGGCGCGGGCGCTGCAGGACATCGGCTTTGCGGGCTATGCGCTGGGCGGCCTGTCCGTGGGCGAGTCGCGCGCGGACATGCTGGAAGGACTGGAAATGTCTGCGCCGCTGTTGCCGCCAGACAAGCCGCGCTACCTGATGGGCGTGGGCGAGCCGGACGACCTGGTCGAGGGCGTGTGGCAGGGCATCGACCTGTTCGACTGCGTCATCCCGACGCGTCTGGCGCGCCACGGCGCGGCCTTTACACGCACGGGCCGCATCAATGTGGGCCGCCTCGACTTTGCGCGCGACGAGCGTCCGCTGGTTGCTGACTGTGACTGCCCGGCCTGCAGCGAGTATTCACGGGCCTACCTGCGCCATATGATCAAGGCGCGCGAACTGCTGGGCTACATGTTGCTCAGCCTGCACAACATTCACTTCCTGGTCGGGCTGATGACTGCCATGCGCAAGGCCATTCTGGCGGGAGAGCTGGCCGCCTGGCGCGAGGCATTCCACCAGCGCTGGTCGCGTGAGAGGCGGGGCCTTGCTGCGCAGGCCTGACGTCACTGTCTGATGGATCCACTGCCCGGCTGTGTCAAGCGTCCCGCAAGCCGCAGTCTGGTCATTGCCGCGCTGGCGCTGGCCGGCTGCCACGGCGAGATCGTGCCGGCGGTAACGCCTGCGGTCGATGTGGCCGTGATTCAGCTGGGCAGCAGTTCGGCTGCGTTGCCGCTGGCGCAGGACCTGACGGGTCACTACGCCCGGGTGAATCCGGCCCTGCGCTTCGAACTGGAAGCAGGAAATTTTGCCACGGTGTCGGCGATGACGCAGCGCGCGCAACCGGCCTGGTTTTTGACGAACTGGCTGCCGGGAGCGGCGGAAAGCGACCTGTGGGCGGCGCCGCTGGGCCATGACGCCATCGTCATCATCGCGCATCCGGAGCTGGCCATGCGGGAGCTGACGCTGGAGCAGCTACGGGGCATCTTTCAGGGTCGCGACGCCGGGGCAGGTCTGGCTCCGGGCCAGGCATTGCAGGTCATCAGTCGCGAGCCAGGTTCCGGCACGCGCGCGGTCTTCGAGCGTCTGGTGATGGGCGAGCGCCAGACCACAACTGCCGCCATTGTGATGCATTCCAGCGCGGCCATGTTGGCCAGCGTGGCGCGCCAGCAGGGCGCCATCGGGTATCTGGCGGCCGGCTGGCTGGACGACAGGGTGCAGGCCCTGCGCCTTGACGGGGTTGCGCCGACTGCACAGAGCTTCGCCGACCGCAGCTGGCCGCTGCGCAGCACGCTCTACATCGCTGGCGCGCATGAGCCACAGGACGAGCGCCTGCGCAGTTTCATCGCCTGGGCGCAGGGCCCGGAGGGGCAGGCGGTGCTGGCGCAGCGCCATGTGCCGCTGCATTTCGGGGATTAGTCGCCGGTACGCACGTTGGCGAAGAGATCGTGCTCGTCGATGCGGTTGTGCGTTGGCGGCGGCTGGATGCGCGTGTAGCGCACGTGTGACTGGAAGAGGCGGCGCAGCCAGCCGGGTGGACGCGCGCGGCGACCGGCAAGCTGACTGGCGTGACAGTTGCTGGCCGCGTCCCAGATGTCCAGCCATTGCCGCACATCAATACGGACGTGCGTCGGCTCGCTGTTCTCCAGCACGGCGACCCTGTCGATGTCCTTGTTGCGGCCCATGGCGCGCGGGTCCTGGCCACGCAGGCGCATCATCAGAATGGCGTAACGCATCATGAAGGTGCTGGAAGAGCTGTAATAAAGTTTCTGGGGTTTCCAGGGCTCGAAACCATCCGTCACATAGCTGGCATCTGCGGCCAGACTGAAGGCATCGGTGGTGGCGCGCTGGATGGCGATGTGGTCCGGGTGACCGTAGCCACCGTAGCGGTTGTGGGTCAGGATGACCTGGGGCCGCGCCGCGCGGATGACCTCGACGACGCGGCGGGTCATATCCTCGCGCGGGGCCTGCCACGAACAGTCGGGGTGTTCGCTGGTTTCTGTCCCCGGCATGCCGCTGTCGCGGTAGCCGAGCAGGAACAGATTGCGGAAGCCCAGCATACGCACGGCACAATCCAGCTCGGACAGGCGCACCGCCTTAACGGAGCCATGCTTTTCGACGAAGGAAGGGTCCATGGTGCCCACGTCGCCATTGGTGGAGACGAGAGCGGAGACGTCGGCGCCCTCTGACACATACTTTGCAACCAGACCTCCGTAACCAAAAGTTTCGTCATCGGGGTGAGCAACCGAGATTAACAGGCGTCTATCTGACATGGCATCCTCCTTCAACAGGCCCACAGTATAGCCCGTTCGCGGCAACTGTCCCTGTGCAACCCTGTCGCGCGCGCACTATACTGCCGCCGGAATTGTCCGGCTCCCGGAGATTAGCGCCTCATGCCCACGGCACGCCTGGTTGCACTGGTTCTGGTTCTGCTCCTGATAGCTCCACTGGCGGGCGCGGAAGAAGTGTCGCAGCGGACAAGGGGCGACCTGCCCGAGCCAAGCGGCCCGGAAGAGTATCCGCTTGACTACAATTCCCTGACGGGGCTGCCCTATCCTGATGTGGCGTCCATGGAGCGCCGCAACCTGATTGTGAAAGTCTCCAATTTCCCGCCGGTGGTGCGCCCGCAGTCGGGTGTCAACCAGGCCGACCTCGTCTACGAGGTGGAATCCGAGAACGGGATCACGCGCCTTGCCGCCATATATCGCAGCAAAGCGCCGCAGCATGTCGGCTCGGTGCGCAGCGCGCGCCTGCTCGATCTGGAGCTGATGTCCATGTACAGTGCCTTTCTGGCCTACTCCGGCACCAGCATTCCGATCCAGAATTTCATCTGGAATTCAACCCGCTGGCAGCACGCCTTCTCGCCCTTGACTGGCGACAATTGCCTGAAGGCCGGTTTCTGTCGCTACCAGCTACCGGGCGTGGGCTATGAGCACACCCTGTTTCTTGACACGCAACGGCTGTATCAGGCAGCGAACGCGCGTGGCAACAATTTTGGTTACAAGGCGATCGGCTTCGCCTTTGACAGCGTGCCGGACATCGGCGGCCAGCCTGTGCGGGAAGTGGGTCTCGACTGGTGGGGGCAGACCAGCGCCCAATGGCAATATGACATCAGAAGTGGCCGCTGGCTGCGCTTTACCGATGGAGTAGCGCATTTTGATGCTGTGGATGGCGAACAGCTGTGGGCGGACAACCTGATTGTGCTGCAGGTGCGGCACGTGCGGCGGCCGGACCTGTTCGTGCCTGGCGCGGATGATGACTCGCTGGAGCTGCAGTTGTGGGGCAGTGGGTCGGCGTTGGTGGCGCGTGACGGGCGCTGGTACAGCGGGCGCTGGCGCCGCGCCAGCCAGGCGCCAGGCATGGCGCTGCAGCTCACCCACACCGGCAGCGACAAGCCGATTCAGCTCACGCCTGGCCGCAGCTGGATCTCGATCGTGCGCAGTCTGGCCAATGTGACCTTGTCCGAGCACCTGAGCGACTATTCAGTCGAGGCCGCAGACAGCCCTGTGAGAGGCTGAGCGACGCCGGCCTGTTGACCTGACGCCTTAATGGCCGGCGTGTTTTACCGCTGCGCCCGAGCCGCCACGCAGGAAATCGAAATCCACGCCGCTGTCCGCCTGCTGTACATGTTCAACGTAGAGTTTGGTGTAGCCACGCGCGCCAGGCAGGGGCCGCGGCTGCCATGCTGCGCGCCGCAGCAGCAGTTCCTCGTCGCTGACCAGTAACTGCAGCCGCCGCGCTGGCACGTCAAGCTCGATCTCGTCGCCATTGCGCACCAGGGCCAGTGCGCTACCCAGGGCCGATTCCGGGGCCACGTGTAACACGACCGCGCCGAAGGCCGTGCCGCTCATGCGCCCGTCCGAAATGCGCACCATATCTTCGACGCCCTGCAAGAGCAGTTTCTTCGGCAGGTTGAAGTTACCGACCTCGGGCATGCCCGGGAAGCCGCGCGGCCCGACCTGCTTGAGCACCAGCACACTGTCCGCCGCGACCTCAAGGTCGGGGTCGTCGATACGTTGGTGATAGTCATCAATGTCTTCAAAGACGACGGCGCGAGCGCGATGTTGCAGCAGGTCGGGCGCGGCGGCGGAGGGCTTGATAATGGCGCCATCCGGGCAGAGGTTGCCGCGCAGGACGCTGAGGCCGGCCTCGTGCTGGAAGGGCGCGTCAAGGTCGGCGATGACCTCGCGGTTGTAGTTGGCAGCGCCCGCCGTGTTCTCTGCCAGCGTGCCGCCATTGACGGTCAGCGCGTCCACGTGCAGCAAGCCGCGCAGCTGCTGGATAACGACCGGCAGGCCGCCGGCGTAGAAGAAGTCTTCCATCAGATACTGGCCGGAAGGCATCAGGTTGACCAGCAGCGGCATCTGGCTGCCGAGGCGGTCGAAGTCGTCCAACGTCAGTTCGATGCCAAGGCGTCCGGCCAGGGCCAGCAGATGCAGCACGAAGTTGGTGGAGCCGCCCACGGCTGCGTTGACGCGGATGCTGTTCTCCAGCGCGGGACGGGTCAGGATGGTGGAGAGGCGCAGATCCTCCTGCACCATTTCCACGATGCGCCGGCCTGAAAGGTGCGCCAGGCGCCGGCGGCGCGAGTCGGCTGCCGGGATGGCGGCCGCGCCAGGCAAGGTCAGGCCGAGGGCCTCGACCATACAAGCCATGGTGGAGGCGGTGCCCATGGTCATGCAGTGGCCGTCGCTGCGCGACATGCAGCTTTCGGCCCCGTGATAGTCATCAAGCGTGATGCGACCCAGGCGCAGGTCATCGCTGAGACGCCAGACGTCGGTGCCGGAGCCGATGTCGCGGCCACGAAACTTGCCGTTGAGCATGGGGCCACCGTTGACGACGATGGTGGGCAGGTCGACGCTGGCCGCGCCCATCAGACAGGCGGGCGTGGTCTTGTCGCAGCCGGTGAGCAGCACGACGCCGTCCAGCGGGTTGGCGCGGATGGTCTCCTCGATTTCCATGCTGGCCAGGTTGCGATAGAGCATGGTGGTAGGGCGCATCAGCGGCTCGCCCAGCGACATGGCCGGGAACTCCAGTGGCAGGCCGCCGGCTTCGTAAACGCCGCGGCGCACAAACTCGGCCAGCACACGAAAGTGTCCGTTGCAGGGCGTCAGTTCCGACCAGGTGTTGCAGATGCCAATGACCGGACGGCCGTCGAATACGTGGTCGGGCAGGCCCTGGTTTTTCAGCCAACTGCGACCGACAAAGCCGGGTTTGTCTTCATTGCCAAACCAGTCCTGGCTGCGCAATTTTGTCACGGGTCTACCCCTTTGTGTGAAACGCGGGAGTCAGTCGTCGCTGCCCAGGATATGAGTGACGACGGTGGCGCCGGTGCCGCCAATGTTCTGGGCCATACCGATGGCTGCGCCGGGTACCTGGGCCGGCCCGGCGGCGCCGCGCAACTGGGTGACGAGGTCGGCTATTTCGTACACGCCGGTCGCGCCGACCGGGTGACCGCGGCCTTTCAGGCCACCGAGGGTACAGACCGGGATGCGCCCGTGAGTGCCAATTTCTCCCTCCGCGGCCAGCTGCGTGGCGCGGCCGGGCGCGGCGAAACCGGCCGCTTCCAGGCTCAGTGCGGCCATGATGGAGAAGGCGTCGTGCAGCTCAAAGACGTCGATGTCTTCGCGCGCCAGCCCGGCCTGGTCGAGGGCGCGTTGCGTGCTGAGGCGGGCGGCATACAGATCGATTGGGTCCTGACGACCGGCGAGATCGACGCTGTCGGTGGCGCAGGCGCTGGCCAGCACGCGCAGGGGCGCGTGGCCGGAAGCGCGCGCCAGTTCGGCAGAGCCCAGGATGACGGCTGCCGCGCCGTCAGCGACGGGCGAGCTGTCGAAGAGGTTGACGGGGTCGGAAATCACGGGGGCGCGCTGCCAGGTTTCCAGTGAGATGGCGCGGCGGAACATGGCGTTGGGGTTGTGCACGGCGTTGGCATGGGCGTTGAGGCTGAAGGGCGCGAAGTCGAGGTGGGCGATGTGATGCTCATGCATGTAGCGACGCATGATGAGGGCGTTGAGGGCGACGAAGGAGGCGCCGTGTGCGCTCTCATAATCGGCATCGGCGGCGGTGGCCAGCGCGGTGGTGACCGGGCCGCTGGTGGCGTCGGTCATCTTTTCCACGCCGCAGACCGCGACCAGGTCCAGCATACCGCTGGCGATGGCGCGCACGCCCGCCTGCAAGGCCACGCCGCCGGAAGCACAGGCGGCCTCCACGGTGGTCGCCTCAAGGCCGCGCCAGCCGACGTGACTGGCGATGAGCGCGCCCAGCTGGGTCTGGTTGCTGATGCGGGAGGCCAGCATGTTGGCGACGAAGAGCGCCTGGGGCCGGTCGATGGCGGCGTCCGTCACCGCGGCCTGCAGGGCCTCGCCAGCCAGGTCACGCAGGCTGCGCTCCCACCACTCGCCAACGGGCGTCTGACCGATGCCGAGGACGTACACATCACGCATGAAGCGGGACTCCGAACTGTCTGGAACCGATCGGCAATATAGCATGCAAACTCTCGCAATACCTGTCGAATGTGGCCGGCCCTCGCCCTAAATCCTTTCCCGTCGCTCACGACGGGAGCCCTTCCCGGCGGGATACGGCCCCGTGGGTGAGGGCGGCCAGCGCCAGTGCTTGTCTCTTACAGTGAACCAGAGGCGCGCCCGCGCTTGTCAGCACTGCGGCGCGGCCTTACAATTGACTGTCCACTGGAAGCGGATAGCAGGAAGAAACCATGGCGCTGGACCAGATTGTGGTGCGTGGAGCGCGCGAGCACAATCTCAAGGACATTGACGTTGACATTCCGCGCGACAGCCTGGTCGTCATCACCGGGCTCTCGGGCTCAGGCAAGTCATCGCTGGCCTTCGACACCATCTTCGCCGAAGGGCAGCGTCGCTATGTGGAAAGCCTGAGCGCCTACGCGCGTCAGTTTCTGGGGCAGATGGAGAAGCCGGACGTCGACCAGATCGAGGGGCTCAGCCCGGCGGTCTCGATCGACCAGCGTGGCGTCAGCCAGAACCCGCGCTCCACAGTAGGCACGGTCACCGAGATTTACGATTACCTGCGCCTGCTGTACGCGCGCATCGGCGTGCCGCACTGCCCGGTCTGCGGCGATGAAGTCATGGCGCAGAGCGCGCAGCAAATTGTGGACGCCGTGCTGGCGCTGGCGGCGGGGACGCGCGCGCAAATCCTGGCGCCGGTGGTGCAGAATCGCAAGGGACACCACGAGAAGGTGTTCGAGGAAATCGGCAGGGCCGGCTTCCAGCGCGTGCGCGTAAACGGCGAGCTGCACGAACTGGAGGAGCAGATCACGCTCGACCGCTACAAGATCCACAATATCGAAATCGTCGTCGACCGATTAATCCTGCGCCACTACGAAGAC
Organism: Phototrophicaceae bacterium; assembly: GCA_965197455.1. Lineage (GTDB taxonomy): Bacteria > Chloroflexota > Anaerolineae > Aggregatilineales > Phototrophicaceae > JAGWBD01. The sequence continues at coordinate 1,404,417 of OZ240208.1, read as the reverse complement.
CCGGCCAGCGAAGAAGCGCGCGGCTTCGTCACGCGTTTGACGGACTCGATCGAGACGGCGCTGGAGCTGGGCAAGGGTCTCGTCATCATCAACGATGTCACGGATGCGCAGCAGCCGCGCGACATCCTGTTCAGCGAACATCTGGCCTGCGTGAACGGTCATGGCAGCCTGCCGGAACTGGAGCCGCGCCTGTTCAGCTTCAACACGCCCAAGGGCGCCTGTCCGGACTGTCAGGGGCTGGGCTTTCGGCTGGAGATTGACCCCGTCCAGCTGGTGGCGGACCCGGAGGCGGGCATCGCCGACGGCGCTATTGATGCCAACGGCTGGAACCTGAGCGAGTCGTCGGGCTGGACAACCGGCCTGATGCGGTCGCTGGCGCGGGCGCTGGACTTCAACCTGCACACGCCCTGGCGCGAGTTGACGGAGGAACAGCAGCAGGCCGTCATGTATGGCTGTGGCGGACGCCGGTTTGAAGTGCAATATCGCAACAGTCAGGGTCAGCAGCGCAGCTGGAGCACCACTTTCGAGGGAATAGTCAACAACCTGAACCGGCGCTACCGCGATACCAGCTCCGATTTCATCCGCGACCGCATTGAGGAATGTATGGTGCGCACGCCCTGCGTCACCTGCGCCGGGCGCCGGCTGCGGCCAGAGGCGCTGGCAGTGACCGTGGCCGGCAAGTCCATCCACGAGTACACGGCGATGACGGTGCAGGCGCTGCTGGACAGCGTGCAGGCGCTGCGCGGCGAGAGCGCGACGGCAGACGGGTCAGCGCTGGGGGCGCGCGAGCGACACATTGCGCGCCAGGTGCTGAACGAGATCGGCGCGCGCGCACGCTTCCTCAACGACGTGGGTCTGGACTATCTGACGCTCGCGCGCTTCGCCGGGTCGCTGAGCGGCGGTGAAGCCCAGCGCATCCGCCTCGCGACGCAAATTGGCAGCCGCCTGACCGGCGTGCTCTACGTGCTCGATGAGCCCTCCATCGGCCTGCACCAGCGCGACAACGCGCGCCTGATCGACACGCTGAAGGGGATGCGTGACCTGGGCAACACGCTGCTGGTTGTCGAGCATGACGAGGAGACCATGCGCTCGGCGGACTGGCTGATCGACCTGGGGCCGGGCGCCGGCGAACGCGGTGGTTATGTCGTCGCCGAGGGGACGCCGGAAGATATCGAGCTGGTCGCGGAAAGCCTGACCGGCGCCTACCTTTCCGGCCGGCTACGCATCGAGTTGCCGGAGACCAGGCGCAATGGTAACGGCCTCGCGCTGACCATGCGTGGCGCCAGCGAGAACAACCTCAAGAACATCGATGTCAGCCTGCCACTGGGCACCCTGATTTGCATCACCGGTGTGAGCGGCAGTGGCAAGAGCACGCTGCTGGTCGACACGCTTTACCGGCAGCTGGCGCGGCGCATCAACCGCAGCCGCGAGCGCGCCGGCGCGCTGGCAGCGCTGGAGGGCGTGGAGCACATCGACAAGATCATCAACATCGACCAGAGTCCCATCGGGCGCACGCCGCGCAGCAACCCGGGCACCTACACCAAGATGTTCGACGCCATCCGGCAACTTTTCGCCGAGCTGCCGGAGAGCAAGATTCGCGGCTACAAGCCCGGCCGCTTCAGCTTTAATGTGAAGGGCGGACGCTGCGAGAACTGCCAGGGGCAGGGGCAGCTGCAGATCGAGATGCAGTTCCTGCCGGACATCTACGTAACCTGCGACGTGTGTCTGGGCGCGCGCTACAATCGCGAAACGCTGCAGGTGCAGTATCGTCGCAAGAGCATCGCCGACGTGCTGGACATGACGGTGAGCGAAGGGCTGGAGTTCTTCGTCAATTTCCCGACCATCTTCAACAAGCTGCAAACGCTGGACGCCGTGGGCCTGGGCTACATTCGCATAGGGCAGCCGGCGACCACGCTCAGCGGTGGCGAGGCGCAGCGCGTAAAGCTCAGCCGCGAGCTGGCCAAGCGCGCCACCGGCCAGACGCTCTACATCCTGGACGAACCCTCCACCGGCCTGCACGCCGCGGATGTCAAGCGATTGATTGCGGTGCTGCAGCAACTGGTTGACAATGGCAACACGGTGCTGGTCATCGAGCACAATCTGGACATCATCAAGGTGGCGGACTGGCTCGTCGACCTCGGCCCGGAAGGCGGCGACGGCGGCGGCGAGGTCATCGCCACCGGCACGCCCGAGTCGGTCGCCATGCAGGAGGCCAGTTACACCGGACGCTGGCTGCGGCCGGTGCTGGCCCGACGCGAGGCAATGCCCGAGCCCGTCTGAATACAATTCTTCTATAGAGGCAGGCAGCATGCTACGCGATCTGAACGTGATTCAGGTGGAGCGCGTGCTGCGCGAGGAACAGGCCGGGCCGCCCATGCCGCCGGCCGCGGACCGCGATTCCTGGGAGGCTGTCAAGGCCGGCCTGGGAGAGGCGGAATGCGCGCGCGTCATCAGTCAGGGTGAAGCGGCGGCACGCGCCGGAATTCCGGCCATGCCGGCCACGCTCTTCCTCAAGTTTCAGCCGAGGGCGAGCGGAATGCCTATTATGCATGCTGGGCTCGACGACGCAGCCAGCTCGGATGGATGACCCTGGCCGAGTGCCTTGAGTTCGAAGGGCGTTTTCTCGATCCTTTGCTTGACACGGCCTGGGCCATCTGTGAGGAAAGCACCTGGTCCATCGCGGCGCACCAGCAGCAACTGACTGACATGGAGAGGCCACACATCGACCTGATGGCCACCATGACCGGCGCTGACCTAGCCGAATTCAATCTCATACCGGGTGCGGAGCTGGAGCCCGCCCTGGCCCAGCGCATCCGCCACGAAGTGGACCGGCGCCTGTTCACGCCCTGGCTGCAGCGCCATGATCACTACTGGATGTACAGCACGCCGGCGCGCACGGTGAACAATCGGATATTCACCCCGACCATGCCTGTCCGTTATGGCTGATTGCGTGGCTGGCGCAACGCCTGGATATCCCGGACCTGCACAGCCTGGCGCGCGAGCAACTGCGCCTGGGCCTCGACTGGGGTGAAGCGCCGCTGACCTGGGACCTGCGCAGCCTGCTGTGGCGCGCCTCACAGTCAAAGGCAGTTGATGACGAACGTTTGGTGCCCGCGAGGCATGATTTCTACAGCGGCATGCACTGGATGATTGCGCGCATGAACCCGTCCGACCCGGAGGCGCTGGTGCTGGTGGCGAAAGGCGGCCACAACGGCGAGATGCACAACCAGAACGACCTGGGCTCGATCATCGTGCACCCTGGTGGCGAGTCGCTGATCGTTGACCCGGGGCGCAGCCGCTTCAGCCGCGAGTACTTCGGGGCGGGCCGCTACGATTTGCTCGTCAATCAGTCTTTCGGCCATTCCTGCCCGGTTCCAAACGGCCGGATGCAGGGACCGACCTCCCAGGTTCGGCGCGGAGATGCGAGACCCGGCGCTCAATATCACGCTCAATTACTTGAACACAGTAACGACGACAGACAGGATCTGCTGAAACTGGAACTTGCCAATGCCTGGGATGAGGCAGCCGACCTGGAGTCTCTGGTGCGGACAGTCAGGTTGCAGCGCGAATGTCCGCCGGGGCGTATCGAGTTGCTGGACGAGGTGTGTTTCGCCAGCGGGCCCGGCATGCTGGAGAGCGTGCTGATCACCTTTGGCGAGGTCGAGGAAGGCGCGGGTCAGGTCATCATTCGTGGTGAACGAGCGGCCCTGCGGGTGGAATTCGACGACGAGACCTTGCAGCAGCGAACGGAGCTTGTGCGGCAAGTGGCGCTTTTCAAGGAGAAACGGGACCTCAGGCGCATCATTTTTGCTTTCCCCGAGGCCCGTCGGAAGGGCAGCATCAGGCTGGTCATCTCTCCAGTTGCAAGCCGGTAAGGCAGTTTGGCCAGTGCGAAGCAGTTTTTTCTTCCACCCGGATCGCAGTGTCCCTTTGGCAATGAGCCACGCAGCGGATGTCGGCCCCGGGGCAAGCAAACTGCCTGTTTATGGCTGCGGGGTCAGGCCCGGCAGGTTGCAGCGCCGGGCAACATTGGGAATAAAGCGTCCGTATGGAAATCCAGATGCCGGCAGCGAAGTGCAGGGGAGGTGCTTTTGAAGAGAACGTTCGGAAGCGGGTCGGCTGACTCACCAGGCTGATGAGATGCCGGAAAGATTAAAGGGTCAGGGATTCATGGACGAGAAACCCAGGCTTGATCGAAGGCAATTTCTTAAATCGCCGCCGACGTGCAACGTCTGATCACTGTATTGCAGCGTCTCGTGGACAACGGCAAGACGGTGCTGGTCATCGAACACAACCTTGATATTATCAAGGTGGCGGACTGGCTCGTCGACCTGGGCCCGGAAGGCGGCGATGGCGGCGGCGAGGTCATCGCCACCGGCACGCCCGAGGACGTCGCCCTGCTGGAAACCAGTTACAATGGCCTTTGGCTGCGGCCGATGCTGGCCCGCCCGCAGGCATTGCCGGAAGCGGCCTGAAGAAAATTACAGGAGGCAGCATGTTACGCAACGTGAACGCCATAGAGGTTGAGCGCGCGCTGCGCGAGGGACAGTCCGGGCCGCCCTTCCCGCCGGCTGCAGATCGTGACGCCTGGGAGGCTGTCCGGGCCGGACTGGGCGAAGAAGAGTGCAGGCGCCTCATCCAGCGTGGGGAAGAGGCGGCGAGCACCGGAATCCCGGCCATGCCGGCCACGCTTTTCCTGGAATTCCAGCGCATCGGTGAACGAAACGCCTACGACGCTTGCTGGGGACAGCGTCGCAGTCGCCTGGCCAGGATGACGCTGGCAGAGTGCCTTGAGTTCGAAGGGCGTTTTCTCGATCCTTTGCTTGACACGGCCTGGGCCATCTGCGAGGAGAGCACCTGGTCCATCGCGGCGCACCAGCAGCAACTGACTGACATGGAGCGGCCACACATCGACCTGATGGCCACCATGACTGGCGCCTATCTGGCCGAGTTTGACCTGATGCTGGGCGCGGAGCTGGAACCCGCGCTGGGTCAGCGCATTCGTTACGAAATGAACCGACGCCTGTTCACGCCCTGGTTGCAACGCCATGATTTCCACTGGATGTACAGCACAGAGGCGCGCACGGTTAACAACTGGAACGGCGTCTGTAACGGCAACCTGCTCACGGCGGCCCTGCATCTGGAGCCGGACCCGGCGCGCCTGGCGGAGATGGTTGTGCGGGCGGCGCATTCACTGGCGGATTTCATCGACGGCTTCGAAATCGACGGCGGCTCCGAAGAGGGCGTCTCCTGCTGGGCCTTCGGCTTCGGCAACTTCACGATGGCCGCCGCGCTGCTGGAACAGCGCACGAACGGTCGCCTGACGTTCATGGATGACGTGACGCGAATGCGCGACATCGCGCGCTTCCCGCTGCGCACCCTGCTCAGCCCGGGCATCTGGGTCGAAATCTCGGACACGCACCCGGCCATGGCCTGTCCGTTGTGGCTGATTGCCTGGCTGGCGCAACGCCTGGACATCCCTGAACTGTATACGCTGGCGCGCGAACAGCTGCGCCTGGGCCTCGACTGGAGCGAAGGACCGCTGACCTGGGACCTGCGCTCACTGATCTGGCGCGCGGCCGAGCCGGCGGCCGGCGCAGATGAGCGCTTTGTGCCGGCGCGTCATGAATTCTTCAGCGGCATGCACTGGATGTTCGCGCGCATGGACCCGGCCGACCCGGACGCGCTGGTGCTGGTGGCCAAGGGCGGCCACAACGGCGAGATGCACAACCAGAACGACCTGGGCTCCATCAGCGTGCACCTTTGCGGCGAGTCGTTGATCGTTGACCCGGGGCGCGGCCGCTTCAACCGCCAGTACTTTGGCGCCGGGCGCTACGAACTGCTGGTCAACCAGTCCTTCGGCCACTCCTGTCCGGTGCCCAATGGCCAGATGCAGGGACCGACCTCCCATGTTAGGCGCGGAGATTCGAGACCCGGCGCTCAGTATCACGCTCAATTACTTGAACACAGTAACGACGCCACACAGGATCTGCTGAAACTGGAACTTGCCAATGCCTGGGACGAGACTGCGGACCTGGAGTCGCTGCAACGCACAGTCACGATGCAGCGCGACTGTCCCGCCGGGCGCATCGAGCTGCTGGACGAGGTGCGTTTTGCCGACGGGCCGGGCATGCTGGAAAGTGTGCTGATCACCTTCGGCGAGGTCGAGGAAGGCGAGGGCCACGTGCTCATTCGCGGCGAGCGGGCGGCGCTGCGCGTGGACTACGACAGCGAGGCCTTGCAGCAGCGCACGGAGCTGGTGCCGCAGGTGGCGCTCTTCGTCGAAAATCGCGATATGCGGCGGGTGGTGTTCGCATTCCGCGCGGCGCGTCAGTCCGGCAGCATCTGTCTGCACATCACGCCGCTGCCGGGGGCAGGGCAGGGCTGAACAGGCAGAGCACGCAGCAAGCGTCCTGCAGAGGGGCAGGGCAAGCGTCCTGTCCCTTATTGTGAATCAGCGTGACAGCGGGAAGCCTCTGCATACGGCCATGACGGAGAGGTGCTGTGCAGTTGGTTGCGGAGTTGGCGCGAAGTGGGTATACACAGGATTGCTGTGAAACCAGCGCAGAAGAATGTGCCGATGGGCCAGGGAGGTGTGATCAGGAAATTCGGGTTGCGGCCAGCTGTTTCGCCATGCTGGAAAATTATCGGAGAAGAGGCTGAGGAAAAATGAACGAGAAAAGCACGCTTGATCGAAGACAGTTTTTGAAGGTCGCTGCCGGCGCAGCGGCGGCCGGAGTAGCGGCGGCACCACTGCTGCAGGCTCTGCCCGCGGTCGCCCAGGAAATGATGTACTCACAGGCGCCGATGCTGGACGACATGGGCCTGCCGCCGGTGGAAGAGCGTCTGCCTTCCAACCCGCGCGTGATTCCGGTCTTCGAGGAGATCGGCGAGCACGGCGGGACCTGGCGCCGCGGCTTCAAGGGACGCGCGGACATGCAGGGGCCGGCCAAGCTGTTCTACGCCTTTGGCCTGCACTTCCAGTACACGGCGGACCTCAGCAGCGTCATCATTGTGCCCGGGCTCTATGACGAATGGTCCCAGAACGATGACTCGACCGAGTACACCTTCCACATGCGCGAGGGGATGAAGTGGTCGGACGGACATCCCTTCACCACCAAAGACGTACAGTTCTGGTATGACTGGTATCAGAACGGCGAAATCGGCGCCACGCGCAGTGTGCTGAACGTGGGCGGCCAGAACCTGGATCTTGAGATCGTTGACGAGGAGACCTTTATCTGTCGCCTGGGCCAGCCCAGTCCCTTGCTGCCCTTCAAGGTGGCGCGTGACGATACCGAGGGGCAGCACGGCGGTCCGACCATGGCCGCGCCGTCCCACTACCTCTCCCAGTTCGTCCAGGATCATGAAAACGCCAATCAGGAAATGATCGACGCGGCGATGGCGGCGAACGAAGTTCCCACCTGGCAGGAACTTTTCGGTACCGGCGGCACGCCGCGCGGCCCGATCTCCTGGTGGGCGACCAACCCGGACGTGCCGGTCGTGCATGCCTGGTGGATGGAAAAGCCGCTGCCCTTCAACGATCCGATCGTTTTGGTGCGCAACCCCTACTTCTACAGTGTGGATGAGACGGGCCAGCAACTGCCCTATGTCGACCGCATCGAGCACAAGCTGTTCGAGGACTCTGCCGTGTTCGACCTGTGGATCACCCAGGGGCTGATCGACATGCAGGTGCGGCACGTCAATGCGGCCAACTACTCGCTCTACAAGGAGCTTGAGGAGGAGGGCGACTACCGCGTGCTGCTGTGGAGGGGGGCCACCACCAATGCCTATCACCCCAACACCAGCAGCGACGACCCGCGCAAACGCGCCATCTTCAGCGACCCGCGTTTCCGTGAGGCACTGTCGATCGCGATCGACCGGCATGCCATCAACGACCTGATCTACGATGGTCTGCTGGAACCGCGCCAGGGCAGCCCGGTCTCGGGCTCGCCGGACTTCAGCGCCGAACTGGAGCAGCGCTGGACGGAACACGACCCCGGGAAGGCCATGGCCCTGCTTGATGACATGGGCATGACGATGGGCGGAGACGGTTTCCGCACAGCCCCCGACGGCGAGCCGATCAACTTCCAGCTGATGCACGCGTGGGTGGGCAGCCAGACGGGCACAGACGAAGTCGGCCAGGTCATTGGCTACTGGCGCGCGATTGGCGTCAATGTTACCGAGGACGGCGTCGAGCGCTCGCTTTATCAGCAACGCGCGGCCAACAATCAGGTCGATATTGGCACCTGGGACGTCGACCGCAGCCTGATTATTCAGGCCGATCCGCGCTCCTACATTGGCGATTCACCGCAGCAAACCTGGGCGCTGAAATACAATCGCTGGCGGACCAGCGGCGAGGGCGAGAACAGCGAGGAACCGCCGGAGGACCATCCGATCAGGCGCATCTGGGCCATCTGGGAACAGGTCACCGTTGAGCCTGACGCTGACAAACGCTCTGCCCTGATGCAGGAACTCATGGGCGTTCACGCCGAGGCGCCCTTCGCCATCGGCACTGTGGGCGAAGCGCCGCAGCCGGTGATCGTCAGCAATCGCATGCGCAACGTGCCCAACGACATCGTCGACGACACGTCGCTGCGTAACGTCCGCGTCGCTTACCCGGAGCAGTTCTTCTTCAAGTCCATGAGCTGAGCGGGCGCGTCGCATGATCTTCAATGCCGGGGCAGGGCTGATACCCTGCCCCGGTTCGTTTGTACGTATCAGAAACGGGAGGCGCCGTGAATATCCCCCACAAGGTGCGCACGCTTACCGGCGGGCCGCGCCACCATTTTTTTGGTTACTACAGCGTGCCCATCTGGAACCCGGCGGGTACGCATTTGCTGTGTATCGAAAGCGAATTCCAGGACCATCTGCCGCTGCCGGGTGAGCGGGGTGTGATTGGCCTGGCCGCTGCGGAGACGGGCGACTTCACGCCAGTCACCACGACCGATGCCTGGAACCTGCAGCAAGGCACCTGGCTCTACTGGAACCCTCTGGCGCCGGGCCGTGAGGTCGTCCACAACGACCGCGTCGATGGACGGCTCGTCACCGTGGTGCATGATATCGAGAGCGCTGAACGGCGACTGTTGCCGCGCCCCATCAATGCGCTCGACCGCAACGGCCGTTACGCGCTCTGTCTGGACTATGGCCGCATGGGGCGCATGCGCAAGGTTGTCGGCTACCAGGGCGCGGAGGACCCCTACCCTGACGATCCGCATCCAGAAAAAGACGGGATCTTCCGCCTCGACATGCAGAGCGGCGAGGTCACCCTGCTTTACTCGATCCATGAGGTGTGGGAACAGCTTGTCGAGCGGCACCCGGAATTGCGCGAGCGGCACATGTGGTTTAACCACACCACCATCAATCCTTCCGGCACACGTTTCTACTTTCTGGCGCGCGCCTGGTCCGGCGGGGTGGAGAACACGCATCTGCAGAGCGCGCTGTACACCGGCGCCATGGACGGCGGCGACCTGCGCTGCCTGATCGACTTCGGCGGCTTCGTCTCGCATCTGGACTGGCGCGACGACGAGAGCATGGCCGTGACCTGCACTACCTCGCAGCCACAGGAGAGGGGCTCACGTCAGCACTTCATGCTGGAGGACCGGGAAGGAGCGGAGCTGCGGCCCATGGGCGGGGGTGAGCTGGACTTCGACGGACACATGACCTTTTCGCCGGACGGGCGCTGGATGGTCACCGACCGCACTTTGGGCGCAACGATGGAGAAGTTGCTGCTGATCGTACGTGTGGAAGATGAGGCTGTTCAGTTACTGCAGCGTTTCGATATGCAGCAGCAATCCTGGCTGAACGGCGATCTGCGCTGTGACCTGCATCCACGCTGGAACCGCAGCGGGACGCAGGTCTGCGTGGATGCCATCGCAGCCGACGGGACGCGTCAATTGCATGTCGTCGACCTGGAACTGGAGTGAGACATGGGTGTTGGCAAGCAGTTTCGCGACGAGCAAATCCGCTATGAAGACGCGCTCAGCGGGCGCGAAATCACTTGCCTGACGAACTGGCTGGGGCATTCCTGGCAATTCTACTTCACGCATCCCTGCTGGATTGACAATGGTCGTTCCTTTCTGTTCCACTCCGAGCGCGACAATGCCAGCAACTATTTCCGCTATGAACTGGCGACGGGTGAAATTGTCCAGTTGACGGACCTGCAGTGTGAAGAGGCCTTCTTCAAGAGTTGTCTGTGTCCGGCGACCCGGTGTTTATACTACTGGTCAGGCAATGCACTGCTGGAGTTGCAGGTCGATTCATTGAAACAGCGGCTGGTCTACAAGGTCGAACCACCTTTTCTCCCCGACGACATGGGCACGAAGCTCAGTGCCAGCGCCGACGGGCGCTACGTCGTCGCCGTGCTGGTGGATGTCCCGGAAGGCTACGACCCCCTGAAACTGCATCCCTACCATACGCCGCCCCTTACGCGCCTGACGCGCATTGACGTTGCCAGCGGAGTGGCTGAAGTGCTGCTTGAGGAGCGCCGCTTTTTGGGCCATGTCAATACGTCCCCGACGCGGGCAGATCTTTTTACCTATACGCACGAAGGGCCAATCCGCGAGGATGACCAGCGCATTCACGGGATGAATCTGCTAACGGGCGAGAACTGGGTCATTCGACACCAGCACGGCGACTACAGGCTCGTCGCCGAGCACTGGTTTGCCGACGGCGAGACCCTGGGCTTTCGTTGCCACAAGCGCTCGGCCGGAGACACGCGTTTCGGCTCCATCCGCTATGACAACACGCAGCACGTTGAAACTGTGCTGCCCTACAGCCGACACTTTCACAGTCTCGACGGGTCGCTGGTCGTTGGCGACGGCACCCCCTCCCACCAGCAGGAGCGGTTAGGCCTGCAGGTTGTCACCTGGCCCTGTATCCTGCTTTATCCACGTGAGAGCGAGGGCTGGGGGCAGCCGCGGATACTCGCGTATCACGGCAGTAGCTTCAACGGACAGCGCACGCATCCGCATGCGCATATCACGCCGGACGGAAAGCAGGTGCTGTTCACGACGAACCGCAGAAGCTACATGAGCGAGTATTCGAACATCCACATTGTAGCGATCGGGGACCTTCAGGACTTATCGTTGCTGGACGTCGAAACGGGTGTGCGCGTGCGAGGCATTTAGTAGAAGTTGCCCTGGCGCCACGTTAGCATTCTCAGGCCGGGCAAGCCAGACCTTGACGGTCACAGGGCCTGTGCGCCTGGCCGGCGCCGGAAGCAAGGCGGCGCCCAGGTGTGTGTGGAGGCCAGCGCGGCCGACGGCACGCGCCAATTGCATATTATTGACCTGGAACTGGAGTGAATGATGGGTGTTGGCAAGCAGTTTAAGGATCAGCAGCAGCGCTACACGGACCGTTTCAGCGGGCACGAAGTCACGCGTCTGACGGACTGGCTGGCGCATTCCTGGCAGTTCTATTTCACGCATCCCTGCTGGGTTGATGAGGGTCGCGCCTTTCTGTTCCATTCCGAGCGCGACAACGCCGGCAACTACTTTCGCTACGAGCTGGCGACGGGCGACATCGTCCAGTTGACGGACATGGGCGGCGACGAGGTGTTCTTCAACGCCTGTCTGGCGCCGGCCACCGAGTGCTTCTATCACTGGAATGGCAACACCCTGCACGAGCTTGACCTGAACACGCTGGAGGACCGTCCGGTCTTCGAAGCGAAGCCGCCCTTCCTGTCTCGTGACCATGGCTCACAAATCAGCGCCACGGCGGACGGGCGCCACATCGTCACGATCCTGGAAGACCCGCCGGATGACTTCGATCCAGGCAAACAGAGTCCCTTCTTCACGCCACCGCTTTCCCGTCTGGTGCGCATTGACGTGGCCAGCGGCGAGATGGTGGTGCTGCACGAGGATCGCCGTTACATCACCCATCTCAACACCTCGCCGACGCGCCCGGACCTGATGACCTTCTGTCACGAGGGACCCTGGCACCTCATCGAGGAGCGCATCCACGGGCTGAACGTGGAGACGGGCGAGGAGTGGAACATTCGTCCGCAGCATGGCGAGTACTCGGTCATCGCCGAGCACTGGTTTGCCGATGGCGAGACGCTGGGCTTCCGCAGCCACAACCGCGCGGCCAACGACACGCGCTTCGGCAGCATTCGTTACGACAACAGCGAACACATAGAGACGGTATTGCCGTATAGCCGGCACTATCACAGTCTGGACGGTTCGCTGGTGGTCGGCGACGGCATGCCGGTCTACCTGTTGCCGGGGATGCTGAACACGACCCTCACCTGGCCTTTCATCCTGCTGCATCCGCGCGCGGGCGAAGGTCAGGGCTGGGGGCCGGCGCGCGTGCTGGCCTACCATGGCAGCAGCTTCAGCGGTCAGCGCTGTCATCCACACCCGCACATCACGCCGGACGGGCAGCACGTGCTTTTCACGACCAACATGAGCGACTACTCGAATATTTATCTGGCAGAGATTGGTGATGTCGAGGACCTGCCGCTGCTGAACCTGGAAACTGGTGGCGTCTGAACCGCCGGGTGATCAACCAAACAGTTCGGGGCATTCCGGACAGGAATTCTCCGGCAAACAAACAGCAGGCGACCGGCTGCAGCGTGACGCGCGCGAATGGGGGCTGACCGACGCCGGCCCGGTCATCATGATTACGCCGGTCATTATCCTGTTCCTCGCCCTGCAGCGTCGCTTCATTGAAGGCCTGACCCAGGGCGGTCTAAAGGCCTGAATCATTTCAACCGGATTGAAGCAAGGAGGAAAGCCATGGCATTGCCCACGGATTATATGGAACGCGTCTACGCCGGAGTGCTCGGCAAGATCATCGGCGTCTATCTGGGACGCCCCTTTGAAGGCTGGCACTACGATCCGATTATGGAGCACCTGGGTGAGATCAACTATTACGTGCATGAACGTTTCGGCGCGCCGCTGATTGTGCCGGACGACGACATCTCCGGCACCTTCACCTTTTTGCGCGCGCTGCCGGACAATGGCAATGACGTGGGGGTGACGGCCGAGCAAATCGGCAACACCTGGCTGAACTATCTGATCGAGAAGCAAACTGTCCTGTGGTGGGGCGGTCTTGGCAACTCAACCGAGCACACGGCCTATCTGCGCCTGAAGAGTGGCATACCGGCGCCGTTGAGTGGATCGATCGCCACAAACGGCCAGGTCGTCGCCGAGCAGATTGGCTCGCAGATCTTCATCGACGGCTGGGCCATGGTCGCGCCGGGGGACCCGGAGCTGGCGGCCGAGCTGGCGCGGCGGGCCAGCAGCGTCAGCCACGACGGCGAAGCCATCTATGGCGCGCAGGTGATTGCGGCGATGGAGGCCCAGGCTTTTGTGGAGAGCGACATTAACGCGCTAATCGACACGGCCGTCAGATTCATCCCGAAGGATTCGGTCATCGCGCGCATGATCAACGACATCCGCGAATGGCACGAGGACGTATCGAACTGGCACGACGCGCGCTCGTTGATGAATGAGCACTACGGCTATGACAAGTACGGCGGCAACTGCCACATGGTGCCCAACAACGGCCTGATCATCATGTCGCTGCTCTACGGCGACGACGACTTCCAGAAGTCGCTGAAGATCGTCAACACCTGCGGCTGGGACACTGACTGCAATTCTGGCAACGTGGGCTGCCTGCTGGGCATCAAGAACGGCCTGGCCGGCCTGGAGACGGGGCCGGACTTCCGCGGCCCGATCGCCGACCGCCTGTACCTGCCGACGGCGGACCCCGGCAACACCATCTCCGACGCGCTGCGCGAAAGCGTGAAGGTCGTCAACATTGGCCGCGCGCTGCAGGGCGAGGAGCCGCTGATGCCGAAGGATGGCGCGCGTTTCCACTTAAGCCAGCCGGGCTCGGTGCAGGGCTTCATGGTCGAGGAGGGCGAGGAGACGAGCGGCGCCGCGACGGTGGTCAATGTGGCAACAGCTGAGGGTTACGGCCTGGGAATTAACTACCACAGGCTGGCTGTCGGGCGGGTCGCCCGGGTGACGACGCCGACCTACATTCCATCGAAAGAAGCGCGGGACTATTTTGAGAGTGCGCAGAGCTACCGGCTCCTGTCATCGCCCACGCTCAGTCCCGGGCAATGCGTGAGCGCACGCGTTATGGCGGGGGCAGACAACGAAGACTCCGTGATGATACGTCTGGTCGCCCGCCACTACGACGTGGGTGACGAGCAGACCCTGATCGGGCAGGAGCCGCAGTCACTGGCGCCTGGCACGGAGGCAGAACTGTGCTGGGCGGTGCCGGACACGGGCATGCAGCCGCTGGCCAGCATCGGCGTCGAAATCAGCGGCGAGGGCGGAGTCAGCGGCGAGGTGGTGCTGGACTGGTTGACCTGGGACGGGGTGCCGGACGTCGTGCTGAAAAATCCGCATCCGGGTCCCACCCGCCAGTCTCGCCAGCACATGTCCCTGATGTGGAAAAGGGCCTGGGTGGACGCCCTGGACAGCGGCAGTTCCGACCGTTATCCCGAGTTCTTGCGCCTGATTCAGAACGAGGGCCGCGGCCTGGTGCTGCATGGCACGCGTGAATGGGAGGACTATCGCTTCCGGGCGACCATGACGCCACACATGTGCAAGGCTGGCGGCATCGCGGTGCGTGTGCAGGGTCTGCGCCGCTACTATGCGATGTTGCTGGACCAGGAACGCGTACGCCTGGTGCTTATGCTGAATGGCGACGAGACCGTGCTGGCGGAGGTGGCTGGCGGCTGGAGCTTCGGCGCGACCAGCGAACTGCAGCTCGAGGTCGAAGACGACCGGCTGCTGGGCAGCATCGATGGCAATCGGGTCATTGAGGCAACGGACCCTGATGCCAGCCTGGGCAGCGGCGGCGTGGCGCTGGTCTGCGAGGAAGGGCGCATCGGCTGCGACGAAGTCGCCATTCAGCCACTGTAATTTCATTTAGAGTTGCGCATATCTACACAATTTGTACAATGGCCCCAACAGTTTGTGGGGCCATTTGTCCCCATTGTTCGTAACGTATGGGAACATAGGGTAAGGAGAAGGAAATGAAGAGGAAGGCACTTTTCATTGTCATTGCGCTGCTGCTGCTGGTACCTGCGCTGAACCTTACGGCGCAGCCCTCCGGCCTGCCGGTGACAGTCCCACGCGAAGACCTGTTCATCGCGGACCAAATCATCCGCTACAGCGTGATCGACAACTTCAACCTCTGGATAAGCGGTCCGCCCACCGGCACCCGCCACGCCCTGATGATGGAGACGCTCTGGTATCGCGACCAGGAAAATGGTCAGCGTATGATGGGCGCCTCGACCGCAGACCCGATCTACAATGAGGACTTCACGCAGCTGAGCGTCGTGCTGCACGACAGCATCTACTGGAGCGACGGCGAGCAGTTTAACGCCGACGACCTGGTCTTCACCGTCGAGACACTCAAGGCGAACTCCGACCTCAACTCAAGCGGCTGGAACTCGCAGCTGAACCAGTTCATGGAAAGCGTCGAGAAGGTCGATGACTACAACGTCACCTTCCACCTCAGCCAGCCCAACCCGCGCTTCCACACGCTCTTCGAGGCGCGCTGGAACGGCATCTACATGATGCCCGAGCACGTCTTCTCGCAGGTCGAGGACCTGGCGACCTTCACCAACGGCAGCCCGGAAGACCCGCCGGTCGTGCTGGGCCTCTACCAGCCGGTCGAGAGCGACCCCAACGGCTACTGGACGCTGCTTAAGCGGCGCGATGACTGGGAGCGCACGGCGGTCGGCCAGCTGGTCGGCAACGGTGGCCCGCCCTATGTCCTGACCATCCTCTACGGCGACAGTACCAAGAAGGTCATCGCCATGACGCGCGGCGAACTGGACGTCTTCTTCAACGTCGACGTCGAGGCTTTCCAGTCGGTGCTGGCATCGACCCCCACGGCGAAGTCCTGGTATCCGGAATTCCCCTGGGCCTACCCGAACGAGGTCTCCAGCCGCTACCTGCGCTTCAACTTTGAGTCGCAGCCATGGTTCGCCAACAAGGATGTGCGCTGGGCCCTGGCGCTGGCGATCGACATCGTCGAGCTGCAGACCAACTACATCGGCGGTATCGCCAAGGTAACTCCCATGGCGGTCCCCTACACCCCCACGCTCGCCGCGCTCTACCACACTCCCATGGAAGAGTGGTTCCAGAACCTCGAGATTGACGTGGCCGGCGAGACCTACAAGCCCTACGACGCGTCCGTGCCCGATCGCATCGCCGAGTGGGCCGAGGCCGAGGGCTACGAGCAGCCTGCCGAGACGCCACGCGCTTCCTACGGCAGTGGCTGGTGGAAGTTCGACACCGACACCGCCGCGAAACTGCTGGAGCACAACGGCTTCACGCGTGACGGCGACGGCAACTGGTGGAACCCGGATGGCGAGCGTTTCGCCTTCTCGCTGCAGGCCGCGCCGGATGAGCCGGACTCCTTCCGCACCGCCAACGCCGCGCACGACATGTGGGAAGACTTCGGTATCGACGTCGACCTTCGGGGCCTGGAGCGCAGCGTCTGGCGTGCCAACACCAACGTGGGTCAGTTCGAGGTGGACTCCCCCTGGACCAGCCTGGTGCTGCCGGATGGTGATGGCTGGCCGAACCTGCGTGGGCGCCACTCGCGCTACTACGTCCCCTCCGGAGAGGCCTACAATGCCCTGGGCGGCGGCAGCGTCGAACGTCTGCAGGATCCTGTGCTCGACGAGTTGATCGACGCGATGGAAGGTGTCCATCCTGACGATCCGGCCAACCTGGATCTGATGTACCAGTTCTTGCAACACTGGGTGGAGAACATGTATTACATCTCCACCGTCAGCTTCAAGAAGTTCGTCACCTGGAATGAGCTGTACTGGACCGGTTTCCCCAGCGCGGAGAACCCGGTGTACATGCCGCTCTACTGGTTCAACGGCGGTCGCTTCGCCTTTGCCGGCCTGCAGTCGACCGGCGGCTGATCAGGATTTCATCGGGGCTGCCGGGCGTTTGCCTGGCGCCCCGAACATCTCACTTCGCTCCCCCGAAACAGAAAACAGGTGACCTTTGCCGGGCAGTCTTTTGCCGCGCCTGCTGCAGATGACACTCGTGATTGTTTGTGGCGTGGCGCTGGTTTGCGAGGAAGGGCGCATCGGCTGCAGCGAAGTCGGCATCAGCCCCTTGCAAAATTAAAGTGTTGCATGAACAGCCACAATCTGTACAATAGCCAGGCAGTGACACGGGTCCCCATGGATCCCGTGAGGTAAATCCATATGGAGAAGGAGTCAATCGTGTTCAGAAAGTTCATATTTGTGGTCATTGCGCTGCTGCTGCTGGTGCCTGCGCTGAACTTAACAGCCCAGCCCTCCGGCCTGCCGGTGGACGTGCCGCGCGAGGAGCTGTTCGTCATGGGCCAGATCTTCCGCTGGTCGGTGATCGACAACTACAACGTCTGGGGGCCGGCAAGCGGGACGCCCCATCGCCACAGCCTGATGTTTGAGACGCTGTGGTACCTGGACCAGGAGACCGGCGACATCATGTCGGGCGCCTCCAACGAGCCTCCGGTCTACAACGAGGACTTCACGGAGATGACCGTCGCGCTCGTTGACAGCCTCGTGTGGAGCGACGGCGAGCCCTTCAACGCCGATGATCTGGTCTACACGGTTGAGACGCTTTGGAATACGCCGGGTTTGACCGCCCAGGGCTGGCACGCACAGATGAAGGACTTCCTGGAGTCGGTCGAGAAGGTGGATGACTACACGGTCACCTTCACCCTGAACAGGCCGAATCCGCGCTTCCACAAGAATTTTGAGGCGCGCTGGGCCGGCATGTACATGATGCCCGAGCACAGTTTTTCGCAGGTCGAGGACCTGGTGAACTTCACCTACCAGGATGGCCCCTATCTGGGTCTTTACGCGCCGGTGGAGATGGACCCCAACGGCTACTGGAACCTGTTCAAGAAGCGTGAAGACCCGCAAAACTCGGCTGTTTGCCAGTACCACATGAAGGAGGATTGTGGCCCTGGCTACGTCCTGACCATCGACTACGGCGACAGCACCAAGAAGGTCATCGCCATGACGCGCGGCGAACTGGACGCCTTCATGAACGTCGACTTCGAGGCCTTCCTGTCGTTGGCGGAGTCGACCCCCACGGCGAAGTCCTGGTACCCGGACTTCCCCTGGGCCTACCCGAACGAGACCAGCAGCCGCCTGATCCGCTTCAACTTCGATACCCAGCCCTGGACCCGCAACAAGGACGTGCGCTGGGCCCTGGCGCTGGCGCTGGACATCGTCACGCTGCAGACCGAGTACATCGGCGGCGTCGCCAAGGTCGTCTACGTGAACATCCCCTATACGCCGAAGCTGGCCGAGCTCTACTACAACCATCCGCGGATGCAGGAGTGGGTCGAGAACCTTGAGATCGACGTGGCGGGCGAGCCCTACAAGCCCTACGACCCGACGGTGGCGGACCGCATCGGCGAGTGGGCCGACGAGCAGGGTTATGCCCAGCCGGCCGCGACGGCTGCCGCCTCCTACGGCAGTGGCTGGTGGAATTACGACCCGGATACGTCCGCGAAGTTGCTGGAGCACAACGGCTATACCCGTGACGGCAACGGCGACTGGTTCACGCCCGAAGGCGAGCGCTTCAGCTTCGCGATTCAGGCGGCGCCGGACGAGGTGGACTCCTTCCGCGTGGCCAACGCCGCGGCGGACATGTGGGATGACTTCGGCATCGACGTCGAACTGCAGGGTCTGGAGCGCAGCGTCTGGAGCGCCAACTTCGACACGGGTCAGTTCGAGACTGACGCCCCCTGGCTGAGCTTCGTGATGCCGGACGGTGACGGCTGGTCCAACTTGCGTAGCTGGCACTCGAAGTACTACGTGCCGGCCCCCGAGATCTATAATTCCCTCGGCGGCGGCCGGCCCGAGCGCCTGCAGGACCCGGTGCTCGACGAGTTGATCGACGCCATGGAAAGTCTCCACCCCCAGGATCCGCAGAATCTGGAGTTGGTACACCAGTTCCTGCAGCACTGGGTGGAGAACATGTACTACATCTCCACGGTCAGCTTCAAGAAGTTCGTGACCTGGAACGAGCTCTACTGGACGAATCCTCCCAGCGTGGAGAATCCGGCCTACATGCCGCTCTACTGGTTCCAGGGCGGTCGTTTCGCGATTGGCGGCCTTGAGCCAATCGACCAGTAAGACAGAATCACCCGCGGGGCGGAGGGGCTGCGGCCCGCCGCCCCGCTTTCGTGAGGCGAGACAGAGGAGCGGAGCCAGACCATGACACTGCTGCAACAATTCATCCTGCCGCGCCTGCTGCAGTGGGTCATCGTCATCATCGTCGGCATCACGGTAACTTTCCTTATTCCCCGTCTTTCGCCAGTCAATCCCATCCAGCAGGCGCTAATTCGCCTGACCCAGTTTCAGGCGCTGGAGCCTGAGGCCGTCCTTCATTTGAAAGAGCAGCTGCTGGCCAACTTCGGTCTGGATGGCACCATAATTGAGCAGTACGTTCGTTTCTGGGCCAATCTGTTAAAGGGCGATCTGGGGCCATCCTTTGGCGCTTTCCCGACCCGTGTCAACGACATGATCGGCAGGGCACTGCCCTATACCGTGGCCCTGCTGACCTTCACCACCATAATGAGCTGGATCATCGGCATCATCATCGGCACCCTGGCCGCCTATTATCCGGGCCGCCTCACCAATTTCGTCTCGGGCGTGCTGGTCGTGCTCTATCCGATTCCCTATTTCATCATCGCCTTCATTTTTCTGATGGCGCTTACCTATTACATACCCTTTTTCCCGCTCATCGGGGTCTTCCGCGGTGAGCCAGGTTTCAACGCTGAGTTCATCACCAGTTATTTGCACAGCACTTTCCTGCCGGCCGTCACGCTGCTGATCACCGGCCTCTCCTTCCGTTTCATTCTGGCGCGCGCCCTGGGCACGGCCGAACTTTCCAGCGACCACGTGCAATACGCCACCATGGCCGGTCTGCCCGACCGCCGCATCATGACCAGTTACGTGGCCCGCAACACCATGCTGCCCCAGGTGACCGATCTGGGACTTTCCATGGGCGCCATCTTCAGCGGCACGCTGATCACGGAGGCGGTTTTCGGCTACCCCGGCCTGGGCGACCTGCTGTTGCAGGCCATCTACCAGGCGGACTACAACATCGTGATGGGCATCACCATTCTTTCCATCGTGGGTATCGCCACCGCCTCGCTGATCGTCGATCTCAGCTATCCGCTGGTGGACCCGCGGGTCCGCTACCGCTAGCGCCACGGGAGCCGCCAATTATGTCTGGCATTGTGGGTCTGTTCACCAACATCCGCGACCTGATGAAGTACAGCGCGGCCTTCCGCTGGGGCTTCATTGTGCTGGTGTTTGTGGTCATCATGGCCGGGCTGTCCTGGTTCTCGCCCTACGAGGAGGACCACCGACGCGACACACCGCGCAGCAAGCCGCCGCTGACGGAGATCAGCATCGGCAGGGATGACGAGGGCAACCGCATCTATTCGCGCACCCTGCTTGGCACGACTTCGCAGGGACAGGACGTGTTCTGGCAGTTGACCTTCGCCATCCGCAACACCTTCATTGTTGCCGGCACGGCCGTGGTCATCGGGCGCAGCATCGCCATCCTGCTGGGCATGCTCACCGGCTACATGGGCGGTGTCTTTGACCGCGTACTCTCGACGATCATTGACAGTCTGATCGTCCTGCCGCGCCTGCCGCTGTTGATTCTGATCGCTGCCATTCTACGCGGCGATCTCACGACTCTGGGCCTGGGCGTGCTGCTGGGCATCATGGACTGGGCGCATCCTTCCAAGCGCTACCGCGCCCAGGTGCTCAGCCTGCGCGAAAGGGAGTTCACGCACACGGCGGTCTTTTCCGGCATGAATCCGGTAAAGGTCGTTGTGCGGGAACACTTACCCTTCCTCGTGCCTTTCCTGCTGGCCGACATAGTCAGCGGCTTCCTGTGGGCCATCGGCATGGAGGTCACGCTGGCCTACCTGGGTCTTGGTCAAATCAGCGTCCCCACCGTCGGCTCCATGCTCTACTGGGGCAATTACTACAACGCGCTGCTGGTCAACGAGACCTGGGTGCTGATTCCGGCCATCGTGGCGGCTGTCTTCACGGTGGTGGGCTTTTACATGCTGTCCCAGGGCATCACGCATTACCTCGACCCGCGCACGCGCCTGACACGCCTGGGCGTTACTGATTCATGAGTCCGGAAATGGCGGAGAACGCCGGAACGGAGCAGGCAGGGGTGGACGCAGAAACGCGCAACATTGTCGAGGCCAGGGAACTGAAGGCCTGGTACATCACCCAGGCCTACGGCGTGCAGCGCACTGTAAAGGCCGTGGATAACCTGACGCTGGATATCCGCGAGGGCGAGATCTACGGCATTGCCGGCGAAAGTGGCTGCGGCAAGTCGACCCTGCTGAAGGCGCTACTTGGCGAGATTGTGTCACCTTTGACCATAGTTGGTGGCAGCGTCAACTACGAGTTTGATACGGGCAAGATTGATGCCCTTAACCAGACGCCAGAGGAACGCGAGTCCGTTCGCTGGCGCCGGGTGTCCTATATTCCCCAGGGCTCGATGCACGTGCTCAATCCGGTGCGGCGAATCCGCGATACTTTCCACGACTTCATCGCTGCGCATCAGGAGAGCAATCGTGAACAGTCGATCGAGATGGCGCGCAACTATCTGAACGAACTGGGCTTGCGTGAGGGCGTGCTGGGCAACTACCCGCACCAGTTGTCTGGTGGCATGCGCCAGCGCGTGACGATTGCGTTGGCGACCATCCTGACGCCGCGTCTGATTTTCGCCGACGAACCCACAACGGCGCTGGACGTTGTGGTGCAGCGCGGCGTCATCGAATTGCTGAAGACGATCCAGCAGCGGGAAAGAAGCACGCTGGTGCTGGTCACGCATGACATGGGCGTACACGCCAACCTGACCAATCGCGTGGCCGTGCTTTATGCCGGCAATCTGGTAGAGGAGGCGGACACGCGCACCATCTTCCGCCGTCCGCGCCATCCCTATACGCGCTATCTGATCGAATCGCTGCCACGTATGGATGACCGCAGCGAACGAGTCGGCATCCCGGGTCGGCCACCGGCGCTGGACAATCCGCCGGATGGCTGTCGCTTCCACCCACGTTGCCCGCTGGCGACCGACATTTGCCGCGTGGAAGTGCCACCGCTCTTGCCGGTAGAGGCAATCGGCCACGGGGCAGGCGTTGCGCACCGCGTGGCCTGTTTCCATCAGGTAGACGCGCCACTTGAGGCCGGCGAACTGGCACATGCCGGGGAGGCGCAAGGTGTCGACTGAGACGCAGGATGCCCTGCTAAGAGTTGAAGACCTCTCACGAGTATTTGTCACCCGTGAGGGCTTTTCCACTACCCGCCTGGAAGCTGTTGCCGGCGCCAGTTTCACCATTCGCAACGACAGGCCGGAAATCTACACGCTGGCCGGTGAAAGTGGCAGTGGCAAGACCACGCTGGCGCGCCTGGTGCTGGGTCTTGAGCACGCGACTGCCGGCAGCATGTACTACAAGGGCAGGGATGTCCTGCATCTAACACGCAAGGAACGGCGTGATTGGTTCCTCAAGGAAGTTCAGCCCATTTTCCAGGATCCTTTCGCCACCTTCAGCCCACTTAAGCGCATCGACAGTTATCTCTATGAAACCGCACGCAATTTCAAGATGGCGACGACGCGCGAGGGCATCGAACAGCACGTCGAAGAGTCGTTGCAAGCGGTAGGCCTGTCGCTGGCGGAGGTGCGCGGTCGCTATCCCAATGAGCTTTCCGGCGGCCAGGCCCAGCGCGTTTCGGTTGCGCGCGCCCTGATCACGAGACCCTCCCTGCTGGTGGCGGACGAGCCGGTCAGCATGCTGGATGCCTCGCTTCGCATGTCGATCGTGAATCTCTTCCGCACCCTGCGCGACGAGCACAAGGTGAGCGTACTCTACATCACGCATGACCTCACCACGGCCTACTACGCGGCGGACCGCATCGCGGTAATGCTGCGCGGTTGGGTGGTGGAAAACGGGCCGGTGGAGCGGGTGCTGGGAGAGCCGCTGCATCCATACACGATCAACCTGAAGAACGCCATCCCCGAAGCCGACCCCGAGAAGACCTGGGAAGGCGACGCCAGCCTGGCCGTGATGGATACGGAAGAATACACGCGTACCGGCTGCCGTTATGCAGGACGCTGCCCGGCGGTGATGGACATTTGTCGCCACACGGTGCCGCGCGAGGTCGAGGTGCAGGGTCGCAGCGTCAAGTGTTTCCTTTACGATGACCAGGTTGACGAAGCCACAAAAGCCGAGGCCAGCGTGGCCAGAGCCGCCCTGGTCTGAAATTCACGAGGCGGTTCGCGACATGAAACCGGTCATCGGCCTGGCAACTGCCGGCCGCCACGAAAGCAGGAATCTCAGTCAACATTACCGCGAACTGTATACGGTTCCGACGCAATACGTAGATGCCATCCGACGCGCCGGCGGTCTGCCGGTTTTATTGCCTCCGGGCAACCCCGCCTGGATGGACGGCCTGCGGCTGGATGGCCTGGTCGCGACCGGCGGCGGCGACATTGACCCGGCGCGCTACGGCGGCGACAACAGCCACCCGCAGATCTCGGAGCCTGACCACGAGCGCGACGAGACCGAGATGCAGATGATGCGCTGGCTGGTGCAGAGCGGGCTGCCGACGCTCACGATTTGCCGCGGCGTTCAAGCGCTGAACGTCGCTCTGGGCGGCACGCTGATTGAACACATCCCGGATCACATCCACCCGGATATTCATCGCAGCGCCAGTGGATCGTGGGCGAATCACCGGGTCTCGGTTGAGCCGGATTCGCTGCTGGCGCATTGCACCGACGCTGTTGAGCTAAACACGGTGTCTTCGCATCATCAGGCGATTCGTGAGCTGGCGCCAGGATTACGGGTGGTGGCGCATGCGCCGGACGGCATCATCGAAGCGGTCGAGCTGGCCGAACATCCCTTCCTGCTGGCCGTGCAGTGGCACCCGGAAGTGTCTGCTGCAATTGATCCGCAGCAGCAGGCGCTCTTCGACGCACTCGTCACCCACGTCACCGGTGAGATGTCTGCGCTGGCAGCACCTGCGGCTCTGGCTGCCCTGCGCTAAGCGGCAGCGCCAACCCCGATTTATTTTCTGCGCGGGAAACGACTGAGCACGGTGGCTGGCCGGGGCAGGGCGACGCGCGCGCCCATGCGCAGGCCTGAGCGGGCGCTGCCGCCTGCTTCGGCGACGACGTGCAGGTTCGTGCCCGCGCGCCCTGCGTCCAGTTTCAACCAGGCCTGACCCAGTTGTGCGCCTGTTCCGTCCGTCGCACAGCTGGTGACGTAGCCGACCACGCGACCTCGGTCGTCGATAAGCGCGTCGCCCTGATGTGCAGGGCGGACGCGCTGGCCGTCCAGGCGGAAGCGCGTTACGCGGGCGTCACGTTCTCTTTCGTGCGCGATGAAGGCCGCCTTGCCGATGAAGAAGGGCTTGTAGAGGCGCAGATAGCTGCCGAAGCCGGCATCGGCGGGGTTGAGGCCCAGCGGCCCCGCCAGCTCGTGGCCGTAGAGCGGCAGTCCGGCCTCGATGCGCAGGCTGTCGCGCGCGGCCAGGCCGCAGGGCGTTGCGCCCAGCTCCAGCAGACGTGAGGCCAGCGCTGCGGCCTGCTGCGGGTGGACGAAGAGTTCATAAGCGACGCGCTCGCCGGTGTAGCCGGTGCGCGAGATGATGAGGTCGAAGCCGCCAAATTGCGCCTGCATCACGGCGGCCCAGGGAAGCCTGGCCAGGCGCGCCAGGTCGCGCTGGTCGGCGCCCAGGGATGACAGGATTTCACGGCTGCGCGGCCCCTGCAGCGCCAGGTCGACGCGTTGGTCGTCAGCGCTGGAGTCTGCGCGCAGGTCACGCAGGGCGAAACGGTCGCGGTTCTCGAGGCGCCGCCCGGGATGCGCCGGGTCAACCTGAACGGTGCCGTCGCGCAGGGCCTGCAGCCAGGCGAGCACCTTCTCGTTGTTGGAGGCATTGACGACCATCAGCCAGCGTTCTTGCGCCAGGCGATACAGCATCAAGTCGTCGAATGGCAAGCCCGCCACGTCCAGCAGGAAGGAGTACTGCGACATGCCCGGAGTCAGGCCCGCCACGTTGTTGGTGGTGATTTGATCGAGGAAGGCGGCGGTGCCTGGACCTTCGAACTCGAGCACGCCCATGTGCGCGACATCGAAGAGGCCGGCGCCATCGCGCACCGCCATGTGCTCCTCGCGCACCGAGCTGTACCAGACCGGCATGTCATAGCCGGCGAAGTCCACCAGCCTGGCGCCGAGGTGCTGATGCAGGTCGTGCAGCGGCGTCTGGCGCAGGGAGTCCTGCGGTTGCTCTTCGTAGCGGAACTGCGGCAGGGGGCTGGTTGCAGGGCGTACCTGATGGCCGATGTAGCGCAGCTTGTCGGCATGGCCGCGCTCCGCCGGCCAGGCGTCGCTGACAGCGACTGAAAGGCGGCTCATGTCCGTCGGGCCAATGACGCGCACATCCACGGGGCCGGGCAACTTCGCGTAGAGGTCAGCGTCATCAAAGACGACGAAGCCATCGGAGAGCGCGCGCAGCCAGGCGACGATGCGTCCCTGCGCCTGCTCGAGGTGCAGGATGAAACGTTCGCCTGCATGTTCCACGACAGCGCGGGACAGGAGCTGGCCATCGGCGGCGCAGACGCGGGTCGCCCGCTGCTCGCCCGCTGCCAGCGCCTGCACGTTGCTGGTCAAGGCCATGTGCAGAAAGTCGCGCGCCTGCTCACCGGCGATTTCCACGCTGAGCCAGCTGTCACTATCTGGCACGCTGTCAAGGTCGTGGAAATGGGGATAGCCCTCAAATTCGGCGTTGGTGTCAATGCCGACGCTGGCGGCCAGTTCGCGCACTGCCGCGCGCATTTCGTGCAACACGTCGAAGTCGATTTTTGCGCGCGGTTGCGGCCGCAGCCGTCCGGTGAGCGCGAAGGGCTGGCAGGCCTTGAGCAGTGCCGCGATAATTTCAGCCAGGCGATCGATCTCTGCGTCGCCGAAGCCGCGCTGGGTGATCCAGGGCGTGCCAATGCGGATGCCGCCCGGGCGCAGGGCGCTGGTGTCGCCGGGGATGGTCTGACGGTTGAGCACGATGCCGGCCAGGTCGAGGATGCGCGCGGCCATATCGCCGCTCAGCGCCGTGCCATCAGCGCCGCGGATGCTGCTGCAATCGACCAGCATCAAATGCGTGTCGGTGCCGCCGTGGGGCAGGCGCAGTCCATGTTCCTGCAGGCGGCGGGCCAGGCGCAGGGCGTTGTGGCAGGTGCGGCGCTGTAGCGCGGCAAATTGTTCGCTGCGCGCGAGGCGCATGGCCACGGCGAGAGCGGCGATCGCGTTCACGTGCGGGCCGCCCTGTTCGCCGGGGAAGACGGCGCGATCAATCTTGCGCGCCAGCGGCGCCTGGTGCGTGATGATGACAGCGCCGCGCGGGCCGTTGAGCGTTTTGTGCGTGGTGAAGGTGACGACGTCGGCGATACCAATCGGGTTGGGGAAGGCATCGGCGATGACCAGGCCGGCCACATGCGCGATGTCGGCCAGCAGATACGCGCCGACCTCGTCCGCGATCGCACGGAAGCGCGCGAAGTCTGGCGCGAAAGGATAGCTGCTGAAGCCGGCGATGACCAGCTTCGGCCGGTGTTGCAACGCCAGCGCGCGCAAGGCCTCATAGTCGATGCGCTCAGTGACCGGATCGATGCCGTAGCTCACGATGTTGTAGTTTATGCCGCTGCGGTTGACCGGGCTGCCGTGGGTCAGGTGGCCGCCCTGGATGAGGTCCATGCCCATGACGGTGTCACCGACCTTGAGCAGGGCGCTGTACACAGCGTTGTTGGCCGGCGCGCCGGAGAGCGGCTGGACGTTGACGAAGAGCTGGTCGGCGCTGTAGTCATCGGTAGCGAAGAGTTCGGCGCCGCGCCGCCGCGCCAGCGCCTCAATCAGGTTGGCGTATTCGGTGCCCTTGTAGTAGCGATTGTCCGACTGGCGCCGGTATTCCGGCAGACGCGCATGGTAATCGAGGATCTCGCCCTCGCTCATGCGGCGTGTGTTTTCAAGCGGGTAGCCTTCCGCGTACATGTTGTGGAAAGCGGAAGAGACGGTCTCGCGCACGGCGGCTGGAACCGAACTCTCGGAGGGTACCAGGATCAGGTAGCGGGCCTGGCGGGCGGTCTCAAGGCGCACCAGTTCGGCGACAGCAGGATCCAGCTCCGCAAGGCTGCCGCGAAACAGAAAATCGGACATACAGTTCACCCTGTCTCTGAAAATGATGTGGCATTGTAGCATGGCACTCTGGCGAGGTACAGATTAGGCACTGCCCGCAGCGTTTTGACAATCCACCGGCCAGGCCCTACAATCGCCCTGTCAACAGCATCAAGGCAGGGAGCCAGGCGGCGGCGGTGCTGCCTGGGCGGGTTTTCTTACGTATAAAGGAGGCCGGGCGAAGGCGTCCGGCGCAGGGGACACATGAAGGAATATGCGAGCGAATTCATCCGCAACATTGCGCTGACCGGGCATCAGGGCGCCGGCAAGACCGCTCTGGTCGAGGCGCTGTTGTATAATACCGGCGCGATCAACCGCCTCGGCGCCATCGAGGAGGGCAACACGGTCTCCGACTGGGACGAGGACGAGAAGGCGCGCGGCTTGTCGCTCACCACCTCGCTGGTGCCGGTTGAGTTCAGTGACCACAAGATCAATCTGCTCGACACGCCTGGTTACACGGATTTCCAGGGCGAGGTCAAAAACGCCGTCCATGTGGCGGACTCGGTTGTGGTGCTGGTCGATGCGGTCGCCGGCGTGGAAGTTGGCACCGAGCTGGCATGGGAGTACGCCCGCGCCAGTCGGCAGCCGGTCATGGTTGTCATTAACAAACTGGACAGGGAAAACGCCGATTTTGACAGCGCGCTGGACAGCCTGAGGACGAGTTTCCCGGACTACAAGTTCGTGCCGGTCATGTTGCCGGTGGGCGCGGAGGCCGACTTCAGGGGCGTGGTCAACCTGATCACGCAGAAGGCCTACCTTGACGCCGGCGCGGAGCGGTCGGAACTGCCGGAGGACATGCTGGAAGAAGTCGAGGCGGCGCGTCTGGAGCTGGTTGAGGCTGCTGCTGAATCCGACGACGAGTTGATTGAGAAGTACTTTGAAGAAGGGGACCTCAGCGACCTGGAGATTCGCGACGGCATGCGCAACGCAGCCCGCGATCCTGAACTGATGACGGTGCCCGTTTTTGCCACGTCGGCGACGAAAAACATCGGCACGGTGCCTTTGCTGGAAGCCCTGATCGCTTACGGCGCCCAGCCCGGGGGACGCAGCATCCCGCTGGCGAACGAGGCGGATGCGGAAGCGCAGCAAATCATGACCACGCAGGAGGATGACGCGCCGCTGGTCGCGTGGGTTTTCAAATCCATCAACGACCGCTACGTCGGCACCCTGACCTTCTTTCGCATTTTCTCCGGTTCGGTGCAGGCGGATACGCGCTACTACAACAGTACGCGTCGCAACGAGGAACGCATCGGGCCGCTGATCGTCATGTGCGGCAAGGAGCAGAGCAACGTTTCTGTGTTGCACTCCGGGGACATCGGCGTCGTGTCGAAGCTGTCCGACACGCGCACCGGGGACACCCTCACCACCAAGAGCGCGGATCTGGAAGTGATGCGGCCAGAACTGCCGGCGCCGCTGTACATGGTGGCCATCACGCCGCGGACCCAGGCGGATGGCACGCGCATGGGCGCGATACTGACCAACCTGGCCGGCTCGGACCCGACGCTGCGCTGGCGCCATGACGGTGACACGCGTCAGACTCTGCTGGAGGGCATGGGCGAGGCACATGTGAACCTCGCCATCAGCCGCGCGGAACGCCTGGGCGTCAACCTGGACACCGGGATGCCGCGCGTGCCCTACAAAGAGACCATTACGCGCACCGGCGAGGCCACCTACCGCCACAAGAAACAGACCGGCGGCGCGGGCCAGTTCGCGGAAATCAGCCTGCGGCTGGAACCCAACGTTGGCAACGGCTATGAGTACGTGGCCAAGATCTTCGGTGGCGCGATTTCCAACTCGTATCTGCCCTCCATCGACAAGGGCATTCAGTCGGTGTTGCCGGAAGGCGTCATCGCCGGTTTCCCGGTGGTGGATGTCAAGGCGGTCGTCTTCGACGGCAAGGAACACCCGGTGGATTCCAAGGACATCGCCTTTCAGATTGCGGGCCGCGAGGGTTTCCGCGAAGCCTTTGGCGACGCCGGCCCCGTGCTGCAGGAGCCCATTATGGACGTCCGCATCACTGTGCCGGAAACGATGATGGGCGACATCATGGGTGACCTCAACACCCGACGTGGACGCGTACAGGGGATTGATAGCGAGGGCAACAAGAGCATCGTGAATGCGCAGGTGCCGCTGGCGGAGATGATCCGCTACGGCAATGACTTGCGCTCGATGAGCGGCGGCCGTGGCATCTACACCATGGCCCTGTCACACTACGAGCAGGTGCCCTCACACTTGACCGCAGGGGTCATCGACGCAGCCCGGCGCGAGGCAGAAGAAAGCTGAAACCTGCAAAATATAAAAAGCCCTGTCACGCAGCGGCGACAGGGCTTTTTGATTCGCGGGTTCAGGCGATTTAGCTGTTCTCGCCGCCTTGCAAGGGGTGTTGGGTACGCGCCGCGACTTCGGGTTCAGGCGGGGCCTTGGGCTGCGGGGGCTCCCTGTCCGGCTCGGCAGGCGCAGCCGGCTCAGGCGTTTCCAGCGCGGCAGCGGGCTCCGACGGCTCAGGCCTGGCCGGAGATTCCGGCTCCTGAATGCCAAGGATTTCGCGAATGCGTCTGCTCTCGACGGTCTCGTTTTCCAGTAGCTCATGCGCGATCTGGTCCAGCTCGCTGCGATGCGCGCGCAGCAGGGCCAGCACCGTGTCGTAGGAATCCGAGATGATGTCGCTGATTTCCTGGTCGATGAGGGCCTGCGTCTCGTCGCTGATCCGGGTGTTGCGCTGGATGTTGTAGCCGAGGAAGGGCTGTTCGTCCTCGCTGCTGAGGTCAATCAGACCCACTTTTTCGCTCATGCCGAGCTCGGTTACCATGCTGCGGGCGATGCGCGTCACCATGCTGATGTCGGCGCGCAGGCCGGAGCTGATGTCATCGAGCACGATCTCCTCGGCGGCGCGTCCTCCCAGGCCGACCTGGATGCGCGCCAGCAACTGGCGCCGCGAATGGGTGCGGCGGTCGTGCTCGGCCTGGAACACGGTGACGCCCAGCGCCTGACCGTGGGGCACGATGGTGACCTTGGAGACGGGATCGGCCTCTGGCGTCAGGGCCGCGACCAGCGCATGGCCGGCCTCGTGGAATGCGGTCAGGCGACGTTCTTCCTCGTCAATCAGAGGCGAGCCCTTGATGCCCAGCACGATGCGGTCGAAGGCCTCGTAGAAGTCGCGCATGCGAATGAACTTGCTGGCGACGCGCGCGGCGTGGAGCGCGGCCTCGTTGGCCAGGTTGGCGAGGTCGGCGCCCGAAAAGCCGATGGTGCTGCGCGACATTTCATCAATACTGACGTCCTCGGCGAGGGGTTTGCCGCGCGTATGGATTTTAAGGATGTCGGCGCGTCCCTTGCGGTCGGGCCAGCCAACCATCACCTGGCGGTCAAAGCGGCCAGGCCGCAAGAGCGCCGGGTCGAGCACATCGGAGCGGTTGGTGGCGGCCATGACGATGACGCTTTCGTTCTGGTCGAAGCCGTCCATTTCGGCCAGCATCTGGTTGAGCGTCTGCTCGCGTTCGTCGTGTCCGCCGCCCAGGCCAGCGCCGCGGCGTCTGCCGACGGCGTCAATTTCATCGATGAAAATGATGCCGGGCGCGTTCTCCTTGGCCTTGTTGAAGAGGTCGCGCACGCGGCTGGCGCCGACGCCGACGAACATCTCCACGAATTCCGAGGCGACCAGGCTAAAGAAGGCCACGTTGGCTTCGCCGGCGACGGCGCGCGCCAGCAGGGTCTTGCCGGTGCCGGGTGGGCCGACCAGCAACACACCGCGCGGGATGCGCGCGCCCAGCGCCACATACTTGTCGGGCTCCTTGAGGAAGTCGACGATCTCCTCAAGCTCCTGCCGGGCGTTGTCCTGGCCGGCCACGTCGCCGAAGGTGACCTGGGGCCGCTCGGCGTCATACTGACGCGCCTGTGAGCGGCCAAAGCCGAAGACACCACCCATTTGCCCCTGGGCGCGGCGCGCGGACCACACGAAGAAGCCCAGCAGCAACAGAATGGGGCCAAAGTTGAACAGGAAGAGGAGAATGGGCGAGGTTTCGTTGACGCGCGCAAGCACGGTAACGTTGTTGTCGCGCAGGGCAGCTGTGAGCTGCGGGTCTTCCACCGGCAGCAGGGTGGTCGTGAACCAGTTGGAAGTGCGTGAGGGCACGCTGCTGCTCGTGCCTGGCGGCGGCCAGGTCACCATCGAAGTGAAGCGGCCGGTCAGGTTAATGTCCTCGAAGGTGACCTGGCTAACCCTGCCGGCTTCTACCTGCTCGTAGAAGAAAGAGTAGGGGACTTCAATCGGCTGCTCGCCGCCAAATTCGCTGACCATGCCAGGCACACGGAAGAAGAGCCACAGCAGGATGAGCAACCAGACCGCCGGCCACACCCAGTTGGGGATGCGAAAGCGGGGCGGACGTCCGTCGGAATCCTTGTTATCGGGTTTGTTTGATCCAAACATCGGCTTCGCCTGTTTCTTTTTCGCTGCCGAACTGACGCATCGGTCTTGCCGACAGTGTATCATACACGCGCAGGCCGGGTCTGCGTAGCGTATTAGAGCTGTCAATGAATGGAGCGGGGAACGCATATGAATCGTCTGCAGCACGAAACCAGCCCCTACTTGCTGCAACACCGCGACAATCCGGTTGACTGGTACCCCTGGGGTGAGGCCGCCTTTGAGCGCGCGCGCGAGGAAGACAAGCCGCTGCTGCTGAGCGTGGGCTACAGCGCCTGCCACTGGTGCCACGTCATGGCTCACGAGAGCTTCGAGCACGGGCCGACCGCCGCGTTAATGAATGAACTCTTCATTAACGTGAAGGTTGACCGCGAAGAGCGCCCGGATGTGGACGACATCTACATGCAGGCCGTGCAGGCCATGAGCGGACATGGCGGTTGGCCCATGACTGTCTTTCTGCTGCCGGACGGGCGGCCCTTCTATGGTGGCACCTACTTTCCGCGCGAGGCGCGCATGGGCATGCCGGCCTTTGGCGACCTTCTGCGCGGAATCGAGGATGCCTATCGCCGACGTCCGGAGGAGGTAGACAAGTCCGCGAATTCCCTGACCTCCGCACTGGGGCGCCTGGCGCTCAACATCGGCGGCCCGGCCGAAGCGCTGAACGCGGAACTGCTGGACGCGGCGGCGGCGGGCGTGCTGCGCAACCTGGACGAGCGTCACGGTGGCTTTGACGGCGCGCCCAAGTTTCCGCAGCCGATGATCCTGGAATTTCTGCTGCGCAGCCACGCGCGAACGGGCGACCGACGCGCGCTGCAGGCGGTGCAGCTGACGTTGACGAAGATGGCGCGCGGCGGGATGTACGATCAGGTGGGCGGCGGCTTTCACCGCTACAGCGTTGACGCCACCTGGCTGGTGCCGCATTTCGAGAAGATGCTCTACGACAATGCTCAACTGGCGCGCTGTTATCTGCACGCCTGGCAGGTCACGGGTGAAGCGCTGTTCCGCGACATTGCCGAACAGACCATCGACTATATCCTGCGCGAGATGACGCACGCGCAGGGCGGCTTCTTCAGCGCGACCGACGCGGACAGCGAGGGCGAGGAAGGCCTGTTCTTCGTCTGGAGCGAGGCGGAGCTTTTCGAAATCCTCGGGCAGGACGCGGCGCTGGCCTGCGAATACTGGGGCGTCACGCCGGGCGGCAACTTCGAGGGCAAC
Source organism: Phototrophicaceae bacterium (assembly GCA_965197455.1). Lineage (GTDB taxonomy): Bacteria > Chloroflexota > Anaerolineae > Aggregatilineales > Phototrophicaceae > JAGWBD01. The sequence continues at coordinate 1,371,530 of OZ240208.1, read as the reverse complement.
AATATTCTGCATGTGCCCGTCGACCCGGCTGAAGTGGCGGAAGCCCATGGCCTGGACGAGGCGCAACTGGCGCAGCGCATCGATTCTGTTCGCGTCCGGCTGTATGCAGCCCGTAAGCAGCGCGTGCACCCCGAACTGGACGACAAGATCCTCAGCGCCTGGAACGGCATGATGCTCGCCACGCTGGCGGAGGCCGCGCGCGTCCTGCAGCGGCCGGACTGGCGCGCTGCCGCCGTGCGCAACGCGGCGTTCCTGCTGGACCAACTGCGCGCGGCGGATGGTCGTCTGCTGCGCACGCACAAGGACGGCGCGAGCCACATCAACGGCTTCCTTGAAGACTATGCCAACCTCTGCGACGGCCTGCTCGAGTTGTATCAGACGACCTTTGACGAACGCTGGTTTGTGGCTGCGCGCGAGCTGGCGGACCACGCCCTGGCGCATTTTGGTGCGGAGGAAGGCGGCTTCTTCGACACCAGCGACGACCATGAGGCGCTCATCGTGCGGCCGCGCAACCTGCAGGACAATGCCACGCCCTCCGGCAGCGCCATGCTGGCGCGTCAGTTGCTGCGTCTGGCGGCTTATACAGGCGAAGCGTGCTACCAGACGGCGGCGGAGAACGCGCTGCGCCTGCTGGTCGAGGCCCTGCGCAGTTATCCGCAGGCCTTTGGCGAGGCGCTCAACGCCGTTGACATGTTGGTGGCGGGGCTGCAGGAAGTCGCCATCGTCGGCGCTGCGGCAGATGAAGGCTGTGCCGCCCTGTTGCGCGAGGTGCAGGCCGGCTGGCGTCCCAATGTCATCACGGCATTGCAACAGCTGAATGCTGCATCTGAAACTGCCGTGCCGCTGCTGCAGGGCCGGGCACAACTCGATTGTCAGGCGACGGCCTACGTGTGCCGCAACTTCGCCTGTCAGCTGCCGGTGAGTGACGTTGCGGCGCTGCGCGCGCAACTGGCAGGCAATTAAGCTGGCATCGGAGACGAAGACATGCAATCAGCCCTGCCCGATGGCCTTGTGCTGCGCACGCTGGCGGCTGGCCATGCGCGGGATCGCGCACGCTTGCCGGACTTTTACCGACAGGTCTTTCTCGAGTTGGACGACTGGGACAGCCCGGACGATGATGTGTGGGTTGAGAACATGCTCGCGGGGGAGCACCCCACTATCACCGACGAGGACGTCTGGCTGGTCGTGGATCCAGTGCGGGACGAACTGCTTGTCGCCACCCTGATGCTGATTCCACTGGCCTGGCGCTACGAAACCGTCGCGCTGGGCGTTGGCCGCATCGGGCTGGTGGCGACCCGCGCGGAATATCGTCGGCGCGGGATAATGCATGTGCTCATGGCAGCCGCGCACGAACGCAGCGCAGCACTGGGCCACGTGCTGCAGTCCATTGTCGGCATCCCGCATTTCTACCGACGCTTTGGCTATACCCTTGCTGTGCCGTTTACGCGCAGCGCCACAGTTCCGCTGACGGCCATCCCGGCCCTCAGGGAAGGTGAGCAGCCCTTTTGCTCGCTGCGACCGGCGCAGGAATCTGACTACCCGCTTTACTACAACTGGGACGAGTATCTGGCGCCGCATTTTGCGCTCTCGGCAATTAGCACAGTGCAAAACTGGAGGCACTGGCTGAAACACCGGGACGCCAGCCTGCACACCATTATCGCGCGCGACGGGACGCCGCTGGGCTATGTGCCACTGTGGCGCTCCCCTGGAGACGAGGCGCTGGTGTGCGAGACGCTGGTGGTCGGGCCGGAGTCCTCCCTGCTGGCGACCTTTTACGACGTGCTGCGCGGGATTAGCGAGGTTGCGCGCCAGCAGTGGCCGGGGGAGAGCGGGCCGAAGTACATTGCCTTTGTGTCCAGCACCTCGCAGACGCTGATGACCTTGCTGGAGAAAGTCGGGCCGACCGCGATCGAACCTCACCCCTACACCTGGTATCTGCGCGCCAGCGACCCGGCGCGGCTGCTGCAGACCATCCGCCCGGTGCTGGAGAACCGGCTGGAGTATTCTGGCGCGCATCGTTACAGCGGCGAGATCAAGATCAGCTTTTACAATATGCACGGCCTGTATTTGCGTCTGGAGGAAGGCCGTCTGGCGCAGGTGCAGAACATCAGCGTTGATGTTCAGGATGAGATGACCTGCGACGCGTGGATCACTCAGGAATCCTTTCTCAACCTGGTCATCGGCCACCACAGCTTTGCCGAACTGCGCAAGGTGCTGCCAGAAACCCGCGCGAACAGTCGCGCCCTGGCCTTGCTGAATCTCCTGTTCCCGCGCAAACCCTCGTACCTTCTGGACCTGAACTGATGGACGCAGCAGAAGAAGCTGTCGCGAACTTTCGCCTGTTGCTGCTGACCGTGCTGGGCCAGGCGCTGGCGGCGGCGGGCTACGCGCTGGAGGAGGACCTGGTCAGCCAGGCGTCCGGTCGCTTCCGCTTTCGGCAGCCCGGTGAACGACTCATTGAGTTCCAGTTGCTGGCCGGCGTGGCGAACGAGTGGGCGCCTGAGATGGCTTCACGCTTTCGTATCACGCTGAGTCGCCAGGGCCGGCGACGCACCCTGGGCGCGCTGGTGGTGACGGACTTTCGCGTGCCGATTCTGCCGGCGGCGGAACACTGGTGGGTCTGGCGCGACAGCGCTGGCCTGGGAACGGCCCTCGCGGAAGCGGGACATCTGCTGGTTGGCTACGGCATTCCCTGGCTGGCTGGTGAGCTGGAGCCGCCGTCCTGATAGCCAGCCTGTGCTACAATATGCCCATGCTGAAACTGCCCTTTTGCGCCACAGATTCAGGCGTCCGGCGCCTGGGATTCATGCTGGTAACGGCCTGTCTCGTACTGGTCGCGGCCTGCAGCCTGACCGCGGAACCCACGGCGACGCCCGTGCCGACGCTGGCGCCGACAGCCACGCCGGCGGCTACGGCGACGTCGACAGTGACACCGGTGCCCACACCCACGCCGACCGTAGAGCCCTCATTGCTGTTGCAGGCGGCTGCGAAGGTGCTGCGCGATGGCGACCAGGCGCGCGGAGTCTTCGCGCTGGAGTTCTTACTGGCGCAGACGCCTGCGCCGGCCCAGGCCGCCGCCGCCGCCCTGCTGCTGGGTCAGGAGCTGTTGCGCGACGGAGAGTTTGAAGCGGCGCGCGACGCATTAACCTTGTCCATTGACGAGCAGGCCGGGGCACAGCGTGACGCGCGCGCTTTCTTCTGGCGCGCCGCGGCCTTGGCCGGGCTGGAAAACTGGCCAGACGCCGTGGCCGATTACGCGGCCTGGATGCAGTTGCGGCCAGGCGCCATCGACAGCTATGCGCTGGAGCGCATCGGGGACGCGCAGCTGGCGGCAGGCCAACTGGACGCCGCGCTGGCGAGTTACCACGCTGCGACGGAAAGCGGGCGAGCCCCGACTGCGGCGTTTAATCTGCGCGAGAAGCTGGCCGGGATCTTGCTGGATGCCGGGTGGGTTGAAGATGCCGTGGCGCAGTACGAAGCCATGCTGGCGCTGGCTGACAGTGAGGTTGACCGCGCCAATGCCAGGCTGGCCGCGGCGCAGGCGCTGCTGGCTGCCGGTGAAGAAGTGGATGCGCTGGCGCGCATGTTCGCGCTGTTCGTGAAACAGCCGACTACCCGGGCCGCCTACGAGGCCATGCTGGTATTGCAGGAGCGCGAGGTCGCGCTGGACGGCGCTGACGTCGGGCGAGTCAGTTACCTGGCCGGCGATGTACAGCGTACACAGGCTGCCCTGGCGCCGCTGGCGCTGAATGACGGCGGGCTGCCGGCCGAGTTGTGGCTGATGCTGGGTCGGGTACAGCGCGACCTGGGTGACTCCGAAGCGGCGGAAGCTTCATTCAACGCCATCGCTGAAGATGATGCGCTGTACGGCGAGGCCTTGCTGGAGCTGGGTCGCACGAGCTTCAGGAGCGGCGACATTGAGGGCGCGATCGAACGCTATCTGCAGGTCGCTGTGACCATGGCGGATTCGTTCGCAGCGGCGCAGGCCCTGTGGCGGGCAGGCTTTTTGCAAGGCTCGCTGGATCTGCCGCTGGAGGCGCGCGCAACCTTCGAGCAACTGGCCGGGCGGTTCCCAGACAGCGCGCTGGCAAACAACGGACTCTGGCTGGCCGCCGGCGCTGCAGCGCTGCGCGACGAAAGCGAGCTTGCCGAGCAGTACTACACGCGCGTGGCAAAAGCTGTCAACGGCGATGACAGCGCCGATGCGTGGCTGCGCGCGGGCCAGCAGGCGCGTCAGCGTGGCGCGGAGGACGCTGCCAAAGCGGCCCTGAACGCATCGATCCCAGCCGCGCCCGACAGCTTCTTCGCGGCGCGCGCGCGCGATCTGTTAAGCGGGCGTTCGGCGCTGCAGCCAGCGCAATCGGTCAGTTTCGTTATTGATGAGGCGGCCGAATTGACGCAGGCGGAAGACTGGCTGCGCTCGACCTTCACCATTGACCAGGAGGGCATGCTGTGGCCGGCGGGGGAGGGCCTGCTGGCGGACGGGCGGCTTCAGCGCGGCGCGGCGCTGTGGTCGCTGGGGCTGTACAGTGAGGCCCGCGAGGAGTTCTTCGCGCTGCTGGACGACTACCGGCAGGACGGTCTTGCCTCGTACCAGCTGGCCGTTCATTTGCGCGGACTGGGCGACTTCCACACCTCGATTTTTGCGGCTGCCAATGTGCTGAAGGCGGCCGGCGTCGCCACGGTTGATGCGCCGCGCTGGCTGGCGCGCCTGCGCTATCCGGTGTACTGGCTGGATGTGGTGCAGGAAGTTGCGGCCGGGCACGGCATGGACCCCTTGCTGCTCTTTGCGCTCATCCGCCTGGAAAGTCTGTTCGACCCCTGGGCGGAGGCCGCCGCCGGGGAAAAAGGCCTGACCCAGGTGATTCCGGCGACCGGCGACTACATTGCCGGCCAGATTGACTGGCCTGACTATGAGCACAGCGACCTGTTCCGGCCGCAGGCTTCGGTCACCTTCGGCGCCTGGTATCTGGCCGAGCAGCTGGATCGTTTCGGTCGGGATGCGCTGGTCGCCCTGGCAGGCTACAACGCCGGCCCGGGACGCGCCATCGAGTGGCAGAACGTGGCGCAGGGCGACGCGGACCGCTTCCTGGCGGCCATCGATATTGACAGCACGCGCAACTACGTGCAGCTGGTTTACGGCATCCACCATGTCTATCGCACGCTCTATGGTGAGAGCGGCTGCGGGATGTATCAGGGTATCTTTTCCTGTACGGGATAATGAGGGAGCGCCATGTCCTCAGCTGAAGCCGCCATTGTCGTCGAGGACATCAGGAAGAGTTACGGAAATACAAAGGCCGTGGACGCGCTCAGCTTCCGCGTAGAGCCGGGCGAGGTCTTCGCGCTACTGGGCCCCAACGGCTCCGGCAAAACCACCACCATCCGCATGATCCTCGACATCCTGCGCCCCGACAGCGGCAGCATCCGCGTGCTGGGCGGGCGGCCCGGCGCGGCCAGCGCTTCCCGCATCGGCTACCTGCCAGAAGAGCGGGGGCTGTATCGCAACGCCAGGGTGCTGGAGGTGATGGTCTATCTGGGCCAGCTGAAGGGCATGGGTGGGCGCGCGGCGCGCGAGCGGGCGCTGGCGCTGCTGGAACGGCTCGACCTGGCCGCACACGCGCGCAGCAAGGTGAGTGAGCTGAGCAAGGGCATGCAGCAGAAGGTGCAGTTCGCGGTGACCGTGCTGCACGAGCCGCGCCTCATCATCGTCGACGAACCCTTCTCCGGCCTGGACCCGGTCAACACCCAGGTGCTGGAAGCCTTGCTGCGGGAGATGCGCGCCCGCGGCGTGGCGATTGTAATGAGCACGCACCAGATGCATCGGGTCGAGGCCATGGCCGACCGGCTGCTGATGATCAACCGCGGCCAGCAGAAGCTCTACGGCCCGGTTGCGGAGATCCGGCGGCAGTTTGCCAGCCACGCGCTGCTGGTGGAGGGAGAAGGCGACTGGGCGCAATTGCCGGGCGTGTCCGCGGTGACAGCCGGCGCGGCGCAGGGGGAAGCGCTGCTGCAGTTGATGCCGGCGACGACGGCGGATGATGTGCTGGCTGCCATCGCCGCCGCCGGCGACATGCACATTCGTCGCTTCGAGCTGGCGACGCCCGGCCTGGCCGAGATATTCATCCGGGTGGTCGAGGGCGAATAATGCGCGTGTCCCTGCTGGTGGCGCGGCGCGAATACCTGGGGGTGTTGCGCAGCCGCAGCTTCCTGTTCGCGACCTTCGGCATCCCCCTGTTGCTGGCACTGATCGGCATCGTGGTGGCCGAGGTCGTCATCGGCGCGGTCAACAGCCCGGCCCAGGTCAGCGCCACTGGCTTTGTCGACAAGTCCGGCCTGGTCAGCGTTGACGAACCCTTCACGCGCATGGACAAGGTGGAGCAGGCCCAGGCCGCCTTCAGTGATGGCGCGCTCGACGCCTGGTTCCTGGTGCCGGCCGACTATCTGGTCAGCGGCGCCATCACCCTGCACAGTCGTAACGAGAGCGGCGAAGCGCTGGAAGCTGCCATCGACGATTTCCTGCGCGTCAATCTGGCGCAACTGGTGGACAGCCGGCTGCCCGCGGCGCGGCTGGCGCGACCGGTGGAGTTTAACATACGCATGCCGGGCCGCAATCTTGACAGCGAAGACATCGGCGGTGTGTTTCTGCTACAGGTCTTGTACGCGCTGGCCTTCTTCATCGCCTTGCAAACGACCAGCGGCATCCTCATAGCAGGCATGGTCGAAGAAAAAAGCAACCGCGTACTGGAGATTCTGGTCACCAGTGTGACGCCGCTGCAATTAATGTTTGGCAAAATAGCAGGGCTGGGCTGTGTCGGGTTGACGCAGCTGGGCGCCTGGCTGGGCATGGCGCTGTCGCTGCGGGTCCTGCGGCCCCAGTTGCCAGGTCTCTCTGCGATCCAGCTGCCGCCAGACCTGCTGCTGGTCACCCTGGCCTACTTTCTGCTCAGCTACTTCCTGGTCGCCGCAATTTTCGTCGGCATCGGCTCCATCAGTGACAGCGAGCAGGAAAGCCGACAGCTGGCGGGCTTTCTGACCCTGGTCTCTGTCCTGCCCTTCATGGCCTACGCAGTCCTGATAACGGAGCCGAACGGGACGATCAGCGTGGCGTTGACACTTTTCCCGCTCACCGCACCGCTGGCCGCCATCATCCGCCTCAACCTGGGCGCGCTGCCTGGCGGGCAACTGGCGTTGAGCCTGGCGCTGTTGGCCCTGTCCCTGGTCGCGGCGGTGCCACTAGCGGCGCGTCTGTTCCGCTGGTCGCTGCTGCTGCATGGCGCGCGGCCCTCGCTGCGCTTGTTGTGGCGCATTCTGCGCAGCCCGGCGCGTGGAGGCGGACAGCCATGAGGTCGCCGCTGTGGCAGGTGTTCCGCTTCGAGTTGTTACGCAACCTGCGGCGGCGCGCCTGGCTCTTCACGGCCGTCGCCGTGCCACTGCTGGCGCTGCTGTTGCTGGAAGGCTCGCAGTTCATGGGGCCGGGCGGCAACCTGCCGGGCATCAACATGCCAGGCATGGCCCTGCCGGGCGCATCCGCTACTGACGCGGGCGGGCGCGGTCTGGTGGACGAGACCGGTCTCTTCGCTACCGGCGGCGAGCTGCAGCACTATGTTGACGTCGCGGCGGCGGAAGCAGCGCTGGCCAGCGGCGAGATCAGCAGCTGGTACCACGTCCCGGCGGACTACCTTGAAACGGGAGTTGTCACCCAGGTGCTGTCCGCCTTCAAGCTGGACGAGATCAGCAGCAGCGCCATTCGCAGGCACATTTTGTCATCGCTGGCCGACGAGCTGGACGAGTTGCTGCTGGCGCGCCTGCAACGCCCGGCGCAACTCACGGTCATCAGCGAAGAGAGCGTCGTGCAGGTCGACGATGATTTGTCGCTGCTGGTGATCTATCCCTTCGTCATCGCGCTGATGATCAGCCTGTTTATGACCAGCGGCTACCTGCTGCAGGGAGTCATCGAGGAGAAAGAGACGCGCGTCGTCGAGATTCTGCTGTCCTCACTGCGGCCGTGGCAGTTGTTCGGCGGCAAGGTGCTGGCCTATGGCGCGCTGGGTTTGTTGCAGCTGCTGGTGTGGCTGCTGGGCATTGTGCTGGTCTTGCAGCGGGCGCCCTTTTACAGCTCTCTGGCCGCGCTGACGCAGTACGCCCTGCCGCAGGGGGCAGTGCCCCTGATGCTGCTGTACTTCGTGCTGGCCTACCTGATGTTCGCCAGCGCCTACGGCATCCTCGGCGCGCTTTCGGCTTCCATGCGCGAAGGGCCGCAATACGCCGTGATCTTCACGTTGCCCGCGGTTTCGCCGCTGTGGGTCAGCGCGGCGCTGATCGCTGCGCCGAACGACACACTGGCGGTCGCGCTCAGTCTGTTCCCGCTCACTGCGCCGCTGGCCATGCTGCAGCGCGTGCTCATCAGCGCGGTGCCCGCCTGGCAACTGGCGCTCAGCGTCATCCTGCTGCTACTGACTATCGCAGCGCTGATGTGGCTGGCCGGGCGCGTCTTTCGCGTGCAGACCCTGCTGGCCGGGCGCATGCCACGCTTGCGCGAATTGCCGCAGTTGCTGCGCGACTGACCGCGTTAGCCTGCGCCGTTCGCCCAGGTGATGAGGCCGGGATGGATCTGATCGGGCAGCAGTTCATGCCTGGGCAGCACCCGCGCCGTCAGCCCGCGCTCGCCGCCGCTGTGATAGACGTACTGCGCGCGGAAGCGCTGGACGCCGTTTTCGCATGCGCCGACCGGCTGCATGTCGATCGTTTCACCGGCAACGGCGCCGAGCTGGCGCTGCGGATTGAGCTGGCCGGAGTAGAGCTGGACGCAAAGTTCGGTCGGGCTGAAGCGGCCCAACTGCACGCTGGCCTCCACAGTGAAGGGCGCGCCGACGCGCAACTGCGTTTCGCTGAAGTGCAGCGATTCGATCCGAATTTCGTGCCAGTCCTGCTCCAGTCCGGAGCGCCAGGCGCTGAAGGCCAGCCCCGGCTACATATCATCGGCGCGCATTTTCTGCACCCGCTGCAGGGCCGGCAGGTAATATTGTTCGCTGTATTCCTGCAGCATCCGATGGCTGCTGAAGGCCGGCGCCAGTATGCGCATCGAGGCCTTCACCTGTCGCAGCCATGCGCGCGGCAGATTCTCCTCGTCGCGCTCGTAGAAGAGGGGCACGATGTCCTTCTCGAGGATGTTGTAGAGCGCCTGGCTCTCCACATGGTCCTGATGATCGCCCTCGTGATCGGGATATTCCTCGCCGTTGCCGATGGCCCAGCCCAGCCCGGGCGCGTAGCCCTCGTCCCACCAGCCATCGAGCACACTGCAGTTGAGGCCGGCGTTGTAGATTGACTTCATGCCGCTGGTGCCGCTGGCTTCCTGGGGGCGGCGCGGATTGTTGAGCCAGACGTCGACGCCCTGCACGAGATAGCGCGCGACGCACATGTCGTAATTCTGCAGGAACACCAGATGCGGGCGCAACTCCGGGTCCTGGGCCATGTGAATGATGTGGCGGATGTAGTCCTTGCCGCCGCCATCATGCGGGTGGGCCTTGCCGGCGAAGACGAACTGCACCGGTCGCTGCGGGTCACTAACCAGACGCTTGAGCCGCGGCAGGTCACGGAAGATGAGGGTGGCGCGTTTGTAGGTGGCGAAGCGACGGGCGAAGCCGATGGTCAACGCCCGTGGATTGAGCACCGTGTCGCTGGCGTCGGCCTCGCTGCGGGCGAAGCCACGGCGCAGCAACTGCTCATGCAGGCGCTCGCGCGTGAAGGCGATGAGTTGCCGCCGACGACGTTCATGGACGCGCCACAATTCTTCATCCGGCATCTCGTCCACAGCCGCCCACAGCTCCGGGCGCCAGTCCTGCTCGCGCCAGGCGGGGTCCAGATAACGGTCGAAGAGCTCGCCCATCTCCTCGCTGATCCAGGTCTGCACATGGATGCCGTTGGTGACGCCGCGGATGGGCACCTCGTCCACGGGCGTGTCGGGATAGAGCGATTGCCACATTGAGCGCGACACTTTGGCGTGCAGTTGTGATACGCCGTTGGTGCGGCTGCTGAGCCTTAGCGCCAGCACCGGCATGGAGAAGAGCTCATGGTCGCCAACATATTCGCGCCCGAGGTTCTGAAACTCCTCGGGGGAGAGGCCCAGTTCGCAGCTGTAAGCGCCAAAGTATTCGTCGATCAGGTCGAATTCGAAGCGCTCCAGGCCGGCGGGGACAGGTGTGTGCGTGGTGAAGATGTTGCCGGCGCGGGTGATTTCCTGCGCCTGTTCGAAGCTCAGGTGTTGCTCGTGCTGCAGCTGGCGGATGCGTTCCAGGGCGAGGAAGGCGGAGTGGCCCTCGTTCATGTGGCAGATGGTGGGACGCAGGCCGAGGGCGTCCAGCGCGCGGATGCCGCCGATGCCCATCAGGATCTCCTGGCGAATGCGCGTGCTCCGGTCGCCGCCATAGAGCCGGTCGGTCAGGTTTCTGTCCTCCGGCAGCGGATTGTCCTCAATGTTCGAATCCAGCAGATAGAGTTGCACGCGTCCCACCTGCACGCACCAGATGACCGCGTATAGCTCGCGGCCCGGCATGGACACGCTGATGCGCAGTGGCTGCCCCTGGTCATCGCGCATGAGCGTCAGCGGCAGGTTCGCCAGGTCGTTGATGGGATAGGATTCCTGCTGCCAGCCATCGGCGTTGAGGTACTGGTGAAAGTAGCCCTCCTGGTAGAGCAAGCCGACGCCGATGAGTGGCAGGCCCAGGTCGCTGGCGCTCTTCAGGTGGTCGCCGCTGAGCACGCCCAGGCCGCCGGAATAGTTGCGCAGCGATTCCGCCAGGCCGAACTCCATTGAAAAATAGGCGATGCAGGTTCCGGGCGGCTGTGCGCCATGCTGGCGCAGGAACCAGGTAGCGCGGGAGTCGCGCTCGGCTGTGCGACTGTCACAGACGCGCTGCAAATGTTCCAGGTAACTCGCATCGGTAGCCGCTGCTTCAAGGCGCGCCTGTGACAGCTGACCGAGCAGCTTCACCGGATTGTGATTGGTGGCGCGCCACAGCTCCGGGTCCAGGCGGCGGAAGAGCGCGATGCAATCCGCGTCCCAGGACCAGCGCAGGTTGAAGGCGAGCTGGCGCAGGCGCACAAGGGGCGCTGGCAGATTGGGCGAAACATTGACGGTGACCACCGGTTTGATCATGAAAGGCCCTCACAGGCTGCGGCAAGGTGACAGGAATGATTCAGCGCCGATGCCAAATAAAGTTTGTTTGCCTGGCTGCCTGAAGGCCGCCTAACGTCGCGCAAGCTGGAAGCCCAGACGCTCGCCGGCGGGCATGTGTTTAGCGGGAAAGGCGGCAAAGTCCGCTGGCTGCAAATCCGTGCCGATAACGCAGGAACTGCCAATGGTGAAGTCGGCCGGGATATGGGTGTTCTTGCCGACACAGGTGATGCCCAGGTCGCCCATCTGGCCAAGGCTGCCGACGCGGGCGTTGTGACCCACGACGGCGATCTTGTCGATGATGGCGCGTTCGATGACGGCGCCGGCCTCGACGCAGGTGTCAGTGAGCAGGATGGATTCGCGCACCACCGCATTGGGGCCAATGGTGACGCCAGGCGAGAGCACCGAGCGCTCCACCAGCGCGCCTTCGGCGATGAAGGCGCCTTCGGAAACGAGGCTGTCGCGCACGGTGGCGCCCCGCTGGATTTGCACCGGCGGGCGTTCCTCACTGCGGGTGTGAATGATCCAGGTGCGGTCATTCAGGTTGAGCGAAGGGGGTGTCCCCAACAGGTCCATGTGGGCTTCCCAGTAGGCGTCAATGGTACCGACATCGATCCAGTAGCCGCCGAAAGGCCAGGCGAAGACGCGCATCTTCTCAATCAACATGCGCGGCAGGATGTCCTTGCCGAAATCATGGCTCGAGTCACCGAGCTCGTGATCGCGGTGCAGCATACGCTCCAGCACATCATAGTTGAAGACGTAAACACCCATACTGGCGAGGTTGCCGGGCGGATCTTCCGGCTTCTCCACGAAATCGCGCACGCGGAAATCCGCTTCGACATCGACGACGCCGTAGCGACTGGCCTCGTCCATGGGCACGCGAATGGTGGCCACGGTGGCGTCGGCGTTGCTCTCGCGATGGAACTGCAGCATTTCGGCGTAGTCCATCTGGTAGATGTGGTCGCCGGAGAGGATGAGCACGTATTCCGGGCGGCCACGACGCACGAAGGGCAGATTCTGCGCGACCGCGTCGGCGGTGCCCGCGTACCAGTCTGTATCGCGGCGGCCAAGGAAGGGCTGCAACAGCAACACGCCGCCGGTGAAGGAGCGGTCCAGATCCCAGGGTCGGCCGCGCCGGATGTGGTCATTGAGGCTGTGCGGCCGGTACTGGGTGAGGATGAGGACATCAAAGATTTGTGAATTGACGCAATTGCTGAGCGTAAAGTCGATGATGCGATATTTGCCGGCAAAGGGCACGGCCGGCTTGGCGCGTTTGTGCGTCAGGGTGGCGAGACGGGTGCCTTCGCCACCGGCGAGAATAACTGCCTTGAGTTTCACCGGGAGACCTCACTTCGCAAACTGTCGCGATAAAGATTCAGGGTGGCGCGCGCGCTTTTGTCCCAGCCGAAGTTCTGCTGCATGGCGCGCTTTTGCAGCTTGCGCCAGGCGGCAGGCCGTCTGTGCCAGGTCCAGATGGCCCAGTCAAGCGTACGATACAGGGCGTCCGGTTCGCTCCAGCTGAATACGAAGCCGGTGCCCCGGTAACCACGGGCATCGTCGTAGTTCACGACCGTATCCGCCAGGCCGCCGGTCTCGCGCACCAGGGGCAGGGCGCCGTAGCGCATCGCCCGCAGCTGGCCGATACCGCAGGGTTCAAAGACGCTGGGCATCAGGAAGAGGTCCGTACCTGCGTAGATTTGGCGGGCGAGCACTTCATCGAATTCGTGGATGGCGGCAACCTGCTCTGGCCACTGCCCGGCCATGAGCCCGAGTTCGTGGCGGAAACGCGGGTCGCCATCCCCGAGGATGACGAACTGCAGCGCGCTGTCGGCGAGAAAGCGTTGCAATACCGGCAGGGCCAGCTGCAGTCCTTTCTGCGCATCCAGGCGTCCGACCATGGCCACCAGCGGCACTTCAGTGTCCACTGCGAGACCAAGGCGCTGCCGCAGGGCTGTGCGGTTCAGGTGACGGAGTTCGGCGAAATTGTGCACGCCGAATCTGGCCGCGATATGCGGATCGGTTGCGGGATTGTTTTGCTCGTGATCGATGCCGTTCAGAATGCCATGCAGGCTGGCGCCGCGCGTGCGCACCAGCCCGTCGAGGCCCCGGCCCATTTCCGGCGTCTGAATTTCAATGGCGTAGCGCGGGCTGACTGTTGTCACAGTGTCGGCGCAGGCGATGCCGACAGCCAGCAGGTTGTCGTCCAGATCCTGATAGACAAGGTCGGGCTGGGTGCGCTGCGGGACGCCACAATAGTAGAGGGCAGCGCCGGCGTCCTGCCCCTGATAGGCCAGGTTGTGAATGGTCAGCTGGGAGCGCATGGCGGCCCAGTCCGGGCTGGAGCGGCTGAGGGACAGCAGGAAGGGAATCAGCGCGCTGTGCCAGTCATTGGCGTGCAGAATGTCCGGGAACCAGTTTCTGCGCTGCCGCAGCTCCCAGGCGCAGGCGAGCGTTAGCTGGCAAAAAATGATGAAGCGCGACTTGTCTTCAGCAGTACCCAGATAGGGCGCGTGTTCGGCGCCAAACCAGGGCGCGCATTGCAGAAAGTGGTGGATGACCTTGCCGCGCCGGGCGCTGTGAACATGGACATCAAGCAGGCGGCTGCGATGGGGAAAGTGGAAGGAGAAGTCGTAACTGAGGCCGTGGGTGTCGTAATCGAGAAAGCCATACAGCGGCGTGATGACGCGAACATCCGCGCCCTGGGCGCGCAACGCCGCCGGCAAGGAACCGGCAACCTCGGCCAGGCCCCCGGTGCTGGCAAAGGGGCTGACTTCCGCGCTGACGTAAAGAACGTTCATGACGGGGGTTCCGCCACCCTTGCTATTACGGGACTGGTTTGAAGGGGCAGCATTGTAGCAGCCAGAAAATTGACATGCAATTGCGGGCATGGCGCGCTACCTTCAGCGCGTAGCGGGAGTTAGGAGAAGTATGCCGAAACCATTGGTGAACTCCACTGCCACACAGATCCTGCTCGCGCCGCCCGGCGCTGGCAAGACTGAATTTGCGTTGCAGCAGCTGCACGCGGTGATGCAGGAGGATGGCTGGGCGCAGGTGCATGTGCTGCTGCCGAACGCATTGCATGAGGCGCAGTTCCGCCGGCGCCTGCTGGCGCGCGCGGGCGCTGGCGACGTGATCTTCAACATGCATCTGTGGCAGTTCGATGGTCTGGCGCGCTGGCTGCTGCGACTGGCCAGCCAGCCGGTACGAGTGCTGCAGGATGCGGAATGCAAGGGCATCCTCCGCGCTCTGCTCACAAACATGGCGGGGCAGGGCGAGTTACCAATCTTCAGTGGCATTGCCGACACACCTGGCCTGCTACGCGCTGTCGCTGACTTTCTCGATGACCTGCAGCGCAACCTGGTGACGCCGGCAGCCTTTGCGGCGGCGGCGCGCAGTGAGAGAGACCGGGAGCTGGCGCGCATCGTGACGCGGTACCGCCTGTCACAGTCCGAACAGGGCGTCACAGATCGCCCGGGGGCTCTCGAATTGGCGCGGGAGGCGCTGCCTGAGGCAGCCATGCGGCGGGAACTGGTCGACGTCAACCTGTTGCTGGTCGACGGCTTCGATCGATTCACGCCGCTGCAGGCCAGTGTGCTGATGCAGCTGGCGGACTGCGTTCAGCGCGCGCTCATCACCTTGCCCTGGGCGCCAGGCAGGGAGGCCACGGTAGGCGCGCGCTTCCAGGAGACATTGACGCTGCTGCGCGACCACAGTCCGCAGCCGCCACAGGTGGATTGCCTGCCCGCCAGTCCAGCTGAGCCAGGCCAAGGACTGCAGCAGCTGGTCGAACGGGTCTTCCGCCACGATGCAAGGCCATTGCACTTGCTGCCTCAGCTGCAGCTGGTTGAAGCGCCGGGGCCACAGCAGGAGGCGCGCGCGATCACGCGGCGCATCAAGGTCTTGCTGCTGGAAACGGACGCGCAGCCGGAGGATTGTCTGGTCGTGGTGCCTGACTGGCAGCGCTACGCCAGGCCGCTGCGCAGTGCCGGCCGCGAGCACGGGGTGCCGCTGGACTTGCAACCTGCGGAAGCGCTGACGGAAGTGCCGTCCATCCTGTACCTGCTCAAACTACTGCAGCTGCCTGGCACGGACTTTCCCCGCCAGGAGTTGCTGGATGTGCTGGGCGCAATCTGCTTCGCTCTGTCGGGTCTGGGCCCGGAGCAGGTTGCTCAGCTGGAACGCATCAGCAGGGAGCGACGACTGCGCGGCGGACGCGCGGCCTGGCTGGCGGCGGTCAGCGAGAGCGACCTTGCAGCTGCTGAAGCGCTGGCGCACGCCCTGCGCGACTTCATGGATGCCGTGACGCCGCCAGTCGCGATCGATCATGCCGGGCTGTGGCGCTGGCTGCGTCGACTCTGCGGCTTCGATGACGCGGTCAGCCCTGATGCGTACACGCTGGATATGCCCGGCTGCCTGCCGCCGGAACAAGCAGGTGAACTGCGGAAGCGCGAAGACGCCGCGCTGGCTGCGCTGGACAAGCTGCTGCGCAACCGGTCGCGTGACAGCCAGTTGCTAGAGCAAGCGCCCGCAGGAACAGCGCAGGAATTCGAAACCTTTTTGCGCGAACTGCGAGCGGCGCTGGCAACCACGAAGCTGGAAGTCCCGTCGACGCGCGCAGGCAGGGTGCTGGTCACCCGCGCAGCGACGGCGCGGGGTCTGACACATTGCCATGTCTTCATCCCCGGCCTGTCCACCGGAATCTTTCCGCGGCAAGCGGCGGTCAATCCGCTGCACCTGGGCAGCGAACGCGTGGCCCTGGCCGAACGTGGCGCGGACCTGGGCGAAGCGGAGGCTGCGGGTGATGACACGCTGTTCTACCAGCTGCCGGGCCAGGCGCGCGATTCACTCACGCTTACACGTCCCACGGTAGAAAATGGCACTCCGCTCGGTGCCAGTCATTTGTGGCAGGCGCTGCGCGAGGTCTGTCCACAGCAGCCCGTGACGCGTATTCGTCCCGGCGCAGTCCCTGGCATGCAGGAGGTCGCTGCGGTGGAAGAAGCGCTGGTGGCGCTGGCTGCCGAGCCGGATGCCGCGCACAGCGCTGCCCTGCGGTGCTGGTTGCAGCGTGAGCAGAATGCGTTGCTGGCACAGGTGGCGCATGCGCAAAGGGTCGAGGCTGGGCGCATGTCGCGCTACAGCGCACTCAATCACTATGCGGGCGTGCTGACGGACACGCAGCTGATCGCACAGATCGTCGCCGGGTTGGGCCCGCAGCGCGCGTGGAGCGCGACGCAGCTGAATGACCTGGGCGCATGCCGCTATCGATTTTTTGCAGGGCGAATCCTGAAGCTGGAAGAGTTGCCGCAGCCCGATCCCATCCTGAATGCGCTGGAGCTGGGCAAGCTCAACCATGCCCTTCTCGAGCGCGTCTATCGTGCGCTGGCTGAGCGTGGTCTGACGATTGAAGCGGAAAACCTGGATGAAGCCTTGAGTCAACTCACAGAATCAGCGCAGCAGGTCTTCGACGAAGCACCACTGCTTCTGCAGCGGCCGCTGGATGAGCTGTGGCCCTGGGAACAGCAGGCGTTGCGCGCTCGACTGGAGTCCTTTGTGCGGCGCGATTTTTCCGGTGACAGTCCTGTGGGCAAGAATTTGCCGGGTTCCGGGCGACGGGCGCGCTGGCAGGAGCTGCGCTTCGGCATGGACGATGATTATTTCTGCATTCCGCTCATGATCGATGGCCGGACTGAAGACCTGCGCCTGCGTGGCATGATCGACCGCGTGGACGAAGTCGACGGGCAGCTGCTCGTGCTGGACTACAAGAGTGGCAGCACAGGCATCTCGCAAGACGAGTTGCGCGAGGCGGTCAATGTGCAGATGCTGGTTTACCTGCGCGCAGCGGAGCACTTGCTGGCGCAGCGCGAGCCTGACAGTCAGATAGAAGGCGGAATGTTCCTGCATCTGCGCAGTCTGAAAAGCAGCGGCTGGATCCAGCCGGATGTGCAGACTCTGCGCGACGCTGAAGGCCGCATCAGTGAAAACATTGCTGCTGCGCGCCGCGGCGATTTCAGCGTTCAGCCGCGACTGCCAGACGCCAGTGGCCGCTGCACGCGCTACTGTGAATTTTCGCAACTGTGCCGCGTGGCGGTGACACAGGCGCCGGCGCCGGAGACCGGTTCATGACGCTCGCCTGGACAGATAACCAGCGCCGCGCCATCGAGGAGCATGATCGCAACCTGGTGGTGCTGGCGGCCGCCGGCTCCGGCAAGACGCATGTGCTGGTGGAGCGTTACCTGGCGCTGCTGGATGCCCACCCGAACTGGTCACTGGACTCGCTGGTGGCCATCACTTTCACGCGCAAGGCGACGCGCGAGATGCGCGAGCGGGTGCGCGTGGCGCTGCAGCAGCGCGCGCTGGACGCGGGGGAAGTGGAGCGTCCGTTGTGGCTGGCGCGTCTGGCCCGCGTCGACAGCGCCGGCATCGGCACTATTGATTCGCTGTGCACCAGGATACTGCGCGTCAGCGCGGCCGAGGCCGGCATCGACCCGGATTTCGCTGTGCTGGATGAGAACGAAGCGGAAATTGAGCTGGAGCGCACGCTCGAGGAAGCGCTGACGAGTCTGGCCACTGTCAACGACCCGGCGCTCTGCCTCTTCGCTGAGTACGACCGAAAGCAAATCTCGGATGTGCTGCGCGAGCAGGTTGCCAGGCATGAAAATCCGCCGCTGCCGGATGATTTACTGCAGCGTTGGCAGCAAGCCTGGGAAGACGAAGTCCGGCGAGAGCTGGATGTCCTGCGCGTGTCGCCGCCGTACATTGACGCTGTGGAATGGCAGCAGTCGCATAGCTGGCCCGATGGCGACAAACTTGGCGATGTCTGGGCGAAGTGTCTTCCTTTGCTTGAGATACTTGGGGAAACGGCGGAACCAGGTCAGACGCTCGCGTTGCTGCGTGAACTGGACTCCACGATTCGCCTGAATGTTGGCAGCGCAAAGAACTGGGGCAGCAAGGAAGCGGTCGCCGGGGCGAAGGAAGTTCTGAAAGGATTGCGCGGTGAAGTCAAACAGGCGCTGAAAGCCATTGGCGACGGCATCACAGAACTTGACCAGCGCGCCGTGGAACTGCTGCCGCACTGGCAGCGGCTCATTGAGCAGTTGCAGCTGGCCTACCGCGCGCGCAAGCGGGCAGCCAACCAACTCGACTTCGCTGACCTGGAGCGGCTGACGCGTGACATTCTGCAGCGGCCGGAAGTACGCGCTCGCTTTCGGCGCGAGTTCAGACATGTGCTGGTTGACGAATTCCACGACACCAGCCCGATCCAGTGGGAGATCATTCGCGCGCTGGCGGACCCGGAGGCGCCGGGTCGTCTCTTCATCGTCGGCGACCCGCGCCAGAGCATTTACGCCTTTCGCGGGGCGGATGTGCGCGTCTTTCGCCAGGCGGGGCAAGAGGTGCTGGCGAGCGGTGGCGCAGAAATCCCGCTGTCGCGTTCCTTCCGCGCGCATCAGCCGCTGCTGGATGTGCTGAACGAAATTTTTCGCCAGGTGCTGCGGCGTGCGAGCAAGGGGGCAATGGCGGAATACGAGGTGGATTTTGGCGACGCGCTGGACGCGCAGCGGCAGGACGCGCCCGGGCCGCAGCCCGCGCTGCAGCTGATGACGCTTGACCGCAAGCCGGACGATCTCAGCGCCGACGACGGGCATCGTCACATGGCACAGGCGCTCGCCGTCCGGCTGCGTGAGCTGGTGCAGCAGGGCAGGCCCGTCCATGACAGGGAGACCGGTGAGACCCGTCCGCTCGCTTACGGTGATGTGGCGCTGCTGTTTCAGACGCATCGCAGTATGCGATTCTATGAGGAAGCATTCAAGGAGCAGGAGCTGCCCTATGTGACGGAAGACGGGCGCGGTTTCTACGGACGCCTGGAAGTGCTCGATCTGCTCAACCTGCTGCGCGCCCTGCACAATCCCGCAGATGACCTGGCGCTGGCCAGCGTGCTGCGCTCGCCGCTCTTTGCGCTCAGCGATGATGCCTTGCTGGCGCTGAGGCTGATGCGCGACGAAGATGATGACCGTCTGCCATTGTGGGACGCGCTGCAACAGGCGCAGGGACTGTCGACGGAGGAGCTGCCGCGGGCGCGCACTGCCGCAGACTGTCTGCGCGCGCTGGCGCAGCTGGCCGGCCGCCTCACTGTCGATGACTTGCTGCGCGAAGCCATGCGGCGCACCGGCTATCTGGCAACGCTGACCGGCTTGCCCGACGGCCACCGTCGCCGCGGCAATGTGGAGAAGCTGCTGGAAAAGGCGGCGGCCAGCGGGGCGCTGCTCTACACGGACTTTGTGGCGTTGCTCGGCGAGCTGAGCACACGCGAAGTGCGCGAGGGTGAGGCCGCGCTGGAGGCCGCTGGCGCCATCACCCTGATGACCGTGCATCAGGCCAAGGGGCTGGAGTTTCCGCTGGTCGTGTTGCTGGATGCCGACCGCAATCGCACGCGCGGCGACGACCCGGTGCTCCTGCGCGACGAAGATCATGGCCTGGCCTGCAGGATATTCGACGTGACGAAGGGCGGGCACAGGCCGACCTTTGCCTGGCAGCAGTTGACGAAGCGCAAGCAGCAACGGGAACTGGCTGAACGCCGGCGCCTGTTTTACGTGGCCGCCACGCGCGCGCAGGACACGCTGCTCGTGTGCGGCCATATGAAGGGCAAACCTGCGCCGGACAGTTGGCTGGCCTGGCTGGCTGACGCACTCGAGCTTGAAGATTTGACTGTCGCTGGCAGCCGGGCCGTCGGACGCGGGCAGGTTGTCTGGAGTGTTTTGGGTGAGGCGCCGGAAGCGGATGAACTGAGCCGGCGTGACAGGCGCAGTCCGACGACAGAGCGCCAGCCGGTTCCGACGCCAGAGATGGATTCACCGCCTGCGCTGCTGCAGACCCTGACGCTGCAGCCATCCAGGACGCTGCCGCAACTCACGGTCACCTGTATTGCACGGCACTTCGAGAAGATGGAAGCGGGCGATGGCGCAAGCGGAGGATACGTTCGATCGAGCCGGGCGCTGGGCGATGCCGTGCATGAGGCGCTGCGCTGGTGGCGCCCTGACGTGCGCCTGGACGAGGAGGCGCTGCGCCAGCATCTGCTGCGATACATCAGGTCGCAGGGGCTGCGCAATGCGGATGAACTGTGGCGGCGGGCGACGGCCCTGATGGTGAACTTCGAGCGCAGCGCGCTCTGTGCACAAATGAAAGACGCAGATCGGCTGTTGCGCGAGCTGCCCTTCATCTATCAGCGTGGCGACTGTCTCATCGATGGCCGTCTCGACCTGCTCATGCAGGACGCAGCAGGTCACTGGACGCTGGTGGATTTCAAAACGTCATTGCCAGGCGAGGATGTAAGTCTGGCCCAGGCGCAAGAGCACGCGCGGCGCCATCATTTGCAGCTGGGCCTCTACGCGGCAGCGCTGTGTCAACAGCCAGGCATCAATGCTTCTGCGTTGACCGTGCAGATTCACTACCTGCAGCAGTCGCTGGATGTGGTGGTGGCGACGGCTGAGTGGCAGCGCGCCCTGTCGCGGCTGGAGGAGTGCGCGTCACTTGCATTGCAGTCTGACGTTGCTGTTGGCTAGCGGCGCCATTCAGGTGGTGCGAAGGGGCGGGTGGTGCCGCCGCGCCAGGCGCTGTCGGTGACGGCCTCCAGCACAAGCCGCTCCGCCTGGCTGCGTCGCACGCGCAATTCAATCTCCTGCGGGTCCCAGTGCGCGAGCAACTGCGACTGCAGTTCCGCCTGGATTTGAGCCTGCTGTGGCTGCCCGGCCAGATTGTTGAACTCGCCGGGGTCGTCCACCAGGTCGTAGAGTTCGGGCGGGTCGCCCAGGCTGTAGTTGAGTTTATGGCGGCCGCGCCGCAGCATGGCCATCGGTCGCAGCACGCCGTGCCCGCAATACTCGGAGAAAGCCTCGTCCTTCCAGGCAGCGTCGCGGCCCTGCAGCAGCGGCAGCAGACTGTCACCGTCCAGGGGCGCGGGCGGCTCTGCACCGGCCAGCTCCAGCACGGTGGCCAGCACGTCCACCAGCGACACCACCTGCGGCAGGCGGACTCCTGCCGGCAGCTGGCCGGGCCAGGCGATCTGCAGCGGCACGCGCGCCGACGCCTCGTAGAAATTCGACTTGCGCCACAGGCCGTGCTCGCCATTCATCTCGCCGTGATCGCTGAGATGGATGATGACGGTGTTCTCCAGATGGCCGTTTTGCTCCAGCGCATCCAGCAACTGGCCAATCTTCTCATCGAGGTAGGTGATGAGCCCGTAGTAGCCGGCGCGGGCGCGGCGCACGAGTTCCTCCGGGAAATCGATGAGGCCAAACATGCGGCGCAGGCGCTGATACACCGGATGCAGCGACTCCAGATGGCCGGGCGGAAGCTGCGGCAGGTCGATGGCAGCGAGCGGATACATGTCCCAGAAGCGCTGAGGCACGACGAAGGGGAAGTGGGGCGCGATGAAGGAAACGTTCAGCGCCCAGGGCTGTTGCCGGCGCGCCGGGTCGCCCAGCCATTCCAGCGCGCGCAACTGGGCCAGGTCATCCACCTCGATCTCGGTTGTGGTGCCGGGGCCGGCGGCGGCCGGCGCGCCCCAGGCTTGCAGCGCCGGGGTGGCGCCCTGCCCCCAGTCGAATATCGGATGCGCCAGCTCCGCGTGCAGGTCGCGCGCCAGTTGCTGCTGAAAGCCATGCAGACGCTCCGGGCCGCAGAAATGCTGCTTGCCCGAAAGCACGACCTCATGGCCAACCTGGCGCAGCATATGCGCCCAGGTCAGCGCATCCGGGCGCAGCGGGCAGGCGTTGTCCCAGGTGTCCTGGTGGTGGATGTAGCGGCCGGTCATGAAAGACATGCGCGAGGGCATGCACAGTGGCGAGTTGCAGTAGGCGTTCTCGAAGGTGGTGCCCAGGGCGGCCAGGCGCTCCATGTTGGGCGTCTGCACCAGGGGGTGGCCGTACACGCTGCTGTACATCGGCGCGTGCTCATCTGACATGATGATGAGGAAGTTGGGGCGTTGCGGCAGGGGGCTCACAGGGCATCCGTGGAGATGATGAAAGTCGCCGAGGCGGGGTTGGTCGCCAGCGGCACATTGTGCACGTTGCAAATGCGCAACAACCCCTGAATATCGGGATCGTGGGGGTGTTTGCCGAGCGGATCGACGAAGAAGAAGACGGCCGCGACGCCGCCTTCGGCCACCAGCGCTGCGATCTGGGCGTCACCTCCCAGCGGGCCGGAGAGCATGCGTTTCACCTTCAAACGCGTGTGCTCGCCGAGCAGCTTGCCGGTCGTGTTGGTCGCCACCAACGTGTAGCGCTCCAGCACCTCCAGGTGCCCCAGCGCAAAGGCGACCATGTCGGCTTTCTTGCCATCATGCGCGATGAGCGCGATGGTCTTGCGGGCCTTGCTGCGTGGCATGGCAACGCCTTTCAGCGTCCGAAGAAAACCGGGAGGGGCAGATTGATGCCGCTGCGCGGCGGGAAGATGCGCAGCAGTCGGTTGTTGAGAGCCATGGCCTCACGATAATGAGCTTCCAGCTCGGCCATGATGCTTTCCCAGGGGTGCTGCAGCGCCAGTGCGCGCGCGCGACTGGACATCTGCTGGCGCAGCGCGTCATCTTCACGCAGGCGCATGACGGCGTCGGCGAATGCCTGGGGCTCGCCCGCGCAAATGAAGCCGGTCTCACCCTCCAGCACGAGGTCCTTGACTCCGCCCTGGTCGATGACGATGGCGGGCAGGCCGGAGGCCATGGCTTCCTGCACCACCTGGCCGAAGGTTTCGTTGGGGCCGGTGAAGGCGAAAAGGTCGGCGCTGGCGAAGGCGCGGGCCAGCTCCTCGTCCAGCAGGTAGCCGGTGAAGTGCGTGCCGGTGCCGGCGAAAATCGTTTCCAGTTCCTCACGGCGGGCGCCATCGCCAATGATGGTGAGCGCGATGCCTGGCGTGCGCGCAACCTCCAGCAGCAGCTCGACCCGCTTTTCATTGGCCAGGCGACCGACATAAATACAGATCAGGTTGTCCGGATCGCGCCCCTGCAGCAGTCGCTCACGCCAGGCAGCCGAGCGCTTGGCGGGGTTGAAGCGCGAGCAATTGACGCCGCGACTCCAGTAGCGCAGGCGGCGATAGCCCCAGGCCTGCAACTGGTCGTGCGTGGTACGCGAGGGCACCAGGGTCAAGTGGCAGCCGTTGTGGATGAAGCGCAGCCAGTCGCGCATGGGCTGGGTGAAGACGTGCAGGCCGTATTGTTGTGTGTAGCCGGGCAAGTCGGTCTGGTAGTTGGCGATGACCGGCAGGTGGCGCATGCGCCCCAGCAACATGCCGCTTACCGACAGCAGCGCCGGGCTAAACATGTGGATGAGGTCCGGGTTGAATTCCTCGAGACGCGTGGCGACCGTTGGGCTGGGCAGGGCCATGCGCGATTCCGGCGCCATGATGAGGCCCAGCGAGGGCAGGGCCACGACTTCGCTGTTGCCGACAGCGGGTGGCGCGGTATCCGGCGCGAAGACCAGCACTTCGCGCCCGGTCTGCTGCAGGTAACGCAGGGTGAGCCAGGCCGTTTTGGCGACGCCATCGACCTTGGGCAGGAAGGCTTCGGCGATGATGGCGACGCGCTTTACCGGCGCCAGTTCAACTCCGGGGTCGGGCGCCTGCAGGGCATATTCCTCGCCGAACACGTGCCCAAGATCATCGAGTGAAGACCGGTGCTGCGAATTGTGGTGACCCGGCTTGACCATCTGTATTCCCGGCCAGATTTCCCGGCAAGTTCCCCGATGATACCATCAATTCTGCTGGCTCAGGCTGGCGGACGCAGGCGCTCGACAGCATGGCCAGCAGGAACAGGCAGGGCATGCGAAAGGGCAAGGCAGTATTGCACTCAGGCGTGGATGTTGGCTGCAGTCAGGGCGTGGGCGGATTGCAGGGCATCGACCGGGTCACCCAGCGGAATTAATTCGTGACCGATGTAGCCAGAAAAGCCGGTGGCCGCGATGGCGCGAAAGATGGCCGCATAGTTGAGTTCCTGGTCGTCATTCAGCTCGTTGCGCCCGGGCACGCCGGCAGTGTGATAGTGGCCGAACCAGGCGTGCTGCTGCTGAATGGTGTGGATGATGTCGCCCTCCATCACCTGCATGTGATAAATGTCGTAAAGCAGGCGCAGGGCAGGCGAATCGACCATCTGGCAGACCTGCACGCCCCAGTCTGTACGGTCGCACTGGTAGTCCGGGTGGTTGATCTTGCTGTTGAGCAGCTCCAGCAGGAGCGTCACGCCGGCAGCTTCCGCGCGCTGGACGATGGCGCCCAGGGTTTCGGCGCAGGCCTGCCTGCCGCTTTCGTCATCGAGCCCGTCGCGGCGGCCGCTGAAGACGATCAGGTTGGGGATGTTCCAGGTTTCCGCCAGGCGCAGGCTGTCTTCCAGCTCACGCAGGATGCGTTCGCGACTGGCGCGTTTGTTCAGGCCGTCGTCGAGGGTGGTGTGGCCCTGCACTGCAGCGACTTCGAGGCCGTACTCGCGGACAAGCGGCCAGTGTGACTGACCCACCAGCTCAACGCCGCTGTAGCCGGTCTCCGCCAGCGTGCGGACGAATTCGCGCTCGCTCATTTTGTGCGGCACGAAACACCACCATGAGCCCGACTGTTTAATCACGCTCGTCACTCCCCGATATTATGCCCCAGGTTCAATGCTGCCTGGCTACAATATCAAAGAGCGAAGCAGAGGGCAAACCCGGCGGAGTGGAGGACGGCATGACTGTGGCGGACTTCGACCAGCTTTGGGATTATGACGACCCGGTCGCGAGCGAGCAGCGCTTCCGTGAACTGCTGCCTGCTGCGATCGCAAATGGTTCCCTGTCGCTGCGGGTGCAGCTACTGACGCAAATCGGACGCGCGCCGGGCCTGGCGCGGGACGCGTGAGGCTGCATTGACGCTCTCCCTGCCAGCGGCTACAATCCCGGCAGGTTGGCGGGCGGGTTGTGCATGAACTACCACATCTGGACCCATGGTTGCCAAATGAATGTGGCCGACACGCAGCTCCTGGCTTCGGAGCTGGAGCGCCAGGGACACTGCGCCGCCGCCGACCCGCAAGAAGCGGACATCCTCGTGGTCAACACCTGTGTGGTGCGCCAGAGCGCCGAGGACAAGGGCCTCGGGCGGCTGCTGTCGCTGCGCAGCGTGAAGCAGGCCGCGCCACACAAGGTGGTCGGCGTCATGGGCTGCATGGTGGGCGTGCGCGATCCGCTGCAGCTGCGTCAACGCCTGCCCTTCGTGGATGTCTTCATGGCGCCCTCGGACCCGAAACCGATGACCCGTTTTCTGGACATGCGGGTGGAGGAGAGCGGCGCGCTGGCGCAGGAACATAGCGCGCGGGCGCAGCGGGACGCGCTGCAGGATGGTGAGCTGTTGCTGCCGCGGCATGAACAGGGCAGTCTGGTCAGCGCGCACGTGCCGGTCGTGCATGGTTGCTCACACGCCTGCAGCTTTTGCATCATCCCCTTCCGGCGTGGCGTGGAGCGCAGCCGCAGCGTGGGCGAAATCGTGGCTCACGTGCGCAGTCTGGCGCGCCAGGGCGTGAAGGAAGTGACGCTGCTGGGGCAAATCGTGGACCGCTACGGCATGGACATTGACGACGGCCCGGACCTGGCTGACCTGCTGCGCGTGGTGCACGGGGCGACGGAAGACTGTGGTCTGGAGCGCATCCGTTTCCTCACCAGCCACCCCAACTGGATGACAGACCGGCTGCTGGACACCGTGGCTGAGCTGCCGCGGGTCATGCCGCACATCGAGGTACCGGTGCAGGCTGGCGATGACGAGGTGCTGCGCCGCATGAAGCGCGGTTACACGACGGACGAATACCGTCGCCTGGTGGAGCGCATTCGCGGGCGCGTGCCGGAGGTGTCCATCAACACGGACATCATCGTGGGCTTCCCGGGGGAGAGCGCGGCGCAATTTCAGCGCACGCTGGACCTGCTGGCAGAGCTTCGGCTGGACAAGGTGCATCTGGCGCGCTACAGCCCGCGGCCGCACACGCTCAGCGCGCGCAAGATGCCGGATGACGTCAGCGAGGCGGAGAAGAAACGCCGCCACAAGGCAGTGGAGACGCTGCAGGCAGGCATCCTGGCGGAAATCAACGAGCGCTGGCTGGGGCAAACGTTGCCGGTGCTGGTGGAAGAACGCAGCAAGGGACGCTGGCGCGGTCGCACGCCACAGAATCGGCTCGTCTTTTTTGAAGATGACGAAGAGCGGCGCGGCCAGGTGGTGGATGTCGAGGTCACCTGGACCGGGCCCTGGAGTTTGCAGGCGCGCCTGCCGCAGACGGCAGCCATGCCGCTCACCTTGCCCGTCAGTGGTTGAGCGCCCTGGCCATGCTGCCCGGCGCGGTCGGCTGACAGGCAGTGTATCGGAGTCGAAGGAAGCACAATGAGCCTTCGCAGCCGCATCGCCCTGATGTTCCTGGTTCTGTTGACGGGCGCCTGTAACATCAGCACCGAGCGTCCGCAGGCCACCTCTTTGCCACCTGCGCTGGGGACAGCCAGCGCCAGCAAGCCGGTCGTCATCATCAGCGCGCCGGTAGACGGCACCGAAGTGGTGGTGGGCACCGACATCCTCATTCAGGGCCAGGCCAGCGACGCCCAGGGCGTCACGCGCGTGCAGCTGATCGCCAACGACCGCATCGTGCGCACCGTCTCCTCCGAGTCGCCCGGTGGCCAGCGCAACATGGATGTGACGCTGGACTACCGGCCGGTGGTGACCGGCACGCTGCTGCTGGAGGTGGTCGCCTGGCGCGGCAGTGTGCCGGGAGACGCGGCCAGCGTTTCGGTGACGGTGCGCGCCAACCGCAGCCAGGTGCTGTCCACCACGGTGCCGCGGCCGGAAGTCCCCGTAATCGACCCCAATGATCCGACCTGCCGGGTGCTGACCAATGTTGCGCTCAATGTGCGCACCAACGCGGGCGTCGGCTTTACGCGCATCACGACCCTGGCTAATGGCAGCCAGGCCCCCGTCATTGGCCGTCTGGCGGACAACTCCTGGTGGCAGGTGAGCCTGAGAGACGGCACGGCCGGCTGGGTTGCCCAGCACGATCCGGGTAGTCCCGGCGAGCAATTCATCAGTATCTACGGCGACTGCACCCTGATCCCTGCGCTTGCGCCGCCGCAGCCCACTGCACAGCCTGTCGAGGTGACGCCGGCGCCGGCAGTGGCAACCGACACGCCATCAGATTCCGGCGAATCCGGCGAAGAAGTCGCGTCCGGGGCCGATCTGATCATCTCCAGTCTGCGCGGGCCGGACAGCCTCACACTGGCTCGGGGCGACGACCCGGTTGACGGAAATTACGAACTGACAATCAGCAACAGGGGCACGGCAACCAGCGGGCCTTTCAACGTGACGCTGGCGGGCATCCCGGATTCCAGCACGCTTAATCAGGGCGTAAGCGGACTGGGGCCTGGCGAAAGCATCGCCTTCTCGCACGCAATCACGTTCAGCGACGCCGAAGAAGTGATCCTCGTGGCTACGGTGGACAGTGACGAGGAGGTCGCGGAGAGCGATGAGAGTAACAACAGCGCGAGGCTGGACGTAACTATCTCGCAAAACTGAGGCGGCAACATGAGTACAGAAGTGCTGATCATCAGCGCGGCGGCGGAATTCGGGAGCCAGTTGGGCGCGACCCTGGCGCAGCGTGGTGCGTACCGGGTGACGCTGGTCAAGGACGGCGACACAGCGCTGGCGCGGGCGCAACAGGGCCTGGTGCTGCTGGACAGCGACGACGCAGCTGCGAGACAGGCAATTGCGCAGCGACTGCTGGCAGCCTGTCCGGGGCTGTCGGTGCACTTCACGCCGCAGGCCGCGGGCATTGAGGCCGCGCTGGCGCAGATGCTGCCGGCCGACCCTGAGCAGGAAGCGCACCCTCTGGAACCCCTGGCTGGTGATGAAAGCGATTCACGCAGCTGGCGCTACGTCAGAGAACCCGTATTCCTGCGCGAATATGATCCCCATCCACCTGAAGCCGCCGCTGTGGAGCCAGAAGCGACGCCGGAGGATGGACAGACTGCGCCGGAACTTGAGGACGAAGCCGACGCGACTGACAATTCCACTGTCGTCGGGGAAGAAGAAACGACGTCGGAACGTCTGGCGCGGGTCGCGCAGGAGACTGGCGCCGTACTCGCCTTGCTGACGCGGGATGGTCAGGACGTTGCGCGCGCAGGCCAGGTGGACGCGGCGACGGAGGCCAGCGTCCGGGCGCTGGGCGCAAACGGCCTGGGCAGCCAGGCCAACGGACGCCTCTGCTTCGTCGACTCTGCTGAGCCGCAGGAAACTTGCCTGCTTTACGTATGCAATGCGGGCGCGCTGCAACTCGCAGTGCTGGTGCCAGATGACTGTTCTGTGCGGAGCTTGCGCAGCGTCTGTGACCAGATACTGGAGTCGCTGGCCTAAACCCGACGCCACCAGATGCCGGTGCATTCCGGCACGATGCCTGACCCGGCGCGTCGGGCCTGGTGTGCCAGCTCATCGCCGAAGAAGAACCCCAGCATGCGCCCGGCCTCCTCAACTGACGCGAAGCGATAATCCGTGCGCAACCAGTGGCGCGTGAAACCACGTTCCTTTTCCAGCCAGCGAAAGAAGTCAGCCAGTGTCCGGGTCGGTGGCCGTGGGGTTTCGCTGCCAGTGCCAAGCGTTTCGATGATGATGGCCGTTGCGCCTGGGCGCAGCACACGCAGCATTTCACCGACCGCCCGCGCCACGTCTGCGCGCCAGCCGGCCTCGTTCCAGACGGTGCTGTGGCCGAAACTCCAGCCGGCAATGGCGACATCGGCGCTTGCAGATGGCAGCGGCATGGCCCGGTTGTCGGCGATGCCCAACGACCAGTTGCCTGGAGTCATGCGTGACAGATGCGCGTGTGCGATGCGCAGCATGTGCGGCGAGAAATCGAAGGCGCGGATATCGCGCGCGACTGGCTGCAGCAGTCTTGTCAGCCGGCCGGTGCCGGCGCCAAACTCGACGATGGCTGCGCCGCCCAGCGGAACGATGTCAGCAATGGCCGGCAACAGCCGCTGCTGCCAGTCTTCGGCTGCAACAAACTGGTCGTAGCGTTCGGCATCACTGACGTAAATATTCGCGTAATCCGGTTCCACGGGTCAAACAGGCTGACTGAAGGCCTGCAACTGAACCAGCAACTTCTGCTGGTCAACCGCAGGGTAGCGATCGAGCAGGGCCTTGTAGCGGCCGATGTATTCGGCCACCTGGGCGCGTTCCTCGGCTTCGAAGCGCAGGGTGATGGCCGGCTGCGTGTTGCTGGCGCGCACCAGACCCCAGCCGTGCTCGAATTTGGCGCGCACGCCGTCGATGTCGACGACCTCGTAGTCCCGCGCCAGCTCGTCCCGGATCTCCTGGATGATGCGGAACTTCTGGTCATCGGGCGCGCCGAGCACAATCTCGGGCGTGGCCGGGAGATTCGGAATGTCGTCGAAGAGCGCGGACACCGACCGCCCGGAAGCGGAGAAGATCTGCAGGGCCTTGAGCGCGATCAGGGGCGCATCGTCAAAGCCGAAATAGTCCTCGCCGGTGAACAGGTGGCCGCTGACCTCACCACCCAGCGGCGAGCCGACTTCGTGCATCTTCTGCTTCATCAGGCTGTGGCCGGTCTTCCACATCAAGGGCACACCGCCATATTGTTCAATGAGTTCCGGCAGGGTTTGCGTGACCTTGACATCAAAGACGACGATTGCGCCTGGCTGACGCTGCAGCAGGTCACGCGCCAGCAGGGCCAGCAGGCGATCGGCCGCAATGTGATGGCCGCGCTCGTCGATGAAGCCGGCGCGGTCGGCGTCGCCATCAAAGGCGAGGCCGAGGTCAGCGCCGGTCTCCAGCACCAGGGCCTCCAGGTCGCGCGTCATTTCAGGGTCTTCAGGGTTGGGCAGGTGATTGGGGTAGGTGCCGTCGGACTCGCAGTAGAGGCAGTGCACGGTCAGGCCGAGCGCGCGCAGCACAGGCGGCACCCAGGTGCCGCTCAAGCCGTTGCCAGCGTCGATCACGACGGTCAGCGGTCGCTGCATGCTCACCTTGCCCTGAATCGTGGCCATGTGGCGCCGGATCATGTCAAGGTCCTGGCTGACCTGTCCCTGGCCGCTGGCAAATGCGCCACTTTGGACCAGCGCGAGCAGGTCGACAATTTGCTGACCGGCCATGGCCAGCGGCCCGTAAGCCATCTTGATACCGTTGTAACGCACGTCGAGGTGGCTACCGGTGATCATGACGCCGGCGCCGCCGGCGCCGTAGCTGGCGGAGGCGAAGTAGACGGTGGGCGTGAGGACTTCGCCGATGTCTGTGACATCCAGGCCCGTCGCGGCGATGCCGGCGATCATGGCGGTCTTGAGCGGGCCGGAGGAGGGGCGATTGTCGCAGCCGACAAACACCCGCTCGCTGCCAAAGTTGCGCGGCAGCAGGGTGCCCAGGGCGCGCCCGACCCGTTGCGCCAGCGCCGGCGTGATCTGCGGGTCGTCGCCGGTTACCGTGCCGCGAATGTCGTAGGCGCGAAAGATGCTCGGGTCAAGCCTGAACGTCATGAAAGAAGCTCCTCGCTATGCACAGTGCCCGCATGCGGGCCTGGTGAAAACCGGGTCAATCCTGCAGGCTGAGTTGCCTGCCGTCCGCCGCGATTGTAGCAAATGTCAACCCGGCCGCGTCAGCATCGATGCAGATGGTGGTGCTGGCCGGCGGCCCGGCGCGCAGCAGGAAGTCTGCCAGCGGCACGCGTACATGGCGGCGTATGACGCGCAGCAGTGGACGCGCGCCGTATTGAGGCTCGTCATTTTGTTCCTGCAACCATTGCCTGGCCGCCGCGCTGAACTCCAGCTGCAGGCCGCGCTCACCCGCCAGTTGCTGCTCGCGGTTCAGCATCAGCCCCAGGATAGCGCCCAAATCTGCTGCGGACAGGGCGTTGAACATCACGATTTCATCAAGGCGGTTGAGCAGTTCCGGGCGGAAGGCAGCGTGCACCTGTTGCATCGCTGCGGCCCGCACTTCCTCCGAGATGACCGGAGTGGCGAGATGCATGGAACCCAGGTTGCTGGTGAGAATGATGACTGTTTCGCTGAAACTGGCGCTGCGGCCGCGCCCGTCGGTCAGGCGGCCTTCCTCGATCATCTGCAACAGCAGATCCATGACGCGCGGGTGGGCCTTCTCCACCTCGTCAAAGAGGACGATCAGGTAGGGTTGACGGCGCACCCGTTCGGTCAACTGGCCGCCGGCATCACTGTCGACGTAGCCGCTGGGCGAACCCAGCAGGCGGTTCATGCTGGCCTCGTCCTTGAACTCGCTCATGTCCAGCGCGAGCATGGCGCTCTCCGTGCCGAACATGAAGCCGGCGAGGGTGCGCGCCAGCTCGGTTTTACCGACGCCGGTGGGGCCCAGAAAGAGGAAGGAGCCGATCGGTCGCTGCGGCTCTTTCAGGCCGACGCGGGCCGTCTTGATGGCGCGGCTGACGGCCAGCACTGCCGGGTCCTGGCCGATGAGGCGTGATTGCAGATGCTCGACCATGCTGGCGTAGCGCTGGCGCTCGTCTTCGCCCAGCTTGTTGACCGGGACGCCGGTCATCTGGCTGGCGCTGAGCATGATGTCTTCTGCATCCAGGGTTGAGCTGTCTTCCAGTTGCGGGCGGTAGGCGAGCTGCGTTTGCCTGCTCATGTTGACCAGGGCGGCGCTGCGATGCAGCAGACGCGCGGCGCTGCCGGGCAGGGGAATCCCGGCCAGATAACGTTTGGCCAGGCCGGCGGCCAGCGTCAGCGCCTCATCGGCGATCTGCAGCTGATAGTCGTTTTCCAGCTGCGGACGCATCATGCGCAGCATCGCAACGGCCTCCGCTGTGGCAGGCTCCGGCACGTGCAACACCTGACTGTGCTCGTTGACGATCAATTCACTGGCGAGCCGCGCATTCCAGTCGCTGTCATTCGCCGTGGCGATGAGGACGGGGTCATTGGCGAGGAAGGCCTTCTGGATGAGCGCGCTGGAGCGTGTGAATTGCGCCTTGCCAGGCCCGCCGAAAAAGCGCTGCAAATGGGGCAGGAAGAGGATGCCGCCGCGCGCCCTGTCCAGCCCGGCGCGGATGGCCTTCAGGTCGTCATCCAGCAGGTCCGCCTCAGCGACGCGCACAAGGCCGTGAATGCCCTGCGGACCTTCGCCGCGGGCGATCAGCAGGCCCAGGCTGGCAGCCAGCGTGCGTTTGCCCACGCCCGCCGGCCCGACGAGCACAAGGTGGCGGTTGACGGCCTGGGTGATGATGTTGAGCATGGTGCGCAGCAGCGCTTCGCGTTCATAGACTGCCTGCTGCTTGCCTGCCTGACTCTGAACTGCGGCATTGGGCTCCTTGCCGGCGGCGTCTGCAGCACTGTCCGGGCGCAGCCCGGCCAGCACATCGGCAACGGTGCGCGCGGTGATGCCGTGGGGTCGCAGCAGGCCGCTGGTGCTGATGCTGTCGCTGGCCAGCCTGAGCAGGACATGACCGCAGTCGATGCGCCCCTCATTTTGCCTGGCAGCAGTAGCGAGCGCGTCATCGATGAGGATGATACTCTGGCGCGAGAGGGGCACCTGGCTCCCGTCGCTGGTGATGAAGCTGAGCCTGCCGCCGGTGTCACGACGGTTGGCACAGGCCAGGTTTACCTGGCGCTCCAGCCGGGCCAGCTCCACACCGCGTTTGCCTTGAAAGATGTTCAGGACGCGCCCGGCCTGCGTGTCCCTGCGCCGCAGCAGGGCCAGCAGGATCAGCTCAGGCATCAGGGTTGCCTGGCGGTACCCATGTCGGAGTTGAGCGGCATCGTTGAGGACTGCATCGAAATCGCTCGCAAGCAGAGCCGGGTTAAGCGTACTGGTCATAACCGCGACCCTGCGCGAGCCTCCTGTTCAGGCGTATACGGCGAAATGTCGCTGCTGGCCCGGCAAACAAGCCGCTGTGTTGCCTGGTCTCGTTCAGGATGCCGAACTGCTCAGGCGGTAACCGACGCCACGCACGTTTTCCACCAGCCGCACATTCTTGTCATGCTTGCGCAGCTTGCGCCGCAGGTTGCTGATGTGCGGTCGAATCACGTCGCGCGCGGGCTCTTCATCAAGCTTGTTGCCGCGCACCTCACGCACCAGTTCCTGACAGGACACGACACGCTCGCGGTGCGCAGCGAGATAGAGCAGCAGGT
Organism: Phototrophicaceae bacterium; assembly: GCA_965197455.1. Lineage (GTDB taxonomy): Bacteria > Chloroflexota > Anaerolineae > Aggregatilineales > Phototrophicaceae > JAGWBD01. The sequence goes on along the minus strand of OZ240208.1, from coordinate 1,338,227 downwards.
CAAATTCAGTCGGGGTCAGGTCGACCGGACGGTCATTGACCTCAATCTGGTAACGTCCCGGGTAAATCGTCAAGGGGCCCAGTTTTAGATTGCGGGCAACTGACTTGCCTGAAAGCGTTTCCACCTCATTGATGACTTCTTCAAGCTCGTCGAGCCCGGAATCATCGTGCGGGTCGGGTGACAGGTCGACGTTGGCGTGGATCAGTTCATTGAGGTTGCTGCGCAAGGCTTCCAGCAAACCATGGCGCCGACGCTGCGAGCCCGCATGTTCGACGCCGCGGGCCACGCTGGAGCGCAATTCTTCACTGGAACAGGGTTTGATCAGGTAGTCATAGGCGCCGAGGCGCAAGGCCTCGACAGCAGTTTCCATGCTGGCATAGCCAGTCATCATAATAACGATGGCATCTTTGGCTTGCTCGCGAATGCGACGTAGCAGTGCGGTGCCTGTCAGGCCAGGCATGCGGATGTCAGTGAGAACGACATCGAAGCTGGCTTGCCGCAGCGATTCCAGCGCCTGCTCTCCATCGGCCGCCTGGCTGACCTGATAGCCGACGCGCTGCAGTGTGCGACTGATGGAGTAACGAATGGCTCCTTCATCATCAACAACGAGTACATTGGCTCCCGGCGAGTATGAATTCATGATGGGGTCCGCCTTGTCTATCGTTGTACGCTCAGCTTAAAGGGGTTTGCCATATTGTAAACCGGAATTGTCAAAAGGGCCAGCCGTCCGCCGAATCGCGCAGTAACAGGCATCCGCTACGCCGGAGTCCGCTCTAAAAAGCGCTGATGGCACCGCCTGAGTGTCGGTGAAAATTGCGGCGATCACCCCGTCAACCCGCAGCAGGGGCACCTGATAGCGAATCGCGCGTGGCAAGCGCTGGTTGATCATCCACCGCTTCAGGGATTGCGTGTGCCCGCGCAAGCCAGGTGGAGCGAAGCGATCGCCAGGTCGGCGCGTATCCAGGGTCAAGGTGGCGTCCGGCGGGAACGAGAGAAGCGCCTGCGGCGCAGCGTCGTCACTGCCTGCCTTGCCAATGACCAGTCGCCAGACGTTGCCAGGCAAGGGAGTCTCGCCTGGATGGCACACTGCCAGCGGGCCGCTGTCGTTCAGTAGCGGGCCACGCCAGTCCGGCGCTACGTCCTTGTGTTCGAAAATCACATCTTCATAGTCAAGGCGCAGCTGCAACGAACCCGGCAGACTGAGTTGTTGACCGGTGACGCCGCTCTGCGCGAGGGCTACGGCCTGTTCTACATGCCCGCTGGTCATCTCCTGTCCGTCCAGCTGGCGCAGGGCATGCAGCACAACATGCCGTTGCAGGGCCGGATGCAGCCCGTTAAAGGTCTCACGCCGGAGGCGGATGCGCTGTCCGCTGCGATGCAGCGCGCCGGCAGTGGCTGCTGTCAGTTGTTGCTGGATGTAGTCGTAGTCCAGCGCAGCGCCAGCCGCCAGCCGCAGCAACGCCTGGTCAAGGCCCGGACTGAGCTGACGCAAGGCGGGCAGCGTTTCGTGGCGCAGCCGGTTGCGGCGCAGGCGCAGGTCATCGTTGCTGGCGTCCTGACGCGGCTGAAGGCCCTGTGCGTGACACCAGGCCTGCAGCTCGCTGCGGCGCACGCCCAACAAGGGGCGCAGCAAGGTCAGCTGCGGGTGACCAGGCAGGGGGGCGCGCTGGCGCATCGCGACCAGACCACGCAGTCCGCTGCCGCGCAGGAGATTAAGCAGCACGGTCTCCACCTGGTCATCGGCGTGGTGCGCCACGGCAACAGATTCCGCGCCCCAGGCCAGGGCAGTTTCCGCCAGGAAGTCGTAGCGGGCGCGACGGGCGTCCGCCTCACTGCGCAGCCCGGTGACCGCGCCCAGAGTGACCGGCAGGCCGAGCTGCTGCGCCGTTTCACGCACGAAAGCGGCATCCGCATTGCCTTCCGCCCCGCGCAGACCATGGTCCAGACAGGCCACCTGCAACTCCAGCGCAAGCTCCGGGCCCAACTGGCTGAAAAGATGCAGCATGGCCAGCGAGTCCGCCCCGCCGGAGACCGCCAACACAAGACGGCTGCCAGGGAGGATGAGACCTTGCTGGCGCAGGAGTCGTGAAAAACGTTGCTGGAGCTTCATATGGGTATCGACCACATTCCCCATGGCCGCCTGTATTGAACCCAATGGTAGCACAGGCGCGGCGCTGGCACGTCCTGTGCTATAATGGCCGCCGACCCTGTTGCAGGAGGCCTCGTGCTCAGCCCGCTTGACTATTTTCTTGGTCTGTTCTCCCTTGACATCGGCATAGACCTCGGTACAGCCAATACACTGGTCAGCGTGCGCGGCAAGGGTATCGTCATCAACGAGCCATCTTTCGTCGCGCTGGAAAGGAAAACCCGTCGCCCGATAGAGGTCGGCGTGCGCGCGAAGGAGATGTGGAGCAAAAACCCACGCGACATCCTGGTGGTGCGGCCGGTGCGCGACGGGGTAATCAGCGAATTTGAAGTCACGGAAGCCATGCTGAACCACCTCATCAGCAAGGCGCACGAGCAGGTCTGGGTGCCGATTCCCCGCCCGCGCGTGGTGGTCGGTATTCCCAGCGGCGTCACTGAAGTTGAGAAACGCGCCGTCTTCGATGCGGCCATCAGCGCCGGTGCGCGCGAAGCCTGGCTGATTGAGGAACCGGTGGCCGCGGCGATTGGCGCTGGACTGCCGGTGCAGGAAACGCGCGGCAGCATGATGATCGACATCGGCGGCGGCACGACCGAGATCGCGCTTTTTTCGCTGGGCGGCATCGTCATCAGCCGCTCCATCCGCGTGGCCGGCGACGAAATGGACGAAGACATCGTGGAGCATATGCGCGCGCGCCACAATCTGCTCATCGGTGAGCCGACAGCGGAAAAGGTGAAGCTGGAGATTGGCTCCGCCTCGCCACTGCCGAATGAGCGCGTCATGAATGTTAAGGGACGGCATCTGGTCACTGGCCTGCCGACGGCCGTGGAGGTCAGCTCCATCGAGATTCGCGAGGCGATTGCGGGTTCGGTGGAGATACTCGTTGACACTGTCAAGGATGCGCTGGACGACACGCCGCCCGAGCTGGTCGCTGACCTGATGGAGAGCGGCATCTGCATGGCGGGCGGCGCCAGCCAGCTGATGGGCCTGCCGCAACGCATGGCGGAAGAGGTCAACATCCGCGTGTGGCTGGCCGATGATGCTGCCACCTGCGTTGCCAGAGGCGCCGGTCGCGTGCTTGAGGACTACAACAATCTGCGTCGTCTGCTGGCCGGGCTGGAGCGCGGCAGCACCCAGCACTGAGTTGCCAGCAAGCTCATTCCTGAAACAGCCGGTGTCAGCGCACACTCTGCTATACTGAACCAGGGCTTTCCCGCGGGAGGGGCCGATGGTTCGTGCCTGGCGCGCCAACCGCATACTCTTCCTTGTCCTGAGCCTGTTGCTGTGTCTTGTCCTGATTGGTCTCAGCGGCGCAGGCCTGCTGGCTCCACTGGAAGAACTGGTCACGATCCCGCTCAACCTGCTAACCGGGGTGCTGAACCGCGTCACCCTGACGGTCACCGGTGACGTCAGCGATTTCACGCAGCTGCAAACCATGCGAGCGCGCAATGCAGACCTGGAGGATGCGCTGGCGCGCTATCAGGCCGAGTTGATTGAGCTGCGCGAGATCGCCAGCGACTACGAGCGACTGGCGCAGTTGCTGGATTACACGAGCACCGCGGCCAACCAGGAGTTCGTGACCGCGGATGTGATCAATGTTGACCAGACCGGTTTGCGCCGCAGCATGACCGTCAACCGTGGCACCCGCGACGGCATCGCGGTCGGCATGCCGGTTGTTACGAACCAGGGGCTGGTGGGGCGGGTGCTGGACATCAGCGCCAACGCAGCCCGTGTGTTGCTGGTGACCGACCGCGACAGCGCCGTCAGCGCGCGCTTGCAGACCACGCGTGTGGAAGGCAGTTTGCGCGGCCAGCTCTCCGGCAACCTGCGCCTGACGCTGGTGCCGCCAGGCGACACTATCGCGGTGGGCGACCTGGTGCTGACTTCCGGTCTGGGCGGAAACTTCCCGCCGGACCTCGTCATCGGTCAGGTGGCCAGCACGCGCCAGTTCCAGTTCGAATTGTTTCAGGAGGCCGAAGTCATCAGCTTCAACGACATTGATGCGCTGGAAATCGTCCTCGTCATGACCAGCTTCGAGCCGGTCGACCCCACGGTGTTCGAAGAGGCCGGGGCCTGATTGCGTCGTGGGCGCCTGGGCAGGACTGCCGATTCTGCTGCTGGCCGTGGCGTTGCAAACCACGCTGGTGCCGCAATTGCGGCTGTGGGATGGCGGGCCGGACCTCGTCTTTCTGTGTGTGCTGGCCTGGTCGCTGCGCGCGCCGCTGCCAGAGAGCGTTGCCTGGGCCGTGACCGGCGGCATCATGCTGGATTTGTTATCGGTCGCGCCGACGGGCCAATCGGCTGTTGGCCTGGTGTTGCTGGTCTTCACCGTCAATTTTGTCGCGCAACAGCTGAGCCGCACCGGTCTGTTGACGCTGGCGCTGTTGACCGGCGCCGGTACGCTGGCGCATCAACTGTTGATGTGGCTGCTGTTCGCCTTGCAGGGCTTCACGATGGATTTCCTGGACGACCTGGGCTACGTGATATTCCCGACCGTGCTGTACAATCTGGCGCTGATCTGGCCGATTTACGCATTTGTGCGATTCCTGCAACGACGCGACGAAGCGCGTCGTTCCCTCGCCTGATGCGACAAACGTTGGCAGGGCCCTGATGCAACTGCTGCAGCCATTCCAGGGATGGCGCCTGACCTTTCTGCAGGGCGTGATTTTCGCCGTGTTCCTGCTGTTTACCTTGCGCCTGTACGAGCTGCAGCTCATCAATCAGGATGCTGCCCTGCTCAGGGCGGACGAGAATCGCCTGAGCGAACTGCCTGTCGGTGCGCCACGCGGCGTTATCTTCGATCGCTTTGGCGCGCCGCTGGCGCTGAACGAGCCCGCCTTCAACGTCACCATTGTGCCGGCGTCCCTGCCTGGGGAAGAAGAAGCCGACCTGGCAATCTTCACACGGTTGTCCGCGCTGGTGGATGTTCCGCCAACCATTGCGCTGGCAGAGGGAGGCGATGAGCGCAGCATTGAGGAACTGGTGCGCGAGGGCGAGGGCCTGGCGCCTTTCCGGCCGGTGATTGTAGCCGCGGACGTCTCCACGGCGGCGGCGATGCAAATCCTGGAAGAGCGGGTTTCCCTGCCGGGCGTGGACATCGACATTCGCGGCGTGCGCGGGTATCCGAGCGGCGCCCTCACTGCGCAGGTAGTCGGTTACATGGGCCCCATTCCGGCCGAGGAAGTCGTGAGGTTGCAGGAGCAGGGCTACAACCCCTTCTTCGACCGCATCGGCTATTCCGGCGTGGAATTCTTCCTGGAGAACGAACTGGGCGGCGTGCGCGGTTCGCTGCTGCGCGAGGTGGATGTGGCCGGTGAAGTCATTCGCGAAATCAGCCGCAGCGAGCCACTGCCCGGACAAAACCTGCGCCTCACCCTGGATACGGAACTGCAGGCCGCTGCCGAAGAGGCATTGCGCGAGCGCATAACCCTGGTCAACACGCAGGCCGGTCGCGTCGTGACCCAGTCTGGCGTGGTCATCGCCATGCACCCGGGCACGGGCGAAATCCTGTCCATGGTCAGCTGGCCGACCTATGACAACACGCGCTTCGCCCGCGCCATTGACGCGGATTACTATCTGGAAGTGCTCAACGCCGACCAGAATCCCCTGATCAACCACGCCATCAGCTCGAGCTATCCACCTGGCTCGGTGTGGAAAATTGTAACGGCCGTCGGCGCGCTGGAGGAAGAGGTCATCGCGCCCCAGACGCTCATCTTCAACCCGGGCTCACTGACCCTGCCCAACCGCTATGCGCCCAACGATATTGCCGCGGCGCAGACTTTCTTCGACTGGAAGCGGGATGGCTTCGGGCTACTGAATATCGTCGGTGCGCTGGCCAACAGCTCGGATGTGTTTTTCTACCAGGTGGGCGGCGGCAACCCGGATATCAGCCCCTTTACGCTGCGAGAGGGCGGCCTGGGCATCATCGATCTGTTTCGCTATGGCACGGCCTTCGGCTTTGGCACCGAGCTGGGCGTGGAACTGCCTGGCGAGCTGTCAGATCGCATGCCTGATCCCGACTGGAAACGACGCACCCGGGGCGAAAACTGGTCGACCGGCGACACCTACAATGCGGCTTTCGGCCAGGGCTACATCAACGTGACGCCGCTACAGCTGATTTCGGCCGTGGCCTCGGTGGTCAATGGCGGCACGCTATGGCAACCCACCGTGGTCAACAGCTTTCTGGATGCGGAAGGCGCGGTGCTGCGTTCCTTCCAGCCGCAGGCGTTGCGGCACGTCGTGCTGGATGAAGTGCCGGAGGGGGAGCGGCTGGCGCTGACCCAGCTGGAGGACATGATCATGAAGGGGCCGGCCAGCCTGGCCTGCTCCTGCGAGGAAGACAGCGACTACTACAATCCGGCCCGCTGCGACCCGGACGGCTACGTCAACACAGTCGACATCAATCCCGACCCCTACCTGGAGCAGCTGCGCGAATATCGCGTGCACATCCCGCTGAACTACGTTTTCAATGGCAGGGTCTGCAACCCCTTACGCTTTAATGACAAGTATCAACCCCCGTTCGTGGAAGCGGAAGTGCTTGAGATCATTCACGAGGGGTTGCGCGGGGCGGTGACCTATGGCACGGCGACGCGCGCGGACCTGCCCTTCATCAATGTCGCTGGCAAGACTGGCACGGCAGAGTATTGCGACAACATTGCGCGGCCGCTGGGGCTCTGCATTCAGGGCAGCTGGCCGGCCCACGCCTGGTTCACGGCCTATGCGCCGGCGGAGAATCCACAAATTCTCATCATTGCCTTTGTCTACAACGGCGGCGAGGGTTCGCTGGTGGCGCTGCCGATCGTGGTGGAGACGATGGAAGCCTGGTTGCGACTTCAAAATCAACGGGGCGGGGTGCTGGCATTTCCACCCACCAGTTCATGACCGGGCTGTTTCTGCGATCCGGCGCCGGGCAACGCCAGCGACTGGTTTACTGGCTGCCGGCGCTGACGGGTGGAGCGCTGGCGTGGCTTGTGTTTCTGTTTCCTGGCGAAACCCCGCTGCTGCGCGCTTCCGGTATGGCTGCGGTGATTGTGGCCATGGCCCTGCTGTTGCGTCGTTTCGGCGGGGCGCTGGCGCTGTGCGGTAGCCTGGTGCTGGCCTTCAGCCCCACCTTCTGGTCACAAACCGGCGGGCTTGCCACCCAGGAGCTGGCGCCCATGCTGGCGGTGATTGTGCTGACAGCGCTGGCTGCCTGGTTGCTGCTGCGTTACAGCGGCCAACTTCTGCCCGGGATGGTGGCGCTCTTCTTGCTATTCGCGCTGGTTTTCTGGAGTCAGCTGGGGCAGATGGGCAGTTTGCGCCTGACTGCGCTGGCCAGCGCCTGGCTGTTGGTGCTGCTGGTTGACATGCTGATGCGCGCCAATCCACACCCGGGAGACGCCGGCCAGGAGGCTCCCGGAGCGCAGCACGCCTTCGCCATCCTGATTTTACTGGCGGTCGGAATTGTCAACACGTCCCTGTTCGTGCTTTTCATGCCGGCGGTACTGCCTGGCCTGGTACTCGCGCGGATTCGTTTGCCACGCTGGTTCTGGCTGTTGCTGCTGCTGATCACTGCAGTGGGCCTTGTCGGCATCGCTGGACGCTACCTCAGTTCAGACTGGTGGCTCTACTCCGCAGCCCAGGCCCGGCAAGAGGGACTGGTGTTGCCCTATCTGCTGGCCGATGGCTGGCGCGAGGCCGCCCGCTGGCTGGACTTGCTGGGAATCGTGCGCGACCAGCTGACGCCCGTTGGCGGGGCGCTGGCGCTGATCGGCCTGGCGCGTCTGTCACGCTGGTACCCCGAGACAGGCATCATCACCATGCTCGCCTGGGCGAGCTGGGCGTTCTTCGGCTTGATCTACTTTGGACGTGACAGTGATGTGCTGCTCTTGCCGCTGCACATGATTAGCATCACCTGGGTAACGGTTGCCGTGCGGGCTGCCGGCGATTGGGCGCAGCGCAGCGCTGCAACCCAGGGATTGCGCCTGCGCTGGCTGGTGTATGCGCTGTATTTCCTGCTGCCAGCGTCACTGTTGGGGCAGCGGCTGATGCTTGCGTAGCAATTGCACACGAACAAGAGTATACTCGCCGCTGTTCGCGCTCGACCGGTCGTCACAGGTACCGGAAACGCGGGGCGACAGGTCCTTCACGGAGGGGCGATGGAAAGCAGGGCGTTTGCCATCAAGGGCGTACGCGACGGCTTGTTGATACAGCTGGATCCGGGAGCCGAGTGGACTGCTACGACGGCCGATCTGGCGGCGCATCTTGATGAGCAGGGCAAGTTTTACGAAGGCGGGCGCATCATCCTTGAGGTGGGCTCACGGCCGGTACCCAAATATGAACTTACATCTCTGAAAGCCCTGCTGGAACGGCGGGGACTTTCCTTGTGGGCCGTATTGAGCAGAAGCGAGACCACGCGCGCCTCAACCGAGGCGCTGGATTTACGTACGAGCGCGGGCTCGGCTCTGGTCGGTATCCTTGAGGAGCCGGAAGAGGAGCCGCAGGGCGCGGCCAGCGAAGCGCCTGGCACGGGCGCCATTCTGATTCGTCACACCATCCGCTCTGGCAGCGTGGTGCGGAGTGAAGGGCATGTTGTGGTTTATGGCGACATCAACCCGGGCGCCGAGGTCGTCTCAACCGGAGACGTGATTGTGTGGGGCAGATTGCGCGGCAATGTGCATGCCGGCGCCAATGGTGACACGAGTTCGGTCGTCTGCGCGCTGGACATGGAGCCGATGCAGTTGCGCATTGCCGGTCTGGTCGTCACTTCACCGGCGGACAACGGCGACCAGCCGCAACCGGAAGTTGCTCTGGTGCGTGACGGCCAGATACAGGTCGAGAGCTGGTAATGGCAGGGGAGACCGGTATGGGAGGAAAGGTTGTCACCATCACGTCCGGCAAGGGCGGTGTAGGCAAGACCACCGCCACCGCCAATATTGGCGTATCGCTGGCGCAGATGGGCAAGCGCGTGGTGCTGATTGATGCGGACATCGGGCTGCGCAACCTGGACGTTGTGATGGGTCTTGAGAACCGCATTGTCTACAACCTGGTGGACGTGACTGAAGGGCGCTGCAAGTTGCGCCAGGCCATGATCAAGCACAAGCTGCTGCCGGATTTGCACCTCATCCCCGCATCGCAGACACGTGACAAGTCCGCAGTCAGTCAGTCGGACATGATTCAGGTTGCGGACTGGTTGCGCCCGGATGTCGACTTCGTACTGATCGACTCTCCGGCGGGCATCGAGAGCGGCTTTCGTAACGCGATTGCCCCGGCCGATGACGTGCTGATCGTGACCAATCCTGAAGTCTCGGCTGTGCGCGATGCGGATCGCATCATCGGGCTGCTGGAAGCTGCCGGCAAGGGCCCGGGACGTCTGGTGCTGAACCGTATGCGTCAGGACATGGTGAGCAAGGGCGAAATGCTTTCTGCAGACGATGTAACCGACATTCTCGCCATCAAGATGATCGGCATCGTGCCGGAAGACCAGTTTGTCGTGCCCGCCTCGAACAAGGGCGTGCCGGTAGTACTCAACGAAGGATCGCGGGCAGGCATGGCCTACCACAACATCGCGCGCCGTCTTAACGGTGAAACCGTTCCATTCCTGCCGCTTGAGCAGGATGACGGGTTGATCAAAAGACTGACCCGTTTGTTTTCCGGTGGAAACCAGCTTCTGAAGCAGGGATAAAAATGGCAGGAATCCTGGAACGCATCCCTTTTCTGAGAAGAGCCGCGCGCGCGGGCAGTGCCGAGAGCGCGAAGGAACGTCTTCATTTTGTGTTGCTGCACGACCGGATTAACTTGTCGCCGGAAGAGCTGGACCGCATGAAGGCAGAAATCCTCGAAGTCATTTCGCGCTACGTGGCCGTTGAGAGTGACCGCGTGGACTTCGCCCTTGAGCATCGCCGCCGCGACAACCTGATCGTCGCCGAAGTGCCCTTCTCCAAGCAGAAACCGGGCGTGGAGCAGGCTGGCGGCAGGTCTGTCTGACCGCGCTGGCCAGGTGACGGGCCCGGCACCCTGACCCGCTGTGAGACTCTGTTTCCCGCGGCGCATGACGCCGGCTGATTCAACATGATTTCCACCGGCAGTATCTGGCAACGCTTCGACTACCTGCTCTTCAGCGTCTCCCTGCTGCTGATCATGTTTGGCGTGCTCATGATCGGCAGCGCGACCCAGGATGCCATCGACCCGACCATTATTGCACGGGTGCCGGACCAGATCCGCTTTGCCGTGCTGGGCCTGGTGTTGATGGTGAGCTTTGCGCTGCTGGACTACCGGTTGCTGGCTGGTCTGCATCTCTGGCTATACCTGCTCATGCTGCTGCTGCTGGTGATGGTCTTCTTTTTTGGGGTGGAGGGGGCAGCCGGTGCGCAGAGCTGGATCAACATCGGCATCCGGATCCAGCCATCCGAAGTGGCCAAGTTGCTCATCATCATTACGCTGGGGCACTATCTGGCGCGTCGTTACCGGCGCATCGGGCATCTGCCCAACATCGCGTTCTCGCTGCTGCACATCGGTTTGCCGGCGGCGCTGATTTTCATTCAGCCTGACCTGGGCATGGTCACCGTGCTGGTGGCCATCTGGTTCACCATGATCTGGGGCGCCGGGCTGCCCCTGAAATATCTCGTGACCCTGCTGCTGCTGTTCTCGCTGGCCGGCGGCGTGGTGCTGTTGCAGGCTTATGATTTCATCGACGGGCCGCTGGAAGACTATCAGGTGCGGCGTATCTCGACCTTCATTGACCCGCTCAGCGACGAGGATGCCTACTTCAACATCAACCAGGCGCTCATCAGCGTGGGCTCGGGCGGTTTGCTGGGCAAGGGCTATCAGGTTGGCTCACAGAACAAGGGACGTTTCCTGCGTGTGCGGCATACGGACTTCATCTTCAGCGTCATTGCCGAAGAGTTCGGCTTCATCGGCAGTATGGTCACGCTGGGGATGATTGGCATTGTGCTGCTGCGCATCCTGCGCGGCGCGCGACTCGCGGTGGACGCCTTTGGCAGTCTGCTATGCTACGGGGTGGCGGCCTTTATCTTCTTCCAGACCGTGACCTCGATCGGCATGAATCTGGCACTGGTGCCGGTGACGGGGCTGACGCTACCCTTCATCAGCTCGGGCGGGACTTCGCTGCTGTCCACCATGGCTGGCATCGGCCTGGTCCAGAGCGTCGTCGCGCGCCGGCGCCGTGTGTCCTGACGCAACGGCGCAACCAGTCATCCAACACAGACAGGAGCCCTGATGTCAACAGCCCGGCCCGTGCGAGTCCGTTTCGCCCCCAGCCCGACCGGCCCGCTGCATATCGGCGGCTTGCGCACGGCGCTCTTCAACTGGCTTTTCGCGCGGCACCATCAGGGCAGCTTCGTGCTGCGCCTGGAAGACACCGACCGCCGACGCCTGGTGCCGGGGTCGGCGGAACACATCATGGCGATGCTGCGCAGTTACGGCCTGGACTATGACGAAGGCCCGGACATCAGTGGTCCCTTCGGGCCCTATATTCAGTCCGAACGGCGTGAGCGGCATGAGCAACAGGCGCAGTGGCTGGTGCAGCAGGGCGCGGCCTATCCCTGCTATTGCAGCACGGAACGCCTGGCAGCGGTCAATGCCGACAAGCGCAGCCGGGGTGAGGCCAGTGGCTATGACCGACACTGTCGCGACCTCGACGAAGGTCAGCGGGCGGCGCTGGCTGCCGCCGGGAACACGCCGGTCATCCGCTTCCGCATGCCCCTGGAGGGCGAGACGATCGTGCAGGATGCCATTCGTGGCGAACTGAGCTTCGTCAATGCGCGGCTGCAGGACGCCGTGCTGCTGAAGTCCGACGGTTACCCGACCTATCATCTGGCGCATCTGGTGGACGACCACGACATGCAGATTTCGCAGGTCATGCGCTCCAGCGAATGGCTGCCCTCGCTGCCGCTGCACTGGCAATTGTGGGCGGCCTTCGGTCACATGCCGCCGCAGTACGCGCATTTGCCGGTGCTGCTCAACCCAAACGGCAAGGGCAAGCTGAGCAAGCGTCATGCAGGATTCACGCAGAACGGCCGTCAGGTGCTGGTGCTGGCGCAGGAGTTCATCGACGCGGGTTACTTGCCTGAAGCCGTGCGCAACTTCCTGACCAACATTGGCTGGAGCATGCCCGACGAAAGCGAATTCTTTCCGTCCGCCGCCGCTATCGAGCGCTTTGACCTGAAGCGCGTCAACCCTGCGGACAGCGTTTTCCCGGTCGAGAAGCTTGACTGGCTGAACGGCATGTGGATTCGTGAGCTGCCGCCGCCGGAACTGGCGCGTCGCGTACGCCCGCTGTTGCAGGACGCCGGGCTCGAGGTCAATGACGAGCGACTGTACCAGGTGACGCCGCTGATGCAGACGCGTATGCACTCCCTGCACGATTTCGTGCCGATGGCCGGCTTCTTCTTTCAGGAGGAGGTCGTGCCGCCCGCGGCTGAAGAACTCATCCAGCGCAAGATGGATGCGGCAGGTACCCTAAGCGCGCTGCAGGCGGCCCGCGCGCGCCTGACCAAGCTGGATGCGGTGGACTGCGCCGGCATGGAAGCCGACATGCGGGCCCTTGCGCAGGAAGCCGGCCTCAAGGTTGGACAGCTTTTCGGCACGCTGCGGGTGGCGGTCACCGGCCAGCGCGTGTCGCCGCCGCTCTTTGAAACGATGGAGATTCTGGGGCTGGCCGAGTGCTTGCGACGCATTGATCAGGCGCTGGCCACGCTGCGGCACGAGTCTTGACAGTCTGGTGCGCCTGTGCCAGGATGACGGCCCATTGGGAGATAGTTCAATGGCAGAACGACGGGTTCTGGCCCCGTAAATCTTGGTTCGAATCCAGGTCTCCCAGCAAAGAAGCGGTTGGCGTACACGCCACCGCTTTTTTATGTCACAGGCGCTGACGCACGGGCGCAAGCGACTCTGGTCGCGGTGGCCGCAGCCGTGCTAGAATTGTATCAGGATGGGAGATAGTTCAACGGCAGAACACCGGTCTTTGGAACCGGGAATCCTGGTTCGAATCCAGGTCTCCCAGATTTGCCGGACGCGGCAGCGCGATTCAACCCTAATAAAGAAATGTGAGCTTGCCACCCATGAGTGACCGAAGCGACGCAGCGGATGGCGCCGTAACCACGGAACGCGCGGACTTCATACGCGAGGCGATCATGGCCGACCTGCGGGCCGGCCGCTACACGAATGTGTGCACGCGCTTTCCGCCCGAGCCGAATGGTTACCCGCACATCGGCCACGCCAAGGCCATCTGGATTAACTTCACGATCGCTGAAGAATTTGGCGGTAGCTGCAACCTGCGCTTCGACGACACCAACCCGGTCAGTGAGGAGCAGGAATACATCGACGCCATCAAGGAGGACATTCGCTGGCTGGGCTATGACTGGGGCGAGCGCCTGTTCCATGCCTCGGACTACTTCGACCAGCTTTATGAATGGGCGCTGCAGCTGATTCGTGATGGCAAGGCCTACGTCGACCAACTCAGCCAGGAGGCGATGCGTGAGTACCGCGGCACTCTGACCGAGCCTGGTCGCGACAGCCCCTGGCGCGACCGTCCGCCTGAGGAAAGCCTGGCGCTGTTCGAGCGCATGAAGCGCGGCGAGTTCGCGGAAGGCCACTGCGTGCTGCGCGCGAAAATTGACATGGCGGCGCCCAACATCAATTTGCGCGACCCGGTGCTTTATCGCATTTTGCACGCGGAACATCCGCGCACCGGCGACCGCTGGCACATCTATCCCATGTACGACTTCGCGCACGGCCAGTCGGACTCTATCGAGGGCATCACCCATTCGTTGTGTTCGCTGGAATATCAGGATCATCGTCCGCTTTACGACTGGTTCCTGGAGACGTTGGGAATCTACCGGCCGCGCCAGATCGAGTTTGCGCGCCTCAATCTGAATCACACGATCGTGCAGAAACGCAAGTTGCGGCGCCTGGTGGAGCAGGGTGTGCTGAGCGGCTGGGATGACCCGCGCATGCCTACCCTGCGTGGCATGCGCCGGCGCGGTTACGCTCCGGAAGCCATCCGCGAGTTCTGCGCCGCGACCGGCATTGCCAAACGCAACAACCTGATTGAGATTGAAATGCTGGAGCACTTCCAGCGCCAGCATCTTAACCGGCACTCGCCGCGCGTCATGGCCGTGCTCAATCCGCTCAAGGTGGTCGTCGAGAACTACCCGGAAGGCAAGGTGGAGTGGATGACGGCGGTCAACAACCCGGAGGATGACTCCGCCGGGACGCGGCCGGTGCCCTTCACGCGGGAACTCTATATCGAGCGTGAGGACTTCATGCTCGATCCGCCGCGCAAGTTTTATCGTCTGGGGCCAGGGCGCGAGGTACGCCTGCGCAACGCCTGGCTGCTGACCTGTAACGAGGTCATCCATGACGCGCAGGGCAAGGTCGTCGAGCTGCGTTGCAGCATCGACCCGGACTCGCGCGGCGGCAATGCTCCTGACGGGCGCAGGGTGCGCGCGACGCTGCACTGGGTCTCGGCGGCGCATGCCCTGAGGGCCGAGGTGAGGCTCTACGACAAGCTCTTCAGCAAGGAAAACCCCAACGACGAAAGCGACGGCCTTGAGCCTGGCGAGCACATCAACCCGAACTCGCTGCAGGTCCTCCCGCAAGTCTTCGTCGAGCCCTCGTTGAAAGATGCGGAGCCCGGCGCGCGCTATCAGTTCGAGCGCCTTGGCTACTTCTCTGTCGACGCGGATTCAACTTCGGACCAGCTGGTGTTCAACCGCACGGTGACTCTGCGCGACCAGTGGGCCAGGCTGCAGAAACGCCGCCAGTAGTTTCGCCGTCAATCCTTATGACAAGTGATGCTGCCTGTACGCCACATCAGGCGCCGTGGCGGTAGACGGCCTCGTAATTCTCCGGCGGATTCTCGCGCCAGAGAGTCGGATCCTCCTCGTCGTAGCGCATGGAAGCCATGATGACAAGATCGGCCCACTGGTTGAAGGCGCGGTCGCTGCCGTTGTAGATGAGGCGCAGGCGCCGCGGTAACCACAGCCACATGTAGGACAGGCGCCGGCGCTCGTAGCGTGAGGTGCGGGCGCGCAACTGGTAATACCAGCGCGGATAATGCAGGAAGATGTCCGGGTGTTCGCGCGCGAATTCCGGGTGGTTGCGCGCCAGAAAGGCGAGAGCCAGCAGCAGGAAACCGGGCACACCGGTGGGCAGGAAGATGCTGGCGCTATCCGCCAGCAAGGCAGTCAGACTGATGACCATCACGCCGGTCCAGAGCAGGAGGGCGGGGAGGGGATAGTAGAGCTCTTCGTCACCGCCATATTTCTCGAAAGTGCGCAGGATTGGGCCCTTGAGCATCCCGGTCATGATCAGGCCGATGCGCAGAAAAAAGGCGATGCTGACCAGCACCGGGATCAGCATGATGTTCATGGTTTCCTCCACCACCAGCGTACCTTTTTCGGAGACTGCGGGCGAATCATGGCAGCGGTCGCGTTGCGGTTTGCGCTGGCGGGATTGTGCTATAGTATCCGCCCGTCCGTCGCCCAGGACCGCCAGCTGCATGAACAGCGACAGTTCGCCCGCCACCGCCGGGCCCGGCCAGCGTAACGCCTGTATGGAGCAGCTGGAACCCCTGCGCATCGCCGAGACCCTGGTCGCCTTTGCCAACTCGGATGGTGGCAGCTTGCTGTTTGGCGCGCGCGCAAATGGCGAAGCGGCGTCGGCCCCCATCACGCAGGAGGCGCTGGACAGCGCCCTGGGTGAGGCGCAGGGGCTTTGTGATCCGCCGGTCATCACCGGGGAACGGACGCTGGTAGCGCTGGCAGAAGCGCGCACAGCCTGGAGCCTTGAGGTGCCGCGCAGTCTTGACATGCACTCGCTTGACGATGGCCGCGTGCTGGTGCGCAGCGGCGACTGTAACCGTCCGCTCGGTGGCCGCGAGATTCAACGGCTGGCCAGCGCGCGCAACGTCGGCGACTTTGAGAACGAGGTGGTGGCCGGCGCCAGCCGCAGCGACTTCAGTGAGGAGATGATCGCGGCCTATCTGGCGCGTCGCTCCCTGCGGCTGCGTCAACCGGTGAGCGAAGTTAGCGAAATGTTGCTGCAGGAAATCGGCGCGCTGGACGCTGCCGGACAGCCCACGGTGACGGGCATCCTGCTGTTCTGCGAAAGGCCGCAACGCTGGCTGCCGCAGAGCGGGATGGTGTTCGTGCGCTTTGCGGGAGTCACGCCGCGCGGCGAGGATGGTCTGGCAGGTTACACGCGTCGCGAGGAACTGACCGGCCCCCTGTCGCGCATGGTGGAGACGGCCTGGAACCTGGTGTGGAGCGAAATGGCGGTCAGCGCCGTCGTGCGCGACCTCGAGCGCGAGGAGACGCTGGAATACCCGCGCTTTGCTGTGCGCGAGGCGATCGTCAACGCGGTCTGTCACCGCGACTACCGCATGAAGGGGCGCCGCATCGAGATACGGATGTTCGCCGACCGCCTGGAAGTGGTGTCGCCAGGTGGATTGCCGGGCTTCATCACGATTGAGAACTTTGTCGGCGAGCATTTCAGCCGCAATCCGCGTATCGTCAGCGGCCTGTTCCAATGGGGCCTGATTGAGGAACTGGGACTGGGCATCGACCGCATGCTGGAGGTGATGAAGCAGGCCGGCCATGAACCGCCCGACTTTGATGCGCAGCCCTACAGTTTTTCCGTGACGCTGCGTAACGCGCGCGAGCAAACGCCGCTGCCTGCCTGGGTCGCCAACGCCAACCCGCGCCAGCAACGCGCGCTGCAATACCTCCGCGAACACGGCTCCATCACCAACCGCGAATATCGCACGCGCTGTCAGGGCGTGTCTTCCGAGACCTTGCGGCTGGATCTGGCGGACCTGGTTGAACAGGGGATATTGCTTAAGGTAGGCACCAAGAAGGGCACCTACTACATCCTGCGGCAAGGCTCTGCAGCGGAGCAGCCAAAAGAGAATTGAGAGTCGTCGGGGTCGACTTTACGACTGGCGCCGGGCCGGGCGCCGGCGTTCCTTGAGCCGCGCAGACTTGCCGCGGCGGTCGCGCAGATAGTAAAGCTGGGCACGCCGCACCCTGGCGCTACGCAGAATTTCAATCTTCTCGAGGCGCGGACTCTTCAGCAGGAAAGTTCGCTCCACACCGACAGCGTGGCTGGCGATGCGCCGCACGGTGAAATTGGCTTCGTTGCCGCCGCGCCGCAGGCGAATCACCACGCCCTGGAAGACCTGGATGCGCTCCCGTTCACCTTCCACGATGCGCAGATGCACGCGGACTGTGTCACCCGACGCAATTTTCGGATGTTCACGCGCCGGAGTCATCGCAACAAGTTCGTCGACGAGATTGGCCATGACAGTTTTCCCCGGCGCGCTACCGCGCGCATCGATCGTCGTCTCTGGAGCGGTGGGCAGTATACACGGCGCCCATGGTCGCAACAAGGGTGCGCCAGGTCAGGGGATGTAAATCAGTTGGCCGACGTTGATCAGGGTCGGGTCGGGGATGCAGTTGAACAGGGCCAGTTCGTCCATGTCCACGCCGTAGAAGAGGGCGATGCGGAAGAGATTTTCGCCTGCCAGCACCGTGTGTACCGAGCTCCATGCGGCTGGCTGACAGCTTTCGCCCGGCGCTGCGGATTGACGGTAGCCGGTCGTGCCGCAGCCCGGAATCACCAGCTCGTTGCCAACGTGAATAATATCCACGTTGGCCAGGCCATTGGCCTGCTGAATTTCGGCCAGGGTCACTCCATAGAGCTGGGCAATCGTAGACAAACCGCGGTCGACCGCCTGTACCACGTGGATGCAATCGCTGCCTGTCACCACCACGGGCGTCACAACCAGGACCTGGATGGCGGTGACATCGGGCACAACGACAGGCACAGCCGCGGTGGCCTGGCCAGCAGAGATGCGTTCGGCCTGCAGCTGGGTCGCGCGCGCAACGATGGCGGTGGCGGTCAGGTTAAGGGGGTCGATCTCCTGCTGCTCCGGAACCTGGTTCACCGGGGGAACTGCGGTGAAGGCCGGCCCGGGGTCGACGGCGGCCACAGCCGTCACCGGCACTCCGGCCGCTTCTGGTGTAAAGGTCGCGACGCTGGAGGGCAGCTGGCTGTCAGACTGGGAGGTCTCACCAGCGTTTTGGTAGCAGCCAGCCAGCAACAGCAGCAACACAAGGCTGAGCGTAATTCCTGCGCTGCGCATGGCCAGGAGCCTCTCTCGAAATGCCGGCCACAGTGTAGCACCGGACGCCGGGTCGGGCAACTTACGCGGCGGGCATCAGCCCGGCCTGCAGCGCCAGCAGCAGCAGGCCGCCGGCAATGATGCGATACCAGCCAAAAGGCGCCAGGCTGTGCCGGCTGACATAACGCAGCAGCCAGGCAATCGACAGCCAGGCGACCACGGTTGACACGGCGCAGCCCAGCAACAGGACTCCCAGTTCTGCCGTGCTTATCCTGTCCAGGGTTTCCACGAGCTCGAACAGGGTGGCGCCGCCCAGCAGCGGAATGGCCAGCCAGAATGAGTAGCGGGTGGCGTTGCTGCGATTGAGGCCGACCTGCATCCCGCCGATGATGGTCGCGGCGGAGCGAGACACGCCCGGGATCAGGGCCAGCGTCTGGATGCAGCCGACGAGCAGGGCCTGGCGCAAGGTAAGCGCATCGATCGCTTCAGGTTTGGCTGGCTGCGCCTTGCGTTCCGTGACCAGCAACGCGATCCCGCCAGCGATCAGCGCCAGCGCGACGACGACCGGCGTGAAGAGTGTCGCCTTAATCCAGTCCCGCAGCAGCAGGCCAATGAGCGCCGCCGGCAGGCTGGCGACCAGCACGCCTGCCCAGAAGCGCCGCGCCCGTGCTTCGCGTCGCAGCGCCCACAGCTCTGACCACAGTTCGCGTCCGTAATGCAACAGCAGCGCCAGCACCGCTCCGAACTGGATCGAAATTTCAAAACTGCCGTGCAGGGCAGCCGGCAGATCCAGCAGGGCGACGCCGACGACGAGATGGCCGGTAGAGGAAACAGGCAGGAATTCGCTCAGGCCTTCGAGAATGCCGAGCAGGATGGCGGCGAGTGCATCAGTCACCAACAGCACTCATAAGCGACTGGCCAGCGCCAGGCCGAGGAGGACGCCGCCGAGGCAGAGCAGGTTGTTGCCCAGGATGTTGCCGGCAGCGGCCAGCAACTGGCCCTCCCGCCACAGCGTCACGCTCTCCAGAGCATAGGTCGAAAACGTGGTGAAGGCGCCGCAGAAACCGACGCTGACCAGCAGGCGCGTCTGGGGCGCCATGGCACTCTGGCGCGTTGACCAGCCGAGGAACAGCGCCAGCAGGAGCGAGCCGGCGAAGTTGACCGCCAGGGTGCCGACCGGGCTGCCGCCTCCCAGGCGGCTGACCACCCAGGCGCCCATGAGATAGCGCGCGCAGGCGCCGAGAAAGCCGCCCGCGCCGATGCTGATCAGGGTTGTTGCTTGCATGGCGCCCAGCATAGCCGAGGGCGCAGTCCATCACAACGCATACCTTGCGCCAGGGGCGTATTCGCTGCCAGAATGGGGCCAATCCATAAATTGAAATGGTACTGCATGAAATCGTACTGGCGCCTGTTACGCAACAACCCGGATTTCACCCGCCTGTGGCTGGCCCAGGTCATCAGCCTGCTGGGCGACTGGTTCAACACCATCGTGCTGGCCGTGCTGGTCGAGGAGTACAGTGGCGGTTCCGGCCTGGCGGTGAGTCTGTTTCTGCTGGCGCGTTTTGTGCCGCCCATGCTGGTTGGTCCCTGGGCCGGTGTGCTGGTGGACCGTCTGGACCGCAAGCGCCTGCTCATTTTCAGCGACTTGCTGCGCGCGCTGGTCGTGCTGTTGCTGCTGCTGGCGGACGGGCCGCATTTGCTGTGGCTGGTTTACGTGCTGACGGCGCTGCAGTTCTCCCTTTCCGCCGTGTTTGAGCCGGGCCGCAATGCCTTGCTGCCGACACTGCTGCCCAGAGAGGGCCTGGTGCTGGCCAACACCCTGGGCAGCGTAACCTGGTCCTCAATGCTGGCGACCGGCGCGATCGTAGGCGGCGTCGTGGCGGCGCAGTTTGGCACCTCGATCGCCCTGGTCATTGACTCGCTGACCTTTGTGGTCTCCGCGCTGATGATCATGAGCATTCGCACCGATACGCGCAGCAGCGTCCGCAACCGCAAGGTTACGGAGGCAGAGGACAACCGCGGCCTGCGCGAGGGATTGCGCTATGTACGACGCTCGCCGGCGACTCTTGCCGTGTTGCTGGTCAAGGCCGGCATCAACCTGGGCAGCGTGGATGCGGTAATGATCATTTACGCGTCACAGCTCTTCAACATGGGTGATGACAGCAGCACGCCGCTCAGCATCATGTATGCAGCCTATGGCGCCGGCGCAGTGGGCGGGCCATTGCTGCTCAACAATTTCAACGATGGTCGGGTGCGCGTGATGCGGCGCCTGATTCGCTTCGGATATTTGTTCATGGCACTGGGCATGCTGCTGATGAGTGGCGCTGAGACCCTTGCGCTGGTAGCGCTGGCCCTGTCCCTGCGCTCCATGGGCACTTCGGTCTGCTGGACCTACAGCTCGATCATCATCCAGAAGAGCGTGCACGACAGCTACCTGGGGCGCATGTTCTCGCTGGACATGACCAGCTTCCAGTTCGTGGGCGCATGCGGCATTCTGGTCACCGGCATGCTCATTGATCTACTTGGCGTGGGTCAGGTGCGCCAGGTCGTGCTGCTGATGGCCATCGTCAACGTGGTGCCGCTGGTGCTGTGGACGCTGGTCGTGCCGCGTCTTGAAGCCCACGTGGCCGCCGAGGCGGAAGCCGGTTAGTCTGAAATTGTCATGCCACTGTCATCGGCGATGGCCAGCAGACGATTGTATTTGGCCAGCCGCTCCGACTGCGTAATCGAGCCAATTTTGATGTGGTCGCCGCTCCAGCCGACCGCCAGGTCCGCCAGCCAGTGGTCTTCCGTTTCGCCGCTGCGCGCGCTGACGGTCACGTGCCAGCCCGCGTTACGCGCCAGCTGACAGGCCGTCGCGGCTTCGCTGAGCGTGCCGATCTGGTTGACCTTGAGCAGCAGGGCGTCAGCGGCGTCGGCGTTGATGGCGCGTTGAATGCGCGCCGGATTCGTACACAGCAGGTCGTCGCCGAGGGTCAGGGCCCGACCGGCAAGCGCGCGCTTCAGCGTTGGCCAGTGCGCCCAGTCCTCCTCCTCCAGGCCATCCTCGACGCTGCTGACGGGCCAGCGTTGCGTCCACCCGGCCAGCAATGCGACCATTTCTGCTGAGTCCAGAGTGCCCTCCAGTTGATAGTGACCCTCGTGCCAGAACTGGCTGGCCGCCACGTCCAGCGCGAGGCCCACGTCTTCGCCCGGACGATAGCCGGCTGACTCGATGGCCAGCATGGCGTCCTCGAACATGGTTTCGCAGCGTGTGAAGGGGGGCGCCAGACCGCCCTCGTCCGCTGTCAGACGGCGCACGCCATACTTCGTCGCGCTCAGGTCAGCCGCGGCTTCATAGACCGCCACGCAGATTTCAAGCGCTTCATCCATCTGTTGCGCGCGCAGGGGCAGGATGAGCAGGTCCTGAATTGGCACCTGGCCGCCGGCGTGCGCGCCGCCGCTGAAGAGGTTGACGGTCGGACGCGGCAGACGGAACGGAGGCGGAAAGCCGGGCAGCTGCGCAAGGTAGCGATAGAGCGGCAGATTCTGCTGCGCGGCACAGGCGCGCGCCCAGGCCAGCGAGACAGCCAGCAGGGCGTTGGCGCCCAGACGGGACTTCTGCGGGCTGCCGTCCAGCTCGACGAGCAGCCGGTCCAGCGTAGCCTGGTCATTAATCGCCTGTCCGCCCAGGGCATCATTGATCTCGCCGCGCACGTTGGCCACCGCCTGGCGACAGCCCAGCCCACGATAGCGCTTCTGGTCGCCATCGCGCAGCTCGTGTGCCTCGGCGGCGCCAGTGGACGCGCCGGAAGGCACGGAGGCGCTGCCGCGCGCGCCGTCGCTCAGCTCACAACTGGCCAGCAGCGTCGGTCGGCCGCGACTGTCGAGGATTTCCAGGGCATGCAAGCGTTGAATGACGGGCACGTCACAGCCTTTCGCAGAATCCGGGTACCAGCTCGGAAAATGTTGTCGGTGGCTGCGCGATCAGGGGCAGCACGGCCTCGACCTGGCGCGCGCGGGCAGCTTCGTCCAGATACTCCAGCGGCGAGCGTCCGGCGGCGCGCGCCAGCACACAGCCCAGGGTGTGCCGCGCGCCGCGCGCCTCCAGCACAGCATTAGCCATAGCGTGATTATGGGTCTGATACTCGCGCCAGAACAGCAGGGACACAGCAGCAAAGCGCTCACGTTGGTTGGTCAGATGATGGGCCTTGGAGAGCAAATGCGACAGCGCAAAGCCGATGTCCAGGGCCGGGTCGCCGAAGTGCATGACTTCGTGGTCGAGCAGAATCAGGCGCTGCTCATGCAGCAGCACGTTCTTGGGGCTGTAGTCGCCGTGCACCAGCCCCAGCCGGGTGGCGCGCGTCTCGTCGATGAGCGCGTGCAGGAAGTCAGCCGCCAGTGGCACCTGCTCCGCGCCATACTGATAGTAGGGTTCAAGGCGCAGGCTTTCCAGGGAACTGCGGTCAGCAAAGGTGGCAGCGACTTCCGCAAGACACTCTCTGCCGAGTTTGTGAATTTGCGCCAGCAGGCGGGCGAATTGCCCGATATGTGCTTCCTCCAGTCCGCCTGCCAGCAACCGCTCTTTCCAGTTGACGTGTGGCTGCGGCACGGCGCTCATGGCCAGCACGTGCATTTCGTGATCTTCGAAGATGAAATCCGGCACGGAACCGGGAAGCATGCGGCCCAGCCAGCGCAGGCCGGCTGCCTCACGGTGCGTGCGCGCAAGGTCGCTGAACCACTCGGCCGCGACGCGCAATTGCGCCAGCGACTGCTTCAGCACCCAGGCGCTGCCGTCAGCGCGTTCGACCAGCACGGTGCGGTTGGAGACGCCGCCGCGCAGCGCAGTCATGCGCGGCGACTCTTCAGGGCCGATGTGGCCGGCAGCGCGCAGGTAGCGCAGCAGTTCGTCAGGGGCTTCGATGTTCACCGGGGCCGCGCCGACTAGCCCTTCAGCACGAGGTAAACAATAACTGTGAGCTCTGCTCCCGGCGGCAGCTCGCCGCAAATGCGCAACCAGCCGCCGAAGTTGCGCAGGCGACAGAACGTCATGTGGCCGTCCGCGGCAGGCAGGGAAAAGTCTGTGCCTTCGTCACACCAGTGCATGCCGTCGGGCGAGACTTGCGCGCGCGCGACGGCGCCGTCCATGGGGCCTTCACTGTGCAGGGCGCGGACGAAGAAGAGGGCCTCGCTGGCCCAGGCAGCTTCCGCCGGCTCGGTCGCGAAACTGCCGCGCCAGGTGATGTTGCGCTCAATGGGGAAGGTGAAACTCTCGCGCAATTGGGGCATGTCAGCGCTCCGCGGCAGAAAGCAGGCAGGAATCGACGTAGAGGAAGCAGCGCTTCGCCGTGTCGGCCTCTACCCAGAAGGCGAGGTTGAGCATGTTGAAGAGGTTGGGCATGGGCGGCAGCTTGATGACATGCATGTCATCGGCGGGGTAACGCTGCTCGTCGCACTGAAAGCCGAGGAAGCCCATGGCATTGAGATCGATCTCGAAGCGCAGGTAGCTCCAGTTCATCTTGGTGGCGATTTCGTTGTAGCAGAGGATTTGATGGCTGTCGGGCACGTCGACCCAGCCTTCCGGCCCAAGATGGAAGTGCGAAACGGTCTCGCCACTGTCGCCAATACGATGCACGGTCCGCGTTTGCGGTTTGGTTTGCCAGCGTCCAATGCGCTCACCATCCTGGGCGTTGAGGTAGCGTAGATGCGGCATCCAGCGGTGGCGCGGCCCGCGGAAGCCGTCCTGGATGTCGAAGAGCACGCCGAAGGCGCGCAGGTCCGTCGCCGAGAGGCGCAGGGAGTCGGCTTCCGGCTTGCAGCAGAAGTAACACTCGAAGCGCAGTCGCGTCGGCTTGCGAAAGGTGTGGCGCTTGACGCCGACGGCGAGGCTGCCGGGACGGGCGCGGGTGGCCAGCTTGAGCGAGTAGGCGCCGGTCATCGAGCCCGCTGTGCCCGTGTCCCACATGCTCTGGTTGCTGAGCTGTGGCGGCCGCAGGTCGTTGTACTCCGGCAGGATGCTGTCGAGGCTGTGCTCGTAATTGCCGATGAGCGCCGTCCAGCCGCGCAGCCCTTCATCGAAGTCGTCATAAAACAGGACATGTTCCAGGGGCTGGAAGCGACCGGGCAACAGTTCCGTCGGGGACATGGCAGATTCCTTTCGCAGCGGCGATTTTAGCGTAGCGCAGCAGGCGCGACAAACGCGCAACGGACCACCCGGCGTGTTACAATCGCTGTAGTCAAAGAGAGCGGACATGAGCACAGTGGTGGTGGAGCAGGGCCTGTTATCCTTTCGTCGCAGGCGCGTCCTGCTGGAAAACCTGACGGCCTGGCTCTTTCTGGCGCCGGCTGGCGCGATCATCTTCCTCTTTGGCATCTTCCCGGTCACCTTCTCCTTCTTCGTAAGCCTGCATCGCTGGCGCCGCTTTCCGGACGAATGGCGCGGCCTCGACAGCTACATCAAGGCCATGGGCAACTTCGGCTACGTCGTCTTCTTCTGGCTGGCGCTGGCCTTGTTGCTGGTGGGGCTCTACGCGCTGTGGCGTTTCTGGCGCGCCAGCCGCGATGTGGCAGGTGGCATGGCCTGGCTGTTGCCGGGAGTCCTGGCTGCTGGCGCGTTGCTGGCATTCATCAACTGGTTCTTCCTGCTGCTGCCGGTCGTGCTGAATGTGCCGGTGCGCTTGCGCGGCCAGGAAGTGACGCGCGAACTGTTCATGGGCGAGTTCCTCGCCAGTTTCCGTTTTCAGGAAGTGCTGGCGGCGGGGGAGCTGATGTGGCTGGCGCTGCTGCTGGCCCTGCTGTCGTTGCTGCTGTTCCGGCGCATCCTGCCTGACGGGCGCACTGGACGGCTCATCCTGCTGGCGGCGGGGATGGCGCTGGCGCTGGTCGCGGGCGCGCTGCTGCTGCAGCTGACGCTGGACGAAATTGCGCTGGCCATCGCTGAAGCGCGCGCGGAAGGCGCGGAGCTGCCGGTCTGGACGCAAATCATCCTCATCAGCGCGGGCGCCGGCCTGATGGGCGCCGCCCTGTGGCTGTGGCAGGGGACGCCGGCCGAATTCAGTGATGGCCGCTTTGTTGGCCGTTTCTTGCTGGTCATCCTGGCAGTGATCGGCGCCGTCCTGCTCATCATCCAGCTACCGCAGGCCCTGGCCGCGGCTGACGATGACATGTTGCAGGGTTTCAGCGTCACGGTGATGTATTCGTTCTTCTCCGTGCCGCTGCAGCTGACGCTGGGTCTCGGCCTGGCGGTGTTGCTCTTCCAGAACATTCGCGGCAAGTCCTTCTTCCGCATGCTTTACTTCCTGCCTTACATCACACCTTTCGTCGCGACCTCCACCGTATTCGCGTTGCTGTTCTCGCATCGCAGCGCCTCGCCCGCCAACCAGTTCCTCTCGACCTTCGGCATTGAGCCGCAGAACTGGTTGCTGGAGCCGACGGGCGTGCTGCGCCTGCTCTTCGGCGATCAGGTGCCGTTGGCGCTGGCCGGGCCGGGCCTGGCGCTGGTCGTCATCATTTTCTACAACGTGTGGGTGTATGCCGGCTACAGCACGGTGATTTTTCTTGCCGGTCTCGGCAACATCCCGGCCGAGCTTTACGAGGCGGCGCGCATTGACGGCGCGACCAGCTGGAAACAATTCCGCCATGTGACGCTGCCAATGCTTTCACCGACGACCTTCTTCCTCGTGTTAATCGCGACCATCGGCACCTTTCAGGCCTTCACGCAGATATTCCTGATGCGGCGGCCCGGCGCCTACAAGGCAGTGGACACCATCAACATCTACATCTATGAGGAAATCCAGTCCGGCAACCCCAACTACGCTTACGGCTCGGCAATGGCCTTCGTGCTCTTCGCCGTCATCCTGGTGCTGACGCTCATCCAGAATCGAATTGTGGGACGCAAGGTGTTCTATGGCTGAGCGGACGCAGGGCATCATCGCTGTTGGTGAGCAGCCCGCGCGCAAGAGGAGGCGCAGCAGGACGTTCAGCTACATCATCCTGGCGGCCGGCAGCCTGCTGGCGGTGCTGCCCTTCCTGTGGATGGTGAGCTGGTCGCTGATGACCAACATCGAAGTTACGGTCGGGCGTGTGTGGCCGGCGCAGGTGCTGTGGGGGAACTACGCCGACGCCTGGGACAGGGCCAACTTCTCGCAATTCATGTGGAACAGCTCGCGCATCACAGCCATCACAGTTTGTGGCTTGCTGTTCTTTTGCATTCCGGCGGCCTACGCCTTCGCGCGCATGCGCTTCTGGGGACGTAACGTCCTTTTCGCACTGATGCTGGCCACGCTGATGATCCCGGACATCGTCACGCTTATCCCCAACTTTTTGACGGTGGTCTGGATCAACCGAATGAGCCAGAGTCTCTTCGGCCCGGCTGGCGCCTGGATGAACAACTGGCCCGCGCTGACGATTCCCTTCATGGCCTCGGCCTTCACCATCTTTCTGCTGCGCCAGTTCTTTTCGCAGATTCCGGATGAGCTGTGGGATGCAGCGCGCATCGACGGGGCAGGGCATTTGCTCTTCATGCTGCGGGTAGTCGTGCCGCTATCCAGGCCGGCCATCATGACCGTCGTGATCTTTTCCTTCATAGGCTCCTGGAACGCGCTGTTGTGGCCGCTGCTGGTGATTCAGACAGATGAATGGCGTCCGGTCGCCTTCGGGCTGACCAAGTTTGTGCAGGCTGACGCCGGCGACGAATTTCAGCTGCAAATGGCAGCTTCGGTCATCATGATTCTGCCCATCCTGGCGCTCTACTTCTTCACGCAGAAGCAGTTCACGGCGGGAATTGCCACAACCGGCAGCAAGGGCTAGAGTAAAATTCAGTATGGGCCGGCACCGGCCCGTACCGTTATACTGGATGTTGATTGGTACAGGGAGAGAATCGAACATGAAACGATTTGCATTACTGGTTACCATGTTTGTGATGCTTGTGGCCGTCGGTGTGACCGGCGCGCAGATGAGCATCCCCGACGAACTGCCCATGGGTCTTACCATCGACTACTGGCACGAGTGGGACGGCGCCCAGGCGGAAGCCATGACGCTGATCATCGACGACTTCAACATGAGCAACGAGTGGGGCATCTCGGTTGAGCAGGTCTATCAGGGCAACACTGGTGGCCTCATCGACCAGCTGAGTACGGGCATTGTCAGCGGTGAGCTGCCCAACCTGAGTGGCGCAGTATTCACCAACAACGCCATGGGTTACTATCTGGATGGCGTACTGGTGCCGCTGGACGCCTACATGGAGCACCCGGTGTGGGGCTTCGACGACATGGGCATGGAGAACCTGAACCACTCCTTGCTCGGCATCAACCGCGTGCCCTTCGAGCCCTTTAGCGATCAGCTGCTGGCCTGGCCGGTGGGTATGTCGGCCAACGTGCTGTCGGTCAACCTGGACATGCTGGCGGGGCTGGGCATGGATGGCCCGCCGACGGACCTGGCGAGCTTCCGTGAAGCGGCCTGCGCGGCCAACGAATTGTCTGGTGACGCAGGCGAGGATGTGCAGGGCTTCCCGCTGCGCACCAACGACAACGACATGTATTCCTTCATCGTCGCCAATGGTGGCTACATCTACGACGAGATGGAGGGCGCCTACAGCTTCAGCAACGAGAAATCGGTCGAGGTGCTGCAGTTCTTCCAGGACCTTTATGCCGACGGTTGCGCCTACATTCCGGACGGGCCCTACGTCAACACGGCTGACTTCGCCTTCGGGCTGAACCCGATGGCCGTCGGCAGCAGCGTCGGCGTTCCCTTTATCAGCAAGGATATCGAGGCCAGCGGCAACAGCATGGACTGGGTCAACACGACCGTGCCCTGGAGCGGCGACAATCGCACGCTGCAGGTGTACCAGCGCAGCATGGGCCTGTACGTCAGTTCACCTGAATTGCAGCTGGCGACCTGGTTGTTCCTCAAGCACCTGGCTTCGCCCGCGTCGCAGGTCACCTGGACCGAGTACGCCCAGTACCAGCCCTACACCAGGGCCGGTCTGGAAGGGTTGAGCGAAGCCTTCCTCACCGCCAACCCGCAATTCAACAGCGTGCGCGAGGTGCTGCTGGATGGCGGGACGAATATCTGGTCGGAGCCCGTGCTGGTTGGTTCTGACCGGGTGGGTTCTGTGGTGCAGGAGTTGATTGCCAACGTCACTGCGGGCGGCCAGAATGTGATGGAAGCCGCCATCGCCGCCGAGAACGAGGCCAACGAAATTATTGCCGAGGCCCTCGAAGAACTCGAGTAACGCGGCAGATACGTTTCAATCTCCAGGCCGGGCGTTCTGCCCGGCCTGGTTTGGCTTAACGGGGTTTGGCGAGCCAGTGGGGCACAGCGGGCGCGGGTAACTGTCGGCGGCCGTTGCGCATCTCCTGGCTGCAGATAACCTCGTCGAGTAGCTGCGCGGTCAGTTGCGCGCGCAGGGCGGCGTATGGCGGCTCGTGCCACAGGTTGCGCATCTCACCAGGGTCGTTGACGCGGTCGTAGAGTTCGCCGACGGGCTCGTTGAGGCAGTTCACCAGCTTCCAGCGCAATGTCGTCAGAACGCGCATCTTCATCGGCACAAAGTCATCGTCATTCTCGGTCAGCACGGCGCGACGCAGCGGCGCTGGCGCGCCGGCGAGTTGTGCGCGCATGGAATGGCCCTGCACGCCTTCAGGCAGAGTCACGCCCGCCAGGTCGAGCAAGGTGGGCGCGATGTCCAGCGTGCTGGCGACTTCAGCGCGCTGCTGTCCGGCTGCAATGCCCTGGCCGCGCCAGATGAGCGGGACGCGCAGGGCGGCGTCGTAGGGCAGGCCCTTGCCGTAGAGGCCGTGATCGCCCAGGTGGTCGCCGTGATCCGAGACGAAAAGCACGAGGGTGTCCTGCGCCAGGCCGCTGGAGTCCAGCGCGTCCAGGATGCGGCCCACGTTGTGGTCGATGAGCGACACCATGCCGTAGTAGAGGGCCTTGACCTGTTGCCAGTCGGCGAGTGAGTAGCGCGACCACTCATGCGGAGGAATCCCGATGACGCGGTCGGCCGGGAGTCCGTCAGCGCGGGTGACATGGCCGCCGCGGCGATAGTAGACCAGTTCATGCAGCGGCGGCAGACCGCTCGACTCAGTCAGCGGCGGCAGAGGCGGCGGCATGTCTGCCGGGTCATGCAGGCTGGCCCAGGGCTCGGGCACCATGAAGGGATAGTGCGGATCCGGGAAGGAGACCTGCAGGAAAAAGGGCCGCCCGTCCTGCTGCGCGTTCGCCAGGAACTGTTCGGCGCGCAGCCCGAGATAGTTGCTGGAGTGAACCGGCTCCGGCAGCTCCCAACTCCAGGTATCCACGCCGCGCGGCAGGCGTTGCCAGCGTTGCAGGCGCTTGCGCCAGTCCGGACACTGTTGTTCAAGCCAGGGGGTGTATTGTGGGCCGAAGCAATGGTCGCCGTGGCCGTCGACCAGGTCGACTTCACGGAAGCCGTAGTAGTGGCCCTGCTCCTCCAGCGCGGCCTGCAACGCGGCCGGTTCCTCGCGCTGGGGCCCGAAGTGCAGCTTGCCCAGCGCGGCGGTGTGCCAGCCGGCGGCGTCCAGCACGTGCGGCAGAAAGCGCGCATCAGCGGGCGTGTGGCAGCCGACCATGCGCGTGCCCAGGGTGGAGGGCCAGCAGCCGCTGAGCAGGGACGCGCGGCTGGGCGTGCAGGAGGGCTGGGTGACCATGCACTGGCTGAAGCGGTGCCGGCTGCGGCCAGACGGTCTATGTGTGGTGTGCGGATTACCGGATTGTCCATACAGGCGAGTGCGTCGGCGCGCAGCTCGTCACAGATGATCAACAGGATGTTGGGTTGCTGCGGCATCAACCGGTATCCTGGCTCCCGGTCAGCCAGGCGAGGTTGAAACGCGCAAGCGCCAGGTAGTCATCCGTATCCTGGCCTTGGGGCCGGTGCTCGAAGGCGCACAGGATCATGCCATCCGGGCAGACGGCGAGGGCGCTGTAGCCGGAAAAGCCAGGCTCGATGACGCGCATGACGGGCCAGGTGCGGCACTCGTCATAGCTGAGCTGGATGCCGAGGTTCTTGCGCGCGCGGAACATGCCGGAGCCCGATTGCCGCGTGCCCTCCAGATTGTGCGGGTTGCTGAAGAGCACGCGGCTGCGACCCTGCGCGCTGCTGCTGTAGCGCAACAACGTTGCCTGGCAGGTGGGCTCGAGCAGCGCGGGGTCGAGCCAGGGCGTGGCCCAGTCGGAGCTGCCGTCCGCGCTGACGCTGATGACGCGGCGCTGTACGCCGGCGCCGTTGCGCATGTTGAGCAGCACACGGCCGTCCTCCAGTTCAATCGCGCAGCATTCGTTGAGGCTGGGCACCACATCAGGCACCAGCGCACCCCGCTGCCAGCTGCTGCCTTCATCGTCGCTGTAAATGACGCCGCAACGATTGGGTGTGTGGGCCTTCGTTTTGGAGATGGAGATCCAGATCGGGAAGAGCAGGCGACCGCTGCGCAGGCGGATGCCATTGGGCAGGCCGACGGCCAGCACACCCCAGTCGTACTCCGGCCGAAAGCGCTCGAAGGTTTCGGTGATTTCCACCGGCTCGCTGAAGCTGGCGCCGTCGTCATGCGAGACCATGTGAAAGGCGCGCGCATAGTCCGCGCAGAACATGAGGTGCAGGACGCCATTTTCAGCATCGACGAGCGTGTTGCAGTTGTGCACCGGGCCTTCGCCGTAGTCCGCGCCATGCACCAGCACGCTGGTCGCTCCCCAGGTCTGGCCGCCGTCCTCACTGCGACGCATGAGGAGGTCACTTTCATCCCAGTCGCCGCCGCGCCCACGCCGCGCCTCGGTATGCACCAGGGCGCCGCCGCCTGGCGTGACACAAATGCCCGGAATACGGAAGCGGGTGTAGCCGCCTTCGCCTGGCGTGAACAGGGTCTCGACCGAGAAGCGGGGCTCGCGGGTCATGGCAGGTCTCCTGCAGCGACTAAAAGCGGGCGACCTGGGGCGTGCCGACGTCGACCGCCAGGGCGAGGGCGTCGAAGCTGCGCTTCATCAGCTGGTGGCGCAGGTCACGGTAGTCAAGGTCGTCCCATAGATTGTCAAACTCGCCAGGGTCATTTTCCAGGTCAAAGAGTTCGCCCGGCTCATGGCCATGGTAGACGACCAGTTTGTAACGTTGGTCGCGCAGCATGGTGGCGTAGGAGCATTTGAACTGCGAGCGTTCGATGGAGTTGAGCGCGCTGTAGAACTCGCAGCGCACGAAGTCGCGGTGATGCGCCGGGTCCGCTGCGCCGCGCAGGATGGGCAGCAGCGAGCGGCCCTGCATGCGAGGCGGGGCGGGCAGGTCGGCCAGATCGAGCAGGGTGGGCGCGATGTCGATGAGCTCGACCAGCGCGTCGCTGACCAGGCCGGACTGAATCTGCCCGGGCCAGGAGAAGATCAGCGGCACGCGCACCAGCCCCTCGTAGAAGCGACAGCCCTTGGCCACCAGACCGTGATCGCCCAGCATCTCGCCGTGGTCGCTCATGAAGATGATGAGCGTGTTCTCGCGTTGACCAGTGCGCTCAAGCGCCTCCAGCATGCGCCCTACGTTGTCGTCGATGAGCTCGATCATGGCGTAGTAGGCGGCCTGAATGTGGTTGGCGTCGAATTCATGCGGGCGGCGCACGGGATTTTGAAAGTCAACATCGGCCAGCGCTGCCTGCGCCTGCAGGTCGCTTTCACGAAAGAGTGGGCCGGGCAGGGCAGCCGGATCGTAACGCTGCATATAATCTCGCGGCGGGTCGAAGGGCACGTGCGGGTCGAAGATGTTGACGCTCATCAGCCAGGGCGCAGTCGCCGTTTCGATGTGCTCGATGGCGCGGTCCGTACACCAGGTGGTCTGGTGCAATTCAGGCGGGAAATTGTCCGGGTCCTGAATAAACTCACTATGCTCATGGCCCTGTTCGCGCAGCCAGTCGCCCCAGGCGTGTTGCCCTGGCTCCCATTCTTCACTGCTGGAGCCGTGGCTCCAGTGGAATACGCGATAGCCATCGTCCAGCGGGCGCGGCTCGACGCGGCCCTGCGCGCCGGCCAGGTGCAGCTTGCCGCTCAGGCCACAGTCGACGCCGGCGTCGGCCAGCAGTTTGGTCACCAGCGGCGCGGCTTCCGCCCAGCGCTCGTTGCCGTTCATGCAGCCGTGCACGCTGCCGGGATACATGCCGGTCAGGAAGCTGGCGCGGCTGGGCGTGCAGATGGGGCTCTGGCAGAAGGCGTGCGTGAAGGCAACACCTTCCTGCACAAGGCGGTCGATGTTCGGCGTGTGGATGAATTCGTTGCCGAGGGCGCGGATGGTGTCGTAGCGTTGCTGATCGGTGCAGATCCACAAAATGTTGGGCGTCGTCATATGAGGTCTTCCGTCTCAAGGTATATGCCGACAAGGTGGCTGGTGTTGGGCACATCGCCGCAGTTGGTGTAGTCAACGAGGAAGATGCGGCCATCGTCGCGCTGAACCCAGGAGGAGTAGCCGTGATCGGGCATGGGTTGCTGCGCCGGGTGGTTGCCGTAAACCTGGATGAGTCGGTCGCGCTGATACTGGTCGGGCCAGGCACCATCCGCAGCGTCCCAGCTCCAGTCGTGCTCGGGCAACGTGGGGTTGCCGAGCTGGTAACGCAGACGGCGCCAGTCACTGCGGCCGCTGTTGCTGAACTGGCCGAACCGGGTGCGCGTCAAGGGATTGCCACCGTGAAAGTCTGAGGCGGGCCGCTCTTCGCGGAAGATGCAGCGATGAAAGATCGTCTCGTCATCGAGCAGCACGCGCAGCCAGCCGCGCCGGTGATGCAGGCGCAGCTTGCGCCACCGGGTCATGTCGGCCTGGTGCTGCACATGGTGGCGTCCGCGCTGCATGCGCACAGTGTCAGGCGTCACCGCCACCAGCACGCCAAGGCGTGAGATGGAGAGGAAGGCCACTTCGGCGTTGCCGGAGGCCTCCACGCGCAGTTCGGCCTCAAAATCGACTTCGCTGAAGCTCGACTCCGGCGGCAGCAGCGTATAGCGACATTCGTGTTCGAGCCGGTTTTCGATGACCAGCGCCTCCGCCTCCAGGCTGGCGCTGAACTTGCGCCGCGGCCCGCCGATGACCTGCGTGCCCGCTTCCGCTTCCAGGTCGCCGACCCAGGCGTAGGTGCCCAGGCCGCCGTTGACTTGACGTCCGGTGACCAGCACGCGGCCATCGGGCAACTGTTTGGCGTAGGGGCGATGAATGGCAAAGGGCAGCTGCTGTGGTGCTGACCAGCTGTGGCCGCAATCGTCAGAAAAGGCAACGAAAGAGGGAATGCCGCCGGAGTGATTTTCGCGCAGCACACAAGCCAGGCGACGGCCGCCATGCAGCAGCACAAGCGCGCCCTCGCAGAAGCGATGGTAACCGTCAAAGGCGACTGTGGCGCGCTCGCTCCACGTGGCGCCACCGTCGCTCGAGATCCACAACACCTCGGCGAATTCCTGAACCTCGCCGCGCATGAGATGCGAGACCACGCCCAGCGTGCCGTCGGGCAGGTCGATGATGCGGTCAGGCTCGAAGCCGCTGATGCCGTTTTCGTGCTGCGCGCGCCAGCTGTCGCCCTCGTCCTCGCTCCAGTAGAGCCAGTTGCCTGGCGGTTGATCCTCGTGAAAATGTCCGTCATCGTCGTGATCAATGATGACGACCAGGCGGCCGTCGTTCAACCTGCTGAGTCGAGGTGTGACCAGGCGTTCGTCGCCACGTGTCAGGTCAGAGCGGTCGACTTCGCGATGTTTGAACCAGGTGCGGCCTTCGTCTTCGCTGGCCAGCAGGGTCAGCACCTGGTTCTTCATCGACCAGTGCGCGTCGGTGTCGGCGTAGATCAGCAGGAGCCGGCCAGAGGGCAGGGCGATGATGTCCGGGTTCTTGGTGAAACGCCCCGGACTGCGCCAGATTTCGAAGACCTTGTGCGCGACCGAGCGCGGCGGGATGTACATGCAAACTTCCTTTTCAGGCAGGGGCGCAGGCCAGCGCTTCAGGCGCATATTGGGCAACCAGCCGCTGTATATCCGTTTTCGCGGCCCGGCTGAGCACGTCCGGGCGGCTGATACAGTGGCCACAGCCAAAGCCGCAGAATGCCATGGCGTACTTGAGCGTGCTCATAAAGTGGCCATGTTCGCGCATCGCGCCCAGGTCGATGGCCAGCTGCTGCATGCTTTCATCCTGCGGATTTTCAACGATGCTTTTCATGGCAGCCGGAATCAGGTTGCCGATGCCGGGCACAAGGCCGTTGGCGCCGGCCCGCATCGCCCGTGCTGATTGATGTTCCGCGCCCTGCAGCACCTGAAAGTCCGGTCGTTCATTGCGCAGCTCCAAAAGCTCGGTGAAGACCTGCCAGTCCCCGCCGCTGTCCTTGATGCCGACGACGGCCTCGTGTTGCAGCGCGTGCCGCACGGTTGCTGGCACGATCGGATTGTGGGTCATCTGCGGGATGTTGTAGAGCACGAGCGGCAGGGGCGTCGCCATGGCGATCGCATCGAAGTGGGCGCGCTGGTCCGCTGCGCCGGCCTGGAAATAGTAGGGCGTGGCCACGACGGCGGCGTCCGCGCCCTGCGCCTGCAGCTGCGGCAGCAACTCACATACGCGCGAGGCGACCGGTTCGATGACGCCGGCCAGCAGCGGGACGCGCCCGTCGATGGCGCGGACGCTGGCGCGCAGCAGCGCTTCACGCTGCGTAGTGTCCAGCCAGGGACCTTCACCGCTGCTGCCCATGATGAAGATGCCGGTTGCGCCGCTGCGCAGCTGGAAATCAATCAGGCGCGCGACGGCAGCTTCATCGACCGCGCCGTCCGCGTCCAGCGGTGTGATAATTGGGGGAATCATCCCCTGCAGTACGAGCGAGTTGGCCATCAGCCCTTGACGCCTCCGATCATGATGCCCTTGACAAAGTAACGCTGGATAAAGGGGTAAATGAAGAGCACCGGCACCGTGCTGACGATAATCAGCGCCGAGCGCAGGGATGCAGCCGGAGGGGACTTCTCCATAAAGGAAATTTCCTGCATGCCCTCCAGTGTCGCGGAGCGCAGGAGGCCACGCAGGATGATTTGCATGGGCTGCATCTCCGACCGGTCGATGTAGATGGCCGCGTCGAACCAGGCATTCCAGTGGAAGACGGCGTAGAACAGGCCGATGGTCGCGATGACCGGGAGGGAGAGCGGCAGAATCACGCGCAGCAAAATGGTGGGCGCGTTGGCGCCGTCGACGATGGCCGCCTCGGTCAACTCGG
This sequence comes from Phototrophicaceae bacterium, assembly GCA_965197455.1. Taxonomy (GTDB): domain Bacteria; phylum Chloroflexota; class Anaerolineae; order Aggregatilineales; family Phototrophicaceae; genus JAGWBD01. The sequence goes on along the minus strand of OZ240208.1, from coordinate 1,302,778 downwards.
CAGGGATGCTCATGAAGAAATTACGCATGACAAGCCTGTACCAGGCGCTGACCAGCACGGGCGCGCTGCAAGTGGCTGTCAGTTGGCTGGAGCAGGAGCAGGCTGCTGGCTTGCTGGCTCATGCACTCGCTTCCATTCCCGGGGGTAGACAGGCACGCCAGCCTTCGCGTAGCAGCTGCCGATGCTCGGCGAACGTGTCTGCATGGTCCGCCTCTTCTTCAAGGTTGCGCAGCTCGGCGCCGTCGTCTGCGTGGTCGTAAAGCTCACTGGCCAGGATGTCTCCGTTGTCGAAGTCCTGCCACTCGATGTAACACCAGCGGTCCGTGCGCAGGGTGTAGCCCATCACGGCGGGACGACCGACGTAGCTCCAGGGACATGGAAACTGGCTGATGGCAGCGCCTTTCCAGGGGCGATCGGGGTCGGCCAGCAGTGGCTTAAGGCTGATGCCATCCAGTTGCTGCGGCAGGGGCAGGCCGGCGCAGTCCGCCAGGGTGGGGTAGATGTCGACGAACCCGACAAGGGCCTCGGTGCTTAGTCCGGCGTTGTCTGCGCCTGGCAGTGACAGGATAAGTGGCGCGCAGGTATCCAGCTCGTAGTTGGTGGTCTTGCACCAGAGCGCCTTTTCGCCGAGGTGGAAGCCATGGTCGCCCCAGAGCACGACGATGGTGTTGTCCTGCAGGCCGTGCCCGTCGAGCGCGTCGAGCAGGCGGCCGACCTGGGCGTCGGTATAGCTGACGCAGGCGTAATAGCCATGGCGCAGGTGCCTGACGAGCGACTCCGGCAGAGGCCCCTCGTCCGGCACACCCTTGTAGCCGCGCAGCTCGCGCGAGATGTGCCACGAGAAATCCGGGATGCCGGCGGGGCGCTCAGGATGCACAGGCGCGCTGATCTGCCCGGGGTCGTAGAGATCCCAGTAGCGTTTGGGCGCGCTGAAGGGCAAATGCGGCTTGCGAAAGCCTACGGCCAGAAAGAAGGGTTCGTCCGCTGCATTGCGTTCGGCAAGGATGCGCAGCGCCTCGTCCGCCACCTGGCCGTCGCCATAGCCGTTGTCGGGCACATCTTCGCCCTCGGTGGCGGCCATCTTGCTGCCGGGCCAGCGCAGGCCCGGGTCTGCCTGGTTTTCAGGCAACAGATAGTCCCTGCTCTTCCAGGCGACGTTCAGGGTTTCCGGCACGGACCAGGACGGGCGGTCCTGCATCTCGGGCGAGCCGTGGTAAATCTTGCCGACCGATTGCGCATGCCAGCCGCGCTGCATGAAATACTGTGGCAAGGTAACGGCGGCCGGCCGCACCTTTCTAAAGTGTGTGCCGCAGCTGTGTTGTGGCAGGTGGGCCAGCTCCGGCGGCAGCTCGTCGCGGAAGTGCGACTGCATGTCCCAGACGCGGATGGTGTCCGGGCGCATGCCGGTCATCAACGAGGCGCGCGAGGGATTGCAGACGGCCTGCTGGCAATAGGCTCGATCGAAGCGCATGCCGCGCAATGCGAGGCGGTCGATGTTGGGCGTGACCGCGTTCGGGTCGCCATAACAGGCCAGGGCCGTGCGCAGGTCGTCCACGGCGTTAAAAAGCACATTTGGAGAATTCAGGGTCATTTGGGAGTAATCACAGCCAGAATGGGGCGCCGTTGCCGACGCCCCACAATAGTCTTGCCGGACTAGCCGGTCATTTCGTTGTACTGGGCCGTCAGTGCGCTGACCCAGTCGCCGATCCCGGCCATGTTGAGTTCGTTGTTGAAGTCGTCAAACTGGTCCAGCGGACGGGCGCCGGTGATAAAGAGGATGGTCTGCTCGTCCATTAGATGCTGGATGTCACCCGGACAGGGTGCATCGTCCGCGATGCGGCTGAGTGTGACCACACAGGGCGATGGTCAGCAAGAGCAATAGTGAACGTACTCGAATCATACTTCCTCCTGAATGGACAGCTTGCGATGACCCGCTATCCGGCACTACAGGATAATTCTGCCCCGCTTCCTGTAGAAAACTGCCACGATGCGAATCGACGGAATTATAATGGCCTGCCAATTCCGTGTCAAACAAAATTCGGAGTCAATCTGTATGAATGCCCGCAAGCAAAAAGCCGCCTGACGGCGACTTCTGCATAGCCCCAACGGGACTCGAACCCGTGTCTTCACCTTGAAAGGGTGACATCCTGGGCCACTAGACGATGGGGCCTTGACTGGACGCCAGTTTAGCGACCGGCCGGGCAACTGTCAAGCCGAATGCGCCGGTCAGGAGCCCTCAGACGCGGAGTTCAGCGCCTCAGTGGCGGCGGCACCCGGGCCCCAGGCCGCCTCAAAACGCGCCACGTCTCCGGGGCGCGCGCGCCCCATCATCTGCCGCAGCGCGAACAGTTTGCGTACCTGGCTGGCCGGCAGCGTCTGGATGCTCCCCATGCTGCGCGCGATGGTCATGATTTTGGCCGTGTGCTCCAGCGTCTCCAGCAGCAGATAGGCGTCCCACAAAGTATCGGCGACAGTCAGGGAACCGTGGTAGGCCAGCATAATGGCGTCATGTTCGCGCACGAGCCGACTGATGGCGTCGCGATTTTCGGGGCCGGAAGGCGTTGCGTAGGGCGTCACCGGCACGACACCCAGCAGCACGATGGCCTCGGGAATGACGCATTCGCTGAAGCCATGCCCGGTCAGGGTGAGCGCGACGGAGTGGGGTGGATGCGCATGCACGACGCCCTGAACGTCCGTGCGCTGCCGGTAGCTCTCCAGGTGCATCAACAACTCGGAAGTAGGCCGCAAATCAGCGTTGGCCGCATTCGGCGTATCGACGCGCTCGCCGTCCATGTTCACCACGATGAGCTGGTCCGGTTGCATAAAGCCCTTGGCCAGGCCGCTGGGCGTGCACAAGATACGCTCTGGCGCCAGGCGCGCGCTGATGTTGCCGCTGGCGCTGTCGATCAGGTCGTTTTGATAGAGCAGTCGGCCAATGTGACAGATTTGCTCGCGCAGTTCAGATTCGCACAGGGTCATTGGGCTGCCACAATCTCGCTTTCCAGGACGAAGAAGGGAACGCTGCTGGCGACCCGGTTGCCACTCTGGTCTGCGATGAACTCCAGTTCGCCATCGCCACGCCGCAGCAGGACGGTTGGAGTCCCGGTTACGCCGGTGCTCTGGGCCAGTTCGCTGTCCGTGACGATCTGATCAGCCTGCTCGTTCACACAGGCGATCAGGGAGTTGAAGTCCAGGCCGGCAAGCGAGGCGAAGGTGAAGTGGGTCAGGCCATTGAAGCCGGCGCTGGTGAGCTCGTACATGAGGTCGAGCGCGGGCCAGAAGCTGCCAGGCTCCAGGATGTCCGCGCATTCGACCAGACTGGAGGTCAGGGGGGAGGCGTAGGGATCGACGACCGGGAACATGCGATACTCCAGCCGGGCCTGGCCGGACACGACATAGTTATCAATCACCTGTCGCATGATTACGTGGTAGGTCTGGCAATGAGGACAGAGGAAGTCCGCAAACTCCACGACAGTCACCGGCGCCTCCGGGTCACCCAGGACGAAAGCGCCGTCAGCCGTGCGCGCCTGGGGAATGCTGGCATAGTCCGGCCCGTCGGGGTCTGACCAGGTCTCGCCTTCACAGGCTGCACGCAGGGCCGCCAGCGAGTCTTGCAGAACATCAATGATGTAGATGGCCTGCTCGACAGGGATTGCCTCTTGCGGCAGTCCTTCAGCCAGCGAGCCAAACAAGCCGCCCATGGTGTCTGTATTGCAGCCGGGCGGTGGCACGTCCTGGGCCAGCAGCGGCGTGGCCGTCAGCAAAAGCATGAACATAATAATTACCAGTCGCATGAATTCTCCCTGGATCCTGCTGGAGTGGATTGGGCGTTTACTGCCGTGGTTGCTGTCTGCCAGACGCACACCCACAGGGAGTCGGGATGACCGGGATGACGGTCAGCAAGAGCATCTGCCACGAATCGATTCCCCTGTGGAGTTGTCTACTGGCGACTATAGCATGGCGCAAGACAGGGCGGTAGCGTCCGTGAGTTGCGCGCTTTCTCAGGAAAAGGGGGCCGCCGGGAAGCGATAGCCCGACAGCAGGGACCAGTCGTTTGGCGGCCAGTAGCGGAAGATTGCTTCGCCGATCAGGTTCGCGCGGCTGATTGGGCCGAACACACGCGAATCGCGGCTACGATTGCGGTTGTCACCCATCACGAAGAATTCGTCCGCCCCCAGCACCCATTCCTTTTCATTGCAGCGCGTGCAGGGTTCATTGGTGAAGCTTTCGTCCAGTATCTGCCCGTCTATTGTGACATGGCCATCACGTAGCGTGACCGTCTCGCCTGGCAAACCGATCACGCGCTTGATGAGCGGCGGGTCGATGCCGGGTCGATCAGGAGACTGGAAGACGACGATTTCACCACGCTCAGGCAGGCGCAGAAAGTAGCTGACGCGCGAGACGATGACGCGCTGGTCGCTGAAAAAGCTGGGCTCCATGCTCGGGCCGTCCACATAGAATCTCACGCTGGCCATGTCGACCACGGCGTAAATCATTACCATGAGCAACAGTGATTCGACCAGCTCGAAGACCAGGCCGCGACGGCGCAGGCGCGGGCGCGGCAGACTGTAAGGGGTCGCTTGCATGCTGTCTCCGGGTTCCGGCTGGAGGATATCAACCACTGTGAAGTGTAGCGTCTGTGACGCTGCGTAACAATGCGCAGGCGCGTTACAAGCTGCCGTCGCGCGGGCGGAAGCTGAGTACGATGGGCGTGCCTTCGAAAGGGAAGGCGGCGCGAATGCGGTTCTCCAGAAAGCGCTTGTAGCTAAAGTGCACCAGGCGAGTGTCGTTGACGTGAAAGAGAAACACGGGCGGAGCCACGGCCACCTGCGCGGCAAAGTAGATGCGCAGCTGGCGCGTGCCGCGGCGTGGCGGCGGATGATCATGCATGGCCTCGCGCAGGATGCGGTTGAGCATTGAAGTGGGCAGGCGCATGCTGCGCGCTTCGAAGACGCGGCTGGCGACTTCCAGCACCTGGTGGATGCGCTGTCCGGTGAGCGCACTGATGAAAATGGCGGGCGCTTCCGGCAGAAAGTTGAATTTCTCGCGCATCTTTTCCAGGAAAGCGGGCATGGTGTGCGTGTCCTTGGCCAACGCATCCCACTTGTTCACGATGACCACCACGCTGCAACGCGCTTCAAGGATGGCGCCGGCGATGTGCTGGTCCTGCTCGGTCACGCCGTCGAGCGCATCAATCAACAGCAAGGCGACGTCCGCGCGTTCGATGGCCCGGATGGCGCGCAGCACACTGTATTTCTCCACACCCGGTTCAATCTTGCCGCGGCGACGGATACCCGCCGTATCGATCAGCGTGACTGGCGCTCGCTGCCAGATAATCTGCGTATCGATGGCGTCGCGCGTGGTGCCGGCAACCGGGCTGACAATGGCGCGCTCCTCGCCCAGCAGCCGGTTGAGCAGGCTGCTCTTGCCGACGTTGGGGCGACCGGTAATGGCGATTTTGAGCGTATCATCGTCATCTTCATCGTCTGTTAACGGGCGGGCGGCAGCGCCAAAGGCTTCCACGACCGCATCCAGCAGGTCACCAATGCCCAGGTTGTGATAGGCACTGACGGGGAAGACCTGGCCAAAGCCCAGGCCATAGAACTCGAAGGCGTCATTGCTGCGCGCGGCGTTGTCAGCCTTGTTGGCGGCCACGATGACCGGTCGCCCGCCACTATGTTCGCGCAGCACCTGTGAAATATGTTCGTCCGCAGCAGTGATGCCCTGTTCGCTGTCGACGACCAGCAGGATGACGTCCGCATCCCTGGCGGCCAGCAAGGCCTGGCCCTCGATCTGTGGAATGAAGTCAATGCTGCCCTCGGCCAGGGGGCGCGTATCGCGGCTGCCACCGGGCTGCCAGACTTCGATGCCGCCGGTATCGATGACGTGAAAGGGTACGCCGATCCACTCGCAGGAACCCTGGATGCGGTCCCGCGTGGTGCCCGGGATCTCATCGATGACGGCCACGCGGCCACCAACCAGGCGGTTGAACAATGTACTTTTGCCGGTGTTGGGACGCCCGACAAGCGCCACGAGCGGTTTCTGCGCCATGGTTATCTTGTGGCTCAACAGTGCCGAGGGTGGATTCCAGCAGAACAGGCCGGGACTGTCAAGCGCCGGCCACGTTCTCCTCCCCCTCATCTTCAGTGTCCTGGCCAGTAACGCTGATCAAGACGTCAATCTCGGAAGGCAGGATGGAGATGTTTTCCACGTCATTGTTGTCCATGTTGTGGCTGACGTCGGGCACTACCGCATGGCTGCCTGCCTCCAGCTCATTGAGGTCAACCAGCACATGGACGTCGGAGGCAGCCATATTCTCCAGAGCGTTGCGCGCGCCGGTGATGAGCACCGTCACCGATTCCGGCGAGAGCGTGACATTTTGATCGTCGGTAAGCCCAATATATTCGACCAGCGCCTGGTCAAACTGGCGGCTGGTGAGCAGTGGCGTAATCCCGATTGAGACGGTGATTCCCTGGCCGCCAAAAACGAACAGGTCTTCACTGGCGGTGCTCACCCGCGTCTGTACCTCGAAGCTGCTGTTGCGGCCTTCAAGGCTGACCGGTTCGGTGAACAGGGTGCCCGGCGCGCTTTCCAGCGCTTCCGGTGCGCCGCTGACCAGCACCACTTGCGGGTTGTAGGTAACCGAACTGAGCGTGAAGCCCTCGGGCAAGGTGTCGGCCAGAATGTTGGGCTGGACGCTGACCTGGCGGATGTCCGAGCGCGTGCGTACGGGGACCTCAACCCGCATGGTGGCCGGGGAAAGCGAGACGCCGCTGACGACGTTGCCCTCCGCATTGACCGGTTGCAGGCGCAGATCTGAGCTGAAGTCGTTGCGCTGCTGCGAGAGGTTGAGCGTCAGGCGGGCAGCGACCACTTCCTCTACCTTTCCCTGGGGCCCGCTGATTTGCACGGTCGGCACTGCTGGCTGTGGCCCGCCCGCTCCAATTTCAAAGCCGCGCGGCAGGGGCTGTGTCACGTCCACCGTGACCGGCAGTTCCCTTTCCAGCAAGGACTCCAGCTGGACGTAAAGCTGTCGCGGAGTGGTATCAGGGATGGCGCTCCGGGAGACGCTGGACTGCAGCTCAACGCTGTGCTCGCCTGGGCCAAGGCCGTCGAGCATGGCCTGCACCACGATGTCATCCAGGGCAAGCTGGTCGAGCGTAGACAGGGGCGCGCGGACGGTCACCGTGGCAAATTCACGGCTCTGGTCCGTGATGATCAGGTCGCCCGCCATGATCGTAAGAATGGGGACATTGCGGAATATCCGCTCGCGCACCGGATCCTGATCCAGTTTGGCAACGAACCACACGCAGAACGCCAGGAAGATCGAGGCCAGCAGCCAGGCGAGGTTGCGACCAGGCGTCGCCCGCTGTGGCGCAGTCGCCTGGCTCACGCAGATGGCTCGCGACGGGTGCGCCGCAGCATGCCCGGCAGCGACAGGCGGCCGCCCAACAGGCCCGGCAGCGACCCGGCCAGGGTTGGGTCGGTCGCATATTTGGCACTCAGCACGGTGTTCAGGCGGCGGGGATCCATGCGCCCGGAACTACGACCGCTTTCAGTCATGGTGATGCGCCCGGTTTCCTCTGAGACGATCACGGTGATGGCATCGCTGACTTCGCTGATGCCCAGCGCGGCACGATGACGTGTGCCGAGGGTCGGGTTGTTGAGGTTGCGACTGGCGGAGAGCGGCAGCACGGCTGCGGCAGCGGCGATGCGCCCCTGTTCGTCCAAGATGGCAGCGCCGTCATGCAGTTCGGTGCGCGGCCAGAAAATGGTCAGCAGCAGCTGTGAAGAGACTTCGCTGTCCAGAGGGATGCCAGTGCGGATGTATTCATCAAGGTTGCTGCTACGTTGCAGCACGATGAGCCCACCATGACGGCGCTCGGCCAGCAAGCCGGCAGCGGCGCAGATTTCGTCGATGATGTGCTGGCGTACGGTAGCGGAGGGGCGACGGCCGCGGCCGAAAATGCCAGCGCGCCCCAACTGCTCCAGCCCGCGCCGCAGCTCAGGCTGAAAAATGACCGGCAAGGCGATGGCCAGCAGGGGCAGGGCCAGGCCAATGAGCCAACTGAGCGCAGTCAGTTCGAAGAGGCGTGAGACGAGCAACATACCGACCACGACGAACAGGACACCGCGCAGCAGCGCGACAGCCGTGGCGCGGATGAGAAAACTGAAGGCGAAGAACACCAGGCCAACAAACAAAATGTCAACCAGCGCGCTTACGCTAAAATTGTCAAAGACCCACAGCATTTCCTGCATGGCAGTCTTCCCAGGGGGCGTTGGCAGCGTTGCGCTTCAGTCTCCGGCGCGCGCCCCCATCAACTCGACCAGAATGGCCTTTTGAGCGTGCAGACGATTTGCCGCCTGGGGGAAAATGAGCGAGCGATTGCTGTCCGCTACCTCGTCCGTAATTTCCTTGCCACGGTAGGCGGGCAGATCGTGCATGACGACCGCTTGCGCGGGCGCCGCAGCCACCAGCTCCGCATTGAGCTGCCATGGCTGGAAGACGGCCCGGCGCGTGGCGGCTTCCTCTTCCTGCCCCATGCTCACCCAGGTGTCGGTGTAGAGGATGTCCGCCTCGCGCACTGCGCTGACGGGCGCGGACTCCAGGCGGAGGTCGATTTGCGGGTTGATGCGGGCGGCGGTATCCAGCACCTCTTCATCAAGGTTGTAACCCTCCGGCGAACTGAGCGTGAGATGCGTGCCGAAGTGCGCGCAGGCCAGGGCGAGCGAGGCCGCGATGTTGTTGCCGTCGCCCAGATAGCAGAGCCGCAGGCCATCCGTCCGCCCGAAGTGCTCGGTGATGGTCAGCATGTCGGACAGGACCTGGCAGGGATGACGGTCGTCGCTCAGGCCATTGATGACCGGCACCTGTGCCCAGTGAGCCAGTTGCTCGACGTCCGCATGCGCATACACGCGCGCCATGATGCCCTGCACCATACCGGAAAGCACGCGCGCCACATCGGCGACACTTTCGCGCTGGCCCAGGCCGACTTCCTCCGGCCCCATCATGATGGCGTGTCCGCCCAGGTGGTTCATACCGACCTCGAAGGAGACGCGCGTGCGCAAGGATGCTTTCTGGAAAAGCATGCCCAGGGTCTGGCCGACCAGCAGGGGGCGGTTGCCGCCATTGCGCCATTCCCGCTTCAGTTCCATGGCCAGATGCAGCATTTTCCGCAGGTCACATGAGGACCAGTCGGCGAGGTCGAGAAAGTGTTGTGGCATGTCAGTTCGAATCCTGTGGTGCAGCCGGCGACGTTGCTCAAGCATAGCGTTTGCAGGCGGGAACTGCCAACTTTCGCACTTACCCGGTGAAGGGCTGCATGTCGCGCCAGTTAAGGCCCACTTCGGCGTTGGCGCGCAGTGGCGCCTTCAGTTCGACGGCCTGTTCCATCACGTCCACGACCAGACGGCTGGTCTCCGCCAACTGTTCGCCGGGCACTTCCAGCACCAGCTCGTCATGCACCTGCAGGATCATGCGCGCGTCCAGTTTGTGCGCCGCGAGGGCGTGATGCAAATCAATCATGGCGCGCTTCATGATTTCGGCGGCGCTGCCCTGGATGGGCAGGTTGATGGCGACGCGTTCCGCGCGGCTGACGGCGATCGGGTTACTTCTGCGCGTGTCGAGCAGAACCGGGAAGTTGTGCTGCCGCCCGAAGAGCGTGGTCACCGGCCCGTTGCGCGCCTGCGCCCTGGTGGCGTCCATCCATTCCCGGATGCGCGGCATGCGCCCGAAATAGTCGTCGATGAACTTGCGCGCCTCGGCCAGGGTCAGGTCGCTGTCGCTGGCGAGGCTGTAGGCGCCCATGCCGTAAATCAGGCCAAAGTTGACGCGCTTGGCGAAGTCGCGTTCCTTGTAACTGACTTCCTCCAGCGGGATGCCGAAGACAGTGGCGGCGGTCACCGAATGGATGTCCTGCTCCTGCCTGAAGGCTTCCAGCAGGGTCGGGTCTTCGCAGAAATGCGCCATCACGCGTAGTTCGATCTGGTTGTAATCGACCGCCAGCAGCTGCGAACCTGTTTGCGGGACGAAGGCGCGGCGCACCTCGCGGCCCGGTTCAGTGCGAATGGGGATATTCTGCAGGTTAGGGTTGCTGCTGCTGAGGCGGCCTGTGTTGGTGCCGGTCTGGTTGTAGCTGGTGTGCAGACGACCGGTCTGTGGGTTGATGAGGTCGGGCAACGAGTCGACGTAAGTGCCCTTGAGCTTGGCCAGCTCGCGATACTCAACAATGTGGCCGATGATCGGGTGCTGGTCGCGCAGCCGCCCCAGCGACCAGGCGTCGGTGGAAAAGCCGTGAGAGGTCTTGCGTAAATTGGCGGTGGACAGGCCCAGCTTGCCGAAGAGCACATCGTTGAGTTGCCGCGGACTGTTGATGTTGAAGGTGCCGTAACCGCCTGACAGCCCGTGTATGGTCGTTTCCAGTTCGCGCAGCCTGTCGCCCAGGGTGGAGGACAGTTGCTGCAGGTGCTGTGTGTCCAGCACGACACCGGCGCGTTCGAGTTCGGCGATGACCGGGATCAGCGGCAACTCCAGCGTTGAGTAGACCTCGTGCAGCTCGTCATCCGCCAACATGCGCGGCCGCAAATAGTCGACCGCGCGCATAGTGATGGCGCCATCAGCCGCAGCGTAGGGCGCAGCGCGCTCGATGTCCACCTTTGCCATGCTGATCTGCTTGCGGCCCGTGCCCAGCAGCTCGCTGATTGCGGTCATCTCCACCGGTGGCTCGAGCACGAAGCGGGCAAAATTCTTCAGGCCAAGGAATTTGGAGGAGGTATCGAAGAGCCACTGCGCGATCATGGTGTCAAAGGCGACCGGCGCCACGTCGACGCCATAGCGTTGCATCACGACCAGGTCATAGGCGGCGTTGTGGGCGAACTTGGGGATGTCCAGGTCAGTCAGTGGGCCGTGCAGGGCATCCAGCACCTGTTGCAGCGGCAGCTGCTCGCCCTCCTGATGTCCGACCGGAACATACCAGCCGCGCTCACCGTCCACTGCCAGCGCGATGCCCACCAGGTCGCAGGACATCTGGTCAATGCCCGTCGTCTCAACGTCCCAAACGATTCCGTCGGCCGACCCGAGCGCTTTCACCAGCGCTGTGAGCGAGGCTTCATCGCGCACCAGTAGAGTCTCGACGCCATCCGTGGCCCGCTGCAGGGCCGGCGCTGGCACTTCCGTTTCCATGCCGAACATATCCAGCTGATTGACTTTGGAGAGCCGCTCGCTGAAGCTGCGAAACTCCAGTGTGCGCATCAACTCCAGTACGACACTGACGTCGAATTCGTGCGCAACACAGTCCTCCAGCGCGAAAGTTACCGGGACATCGCGCTGAATGAGCGCCAGCTCGCGGCTGAGCGCAGCCATGTCTGCGCCAGTCTCCAGCTTCTTGCGCATGGCGCCACGGATTTCTTCGATGTGTTCGTAGATGCCGGTTACTGATGTGTACTTCTGTAGCAAGGTGGTGCCGGTCTTTTCGCCGATGCCCTTCACGCCAGGGATGTTGTCGGAGCTGTCGCCCATCAACCCCTTCAGCTCAACCAGCTGCCAGGGCTCCAGGCCATAGTGATCGCGGTAAGCGGCCAGGTCCCACACGACATCGTGCTGTCCGCGTTTGGGCAGCTGTACGCTGACCTGCTCCGACAGCAACTGCAGGATGTCGCGGTCGCCGGTGATTATGCGGATCTCGACGTCCTCTTCGGCCATCAGACGTACCACGGTGCCGATGACGTCGTCCGCCTCATAGCCCTTCTGCGCCAGCACCGGGATGTTGAAGGCCTGCACAACTTCCTCGATGCGCTCAATCTGCGGGCGCAGGTCGTCGGGCATCTTCTCGCGCGTGCCCTTGTAGTCGCCGAAGAGCGTGTCGCGCCCACTAAGGCCGCGGTCGAAACTGACGGCCAGGTATTCCGGATCTTCCTGCTGCAGGATGTCCAGCAGGGTGCGCGTAAAGCCGTAGGTGGCGTTGGTGGGCTCGCCGGCGCGGGTGCGGAAGGACTGCACCGGCAGCGCGAAATACTGGCGGTAGGCCAGCGCGTGACCATCAATGATGACAAAACGGGGAAGCTTTTTCATGTGAGCGCCTGAAAGCAGATCGCGAGCAGGAGTCCCAGTATAGCGCGGCACACGGGCATCAGTCCGCTTGTTGACAGGAATAGCCACCGCTCTATACTCGCCACTGTTGCTACCCTGCGAAAGCCAGTCCATGACCGCTCTTGTCGAGCCCGTGCGTGAAAACGCACCTGATTCATCCGAGACCTTTCAGACGCAGAACATCCTCACCGTGGTGAGCGGTCACTTCATGCACGACATGTATCCGGCCTTTGTGCCGGCGCTGCTGCCAGTCATCCTGGAGAAACTGGCGATCCCGCTCGGTCTGGCCGGCACGCTGCAGCTGGCCATGTCGATTCCGTCTCTCTTCAGCGTGCTGGTAGGTTGGCTGGGCGACCGCTTCAGTGTGCGTTACCTGGTCATCTTCATGCCGGCCACCACGGCAACCCTGGTGACCTTGACCGGTTTGATGCCCAGTTACGCTTCGCTGGTCATTCTGCTATTCGTGGCGGGCGTGAGCGGGGCGGCCTTTCACGCGCCGGCGCCAGCCATGGTCGCGCGCCTGTCCGGACGGCAGCTGGGCAAGGGCATGGGCTTCTTCATGGCTGCCGGCGAGCTGGGACGCTCGCTGGGGCCCTTGCTGGTCGCGTTTGCGCTGACCGAGTGGGGCCTGGAGGGCATCTGGCGCGTGATGTTCTTCGGCTGGTTCGCCTCGGGGATCCTTTACTGGCGGCTGCGGCGGATCCCGGCGAGTACACGCAAATCGATGAATCTGCGCAGCATCCTGCCCCACATGCGACGCGTCTTCATCCCCCTGCTGGGCGTGATGCTGCTGCGCGGCATGCTCGTTTCTTCACTTTCTTTCTACCTGGTTTACTATCTCAGCCAGGAAAAAGGCTTTGCGCTGGGAGATGCCGCGTTGATGCTGGCGCTGTATGAGCTGGCGGGCGTGGGCGGAGCGCTGGCCGGCGGCATGCTCAGCGACCGCTTCGGGCGCAAACTCACTGTATTCGTAGCGACCGTCCTGGGCGTTGCGCTACAGGTTGTTTTTCTACTGATCGTCAACACGCGGCTGGAACTCATTCCGCTGGCGTTGATTCCGCTGGGCTTCGCCACGCTCTCGGTAACGCCGGTGTTGCAGGCGGTGGTCCAGGATCAGTTTCCTGAAAACCGCGCCACTGCCAGCGGAATCTTCATCCTCTACGCGTTCCTCACTCGCTCATTCAATGCCGTAATTCTGGGATTGATTGGCGAGCGGTTGGGGCTGGAGGCGGCCTTCACCATCGCGATCGTCGCATCCCTGATTGCGCTGCCGTTGATATTGCGATTACCTGGACAGCCCCGGCATACTCTATCGAGCACTAATCTGGCTGCATAACAACCTGCCAACATTCGCCAGCGTTGATCTGACGAGCCGCGTCGACTGAAACACTGCCATAGTCCGTCAAGGCAAGTTCACGCAGCGACAGCTCGCCGCGCAGCACTTCCAGCTCGATCTGCACGCCGTCGGCCACGGGCGTCTGGCGGCACATGCCCCAGGCATAACCGTTTGACCAGAACTGCTGCGACGCGCCCTCGCTGCGGGCGAAGGCCATGCGTTGCGTCACGCCTGAATACTGGAAGCCACTGAGTGCGAGGATGGCAGCCCAGCTGATCATGGCGCGCGCGTAATGATGGCCGCACTCGGCCTCGTTGAAGGGGCTGCGGCGGCGGCCGTCGTAGCGGGCACGGACGGCCTCGATGCAGCGCATCCCGTTATCCATTTGCCCTTCGTAGAGCATGCCGATGGCGGCGGTGTATTCGAAGCCGGTCATGACCTCGTTGTAGTAGGGGAAAGGGCGTGTCGGGCGATCGCCGCGCGGGTAACTGGCCATCAGCAATGCCGACTCGTCGTTCAGGACGTAGGAGCGCATGTGATTGAAGTGGCCGTACATGTTCTCCTTGAAGTTGTGGCGCATGATGCTGTCCAGTGTACTGCGCACGTTCGCCTCATCCAGGAGATAGCCGAGGCCGTTGACGTGCGCCTGGAACTGGCCGATCAACTGATCGACGAGGCAGCCAGAGCCCAGCTGCAACACCGGCTCGGCAGGGTCTGAGGCGCCCATGTTGCTGATCAACATGTCGTGCACAGCCAGCTTTTTATCCAATGGCCGGATTTCGTGCTCGTAATACTCGCCGTTGAAGAGGTTTGCGTCCAGCCAGGTGCTGCCCTGGGTGAAGAGCGACCGGCATTTGTCGGCGAATTCGGTTTCGCCGAGGTGACGGGCCATCTCTTCGGTGGCGCGCAAGGCGCCCAGGTACCAGACGCCCATTTGTGGATTGGGCCCGTAGTATTCGACGTCCATGGTGTTGTGCTGACAGCCTTCCATCACGCCGTCCTGGTCAGCATCCCAGCTGCCGGGGTACCAGCAGAACTCGAGCGAACGGCGTACAGAAGGCCACAGTTTGCGCAACCAGTCGTCGTCGCCCTTGAGTTGCCAGTCGCGGTGTACACGCATGATGCAGCCCATCTGCCCGTCGGCCGCAGCGATGGACCAGCTGGTGGCCTGTTCCAGCGGCAGATGGACGCGGAAGCTCATGCCGCCGTCCTGGCGCGTGGCGTAGAGGAATTCGACTTCGCGCATGCCGGCGGACAGCTCGCCAAAGAGGAAAGCCGTAGCCTGTTCATAGTTCCAGACGTGGGTGCAGGAGCCGAAGCAGCAGCCAGCATCGTCATGGCAGCCTTCCCAGCCGAAAGTGTAGCCGTCGGGTGTGCGGAAGGTCGTTTGCGAACGCAGTGTGCTCAAATTGTAGAGCGCGCTCTCCTTCACCACATCCGGCACATCGCTGGCGCAGACGCTGTTGACAAAGAGCAGGGTGTCGCGTTCAAGGTCAGGCAGCTGATCCGCGCAGTGTTCGGCGGCTTCCCAGGCATCGGCGAAGCGGGTCGTGTAGTGGTTGCCTACCACGATGCCGTTGTCAGGGGTGGCCTCCGGCTGGTGCCAGCCGTGCGGCCAGGCCAGGCGATTGGGGAAGTGCCAGCAGAGCAGGAAGGAGACTGTTTCGCTGGCGCCGGGCGCGACCGTCACGCTGGCGGCGAGCGAGCCAATCGGGGAGTCTACGCCATTCGTCTGACGTTCCTGCAGACAGCCATCAGCGCCGAAATCGTCCCAGAAATCCAGCAGCGAATCGCCCCAGCTGAGGACTGCCCAGTCCGTGCGCCAGCTGACGTCCGTTTCCGCCGTCGTCGCCAGCGCCATAGTGCCGTACTGCTCGGCACCAGGATCGACGCCATCGGAGCGCATGAAGATGCCGCGCAACGACCCGTCGCGGAACTCGTTGACGTTGCGCTGCACCGCGCCCTGGCTGCCATCGCTGCCGATGAAGTTCTGCAGGCTGCCACAGACGCTGGCCTGTATCGGCTGCGTGCCAGGATTGCTCAACTCAAAGCGCAGCATGGCCAGCGGCAACTCACTGGCGTCCGCGTCGCCGGGGACGAGCGGGTTGAAGGCCTGCAACCGCACCTGCAAGGGCACGCCATCGTCTTCCAGCACGACCTGGCCGAAGGGGTAAGCCGCCTCGAAACGGCAGTCCTGAAAACGTGGCAGGCCATGGTTGGGGATCTGTGAACCGGTTGCGCCCTCATAGTCTTCGGCGGGGATGAGGCCTTCCAGTGCACGGGTGCTGGTGTTGCCTTCAGCGTCGCGCGTGAAGAGCGCGAAGAAGGTTTTCTCCAGCTGGAAGCCCTTGGCCGGCCGGTTGACAATTTCCCAGTCGAACAGGTTGCCGCGACCGCCGAGCGAGACGGTGCCGGTGCCGATGCCGCCCAGCGGCAGCGCGACACGGCGCAGGTTGGCGCCTTCGTAACGCGTCAGGACGGGCCAGTTGTTACGAGTTACTGCGGTCATGGTTTCTCCAGAATGTGAGTGGGTCAGGTCAACCCTTGATGCCGGTGCGCGTGAGCGCCTCGATGATCCAGCGCTGGGCGATGATGAAGACGATCAGAACCGGCAAAATGGCCATGGTGACGGCGGCCATCACGACCGAAGCGTTACCGGCTCCCATATAGCCGGTAAGCATGGCTATTCCCTGGGGCAGGGTCATGTTGTCCCAGGATTTGAGGAAGATGAGTGGCAGAAAATAGCTGTTCCAAACAGCATTGAAGGTGATGATGGCCAGGGTGGCGAGCGACGCGCCGGAGAGCGGTACGGCGATTTGCAGGAAGACGCGTGCGTGTCCGGCACCATCAACGCGCGCGGCATCCAGCAACTCCTGCGGCAGGGTCATGAAGAACTGACGCATCAGGAAGACGCCAAAGACGCTGACGACCCCTGGCAGAATGATCGCCAGCGGGTTGTCCATGAGGCCCAGGGAGACCATGCTGAGGTAGATGGGGATGATAGTCACATGGCCAGGCACCATCAACGAGGCCAGCAGGAGCATGAAGAGAATGTTGCGGCCCGGAAAGCGCAGGCGCGCAAAGGCGTAGCCGGCCAGCGAACAGGTAATCAGTTGTCCGACAGTAACCGACAGGGTGATGCGCATACTGTTCACGAAGAGTTGCACGAAGGGTACGCTGGACTCAAAGGGCGTGCGGTAGTTCTCAAAGCGCCACTCGGTCGGTAACCAGGCTGGGGGCAATTGCAGACTTTCCCCAAGAGGCCGCAGCGAGGTAGAGAACATCCACAGCAGTGGCATGAGCACCAATATTGCGGCACCTGTCAGCAATATGAGGGAAAGTGCATTGCCGGCAGAGATGTGCCGCCGTGGATGCTGCCGAATTTGCCCAACATGAGCTACAGGAACAGGAACGCTTCGCGAAGCCATTCGTCAACTCCCGGGTTTATTCGTAGTGGACCCAGCGCCGTCCAATGCGGAATTGTATCAGGGTCAGCACCAGGATGATGGCGAAAAGGGTCATGGAGACAGCCGCGGCGTAGCCCATATCGAAGCGTTGAAAGGCCTTTTCGTAGATATACATGGCGACGCTGCGGGTGGAATCTCCGGGTCCGCCCTGGGTCAACACCATGATGGTATCGAAGACCTGCAGGGCGCCGATCATGAAGATGACGAGAATGAAGAAGATGGTCGGGCTAAGCAGGGGGATGGTGATACGGCGGAAGATTTGAAGCTCGTTGGCGCCGTCCAGCTGGGCTGATTCGTACATTTCCGAGGGGATGTTTTGCAGCCCGGCCAGGAAGACCAGCATGGCGAAGCCGGTGTTCTTCCAGACGTCGAGGATAATGATGGCGGCCATGGCCCAGCTCGAGTTGCTGAGCCAGGGGATGGCCTTGATGCCCAACTGACCCAGATAGTAGTTAAGTACGCCGGTATCCTGCTGGTAAAGAAAACGCCAGATGACGGCGACATAGGTATGCGCGACCAGCAGGGGAAAGAAGAAGATGGAACGATAGAGGTTTCGCACCAGGACTGGCATGCGCCGGTTGAGCATGACGGCCAGCAGCAGCCCCACACTGGCGTTGAAAAAGACGGCGAAGAGCGTGAAGACCACAGTGTTGCCGTATACGGTGCGGATGCGCCGGTCGCTCAGGATGTCGGCGTAGTTCTCAAGACCGATGTATTCCGAACCCCGAAGGATGCTGTAATCCATGAAGCTGATGCGAATGGATTCGACGATGGGGTAGAGAATGAAGAGGACGAAACCGATAAAGTGGGCAGGATGAAGAGATAGCCCGTCAACGCTTCACTCCATTTGGGCGAGAGGGATGGCAGACGCAGGGCGCTCATGCAGGTTCCGGTCTGGACGTGATATGCGGGCCAGGAGGGAAGTGGCGTGCAGCGTTGGCACTGGCCGGCAATGTTACGCGATGCTGCCAGGTCGGGTCTTCATGCTGTTTGCGCATTATTGAGACGATCTCGCGCCAGGTGGCCAGCAGTCCGTCTGTACAGGGAGGAAGATCATGCCTGATCGCCTCATGCAGCTTTCGCAGGTTGTAACAGGGCACAGCGGCGTACATGTGATGCTCAATGTGGTAGTTCATGTGCCAGTAGAGAAAGCGCAGGAAGGGGTTGAGGAAAAAGGTGCGTGTACAAAGGCGATAATCCGGCACGTTGTCCATCAGGCCGACGTGCTGGGTGTTGTTGCACAGGAAGAGCAGCCAGTCGCCATAGAAGTTGGCAAGGGTGATCAACAGCGTCAGCATCCACTGGCCGGTGACCAGTGAAATGAGCGCCAGCAACACATGGCCGCCGAGGAGGAAGCGGGCCTCCCGGATAATTGCCCGTTGCCGTTCCGGTTCTGTCGGCGGAAAGAGGACGTCTCCTTCGTAGCCTTCAGCAAAACGGCCACGACTCCAGCGGATCAGGGTCTGAAACTTGAAACGCACGCTACGCGGGTTAATAAAGGCGGTTTTGAGAAAACAGCGAAGGTTGTATTCCAGTGGCAGGACGACCTCGAGATCATCCGGCGGATGCAGGGTGTAGAGGTGGTGTAGCAGGTGGGACGTGCGAAAGTAGACCACACTGTTCATTCCAAGAAAAGCAAAGAAGTGCACAAAGATTTCATTGAGCATTTTTGTGCGAAAGACGCTGCGGTGGGAAAGTTCGTGGACGGCGTTGATGGCAAAGCCGTAGAAGGAGCCGTACACGAACACCAGCAGCAGGGTCAATGGCCAGGGAAAATGCAATGACGAATACCAGGCCGCGCCTCCGCTCAGCAGGAACAGGCCGAGAATTCCCAGGGTCTGCACAAGACCCTTGACGTCGCTACGGCGGTTTAGCGCAGCGAGCGTCTCGCGGGGCAGGGGCGTACGGTACCAGTCGACTCGTTGACCGGGGTCCGGGCGCATGGCCAGGGGACGGGGCCGCTCGGCTGCGGTGTCGATTGGACGCGCCAGATCACTGACGCCGCCGCAGGAAACAGCGGGCCTGTCCCCCAGGAGCTTGCTGACGTATGACGACATCGGTCACATCCTCGCGCCAGTGCTCCCGCGCCTGGCGGTTAGAAACAGCCAGACGCGGGAAATGACGATACTATCTTAGCCTTCCATTCGCTCGCGCAGGTCGGCCATGGCTTCCGACAACTCTTCGTGAGCCAGCGCGAGGCCTTCTTCGGCGCTTACGGAATTGGCCATGATGAGGCCAAGGTTCCGCATGAAGATGCTCTCGACCTCCGAGAAGTTGGCCGGCGAGGGCACCGGCTTGATGTCGTCGAGGCTCTCGAAATAGTAGTGGGCGCTCTTCGGGAAGGCGTTGAATTCCTCGTTGAGCGTGGCAGATTCACGGGCAGGCAGGGAAGTGCCGCCGGCGACGGAATCAAGGTCAGTCTGGAAGTCGGTGAGGTCCTTGATAAGCTCGATCGCCAGTTCAGGGTTGGCCGAGGATTTGGTAATGGCATAGCCACCTGAGCCGAAGACGGTGGTGCCGGCGCGCTTGCGCGGCCAGGGCGTGATGTCCACATCATAGAAGTCGTTGGCGATATAGTTTGTGAAGGGCCAGCGGCCGGCAGCGCTCATGGCCGCGCGCCTGGAGACGAAAAGCTCGGTCATGTTGGTACCCTCGACTGCTGGGGAGACGCCGTGCTCGTGCACCAGCGAGTGCAGGAACTGCACCGATTCCAGCATCTTTGGGTCGTCGAGGTTGGAGTCGCTCCAGTCCTCGGTGATCGTGGCCGTCTCGTTGGTGTGCCACCAGGGGGTCAGGCCAAAGTTGAAGTAAGGGATGGCGAAGCCAAAGACCTTGTCGCCACCCTCGCCGCTGGTTAGCGCCTTTGCGGTCTCGAGGAAGTCATCCCAGGTCCATTCAGGATCGGGATAATCGAGTCCGGCTTCATCGAACATCCGCGGGTTGTAGTGGATGATCATGTTGTTCCACTCCTTTACCACAAATGCGCAGAACAAAGTGTAACGACTCTGACGGAGATGTCAAAAGTTGCCTGCAGGCTCGCCGGAGCGCTTCTAATTCCTGGTGCGCGCCTGTGATATAGTGGCGCGGTTGCACACGTAGACGCTCGCTCCCTGGTTCAGGAGTTCACTGACGCAATGTTCTTTCTCAACGGGTACATCAGCCTGGCTGAACGCAGGGCCGCAGACAGCAAGTTGCCGCGACTGATGGTTGAGGGTCTGTTGCTGGGTGGCACGGGGCTGGGCGTGCTGGCGCTGGTCTTTGAAATCGCGGCGGACGCTTTCAGCGTCGCTGCCTACCAGACCTTGCTGGCCATAGATGGCGCCCAGGGTTATCACGAAATCGCGATGCTGGCCTTCGCGGTGCTGTCGATGCTGCTGTTCTTCGGCGTGGTGCCAGCCTACAAGGCCGGCGCCTACCTCAGGCCCAATGCTGGCGGCACCGGGCCGCTGGTCGAGGCAATCGGCCCACCGCGCATGCGTTTCCTCTCCTGGGCCGGCACCAGTCTGTTCTTCATCGACGCTGTGCTGACCATCATCATCAGCTCGATCTCGGCCTCCGATGTCACGCTGCTTATCTTGCCCGAACTGGCGCCATGGCGCATCGTGCTGGCCGAGGTCTACGCCTTCTTCATTATGGCTGTGCTCTCGGTGGTCGGGCCCAGGCGCGCTGTGCCGCTCTTCCTGGTTGGCGGCGGCGCCTTCACAATCTTCACCATTTTCGCGCTCTCGTGGGTGGCGCTGCAGGCGGCGGTCCAGCCGGATCTGGCGAATGCCGTGCCCGCCATCGTGCAAGGGCTGGAATCCAGCGGGGTGGTGACGCAGGTGGTAGAGGCCAGTGGCGATGTTTCGTCACTGTCGACCGTGCTCTTCTTCCAGTTCTTCCTGCGCTCGATGAGCAGCGCCATGCTGGGCTTTTCCGGCTACGAAGTCATTCCTGCCAGCGGCAAGTATGCTGCGCGCCCGAAGTGGAAGGTCATCAACACTGCGTTGATCGTCGCCGCCCTCTTCCTCATCGGCACCGGCATCATCCAGCTCTTCGCGGCCACGACCTGGCGCATCCCGGCTACGGAAGGTTACAGTACGCTGCTGATTCAGTACGAACTGGTCTTTGGTTCGGGAACGTCGCTGCTGGGGATCGCCGGAATTTTGCTGGCGTTTATCCTGTTACTGGCGCAGGGAGGTGGTTATGTGGGCGGCGCGGCGGTGGCCGCCAATGCCGCGCGCCTGGGCCGCTTGCCCCGCGCCTTCAAGGACGACCGCGTCGGCGTGGTGGTCATCTGGGCCTTTGCTGCCATGCTGATTCCGGTGATCCGTACGGTCACGACAGTTGAGGCGTTTTACGCATTCGGCTTCGTCAGCGAATTCGTCATGGTGAGCACAACCATCTTTTTCGTGGGCGATGATGTCTTGCTCAAGCGCGGCATACAACCGGGATCGTCCGAGGCAAAGGCCCTGCGATTCGCCGGCTTACGTGGCATGGTCGCCAGCTTAATCATGCTGGCGGTGCTCATTACGCAGAAGACCGCTGCGTTGCCGCCCATTTTGCTGGGCGCGGCCTGCATCGTGCTATTCCAGATCTTCATTCATCGCGGCGGACTCAGGCGGATTTTCCCTCTTTCGAATGAGGAAATACGCCGCTCGGAGTTGCCGGGCCGTCACCGCATATACCGTAGCGGTAACGAGCGCGCCCGCGACGAAGCGCGCCAGCACGGCGTTGCCGGCGTCGTGGAACTGCTTATCCACAGTGGCGCGCTGGTGAAATTTAACGTCGAACCCCATCGCATTCGTCGTTTGATCAGCCATACGCATGATATTTTGCCGGAAGCCTGGGCGCTGGCCAGGGTGGCACATGAGCATAACGAACACATAGAAGAACCCAGCCAGGATCTGGAGGATTGTTTCCAGGTCGCCTGGAACAGTCGTGACGAGTTGCTGGCGTCCATAGAGCATTACTCGCACTATGGCATCTTCACCTTCATCGACAAATACAGCCACAACTGGGCGGGCGTTGGCCGCGACGAAACGATGGTGCAGCAGACCATGGTGCGCGCCCTGTTTCCGCGCACATCTGAAGCGGAAATCTGGCAGGAGTTTCAGAATTTTGGCTGGGAAGCACAGCCGGAGGCCGTATGGCAGTTTGCGCGCCAGCGTTACATCTGGGCCAAGGACCAGTGGCCAAACATCAGTGGGCACGTCACGACACTGTGGACGCTGGAAGACCTGGGCCTGCTGGATCAGATTAGCCCCGAACTGGTGCAAAAAGCGCGTGAAACCCGACCCCTGCCGCCGCGCCTGGAGCAACAGCAGCAGCTCCAGGAAGATCTTGTAGCGGTCGAGGATGACGATCAGCCGGCAGAGCCTCAGGACGCTTCGGGGAAAGCGCCAGTGTGAGCCCATGAAGCGCACAGGTCAATTCCCTGAGGAGATCTGGCCGAAACGCTGCAGAGCGTGAACGGTAAACGGGTAGCGTCAGGCGCCGGGCGCTGGCGCGTCAGCTTGCCGGCGGCAATCTTCGTGCTGCTGGCCAGCGTCTACATGTTCACGTGGAGCGGGCGCATCAACAGCAACGATGCGCTGTTGTTGCTGAACGCGAGCAGCAGTCTGGTCCGCTATGGTGACATGCGCACGGACCTGGGCGCCGGCAATACTCCGACATCGCCCGGGCAGCTCACTGCTGGCCCCGCCTGGGAATCGCTGTCGGAGATTCGGGTTGAGCCCTTGCAGCCCTTGCTGGCCGCGCCGCTCTACTGGTTGGCGCAACGTCTGCCGGGGCCCGGCCTGGCACACATGGTCTACCTGTTTAACGTGCTGGTCAGCGCGACCGCGGGAAGCCTCTTTTTTCTCTACGCCCGGGTACTGGGTCACAGCGAACGGGCAGCACTGCTGGCAGCGCTCCTGTTGGGCCTGGCGACTATCGTCTGGCCCTACAGCGACAGCTTCTTTCGGGCGCCGCTGACCCTTTTATTGATCCTGCTGGCCGGCCTCCAGCTGGAGCGCTGGCGTCGCAGCAGCTGGCGCGCGCCAGTCCCGGCCCTGCTGGCCTTGCTGTCCCTGGCGCTGATGCCGCTGGCCAGACAGTCGGCGCTGCTGGCCATCCCGGCGCTCGTGATCATCGTAGTGCCGGACATCAGGTCTCAGCGCGGCGGCAGGCAGTGGCTGTTGCTGGCTGCCGGAGTGTTGACAGCAGGCATCCTGGTCGCTTTTTTATCCGGGCCGTCATGGGCGAGTGTCTTGAAAGAAGTCGGCGATAGTCTGGCCAATCTGAAACCCGGACACGTTGTCAGGGTGCTGCACAGCTATTTGATCAGTCCGGGCGGCAGCCTCTGGGGCACTTCGCCAGTCTTGCTGCTAGCCTTGCCGGGCGCGTGGTGGCTGTTGCGCGCCGGACGCATCAGATACGTGCTGGTCGCACTGCTGATGGTCGCTGGTTTCGCGTTGACCTTCGCTTTCTTGCAGGGAAATCACTGGTTCGGCGGTTTGTCCTGGCCGCCACGCTTTCTCATTCCGGTTGTTCCGTTTCTTTTGCTGCCCGCACTGCCCATAGTGGAGCGCCTGCAGCAAGTTCAGCGACCGCGCTGGCTGCTGCCTGCCGTGGCTCTGTTGACCGGCTACAGCCTGTGGGTGCAGTTCAGCGCCATCAGTCTGCCGTGGGAGGTGTATGGCAGCGCGCTGCCGCCGGAAGCCGGTGGACTGGGCGAGTGGGGTGGTGGACTGAACACCCTGCGCTGGTTGCGCTGGATAGTCATACCCGGACTGTGGTCGGAACTGCCGCCTGATTTCGCCTGGCTGCGGCTGCAGGTCCTGGCCTGGCCACTGATGTTCATCGCCTCAGCGGCGTACGCGCTGTGGCAGATCCGGCGTCAGCTGCGACGGGGCACAGATGCAGTGTTGCCTGCAACCCGTCTGCCTGATCTGCTACAAATTGTCACAATGGCGCTGCTGATGCTTTTAGCGCTGGCCATTTTGCCGCCTGATCCGCTTTACGACGCTCCCAATGACGCGCTTGCCAGTCTGTTACAGCGTCTGCCGCAGGAGACCAGGCCAGGTGATGTGGTGCTGCTCAACGACCTTGAGCTGGAGCGCTATCTGGTCAATTACGCGAAGTTCGACTGGCCGCGCCTGGTCAGCCTGCCGTTTCACCCAGGCGAAGGCTCCAGCCCGGAGCAGGCGCCAGAAGTCTTTTCCGACAATCCGGAATTGCTGCTGCATGCGAGCGCAGCGCAGCAAATCATGGCCCTCGCCGGAACACGCGAGCGCATCTGGCTGCTGGCCGGCAACGGGCCTTTCCTCCCCTGGAGCGTGCGCCCGGTGGAACGCTTCATGGCCGAAAACTACTATCTCCTGCGTGAGACAGAGGGCGGGCCGCGCGCGCGTTTGCTGGAATACGACACTTCGCCCGCGCCGGATCCGATGCTGACGGCCATTCCTGCGTGGCGCAGCGACTTGCGTTACGGTGACCACATTCTGCTGACCGGCTACAGCCTGCCACGAGGAGTTAACTATGCGCCGGGCGACTCGCTACCGGTGACCTTCTTCTGGCAGGCCCAGGCAATAGTGGCGCATGACTGGACGGTGGCGTGGTTCCTGGCCGCTGCTGACAGTCCGCCGGCAGCGCAGGGTCAGGACGGGACCGCGCAAGCCGGCTTCGCGCCGACCCGCGTCTGGCGACCTGGTACCACTCTGCTGGACAACCGCGCCTTGCGTCTGCCGCTGGACATGCCCGCCGGCGACTATCGCATTCTGGTCGTGCTCTACCGCGCTGACGACGCCGGCGAGATCATCAGGTTACCGGCAAGTGGTGAGCAGACGTTGGAGGGACATGTCGGCGTGTTGCCAGCGCGCATCCAGGTCGCTCAGGGCGCTTCGCTGCCTAGCCGGTCTGGCTGACGCTCGCTCCAGACCAGCTCGCGTCTTTCAGAGATGCTCATCAGCGGGTCGCGCAGGATTTCTTCCTTGTAATCGACAGCGCCCATGCCGGCTTGCAGTGCAAGGGCCAGGGCCAGCGCGCCCGCCGGCACCAGCAACAATAGACGCCAGCGTCGGGGCAGCATGTCCATGAAACCCTGTAGCTGCAAGGCTGCGTTGACGGCCAGCAGTGGCAGGAAGAGCTGCACGAAGCGCGGATCGTAGCTGGCAAACAGCCACCAGGCCGCGAACCAGGGCAGGATCCACCATAGCAAAAGCAGCAATGGCGTGTCTGCTCGACGCGCGCGCAACGCCTGTATAACAGTGAGCAGCAAGCCGGCCTGCATGAGCATGCCTGCCAGGCCAAAGGTGCCCGGCTGCGTGAACAGGACAAGTGCCGACTGGATTGTCGGGCGCGCCTGCTCCGTCCAGGCGGTGTCCGGCAAGATTAATCCTGCTGCAAGCAGATTGCGCAGGTACCAGGGTCCGGCAACCAGCAAACAGGCGGCCAAAGCCAGTGTGACATGCGGCCAGCGTATGCGACCGCGCAGCAGCGCCATGAGCAGCCATAGCGCCAGCATGGCACAGCTGATGAGGCCGGCATTCTTGGTCCATGCCGCCAGCCCACAGAGCAAGCCCCCAAGCAGCGCGTCCTGCCAGCGGGCACCTTGCCACAGTCGCCAGGCACACAGAACTGCCAGCGTCGTGAAAAAGGCTGCCGGCAGGTCTACGTAGCCGGAAGAGGCCCAGTTTCCGAATATTGGCGTGAAGCCCAGCAGCAGCGCAGCCAGCGCTGCCGTCAGCCTGTTGCGCAGGTTTTCGGCCAACGCCCAGGCTGCCCCGAGGCACGCCAGCGAGAGCAGGGCGGAAAAGAGTCGCGCAAGAAACTCGTTGGGCCAGCCAGCCGCCAGATAGCTCCAGGTATAGCCGAGCGGCAGCAACATGGGGTAGGCCTCGTACAAGGTCTGCGCGCCCAGGGGCACCAACGTCCCACTGGCAAGCATCTGGAGGCTGAAGCGCTCGTAGATCGCGACGGCGTCCGCGCGCGAGAAGGGCCACCAAACGCTGTTGAAGAGCACGCCGAGGCAAAGAGGCAGCAGCAGCAGGACAGCAATGCGCGTCATGCGGCACCCTGGCAGTTGAAGTCGTGGCAGGGCATGGCCGCTGCGCCACCATAGTATGGCGCCAGGCGCCATCAAAATCAGATAGACGAGTGAGGTGTTGGCCAGGGTGAAGGGTTCGCCGGCGAGGCCCAGCCAGAACATGCCGAGGGTAAGCGCCCCGCTGGCCAGCGCGAGGGTAAGCAGCGCGGGGAAGAGCGAGGAATCCCTGTCACTTACCAGCCAGCGGGCACATGGCCAGGCGGCGAGCAGCAGCAACAGCGCCAAAATCCATGCCAGCATGATGACCCCCTGTGCCGGACGAGGCAGTATAGCACGATGGCAACGCCACCTGTATGCTGGGCATGTACAGGGGATTGGAGAACAGGCTATGCAGACCAGGCGATTCGGACGTAGCGGCCACATGAGCACAGTCGCCATTTTTGGCGGCGCGGCCTTTCACAGCACCATCGCGAGCGAGGAGGCTGAAGCGGCTCTGGATCTCGCGCTTGCGGCCGGAGTCAATCACTATGACTTTGCCGCCGGCTATGGCAGCGGCATGGCGGAAACGCGCCTGGGGCCCTGGCTGGAGCGGCACCGGGATCAGGTGTTCGTTGGCACCAAGACCGGCCAGCGCAGCTACCCGGCTGCCTGGGCGGAGATCAATCGGTCGCTGGCGTTGCTGCGTTGCGATCAACTCGACCTTGCCCAGATCCACGGAGTCACGGACGACGATGAACTGGATGCCGCGACCGGGCCGGACGGTGTGCTGGTGGCGATGCGCCGCGCCCGTGACGAGGGGCTGACGCGTCACATCGGCATCACCGGACATGGACTGCAAGCGCCGCGGCTGTACTACGAGGCGCTTGAGCGTTTCGATTTCGACAGCGTGCTCTTTCCGATTAATCCTGTGTTGTTCGGCAACGCGGACTATCGCAGACACGCCGAACGCCTGCTGGCGCGCTGCCAGGAGCGTGATGTTGGCGTGATGGCCATCAAGTCCATTGCGAAAGGCCCATGGGGAGCGCAGGACAGGCGTTGGCGCACCTGGTATGAACCCTGGGAAACGCAGGAGCGCATTCAGCAGGGCGTGAATTTTGCGCTGTCACAACCTGGCGTGACTGGCATCCCTTTGGCCGGTGAGACGGAGCTGTTGCCCTTGCTGCTGCGTGCGGCGGAAAACTTCAATCCGTTGTCTGCTGCGCAGCAGGAAGCGCTCATTGCCAGCAGCGCTGTACTGGAGCCAATCTTCGTCTGAGGGACAGGACTACAGGGGCAGGGTCAGCGTTGTCAACGGGCAGGAGTTGTCCGGGCAGTCTGCTGTCAGGCGGCCATAGCGGGCTGTGCTGTACCAGCCGACGCGCAGCGTGAATTCACCTGGGACAGCGGCAGCAGTCTATTGCAGGCGGTGCCGGGTGATGCGACAACACTGTGCACGCATGAGCCTAAAGCGCGTTTGCATTGATCTGGCTTGCTTCAAAGCGATCGCGCGCGCCCTCAATGTATCCCAGTGACTGATGACGGAAGTAGGTGTCGTAGAGCTCGGCGTAATGCCCGCCCATGGCCATCAGGGCATCGTGGTTGCCTTCCTCGATGATTTCCCCCTCGCGGAAGACGATGATGCGGTCGGCGCTGCGCACCGTGCTCAGCCGATGCGCAATCAGGATTGAGCTGGATTGGGCCAGGATCAGGTCCAGCGCTTCCTGGATTTGCAGCTCGGTGAAGGGGTCGATGCTGGCAGTGGCTTCATCGAGAATGAAGATGGTCGGCTTCTGCAGCAACACACGGAGGAGGCTGACCAGTTGGCGCTGCCCCATGCTAAGGCGCGCGCCGCGCTCACCTACATCACTTTGCAGGCCGTCGGGCAAGGTCTCCAGCCATTCACCACCGCCAATGCTGCGCGCCATGGTTTCAATCTCCGCATCGCTCACATCCGGCTGGCTGTAGCGCAGGTTTTCCATGATGCTGCCACTGAAGAGGAAGGGCGACTGGGATACGATGCCCAGTTGGCTGCGCCAGGACTGAAGGTTGAAAGAGCGGATGTCCTTGCCGTCAATGCGGATATGCCCGCCCTGGAATTCGTAGAAGCGCGAAATGAGACGGGCGATGCTGCTTTTGCCGGCGCCGGTGTGGCCAACAAAGGCCACGCTTTCGCCGGGCTGGATCTTCAGGTTGAAGTTTTTGAACAGAATTTCCTCATCCGTGTAGCCGAAGTTGACGTTTTCAAAGGCGATTCGTCCCTTCAGGTCCCGGACGGGCAGATCGTCGTTCTGGATGATGCTGTTGTCCGCATCAATGAGGGCGAAGACGCGCTCGACCGCGGCCAGTCCCTGCTGGAACTGGCTCCAGAAGGAGGCCAGGTTGGTGAAGGGGAACCAGAAGCGGTCGACGCCATGCACAAACAGGAACCAGGTGCCGGCACTGATGGTCGCATCAATGACAAATTGTGCGCCCACATAGACCACCAGCGCGGTCGCGAAGCCGGATAGCGTGGTGAGCGCAGGAAAGATCATGGCAATCACGAGGCCGCGGCGAATGTTGATGCTGTAGGAGCGTCGATTGACGTCCTCAAACTCGCTGTAGATCATCGCTTCCCGGCGGAAGTTCTTGGCAACGCTGATGCCACTGACGCTTTCCTGAATAGTGTCGTTGACGACGGCCAGCTGGCGCGAGGCCTGGCGTGTGACCTTGCGCGCAAGGTGGCGGAAACTGAGCGCCGCGACGACCACGAAGGGAGTCGTGGCCAGCAGCACACCTGTCAGCAAGGGTGAGTATTGCAACATGAAGTAGACCAGGATGAAGACCTGCAGCAGGCGTGAAATGATGTCGGCGCTGACCAGCACGACATCGCCGAATTCCTGCGTGTCGCTGGTGATGCGGCTGACAATTTTGCCGGTGTTGTTCTCGTCGTAGAATGACATGTCGCGGTGCACGGCCGAGGCAAAGGCGTCATCGCGCAGCTGCGCGATGACATGGCCAATGACGCGCGAGAGCCAGCGCCGGCGCACCCAGTTGAAGCCATATTCGACGAAGGCCGAGACAATCAGGGCAGCCAGCAACAGCTTCAGCAAGTCGTCGCCGGCCCCGGCTTCCAGCTCGGTGACGGCCGCAGCAATGATGAGCGGGCGCGCAGCCAGCAGCACAGCCATCACAGTAAAGGCCGCGATGATGATGAGGCACTGCCGCCGGTAGCGGGTAAAGTACTTCAGGATGCGGCGAAACAGATCGCTGTCGTTGTACTGCCGGTCAAACTTGTCGCCGTCCAGGCCGGAGAATAGCGCTACCATGCCGCGTTGCTCCCGGAGAGCGCAACCTCCGCCGGGGCGGAATGTGATTCGTAGCGATCAAAGATACGACGGTAGTCGCGTGAGTCCTGCAGCAGCTGATCGTGCGTCCCCTGGGCGACGATCTCTCCCTGGCGCAGCACGACGATATGGTCGGCCCAGCGAATTTGGGAAAGGCGATGGGTAATGAGGATGGTTGTGCGGCCCGTGGCGGCGGTCCAGATGGCCTGCTGGATCAGATCCTCGGTGGCGCTGTCAATCGCGCTGGTGCTGTCATCCAGGATGAGCACTGGTGGGTTGGTGATGAAGGCGCGGGCGAGGGCGATGCGCTGACGCTGGCCGCCGCTGAGCGTGACGCCACGCTGGCCGACGACCGTATCGTAGCCAGCCGGGAAGGAAGTGATGAAGTCGTGGGCCTGGGCCATGTGGGCCGCTTCCTCGATCTGTTCCTGGGTGGCATTGGTGGCGCCGAAACTGATGTTGTCCGCCAGCGAGCGGCTGAAGAGGAAGATGTCCTGCTCAATGATGCTGATTTGCGAACGCAGGCTGGCCATCGACCAGTCGCGCACATCATGTCCATCGATCAGCACGCGGCCGGTGTTGGCGTCCCAGGTGCGGTTGATGAGGCGGGTGACCGTGGTCTTGCCGGCGCCGGTCTGGCCGACAATGGCCACGGTCTGGCCAGGCTTGATGCTGAAGCTGATGTTTGTCAGGCTGTTTTTTCTGCCCTGATAGCCAAAGCTGACATTTTCGAAGCGAATTTCGCCTATAAGCGGGCTGCTGAAGCCGGCCTCGTTCTGGTCCATGGCGGTTCGGGTGGTGATGAGCTCAAGGATGCGTCCGGCTGCAGCGTGGCCGAGCGCGATGCGCGGCAGGGTGAAGAGGGAGGTAAAGACCGGAAACTGGAAGAAGAGCAGAATCGCGACGTAGGCCACAATGGCGCCGGTGTTGATCTCGCCGGCGCGAAACAGGATGACTGCGTGCAAAATGCCGGCGAAGAGTGTGAGCGGGAACAGCAGGTTGGAAATGTAGCGGGCCTCAAGCTCACCCTGGGCGATGTAGCGCTCGCGAAACGCTGTGACCAGGCCGTTGATGTGCCGCATCTCCGCTTGCTCCCTGGCGGCGCCCTTGACGACTTCCAGGCCTTCCAGCGATTCTTCCAGGCGGGCGTTCATCTCGCCGAAACTGCTGCGCACCCGTCGCGCCAGGGGGTACAGGCGGCGCACAAAAACCACCTGAATGATGACCTGCAGCACAATGAAGCCGATAGGCACCAGGGCCAGTTGCGGATGAATGAAGGGACTGGAGGCCAACGGCATCAGCATGAACATGGTTGCGCCGATGAGCAGGTTGACGCCGGTGTTGATCATCAGGTTCAGTTCGATAACGTCGTTGGTGACGCGCGCCATCGTCTCGCCCACCGGGCGCAGGTTGTGAAAGGCCATACTCTTGCCCAGCAGGCTGGCGTAGAGTTCGTCGCGGACGTCACGCTCGATGCGCTGGCCATAGACCTGGGCGCCAAAGTTACGCATGAATTGCACACCAGCGCGCAAGGAGGAGGCCAGAACAATGAGCAAGCAGGCGTTTAGCGCCAGCTGCAGATTCTGGTTTTCAAGGATGGCGGTAAACGCCACGCCAATGTTGAGCGGGATGGTGATCCCCAGGGCCGCATTGAGGAAGGCACCCAGCACCATCAATACGCCGATGGGCCAGTGGCGCTGCAAATGGGACAGGACGAAACGGGTCGGACTGCGGTGATTACTCTTTTGGGTACTGCCTGTCTGGAACTCGACGCTCATAAAGCGTTCAATGTGATAAGCATGGGGCTTATGGTAGCGCATTGGCCGCGCGGATTCCTGAGTCCAATTCCGGTGGACAGCGGAATTGACTGGAGCGCAGCAGAAAGCATGGTGCACACCACAGGCAACATACAGGGCAAAATTGTGCAAATCAGGATTCCGTCAGGCAAATTGCGGCAATCCTTGTTACAGTTCCGGGACGGAAATCAGGTTGAGGTCAAAGACCATGAATCGTCCGCGCGTGTTTGTCAGCCGCATCATCCCGGCAGCCGGTCTTGACAGGGTGTCAGCGGCCTGTGATGCAGAGATCTGGCCCGAGCAGATGCCGCCGCCCTACGAAACCCTGAGTGAGAGCGTGCGTGGCGTCGACGGCCTGCTGTGCCTGCTCACGGACCAGGTTGATGGCGAGCTGATGGACGCGGCTGGCCCCCAGTTGCGCGTCATCAGCCAGATGGCGGTGGGCTACGACAACATTGATCTGGCCGCCGCGGCGAAGCGGGGCATAGTCGTGGGAAATACGCCCGGTGTGCTGACCGAGGCCACGGCCGATCTGGCCTTCACTCTGCTGCTGGCCGGCGCGCGCCGCATTGTTGAAGGCGTGAATTACATCCAGGCCGGCAAGTGGAAGACCTGGGAACCGGAGACGCTGCTGGGAGCCGACCTGAGCGGAGCGACGCTGGGCATCATCGGTCTTGGGCGTATCGGTCAGGCCATGGTGCAGCGCGCACGCGGCTTCAACCTGCGCATCATCGCCAGTGATCCGGTGCTGTCTGACGCAGAGATTGGCGCACGGGGCGCAGATCCGGTCGGGCTGGACACCCTGTTGCGCGAGGCTGACTTTGTATCGGTGCACACGCCCCTGACGCCAGAGACGCGGCACATGATTGATGCTGAAGCGTTGGCGAAGATGAAGTCAACGGCAGTGCTCGTCAACTCGGCGCGCGGCCCCATCGTCGACCTGGTCGCGCTGGAGGCCGGGCTGCGCAACGGTGAGATTGCGCATGCGGCCCTGGACGTAACGGATCCTGAGCCCATCGCAGCGGATCATCCGCTGCTGTCCCTGCCCAACGTGACGATTGTGCCGCACATCGGCAGCGCCAGTGTGCGCACCCGCGACCAAATGGCTGAAATTGCGGCGGCCAATTTGCTGGCCGGGTTGCGCGGCGAGCCCTTGCCGCACCAGGTGACCTAGTTTTCCAGCTCCACCGCCATCGCGACCGCCTCGGCGCCGCCCAGACACAGCGCCGCCAGTCCGCGCCGCAGGCCGTGCCGACGCAGGGCGTGCACCAGCGTCACCAGTACGCGCGCCCCGCTGGCGCCCAGTGGATGCCCGAGCGCGATGGCGCCGCCATGCACGTTCACCTTCTCCAGCGGCACAGGATAGCCTTCGCGTTCCAGGCCTTTCAGGTCAGCGAGCACCTGGGCAGCGAAGGCCTCGTTTAATTCGAAGAGATCGACGTCGTCAATATCCCAGCCGGCTCGTTGCAGGGCCAGCGGGATGGCCTTGACCGGCGCGTAGAAGATCCATGCGGGCGCCAGCGCTGACTGGGCGCTGGCGACGATGCGCGCCAGCGGCGCATGGCCCCGCGCGTCAGCGTAGGCGCGACTGCCAAGCACCAGCGCGGCTGCGCCGTCGTTGAGGCCGGGCGCATTGCCAGCCGTGACATTCCCGTCTGGCGTGAAGGCTGGCCGCAGCGCCGCCAGTTGCTCTGCCGAGGTGTTGGGGCGGATGGGTTCGTCACGGGAATTGCCATCCGGCAGCGGCTCGATTTCCGCAGACAGGGCGCCAGACTCTGTTGCCGCGTGCGCGAGCTGATGGCTGCGCAGGGCAAAGTCATCCATCTCCGCGCGTGAGACATTCAGTTCGCGCCCGATGAACTCGGCAGCATCCCCCATGCGCCAGTCGCAGAGGCTACACCACAGCCCGTCCGATTGCAGCGAGTCGCGCAGGGTGGCGTCGCCAAACCTGTGCCCCTGACGCAGGCCGCTCTGCAGAAAGGGCGCCCGACTCATACTTTCGGTGCCGCCGGCCACGTAGAGCTCACCAGCGTCTGCCTGAATGGCGTTGGCGGCCAGCATGACGCTTTTCATACCGCTGCCGCAGGCCTTGTTGACGAGCGTGCCGCCGACGCGTTCGGGCAGGCCGGCGCCGAGGCTGATCTGGCGCGGCAGGGCCAGGCCGGTGCCCGCGCTAACGACGTTGCCCAGCAGCAGTTCCTCAATATCCCCCGGCTCCACACCACTGCGCGCGACCGCCGCGCGGACGGCGTGCGCCCCCAGCGCAGCGGCGTCGTGTTTGGCCAGCGCGCCAAGGAAGCGGCCCTGGGGCGTACGCGCCGCGCCCAGGATGAGGACGTCGCGCTCACTGCTCATGCCAGCGCTCCTTTAGTTCACGCGCAGTGTTGGTCAGGGTATCAGGGATGACGCGGGTGTCGCCGATGGTGGTGATGAAGCCCGTTTCACCCTGCCAGCGCGGCACGATGTGCAGGTGAAAATGGTCGGGCAGGCCGGCGCCGGCTGCCGCGCCGATGTTGGCGCCCACGTTGAAGGCCTGCGGCTGATAAAGGCTGCGCAGGGCCGCGAGGGCGCGGTTGCAGGTCTGCATCAAATCCATGAGTGTTTCGGCATCAAGGTCTTCCAGGCTGGCGCTGTGCGCGAAAGGCACGACCATCAGATGGCCAGTGTTGTAGGGATAGGCGTTGAGCATGACATAGACAAGCTGTGAGCGGGCGACGACCAGATCGTCCTCTTCAGCGCCCAGGCGGCACAGCACACAACCCTGCTCCGGCGCGCGTAACCCCTTGCTGTCGCGAATCCATTCCATACGCCAGGGTGTCCAAAGGTGTTGCACGCAATCACTCCTGCAAGGTCGGGACAAGCCAGACATCATTCTAGCACGCAATAACTTCAGGGATGACAGGTGCGCTGAACCTGGCTGCTGAATGGCCTGGCCCAGGGACGGGCTGTCTTGCCGCTTCGGCAGAACCCTGGCTACCAGGGCAGACGAAGCATGGCAAGCGAGCAGTAATTGAACGGGCAGTCAGCTTCAAGCCGCCAGCCCTGCGACATACTGTACCAGCCCACAACCATGCGATAGACGCCCGGGTCTGGTTCGGCTGGTAGCTCAAGTCTGTGCCGTGTCAGGTAGCGCTGGCCAGGTATCCAGTCGGCCGTGGGCGTGGCCGGAGGACTGTCACCCTGAGCCAACATCAGGTCCGGTTCACCTGGCAAAGGGTTGTCCAGGAGGTGCAGAAAACCTGCAGGTCCGGTTCCGGCTGCGCTGTTGCTTCCCACAACAGCGAGATATCCGGTCCATTATTTTCCCAGGCCAGAAGGCGGATACTGCTACCGAAGTCCAGCGGCCAGATGGCATTCTTCAGCTGGAACCTTTCCCCTGCTCCCATGTCATTGAAGACACCTGCCTCCAGCAGGACCGGGTCCACTATTGAATCACTGTCTGTCCTTGCGGGAATATGAAAGTCTTCCGGGTACTTCCACCAGCCGATTTGAACGCGCAGGGGTGTTTCGCCGCGCGCATGCGCCGGCACCGGTAATTCCCAGCGGTCTTCGTAAATGACGCCCGGCTTCCATTTCGAGGTTTGCAGGCTTCCGCCACCCGGATAACCGAAGTTTCTGACGAGGGTACGCCCTGCATCGTTGAGCAAATGCAGATAGAAACTGTAATTCTGGTCAGAACGACGAACGGGGCTCCAGAAAAGTGTGACGGGAATTGTGTCACCTGGCGCGAATTGTTGCCGGGGAGTGCGATAGCCCAGTAATTCGATGTCGTTGTACAGGAGACTTAGCTCCGTGACATCTGAGGGCAACTCATCGACCAGCGCTGGAACAGCATAGGCCGGCAGAATTGTCTGAAAGGGCAACAAAATGGCGGTCAGTCCCAGCGCAACCACAAGTGGGCGAGACGGAAACTTGAGGGCACCGAGACCCAGGGCCAACAGTGCCCCGCTGGCTGCGCTGACCGGAAACAGGAGCCGTCCGGTGGAGGCGGCGGTCTGGAGCGTCCACAGGACCAGGGCGCCGGCGAACAGGGCAATGCACAGCGCCATCAAGGAAATCAGGATCAGTGAAGCGGGCCTGTTCCTATTTCGCCAAAGCCACAGCAGCAGGCCAGAAACGCCTGCCAGGGTGACGACATCCATCGCCAGGTAGAAGGGCAACGGGCTGAAGATATTGAATGCGCCAAAAAGCCCCCAGTAGCTGTAACGCAGCCCACGGAACTCTTCAGTCAGCAAGGTTTCCAGTGATGGAGCCGGACGCCGTCCGAAGATATCGAGCATGGTTTGAGAACCGGTGAATTCGTCGTAAAGGATCAGGTTGCGGGCAAACCAGGGACCTGCGATGACAAGCCAGCAGATGCCGGCCAGCAGGGACAGGCGTGCCAGTTCCTTCCAGTTCCGGTTGCGTTGTGCCAGCCACAGGGCTGCCAGAGCAACCGGCGCATAGAGCAACAATCCGCTCAGCTTGCTCATTGACGCCAGGGCGAGCAACAGGGCCAGGAGCAGACTGCGCCGGGGGGAAAGGCCGCTGCGTAGCATTGACAGCATCTGCCAGATGACCAGACTCGCCAGCATTGTGATCAGGTTGTCGTTGTTTACGGAGGCCGAGATAAAAAGGAACTGGGGGTTGAACGCCACCAGTACGGCTGCCAGCAAAGCCAGACGTCGGGGATTCTGGCCGATCAGATGCCCCAGTTCGTGGGCAGCCAGCCAGACGGCGCTGACGCTGACGCAGGCCAGCGCCAGGCTGAACAGGCGAGCGATGTAAACCGCGAGCGCGGCACGGTTCAGTTCCAGGCCAGAGTGGTCATGCAGATAGCGGTTGCGGTTATTGACTGCGGAGGGATCTCCCACAATGGCGTGCGGATTGGGGTCCATCAACTCGGGCAGATCGCTGGTGTCAACAGGCAAAACAAGGGCGGCGATCAGGATGTAGTAAAGCGGGGGCTGGCTGCCTTCCTGGGCCCAGGGGTTCAATTCTCCAGGAGTCTGTACCGGCAGGGTCCGGTTACGTTTTATGAAGTCGGCGAAAGCGAAATGATGAGGTTCATCCGACGCTTCCAGCACAGGCGTGGCCCACAGATACAGCAGGCCGACAAGCAGGAAGAGCGCCAGCAGGGGAACAGGCGGAATGTGATGTTTTTGCCAGGCCGGCATGAGCGCTGGCATGACAGTCCTTTCACAGAGCGGCACGAAACAGGAACTGGCGCTGCAAGCAGATTCACTTTGGGAACTGCCTGAACAACTGGCAATGAATTCAGGGGAGGCAATGATACACTGTCAGGGCAACGATGCAATTCAGGGCAGGTAGCCATGCTTGATGAAGTGCGAATCTGCGCGGCCCTGGGCGAGCGGCCCTTTCGCTGGTTCCCGCAAATCGGCAGTACCAATGAAGCGGCGCTGGTTTGGCTGCGCGAGGATGCGCCGACTGGCGCCATCGTACTGGCTGACGAACAGTTGCAGGGCCGCGGACGCCACGGGCGCGGCTGGCATACGCCGGCTGGCGCTGCGCTGGCGGTCTCGCTCATTCTGCGGCCAACGCCGGCTGAGCTGCCGCAGGTGACCATGCTCGGCGCGCTGGCCATTGCCGAGCTGGCATCAGCGCAGGGCGCGCGGGATGTGAGCCTCAAGTGGCCCAATGATGTGCAGGCCGACGGCCTCAAGCTGGCTGGCGTGCTCACCGAGGCGGTCTGGCAGGGTGATCGGCTGACGGGCACGGTTCTGGGCATGGGCATCAATGTGCGCGTGGACTTCCGCGGTAGCGAACTGGAAGGACGGGCGAGCAGCCTGGAGACGCTGTGCGGCCGCAGTCTGGACAGGGCGGAGCTGCTGGCCCGGCTGATGACGAGGCTGGAATACTGGCTGGCACAGTTGGGCAGTGAAGGCCTGTTTCAGGCATGGCGCGCGCGCCTGATTCTGTCACAGACTGCGGTTCAGGTTAACGGTTTGCGTGGCATAGCCGAGGACGTCGGGCGGGACGGCGCGCTGCTGCTGCGTGATGAAGCCGGCACAATGCATCGACTGCACGGCGGCGAACTGTTGCAGGAGCGTCAGGTGCACGATGGGCGTTGACCTGAAATGGGAAATTGACGCCGACGAAGCACAGGCGCGCCAGGTCACCGAAACCGGGCGGGCCGGGGGGCAGCGCGGAAAACGCCTGCTCTTGCTGCTGCTGCTGGTGCTGCTTTGTGCCGGGGTTGCCGGAGCGGTGTACCTGCGACTACGGGAAGTGGAGCGGCAGCAGGAGAATGTGCTGCGCGCGACGGTCGAGGCCGAGGTCACGGCCTTGCGCCTGGACGACGAAAAAGCCTTTATTGAACTGCAAGGCAGCGCTGACCAGGCCTGGCAGCTGGCGCAACTGGAAAATTACGATGCCTGGCAGTTGCGCAAACTTGCTGAAGGAAACCCGCCGGGCGGCGAAATTCTGTCGCTTGCGCAGGACGGCGAACAGGCCTGGGTGCAGGTGGAAGAATACATCGCCGGTGACTCATGGACCCATACCTGGCACTATCGGTTGACGAGCCAGGGCTGGCGCCATGTCGCGGCAGGGGAGGGCTGGCGCGGCACATTGCGTAGCCACCACGCGGAAAATCTGCTCATCGAATATTTCAGCCTGGACGATCCGCTGGTGCAGGCACTGGCGCCGCAGCTGGCAGCCTGGCTGGCGCGTGGCTGCGCGCTGCTGAACTGTACGACCATGACACAGATGAAGGTACAGATTCAGGCGCAAACAGACGCGCCTGCCTGGTTGCCGACTGCACCCTGGACCCTGCAGGTGCCTTCGCCCTGGGCACAACTGACGCGGACGGGCGAAGTTCTGAATGCCGGTCTGCGCAACACCCTGGCGCAGCTGTTGGCCAGGCGCTTGCTGGATGAGGGCAGCGGCCAACCTGCGCCGGACTGGACGCTGGAAGCGAGTTGGCTGCGTGCATCCGCCACAGTCTGGCTGGCTGACCGCATGCTGGAACAGCAGGGCGAGCAACGCCTGCTGGAGAGCCTGGCGAATAATTATGGCGAAGCCGCTGTGACACGAATGGTGCGGCAGTTGCGGCCGGAATCGACCCTGTCCCTGTTCAGCACCGTGACGGGCACGGCTGCGCTGCAAGAGGCTGCGCTGGACTGGAGCGACCTGCTCGCCTGGCAACTGCAGCAGGAAGCTGAACATCGGCAGCGCGACGATCTGGACAGTTTTCTCGCGCTCTACGATTTGCGCGACGGAGCGCTCTCTGTGCTGGCCCGGGCGCGTTATGCGGTTGGTGAGTTTGCCGGCTCAATTTCCGTGAGCGGCGCGGCGCTGGTCGGTGAGACGGAGAGCGGGCCGCTGCTGCGGGTTGAAGTGACCGATCCGACTGGTACAGTGCCGGTACATTTCAGGCTGGTCGAAGGGCGCTGGTTGCGCGCCAGCTGAGCCAGGCAACCCGGTAGAACGAACACAGGATTTTCGCCTGCCCGGGGGTCGCTATCAGGCCGTCCGACGGGTATAATCAACCCTTGACAAAACCAGGCGGAGAGCAGGGGCGCAACTGTGGCTGAAGACGGCGGAATCCGTCCGGTAAGCATCAACGAGGAGATGCGCGGCAGCTACCTCGATTACGCCATGAGCGTGATTGTGGCGCGGGCGCTGCCGGATGCGCGCGACGGACTTAAGCCGGTGCATCGACGCATCCTCTTTGCCATGCACGAGATGGGGCTGCGCCACAACGCACAGTACAAGAAAAGCGCGCGCGTCGTTGGCGATGTGCTGGGGAAATATCACCCCCACGGGGACGGCGCCGTCTACGAATCAATGGCGCGCATGGTGCAGACCTTTTCGCTGCGCTACCCGCTGGTGGATGGCCAGGGTAACTTTGGCAGCGTCGACGGCGACAGTCCCGCGGCCATGCGTTACACCGAAGCACGGCTGGCGCGCATCGCCGGCGAGCTGCTGGTCGATATCGGCATGGACACCGTTGATTTCGACGAGAATTACGATGGCAGCACCGAAGAACCGCTGGTGCTGCCGGCGCGCTTGCCCCACCTTTTGCTCAACGGGACCAGCGGCATTGCCGTCGGCATGGCGACCAATATCCCGCCGCACAACCTGCGTGAGCTGGCAGCAGCCATCACCCATCTCATCGACAATTATGAACGCCGCAACGAGATTACGGTCGATGAACTGATGGCTTTCGTGCAGGGGCCGGACTTCCCGACCGGCGCGCTGATTATCGCCGACGAAGGCCTGCGCGAGGCCTACGCCACCGGACGTGGCCGGGTGGTGGTGCGTGCTCGCTACGAGATTGAGGAAACGAACAGCCACTTTCGCATTGTGTTGAGCGAAATCCCTTACCAGGTG
Source organism: Phototrophicaceae bacterium (assembly GCA_965197455.1). Lineage (GTDB taxonomy): Bacteria > Chloroflexota > Anaerolineae > Aggregatilineales > Phototrophicaceae > JAGWBD01. Next base: position 1,263,451 of record OZ240208.1, on the reverse strand, counting down.
AGCAAGACGGCCATCGTCGAGCGCATTGTGGCATTGGTGCGTGAGGGGCGCATCGACACCATCGCCGACCTGCGTGACGAATCCGACCGCAAGGGGATGCGCCTGACGGTAGAATTGAAGCGCAATGCCCAGCCACTAAAGGTGCTCAACCAGCTTTACAAGTACACCCAGTTGCAGAGCACCTTCAGCATTCAGATGCTGGCGCTGGTCAACATGCAGCCGCGCTCGCTGGGGCTGAAGCAGGCCCTGCAGATTTACATCGACCATCGTCTGGAAGTGATCGAGCGCCGGTCGCGCCACGAGCTGGGCAAACTGCGCGCGCGGGCGCACATCCTCGCGGGCCTGTTGAAGGCGCTGTCACAGATTGACCAGGTCATTCGCTGCATTCGCTCCTCGGCGGACACAGACGCAGCGCGCGCGGAGTTGATGAGTCGCTTCGGCCTGGACGAACTACAGGCCAGCGCCATTCTGGAGATGCAGCTGCGCCGTCTGGCGGCGCTGGAACAGCAGAAATTGCAGGAGGAATACGACGAGGTCCTGGCGCGCAGCACCTGGCTGGAAGAACTGCTGGCCTCACGCGAAAAGATGCTGGCTGTCATCCGTGAGGACCTGGCAGAGCTGGCCGAGACCTATGGCGACGAGCGGCGTACAACGATTCTGCATGGCATCAGCACAGAATTTAACGAAGCGGACCTGGTGCCTGACGAGCGGGTTCTGGTCTCGCTGACCACCATGGGTTACATCAAGCGCGTGCCCTCTTCCACCTATCGCTCCCAGCACCGCGGTGGCAAGGGCCTGATCGGCATGAGCACGCGCGACGAGGACGCACTGACGGACCTCATCAGCGCCGGCAGTCTCGACCAGCTACTTTTCTTCAGCGATCGGGGAAAGGTCTACAGTGAACGCGCCTTCAGCATTCCGGAGACCTCGCGCACGGGCCGCGGCATATCGATTCATGCCGTGTTGCCGCTGGAGACCGGCGAGCGCATTACGACCATCCTGCCGGTCGAATACAGCGAGGATGGCCTGGCGCCAGGCTTTCTGGTGATGGCCACACGTTGCGGGCGCATCAAGCGCGTGCTCTTGCAACATATGATTGAAGTGCGCCACAGTGGATTGATCGCCATCAACCTGGAGGGAAACGACACGCTCATCCACGTGCGCCGGACTGACGGCGATCAGGATGTGATGATCGTTACCGAATCCGGGCAATCGATACGCTTCCATGAAAGTGAAGTGCGCGTGATGGGGCGCATTGCTGCCGGCGTTCATTCGATGCGGCTGCGAGACGCTGACCAGGTGGCGGCGATGGATGTCATTGGCGCCGGCGCTACGCACCAGCTCATTGTGACCCGCTTTGGCTATGGCAAGCGCACGGCGCTGGACGAATATCAGCAGCGCGGGCGTTTTGGCCTTGGCGTGCGCGCCCTCGCGCGCAACTCCAGGACCGGGCCGGTGGTGGCCATGCGCTGCCTCAAGTCGAGCGATGACATCCTGCTGATGTCTTCAACCGGGGTCATCATCCGTACGAATCTTGACGAAGTGCGAGAGACTGGCCGCAGCACCCAGGGAGTGCGGGTAATGGACCTGGCCGAAGGCGCTTGCGTGGTGGGCCTGGCGGTGGTTGACCTGGAAGAAGAAGCGGCTGCCAGTATGAATGGAACTGGAATGGAGAACGGCCATGTCTGAAATGGCGGCCACGCTGCGTGGCATCATCCCGCCCATGGTGACGCCTTTCAGGGCGGATGAGTCGCTGGATGAGGCGGCGCTACAGCGCGAAGTGTGCTGGCTGATCGAGGAAGCCGGAGTGCAGGGCCTGGCGGTCGGTGGCAGCACGGGGGAGGGGCATACCCTCACCACCGACGAGCTGCGCTGCTGCTCCGGCGCAGCCCTGGACGCAGCTGCGGGTCGCGTGCCGGTTATCGCCGGCGTCATTGTGGACAGCACCCGTCAGGCGCTTGAGAAGGCGCAGGCGCTGGCTGACCTGGAACTGGCCGCCCTGCAGGTCACGCCCGTGCACTATCTCTTTCGCCCCGATGACGAAAGTATGTTTCGCCACTTCGCGACTCTGGCTGAGGCGGCGCGCCAGCCCGTAGTGATTTACAACGTCGTGCCCTGGTCCTACTGCACACCGGCCTTGCTGGCCCGCATGATGAGCGAAATCGATGGCGTCATCGGCGTCAAGCAAAGCGCGGGTGACATGAAACTGCTGGCGGACCTGTTGCTGCTGGCCGGGGATGGTGGCGCGATTCTGTCCGCCGTGGATGCGCTGCTTTACCCTTCATTCTGTCTGGGGGCACAGGGCGCCATCGCGGCGCTGCTCAGCGCGGCACCGGAGCGCTGTGTGGCCCTGTGGGATGCGGTATGTGATGGCCGGCATAAAGATGCCCTGGCGCTGCACCGCTGGCTGTTGCCACTTTGGAATGCGATTGAAGGCGACAACCTGCCGGCTAATGTGAAGATGGCCCTTGAGCTTCAGGGCCGTCCGGCGGGTCGCCCGCGCGCGCCAATGCCGTCATCCTCAACTGCTCAACGCGCGGCCATCCGCGAGGCGCTGGTGCAGGACTGAGGCGACTTACTCCTCGTCGTCGTCGCGATCTTCGCCCACACGCTCTACGTCGGCTGCGTCAACGTCAGTATCCAGTTCGTCCCCCAGTTCGTCCTCTTCCTCTTCCGCCAGGACAGCGGCTGGCATGACAATGCGCACCAGCATCTCCTCAGGGTCGTTGAGGATGCGAATCTCTTCGCCGAGGGCGAGATCCTTAACGTAGATACCGTCGCCAATATCTTCCAGTCCATCAAGGTTGATGACGATCTCGTTACGTAGATGAATCGGCAGGGTCTCAATCGTGAGGCTGCTGGTGCCCGTGATCATAATTCCCAGGCCGGAAGCGACGGCGGGGCTTTCGCCGGTGAAGCGCAGGAAGACATCAGTTGAGATAACCTGATCCATACGCAGGGCGAAGAAGTCCACATGCAGGATGTTGTCACGCAGCACATGCCGTTGAACATCACGCACCAACACGGTGTGGGTCTCACCGGCGATGCTCATGTCGATCAGGTTGGTACCGCCAGCTTTCATGAGCAAGATTTCCAGCGGACGCCTGGGGAGTTGAACGCTGACGGGTTTCATGGTCGGCCCGTAGACAATCCCCGGCACCAGCCCCTGGCTGCGAAGCCGGCGCACCTTTTTACCCGTCATGCTGCGCGGCTGCGCCTCAATTGCAAACTCTGCCACAGTGATCTCCTTATCCGTCAAATCTGCCCGGTCGGCCTGGTGTTCACAAGAAAAACGCGCCACGGGCGGCGGGCGCATTTCACCATTAGCGGGTAACGGGACTCGAACCCGTGACATCTTGCTTGGGAAGCAAGTGCTCTACCAACTGAGCTACACCCGCGACCGCGACCAGAGTATAGGCCTGGCGTGGCAGGCTGTCAAGGATGCGACTGTGCATTGAACTACGATGCTGAACAGGTACCATGGTGCCGGTGCGGCAGGGAATGGAGGAGCAGTGAAGCGCTGGCGGATTGGCTTGCCCGGACTGCTGGTCAGCGTGCTGGCGACCGCGGCCCTGGTGACGCAGCTGGATCTGGAGCAGTTGGCAGCGTCCCTGCGCACGGCGCAGTATGGCTGGTTGTTGCCGGCCTTTTTACTGTTGCTGGTCGGGCAGGGGGTACGCGCCCTGCGCTGGCGCGCCTTGCTGGACGATTCGCTTGATATAACACGCGCCTTTCACATCCTCAACATTGCCTACCTGGCGAATGCCTTCCTGCCGCTGCGCATGGGCGAGCTGGCGCGCATCTGGCTGGTCAGGCCGCAGATTTCGTCGCTGCAGGCCGCGGGCAGCGTATTGCTGGAACGCATGCTGGACACCCTGGCCGTGCTGTTGCTGCTGGCCGCTTCCCTGAGCATCATTCCTGGGGCAGGCTCGGAATACCAGGCGGCAGCCAGATTGATGTTTCCCCTGTTGCTGGGAGCTGCGCTGGTTCTGTATATGCTGGCACAGCATCGAGGCCTGGCGCGGCGTCTGCTGGCGGCGTTGTTGCGCATGCCCTGGCCGAAACGGGTGCGCAAATTGCCCCTGAATGCCTGGCTGGAGGCATTGCTGGACGGTTTGCAACCCCTGACGCGGCCCGAACTCTTGCTGCGCGTGCTCTCCCTGACCCTGGTCGCCTGGGTTCTGTCACTCTTTGCCAGCTATCTGTTGATGCTGATGTTTTACGAACGGGCTGATCTGGCGGTTGCGGCGCTCAGCATCGTGGCCGCGGCGCTGGTGATTGCGGTGCCCGCAGTGCCCTTGAATATCGGTACCTATCAGTGGGCAATCATGCTGGCGCTGGCTGCCGGCGGCTATGGTGCGGCCACTGACGCAGCCAACGTTTCCCTGGCCATTACAGTGCACGCGATAAATCTGTTGCTTTACGCCCTGACCGGGACTCTGGGTCTGCTGCGTGAAAATGTGACGCCGTCAAAACTGGTCAGAAGCCTTGCCGATTTCAGGGTTCGCCGTGAGTAGCCAGACCGGTACCAGTTCGCGCAAACTGAAGATTCTGGTTTCCCTGCTTTACTATCATCCGCACCCCACGGGTCTGACCATCTACGTGCAACGCGTCGCCGAGGAGCTGGCGCGTCGCGGACACGAGGTCACCGTCCTGACTGCGCGCTACGATAGTTCACTGCCGCGCGACGAGAAGATGCACAACGGGGTGCGCATTGTGCGCCTGTGGACGCTGCCCTTCACGATTAGCCGCGGCATGTTGATGCCGGCCTGGCCCTGGGCAGCGCTTGCGCTGGCGTTGCAGCACGACGTTCTCTGGGCCAATCTGCCCATGCTGGAGACCCTGCCGCTGGCTCTGGTTTCCAGGTTGAGCGGGCGCGCGATCATAGCGACGCATCACGGCGATCTCATTCTGCCGGCGACTCCGCGCAACCGGATCATCAGCAGTCTGATGTTTAACTTTTATTCCGTGCTGGCGCGCCGCGCCGCCCGGCTCGTCGCCTACAGCGAGGACTATGCAGATCACTCGAGCTGGCTGGCCCCATTCCGCCAGAAAGTCCAGGTGATCGCGCCGCCGATTCGCATGCCGGCACCTGATCCGCAGCGCGCGGCCGAACTGCGCGCAGCCTGGTCACCTGAAGGTGGGCCGCTGATTGGTTTTGCCGGCCGCTTCGTCCAGGAGAAGCGTCCTGATTTGTTGCTGCGCGCGCTTGAAGTCGTCACTGTTGCGTTCCCGCAGGCGCGCGTGGTCTTCGCCGGACAATACGACATCGCCTACGAGAACTACCGCGAGCGCCACGCGGAGCTCTTGCAGCGCTGGCGCGACCGCATCGTCTTTCTGGGCGTGCTGGACGGCATGCAGGCCATGGCGGACTTCTATGCGGCCTGTGACGTGCTGGCCCTGTCCAGCGACTCGGAGTGCTTTGCGCTGGTGCAGGTCGAGGCCATGCTGTGTGGCACGCCGGTGGTCATGACGGATACGCCTGGCGGCCGTGTCCCCGTCCGCGTGACCGGCATGGGCCGCCTGGCCCGCGTCGGCGACTGGCGTTCGCTGGGTGAAGCGCTCGTGGCCGTGCTGTGTGAGCCGGCCCGTTATCAGCGTTCGCGCATGCAAATCGAGCAGGATTTCAGTTTCCAGGACACTGTGGATCATTATGAACGCCTCTTCCACCAGCATGCCAGGGATTGATCCAGTCACAATTGACCGGATGCTCCGCAACGAGGCGGACATGTCCTTCCGGATGCGTGCGCGTACGGTGTTTGAGTGGCTTCCCCTGCATGAGAGCAGCCTGGTTCTTGATCTGGCCTGTGGCCGTGGCTTCTACCTGAACATGTTGCGTTTCGTTAGCGACTGCTACCTGGCAGGCATGGACCTTGACTGGAGCGTGCTGCTGCAGGCGCAGCGCACGGTCGGTCACGTGCCCCGCTTGTTGCTGGGTTGCGTCGACGCCAGCGCGCTGCCCTGGGCATCCAACAGCTTCGACGCCATCATCCTTACCGAGCTGCTGGAGCATGTGGAGGACGATGCCGCCGTCCTGCGTGAGTGTCTGCGCGTGCTTAAGCCGGGAGGTGTCACGGCCATTACGGTGCCTCATGCGAACTATCCATTCGCCTGGGACCCGGTCAACAAAACTCTGGAAACGTTGTTCAACACGCGCATCCGGCGTGGCCCGCTGGCCGGAATCTGGGCCAACCACCTGCGCCTGTACACGCACGCTCAACTGCACGAACGGGTGCTGACAGCCGGATTTCAAATAGAGGCCGAGCGGGCCTTCACGCATCATGCCTTCCCCTTCAGCCACAATCTGGTCTATGGCCTGGGCAAGCCCTTGCTGGAATCCGGACTGCTGCCACAGGCGCTGGCCGATGTGGCTGACCGCAGTCGCTTCGCGCGCGTGGACGGCGGTCCGCTCAATCCCCTGCACCTGGCGATACGGCTGCTGGAGTGGTGCGATCGTCATAATCTTCCCGACGAACCACCAGGCCGTGCTACTGTTAATCTGGCCATCAAGGCGATCAAGCCATAGTGACTGAAGAAAGCGGCTCCCGGGACGGCGCGCCACTTGAAGCATTGACGCTGGCGCAACTCTGCGGACGCTTGCTGCGGCAGCCGCGACATACCCTGAGTGACCTGCGCAGGATACTTCGCGCGGAGCCAGTGGATGCGGCTCGGCTGGAGCGGGTTACGTTGCAGCAGGGCAAGCCAGCGGCTGCTGTGCCTTCAGGGACAGCGCGTACCGCTGCCGCCGCCGGGAGCCTGGGGTTGCGCTTGCTGGCCCTGATTCTGGCCCTGTGGGGCAGCCATATTCTGGTCCCGGAATCCGCGCGCCGGGACAGCGAACTGCTGGCCCGCGGCGCGCTGTTCCTGTTGCCGGCGCTGGCGCTCTGGGTGCTGGCGGACGCGTTCTACCCCTGGCCGCGACACCTGACGCGCGAGCGAAATTTGCCGCATGCAGCAAGTCCTGTCGCTGCGCCTGGCAAGCGCGGACAAAGGCTGCTGGCCGCGTTTGCCGGCGTGCTGTGCTGCTGGCTGGCCTGGCGCTTCACGGCACACAACAGCTTCACCTTGATTGGCCTGGGCGCATGGCTGGCGAGCGTCCTGCTGTGGTTGCGCGCGCTGACGCCCGGCAGCCTTGACCTGCGCGCCTGGTGGCGCGGACTGCCATTGTGGCTGGAACGGGCGCGCTGGAGTCGCCGCGAAACGCTGGCCCTGGGGTTAATCCTGGTACTGGCCGCCGGACTGCGCCTGTGGCAGCTGGACACGGTCATGCCGGAGATGAGCAGCGACCATGTCGAGAAAATCAGGGACGCCTGGCGCGTCAGCAGGGGCGAGCACAATGTCTTCTTCGCCAACATTGGCGGTCGCGAGCCCCTGCAAATGTACGCCATGGCCCTGCTGGCGCAGCTGCCCGGCCTGGGCTTCAACTTTTACACCCTGAAGCTGCTGACGGCGCTGGAAGGCGTCGTCGCCGTGCTCTTGCTGACCCTTACCGGACGCACACTCATTGGCGGTCGAGAGGGTCGCCTTGTTGGTCTGATAATGGGCGCGCTGGTTGCGGTCGGCTACTGGCATATCCTGCTCAGCCGTATGGGTCTGCGCATCGTCCTCACCACCTCTGTAGCGGCCCTGCTGCTGCTGATTCTGTGGCGCGCCCTGCGGCACAACCGCCGCCGCGACTTTCTGGCTGCCGGGCTGGTCATCGGCTTCGGCCTCTACACCTATCAGGCGGCGCGCATGTTGCCGCTGGTGGTGGTGACGGGCGCGGGGCTGATCCTGATCTGGCGCGCCAGTGGACTGCGCCTGGCGCTGCTATGCAACTTCGCCGCCCTGGTGCTCATCGCGCTGGTCGCCTTCGTCCCGCTGGCAGGCTACGCCCTTGAATATCCGCAGGACTTCTGGCGCCGTACCACCAGTCGTGTACTGGGGGACGCGGCACTCGCAAGCGATACAGTCAGCGGCCTTGAGGCCCAACTGGCAGCAGTCTCCGACGAACTGGCCCAGCTGGCCGTGAACCTGCGCAATGCGCTGTTGATGTTTAACTGGAAGGGGGATGTGGCGTGGATCAGTGGCGCGCCGAACAAACCTGCGCTTGATCCCTGGACGGGCGCGCTGTTCATCCTGGGGCTGGGCGCCTGGGCCCGGCGCATCCAGCGCAGACGCAGCGTACTGGAGCTGTTGTTGCCTGTTTCGCTGTTCATTATGCTGTTGCCCTCGGTGCTTGCACTGGCCTTTCCGGTCGAAAATCCCAGCCATACCCGGACCAGCGGAGCAATCCCGGCCGTGTTTCTGATTGCGGCCCTGCCACTGGCACAGCTGGCTGGTCTGCTGCGGCAGCAGCTGCGCGGACGTTTGGGACGGCTGTGCGCGGCGGGGCTGGTGCTCGTGGTGTTGACCGGCGCGATGAGCGAGTGTTACAAGCGCTATTTCGTCGAAAACCTGCACTCCTGGGAGCAGGCCACCTTTCCGTATTCAACCGCCGGGCAGGTATTGTCGGCCTTTGTCGCAGTGACTGATGCGCCTGGCAACGCTTTTATGGTCGGCTGGCCACACTGGTGGGATCACCGCGCGGTCGGGATAGAGGCTGGCCTGCAGGAGTGGCCCAACGCTGCGCTCGACATTGAACACATCCCCTATTTTCTGGGCAGGGCGCTGAAACGGGAAGGTGCGTATCGTCTGGACCCGGACCGTGGCCTGCTGTTTTTACTCTCACCGGAAGACGAACTGGCGGTCACACGCCTGCGAGCCTGGTTCCCGAACGGGCAGTTGCAGTTGCGCCGCAGCGAGCTGGCGCGTCACGAGTTCCTGCTGTACCAGGTAGCGTCGGCGGGAGAGGCAACCCTGCGGCAGCTTGTGGATGAGGGCACCTGACATCGTCGACCCTTCAGGTAGAATGCGCCAGTCAGAGTGCCATTGGCAGAAAGCAGGAAGGCCTCCATCCTGAACAGGACGGTCTCGCGCAAGGACGTGCTGACGGGCGCGCTGCTGCTGTGCCTGCTTTTGGCGGGAGGCTGGCTGCGTTATACCGGACTCAACTGGGACGACTTCACCTTTCTGCATCCGGACGAACGCTTCCTGACGGATGTCGCCTCATCCATCGGCGGCGGTCTGCGCCCCTCGGAAGGAAACGAAGATGCGCGCAACGCGCAGCTTGCCCGCTGCCAGGAACGCTATCCGGCCAAGAATGGTGCTGCTCCCTACTTCGACACGGACTGCTCCACGCTGAACCCGCACAATGTGGGCAAGGGCGACTACGTTTACGGCACACTGCCCCTGTTTGCGGCGCGTGCAGCGGGTGAGTTGCTGGCGCAGTTGAACGGAGATTCCACACTGCGCGGCTTCTTTGGCCTGCACCTGGTCTGGCGCAGTCTCTCCGCGCTGGCGGAGACGGCCGTCATCCTCATCGTCTTCCTCACTGGCGCAGTCCTGTACGACCGCCGCACGGCGCTGCTGGCGGCCGCGCTATACACGGTGACAGTCCTGTCCATCCAGCAGGCGCACTTCGGCACCGTGGATGCCATCACCAATTTGTTCTGCGCGCTGGGCCTGCTTTTCGCTGCGCGCGTGCAGCAGCGTGGAGGCCTGGCTGGTTACGCGCTCTTCGGCCTGGCCTGTGGTTGCGCGCTGGCCAGCCGCATCAATGTCGCTCCTTTGGCCGGCCTCATCGTGCTGGCAGCCGCGCCGCGCACCCTGGCCATGTTGCAGGGACGCGCTTCATTACATTCGAATTTTCGCAGGGACGGCGTCGGACTGCTGCTGGCCGGCGGCCTGACCCTGCTGATCTTCCGACTGCTCAATCCCTACGCTTTCAGCGGCCCGGGATTCTTCGATTTACTGCCCAATCCACGCTGGCTTGAGGACATCGGAACGGCGCGCAATCTGGTCAGCGGCCATGTGGACTTCCCACCGAACTGGCAATGGCTGGGGCGCGCGCCCTGGCTGTTTCCGCTGAACAACATTCTGCTATGGGGTCTGGGGCCGGCGCTCGGCCTGGCGGCAGTGGCGGGGACGTTTTGGGCTGCGGCACGGTTGTTGCAGCGACGCCCGGAAGCCTTGCGCAATTTGCTGCCAGTGCTTTGGGTGCTCGGTTATTTCGGGCTGATCGGCGGCGGCTGGGTGGCGAGCATGCGCTATTTCCTGCCGCTTTATCCGGCTCTGACCCTGCTGGCAGCCTGGGGCTTGCGTTCACTGTGGTGCAGGGTCGGCGCGGGTGTCAGGCAGCGCAGCCTGGCGCTGGCAGCGACGATTATCGTTCTGGGTTGCAGCGGCCTGTGGGCGGCCATGTTCAGCAATATCTATCGTCACCAGCTGACGCGGGTACAGGCCAGCCACTGGTTCTGGGAGCGCGTGCCGGGCGACTTTGCCCTGCAGCTGGAGGACGCGGTCGGGGATCCGCCGCTCATCAACATAGCGGTGGCCAACCGCGGCGATCGTGGCGAGCTCGTCGCCAGGGCCAGCAGGCACGAGACGGGGCAGACCTTCAGCCAGTATCTGCGTGTCCCGGCCGACGGCCGCATCAGCAAGGTGTTCATCCCGCATCTTGGCGATCCCCTGGCGGACAGGGACGTTGAAACCCTGCGCATTATGCTGTCGGACGCCAACAGCGGCGCTTTTCTGGCCGAGGCTCAACTCAGTGAAGACCTGGCGCTGTCCAGCCATGCCGTCGGCGATGCACATGAACTGCTGCTGCAGCCGGAGCTGGAACTCAAGGCCGGGCAGGAGCTGCTGTTCACCTTTGAGGTAGAGGCAGGCGGACCGGTGGTGACCGGCGGCTCGGTGGTCGCGCAGGAGGGAGTCTGGGACGATGCAGTTCCCTACCTGGTCTGCACGCTGCCAACCGGCGTCACGCTGACGGACGATCCGCCGCCGGGGCTATTGAATGCGCGCAACTGCAACGGCCGCAACGCCTGGAACGGGCTGGTGCTCGGCATTGAAGTCGGGCTGTCCGGTGAGGACGACGAGCTGTTGCGGGAACGGCTGATTGGCGCCCTGCACAACAGTGATTACCTGACCATCAGCAGCAATCGTTTTTACGACACCAAGACGCGCAATCCATTGCGCTGGCCGTTGACCACCCGTTACTACGAAGCGCTTTTTGCCGGCGAACTGGGCTTTGAGCTGGCGGCGCAGTTCGTCGAAAGCTTTGAGCTGGGGCCGCTGCGCGTTTCCGACCAGCACCTGCCTGTATACAACAGTCCCGGCTGGCTAAACGAGTTTGAAGTCGAGGAAGCCTTCCACGTCTACGATCATCCGGCGGTCTTCGTCTTCGCCAAACGCCCTGATTACAACCCAGGTGCGACAGAAGCGCTGCTGCGTGAACCCCCGCTCAACACACTGTCTGCGCGCAGCAGCAGCCCGGTTGCTGAATGCCCCGCGCTGATCCGAACTCCGGGCGGCGGGGATTGCGACACGGCCCTGGTGGACACGCTGCGGCGCGATTCACTGACTGCCGCGGCAAGCCCGGCCTGGCTGCTGCTGGATGCCGAAAGACAATCGTTGCAGACCGAAGGCGGCGGCTGGAGCGAGCGCTTCGACAGTGACAGTCCGCTCAACCGTGTTCCAGGCCTGACGGTTGCGGGCTGGTGGCTGGCGCTTACCGGCTTTGGTCTGGCCGTGTGGCCCTGGCTCTACCTGCTCTTCCCCGGTCTGAGGGATCGCGGCTATTGCAGCGCGCGCCTGGCTGGCCTGTTGCTGATTGCCTGGCTGGCGTGGGCGGGCAGCAGTGCGGGCCTGACACTGTGGAGCGGAGGTGGGATTTCGCTGTTGCTGCTGCTCATGCTAACCAGTGGCCTGCTGCTCTTGCGCAGGAGAAACAGCGGAATGCGCAGCTGGCTGCGCGCAAACTGGCGTCGCCTGTTCGCGTTTGAGGCGCTGCTGCTGCTGCTTTTCCTCGGCTTTCTGGTCGTGCGCATGAGCAATCCGGACCTGTGGCATACGCACTTTGGCGGCGAAAAGCCGATGGACTTCGCCTATTTCAATGCCGTCCTGCGCAGCACGACCTTCCCGCCCTACGATCCCTGGTATGCTGGCGGCTACCTCAACTACTACTACTTTGGTTATGTGCTGGTCGGCGCGCCAGTGCTGTTGACCGGGATCCAGCCGGCGGTGGCCTACAACCTGATCGTGCCCACACTGTTTGCGCTGACCGGTATGGGCGCCTTTGCCGTGGCCTACAACCTGGTGCAGCGGCGGCGCGACTCTGACGGGCAGCCTGGTACGCGCGGACGCGCCAGCCCCTGGGTGGCGGGATGCGCTGCGCTGCTGCTTGCTGTGGTCCTGGGCAACCTCGACACGTTGCGCGTCCTCGGCAACGGCCTGGCGTCTCTGGGCGGACATGTGCAGCCGCAGGGCCTGGCAGACTATCTGGTAGAAGAATTCACACTTGAAAATGGCATGGTGCCGCTGGCCATCGAACGCCAGGACTTGCTGGAACGCGCGCAAGAGAACCACTTGCCAGACCGTCTACGCTATGAGTTTCACAATTCGCGCAGCCTGTGGACCGGTCTGCTGGGTGGCATAGCGCTCTGGCGGGCGGGCGAACCCCTGCCGCTTGCAAGTCATCGCTGGTACTGGGCGCCCACACGGGTGATTTCCGAGATACCGGGTGTCGGGGGCAACGCGATCACCGAGATGCCCTGGTTCACCTTTCTCTATGGCGACCTGCACGCGCACATGATCGCCATGCCGCTCCAGCTCTTTGTGATGCTCTTTGTCCTGCACGAGCTGCTGATCGTCGGGCGTGAGCAACGCAGCGCGCGCCTGCGTTGGCTGGCTCTGGCACTGGGTGCATTGGCGGCGGGGATCTTGCGCGCGACCAACACCTGGGACTGGCCAACCTTCACTCTGCTGGGAGTCGCGGGCCTGGGTTGGGCGTGGTGGTTGACCTGGCGTCAGGTTACACTGCGTTCATTGTGGGCGCTGCTATTGCGCGGCGGCGGTTTCCTGCTGGCAGGCGTGCTGTTCGCCTTGCCCTACACTTTCTGGTACGCGTCGGGTTACAACAGCATCCAGTTGTGGCAGGGCGGCCGCACACCGCTCTGGGCCTGGCTGGACATTCACGGGCTGTTTGTTTTTCTGCTGATGTCGCTGCTGCTGTGGGATACGGCGCGCTGGTTTCGGTCGACACCTGTGCGGCAGTTGCGCGGGCAGGGCCGGCTGCTCGGCTGGCTGGGTCTGACGCTGCTACTGGTGACGGGCCTGGCCATTGTGCTGGCGCTGGCTGGCTGGCAGGTGGCGTTGCCAGTGCTGCCGCTGCTTCTGTGGAGCGCCATCCTCATCTTGCGGCCGGGCCAGACGCGCGCGTTGCAGCTGGCGCTCGGTCTGGCCGCGCTGGCGCTGGCGCTGACCCTCGGCGTGGAGTTTCTGGTGCTGGAGGGCGACATCGGGCGCCAGAACACGGTCTTCAAGTTCTACATTCAGGCCTGGTTGCTGCTCAGCGTGGCCGGCGGAGTCGCCTTCGCCTGGCTGCTGGCCGGACTGCCGCGCTGGCCGGGGTTGCTGCGCCTCGGCTGGGCGCTACCGGGAGCGCTGCTGCTGTTCAGCGCCACGCTGTACCCGCTCATGTCTGCGCCGGCGCGCGCGCTGGATCGCATGGCACCCGCAGTCGGCACCACACTGGACGGCATGGCCTTCATGCGCGAGGCCAGTCTTCACGAGAATGGCGTCACGCTGCAACTCGCAGACGATTACGCCGTGATTCGCTGGCTGCAGGAGGAGGTGGAAGGTGCGCCGGTCATCCTTGAGGCCCAGGGCTGGCGTGAGTATCTGTGGAGTGGGCGCGTCTCGATCTACACAGGGCTGCCGACCCTGCTGGGCTGGCGCCATCACCAGACGCAGCAACGCACTCTGCCGCAGCAAAGCCTCTTTATCAACCAGCGACGCGCCAATATCAACGGTCTTTACAGCACCAGTGACCGCGATCTGGCCTGGCAGATGTTGCGTTTTTACGATGTGCGCTACGTGATCGTTGGTGGGCTGGAGCGCGCCTGGTACCCGGCGACGGGCCTGGCCAAGTTTGAGGACATGGTCGGGCAGGGCAGGTTGACCCAGGTCTTCCAGCAGGGCGCGGCGACCATCTATGAGGTAAATGGAGCAGCCGCGTGATCGGGGACTGGCTGCTGCGCGAAGGCGGCATCGTCCTCAGCTGGTGGCTGCTATCCAGCCTGGCGGGCGCGGCGGCCCTGCCGCTGACCTTCAGCCTGTTGCGGGGCCTGCCGGACCGCGGCACTACGCTGGCGCGCGCGCTGGGCCTGCTGCTGACAGGCTTCATTTTCTGGCTGGGCACCAGTCTGGGATTGTTGAGCAATACGCCTGGCAGCATGGTGCTGGCCTGGCTGATTCTGGCCGGATGCGCGGCAACCTTGTATTTGCGGCGCGAGCGCTCTTTCAATGTGACGGGCTGGTGGCGCGAGAACCGCCGCTTCGTGCTGCTCGCCGAGTTGCTCTTCATCTGCGCGCTGCTGGCGCTGGCACTGCTGCGTGCGCACAACAGCAACTTGACCGGCACCGAAAAGCCGATGGAGCTGGCCTTTCTGAGCGCGACGCAGCGCAGCCTCAACTTCCCGCCGGCCGACCCCTGGCTTTCGGGCCACGCCATCAGCTACTACTATTTCGGCTACGTGCTGATGGCCATGCTGGCCAACCTGAGCGGCATCGGCAGCACCGTCGCCTTCAACATGAGCATCGCTCTGCTTTTCGCGCTGGGCGCCTTGACAGCCTATGGTGTCGCCGGCAACCTGGCGCGCACACGGCCGGGCCGGACCGGGTTGCGCAGCGGACTGCTGGGCGCTGGCTTTGTCGCGCTGATGGGCAACTGGCAGCTGCCCCTCGTCGAACTGCCCTGGCAGAGTGGACCGGGCCCGGATGCATGGTTTGCCTTCTGGGGACAGCACGGACGGCTCGCTGCGAAAGTGCTGGAGGACGGAACACAGAATGCGGGCTGGTTAGAGAACTGGAGTTTCTGGTGGTGGTTCAAGTCCAGTCGTGTGCTGACCGACCTTAATCTGGACGGCAGCGAGGCCTTTTTTCAACCCATCAGCGAATTTCCGGCCTTCAGTTTCCTGCTGGCCGATGTGCATCCACATGTGCTGGCGCTGCCTTTCGCGCTGCTGTCGATTGGTCTCGCCCTGCAGCTCGTGCTATCCGCGCATGCGCCGGACAAGGCGTTGCTACTGGTATATGGTCTGGTCGCCGGTGGCATGATGTTCCTCAACGCCTGGGACGGCCCGGTTTATCTGCTGCTGCTGGTCAGCGCGGAAGGCCTGCGGCGTTTGCTTCACAGCGAACAGGCAGGGCTGCGACGGACGGATTTGCTGGCGACAGCCTGGTTTGCGCTGCGCATTGCTCTGCTGGCATTGCTCTGCTATCTGCCGTTCTACCTCAGTTTCCGTAACCAGGCGGGCGGGTTCCTGCCCAATCTGCAGCATCCCTCCAGTCTGCGCCAGCTCTTCCTGATCTTCGCGCCCTTCGCGCTGGTGTTGGGCGCCTGGCTACTGCTTGAGGGACGCAGGGCCGGCCGCGCCCTGAATCGGCGCCTGTTGCTACTTGCGCTGTTTGGTATTCCGGTACTAATTCTGCTGTTCGTCGTCGTGCTGTCCCTGATCGGTGTCAGGCTACCGAGTCAGTCCATCCTGTTTCAGGACTACGTGCAGCAAGGCGGTAACCCGGCTGAACTTGTGCTTGAGTTGCTGGTGCGGCGGTTGAGCGGCCTGCCTGGCCTGCTGGCGCTCAGTGGAGGCATTGGCCTTGCATTGGCCAGGCTGTTTCCGCGCGCCCGACCATCGCACGACAACACTGCGCTGCGGGTGAGTCCGGGAACCGGTTTCGCGCTGCTGTTGACATTATTCGGGTTGCTGCTCGTGCTGGCTCCAGAATTCATCTTTCTGCGCGATGTCTTCAACTCGCGCTCCAATACCATCTTCAAGTTGTATTATCAGGCCTGGTTGCTGTTCAGCGTGGCGGCGGCCTGGGCGATTGGATCGTTCCAGGTGGAGGTGCCGGGCAGGAGGCTGCGGCGGGCGCTGGGCGTGTTGACCGCGTGCGCGATCCTGCCCGGCATGCTGTATCCGCTGGCGGGCGCCTACACACGCGCCTTTGTGGAGACCGGTCGCCTGAGGGATGGTGAAGCCCGGCCCCTGAGTCTGGACGGCGGGCCCACCTTTATCAACCGCAATGATTACGCAACGATTCGCTGTCTGGAGGCTCATGTGGGCACGGCACAACCTGTGGTTGCCGAAGCTCCGGGACCGCAATACGATGGAAACTTCGGGCGTGTGGGCACCTTGACCGGGATGCCGGTGCTGCTCAACTGGGAAGGGCACCAGCGACAGTGGCGCGGGCCCACCTGGGATGTGCTGCGCGGCAGCCGCCCTGAAGATCTGGAGCGCCTGTATCGCAGCCAGAACATGCAGTTGGCTCAGGAAATCATTGAGCGTTACGACATCAAGTACATATTCTATGGCAGCAGTGAACTCGTGAAATATGGCAGCGACGGCAGACAAAAATTCATCGAGTCTCTCGAGTCCCTGTGTGAGGCAGGGGAGAGTCGCTTCTTCCGCGTCGGTTCACGCACAGTGACCTCTCAGGAAGACAGGCGGCCATGAGCGCGCGCGAACTGACCGGGACATTGCCTGGCGCTGCCGGGCGAGATGGACACGCGCTGAATATCTCAGCTTCAGGGCTGGTGCTGGCCGGGCTGTTTGCCTTTGGGTTGTTTTTGCGACTGGCAGAACTTGACCGCATCCTGCCGGACGAACATGAGGCAAGGCAGGCGCTGGCCGCCTGGCGCGTGCTGAATCCGCAGCTGCCGGGCGCGCAACAGGTGCCGGAGAGTCCGTTGCTTTTCGCTCTGCAGACCCTGCTGTTCAGCGTGTTTGGCGCCAGTGAGGTCACATTGCGATTGCCGGTTGCGCTGGCCGGGGCCGTGCTTCCGTTCATGCCTCTGTTGTTTCGTGATGCGTTGGGGCGTAGCCGCAGCATCGCGTTCTGTGTATTGCTGGCTGCATCTCCGGTTCTGCTGCTGGCCTCACGCCAGTCCGCCGCAGTGGTCATCTCGCTGCTGTTGACCGCGCTGATTCTGTGGAGCATTCTGCGTCACGCGCAAACCCGGCAATCTTCACATGCCGTGCTGGCGACGGTCCTGTCGGGCCTGTTGCTCCTGCTCAGCGAGCCGGCCGGAATCGTACTGGCGCTGCTGGCGGGCACTTCGCTATGTCTTGCTATGCGATGGGACCGCCGCGTCAACACACAGCGCGACCCGTGGCAGGCAGCGCGCGACCTGATGCACAACTGGCCAGTTGGCACAGCGCTGCCGCTGGCGTTGCTGACTGCCTTCCTGGTCGCGACCCTGTTCATGCTGCATCCCGGCGGGCTGGCAGCCGTCGGCGAATTGCTGACCGAGTTTGTTACCGGCTTCGTCACGCCCAGGTCAGGGGCACCGCCGCTGCACGCGCTGCAGGTTGCGATGTTTTTCGAACCCGTGCTGCTGTTGCTGGCGCTGCTGCGCTTGCTGCAGTTGCGTAAGTGCGAGCCTGATTTTGCAGATCGCATCCTGATCATCTGGACGCTGCTGGCGGTGGTGGCGACCTTGCTCTGGCGCAGCGCCGGGCCTGAGCATGCGCTGTGGCTGACCGTGCCGCTGGCCGGACTGGCCAGTGGCCTGGTAAAGGAGCCGCGAGCTGCGAATGAGACGCAGCGCAGCGTGCCCCTGAGGGTCACACTGCTGGCGCTGCTGGCGAGTTTCGCCCTCCTGTCGCTGTTCAGCCTGCATCTTCAGGCTTTTGTGCGCAGCTCGGGACAACCCGTTTTTCCGCTCATCCACCTGGTCTGGATGGTTCTGGCGCTGCTTATGCTGGGCCTGGGCTGCGCCCGACTGGCGCTGGACCTGGGCTGGCCGGCGGCTCTGCGCTTGAGTGGCGGAGGCCTGCTGCTGCTGGCGCTGGCCGCTTCGCCGGGCAGCGGCTGGACGACAGCTGTGACCCGCGCAGATGACCCGGCGGGACTGTGGCAGGTTCGGCCAATGGCGCGCGAAGCCTGGCTGCTGCGTGATACCCTGCAGATCCTGGCGCAGCGCGAAAGCGGCGGCTTCCCGCGCCTGGAAATCTATGCGCAGACAGGCGGTCAGGCCCGGACTGAATGGTTGCTGCGCGACTTCACGCGCGTTTACTTCATTGAGCGCGCGCGCGATGCCCAGGGCAAGGGCGTGCTGTTGCTGCCCTGGTCGGCCGAAGCGCAAGCGTTGGGTGGTGATTATGTCGGGCAGGATTTCGTCATCAGCCGCTCCCGCTACAGCAATGCGTCCGGCCTGCTGCCTGACTGGTTGCCCGGGCGCGCTGACTCCGTCATTCAGACGGAAAAACTGGTTCTCTGGTTGCGTCGGGACATATACGATGGGGCATCACAGAACGCAATGACGGGACCGGCCAGGCCATGACGCTTTCCCGCATGTTCAGGGGATTCTCACAGCGTGAGCTGTGGCTCTACACGCTGATCTTGCTGCTGGCGCTGTTCACGCGCTTTTGGCTGCTCGGCGAGCGTGTGATGAGCCACGACGAGAGTCTGCACACGCGCTACGCCTACAACCTCTACGCAGACGGCTCCTTCCAGCACACGCCCCTGATGCACGGGCCGATTCTGTTCCACGCTACCGCCTTCTTCTATTTCCTGTTTGGCGACAGCGACTTCACGGCGCGAATCTACACGGCGGCGCTTGGCGTTCTGGTGGTGCTCATGCCGGCGTTGTTCCGTCCCTGGCTGGGGCGCAGCGGCGCGCTGCTGGCTTCATTTCTACTGCTCATCTCACCGGTTACGCTTTACTATCATCGCTACATTCGTCACGACACGCCTTCCATCTTCTTCGCGCTGCTGTTGATTTACGCCGTGCTGATGTATCTCAACGGCCCCTTGCGGGCGCGTCGGCGGCGTCACTGGTTGCTGCTGGTCGCCTTTGCGATGATCGGCAACCTGGGCTCCAAGGAAACGGCCTTCATCTACATCGCCCTCGTCGGCAGCTTCCTGTTTCTTTACTGGCTGACGCGCATGGCGCAAATGCGCTGGCAGCTGCCAGGACGCACAGTATTCAACTTCCTCATCGTCGCCGTGCTGTTCGGCGCGCTGGCAGCCCTGGGCCTGGTTGTCCTGCTGACCGTGGTGCCCCTGCAGTCTGTGCTCACGGCTGGAGCGGAGACGGGCTGGCTGGCGACGATTGAGGCGCGCACCCTTCTGGTTGGCGCGGGTATTCTGCTGGCAGGGTTGCTGGCTGTCCTGCTGCTGCCGTTCCGACGTGTGTTCCGCAACGCCGGGCTGGGGCCGCGCCATCGCGATGTGCTGCTCGTCTGTGCGCTGGCGCTGGTTGTGTGCGGGGGACTGCTGCTCGTCGAATCGGTTTCGCACAGCGCCCCACAAATCACGGACGAGCCGGTTGAGCCGCTGATCCCTGGTGAGGAAGCCGCGAATACAGTCAATGTCGTGCAGCATCTGCCGCTCATCATCGCGTGGGCTGGCGCGGCGTTCACCCTGCTGGCACTGTTCGTGAGTCGGCGCCGGGGCTGGTGGAATGCCCTGCAGCGCTTCCCGGAGCTGGATCTCATCATTGTGATCGGCAGCCTGATTCTGCCCTGGGCGACGCCATTTCTGATTGCAATGACCGGCGCCGAAGCGACCGACTACTCTCAGCAGGGGATCACGCGTGCCCTGCTGGCGCTGCTGCCCCTGCTGGCGGTCTCTGTTGGTCTGGGCCTTGCGTGGGACTGGCGCCGCTGGCTGCCGTGCGCGCTGCTGTTTTACGCCGTGTTCGTCTTCTTTTTCACCACGATGATGACCAATGTCAACGGGTTGGCGACTGGCCTGGTTGGCAGCCTGGGTTACTGGCTGGAACAGCAGGGTGTGCGGCGCGGCAACCAGCCGCAGTATTACTACGTCGGCGTCTTGTTGCCAGTCTATGAATTTCTGCCCATGCTGGGCAGCGCGCTCGCCATGACTACCGGGCTGGGCGTCTTCTGGCGTCGACGTCGACAGCAGCTTGAAGCGCAGCAGCCATCCGAAGAGCCACCTGCTCCCCGGCAGCGCAACGCGCAGCGCCTGCATCGTCTGCCATTCCTGCTGCTGCTGGCCTGGTGGGCCGTGTTGGGGCTCTTCGGCTACACTATCGCCGGCGAAAAGATGCCATGGCTGACCACCCACCTGACCCTGCCGCTGATCCTGCTGGCGGCCTGGTACTTCGGTCGCGTATTTGACGCGCTTGACCTGGCGCGCCTGCGGCGTGGCGGCTGGCTGGCGCTGCTGCTCTTGCCCCTGCTGGGTGTAACGCATTTTCAGGTGCTGCAACCCTTGTGGGCCGGCGGTGGTATCTTCGCCGGGCTGGAGCAGCAGCAACTGGCGCGCACTGGCAGCTGGCTGGGCGTGCTGGTGGTGAGCATTGCAATTCTGGCCGGACTGTATCGCATCGCCCAACGTTTTGGCTGGCAACATTTCAGACGACTGTTCGCGGTTTCGCTATTCGCGTTGCTGGCGCTCCTTACTGCGCGCGCTGCGCTGCGCGCATCCTTCATCAACCACGACCTGGCGAGCGAATATCTGGTTTACGCGCACGCGGCGCCGGCGGTGAAGACGGTGCTGCAGCAACTGGAAGATACCAGCCTGCGCGTGGCGGATGGCAAGGGCATGGTCTTTGCCTATGACAACCTGGTATCCTGGCCCTACAGCTGGTATTTCCGTGATTTCAGCAATGCTCGTTATGTCGGTGACAACCCCACCCGCCAGGTGCTGGACGATGTGCAGGCTGTGGTGCTGGGCGCTGGCAATCTGGGCGCTTTCGAGCCGCTGCTGGAAGATCGTTTTTACCGCTTTGAATACATCCGCATGTGGTGGCCGATGCAGGATTACTTTGGCATGACGGCTGCGCGCATCGCCAACTTCCTGGATTTCAGTCCGGAAAACACGCAGGCAGCCAATTTACGCCAGGCGGTCTTCGATATCTGGTGGGCGCGTGACTACAGCGCGCTCGGTCGCCAGCAGGAGCGCAGCTACGCGCTTGAGCAGTGGCCCATCGCGGACCGCATGGTGCTTTTTCTGCGCAAGGACACGGCAGCCCGCATCTGGGATCTGGGCGTGGGCGACGGCAGCGTACTGAATCCCCTGGCTGAAGTGCCCCCCAACCTGTGCAACGAAAACTGGCAGGCGCTGGAAGCGCATACCGTTTTTGGCAGCGCAGGCAGCGGACCAGGACAACTGCAGCGCCCGATCGGGCTGGCCGTGAGCGCAGATGGACGGATCGCCGTCAGTGAGGAATTCAACAACCGTATCTCGCTGTTCACGCTGGACGGGGAATTCCTTGGCAGCCTGGCGGCTACGGGCGAGGAAGCGCTGCTGGAGCGGCCCGGCGGACTACGCTTCGGCGCGGATGACAATCTCTATGTGGCGGACACCTGGAATTATCGCATCCAGGTGCTGGGACCCGAGGGCGCCAGTCTACGCAACTGGGGTATTCCCGGGCTCTACGGGATAGAGGCGCAAACCGAACCCGTCGCCGGACTGTGGGGGCCGCGCGACCTGGTGCAGGATGCAGAGGGACAGGTGTATGTGGCGGACACGGGCAACAAGCGGATTCGTGTCTACAGCGCGCAGGGAGAGTGGCTGCGCGACATAGGCAGGGGCGGCAGCGGGCCGGGTGAACTGGACGAACCCGGCGGGCTGGCGCTGCATCCGGACGGCCGCCTCTTCATCGCCGACACCTGGAACCGGCGCATTTCCGTGTTCGACCGTGACGGCAGCTTCAGGGAGCAGTTCCCGCTCTCTGCCTGGTATGGTGACCAGGGCAACCGTCCCTACATCGCACTGGACGTCCCGCGCGACCTGCTCTACGTCGGCGATCCGGACGCCGGACGGGTGCTGGTGCTGGACACGGCCGGCAACTGCCTGGGGTCCTTCGGCGAACCCGGCGGCGACTTCCCGGCAGGCAACCGCATCGGCACGGTCGCCGGCATGGCGGTCGATGCGCAGGGCGGGGTCTGGCTGGCGGATTCCGGCAGCAGTCGTATTTTGGGATTTCCCACCTTTCCGCTGGAGCCGGCGCCAGTCGAGGGTGTCTGGCCGCCGTCGGGGCCGTAACTTGCAAGACGTGGCCATTCATGGTACTGTGAGGTCAGAAGTGGGGATTTGGCCCCGCTTCTGTTGTTATGCCGTTCGGGATTGTCTGCGCCACTGGTGTGCCGCAACCTGAACAGGTGCAGGCTGAGGGTCAGGAACAGGACCATGAGAAGCGAGTTTGAAGTCGCCTTCAATGAAATAACAGAGCTGCGCGAGCTGCCGCAGGAAGTCGTGCTGGATGCGCTGCAGTCAGCGCTGGTGCTGGCCTATCGACGCGACACGGGCGCCAGCGAAGCCCAGCTCGTCGAGGCGGATATCGACCCCACCACGGGGCGCCCGCGTATTTTTGTCGAAAAAGAAGTTGTTGATTCTGTGATGAACGACGCCACCGAGGTGGACTTGGCGAGTGCGCGCTTTTATGAGCCTGAGGCGGTGGAAGGCGACACCGTCATGGTCAAGGTACAGCGCACAACGCGCAATTTCGGACGCATCGCTGCCATGACCGCCAAGCAGGTCATCCTGCAGAAAATTCGCGAAGCCGAGCGCAACCTGCTCTATGAGGAGTATCTGGAGCGCGAGGGCGACCTCATCACCGGTACTGTGCAAAGCACCAACGCGCACATGATCACCCTTAGCCTGGGACGTGGTGAGGCCATCATGCCACGCTCGCAGCAAATCCCCGGCGAGCGCTATCGGCCGCACGACAAGGTGCGCACCTATGTGCTGGAGGTGCGGCGCAGCAACAGTGGCCCGCAGATCATCGTCAGTCGCGGGCATCGCAACATGCTGCGGCGGTTGCTGGAGTATGAAGTCCCGGAAATTTACAACGGGCAGGTTGAAATCAAGACCATCGCGCGCGAGGCTGGTTTCCGTTCCAAGGTCGCGGTCGCCGCGCTGCAGGATGGCATCGACCCGGTTGGCGCTTGTGTCGGCATGCGCGGCATGCGCATCCAGAACATAGTGCGCGAACTGCACGAAGAGAAGATCGACGTCATCGAATGGCTGCCGGAGCAACGCGATTTCATCGCCAAGGCACTTAGCCCCGCCCGTGTGAGCGGCGTCTACCTGGATGACGACATTGACAGCGGGCGTACCGCGCTGGTGATCGTGCCGGACGATCAGCTTTCGCTGGCGATCGGGCGTGAGGGCCAGAACGCGCGGTTGGCTGCCAAGCTGACCGGCTGGCGCATCGACATCAAGAGCGTGGCCGAGGCCGTGAGCGAGGCGCTTGAGCAGATGGACACGCCGCCGCTTTCCGAACTGGCCGAACAGCATCCGGAACTTCGGGTCGAGGCGGAACGAATCATGGGCCGCAAGAACGAAGGCCGCATGATCATGCCGGAGGAGTATTCCACGCTGGGTCGCTTCGCGGACATGGCCGAGAGTCGGCTGCTGGTCGTGCGTGAGGAGAAACGGGCACTGCGGCTTGCCGAAATCAACGCTGTGCGCGAGACCTTGCCCGAAGGTGTTTTCCAGTTGCCGGTCGATGCGCTTGAATTGCCAGACGAGGTGCTGGAGGTGTTGCAGCCCTTTGAGAGCGTCGGCGAGGTGATGTGGCGCTGTTTGTTGCGGGATGCATCCCTGTTGCGCAGACTGGATTCGCCTGAAGAAGCGTTGATACAAATCCTGGGCGCTTACGAATCTGTTGAGATTCCGGACCCCGCAGCAATTGCCGCGGCAGCCGAAGCAGAAGCAGCCGCGGAGGCTGTCGCTGAAGACGAAACAGCGCCGGAAGCTGTTGCTGCGGTGGAGGACGCTGCCGAAGCGGAGCTGTCGGAGGCAGAAGATGAAGCTCCGGTCGTCTTTGCTGACGAGCAGGTGCCTTTGCCGCAACCTGAAGACCCGCAGACGGCGAAGCGCGTCTTCCGCCGGGCACGTCCGGAACCGGAATTTGAGGAAGAGCAGGAGGTTCCTGAAAGGGACCTCGAAGTGCTGAATGAGCAGGATGAAGAGCGCAAAAAGCGCGACAGCAAGTCGAAGCGGCGTCAGCTGGTTTTTGATGAGGAGCTGGGCGAAGTCGTGGCGGTGAGGCGACGCAAGAAGGGTCGCAGCCGCGATGAGTGGGACGACTTCCTTGATTGAGTGCAGATGAAGATGGCTCGCAGCCAGGGCGCGCGACCGCGGCACCTGCCACAGCGCAGTTGCGTCGTTTGCCGCAGCAAAAAGGACAAGCGCAAGCTGACGCGCCTTGTGCGCCGGAAAGGGTCGCTACTGATTGACCCCGGTGGCAAGGCGGATGGACGCGGCGCCTATCTGTGCGGGCAGGCAGCCTGCTGGGAAAGCGCGGCGACTGGCCCGGCGCTGGCAATCGCACTGTCGTTCGAACTCACTGACGCGGATCGTCAGCAGCTGTTGCGGGCAAGCCCTGAACCATGAGTCCGACGCGGAGTTGTTCCGGGCGGAAACCAAAAATGTGACAGACCGGACACGAGGATGTGTTCCTGGCCGGTCTCCGCAGACAAGGGAGGAAGTGTATGGCAGAGGAACAGAGTGTCGTTGTATTACCGGACAGCCTGACCGTCCGCGAGCTGGCGGACTCGATCGAAATCAGTGTAATCGAGGTGATGAAGGTCCTCATCGCCAACGGCATTGTGGCCTCGATCAACCAGCAGATTGACTTCGACACCGCCGCCATCGTTTGTTCCGAGTTCGAAATCGAGGCCCTGTCACAATCCAGTCTGGCAGAGCAGGCCGTGAAGGAAGAAGCGGCCCAGGCTCAGCAGTGGCGCCAGATATACATCGAGGAAAAGCCGGAAAATCTGGAACTGCGCCCGCCTATCGTGACCATCCTCGGTCATGTGGACCACGGCAAGACGACCCTGCTGGACACGATTCGCAAGACGCGGGTCGCGGAGGGCGAGGCCGGCGGCATCACCCAGCACATTGGCGCCTACCGCGCACAACACGGCGAGCGCCAGATCACTTTCCTCGATACTCCTGGTCACGAAGCCTTCACGGCCATGCGCGCCCGTGGCGCTCACGGCGCTGATATCGCCGTGCTGGTTGTCGCCGCGGATGATGGCATTATGCCCACCACGCGCGAGGCCATCGCGCATGCGCGCGCCGCCAATGTACCCATTGTGGTCGCCGTCACCAAAATGGATCTGCCTGGCGCGAACCTGGAGCAGGTTTACCAGCAACTGGCCGAGGTGGATCTGGTACCCGTTGTCTGGGATGGCAACATCATGGTTGAGGCCGTGTCTGGCATCAGCGGCGAAGGCATCGATGATCTGCTGGAGGCCATTCTGCTTACAGCTGACGAAAATGACATCGTCGCCAACCCACAGGCCAGGCCTTCTGGCGTGGTGCTGGAAGCGGAGATTGACCCGTCGCGCGGCGTCATAGCGACCCTGCTGGTGCTGAACGGTGCGCTGAAGCGCAGTGACACCCTCATTGCAGGCAACACGTCGGGTCGTATCAAGGCCATGTTCGATGAAAACGACCGGCGCATCAACGTCGCCGGGCCGTCCACGCCGGTCGCGGTGATGGGTCTGGGCGAGCTGCCGGAGCCAGGCGACGGTTTTGAATGGGTGAAGAACGACAAAAGCGCGCGCCGCCTGTTGCAGGATCGCAGCGAGGAAGTTCAGCTGAGCGGCAACCGTATTGAGGCACTGACGCTCGATGACGTGTTCGCGCGTTTCAGCCGGGGTGACACCAAAGAGCTTGCGCTCATTGTCAAGGCAGACTTTCAGGGCACCTTGCAGCCCATAATTGAGTCGCTGGAGAAGATGTCCGACGAAAATCAGGACGGCATCCAGCTCCGTATCCTCGCGGCGGATATTGGCAGCATTGGTGAGAACGATGTGAACCTGGCCGTGGCCTCCGACGCCATTGTCGTCGGCTTCAACGTCGAGGTGGATGGCACGGCGCGGCGCGTGGCAGATTCGCAGGGCGTGGACATTCGCACCTGGAGCATCATTTACAATCTGCTGGAAGATATTGAGCTGGCCATGCACGGCATGCTCGAGCCGGAGGACATTGAGGAGAAGCTGGGCCGGGCTGAGGTGCGCCAGATATTCAGCAACTCGCGCGTGGGCAACATCGCCGGCAGCTATGTGCGCGAAGGTACCGTGCAGCGTAATGCGCGTGTGCGCATCCTCCGCTCCAACCAGTTGCTGGCAGAAGACCTGCGGGTGGGCTCGCTCAAACGGTTGCGCGACGATGTGCGCGAGGTGCGCGCCGGCTTCGAATGCGGCATCAGTCTGGAGCGCCACTCAGATATTCAGGAAGGTGACATTCTGGAGTTCTACGTCATCCGCAGTGGCAGCCGGGCCAGCGCATGAGCATTCGCCAGCAGCGTGTGGAAGGGCGCATCCGCGCCATCCTGGGTGAGCTGCTGCTGCGCGAGGTCCGTGATCCGCGGCTGCATAGCGTGACGGTGACCGAGGTCAGGCTGGATCCCGAGTTGCTCTACGCCGATGTGTATGTCAATGCGCTTGGCGAGGAGGAACGCGCGCCGGAGGTGCTGGCCGGGCTGGCGCGCGCCAACGGCTTTCTGCGGCGTCAGGTCGGGCGGCGCCTGCGCGTCCGCGTCGTGCCAGAGCTGCACTTTCACTGGGATTCAGTGCTGGAGCAGGGCGCGCGCATGGACGAGCTGATCAGCGGTCTCGACATTCCTCCGGAAACGACTCCGGTAGCCGATGAGCCACAAGACTGACTTCGCCGCGGCCTGCGCAGCCCTGTACACGTCGCGCAGCATCCTGATCATCACCCACGTTGAACCGGACGGAGACGCCATCGGGTCGATGCTGGGCCTGGGCAATGCCCTGCGCGCGGCGGGACGAGAAGTGCTGTGCGCGGTCGACGGTGGCGTGCCGGACTTTCTACGCTTTCTGCCTGGCGCGCAGGACGTGCGCGCGACGTTGCAGGAAGTCCGCGCGGACCTGCTCATCTGTGTTGATGCCAATCGCGAGGACCGTACGGGCCAGGTCGGCTTGTCAGGTTTCGCACACTGCAGCACGGTCATCAATCTGGACCATCACATCAGCAACAATGGCTTCGGCGATATTCACCTGGTGCTGCCGGAGGCCGCTTCAGCGACGGAGATTGTGTTCAACTGGCTGCAGGAATTGTCGCTGCCACTGACGCCGGCGGTCACGCAACCGCTGCTGACCGGGCTGGTCACCGATACACTCGGCTTTCGCACCAGCAACGTCACAGCGCAGACGCTGCAAGTCGCCCTCAGACTGATGGAAAGCGGCCTTTCGCTGCATAACCTGGTGACGCGCACTCTGGAGAACCGTCCCTACTGCGAACTGGAACTGTGGCGGCGCGCGCTGCAGTCATTGACGCTGACAGACGGCGTGATCGCCGCGCAGGTCAGCCTGGAGGACAGCGCGCAAGCCGGCACGGAGCCGGGCAGCGACGGTGACCTCGTAAATCAGTTGCGTGCGACCAACGAGGCCCGCATCGCGGTCGTGTTCAGGGAACGGGCGGGCGGCCATGTCACCATCAGCCTGCGCAGCAAAGCGGACTATGATGTGGCGCGGGTTGCGCAGCAACTGGGCGGCGGCGGCCATGCCCAGGCGGCCGGCGCGACCATCGAAGGGCCGCTTTCGGCGGCGCAGGCGCGGGTGTTGCCGCTGCTGCACGAGGCCGTGAACACGGGCAACGCTGCTGCCGACGCATGAGCGCCTTTGGCTTTCTTAACATCGACAAGCCGACCGGCATGACCAGCCACGATGTAGTGGCCTTGTTGCGACATGAACTGCGGCTGCGCAAGCTGGGCCATGCCGGCACACTCGATCCGCTGGCGACCGGGGTGCTGGTGCTCTGTGTGGGGCCGGCCACGCGCCTGAGCGAATATGTCATGCAAACCACCAAACGCTATCGGGCACAGTTGCTGGCTGGCGTGAGCACGGACAGCTACGATGCTGAAGGCGCAATCGTTGCGCAATACGATGCCTCCGGCCTGACGCGCGAGCAGGTGGAAGCGGCGCTGCCGCAGTTTCGTGGTGACATTGAGCAGCTGCCGCCAATGTACAGCGCGGTCAAGCAGGGTGGCCGCAAGCTCTATGAATTGGCGTGGGACGGCCAGACGGTTGAGCGCAGAACACGACCCATCAGCATTACAGAGCTGGCCCTGGTCGACTGGTCGCCGCCGCAGTTCACGCTGGAGCTCGCCTGCAGCGCAGGCACCTACGTGCGCAGTCTGGCGCATGACCTGGGCATAGCGCTGGGCACGGGCGCCCATCTGACAGGGCTGACGCGCACAGTCAGCGGTGTGTTTCGCCTGGAAGACGCCGTCACGCCGGATCAGGTACTGGCCACGCCGGACTGGCAGGG
Organism: Phototrophicaceae bacterium; assembly: GCA_965197455.1. Taxonomy (GTDB): domain Bacteria; phylum Chloroflexota; class Anaerolineae; order Aggregatilineales; family Phototrophicaceae; genus JAGWBD01. The sequence continues at coordinate 1,235,086 of OZ240208.1, read as the reverse complement.
CCTGCTGGTTCCACCTGCGACAGCCATGCCGCATTTGCCACCCGTTAGCGTAGATGCCGCGATGAGCGCGCGTTTGCTGCAAGGCCGTCCGGTATCCTGCAGCCCAACTGACCCTGAAGTTGCGTTGGCGCAGGCGCAAGGTCCGGAGGGAGCGCTGCTGGCCATCGTCGAGCGTGATGGCGCAAGCTGGCGTCCGCGCAAGGTGTTTCCACCACAATGAGCCACAGCACTCCAATTCCCGGACTGGAGACAGGCCAGGCGCGCGAGCCCGCGCTGGTGACCATCGGCGTCTTCGATGGCATGCACCTGGGGCACCAGCAGCTGCTGGCACGTCTGGTCGAACGGGCGCGCCAGGCCGACATGCGGGCCGTGGCCGTCACCTTTTTTCCGCACCCTGACATCGTGTTGCGCGGTCTGCGCGGCCGCTATTACCTGACGACGTCGGAAGAAAAGGCGCAGCGTCTGCGAGCGACGGGCGTGGACGAAGTGATCACCCTGTCCTTTGACGAGACGCTGCGCAGGGTGAATGCAACGGACTTTTGCGCGCAGCTGCGGCAGGGACTGAACATGCGCGCGCTGGCGGTGGGCCGTGATTTCGCGCTCGGCCATCGTCGTGAAGGGAGTGTCGACCGACTTAAGGAGTTGGGACAGGAGCTTGGATTCGAGTTGCTGATTACCGACCTGGTGGAGAGTGCGGAGGGGCGCATCAGCAGCACGGCCATCCGCGAGGCGCTGGAAGCCGGTGACATAGTGCGCGCGCGTCGCTGGCTGGGGCGCAGCCACACGCTCTGCGGCGCAGTCGAAAGGGGCGCCGGGCGCGGGCGTCAGCTCGGCTTTCCGACGGCCAACGTCGCCGTGTGGGAGCAGCAGGTCATTCCTGCCAACGGAGTTTACGCCAGTTACGTGTGGCTGGGCGAGGAGTGTTTTGTGGCCGCGACCAATGTGGGCGTGCGGCCCCACTTTGCCGAGCAAACCGTCACGGTCGAGCCATACATCCTGGATTTCGAGCGCGACATCTACGGGCAACGCCTGTGCGTGAGCTTTGAGCAACGCCTGCGCGACGAGCAGAAATTTGACAGTCTTGATGGACTTGTCACGCAAATTGCCGCGGACGCTGCCGCCAGCCGGGCGCTGCTGGGCAGCTAACGGCCACGCCTGGGAATTCGGAAGCCGAGCCGACGCATAAAATCGTCATCCTTGCGCCAGTTCCGGTGCACCTTCACCCGCAGCTCAAGATAAATCTTCGTCGCCAGCATGGCCTCCAGTTCCAGCCGGGCAGCGCGCCCCAGCTCGCGGATCATGCTGCCGCGCTTGCCGACGAGAATGCCTTTCTGGGAGTCGCGCTCGACGTAAAGCGTGGCGCTGATGTAGGTCTGCCTGGCGCTGCGCTCAACATATTCCTCAATCTCAACGGCGACGGCGTGCGGGATTTCCTGGCTGGTCGCCAGCATGACCTTTTCGCGCACCACCTCGGCGGCGATGAAGCGCAGGTTAACTTCACTGACCTGGTCCGCAGGGAAGAAGCGCGGCCCCAGGGGCAGCATCCCGCGCAACAGGGTCACCAGCTCAGGCACGCCTTCATTGTTCAGCGCGCTCAGCAAGGTTGCGTGCACATGGGAGACCAGCGCCCGATGTTCGGCGCCTGATTTGTCGTCCGGGTCTTGCGTCAGAAGGTCGGCCTTGTTGAGCGCCAGTACGACCGGGGCAGCGTCGCGGCGGCGACTGATGGTGGCGGCAATGCTGCGATCCTCGTCGCGCGGCGGACGCGAGACATCCAGCAGCCACAGCAGCACGTCGGCATCGCGCAGCGCGTCGTTGGCGGCGCGCACCATGTGTTGTCCCAGGCGGTGATGCGGTTGATGCAGGCCGGGCGTGTCGACGAAGATGAGTTGCGCCGCTTCGCTGGTGAGGATGCCCAGCTGGCTGCGGCGCGTAGTTTGCGGCCGTGGCGTGACGATGGCGATTTTCTGGCCGAGGATGGTGTTGATCAGGGTGGACTTGCCTACGTTGGGGCGTCCCACCACAGCCACATAGCCAGAGCGATGCTGCGCGGGCCAGTCCTGCGTGTCGGGTAGTTCAGTCACGGCTATTGCGCCAGTCATCCAGGGACGCATGGCAGGGCAACATCTGCCGCAGCCGCTGCGGCAGCGCGTCCAGGTCGGCTGTGATCAGCGCAGACGGGCTGGCGAGGGGCAGCGCGTTTTCTGCGTCAGCCTGGCGCCAGGCCAGCACGCGCGGCGCTTGCGCCAGGTCCAGCCGGCTGACGCGTAACTGGTCCTCAACGCCGTCGTCGCGGCGGCCAAGAACCTCGGCGCGTGGATGCAGGTTGCTGTGATTGAGCAAAAAATTCCAGGCGGCCTCGCCGCTTAGCTGCTCGCCGTACTCCAGCACGACCAGCTCCGGCACGATGCTCAGGTGCGGCAATTCGAGGCAGATGAGGCCATAGCGCAGTAGCAGCGGGCCGCTGGCCAGCAGCTCACCGGAGAACCGGGCGTCAGTCGTCAACAGCGCGTGGCCGTCGACCAGCAAAATAGCGCCTTCGAGCCGATCACTGACTGCCTGGCGCGCAAGACTCACGCTCAGTGGTCGTCGTGGCCGTGGTAACGGGGCTCGTTGATATCGTCGAAGTTTGCGTCAGGGCGCTTGCTGGCAAACCAGGCGATGATGCCGCAGGCAAACATGGTTGCGCCTGCCGCGAAGAGCACTCCGAGGCTGCTGCCTTCGGCGCTGCCGATGACGCCCAGCGCTGCGCTGACGACCATCAGGGTCAGGCCCAGACCAGCCAGCAAGGCCAGTGTGGTTGCGAGGGAGAGTGGGGGTGGCTTCCCGGTCACGGAAACTCCTGTTCTGTCAGATTAACTCTATTCTGCCGGCTGCGGGCGCGTCCGTCAAGGCAAGGCGGGCGTGGAGTGTCGTCCCTGCCTGTGCTATACTGCCGCGCCTGTGGCTGGATAGAGACGGGCATCGGAGAAAACATGGCACGCAGCAAGGTCACCATCGTTGGCGCGGGCAACGTGGGCGCGACCTGCGCGCACTGGATCGCGAGCCGGGAGCTCGCGGATGTAGTGCTGGTGGACATCATCGCAGGCGTTGCCAGTGGCAAGGCGCTCGACCTGGCGCAGGCCGGCCCTGTGATGAAATTTGACATTTCCCTCTCCGGCTCGGGTGACTACGACGCCACGGCAGATTCAGATCTGGTCGTCATCACGGCCGGTGTGCCGCGGCGCAAGGACCCCAAAACCGGCGCCTTCCCCAGCCGCGACGATCTGGTGCGTACCAATCAGGCCATTGTGGGCGACGTGGCGCGCAAGGTGGCGCAGCTCTCACCGGAAGCGGTGTTGCTGGTCGTCTCCAATCCGCTGGACGCCATGTGTCACGTGGTGCTGCAGGAGAGCGGCTTCCCGGCGCAGCGCGTCATTGGCCAGGCCGGCGCGCTGGACACGGCGCGTTACAAGGCCTTCATCGCCGAAGCGCTGAACGTCAGCGTACGCGACGTGCATGGCATGGTGCTGGGCGGCCATGGCGACACCATGGTGCCCCTGCCGCGCCACACCTCCGTGGCCGGCATTCCGCTGCGCGAGTTGATGGATGAGGAATCACTGCAGGCCATCATCGAGCGCACGCGACAGGGTGGCGGCGAGATCGTGGAGTTGCTCGGCTACAGTGGCTTTTACGCGCCTTCCGCTGGCACGGTGGAGATGGTCGAGGCCATCTTGCGCGACCAGAAGCGGGTGATTCCTTCTGCGGTGTTGCTTAAGGGCGAATACGGCATTGATGGCCTGTACGTCGGCGTGCCGGCGGTGCTGGGCGCGGGCGGCGTCGAGCGCATCATCGAGATGACGCTCAACGATGAGGAACGCAAAATGCTGGAGCACAGCGCTGCGGCCGTCCGTACCGTGGTGGACGTGCTGGGTTACTGAGGCGCTGCTCCCAGGCGCGCGCCAATGATGCCGCGCTGACCGCGCAGGAAGACTTTGCAGGTCTGGGCCCTGCGACCTGCCAGTTGCAGTCGCAGGGGCCGCAGCATGCCCGCGCCAGTGCCAATGGCGATGCCAGTGGCCTGCTCCACAACCTGACCAGGTGCAGCTGTTCCGGCAACGACCGTGGCCTCCAGAATCTTGAGCTGCCCCCCCTCCCATGCAGTGAAGCTGCCCGGCCAGGGCGTGCAGGCCCGAATCTGTCGCTCGATGGCTTCCGCTGGCTGGGACCAGTCGATTTGGCCGTCCTGCTTGCGCAGTTGGGGCGCCAGTGTGACCAGCGCTTCATCCTGAACCTGCGCTTCCAGGCAGCCATCCAACCAGTCTGGCAGCGTCGACATCAGTAATTCTGCGCCCAGCGGCGCCAGGCGGTCATGCAGGCTCTGGGCGGTCTCGTCTCTCGCCAGGGGAATAGCCTGCTGCGCCAGTACCGGGCCGCTGTCGAGGCCGGCCTCCAGCAACATGATGCTGATGCCGCTCTGCGCATCTCCTTGGCGGATGGCCGCCTGCATGGGCGAAGCGCCGCGCCAGCGTGGCAGTAACGAGGCGTGAATGTTCAGAGCGCCCTGCGGCGGAATGTCCAGCACGCGCTGCGGCAGGATCAAGCCAAAGGCAGCCACGACGTAGATATCAGCGCGCCAGCGACCCAGCGCTTCGTAAGCGTCATCAGGACGCAGACTGCGCGGCTGCAGCAGCGGCAGCTTGTGTTCCAGCGCCAGCTGCTTCACGGCAGAAAGGCGCTGTGCGCGGCCGCGACCGGCAGGGCGGTCCGGCATGGTGACGACGCCCGTGACCTTGTGGTGGGCGATGAGCGCGCGCAAAGCCGGCAGGGCGAACTCTGGCGTTCCCATGAAGACGATGTTGGCCATGGCAATTCCTGCATGAAGGGTGTGGACTGGCATGGTAAACTGCGTCAGTCCGCACGACAAGATACTGCGCGTTGACTTCATCGAAGCGAAAGACATGAAAACCAGGTCGACGCAATGGCTGGTCAGCCCGCCGGCGCCACCCTCTCTGCTGCGCAATTTTCACGGCGTCAGCCCCTTGCTGGCGCAGTTGCTCTACAACCGTGGCCTGTCAGCCCCGGAAGATACCCGCAATTTTCTGCTGGCGCGCGGCGCGCGGGTCGACCCCTTTGCGCTGAGGGGAATCCAGGCTGCCGTGGGCCGCATTCGCCAGGCGCTGCGCCACAACGAAGCCATCGCCGTCTACGGTGACTTTGACGCTGACGGCGTCACATCGACCGCACTGCTGCTGCAGACCCTGACAGCGCTGGGCGCCAGGGTCCGTCCCTACATCCCGGACCGGGTTAGCGAGGGTTACGGCCTGAACCGCGCAGCACTGATACGGCTGGCGGAGGCGGGAGTGCGCCTGGTCATCACGGTGGACTGCGGCATCCGCTCGGTGGACGAGGTCGCGGCGGGCAAGGCAGCCGGACTCGACATCATCATCACCGATCATCACTCGGTCGGCGACGAACTGCCTCCGGCCAGCGCAATTATCAACCCCAAACAACCGGGCTGCGCCAGCGCTGCGGATAATCTGGCCGGCGTTGGCCTGGCCTTTCGGCTGGCGCAGGCGCTGTTACGCACGGCGCGCAACGACCGGCGCGCGACTTCGCTGCAGGAGCGTGAGCTGCTGGACCTGGTGGCGCTGGGCACGGTTGCGGATCTGGCTGACCTTGCCGACTTGCAGAATCGCGCGTTGGTGAGCGAAGGGTTGCGCGTCATCAACGAGGCACAGCGGCCTGGCGTTCGCGCCCTGCTGCAGGTAGCGGGATTGACGTCAGGGTCGGTGAGCGCGCGCGCCATTGGCTACGTGCTGGGCCCGCGCCTCAACGCAGCCGGGCGCCTGGATGACGCCATGCTGGCCTGCCAGCTACTGACAACTGACGACGCGGAGACAGCCGTGGGTCTGGCAGCCCGCTTGCAGGCGCTTAACGAGCAGCGCCGCGATCTGACGCAGGCAGCGCACGAGAACATCAGTCAGGAGCTTGAGTCGCTGGTTGCAGGACAGTCGCTGATCATGGCGGGGCGTGAAGACATTTCTGCCGGCATTGTGGGGCTGGTGGCGGGGCGGCTCTGTGAGGAATTCCAGCGACCGGCAATCGTGATGGAGCAGGGGACGCAGCTTAGCCGTGCCTCTTGCCGCAGTATCCCGCAGTTCGACATCACGCATGCGCTGGACCAGTGCGCCGATCTGCTGCTGCATCACGGCGGGCACGCGCTGGCGGCCGGCTTCACCGTGCGCAACGACAATTTGCCCGCCTTGAGGCAGCGACTGACGCAACTGGCGCAGGAAGCGCTGGCCGGTCAGTCCCTGCAGACCACGCTGGACATTGATGCCGAGGTGGATCCGGGGCAACTCACATTTTCCCTGCTGGACGAACTGGAGCAGCTGGAGCCAACCGGCCAGGGCAACCCGCAACCCCTGTTCGCGCTGCGCAAGGCGCGCATCACGGAAAGGCGCGTGGTGGGGCGCGACGGCGCGCACCTAAAGCTGCGCCTGGCTGCGGCGGGCGGGCGGGACCTGGATGCCATCGCCTTTCGCCAGGGCGAGCAACTGGAGCGTTTGCCGGAGCAGGTCGATCTCGCCTTCCGGCTGGAGCGGAACGAGTGGAACGGGCGGCGACGCCTGCAACTCAATGTGCAGGACATTCGCCCGGCGCGCGACGGCTGAACGCTGCCCTATGGTAAGATGGGCGCGGTGGCTTCCCGGAGCAGGTGGAAGCCCTTGGCCGGCGCAGGCATTGCCCTGCGCCAGGGGAGCAAAATGACTGAACAGGAAAACGAAAAACCGCGCCGCCCTTTCAATTACGGCGGCCAGGCGGTGATTGAAGGCGTCATGATGCGTGGCGCACACACGGCGGCCGTGGCCGTACGTAACGCGGAGGGCGAAATCGTCGTCCATGAGACTCCGCTCAGCCGCAGGCTTTATCGCGGCCGCATCATTCGCACACCTTTCGTGCGCGGTGTGACTGGACTGTGGGACGCGCTGGGGCTGGGCACGCGCGCCCTCATGTGGGCGGCGGACGTGGCTGTCGGCGATGAAGAGGATGTCGATTTCAACGGGCCGGTCGGCTGGGCGACAGTCGGTTTTTCTTTGCTGCTGGGCGGCGGGCTGTTTTTCCTGCTGCCAACGCTGGGCGCTGCCGGCATCGGCAACTTGCTGGGGTTGACGCCTGACGGCACGGCGCCAATCGGCTTCGCAGCCTTCCTCGTCAACATGATTGAAGGCGTCATCCAGATCACCATGCTGATCAGCTACATCTGGGCCATCGGGCGCATCCCGGACGTTAAGCGTCTATTCGGCTATCACGGCGCCGAACACAAGACCATCAACGCCTGGGAGGCCGGCGCAGAGCTGCGGCCGGAGGTGGTGGACGGCTTTGCCATCGAGCATCCGCGCTGTGGCACGGCCTTCCTGTTGACCGTGGCCTTCGTCAGCGTGTTCGTCTTTTCGCTGCTGGGGCGTCCGCCCCTGCCGCTACTGATTCTCTCACGCGTGGTGCTGGTGCCTGTACTGGCCGGAATCGCCTACGAAGTGATTCAGTTCTCGGCGCGCAATTTCCACAATCCGTTGGTGCGGCTGCTGGTGCGGCCGAACCTGGCGTTGCAGCATCTGACCACGCGCCAGCCGGAAATGCACATGCTGGAGGTGGCCATCGTCGCCTTTGAGCACGTGCTGGTCTCGGAAGGCCTGCTCGCCAGGGAAGCAGCAGTGATTCCGGAGCCCAACCTGGAGGCCGTCTCGCCGACCCTGGCCGCAGCCGATCAGGCCTGAAGCAGTTGCCAGTCCATTACTGTGGCGGCCTTGTCGCCGACGCAGCTGGTGCGAATCACGCTCTCACCTTGCATACGCTGCACCTGTAGCTGCTGCGCTTCACCCTCCGCGCGGAAGGACACGACCCAACTCTCGGGGCCGATTTCCTGCTCCTCAAGTAGTTGCAGGCCGTCGATGTCTCTGAGGTTGTTTTTCTGGCGCAGCAGGGCTGCCGCCGCCTGCACCTGCGCTGGCCAGGCACAGCGTCCACGCAGCCAGCGCGGTTCAAGTTGGCCGTCCTGGTGCGCCTCGAGAACTCCTGGCAGGGCCTCCAGTGGCATGCGCCCGTAGCACAGGCCCTGCGGCAGAAAGAGCATGGTCGGCGCAAAGCGGTGGCCACCGATGTGGGAGCAGCGCCAGACACGCGTTCCGACCCGCTCGCGCAGCGCCGTGAACATGGGCATGCCGGCCAGCGCACAGCACTGGTCCCGCTTGCCGTGTGTGCAGACCAGAAAGAGCGGTTGATCGTCGAGCAGATCTGCGCGCTGTCCCGCGGCCAGCGCGGCAAAGTTGAAAGCCAGCAGGTCTTTGTAGTCATGCAACGTGAACTGATAGAGGGCCGGCGTCTCTGCGTCGGCGACGGCGAGGAAGAAGCGCAATCCCTCATGGCGGCCTGGCTGGCGGATGAAGAGCAGACCGGCCTCAGGCGTTGATTCCAGGTAGCGCTCGAAGTGCATTCGTACCGCTGTCGGCAGGTTGCTTTCCGCCAGGGCCTGCGCCCCCCAGGGCGCGTTCACCTCAAGCAGTAACCAGATGCGACGGTGCGGCGCGGAGCCGTGCAGCGGTTCACTGGCCTCCAGTGAACGGCCAGAGCAACGGTCAATATCGTTCACGAATGGTCCTCCACACTTTCTTCATTGGCCAGACGCTGGAGCGAATACAGTTTGGTCAGCGCCTCCAGCGGGCTGAATTCGTCGACAGCCAGCCCGCGCACTGCCTGCTCCAGGGCGGATGGGACAGCGCTGCCGGGAGCGGCGATAGCCTGCGCAGTTGCCGGCGCCTGCCCGTTGCCTGGTGTCTCGCTGGCCGCCAGCTCCAGCTGACGCAGAAGCTCGTGTGCGCGCTGCACGACCGGGCGTGGCATGCCGGCAATTTGCGCGACATGCACGCCGTAGCTGCGGTCAGCGCCGCCAGGCAACACCTGATGCAAAAACACAATGTCATCGCCCTGTTCCGCGACGGCGACGTTGAAGTTGCGCGTACGCGGCAGGATGAGCGGCAGGACGGTCAGCTCATGGTAGTGCGTGGCGAAGAGCGTGCGGCAGTTCAGTTGCGGGCTGTTGTGGATGTACTCGATGACGGAGCGGGCGATGGCGAGGCCGTCCCAGGTGGAAGTGCCGCGGCCAACTTCATCAAGGATGATAAGGCTGCTGTTGCTGCTGCCGGCAAGGATGCGCGCCGTTTCGACCATTTCGACCATGAAGGTGCTTTGGCCGGCGTGGATTTCGTCCTGGGCGCCGATGCGCGCGAAGATGCGGTCCACCAGGCCTATGCTGGCTTCGTCAGCCGGCACGAAGCTGCCGATTTGCGCCATCAGCGTGATGAGCGCAACCTGGCGGATGTAGGTTGACTTGCCGGACATGTTGGGCCCGGTGATGATGTGAATGCGCGCCTGGCTGTCGAAACTGCTGTCGTTGGGCGTGTATCGCAGACCGCTGCCCAGCATGCGTTCGACCACCGGATGGCGTCCGGCAAGGATGCGCAGCTGGCCGTCGACGCGAATCTGCGGGCGGCAGTAGCCTTCGCGCACGGCCACATCTGCCAGCGAGAGGAAGGCGTCGAGGTGCGCAATGGCGCGCGCCGTGCCGGTCAGGCGCGGCGCGGCCTGCGCCAGCTGAGTGCACAGCTGGTCAAAGAGACGGCGTTCCAGCCCGAGAATCTGCTCTTCGGCGCTCAGCACCTTCGCTTCATACTCCTTGAGCTCGGGCGTGATGTAACGCTCGGCATTGACCAGGGTCTGGCGGCGCAGGTATTCCGGCGGCACGCTGGCTTCCCAGGACCTGCTGATTTCGAGGTAGTAGCCGAAGACCTTGTTGAAGCCGACCTTGAGGCGCGGGATACCGGTGCGCTCGCGCTCGACCTGTTCCAGGCCGGCGATCCAGTCGCGCGCCGCGCGCGTGGCCTGCAGGACTGCATCCAGTTCTTCGGAATAGCCGGGCAGGATAACGCCAATGGTGTTGAGTGTGGCGGGCGCGTCTTCGTGAATGGCCTGCACTATCTGCGCGGCAACCTCTTCGCAGGGGTCCAGACGTTCGACGATGGGCTGCAGCGCCGGCAGGTCGCTGATGAGCGCGCGCAGGCGCGGGATGGCCAGCAAACTGGCGCGCAGGGCCAGCACATCACGGGGCCCGGCGCGCCCGATCAGCAGGCGGTTGGCGAGGCGTTCGATGTCGGCGACCCGGCGCAGGGTTGCCTGCAGCTCCTCACGGCAAGTGGCGTCCGCGGTCAGCGCCGCGACAGCGTCAAGGCGTGCCTGGATGCGTTCCGGTTGCAGCAGGGGCTGGCTGATCCACATGCGCAGGCGGCGCGCGCCCATGGCCGTCACTGTGCGATCCAGTACTTCCAGCAGGCTGCCGCGCGTCTGTCCGCCGCGCAGCGTCCCGGTCAACTCCAGGTTGCGACGCGTGAAGGTGTCCAGCACCATGAAAGACGAGGTTTCATAAACGCGGATGCCGGTCAACTGGGCGAGACTGTCGCGCCGCGTCTTGCGCAGGTATTGGAGGATAGCGCCCGCGGCGCAAACGGCCAGAGGCTTCTCCTCCAGGCCGAAGCCGGCCAGGGTCTGCACGCCAAACTGGCTGCAGAGCGCCTGATGCGCGCCGCTGTGCTCAAAGCGCCAGTCTGGCAGCGGACTGAGATGGATGCCTTCTGGCAGCGAAACGCCCCGTTGCACCCAGCTCTCCGGCAGCAGCAGCTCACGCGGGGTCAAACGCGCCAGTTCCTCGAGCACCAGCAGGGCGCAGTGCTCGCCGTCGAGCGAAGTCGCCGCGAATTCACCAGTGCTGATATCCACCCAGGCGAGCCCGGCCGCCTGCCACGCGCCGCTGTCAACATCGCCGTCGGGCAACAGCGCCAGCAGGTAGTTGGGCTGATTCTCGGCCAGCAGTTCGGGCTCGATTACTGTGCCGGGCGTGACGACGCGTGAGACCTTGCGCTCGATGATGCCTTTGGCCGGCGCTTCGCCCACCTGGTCACAGACGGCGACGTGGTAGCCCTGGTCGATCAGACGGGCAATGTAGTTTTCCAGCGCGTGATGCGGCACGCCGGCCATGGGGATGCGGCTGTCATTTTTACCTGGGCTGACCGGACGGCTGGTCAGGGTCAGGTCCAGCACCCTGGCAGCCTCGACGGCATCATCGTCGAAGGTTTCGTAGAAATCACCCAGGCGGAAGAACAGGATACAATCCGGGTATTCGGCCTTGATGTCCAGATATTGCTGGCGCAGGGGCGTGACTCTGGCCATGGTTTATCCCGTAAACCTGAACGACTATTGTAGCGATCGCCCCTGTGCGCGACAAGCACAGGGTGCAGTCTGGTCGGCGCTTCGGGGAGGAACGGATGCGAATCATTGCGGTTGATCTGGGTGGGACGCGCATGCGGGCCGCCTGCCTGGATGACCAACTGCACATTCTGGCGCGCAGGGAAACGCCCACCCTGGCGGCACAGGGGCAGGCGGACGTGCTGGCGCGCATGGTCGCGCTCATCGAAGCAGTGTGGCCGCAGGACTCTCCGGTAGCCGGCATTGGCGTCTCTTCACCTGGCCCGCTGGATCCGCACCATGGCGTGGTGCTGGCGCCGCCCAATCTACCGGACTGGCATCATGTCCCTTTGGTGGACTGGCTGCAGCAGCACTTTGCCGTACCGGCGTGGCTGGGCAAGGATGCCAATGTCGCCCTGCTGGCGGAGGTAGCGCGCGGAGCTGCGCAGGGCTGCCGCCACGCGATTTACATCACGCTCAGCACGGGCATTGGCGGCGGCGTACTCAGCGACGGCCGTCTCCTGCTGGGTCATAGTGGCCTGGCGACGGAAGTGGGCAGCATGCTGCTGCTGGTGAACGGGCGCGCAACGCGTTTGGAAGCGGAAGCCGCCGGCCCGGCCCTGGCGCAACAGGCCCGCGAACGTATCGCTGCCGGAGCCGACTCCCTGATCAGTACACTGGCGGGTGCTGACCTGGCCAAAATAGATGCCTTGCTGGTCGGCCAGGCTGCGCAAGCGGGAGATGTGCTGGCGCTCGAGCTGGTACAACGCGCGGGCAAGCTCATCGGCCTGGGGCTGACCAGTCTGCTGCATCTGTTCAATCCGCAGGTGCTGGTGATTGGCGGCGGCGTAAGTCAAATCGGTGACGCCTTGCTGGAGCCCGTGCGCGCAACGATTCGTAGCCATGTGATTTATGGAGGCTATACGCGCGAACTGCGCATCGAAATGGCGGCGCTGGGCGCAGATGTCAGCCTGGTAGGGGCAGCGGCGCTGGTGCGCAGCGGCGGCGGGCTGCATGTGCTGCCCGCAGAATGAGGGCTTCCTGACACAGTCTGGCGCAGCAGCAATGCTGGAATCTCCGGGCCTTGTGTGCCAGCACCGGTCCACCCTGGTTCAGTGACTGCCTGTTCTCACCTGCACGATCCCAATCTCCGTCTCTCTCAGCGGCGAAGCACGACTTTTAGACTTGCGCTCCTGCCGCTACAATCGACGCATGCTCCTGATCCCGGACTACCGTGTGCGTCAGCGCGACCTGCTGCTCGAGATTATCCGTGCCATGACTTCCCGGCTGGATCTGGCCGAGGTGCTGCGGCTGGTGCTGAAGGCCTCTGTCACCATGGTCGCCGGCGAGGGGCCAGGTTTGATCGCCTTGCGCAATCCTTCCACGAAGGAATATCGTATTCACGCCCTGCTGAACATCGATAGTGAGCGTATCCCGCGCCTTGAGAGTCAGTTACAGGAGCTGGTGGCGGGCTTCAGTGAGGGACTGGAATTCCGGGATCTGGAAGAAACGCTGCGACGCATGACGGCGGAAATCGATCCGCGCATGCGGCAGCTTTTCCCCATGCCGCTGGTCATTGCGGAAGAGCCGGTCGGTCTGCTCATCGTCTTTCGCGATTATCTGGCCGCGATCACGCCGGACGACCTGCAGATTCTGCGCAGCTTCGCCGACCATGCCGCCATCGCCGTGCACAACGCCAGCCTCTACGAGAACATCGATCGCGAGCGTCAGCGCCTTAATGCCTTCGTCGCGCACAGCGCGGACGGCGTCATGATTCTGGATGCTGACCGACAAATTCTGCAGCTGAATCCAGCGCTGGGACGTATGACTGGCTGGAGCGTGGAGGAGGCAATTGGCAGGCACGAGGAGGAAGTCATTGCCTGGAGCACGGCATCGCCCGGGAATCTGCACGAGATGATGGCCAGTGGCTGGCCGCTGTCTGCACAGGACGCTGCCAGCGCCACCCTGTACGTCGAGGGCGATATCCTGCGCCGCGATGGCGAGGCACTCAGCATTGCCATCACCTACGCGCCCCTGCACGGGGAAGACGGGCAACTGGCGAATATCTTTGCCAATGTACGCGATATCACGCACTTCCGCAGGGCGCAAGAACTGCAAAGCACCTTTGTCTCGGGTGTCTCGCACGAACTCAAGACGCCTGTGGCGCTTATCAAGGGCTATGCCGGCACCCTGCGGCGCGAGGATGCCAGCTGGAACCCTGCTGAAATCCGCGAGGGGCTGGAAGTTATTGAGGACGAGGCCGACCGCTTGACCGGGTTGATCGAGAATCTGCTGGAGGCCAGCAGGTTGCAGGCGCAGAAGATGCGGCTCGACCTGGATACGGTGGACCTGGCCGCTTTGGCCGAGCGCGTGGTGACACGCTTCCAGATGCAGGGCACGTCGCACGACTTTCGCCTGGCCTTTCCGGAGAACTTTCCCAAAATTGAAGCGGACGAGGCACGCCTGCGGCGGGTGATGGACAATCTGCTGGGCAACGCGGTCAAGTACGCGCCGGATGGGGGGCTCATCGAAGTGGGGGGCCAGGCGAACGCCACGGAGGTCACCGTCTTTGTGCGCGACGAAGGTGTGGGCGTCAACGCCGACGAGCAGGAACAGATCTTCGAACGTTTTTATCGCGTCAACGATGCCCTCGGTCAGCGCACCCAGGGGGCCGGCCTGGGCCTGTACCTTGCGCGCGCCATTGTCGAGGCGCACAGCGGGTCTATCGGAGTTGAGAGCCGCCCGGGCAAGGGGGCGACCTTCTACTTCACGCTGCCGCGGACATTGCCAGGGCAGCGTGGGAAACAATCTGCATAATTACAGGAGCAATGATGCCGAGAAACATGACCGTAGCCTGTCCAGCCTGTCAGGTACCAGCCGAGGCCAGTCTGGAACGCATCATCGATGTGAAGCGCCAGCCGCAGCTTAAGACTGCGCTGCTCTCGGGCCAGCTGAATCACGTGCACTGCAGCGCTTGCGGCGCGGCCAGCCCGGTGGCGACGCCGATCCTCTACCACGACGCTGAAAACGAATTGCTTGTCGCCTTTGTGCCGCCGGAGCTGAACCTGCCGGCGCAGGAGCGCGACCGGGTAATGGGCGACATGCTCAAGGAGCTGACCACCAGCATCCCCAGGGAAGAATTTCGCGGCTACATGTTTCAGCCCAAACAGGCGCTTACCCTGCAGGGACTGATGGAACAAATCATGGAAGGCGACGGCGTTACCAGGGAAATGATGGAAGAGCAACGCCATCGTTTCCAGTTACTGGACAGCATGGTCCAGGCCGGACCCGATCGGATCAGGGCATTGCTGCGCGACCATGACGCGGAGATTGATGCCGGCTTCTTCCAGGCTGCGCTGGTCATGATGCAACAGGCAACGCAGGAGGGCCAGGAGGCGCTGGTCAACAGCCTTGCCGCCATTCAGGAGGCTGCGGCGCAGCATTCCAGCTTTGGCAAGCAGATGGCTGCCCAGGCCGAGGAACGCGACAAGGTCGTGCAATACGTGGCGAATCGCATTCAGGCGTTGGGCAAAAGCCCGGAGCGCAAGGATTTGCTGGCGCTGACGCTGGAACTGGCGCAGGATGAGCAGAGGTTGCAGGCGCTGGTCGGATTGCTGCGGCCAGCCTTCGACTACGCCTTCTTTCAGGAATTGACCTTGCACATTGACCAGGCTCCCGTGGTCGAACGAACGCGCCTGGAAGCGCTGCGCGTCCGCCTCGGCGAGTTGACGCGGATGGCAGACGCTCAGGCGCAGGTTGCGCTGCAGCAGGCAGCTGCGGCCCTGCAGGCCATCATGGCCAGCGCCGACACGGACCGGGCCATTCGCGAACACATCAGCAGGATTGATGACAGCTTCATGGCGGTGCTGGCGGCCAACATTCGCGAGGCTGAAAAGCGGGCCGACATCCATGCCAGTAGCCGCCTCAAGGCCATCCATCAGAAAATCGTGACCCTGATGCAGGAGAACATGCAGCCCGAACTGCGCCTTGTGAACGATCTGCTCAGCGCCAGCAGCCAGCAGGACGCGCTGGCTGTGCTGGACAAAGGTCTGCAACGTTACGGCGATGCCCTGCCGGACATGCTGGCTGCGGTGGAGCGGATGCTGCGGCAGCAGGGACAGGAGGCGCCTGCGCGCAAACTGGAGGCACTACGCGCGGCCGCGCAGGACAGGGTACGGGACTGAACGACTCCTGCTTCACTCTTCGGCCCAGCTCCACACCCAGGTATCACTGAAATTGCAGGTGGTCGTCAGGTTTGCGAAACTGAGTGCGGCGTTGCCCACCGAACCGGCAGACTCGGCTGCCGGCTGTTGTCCGATAAACTGCTGGTCGGCATAGAACAGCAATCGTTTCCCGTCTGCCACGACCAGCAACTGATGCGGGCCAGATCTGGCCGCCAGTCCGGCGCGGACGGGGCCGGGAGCGAAGACATCGCCTTCCCTTCTTGAAAGACCGGCGCCGCCCATGCTGTCCAGCCAGGCCAGGGTATAGGTATAGGTCTCTGGCTCGTCTGCCTCCAGCACGACGCCACAACCGGTTTTCCGGCCAGGCGCATCCGGCTGCGGCACGAAAGTTGCGCCAAGCACCAGGTGGGTGAATTGTCGCTTGCTGGCGAGGCCGATCGTGCTGACGCCGGCGCGATTGGTAATCACGTAGCTTTCCGGCACGAGCAGGGACAATTTGCCAGAGCCGGGCACGAGACGCTGACGCTGCAGATTGCGCAATATGATCAGGCGCTCCTGACCATGCAACTGCGCGGGCACAAGACCACCCGCTGCGGTTTGTACCGGCGCTGTCAGCCGCAGGCCGCTGAACCAGGCCGTTAACTGGGCGTCAGGCATGTTGTCAGTGCCGGCATACAGGCCGATTCTGCCGGGCAGGGCCGGTAGTCCTTCCCTGATACGCCCGAGCGACCTGCGATTGTAAAACAACTCGACTCTGCCGCCGTAACTAACCAGTCCCAGGCTGGCGGGTTCTTCCCCTTCCCGAATGGCGGGATGCGTCGTCCAGCTGCGCAGGACCTTCACTCCAGTGGCTGTGTTGACCAGGAATTGCCAGCGACCACGGTCGTCGACGGCGAAACGGGCCCATTCGTTTGGGCTGTTCCAGTGGCTGATGATGCCCACGCGCCAGCCCCGGTTTCCAGCCACTTCGGTGATGTCGGCGTGCAGGGCAAAGCCTTCCGCGGGCAGGTCAAGCGCACGGGTGATCGTCACCGAGTTTACCGGTGGCTTGAGCACGAGCACCGCGCGACCCTCACCGAGGTAGGTATCAGCGGCAATGGTGCTCGCCTGCCAGGCATCGGCCTCGTTGAAGTCTTCCTCCCAAATGAGGTCAGACCAGCCCTGCAGCAGGGTCAGTTCATAGTCACCCGCGCTCTGCCCCACAGCGCTCACGCGGACCCTGTAGTCCCCTCTGGCGGGCAGACTGAGAGCCTCTATTACGGCATCCGTGCTTGCAGGCCAGTCCACATCATCATTTGTGGCGATGAGGCTATCGTTTTTGTCGTAGACATCCAGGCGGGGATCGAGGCCTACGTAGAGCGCAACTGCGACCAGTGAGATCATGCTGCCGCCGGGAGCGTTGAAGCTCCAGTTGTCCTGCGCGCCCGCTGCCAGGCTGCCACGAACCGGGACGAATGAGTTGAGAGGAGGAACCTGGGCCTGTGCTGTGCCTGCCGGTGCCAGCCACAGCAAGAGTGACAGGACGAGCAGAAGGCGACTTAGTGCTGCAGGGTGCATCTGGATAGAGGCTCAGACTATGTCGGGCATCCAGGCGGGAAAACCTTGCTGCAGGTGGCGCAGGAAGCCGGCGAAATCGTCATTGCTCATTTCACCTCCCTGTAGCCAGCGCACCTGCTCGGCGCTGTGCAGACGTTTCTGCTCACCGGCCAGCTTTAAGTCGCCGTCTTTCTGCCGCTGTTTGCGCCCTTGCAGCAGCGTGAAGTGGCCTGGCGTGCGCAAGCGTTCAAAGTCATCGGGCGACAGAAAGGTGTAGACAGGAATGTAGCGTTCATCCTGTTCCAGCGCGCAGGCGACCATGTACCAGCCCTTGGGCACACGCGCACGCCGGCTGATACGGAAACACCAGGTGAGCACGGTGACGCTCTCTTCGGTGTCGAGCGATTCCTGTTCCTGGCTGCGGCGCAACAGACGGATCTGTCTCTCCCCGACGCTTACGCTGCGCCCGCTGGGCCAGCGTGGCTTTAGCCAGCGTTCCAGGCGCTGGGCTGCCAGCGCGGCCACGGCAAAGCCGGCCACGAGAGCGATTATGGTGGCGCCATCCATGCTGAGCAGCGCCTGGCCCAGCAGGAAGCTTGCGCCCCAGATCAACACAAAGCCCAGTAGCATGGCAGCGCGCAGCCCCCCGTGCTCCGGGTCCAGCGCGAAACTGGTTTCTTTGGACAGGAGCTGCGGCCGGGCTGCTTCACTGAGGGTCATGGCTGCTCTCATCCGGCATCAGGCGCCGGCTTCGGGTCAGAGGGTCGCCGTGCTGAAGACGACGTTGAAACGACGACAGTAAATCACGACGCTATTATACAGGCCAGGGTCGAGCCCGGCAGGGATTTCATAGTTCTGGTTGCCGACATTGCCTTTCAGACGGCCCAGATCCAGCGCCAGCCCACCTTCATTTAGCGTTGCCGGGCTGCGTGGCGCGGGACTGGCGGAGAGCATGACGCGCAGGTCGGGGCCATTGGCGGCGCGGAAGTTTTCCAGGCGCAGCAGGTGATTGCCTTCTCCCAGGTCGTAAATCACTGCGTTGCCCTGCGCCCAGTGAATGCGGTCAATGTTCACGAAACTTCCTTGCGCCAGGCGCGTGGCCGCTGTCTGTTGCGCTTCCTCGACCAGGGCAGGCGCCTGCAGCGCGGCCTCGACCATGGCCAGTGCCATGGCCGGTTCCTCGCGCGCCATCTGCAGATAGTCATTCTGTTCCGACACGCTCAACTGGCGGAAGTCATCCTGCAGCGTCTGTTCAAGGCCGGGAAAAGCCTCGTTGACCACATCGTCCACGAGTAGCGGTCGCCAGAGCGGGAAACTCCAGGTTGCAGCGACCAGCAGGGCGCCCGCCAGCACGAGCAACAGTCGAAAGCGCATCAGTCGGTTGTGGCGGCTGGATGCCCTGGATGCGTCATGGGTTGCGCTCCGGCCTCCGGCGGGCATGGGCCGTACAGGACTCGAACCTGTAACCTGTTGAATGTAAGTCAACCGCTCTGCCAGTTGAGCCAACGGCCCGTCGCCCCAGTGTAGCGGGACGGATTATGTCTGGCAACGCCGGACGGGAGTAGCACATGGGCCCGCCCGCTGCTCGCAATAGCAGCAGGCGGATTTGATCAGCGCGTGGCTAGCAATTGCTGTCGAAGATTTCCTCCCTGCCGGTGGCAAGGTACTGATAGGCACGGTAGCAATCCGTCAGTGTGGCGTTGAAGATGAGAAGGTCGCGCCGGCCGTCGGCCGGGTGCTGTGCATGCACCTGCAATACCCTGAACCTGGCGTCTGCAGAACAGGAAATCTCAAGCGAGTCGCTGGCTGCCAGCAAGGTTCCGGCATAGCAGCTTCCAGCTGCGAACAGGGATGCGTTCCTGGCGGAATCATAGGCATGGATGTTGCCGCCCTCAGCACGCACATGGAGTGTACTGCCGAAATGAGGCGAGATGTTCATACTTAGCGCCACCAGCGTAGCGGCAGGGGCCACGGGAACTGGCGTGGAATCAGCGGCTGCACTGTAGCCCTCTGTGAGGTTTGTAGAGCCCAGTAGATTTGGTGTGAGGCCTGTGGTGTCCACCGGCTGCGGCACGGTGACTACAGGGCTCAACGGCGTCTGCATTAGTGCAAGATGTTCCGGCAGGTACGGGCAAACGACGCCGTTGTCAGCCTTTGCATGTCCAAGCCAGGTTTCCTCTCCATTTTCATCCCGGCCAGTGGCTACGATTTCGACAAGGTAGCTCAGCGTGGGATCATAGTCGGGGATTGTGAAGGTACCAGGCTCGGTTGGATGCAAGATTCCCTTGGCCCCATGACACGCGCCGTAGTACAGATCGTATCTTTTTACTCCAGAGATCGATCTGGGACTCCACGCAATAGTTCCGGTATCATGATCCAGGCTAAAATTCAATTGTCCGCACGGGACGCCGTTGTCGGCTTTTCCATGTCCAAGCCAGACTTCTTCTCCGCCACGTTGGCCATAGGCTGTGATGTCGACGATGTAGCGATCAGAAGCATCATAGTTGGGGAAAATGAGAGACCCAGGTGCAGATTCATTCAATCTTGTTATGGGTTCCTGGCATCTGCGGCTGTAGAGAATTTCGTACCGTGACACTTCCGTGATTGTATTAGGCCTCCAGGAAAGAGTCCCGGTCGCGGGGTCCAGGGTCACATGACCCCTGGTGCGGGCCCCTGGGCGGCGATGGGGAAAACCACGGCCAGCAGAAACAACAATACAGAAAAACGGCGCATACAGCCTCCAGCGACACATGACTGCCGGAATTGTTTTACCATCAGGTCAAATAATTGCATGATTTACAGTGGACGGCAACTTGCGAACGTGAAAGACGGACGGAGATAAACGAAAGTCTGGAGTGCCGGGCGCAAGTGGGGCAGCAACTGTCGGCCCGACCAGGAAGTAGACGGTCTTCGATATCGAAGGCTTCAAACATGCCGCTGGCACAGAGTTTGCAGCGCGGAACCAACCTTTGCCTGCCGGCGGCCCAGCGCACAATATCTTGACAACTCCCCTGCCAGGTCAGCAGCAGGAGAGTGAAGGGAAGCGAGCCCGTCAGGTACAGCTGCGGTGCCAGATCTCCAGTGTGCCGGTCGCGAGATATTCATAGGCCCGGTAACACTGCGACAAAAATTCATCGAACACCAGGATATCACGTCGCGCATCTTGTGGGTGCTGCGGGTTCAGTTCGATGACGTGATACTGGTTGCTTGCGTTGCACCAGACTTCAACGGTGGTGCTTGATGCGAGCTTGTGCTTCGTATAGCCGGAACACAGTTCACCAGTGAACAGGCTGGTGCCCTCCTCACCACTCCGTGCTTCCACCGTGTAGTTATTGTAGCTGCAATACCATACGATGAGTGAGGAACCATTGTGCGGAGATACGCGACACAACTGCCTTGGATTCGTGGACCCGGCATCATCTGATCTGCCTGAACCGGATGAATCCCCTGAATCGGGCATTGGCCAGGTCTGGGTTACAAAGTCACTGCTGAGGGTCGTATTGCCTACATCAAGATCAGTGCGGACCCGAACTTCATATTCCAGTTCTTCATCGAAACCGGAAATCGTGAAATTCAGTGGGTCGTCAGCATCGACTGAAATATCGCTGCTCCAGGCCCCGTCTTTCAGGCGCCAGTTGGCTGTGTAACGGGAAGCGTAGTCCGCGGCCGTCCATTTGACAAATCCGACACGCGATATTCTCAATTTGGTGGGCGGATCCACTGTCGGTGGCGTCCAGGATTGCGAGACGGGTGGGAAGCTCTCAACATTTTGACTGTTTACCGAACGCAGGGTCACGATGTAATCCGCTGCAGCATCAAAGTTTGAAATTGTGAAGCTGGCCGGCGTCACCTGGTTTTCCCGATCCCAGGGGGATGGGCCCTTGATCCAGTCGACCAGGTAATGGGTTGCCTCGGTCACCGCATCCCAGGTGACCTCGCCATATTCATCAATGACCACGTTATCCGGTGCGGGCGGCGGATTGTAGCGGGCAAAGGCGCGCGCACTTTTTGCGTTATGTTCGTTAACAGTGCGGGTATCCGCGTTGTAGTCGGATCCGGGGTTGAAATCCGGGATGTTGTACACATTTGTTTCAGTCCGCTGGTCCTGCATCTGGTTCCCGGCCTGGGCAGCAAACTGGGCCGAACCCTCATGGTTTTTGAGCCAACCGGTCAGGTAATGATCAGCATCTTCGTCGTCATCCCAGGTGACGCTGCCGTCATTATTAATGCGCAAATTTCGCGGCGCTCCAGGAGGCGTCCAGTCCACGATGTCCGAAGCCGGACCGGCAACGTCCTCACTGTTTACAGTCAGGATTCTGACTGAATAAGGCACCGACGTATCGAAGTTGGGAATATCATAGGTGGTGTTAACAGTTTCAACCCGGGTCCAGGGATCGTCGGCACCCTGGCGCCATTCAACGATGTAGCCCGCAGCGTCCGGTACGGCATCCCAGGTGACAGTTGTTCCGCCCGGGTCAAAGGCAACATTTTCTGGTGGCAGCAGCACAGGAAAAGGAGTTGGATCCGGGATTTGCTCAGGCTCGGGGACTTCCACCGGCGGCCAGTAATCCCTGGCTCGCCCGGCAATAAAACAACCGTCAGTTGTCAGCCCTGTCATGCCATACCAGTATATATTCCCGGGGTCAAAATCAGGTATCTGGTAAGAGGGAGTTTCCACCGTGAAATAATCGGTATCGAAGTCACAGGCGAGGCGAACCAGCGGATCAGGGACAATTTCACAGGCCATTACTTCATAGCTTGCAAGCGACAGATCATCGAAGGTGATCAATCCATTTTCATCCATCTCCAGAAAGGTGAACTCCACATCATCATAGTCGTCACAGTCGGCCGCCTGCATTGGCGCTGCAGAAAGCAGCAGAACCCCAACCAGCAACCAGAGGAGATGTCGCCTGTGTGAATGCAGAATTGCCTTCATGACCATGCTTTCTGGAACAGCCAAGTCTGTTTCATATTGTAACACTGTCAGGGAAAGTTGGCCTGGCTTAAACAGCCAGCTGACTGCCGGGCCTGCGCGCAGCAAGCCCGGCGGGGAGCATGCAGGGGCTCAGCATTCGCGCCAGAAGACCTCGAGGGCGCCGCTCTCGAGGTATTCGTAGGCGCGGTAGCAAGTGGTCAGGAACGCATCAAGGCTGCGTAGTCATGACCAGCAGCGGGGTGCTAGAGCCTGGGCAGGGTCAGGCCACGCTGGTGCTGGTATCTGCCGCGCTTGTCGGCGTAGGAGATCTCGCACTCCTCGTCGGCCTCAAAAAAGATCACCTGGGCGATGCCCTCGTTGGAGTAGACGCGGGCGGGCAGGGGGGTAGTGTTGCTGATCTCCAGGGTGACGTAGCCCTCCCACTCCGGTTCGAAGGGCGTCACGTTGACGATCAGGCCGCAGCGGGCGTAGGTGGATTTGCCGACGCAGAGCGTCAGCACGCTGCGCGGGATGCGGAAGTACTCCATGCTGCGCGCCAGCACGAAGGAGTTGGGCGGGATAACGCAGATTGCGCCCTTGTGGTCTACGAAGGAATCGTCGGAAAAATTCTTGGGGTCCACGATGGCGGAGCGCACGTTGGTGAAGATCTTGAATTCATCGGCCATGCGCATGTCATAGCCGTAGGAGGAAAGGCCGTAGCTGATGACGCCCTCGCGCCGCTGTCCATCGACAAAGGGCTCGATCATCCGCTGTTCCTGCGCCATGCGGCGGATCCAGTGGTCGGGTTTGAGGCTCATGCTGCGCTCCCTGTTCCTGACAGGCTACATGGTTTCCGGTGCGCTCATGCCCATCAACGTGAGGACGCGACGGAACACGACCTGGGCGGCGCGGTAAAATCGCAGGCGCGCGGCTGCCAGCTCCGGCGATACATCCTCGCCCAGTACGCGCGCCTGTTCGTAAACCGGATGAAAAATGCCGGCCAGTTCGTGCGCGAAGAAAGCGATGCGATGTGGCTCCAGCTCGACTGCGGCCTGCCCAATCACCGCGGGCAGTTCCAGCGCCTTGCGCAGGAAGCGTCGCTCCCCGGCGCCCAGCAAGGACAGATCGGCGTGGCTGTCATCGAGTTTGGCGTCAACGGCCCTTCGCAAGATACCAGCACATCGTACATGCGCATTCTGGATGTAGTAGACGGGGTTTTCATTGTTCTGCGCGACGGCCAGGTCGAGGTCGAAATCGAGGCGCGCATCCGCGCTGCGCGCCAGCAACAGGTAACGCACGGCGTCCGGCCCGGTCTCGTCGATGAGGTCGTCGAGGGTTTCGTACTCGCCGCTGCGCGTGCTCATCTTGCGTTCCTGGCCGCCTTGCAGCAGGCGCACAAACTGGAGGATGACGACGCGAATGCGCGACGTGTCCTCGCCCAGCGCCTCAAGTCCGGCGCGCACCAGCTGGTGCTGCACATAGTGGTCGGCGCCGAGGATGTTCACGGCCAGGTCGAAACCGCGCGCCAGCTTGTCGCGGTGATAGGCAATGTCGGGCAGGCTGTAGGTGGGCGTGCTGTCGCCGCGCAGCAGCACGTGATCCTTGTCGATGCCGTAGCGGGAGGCGCGGAACCAGGTGGCCGCTGCACGACCGCGGGCCCGGGCCTGCTCTTCCTCACTGGCGCCCTCCCATTCGGCCGCACGATAGAGCTGGCCGCGACATTCCAGCACTTCCAGCACCTCCTCCAGCGCGCCGCTTTCATACAGTTGCTGCTCGTTGAAGTAGCAATCGTGGTTGATATCAATGCGCTGCAGTGTCTGGCGAATGGTTGCGAACATGCGTTGTTCGGCAAGGCGCTGAAAGTGCACACCTGAGGCGCTTGCCAGATCCTCGCCCTGTTGCGTAACCAGTTCCTGTGCCTGTTCCACCAGATAGTCACCCTGGTAAAAATCGTCACCTGGCAGCTCAACCTCGCGCCCCAGCGCCTGCAGATAGCGCAGCCGCAGACTCTCGCCGAGCAGCTGCATCTGACGTCCGGCGTTGTTAAAGTAATACTCCCGTACGACTATGTAGCCGGCAGCCTGCAGCAGTCGCGCCAGGGTATCGCCGACGATGGCGCCGCGGCTGCGGCCGATGTGCAGCGGGCCGGTGGGGTTGGCACTGACAAATTCGACCAGGGCACGCTGGCCGACGCCAAGGTCCAGCCGGGCCAGCTGCTCGCCTTCCGCCAGCATCGCATCTACCTGGGCGCAAAGCCAGCTTTCGTCAAGACGAAAGTTGAGAAAGCCGGGCGCGGCGGCCTCGACGCTGGCCAGAAAGGGAGCTGATGGCAGGTGGCCGGCGATGCAACGCGCAATTTCAAGCGGGTTGCGGCGCATGCTGCGTGCCAGCTGCAGCGCGATGGCGCAGGCGTAGTCGCCCATCTCCGGACGCGCCGGCGGACGGATGTCCACAGACGGCAGGTCGCAGGCCGGCAGGGTTCCATGTGCCTGGGCGGCCTGCAAGGCCTGCTCTACCAGGCGGGCGTGTGCTGCGGGCAGATCGATCAAGGCTGGCTCCCCCAGGTTGGCTACTGGGCCGCATTCTGGCGCATCCGCCAGCGCCTTTCAATGGTGAGTAGCGGGCGTTCAGCAGCGCTGGCGCATGGCCACCAGGTCGATCACGTCGTCTTTGGTCGAAGCGCTGCTCGCACCACAGTCAACGCAGCGCAGGCCCAACTCATTGTCCATCATCAGTCCGCTTGTGCGGCAGCAGGGGCAGCGCAGCAGCTCGCCGGGCGGGCGCGCGCCGACCGGAGCTGAAGCGCCGGTCTTGCGCACAAAGATCCGCTCGTAATCGACTTGCCAGGGCTCGCTCCACACTTCTGCAGCGCCGAAGTCCCGCAAAAGTCGGGTCAGTTGCGCATGGTTCCAGGTCTTGCCGGGCATCAAACGCGTGTGGATGCGATTGCTGATGAACAGCAGGCCACCTGGGCGCAGGACGCGCATCAACTCTTCCAGAACAATGGCTGGCCTGGACATGAATTCCAGCGCCTCCAGGCAGGTGACCACGTCAAAACTGCCGTCATCGAAGGGCAATGACTGCGCCGGGCAGCGCAGCAGCTGGCAGCGCCCAGGCCAGCCGCGGGTCTTGCGCGCGGCAATGCGCAACATGCCGCGGCTGAGATCCGTCGCAATCACCTGACCGTGAAAGTCCGGGTGCTCCAGCAGGGCCAGCGGCAGGCGGCCGGTGCCGGTTGCGACGTCCAGCGTCATGGGCGCGCGGTGAGGAGCGATGCCGTCCAGCAGGGGCTGTGCCAGCAGCACCCGTTCATACAGGGGCTGAACGCGCTTGGTGGCATCGTAGCGGCTGGCGAAGATGTCATAGAGCCAGATGACCACGCGCCGGCCAAGATAAACGCCTTCGCTGGCGATGAGCAGCCACCAGGCCAGACAGAGCAACACCATCGCAAGCAGGGTTGAAGCTGCTAATGTAAGAAGATCAATCATGAGTGTGGACTCCGCTTGCCGACCAGGGGCGACCGGCAGCGAGAGGAAATATTCTGCATGACCCGCCGTGGGTCAGATGTCGAGCCCCCAGGTGCTGCTCGACTCGACAAAACGCAGGCCTTCGCCGTAGAGGTTAAAGAGCACGTGCTCGCCTGGAGCGGACACGAGTTGACCGTCTACCAATGTCTGCGCCGGGTGATACTCGTAGCGCGTGACGAAGCCGAACTCGTCGCTGGTGGCCCAGCCCAGCAATTCTCGCACCTTGAGGTTGTCGCGCCAGAGCCTGCCGAAGCCGCGAATCGGCTGCTTCAGATCTTCGTTGGGTGGAATGATGTCGGGATCGAACTCGGGGTCGCCTTCTTCGAAGAAGTCCTCGTAGACATACCAGTCACCACCGCCTTCGCGCGTGACGACCGCCACCCAGATTTGCCGCGTTGGCTGCAGCCAGAACATGCGGCCGCGCTCGAAGATCTGCTCGGCGATCTGTATCTGGCGCACAGTGGGGGTCGGTTGTGGAACGGCGGGGGTTTCTGTCACCAGCGGTGTGGGAGTGAAAGTGGCCAGGCCTGCCACAGGTGTCACGTCCGTAACGTTCGCTATTGCCGGCAAGGCAGCCTGCATGGCCACATTCGTGGCAGTACCCTGCGCCGCGGCAGCGCCCTGCGCTGCGATGTCCTGGGGTGTGGCAGTTACGACGAGGATGATTTGCGTGGGCGGCGCAATATCACAGGCGCTGGCGAAGAACACCAGCAGGACGGCGCACAACAGCCTGCGTCGATGCATGGTATGCTCAACCGCAATCCGGACAAATCTGCGGAACCACTCACGCGTCGCCATTCAGCAATTGTAGCAAAGAGCGTGGCCGTTGCAAGACCATTGGCACAGGGAGAAGTCCATGCGCCCTCTGGACGTCACACTCGACAAGACAGCCGCAACCCTGATCATACGCTGGCAGGATGGTCGCGTTTGCCACTATCCCTGGGCGCAATTGCGCGAGGCCTGCCCTTGTGTGGCCTGCCGCGGGGGCCATCGTTACATGGGCCAGGCCTACGAGCCGGAAGACTTGCTGGAGCTGAAACCACTGCGCTCGTGGCGCATGACCTCGGTCGTTATGGTAGGCTCCTATGCGCTGCAACCCACCTGGGATGACGGCCATGCCACCGGCATCTACAGTTGGGGTTTCCTGCGTCGGCTCTGCCCGCCGGAAAATGCAGAGGCAGAAACCTGAGCAGCAGTCAGGGCGCGGCCACTACTGCGCTGTCAACAGTTCTCCAATCAGTGGGTCAGCTGTGAAGTCACAGCTGCCGGCCTCGGGGATGTAGCCCGCGCGAACGGCCGCCAGCGGCTGGTCGGGATTGTATAAGTTGTAGACCAGACGCGACACCTCGGCCATCAGTGGCAGTGAGCGCTGGAAGTCCAGCCACTGCGGCTGATGCAGGAGCAGCACGATGACGTAGTCGCCGCCCGGCGTGAAGAAGAGGGCGGCGTTGCTGTGGGTGTCGGCGATCCAGCCGTGCTTGTGCGCCACCTGCGTCCGCTCCGGCACGCCGGCCTTCAGCAACGCGTCGACCGTGTTGTTGCTCATCACCTGCAACGCCTGACGGCATTCACGCGGCTCAAGCCCCTGGGTTGACAGCGGGTTGTCCTCCTCCTGCGCGCAGTAATACAGGGAGCCCAGCTGCTGCCCGACATCGCCGGCCAGGATTCGGTTCCAGGGGTCGGCATCTACCACGCTGTCACCGGGGAGCTGCGGTGCGATTACCTGCGTTTCGGCGGGCGGCTGCGCTGTCTGACCCGGGATGGTGTAGGGCGTGACGATGAAACTGCCCGGCATGTCGAGCGCTTTCAGCAGACGGGTCGCAGCAGCAGCGCCTGCCCAGGAGTCGCCCCTGCCGATGCGTGCCAGCAGGCGATTGGTGGCCAGATTCTCGCTGCAAATCATGGTGTTGGCGATGTCGACCGCAGTGTCGCGGGACAGAGGGCTTTCAAGAACGCCGAACAAAGCCGTCAGGATGTTGATCTTCTGGATGCTGGTGCCGCTGAAGGCGAGGCGTTCATGGAAGCCCAGCCCGACGCCGCTGCCGAGGTCAAGTAAATACAGCGCGGCCGGACGCCCACTTTCCCGCTCAAACCCGGCAGCCAGGATGAGATCCCATGCCTGTTGCCCCGTCTCAACAAACCCTGTCGGCGCTTCCGGTCGTCCATCAGCAATTCCGGCCCGCGCGGTGATGCGTGCCAGGGAGGGCGTGGGCGTCAGGGTAGGCAGGTGCAGGACGGGCTGAGAAATTATCGGCAGCTGCGTCAGGTCGCCCTGAATCTGCAACAGGTCGCGCGCGATCCAGGCGCGTCCATTCGGCGCGCGCGCATCAATGATCTGAACCCAGGGCCGCAGGCTGTGCCTGGCGCTGATTTCATAACGTTCGCCGGCCTGACCCACCGCCACGCGCGAGTACTCCACGCCCGGCCCCTGGCGAATGTTTATAATGCCGGCGAGGCTGCCGAATACGGTTGTCGCCGGCATTGCAGTCAGCGCTGCCGGTACAGTGGCCGAAGCGACGGGCTGCAGCAGATCTGGCAGGGCGGTTGCGGTGACCTCGCGCTGTGCAGTGAGCACCAGCGTGGATACGGGCAGGGCGGCGCTTGCCGGGCTCAGGTTGACCAGGTCGGCATAAACCCAGCCAAGCGGCTCACCTGTCGCATCCCCCAGCAGCAACCAGGGGAAATGCTCGCTGCTGGCCAGCACCGGCCAGCGCTGACCCTGCCGGATTTCGCCCAGCAGCGCGGACTCGAGTGAGGCTGCCGCGCGCAGGTTGGCCTGGCCCCGGGCCTCGGCAGTGATGCCTGGGGTCGACTGGGCCAGGACGGAAAGGGCGAGCAGAGGAATCAGAAGCAGGGGGTGGAGCCAGCGCAGCATGCAACGCTCCCGAACAGGTGACAGGTTCATGGTAGGGCCGCGGCCGCGCGCGCGCAAGACCATCGTTGACAGGGCGGCGATTGCTGATACAATTCCGGTCAGTTGGCCGAAGTGGCGGAACAGGCAGACGCGCTACGTTCAGGGCGTAGTTCCCTTTGGGGAGTGTGGGTTCGACTCCCACCTTCGGCACAACGCAAGCAGCTCCGCAGGGGGCTGCTTTTGCGTCAGGCGGGGTCCGGCAGCGGGATGATGGTCGGTTCGTCGTTGATGAAGTGCGCCAGCAGCAGGGCTGGCGCCGGCCCTGTATTGTGCAGGCTGTGGGCGACGCCCGTCGCCACGAAGATGGTGCTGCGGGCGCGGACAAGATGTTGCGCGCCGGCCAGCGTGACCCGCAGTTCCCCTTCCAGCACGGTCAGCGTTTCCTCGAACTCGTGGTAATGCAGGGGGATGCGCTGGCCGGGCAGCAGCTCCTGTTCCCAAACCACCACGCTGCCTGCGCCGCAGGCCTGCGAGACTATTGTGCGCGTCAGCAGGCCGCTGCGGCTGCTACGCCAGGCGGGTTGCTGCCCGTGCCGGATGACCGCCATGCTTTCCTCCTGCGCTTCATTACCCGCTGCCGGTTATACTGTGCCGCATGGAAGCGCGCTCAAGTCGGCCCGTCCCACGCATCAACGGCGTCCAGGTGGTTTTCGCCATAATCCTGGCGGCCGGCCTGACGCTGGCCATCAACTTCAGCACACGCATCAGCGCTGGCCAGCCCTTGCAGGAAGCCCACAACCAGGTCCTGATCGATATTGAATTGCTGCGCGAGGACAAGGCACGTCTCATCGCCGAACGCGACCTTGCCCGCAGCGATGTTTTCGTGCAGCGCTGGGCCAGGGATGAAGGGAAGATGGTGCGCTCCGGCGAACGACTGGTGGTGCCGGTGCCGACTGGCAACACGCTTTATGTGGCGCCGGTTAGCGCCAGCCAGGCCGGTGCAGCCGGCTTTGCTGAAGTCCGGACGCTGCCGCGCCGTCCGCCCAACTGGCAACTGTGGTGGGCGTTGTTCTTCGATCACCCGCCGCCTGATTTCTCCGGTCTGTAACCTGGCTGCACGCCGGCCGGCGCCAGGACTTCCAGTGCAACCTCCTGCGCCAGTAACCGGGTTCCGGGCTGTGCCAGCTGCCGGCGCACCACGCCCAGGGCATGGCGCACGCCGTCGGGCGCGACGACGCTGCTGGTCAGTTGCCCGACGACCCTGCCTTCATTATGCAGGTCGGCAGGAGCGACCACATCCGCCAGCGGCCGCAGCCGCAGCATCATTTTGGCCAGCTGGCCGCGGCTCTCCATGCGCGCAATGATTTCCTGACCGGTGTAGCAGCCCTTGCTGAAGCTCACCTCGTCCCACAGGCCCAGCTCCAGCGGAATGTAGTCCGCGTTGAGTTCGCTGCCGGCCGGTCGGCCGGCGCGGATGCGCAGGGCGTTGAACAACAGGGAGCCAGCAGGTTGAGCGCCGGCTGCGAAGAGGGACTGCCAGATTTCTGTGGCAACGCTTGAGGGCAGCAGCAAGGTGTGGCGCGGCACGCCGGGCGGGGTGCGCTGTGCGACCAGGACCTTGTGACCGGCGAGTTCTGTCTGGCACAGCTGCTGCCCGCTGGATGCGGCTTCAAAGAAGCCGGAAAGGCCAGGCAATTCATTTGCCGCGGGCCCGACCAGATCGAAGAGCTGCCAGTCCGATGCCAGATCCTGGATGTGAACGTCATCATTGAAGAAGATGTTGCGGCGCAGGGTGTCGGCCAGCGCCGCCGCCCGACCCGGGCCGCCGAGCAGCAGGACTCCGTCCGGTTGACGGAAGACCTCCACGCGCTCGAGGATGCGGCCGTGCCAGCTGGTGAAGAGCGTCGGGCAGCCCGAGCCTGGAGTCAGGGCATTGACATCGTTGGTCGAGATGCGTTGCAGCAGGTCGAGCGCGTTGCTGCCTTTCAGCCGCAGCCGGGCTTCGTGCGAGCGGTCGAGCAGGACGACCTGCGCCAGGGCCGCCTGCCAGGCTGTTTCCTGCTCGCCAAAGTGCAGCGGGATGCCGTCAGCAGCGAAGTGTGCGCCCTGGCCTTGTTGCAGCGCGCGCAGGCTCATGGGGCGTGGGAGGCCAGACGCTCGTCTGGATGCAGCGACTGCGCCAGGGCAGGCGGCAACGAAAGTCCGGCATGTGCCTGCCAGCGCCAGCCAGGCGGGGCGGAGGATGGAATGGCGTCCAGGCGGTAGACCCAGGTGAGACGTACCTGATGCTGCGCCGTATTGCGCTCGACCTCGATGGCAGCCGGTGGTAAAAAGGAGCCGGCGTGGCCTGAGGGGTTCTGCAGACAGCCCGGCCCCAGGTCCGGGAACTGCTGCAGACAGCGCAGGGCCGCATCATGCGGCACCTCGGCCGGACGCAGCGAGCGGACTGGCAAGCGTCCGTCCTCGTCGTTGACCAGCACCCGCTCACCGCCGCTGACCAGCAGCTGCGCCTCGTAGTGACGGCGTTGCTGCCGTCCGGGATGGTCATGCTGCTGGAGCATGCAGGCATCAAGGATACAGCACAGACTGGCGCTGGCTGCATGCAGGTCATCATTCAGGATGCTGTGGTCAGCGAGGTCGGCGTATTGCAGTTCCATGTTCACGCGCCGGATGCGAGTCTGAATATCCTGTTCGCTGTCGCCACGTGCCTGCATGCGCGCCACCAGCTCCTGCAGCGCAGGCGGGAGGATGAACACCAGCACCGCGCTTGCGGGATACAAGATTTGCAGGCAGGTGGCGCCGAGTACGTCGATGTCGGAAATGAGGTGCTGGCCGGCGTTGAGCGCAAGTTCGATGTCTGCGCGCGGCACACCGTAGTAGCGGCCCGGGTGCACTTCCTGCCATTCCAGTAACTCGTCGTCCGCAACCATCTGGCGGAATTGCGGCAGCGACACAAAGCGATACTGGCCGGCTTCCGCTTCCCCGGGGCGTGGCGCGCGGGTCGTGCAGGTCGCCAGGTGTCGCAGCCCGGGAAGCTGCAGCAGCGCATTGTTAATCAGTGTGTTTTTGCCGACGCCGGGTGGCCCGGCCACCATGAAGAAGAGTCCCTGGCTGGTGCTCAACCTGTCTCCCTTCGCGGCTGCAACCGTGCTTGTTCCCAGTGTAGCAGAAAGCCGGTCCTGGAACAGTGCGCAGTGACTCGCACATTGTGAGTTCCTGGCTGCAAGGTGTAAACTGGGGTGACAGTCCGCAGGGGATGGAGCAGGGATGGGCGCGAGTATCATCGACGGGCGCGCACTGGCGCAACGCATACAGACGCAGCTGGCGCAGCAAGTCATTGAACTGCGCGAGCGGAGCGGCGTGACGCCGCAACTGGCCGCTGTGCTGGCCGGCGATGATCCGGCTTCGGCGCAGTACGTGCGCATGAAACGGCGCGCCTGCGCCCGCGTCGGCATCGAGTCGCAGACGCAGGAACTGGACGCCGGCAGCAGCCAGGCCCAGTTTGAGGCGGTCGTGCAGGCCTTCAATGTGGATCCGGCGGTACATGGCATCCTGGTGCAGCTGCCCCTGCCACCACAAATCGACGAGCAGGCGGCTCTGGCGCTGGTGAGCCTGGAGAAAGACGTCGACGGTTTCCACCCGGTGCACATCGGGCAGCTGGCGATGAAGGGCCGCGAACCCGCCTTCGCGCCGGCCACGCCCTCCGGCGTCATGGTCATGCTGGCGGATGTGGGCATGACCCTGGCGGGCGCGCACGCCGTCGTGCTGGGGCGCAGCAATATCGTCGGTTTGCCGCTGGCCATGATGTTGCAGAAGGCCAACGCGACCGTGACACTCTGTCACAGCCACACGCGTGATCTGCCCGCCCTGGTGCGCCAGGCGGACGTACTCATTGCCGCCCTGGGTCGGCCCCGCTTCGTGCAGGCGGAGTGGCTGAAGCCGGGCGTGACGGTGATTGACGTGGGTACCAACCGCATCGAGGACGCTACGACGGAACGTGGCTGGCGCTGGGTCGGCGATGTGGATTTCGAGCGCGCCAGTGAGGTGGCGGGAGCCATCAGCCGCGTGCCTGGCGGGGTAGGGCCCATGACCATCACCATGTTGCTGCAGCACACTTTGCTGGCAGCTCAGCGCAGCGTCGGCCTGGCACAGTGAACGCCTCAGCATGCCTGACAGCCGGGCAGGCGCAGGCGAGACGGACTTCACCGGGCGCTGGTGCAGGGCGTCGGCTGTGTCGCAGACCGCAATGCTCCCCGGATCATGAAGCGGGCGGGCCATGACGACCCTGCTGGCTAAAAACATCCACACGCTCGCGACCATGGATGACGCCCGCCGCGAGCTGGGCGCCGCCGCGCTCTTTGTACGTGATAATGTGATCGAGGCCGTCGGCGCCCTGGCGGACATGCCCGCACAGACGGCTGACCAGGTGATTGACCTGAGTGACCATGTCGTGCTGCCCGGCCTGGTCAACGCACACCACCACATGTTCCAGACGCTCACGCGCGTGGTGGCGCAGGAGCTCGAACTCTTTGGCTGGCTACGCTCGCTTTACCCGCTCTGGCTCGGGCTGAACAGCGCGGCGGTCCAGGTCAGTGCCCGCCTCGCCATGAGTGAGCTGTTGCTCTCCGGCTGCACCACCTCCAGCGACCATCTGTACCTGTATCCCAACGATGTCAGGCTGGAAGACACCATCCTGGCAGCGCAGGCGAGCGGCATCCGTTTTCATGCCACTCGTGGCGCCATGAGCCTCGGTGAAAGCCAGGGAGGGCTTCCCCCGGATGCCCTGTGCGAGGACGAGGACGCGATTCTGCGCGACATGCAGCGCGTCATCGAATATCATCATGATCCGGCGCGCCATGCGATGCTGCGCATCGCCCTGGCGCCCTGCTCACCCTTCACCGTGACTTCTGACCTGATGCGAGAGTCCGCCCGCCTGGCGCGCAGCGCAGGCGTTCAGTTGCACACGCATTTGGCAGAAAATGCTCACGATGTCGCCTACAGCCTGGAACGCTACGGCCAGCGACCGGGCGACTACGCTGAGTCGCTCGGCTGGACGGGAAGGGATGTGTGGCACGCGCATTGCGTAAAGTTGGACAGCGATGAAATCAGACTGTTCGCACGCACGGGTACCGGCGTCTGCCACTGTCCCGGCTCCAATCTGCGCCTTGGCTCGGGCATCGCGCCCCTGCGTGAAATGCTGGTCGCCGGCCTGCGCGTTGGCCTGGGTGTCGATGGCTCGGCCTCCAACGACGCCGGCAATCTGCTTAACGAGGCGCGCATGGCCCTGTTGCTGCAACGCGCCGGCGGAGTGCTGGCAGGCGTGGGCGCGCGCGAGGTACTGGCAATGGCCACGCGCGGCGGCGCAGCGCTGCTGGGCCGTGATGACATTGGCTGCCTGGCACCGGGCATGGCGGCCGATTTCATCGCCTTCCGTCTCGACCAGCCCGCGCTGGCCGGGGCGGAGCAGGATCCGCTGGCGGCGCTCGTCTTCTGTATGCCGCCGTGCGTAGACCTGGCTGTCGTGAACGGGCGTGTCCTCGTCAGCGAGCGGCAACTGACCGGTCAGGAGCTGGCGCCGCTGCTGGAACAGCACCGGGCAACGGCGCGACGCCTGTGGCGCGACGAGCCAGGCTGAAGGCCTCGGCGGCGAAATGCCGCTATACTGCGGGAACTGGATCTGGCACCTGCCTGACACTGAAGAGAGATAACCATGACGGATCAAAAAACAATCGAACGCCTGCGCGTGCGCGTGGCCGAAGAGCGTGAGCCAATGCTCACCTTTCTGCGCCAGCTCTGCGCCATTCCCAGCATGGACAGCCAGATCCGCGATGTCGGCGAACGCGCCGAGGCCGAAATGCTGCACCTCGGCTTCGACAGGGTGTGGTGGGATCGCATGGGCAACGTTATCGGCCGCATTGGCAACGGGCCGCGCAAGCTGCTCTACGACAGCCATCTGGATACCGTCGGCATCGGCAGCACGGATGAATGGGACTGGGATCCCTTCGAGGGCGTGGTGCGCGACGGCGTGCTGTTTGCGCGCGGCGCCTGCGACGAGAAGGGCAGCACGCCAGGCATGATTTATGGCCTGGCGCTGGCGCGCGAACTGGGTCTGCTGGACGGCTTCACTGGTTACTACTTCGGCAACATGGAGGAGTGGAACGACGGCAGCGCGCCCGACGCGCTGTACCGCATGGAAGGCATCCGTCCGGACTTCGTCGTTATTGGCGAGCCCACCAACATGCAGGTCTACCGCGGCCAGAAGGGCCGCGTGGAGATGCAGGTAGTGGCTCGCGGCCGCAGTTCCCACGCGGCCTCCAACCACCTGGGCGACAATCCGATCTACAAACTGCTGCCGGTGATCGAGCGCATCAGCCACCTGGAGCCGGAGTTTCGCAACGATCCCTTCCTCGGCGACGGTCGCATCACCGTGACCGACATCCACGTGGACACGCCCAGCATCAACGCCGTACCCAGCCAGGCCACCTTTTTCGTTGACCGGCGCCTGACCTTTGGTGAAGACCCGCATGAGGAGTTGCGCCGTATCCAGGCCCTCGTCGGTGAGCGCGAGGACATGGACGTTTCGATTCTGCGCTACGAGGTGCCCAGCTATACCGGCCTGGTTTATCCGCTGGACAAGATTTATCCCGCCTGGGCGCTGGAGGAGGAGCATCCCTTCGTGCAGACTGGTCTGCGGGCCGGTGAGCAGCTGTGGGGATCGATGGAGAAACCCTTCAAGTGGAACTTTTCCACCAACGGCGTATTCTGGGCGGGCAAGGCCGGCATCCCCTCTATCGGTTTCGGCCCTGGCGACGAGTTTCATGCCCACACGGTGCTGGATCAGGTGCCGCTGGATGACGTGGTGCGCGCCACCGAGTGGTACGCGCTGTTGCCGGCGCTGCTGGGCTAATTCAGCAACGAAATCGTGACCCTGGCTGGCTGGCGGGGTACAATTCAGTTCTGGCGGCGGAGAGCGGGGAGGCAGCAATGCAGACGGACTTGCGTGGACGCGACATGATTACCACCCAGGAGTGGACGCGCGACGAAATTGACACCTTGCTGGAAGTTGCCTGGGATTTGAAACGCCGCCGCGCAACTGGCGAGCCCCACGCCTTGCTGCGTGACAAGGTGCTGGCCATGCTATTCTTCTTCTCCAGTACGCGCACGCGCATCAGCTTCGAGGCCGGCATGGCCCAGTTGGGCGGCCATGCCCAGTTCATCGAAAGCCAGACCACGCAAATCAGCCACGGCGACACGGCGAAGGAGATCGGCGAAATCGTCGGTCGCTACACCGATGGCATCGCCATCCGCCAGTGCGACTGGGGCGTAGGCAACCAGTACATCCGTGATGTGGCCGCCGCCAGCCGCGCGCCGGTGCTGAACATGCAGTGCGACGTCTATCATCCTTTCCAGATTCTGGCTGACCTGATGACCATTATGGAGCGCTTCGGGCGCGATCTGCGCGGCCGCACCATGAACGTCAGCTGGGCCTATGCCGCCAGCTACCAGAAGCCGATCTCCGTGCCGCAAAGCCTCATCCTGCTGATGTCGCGCTTCGGCATGAACCTGCGTCTGACGCATCCACCGGAATACAGACTGATGCCGGACATCGTGCAGCAGGCGCAGGACAATGTACGCCGGCATGGCGGCTCGCTGGAGCTGGTTGACGATTTCGACGCCGGCTTTCGCGACGCCGATATTCTGTATCCCAAGAGTTGGGGCGCTCTGCTGACGACCGACGATGACGATGAGTCGGCGCGCATCGGTCGCCAGTACAGCGACTGGATCACGGATGAGCAGCGAATGGCGCTGGCGCAGGAGCACGCAGTCTACATGCACTGCCTGCCGGCCGACCGCAACATTGAGGTCACGAACGCGGTGCTGGACGGACCGCAGAGCATCGTCTACGACGAGGCCGAGAACCGCCTGCACGTACAGAAAGCCACGATGGCGCTGACGATGCGCTAGGGCAGGGCGCAGGCCCGAAGAAGGGACGGGGCCCATGGTAGGCAAACTGGCAGTGGTCGCCATTGGCGGCAATTCTCTCATTCGCGACCCGCAAAAGCCCGATATCGAGAGTCAATGGGGTGCGGTGCACGTGACCTGCGGCCACATCGCCGCCATGATCGATGCCGGCTGGAGCGTCACGATCACGCATGGCAATGGCCCCCAGGTGGGCGCCAACATGCGCCGCTTCGAAATCGCACAGAACTTCGGACTCTACGAAATCCCGCTCGATCTGATTGTGGCACACACCCAGGCCAGTATCGGCTACATGTTGCAGCAGGCGCTGGACAGCGCCCTGCGCCATCGCGGGATCAACCGCACCATCGTCACGGTGGTGACGCAAACCCTGGTGGACGCTGGCGACGCGGCCTTCCACAAGCCGGACAAGCCGGTAGGGAGTTTCATGAGTGAGGAAGATGCACGCCGGCGCGAGGCCGATGGCTGGGCTGTAACGGAGGATGCCGGTCGCGGCTGGCGCCGGGTGGTGCCCTCGCCGCGGCCGCTGGCGTTGCAGGAAACCAACGCCATTCGCATGCTGGTGGTGAATGACTACATCGTGATCGCTTGCGGCGGCGGCGGCGTGCCGGTGGTGCGCGATGAACATGGCGACCTGAGCGGTGTGCGCGCGGTGATCGACAAGGACCGCGGCGGCAGTCTGCTGGCGCGCGAGTTGCGCGCCGACCTGTTCATGGTCTCCACCGGCGTGGAGAAGGTTTCGCTCAATTTCAATCTCCCGGATCAGCGCGACCTTGACGTCATCACCGTCGCCGAAGCGGAGCGCTACCGAGATGAAGGGCACTTTGCCGCGGGCAGCATGTTGCCCAAGATTGAGGCCTGTCTCGACTTCATCCGCAATGGCGGGCCCGAGGCCATCATCACCGATCCACCCAATCTGACGCGGGCCTTGCGCGGCGATACCGGCACGCGCATTGTGCCTGCACTTATGTGAACCGTGGCAGCCATCCTTGCCTTGCGCTGTGTGCTTTGCGGGCGTGAGTACGCGCCTGGAGAGCTGGAGTACGTCTGCCCTGGCTGCGGCGACGCGGGTACTCTCGACGTGCTCTACGATTACAAAAGCCTGCGCGCAGAACTGGACCGCGACGCGCTGGTGGCGGCGCCGCAAGACAGCATGTGGCGCTGGCGTCCCCTGCTGCCGCTGGCGCCGTCTGCGTCCGTGCCGCCCTTGCCGGTGGGTGGCACGCCTCTACTTTCAGCACCGCGTCTGGCCGCGAAGCTGGGACTGCGCGACCTGTGGCTCAAGGACGAGGGCCGCAACCCCACCGCCTCGCTGAAGGACCGTGCCAGCGCGATGGTGCTGGCGCGCGCACTGGAAACCGGACGGCGCGTGGTCAGCACGGCCAGCACCGGCAACGCGGCCGCGGCCCTGGCAGGCGTCGGCGCCTCGCTGTGCGGTATCGAAACCATCATCTTCGTGCCGGCCAGCGCGCCTGAGGCTAAAATCGCCCAGTTGCTGGTCTACGGGGCGCAAGTGCTGCTGGTGGAAGCCAGCTATGATGTCGCCTTTGAGTTGTGTTTCACGCTCTCGCGGGAAGAAGGCTGGTACTGCCGCAACACAGGCATCAACCCCTTCACCACGGAAGGCAAGAAGACGGTCGCTTACGAGATGGCAGCGCAGCTGGGCTGGCAATTGCCGGAAGCGGTGGTGGTCAGCGTGGGCGATGGCAGCATCATCGGGAGTCTGCACAAGGGCTTCCGCGAGTTGCGGCAACTGGGCTGGACGCAGACTGAGCCGCAATTGATCGGCGTGCAGGCAGCCGGCAGCGCAGCGCTGGTACAGGCTGCACGGCAAGGCATCCCGGCGGCGGCAATGCAGCCACAACCGGCGCAGACCCTGGCGGACAGCATCTCGGCGGGGCTGCCGCGCGACCGCGCCAAGGCCTTGCGTGCAGTGAGCGAGACCGACGGCGGCTGGGTAAGCGTTGCTGACGAAGCCATCCTGGCTGCCATACCGCGCCTGGCGCGCGCCAGCGGCATTTTCGCCGAGCCGGCGGCGGCAGCGGCGCTGGCCGGTCTGGAGGTTGCCATGGCGCAGGAGATGCTTGCAGCAGGGAGTTCAGTCGCGCTGCTGGTGACCGGCAACGGGCTCAAGGATGTGCGCAGCGCGCGCCGCAGTGTGACGGGCGGGCTGCGCGTGGCGCCGGAGCCGGAGGCGATCCGGCGCGCCCTGCGCGGGCAGACTTCATGAGCATGAAACCGCGCATTTCAGTGGTGGTTCCACTCTTCAATGAACAGGAAAATGTCGCGGCGCTTTGCAAGCGCTTGCGCACGGTGCTGGAACAGACCGGCTCGCCCTGGGAGTTGCTGGCGGTGAACGACGGCAGCAGCGACCGCACGCAGGCGCTGCTGGAGGCCGAGGCTGCACGCGACGGGCGCATCCGCGTGCTGTGCCTGGCACGCAATTTCGGCCATCAGATCGCGGTGACCGCGGGCCTGGACCATGCCGCCGGCGATGCAGTGATTCTCATTGATGGCGATCTGCAGGACCCGCCGGAACTGATTCTGGAGATGATCGAGCGCTGGCAGGCGGGCAACGATGTGGTCTACGCGGTGCGCAGCGAGCGCGAGGGCGAAAGCCGCTTCAAGAAGCTAACGGCGCTGGTTTTCTATCGCCTCATCTATCGCATCACTGACGTGGATATCCCGCTTGATACCGGCGACTTCCGCCTGATGGATCGCAAGGTGGTCGACGCACTGAATTCCATGCGCGAGCACAACCGCTTCATTCGCGGCATGACCAGCTGGGTCGGTTTTCGTCAAACGGGCGTGCATTATGTGCGCCAGGCGCGCCACGCCGGCGAAACCAAATATCCACTGCGTAAAATGATTCGCTTCGCCCTGGACGCCATCACTGGCTTTTCCTGGTTCCCGCTGCAAATCATGATCTACTTCAGCCTGCTGCTGGGGGTGCTCTCGGTGCTGGCCGTGCCGGTCATTTCCCTGCTGCG
The DNA here is from genome assembly GCA_965197455.1 of Phototrophicaceae bacterium. Taxonomy (GTDB): domain Bacteria; phylum Chloroflexota; class Anaerolineae; order Aggregatilineales; family Phototrophicaceae; genus JAGWBD01. The sequence continues at coordinate 1,195,823 of OZ240208.1, read as the reverse complement.
TCTGGCGCTGGGCCCCGGCTTCCTCGGCGGGCAGGTTACGACCATCGTGCTGCTGCTGTTGCTGAGCGCCTTCCAGTTGTTTTTTCTGTTCGTGATGGGGCAGTATGTGGCGCGCATCTTCGACGAGGCGCGCCAGCGACCGTTGTATCTGGTGGCGCAGCGCCTGGGCTTTGAAGAAGACTCGTCTGCGCCCGGCCATGGGTGCGGGGCGGGAGGATCGGAACACGTCATGCCGGTACAGGAGCGCGAACCGGAATCGCAGGAAAGAAGGGAAAACGGATGATCACAGGGCCGACCTTTGCCGAGATGTTGCAGCCAGCCTTGATCGAAGACGGGACGCGGCAGCGCGCCCTGCAGGTTCGTGAGCAGGACCCGCTGGATGCGCACAATCTCTTCAATATCAGTTGGCGCGACGGTGACAACCGCATCATGTATTTTCTGCTGCCGCCGCAGCTGAGCGGCGTTGAAACGCCGATTGCCGTGCTCTATGGCCGGGACTTTCCTTCCGGTAGCCACAAGGTGGGCGCGGCCTACTCGGTACTGCTGGAACTGGAACTCTTTGGCGAGGTGGACCCAACGCAGCATACGTTGGTGTGGCCCTCCACCGGCAACTACGGCATTGGCGGCGCCTGGGTGGGCGGGCGTATGGGCTGCGACAGCGTTGTGGTGCTGCCGGAGGGCATGAGCCGCGAACGCTTCGAGCGCATTGAGAGTTACGGCGCGCGCATCCGGCGCACGGTCGGTTCGGAGAGCAATGTCAAGGAGATCTACGACGAAACGAAGCGCCTGCGCGACAGCGGCGACCACATCCGCATCCTCAACCAGTTCGAGGTGATGGGCAACTACCGCTTTCACTATCATGTGACCGGCAACACAGTGGCAGACCTGGCCGCAGAGCTGGCGGCGGCCGGCATCGGCGGCGGCAGGGTCTCGGCCTTCGTCTCGGCCATGGGCAGCGCCGGCACGATCGCCGCTGGCGACCGGCTCAAGCAGCTCTGGCCGCAGCACAAAATTGTGGGCCTGGAGCCACAGCAATGCCCGACCCTCTACAACAATGGTTACGGCGCGCACGACATCGAGGGCATCGGCGACAAGCACGTGACCTGGATTCACAATGTGCTGAACATGGACGCCCTGATGTGCATCAATGATCAGGCCTGCAAGGCCGGGCTGCAGCTGCTGAGCGAGCCGCTGGCCCGCAGTGTGCTGGTGCAGCGCTATGGCGCGGACCCTGCTCTGGTCGAGTTGCTGGGCACACACCTCGGCATCAGCGGCGTGTGCAACATCCTCGGCGCCATCAAGACGGTGCGGCACTATGGCTTCGGCAAGGATGATCTGGTCGTGACGGTGGCAACCGACGCGCTCGACCGCTACCATTCGGTGATGGCAGACATGGCGCAGCAGCATGGCACGCTGGATGAAGCTGCGGCCACCGGGCGCATCGAGCGCATCTTCCGCGGCGCAGGTCTGGACTGGATTCAACCCGGCACGGATGCGGCGCGGGCGCGCTGGCATAACCTTAAGTACTACACCTGGGTCGAGCAACAGGGGAAAGCGGTCGAGGAACTGGATGCGCAGCGGGATTCTGACTGGTGGCAGGCCGAACAGCAACGGGTGGCTGAAATCGATGCGCGCCTGCTGCGTCTGCGCGCTGCCGAGGCTGAGTCGCATTCCTGAGTCCGACGAAGGCTACGGGTAAGGGCAATGAGCTATCCGGAAGATCGGGTGCTGGTGGCAGCCATCACGCGTCGCAAGGATTTGCGCCTGGCGCGTGAGCAGCACTGGTATCGCATCCCGCAGGCGCGCATGCCACAGGGAGTCGCGTCCGGGTACCTCGCCTTTTTCACTGCCGCGCGCGTGGCCGGCCGTGAGCAGAGCGGCATCTACTGGTACGCCCGTCTGGCCGGCGTCGAGCTGTTGCGCCGGCGCGATCTACTGCCGGAAGAGAGTCAGCGCGCTGACGATCTCTACTACCGGCTGCAGCTGGCCGACTGGCAACCCTGCGCCCGGCCGATACTCAATCCGGAAGGGCGTGTTTTCGCTTTCATTCACAGCACCTGGGATCGTTTCTGTCAGGCGCGCCGCATCAGCGATCTGACCAGTCGGGCGCCGGGCCTGGTCGCGCGCGACAACCCGCTGCAGCGCCGGCTCCGTCAGCGCGAGCAGCGCAGCTGTGAAGGCCAGGGGTCCTTGCTGTGGCAACGCGCGCAATGGCGCCATACGGCGCATCCCCTGCTGGATTCCGATTGCCTGCCCCTTGCAGGTCACGCATCCTGACGCCCCTGTGGCTCACCGGGAATCTGTGCCCTGACGGCCCGGGCGGGAGTGAAGCATGCTGATTCACAACGCCACGCTGGTGACCTGGGGTGCTGAGGGACGAGTCCTGCCAGGCCACGCCCTGCATCTGCGTGACGGGCGCATTGAGGCACTCGGGCCGGAGGCGACGCTCTTGCAGCGTTATCCGGCTGCGCCACGACTGGACGCGCGCGGCCAGATGGTTATGCCGGGCAATATCTGCGCACACACGCATTTCTACGGCGCCTTCGCGCGCGGCATGGCCATCCCCGGCGCGCCACCGGCGGATTTCCCGCAAATCCTGCGGCGGCTGTGGTGGCCGTTGGACCGTGCCCTCGACGCGGATACCATTCGCCTGAGCGCGCTGGTCTCCCTTGTGGACGCCATCAAACACGGTACCACCACACTCATCGACCATCACGCCAGCGCCAGCTGTATCGAGGGCAGCCTCGACGACATTGCCGACGCCGTGGAGCTGGCTGGCCTGCGCGCAGTGCTCTGCTACGAGGTCACTGATCGCGACGGGCCGGAGCGGGCCGCAGCCGGCATTGCCGAAAACCTGCGCTTCCTTGCGGCGGCCGGCGCGCGCGAACGGGTGGCGGCGACCTTCGGCCTGCACGCCAGCCTGACCCTGGGCGACGCGACGCTGCGCGCCTGCGCGGAGGCGCTGCCGCCGGATGTCGGCGTGCACATTCATGTCGCCGAGCACGAGGCCGACCAGCAGGACAGTCTGCAGCGCAGCGGGCTGCGCGTGGTGCCGCGACTGGATCAGTTCGGTCTGTGGCGGCCCGGCTCAATCGCTGCACATTGTGTGCACACGGATGCGCAGGAGCGCGAACTGTTACAGGCGCGCGGCGTCTGGATCACGCATCAGCCACGTTCCAACATGAACAACGGCGTGGGCGCCGCCGCGCTGGACGAGATGCTGGCGGCGGGTATCCCGCTCTGCCTCGGCAACGACGGCTTCAGCAACAACATGTGGGCCGAGTGGAAGGCGGCGTATCTGCTGCACAAGGTCGCGCATCGCGACCCGCGCCGGGCGGATGGCACTGCCATCGCGCGCATGGCCACAGAACACAACGCGCGCCTGGCGCAGCAATTCTTCCCGGGCCAAGGTCTCGGTGAGCTGGCGCCCGGCGCAGCCGCCGACCTGATCTTCGTCGACTATCAGCCCTTTACGCCCTTGCATGCAGGCAACCTGCCCTGGCATATTGTCTTCGGCTTTGAGTCCTCGATGGTGACGACGACCATCGTGAACGGACGCGTGCTGATGCGCGAGCGGCAGCTGCTAACGCTCGACGAAGGCGCCATTGCTGCCGAGGCGCGCGCGCTGGCGCCGGCCCTGTGGCAGCGCTATACAGAGTATGCTGAAGCGGCCTTGAACTAAATCAGGCAGACAGGGAAGGGGAACATTTTCGGTGACAGCAACGACGAGTCATTTCAGCATCGCGGTGCTGGGCGGCACGGGCGCGGAAGGTTCCGGCCTGGCCTTGCGCTGGGCGCGGGCCGGCCATCCGGTCACCATCGGCTCGCGCGCAGCCGAACGCGCCGTCGCGCATGCCACTGCGCTACAGGCGCAGGCACCCACGGCGCGAATTTATGGCGCGGAAAATCTGGCTGCAGCGGCGGCTGCGGAGTTGATTGTGCTCAGCGTGCCCTACAGCGCCCATACGCCGACGCTGGAACACGTCCGTCCCGCCCTGCAGGGCAAGATCCTGGTGGACCTGACCGTGCCACTGCAGCCGCCGGCAGTGCGGCGTGTGCATTTGCCACCGGGCCAGGCCGCCGCGCTGGAGGCCCAGGCGCTTCTTGGGGACGAGGTGCGCGTGGTGGCCGCCTTTCAAAACGTCAGCGCAGAAGCGCTGGCGAAGGATGGCGCCGCGGTGGACTGCGACGTGCTGATCTGCGGCAACGACCCGGCTGCGCGCGAAACGGTTGTGGCCCTGGCGGCGGCGGCCGGCATGCGCGGTCTGCACGCCGGGCAACTGGCCAACGCGGTGGCAGTGGAAGCGCTGACGCCGGTGCTGCTCTTTCTCAACCGCCGCTACGGCAGCCAGCACAGTGGCATCCGTATCACGGGTCTGGCGGACGCATGAGGGCAGCAACGCTGGAATTGCTGGCCCTGCCAGATATCCCGCTGGTCAGTGCCGGCGCTGACCTGGCAGCGATGATACAGACTGCCCTGATGCGTGCCTCACTTGCCTTGCGCGAGGGCGATGTACTGGCCGTCAGCTCCAAAATTGTCGCCCGTGCCGAGGGACGCACGGTTTCCCTGTCAGCGGTCCAGCCCGGCACGGAGGCGCTGGAACGCGCCGCTGTGACGGGCAAGGATGCGCGACTGGTAGAGTTGATGCTGCGCGAAAGTTGCTCGATTTCGCGCCAGGCGCCCGAGGTGCTGATATGCGAGCATCGTCTTGGCTTCATCTCGGCCAACGCCGGCATTGACCACTCCAACGTCGGCACAGATGAGGACGAAGTGCTCCTGTTACCGCAGGAGCCGGATGCGAGCGCAGTGCAACTGCGAGACCGGCTGGAGGCAGCCAGCGGCGTGGCGCCAGGTGTGGTTATTATGGATTCACACGGTCGACCCTTTCGCCTGGGCACGGTGGGCGTGGCCATCGGTGTGGCGGGCCTGCCGGCCCTGCTTGACCTGCGCGGCAGAGCGGACCTTTTTGGCCGCGAGCTGCGCGTCAGCATGCAGGGCTACGCCGACATGATCGCCTCGGCGGCACAGTTGACGGGCGGCGAGGGCGCGGAGGGTCGCCCGGTCATTCTCGTACGTGGCCTGCAGTTCCCGTCGCAGGACGGCCGCGCCAGTGATCTGCAACGCCCGCCCGCCCGCGATCTTTATCGTTGAGTGCTGCAGGCGTGAGTAATCGGCATTCAATCCCTGACCAGCCGGTGCTGGCATTGCTACACACGCGTCGTTCGCTGCGTCGCTACCAGCCCGAAGTTCCCCCGCAGGCCCTGCTGGAACAACTGCTGGAGGCGGCCATTCAGGCGCCCTCGGCCCACAACCGGCAGCCTTGGCGCTTCGTCGTGCTGCGCGATCCGGTGCAGAAGGCCGGGCTGGCGCGGGCCATGGGCGCGAAGCTGCGTGCAGATCTGCAGGCCGATGGTCTGCCTGCTGCGGCCATTGAGGCCGATGCGGGCAGGTCCTATGAACGCATGACTGGAGCGCCGGCGCTGGTGCTGCTGTGCCTGAGCATGCGCGACATGGATGCCTATCCTGACGCGCAGCGGGGCGCAGCCGAGCGCACGATGGCGGTGCAGGGCACGGCCATGGCAGGCCAGAATCTCTTGCTGGCGGCACATGCCCTGGGGCTGGGAGCCTGCTGGATGTGCGCGCCGCTGTTTTGCCCTGAAGTGGTCACGACCGAGTTGGCGTTGCCGCTGGACTGGCAACCGCAGGGCCTGGTGACCCTCGGCTGGCCGACGCAGACGCGCAGTCGCGGGCGTCGGCCGCTGGCAGAGAGCGTCCTGTGGCGCTGACAGGTCCGGTCGTCTGTCTGGCCGGTGGCGTGGGCGGCTCGCGCCTGGCGCATGGACTGGCGCAGGTCCTGGAACCCGGTCAACTGACGATCATCGTTAACACTGCGGACGACTTTTGTCATTTCGGGCTGCACATTAGCCCCGATCTCGACACTGTCATGTACACCCTGACGGGTCTTGCGGACCCCGTCCGTGGTTGGGGCCTGCGGGATGACAGCCATGGCATGCTGGCCGCACTGCAGCGCTACGGCGAGGCGGCCTGGTTTCAGCTGGGCGACCAGGACCTGGCGACGCATCTGTTGCGCACACACTGGCTGTCCCAGGGCCAGCGCCTGACGGAAGTCACACAGCATCTGGCACATGCGCTCGGACTGAGACACACGCTGTTGCCGATGAGCGACGATTCGGTTTCCACCCGGGTGTGGACGCGGGATGAAGGCGAGCTGGACTTTCAGACCTGGTTCGTGCGCCGCCGCTGGCAGCCGGCTGTGCGTTCGCTGCGCCTGGCGGGCATTGACCAGGCGCGCATGACGACGGAGGTGAGCGCGGCGCTGGCTGCGGCGGCGCTGGTGTTGATTGCGCCATCCAACCCCTGGCTCTCAATTCTGCCTGTTCTGGCCGTGCCGGGTCTGCGCACAACGCTGCGCCGGGGCAAGGCGCACGTAGTGGCGGTCACGCCCATCATCCGCGGCGCTGCGCTCAAGGGCCCGGCGGGCAAACTGATGGCCGATCTGGGATTACAGCCCGGGGCCACCACGGTCGCACAGCTGTATTCCGACATTCTCGACGCTTTCGTGTATGATGAGCGGGATGCGCTGCCGCAGCTTCCTGGTCTGCGCTGCCTGGGAGCGGACACCATCATGGACACGGAAGACGCGCGCGCGTGCCTGGCACAGCAAATTCTCGACTGGTGCCACAGTTGGCGGGCGCGGGCGTAGACGAGAGGGCAAGGCCATGAGTACCTGGGCGATTGTGCCCGTCAAGCCATTGCGGCGCGCCAAAAGCCGCCTGGCGGATGTGTTGACACCGGATCAACGACGCCTGCTGGCGGAACGCATGTTGCGGCATGTGTTGCAGGTACTCCGCACTGTGCCACAAATTCTGGGTACACTGGTCATCAGCCGCGATAGCCAGGTGCTGGCCATCGCGCGCGGATACGGGCTGCGCACCGTACAGGAAGCCGGCGCACCGGAGTTGAATGCGGCGCTGGGCCGGGCAACGCAGGTGGTGGCTGAATGGGGTGGCGATTCGGTGCTGGTGCTACCGGCCGATCTGCCGCTGCTGGAGGCGCGTGATCTTGGCGCAATGATCGACCTTGGAGCTGGCCAGCCGGCTGTGGTCATAACGACCGATGAGCAACGCGACGGCACCAACGCTCTCTATATGCGACCGCCGGGCGTCATCGATTACGCCTATGGCAAGGGCAGTTTTGCGCGTCACTGTACGCTGGCGCGCGCGGCTGGTATCCCGCTGCGCGAATTTCATTCCACCTCATTGTCACTGGACATCGACGTAGCTGCCGATCTGGAACAGTACTATCGTTTCATGGAGCAGTTGCCGTCACTGGCCGGGGAAGGGAAGCTGCATGAATGACAGGGTCGCCTTGTATCTGCAGGACGCCCATGACCTGCGCGACGCAATCAGATATGTGAAGTATGCAGAAGCGGCCGGCTTCGAGGCCGTATGGCAGGCCGAGAGCCGTTTGGTGCGTGACGCGATCGTGCCCATGGCGGCCTTCGCAGCCACGACCGGGCGCATTAAAATTGGCTCCGGCGTCATCAACAACTGGACGCGCAACGCGGCCGTCATTGCCGCCACCTTTCTGACGCTGGACGACCTGGCGCCCGATCGCGTTATCTGCGGGATTGGCGCCTGGTGGGATCCGCTGGCGCGCAAGGTGGGCATCCGGCGCAGCAAAAATCTCAAGGCCATGCGCGAAGTGGTGACCGTCGTGCGCAGCCTGCTGGCGCGCGAACGGGTGAGCTACGCTGGCGAGTTCGTGCAACTCGATGATGTTGAGCTGGATGTGGTGCACGGCCGCAAGGAAGCGCGCAACGTGCCGCTCTACATCGGTGCCACCGGGCCACAAATGATGACACTAACCGGCGAAATTGCCGATGGCGTGGTGCTTAATTACCTCGTCTCGCCGCAATACAACGAGTCGGCCATGGCGCTGCTGGAAAAGGGTGCGCGTGTGGCCGGGCGCCGGCTTGATGAGATCGACCGGCCGCAGCTGGTTGTCTGCTCGGTGGACCATGACCGGGCGCGGGCGCTGGATGGCTCACGCAAGCTGGTGACGCAGTACCTGGGGCAGCAGCCGCATATCATGAAGGCCAGCGGCGTTCGTCAGGAACTGCTCGACGAGATCAGCCAGGTGCTCACCTGGCCAGCCACGGAAGAACAAATTGAAAATGCGATGCGCCTCGTGCCGGATGATGTGGTACAGATGATCACTGCGTCCGGCACGGCCGAGGAAGTGCGGGCCAAGGTGCGCGAGTACGTCGCCGCCGGCGCGACCTGTCCCATTCTGTACCCCCTGGGGCCGGACGTGCAACTGATGATTGACACCTTCGCCGACGGCTACTCCTACTAGCCTGTTCCGCTGCATACAGCGCGACAGAAAGTCGACTGTTCGCTATACTGCGGCGGTGACGGCTGAATCGTGGGCAGGGACGGCGACGGAATGTGGCAAGGTTACCATAGCGTCAGCAGCCTCGACGAAGCGCTGGCATTGCTGGCGCAACATGGCGCACGCGCACGCATCATCGCGGGCGGCACGGACATGCTTATCGAGCTGGAACGTGGCCAGCGACCGGAAGTGGATCTGCTGGTGGACATCACCCGCGTGCCCGCGCTGGACCGAATAACGCAGCATGAGGGTCACATCCGGCTGGGCCCGCTGGTCACACACAACCACGTGGTCGGCAGTGAATTGCTGCGCGAGCAGGCCCTGCCGCTGGTTCAGGCCAGCTGGGAGGTCGGCGCGCCCCAGATCCGCAATCGCGCCACCGTCGCCGGCAACCTGATCACCGCTTCACCCGCCAATGACACCATCACGCCGCTGATGGCGTTGCAGGCAGAGATTACGCTGCGTTCACAAAGGGGCGAACGCCGGGTTGCGCTGGCGGACTTTTATACGGGTCTGCGCCGCACCGTGATGCGCCCGGACGAAATGATGACGCAGATCAGCTTTCCGGCCATGCGGGCCGGTGAACGCGGCATGTTCCTGAAACTGGGTTTGCGTCGTGCCCAGGCCATCGCAGTCATCAATGTGGCGGTGGTGCTGGGCCTTGAAACGAACCGGGTGACGCGCGCGTCCATCATGCTGGGCAGCGTCGCGCCCACGATTCTACGCGCTGCCGCCGCCGAAGAGGCGCTGACGGGCTGTGCGCTGGATGCGCAGACCATCGCCAGGGCGGCTGCTCTGGCCGCTGCGGCGCCCAGTCCCATCGACGATGTGCGCGGCAGCGCGGACTATCGCCGCCACACGGTGGAGGTACTGACCCGACGGGCCTTGCGCGCGCTGGCCGCCAATGAGCAGGAGCCCGGTTTGCCACAGGATCCGGCCATGCTGTGGGGGCCGCAACATGCGCTGGTGCAGGATGGCCTGGCGCAGTCGCACTGTCACGCCGGGAGCAAGGACATTGTGACCACGATTAATGGGCAGCCGCTACGACGCAGCAGCGGACAGCACAAGACCCTGCTGCGCTGGTTGCGCGAGGACGCGGGCCTGACCGGCACCAAGGAAGGCTGCGCCGAGGGGGAATGCGGCGCCTGCACCGTGCTGCTGGATGACGTGGCCGTAATGGCTTGTCTGGTGCCAGCGCCGCGGGCCCACGGCGCCGTGATCGAAACGGTTGAAGGTCTGGCGCGGGATGGCGCACTGCACCCGGTGCAAGAGGCCTTCATCGAGCACAACGCTGTGCAGTGTGGCTACTGCACGCCTGGCTTCCTCATGGCCGGCGCCAGTCTGCTGGCCGAGCGCGCGCAGCCCACTGACGAACAGATCCGCCAGAGCATTACAGGCAATCTTTGTCGCTGCACCGGCTATTTCAAAATCATCGAGGCCATGGCTGCCGCCGGTGAGTTGGCGACAGCCGGCTCCGGGGACGGGGAGTCCGGCTGAAACGCGAAGCATACTGACAGGACGCAGGGTCGAATACAGGAAATGTCCAGCGAAGCCACGAATGCCATCGGTCAGTCCTTAAAGCGCCTGGACGCGCGCGACAAGGTCACCGGCGCGGCGGCCTATCCCGGCGACATCGATATGGACGGCCAGCTGTGGCTAAAGATTCGCTTCAGCGACCGGCTGCACGCGCGTGTGCTCAGCATCGACACCCGGGCGGCGCTGGCCCTTCCGGGCGTGCAACTGGTGCTGACCGCGGCTGATGTGCCGGTCAACAAGTACGGCATGATAGTCAAGGATCAGCCCGTGCTCTGCGGGCCGGGCAGCGACATACCCGGCAGCGACGTGGTGCGCTGTTACGCGGACATGGTGGCGGTGGTCGTCGCCGACAGCGAGGCCCTGGCCGCCGCCGCCGTCGCGCGCATTGAAATCGACTATGAGGATTTGCCCGCGGTCACTGACCCGGAACTGGCCATGCAGCCGGGTCAACCGCAATTGCATGACGACTGCCCGAACAACATCCGCTGCCACTACCGCATCCGCCACGGCGATCTGGAAGCCGGCCGCGCTGCCGCCGAGGTCTTCGTCGAAGGTGAATATCGCACCGGCTGGCAGGAGCATGCCTATCTGCAGCCGGAGGCCGGCCTGGGCTACATCGACGAAATGGGGCGCATCACGGTGGCGGTGGCCGGACAGTGGGCGCATGAAGAGCAGGGGGAAATCAGCCACGCGTTGGGTCTGGCGCCCGAACAGGTGCGCGTCATCCACCCGGCAATTGGCGGCGCCTTTGGCGGACGCGAGGACATGTCCGTTCAAATCGTGCTGGCCCTGGCAGCGCAGCGTCTGCAGTGCCCGGTGAAAGTTATCTGGAGCCGCGAAGAGTCCATTCTTTACCACCACAAGCGGCATCCAGTCACCGTTCGCGCACTCTGGGGCGCAACGCGGACGGGCAAACTGGTTTTCGCCGAGACGACCGTCATCGGCGACGCGGGCGCTTACAACTACACCAGCACCAAGGTGATGGGCAACGCCAACCTGACCGTTTCGGGCCCCTACCTCATCCCCAATTGCCACATCAACACCTGGGGCGTCTACACCAACAACATTCCCTGCGGCGCCTTTCGTGGCTTCGGTGCCCCCCAGGGCCTCTTCGCCGCCGAGGGCCAGATGAACCGTCTGGCGGCAGCGCTGGACATGGATCCGCTGGAACTGCGCTTGTTGAACACCATCCGCGAGAGCGAGCCCTTTGTGACTGGCGAGCCCTTCCCGCCTGGCGTCTCCATGCCCCAGGTGTGGCGCGCCTGCGGCCGCGAGAGCTTCTGGCAGGAAGCGGCAGACGGCAGCTGGTCCCGCTCTGCAGCGACGCAGGACCCGGCGCGTCCCTGGCTGCGGCGCGGTCGGGGCATGGCTGGCGGCTTCAAGAACATCGGCTTCAGCTTCGGCTTTCCGGAGAGCTGCGACGCGACCGTGGAGCTGCATGGCGGTGTGCAAATTGAGGAAGTGATGCTGCATCACGCCGGCTCCGAAGTAGGGCAGGGCGCCCACACTGCTTTTCGCCAGATGGTCGCGGACGCGGTGGGCGTGCCGCCGCAGCGCGTGCGCATGTTGCTGGCCGACACAGCCACCAGTGGCAATTCTGGCAGCGCTTCCGCCTCGCGCCTGACCTTCATGGCAGGCAATTCGATTCGCGGCGCGGCAGAACTGGCGCTGCGCAAGTGGGAGGACGAGGAGCGCCCGGCAGTGGCCAGCTATACCTACCGGCCACCGGCCACCACGGCGCTGGATCCGCAGAATGGCCGCGGCCGGCCCAACTTTGCCTATGGCTATGTGGCCCAGGCGGTGGAGGTCGAGGTCGATCTGGAAACCGGTCTGGTGCAACTGCTGCAGGTCATCTCTGTCAACGATGTAGGCCGCGCCATCAACCCCGACCAGATTGTCGGCCAGACCGAAGGCGCGGTGGTGCAGGCGCAAGGCTATGCGCTGATGGAAAACCTGCAGGTGCGAAACGGGCGCATTCTCAACCCCTTCCTCTCTACCTACCTCATCCCGACTGTGCTGGACGTGCCTGAGCGAATCAAGACAGTTCTGCTCGAGTTTCCCGATCCCCAGGGGCCCTGGGGCGTGCGTGGCATGGCGGAGATGCCGCTACTGCCTTTGGCGCCGGCCATCGCTGCCGCCATTTTCGATGCCACCGGAGTGCGCGTTGACCACCTGCCACTGACGCCCGAACGGGTGCTTGACGCGTTGCAGGGCGCGGAGGAGCAGGTGTCATGAGACGGCAGCGGGCCGGTCGACCATGAAGCTGCACCAGGCGCTGGACATCGTCCGCGGGGATGTGGTCGCTTTCATCGGCGCGGGCGGCAAGACCAGCGCCCTCATCAACCTCGGCCACGAACTGACCGGTCTGGGCTGGCGCGTGGTGGCCACGACGACCAGCAGCATAAGTGCAGAAGAGCTGGAGCTGATGCCCTGGGCGCTGACGCCAGGCGAGGGCAGCGGCATGCTCTCGCTGGCGCTGGACGAAGCCGGCATGGTGTTTCTCTACGACCGCATTCAGTCTGGACGAGTGAGTGGCCCGCCGCCCGAATACGTCACGCAACTGCTGGACAGCGTCGATTCGGACGTGCTGCTGGTCGAGGCCGACGATGCGGCGGGTCTGCCGCTTAAGGCGCCCCATGCACACGAACCGCGCATTCCGCCCGAGACCACGTTGGTGGTGCCGATGGCCTCGGTGTCGGTGCTGGGCCAGGCGCTGGACGAGACGCAGGTGTACAACCCGGGCGCGATGATGGAACGTTACGGCTTCAACGAAGGCCAGCGCGTCAAGTCGCCGTGGGTGGCACAGGTGCTGCGCGACCCCAGGCTGGGCCTGGCGCGCGTCCCGCCGCAGGCGCGCGTGGCGGTGCTGCTGAACCAGGTGCGGGAAAGGGGAATTGGTCGGGCGCGGGCACGTCTGATCGCGCGTCTGGTATTGCGCTCGCAGCGGGTGGAACGTGTGGCGATCGGCTCGGTGCGCGGCAGCGACCCGGTGCATGAGGTGCAGCAGCCTGTGGGCGCCATCGTGCTGGCGGCGGGTATGTCGCAGCGGATGGGCCGACCCAAGCAGTTGCTGCCATGGAGCGGGGACGCGACCATTCTCGAACACATCATCATGCAGTTGCTGCTGGCGCGCATCAATCACATCACCGTGGTGACCGGGCATTGCGCGGCAGAGACGGGCCGCCTCGCGCGCAAGTACGACGTCAATGTGGTGCGCAATCCACGGCACGCCACGGGCGAGATGTTGTCCTCGCTGCAGGTGGGTCTGGCTTCGCTGCCGGCGCATATCGGCGGCGCGCTGGTGCTGCTGGGCGACCAGCCGCGCATCACGCCGCGCATCATCAATCAGGTGCTGATGGGCTGGGCCGAGGGCCGTGGCCGCATCGTCGCACCGGTGCATCGTGGTCGGCGTGGCCATCCGATCCTGTTTGAACGACGCTTCTGGCGGGAAATACTGGAATTGCCGGCGGGAGCAGCCCCGCGCGAGGTGCTGCGCAGCCAGCGCAAGGAGCTGGCATTGGTCGAGGTGACGAACGACTGTGTTCTGAGCGATGTGGACACGCCGGCGGATTACAAACGCGAGCGCTCCCTGGCTGGTTTGCCCTGAGCACCGCACAAAATGAATGGGAGCCAATGACATGGTGAACGGGGAAAATCCTGCCTACGATGAAGCCGTGGCCGCCATTCGGTCCCGCAGCAGTCATCAGCCGCGGGTGGGGCTGGTGCTGGGTTCCGGTCTGGGCGGCCTGGCGGATGCCCTGGAGCAAAGCGACGTGATCGACAGCCGCGGGATACCTGGCTGGCCGCACTCCACGGTGGAAGGCCACAGCGGCAACCTGGTGCTGGGCCAGCTGGAAGGTCAGACGGTGATTGCACAGCAGGGGCGTGTCCATTTTTATGAAGGCTACACGCCGCAGCAGATTGTTTTCCCCGTGCGTGTGATGATACGTCTCGGCATCGAAATCCTGGTGTTGACCAATGCCGCCGGTGGCCTGCGACCGGACTGGCAGAGCGGCGACATCATGCTGCTCAACGACCACATCAACTTGCCGGGCATGACGGGCGCCAATCCGCTCATGGGCCCCAATGACGACAGTTTCGGCCCGCGCTTTCCGGGCATGTCGCAGGCCTATGACCGCGAGCTGCGCCAGAGCGCGCAGCAGGTTGCTGCCGAGGCCGGCATAACACTGCACGATGGCGTCTATTTCTGCCTCTCCGGGCCCAACTTCGAAACGCCGGCGGAGATTCGTATGTTGCGCATCATTGGCGCAGACGCGGTGGGCATGTCGACGGCACATGAGGTGGTGGTCGCCCGCCACGCCGGCGTACGCGTGATGGCCTGTTCCGGCATCACCAACGTGGCCATCGACGAGATTAACACGGATCTTGAGGCGACGCACGAGGAAGTGCTTGAGGCGGGCCTTTCGCTGGTGCCACGTTTGACCACAGTATTGCGTGGAGTGTTGCGCACCCTGGCATGAACCGCGTCGTTTTCCTCGTCGAGCAGCTGGCGCCCGGCCTGTTTATTCTGCTCGGGCTGGGAGTGTTGCTGACTGCCAGGCGACTGCTGCGCGCGCGCCGCACTCTGCGCGCGACCCATTTTGAACTTGAGCAGGAACTGGCGCGCCGGGCCCGTGGCGACGCCTGGACTTCACTGCTGTTGCTGCTGGAGCTGCTGCTGGTGATGCTCGGCGTGTTGCTGGTGGTTGCCCCCACGGTGCGCCAGTTCAGCGACTTCACTCCCGGCCAGGTCGTGACCGATGGCCAGTTCAACACGCCCGTGCCGCGTTTCAACAGCGACGCACAGATTGATGCCAGCGGCGTGAACCTTACGCCTGATGACCCGGCCCTGCGCGTGCTGGCCACACCCACGCTGACACCAACGCCGGTCGGCACCATTGTGCCCAATGCGCCGCCAGCCAGCGGCTGCACGGAAGCCGGCGCCATGCTGCAGATCCCGGCCAACGGCATGCGCGTCTTCGAACCGGTCACGGTGACCGGTACGGCCTTCATGGAGGATTTCGCCTTCTACCGCTTCGAGATTCGCGGGCCTTCCACCGGCGGTAGTTTCGCGCCCCTGGGCGATCACACCCAGCCGGTGCGCCAGCGCGGCGAACTGGGGCAGTTTGTGCCCGCCTTTTACATTCCCGGCGTCTACGAGTTTCGTCTGTCCGTATTCAACATATTGAACGCGTCAGGTCCCGGCTGCACAGTCAACATCTATCTCAGCGAGCCCATCCCCACGCCGACGCCGCCCGGCGGCTGAACACGAATCCACACAGATTTTCGTTCTCCCGTGAATCGTGCAGGCAGCGCAAGTGGAGAGTCCGACAGCGACAGACAGAATCCGGCCCTCGTCATGCCTCTGCAAATTTCTGCAGGGCGCAGCGTCGCGCCTGGGCGGGACTATTCCAGTTTTTGCTTTTCGAAACGGCGGCGCAGTCGGCGCAGACGTCCGCGACGCGGCTGCAGGGTGCTGACCAGTTCGTCCATCTGGCTTTCCCATTGACGCACGCGGCGGCGCCAGCCCGCGCTGGCGTAGGTAAGTTGGCGGCGCTGGCGTCCAAGCGGACGTGGTTCACCGGTTTCACGGCCGGTCCAGGTAAGCACCATGGCGCCCCAGGCGAGTCCGCCGCCAAAGCCACAGAAGGCGATGTGGTCGCCTTCCTCAATCCGTCCGGCATCAATGGCTTCGCACAGGGCGATCGGAATCGAGGCGGCGGAGGTGTTGCCGTAGCGTTCCAGGTTGCTGATGAAAATATCCGTGGAAACGCCCAGATTGCGCGCGGCGGCTTCAATGATGCGGAAATTCGCCTGGTGCGGCACGATCAGCGTCAGGTCGCTGATGTCCAGCTGGGCCTTTTCCAGCGCCTGGCTGATGCTTTCGCCCACGATGCGCGTGGCGAAACGATAGACCTCGCGCCCGTTCATTTGCAATTTCTGCAGTCCGGCATCGACCTGGGACGACTCGGAACGCCTGCTGTCCGGCCTGACCATGGCCGGCAGCGTCAGCAGGTCCCGACCCGACCCGTCCGAGCGCAGCACGGCGGAGCGGATGCCCCCGTCTGTCTCGCTGGCCTTGAGCACGACTGCGCCGGCGCCATCGCCGAAGAGGACGCAGGTGCCGCGGTCGCGCCAGTCGATGATGCGGCTCATGGTTTCGGAGCCGATGACAAGGGCGCTTTCGATGCTGCCACTGCGAATGGACTGGGAAGCCATGTTCAGGGCGTAGACGAAGCCGGCACAGGCCGCGCTCAGGTCAAAGGCGCCCGCGCGGGTCGCGCCCAACTGGTCCTGGATCATGCTGGCTGTACTCGGGAACACATTTTCGGGAGTGGAGGTGGCGACGATAATCAATTCCAGTTCGAGTGGCAGAATGTTGGCGACTTCCAGGGCGTTGCGCGCGGCGCGCAGGCCCAGCGTGGCCGTTGATTCATGGCTGGCGGCGATGCGACGTTCGCGCACGCCGGTGCGGGTGCGGATCCATTCGTCGCTGGTCTCGACGATGGCCGCCAGGTCCTGGTTGGTCAGCACCTGATCCGGCACAGCCATGCCCCAGCCAACGACATGGGCATTACAACCCTGGGGTTCGGGCAGTTGCCGGGGATCGCGCCCGTTACTGTAGGCTGCCATTGGGGTGGTAGTTGCCAAAGATGAGCACGGCGTTATGCCCGCCGAAGCCGAAGGAATTGCTCATCACACGATCGATCACTTTTGCGCGCCCCTGGTTGGGCGTGTAGTCCAGATCACACTCCGGGTCCTGGTTGTCAAGGTTGATGGTGGGCGGAATGAAGTTTTCCTGGATGGCCTTGATCGAAAAGACGGCTTCTACCGAACCAGCCGCGCCCATCAGATGGCCGGTGACCGATTTGGTAGAACTGACGGGAATGGAGTAGGCGTTTTCTCCCAGGGCGCACTTTATGGCGCTGGTCTCGCTCTTGTCATTGAGCGGTGTGCTGGTGCCGTGGGCGTTGATGTAATCAATCTGGGAACCCTGCAGGTTGGCGTCGGCCAGCGCCTGGGTGATGGCGGTGGCTGCGCCTTCGCCAGTCTCCAGCGGCGCCGTAATGTGAAAGGCGTCAGAGGTATGGCCGTAGCCGAGAATTTCGGCATGAATACGCGCGCCGCGCGCCTGAGCGTGCTCCAGGTCCTCAAGCATCAACATGGCGGCGCCTTCAGCCACCACAAAACCGTCGCGGTCGACGTCGAAGGGGCGTGACGCGCGTTTTGGCTCGTCGTTGCGCCGGGAAATGGCGTGCATGTTATTGAAGCTGGCGATGGTGATTGCGCTGAGGGCGGCCTCGGTGCTGCCGGCGAGGATGGCTGTGGCAGAGCCGCGTCGAATTATCTCGGTGGCTTCACCAATGCAGTTGTTGCCGGTGGCGCATGCAGTTGAAATTGCGAAATTAGGCCCGCGCAGCCCCCATTTCATCGAGACCTTGCCAGACGGGCTGTCGGGCAGCATCATGGGCACCATGAGCGGGCTGACACTGTTCGCGCCTTTCTTCAGGAACTGGCTGATGCTGTTAAAGAGTGAGCCGATGCCGCCGATGCCCGAGCCCATGACGCAGCCGACGCTGTAATGATTCTCCTCGGTCACTTCCAGACCGGAGTCCTCGATAGCCTGTTGCGCAGCGAAGAGCCCCAGATGGGTGACGCGATCCGTCCGGCGCACTTCACGGCGGCCCAGGTATTCGCTGGCATTGAAGTTCCGCACCTCACCGGCAAAGTGATTTGCAAGCCCGGAGGTATCGAAGCTGGCGATGGTGTCGATGCCGGTTACGCCCTGGCTGGCATTGCCCCAGGCTGCCTCGACGTCATTACCGGTCGGGCATATGATGCCCATCCCGGTGACCACCACCCGACGGCGCGCTCCCATTCGCCCCTCCAAATCGCTTCTGGCACAATGGCCAAACCTGACAAGAATCCTGATTTGCCAGTATACCACAGGCGCGTCAACCTGACAGCAAGGGAAGGCCCTGTGCTATACTCCCGGCGCCGGGGGAGGGGCAAATGATACTGGTTACTGGAGCCGCGGGGTTCGTGGGTCGACACCTCGTGGCGCAACTGCTGGCGCAGGGTCTCGCAGTGCGCTGTCTGGCTCCACCTGGCCGGGACGCCGCCTTGCTCACTCCTGCCGGACTGACCGTGCCCGAACTGGCGGGAGGACATTTGCTGGATGAAGAGTCCCTGTTCCGCGCGGCGACCGGCGTACACGTCATTTTCCACCTGGCGAGCGCGCAATGGTGGGGCCGGACGCGCGACCTGCAGCGCTATGAACTGGCCGGCACGCGCAACCTGGTGCGGGCGGCGCGGGCGGCGCGCGTCGGACGCATCATCACCCTCAGTCACCTTGGCGCGGCCCGCACAGCAGCCTGGCCCCTGCTGCAGGTCAAGGGCCTGGTCGAGGAGATCATCCGCCAGAGCGGTCTGGCCTGGACCATCATTCGCAGCGGCCTGATTTTCGGCGAAGATGATGCCTTCATCAACGCGCTGGCACTGTCCTTGCGCGCCAACCCGCTGTTCTTTCTGATGCCTGGTCGTGGTGAAGTCGTAATGCAACCGATTCACATTGATGACCTGGTGAGCGCGCTGGCGGCCAGTTTGCGGCGACTGGAGCTGGTCGACACGCTGGTTGAGATTGGCGGGCCGGAATACATTTCATTGCGCGATCTCCTCAGCACCCTGATGCGGGTCTGGCACATGCCGCGCTTCCTCATCTCCGTGCCGCCCTGGCTGCTGCGACGCATGGCGGTGCTCTACAGTCGCCTGCTGCCACGCGTCATGTTGACGCCGCAGCTGCTGGATTTGCTGGCCATCAGCCGGGTGACGCAGATAGGCAACGCCTGGAATTACTTCGGCGTGCGACCGCGACGCCTGGAGGACAACCTGCTCGATTGGCAGTCGCCATATGGATTTCGCCAATTGTTGCGCGCGTCGTTTCGCTCGCGTCCGCGAGGGGTTCCCGGGTGACGGACGTCGATATTCGGCTGCTCACCACGTTGCCGGAAATGCACGAAGCTGTCGCCCTGCAGCGCAGCTACTGGGGCAAAGATCCGGAAGCGGTGGTGCCTGGCCACATGCTCCTGACACTGGCGCAGCACGGAGGTCATGTGCTCGCCGCCGAGGAGCGTGCAGGTGGTCGCCTGGTCGCCATTCTGATCGGTCTTCCGGGAATAGCTTCTGATGCAGCAGCAGCGGACAGACCGTACCTTGTTTCCAAACGGATGGTGGTGCATGCGGAATGGCGCCAGCGGGGCCTGGCGCTGCGGCTGAAACTGGCGCAACGTGAGCGGGCGTTGGCGCAGGGTATACAACTGGTGCGCTGGACCTTCGACCCCTTGCTGGCGCCCAACGCCTGGCTTAATCTGCACAAGTTGGGCGCGCAGTCCACGCAGTTGCGCGAGGATTTCTTCGGTGCAGAAGGACCGGGCGGTATTGCCAGCTCCGGCAGCCCCGACCGTCTGCTGGTTGAATGGCAGCTGGATAGCGAGCGAGTGCGCGCGCTGGCCGCGGGCGAGGACTGCGACCGGGATCTGGTTTCCCTGGTCGATGCGGGCGCAAGGCTGCTTAACAGAACTGAATGCGATGCACGCGGTCTGCCGCTGCCCGGGAGCCTGGCTGGAATTCCGGATGTGCCACAGCTCTTGCTGGAACTGCCGCCGGATTTCCCGACGCTGGCGCAGTTGGACGCGGGCCTGGCGCAGATGTGGCGCATTCACATGCGCGCGGCGCTGACGGCCCTGTTCGCCGGCGGATATGTGCTGCATGATTGCGTGCGCGGCGTGCTGGATGGACAGGACAGGCTGTGTTACCTGAACCGAAGGGCAAAAGGAGAAAGGCGCGCATGAAGGCAGCAGACCTGCAGGCAATCACGATTCGCTCCGTTCGTCTTTACCCGGTCGCGTTGCCACTGGTGGAGCGTCTGGGGACGAGCTTCGGCAACGAGCCATTCAAGGCCGCCATCCTGATCCGCCTCGAGGCGGAAGAGGGGGTCGTCGGCTGGGGCGAGACTTCAGCGGAGATCAATCCGGGTTACAGCGCCGAGACGATGGGCACCGCGCTGCACGTCTTGCAGGAGTTCCTCGTTCCGCGGGTGCTGGGTCAACGCCTGTCCAGCGCCACTGAAATCCCGGGCCTGCTGGCGCAAGTGCGGGGGCATCCGCTGGCCAAACATGGTCTTGAGGCCGCGGTCTGGGATGCCCTGGCGCGGCACAACGGGCTCTCGCTGGCACAGCTCTTCGCCAGTTATCTGCCAGCGGATCACGAGCCGCGCGCGCAGGCCTTGGTGGGCGTCAGCATTGGCATTCAGGATACCGTCACCGACACGCTGCGCATCATCGAGAAGCGCCTGGGTGAGGGCTATCAGCGCATCAAGCTCAAGATCAGGCCTGGCTGGGACGTGGAGCTGGCGCGCGGCGTGCGCGCAGCCTTGCCGGACATTACCCTGATGCTGGACGCCAACAGCGCCTACAGTCTGCAGGATGCGGAGCATCTGCGTCAACTCGACGATTTTGACCTGCTGATGGTTGAGCAGCCGCTGGCGTGGAACGACATTTATGAACACAGCAAACTACAACCGCAACTGCGCTCCGACATCTGCCTTGACGAAAGCATTCACACCGTCAACGATGCCCGACTGGCCATCCAGCTGGGCGCCTGCCGCATCATCAATCTGAAGCCTGCGCGCGTCAGCGGCTACACTGAAAGCCTTGCGGTCTATCGCTTCTGTGTGGAGCAGAACGTGCCCTTGTGGATCGGCGGACTGCTCGAGACCGGCGTGGGGCGCGCGGCCAACCTCGCCTTCGCCGCCTTGCCGGGCGTCACCTTGCCGAGCGACATCTCGGCCACGTCGCGTTACTACGATCCGGATATCACCGAGCCGGCCTTCTTCCTGAGCGCAAACAGTAGCATCACGACTCCGGTGGGACCTGGCAGCGGCGTTGAAGTTCAGCCGGAACGCCTGCGCGCGGCGATGCAGCGCTGGCATGAACGCTGCCCCTACCAGGCAATGCCATTGAATGAAGGACTGGAAGTGTGAAGATTCTGGTAACCGGGGCGGCGGGTTTTATCGGTTCGCATGTGGCACAACACCTGGTGACTGCCGGCCATGAAGTGCGCGGCCTCGACAGCTTCGACAACTACTATGCGCGGTCGTTGAAGCTGCGCAACGCCAGCGCTGTGAGCGCCTCAGGCTGCGAACTGCTGGAGGTGGATCTGGCGGAGCCAGGACTGGACGCACTGGTGGCGGGCAGCGAGATCGTCATCCACGCAGCCGCCCAGCCCGGCAATTCGGCGGCGATCCCCTTCGCAACCTTCGTGCGCAACAACCTGCAGTCCACCTGGTGCCTGCTGCAGGCCCTGCGCGATTCCCCAAGTCTGCAGTTCTTCATCAACGTCTCCACTTCCTCGGTCTATGGCCACGAGGCGACCGCGCCGGAAAGCGCCGCCGCGCAGCCGGTCTCGCACTACGGCGTGACCAAGCTGGCAGCCGAGCAGCTGGTCATGGCGCGTCAACGCGAGGACGGCTTTCCGGCCTGTTCGCTGCGCTTGTTCTCGGTCTATGGTGAGCGCGAACGGCCCGACAAACTTCTGCCGCGTCTGATCGGGAGCGCCCTCGGCGGGCCGCCCTGTCCGCTCTACGAAGGCAGCCGCGAACACTCACGCTCCTTCACCTACGTGGCTGATGTTGTCGAAGCCTTTCAGCGCGCCATCGACCGCCAGGCAACCTGCATGGGTGAAATTATTAATATCGGCAGCGACCAGGAACATAAAACCGGTGATCTCATCGATCTGGTGGAGACCCTGATGGGTGCGCCAGCCCGGCTGTCGCTGCAAGCGCGACGTCATGGCGATCAGTTACGTACCTCGGCGGATATACACAAGGCGCAACGTTTGCTGGATTTTACCCCGCGCACCCGCCCCGAAGAGGGGGTGCGCCGCGAAATCGACTGGATGCGCGAGCTGGCGCAGGAAGCTGGACTGAACTGATGATGGAGAGGCGCAGATGAATCTGGGCGATGGAACGCTGGCCTTTATCGGCTGCGGTGTGATGGGCGAGGCCATGATTCGCGGTCTGCTGGAAAAGGAGACGCTGGCCCCGCAGCAACTCATCGCCGCGGATCCGCGTGTGGAGCGTGGCCGGGAGCTGCAGGAGCGCTATGGCATTCGCGTCACAGCGGACAACGTCATAGCCTTGCAGGAGGCTGCGGTAGTCGTGCTGGCCATCAAGCCGCAGGCCCTGCCGCTGGTACTGCCGGAGCTGAAAGAAACCTGTCGTGCCCGGCTGGTGCTGAGCATCATGGCCGGCGTGCGCAGCGACACCATCGCGGACAGCGTGCCCGGCGCGGCGGTGGTGCGCGCCATGCCCAACACGCCGGCACAGATTGGCCAGGGCATCACCGTGTGGACGGCGAACGAAGCTACGGACGACGATGGGCGGGAACTCGCCCGCCAGTTGCTCTGTGCCTTCGGCGAGGAGCTCTACAAACAGGAAGAGGACGCGCTGGACATGGCCACGGCGCTGAGCGGCAGCGCTCCAGCCTATATTTTCCTGTTCATGGAAGCGCTGATCGATGTCGGCGTGCACATGGGTTTCGCCCGGCGCGAATCCGAACAGCTGGTGCTGAAGTCGATGGCCGGCTCGGTCGCCTTCGCCGAAAGCTCGGGGCTGCACCCGGCGGAACTGCGCAACCAGGTCACCAGTCCAGGCGGCACCACAGCCGAGGCACTATATCAGCTGGAGCGGGGTGGACTGCGCACGGTCGTCGCACAGGCGGTCTGGGCGGCCTGGCAACGCTCGGCCATGCTGGGCGGCGCGGAGTCGGTGCGTAGCCTGAATGGCAACGCCTGAAGCTGCAACCTGCCTTTGTGAAACTATGGACATTCACCCGCTTCATGGCTACAATGCGGCGCATTCGTTGCCGCGTGCGCATGGCGGGACTGTGCGACGGTGTGAGGGGAATCAGGAGACCGGTATATGGCGGATATGACGGGCGCAATGTTTGATTCGCTGCTCGAGCAGGTGCAGTCCTATGACCGCAGCTTCGATGCGGTGCAGGTCGGCTACGTGGAGGAGGTCGGCGACGGTATCGCGCGCGTCTCCGGGCTGGAAAACGTGCGCTTCAGCGAACTGGTGGCCTTTGCCAATGGTTCGTCCGGCATCGTCTTCAATCTGGAAGACCAAAGCGTCGGCGTCATCATCATGGGCGAGTACGACAAAATCAATGAGGGCGACGAAGTGCGCTCGCTGGATCGAATCGCCTCGGTGCCGGTGGGCGCCATGCTGGTAGGGCGCGTGGTGGATGCCCTTGGCAACCCGCTGGACGGGCGCGGCCCGGTGGCTTCCGACGAATACTACCCGGTCGAGCGCATTGCGCCCGGCGTGATGGAGCGGCGCAATGTGTTCCGCCCCGTGCAGACCGGCATCGTCGCCATTGACTCCATGACGCCCGTGGGCCGGGGCCAGCGCGAACTGATTATTGGCGACCGGCAGATCGGCAAGACCGCACTGGCCATCGACACCATCCTCAACCAGAAGGAAGAGGGGATGAAGTGCGTCTACGTCGCCATTGGCAAGCGCAAGGGCGAGATCGCGCGCCTGGTCGCGCTGCTGGAGGAAGCCGGCGCGATGGAGTACACCACGGTGGTCGTGGCCTCGGCCTCGGACCCGGCGGCCATGCAATACATTTCGCCCTATTCCGGCTGCGCCATCGGCGAATGGTTTATGGAAAACGGCCAGGACGCGCTGGTGGTCTACGATGACCTCTCCAAGCACGCCTGGGCCTACCGCCAGGTGTCGCTGCTGATGCGGCGTCCCCCGGGGCGCGAGGCTTACCCTGGAGATGTCTTTTACTTGCACAGCCGTTTGCTGGAGCGCGCCGCGCAACTCAGTGAAGACCGCGGCGGCGGCAGTCTGACCGCCTTGCCCTTCATCGAAACCCTGCTGGGCGATGTCTCCGCCTACGTGCCCACCAACGTCATCTCCATCACAGACGGGCAGATTTACCTCATCAGCGATCTCTTCTACGCCGGCCAGCGTCCAGCCATGGACGTGGGCATCAGCGTGAGCCGCGTGGGTGGTGACGCCCAGACGCAGGCCATGAAGCGCGTGGCGGGACGTCTGAAGCTGGACCTGGCGCAGTTCGCCTCGCTGGCGGCCTTCGCCCAGTTTGGTTCAGGCCTGGACCGTTCGACGCAGCAGCAACTGGACAGGGGTTTGCGCCTGACCGAGCTGCTGAAACAGCCGCAGTATCAGCCGATGCCAGTGTCGGACCAGGTGGCGCTAATTTACGCGGGCACCAATGGCCTGCTTGACGAGGTGCCAGTGGAGCGCGTCGGCGCCTGGAAGGAAGACTTCCTGCGCAGCTGGCACACGAATTACGCGGAGCTCTCCGGCGGCATTCAGGCGGACCCCGAAAACTGGGATGACGGGGTCGCCGACCAGGTGGAAAGCGCCATCACGGGCTTCAACGAGCGCTGGAACCAGGTATAGCGGCTGTCGAAGGAGAACACAGTTGGCTACTGCCAGGGAAATCCAGAAGCGAATCCGCAGCGTTCGCAACATTTCGCAAATTACGCGCGCCCTTGAGGCGGTCTCCGCCTCGCGTGTGCGGCGCGCCCAGGCGCGGGTACTGGCCAGTCGCGCCTACGCCGAGAAAGCCTGGGAACTGCTGCTCAACGTGCAGGCCGGCGCTGGTGGCGGTGGGGCCATGCATCCCTTGCTGGAAGAGCGCAGCGACATCCGCAACATCATGATTGTGCTGATCACCTCGGACCGTGGCCTGGCGGGCGCCTTCAACGCCAATATTATTCGCGCAGCGCAGCGCTTTGCGGAGCGTCTGGACAAGCCGGTGCAGTACGTCACCATCGGCCGCAAGGGACGTGACGCGCTGGTGCGGGCCGGTTGCAATGTGGTGGCGGAGTTCAGCGATCTGCCTTCGGAGCCAGGCATCAGCGATATTTCGCCGGCAACACGCCTGGCGATTGACGCCTTCCTGGACGCCGAGGTCGATGATGTCTTCATCGCCTACACCGATTTCATCAACATGCTGATGCAGCGGCCTTCCGTACTGGGCTGGCTGCCACTCATTCCGCACACCATCGAGGACCAGGTGGCGGCCGAGTACGTCAAGGATGTACCGGCTGTGAGCGCAGGTGCAGCCAGCTACGAATACGAACCTGGCCCCGAGGCCATTCTGCAGGAGATCGTGCCGCGTTTCACTGAACTGCAGTTGTATCAGGCCTTGCTGGAAAGCCAGGCCAGTGAACATGCGGCGCGCATGGTGGCGATGCGCAACGCGTCAGACAACGCTGCGCAACTGGTGGGTGACCTGACGCTGGAATACAACAAGGCGCGTCAGGCGGCCATCACGGCCGAAATTCTGGACATTGTAGGCGGCACCGAGGCCCTGCAGGACGCCATGGATGACATGGCGCAGCGCATTGAAGACCAGGCAGAATTGAGCGAGCAAGGAGTGCGGCTATGAGCGAAGGTCAGGGCCACATCGCCCAGATTCTGGGCAATGTAATTGACGTAAGGTTTCCAGCGGGCGAGCTGCCCGACATCAACGAGGCGCTGAGTGTGCCGCGCGAGGACGAGCAGGACCTCGTGCTTGAGGTGCAGCTGCACATGGGCGACAACCTCGTCAAGACGGTGGCCATGGACTCCACCGACGGGCTGCAACGCGGCCTGCCGGTGATCGCGTCCGGCTCGCCGATTACGGTGCCGGTGGGTGAGGCCTCACTCGGTCGCGTTTTCAACGTGCTGGGTCGCGCCATCGACAACCAGCCGGAAGTGGCCGACGACGCCCCGCGCCGTTCCATTCACGCGTCGGCGCCCGGTTTCGAAGAGCAGTCGACGACGATCGAGCAGTTTGAGAGCGGCATGAAGGTGGTGGACCTCGTCGCGCCCATGACCAAGGGCGGCAAAACCGGCATTTTCGGCGGCGCCGGCGTGGGCAAAACTATCACAATCCAGGAGCTGATCAACTCCATAGCCACGCAGCATGATGGCCTCTCGGTCTTCGCCGGCGTGGGCGAACGCACACGCGAGGGCACCCAGCTTTATGGCGAAATGGAAGAAGCTGGTGTACTGGACAAGCTGGCGATGGTCTTTGGCCAGATGAACGAGCCGCCCGGCGTGCGGCTGCGCGTGGCGCTCTCCGGCCTGGCGATGGCCGAGCAGTTCCGCGACGAGGGCCGCGACGTATTGCTCTTCATCGACAACATATTCCGCTACTCGCTGGCGGGCGCGGAGGTTTCCGCGCTGCTGGGGCGCATGCCTTCGGCAGTGGGCTACCAGCCAACGCTGGCTGATGAAATGGGGCTGCTGCAAGAGCGCATCACCTCGACGCGCACCGGCTCGATCACCTCGATGCAGGCAGTTTATGTGCCCGCCGACGACTACTCCGACCCGGCGCCCGTGGCGGTCTTCACGCATCTGGACGGTACCATCGCGCTGGAGCGCTCGATTTCGGCCCGCGGTCTTTTCCCGGCAGTGGATCCACTGGCCAGCACCAGCAAGATTCTTGACCCGCAGATCATCGGCGAGGAGCACTACCGCACGGCGCGCGAGGTGCAGCAGGTGCTGCAGCGCTACAAGGACCTGCAGGACATCATCGCCATCCTGGGCGTGGACGAGCTTTCTGACGATGACAAGCAGCTGGTGGCGCGGGCGCGCAAGATTGAGCAGTTCCTGTCACAGCCAATGGTGGTGGCCGAGCAGTTCACCGGCCGTGAGGGACGCTATGTGCCGGTGCGCGACACCGTGCGCGGCTTCCGCATGATTCTGGATGGCGAGCTTGACCATATTCCGGAGCAGATGTTTTACATGGCCGGCGCCATTGAGGACGTGCTGCAGCGCCATGAGGAAGCCGGAGCCGTCTGATGACCATCCACGTCGAGGTCGTCACCCAGGAGCGCAAGGTCTTCGAGGAAGAGGAGGCCGACATTGTCGTGTTGCCTGGCAGCGAAGGAGAAATGGGTGTGCTGCCGCGTCACGCGCCCCTGTTGACGACGATGGGCTTCGGCGAGCTGATTGTGCGCAAGGGCCCTGCTGAAGAGCGCTTCGCGATCTACGGCGGTGTGGTCGATGTGCGACCGGACAAGGTCGTCATCCTGGCGGACCTGGCGGAATCTTCTTTCACGCTGGACATTCGCGAGATTGAGGCGGCGCGCGATCGCGCCAGCAGCTTGCTGACTGAAGGCGTCCCGGTAGACCAGAACCGCGAGGCGCTGCTGGCCCTGCGCCGGGCGGAACTGGGCGCGCGCATTCACCGGCGCATCCAGAACCGCGGCAGCGCACTTCGCATCATCGAGCAGGACGAGGCAGAAGCGGTCTAAGGCCCGCCCCGCTTCATTCAGTTTTACGCCCGGCTTGCGCAGCCGGGCGTTGCGTTTGGGGCCGGCAAAGAGTATAACCCACAGGCAGGCGGTGACAGGACGGCGCTTATGGGCTTGTTCGCCCGGAAACTGGGCCTTGATATCGGCACGGTGAACGTGCTGATTTGTGACAGTGGACAGATTGTGTTGCAGGAGCCGTCGCTGGTCGCCCTGACAGCTGAAGAGGAACGCATCGTAGAGATTGGTCAGCCGGCGCGCGAGATGCTGGGCAAAACCGACGACGAGGATATCCAGGTGGTGCGCCCCCTGCGCGACGGGGTCATCGCGGATTACGAAGTCACCGAAGCCATGATGCGCCACTTTTTTAGCAAGGTTGCCGGACGCATCCGCCTCTTCAGGCCGACGGTGATGGTGGCGGTGCCCTGGGGCGTCACCAGCGTGGAGAAGCGGGCGGTGCATGAAGCGGCTATCGCCGCCGGCGCGCGCGAGGCCTGGCTCATCCACGAGCCACTGGCGGCGGCCATCGGCGCCGGGCTGCCGGTGGGCACGCCGGCCGGTGACATGGTCGTCAACATCGGCGGCGGCATCACCGAAGCCGCGGTCATCAGCCTGAACAAAATTGTGCGGGCGGAAAGCGGTCGTCTTGGCGGGCTGCGCCTTGATGAAGCCGTCATTAGCTATATCCGCCGCAAATATAACCTTGGTATCGGCCAACCCACGGCCGAGGCGATCAAGATTCAAATCGGCGCGGCCCTGGCCCCGGCCGAGGAAATGTCAATGGAAATTCAGGGGCGTGACAACGTCAGCGGTCTGCCACGCACCATCATCATCACGACCGGCGAGGTGGTCGAGGCCATGGCGGAACCCCTCTCCATGATTGCGGGCGTGGTGCGCAGCGTGCTG
Organism: Phototrophicaceae bacterium; assembly: GCA_965197455.1. Lineage (GTDB taxonomy): Bacteria > Chloroflexota > Anaerolineae > Aggregatilineales > Phototrophicaceae > JAGWBD01. The sequence continues at coordinate 1,167,625 of OZ240208.1, read as the reverse complement.
GGCACCACGCCACCGGAATTGTCTTCGGACATCATCGACCGCGGTATCGTGATGACCGGGGGCGGAGCGCTGTTGCGGGGACTTGACCAGTATCTGACGCGCGCCACCGGCGTGCCGGTTTACCGCGCGGAAAACGCCCTGATCGCGACGGCTACCGGAGCCAGCCGCGCCATCGAGGACCCGGCCATCCTGCGGCGTGTGTTGCAGACGACACAGACTTCATTCTGACAAATAGTAGGTCATGTGCTGCAGGTGCACGACCGGATCAATGTGCTGCACATGCACGCCCTCAGCCACGTTCAGGCTGATGGGCGCGTAGTTGAGCAGGGCGCGCACGCCATGTCCGATAAGGTGGTCGGCCACGGACTGGGCGCTGGTGGCGGGCACAGCAATCATGGCCACGCGCACGCCCAGGCGGTTAATAACCGGGCCTGCCTGGAGAAAGTCCTGCACCTCACAGTTGCCCACGATCTGCCCGAGTTTGGCGGGGTCTGAATCAAAGACGCAGGCGATCTGGAAGCTGCGTTCGGAAAAGCCGCGATAGTTGGCCACCGCGTGCCCGAGGTAGCCAGCGCCGACCAGCGCGACGTTCCAGACCCGGTCGACATTCAACACGTTTTTGAGCTGCTCGGTCAAATAAGGGATGTGATAACCGGTGCCTTGCTTGCCAAAGCCGCCAAAGTGCGAGAGGTCCTTGCGAATCTGGGCGGAACTGATGCCGAGCAGCAGACCCAACTCGTGAGACGAGGTGACTTTGCTGCCTTCCTGCACCAGGCGTTCCAGCGCGCGCAGATAAACTGGCAACCTGCCGATCACGATGTCCGGTATGGGACTGTGGATACTGCTGTTGGTGTGCATCGCGCTCCAGGGTCGAGGGCAACTCACAGATATGTGAAATGTAACACTTTCACCTGAAGTCTGGCAAATCCTGCATTCATACTATGTGAGAGAGTAACACTTCTGTGTAAAGGCTGCCATATATCACTGTGGAGCAATGATATGGTGACCGGCTATACTGACCTCGTCGCGCTCAAGACTGGGGGAGTGGCGGAACTGGCAGACGCGCATGACTTAGGATCATGTCTCTTATGAGGTGAGGGTTCGAATCCCTCCTTCCCCACAGTCGCTGCAGCACTCAGCCCTTCATCCCGCCCAGCGCCAGGCCGCCGCGCAGATGGCGTTGCAGCAGGGCAAAGATGACCAGCGCTGGCGCGGCAGCCACGACCGAGGCAGCCATCATCTGCTCGATATCGATTGAGTACTGACCAATGAAGGAAAACAGCCCCAGCGAAATTACCCACTGATTCGTGCTGCTGGCCAGCACGAATGCCAGCAAATAGTGGTTCCAGCCTTCCAGAAAGACAAAGAGGGCCGTCGCCGCGAGGCCCGGCATGGCCAGCGGCAAGGTTACCAGCCGGAAGGCCTGGAATCGGTTGCAGCCGTCGACCAGCGCCGCCTCCTCGAAATACAGCGGAATGCCTTGCATGTAGCCCCACAGCACCCAGATCGACAGGGGCAGCATAAAGGTGGTGTAGGCGATGATGACGCCGCTCGTCGTGTTCAGCAGGCCAGCGTCACGAAAAATCAGGAAGAGTGGCACGATCAGTGCCGAAGCGGGCAGCAGTTGGCTGAGCAGAACGAAGAAGATGAAGGGCATTCGCCCGCGAAAACGAAAACGGTTAAGACTGTAGGACGCCAGCAGCGAGACCGGCACTACGATCAGCGTCGCGCCGACGTTGATTGCCGTGGTGTTCCCCAGCCAGCGCAGCAGCGGCTTGTCCCTGAAAATCGACAGCCAGGCATCGATGCTCAATTCCCCCGGCAGCAAGAGAGGTGTCTGGCCGCCCAGGCTGTAGCCCTGGGGCGTGAAGGAGGCCATCACCATCCAGTAGAAGGGGTAAACGACGGCGATGGTCGTGGTAATGATTAGCACGACGAAGCCGAATCCCTGCAGTGCGCGCCGGCGCCGACCGGCCCTGCGGGTCACTTCGTCACGCCTGCGCTGCGCAAGTGCAGTCATCGTCAATCCTGTGCGCGAGCTTCATCGCGGCGCAGCACGATGAAATAGACGCTGACGAGCAAGAGGCTGAACAGGAACGAAATCATGGCCAGCGCCGAGCCGCGTCCCAGGCGGTTTGAGGAAAAGGCCTCCTGGTAGGTATAAACCGAGAGCACGCGCGTGGCGTCGCCCGGTCCGCCCTGCGTCAGCGTCCAGGCTATGGTGAACAACTTGGAAGACCAGATCGTCAACAGCGTGATCATCGTGATGCTGACCGTGCGAATGCCAGGCATCGTGATGTAGCGGAAACGCGCCCAGGCGCTGGCCCCGTCAACCTCGGCCGCCTCATACTGTTCCGGCGGGATGCCCTGCAGCCCCGCCAGCAGGATCAGCGTAACGGCCGGGAACAGCCGCCAGCTGGTCGCGACCACGATGGCCAACATGGCCGTCTCGCTGCTGTAGAGCCAGGAATGCCCGACCTCGAGGACGCCGAGCAGATTGAGCATTTCGTTGATTGGCCCGAACTGCGGGTTGAACATCACGAACCAGATCAGCGTCACCACCAGCCAGGGCGTGGCCCAGGGGATGATCAGCAGCGTCCGCGCCAGGCCGCGTAGCACGGTCGTGCGGTTCAGCAGCAGCGCGACGAAGAGGCCGGTGACGAAGCTGAGCACTACCGTGCCGGCGCTGTAGGTGAGGGTGCGCAACAGGGAGACGCGCAAGCGGTCGCGCGCCAGCAGGCGGGCGAAATTCTCGAGGCCGATGAATTCCGCGCTGCTGAAGCGCAGCAGATTCGCGTCAGTGATGCTGATTAGTGCGCTGTAAATCAGTGGCACAAAAATTACGGCGACAATCAACAATGCCGCCGGGGCCAACAGCAGCCAGGGCAGGGTAGTGCGTGATGTGATCATGCAGATTGCGTTTCCGGTAGCGCGGGGGCGAACAGTGACAGCGTCCGCCCCCGCGCGTCTGGCTTTACATCATGTCTTCGAGGAATTCCTCAACATCGGCCTGCAAATCGGCCATGGCTTCCTCGACCGGACGGTCGTCGTAAAGCACCTCGACCAGCCGGTTGCTGATGATACGTACGATGTCCGTGTGATACACCTCAAGGCCCGGAGCCGCCACCGGTACGAACTTCGGCGCGTCATCCGCGAAAGCCTGGAACCAGGGGTTTTCTATCAGGAAATTCTCGGTGACCGCACCCTCGATCGGGTTGATCGTGCCAGAGTTGTTGGTCCACACCTCGCCCCACTCGGTCGTGGCGATCGACTTGATGAATTCACAGGCGAGTTCCTGGTTCGGTCCGCCGGCGGCGATGCCCACCAGGTTATTTGGCCCACCCGTCGGGCGCGCCGAGTCCGTCGGCAGGGGGTGGATGGTCACAGTGGACTGCACTTCCGGCGAGGCGTTGCCCAGCGAGGCCCAGTACCACGGGCCGTCGATGGTCATGGCGGCCTTGCCGCTGTTGAAGTAGGGCCACTGCGAACCGGCCCCGTCGACGCCGCGGGGCATCACGCCCGCATCGAAGAGGTCCTTGAAGTATTGTACGCCGGCGATAACCTCGGGCTCCATGAAGCCCGGCTGACCGTCCTTCGTGTAGTGGCCGCCATGGCCGACGACCATGATCAGCACGCCTTCATACAGCCGCGAGTGCGCTGTGTTGGTCAGCACCAGCCCGAATTGCTCGTCCTCCGCGTTGGTCAGCGCCTCCGCGGCGGCCTTGAAGCTGGCGAAGTCCGTCGGAACTTCTACTCCGGCTGCGTCAAACAAGGGCTGGTTAACCCACAGCGCAAGTGTGCGCGCCGACAGGTTTAGCGCATAAATGTTGCCCTCTTCATCCACCGCGTAGCTATCCTGGCCGGCGACCTTCTCCACGATGTCCGTGCCTTCGAAACAGGCGTTCAGCGGTGCCAGCACGTCCAGGTTAATGTATTCGAAAACGTTGAAGCCGGTGACCTCGATGATGTCCGGCGGCGTGCCGGCCGCGACCTCAAGGTTGATGCGGTCCCACACCTGATCGTAGGGGAAGGAGAAGCGCTCGATGGTCACGCCCGGATTGGCCTCCATGAAGGCGGCCGTCGTTCCCGCCCAGAAGGGCAGGTAGGCCGGATCCTCCCACTGCCAGGAGGCAAGTCGCAGGGTGACCTCATCCTGGGCAGTTGCGCCGATGGCGCCGACGAGCAGCAGCACGATGAGCAGTACAGCAAAACGTTTCATAACCATATCCTCCAGAATTGCGATGAAATTACGCTGCGGAAAGACACCCATGTCTGGCAGCATGATCAAACTGTAACGCATAGTGGTGGATTGGCCAAATGCAGCAATGTCGCTGCCAGTCAAATTCGTGAGCTCCAAAGCGGAGCGTGTTGCCGTTTTCGCTAATCGTGGTTCCAACAAAACGCCTATAGTCAGTTCAGCCAGGCTGCTGCTATACTGACCGGGTGTAAATTCCGATTGCAGGAACTCATTTGTGAACGTTCAAACCGAGCAGCTCGAGAACCACATGGCGCGTCTGACGGTCGCCGTCGATGCCGGGCGCATGGACGAGGCGCGCAAACGCGCCGCGAAGAAAATTGCCGGCGAGGTGCGCATCCCTGGCTTTCGTAAGGGCAAGGCACCTTACCGGGTGCTTGCCAGTCATGTCGGAGAAGCCGTAATTCTGGAAACCGCTGTAGAGGACCTGGGAAGCGCGTTGTACCCCGATGCGCTGGGGGAATCCGGGCTGGAACCCTACGGGCCTGGTACGCTCGAGAACTATGACCAGGAGCCCGAACCGACCTTTCATTACACACTGCCCCTGCAGCCTGTCACAGACCTGGGCGACTATCGCAGCATCCGGCGCGAATACACGCAGCCGCAGGTCGAGGACAGCGATGTCGATGACGCGCTGCTCGCCCTGCGGGAACGCGAGGCGCTGGTGGAGGAGAGCCCGCGTCCGGTCGTTGCCGGCAATCGGGTAAACGTCATCGTAACTGCAACGGTCCTTGACGCCAGTGATGACGACGCGGATTCAGACGAAGATCCAGGCAGCTTCATGAATGAAGAAGCGCTGGTCATCGCGCTGACGCCGGAGCGCGAGCCTGCGCCTGGCTTCAGCGATGCCCTGGTCGGCGCCGGGATAGACGAGCGACGCGAATTCGAACTGCTGTACCCTGAAAATAATGAAAGCCACGGCACCCTGGCCGGCAAGAAAGTGGCTTTCTCGGTAGAAGTCAAAAAGATTGAAATCATGACCTTGCCCGAGCTCAATGATGACTTCGCGGCCAGGGTCAGTGCCAGCGAGGATGCTGCTGGTTCAGGGGACGCGGAGCCGCCGACTCTGTTGACCCTGCGCGTGCAGACGCGCGAACGGTTGAACGCCGAGGCCGACGAGCGCGCCACTGCGGAGTTCGCCCAGGAGGTACTGGCCGCTATTGTTGAAGGGGCGACCTTCTCCTGGCCGGAAGCGCTGGTACAGGACCAGCTGGAACATTTTATGCAGCGGATGGACCAGGACATGCGGCAGCGCGGCTTGACCCTGGAAGACTACATCCGCATGTCCGGCACCACGCGCGAGGAGCTCAAGGAGCAATCGCGCGACAACGCCATCGAAGTCATTCGGAATTCACTGGCGATGGCGGAACTGCAGCTTGCGGAGAAGATTGAGGTCAGCGAGGAAGCGATTGAGGCGGAGATCGGTCGTAACCTGGCGCGCTTCGGCGAACAGGCCGCAGCCTTCCGCAGCATCTACGACAATCCGGGCATGCGCCAGAGTCTGCGCAGCGAGCTTCAGTCGCGGCAGGTGCTGGAGCGCATCGCCAGCATCGCCCGCGGCGAGCCGGGAGAAACCTCGACTGAAACCAATGCCGGGATTGAACCTGAGACCGCAACAGAGACCGGAACAGTGACGGAAGAGGCTGAAGCAGGAGGAGACTCTCCCTGACATGGACGTACAAAACGTGATCCCGATGGTGGTGGAGCAGGGCAGTCGCGGCGAACGCGCCTACGACATCTACTCACTGTTGCTGAAAGAGCGCATCGTGCTGATGGGCACACCGGTCAACGACCAGATTGCCAACCTGATTGTGGCGCAACTGCTCTACCTCAACGGTCAGGACCCGGAACGCCAGATCAACATGTACATCAACTCGCCCGGCGGCGTGGTCTACGCCGGCATGGCTATTTACGACGCCATGCAGCAAGTGACCGCGCCCGTGAGCACGGTCGCGCTGGGCTTGACGGCCAGTTTCGGCACTGTGTTGCTGACGGCCGGAGCGAAGGGCCATCGCTACGCCTTGCCCAACGCAACCATTCATATGCACCAGCCCCTGGGCGGCTCGCAGGGGCAGGCCTCCGACATCGTCATTCAGGCGAACGAGATCATGCGCCTGAAGGAACGCCTGATCGAGATCTTTGTCCATCACACCGGCCAGGATCGCGACGTCATTGAGCGCGACCAGGACCGGGACCTCTTTCTGAGCGCGTCGCAGGCTGCCGAGTACGGCATCATTGACAAGGTGTTGACGGGGGCGAATGCGCAGGAGCAGGAGAAGTGACGCAGGAGAGCCAGGACCCGCAACAGTGCTCCTTCTGCCAGCGTGACAGCGAGGAAGTGGAACGCCTGATCGCCGGCCCGGAAGGCATCTGCATTTGCAACAACTGCGTTGAACTTTGTCAGCACATGCTGGCTGAAGAAGATACGCGCTCCGACCTGCAACCCGAACCGGTGCCGGAGCAGCTGCGTCCCCCGCGCGAAATCATGGCTCGCCTGGACGAATACGTTGTGGGGCAAAACCACGCCAAGCGCGTGTTGAGCGTGGCCGTCTACAATCACTACAAGCGGGTTCAGGCCGGTTCGCAGCCGGACGGGGTTGAACTGGAGAAGAGCAACATCCTCATGGTGGGGCCGACCGGCAGCGGCAAAACGCTACTGGCGCGCACCCTGGCGCGTATGCTGGACGTTCCATTCTGTATCGTGGATGCGACGGCGCTGACCGAAGCCGGTTACGTGGGAGAGGATGTCGAGAACATCCTGCTGCGCCTGATCCAGGCAGCGGACGGGAACATTGCACGCGCGCAGCGCGGCATCATCTACATCGACGAGATTGACAAGATCGCGCGCAAGTCAAATGACAATCCCTCCATCACGCGCGACGTTTCCGGCGAAGGCGTGCAGCAGGCGCTGCTGAAAATAATCGAGGGCACTGTTGCCAATGTGCCGCCCCAGGGCGGTCGCAAACATCCGCACCAGGAGTTTCTGCAAATCGACACCGGCAACATCCTGTTTATCTGCGCCGGCATGTTCGCCGGACTGACGGACGTCGTGGCGACGCGCCTGGGGCAGCGCGGCCGCGTCGGCTTCACGACCGGCGGGAACACAGCCATCTCACAGATCAGCCCGCAGGATGAGGCCTCCCTGCTGCGGCACCTGAGCCCGGAAGATCTGGTGTCCTTCGGCATGATTCCGGAGTTTGCTGGCCGGATGCCGGTGCTGGTCGATGTGGCGCCGCTGGACGAAGCGGACCTGGTACGCATCCTGGTGGAGCCGAAGAACGCGCTCACAAAGCAGTACCGGCATCTGCTTGAGCTGGACAATGTGGCGCTGGAGTTTGAAGCATCTGCGCTGGAGGCCGCCGCGGCCATCGCCATGACGCAGGGCACCGGCGCGCGCGGCTTGCGCTCCATCATCGAACGGGCGCTGCTGGACGTGATGTACGAAATTCCGGGCAGCGACGCCATCCACAAGGTGGTGCTGACCGGCGCGGCCATCCGCGGCGAACAGCGCCCGCTGCTTTACGGCCTGGATGACCAGCAGCTGCCGGACGGTCGATTGACGCCAGCTGCCTGAGTGACGGGCGACCCGACCGGGTTGGCAGGCAACCAAGGCGTGCCCAATGATCGACGAAGCTGAAATCCTGGTTTGCAGCGGCAGCGGCGGCGACGGTCTGATTCATTTCCGGCGCGAAAAGTTTGTGCCGCGTGGCGGCCCCGCCGGTGGCGATGGCGGCCATGGCGGCGACGTCGTGCTGGTGGTCAATCCCAAAGTCAGTACACTTTCCTGGTTCCAGCAACGCTCCCGTTTTCAGGCGAAGGATGGCGGTCGCGGCGGCCCCAACAACCAGACAGGGCCCAGCGCGTCTCAACTTGAGTTGCAGGTACCCGCCGGCACAATTGTGCGCGATGCTGCCAGCGGCGCCGTGCTGGGCGACCTGGTGCAGCCGGATGCGCAGCTGGTGGTTGCGCGTGGAGGTCGCGGCGGTCGCGGCAACGCGCGCTTTCGCTCGTCAGCGCGCCAGGCGCCGCGTATGGCCGAAAAGGGGGAGCCGGGCCGGGAGCGACGGCTGCAGCTGGAGTTGCGTCTGATGGCGGACGTCGGCCTGGTGGGCGTCCCCAACGCCGGCAAATCGACGCTGTTGTCGGTGCTCAGCAACGCACGCCCGCGCATCGCCAGCTACCCCTTCACGACGCTCGAGCCGAATCTGGGCGTACTGCGGCGCGACGACAGCGAACTGGTACTCGCCGACATTCCCGGTCTGATCGAGGGGGCGCACATGGGGGTGGGCCTGGGACATGCCTTCCTGCGTCATGTGCAGCGCACCCGTATGCTGGTGCATCTGCTGGATGGCGCCAGCCCGGACCCGCTGGCGGACTTCAACCAGATCAATGTGGAACTGACGCTCTTCGACGAACATCTGGCTGAAAAGCCACAAATTGTGGTGTTCAACAAGCTGGATTTACCGGAAGCTGCTGAACGCTGGCCGGCCCTGTCCAGCACCCTGCGCGAGCTGGGAGTTGAGCCATTGGCCATTTCAGCCATGACGCGCGAGCAGCTGCCGGCCTTTATCGGCGAATTACTGCGCGTTCACGCCGATTTGCCGGAACCGACACAGGAAAGCCAGCCAGACGTCGTTGTGATGCCTGATATGCCGGATCCCGCGCTCGACTTTACCGTCCGTCCGGCAGTGGATGGCAGCTTCCTGGTGAGCGGCGCGCGCATTGAACGCGCGGCAGCGATGACCTACTGGGACCATGACGAGGCAGTCATGCGCTTCCAGCGTATTCTGGGCGCGCTGGGGGTGACGACGGCGCTGGAAGCGGCAGGCATTCAGCCGGGGGATACGGTCTACATCGGCGATTTCGAGCTTGAATGGTCGGATTGAGGGGCGGCAGGGGAAGAGGTCACGCGTGACACAGGGGGAACGCATTGGCGTGCTGGGCGGCACCTTTGACCCACCCCACAACGGTCACCTGGCGCTGGCGGAGGCCGTCCGCGCTGCGCTGTCCCTGACACAGCTGCTCTTCATGCCCGCCGCCGATCCGCCCCACAAACGCGGACAACCGAAGACGCCTGCTGCAGAGCGCGTGGCCATGTTGCAATGCGCGCTGGCTGGCAGGCGAGGGCTACAACTCTCGCGCCTGGACATTGACCGACCCGGCCCGCACTATTCGCTGGATAGCCTGCGTCTTTTGCGCGCGGCCCATCCCGACGCCGCGCTGTGGTTCGTGATGGGCGCGGACTCCCTGCGTGATTTGCCGGACTGGCACCGGCCACAGGAGCTGATCGCGCTGTGTCGGCTGGCGGTTGTGCCGCGCCCGGGCGTGACAGTGCGGCCGGATATGCACGCTGCGCTGCTGCCCGGTCTGGCACAGCGGGTGGACATGATTGACTGCGGTCCTTTCGTGATGGCTTCCAGGGAAATCGCTGTGCAGCTGCGCGCGGGCGGCGACGCCAGCGACCTGCTGCCACCAGCCGTGCTCGACTTCATCGCAGAACACGGACTGTACCGCGCGTGTTGACCCTGCTGCTGGCCCTGCTGTTGGCGCTGCTGCCCGCAGCCGCTCTGGCCCAGCTGGAGCCTGTGCCCACACTCGTGCCACCGACGCCGGTTCCCTGGCCCGCGATAGCACCATTGCCGCTGCCAAAGGAATCCGCCGTCGCGCGCATCGTGCGCGAAGGTCGTGTCCGCGTTGGCATTCTCTTCAACGCGCCACCTTTCGGCCTGCTGAACATCCGGGGTGAGGTGGTGGGCATGGAAGCTGACATTGCGCGCAGCATGGCTGTTGAATGGGGCGTCGAGCTGGATTTCGTGCAGGTCACGCGGCAATCGGCGACGGAGCTGTTGCGCAGCGGCGCGGTGGATTACCTGGCGGCGGCGCTGGTGAAGCCGAAGGATGACCGGCGCAGCATGGAGTTCTGCCAAAGTCACTATCGCGGCGCGCAGGCGCTGATGCTGCGCGAAGATGATGACGCAACCACGCTGGCACAGATGAACGGGCGCTTGCTGGGTGTCGTGGCTGGTGCGCGCGCCGAGAATGCTGTGGCGCGCTGGCAGGCGCGCAATGGACTGCGTGTGCCGGTGCGCAGCTTTTATACGCTGGACAGCGCCAGACAGGCATTGCTTGAGGGAGCCATTGACGGCCTGGTAGACAGCCGCCTGACCTTGCGTGACTTCATGTTGCCAGGCGAGCTGCGCTTGCTGGACGAGGCGCTCGAACATGAGCCCCATGTTCTGGCAGTGCGGCCTGGCGATTCTGCGATGCGCAACCTGATCAACCGCAGCCTGCAATTCCTGACGGCAAGCGGGCGCATGGCGGAAATTCACGACGCAAATTTCCCAGGCAGCCGCTTGCCCCATGACCAGATCGTCATCTGGGAGGGACTGGGCGAAAACGCGCCACAACCGGCCGATTTCTTGCTGCCTGAGGAGCCACCTGCGCAATCGGTTCTGACACGCCTGGAACAGGGGTTGACGCTGCGGGTAGGGGGTCTGGAGCCGGCAGCGCCAGACGCTTCAGCCAGCGAACAACGACTGGCGGCCTGGCGCAACGCCCTCGCGGAAGAGCTCGCGCTGCGCCTGGGAGTCCTGCTTGAGCCGGTCGCCGGCCCGCCGCTGGAGCTGCTCGCGGCTGGCGCGGCTGACCTGGTCGTGGGCTCGCTGCTGAACTGGGACTGGGCGAACCAGGTGGAATACAGCGCGCCGCTCATGCTGCACGGGGAACGCATGCTGGTTCCGGCCAGCAGCGACATCAACAACTTCCGCGCCTTGCGCAATCTGTGGCTTGGCGTGTTGTCCAGCGAACCTGGCAGCGAGGAGCGAGCGCAGGAGCTGATCGAAAGCGTCAACGTCGACATCAACGTATTTACTGTCCTTCGTGACCAGGACATCCCCTGGCATCTGGTCATCGAGGGCGATGTTGACGCGGTCTTCGCGGACAGCCTGCGTCTGCTGGAGCCAATGGAGACGAGCCCTGGCTGGCTGAAGCTGACCACGCGCTGTCAGGGTTGCGATCCCTGGTACTCGCGTCACTGGCGCGGCCTGGCGCTGCCCCCGAATGATCCCGAATTTCGGCATCAGGTGGAGGTCGCGTTGGAGGCGATGGCGCGCGACGGAACGCTGGCGCAGTTGCTGGCGCCTGTGATGCCGGCACCGGCGCTGGAAAAACTGCTGTTTCAGTCCGACTTCTGACGAGAATGGCCGAAAGTCACCAGCGTGATTCCGGCGACGATTATCAGACTGCCAAACACCTGTCCGATCCCCGGCTGTTCACCGAACACAATGTAGGCGCCGACAGCGCTGATCACTGTGGTGACCTGGGCGAAAACGCTGATGAAGGTGGCCGGCATGTATTTCAGTGCGAAGTTCATGGAACCGTGGCCGCAAATCTGGGCTGTCAGGATGAGGCCCAGCAGCCCCAGCCAGGCGTCGTTGCTGTAGCCGGTCAGGGGTACGCCCGCCAGAAACGCGACGACCACGGAGATCACGGCCGCGATGCTGAAGATAAGCCACAGGTAGGGGAGTAAAGAAATCTGGCCGCGCGCCAGTCGACCGAAATTCAGGTAGAAGGCGGAGAGGAAAGCCGCGGTCAGGCTGTAGATAGCGCCGAGGAGCGCGTTTCCGCCTGGCGAGGTCCCGCCATCCAAACCGGCGATGGCAATGATCACGCCACCGGCCAGGGACAACAGAACGCCAGCCCAGACGCGGCGCGTGAAAACTGCCCGCAACAACAGTACTTCCAGCAACGCAACCCACAGCGGGCCGGAGCCGCCGAAGACTCCCGTAAGCAGGATACTGGAGTTATTTAAGGCTTCAAACATAAAATAAAAGCGCACCGCCAGAACAGTCCCGGCCAGAACGGCGAAGAGCAGGTTGCGGCGGGAAAGTTGACTCAGTTCATGCCGGTAGAATACCAGAATCATCGGAGTCAGCAGCAGGCTGGAGATGAGCTGGCGGACGGCGACGATGGCGACCGTGGGCATGCCCGCTACCAGAATGACGCGAATATAAAGCGAGCCAAGGGATCCCATGAACAAGCCGAGGATAATGACGACGTAGGGCAGGGCGGGACTTCGTGTACCGGCGTTAATGCGCGCGGTCATGGCCGCTATGGCTGTGCTCATGCCTGGCGTTGTCCGTAGACGGCGAAGAAAACGCCGGCAAGAATGATTGAGCCGCCGACAATCTCCAGAATCCCGGGCGTCTGGCCCAGAAACAGGAAGGCCAGCAGACTGCCGAAGAGGATGATGGACTGAGAGGCGATGCTGATGAGTGTGGGCGAGAGACTGCCGACGGCGAAGATGAAGGCCGGGTGCGCCCCGAGCTGACTTAACACAGTGGCGATTAGCACCCACGTAAGGCCCCGCATTGTAAATTCGCCCAGACTGCCGATGGAGGGCAGCACTACAATCAGTGCGACCAGGGTGCTGGCGCCGAACAGCATCCAGGTGTAGGGGAGCGTCGGAATGCGCGCTCGCAGTTTGCGGCCAATGATGATATAGGTGCTGGCGCAGGTCACGGCGGCGAGAGAAAGCAAGGCGCCGAGCAGTGGCTGCGGGCCAAGGTCGGCAGTGTCACTCGAACTGCCAAAGGCAATGACCAGGACTCCCGCCATCGCCAGCAACATGCCGATATACATCGAGCGCTGTAACGGCACCTTGAGCAGATAGCGCTCCATCATGGCGGTGATCAGCGGCATCAGGCTGACAATGAGGGTCGCCAGCAAGATGTTGACATACTTGAGCGCTTCGGAAAAGAGCATCAGGTCGCCGCAGAAGCAGATACCGGCCAGCAGCAGCAGCCGCCATGCGCGCCGGGGCATGCGCCGGATGCGCGGGACGTGACGCGGCAGGGTGAACGGCGTGAAAACCAGGGTGCCCAGTGTCAGGCGCACGAGGACGATGATGGGCGTCGGGATGCCCTCCTGCTGGGCGAATCGGATGGTGATGATGCCGGTGGCTGCCAGGAACAGCGCGACCACGAGTACCAGCAGGGCCACGTTCTGCGATGCGGGACGCGCCACGACACGGGCCGCTGAAGTCATCGTTGCTCTGGCTGGCCCGGCGTGGCCAGCAGAACGCAGAGTCGGATGCAGGTGGAAGCCAGAGAAGCAGCTACTTCAGCTGCGGCGAGAACCGGCCTGAGGTGCAGCGGGGTGCGACCGGTGCGCACTTCATTTGTAATGCCTGATGTCATGCCGGGTCTTCTCTGCCGCGACGTCTATCCTAGCACGTGCGAACAGGGCCTGGCGGGGTTGGCTATAGTTGGCCATAAGTCGGCCATCAACCTGGCCATCAGCTGATCGGCAGACTTGCCGCAGGGTCTGTCGCAGTATGAGGCAAGTGTGGTAGAATCGCTGCAAACGTCTTGTCGTGCAGAGCTGCCCCCGGTGGCCGCGGGCACGGCAGTCGCCACATTCAGACTGGAGGAAACAAATGGCTTTTGAACTGCCGGAACTCGGGTATGCCTACGACGCGCTGGAGCCGCACATTGATGCGCGCACCATGGAGATTCATCACACCAAACACCACGCCAGCTACACTGCCAACCTGAACGCCGCGCTGGAGGGTCATGACAATCTGCAAGGGATGTCGGCCGAAGCCCTGGTCGCTGACCTGGGCAGTTTGCCGGCAGGCATTCAGACTGCCGTGCGCAACAACGGCGGCGGTTTCGTCAATCACAACCTGTTCTGGACCGTGATTGCGCCCGGAGGCAACAGCGGTGAAGGAACCAGCGAAGCCATTCGGACTGCGTTTCACGCGGCCTTTGGCGACAATGACAGTTTCATGGCGGAATTCAGCGCTGCGGCAGCGACGCGCTTTGGTTCTGGCTGGGCCTGGCTGGTGACGGACAGCTCCGGCGTCCTGAGCATCACCTCCACCCCGAACCAGGACTCGCCGCTGATGGACGGCATGACGCCCGTACTGGGTCTGGACGTCTGGGAGCACGCCTACTATCTGAACTACCAGAACCTGCGCCCGGCCTACATCGCGGCCTTCTTCAACCTGGTCAACTGGACCGAGGTGTCACGCCGTTACGATGCGGCTACTGGCTAGGTCTGGCACCAGTCATCAATACGAAAGACGCTACAATCGTGGCGTCTTTTTTGTTCGGCTGAACGTCAGCCGGAAGAGATGGAGGCGGGGATGTCGCAGAATCGGGTCGAGCGGGATTCGCTCGGTGAGGTGCGGGTACCAGCCAATGCCTGGTACGGCGCGCAGACGCAACGCGCGGTGGAAAACTTTCCGGTCAGCGGGCTGCGGCCCTGGCCGGCCTTCATCTGGAGCATGGCCGTCATCAAGCGCTGCGCGGCGGTGGTGAATCAGGCGCTGGGCTTGCTGGAGCCGGAGTTGGCGCAGGCCATCATCGCGGCGGCGGATGAAGTGATTGCCGGTCAGTTGAACGATGAATTCGTGGTCGACCCCTTCCAGGCCGGCGCCGGCACCAGCCACAACATGAACGTCAACGAAGTCATCGCCAACCGCGCCAACGCCTTGCTGGGCCACGACCTGACGAGCAAGACAGGACCGGTCAACGCCAACGACCACGTCAACATGGCGCAGAGCACCAACGACACCATTCCTACGGCAATCCGTCTGGGGGTGCTGTGGCGCCTTGACGAACTGCTGGATTGTCTGGCTGCCTGTGCATTGGCTTTTCGCGCGCAAGCCCAGGCGGCAGACGACGTCGTCAAAAGCGGACGTACGCATCTGCAGGACGCGGTGCCCATCCGTCTGGGTCAGGAATTCGGCGCCTACGCCAGCGCCATCGAACGCAATTGCGAGAAGCTGCGGCTGGCGGCCGAGGGCCTGCGACGCATCGGTATCGGCGGCACCGCCAACGGCAGCGGCCTCAATGCGCATCCCGAATACCATGCGCGCATGGTGGCGCAGCTGACGCAATTCACTGGTCTGACGCTCCGTGAATCGGACGACCTTTTCGAGTCGATGCAATCGATGCAGGACGCCTGCTTTTTTTCGGGCGCGCTGCGGGCTGCGGCGCAGGACTTCACGCGCATCGCCAATGACATTCGCCTGCTTGCCAGTGGGCCGACCACCGGGCTGGCCGAGATCAGCTGTCCGCCAGTGCAGCCGGGCTCATCGATCATGCCGGGCAAGGTAAACCCGGTGATGGCTGAAATGCTGAACATGGCCATGTTCCACGTGATGGGCAATGATTTGACAGTAACTTTGGCGGCGCAGGCGGGTCAGCTGGAGCTGAACGTGATGATGCCGGTCATCGCGCACAATCTTAATGAAATGATGCAGGTGATGATTGGCGCGGTGAACGCTTTCAGCGAAAAGTGCGTGAGCGGGCTCGTCATCAACCGCGAGGCGGCGGAAGCCTGGCTGGCGCGCAACCCGATTCTGGTGACGGCGCTCAACCCGCTTATCGGCTATCAGCGCGGCGCAGAAGTTGCGAAGAAGGCGCTGGCGGAAGGGCGCAGCATCCGCGAGGTGGTGGTTGAGCTGGGCTATCTGGATGCTGCGGAAGCGGACGCTGCGCTGGACGCGGCAGCCATGACGCGCGGCGGCATTCGTCAATGAAGTCAGTGACAGCACAGGACAGGGGGAACCATGCTCACACGTGAAGCGGCCTGGGAACTGGTGACGGCGCACACGGCGAGCCCGTCGCTGCGGCGCCACATGCTGGCGGTTGAGGCGGCCATGCGCGCCTATGCGCCGCGCTTCGGGGCGGACCCGGAGCTGTGGGGCAGGGTTGGGCTGCTGCACGATTTTGATTACGAGCAGAATCCGGACGTGGCCGTGGACGGTCACCCGATCGTCGGTTCGCGCATTCTGCGCGAACTGGGCGTGGACGAGACCATCATCCGCGCCATCCTCTCGCACGCGGAGGAAATCACCGGCGTTGCGCCGGAGAGCGACATGGAGAAAGCGCTGCTGGCCGTGGACGAACTGACTGGTTTTCTGGTCGCGGTCACACTGGTGCGGCCCTCCAAAAGCGTGCATGACGTGAAGCTGCGCTCCGTGCGCCGCAAGTGGAAGGACCGCTCCTTCGCCGCGCCGGTCAACCGCCAGGAGATAGAGCACGCGGCGTCAAATCTGGGTGTGCCGCTGGACGAACACATCACCGTGGTCCTGACAGCCATGCAAGGTGCGGCGGATGAACTGGGCCTGGCTGGTGCAGCGAATTAATTGATTGGGGGAGAAGAAAATGATGACACAGGAAGAAATGCTGGAATTGCTGGACGAAATGCTAGGAAGCCATGGACCCGTAGGCGACGAGCGGGAGATCGATGCCGTCCTCATGCGCGAGTTTGCCGCGACGGGCGTAAAAACCTGGCAGGATGGCATGAGCAACATCTACGCGCACTTGCCAGGCGAAGGGCCGCGGGTGTTGGTGGTCGTGCACAAGGACGAACTGGGACTGATCATTTCACATGTACTTGAGGACGGCAGCCTGAAAGCGCAGGACCTGGGCATGTCGCAGCCCTGGAAGTATGGCGAAGGGCCGGTCGACATCATTGCCGACGACGGCTCCATTGTGCCTGCGGTGCTGTCGTTCGGGTCAACGCACACCCGCAGCGGTTCGGTCGGTGAGTTTCGACGGGGAACGCGGACTCCCGACTGGGGTGATGTCACGCTGTTTACCGGGCTTGATCGCGCCTCGTTGTTGCAGCGCGGCGTTCACATTGGCAGCCGCGGCGTAGTCTCCCATGAACGCAAAACCCTGATGCGTTTGGCCGGCAACCACGTGGGTGGTTTCGGCCTGGATGACCGTGTGTGTATGGTCAGCCTGATTGACGCCTTGCAGCAGTTCGCCCATGAGCCGACGGAGCTGGATCTCTATTTTGTTGCGTCGACTGCCGAAGAGAGCGGTTATCTGGGCGCCATTCGCGTGGGCCAGGTGCTGAAGCCTGAAATTATTATTGCGCTGGACATTTCACCACTATCGCCGGATACCCCGACAGAATTTGATACGCGGCCGGTCATCTGGTATACGGAGGCCCAGGGGGCTTACAGCAACAAGCTTGATTGCGACACCATGTTGCGGCTGGCCGACGAGCTGGGCTTCGGTGCCCAGCCCATTGTGTATACACACCTCGCTTCGGATGCCGGTGGCATGCAAAAGATCGGTCTGGCCGCGCGCACCCTGGCGTTCGGCCCGGCTATCCTCAACTCCCACGGGTTCGAAATCGCGAAAGCGGAGTCGATTGGCCACGTGACTCAATTGCTGGTGGCCTTCCTGCGCCAGCTCTGACGCGGTCACGCAGGAATCTGGACGCGGCCAGCGCAAGCGTTCAACCGAAAATTCAGCTTGTCGATTGCAGCCATGCCTTGAAAGAGACGGGGCCCACGCCGGTGCTGCCATAGCCGGTGTCAATTGTCGCCTCCGCAATAGCGTTCTGCCAGCGCCACGCTGCCCTGTTATTGCCCGGGAAGGAGCGGGAACGGTAAAATGCTCCTTCGCCGCGCCGTTCGATCATCAGGAATTTAAACATGTCGCGGCAAACCCTGGCGTTCCGCTGGACAGGCACAGCAGCATGATTCCGGGTCGGTGCCGGGCGCGCCGACGTTCGGGACTGGAAGGCGAGTCGTCCTTTCTGAAAATTTAAAGGAGGAGAAAGATGATGACGCAGGAAGAAATGCTGGTTTTGCTGGATGAGATGATGCGCAGTCATGGTCCCATCGGCGACGAGCGTGAAATCGACGCCGTGCTCATGCGCGAGTTTGAGGCCACGGGCGCGAGGGCCTGGCAGGACGGAATGAGCAACATCCAGGCACACATCCCTGGCGACGGGCCACGGGTGCTGGTGGTCGTACACAAGGATGAACTGGGTCTGATCGTCTCGGATATGGCAGATGACGGGGTGCTGCGGGTGAAGCCTCTGGGTGGGCCGCGGCCCTGGAAATACGGCGAAGGGCCGATCGATCTCATCGCCGATGACGGGTCGATTGTGCCTTCTATTTTGTCTTTTGGTTCCACACATACGCGCAGCGGCTCTGTCGGCGAATTCCGCGCGGGTACACGGACGCCGGACTGGGATGATGTCACCTTGTTCACCGGTTTGACTCGCGCTGCCCTGCTGGAACGCGGGGTACACATTGGTAGCCGTGGCGTCGTTGCCCACGAACGCAAACCTCTGATGCGGTTGCCAGGTGGCCACGTGGCCGGCTTCGGCCTGGATGACAGGATCTGTATGGTAAGCCTGATCGACGCCTTGCGGCAGACTGTGCTGGAGCCGACCGGGCTGGACCTCTATTACTCTGCGACCACCGCCGAAGAGACAGGCTATCTGGGCGCCATTCGAGTGGGCCAGGTGATACAGCCGGAAATAATTATTGCGCTGGATATTTCGCCCCTGACGCCGGACACGCCGACCGAGTTTGATACGCGGCCGGTCATCTGGTACACCGAGGCTGCGGGAGCCTACAGCACCAAAACTGACTGTGACACGCTACTGAGACTCGGCGATGAACTGGGCTTCGGCGCTCAACCCATCGTGTTTTCATGGCTCGCTTCGGATGCCGGCGGCATGCAGAAAATCGGGCTCGCCGCGCGCACGATGGCGTTCGGCCCGGCCATCCTCAATTCCCACGGCTTCGAAATTTCGAAAGCGGAAGCGATCGGCAATGTGACGCAACTGCTGGTTGCATTCCTGCGTCAGCTGTAGGCGAACCGTGCGCCGTTCAGGCTTGCACCTGTAGCGATACTGACTGGCGCCTGTTCGCGTTATCGTTGACTGTTTGTATATCGCAAACAGGCTGTCTTCAGGTTCAACCAGCGAGTGACAGGGTCTGACCGACTGCAAGAAGGCGAGGCAGGATGGATCTGGACAGGGACAACATGCTGGCGCTGCTGGCAGAGATGCTGGCCTGTCACGGGCCGAACGGTGACGAACGCGAGATCGATGCGGTCGTGCTGCGTGAGTTCAGTGCAGCGGGCGCACGAAGCTGGCAGGATGGCATGGGCAATATCGTGGCGCATGTACCGGGCGCCGGGCCGCGGGTGATGATCGCGGCGCACAAGGACGAGCTGGGGCTGATAGTCACGCATGTGCCGGAGGATGGACGACTGCGCGTGCTGCCACTGGGCGGCCCCTACCCGTGGAAATATGGCGAAGGGCCGATCGATGTCATCGCGGATAACGGCGATATCGTCGCAGGAGTCTTGTCATTCGGATCAACGCACACGCAAAGCGGGGCGATGGGGGAATTCCGGCGCGGCGAACGCACACCCACCTGGGATGATGTCACGCTTTTCACCGGTCTGGATGCACCTTCTCTGAAACAGCGTGGTGTTCACAGCGGCAGTCGCGCCGTTGTCGCGCGCGAACGCAAGCAGCTGTTGCGCCTGCCAAATGACCACATCGCCAGCTTTGCGCTGGACGATCGTATGGGCCTGGTGAGTCTGATCGCTGCGCTACGGCAGCTGGTGCAGGAGCCGACGGGCGCCGACCTGTATCTGGTGGCGACCACCGGCGAGGAGACCGGATTCCTGGGCGCCAGACGCGCGGCGCAGCTGCTGCAACCGGAAATCATGATTGCGCTGGACACCTCACCGGTGACGCCGGACACGCCCACGGCGGTAGATGCGCGCCCGGTCATCTGGTACGGCGAGGTGGGTTGGAACACAAAAATTGACTGTGACACACTGTTGCGCCTGGCTGGAGAGCTGGGCTTTGGCGCGCAGCCGGTGGTCTATGATGCTGCCGGCTCGGATGCGGGAGGCGTGCAACGGGCAGGAACGGCCGCGCGCACGATGGCTTTCGGCTTTGCGCGCACGAATTCCCACGGCTTCGAAATCGCGCACGCGGAGTCGCTGCGAAACGTCACCCGATTGCTACTTGCCTATCTTCGCCAACTCTGATGCGCGGCGGCAGTCACAACTTATTCATTTTGCCTGGCGAAGTACGCAGCAAATTATTTTGGCCTGGAGTGTAAGGAAGGACAGGGGTAAGCAAAATGATGACACCGGATGAAATGTTGTTACTTCTGGATGAACTGATTACCAGCCACGGCCCCATAGGAGACGAACGCGAGGTCGAGGCGGTTATCCTGCGCGAGTTCGAAGCCACGGGCATGAAAACCTGGCAGGACGGCATGAGCAACATCATCGCCCACGTACCGGGCGACGGGCCCAGGGTGCTGGTCGCGGCGCACAAGGATGAACTGGGGCTGATTATCACGCACATGGCGGAGGATGGAACGCTGCGAGTGCTGCCGCTGGGCGGCCCGCATCCATGGAAGTACGGGGAAGGACCCATCGACATCATTGCGGACGACGGGTCAATCGTGCCGTCGGTGCTGTCGTTTGGCTCGACACACACCCGTAGCGGCCCGCCGGGAGAGTTTCGTCGCGGAACGCGGACGCCCAACTGGGGTGACGTCACCCTGTTTACCGGGATGCCGCGGAATGAGTTGCTGGAGCACGGCGTTCACACAGGCAGTCGTGCCGTCGTTGCCCGCAGCCGCAAAAACCTGCTGCGCCTGGCTGGAAACCATATTGGCGGCTTCGCCTTTGATGATCGCATCGGCGTGCTGTGCGTCATTGACGCCTTGCGCGAACTGGCCAAGGATCCCCCGGGCGCTGACATCTACATGGCGGCGCCTACCGCCGAGGAAACCGGCTATCTGGGCGCCATCCGCGTGGCACAGGTGCTGCAGCCGGAAATCGTCATCGCGGTCGACACCTCACCACTGACGCCGGATACGCCGACGGAGTTCGATTCCCGACCGGTGATCTGGATTGGTGAGCCGGGCAACAGCAAGCCGGACTGTGAGACGCTGTTGCGCCTGGCCGACGAGCTGGGCTTCGGCGCCCAGGCAGCTGTGTATCCCTTTGCCGGATCGGATGCGGGCGGGATTCAGCGCATTGGTCTGGCGGCGCGCACGATGGGCTTTGGCCCCGCCTACCTCAACTCCCATGGCTATGAAATCACCAGGGTGGAGTCGTTGGGCAATGTGACGCAGCTCTTGCTGGCCTTTCTGCGCCAGCTGTAACGCTTGCCTAGAGCCGGGACGCGATCTTCGCCAGACGCTCTACTGAACGCTCAAGGTCGACCATCGCCGTGGCGATGGAAAAGCGAATGTGCCCCTCGCCGGTGCTGCCAAAGGCGATGCCCGGTGTGCCAGCGATGCCGACTTCCTCAATTAGCACATCCGCCAGCGCGACGCTGTCCCTGTCGCTGCCAGGGAAAGAGGGGAAGAGATAGAAGGCGCCCTCGATGTTACGGCAGTGAACGCCATCGATGGCGTTGAACGCCGGGACCATGAAATCACGCCGCTGTTTGTAGGAAGCAACCATTTCGGCCACGCAGTCCTGCGGGCCATTGAGCGCGGCGGCTGCGGCGTGCATGCTGAAGTTGGCGGCCATGGAAACGGTCTGGCTGCTCAGTTTGTTGGCCAGATTGATAATATGTGGTGGCGCTGCCAGCCAGCCAAGGCGCCAGCCGGTCATGGCGTAAGCCTTGGAAAGGCCGTTGATCGTCAGCGTGCGCTCCGCCATGCCAGGCCGCGCAGCCAGTGAAATGTGCTGGTTGTTGTCATAGACCAGATGCTCGTATATTTCGTCGGAAAGGACGTAGAGGTCGTGTTCCAGCACGACTTCGACGACGGCGTCAACTTCGTCAGCGGTGAGCACGCGCCCGGTCGGGTTGCAGGGTGAGTTGACCATCAGGGCCTTGGTCCTGTCCGTTATGCAGGAACGCAGCATCTCTGCTGTGACTGTGTAATTGTCATCTGGTGACAGGCTGACGGGAACCGGCGTGGCGCCGGCCAGGGTGACCATGGGGGGATAGGAAGCCCAGCAAGGCTCGATATACAGAATTTCGTCGCCGGGGTTGCTCAGCGCGGCCAGCGCCAGGTAGATGGCCCATTTGGCGCCTGGTGTGATGATGATCTGGCTGGCCGGATCGACCTGCACGTCGTTTTCGCGTGCCAACTTGGAAGCGATGGCTTCCAGCGCCAGCGGAATGCCCCTGGACGGAGGATAGTGAGTTGCCCCGTCCTCGATTGCAGAAAATGCTGCTGCAATGATGTGGTCGGGCGTGGCAAAGTCCGGGTCGCCTCCGGACAGCGCAATCACGTCCTTGCCGGCTGCCTTGAGTCGTCTGGCCTTTTCGGAAACTGCCATGGTTGCCGAACCGGGCACGTTGCCGAGCATACGGGAAAGTTCCTTCATGCCTAACTCCTGGGTTGCTAGTGAACCTCACCGAATTGTACAGGAATTACAGGCTGGCAACACCCGTCGAAGAGTCCACCCGGCAGAAACACATGACTTTATGCTGTGTGCCGCTTGCGCAATGCTTCCACCGGAACCTGCTGCTGTCAGGGCCGGTAGGAAGATTGTGTTGCGCCAATTGAAACGTAACCGTTGACATTGGCGCGTCAGGCGGTATTCCTGTAAACTGGCGCAGTGCAGGTCCAGATCAGGAGGGACTCTCATGCCGGAACAACGGAAGCGTGCGCTGCTGCTGTTGCTAACCCTTGTGCTGCTGGCGGGCGCTGCGACCACGATGGCGCAGTCGACGCGCGAGCTGGTTTCCGGTACGATGAGGGCCGGCTCTCTGGCCGCTGACCAGGTGGCCCAGGTCTACACCTTCACCGGCGCAGCCGGGGATATAATCAGCCTGCAGGTCGAGGCGGGCAGCGGAACTGAATTGACGGTCCTGCTCACCGACGTTGCCGGCGAACTGGTCGCGCAAGGCGTCGGCACAGCGATGGAAGGGCTCGGGCTGCCGCTGGCGGGACGCTACTACGTCACCGTGCTGGCGGCGGGTGGTCTGCCGGAAGCTGGCGCGCTGGACTTCAGCCTGTCGTTTGCGCTGGAAGCGGCGCCAACGGAGGCCGTCGCTGAAGTGAGCGAGACGGCCGCGATCTTTGCCCCTGGCGAAGTATTGACGATTAGCGGGCTACAGATTCTGCTGCAGTGGGAATCGCTGGCCAACCTGGACCTCGAAGTGCGCGATCCCATTGGCGGCAGCGTTTATTTCTCAAGGCCGGTCACGGAAAGCGGCGGACGTTTCGGCGTGAATGTGAACAGCGTGTGTGATACACGCAGCAGCCTGCTGCCCTCCGAAGAAGTGAACTGGTCCAGCGGCAGCCTGCCCAGCGGCAGCTACGAGATTCTGGTCTACAACCAGCCGCTGGGCGACTGCCCAACGAGCAGCGCGGCTGACTTCCGGATTGATGTGCGCCTGGATGACGGCAGTACGCCGTCCCTGACGGACAGCCTCATCCCTGGCGAGACCTGGGTCGGCAGCGTGACGGTCGATGCAGCCGGCGGGCTGCGCACCGGTGATGGCGGTCTTGCTCCCGACGAAACCACTGCGCCCCTGGGGCTGGCTGAGCAGCTGTTGCTGGCCACTCCGCTCGCGCGTAACGAGACGCAGTCCGGGCTGTTGACTTCATCTGATTTTGTGGATGTCTACAGCTTTGAGGGCCGCGCCAATGAAATCATCAGCGTGAACATGGCGGCCACCGAAGGCAGCCTGGATACCCTGTTGCAGTTGCTGGACAGCAGCGGCACGATTCTCGGCGTGAACGATGACCAGGGAGACGGGTCAACGAATTCGGGCATTCAGAACTTCAGGCTTTTCGGCGACGGCGAATACCGGATTGTGGCGACGCGCTATGGCAAGGAGCTGGGCGGCACCGAGGGGCGCTATGACATCCTTCTGACCGGCCCGGCTGCGGATGCGCCGCAGGAAGTGCAGTCGCCGGGCCTGCCGGACGGCGACCTGGGAGTCACGCTGACGTGGAACACCGGCGCGGACCTGCAGTTGCTGGTTCGCGATCCTGCCGGCGATTCGGTGTTTGACGACAAACCGCAGGTCCCCAGTGGCGGCTTGCTGGCCGCATCCGGCAACGTCAATTGCAGCGGGTCGCAGGTCAGCCCCGTGTCCTACGTCTACTGGCCGGAGGACACGCTGACGCCTGGGCTGTACGAGGTTGAAGTCTGGCACCAGAATTCCTGCAACGACATCACGCCGGTCTCCTTCGCGCTCAACGTTCTCGCTGAAGGCCGGCCGGTCTTCACCGGACTGGCGCGGCCGGTTGCGGGTCAGGTGTACGTCACCAGCTTCATCGTCGGCGTGGACCGGCAGGTGCAGGCAGGCGAGGGAGGCTTCATCGGAATCCGGGGCCTGGGGCTGGAGACGCTCAACCTGAACTCTCTGGATTTTCGCCCCGAGATGGAAAGCGCGCCCACCCTGAACAGCGGCGCACGGGTGAGCGGCAGCATTACCAACGAGGACGTTTTCGACCTCTACTCATTTGAAGGCAGTGCGGGCGATGTAGTGACGGTGAGCATGGTAGCGACTGCCGGGCGGCTGGACACGACGCTGGCCGTGCTGGACTCACAGGGCTTCCGCATGGCAGACAACGATGATGCCGTGATCGGCGAAAGCACTGATTCGCTCATACGCGAGCTGGTGCTGCCGGCCGATGGCAACTACTTCATCCTCGCGACGCATTTTGGCCTGGGCTATGGCGGGACAATTGGCGCCTATGATTTGTTGTTCTCGCGCTTGAACCAGAGCTGAGTTGCGCTACAATGGCGCCGTCCCGTATGAGCTCCGGCCTGTGAAGCGTCCGGACTGGCGGGTGAGCCTGCCAGGTGCTTTGTGCCCGCCCCTGGCGCGGATTACAGGAGAGCGCGCCGCATGCGGTGCCACGTCGCCATGAGACGATTAGCCCCCTGCCTGATTGCCCTGCTGCTTTTGCTCGTGGCGTGTACGCCGGAAACTGTGTTGCGCGATGAAAACCTGTTGCACGATGACAGCCTGATCACCGGCGAGCCCTGTGCTGCGCCCTGTTTTCGCGGAATCACCCCAGGCGAAACCAGCTGGACTGATGCGTTGACCATCATTGAGGATGACGCAGAATTCGCCAATTTCGAGAAACAGGGGCCTGAGGAAGACGGGACGGTCATCCAGCTATCCTGGCAACAGGGCCCGGATGCCCCGGGTTGCTGCCAGATGGTGACCGAGGATGGCGAGACGGTCGCGCTCGTTTTCCTGCGCACCGCGCCCGACCATACCCTGGGCCAACTGATTGATGCGCACGGTGCGCCGGACTGGCTGACCGGCCAGGAATACTCTGAGGATCAGGCGGTGATGAGTCTGATTTATCAGGATGCTCCCATGATCATTTATGTCTACGTGGCAGGCATGGAAGAGGGTGAACTGAACGCAGGCAGCGAGCTGATCGGGTCGCTGTATCTGGCGCCGAACTCCGTCGACCTTTTGTTGCAGACGACCGAGCTGCATGCCTGGGATGGCTATGGCAGCTACAAATTCTACATGGAAGGGGATCTGGAAATCACGCCGAGCGTGACCCTGACCCCGACCCCCTGAGTGAACAGAAGAACAGGAGCAAAGGTATGAACTCAGAAACGGCCACTCCGGTCTTGATGGAAGCCTTGCGGCCGGGGATGGAAGTGCGTGGCACCGTTAAGCGTCTGGAGCTTTTTGGCGCTTTTGTGGATATCGGTGTCGGCAAGGACGCGCTGTTGCATATCTCGCAGCTGGACAAACCCAACGTACGCAACATTGAAGACGTGCTGAAGGTCGGCGAGGAGCTCGCCGTCTTTGTGCTGAAGGTTGATTCCGACGCGGGACGGATTGCCCTGTCGATGGCGCGCCCGGCGGCGGTCAACTGGGATGAACTGAAGGAAGGTGTCGCGGTACAGGGCAAGATTGTGCGCATCGAGAACTATGGCGTCTTTGTCGACTTTGGCGCCGAACGCCCTGGCATGGTGCACGTTTCGGAGTTGACCAACGGCTTTGTGCGCTCTCCTTCAGACGTCGTCAGCATGGGCGACGAAGTTGAGGCGCGTGTGATTAAGGTCAATCGCGGCAAGCGTCAGGTGGACCTGTCGATGAAGCCGGATGACGAGCTGGGCAGCATCGCCGAACTTGAAGAAGAAGATGAAGAAGAGATTCCGACCGCCATGGAGTTGGCCCTGCGTCGCGCCATGGAGCGGACTGTTGACGAAGCGCCGCAGCGCACGAAATCACGCAAGCAGCAAAGGCGCTATCAGGAAGACATCATTTCGCGCACCTTGCGCGATCATCAGACCTGACATGAGACGGGCGCCTGCCGCCGGGCCGCAACTTAGCCCCGCAGCTGCAGACGCAGGCGCGCGGCAGAGGCGAGAAACATGAGCGTCATCACCAGTTCGTGGCCGAGGCACCACAGGCAGAATGCCGCGAGGATGCCGGCCTGCACGTAAATCAGCCATAGCGAAAACAGAAATCCGAAGAGGCTGAGGCCGAAGACCAGCAGCGGGCCATGCGCGCGCAGGGCGTTGCTGCGCGTCTCCATGGTGAGCAGGGCGCCCAGCAGCAGCCATGCCAGCAGGCCGAGCAGGGCGATGTCGATGCCGGCCAGGCGGGACCAGACGCTGTTCTGCACTACATCGCAGTTGATGGCGCCGCTGTCCGTGCAGACCACGGCGGCGTCGCTGAACTTGACGTAGGTCAGATACGCGCTGATGAGCAGGCCGGCCAGGACCAGCAGCAGGCTGGTGCGTCGCAACACGGCAGCATCCTGAAGTGCACTCATCGCAGCAGATGGACTTCGAGCTCGCTGCCGGCGGGCACGAAGGTCACGCCCTCGGGCACGATGAGCAGCGCGTCCGCCAGTACCATCGAAAGCAGGGCGCCGGAACTTTGTGTGCCGGTGCTGCGCGCCAGCAGTCGGTTCCCGTCACGTTCCAGGATTACGCGCAGGTAGCTGCGGCGGCCGTCAGAATGCAGGTCTGCGCTGATGGTGGCGCGTTGCCTGTCCTGTTTTTCCGGTCGGCCCGCAAGGCGCAGCAGGGCCGGACGCACAAGAATCTCGAAGGTCACCATGGCCGAGACCGGGTTGCCCGGCAGGCCGAAGAAGGGCGTTCCGTGGACCTGACCCCAGGCGAGCGGCTTGC
This sequence comes from Phototrophicaceae bacterium, assembly GCA_965197455.1. Classification (GTDB taxonomy): domain Bacteria; phylum Chloroflexota; class Anaerolineae; order Aggregatilineales; family Phototrophicaceae; genus JAGWBD01. The sequence continues at coordinate 1,140,478 of OZ240208.1, read as the reverse complement.
CTGGCCGCATGTTGACGCGCCAGAAGTTGAGTTCGCCCAGCGCTTCCAGCACGTCGCGCACCACGTCATGGGCGCCGACGGAGACACCAGCCGTGCTGATGATGAGATCCGGGCGCTGCTGCAGGGCCTGCTGGAAGAGTGCGCGCACCGCGTCCAGGCTGTCGCGCGCGATGGGCAGGCGCAGGGGAATGGCGCCCATTTCACTGACCACGCCCTGGATGGTATAGCCGTTTACATCGTGGATTTGGCCAGGACCCAGAGTCTCGTGCACCTCAACCAGCTCGTCGCCACTGCTGACGATCACGACGCGTGGGCGGCGGCGCACAGAACCCTGCGCCTGACCCAGCGCAGCCAGCATCCCCAAATGTTGGGGGCGCAGCAGTGTGCCGGCCTTGAGCACTTGCTGACCAGCGCGAACATTCTCGCCGACCGGGCGCACGGAGTCGCCGGGCGCGACTTCGGCCATCACAGTGACCTGCTGCTCAGGTGTGCCAGCGTCGTCGCGCGTCCAGTCCGCGTTGGTCTGTTCAACCGGGACAACCGCGTCGGCGCCGGCTGGCAGGGGCGCACCGGTCATGATGCGGGCGGCCTGGCCGGAGAGCAGCGTCCCTTGAGGCGCAACACCGGCGGGAATGTCCATCACGACGTCCAGGCGCATGGGCGTTGAAGCGCTCACGCCGATCAGATCAGCGGCGCGCAGGGCAAAGCCATCCATGCTGGAATTGGCGAAGGGCGGCAGGTCGATTGTGGCGACCAGGTCTTCGGCCAGCACGCGGCCGAGACAGTCTTCCAGCGATGCGTGTTCGGCCGGAAGCGGCTGCAAATCGCGCAGAATGTGTTGCAGGGCCTCGTCGACCGAAAGCATTTTCTGACTCCCTGTGGCAGGCGCCGAGTATACCATGCGCAGGGTCTGAAACGGGTGCATGCTGCGGCATGATTTGCTATGCTGGAGTCTGCTGTCAAGTGTGCTGCGAGGGCGAATGAATCTGGACGGCCTGCTGGACGGACTGCCGGAACTTTCCCCGCATGACCGCTCGCTGGTCGAGCGCGCGTGGTTGCGGGCCGAGCAATTGCATGCAGACCAGCGCCGCAATTCGGGCGAACCCTACTTCACACATTGCGTCGCGGTGGCGCGCATCCTGGCGGAAATCCGCATGGATGCCGAGGCGATTGCCGCCGGTCTGTTGCACGACACGCTGGAAGACACCGGCATCACGCGCAAGGAGCTGGAGCAGGAATTCGGGCGCAAGGTTGTCGCGCTGGTTGACGGCGTCACGCGTCTTTCCAACCTGCCGCTGAATGACGCCAGGCAGCGGCGCAATGATCGCGATCAACACTATTTGCAAAAGATGATGCTGGCCATGGGGGACGACGTGCGCGTCGTGCTCGTCAAACTGGCGGATCGCCTGCACAACATGCGCACCCTTGGCTACATGCCGCCGGAAAAGCAGCTGCGCATCGCAAGGGACACCCTGGACTTCTTCGCTCCGCTGGCCAGTTTGCTGGGCATCTGGCAATTCAAGTGGGAACTGGAAGACCTCAGCTTCCGCTACCTGCATCCACAGGAATACCGGCGCATCGCGACCAGCATGAACGAGCGGCGGGTGGACCGCGAGGAATATATGCAGCAGGTCACGGAACGCCTGCGCGCGGAGCTGGCGGATTACAAGCTGGACAAGGCGATCATCAGTAGCCGTTCCAAGCACATCTACAGCATCTTCAGCAAGATGCAGCGCAAGGAGCTGCCCTTCGAGCAGATTTACGATGTGCGCGCGCTGCGCGTCATCGTGGACACGACGCCGGACTGCTATCTGGTTCTCGGCATCGTGCACAACCTGTGGCGGCCTATCCCGGTTGAGTTCGACGATTACATTGCCTCGCCCAAGGACAACTTCTATCAAAGTCTGCACACGGCCGTGCTCGATTCGCGGGGCAAGACGCTGGAAGTGCAGATTCGCACGCGCGAAATGCACGAGCACGCCGAATACGGCATCGCGGCCCACTGGCGCTACAAGGAAGGAATGCGCGAGAACGACAGGGAGTACGACCGCCGCGTCAGCTTTTTGCGGCGGCTGATGGAATTCGGGCCGGAGGAAGAAGACCCGGAATACTTCGTGAACACGATGAAGAGCGATGTGCTCAAGGATCGTGTCTACGCCTTCACGCCCAAGGGCGATATCTGCGACCTGCCTGCCGGGGCCACGCCCATCGACTTCGCCTATCACATCCACACCGACATCGGGCATCGTTGTCGCGGCGCGCGCGTCCACGGGCGCCTGGTCAGCCTGGATTATGTGCTGCAGACCGGCGACCAGGTTGAGATTTTGACCTCGCGTCACGGCGGCCCCAGCCTGGACTGGCTGAACCCCAACCTGGGGCACGTACAGACCTCACGCGCGCGCAACAAGATCAAGCACTGGTTCCGGCGGCAGGACCGCGACAGGCATCTCGCCACCGGCCGCGATGTGCTGGAGCGTGAATTGCGCCGTCTGGGCTTGCTGGATTCAATGTCTTTCGACTATGTGGCCGGGCTGTTCGACTTCGAAAAGGCGAAGCTGGAAGATTTTCTCGTCAAAATCGGCGCCGGCGACATCAACAGCTCGCAGATTGCCAACCGCATTCTGGAGACCGAGCGTCAGCAGGAGAAGGAATCGCTGATCGAACGGATGCTGGAGGCCGCTGAAGATGCGCCGCAGCCCCGGCCAACGGGGCCACAGCTGACCGGCGCCATTGACATCATGGGTACTGGCGGCCTGCTCGTGAACCTGGCTCAATGCTGTAACCCCATGCCCGGCGACGGGGTGATTGGCTACATCACGCGCGGCCGCGGTGTCACGGTGCATCGTGAAGACTGCAGCAACATGCGCGCCGGTACAGAAACCGAGCGCCTGGTTGAGGTGAGCTGGGGCCAGGAAGCGAACGAGCAGCGCTATCCGGTGCCGGTGGAAATCACCGCCTGGGACCGCGAGGGCTTGCTGCGGGATGTCAGCAGCGTCGTGGCGGACGCCGGCGTCAATATGTCCTCTGTGAATGTGGCAATTGCCAAGAACATCGCCACGCTGCATCTGACCATCGAGATCCGCAGCGCCGAACAGCTGATGCGCGTACTGACGCGACTTGAAGGGATCAGGAATGTCATTGAGGCGCGCCGGCACCGGGGCAATTAACGTGGAGCCAGTCTTCCCGTCGTGAAGATCCTGCTACTGGAACCCTGGTTTGGCGGCAGTCATCGCGTCTGGGCCGAGGGCTATGCCCAACACTCGGCGCATGAGGTTCAACTACTCACCCTGCCGGCGCAGTTCTGGAAGTGGCGCATGCAGGGCGCCGCCATCACCCTGGCGCGACTGTATCGTGAGCGCGCGCTGCAGCCAGACGTCGTGCTCGCTTCGGGCATGATGAATCTGGCGACCTTTCGTGCGCTACTGCCACAGGCGCCGCCGCTGGCGCTCTATTTGCACGAAAACCAGTTAACCTATCCGCAGAACGCGCGACAGCGACACGGCTGGCAGTTCGGCTTTGTGAACTTTATCAGCGCGCTGGCCGCTGACCAGGTGTTCTTCAACAGCGCCTGGCACCAGGATGTCTTCCTCGAGGAAATGCCGCGCATGCTGCGCCACTCTGGCGACTGCAACGAAGAGGGCAGCGTCGACGACATCCGCGCGAAGTCCGGAGTGCTGGCGCCGGGAATGGATCTGAAGCGCCTGGATCGCCTGCGGCCGCCTGCGCCCGGTCGCAACGACCCACCGCTAATCCTGTGGAATCACCGCTGGGACGAGGACAAGAACCCCAAACTGTTCCTGGATGCCTTGCTGGCGCTGGCGGCAGACGGTGTGCCTTTTCGCGTTGCGCTGGCGGGCGCCAACGTACGCCGCAACCCGGTCGAATTCGAGGCTGCCCGCGCGCAACTGGGCGAGCGCGTCGTTCACTACGGCTTTCTCGAGGATGAGGCAGCGTACGCGCGCCTGTTGTGGGAAGCGGACTACGTGGTCAGTGCGGCGCAGCAGGACTTCTTCGGCATGGCAATCGTCGAGGCAATGTATTGTGGCTGTGTGCCCATCCTGCCGCAGCGTCTGAATTACCCGCAACTGGTACCGCCGACCTGGCACGCACAGTGTCTCTATCGACGCGAGCGCCTGGCGCCATTGCTGCTGCGACATTTGCATGGCCAGTTCAATGTGCCGCGCGACGAGCTGCGCTCCTGCGTGGCGCAGTACGACTGGCAGACGCAGGCGCCGCTTATGGATCGCTCGCTGGAACAGCTGGCCGGTTCGCCTTGAGCTGGCGCTGGAAGGGGACGACGGCCACCACTTTCTCCCTGGCGCGCAGCGTGATCACGTAGTCACTGCCTGGCTGGCCGCGCCTCAGCCGGTGCGCCAGCCCCAGGCGCATGTATTTGGCCTTGCTGCGGTTGGTCAGCACCAGGATGTTGTCGTCCTGCCGGCCCAGCGTTGCAGCGACCAGTCCCCGGCTTCCCTGTGGCAGCCGCGTCAGCCGAACTCCCTGGCCACCGCGTCCCTGGCCGGGAAACTCGTCAGTCAGGGCGCACTGGGCCAGGCCGTCTTCGGTGATGGACCAGACATACAGGCCGTCAAGCACCAGCATGGCGCCCACAACCCGATCCCTGCGCTCTTCAAGTTTGATGCCGCGCACGCCGCCGGCAGCCAGCCCCGTGTGGCGCACCTCGTTTTCGTCAAAGCGGATGGCGCGGGACTGCGCGCTGGCAAGCAGGATTTCGCAGCTGCCGTCCGTATGCAGCACCTGCAGCAGCGCATCTTTGGGGGGCAACTTCATCACGGGAAAGGCGTTGGACGAAACGCCTGGCAGGTCCTCGACGCGAATGCGTTTGACCAGACCGCCTGTTGTGGCCAGCAGCAGGGAACCCGTTTCGTCTGAAGCTGGCAAACTGACCAGCGCGATGATGTCCTCACCGGCAGCCATGGCGCAGAGGCTGTGCAGGGGCGCGCCTTCCTCCGGCAAGGTGAGGGCCGGCAGTTGCTGCACCGGCAGGCAGGCGCACAGGCCACTGGCGCTGAAGACATAGAGGATTTGGGAGGTGCTGCCCTGGAGCAGAAAGCGGGGCGGTTCACGCTGCGCAGTGGTGACTTTCGGTGGTCGGTCTTCGTGGCTGCGGCCCAGGTTGCCGTTTACCGTCAGCGAAATCCAGGTCGCGGTATCCGGCAACAGTTGTTCTTCCACGCCGTTGGCCTGGGCGTTGGCGATGAGCGTACGTCGCGGGTCCTGCCAGGTCTGGCGCACCGCGCGCAGTTCGTCGGCGATGACCGCGCGCATCCGGGTTTCGCTGCCCAGCAGGGACACCAGCCAGTCAATTCGCTTCAGCAACTCGCGATGTTCCTCACGCAGCTTGCGTCGTTCCAGCGTGGCCAGCTGACGCAGCTGCATGTCGAGGATGGCCCGGCCCTGCTGTTCTGTGATTTTCAGTTTCTTGCACAGATTGTTGAGTGCCGAAGCGGCTGAGCGCGAGCTGCGAATGATATTGATGGTCTCGTCCAGATTGTCGAGGGCGCGCAGCAAGCCTTCCAGAACGTGCGCGCGCCGGCGCGCGCGCTCCAGCTCGTATTCACTGCGGCGTCGGACGATTTCCTGGCGATGTTGCAGGTAAACGAGCAGGGCTTGTTTGAGGGTGAGCACGCGCGGCTCACCATCGACCAACGCCAGCATGATGATGCTGAAGGTTTCCTGCAGTGGCGTCAGCCGGTAGAGGTCGGCCAGCACCCTGTTCGCATCGACGCCGCGTTGCAGTTCGATGACGAGCCGCAACCCCTGGCGGTCTGACTCGTCGCGCAGGTCGGCCAGGCCATCCAGCTTGCCATTGCGCACCAGGTTGGCAATGCGTTCGGTCAACGTGGACTTGTTGGTCTGGTAGGGCAGTTCGCTGACGATGATGCGGGATTTACCTCGCCCCATGTCTTCAACGTGCACCCGGGCGCGCACGGTGATTTTGCCGCGCCCGGTGGCATAGGCCGCAGACAATGTGTCTTCCTCATTCTGCTGGCCGGAGCCGTGACTGAACACAATACCGCCGGTGGGGAAGTCTGGTCCCTTGATGAATCGCATGAGGTCCGCCAGGGAAATGTCATCCAGCTCGCCCTCATGCTCAAGGATGTGAACCAGGGCGTCGCAGACTTCGCCGAGGTTGTGCGGCGGGATACTGGTCGACATGCCGACGGCAATGCCCAGGGCGCCATTGACGAGCAGGTTGGGAAAGGCGGCTGGCAGCACAGAAGGTTCAGTCAGACTGCCGTCGAAGTTTTCACGAAAATCGACCGTGTCGCGTTCCAGGTCGACCAGCAGTTCCTGTCCGACAGAGGTCATGCGCGCCTCGGTGTAGCGCATGGCCGCAGCGCTGTCGCCATCAATGCTGCCGAAATTCCCCTGGCCATCGACCAGCATGTAGCGTGTGTTGAATTCCTGCGCGAGGCGCACCATCGATTCGTAGACGGCTGCGTCACCATGCGGGTGATACTTGCCCAGCACCTCGCCCACGATGCGCGCGCTCTTCTTCCAGGGCGTGTCGGCACGCAGCCCCATGTCGTGCATGGCGTAGAGGATGCGGCGGTGCACGGGCTTGAGGCCGTCGCGGGCGTCGGGCAGGGCGCGGGCGACGATGACGCTCATGGCGTAGTCAAGGTAGGCGCTACGCATCTCCAGATCGATGCGGACGGGTTGTACGGTTGTTGCGTTCATACGACATCCTTGCAGGGCAACCGGGAAGACACGAACATATGTTCGTATCCAGTATCACGATTATACACAGGGCGGGTGCGCCTTTCCAGGAGCCGGGCGGAGATTGTGATACAATTCCGGACATGATGCCCCTGATTGTGCTTCTGCTGGTCTTCAGCGTGATTTCCTGTTCGCTACAGACCCCTGTCCGCATCTATGTGACGCCCACCCAAATTGCGCAGTCAGAAGCGCAGGATCTCGTGCCGACGATGCCGACAGTGGCGGCGGTTGCGGTGGCATCCCTGACTTCCTTGCCCCTGCCGTCCGAAACGCCCGTGGCTGCAGCAACGTTCACGCCAGAGGCATCGCCTACGCCGGCAGTTCCCGTTGCCTCGTCTACGCCGGAACCGTCACCAACGCCAATCATCCCTCCTACTACGCCACTGCCGTATCTCAAACCGGATGACATGGGGGTCCAGCTGCACACCTTGCTGAGCCAGGATGATTTTGGCCAGGTTGCCCGGCTCACCGAGCAACTGGGTCTCGGCTGGGTAAAGGTTCAAATTGACTGGAAGCTGCTGCAGCCAAATGGCGCCGGCGATACTGGTGTGGATTTCAGGCGCCAGGAGCTTTATCTGGAAGATCTTAAGCGTCGCGGCCACAAGGTGCTGGTCAGCGTGGCGCGTGCGCCGGACTGGGCGCGTTCCAATCGTGAGGCCGCCGGGCCGCCAGACGATCCACAGCTGCTGGCCGCCTTTATGGACCTGATGCTGGAGGAATTCGGCAAGGCAATAGATGCGGTCGAGGTGTGGAATGAGCCTAATCTATTGCGGGAATGGACGGGGCGGCCCATCAGCGGTGCCGAGTACATGCGCTATTTCAGGGCAGCGCGCGATGCGGTCAACAACTATTCGCAGCGCATGCAGTTTGACGTAGACGAACCACGGTCCACTCCCGTCATCGTGCTCACCGCCGGCCTTGCGCCAACCGGCAACAGCCCCTGGTCCGTGGACGACCGCGCGTATCTGCGGCAAATGTACAACGCTGGCCTGGCCAGGCTGGACAATGTGCAGATTGGCGCCCATCCCTTCGGCTGGGGCAACCCGCCCGAATTGCGCTGTTGCAATGCGGTAGCGAACCAGGGCTGGGACGACGCGCCGCAATTCTTCTTCCTCGAGACACTTGACACCTATCGTGACATCATGCTGGCATTCGGCGACGCGGAAGCGCGCATCTGGGTGACCGAGTTTGGCTGGCCGACCTGGGACAGTCTGCCGGGCGAGCCGCCGGAACCCTTTGTGGGCTACAACAACAAGTGGGCCCAGGCCGACTACACCTTGCGCGCTTTCCAGATTGGCGAGCAACTGGACTACGTCGGGCCGATGATCCTGTGGAACATGAACTTTGCCTGGCTGCCGCCGCTGGTGAGCAACCGGGATGAACGCGCCGCCTACAGTCTGCTGGTGCCGCTGCAGCCGCAGGAGCGCCCGCTGTACTGGATGATTTATGATGCGGTGCGGCCGGAGCTGCAGCTCGACAGCTACGATTGAGTCCGGTTGACCGGATGAAGCCAGAGGGCGGCCACAGGGGCCGCCCTAATAGTTCATGATTCAAGCGAACTCAGGCGATTGGATCCAACCCGTCGTCAGCGTCTTCCAGGCTGTCACTACCGGTTTCTGAATCCTCCAGCACTTCGGCGAAGGCTTCACCGTCTGCCAGCAAGACATCTTCAAGCAGGGCATTCACGTCCGCGGTCTCATCCATGTCCTCGATGAGCAGCGCACCTTGCGCCTCCAGCGAGACTTCGGGCGCCACCAGCTCTCGATCCTGATAGGTGTGGAAGCCGGTACCGGCCGGAATCAGCTTGCCGATGATGACGTTTTCCTTCAGGCCGAAGAGCTTGTCTTGCTTGCCCTCGATGGCCGCGCCTGCCAGCACCTTGATGGTGTGCTGGAAACTGGAGGCGGAGAGGAAGCTGTCGGTGCTCAGGGCTGCGCGCGAAATGCCGAGCAGCACCGGCGAGCCGGCAGCCGGTTCCTTGTCTTCTGCCAGCAGCTTTTCGTTGATATCCAGCAGACGCAGCCGGTCGATCAAATCATCAGGCAGCAGATCGCTGTTCCCGCTGCGGGTGATCTGCACCTTCGAGAGCATTTTGCGGATCATGACCTCGAAGTGCTTGTCGGCGATGTTCACACCCTGGTTGCGATAGACATTCTGCACCTCGGAAAGCAGGTAGAGGCGAGTTTCTTCCTCGCCGAGGATGCGCAGGATGCGGTGCGGGTTGCTGGCGCCCTCGGTCAACTGCTGCCCGGGATGCACTTCCGCGCCGTCGTAAACTTCCGGCGTCAGTCGCGCATTGGAGGGAATCTCGTACTCCTCCTCATGGCGGTGGCGCCAGACGACCGTGATGGTGTCGTCTTCAACATGCACCGTGCCCTGCATGCCGGCGTTCAGGGTCTGCTCGGGGTCCTGGGCGGAGCGGGCCAACTCGTGACCGGGCTTGACCTCCTGATCTTCCTCGACCAGCAGTTCCCAGCCTTCAGGCAAGCTGTGTTCTTCGTTGTCTACCTGCTCATCGATCACGGTGGCGATGCGCACGCCGGAGCGGCGGCCCAGGCGCACAATGCCGCCGATGTCCACGATGACCGCCTCGCCACGAGGCTTCCGGCGCGCTTCGAAGAGCTCTTCCACGCGCGGCAGACCGCTCGTGATATCGCCGCTGGCCTGGGCGATGCCGCCGGTGTGGAAGGTGCGCAGGGTTAGCTGCGTGCCAGGCTCACCGATGGACTGGGCGGCTACAATGCCGACTGCGGCGCCGATGCTGACCATGTCGCCGCTGCCCAGGTCACGCCCGTAGCAGAGGGCGCAGATGCCATGCATGAGCGAGCAGGTCATGGGACTGCGTACAAAGACTTCCTCGACATCGCTCTGCTGAATTTGGCTGGAGATTGCCTCATCGATTAGCTCGTTGCGCGAAATGATCAACTCGCCGGTTTCCGGATTATAAACCGGTTCGGAAGCGACGCGGCCAATGGTGCGTTCGAGCATGGTCTGGCCGGCAATGTCCTGCGCACGGCTGATAACCAGACCTGCCTCGGTGCCGCAGTCGCTGCGATTGACGATCACATCCTGGGCCACGTCGACCAGACGCCGCGTCAGATAGCCGGCGTCCGCAGTGCGCAGCGCAGTATCGGCCAGACCCTTGCGCGCGCCATGCGAAGAGATGAAGTACTCCAGAGCGGTCAGCCCCTGGCGGAAGTGGCTCAAGATGGGCATTTCGATGATCCGCCCGGAGGGGTCGGCCATGAGGCCGCGCATGCCGGCCAGTTGGGTGATGGGGCCAAAGCCGCCCTTGGTGGAGCCGGAGAGGGCCATGATGGCGATGGGGCCGTAAGGATCCAGTGCATCGCGGATGTGGTCCTGCAGCAGGTTCTTGGCGTTGGTCCACTCGTCGATGGTGATCTGGTAGCGTTCCTCTTCGGTCAGCAGGCCGCGCCGAAAATCGCGCTCGGCGCGCACAACCGTGTTCTCGGCACTGGCCAGAATGTCCGCGCGTTCCTCAGGGATGGTCAGGTCGGACACGGCGACGGTGGTGCCGGAGATGGTGGCGTAGTGAAAGCCGAAGTTCTTGATCTGGTCAACCACCTCGGTCGTGAGTTCGGAACCAATGCGCTGGTAGCAAAGCGCGACCAGGTCATTCAGCCCGCGCTTGCCCAGCGTCTCCTGCACAAAGCGCATTTCATCAGGCAGGATGCGGTTAAACAGGGCACGTCCGACTGTGGTCGCTTCGGCCTCGTCCTGCGGCGGGCGATTATCGTAGATGTTGCCGAGCAGGATGGGCGTATGCAGGCTGACCAGACCAAGCTGGTAGATGTACTGCACCTCGTCCATGTCAACGATCAGGCGGCGTTCGTGCAGATTGGCGATCTCCAGCTGATCTTCAAGTTCGTGTTGACGCAGGTACTTGCGGGCCTCGTAAGCGTTGGCCAGCGTGCAATCCACTTCGCCTTCCAGCACAGCGCGCACCGTCCGGTCAATTGCCGACTCCAGGACCCGCACGCGCCCGGTGTCATCCTCTTCGGTGACATCGGTGAAGAGCTTGATATTGTCGAGCCCCTGCTGTAGTGCGTAGAAGTAGGCATTGCTGCGTAGCGCGACGCCGACCTCAACCTCTGTGTTGAGCACGCTGTCGATGGAGCGGAACTCGTCAGCGCGCGCTTTTGACGCCAGAATTTCGACGGTGGGGTCCATGGTGAGGTAGTAGCAACCCAGCACCATGTCCTTGGAAGGGCCGACGATGGGCGAGCCATCCGCGGGTTTGAGCAGGTTGCGCGTGCTGAGCATAAGCTCGCGCGCTTCCTGCACAGCCTTCTCGCTGAGGGGAACGTGCACGGCCATCTGATCGCCATCGAAGTCGGCGTTGAAGGCCGAGCAAACAAGCGGGTGAATCTGGATGGCCTTGCCTTCAACCAGCAGCGGCTCGAAGGCCTGGATGCCCAGGCGGTGCAGGGTGGGCGCGCGGTTGAGCAGCACCGGCCGGTCCTTGATGACTTCTTCCAGCGCCTCCCACACTTCGGGGCGCTCACGTTCGATGATGCGGCGGGCGCCACGGACGTTGCTGGCATAGTTCTGGTTCACCAGGCGACTGATGACGAAGGGGCGATAGAGCTCGAGCGCCATCGTCTTGGGCAGGCCGCACTGATGCAGCTTGAGCCGGGGGCCGATGACGATCACCGAGCGCCCGGAATAGTCGACACGCTTGCCCAGCAGGTTGCGGCGGAAGCGACCCTTCTTGCCCTTCAGCATGTCGCTCAGCGACTTCAACTCGCGGCGACCGCGACGGCTGAGCTCCTTGCCGCGCTGGCTGTTGTCGACGAGGCTGTCGACGGCTTCCTGCAACATACGTTTTTCGTTGCGGACGATGACGTCCGGAGCGCCCAGCTCCAGCAGGCGCCGCAAGCGGTTGTTACGGTTGATGACGCGACGGTAGAGATCGTTGAGGTCGCTGGTGGCGAAGCGGCCGCCATCGAGCTGCACCATGGGGCGCAGGTCGGGCGGAATGACCGGCAAAATGGTGAGGATCATCCACTCGGGCCGGTTCTGGCTTTTGCGCAGACTTTCCACGACGCCGAGGCGCTTGGTGGCCTTCTTCTTGCGCTGCATGGAGCGGGTCTCGCGCACTTCCTGCCAGAGCTCCAGTGACAGGCGCTCGAGATCCATGTTTTTCAGAATCTCGTAAAATGCCTCGGCGCCCATGTTGGCCTGGAAGACGCGCCCGTAGCGACCCTTCAGCTGGCGATAGCGCGATTCGGAGAGGAATTGCAGCACAGCCAGGTCCTGCAACTCACTGCGGGCATTGTCCGCGCTGTGACGCACGGTGGCCATCATCTCGTTGATCTGGTCCTGCAGTTCCCGCAGCTGGCTTTCAGTGTTGGCAGCGAGCTGTTTTCCCTGCTCGTCAAGCGCTGCCAGTTGCTCCAGGCGTTCAATCTCGATGAGTTCCTGAATGTCGCCCAGCTGGTCGTTAATGGTTTTCTGCAAACTGGTGAGGTGATTGGCGCTCACCTGTTTGCCTTCGGCGACGATGACCTTGCCAGTGGCTTCCAGCACGACCTGCGAGCTCGCTTTTGTGCCCCGCATGTCCTCGATGCGCTGGTGCAGCTTCTGCGCATCCTGCATAAGTTCATCGCTGAGGCGCGCCAGCTTTTCGTCAAAACTGTTGTGGATCTCCGCCTTGCGGCCCTCGACGGACTCGACGAACGTGTCGCGTTCGCTGCGCAGGGTAGCCATCTGCTCAATGAGGTCGCCGCCCTTCAACATTTCGCGCTGCGCCAGCTCGCGCTCTACGCGCATCAGCGCCTTTTTGCGGGCGTCCTCATCCACATTGGTGATGACGTACTGGGCAAAATAGAGAACGCGGTCCAGATTACGACGGTTGACGTCGAGCAGCAGGCCAAGATAGCTGGGGACGCGGCGGGTATACCAGACGTGGGCCACCGGCGCGGCCAGCTGAATGTGGCCCATGCGCTCACGACGAACCGAAGAGCGCGTGACTTCCACGCCGCACTTGTCGCAGACGATGCCGCGATAGCGCAGGTTCTTGTACTTGCCGCAGTAACATTGCCAGTCCCGGGTGGGGCCGAAAATGGCTTCGCAGAACAGGCCGTCTTTTTCAGGGCGCAGACGACGGTAGTTAATCGTCTCCGGCTTGGTGACTTCGCCGTAGGACCACTTCGAGATCTGGTCCGGTGAGGCAAGGCTGATGCGAAGTGCGCTGAAATCCTTCGCTTCCAAGATGACCTCCTCTGCAGTTCAGGATGGGGGAAGGGCAGTCAAACGACAGGCAAGACCGGGCCTGCCAACCTGAAATCATTAACACAATATGGGTTGCGGGGCGCAACAGACGCATGAAAACACAGCGCTCGCGCCTGGAACCGCTGCGTCTTCAGGATGTATAACTGCTTTACCATAGACAACAGCAAAGCATAGCCTGGCAGGGCCTGCCTGTCAAGTCGGGTCCGGCCTCGCTGGTACGTATGTGAATTGTGTAAACAATGACCGCAGCATAGCGCAGACAGTCTGGATTGTCAAGCCGGTGTGTCGGCGGCCACGCGGGTGCGCATCCAGGCTTCCATGAATTCGGTCAGGCGGCCATCAAGCACCGCGCCCGTATTGCCCACTTCGTATCCGGTGCGGTGATCCTTGACCATCTGGTAGGGGTGCAGCACGTAGGAGCGAATCTGGTTGCCCCAGCCAGCGTCCACATTCTCGCCTTTCAGACTGGACAGCTCGGCCTCCTGTTTCAGTCGTTCTTCCTCAAGCAGGCGCGCTTTCAGAATTTGCATGGCCCGTTCACGATTCTGCTTCTGGCTGCGTTCGTTTTGGCATTGCACCACAATTCCGCTCGGCAGATGGGTGATGCGGATGGCGGTATCGTTCTTCTGCACATGCTGGCCACCGGCGCCGCCGGCGCGGTAAGAATCGACCCGCAGCTCGGACTCCTTGACCTCAATGTCAATTGTGCCCTGGATGTCTGGCCACAGCTCGACCTTGGCAAAGGAAGTGTGGCGGCGGCTGGCGGAATCGTAGGGGCTGAGGCGCACGAGGCGATGCACGCCGCGTTCGCTGTGCAGGTAGCCAAAGGCATAAGGCCCGGCAATCTCGAGCGTAACGCTCTTGATGCCGGCTTCCTCACCCTCGCTGCGGTCAATGACGGTGGTGCCATAGCCGCCATGTTCCGCCCAGCGCAGATACATGCGCTCGAGCATGCCGGCCCAGTCCTGCGAGTCCGTGCCGCCGGCGCCGGCGTGAATGGCGAGGATGGCGCTTGCCTGGTCATGCGGGCCGGAGAGCATGGCATGGAAGGACATACGCTCCACCAGGGGCTGCAGCGCAGTGCACTCCGCGGCCAGCTCTTCGAGCAGGTCGGGGTCATCCAGCTGCGCCAGCTCGAGCGCGTCGTCGATGCGCTGGGCAATATCGAGCCAGCGCCCGACCTCGGCTTTCAGCGTTGAAAGCGACTGCATCTTCTGGCTGGCGGCTTCGGGCTCATCCCAGAAGTTTGTCGCGCCGGCGGCCTGCTCAATGGCGGCGATAGCGGCTTCCTTGTCCGGGATGCCGAGACGCGCGATGAGCCCGTCAATCGTCTCCTTGAACGCCTTCAACTGGTTGACAAGCTGATCCATGGGTTCGCTCAGTTCTCGTCGAAGAGACTTTTGACGAAGATGTCGGGGGTGAAGGGGACGAGATCGTGCAGCCCCTCGCCCAGGCCCACGTAGTGGACTGGCAGGCCCAGCTCGTCGTAGACGGCGAAAACCATGCCACCCCTGGCCGAGCTGTCCAGCTTGGTAACGATGACGCCATTCACGTCCACAATCTCCTGAAACTTGCGCGCCTGTTGCAGGGCATTCTGGCCCGTGGTGCCGTCCAGTACCAGCAACACCTCGTGGGGCGCGTCCGGCACGACCTTCGCAGAGACCGAGCGGATGCGCTTCAGTTCGTTCATCAGATTGGCGTTGGTATGCAGGCGGCCGGCGGTGTCGATGATCAGGATGTCATGGCCGCGCGCCTGGGCCGCCCTGGTGGCGTCGAAGACGACGGCGGCCGGATCCGAGCCGGAGCGGCCGGCAATGACCGGCACATCCACGCGCTCCCCCCAGGTTTGCAGCTGTTCGATGGCGGCAGCGCGGAAGGTATCGCCGGCGGCCAGCATGACCTTGCGCCCGGCCAGGTTGAGGCGGTGGGCCAGGCGGGCGATCGAGGTGGTCTTGCCTGAGCCGTTGACGCCAACCACGAGCACGACCGAAAGCGGACGTCCGCTGAGGTCCATGGGCGGCGGTGCAGACAGCATCCCGGACAGGGTCGTGCGCAGTCCATCCTGCAGTTGCTCGCTATCGTTCCAGTTGTTCGCACGCAGCGTGGCCAGCACCTTTTGCGTGACCGGAAGGCCCAGGTCCGCCTGGATGAGGAGGGCCTCGATGTCGTCCCAGGTGTCTTCATCAATGTCGCTGCCGGTAAGCAGGGTGGCGATACGCCCGAAGAAAGAACGCCGCGTGCGGGAGAGGCCACGGCCAAATACACTCAAGAGCGAACTCCGTGTCGGGCAGGGGAAATCGTCTCAGGCAGTATAGCCGGGCGTTCCGCAGGCGGCAAGACTCGCGCTATACTGGCCGCAGGCAGGAGCAGGGTCATGGCTGACGGATTGACGCATCTGGACGGACAGGGCGTGGCGCGCATGGTGGATGTGGGCGCCAAGCCACAAAGTGAACGCATGGCGCGGGCTGCCGGCACGGTGCGCATGCAGCCCGCCACGTTGCAGCTCATTCGCGCGGGCGCGCTGAAGAAGGGCGATGTGTTCGCCGTGGCGCGGCTGGCGGGCATCATGGCCGCCAAGCAGACTGCGACGCTCATTCCGCTCTGTCACCCGCTGGCCTTGACTCACATCGATGTTGAACTGGAGCTTGATGCGCCAGCCAGCGCGGTGCGCATCCTGGCGCTGGCGCGCACGACCGGCCAGACCGGCGTGGAGATGGAAGCGCTGACGGCGGTTTCGGTCGCAGCGCTGACGGTTTACGACATGGCCAAGGCGGTGGACCGGGAGATGCGCATCGGGGAGATTCGCTTGCTGGAGAAGCGTGGCGGGCAGCGCGGTGACTATGTGGCGCAGGAGCGCGTTGATGCAGATTGAGGTGCTGCTGTTCGCGACCCTGCGCGATGCCGCCGGCCAACGGCAGCTGACGCTCAGTCTGGCGCAGGAAGCAGCCACGGTCGCGGAAGTGCGCAGCGCATTGACGAGCAAGTTGCCGCAACTGCGCGAGCATGTGGCGGCGGCGATTGCCGCGGTGAACGAGGAGTTCGCCTTTGATGACGAGTCGGTGCAGGCGGGTGATACGGTCGCTTTCTTTCCGCCGGTCAGCGGTGGCGCCGGCCCGCCGGAGATCTATCGCCTGGCAGACGAGCCCATCGACCACGACGCAGTGATCGCGTCCATCACGCTGCCGGAAACCGGCGCGGTCTGCGTGTTCAGCGGGATGGTGCGCGGCAGCACATTGCGAGGAGATTCACTGCGCGAGACTGCGCTGCTGGAATATGAAGCCTACGAACCCATGGCGCTGGCGCGCATGCGTCAGGTGGGAGCCGAGATCCGTAAACGCTGGCCGCTGGTACAGGGCATCGCCATCCTGCAGCGTGTGGGCAGCCTGGCGGTAGGCCAAAACACAGTATTGATTGCCTGCTCCTCCGCCCATCGCGACGAAGGCTGCTTTGAAGCGGCGCGCTACGGTATCGACCGACTGAAGGAGATTGTGCCTGTGTGGAAGCGTGAACAGGGCCCGGAAGGCAGCGTCTGGGTTGAAGGGGATTACCAGCCGCAACCGGCTGACCGCAGTGAGTGATTTCATGACGCGACGGGTGGTCGTCACCGGGCTGGGCGTGGTCTCGGCGCTGGGGCAGACAGCCGCAAGCAGCTGGCAGGGCCTGTGCGCGGGACGCAGTGGCGCCGGTTTCATCACCCGCTTTGATTGCTCGACCTACAGGGTGAAGGTTGCGGCCGAGGTGGATGACTGGCAGCCGACGCAACACATGAGCGCGCGTGATGCCCGGCGTCGAGACCGTTACCAGCAAATGGCGCTGGTGGCGGCACGTGAAGCAATGGCGCAGTCGGGCCTTGAGGTGGACGACAGCAATGCGGAGCGCACCGGCGTGGTGATGGGCTCCGCCGTGGGTGGGGTGGAAAGCTATTTCGTCCAGGCGCAGTTGCTGATCGACACGGGCGATCCGCGGCGCATCACGCCCTTCGGCATTCCGATGTTGATGGTCAATGGCGGCAGCGGTCTCGTCAGCATCGAGATTGGCGCGGTCGGCCCCAGCGGGTCGGCGGTCTCCGCCTGCGCCACCGGCGCGGATTGTATCGGTCGCGCTGTTGAGCTCATCAGGAGCGGTCGCATTGACCAGGCGCTGGCCGGCTGCAGTGACGCCCCCATCATTCCCATCGGCATCGGCGCCTTTGACCGCGTGGGCGCATGCTCGCGCGAAGAGGAGGACCCGGCCGCTGCCTCGCGCCCCTTTGACCGCCAGCGCACGGGGCTGGTCTTCGGCGAGGGCGCCGGCGCGCTGGTGCTGGAAGCACTGGATACGGCCGAGGCGCGCGGCGCTCCGATTCTGGCTGAGCTGGTGGGTTACGGCTCGACTTCGGATGCCTTCCATTCCACCGCGCCGGACCCCGAAGGACGGGGCGCTGCCGCGGCGGTTTGCCAGGCGCTGCGGGACGCAAGGCTGAATACCTGCGACATCGACTACATCAACGCCCACGGCACCGCCACGCAGCTCAACGATGTGATGGAAACAAAGGCGCTCAAGCTGGCGCTGGGCGACCATGCCTACGCGACTCCGGTAAGCTCGACCAAGAGCATGACCGGCCACGCCATGGGCGCAACGGCCGCGATGGAGGCCGTGTTCGCCGTGCTTGCCCTGCGCGACCAGCTGGCGCCGCCCACCATCAATCTGAGTGAACCGGACCCGGAGTGCGATCTCGATTACGTGCCCAATGTGGCACGCGAATTGCCGCTGAACAGGGTGATGAGCAATTCCTTCGGCTTCGGCGGTCACAACGCCTCGCTGATCTTTGCCCGGATTTAGGCGGATTCATGAACCTCGCTGACTTTCAGCATTGTCACGGGCTCGAATTCCGCGACGAAACGCTCCTGCAACAGGCCCTGACCCATCGCTCGTGGCAGCATGAACAGGTCGGGGCAGCGGCTGAAGAAGGCGACAATGAACGCCTGGAGTTTCTGGGCGACGCCGTGCTGGCCTTCGCGGTGACGCGTACGCTCTTCGAGCGCTTTCCCGACATGCCGGAAGGTGAATTGACACGTCTGCGCGCGGCGCTGGTGCGCAGCGAAACCCTGGCCGCCCTGGCCGAGGAACTACAGCTGGGCGCCGTGCTGCGCCTGGGACGTGGCGAGGAGCAAAATGGCGGGCGCCAGCGGCTCAACATTCTGTGCGACGCCTTCGAGGCGCTGCTGGGGGCGCTATATCTCGACCAGGGCCAGGCTGTGGCCGAGGCATTCGTGGTGCCGCGTCTGTTGCCGCTCATCGGGGGCCTGCTGCAAGGTGGCCTGGTGGATGCGCGCAGCCGCCTGCAGGAATGGAGTCAGGCGGAACAGAATGCCACGCCGGCCTACGAACTGCTGGCGGAGAGCGGCCCGGATCACGAAAAGATGTTCACGATTGCTGTGCGGGTGGGTGACGAGGAACTGGGCCTCGGCGGAGGCAGAAGCAAACAGTCTGCCGCGCAGGCCGCTGCCAGGGCGGCCGTCGACCTGCTGCTCAGGGACGGCCGCTTACACCGGCGCGGGAGTGAGTGAGAGTTCGAACAGGGCCAGACGATGCCTGGCGGCTGCGGCAGACAGGATGCCAGTGCCGTTGTTGACCAGTGGCGAGCGCAGCCACAGGTAATCCGTGCGCGCTTCCTCACCGTCAATCAACGTGGTCCAGTTGTTGGCCATCGGCAACGTGGAAAAGGGATCCATGAAGTCGGCTGCGCGCAGGGGGAGCAGCAGCTGGTCGTCGGGCGCTTCGCTGAAGGATGCGCCCAGAACCAGGCGTTCCGGCTCCTCAAGACTGTGCAGCGCGCCGATGAGCGTGTTCATCGCGCCAATCTGCAGCTGCAGGCTGCGCGGCGCCTGGCCTGACCAGAAATTGTAGAAGGTGAGCGTCTCTCCCTGCGCGTCCAGCGAGACGCGTTGCAGGCCACCTTGTTGTCCATCGCCCACGGCAAGCCAGCCTTCATGCTCGTTCAGTCGCGCGCGCGCCAGCAGGGCCAGGCCGTTGACGCCTGCGGCCGTCGGGAAGAAGCGATGCTGCATATTCAGCCGGCGTGCCAGCCAGTACGCCTGGTCGACCCAGAAGCTGGTGCTGCGGCCGGCATCCACGTTTTGCAGCAGGATGACGTCTGCGCCACTGGCCAGCAGCGTCTGCGCCTGACGTTCGAGGTCGCGTTGCCAGTGTATGTCCGCGCCGGCGTCGATGTTCCAGGTGGCCACACGCAGGTTCGAGAATTGCAGCGCGGCGTCCGGGGTTGGAGAATTGTTGAAGCCAATGGTCAGCACAGTGGCGAAGAACACCAGCAGAATCTGTGGCAGGCTGTTGCCGCCGGATTCCCTGCTCCAGGCGATGCGGGTGCGGGTGCGGGTCATGGGCAGCGACGCCAGCACCACAGCCAGCAAGAGCAGCGCAGCGCCCATGCCGCGCAGGCCGCGCAGCATCTGCTGCACCAGTTCACCCGCCGCCGCCAGCGCCGGGAACGGGCTTTGCGCCAGAGGTACGGCGACGATGAAGTAGTTGCCGAGCAAGAGCAGGCCGGTTACCAGCATGGCCGGCACCAGCACGACTGCGACGAGATTGCGATCGCCCTCTTCCTCAGGCCGCACCAACCACCACCACATCAGACTGACGGCGAACTGCAGCAACACCAGCGCGCTGGCGGCGGGCAGACCTTCCAGGCGCAGCCCGATGACCAGCAGCAGGGCGATCAGCGCCAGCCACAACCAGCCGCGCAGTCCACCATAGAAGGCCTGCAGGAGGTTGCGCGCGAAGACGCGCACCGGTGGCAGGAGCGGCAGCAGGGTGGCGACCATGAGCAGGGGCGCGATGAGGGAGAGTTGTGCCCCGGTGCGCGCAGCGATGGCGTTGGGCAAGGCCAGCAGGGTGAGCTCGAGATAGAGCAGGGCGCCCAGGCCGGCCGCGCCGCGCAACGTCATCAGGCCCTGCTGGGCGGTCACTTCCGCGAGGACAGCTTCCTGGAAGCGGCGCGCGAGGTAGACGGTGGTTGCAATCGCCAGGGCGGAGAGCAACAGCTGGGGGCCGACCCAGGCGGATGTCCATGAAATGTCCAGCGTGTCGCCGGCGGCGCGCACAAGCTGGTCGGCGGCGAAGCCAAGGATCATCAGTTGCGGGAACTGCATCACGCGCCGCTTCATGATGAGCACCATGAAGGCCAGCCCGCCACCGAGCACAGCGGCGCTCACATGACTTTCGGCCATGCCAATGCCCAGCGCCGGCAGGGCGCGCGCGACGGCGATGAAAATTACGCAGGCCGGCAGCGCACGTCGGTCATGCCCAAAAAAGTGGGCCAGCAAGGGCAAGGCCAGCATCAGCAGCAGGAAAACGATTTCAGCGGTGAAGTGGGCCGGGTCGACGGCGCCGACCGTACTGTCTGCTGCCTGGGCGTCGAAGAGGCCTGCGCTCGCTCCCCGGTTTAGCAGCAGGCCAGGCAAACGGCGCAGGGCCTGGACGAAGAAGAGCCCGACCAGCGCGACCTCGATTGTGTGCAGCAGGGAAACCCGGACCTTGCGCGACATCTTCGCCCCCGGCAGCGTATGATACGCGCGAAGTGTACTCCCTGCCGCTATTCCTCACAACCTGTCAGCGCGCGCGGCTCACCATCAGCCAGGGCGCGGCTTGCGCTGGCAGGGTACATCGGCACTATAATGAAGCAATTCTCTCCGGCAACGAGGGTCCGACAATGGAAACAGTTGACCTGATTCTGGCAGGCGGCACCGTCGTCACGATGAATGCAGATTTCTCCCTCTTCGATGACGGCGCCGTCGCCATCCGCGCTGAACACATCGTGGCCGTCGGCGCGCGCGAAACCATTTTGGCCGGGTATGATGCGGCAGAAGTGCTGGATTGCAGCGACCAGTACATCCTGCCCGGCCTGGTTAATGCGCACACGCATGCGCCCATGACCCTGTTGCGCGGCCTGGCGGACGACCTGCGCCTGGATGTGTGGCTGATGGGCTATGTGATGCCGACCGAGCGCGAATTCGTCAGCCCGGAGTTCTGTCGCCTGGGCGCGCAACTGGCCTGCGCGGAACAAATCCGCAGCGGCATCACGACCTATGCGGACATGTACTATTTCGAAGAGGAAATTGCAGAAGCCACCGCCCAGGCCGGGATGCGCGCAGTGTTGGGCCAGACCGTGCTGCGCTTCCCGACGCCCGATGCGGACAGCTATGAGGTCAGCCTGGCGCGGGCGCGGAGCTTCATTGAGGACTGGAAGGGACACGCGCTCATCACACCTGCGGTCGCGCCGCACGCCCCCTACACCAGCACGCGGGAATTGCTGGAAGAGTGCGCTGCGCTGGCCATCGCCTGTGATGTGCCGCTGCTCATCCACATTGCCGAGACGCGCCTGGAGCTGGAGGACAGCCTGGCGCAACAGGGCCAGCGCGTAGTCGATCACATGAACGCGGTGGGCCTGCTGGATGCAAAAGTGCTGGCGGCGCATTGTGTGCACATCAATGCAGCTGAAATGGTGACCCTGGGCGCGCATGATTGCAGCGTGGCGCATTGCCCAACCAGCAACCTTAAGCTGGCGAGCGGCATCGCGCCGGTGACTGCCATGCTGGAGCACGGTCTTGCAGTCGGCATTGGCACGGACGGGCCAGCCAGCAACAACGACCTCGATATGCTGGAGGAAATGCGGCTGGCGGCAATTCTGGCGAAGACGGATTCCAATGACCCGACTTCGCTGCCGGCGCGTCAGGCGCTGCTGATGGCGACGCGCCAGGGGGCCGAAGCCCTGTTTCTGGGCGAGCACACGGGCAGCCTGGAACCGGGCAAGCTGGCGGACCTGATCGTGATGGATGCCAGACGCACGCACAACATGCCGCACTTCCGGCGCAGCGATGAAGCCGTCTACTCACAGATTGTTTATGCTGGCAAGAGCACGGACGTCGCCCATGTGCTGTGCCACGGGCGCTGGCTCATGCGCGAGCGCGAACTGCTAACCCTGGACGAGGAAGCCTTGATCGCCAGTGCGCAGGCGCAGGCGCAGCGCGTGGACGAGTATCTGCGGGCGCATACCGGCGATGTTCTCTCAAAACTGCTCACGGTGACCCAGGGGATGGAGCGGGGCGAAAGTTTCGAGGTGCAGGCCAAGCTCGTGCTGCGCGACGATTCTGCGCTGGAGCGGCTGCTGACACATGGCGATGTGACGGTGCTGAAGCAGGTGCATTACCGCCAGTACGACACCTGGTTTACTTTCGCAGACGAGGCCGACGGCCGGCTGCGCTATCGCGAAGACGACCTGCTGGATGAGCAGGGCGGAGTCTCGTCTACGCGCAGTCGTTTGACCCTGACCCGGCCCAACAAGATCGATGACTACGACCAGGCAGTCACGCTCTCGCACTCCCGCTTTATTGCGCCGGCGGACCGGCCGTTGCGCTTCTACCGCGAATACTTTCGGCCCGACGCAGAAAGCGCGCTGGAGAAGGATCGGCGCCGCTGGCACATTCTCTATCAGGACGTGCGCTTCTACGTCAATGTGGATCGCATCCCTGGTCCGGACGGCGAGGACACCTTCCTGGAGTTGAAGAGCCGCACCTGGTCCGCCGCGGACGCTGGCAACAAGGCCACGCGCATTCAGGAGATGCTGGCCATCCTGGGCGTCGGCGAGCAGGACATGGTGGTCGCGGACTATCCGGAGCTCTACGGCAACTGAGTAACTTCAGCGCGGCTCGTCCAGCCAGGCAAGAAGCTCAGGAATGAGCGTGGCCGGGCGCAAGTCGGCTGCGTCATGCCAGCGGATGCCGTCATCATGGCCGCGGAACCAGGTGAGCTGGCGCCGGATGAAGCCGTGGGTGGCAATCTGCGCTGCCGCGATGGCTTCATGCAAGGGCAGGTCGTCCAGCAGATGCGCGGCCAGTTCACGATAGCCCAGGCCGCTCATGGATGGCAGGTCGCGCGAGTAACCGGCTTGCAGCAGCGCGCGCACCTCATCCACAAAACCGGCGTCAACCATCGCTTCAAGGCGACGATCCGCGCGCTGATGCAAGGCGCTGCGCTCCAGGCACAGGCCGATTTGACGGACGTCCCAGGGTGGCAGATGACGTTGCTGCTGTTCGCTGATCGGCCGCCCGGTCTCGTGCCATACCTCCAGCGAACGCACCACCCGTCGCAGGTTGTTTGGATGCGTCCGGGCGGCGGTGACGGGATCGGCCCGGACGAGGCGTTGATGCAGCGCGGCGCGACCCTGTTCTGCTGCGAACTGCTCCAGTTCGGCGCGCAGGGCTGCGTTGGGCGGGACAACCGGAATAGTCCAGCCCTCGACAATGGCGCTGAGGTACTGACCGGTGCCGCCCACCAGCATGGGCAGGCGGCCACGGCGCTGAATGTCGGCGATGGCGTCATGGGCCATTCGCTGGACTTCTGCGAGCCCCGGGTTTTCGTCCGGGTCGGCGACGTCGATCAGGTGGTGCGGCACGCTGCGCCGTTGCTGTGCATCGGGCTTGGCGGTGCCGATGTCCATACCGCGGTAAATCTGCCGACTGTCCGCGCCGACAATTTCACCATCCAGCGCTGTTGCCAGCTGGAGAGCGAGGCTGGTTTTGCCGGTGGCCGTGGCGCCGAGGATGACGAGCAACGGCGGCTTACCAGTCAAGCGCGTCCTCCACATGCTCAATCTGTGGACGTTTTCCCAACGCGACGGCGACCACATCCACGCGCCAGTCAGCTGCCGCCGCTTCATGTGCCTCCAGCCAGGCCCAGACCGCCGCGAGCAGGCGCGCCTGTTTCCGCGGCGTGATACTGGCGAAGGCCTCTTCGGTGTTGACCTGGTTGCGCGTGCGCACCTCCACGAATACGTAGGTGGCGGCCTTGCGCGCGACGAGGTCCAGTTCGCCCCGATCACAGTGCCAGTTACTGTCGAGAATCACATACCCTCGCTGCTGCAGGAAACGGGCCGCCAGTGCTTCCCCTTTACGTCCGGTGTGAAGCGTGTTCATGGCTGGAAGGTAACCCCGCTGCCGGGGTTGCCGCAAGGCAGCGGCATTGTATTCACCCCCTGCATCGGCTACCATCGCTGCCTGGTTTCCACGGTCACGAGGTGAGGGGCAGCGCATGGAACTGAATATACAGGACGCAGGCACGCTGGGAGTTATCGCCAGCCTGATTGGGCTGGGGTTCGCGCTCTGGCAGCGAAATTTCGTCATGGCCCAGGATGCGGGCAACGAGGCCATGCAGCGCATTTCGGGCGCAATCCAGCGCGGCGCACAGGCCTTTCTCTCCCGTGAATACCGCGCGATCGGCATCCTCGTGGCCACCATCACGCTGGTGCTGGTGCTGCTTTCCGGGCTGGAAGGCAGCGGCATGAGCATCTGGACGGCGGTGTCCTTTGTATGCGGCGCGCTGGCCTCTGGCCTGGCGGGCTACATCGGAATGTACATCGCCGTGCGTGCCAATGTGCGCACAACCCAGGCCGCCAGCAACAGTCTGAACCAGGGCCTGCGCGTGGCCTTCGCCAGCGGCACCGTGATGGGCATGGTGGTGGTATCGCTGGCGCTGCTGGGCGTGAGCATCCTCTTCGTGCTGCTCTCGGGACAGCTGCCACCGGGACAGGCAGCGAGCGCGCTGGCTGGTTTCGGCTTTGGCGGCACCTCAATCGCCATCTTCGCGCGCGTGGGTGGAGGCATCTACACCAAGGCGGCCGACGTCGGCGCCGATCTGGTGGGCAAGACCGAGGCCGGCATCCCCGAGGATGATCCGCGCAACCCGGCCACCATCGCCGACAACGTGGGCGACAATGTTGGCGACGTCGCTGGCATGGGCTCCGACCTCTTCGAGAGTTACGCCAGTTCGATCATCGCCGCCATTTCGCTGGCGACCCTGGGCGCGGGCCTGGCCAAGGATATGCAGCTGGCGGGTCAGCTCTTCCCGTTGCTGGTGGCCGCTGCCGGCCTGATCATCGGCATGGGCAGCACCTTCCTCGTGCGCACCGAAGAAGGCGCCACGCAGGAGATGCTGCTGGGCAGCCTGCGCCGCGGCATTTACACGGCCAGCGCGCTGGTGGGCCTGGCGATTGTGGTCATCGGCACGCTGCTGAATCTGGGCAATGGCGTGGTCGCTGCCACGCTGGCCGGCCTCATTGGCGGCGTGCTCATCGGTTACTTCACCGAATACTTCACCGCTGCCAGCTACGGGCCCACGCGCGGCCTGTCGGAAAGCGCCAGCGGCGGAGCTGGTATCGTCGTCATCCGCGGCCTTGCGCTGGGCATGCTCAGCACCCTGGCGCCGGTGATCATTGTCGTGCTCGTCACCCTGATTGCGACGGCGGCGACCGGGCTCTACGGCGTGGCCGTGGCCGCCGTCGGCATGCTCAGCACCCTGGGCATCACACTGGCGACCGACGCCTACGGCCCGGTGGCGGACAACGCCGGCGGCATCGCTGAAATGGCGGATCTGGACGACAGTGTGCGCGAGCGCACCGACGCGCTCGACAGTCTCGGCAACACGACGGCAGCCACCGGCAAGGGCTTTGCCATCGGCAGCGCGGCCATGACGTCGCTGGCGCTGACCACAGCCTTCATCACCGCGCTGGGTGGCTCCAACGCGCCAACCACCTTCGCCGCCGTCATTCTGGACGCGCGCCTGATCACCGGCGTGTTCATTGGCGCCATGCTGCCCTACATTTTCAGCGCGTTGACGATGCGCGCAGTGGGGGATGCGGCGCAGTCCATTGTGGAGGAAGTGCGGCGTCAATTCCGTGAAATCCCTGGCATCATGGAAGGCACCGGCGAACCGGACTACGAACGCTGCGTGGCCATCAGCACTGACAACGCCATTCGTCAAATGATGTTGCCCGGAATTGTTGCGGTGGCTGTACCGGTGCTGGTCGCGCTGCTGAGCGCGCTGGGGCAGGGCAATGCGCTGGGGCAGTTCGTGGGCCGCCAGACGTTGGTGGGGGTGCTGTTGGGCTCGCTGGCCTCGGCCTTCATGCTGGCGGTGATGATGGCCAATGCCGGTGGCGCCTGGGACAACGCCAAGAAGTACATCGAGGCGGGCAACCTGGGTGGCAAGGGCTCTGACGCGCACAAGGCCGCCGTGGTTGGTGACACGGTGGGCGACCCCTTCAAGGACACCTCGGGTCCGTCGCTCAACATTCTGCTCAAACTGCTGGCGATAGTGTCGCTGGTGATTGCGCCGCTGCTGAATTCAGTGCCGGTGGGCTGAAGCGACTCACAGCAACCACAAAAGGGCGGCTCTCACTCGCTGAGAGTCGCCTTTTAGTTTGCTGGTTGGCTGCGTTTCAGGATGGGTCGAAACTTGTAGCCGTAGACGATCATGCCACTGGCGCCTTCGGTGTAGAGACGGCGCGTAACCATCTCCACGCGGTCACCGATTCGTGGCGGACTGTCAAGATCGGTCAGCTGCGCGGTGAGGAGCGGGCCTTCGTCGAGGCGGATGAGCGCCAGGGCGTAGGGCGCCTGGTCTTCGAAGCCTGCGGGTGGTGCGCCAAGGGTGGTGAAACTGTAGATTTCGCCTGTGCCGGCGAAATGAAATTGCTCCGCAGCGGGAGCGGGGTCAGGGAACACCGTTCAGTGTCAGACCCGGACAGGTTCCGGCAGGACTGTCGCCTGCACCGGAAGAGGCTGCGTGTTACGAAGCTGTGGCCGCTGCTGCAGGCTGAGCTGGCCGTCACGATGGCGGAACCCCTGCAGACGATAGCGTTGTGCATTGAGACGCCAGTTGCGCGAGATTTGCATTTGTGCTGTTCCATCCCCGGAAAGCGCGTTTCGATGTGTACAGGATAGAGGCAGATGCCTGTCATTTGCTGTCAGGTGGGGCTGAATCCCTGTCGAATGCTGTCAGATGCGGCCACATCAAGGCCGTAAACCTGTCAATTCCTGTCAGGAGCCGGCACAAACTGACGAAAGGGTTTGTTCGGGGTCTTTAACCTGACTGGCCCAGCTGCACGCGGCGGCCGCTGCGGGCGGACTCGTAGGCGCCGAGGATCATTTCGATGCACACACGCCCGTCGGCGGCCGAGGCCAGCGGGCCACGCCGTCCATGAAGATAATCGATGAGGGGCCGCGGCACCGCCCGGATGCGCTCACGCTGTTGCTGCAGCGGGAAGTCGTAAGTCTCCCAGGCGCCGCTTGACTGGCGGAAGACCTTGAGCGCGACCGCGCCTGGCAGCAGCGGCACATTGGCCGAGGGCATGTCGCCGTGGTTCTGGATGATGCTGCCCTGGTCGCCGTAAATCTCGGTGGTGTTTTCCGCCGCCAGGGTGGTGGAACTGTTTAGCAGGATGCCTAGCTCGCGCCCGGAGAAGCGATACACGGCGATGCCGTTGTCGTCCGGCGCGACGTCGGTGACGATGTTGTCTATTTCGGCCATCACGCTGACCGGCGCGCCCAGCAGCCAGTAGATCAGGTCGGCGGCATGGGAGGCGTCGTCCATGAACATGCCCATGTTCTGCGCCGGGTCAATGTGCCAGTTGTCGGCACGGGCGAAGTTTGGATCCAGCAGCATGTGGATGGCGTGACGCCGGCGCAGGATGGCCACCTTGCCGATGACGCCCTCGTCCAGCAGGGCCCTGATTTTCTGGTTGACGGGGTCAGCGCGCATCTGGTAGCAGAGGCTGAACTTCACGCCGCTCTCGCGCACCGCGGCGGCGATGGCGTCGCAATCGGCCAGGCTGAGCGCCATCGGCTTCTGCAGCAAAATGTGTTTGCCGGCGCGGGCGGCGGCGATGCAGTGGGCGGCGTGCTGGCTGGTCGGGCTGGCGACGAAGACCGTATCCAGCTCCGGGCGCGCCAGCAGGGCATCCAGTTCCGGCTCAAACTCGAGGCCGAACTCTTCACAGTACTGGCGGCCGCGAACGGGGTCATCGTCCCAGGCCGCCACGATCTGTGCGTCTTTGAAAGTGCGCATGACATCGGCGTAGATGCGGACGTGCGCGTGGGCGAAGCTGATAATGCCGAGTTGCAGACAGTCCATGGATCAGGTCCTCAGCTTGCCGCGGAAACGGCAGTAGGTCGCATAGTCGATTTCGCTGCGGCGCGCGATGTAGTCGCGGGTGGATGGCGCGCGCTCACGCATCAGCGGCAGTTGCTCCGTGACCTCCAGGTCGAAGGCATCGGAGCCGGCGCCGCTGCCATAGCTGACCATCAGGATACGCTCGCCGGGTTCGGCAATGTCCAGCACGGCGGTCAGCCCCAGCATGCAGGATCCGGAATAGGTGTTGCCGATGTCGCCGGCGAGCAGGCCCGCGCTAACCTGGTCTGCGCTGAAGCCCAGGCTGCGCGCGGCGCGTTGCGGAAACTTGACGTTGGGCTGGTGAAAGACCGCCCAGGCGTAGTCGGAGGGTTGTGTGTCCATCTGCTGCATGAGCGCGCGCGCGGCGTTGAGCGTGTGGTTGAAGTAGGCGGGCTCGCCGGTGAAGCGGTCGCCGTGACTGGGGTAGGGTTGACCTTCGCGTCGCCAGAAATCGGGCGTGTCGGTGACGAAACTGGTGCTGCCGAGAAAGCGCGCGCAGGCGTGCTGCGCCGGGCCGAGCAGGAATGCCGCGCCGCCGGAGGCTGCGGTGTACTCCAGTTCATCGCCGGGCCGACCCTGGGCCGTGTCCATGCCGATGGCCAGGGTGTAGCGTCCCATGCCGCTGCCAATGATGCCGATGGAGGCCTGCACGGCTTCGGTGCCGGCCTTGCAGGCGAACTCCAGGTCGGCGGCCATGACGGCAGGCGTCGCGCCCACGCTCTCGGCGACGACGGTGCTGCTCGGCTTGACGGCGTAGGGGTGGCTTTCGCTGCCAACCCAGACTGCGCGGATGTCCGCCGGATCGACCTGGGCGCGGTCTATGGCGTTGCGCGCAGCCTCGATGGACATGGTGATGACGTCTTCATCAAGGCCGGCGACGGCTTTCTCGCGCACCGGGCTGCCGCCGATCCCCTGCGTCCAGATGCGCGCAATTTCGCTGCCGGGCAGGCGGTAGCGCGGGATGTAAGCGCCGTAGCCGACGATGCCCACCTTGCGTTCAGGAAAAGTGGCAGGCACATCAGATAAGGTACCGTTTATGGTCATGGGCAATCCGTTCCTTTTGGGTTCAGGTCTCACGCTGTTTCAGGGCGTCCACCAGTTCCTGCGCCCGTTGCAGGCGAATGTCACCAGACGCCACCAGCGCCTGCGCGATTTCAGCCACACGTTCCGGCATTGCGCCGGCCGCCAGCGCCAGTTGACGCGCGTGCAGGCTCATGTGGCCGCGCTGGATGCCTTCCGCAGCCAGGGCGCGCAGGGCGGCGAAGTTCTGCGCCAGGCCGACTGCCGCCATAGTTTGGGCCAATTCCTGCGCAGTGGTGACGCCCAAAATCTTCAGGACGATGCGTGCCAGCGGGTGCGCCCGGGTGGCGCCGCCGACCGTGCCAACCGCCAGCGGCAGCTCGAGCGCTCCGTGCAGAATTCCAGTCTCGTCCAGGCGCCAGCGCGACAGGTTGCGATAGGCGCCATCACGGGCCGCCCAGGCGTGCGCGCCGGCCTCGATGGCGCGCCAGTCATTGCCGGTGGCGATGGCGAGGGCATCAATCCCGTTCATGATGCCCTTGTTGTGCGTCGCCGCGCGGTAGGGGTCGACCTCCGCCAGGGCGCTTGCCTCAACGATTCCACGTGCGACATCCTGGCCGGACTGCCCGGCCTGGGTCAGTTCCTGCGCCGGCAACTGACAGTGCGCGCGCGCCTTGCGCCGGTCAGACAAATTGCTGAGGATGCGCAGGTTGGCGCGGCCGCCGCTGAGAGCTTCCAGTTGTGGCGCAAGCCGCTCGCAGACGCTGTTGACGAAATTGGCCCCCATCGCGTCGCGGCAGTCGATGAGTAGCTGCACGACCAGCATCGGGCCGGCCGCCGTCTGCGGGAAGTGACGCAGCTCCAGGTCGCGCGCGCCGCCGCCGCGCTGCACGATGCTGCCACCGGCCTCGTCCGCGAGCGCCAGCAGCTCCGCTTTCGAGCGCACAATGGCCGCCTGCGCTTCGTCGCTGTCGGGTACATCAAGCAGCTGAATCTGGCCGATCATCAGCGGCTCGTCGCTGCTGGCGCAGAATCCGCCGCCCGCGCGCAAGAGGCGCGCGGCGTTGCCGAGAGCGGCCAGCACCGAGGGCTCCTCAATGGCCAGCGGGACGAGCAGCTCGCGGCCGTTGATGATGAAGTTGGGGGCGATGCCCAGTGGCAAGCCGTAGACGCCGATGGCATTTTCGATCATCTGACCGGCTTGCTCATGGCCAAGGCCGCAGCCCGCGGCCAGCAGCGCCTGTTCTTCCTGCGTCAGGCCAGCGTGACGTGCCACCAGCGCCAGGCGTTCGGCTACTGGCAAGCGATGCAGGGCTGGCAGGCGCGAACTTCGTGCTTTATTCATGCCGCGGACTGTAGCAGGCGCACGCTGTCAATTGCTATCAGATCGACCTCCGGCCAGGTTTGACATCCGGCCAGGTGGATTCTATGCTGACCGCTATGAAACGCTTCGCACAGTGTCTTTTGCTGCTGGGGTTGCTGGCCGTTGCCGGACTGCTGACGGCGCAGGATGGCACGCTGCGGCGCATCCGCGTGCCCATCCTCATGTACCATTATGTCGGCCCCCTGCCACCAGACGCTGACCCGTTGCGCATCGGCCTGACGGTGCGGCCGGAGGCCTTTCAGGCGCAGTTGAACTGGCTGCTTGAGGCTGGCTACAGCACGATTTCCCTTGACCAGCTTGACGCTGCCCTGGCCAGCGGCACACCCCTGCCAGCGAAGCCGGTCATCCTGAGCTTTGATGACGGCTACCGCGACCACTACACGACGGTTTTCCCTCTGCTGCAGCAGGCAGGATTTACAGCGACCTTTTTTGTCATCAGCGAACGTGCGGACAGTCGCGACCCGAATCATCTGACCTGGGAACAGGTCGCTGCCATGGCTGCGGCAGGCATGGAGACGGGATCCCATTCGCGCTCGCACAGCGAACTGGCCGGACTTGAGCGGGACCAGTTGGTCTTCGAGTTGCTGGGCAGCCGTGAGAGTTTGCAGGCCTACACGGATGTGGCGCCGGGTGTCCTTGCCTGGCCCTACGGCCTCTACGACAGCCTGGCGCTGCAGGTGGCGCAGGAGGCGGGCTACCGGATGGCGGTGAGCACGCGCGCCGGCATGTTTCACAGTAGCAGCGAGCGTCTTGACCTGGCGCGGGTTCGCGTTAACCGAGACCTGGGCCTGCGTGGATTCGAAGCCTTGTTGCGCGGGGACTGGCTGGTCGAGTAGGCGCAGTCTGCGCTGCTTGCGCTAGTCCGGCAGGATTTTGGTATCGAGAAAGTGATCCAGCCAGACGAGGAAGAGCAGGGCCAGCGGCAGTGCCGTGGTCAGGAAGTAGATGGTGCCATAGCGGGCAATGCTGATGGCTTCCGAGTTGACCGGCGTGATGATGGGCGGCAGGAAGATGGAAGGCAGCAGCGCGAAACCGACGGAGATAATCAGCCAGGCGCTGAGCAGGCCCAGAATCGACGAGACGACCCAGACGATGAGGCGTTTGACGGTCAACGAGGACATGCAGGAACTCCCCCGAATCTGGCACAGCAGACAGTAATTCGCAGTGTAGCGTGGCCCGGGGCTGGCGGCAAGGCTTGCCTGCTCAGGAACGGCAAGAGTGGCGAAAAACAGGCAAATGCAGCATAATATTTCTGTCAGGTTGAGATGCGGTTTGCCCTGCCCTGGCGTGGGTGCCCTGCGATCCTGAACAGGAGTCCGGACATGGCCGATCTTTACGACAAGATCGCTACCGACAACGACATGCGGCGCGTGCGCGAAGCACAATCCATCGGGATTTATCCCTACTTCCGCGCGCTCAGCCAGTCCGAGGGTGTGACTGCGGTCATCGAGGGCAAGCACGTGGTCATGCTGGGCTCGAACAATTATCTGGGCCTGACGACCGACCCGCGTGTGCGCAAGGTGATGATGGAAGCGGTCGAACAATATGGCACCAGCGTGACCGGGTCGCGCTTTCTGAACGGCACCCTGGAGCTGCATCTGGAGTTGGACCGCCGCCTGGCCGAATTTGTGGGCAAGGAAGCCGCAGTCGTCTTTCCCACCGGCTACCAGACCAACGTGGGCACGATTTCGGCAATGGTGGGCAAGAGCGATTTCGTCATCGTGGACAAGGACGATCACGCCAGCATTCTGGATGGCTGCATCATGGCGCGCGGCGAGATGAAGCGCTTTCGCCATAACGATGTGAGCAGCCTGGACACTGTGCTGGCGCGACTGCCCGCCGACGCCGGCAAGCTGGTCGTAGTGGACGGGGTCTACAGCATGATGGGGGACCTGGCGCCGCTGCCGGAGATTGTTGAAATCTGCAAGCGGCACGGGGCGCGCATCATGGTCGACGACGCCCATGGAATCGGCGTAACCGGTGGTGGACGTGGCACCGCGGCGCACTTCGACCTCACTGATGAGGTCGATTTGATTATGGGCACCTTCAGCAAGAGCTTCGCGTCGATTGGTGGCTTCATTGCCGGCACGGCCGAAGCGGTGCATTTCATCCAGCATCGCGCTCGCTCCCTGATTTTCTCGGCAGCGCTGCCGGCTCCCAATGTGGCCACGGTGCTCAAGGTGCTCGACATCATTGAGAGCGAAGGCCAGCATGTGAAAAATCTGTGGGAAAACGCAGGTTACATGCGTGACCGGCTCAAGGCGTTGGGCTACGATACCGGCCCCAGCAACACCCCCATCGTCCCGGTCATCCTTGGCGATGACTTCCGCGTGGCGCTTGCCTGGCACGCGCTAATCGAGGCAGGGGTCTACACCAACCCGGTTGTCCCGCCGGGCACGCCCCCCGGGTCGGCGCTGTTACGCACCAGCTACACGGCGACACATCGCAAGGAACATCTGGACCGGGCGCTGCAGGCCTTCCGCGAGGTTGGTGAACGCCTGGACTTCATTCCCGTTGCCGTCGAGGCGACCGCGAACTGACCCTGGCCCGCGCCGTGCAACTTCTGGTTGCCAGTCACTTTTTTACCTGAGAAACAAACGCGAGGCTGCGCTGCCGTACGCGCTTTACGGGTCGTAGACTTCCAGTGGTGCTGCGCCGGCTTCGCGCAGCAGGTTGTCCAGGGTACGACCAATCGGCACCAGGCAGGATGCGGGCGGTCGTTCCAGCAGGCGCCACTCGGTTGAGGTGTAGATGGCCATGCCGTGCAGCAGGACTGTTCCAATGCTGCCGCGCATGCCAAGCGCCATGGCGACATCCCTGGGGATGCTGTCCGGCGCGCGCAGCCAGGCGATGTGCTGCAGCACCTGCTCGCGACGCGCTTCACTGAAATCGGCACAGGTATGCACCACGCCCTCCAGCGCATCCAGCGTGCGTGCTGTCGCGCCGCTAACCGGGGTGGCGGCCTGCAGTGCATCAATGCGGGCGACGCTGATAGCCATGGACTGGTCAGGCGTGGCAGTTGGACGCACAGGGGTTGCTGCAGGTTGTGTGGCGCAGGCCGCGAGCAGGATGAGCGGCAGCAGCAGGGATGTCAGGGCGCGGCGGCCGACTGCCAGATTCACCCGGCGCTGCCCAGTGAGCGCACATAGTGATAGAGGTTGCTGACGCCGCTGTTGCTGAGGCGTTCGGCCGGGTAGCGATGCGTGCTGCCGGCTGCGCCACCGGTGCGCAAGGTGTCGGCGAAGTCCGCTTCGCTGGCGCTGTAGTCGAGCAGTGAAGGCCCGATGTCGCCGGAACCGTCCGCGCCATGGCAACTGCCACATTCCAGGAATTCCCAGCGCCCCAGGCCGTATTCAGCCTTTTGCATATCCAGCACGAAGCCACTGTCCGCCGCAAGTGTCGCCGCTGCAGCAGTGGCGCCGGCGGCAACATTGGGCGCCAGCGTAGGCTGGACGAAAGCGAAGGTCGGGAAGGGCGTGGTCGTTGCCGTGGGCGCGACCGTCGCAGCCGGCGCAGACGGTTCTGCCGGGCTGCAGGCGCCGGGAAGCAGCAGGGCCAGCAGCAGGAATGCACAGATGCGCCAGTCGGGGATTGCCTTCGACACGTCGCAGTCCTCAGGTCTCGGAACGGGTGAAATCCAGGGCCTCCTGCAAGCCGTCACCCAGGAAGGAAAACCCCAGCATGGTGAGGGCAATCAGGATAGTCGGCAACAGGGCGAGATGCCAGTAAACCGTCACCGTGGTACCAACACTGCCACCCACCATTTTACCCCAGCTTGCGGTGGGTTCGGTAATTCCCAGTCCCAGAAAGCTGAGGCCGGCCTCGGCGAAGATGACGGTCGGCACAGCGAAGGAGAAAGCAATCAGCAGCGGCGAGAAGGCGTTGGGCAGGATGTGTTGCCACAGCAAGCGGATTTCCGGCGCTCCCAGCGACCTGGCCGCCAGCACAAATTCACGGTCGCGGATGGCGAGGAACTGGCCCCGGGTGATGCGCGATGGTCCAATCCAGGAAGTGATTGAGAGTACGAGGATGACATTTAATACGCCGGTGCCCAGCACGGTGAGCAGCAGCAGCGCGAATATCAGACCGGGCAGGCCGGTGCCGATTTCGATCATACGGCTGATGACGAAATCCCACTTGCCGCCCTTGTAGCCCGCCACCGCGCCCAGCGGCAGGCCGATGGCGAAGGCGATGCAGGGGGCCAGCAGACCAATGAAGAGCGATGTGCGCGCGCCGTAAACCAGGCGCGACAGATAGTCACGGCCCGCCGTGTCGGTGCCCAGCGGGTGGTCGGGATTGGTAAAGGGCAGAATGGGGTGACGAATGGTTAAAAACGCTTTCTTGTAGTCATACCAGGCTAACTGGTCAGCAAAGATCGCGAGAAACACCAGTAGCAGGACGATGAAAAGACCCAGCATACCGAGGCGGTTGCGGCGAAAGCGACGCAAGGCATCGCCCCACAGGGACCGCCTGGCTTGTTCTGCAGTAGCCAGTTCAATGGTTTTGCCGAAGGCTCCTGCTCCGTCCCGGTCGCTTGCCATGATCCTCAGCGGCTCCCGGAAATGCGGATACGCGGGTCGATGAGCGTGTAGAGTACATCGGTGATGAGATAGGTCAGACCCCAGAAGAAGGCGATGAGCAGGACCTGAGCCATCACCATGGGATAGTCGCGCGCAAAGATGCTGGTGACGAAAAACTTGCCGAGGCCGGGGATGCCGAAGACGACCTCCACGAAGAGAGAGCCCGTCAGCAGGTTGGGGATCTCTGGCAGCAGCACGGTGACCATGGGGATGAGGGCGTTGCGCGTGACGTGTCGGCTCATCACGCTGCGTTCCCGCAGCCCCTTGGCGCGCGCCGTGCGCACATAGTCCGCGTTGAGCGCGTCGCTGAAGCTGGAGCGGGTGTAGCGCGCAACGATGGCCAGCGGCGCCATCGCATAGGTGATGACCGGCAGAAAGTAATCGCTGGAGAGCAGGGGTTTGCCGCCCGGCACGACCGGGCCAATGATCCACTTGCCTTCCTGACCCCAGCCCACCTGGAAGCCGAAAATGATGAGGAACCAGGTTGCGATGACGAAACTGGGGATGGTGATACCCAGGGTGGCCACGAAGGTCACCGCGCTGTCGATCCAGCTGTTGCGCCACCAGGCGCCGGTCACGCCCAGCAGGATTCCCAGGCTAAATGCCAGCGCGATGGTGTAGCCGCCCACATGCAACGTCACCGGCCAGACGGAGCGGATGACTTCGGTGACCGGTGGGCTGCCTGTCACGGCGAACGAGTTGCCGAAGTCCAGGCGCAGGATGTCAGAGAGGTAGGTCAGATAGCGTTGGTGCACGGGCTTGTCGAGCCCGTACTTGGCCAGCACATTTTGCATGGCTTCTTCAGAATAGCCACGTTCGCCCAGCGTGAAGGGGCCGCCAGGCACGGCATTCATAAGAAAGAAGACGATGGTGACTACGGCCCAGAGCACGAAAAGCAGCGAAACCAGCCGCCGGAGGATGTAAGCCGTCATGGATGCTCCGCCTTACAGGGAAAGGGGCCTGACTCCACTTGCGCCAGACCCCCCCCCCTTGTTCCTGATGTGACTTGACTAGCCGCTGATGTAGTCGCCCACGGTGTTGTCAAGGTAGAACGAACCGTACATCCAAATGTTGTACCACTGCCAGCCAGGCAGATTCTGCGCGTTCAGGTCGCGGAATGCGCCCTGCAGATACGGCTGGAAGAGGTCGCCCTGGATGCGGTGGTAGAAGAAGACCGCGCCAACATCCTCAACGAGGATGCGCTCGGCTTCGCGGTAGAGTTGCTCACGGCGCACAGGGTCGCCGACCAGCGAGTTGGCCTCGGTGGCGATTTCGTCGAACCCGGTGTTGCGCCAGGTGTGGCGGCCGTCGGACTTCCACAGGGTGCCCAGCAGGTTGGCCGGGTCCAGGTAGTCCATGCCGTAGTCCACGCCATAGAAGCTGATCGTGGTCGGGCGGGCCAGCAGACCGTCCATGAAGGCGCCGAATTCCATGTTGTTGACCTCGATGTCAATGCCGAGGCATTCACTGATCGAGGCGGCGCCGGCGACGTAGCGAGCGAGAATGGCGTCGGTCTGACCGCGCATCTGCATGGTGGTGGCCGGGAAGCCTTCACCGCCAGGGAAGCCGGCATCGGCCAGCAGGCCCTGGGCTGCTTCGCAATTGAAGGCCTGGTACTCACGCAGCTCACCGGCGGTATCCGAGGCCGGGAAGCCAGGCGCAAGCATGGAATAGGCCGCGACGGCGAACTGGCGACCGATCACGTTTTCCACGATGGCTTCACGGTCCAGCGCCTTGGCAAAGGCCTGGCGCACGCGGACATCGTCGAAGGGCGCTGTGAAGGTGTCGAAGCCGAGGTAGTCCGTGCGGAAGTCACCAGGCGTCTGGAAGTAGTTTTCGCTGAGCACCGGGTCAGAGGAAACGATCTCCAGGTCGGCCGGCGACAAATAGTTGTAGTTGACGCGCTGGACCTGATGGTCCTGGAAGGCGACAAAGCGCGAAACGCCGCTGTAAACGACATCGACCTGGCTCAGCCAGGGGGTGCGATAGCCGTTGTAGTCCGGGTTGACGACGTAGACTTCCTTCTCGCCCGGAACGAATTCCTGCAGCATGAAGGGGCCGGAGGAGACGGCTGTTGCGGGGTCGAGGACGTAGTCCGGGCCATGCTCCGCCAGCGCTTTTGCCTGCAGCGGCGGCCAGAAGACCAGCATGTTGGGCAGCGGTGGGAAGGGGAACTCGGTCGAGACGGCCAGGGTGTTGTCATCAACGGCGACGACACCCAGTTCGGAAGGCGGCAACTCGCCGGCGACGACTTCCTGGTAGTTCTTGATGATGCCGGCGTACATCCAGGTGAAGTCGTAGGCGGTTTCCGGCGCGGCAGTCAACTGGTAGGAAGCCACCCAGTCGTGCGCGGTAACCGGCTCGCCGTCATTCCAGAACTGGCCAGGGCGCAGCGTGAAGGTCCAGGTCAGACCGTCCTCGGAAGGCTCCCAGCTTTCCGCGGCAGCCGGAATCAGTTGCAGGTTGTTGTCGAGATCGACGAGGGGGTCGGAGTGCATGTCGACCAGACAAAGGCGGCGGTACACAGACACCATCGAAGAGGAACTGATGCGCGTACGCTCCGGTTCACAGACGTCGGAAAAAATCTGTTGGTCATAGGGAGCCGCATCCGCAGGCAAGGCACGCCCGAAGACGTCAACGTTGGCATCCTGCGCGCCACTGGCAGGGACGAGGGCAACGAAGATGAAGAGCAGGACGAAGAGGAAACCCAGATGTGATCGAAACATTCAGAAACTCCCGTACTATGCGGTTTGTGATTAGCACCGGTTAGGCCAACACAGCACTAGACCATAGCGGGCAGGAATATGCAATACAGACGCTGGCGGGCCCGTTGCTTCAGCGGGCATCAGCCTTGCGCAGCGCAGCCTCGGCCTTGCGCCTGAATTTGGCCAGCCTGATGACCTTGTGGCTGGTACGCGCTTCCTCGGCGGCGAAGGCCAGCAGATGACTCTCCAGCGACTCACGCGCCGTCGGCAGGTCGGAGTCTGCCTCACCACTGGCGGCGCGCAGGAAGCTGGACACGATGCCGAAGTCGCCGCCGCCATGACCGCTGGCTGCGTCCTGCACCGGAATCTGTTCACTGGCGCCGCTGTGATGTTCGCGCAGTGTAATCTTGTTGCCGCCCTGGCCGCCCATGCGCGCCTGGAGGGTGCCCAGCGTGCCGTCGTAGCGCATGGTGCGGCACTCTTCAAAGCCATGTCCCTGCATGACGAGCGTCACAGTGGTGCCGTCGCTCGCTTCCAGCGCCACGGTCTGGTGATCGACGACCGAGTTGTCGCAGTGCCAGACGCAGCGGCCGTAGGGGCTGGTGGTGGCCAGCAACTCAAAGCGTTCGGCGGCGCTGGCGTTTGACGCCACGGCATTGAGCAGAAAGTCATCGCCGTCCTTCGCGTAGAAGCGGGGCGCGTAGAACTTGCAGACCTCCGCATGTGGGCAACCATCGGTGCAGCGTAGCGGCGCATCCGGTGGCGCGTGTTCCGGAGTAAAGGCCGTCAGTGAACCGAATGAACTGATGTGGGTGAACTGCTGGCCCAGCAGCCAGCCCAGGATGTCGAGGTCGTGGCAACACTTGGCCAGCAGCATGGGCGCGGAGCTGGCCTCATTGCGCCAGTTGCCGCGCACGAAGCTGTGCGCCATGTGCCAGTAGATCAGGTTCTCGCGATGGTCGACATTGACGATGCGCCCCAGCCGGCCGGAGCGCAGGATTTCGCGCAGGGTGCGGAAGAAGGCTGTGTAGCGCAGCACGTGACAGGTCATCAGCAGGCGACCGCTCGTCTCCGCGGCCTGAACCAGGCGCAGGTTGTCCAGCAGGGTGTGCGCCATCGGCTTTTCCAGCAGGACATCGTAGCCAGCGCCCAGCGCTGCCAGGGTGGAGGGTGTGTGCATTTGGTCCATCGTGCAGTTGAAGAGCAGGTCAGCCAGTTTTCCAGCGGCCAGCAGGGCTTCCCAGGATTCAAACTGGCGCTCCGGAGGGATGCCATGCTCTGCCGCGAAACGCTCGCGGCGCGTGCACTGCGGTTCGGCCACGGCGACGAATTCCAGCTCCTCCGGGTGAGCCTGGGCGTAGGGTCCGTAGGAAAGCAGGCCACGGCTGCCGGCACCCAGCAGCACGGCTGATTTCTTCTGCATGTCGGCTCCCGTCGTCGTCAGTACCGTAGATGCCAAGCCTGACACGCGATGTGGCCCCTGTCAATCAGACTCAGGTTCTGCGCTGCTGTACAATGCGCTGCAGCGCTGGAGGGAGGAACAATGTCTGTGGTTTATAGCGCGGTCAATTTCTCCGAGGGGCGGCGCCAGGCGGTCATCGACGATCTGGTTGCGGCCGTTGCGGCGAACCCGACAGTGCGCGTGCTGGATGTTCACAGTGACTCCGACCACAATCGCAGCGTGATCAGCTGTGCCGGCCCGCCGCAGGCGCTGCTGGTCTCACTCTTCGCGGCAATTCGTTGTGCCGCGCAGCGCATCGACATGAATGTCCATGAGGGGCAGCATCCGCGCATCGGCGCTGCAGATGTCGTGCCAGTTGTGCCCTTGCATGGCGTCAGCATGGAAATGTGCTGTGCGCTGGCGCGCGAGTTGGGCGCGCGCGTCGGGCGCGAGTTGCAGTTGCCGGTCTATCTCTACGCGGCTGCCGCGCGCCGGCCACACAATGAAAGGCTGGTCGATGTGCGGCGCGGGGGTTACGAAGGCCTGCGCGCAGCGATTGGCAGCGATGAGCGGCGCCCGGACTTCGGGCCGGCACATATGGACAGCGCGGGCGCAGTCGCCATCGGCGCGCGCGAAACGCTCATTGCCTGGAACGTGTGGCTGACAACGTCGGATATTCGCATTGCGCAGCGCATCGCAGGGCGCATCAGAACTTCTGGCGGCGGTCTGGTCGGAGTGCAGGCGCTGGGACTGCTAATCGACGGACGCGCCCAGGTTTCCATGAATTTGACCGACTTTCGGCGCACCGGGTTGGCGCAAGTGTTGGCGTTCATGTGGCGTCAGGCCGCGCGCGAAGGCGTTTCGTTGTACGCCAGTGAACTGGTGGGGCTAATTCCCCAGGCGGCGGCAGACGCGGCCGCCGGCTGTGATCTGTTGCTGCTTCGGCCGCTCGACAACCAGATTCTGGAACGTCGGCTTCAGGAAACTGGCCTGCTCAGGTCTGGGCCACCGCCGCCAGGCCCTTGACCAGGCGTTCGCAATCTTCTTCGGTGTTGTAGCCCTGCACCGAAATCCGCACGAAGCCCTGACCACCGAATTCGCCACCGGCAACGACTACATTCCAGTCGTTATAGAGCTGGCGGGACTTGCCGGCCAGGTCGTCCGCCTGCATGGGAATCGAAATCATCTGACCGTGCCAGCAGTCGGGGTCGCTGGCGAAGGCTGGCAGGCCGCCGCCAATCGCTGCGATGCGTGCGGCGAGCTCCAGCGCCGTCGCGTGGCAGCGCTGACGCACCGCCGGCCAGTTGTGTTCGCGCTGGAAGTCGATGGCGCTGGTGATGGCGAACCAGGCGGCCATGTCACGCGTACCCTGCCAGTCATGCCGCTCCGGGAGGCTGGCATGTTCTGCGCCAGACTCACCCAACACGATGGAGATGCCGCCGCCACGCGCATACTGGCCATGGCTGATGACGAGCGGGTCGATCTGGTCATGATGCTCCGGCCGGACGTAGAGGAAGCCGGAGCCCTTGGGCGCGCTGAGCCATTTGTGGCAGTTGCCGGCGTAGAAGTCTGCGCCGATGGCCTCCATGTCGAGTTCAACATGGCCCGGCGCATGGGCGCCGTCGATGGCGGTGAGCACCCCCGCTGCGCGCGCGCGGCGGCAGATTTCCGCGATGGGCATGATGAGCGCGCTGGGCGAAGTGATGTGGCTGAGGCTGATGAGTTTTGTGCGCGGTCCGATTTTCGCGCAGAAGGTGTCCGCGAATGACTCAGGCGACTCCAGCGGCAGGTCGACGGTATGCACGACCACGCACGCGCCGGTCTTCTCGCAGGTGTAGCGCCAGGTGTTGTTGATAGCGCCGTATTCGTGGTCGCAGGTGAGGATCTCGTCACCTGGCTTCAGGGTCAGCGAACGCGCGACGGTGTTCATGCCCGTGGTCGCGTTGGTGGTGAAGATCAAATTCTCACCCGCCGTGTTCAGCCATTTTGCCAGGTGGCCCCGCGTCGCGCCGAGAATCTCCGGTGCGCGCTGAAACATGAAGTCGACGGGCTGCCATTCCAGCTCGCGTTGCCAGCGCTGGTAGGCCTCGAAGACCGTACGCGGGCAGGCGCCGAAGGAACCGTGGTTGAAGAAGGCCACCTCAGGATCCAGCATGAAGAACTCACGCAGGGTTGCGGCGTCAGGCGTCAAGGTCATTCAGTTAAATCCTTCCTGTGGCCAGCGCTTCGCGGAAATGGGCGATTGTGAAGGCGACGCCCTCGGTAAGCCTTGTGTAGGGCAGGGGGCCAATAGCCGCCGCCAGCGCATGGTCGCTGGTGCCGGCGGGCAAGGGCAATGCTTCATCTTCAAAGGTGATGCGGCCAGCGACTTCGGGCGCGGCCTGCCCGATAGCCGCGACCACCTCGCTCATGTGGGCGATCGAGCCGCCAAGGTTAAAGCTCCCGGCTCCCTGCCAGTCCGGCACCGTGGCGGCCTGGATAAAGATTTTGGCGACGTCGTCAACAAACTGGAAGCCGTTGCGGCCACCGAAGGAAATGTGCCAGGGTTGCCCGGCGGCAGCGGCCAGCATGGCGCGCGTCGGTGTGGAGGTCAGGCCCTGGTCGCGACCCGGTCCATACACGGTGTAGGGACGCAGGCCGATGCTGTTGATGCCGTAATCCTGGTGGTAAATCTGCGCTGTGCCCTGGTTGGCCAGCTTGAAGACGCCGTAGAGATTGCGCGGCAGGAAGTCTGCGTCGTTCTCGAGAATGTCGCGGTCATAGTCTGCGCCGCTGCCGTAGACCGCTGCGCTGCTGGCGTAGACGATGTGACGAATGCCCAGCGCTTTCGCCGCTTCGAAAATGTTGATGGTGCCGATGACGTTGACGCTTGCGCCCAGCGGCGGGTTGGCCTTGCAGAAAGGCACCTGCAGCGCGGCCAGGTGAATG
The DNA here is from genome assembly GCA_965197455.1 of Phototrophicaceae bacterium. Classification (GTDB taxonomy): domain Bacteria; phylum Chloroflexota; class Anaerolineae; order Aggregatilineales; family Phototrophicaceae; genus JAGWBD01. The sequence continues at coordinate 1,098,418 of OZ240208.1, read as the reverse complement.
ACGCGCGTTGCGCCGGACGCGCGCAGGGCGTCTGCGACGGCGGCCGTGTCGGTGACATCACCCTGCACAAAGTCGATTTGCTCAATCTCGGCAGGTTCCAGTATCAGTTGCAGGCGCTTGCGGTCGCTGCCGAGGTCGAAGACCGTGACCGATTGCCCGGCGCGCTGCAGGTTGCGCGTGACCCAGGCGCCGATACAGCCCAGCGCGCCGGTGACAAAAAAGCGCTCATCCGACATGCAACCCCCTCCGCTACAGCGACACCCGTCCCGGCATCAGGCCGAGCGGCAGCAGCTCCGGGCGCGCAACGCTGCTCTCGATGGTCACATGACGGCCACTTGTGGAAGCCTCATCCACCGCCAGCATGACCTCCAGCGCGTGCATGGCCAACTCGCCGCTGGCGCGGTGCGCGCGGCCGTTGCGGATAGCGCTGGCCATGTCGGCGACGCCGATGCCGCGTTCGACATCCGTACTGTGTGAAAGCGGAACCTCGCTCCACTCTTCCGCAGCGGCCCGGCGCAGCAATACCGGCCCGCGGAAGGTGTTCGGGTCTGGCACGGCCATTGAGCCCTCGGAACCGTAGATCTCAATGCGCGGCAGGTTGTGGGCCCAAACATCGAAGCTCATCACGACTGTCGCGACGGCTCCCGCCGCGAATTCAAGCACGCCCGCCAGGTGCGTGGTTACGTCGACGTCAATGACCTCACCATATTTAGGTTGGCTGGTAATGATGCGCTGCGGAAACGTGGTTTTGCTGGAACCGGTGACGCGCGTCACCGGGCCGAGCAGGTGAATCAGCGCAGTGATGTAGTAGGGGCCCATGTCCAGCATGGGGCCGCCACCGGCCTTGTAGAAGAAGGTCGGGTCGGGGTGCCTGTGTTCGTGACCGTGGCCGGCCATGAAGGCGGTCGCCGCGACGGGCCGGCCAATCCAGCCGTCATCGATCAGTTTGCGGCTGGTCTGCTGGCCGCCGCCGAGGAAAGTATCCGGCGCGCAGCCGACGCGCAGCCCGCGTACACTGGCCGCAGCAAGGATGCGCCGCCCGTCCGCCACGCTAAGCGCCAGCGGCTTTTCACTGTGCACGTGCTTGCCCGCCTCAAGCGCTGCCAGATCCACCTCGGCATGCGCCTGGGGAATCGTGAGATTAAGCACGATCGAGATATCCGGATCATTTAGCAGCGCGTCAATGCTGAGTGCACGCACGCCATATTGTGCGGCTTTGGCCCCGGCACGTTCCGGCAGCAGGTCGGCGCAGGCGACGATCTCGATATCGACGAAGCGGGCACACCATTTGAAGTACTTGTCACTTATGTTGCCGCAACCGATGATCCCGACCTGGGCGGGAGTGGACATGGCATTCCCTTTCGCGCTGGCAGGCGCGATGTTAGTCATCCAGGCGCCCAGGCAGCAAGCCGGTGGGCAGGGGCGCCGGGCGTTCGGCGCTGCTCTGGATGGCGACGTGTTGGCCGCTGTCTGAGGACTCGAGGATGGCGTGCATCAGGTCGAGGACGTGCCAGGCCAGCGCGCCACTGACGCGATGCGCGCGCCCCGAGCGCAGGGCATGGGCGAAGTCGGCGACGCCGATGCCGCGCAGCAGCTCCGCATTGTGCGTCAGCGGGATTTCGCTCCAGTCTTGCGCGCCGGCGCGTTTCACCCGCACCGGGCCGCGAAAGTGATTGGGGTCCGGGACGGAGAGCGTGCCTTCGCTGCCGTAGATTTCGATGCGCGGCAGATTCTGGGACCAGACGTCAAAGCTGGTGATGAGCGTGGCGACGCAGCCGTTGGCGAAGTCCAGCACCGCCGAAACATGTGTGGGAACCTCGACGTCGATGGCATAGCCAAACTTCTCCGGGGGAAGTTCGGGATGGGTGGCGTATCTGGTGGCGAAGGAAACGGAGGCCGAACCGGTAACGCGCTGCACCGGGCCCAGCAGATGGATCAGGGTGGTCAGATAGTAGGGCGCCATGTCAAAGAGGGGGCCGCCGCCCGGCTTGTAGAAGAAATCCGGGTTGGGATGATAGGTATCCGGGCCGTGGCTGAGGAAGAAGGCGCTGGCGGCCACCGGCTCACCTATCCAGCCATCATCCAGCAGCTTGCGGCTGGTCTGCAGGCCGCCGCCAAGGAAGGTATCCGGTGCGCAGCCGACGCGCAGACCGGCGTCTGCGGCAGCATCGAGGACCTGCCGGCCCTGGGCGCGGGTCTGGGCCAACGGCTTTTCGTTGTGAACGTGCTTGCCGGCGGCGATGGCGGCCAGGGCGACTTCAGCATGGGCGGCTGGCGGTGTGAGATTGACGACCAGCTCGATGTCGGGGTCGGCCAGCAGCTGCTCAAAGGTGAGGGCGCGGACATTATGGGCCTCGGCCAGGCTGCGCGCACGTGACATGTCGAGGTCGGCACAGGCGCTTATGTTCAGGATGTCGAACAGGCCGCAACCCCTGAAGTAATGGTCACTGATATGACCGCAACCAATGATGCCAACGTTAACCTTGTCCACGGGCATGGCCTTCTCTTGTCAGCCAGGCACAACTGTCGCGCACGGCCTGCAGCATGTCCGTTTCGCAGCGGTCCAGCTCGACGATGACCCAGTCGACGTCGCTGACGGCCAGGATGGCCGGCCAGTCCATCACGCCGCTGCCAACAGCGACCATGTCCGCGGCGGGGTCGTCGGCCGGGCCGTCCTTGATGTGCAGCACCTGCGCCCGCTCCCCCAGAGTCTCGAGTACGCTGACGACGTTAGCGCCGCCAACCTGCGCCCAGTAGGTGTCCACCTGAAAAAAGACGCTGTCGGCGAGCAGGTCGAGCATGTGGCGCCAGACAGGCTGGCCATCGACCACGGTGTCAAATTCCCACCAGTGATTGTGATAGCCGACCTGCATCCCGGCGGCGACTGCGTTGGCGGCGGCTTCGTTGATGAGCGCGCAGTTGGCCTTGATTTTGGCGCGGCTGTCCCAGGCGTCGCCACGACCCAGGCCGGCGATGATGCGTTCGGTGCCGACATTGCCGGCGGCCTCGATTACGGCTGCGGCGTCAGCCCCGGCGGGGAAGGCAGCGTGAATGCTGGGCACTTGCAGCCCCAGTTCGCGAAAGAGACGCCCCTCAGCAACGGCGTCGCGCGCGGGATAACCAAAGGGCTCGACGCCGGCGTAACCGGCCGCGGCCACCTGACGCACCACATTATCAAAGTCTTCAACGAGCTCGGCGCGCAGCGAATAGAGTTGCAGGGCGAGTGAAGGGGTTTGTGCAGCCATTAAATGCTCCTGGGCATCAATCAGCAATAATCACTGTCATCCGCGCGTGACCGGCATACCGTCAGCCACAAGGAACGACCTGACCGGCATTGTAACAGTGCCGCAATGTTGCAGTCAGGGTCAGCAGCGACAAACTTGCCACTCCTGAAAGAGATGAAGCAGCAACGCAATGCACATTCAGAGGCTTACCAGTCCGCAACCGAGCCGTCGCTGTGCCACAGACGCGGCGTCTCCCATGAGCCGTCGTAGACTTTTGCGGCAATGGCCTCCTCGTCCAGTTCGATTCCCAGGCCAGGGCCCTGCGGCAGCGGGATGTGGCCGTCGATGATCTGGAAAGGTTGCTTCAGATAGCCTTCACCGGTAGTGAAGTGTTCCTGCACGAGGAAGTTGGGCGTGCAGGCATCGAGTTGCAGGCTGGCCGCCAGCGCAACGGGGCCCAGCGGACAGTGCGGCGCTACCGCGGCGTACCAGCATTCGGCCATGGCCGCGATTTTGCGCACCTCCAGGATGCCGCCGGCGTGGGCCAGGTCCGGTTGCAGGATGGCTGCGGCCTGCTTCTCCAGCACCTCGCGGAAGGCCCATTTGGTGAAGAGGCGTTCGCCGGTCGCGATGGGAATGCTGGTGCTGCGCGCCACGGTCGCCAGCGCGTCCACGTTCTCCGGCAGCACCGGTTCCTCGATGAAGAAGGGATACAGGGGCTCGAGCGCGCTGGCCAGACGTATTGCCATGGCCGGACTGACGCGCCCGTGAAAGTCGATACCGATGTCGATTTCTGGCCCCAGCGCCTCGCGGAAGCGCGCGAAATGTTCGACGATCTCGTCCACCTTGGCGCGCGTGTCCACGATGTTGACGGCGCCCGGCAGTCCCAGCTTGAAGGCCGTGAAACCGACCTGCGCGCCGACCTTCGCCTGCTCGACATAGTCGCCGTAAGACTTGTCGTCCAGCCAGCCATAGACGCGGATGCGATCGCGCACAGCGCCGCCCAGAAGTTTGTAGACCGGCTGACCCAGCCACTTGCCAGTGATGTCCCACATGGCGTGTTCGATGCCGGAGAGCGCGCTGGTCAGCACCGGGCCACCACGATAGAACTGGCCGCGGAAGATGGCCTGCCAGTGATGCTCGATGCGCGTGGGGTCCTGGCCAATCAGGTAGCGGCCAATTTCGTGCACGGCCGCGGCCACGGTCTGTGCGCGCCCCTCGACGACCGGCTCGCCCAGCCCGACGACGCCCTCGTCCGTGTACATCTTGAGGAAGAGCCAGCGTGGACGGACAAATATGGTTTCGAGCTTAGTGATTTTCATACGCAGGCCTCTGTGAATGCGTTCAGGCGCTCAGCCGGACTTCCGGCATGTTCTCCAGCCGCGTCAGCCAGTAGTGCACGTCGAAGTTTTCATCGCCCGTCAGAAAGCGCCACAGCAGGGTGCGGTTGACGATTTCGAGGCGACCATCGCCGGCCTCAAACCAGGGCTCCAGACGCGCCAGGATCGCCTGGACATCATCGCGCTTTTCACCGGCGAAGATGGGCTGATGCTCGTTGGTGCTCTCATCCAAGTCGTCGGTGTTCCACAGGCGCAGCTGGCGCACGGTGGGGTTGAGGCGGATCTTGTACATGTAGCGGATGCGGTCAGTCTGGTTCTGGCGGCCGCAGTGCCAGATGCCGTGATGCAGGAGAAGAATGCTGCCCGCCTTGCACACCATGGGGATTTGCCCGATGAAGTTCTGGTAGCGGGAAACCTCAGCCTCGTTGATGCGACGGAAGTGACTGCCGGGCAGCAGCAGGGTGCCGCCCATCTCCAGGGGCACATCGTGCGGGAAGTACATCAACTGCAAATCGAAGTGCAGACGTGTGTCAATGATTGAGTCGCCATGCAGGCCCTGGGCCTTGCCCTCCATGGGCTGTCGCACATGAATTGCGTGGTGATCGAAAAGCGGGCCAGGACCAACCAGACTGTCCAGGATGCCCTGCACCTGCGGCAGGCGCAGCATGGCGCCAATGGGCGAAGGTTCGGGATAGCACTCGCTGAAGGGCGTGCCGGCTGCGTAACTTTTAATGCCGCCGGCCTCGAAGGCATCCATCGTCGTCCGGTTGATGTCGTCGGGCACGATGCCATCAAAACGCAGGAAGCCGCGTGCCACGAATTCCGCCACCTGGCGGGAGTTGAGCAGGTTCAGTCTGTCGCTCATAGGTTGATTGTCTCCAGCTTTTCAAAGACGTACTCGTTCTTCTTGAAGGAAGTGGTGTATTCCAGGCCTGGATAGGGCGGGATAAGTTGCGGGAACTGGATGACGCGCCAGCCATCGAGCAGGGCGTCCATGCCTGTCGCGTAGGGCGGGGTGCTGCTGTCGCCCGTGGTGTGCTGCTCCTGACCCGTGCCGTCATAGATCGTCCAGCCCTTCACGTCACTGTCCAGCGCAGACGTGCTCAGGTAAAGAATCAGCAGCTTTTGCCGCTGTTGTTGCCCAGATGCCATGGTTCCTCCCAGGTCATTGATTATGTTCTGGTCAGCGCTGCAGCGTTATGCCCAGGCTTCAGCTGAACCGGGCAGGGGCGCTGCCGCATCCAGCAAACCGGAATCCGCCAGCTCCTGCCAGAAAGCCGCCGGGATTTCGACCTGCAGCGTGGCGAGGTTCTCGGCGACCTGGCCGATGCGGTCAGCGCCGATGATGAGCGAGGTGCAGGCCGGGTGCGCCCACACGAACTGGACGGCTGCGACGTTGAGCGGAACGTCATGTCGCTTGCAGGCATCCTCCAGTTTGCGGGCCTTGTCGCGGATATGGTCAGGCGCCTGGGCATAGTTGTAGCTCGCGAGTTCGTTGTCGCCAGTGGCCAGGATGCCGCTGTTATAGATGCCCGCGGCAAACACCGAGATGCCACGCTCCTGCCATTCCTGCAACGCTGACAGCGCGGTCTGCTCCAGCAGGGAGTAGCGTCCCGCCAGCAGGAAGCAGTCGAAGGTGGCGTTGCGCGAGAAGGCCAACTCCATTTCCCACTGGTTCATGCCGGCGCCGACCGCGCTGATTACGCCCTGGCTGCGCAGCTCGTCCAGCACGGGCCAGGCTTCATGCAGCGCCTGATCATAGTAGTTTTCCCAGTCCGGGTCGTGGATGTGCAAGATGTCGATACGGTCCAGTTTGAGAGCCTTGAGGCTGTTGTCGATGCTGCGCAGGACGCCATCGCGCGTGTAATCAAAGAGGAAGCCACCCTTGCCATCCGGCAGCCGCCCAACCTTGGTGGCCAGCACATAGCTGTCGCGCGGGACGCCTGCCAGCGCGTCGCCCATATACAGTTCGGTGGAGTAAAAGGGCGCGGTGTCGAGGAAGTTGATGCCGAGCTCCAGCGCGCTTTGTACGATGCCGACGGCCTCGTCATGGCCGAATTTGGCGATGTGGGCGCAGCCAAGTGCCATGCGCGGAACTTCCAGCCCGGTTTGCGCAATGTTTCCGCGAGGGATGCTGGTCATTTCATCTCCAAAATTCACCCAAACACTTACTGGTCGCAGGCGAATAGTATTCACAACAAAGGGACGGCGCCACAAAAAGCAGCACCGTCCCGAATGATACCAGGCTTTGCCCGGCTCAGGGCAAGGAAACCACAAGGTCCAACACATTTCTGATTTTACCTGTGAGTAACATGAGTGGGTCTTGCTTATCCGCCTGTACGGCCCTACGCTGGCAGCAGCACGAGTGGCCGGGACGACTCATTGCGCTCGGCAAAGGAGGCCACCTTGCAGTCCAGAGCTGAAAAAAGGGAGATGCGTGGCAAGAGTGGCGGCCGACCAGCCGTCAACATGAGTGGTTTGCGCCGCGCGATCAGCTACCTGGGCCGTCAGCGACGTACGGCAGCCCTGGCCTACGGCGCACTCGTGGTCGCGACCCTGGCGCAGCTGGCCGTGCCGCGTCTCGTGCAAAATATGATCAACGCCGTCACCGAAGGCGTGACAGCCAACCAGGTGCTCGCCCTGCCGGAGTTTGTGCAGGGCGCGACGGCGCAGTTGATGGGCACCAGCGTCGACGCCCTGAAACTCTCTTCCGGGACAGCCGAGACACTGCTGATCAACGGCGTGGCGGCCATCGTGATTTTCGCAGTGCTGCGGGCCGTTTTTGCCTTCATTCAGACCTACATGGCCGAGGCGACATCCCAGGGCGCGGCCTTCGACCTGCGCAATGATATTTTCTCCAGGCTGCAGCGTCTGTCCTTCAGCTACTACGACCGCACGCAGACCGGCCAGCTGATGATTCGCGCGACGGATGACGTCGAGAAGGTACGGCTCTTCATCGCCCAGGGCCTGATCCTGGCGGTGCAGGCCTTCCTGCTGCTGATCGCCACGCTAATCATTTTGCTGACGACCAACTGGCAGCTCACGGTTTCGATCCTGCCGATTTTGCCTGTGACCATCGTGCTCTTCGCCATGTTTGGTCGAATTGCGCAACCGCTCTTTGAGAAATCCCAGCGGCTGCTGTCTGCGCTGAACACCGTGCTGCAGGAAAACGTGGCCGGCATCCGGGTCGTCAAGTCCTTTGTGCGCGAGGGGCGTGAACAGGAGCGTTTCGACGACTCGACCAACGTGCTGATGCGGCAACGCCTGACCATCAGCCGCACCTTCTCGGTGTTGTTTCCGCTCGTCTTTTTGCTGGCGAACGTCGGCCAGGTGATCGTGCTTTACTTCGCGGGTCAGCAAATCATTCCAGGCATCATCGGCCTCGGCGAATACCAGTCCTTCACGCTCTACCTCATCTACATCTTCTTTCCGTTGGGCCAGCTGGGTTTCATCATCTCACTGATGGCGCAGGCCGCTGCCTCCGCAACGCGCATCTTCGAAATCCTGGATGCCAAAAGCGATGTGAGCAACCGGCCCGGCGCCAGCGAAATGCCAGAGATTATCGGCGACGTGGAGTTCGAGGGCGTGACCTTCCGCTACTTCGAATCGGGCGAGAACGTGCTGGACAACGTCAGCTTCCGCGCGACAGCCGGGCAGACCGTGGCGCTGCTGGGCGCAACCGGCAGCGGCAAGACAACCATCATCAACCTCATCCCGCGCTTTTATGACGTGACTGAAGGCGTGGTGCGCATTGATGGCCAGGATATCCGGGATGTGACGCTGGACAGCCTGCGGTCGCAGATTGGCATTGTGTTGCAGGAGACCAACCTCTTCAGCGGCAGCATCAGCGACAACATTGCCTTTGGCCGGCCGGATGCCTCGGCGGTTGAGATCGAGGCGGCCGCGCGCGCCGCAGCCGCGCACGACTTCATCATGGAGTTTCCGCAGGGCTTCGATACGCCGGTCGGTGAACGCGGCTCCACGCTCTCCGGTGGGCAGAAGCAGCGCATCGCCATCGCCAGGGCGCTGCTGCTCGACCCGCAACTGCTGATTTTGGATGATTCCACCAGCGCGGTGGACTATACGACCGAGCGGCGCATTCAGGCTGCGCTGGACGATCTGATGGAAGGTCGCACCAGCTTTGTCATTGCGCAGCGCATCTCTACTGTGTTGAGCGCGGACCTCATTATTGTGCTGGAACGCGGCGCAGTAGCGGCCACGGGCACGCATGCCGAGCTGATGGAGACCAGCCCCATTTACGCCGAAATCTACAATTCCCAGCTGGTCGAAGACGTTAGTGCGGAGGTCGACAGCGCATGATGGGCATGGACGGCGGTCGCCGTCTCTTTGAGCGGGAAACGCTGAAACCCAAAGATCTGGGCGAGACCCTGCGCCGCTTCGGTAGTTACTTCCGGCGTCACTGGCCGGGCGTCGTGATAGCGCTGGTGCTCATTACGTGCCAGGCCTGGACCCAGGTAGTCACGCCGGAACTGATCGGCCAGTCGGTGGACTGCTACCTCTTCCCGCGTGATCCGGCTACCTGCTGGTTCAGCGAAATTACGCTGGACATGGATCAGGAGCTCAGGCTGCAGGGCCTGGGAACCCTGGTGCTGGCGCTACTGGGGGTCAATATAGCCGGCTCTGTGGTGGCGGGCATGGCCTTTTACGCCATGTCCTGGACCGGTCAGCATGTCCTGCGCCAGATACGCCAGGACCTGTTCCGTCAAATTCACCGCCTCTCCATGGGTTTCTACGCGCGCAACGAAGCCGGCGACATCATGAGCCGCGTCACCAATGACTCGGACACCATCGAGCAGGCCTTCAGTTTCGCGCTGATGCAGGTGATTTCCGGCGCACTGATTATCGTCTGGATCATGGTGCGTATGCTGGAGACCAACGTGACCTACGCGCTCATCAGCCTGGCGATTGTGCCGGTGATGGCCGTGGCCACCGTCTACTTCTCTGGCCAGGCGCGCAAGGCTTTCCGTCAGGCGCGCATGGAAATGGGCACGGTTAACGCGGACCTGCAGGAGAGTATTGCCGGCGCCCGCGAGGCGCAGGCCTTCAACCGCGAGGATGAGACCATCGCGGAATTCGAGCGTTCCAACGCCGCCAATCGTGAGGCCAATGTGCGGGCGGCTTCCTTCACCAGCGCATTAAGTCCGGTGCTGGAGGCCCTGGGCTTCGTGGCCCTGGCCATCGTGGTGCTGGCCGGCGGCATCGCCGTCTTGCGCAACGAGCCGCTACTGGGCGGTACCGCCATTTCGCTGGGCACCGTCTTTGCCTTCGTGGCCTTTTCGCAACGCTTCAGCCAGCCCATCCAGCAAATTGCGGTGTTGTGGACCAACGTCCAGAGCGCCATCGCCGGTGGCGAGCGCATCTTCGGCTTGATGGACGAGGACATTGAGATCGTCGACAAGCCGCACGCCAGCCCCATGCCGCTGATTCAGGGCACGGTTCGTTTCGAGCAGGTGGGGGCCGAGTACATCGCCGGCGAGCCGGTGCTGAACGGGATCAGCTTTGCGGCGCAGCCTGGAGAAACAATTGCCATCGTCGGCCCGACCGGCGCCGGCAAGACGACCATCATCAACCTGCTGCCGCGCTTCTATGACGTCATTAGTGGCTCGGTGACCATTGACGGCCACGATGTGCGCGATGTGCAGGTTGGCAGCCTGCGCGAGCAGATCGGCATCGTGCTTCAGGACACCTTCCTTTTTTCGGAATCGGTGATGGACAACATCCGCTACGGGCGACCGGATGCCACAGACGAGGAAGTTATCGAGGCGGCCCGCATGGTGGCGGCCGACACCTTCATCGAGCGCCTGCCGAAAGGCTACCAGACCGTGCTGGGCGAACGTGGCAGCGGCCTCAGTCAGGGGCAGCGGCAGCTTATCGCCATCGCCCGCGTCGCGCTGATGAGTCCGCGTATCCTCATTCTTGACGAGGCGACCTCAAGCGTGGATACCCGCACCGAGCGCCTCATCCAGAGCGCCTTTGAACGCTTGCTGGAGGGGCGCACCAGCTTTGTCATTGCGCACCGGCTGAGCACGATTCGCAACGCGGACCAGGTGTTGCTGCTGCAGGACGGGCAAATCACCGAGCGTGGCACGCATCGCTCGCTGCTGGTGCGCGAGGGCGCCTATCACGCCCTGTACATGAGCCAGTTCCGTGACGAAGACGAAGCTGCGACCAGCAGCAATGGACGCCTGGCGCAGCAACCGGCAAGCGCCGGCTGAAGCAGCCGGTCAGCTCAACGGTGCGCGCGTATACTCACCGTTTACGAGTCGCAGAATGCCCAGCGGGTTGTTGTCGCCCAGGGCCTCCGGCAACAGCGCATCGGGCACGTCTTGCCAGGCCAATGGCCGCATGAAACGCTTGATGGCGTTTTGACCCACGGAGGTCGTGGCGACTGCGCTGGTGGCCGGCCAGGGCCCGCCATGTTGCATGGCCGGCGACACTTCCACGCCGGTGGGGAAGCCATTCCAGATTAAACGCCCGACCTTCTCGCGCAGCGTATCCAGTAGCGGACGCAGCGCTTCCTGTTCATCGGCACTGGAATGGACGCTGCCGGTCAGCTGGCCAGCGAGAGAGTGGACAACCTGTTGCAGCTCATCGTCATCCGCGCAAGTGACGAAGAGCGTGACCGGCCCGAAGTGTTCTTCCTGCAGATCTTCGTTCGCCAGGAAGGTGGCGACATCGGTCTGTAACACGGTGTGCGGGAAGCAAAACCCTTCGCTCTGAACCGGTTCTGCTCCGGCGTGGACCTGCACGTTTTCCGCTGCGGCGCTGCGGCCAACGGTCTGCAGCAGGCCGCGTTCGATGGCGGAGTTGAGCAAGATGCCCGGCTTGATGGCCTGCATCGCCTCCGTGTAGCTGCTGATGAAAGCCTGGGTTGCTGCGCCAGCTGGTAGCAGGACGAGGCCGGGGTTGGTGCAAAACTGACCGGCGCCCATGGTCGCCGAGCCCGCCAGGCCCTGAACCAGCTGCGCGCTGCGCTCGGCCAGCGCGCCTTCCGTGATGAGCAGCGGATTGATGCTGCCCATCTCCGCGTAGACCGGGATCGGACGCGGCCGTTGCGCTGCGATATCGTGCAGGGAACGTCCACCGCGCAGCGACCCGGTGAAGCCCACCGCTTCCAGCAGCGGGTGCTCCACCAGCCAGCGGCCCACTTCGTGGCCGTCGCCCTGCAGCAGGGAAAAGAAGCCGGGCGGGAAGCCGCAGGCGCTGATGGCCGCGTTGATGGCTGCTGCAAAGAGCTCGCTGGTGGCCGGATGACCGGGGTGCCCCTTGACGATCACCGGGCAGCCGGCGGCGAAGGCTGCGGCTGTGTCGCCGCCGGCGGTGGCGAAGGCGAAGGGGAAGTTGCTGGCGGAAAACACGGCTACCGGGCCCAGCGGCAGCAACATGCGGCGCAGGTCCGGGCGCGGCAGGGGTTGCCGGTCGGGCAGGGCAGTGTCAATGACGGCCTCGACATACGAACCTTCGCGCAGCAGGGCCGAGAAGGCGCGCAGCTGTCCGGTGGTGCGCCCCAGCTCGCCCGTCAGGCGACCTGTGCCGAGCGCAGTTTCCATGTCGGCTGTTTCGATGAGCAGGTCGGCGCGGCTCACAACCTCCTCAACAACCGTGTCCAGCAAGTCCGCCAGGGTGCTGGCGGGAAAGAGGCGAGTCTGTGCGAAGGCGTCCGCTGCTGCGCGCAGGGTCGCGTCGACCTCCGCGAGCGTGGCGCTGTGAAAGTGCGTTTCACCGGGCTGGCGCGTGCGCGGATTGACGCTGTGAAAGGTGTCCTGGCCGGCTGCCTGCCATTCACCCGCAATGCTGTTATTGCCGCAAAGGGTCATGGGCCCTGCTCCTTTTCCGGAATGCCGGAATGCTGTGCCGCGAGCGCGCGCTGGCCGGCCTCGAGCACTTTGAGAATGCGTTCGCTGTCGTAGATACAACCCGCCCAGGTGCCGCCGCTGACCGCCTGCAGCGCTGCCCACAGCCGCGTATCGTCGGGCAGCTGCGGATGTGGTGCCAGGCCGGGATGTGGCGCACGCTCATGCAGCAGCCTTGCTGCGCCCTGCGGGTCGAGCGTGCCGTCGGCGGTGCCCACCAGGTCAACGCTGCCCTCCAGCAAATGGCGGTCGATGCGGATGGAGACGAGGTCGCCGTCGCGCAGCTTGCCCAGTGGCCCGCCGGCCAGCGCTTCGGGGCCGATATGCCCGATGCAGGCGCCGGTGGACACGCCAGAAAAGCGCGCATCGGTCAGCAGCGGCACCTGCTTGCCCCAGGGCAGAAACTTCAATGCGGAGGTGAGCTGGTAGGTCTCCTCCATGCCGGTACCTGCGGGCCCGACGCCAATGACAACCAGCACGTCGCCGGCCTGCACGGGCCGGTCAGACTGGCCCTTGATGGCGGCGATCGCTGCGCGTTCTGAGGTGAAGACGCGCGCGGGACCGCAATGACGATAGACCTCGTCCTCGTCCACCAGTTCCGGGTCGATGGCGGTGGCCTTGACGACCGAGCCCTGCGGGGCCAGGTTGCCGACGGGGAAGACGACCGTGCTCGTCATGCCGCGGCGGCGGGCGCTGTCGGGGTTGAGGATGACGTCGTCTGGGTCGATGCCGTCGCGTTCGCGCAACTGCCGCCGCAGGCTGGTGCGACGTTCACAGTCCTGCCACCAGTCCAGCAGCTCGCCCAGGCTGGCGCCGGTGACCGTAAGCGCCCTGCAGTCCAGCAGACCCAGATTGCGCAACTGCAGCATGACTTCGGGCACGCCGCCCGCCAGGAAGACCTGCACGGTCGGATGATTGCGTGGGCCGTTGGGCAGTGCGTCTACCAGGCGCGGCGCGCTGCGATTGACGCGTGTCCAGTCCGCGACGGTGGGCGCTGTCAGGCCAGCGGCGTGCGCGATAGCCGGGATATGCAGCAGCAGGTTGGTGGAGCCGCCAAAGGCAGCATGCACCAGCATACTGTTCTCCATTGCCGCCGGGGTCAGGATGTCGGCAAGAGTCAACCCCAGCGACTCCTGGCGCAGCAGGGCCAGCGCCGAACGCCGCGCCATTTCCAGCCAGATCGGCTCGCCGGAAGGGGACAATGCGCTGTGCGGCAGCGACAGACCGAGCGCCTCGCTGACGACCTGGGCACTGGCGGCTGTGCCCAGAAACTGGCAGCCGCCACCCGGCGAGCCACAGGCGCGGCAGCCCATCGTCGCGGCGTATTCCATGGAAATCAGGCCATGAGCGAAGCGCGCGCCGATGGTCTGCACAGTGCCGGCGTCCTCGGCATCCTGCGCCGGCAGGGTCACGCCACCCGGTACGATAACCCCGGGCAGTCCGTTGGAACCGGCCAGCGCCAGTAGCATGGCCGGCAGACCCTTGTCGCAGGTGGCGACGCCCAGCACACCCTTGCGCAGGGGCAGGGAGCGGATGAGGCGGCGCAGGACGATGGCGGCGTCGTTGCGATAGGGCAGGCTGTCCATCATGCCTTCAGTGCCCTGGGTGCGTCCGTCGCAAGGGTCGCTGCAATGGGCCGCGAAGGGCAGGCCGCCCTGCGCGCGAATGGTTTCGGCTGCGGCGCGCACCAGCAGGCTCACTTCCCAGTGGCCAGTGTGGTAGCCCAGCGCCAGGGGGCTGCCATCTTCTGCGCGCAGGCCGCCCTGGGTACTGAGGATGAGGTACTGCGGCCGGGCAACCTCGGCGGGGTCCCAGCCCATGCCCGCGTTCTGCGTCATGCCGAAGAGATGGCCGCTGCCGGCGTTGCGCAGCAGTTCTTCCGTCAGCGGCAGCGCGCCGGCCGGGCCTTCGCCCTGGCTGCGGGTGGGCGGCGTTGCGCTGTCGAGAATGTCATTGAGGGTGGGCGTGGTGACTGGCTCGTTCATGGGCACCTGGCGCGTATTGTTACGGGCCTGCACGGGCGGCTATACTAGCGCGGGAGGGCCACTGGAGGCAATGCATGGCAAGTTTTGACCAGCAGGTCGCGCTGGTGACGGGCGCCGGCGAAGGGATTGGTTTCGAAATTGCGCGTCAGCTGGCGGCGCAAGGCGCGCGCGTGCTGCTCAACGACATTGACGGCGAGCGCGCAGGCGCAGCTGCCGCAGCAATTTGTGACGAGGGCGGAGAATGTTGCGGCGTTGCCGGTGATGCCGGCGCTGTGGCAGTCATTCGGAGGTTGGTCGCTTCAGCAGTGGAAACCTGGGGACGGCTGGACATTGCCGTCGCCAATGCCGGGCTGACGCTCTACGGAGGTTTCTTCGATTACGAACCAGCATCACTCGAGCGCCTGCTGAACCTCAACCTGCGCGGCACCTTCTTTCTGGCGCAGGCAGCAGCACGCCAGATGCGCGACCAGGGAGATGGCGGACGCATCCTGCTCATGGCCTCCGTTACGGGAGTACAGGCCGTGCGCTTTCTGGCGGCTTACGGTATGACCAAGGCCGCCATCAGAATGCTGGCGCGCAGCCTGGTGCTCGAGCTATCCCCGCACAACATCACCATCAACGCCATCGCGCCCGGCGCAATTTTGACGCCGCGCAACCTGCTCGACGATCCCGCTTTCGAGAGCTCCTGGGGCGACCTTAATCCGATGCAGCGTGTCGGCACTGTTGAAGATGTCGCTGCTGCAGCGCTCTTTCTGCTTTCGGCGCAGGCGGGCCACATTACCGGCCAGACCCTGATCGTCGATGGCGGCTGGTCGGCGACCAGCCCGCTGCCGGAGATTTCTTACCAGGATGAGGGAGAGACACAATGAGCGATCCGCTGCTGCTGCGCGTACAGCATCCCGACCAGGGGCCGCGCTATGTATTGCAGGACGATGAGACGGTTGCTGATGTCACCGGGTACATCGGCTCGCTGTCCGACTGGCTGACAGCCAGCGTGGGACGGGCCGGCGCAGCAATTGAAGAGTTGCGTGAGCAGGCTGCGGCAGCTGAGACCACCTGGTCGCGTGGCGAGTTTGCGCTGCCCTTGCTGGCGCCGCTGGACGCGCAGGAAGTGTGGGCCGCGGGCGTGACCTACGAGCGCAGCCGCGCGGCGCGACAGGAAGAATCCGACGATGGCGGCGACGTTTACGCGCGCGTCTATGAAGCGGAGCGACCGGAGATTTTCTTCAAGGCCCAGGCCTGGCGCGTCATCGGCCCCGGCGGGAGGGTCGGCATCCGCTCCGACGCGAGCTGGTCGGTGCCGGAGCCGGAGCTGGGCGTGGTCTACAATCCGGCGCTGGAGGCGGTTGGTTTCACCGTGGGCAATGACATGAGCAGCCGCGACATCGAGGGCGCCAATCCGCTCTACCTGCCGCAGGCCAAGATGTACACGGCCTCCTGCGCGGTCGGCCCGGGCATCGCCCTGCGCGCCACGGACGACTGGCCGGATGTGCAAATCCACATGCGCATCGAACGCGCTGGCGAGCAGGTCTTCAGCGGCTCAATCCATACAGACAGCATCCGCCGCCGCATCCCGGAGCTGGGCGACTTTCTGGGCCGCAATTACAACGTGCCGCAGGGCGCTGTCTTGCTCACCGGCGCCGGTATTGTGCCGCCGGCGGAGTTCACGCTGGCTGCGGATGATGTCGTCGTCATCGGGATCGATGGCATAGGTGAACTGATGAATGTAGTGCAGGTAGTTTAGACGCCAGGGGGCGCATAGTCATGGATGATCAAAACGTCAGTTTTTTCACAGAATTGCCGCAGACGCAGGTGTCCTTTGACGAGGTCGCCATCCGGCTGCATGCGCGTGACAACGTCGGCATCGCGCGCCGACCGCTGCAGGCCGGCAACGTGCTTGAGTGCGCGGATGGCTTGCTGACCCTGCGCGACTTCGTAACGGATGGTCACAAGTTCGCGCTGCAGGACATTGCTTCCGGCTCAGAGCTGCGCCGCTACGGGCAGATCATCGGCTTCGCCACGCAGGACATTGCGGCGGGTGAGCATGTGCACTCACACAACCTGGCCGTACAGGACTTCATACGCGAGTATGAGTTTGCGCAGGAGACAACCCCTCTGCCCGAAATTCCGGTGACGCAACGACTTACCTTTGATGGCTACCTGCGCCCGGACGGCCGCGTCGGCACGCGCAACTTCATCGCTGTCATCTCTACCGTCAACTGTTCGGCGCACACCACGCGCGAAATCACGCGCCACTTCACGCCCGACCGCCTGGCGGCCTGGCCCAATATGGACGGCGTCATTGCCCTGGCGCATCTGTCAGGTTGCGCAGTGCAGATTGGTGGCGCGGATTATGTACTGCTGCAACGCACTCTGGCCGGCATGGCGCGCCACGCCAACATCGGCGCTTATATCATCGTCGGCCTGGGTTGCGAAGCCAACCAGATTGCCGACCTTGTGGCCAACTACAGTCTGAATGGCAGCGGCCTGGAAGCACCGCCCGGCCTCACGATCCAGGGTGAGGGCGGCACGCGCAAGACCATTGCGGCGGGCGTGGCGGCCATCAAGGAACTGCTGCCGCAGGTGAACGCCTGTCAGCGCAGCCCGCAACCGGTTTCGGAACTGATGGTTGCCCTGCAGTGTGGCGGCAGTGACGGCTGGTCGGGCGTTACGGCCAACCCGCTGGTGGGCGCGGCCTCAGACCTGCTGGTGCAGCAGGGCGGCACGGTGGTGCTGGGGGAGACGACGGAAATATATGGCGCTGAACAGACCTTGACGCGGCGCGCGGTCAGCCGTGAGGTAGGCGAGCGTCTGCTGGAATTGATACGTTGGTGGGAAGCGCACAGCGCAAAACACGGCATGGAAATCGACAACAATCCCTCGCCGGGCAACAAGCTGGGTGGCCTGACCACGATTTACGAAAAGTCGCTGGGTGCGGTGGCCAAGGGCGGCAGCACGCCGCTCACCGGCGTCTACGACTATGCGGAACCGGTGACCGGGCGTGGCTTCACTTTCATGGATTCGCCTGGCTATGATCCGGTAGCGGTAACCGGCCAGGTCGCCGGCGGCTCCAACCTGGTGCTCTTCACCACCGGGCGCGGCTCGGCTTTCGGTTTCTTGCCGGCGCCCAGTATCAAGCTGGCCAGCAATTCAGCGCTCTATCAGCACATGGAAGAAGACATGGACTTCGATGCCGGCCGCATCCTCGATGGACTGTCGATGGATGACGCCGCGCAGGAACTGCTTGACATGATGATTGTGGTGGCTTCCGGCACACCTTCCAAGAGCGAGGCGCTGGGTGTGGGGGAAGCGGAATTCAATCCCTGGAATCTGGGCGGCACGCTGTGAATCTGATGTGCCGTTAATGACATGTTCAGAATTTGGCAAGAATTGCGGCGCATACTGTCTTCAAGTGACCGGGCAAGCAGGAGCAGTGACATGGCTGACAAGATCCGCAAGAGTGAGAGCGAGTGGGCGGAGCAGCTGAGCCCGCAGCAGTATGCCGTGTTGCGGCGGCAGGCGACCGAGCGTCCCTTCACCGGCGAGTACGTAGATCACAAGTCCGATGGCACCTATTGTTGCGCGGCCTGCGGCCAGCAGCTGTTCGCCTCAACCACCAAGTTCGATTCGCATTGTGGCTGGCCCAGCTTCTGGGACATGGTTGAAGAGGGGACGGTGGAGTGGCGGCCGGACAACAGCCTCTTTATGCGCCGCACCGAAGTCGTTTGCAGCCGCTGCGACTCGCACCTGGGGCATGTGTTCGAAGATGGGCCGCGCGACCAGACCGGCCTGCGTTACTGCATCAACTCGGTCGCGTTGAACTTTGAGCCGCAGACGAACAATCAGTAAAGCAATAGCCAGTGACGGCGTCCGGGGCAGCTTTCCCGGACGCTGTTTTAGTTAAACACCGCCGTAGGCGCTGTAACCGCCGTCCACCGGGATGACAGTGCCGGTGACGAAGCGCGCGCCGTCAGACACCAGCCACAGCAGCGTCCCGACCAGTTCCTCCGGCTGACCGAAGCGGCCCAGCGGCGTGTGGTCAACGATCTGCTGGCCGCGCGGTTTGAGCGAACCGTCCTCGTTGCTGACGATAAGCCGGT
This sequence comes from Phototrophicaceae bacterium, assembly GCA_965197455.1. GTDB lineage: Bacteria > Chloroflexota > Anaerolineae > Aggregatilineales > Phototrophicaceae > JAGWBD01. Next base: position 1,079,895 of record OZ240208.1, on the reverse strand, counting down.
TCTGCTCGGTGATGAAGAAGCCGGGCGCGATGGCGTTGACGCGAATCTGCGGGCTGTATTCCTGTGCGAAATAGACCGCCAGCCAGCGCGTGAAATTGTCGATGCCGGCCTTGGCGGCGGCGTAGGCCAGCACGCGCGTCAGCGGACGTTGGGCCGCCATCGAGGAAATGTTGATTATGACGCCTTCGCCCGCCTTCGCCATGGGTTGCGCCAGCGCCTGCGCGGCCAGCAGTGTGCCCAGGAAATTTAGATCGAAAGTCCACTGCAGCGCTGCCTGATCGAGGTTGAACAGGTTCTGTGTGTTGTCGGGCGAGGTCATGGCGCGCGGATTGTTGCCGCCGGCGCAGTTGACCAGAATATCGATGCTGCCGCTGGCGGACATGATTGCTTCCCGCGCAGCTTCCAGGGTGTCGCGCTCCAGCACATTCACGGCCAGCGGCGTGGCCTGGCCGCCGGCGGCGCCGATGGCGTCGGTGGTGCGGGCGGCCTTTTCGAGCGAAGTGCCCATGACGTAAACGATCGCGCCGGCGGCGGCCAGACTCTTGCACATGGCGCTGCCAAGCACGCCGCTGCCGCCCGTTACCGCGGCCACCTTGCCATTGAGATCAATCGTGTAGGGCATCAGTCCTGTCCTGTTGCGCCCTGAAAGGGCGTGATGTGACGGTCGAAGTGGGACTCGAGCACGGCTTTATAGTCGCGCTCGTGATTGTGCAGCACAGTGAAGATGGGCTCGCGGTAGCGGTCGAGCAGGGAGCCGAAGGTCACGTGCAGCACCTGGCGCGCATCAAACTGCTCAAAAAGCGTGGGCAGCTCTGCGTCTGTCGGATTGAGCGGGACGCGCTCCAGCTCGCCGGAGATGTGATAGGAAGCGCGGTCGATCGGGTAACGCTCGCGGGCCAGCGCCAGTATTTCGCGGAAGAGCGGGATGTCGCGCACAGCGATGACCCGCAGCGCTTCCAGCCAGCTGGTACCCGCAGTCTTCAGATGCACCAGTGATCCGGTATGGCGAAAGATTATCGGATAGATGCTGAACTTGTCGGAGCCGGTATGGATGCTGAGCTTGTAGGGGCCCATTTCGCGCGCGATTTTGGCATGCGCTGAAAAGTCTTCTTCGAACTGCGCCAGGTCGCCAATGTAATCGACGCCCTTTTCAAAATCGCCGATGAAGCGCGGCGCCAGGCCGTCGACCTGCACTCCCAGCCGTTGCAACTCGGAAGCGACGAAGTAGTGCTCAGCCGGGCTGGTGGGCGTGTCGGTCTCGTCGACCGAAACTTCCAGGTCATAAGACTCGCCTGTAAAACGCTGCTCGATGTGCCGCGCCAACAGCGCGACGTGAGCGATGGCGCGGCTGTACTTGCCGCTGGCGCGCAGTAGCGTCTCCGCATTCAGGGGATTGTCACAGCCCGCGGCGAGGTAGTGTCGGCGCAAGTCATCCGGAGTCATCTCCAGCACATCGTGAGGCTGGGCGTCGAATTTGGCCTGCAAGGTGGTCGCGTTGTCTGTATGGGCTGCGTTGTCGACATGTTCGTTGGGGTCGAGCGTGAAACCGGTGAAGCCCGCATCGATACAATCGTCGATGTCGCTGATGTGCTTGAGGTGGTCGGCGTCGCTGCCGTAACCGTCGCGGTAGTCCATCTGCAGCACGCCCCAGGTGGCGTCATCGATGACGTCCTGCGCGCTGCGGCCACAACGCTCCATCTCACGGATGGATTGCTGCGCGAAGACGCCGACCATGTCGCTCTTGCGCACCGAACGAATGTGGCCGGGCGTCGCCAGCCCCAGGCGATCGCCGCAGCCAACTGACTTGCGCAGGCCGACGGGTTCCGGCGCAGTCCAGGGAAGTTCACGGCGCAGGGCCAGGGCGTTAATGGCATCCAGCGGGCAAAGCCAGACGTTTCCCTGTTGCTCGCCATGAAAGCCGGGCGGCAGCATGCCATGGATGCGCAGCAAATTTCCGTCATTGTTGCGGATGAGTTCGTAGTCCACCGGGCGGCTCCCCTGGTTGCTGCGACCTGCGCGCAATATAATAAGCGCGTGACTGCATCAGCGCCAGCATCAGTAGAGGTTCCCTGCTCGTGGCCAGACCAAACATCATGCTCATCACCAGCGACCAGCAGCACTGGAATACACTCGGCTGCGCCAATCCGGAATTGCATACGCCGGCGCTGGACCGGCTGGCAGGGCAGGGTACGTGCTTCACTCGCGCCTACTGCCCCAACCCGACCTGCACGCCCACGCGCTCCTCAATGATCACGGGCAAGTCGCCGGCGCAGCATGGCGCGGTCGCGTTGGGGATGAAGCTGCCTGAGCATGAACCGACGGTGGGCGATGTCTTTCAGCAGGCGGGCTATCGCACGGCGCTGATTGGCAAGGCGCACTTTCAGCCGCTGCAGGGGACGGAGGAATTCCCTTCGCTGGAAGCCTGGCCATTGCTGCAGGACCTGGATTACTGGCGTGACTTTCACGGGCCCTTCTACGGTTTTGAACACATCGAGCTGGCGCGCAACCACACCACCGAGGCGCATGTCGGTCAGCATTACGCGCTGTGGATGGAAGCGCAGGGCCTGGACAACTGGCGCGATTATTACGAGACGCCGACCGGCAACAATGATGACCAGGTACGCAAGTGGCTCATCCCGGAGCGCTACCACTACAACGCCTGGATCGCGGAACGCAGCAACCATAGGCTGGAGCAATACGCTGAGGCTGACGAGCCCTTCTTCCTGTGGGCCAGCTTCTTTGATCCGCACCCCAAGTACCTCGTGCCGGAGCCCTGGGACACGATGTACGATCCGCAGGAACTCACGGTGCCGGGCGTCACGCCTGGCGAACATGAGGTCAACCCACCGCATTTCCAGCTGACGCAGCAACCCAACCCGGACTTTACGCCCTGGCTTGAGCGGGATGGCAACGGCCTGCACGGCTGTCACTCGCATTTGCACGAGCGCGACGAGCTGGCGCAGGACATCGCTTGCTACTTCGGCATGGTCAGCTGCATGGACAAGTACATCGGCCTCATCCTTGAGCGACTTGATGCGCTGGGGTTGGCGGAGAACACGCTGGTGGTCTTCACCAGCGACCACGGCCACTTCTTCGGCCAGCATGGCCTGGTCGCCAAGGGGCCTTTCCATTATGAAGACATGGTGCGCGTGCCCATGATCGTGCGCTGGCCCGGCATCTGTGAAGCAGGCGCGCAGTCAGACACCCTGCAGTCGTTGACTGACCTGCCAGTCAGCTTCCTGAGCGCCTGTGGCATTGAGGTGCCGGTGGATATGACCGGAGTGGATCAGAGCTCGGTCTGGGCCGGAGAGGTTAATTCTGCACGGGAAAACGTCCTTGTCGAAAATCATCACCAGCCAACGACCCTGCATGTGCGCACCCTGGTCACCGAACGCCACAAGCTGACGGTTTACTGCAACCGGCCCTATGGCGAGCTCTTCGATCTGCAGGCTGACCCTGGCGAGCAGCGCAACCTGTGGGATGACCCGGGCAGCGCGGCGCTGAAGGATGAGCTGGTGCAGCGCATGTTGCTGGCCGAAATGGCGCAGGAAGAGCCGCTGGACGAAGAGCGCATGGCATGGCCCAACAAGTCGGCGGCCATGTACGCGAAGTCCTTCAACAGCGGTCGCTGGCGCATCACGGTGGATCCGGCGCATGACAACTACGAACTGATCGATACGGGTCAATACCCGGGCTCGGCTGGCATTGACCGCTGGGATGACCCGACCTGCCGCGTACAGCGCGGCCGTATGCTGCTGGCGCTGCAATTCGCGCGCATGGCAGCCGAACCCATGTGGATGCCGCGCGTTTCCGGCGCCTGAAGGAGAAAACATGACCGCCCATGAGCAGGTGACGCAGCAAATGGTGGGCAATACGCCTGACACTGACGTAGAGGGCTTTGAACCAGCGATCCCTGAGCCGCCGCCGCATTTGTACGATTTCGCTGCAGTGTATGAGGGCGGCGTAGCGGGATTTGCGAGGGTCACAGATGCTGACCTCATGCACTTCCGCGAGCAGGGCTTCCTGCTCATTCGCAATGCGCTGAACGCGACAGAAATCGCCAGCGCGCTGGCGGCGACTGAGGCGCTTTGCGCCGGACGCGTTCCGGGCTTCAACGAATATCGCTATGAAGCCGGCGCGCGCGACCAGTTCGGGTCGCTGGCGCCGGAAACGCGTCAGGATGCCATCCGCAAGCTGAACGACTTTGTGCGGCTTGAGCCGCGCATGCGCAGCCTGGCCACGCATGACGGGCTGCTGACCCTGCTGCGTTGCCTGCTGGATGATGAACCCCTGCTGTTTCAGGACATGGCCCTGTTGAAGCCGCCGCGCATCGGTCGTGAGAAGCCCTGGCACCAGGACTTCGCCTACTTCGATCTGCCGCCAGGCGCGCAGGTGGTCGGTGCCTGGCTGTCGCTGGACGAGGCGTTGGTGGAAAATGGCTGCATGCATGTCGTCCCAGGCTCGCAGCGGGAAGGGCCGGTCATTCACTTCCAGCGCCGCGACTGGCAAATCTGTGACACTGATGTGCAGACGCAGCGTTGCCTGGCCCTGCCGATGCAGCCGGGCGACTGCCTGCTCTTTGACGGGCTGCTGCACCACGGCACTCCGCCCAGCCATTCCGGTTTGCGCCGGCGCGCCCTGCAATTTCACTACCGTCCCGCCAGCGTCATTCCGCTCAGCGACAGTCGTGAACGGCTGCGCCTTTTCGGCGAAGAAGGCAAGGACGTCAGCTGCTGACGCGCCCGGGAGACCGCCATGCTGGCAGCCAGACTGCATAATGCGCGTGACATACGCATCGATGAGATGGCTGAACCCGACGCGCCCGGGCCAGGTCAGGTGTTGATCCGGGTGATGGCGGTCGGCATCTGTGGTTCGGACCTGCACAGTTACGAAGACGGGCGCATCGGCGACACCCTTGTGCAGGAGCCGCTCATCCTTGGCCACGAGTTCGGCGGCAAGGTGCTGGCCTGTGGTGCAAATGCGCGCGACGGGGAGGATCAGTTGCTGCGCCCGGGACAGCGCGTGGCGGTCGATCCGGCGCAGCCCTGCCAACGCTGCGAGCTCTGCCTGACTGGCCATCCCAATCTCTGCCGCCGCTTGCACTTTTGCGGGTTGTGGCCGGACGACGGCGCGCTCTGCGAACGTATGCTGGTGCCTGCGCCTGGTTGTTTCCCCGTGCCGGACGCACTCAGCGATGCCAGCGCGGCATTGCTGGAGCCCTTGGGTGTGGCGCTGCACGCAGTAGATCTGGGGCATTTGCGCCTGGCGCGCAGCGTCGTCGTGCTGGGTTGCGGCCCCATCGGCCTGCTCATCATCCGCCTGGCGCAACTGGCGGGCGCAGACCCAATCTACGCCTGCGACCGCTTTCCCTGGCGTGTACAACAGGCGCTGGCCTGGGGCGCCAGCGAGGCCTGGTGCTGTGCGGCAGAGGATTCAGTCGCGCGAGTACAGCAACTGACGGATGGCAGAGGCGCTGACGTGGTCTTCGAGGCTGCCTGGGCTGATGAGTCCGTCGCCGAGGCTGCCGAAATGGCGCGTGCCGGTGGGCGGGTCGTGCTGGTCGGCATCCCCTCGGCGGACATACTGACCATGAAACACTCCACAGCACGGCGCAAGGGCCTGACCATCCTCATGGCCCGGCGCATGAAGCACACTTATCCTCGCGCCATTCGCCTGGCGCTGGGCGGCGCATTTGAGCTGGAAGCGCTGATTTCGCAGCGCTACCCCCTGGAGCAAACAGCGGCGGCCTTCGCTTGTTATGCGGCCTGGGAACCGGGCGTGCAAAAGCTGCTGGTCGAACCCTGAGCTACTTCAGTCCTGGTTGAAGCGATAGGCGCGGCGAGCCAGGCCGACGGCCATCTCCTGCGCCATATCTTCCGCATCCTGCATGTCGATGAAGCCGCGCACTTGCAGGCCGGCGATCCAGTTGGCCGCCGTGCGGCGCCAGACGTCGTGGCGCGCCGGGATGGAGGCCAGGGCGCGCGTGTCGTCGTTGAAGCCGACACTGTTGTAGAGGCCGGCGGTTTCCATCACCAGATCGAAGAAACGGGCCATGCCGTTGATACTGTCGAAGAACCACCAGGGCGGCCCCAGCTTGACGGCCGGGTAGTAGCCGGCCAGCGGCGCCATTTCGCGGCTGAAGCCACTCTCATCCAGCGTGAAGAGAATCAGGGAGTAGCGCGGGTCGTTGCCAAAGCGGCTCAACAGCGGCCGCAGGTTTCGCGTCCATTCGCTGGCAACGGGGATGTCGGCGCCCATGTCCGGGCCGAAGCGCGCCTGTAGCTCGGGGTCATGATTGCGCAGCGAGCCGACGTGGAGTTGCATGACCAGGCCGTCCTCCACGCTCATGCGCGCCATCTCAATGAGCATGTGCCCCGTGAAACATTGCGCATCCTCTGCGCTGGCTGCGCCGCGCAAGGCCCGCTCGAACAGCGCCTCCGCCTCACGCTGACCCAGCGACTCCGTGAAAGCAGTCAGGGCGGCGTGGTCGGTGGCAGTGGCGCCCATTTCACGAAAGAAGCTGCGCCGCTCCTCCAGCGCCTGAATGAAGCGCCTGTAATCCAGGATTTCATAGCCGCTCAGTTCCCCCAGCGCCTGAATGTTTGTGCGCCAGTCCGGCGTATCCAGGTTGATGAGCGCATCGGGACGGAAGGTGGGCAGAACGCGACCGTTCCAGTCCGAGTCATGGATGGCTCTGTGCTGCAACAGAGGGTCGGTGGCGACGTCAGTGGTGGTTAGCACCTCGATGTTGAAACGTTCGTAGAGGGCGCGCGGCTGGAATTCGGGCTGCTGCAATTGTTCGGCGATGTGGTCGTAGATGGCCTGGGCGCTGGCGCTGGTGAGTTTCTCCTGCACGCCGAAGACGAAGTGGAAGGAGTAATCGAGCCAGCCGCCGGTCGGGGTGCCGCGGAAGAGGTGATAGTGGTCGGCGAAGAGCTGCCAGATTTTGCGTGGGTCGCTTTCAATCGGGCCGCCATCCGCTCGCGGGATGCCGAGCGCCTCCAGCGCGATGCCCTGGGAGCGCAACATGCGGAAGACGTAATGATCGGGCGTGATGAACAGCTCCGCCGGCGAGCCAAAGCGATAGTCCGGGTCGGCGAAGAGCAGCGGGTCAACGTGTCCGTGAGGGCAGACCAGCGGCAGGTCGACGATCTGGTGATACAGCCGCAGCGCAACCTCACGGTTGGCGCGGTCGAAGTAACGGTCTTCGGGGAGCGATAGCGGGGGCACTCAGCAGCCTTTCCTTCGTCGCCGGTGATGACGCCATGATACAGCGTATGCCGGGAGAATGGCAGATTCTGCCGATAGTGCTACACTGGCGCGCGGTGATTCTGTGCGTGGGGATGTGATGTACACGATAGGTGTCGACTTCGGAACCGGCTCCGGACGCGCACTGCTGGTGGATGTGCGCGACGGGCGTGAAGTGGCGAGCGCCGTGCATGACTACGCCAGCGGCGTGATTGACCGCCAGCTGCCTGGCAGCGACCGCCCCCTGCCGCCGGACTGGGCGCTGCAGGATCCACAGGATTATCTCGACGTGCTGGGCGTCACCATCCCGGCGGTGCTGCGCGCAAGCGGGGTCGCCGCGGCGCAGGTGAAGGGTGTGGCCATCGACTTCACGGCCTGCACCATGCTGCCGACCCGCGCGGACGGAACGCCCCTGTGTTTTCTGGAGGAATGGCGCGCGGAGCCACACGCCTGGATCAAGCTCTGGAAGCACCACGCCGCCCAGCCCCAGGCCGACCGCATCAACGCTGTGGCCGAGGCCCGTGGCGAAACCTGGCTGCCGCGCTATGGTGGCAAGATTTCTTCGGAGTGGTTCTTCAGCAAGGCGCTGCAAATTCTGGAAGAGGCGCCTGAAGTCTACGCGGCGGCAGACCGGCTGCTTGAAGCGACAGACTGGGTCATCTGGCAGCTCTGTGGCCGGGAGACGCGCAACGCCTGCACTGCCGGCTACAAGGCGCTGGTGCAGGATGAAGGCTATCCCGGAAGCGACTACTTCGCGGCGCTGGACGAACGCCTGGCGGACATAGTGGACACAAAGATGAGCCGCGAGCTGGCGCAGCTGGGCGACCGCGCCGGTGGCCTGAGCGACGAGGCCGCAGCCCTGACCGGCTTGCTGCCGGGCACTGCCGTGGCCGTCGCCAATGTCGATGCGCACGTCGCGGTGCCGGCGGTGAAAGTGACGCGACCGGGCAGCATGGTCATCATTATGGGTACCTCCAACTGCCACATGCTGGTGAGCGAGGAGCTGCGCGAGGTGCCGGGCATGTGCGGCGTGGTGCGCGGCGGCATCCTGCCTGGCTACTATGGCTACGAGGCCGGCCAGAGCGGTGTGGGCGACATCTTCGCCTGGTTTGTGGAACATGCCGTGCCGCCCGCTTGTCACTCTGCGGCGCAGGCAGCCGGCATGGACCTGCATGAATATTTGACAGAGCAGGCCGCGCAGCAACAGCCGGGGGAGCATGGTCTGCTTGCGCTGGACTGGTGGAATGGCAATCGCTCGACACTGGTGGACGCCGATCTGGGTGGTCTGCTGCTGGGCGCGACGCTGGGCACCAGCGCACCTGACATCTATCGCGCGTTGATTGAGGCGACCGCTTTTGGCACGCGCGAGATCATCGCAGCCTTTGAAGAGGCCGGCATTCCGGTTGAGGACATCGTCGCGGCGGGCGGCCTGGCGGAGAAGAATCGGCTGCTGCTGCAGATCTACGCGGACGTCACCGGCAAGTCCATCCGGCTGGCGGGCTCTTCCCAGGCGTCGGCCCTCGGCTCGGCCATGCATGCCGCAGTCGCTGCCGGAATTTACACGGACATTGAGGCCGCGGCAGCGCACATGGGCAAGCTGCGCACTGAAGTGGTGCAGCCGGTCGCGGCGCATCAGGCGGTCTACGATCAACTCTACGTGGATTACAAGACGCTGCACGACTATTTCGGGCGCGGCGCCAACGATGTGATGAAACGTCTGCGACGGTTGCGTCTGGCGGCGCAGGGTGCAGCGTGAGGCTGGCCGCGCTGCGCGAGGAGGTCTGCGAGCTACACGCCGAACTGCCGCGCAACCAGCTGGTCGCCTGGACCAGTGGCAACATCAGCGCGCGCGACCCGGAAAGCGGACACGTGGTCATCAAACCCAGCGGCGTGCGCTACGAACACCTGACGCCCGCCAGCATGGTTGTTGTGGACAGGTACGGCGCACTGGTAGAAGGTATTCTCAAGCCCTCGTCGGACACCGCATCGCACTGCGCCATCTATCGCCACATGCCGCAGGTGCATGGCATCGTGCACACGCATTCGCGTCATGCGACAGCCTTTGCCGTGCTGGGACGACCGATTCCCTGCGTGACCACGGCCATGGCTGATGAGTTTGGTGGGGAGATACCCTGTGGCGGCTTCGCCTTGATCGGCGGCGAGGAAATCGGCCAGGTGGTCGTGGCTGTGCTTGCCGACAGCCTCAGTCCGGCCTGTCTGCTGTTGAACCACGGCGTCTTCGCGACCGGCCCCTCCGCCGAAGCGGCAGTGAAGGCAGCGGTAGTGACCGAGGACAACGCCGCCATCGTCTGGACGGCCATGCAACTGGGGACGCCGCTGCCGCTGGCACAAAAGGACATCGACAGTCTGTACGACCGTTACCAAAACGTATATGGACAGGACAGCGCGCAGGGGTGAAGCAATGGCTCTGAAGGTCGCGATGATTGGCGCAGGTTCGATCGGTTTCACACGGCGCCTGATGGGCGATTTGCTGGCTGTGCCCGAACTGCAGAACACGCACTTCGCGTTTATGGACATCAACGCCCGCAATCTGGCCATGATCACGCAACTGGCCGAACGCGACATCACCGCCAACGGGCTGCCGGCGCGCGTGCAGGCCACCACCGACCGCCGTGAGGCTGTGGCCGATGCTGACTATGTCATCTGCATGATTCGCCAGGGCGGCTTGCGCGCTTTCGAACTCGACATTGATGTCCCGCTGCGCTACGGCATCGACCAGTGCGTGGGCGACACGCTCTGTGCCGGCGGCATCATGTACGGTCAGCGCACCATTCCCGCGCTGCTGGAAATCTGTCGCGACATCCGCGAGCTGGCCAGCCCGGATGCGCTCTTCCTGAACTACAGCAACCCGATGGCCATGAACACCTGGGCCTGCAACCAGTACGGCGGGGTGAACACCATCGGCCTGTGCCATGGCGTGCAGGGCGGCCACTGGCAGATCACGCGTTGCATTGAGCGCTGGGCGCAGCGTGAGGGCCTGCTTGGCGCGGAGGAAACTCTGCACAAGGATGAGGTGGACATCATCGCCGCGGGCATCAATCACCAGACCTGGTTTGTGCAGGTGCGCTGGCGCGGCCGTGACATGCTGCCGCTGCTGCTGGAGCTCTTTGAATCGCACCCGGAATACGCCGTCCGTGAAAAGGTGCGCATTGATGTGCTGCGTCGCTTTGGCTACTACAGCACGGAGAGCAACGGCCACCTGAGCGAGTACCTGCCCTGGTATCGCAAGCGCGAGGGTGAGATTGCGCAGTGGATTGACCTGTCGCGCTGGATTCACGGCGAGACTGGCGGCTATCTGCGCGTCTGTACCGAGGGCCGCAACTGGTTCGAAACGGATTTCCCCAACTGGCTCGAGGAGACGCCGCCGGAATTCAGCGCCGCAAACCGCAGCGAGGAACATGGCTCCTACATCATTGAGGGGCTGGAGACTGGCCGTCCCTATCGCGGCCATTTTAACGTGGTCAATCAGGGGCACATCACCAACCTGCCGGATGGCTGCGTGGTCGAAATTCCTGGTTATGTCGATGGCAACGGCATCAGCATGCCGGTGGTAGGCGACTTGCCGCTGGCCTGCGCCGCGACTTGCTCGGCCAGCGTGCGGGTGCAGGAGCTGGCGGTGCAAGCGGCGCTGCAAGGCGACGTGACCTTGCTCAAGCAGGCCATGCTGCACGACCCCTTGACGGGCGCGATTTGCAATCCTGAGGAAATCTGGCAGCTGACCGACGACCTGCTGGTGGCGCAGGCCGAATGGCTGCCGAACTATGCGGACAGCATCCCGGCTGCGCGTGAGCGTTTGGCTGCGCATGAGCGCAATGGCACGCGTGTTGCGCTGCGGGAATGGCGCGGTGCGGCACGTTTGGAAACGCGCACGGTGGAACAACTGGCGCTGGAGCGAGAGCCGCCCGCGCCAACGCCGGCGCAGCCGACAAGGGGAACATGACCAGGCAATCCGCCTGACGATGCGCAAGAAAATTTACAGGAGCGAATCATGATTTCAACCAGCCCTTCGCCGCAGGCAGCGGCAACCCTGAACGCCCGTCCGCTGACGCTGGGCGTCATCGTCGGCAATCGCGGCTTCTTCCCCGCGCATCTGGCGCAGAGCGGGCGCGAACAGGTGCTGGAAGTGCTGGCGGCCGCCGGCATCCGCGCCGTGCTTCCCGATGCGAACGTGACCAATGTCGGAGCTATTGAGTCGCTGGCCGAGGCACGCCACTGCGCGGAGGTTTTCCGCCAGCACCGCGACGAAATTGACGGCGTGCTGGTCACGCTGCCCAATTTCGGCGACGAGCGCGCTATCGCCAACACCCTGCGCTGGGCGCAGCTGGACGTGCCCGTGCTGATTCACGCCTTTCCCGACGACGCGACGCGCATGGGAATCACGGACCGGCGCGACAGCTTCTGCGGCAAGATGAGCGCCTGCAACAATTTGCGTCAATACGGCATCCGCTACAGCCTGACCAGTCAGCACACGATGGACCCGACCGGCGCTGTCTTTCGCGCGGATCTGGACAGGTTCGCGGCCATCTGTCGCGTCACACGCGGCATGCGCACGGCGCGCCTGGGCATGATGGGCGCCCGCCCCGAAGCCTTCAAGACCGTGCGCTTCAGCGAGAAGCTGCTGGATCAGGCCGGCATCAGCGTGGAAACGCTGGATCTGTCCGAAGTGTTCGGACGTGTGGAGCGTCTGGGGGATGCTGACGAGGTGGTTCAGAATCGACTGGCTGGCATCCGCGGCTATGCGCGCACGGAAGGCGTACCGGAGCTGTCGCTGCTGCGCATGGCCAAATTCGGCGTGGTGCTGGATGGCTGGATGGAGGACAACCAGCTGGACGCGACGGCCATCCAGTGCTGGACCTCGATGGAAGAATACTTCGGCGTGGTGCCCTGCACCTTGATGAGCATGAGCAGCAACAGCCTCAACCCCTCTGCCTGCGAGACAGACATCGTGGGGGCGCTGGCCATGCTGGCGCTGCAGCTGGCTTCGGGCCGGCCCAGCGCGCTGGTGGACTGGAACAACAACTACGGTGAAGACCCCGACAAGGCGGTCGTCTTCCACTGTTCCAATCTGCCCAAGGATGTTTTCACCGATGACATTCCGGTGATGGACTATCAGGAGATCATTGCCGGCTCGGTGGGCGCCGAAAACACCTATGGCACGATTTATGGCCGCATCAGCGAATCACCCTTCACCTACCTGCGCATCTCGACCGATGACTTCAGCGGGCGTATTGTGGCCTACGCGGGCGAGGGCGATTTCACCAACGACCCGGTCGACACCTTTGGCGGCTACGGCGTGGTGCGCGTGCCGCGTTTTCAGGAGTTGCTGGCCTACATTTGCGAGCGGGGCTACGAGCATCACGTCACGATCAACCAGGCGCGAGTGGCGGGCGCGGTGCACGAGGCCTTCAACAAGTATCTGGACTGGCAGACCTATCTGCATGGTTGAGGCCAGACAGGTCAGGCTTCAGGCCTCAAAGGCGGCGCTCAGGTACTGCTCGATGAGATAGTCCGGATAGCCGATTGTGCGCAAGTTTTCCACGCAGTCGGCCAGGCTGGCGCCGCGCGCGCGCCAGTGCGGGACGCGCTTGATGAGCGTTTCCACCCGCTCGCGCGGCATGATGATCCAGGTATCTGCCGGCACGAAACCAAAGTTGATGACCGGCATGGCCGAAAGCACCTCGCGCGTCTTTAGCCAGGGTGCGATGAGCACGGTGGTGCGCGCGCCGTGGTTGGCCAGGTATTCCGCGACAAAGCGCGCGGTGCCGCCCAGGTCCACCAGGTCCTCAACCACGCCCACCACCTTGTCGCGCACGTTGATGGTCACGTCCTGCACAATGATGGGCCGGTCCAGCGGCTGGGCGGGCCCGGCGTAATACTTCACGCCCAGGGTGCCGAATTCGACGGCGGGGATGTCTGGATCAGGATGCCAGGCCAGGTGGTCGTGCAGCAACACGCCAGGCAACATGCCGCCCATGGTGACGATCACGGCCTGCGTGATCTGGTCGCCGCTGGCGTGGTGCGCCTTTTGCCAGGTGAAGACCTTTCCCGCAAGGTCGGCCACCATATGCGCCTGGACCTGGTCGGGAATGTAGAGAAACTTCAGCTCGTCAAAGGCGACGTTGCAGCCAGCGGGGTTGCGCCAGTACTCAATGTCACAACCGGCATCCCGGTCAGTAAAGTACTGTTGCATTGAGGTCAAGTCAGTTTCCTGTTTCAGTTGCGCTCAACTTCACTGCGATTCGGTAGTCTGTGGTACCGGGCCATATTCACCTTTTGCGTCCAGCTCATTGTGGCTGTTCCAGCATCGCGCAGAATCGCTGATACGCTTCCTGCCAGCGGTCGTCCGGACGGGGCTCATGGACGACTGTGCCAACCGTTTCGGCCAGGATGGCGCGCGCCTCGGCCACGTCTTTAAGTTCGCCCAGCGCGATGAACTGGACGATGGCATTGCCCAACGCGGTTGCCTCAACCGGGCCGGCGACGACGGGCAGCCCGGTCGCATCCGCCGTCATCTGGTTGAGCAGCATGTTTTGTGATCCGCCACCGATGATGTGCAATTGTGAGACACTCCGGCCAGATACTTCACGGAGTCGATCCAACGCATGGCGATATTTTAGGGCCAGGCTCTCGTTCACGCAGCGCATGACCTCGCCGATGCTCCCCGGCAAGGGCTGGCTGCTTTCACGGCAGTACTCAACAATACGGGACGGCATGTCGCCCGGCGGGAAAAAGCGACCGTCATCCGGGTCGACAAGGCTGCGGAAAGGTACAGCAGAGTCTGCCTCGCGCGTCAACTGACCGTAATCCATGTCAGTGCCGGCAGAGGACCAGGTCGCACGGCACTGTTGTGCCAGCCACAGTCCCATCACGTTGACCAGCAGACGGTAAGTGCCATTGACGCCACCCTCGTTGGTGACATTTGCAGTGTAGGCAGCATCATTGATGACCGGCTCCTTCACTTCCAGGCCGAGCAGGCTCCAGGTACCACTGCTCAAATAGGCATAGTCGCTGCGGGTGGCCGGCACCCCCACGACGGCGCTGCCGGTATCGTGGCTGGCCGGGGCGAAGACCGGGATGCCCCGGTACTCACCCAGCCGCGTTCCGGGCGGGACAGTGTCGCCAAACATGTGCGTCGGCACGCCGATGGCCTCAAGGGTGTCGAAGTCCCAGTTGGCTGTGCGCGGATTGAAGATTTGCATGGTGCTGACGTGGGTAAACTCTGAGCTTTTATCACCAGTCATCCAGTAATTGAAAAGCTGGGGAAAGGGCAGAAAGTATTCGGCGCTGGCAAGTTGCCGACTATCGGCAAACACCATACTTGCCAGCTGGTGTATCGTGTTGACAGCCATGAATTGAATGCCGGTGCGTTCGAACACAGTGCGCCCAGGCACCTGCTCAAACACCCTGTCGCTGATCCCGTCGCAGCGACTGTCACGATAGTGGACCGGGTTGCCCAGCAACTCACCATCGCGGTCCAGAAGGGCGAAATCACATCCCCAGGTATCGATGCCGAGGCCAGCCATGCCCGGACCGGCGGCGTCAATGCCGGTCTGAATGTCATGCCAGAGACGCAGCACATCCCAGTACAGCGTGCCCCCGGCCATGACCGGTACGTTGGCGAAGCGATGCAGCTCCTCGAACTCGAAACGACGCCCGTCAAAGCCGACGCCCAGCACCCGACCGGACTCCGCGCCCACGTCGATGGCCAACACCCTGCATTGTTTCGTCACCGGTCGCTGTCTCCCCCACGCATCGTTCAGGCTGTTTGACAGTCTGCTGGCGGAACGCTACCTTTTGCGCTCAATATCGGGACAGTTTACCCAAACAGGCAGGGCATTTCACATGCAGCATCAAGCGGATTACGAGCGACTGGCTGAAAGTCTGGATGCACAGGGCATTGACGTCGATGAGGTGAAGCGCAAACTGAAAGCGCAACACATCGAGACACCTTCCTGGGGCTACGGCAACAGCGGCACGCGCTTCAAGGTCTACTCATGGCCCGGCGCGGCGCGCAACATTCACGAAAAGCTGGCGGACGCCGGCTATGTGCAGCGGCTAACGGGCGTGGCGCCCACCGTCGCGCTGCACATTCCCTGGGACCGCGTGGACGACTGGGACGCATTGGCGCAATTTGCTGCGGAGCAGGGCGTGGGCATCGGCGCCATCAACCCCAACGTGTTTCAGGAAGACCAGTATCGCCTGGGCAGCATTACGCATCCCTCGGCGACGGTGCGCGAGGAAGCGGTGGCGCACCTGGTCGAGTGCTGTGAAGTCATGGCGCAGACCGGCAGCAGCCTCTTGAGCCTGTGGTTCGCGGATGGCACCAACTACTCTGGTCAGGACAGCATGCGCGGTCGCAAGCAGCGTATGGAAGCAGCCCTGGCCGAGACCTACAGGCATCTGCCGCCAGGCGGGCGCATGCTCATCGAGTACAAGTTTTTCGAGCCGGCCTTTTATCACACCGACCTGGCGGACTGGGGCATGGCCTACGCAACTGCGCTGAAACTGGGCGAGCAGGCGCAGGTACTGGTCGACACCGGCCATCATGCGCAGGGCACCAACATCGCGCACATCGTGTCTTTCCTGCTGGATGAAGGGCGCCTGGGCGGCTTCCACTTCAACGCCCGGCGCTACGCAGATGACGATCTCATCGTCGGCACCAACAACCCCTTCGAGCTCTTCGAAATCTTCTGTGAGTTGGTCAGCGCTGGGTCGCTGGCGGATGACGTGGCCTACATGATCGATCAGAGTCACAACATAGAGCCCAAGCTGGAAGCGATGGTGTTGAGCGTGCTCAACTGCCAGACGGCCTATGCCAGGGCATTGCTGGTTGACCAGCAGGCGCTGCTGCAGCTCCAGCTGGCGGGCGATGTGCTGGGCGCGCACTGTTTGCTGACCGCGGCTTACGATACCGATGTACGGCCGCTGCTGGCCCAGGTGCGTATCGAGACCGGGCGCGACCCGGATCCTCTGGCGGTGCTGCGCGCCGACGACTATGCCGATCGGGTCACGCGCGAACGCGGCATTATTGAAGCCGGTGGCGGCTACCCGGGCTAGTTCGTGGCGGCTGACTGGCAAACCAGGCGGCTGTGCGTTCCAGTCCGGTTCGCAAGTCGATGGCCGGGACATAGCCCAGCAACTCACGGGCGCGGCTGATGTCGGAGCGCGAATGACGGATGTCACCAGGTCGCTGCGCAATATGGACGGGCGCCAGGTCGGTTCCCAGCACTTCGTTGAGCGCGGCGACCAGCTCCAGAATGCTCACACTGTCTTCGCTGCCGAGGTTGATCACCTGGCCAGCAGCGGCCGGCGCCGATAGAGCCAGCAGATTGCCCGCGACGACATCGTCCACGTAGGTGAAGCCGCGGGTCTGGCCTCCGTCACCGGTGACCTGCGGACGCTGACCGTCCATCATCAACGTGAGCAGGAGCGGAATCACAGCAGCGTAGGCAGAGGCAGGGTCCTGACGCGGTCCGTAGACGTTGAAGTAACGCAATGTGACGGTTTCCAGACCATAGCAGGCTGCGTAGGCCTGGCACAGGGCTTCTCCGGCCAGCTTGGCGGCGGCGTAGGGCGACAGGGGATGCAGGGGCAGCCCCTCGTGTTTGCTGTCGCCGGGCGCATCGCCGTAGACCGAGGAAGAGGAAGCGTAAACCACCCGACGCACGCCAGCCTGGCGTGCGGCCTCCAGCACATTCAGCGTGCCGGTGGCACAGTGCTGCCAGGCTTCATGGGGGCTGGCCACGCTGCGCGGCACCGAGGGCAGCGCGGCCTGGTGAAAGACGAAGTCAGCGCCGGCGAAAACCCGGATCAGGGCCTCGCTATCCGCAATGTCAAGCTCGTGCACACTCAGACGTTGATGACCCTGCAGGTGCGCGATGTTGGCCGGCGATCCGGTCAGATAATTGTCCACGATGCGCAGTGTATGGCCGTCGCGCAGCAGGCGCGCGCTGATGTGCGAACCGATGAAGCCGGCGCCGCCCGTTACCACGCAGATGGCGGGTGACAGGGTCATGAATTGTCTTTACAGTAGCGATCGAACCAGACCAGGGTGCGTTCAAGACCATCGACGCGATGATGCGGTTCGCCGCTGCGTGTATGTTCGTGCCCCTCACGCGGGTAGCGCACCAACTCAACTACGCCACCGCGCAAATGAATGAAGGCAAAAAGCTGCTCGCCATCGGAAATGGGCACGCGAAAGTCGTTTTCGCTGCCGATGATCAGCAGTGGCGTCTGGATGTCATCGGCGTAGGCCAGGGGTGAGTGCCGCCACAACAACTCGTTGTCTTGCGTGGGCGTGACGTCAAACTGGTCACTGAGGAAAAGTGGAATGTCCGTGACGCCGTAGAAGCTGACCAGGTTGTAAACGCCGCGCTGGGCCACGGCGGCGCAAAAGCGGTCGCTGTGGCCGACGATCCAGGCGGTCATGTAACCGCCGTAGGAACCTCCTGTGACGGCCAGGCGTGAGGGATCGATCTTTCCGCCGGCGATGACGTGGTCTACACCGGCCATGATGTCCTCCATCGCCACTTCACCCCAGGCCTTGTGCAGAGCCATGCGAAAGTCCTCGCCATAGCCGTCGCCGCCGCGTGGGTTACAGAAGAAAACGGCGTAACCGCTCGCCGCGTGCAGTTGCCACTCGAGCCACAGGGACTGGTGTGCTGATCCCCACATCATCTGTGGCCCGCCGTGGATGTGAAGTACCAGCGGATGTTGTATGCCCTCCTGGTGGTCGGGTGGCAAGATCAGCCAGCCTTGCAGGTTGGTGCCGGCCGGTCCGGTGAAACGCTGTTCGTGGACGGGTTGCACGATTATCTCGTTGAGGAACCCTTCGTTGGGCCTGGCAAGCGCACGTGGCTTGTCAGACGCAGCGTCCAGCCAGTGCAGGGACGAGGGGTCAGCCGCACTGCTGAGCGCGCAGACGATGCTGCCATCTGCCGCCATGTCGTAGGCGGAGACTTCCAGTTCGCCGCTGAGCAAGGCTTCCGGTTCATCTCCCGGCCGCACACGCCACAGTCCGCGAGACCCTTCACTGGCAGCGCTAAAGACAATGGATGATCCGTCCGCACTCCAGCGCAGGCTACCTTCATCCACCTGGCGGTCAAAGGCTTTAGTCAGCACCTGCGCCTCACCACCCTGTGCTGAAATGATGGCGAGTCTAAACAGCCGCTCGGGCCGACGACTGGCCGGCTTGAGCAAGAAGGCCACCAGGTCACCAGCAGGCGCAGGAGCCACATCGGCGCAGTTGAACGCGTCGCCGGTGAGCCGCTGCTCCGTTCCGTCGGCTATATCAACGCGGAAGAGGCTGGCCCAGCGGCGCGGCTCCGGCCGGTCGGGATACGCGCTGCGGATACACAGCAGGCTGCATCCGTCAGCGGTCCAGGCGGCTGCGCTGTAGTCCGATGCGACATTGGTGAGCCTTCGCGGTTCCGCCGTTTCGCCAGGCGTTTCCGCCGCCGCTATGATGCAGACTTGTGCGTGGCGGCCATCGCGATAAGTGGTGCCTTCGCGGTAGGGGATAGAACGGATGACGCGCGGGTCATGGCTCAGGGTTTCCGTCTGTGCCTGGCGTTCCTCCTGATGATGCGCGGCCAGTTCGTCGTCAGGATCGTACGAATTATCGTCACTGTCTTCGTGTGCGCGTTCTTCCGCGTTTGATGATGCCAGAAAGGCGATGTGGCGGCTGTCTGGCGACCAGGCAGGCTGACTGATACCAGTGGGATGAGTCGTCAGTTGACGGGCTTCGCCGCCCGTCGCAGCGACCGGCAACAGGTAGAGCTGTGCCTTGCCACCGCGCGCTGAAACGAAGGCCAGGGTCTTGCCGTCGGGCGACCAGCGTGGCTGACTGTCGGTTCCCCCGCGCGTCAGCTGGATGGCTGAGCCGCCGTCAACTGGTGAAAGCCAGATGTCGCGCCGGTAGTCGTTGCTGAAGGCCTGCGCGTGCTGCCGCACCCAGGCGACGAAACGCCCGTCGGGACTGATGCGCGGCTCCTCAACAAGCACGATGCGGTAGAGGTCTGTAGCGGTGATGGCGCGCTTTTCAGGCATATTGACCCCAGTTTGCAATCGGCGGCAGTATAGCAGACTCTTGCGGGCCGGGGCTGGATGCGCCAGAGTAGGCTTATATGAACAGGAGCAGCACAATGCGCATGATCGATATTCTGGAACGCAAGCGTGATGGCGCCGAATTAACGCAGGCGGAGATCGACTGGGTGATCAGTTCCTTCACTGCCGGCGAACTGCCCGATTACCAGATGTCAGCCCTGCTGATGGCCATCCTCATCCGCGGCATGTCTCGAGTAGAGATTTCGCAGCTGACTCAGGCGATGGTGCGCTCCGGCAAGCAGCTGAGTATGGCGGACATGCTGGGCAGCTATGCGGTCGACAAACACTCCTCCGGCGGGGTGGGCGACAAGGTCTCGCTGGTGGTGCTGCCGCTGGTGGCCGCCTGCGGCGTGCCGGTGGCCAAGATGAGCGGCCGCGCGCTGGGCTACACCGGCGGCACGCTGGACAAGCTGGAGTCGATTGCGGGCTTCGACGTGGCGCCGGAACCGGACCGCTTTGCACAGCTGGCGCGCGAGGTGGGCCTGGTAATTGGCGGCCAGAACGAGGATCTGGCGCCGGCCGACGGGCTGATTTACGCGCTGCGCGATGTAACCGGCACCGTGCCGAGCATTCCACTCATTGCCAGCAGCATCATGAGCAAGAAGATCGCCGCCGGCGCAGATGGCATTGTGCTGGACGTCAAGGTCGGTGAAGGCGCTTTCATGCGCGAGCTGGAGCAGGGCCGTGAACTGGCGCAGCAGATGGTGCGCATCGGCGAGGATGCCGGCCGCGACATCATCGCGGTGATATCCAACATGACGCAGCCGCTGGGTGAGGCGGTTGGCAACGCGCTGGAAGTACGCGAGGCGCTGGATGCGCTACGGGGCGGCGGCCCGGCCGATCTGCGCGAACATAGCCTAATCATAGCCGGGCTCATGCTGAGCCTGGCGGGTCAGGGCGTACGCTGGACGAAGGACTCCGCGATTCGCGCGGACCTGGAACAACGCCTGGCCTCCGGCGCGGGACTGGCGAAATTCCGCGACATGGTGTTCGCCCAGGGCGGCGATGTGCGCATGGTGGATGAGCCCGAACGCCTGCCACAGGCTCGTCTTGTCGAAACCCTTTCTGCGCCGCAGGCAGGCGTGGTGCAGGCCGTGCCGGCGCGCGGCGTGATGCATGCGGCTTTTGCCCTCGGCGTGGGCCGCGAGCGCAAGGGCGACGTGATAGATATGGCTGTTGGGCTGCAGGTGCATGTCAAGGTTGGCCAGCGCGTGGCCGCCGGCGCGCCCCTGGTGACAATTTACGCCAACGATGAGGACGGGCTGGCGCGCTGCCGCACAGAGTTACAGGGGCTCATCCCGCTGGCGGATGAGGCTGTCGCGCCCTTGCCACTTGTCTACGACACTGTGCATGGCAAGCGCCAAAGTCGCAGCGCCTGAGTGTTGCGCGCGTTTCAGGGCGCGCTGTCCACGCCCTGGCTGATTTGCTGCATGGATATAATGACATGGCCGCTTACCGGGGCAATGACTACAGTGGCGGCGAAGGTTAGTGCTTTATAAACTGCAGGGTCCGGCTTCGATCCCGAGGCGGAGAGACAACAATCCGTATGAATGGAGCAAGTGATGCCTTATCAATTTGAGAGGGACAAAATGTACCGGATGCCGACGCATTTTGGGCCGCGTACGGGACCCCGTCGAGGACCCGATGGTCGGAAGTTCGAGTGCCGCGATAATCCTTACAGCACGAGTTTCAGCGTCAGTTTCCTGAGCAATCCGTCACAACTGGAGAAGCATCTGCCGCCCGGATTTATGCTCGATGGCGACCCGGTGGTGACGGTTAGCGCGAGCTATATGACGGAAATCGAATGGCTGGCCGGTCGCGGTTACAATACCCTTGGCGTCTCATTTCCAGTACGATTTGAAGGCGAAGTGGACCAGCTGAGCGGTGATTTCCTTACCGTGCTCTGGGAGAATCTGACCGACCCGATTCTCACTGGCCGCGAAGAAATTGGCTTTTCGAAGATCTATTGCGAACTGCCGACACCAACCAGGCTGCGCGGCGAACATCACATTATTGCGAGTTGGCTGGGCTTCAGGTTCCTCGATCTCACCGTCAAGGACTTGCGGCAGCAATCGCCCGCGGAGATCGAAAATGCCGGGCAAAGCCAGAATGCGGGCACCATGCATTACAAATATATGCCGCGCACGGGTGAATGGGGGTCAGCCGATGCTGCGTACGCCGTCCTGACACCAGCCGAGACGCCCAACCGACGAGTACTGGAGCGTCATGTGGGCGAAGGCCACTTGCAATTTCATAACGCGCGCTGGGAAGATATGCCGACGCAATACAATATCGTCAATGCCTTCGCTGCTCTCGAGATCCGGGAATATCGCGGTGCTAGCTTGACGAAAACTGTCGGCGGCAAAGACCTGAGTGATCAGCGAATATTGCGCCAGGCAGGTCAAGAGTGAGCAAGATGTACGATCTACGAGGGAAAGTAGCGTTGGTCACCGGGGCCGCCGGCGCTGCCGGTTTAGGTCGGGCCATCGCCCTCCGTCTGGCTCAGGAAGGCGCCGATCTGGTTGTCAATGACCTGAGCGAAGCGTCTGCCATTCGGCAAGGCTTGCCGGCCGTCGTCAGCGAGATTGAAGCGCTCGGTCGGCGCGCGCTGGCGGCTTACGCCGATGTCTCGTCCGCGCAGCAAGTTGAGCGAATGGTCAAAGAAGCGCTGGAAGCGTTCGGGCAGATCGATATTCTGGTGAACAACGCTGGCGCTCCGGCTGGTCGTGACCGGGTGCCGGTGGTGGAGCTGGAGGAAGATGCCTTTGATCTGATACAGCGTGTCAACGTAAAGGGCACCTTTTTGTGCAGCAAAGCGGTGGCCAGGACGATGATCGCGCGCGGCGAAGGTGGCAGGATCATCAACATCTCATCGACATCGGGCAAGCGCGGCGTGGCGAGGTTCGCGGCATATTGTGCCTCCAAGTTTGCCGTGCGCGGATTCACGCAGGCCATGGCGCGCGAAGTGGCGTCGCAAGGCATCACTGTAAACGCAATCTGCCCGGGTTTGATCGCGACCGAGCGGATCGACGATATGGCGGCGGTATTGGCGCCTGCTGGCATTGAGCCGGCTGAACATCGTCAGGCGATGATCGCGAATGCTATCGGCAGCGTGCCCCTGGGGCGCATTACCGAGACGGCTGATATAGCGAAGATGGCCGCCTTCCTCGCCTCTGACGAAGCCGAATTCCTCACCGGCTTGTCGCTGACCGTCGATGGCGGCCTGCACATGGATTAGACGATCGTCAATTGAAAGACAGTGACATGGGCAATCAACGACTGGAAGGCAAGATCGCCATAGTAGTTGGCGCCGGGTCAAGGGGTGAGCCGGCCGGCACGGGTTACGCAACCGCGATGCTCTTCGCTCAAGAGAGGGCGAGCGTCTTGCTGGTGGATTTAGACCGTGAGCGGGCGGAAGCCACGCAACAGGACATCGCTGCGGCTGGAGGCACGGCTTCCGTCTTTGAGGCGGACGTAACGAGCGAAGGGGCCTGCCGGGAAATGATGGAAGCTTGTCAAGAGCGCTATGGCGGTTTGCAAATACTTTTCAATAATGTAGCGACCTATGGCAGCGGCATGGTCACCGAAGTCGAAAGTGTCGAACTGGATGAAGTATTCGCTATCAACTTAAAAAGTATGATGCTGACTTGCAAGCATGCCGTTCCTTTGATGAAAGCAGGCGGCGGTGGCTCGATCATCAATGTCGCGTCTATTGACGCCTTGCGCGCCGGCTTCAACCGCAATGTCCCCTATGCCGTGACAAAAGCGGGAGCGGTGCAACTATCGCGCGTCATGGCGGTGCATCACGGGCGCGACAATATCCGTGTCAACGCCCTTGCGCCCGGCCATATCCACGGCGCCTTTGTCCGTCATATTGACGACGAAACACGAACGCTGCGGCGTAAAGCGGGACCTCTGGGTAGTGAAGGCACTGCCTGGGATGTCGCATGGGCGGCCGTCTTCCTCGCCAGCGACGAAGCCCGCTGGATATCGGGCGTGGTCCTGCCGATAGACGCCGGGCTTCTCGCCGCCACACCACTTTCAGTATTGGACAACATATTGTCCTGATCTGCTGCGGCCCAAGGACCTGGCTCAGGGCGTCGGGGTTGCTCTCACGATAGCTTTCAACAAAGTTGGCTATGGAAGCGAAAACGCGCGCAGCAACATTTCACGTGCCCCGACAGGCTCATACGGTTGATCGCTGATGAGCAGGGAAGGCAAGTCAGCCAGGGCGGCCAGAGTTTGTGCGTCACTGGCATACGTTCCCGCCAGGACGACCATGAGTACCAGCGGATCGCTGCGCAGGGCCTGGACGCGACTGACCGCGTCTGCTACCGAGCCGCCACTGTCCACCGGCAGCAGGGTCAGGTCTGTACGCGCTGCGTCCTGCAGCGCCAGACGAGCGCTGGTGAGCAATTCATAGCCGAGCTGTCGCTCGCGACCTTCGAAGGGCGCCAGCAGCGCGATTTTGCCTGGTGGCGCCAGCGCAGCGCTGCTGCAGGCGGCCAGCAACAGGATTGGCAACAGCCAGCGCCACAGTCGCTCAGGCATCGCAGCCGTTTTCCAGGTGTTCGGCATAGCTGCGCGCAAAGACGTGGTAGCCGCTGCCGTCGCAGGCTGCGCGGAAGAAGAGCTCGTCGCCTTGCGCCGGATAAATTACGGCACGAATGGCGGAGAGGCCTGGGTTGGCGATGGGCCCAGGTGGCAGCCCGGGTTGCAGATAGGTGTTCCAGGGCGAAATAACCGAGCTGTAATGTGCGGCAGTGATTTGCGGCCACCAGCTGCCAACCAGCGTTGACAGGGCGTACTGCACGGTCGGGTCGGCGTCCAGCTTCATGCCTTGCGCCAGGCGCCGCCGATAAACGCCGGCGATGCGCGCGTCCTCATCCTCGTGCAGCGATTCACGCTCCACGATGGCCGCCAGGGTCAACACGTTGTGCAGCGAGAGTCCTTGGGCGGCAGCGTCCGCCAGCATTTGTGGCGTGAACTGCGCCATCAACTGTTGCAGCAGGGCCTGGCGCAACCCCAGGGCGGTGAGTTGCGGTGGCAGGCTGTAGCTGTCCGGGAACAGGTAGCCTTCCAGCGATGCGCCCGGCGGCAAGCCGGTTTGCGTAGCCATGGCGGGGTCAAGCCATGCGCCAGGCCCGACCAGTTGCAGAAATTCCGTACCACCAAAACTGAAGCGGCCGTTGTTGTCGATGGCCGCGGCGACTTGTTCCATGCGCCAGCCGGCGAACACGCGGAATTGCAGGGCGCTGCCGCGCGCATTCGCGAGTTGCTGCGCCAGGGCGGGTATGGACTGCGTCTGGTTGAGGAAATAGTCTCCTGCCTTCAACTGCACGTCGAGGCCATTGGCAAAGGCGTAGTCGACGAAAAGTTGCGCGTCATGCACGAGGCCCGCTGCCATCAGTTGCTCCGAGATGGAAGCAGCCGTGTCGCCCGGACGCACGACGAAACGCAGCGGCGTTGAGTCGCTGCCGGCAGTGCGCGCCAGCTCGTCCGAGCGCGTCAACAGGCTGATGCGCGTCAGACCGCGCCGCGCCAGTCCGCCGAGCCCGCCCGCGCCTCCGCTGAGCAGGACCGGCAGGGACAGGCCCAGCAGCAGCGCGCCGAGGGCAGCTGCGACGAACAGCAGACACTTGCCACGACCGACCAGAACAGTCTCCTGCATGAATTCGGGGCTATTTTAGCAAGTGAAAGGGCGTCTTTTATACAGGAACTGGTTGTTACCGGATGACTGAAATGAATCCGGGTTCAGGACTCACATTCGAGAAATGAACGAAGAACCGGGAGCAGCCGCTCAGGAATCTCTTCGGCCAGGAAATGCCCGTCATTCCTGAATTCGTGAACTTCGCAATCTTTAAGTTCTCGCTGCCAGACTGCAAGTTCCTTGTGACGAAAGGCGATGTCCCTGAAGCCCCAAAGCACCAGCGCCGGTATCGAGATGAAGCTTGAACGGCCATCCCAAACCTCCTTCAACCAGTCACTGGCACCAATAATGTGGCCTGGCAGTGCGGCGCAGGCGGCACGTGCTTCTGGCGTGGGCAGGGCCATGCGGTAATGTTTCATGACATCTTGTGACAGGCACTCCCTGTTGCCAACAGCACGGGGCATAACCTGGTTGACAAACAGGTTAAACTGCCGGATCAATAACTGTCCGATGACAGATGACATCATGAAACTGAACATTTCAAAGTGGAAGTCGCCGGCAACAGGCCAGCACCAGCTGTTGGCAATGACGATTTTACTAACCTTGTCTTGATGTTTACGGGCAAAATCAAGACCAATGGGCCCGCCCCAGTCCGTCAGGTAGAGTGTGATTTCGGCAAGGTCCAGGTCAACAAGAAGCGCGGACAAATTATCTGCGTGGGCAGCTGGATGAAAGTCTTCTCTCCGGTCACTGCGGGAGGACAGACCGAAGCCAATGTGGTCAGCCGCAATACATCTGTATGACGAGCGAAGCCCGGCGATGAGCTTTCTGAACTCGAAGGACCAGGTCGGGTTGCCATGTACAAACACAACCGGCTTGCCCTGGCCCTCATCGACATAGTGCATATGATGACCAGCAGGCGTTGAGTAAAATCTGCTTTCAAAAGGAAACAGATCATCGGAAACCCAGCCAGGCCGAACGGCTTCAACCTTGCTTTGCATGTGGCCCTCCTCAATCTTCCGGGAGACAAATATATCAGAAATCCAGTTTGAGTTTGTGGATTGACAATGCGGTCCGAAGCAAGCGGAAATCAGGACAGCCTGTTGCCCTGTAATGGTTACACTGATTGTCAGCAAGTTCTCAGGACATCCCTGATCCGGGCACAGTAAAGAGTGAGGAATTCCCATGCTAAAAAAAGCCTTCCTGGCCGAAACTGCCAGGGCTCTGCGCAGTGGTGAGTTGAATCTGCTGGAAAATACACGCGCCACCCTGGAGCGGCTGGAGGCGCTGGAGCCGCAGCTGCAGGCCTTCGTGCCTGAAGCGAACCGTCGTGAGCGGGTCATGCGTGCGGCTGGGCAACTGCTGGAACGCTGGCCGCGACCGGGCAACCGTCTGCCACTCTTTGGCGTGCCGCTCGGCGTCAAGGACATCTTTCGAATGGATGGTCTGCCCACACTCGCCGGCAGCACCTTGCCCGCCACGCTCTTCGAGGGCGCGCAGGCGGATTGCGTGACGCGACTGAAGGAGGCCGGCGCGCTGGTGCTGGGCAAGACCGTCACAACCGAGTTCGCGTACTTCGAGCCAGGGCCGACGCGCAACCCGCACAATCTGGCGCATACTCCAGGCGGCAGCAGCAGCGGCTCCGCGGCGGCGGTGGCTGCCGGCAGCTGTCAACTGGCGCTGGGCACGCAAACGATCGGCTCGCTGATGCGACCGGCGGCCTACTGCGGTGTTGTCGGCTTCAAGCCAGGCTACGGACGCATCGATGCGACGGGCGTGATTTATGTGGCGCCTGCGCTGGACCATGTGGGCCTGTTCACCCAGGATGTGGCGGGCATGCGGCTGGCCGCCTCAGTGTTGTGTCAGGACTGGCAGGATTTGACGGTGCAGGGCCGGCCACGCCTGGCTGCGGTAGATGGCCCCATGCTGGACTATCTGGACGCTGAGGGTCGCGCAGGGTATGAGTTTCAGCTCGCGCGTCTGCAGGCGGCAGGCTACGAGCTGCAGCGACACTCATTGTTCGACAACTTTGTGACGATGGACAGACTGCATCGCTCGCTGATGGCGCACGAAATGGCGCTGGAGCATCGCGCCTGGTTTGCGCAATACGAAACTCGTTACCGGCCGCGCACGGCGGCGCTCATCCGCAGCGGTCAGCAGGTCGACGAAGCGACGCTGCGGCAGGCGCGTGCCAGCATGGCGCAGACCCGGCAAGAATTGCAGGCGCGCATGGAGTCTGCTGGCATCGATCTGTGGCTCAGCCCGCCGGCGACCGGGCCAGCGCCCGTCGGCATCAGTTCCACCGGCGATCCGGTGATGAATCTGCCCTGGACGCATGCCGGTCTGCCCACGGTGAGCCTCCCGGCCGGGCGCGCGGTGAATGGCATGCCGCTGGGTCTGCAGGTTAGCAGCCGATATGGCGCGGATGAACACTTACTCGCCTGGTCGGAAGAGCTGGCTGCCATATTGGTCGATGATGGGGACTGATTAACCTGCGGCGGGCGGCGCCGAAATTCGCTCTGGTTCACCGGCAAGCCCGTCGCGCAGGGCGTCAAGATAGCTTTGCAGAATGACGCGCGCGGCCAGATCATCGACGGGGTCGCGCGGCCCGCGCTTGCGCGCGTATGCCATATCCTGGGCATCGACGCTGGAAAGCTGCTCGTCCCACAGCGTCACCGGCAGCCCGGTGGCAACAGCAAGACGGCGTGCCCATCTGCGCACGATGGCGCAACGCTCCGCCTGGCGCTCAGGCGATTCGTCGTTGAGCGGCAGCCCGACCAGCAGCGCCTCAATGCGCTCCTCACTCACGAATTGCTGAATGGCGGCGAAGTCCTCCGCGCGGGAGCCGCGTGTGAGGATTGCCAGCTCGCGTGCCACCAGGCCAGTGGCGTCACAGGTGGCCAGGCCAAGGCGGCGTTCGCCGTGATCGATCGCCAGCAGCTTCACGCCTGTTCCGCCAGCTGAATGGTAATGCGGAAGGGAAGGAAGGGCATGCGTCCCGGCCAGTCCGGCTCGATGTTGATGCGCGGCGTAGTCCCGGGTTGCAGCGACAGCTCCTGGTGAATTCTGGCTCTGGCCTCCGCCGAAGTCATGCCGACGAGTTGCTCGCTCAGTGCCCCGGCGTCGACGTTGATTTCGGTTAGCGCTTCGGCGCGGCGCCAGATACGAATGAGGCCGTCAGCATAGTCGCTCACGACCGTGCCGCGCTCATGGTTGATGGTTTGGGGCAGGAGACTGCTGCCCCCGGCAACTTCGACCTGCAGCCGGTTGAGGACGACCTGTTGGGCCAGCGTTTCGTCGATGGCGATGGCTTCGACGATGGCCTTCATGTCCAGGCTGAGCATTCCCGCCGCTTCCCCGGGTATGGCGCTGAAGCGGGTCCAGTCATTGCGTTCGGTGGCAATGCTCATGGATTCAAGAATTAGATGCTGGCCATCATCCAGACGCGACAAGAGAGCGATATAAGCCTGGGATTTGAGCTGCTGACGCACCATAGCGAGCAGGCGCGCATGGTCTTCCGGCAGCACAATGCTGACAGCGCGGCTGCTGCCGCCGCTCGTCGGCCGAAGATTGCGCACGCTCACCTGCTGCGCCAGTTCACCTGCTGCGGAATTGATGAAGCCACTGTCCACGTTGCCGGCCATACCTGCGAAGTTGGTTGTCGCCTCAATCGGGAGCTCCACCTGATTACCGGCACCGGCCTCCAGCGAAGCGCTCGTCAGGGTATGAAACCAGACAGGCGCCGCGCCGCTTGTGCCCACCAGGGCCCCGGCGGGAATTGCGACAGGATCGTCGCCGAGATTGACAAACAGCGCTGTACCAGTCGCCGGTGTGGAGGAAAGCTGCTGGCTGCCACCGGGCAGCAGGGAAGCGCTTTCCTCGACGGTGATACTGAGAAGTCTGGCGGGTATAACGGCGCCTTGCGGGTCAACGTCCGTCTCATCCGGGTCAGCGGTGATCAAGGCCTCGGCCTGGATGAGGCTGCGGGCCGGGAGGAGGGTGATGGTGGCTGTCGGCAGGATCAACAGGGCGGCGGCCGCGCCCAGGGCGAGCACCATGCTGAGCAGGATGAGCGCCCCCGTCAGTCGCAACAGGGAGGGCGGACGTTTCCTTTCAGCCTGGGCCTGGGCAATTGCCGAGACCTGGGCATCCGGGTCAGCAGACTCCGCGCGATTATGCAGTGTCCCCAGTGAGATCAACTGGCTACGCCCGCGCTTCCAGCGACCGCGCTCACTGGCGCCAACGGTCGTAAAGGTGCTGAGGTTCAGCTCGCGCGCGTAGCGAATGACGTCCGGATCCTGGGTCAACAGCGCCAACTGCACGCCAAGACGCTGGGCCTCGCGCTGCACCAGCACCAGCTCCAGCCGACGCGTCAGGGCCGAGCCACGTACAGGCCAGACCAGCAGTACGCGACTTTGCGCATGAGGAAGGAGACGACCGCGAATGGAGGCGACATCTTCATTGCGCTCCAGTTGCAGCAATTCGGGGCGCGGCGGCATGTTACACGGGTTGCCAGTGTTCCGTGACCAGGGCGCGGGCGCTGGCCAGCGCTTCCGGCAGGGCGTCCGCATTTCGGCCGCCGGCCTGGGCCAGCGTCGGGCGTCCGCCGCCACCACCACCGACACGGGCTGCCAGGGGTCTGATGAGCTGACCGGCATGCAGGCCCTGATTGATGCGACCGTCATCCACCGAAACCAGCAGCAAGGGCCGATCTTCAACGACGCTACCGAGCACGAGGACGCCGCCGGGCACCTGTTGGCGGAACCAGTCGGCCATCTCGCGCATGGCATCCATGGGCTGGCCGTCCAGTTGCGTAACGAGCAGCGGCAGCTCGCCGACCTGCTCGACTTCAGTCATGCGCCGCGAAAATTCGTGCCGGGCAAGTTCCCGACGCAGGGTCGCGACTTCGTGACGGCTGTCGCTCAATTGCTGCTGCAGCGCGTTCAGACGCGTTGGCGCCTCTATGGCAGCGCCGCCCAGTTGCGCCGCCATGCCATTTAGTTGTGCAAGTGCCTGCTGCACATGGGCCTGGGCGGCCCGGCCGGTGACTGCTTCAATGCGGCGCACGCCGGCGCTTACGCTGCCTTCGGAGACAATGCGCAATTGTCCGATCGCCTGTGTGCTGCCCACATGCAGCCCGCCACAGAGTTCGTAACTGGTGCGTTCATCCCCGTCGCCGATGCGGATGGTGCGCACCTGGTCGCCGTATATTTCGCCGAAGAGCGCCATCGCGCCTTCCGCGCGGGCCTGGGTGAGCGGCATGTAGGCGGCCTGCACCGGGTAGTCTGCCAGGATTGCCTCGTTGACCGCATGCTCAACCTGCTGCAGTTCCTCATCTGTGAGACGGGCGTCATGGGCGAAATCGAAGCGCAGACGATCCGGCGCTACCAGCGACCCACGTTGCTGCACATGGGTGCCGAGTTGCTGCCGCAGGGCGGCGTGCAGGAGATGGGTCGCGCTGTGATTGCGCGTGATGTCCCTGCGGCGCGCCAGATCCACTTCGGCACGGGCCGGGTCGCCGCTGCGCGGGCGGCCTTCAATGACCTCGCCCAGGTGCACGACCAGGCCGCCCACCGGCTGACGCGTGTCCTCTACCTCGATCAGCCAGTCTTCACCTCGAATCGTGCCGCGGTCGCTCACCTGGCCGCCCGCTTCAACGTAGAAGGGAGTCTCGGCCAGCACCACTTCAACAGGGTCGCCGGCGATGACTTCGGCTACAGGCTGTCCATCTTGCAGCAGCGCCAGAACTTTGGTGTCTCGTGCGGGCGAGCCGTAGGGATCGTAAACCGGTTCGTTCTCACAACTTGTATCTGCCAGCACCGCTTTCCACGCCTCGTTGCTTTCCAGCACGCCCATGGCCTGGCCGGCGCCACTGATGGTGGAGTGCCGCTGCTGTTCCGCCTCGAAGCCAGCGAGGTCGACTGTCATGTTGCGTTCGGCAGCGACGTCACGAATGACTTCGAAGGGCAGGCCCAGGGTGGCCGTGAGATAAAAGGCCCTGGCGCCGGGCAGCATGTGCTCGCCATCTTGCTGCAGCTTTTCCAGCATGCTTTCAAGTTCGCCCAGCCCGCGCCCCAATGTGCGGTGAAAGCGCTGTTCTTCCAGGGTAATGACGCGGCGAATCGATTCCTGGCGTTCCACCAGTTCGCTGAAGTGCCCGCCCATGATGTCGATGACCGCATCCGCAATCTGCGCGAGGAAGGGCTCCTCAAAGCCCAGCTTGCGCCCGAAGCGTGCAGCGCGGCGGATGACCAGGCGCGTGACAGAATCGCGACCTTTGGGGCCAGGCAGGACGCCGTCGGCGATGAGAAAGACGGAGGCCCGCATGTGGTCGGCGATGACGCGATAGGGCACGATGTCAGCGTCGCGCTCGGCGTCGCTGTGGCCGGTGAGCGCCTGCACGGCCTGCATCACCGGCAGGAAGAGGTCAGTATCGTAGTTGGCTGCGGCGCCCTGCAGCACGCTAACGATGCGCTCAAGGCCGAGGCCGGTGTCCACGCCTGGATGAGGCAGGGGATCGTCATAAGCGCCAGTATGCTGCGGGTCGGGTTGGGTGCGGTTGAACTGCATGAACACCAGGTTCCACAGCTCGAGGAAGCGGTCGTCGTCGGCTTCCAGCGAGGCGATGATGCCGGCTTCGCCGCGCTCGGGAAACTTGTCCAAGTGGATTTCGCTGTTGGGGCCGCAGGGGCCGGTTTCGGCCATTTGCCAGAAGTTTTCTTCCGGGCCAAGGCGGGCGATGCGCTGCGGGCTGATGCCGATCTCGTCACGCCAGAGCTCATAACTGTCGTCATCTTTTTCATAGACGGTGATTGCCAGGCGTTCCGGCGGCAGCCCGTAGACCTCGGTGAGCAGCTCCCAGGCGTATTGCATGGCTTCCAGCTTGAAGTAATCGCCGAAGCTGAAGTTTCCCAGCATTTCGAAGAATGTGTGGTGGCGCGGCGAGGGGCCGACTTCCTCCAGGTCGTTGTGCTTGCCGCTGACGCGCATGCACTTCTGCGAGGTCGTCGCCCGCGAATAGTCGCGTTGTTCGGAACCCAGGAAGACTTCCTTGAATTGCACCATGCCCGAGTTGGCGAAGAGCAGGGTGGGATCGTTGGCTGGCACCAGCGAGGAGGAGTCAACCACCCGGTGACTTCTTATGGCAAAGTAGTCAAGAAAGGCTGCACGCGCCTCTTCGCTGGTCATGCGCTTCATGTGAGGTTCCTGTAGGGACGTTCAATGGCGTAAAAAGTATAGGCAAATCGCGGGCTCTTCACAAGGGAAGGGCAGAGGGGCATAATGCCAGTGAGCGGAAACAGGACATGGTACATGGGCAGGGAACAGGACCTGATTGAGGCCCTGGCCGCAGGCAGTTGCGGTGCGCCGTTTGAAGTGTTGGGGCCGCAGCAGCTGGCGGACGGGCGATTGCGCCTGCGCGCCATGCGTCCCAACGCTCGCAGCCTGGTCGCCTGCAACGAGCAGACCGGCGCGCGTGCGGAACTGGAGCGGAAGCAAACGGATGGCTACTTCACAGCAGTGGTTGACGGCGACTGGGCGCGCTTCCGCTTCGAGGAGTGCAATCATCTTGGCGAGACTTCCAGCTTCGCCGACCCCTACGCCTTCCGCGATCCTCTGCTGACAGAATTTGACCGTTACCTCTACGGCGAGGGCAGGCTGCGTTACAGCCACGAAAAGCTGGGCGCACAACTGCGCAATTATGACGGCGTAACCGGCGTCAACTTCGCCGTCTGGGCGCCCAACGCCTGGCGCGTCAGCGTGGTTGGTGACTTCAATGGCTGGGATGTGCGACTGCATCCCATGCAGCCCCGGGAGAACAGCGGCATCCACGAGCTTTTCGTGCCCGGCCTGGACGCCGGCGCCGTCTACAAGTATGACGTTGTCGGCCATGGCAACTACAACGCACAGAAAGCCGACCCCTACGGCTTCCGCAGTGAACTGCGCCCGAAAACTGCCTCGGTTGTCACCGACCTGGGCGGCTATCTGTGGGGGGACGATGCCTGGATGCAGTCTCGCTCTGTAGAGGGCGCGCTCAACGGGCCAATGCTCATCTACGAGGTGCATGCCGGTTCGTGGCGGCGACATGCGGACGGCAACCTCTACAGCTATCGCGACCTGGCGCAGCATCTTATCCCCTGGTTGCTCGAGACTGGCTATACGCATGTCGAGTTTCTGCCGCTGGCCGAGCACCCGCTGGACGAATCCTGGGGCTATCAGGTTGGCGGCTTCTATGCCCTGACCAGTCGCTATGGCGAACCCCGGGATTTCATGGCATTCGTCGACGCCTGCCATCAGGCCGGCATCGGCGTCCTGCTGGACTGGGTGCCGGCGCACTTCCCGCGTGACGATTTTGCGCTGTCCACCTTCGATGGGACGAATCTTTACTCACATGCGGATCCGCTGCGGGGCGAACAGCCGCAATGGGGCACGCGCATCTTCAATTTTGGCCGCAACGAAGTGCGCAATTTTCTGCTTTCCAACGCGCTGTTCTGGTTGCAGAAGTATCACATCGATGGCCTGCGCGTGGATGCCGTTTCGTCCATGCTCTACCTTAACTTCGGGCGGGAGGAGGCTGAGTCGGCCGTCAACCAGCACGGCGGCTTCGAAAACCTGGATGCCATTCGCTTCCTGCAGGAAGTCAATGTGGCGGTTCATGCGGACTTTCCGGGCGCGTTGACCATTGCGGAAGAGTCCAGCTCATGGCCTGGGGTGTCGCGGCCAGTGCGTGAGGGAGGGCTGGGATTCACACTTAAATGGAATATGGGCTGGATGAACGACACCCTGTCCTACCTGCGTGCGCAGCCTGCTGACCGGCACCTACTGCATGAGCGCCTCACGTTTTCGCTCATGTACGCTTTCTCCGAGAACTTCGTGCTGCCTTTCTCGCACGACGAAGTGGTGCATCTCAAGGCCTCCATGCTGGGCAAGATGGCCGGCGACTGGTGGCAACAGTTTGCCACGCTGCGCCTGCTCTACTTGTATATGCTGGCGCATCCTGGCAAGAAGCTGACCTTCATGGGCCTGGAGATCGGTGAGTGGCGCGAATGGAGCGAGACGCGTGCGCTCGACTGGCAGCTGCTGGACTGGCCGCAGCATCGCGGTCTGCGTGATCTGGTATGCAGTGCCAACCATATGTACCGGGCGCAGCCGGCGCTGTGGCAACGCGACTTCGACGGCGAGGGCTTTTGCTGGATCGATGTGCACGATGCGCAGCACAGTACGCTGGCCTGGGTTCGGACCGGGCATGATTCGGGCGACCAGGTGCTGACCTTGTGCAACTTCTCTCCTGACCCGCTGATGGACTATCGACTGGGCGTGGTGGCAGCGGGGCAGTACGAGGTGTTGCTCAACAGTGATGCGACGGAGTTCGGCGGCAGCGGTACGGGCGCGAGCGGTCAGCTGACTGCGACGGCCAACCCGGCCCACGGCCAGCAGTTCAGCGTGACTCTGACTGTGCCGGCGCTGTCGGCGTTGTGGCTGAAGCGCATGTCGACAGGTTGAAAGGCCCGCTGTGCTATACTGGCCGCGCAATCCAGACAGGGAAGGCGAAGAGCGTGACGACAGCGACGCAGGTGATGATGATCGACGAACAGGTGGCGGTATTGATGTCTGGCGCGGAGTCGGGCGACGCAGAAACCACGGCCACCATGCGCGCAGAATTGCGCACCCGTCTGCTGGAGGCGGAGCGTGAAGGCCGCCCGCTGCGGGTTTACTGCGGCTACGATCCGCGCACTTCGGACCTGCACCTGGGCCATACCATCACGATGCGCAAGCTGCGCCAGTTTCAGGAGTTTGGCCACGACGTCACTTTTCTGGTGGGCTCCTTCACCAGTCTCATCGGCGACCCGTCGGACAAGGATGAGGCCCGCGAGCAATTGACGCGAGAGCAGGTGCACGAGAATGCGCGCACCTATGCCGAACAGGCCTTCAAAATACTTGACCCGCAGCTGACACGCGTGCGCTACAACGATGAATGGCTTTCGCCGCTGGATTTCGCGGACATCATTCGTCTGGCCAGCAACTTCACCGTGCAGCAATTCCTGGTACGCGAAAACTTCCGCAAGCGCGTTGATGCAGGCATTCCCATCTACCTGCACGAACTGTTCTATGGACTGATGCAAGGCTACGACGCGGTCGCCCAGGAAGCGGATGTGCAGGTGGGTGGCCAGGATCAGCTCTTCAACATTCTCGTCGCCGGGCGCAAACTACAGCAGGCGCTGGGGCAAAAGCCGCAGATCGCGCTCATCATGGGTGAGCTGCTGCCTGGCACTGATGGCGAAGCCAAAATGAGCAAGAGCATGGGCAATCACATTCCGTTGCTGGCCGAGCCCTGGGACATGTTCGGCAAGGTGATGAGCGTGCCCGACAAGGCCATGCCCATGTATCACAAACTGATTCTCGGCTCTTCGCCGGCACAACTGGAGGCCATGGAACGTGGCCTGCAGGATGGCAGCGAGCACCCCAACGACATCAAGCTGAGACTGGCGCAGGAAATCGTCAGCATCTTCGGCAGTCCACAGGACGCGGTTGCGGCCCGGCAGCGCTGGGACGAAGTGTTCCGCTCTGGTGGCGTGCCGCAGGAAATCGCCGAGGTGGCGCTGCAGGGTGAGGAACGCGTGCTGGATTTACTGCGCCGGCTGGACATGGTCAGCAGCGGCGGCGAGGCGCGCAGGCTGATGAAGCAGCGCGGTATCCGGCTGAGTGATGAACCGGTCATGGATGTGCAGGCTGTGGTGACGAAACAAATGCTGCCAGCCGTGCTGCAGGTTGGAAAGCGCAACTTCGTGCGCCTGGTGGCTGCTGACCAAAGCGTTGTGTCAGACTGAGCCCGTCTGCCGATAGCGACTCCCCTGAGTATTTTCTGCAGAGGAATCCACAGGCTCCATCGCTGTACATGGCGCGCTTCCTGTAACCCGTTTCACATTTCAGCGCTGACGGGGTTATACAGACAGGACAGGGAGCCCAGCGTTGATTCGTTTCGAGACACTCATCGAACGTCACCACGAAGAAATCTTTCGTTATCTGTGGCAGCTGCTGCGCGGCACAGAGCTGGATGCCGCCGACTTAACGCAGGAGACCTGGCTACGCGCATGGAAGGCTTACGATCGATTGCGGCCGAACAGCAACGCGCGCGCCTGGCTGTATCGCATCGCGACCAATTGTGCGCTCAGTGCGTTGAAGCGCAGTCGACGTGAAGTGCCACTGGACGAAGAGATCGAACATCCGTCAACGGCCCTGCAGCCGGAAGTGTGCTGTGAGCGCAATGCCTTGCTTGAGCTGGTTATGGCGCATATCGAATTTCTGCCGCCGAGGCAACGCGCTGCCGTCCTGCTGCGCTATGGCCGTGAGCTGGGTTACGAAGAAATTTCTGGGACCCTGGGCTGTTCACCGGAGAGCGCCCGGGCGCACGTTTCGCTGGGCATACGTCGTTTGCGACGGGAGTTGAAGGAGACATGACCATGCAGGCAGGAAAAGGTGAGGTTGCTCGTTCGCGGGCGCAGGTGCTGGACTGGTATGCGCGCACGGCGCCGCTCATTGAGTGGGCGGAGATGGAGTCGCCATTGGGCGCGCTCTACATGGCGCGCAGTGCAGCCGGCCTGTGCAGGCTGATGTTTGGCGTGGCTGAAGATCGCTTCCGTGAGGATCTGCCGGCAAGGGCGCGCAGTCAGCGCAACCCCGACGCGCTGCAGACCGAGCGCGAGCAGCTGGCGGCCTATTTTGCCGGGCAACTTCAGACCTTCACCTTGCCGGTTGATCTGGCCGATATGACGCCCTTTCAGCAGCGTGTGCTGGGTCTGACCTGCGCCATTCCTGTCGGCATAATTCGCAGCTACGGTCAACTTGCCCGTGAAGTCGGGTCGCCGCGCGCGAGCCGGGCGGTGGGCCAGGTGCTGGGGCGCAACCCGGTGCCGATTGTGGTTCCCTGTCACCGCGTGGTCGGCAGCAGTGGCAAGCTGACCGGCTACAGTGGTGGGCGTGGTATCGAGAGCAAGCGCTGGCTGTTGCGGCTGGAAGGCGCGCTGGAGGAGGAAGCTGGCAATGACTGAACCACGTAACGTGGCCATCCTGATCTTTGACGATGTGGAGCTGCTGGACTTCTGCGGGCCCTTCGAAGTCTTCTCCGTCGCCGCTTCCCACAGCGAGGTGCCACCTTTTCGCGTTTACACCATTGCCGGCAAGCCAGGCCCGGTCATCGCCCGCAATGGACTGAGCGTCAATCCGGACTTCAACCTGAAGGATTGTCCGACGCCAGACTTGCTGGTCATTCCGGGCGGCCAGGGCACGCGTCCCCTGCTGCAGGACGAAGCGTTGCTCGGCTGGATTCGCGAGCAGTATGCGCGCACTGAACTAACTCTTTCGGTGTGTACCGGCTCGTTGTTGCTGGCGCAGGCGGGCTTGTTGCAGGGATTGAGCGCGACCACGCACCGGGGTTCGCTGGATTTGTTGGCCTCGCTGGCACCGGAGACGCAGGTACTGCGCGACACGCGCTATGTGGACAATGGCCGCATCGTCACATCGGCCGGAATCTCCGCCGGCATCGACATGGCCCTGCACATCGTCGAGCGCTTGCTGGGTGCAGAACATGCCGCAGCTACTGCGCGGCACATGGAATATGAGTACTGGCCGCAGGGCCGGGTGGACTAGTCCAGCGACTGCCAGTTGCGCACAAGGTCCACAAACAGACGCGCGCCGAAGCCGGTCGCGCCCTTTTCCGGCACCAGCGGATTCTCGCGGTCGATGCTGCCCATTCCTTCGATGCCAACCACGCCGGCGATGTCCAGGTGCGCCCAGGCCGGGCAGTCCGTGAAGCGCTGCAGAAAGGCCGCTGAAGTGCCCACTCCGGTGAAGGGCGCTGCGCTGTTCTTCAAGTCGGCTGCCTGCGACTCCAGCGCCTTGTCGTAATCCGGGAAGAGCGGTAGCGGCCAGATGCGCTCGTCACTGCGGCCGGATGCCGCCAGCAGGGCGTCGCGCAGCCCGTCATGGTTGCTGAACAGGCCGGCTGCAGCAGACCCCAGCGCGGTCACGCAGGCTCCAGTGAGCGTTGCAATGTCGATAACGGCGGCCGGCTGGTAGCGCTCGGCATAGACCAGCGCGTCGGCCAGGATCAGGCGTCCTTCAGCATCCGTGCTGATGATTTCGATGGTGAGGCCATTGCTGGCGGTGAGTACATCCTGGGGCCGGATGGCGCGGGCGCTGACCAGGTTATCGACTGCCGGCACCAGCCCCACCACATGCAGCTCCGGCTGCAGCGCGCTGATGGCCTGCATGGCCCCGATCACTGCCGCGCCGCCACCCATGTCGCTCTTCATGCCGACCATGCCCGTGACTGACTTGAGACTGTAGCCGCCGGTATCAAAGGTGATGCCCTTGCCGGCCAGTACGACGCTGTCGAGTGTGTCGGCGCGTTCGGCATTGTGTTCCATGATGATGAACTTTGGCGGCGTCTCGCTGCCTTGCGCGACGCCTAGCAGAGCGCCCATGCCCAACGTTTCCATCTGTGCGCGCTCTAGCACCTCGACCCGCAGCCCGGAGATAGCACCGGCTGCCACGGCAAGGTCGGCGGGCGCGCAATAGTTGGCGGGCGTGTTCACCAGATCACGCGCCAGGCAGGCGCCCTGGGCAATTGCCTGGCCAGCGCGCGCACCGGCCTGGGCTGCGGCAAGGTTGTTCTCATCATTGACGACCAGCGTCAGTTCGCGCGGGAGCTCAGGTGTCGCAGGCGTGGTCTTCAGGCCTTGGTAGTGGTAGTGGCCCAGCAAGGCGCCTTCACTCACTGCTTCTGCGGCTGCCCCGACCGGCAGCAGTTCAGGCAGGAGCAGCGCCACCTGATCAACGCCCAGGTCGCGCGCATTGCGCAGGGCCCGCGCGGCTGCCGTGCGCAAGGTGGCCGCAGTGACGCCGCCTGAGTCCCCCAGTCCGACAAGGATCAGCCGCGGGCCGGGCTGGGCAGGGTATAGCCTGACCAGTTGGTCCTCTACGCCACTGAAGTCGCCACTCGCCCATATCGCAGCCAGCGGTCCGGTTGCGGGAGTGTGCTGCAGGAGCGACTCGCTTTGATCTTCTGCGACAAAATGAATGTGCGCCGTCGCAGTCTGCTGGTGCAGGGCGCCAGCTTTCACCAGAATGTCCATACTTTCCTCCAGCTTCTGTAAACGCAAAGGGGCCGGTCAACTGACCAGCCCCGAAGCCAAAACGCTGTCTTGCCGGTTCAGGCTCCCATTTTACTGCGTGTATCGATGTCACCCTGATAACTGATGGCTTCGCGACCGGTCTCGCCAGTGCTGATGCGCATGATGTCTTCGACCGGAGAGACGAAGATCATCCCGTCGCCTTGCCTGCCGGTGCTGGCGGCGCTGCGGATGGCAGCGACGGTGGCCTCTACATTTTCCTCGCTGAGGATGATGGTAACCAAGGTTTTCGGCAACAGGCCGACGTTGTAGGAATCGCCGCGCCACTGCAGCTGTATGCCAGCGCCGCGCCCGCGCCCCTTGACGGGCTGGACCGAGAGTCCGACGATGCCGATGGCCGAGAGCTCGGTGATGGTGGCGGAGAGCTTTTCGGAGCGAATGATGGCTTCAATCTTCTTGATCATGGGTTAGCCCTCTGCTACTGGCTCATGTCGGACGGGACAGGCTCGCTGGGCGAGTTGGTGAATTCCGGATAGGCGACGGCGCCGTGCTCGTAGATGTCCAGGCCGAGCGCCTCGGCTTCTTCCGGCACGCGCAACCCAACCGTCGAGCGAATGAAACTGAACATAATCCAGGCGGAGACGAGCACGAAGACCGCTACTGCCACGACACCGACGGCCTGGGCTATCAACTGGTCGAAGCCGCCGCCATGGAACAGACCGGCGTCCGCCATGAAGAGGCCGACCGACAACGTGCCCCAGACACCGCAGAAGCCGTGAACTGAAGTGGCGCCGACCACATCGTCGATGCCAAGGCGTTCCAGGGTGTTCACGCCGATGTACATGATGATGCCACCGATCGCGCCGATGATGATAGCCTCGAAGGGGGTGACGACCGCTGTGGGCGCGGTGATGGATACCAGGCCGGCCAGCGCGCCGTTCAGTCCCCAGGGGAGCTGCGGCTTGCCACCATGGTACCAGCCAACGAACATGGCCACCAGGGCACCAGCCGCGGCGGCGAGGTTCGTGGTAACGGTGATGCGCGCGATGCTGAGCGCGTCAGCGTCCAGCTGGCTGCCGGGGTTGAAGCCGAACCAGCCCAGCCAGAGGATCAGGGTGCCGAGCGCGGCCAGAGTCATGCTGTGGCCGGGCATGGGGGCGCCTTCACGGCCGAAGCGATACTTGCGCGGGCCGAGGATGATGGCGCCGACCAGGCCCACCCATGCTCCGGTGGAGTGCACAACGGTAGAACCGGCAAAGTCGTGGAAGGCTGTCTCCGCGATCCAGCCGCCGCCCCAGATCCAGTGACCCACCACGGGGTAGATGAAGATCGTGACGATGAAGCTGTAGAGCAGATAGCCCTTGAACTCGGTTCGCCCGGCCATCGCACCGCTGGCGATGGTGGCCGCTGTGGCGGCAAAGGCGAACTGGAAGAAGAAGAAGGCGTAGCTTGGTACGGTTAGTCCGGGATAGATATCCGGCAGGTCGCTCAGGAAGAACCACTCCTGACCGAAGAAACCGTTGCCGGCACCGAACATCAATCCGAAGCCAATTGCCCAGAAACCGACTGCGCCGATTGCGAGGTCGAAAACATTCTTCATCAGAATGTTGACTACGTTGCGGGCGCGCACCAGCCCGGCCTCAAGCAGACCGAAGCCTGCCTGCATGAAGAAGACGAGGAAGCCCGCGACCAGCATCCAGACCGTGTCGAGATTGCTGACGACACCCCCCAGGTCTTCCGCGGTGGCCATTTCGACTTCCATCATTTCCTCCGCGGCAGCCTCGCCTCCTGCCGCGTCATCTTGCCCAAAAACGACGCCGGTCAGCAAACTGCCGACGGCCCAGGCAAGGACGAACAGGAACAGCAGTTTGAACCCGATTCGCCTGTTGTGCATGCGTAGTACTCCTCCGAAGACCAAATGACGACAACCCTGCATTTTGGGGAAGTTCAACCAAGAATTCATTGTGAGAAATCCACAACAGTACAGCCGTAAATTTGCCAGTTGTGGCAAAATGCATGAAGATGACGTGTCAGGGTGACAGAATAACCCTGATTTCCCCCGATTTTTCAGAATCGGTGTTGAGCAATCAGGGAACTCCTGGCAAAAGCAAACAAAAGCGCACGCGTCTGGCTGCGGCTGCTCAGGTTCAGTTGTTGCCGGCGGCGGCCCACAGAAGACCGCGGGTGATCATCGTCAGGATTTCCGGCGGTTCAATGACATCCACATGATGCCCCAGGGAACAATAGAAAACCCGCCCCATGCCGTAATTTTTTGTCCAAACGACGGGCATGACTGTGCCATCGCCAAAGGTGGTGCTCGCCAGCACTCGATTGCCGGGGTCAACGTGCAGGTAGTACTGCTCTGAGCAGATATTCAGGGTCGAAACACCGTCCGTGATGGGGTCGGGTTCGGCAGGATTCATTTCCACGGTGTAATTGACGCCATCATTGCCAGGGTGCGCGACCCACTGGCCGCCGCACATGAACTGCCACTCGGTCTGCTGGCGGAAGGCGTCGCACATTCCGCCATGGACACCGCCGATACCCACGCCCTGCTCATGAACGGCCTGCAGCACCGGCATCATCTGTTCATTGCTGATTTCGCCCATCGTCCAGATCGGGACCAGCAGATCGAAACCGGCCAGGTCATTGTTCACAAAGGCATCGAGCGTATCGGCGACCGTGACGTCGGCTCCGCTGCGCTTTAGTGAACCTTCCAGCAGGTCAGCAACGCCCTTCGGCTCATGACCTTGCCAGCCGCCCTGCACAATCAGTGCCTTCACCATTTTGTCCTCCGACATGGTTCGGAAATCGTGGGAACA
This sequence comes from Phototrophicaceae bacterium, assembly GCA_965197455.1. Taxonomy (GTDB): domain Bacteria; phylum Chloroflexota; class Anaerolineae; order Aggregatilineales; family Phototrophicaceae; genus JAGWBD01. The sequence continues at coordinate 1,037,920 of OZ240208.1, read as the reverse complement.
GGGTAGCGCAAGCGCCGGTCCGGTGCCAGATGCGGGAATCGCTGTTCTCAATCCTGCTTGAGGATTAGGCTGTGCCCGGTCATTTCAGATGGAGGATCGATTCCAAGCAGTTCGAGCACGGTGGGGGCGACGTCTGCCAGGGCGCCGCTGGCGCGCAAATCGTGATAGCCGGCGCCGATGACGAACAGGGAGACCGGCCCTGTCGTGTGCCAGGTGTGTGGGCCGCCACTGCCCAGGTCGACCATGCGCTCGCAGTTGCCATGATCCGCGGTGACGACGGCGACGCCGCTCCTTGCCAGCACCGCATCGACCAGTTGGCCGGCGCAATCATCGACGCATTCCACAGCAGCGATGGCCGCTGGCAGTGAGCCGGTGTGGCCGACCATGTCGGGGTTGGCGAAATTGACGAGCAGGAAATTGTCGTCGTGACTGGCAAGCCGTGCCAGAGTTGCTTCGGTCAGGCCGCGCGCGCTCATTTCCGGCGCGAGGTCATAGGTCGCGACCTTTGGCGAAGGGATGATGGCGCGGCTCTCTCCTGGCCAGGCTTGCTCGCGGCGGCCGTTGAAGAAGAAGGTGACGTGTGGATACTTCTCGGTCTCCGCACTGTGGTACTGGCTGCGGCCCTGCGCGCTCAGCCATTCGGCGAGCGTGTTGCGCAACTGCTGCGGCGGGAAGAGCACCGTCGCCGGAAGCCCATCCATGTAGCTGGTGAAGGTGAGTACTTCCAACCCGGACGGAAGGTCAAACCCGTCTGCGCCCTCAACCTCGTCAAGCGTTAAGGCCTGTACCAGCTGGCGCATGCGGTCGGCGCGGAAGTTGTAGAAGAGGACGCAGTCTCCCGGCTGCATGGCGAATTCCGGGCCGCCGATGACGGTGGGCGTGATGAATTCGTCGCTCTCGTCACGTTCCCTGGCGCCATTCAGCGCAGCGGCAGCATTTGTGGCGCGGTGGCCTGAGCGTTTGACCATGGCGTCGAAGGCGAGGCGCGTGCGCTCCCGGCGACGATCGCGGTCCATGGCGAAGTAACGCCCGCTCAGCGTAGCAATCCGCCCCACGCCTGTCGCTTGCTGCGTCTCCTCAAGCGCTGCAAGATAGCGATCACTGCCGTCCAACGGTGTGTCACGCCCGTCAGTGATGATGTGCAGCAGGGGGTTAATTTCGGCTGCGGCAGCGATTTCGAGCAGGGCATTCAAGTGGCGCTGGTGGCTGTGCACACCACCGGGGCCAAGCAAACCGACGAGATGCAGGTTGCGACCGCGCTCGCGCACACCTGTCAGCGCTGTCTGCAGGGCGAGATTGCGCGCCAGCTCGCCATCCACGATGGCCTTGTCAATGCGGGTGATGTCCTGATACACAACCCGGCCGGCGCCGAGGTTCAGGTGACCGACTTCGGAGTTTCCCATTTGCCCGGGCACGAGGCCGACCCATTCACCTGAGCTGTGCAGGATGGCGCGTTCATGGTTGCGCAGCCAGTGATCATGCCTTGGCGTACGCGCCTGGGCGACGGCATTTCCCTCGCGCATGGCGCGAATGCCCCAACCGTCAAGGATGAGCAGAAGTACGGGGGCTGGCATAGTTTGTCCCTGAGTGAATTGCGCCTGGAGGCGGCAGCATAGCGCAGCGCTGTCTGACTGTCCACGCTTGTAGAAAGCGGGAGAGCCTGCTAAACTTCTGCGCCGGACAGCTCGGGGGCGTGCATGGACATTCAGGCTGCGCTGCAAATTGCAGCAGTCATCATCTCATTATTGTTGATCGTTCTGATCCTCCTGCAGGTCAAGGGAGGCGGGCTTGGTTCGCTGCTGGGTGGTGATGCCGGCGGCGGGATTGCGCGTACGCGGCGCGGGCTTGAAAAGACGCTCTATCAAATCACTATCGTCATTGCCGTACTCTTCCTGGCAATTTCCATCGTGGCAGTGCTGGTCTTCCAGTAAGCCGACAAGGCCAACGTCGGCGTTGGCAAGCGCTGCGGAGCGCAACGATGCTGCGCGGATATCGCTGGCAGCTCTTGCTGTTTCTGCTGGCAGGCCTGCTATTCGGCGCGATTCTGGGCTGGCGCCTGCTGGTCAACAGCAGCGCCTCGACCCAGGCGACTGACCCTGACCCCATTCCTGCCAGCACCCGGCTCCCCGGCATACCAGTCCCAACCGCTGTACCGGTCGTAACACAGCCCGTCAACCTTGCTGAAGCACATACCTTCCGTGAAGGCGTGGTTGGCCCACTGCAGCATCTGAACCCCTTGCTGGCCAGTCCCGGCTCGGCGGCGGCTGACATCAGCGGGCTGATCTTCGAAGGCCTGACAGCCATCAATTTGCATGGCGAGCCTGTGCCGGCCCTGGCTCGCGACTGGCTGATTGCCGCCAATGGCCTGGAGTACATCGTCACACTGCGCGACGATGTGCTGTGGCAGGACGGCGTCCCCTTCAGCGCAGTCGATGTACTGTTCACTCTTTCGCTTTTGCAGGCGATGGATTTCCCGGGGGATGCTGCTGCCAGTCGATTTTGGCGCACGGTAGAAATAGAGGTGCTGGCCGCGAATGTCCTGCGCTTTCGACTGACGCAGCCATTGGGCAGTTTTCTGGACAGACTGCAGGTGCCCGTCCTGCCGTGGCACGCGTTGCAGGGGACGCCGCCGGCGCAACTGGCCGAACATCCATTCAACCTGACGCCCATAGGCACCGGCCCCTGGCAGCTGGAGGCGTTGCGCAGTGAAGAAGGCGGCACGCTGACGCAGGTTGATTTGCGACCTGCGCCGACATGGCTTGCCAGGGAAGAAGCCGGAACTGGCCCGAAAATCGGGCGCATGCGCTTCCAGGTGTTTCCGCATTACGACGAGGCATTGAAGGCCTTGCACGCGGGCGCCATTGATGGTCTTGTCGCCCGCAACTGGCAGCAGCGCAACTCCCTGCTGGTGGCAGCGCAATCGGCTCCGTTGCAGCTGGCGAACACCGTTGGGCAGACTGTGGGCATCCTGATCTTCAACTGGCAACGCGAAGAGACCGAATTCTTCCGCGAACAACGCCTGCGTCTGGCGTTGGTCACGGGCATAGAGCGGGCGCAGGTTGTTGAACGAATGCTGCTGAACCGCGCGGTTGTGGCGGACAGTCCGCTGTGGCCAGGCTCCTGGGCGTGGTCGGCGGAGCTGGCCTGGGCGGACAAGGACCTTGAAGCGGCACGCTGGTTGCTCGAAACCGCTCGTTCGCGTGAGGTTGCGGCAAACGGGCGGGTGTCTTTCGCCATCCTGTCGCCGGATGACGCCACCCTGGTCAGCATGCTGGGCGAGTTTGCTGCGCAATGGTCACAGCTGGGCCTTGAAGTGCAGGTGACGCCGGAGCCGGCAACGAGGTATCAGCAGCGATTGCAGTCGGGCGACTTCGATGCGGCGCTGGTCGAGTTGACGGCAGGGCACAGCACCGACCCGGACATTTACACTTTCTGGCACGAAGGTCAGTATCCTGACGGCCTCAACTATGGCGGTGTTGATGACCGGCGCATCTCCGAGTTGCTGGAACGGGCGCGGCGCGAGCCCCATGCCATCAATCGCAAATTGCTCTATGTTGAGTTTCAGCAAGCCTTTGTGGATCGGGTCATCGCCATCCCGCTCTACTATCCACTGGTCAGCTATGCCACATCAGCACGCGTTCAGGGAGTGCAGCTGGGTTTGGCGGGAGACTCCGGCAAGCGTTTTGTGAACCTGAAAGAGTGGTCGCTCAACGCGAGCTAGAGCGCTTTTTCTGCCTGCAGGATTAAGCGCAACAGGTCCTTGCGAGCGCTACCGCCCAGCGTTTCCAGGCGTCGTACGCCCAGAGGGTCAATCTCCTCGCGCAGCAATCGCAACTCTGCACTCGTCGGCGGCGGCGTTTCCGCTGCGTCCGGCGCGACCGGCAACTCAAACCCGGTCTTGCGCCGGATGCGCGCCAGCGACAAGCCCGGGTGCCAGCTGGTCAGGCGCATGCGGCCGTCGTGCCAGTCGAACTGGCCGAGATCGCTGATGAGATAACGGGGGCCGCTGCCAGGCTTGCGCCAGGGCGCATGGCCAACGCCGCTGACGAAATCGCAGCGCTCGACAAAGGTAACGCGCGAATGGCGCGGCACATAAAAGTAAAGCGGTCGGTCGCCCGGGCTGACGTCAGGGATGCCGCCGCTGCCCGGCAGTCGCAGACGAGGGCGTTTGTAGTCCGCGCCAAAGGCGAGGTTGTTGCTGTTGCCGGCAGCGTCAATCTGGGCGGGACGGAAGAATTCCTTGGGGTGATAACCTGGCAACAGGTCGGCGGCAGCGGTCGCAAAGCCTACGTTCAGTAGCGATTTTTCCAGCCACAGCTCCTCTACGCGGGATACGGAGAGTGGTGCCCATTCCTGACAGAGGGACTGGCCGATGGCACAGGCAAAACTCACGCCCGGCGCATGGGTACATTTCGCCAGGATGAAGCCGGCCAGCACCAGCGGTGTGTTGAGGCCCTGCGCCAGCACCTCACCATCCACGACCTGGCGCGCGATGCAGACCGAGATCAGTTCGTCGATGCTGTAGTCACTCACGGGAACCAGGTCAACCTGCGCCGCAGCGACTGTCACCCTGCACCCGGTAGAGCATCTCGCCGGCCTTTGGCACAAAGAGCGTGTCTTCGCGCTCGCGCCACGCCTGCAGATCAAGCGTTGCGGGGTCGCGATAGCCGAGATTGAGTTGGGCGCAGTCTTCGCGCGAGATGCGCGAGGACAGGGTTACCTTGATACGTGGCTGTTCATAGCCATCTTCAAAGGTGCCGATACCCTTCACATGGGTGCTGTGGGCGATGACGCTGGTGGGATAGTCACAATAGCGCGACCATTGCTTCAGGAACCAGGGCAGCACGTGGTAGCCGAGCTCATAAATGTAGCGACCGTGGGTGACGCTGACCGTGTCCATATGCGGGGCGTAGATGACGAGTTCGCCGCCGTCCGCGACGGCGGGTTCGAGTTTGTACATGGCCTTGGCGCCGGTCCACAATTCGTCATACATGGGCGGGCACCAGGAAAGCACGCGTTCATACGGCTGCTCCAGCCAGCGCACGTGCTGCTGCTGTGAAAGTCTGGCGGCTGCGTCCCAGGCGCTAATGTGGTCGCCGATGAACATGCCGGCCAGGCCTTCGTCGACGACGACCAGCGCCAGCAGCGTCAGCGGGGTCGGCAACAGCTCTGCCGCCTGGTGGATAATGTCGCGCACCGGAGTGTCCTTGCAGCCGATGATGTTCATGGTGGTGATGAGGGCCCCCAGCCAGTGAAACTTGTTGATGAGCTGTGGGCCGGAAATGCCAGGGAACAGGTACTTCGCGCCGCCGGAAATACCTACGACCTCGTGCGGGAAGCTGGGGCCGATGATGAGGATGTGGTCATACTCCAGCACCTTGCGGTTCAGGTTGACGGGCACATCGCCGCCCAGGGAGTGATGCCAGGCAGGCCCGCATAGCTCACGCAGCTGGTCCTCGCTGATAACGCCCAGTTCGGTCAGCGCAGTTGGATTGTCCCACTCATGGTTGAGCAGGTTGATATGCGCGTATTTTTCCTGGTACTGCGCGGGCGTCAGGCCGACCAGGCCACAACGCTCCACTTCGCTGAGTGGCGGATGTGTGCCTAAAGCGATCATGAAATCCAGCTGGCGCGTGTCGGCCAGGCACTCGACCAGCATGGGGAAGAGTTGGGGCAGTGGCAGGGTGCGCGTCCGGTCCGGGATGAGGGCCAGTACGCGCGCGCCGCTGAAGCGGCCCTGCAGGCCATCATGGAGCGTTTCGCGAATGCTGTCCGGGGAGAGCAACTGTCCGTCAGCCGCGACTGCGCTTGCCTGCAACATGGGTATCCCTGACTGTTGGCGCTGCATAAACGACCTTACGCTGGATGGTAGCGCGTGGCAGAAGCGGGCGCACCTGGAAGACAGGCGCGCCCGCTTTACCGGGTCAGGCGTCCGCGCTCGTCTGCATCATGTCCGACGTCATGAAGAAGGCGTTCTCCGGGGCGGTGATGGTCTGGGCCTCAGCGGAGAAGCTGTAATCGACGAGGAAGTCCAGGCCGACAGAGCTTTCCTGGTCCGCATCCCCTGCTTCGCCCATCATGCTCATCATGGCAGTCAGGTCCATGGTTATGTGAAGCTCATCGCGCAGGGGCAGGGTATCGGCCAGGCTGATGAACTCCAGGGCCTGGATGTCCAGTCCCAGGGAAAACATACCGACCATCATGGCAATGCCGGCCATGTTATCATCGTCCGATTCACCTCCGACCATGCCGTTGCCCATCCTGAGCATTTCATGGAATTCCGCACTGTTCATCAGCGCCTGCAGGTCAACTTCTGTCTGAAAGACAGCGGCCTGCTGGCCATCAATGCTCTGGTCTTCGAGGCGTTCGATGGTCACGAACTGTCCCAGGAATTCCTGGTCGACCCAGGCTTCGAGCATCTCATTCATTTCCGACGGGTAATCCTGCGACATCGCATCATCACCCTTCGCGCCCTTGTGCTCCTGCTTGTTTTTATCGCCGCCGCTGCGGGGATCCTTCATTCCTTTTTCATCGCCCGGAGTGAACTCTCCCATAGAACCGCTCATCATGGCCAGTTGCATCAGTTCAGGGATGTTGAAGCCGAGCCAACCTGCAGGGATTCCTTCATCGGCAGGCATGACCGCTGCCAGCTCTGACAAATCAATATAGGCAACGCCGTCGACGAGGCGCATTTCCATGCTGACCCCGGTCATGAATTCAGCGGGAATTTCTCCATCCGGAACTGACGGCAAGCCATTCGGGAATCCAAGGGATACTGTGACCCGGCCGCTCAACTGCTCAAGCATGTCAGCCATCATGGTCATCAGCTGTTCCGGGTCATTCATCAGGCCCATAGAAGCTGCGCCCATCGCCTCCATGCCGGTGAAATCACCGTTCCAGACGGCCTCGGCATCGAGCGAAATGACATACTCGCCGGGTGCCTCTGTGCCGAAGTTGCGCAGCGTGAGGTCCGCGTCCATCGTTGTGCTGCCGGAGGTCTGCGTTGCTGCATTCGCCTGGGATTCCTGCAGCAGCGTGCAGTCTTCTGCTGCCAGATTGCCGCAGAAGACGAAGTCGTGGTGCTCAGCCTGTACTGCGCCGACCAATGCTGCCAGCAGCAAAAGCAAGACGACAATTCGGAATGTGATTTTCATGAGTGGTTTCCTCGTGTGCTTGCCAGTCATGATAATCTACGTACAAAGGGATTGCACGGTTCACTCCACTTTTTTGGAGATTGTCATGGAGTCGACCGCCAGCGACAGCAAGATTAATGTCCGCCGCAGCGAAATGTGCGGTACCCTGCGTCAGTTGCAACAGTTTCACGAAGATCCCCGCGCACTGCAACGCCTGACTTCGCCACAATCTCTTGATCATCAATCGTGTGCTTGAAGGACCATCTGCATCCCGGGAGCAGAAACACATCGGTTGAACGCTGGCGCAAGGTATCAAGTTCCAGAATGCGCATTAATCATACGTCTGGTGGTCGACTCAATCTTTCCGGGACAGTCGACCGCGGGGGTTGTGGCTGGCGCCATGCGCGTCGCGCACGATGTAATGCGACACTTGCCAGCCGGGCGTTGCGTGGATTCTTGACAGGTTCCGGGCAAGGGCATAGGATTAATATGAAGTCATGGCCGGCCAAACTTCGCAAAACTATCCGTTATTCTGTTTCATGGAGCAATCGTGACGGTCGTGGACTGCTCAGCTGCGCTGGTACGCATGGCGCTTGCCGAGGATCTTGGCGAGCGTGGAGATGTCACATCAATAGCAACCCTGGCCGCAGGCACCCGGGCGCGCGCACAAATCGTGGCGAAAGCGGCGGGCGTGCTGGCGGGCATGCAAGTCGTTGCCGATGTCTTCAGCGAACTTGACGCAGAAATCCGGCTGCGAATACGAGCGGTGGATGGCGAAAAGGTGGAAGCGGGTGACATGCTCTGCGAGCTGGAGGGAAGGGCAGTCGCGCTGCTTGCTGCCGAGCGCACTGCGCTAAACTTTCTGCAGCATTTGAGCGGCATCGCCACGCTCACCCGTCGCTTCGTGGATGCCGTGGCTGGTACTGGCGTCACCATTCTGGATACGCGCAAGACGACGCCGGGCTGGCGCATGCTTGAGAAGTATGCGGTGCGAATGGGCGGCGGCAGCAATCATCGCAGCGGGTTGTATGATGTACTGTTAATCAAGGAAAATCACATCGCCGCTGCTGGTGGAATCACGGCAGCGCTGATGCGCATCAGAGCCTGCGCAGCCGCGCGGGGCCTGCCGGTCATCGTTGAGGTAGAACGACTAAACCAGCTGGAGGAGGCGTTAAGACTGGCGCCGCAACACATTCTGCTGGACAATATGTCTCTCACGCAGTTGCGCCAAGCAGTTGCGCTGGCTGCCGGACGCGTGCCGCTGGAGGCTTCGGGTAACATGACGCTGGAACGTGTGCCGGAGGTGGCGGCGACTGGTGTGGATTTCATTAGCGTGGGCGCGTTGACGCATTCGGCGCCGGCGCTGGACTGTTCGATGAAAATGCTCGAAGGCGGAGGTTCGCAATGGACCAGGTAATGATCGCGGGAGCTGCCGCGGAAGAAACGCTCATTGAGCAAGAAGTTGCGGCCCAGGATCGAATTCAACGGGCGCGCGCCATCCTCGGCAATGATGTGGTGATATTGGGTCACCATTATCAGCGCGACGAAGTGGTGCAGTTTGCGGACTTCGTTGGCGACAGCTACCAGCTCAGCGTCGAGGGCGCGCGCGTCAGCGCGAAGGTGATCGTCTTTGCCGGCGTGCATTTCATGGCAGAAAGCGCGGTCATTCTCGGCCGCGACGACCAGGTGGTCATCCTGCCCAACATGAAGGCCGGCTGCAGCATGGCCGACATGGCCAATCTTGAGCAGGTTTTGAGCGCCTGGGACGAGCTCGGGGACGTGCTGATGGGCGACGCGGCGGACAGCATCATGCCGGTGACCTACATCAATAGTGCGGCCAATTTGAAATCCTTCGTCGGCGAGCATGGCGGCACAGTCTGCACCTCGTCCAATGCGCGTGGCGCGCTGGAGATGGCGCTGGCCGAACGTGACAAGGTGTTCTTCTTCCCCGATCAGCATCTGGGGCGCAACACCGGACGCGACATGGGCATACCGCTGGAGCAGATGGCTCTATGGAATCCCTTTGAGCCCTACGGCGGCCTGAGTGACTCGGAAATTGTTAACGCGAAGGTCTTGCTGTGGCAGGGCCACTGCAGCGTGCATCAGCAATTCCGGCCCGAGCATGTCGATCTGTGGCGCCGCCATCACCCGGACATCAACGTCATCGTGCACCCGGAATGTATGATGGAGGTGGTGGAAAAGGCTGACTATGTCGGTTCGACTGCCGCCATCATCCGTCAGGTTGAGGCTGCCGCGCCCGGCAGCAAATGGGCTGTAGGCACGGAAATGCACATGGTCAACCGCCTGAAAAACGACAACCCTGACCGCATGGTGCAGCTGCTCTCTCCCTTTTCCTGCCTGTGCAGCACGATGTATCGCATCAGCCCGCTGGACCTGGCCAATGTGCTGGAGAATCTGGTCGAGGGACAGGTGATCAACCAGATCACGGTGCCGGACGAGGTGCAGCGCAATGCCCGTCTGGCCCTCAACCGCATGCTGTCCATCCCCAGGTAAACGCCCGCAGTGGACGCGATTCAGACGCATACACTCATCATTGGTTGCGGCATCGCCGGGGCGGCAGCAGCGCTGCGCCTCAGTGAGAACCGCAACCATGAAATCACCATCATCACTCGCGCGCACGAGGCCGCGGACAGCAACAGTGGCTGGGCCCAGGGCGGCATCGTCACACGCGGCCTGGATGATTCGCCTGAGCTGCTGGTGACGGACATCCTGCGCACCGGCGCCGGGTTGAGTTCACCACGGGCGGCGCGGTTACTGGCTGATGAAGGGCCAGGCCTGGTGCGCTCGGTGTTAGTGGAGCAGGCGGGCATCCGCTTTGACTGCACGGAAGCGGGGGAGCCGGTCTTCGGTCTGGAGGCTGCGCACAGCACGCGGCGTGTGGTGCACGTGGGCGACCGCACCGGCGCGGCCATCACGAATGCCATGCTGGACTCGCTGGCGGCGCAACCCAACATCCGCCTGTTACGCGGCCACGCCGCCATCGACCTCATCACCTTTCCGCATCACGCACTGGACCCACTGGCAATTTATGACAGGCCAACCTGCCACGGCGCCTATGTCCTGCAACGCAATACCGGCGAGATCATGCGCGTGCTGGCTGGCGAGACCATTCTGGCGACGGGCGGGCTGGGCCAGATTTACCGCAACACCAGCAACCCTGCAGGCGCGCGAGGTGACGGACTGGCGATGGCCGCTCGCGCCGGTGCGCGCCTCATTAACATGGAGTACATTCAGTTTCATCCAACGACGCTGAGCGTACGCGGCGCGCCAAATTTTCTCATCAGCGAGACCTTGCGCGGCGAGGGTGCCGTCCTGCTGACGCCGGATGGTCAGCCCTTTATGCAGCGGCATGATCCACAGTGGGGCGATCTTGCGCCACGGGATGTGGTTGCGCGCGCCATCCACCGGGAACTGCTGGAGCGCGGCATTGAGCATGTGTGGCTGGACATTTCACAGCGCCATCCCGCTGCCTTCATTCGCGAACGCTTCCCGCAGATTGTCGAGAACTGCGCGCGCTTTGGTGTGGACGCCACCAGCGAGCCGATTCCGGTGGTGCCGGCGGCGCATTACGCCTGCGGTGGCGTGCTGGTGGACGAATGGGGGCGCAGCAACATTCGTGGCCTGTATGCCGTCGGTGAAGTGAGCTGCACCGGGCTGCACGGCGCCAATCGGCTGGCCAGCACCAGTCTGCTGGAAGGCCTGGTCTGGGGCGACCGCGCTGCGCGGCACATTGCGCAGCATCTCTGCGATCCGATTGATGATGCGCGCGTACCGGGCTGGGTGGTGCGCGGCAGCCAGTTGCCGGACCCGGCGTTGCTGGAAGGCGACATGAGCACCATTCGTAACCACATGTGGCATTATGTGGGACTGGTGCGCACTGGTGACCGGCTGCAGCGCGCCCAACGGGAGTTGCGTCATTTGTGGCACGAGATCGAGGAGTTTTACCGAACAACGCAGCTCAATGACCAGCTGGTCGGACTGCGCAATGCGGTGCAGGTCGCGCGCATGGTGACCTGGGCTGCCCTGCGCAACCGCCACAGCTGCGGCACCCACTATCGCGCGGACGAAGCGGCGCAGGCCGGTGAGGGGCAGCCATGAACGGGGAAATCTATCTGGATCACAGCGCGACCACGCCAACCGACCCGCGCGTGGTGGAGGCAATGCAGCCCTACTGGGGTGAGATTTACGGCAACGCCTCCAGTCTGCACGGCGTGGGCAAGGCCGCCGAGGCTGCCATTCAGAGCGCAACCGAAACCATCGCCAGTGTCCTGAACTGCCGCGCCGGTGGACCACCGGAGCTCGTCTTCACCAGTGGCGGCACAGAAGCGGACAACCTGGCGCTGAAGGGCGTGGCACAGGCCATGCGCGCCAGGGGGCGCGGCAATCACATCATTACGACGGCTGCCGAACATCACGCCGTGCTGGATGTCGCCCAGGAAATGGCGAGCGAGGGCTTTGATGTCACTTTTCTGCCGGTAAACGCCCATGGCTGCGTCACGGCGGAGCAGGTTGCGGTGGCCATGCGCGCTGACACGGTGCTGGTAAGCGTGCTCTATGCCAGCAACGAGATTGGCAGCGTCAATCCGATTGCTGACATCGGCGCGGCCATCAAGCGCGTGAATCGTCGCGTGCCGTTCCATACTGACGCGGTGCAGGCGCCCGGCTTGTTGCCGCTGGATGTGCAGGCGCTGAATGTCGACCTGATGAGTCTGGCGGGACACAAGTGTTACGGGCCGAAGGGCATCGGGCTGCTGGTGATTCGGCGCGCGATCGCCCTGAAGGCGCAAATCGTGGGTGGCGGCCAACAGGCGCACCGCCGCAGTGGCACGGAGCCGCTGCCACTCATCATGGGTCTGGCGCGCGCCCTTGAGCTGGCAGAGGCGGAACGTGAGCAGACCTGCGCGCGTCTGGCCGAACTGCGCGACGAGCTGGTCGGTCAGGTGCTGGCGAGCATCCCGGAAGCGTCGCTGACCGGACACCCGACGCAGCGCCTGGCAAGCCACAGCAGTTTCGTGATGCGCTGGTTGAACGGCGATTCGATTCTGCTGGACCTGGCGGAGTTGGGCATCTGCGCCAGTGGTGGCAGCGCCTGCACCACCGGTCAGCAGGAACCCAGTCACGTGCTGTTGGCCTGTGGTGTGGACAACGACCGGCTGATGGGGCAAATGCGCTTCGTGCTGGGCAAACACAGCACACGCGCGCATGTGGAGCGTCTGGTTTATCATTTGCGGTCGCTGGTGGAACGACACCGGGCCATGGTGCCGCAGCTGGAGTGAGCGCCTGGCCGGATAGCAGGCAGGCAGCAGGCTTTCAAAAAGGATGGCACCAGGGACGTGCGAGACCCCGACAAACTGGAGGGCAGGGATGGCGGACAGGGCGGATGTAAGGAAGGTCGTACTGGCTTACAGCGGTGGTCTGGATACTTCGGTGATCGTCCCCTGGCTGAAAAACAACTATCGTGACTGCGAGGTCATCTGCTTTTGCGCGGACCTGGGTCAGGAAGAAGAACTGGACGGGCTGGACGAGAAGGCGCGCGCTTCCGGCGCCAGCAAGCTTTATGTACGGGATCTGCGCGAGGAGTTCATCACTGACTTTGTGTTCCCGACCCTGCGTGCTGGAGCGGTCTATGAGCGTGAGTATCTGTTGGGGACGTCCTTCGCGCGTCCGCTGATTGCACGGCATCTGGTTGAAATCGCCGAAAGGGAAGGCGCTGATGCGCTGGCGCATGGCTGCACCGGCAAGGGCAACGATCAGGTGCGTTTTGAGCTGACTGCGATGGCGCTGAACCCCAGGCTGCAGGTCATTGCACCCTGGCGTGAGTGGGACATCCGCAGCCGCGAGGACGCACTGGCCTACGCCGCGGAATTCAATGTACCGGTGACGCACACCGAGCGCGACATCTACAGCCGCGACCGCAACATCTTCCATCTCAGTCACGAGGGCGGGCTGCTGGAAGACCCGTGGAACGAGCCGGAAGAGGTGATGTACAAACTGTCGCGCAGCCCCATGGACGCTCCCGATGAAGCGGTGTTGGTCGAACTTGGTTTTGAGCAGGGAACCCCGGTTTTGCTGGACGGCGAAGCCATTGGCCCGGTCGAACTCTTCCAGCAGCTGAACCGTGTCGCCGGTGAGCACGGGATTGGTCGCAGCGACATCGTAGAAAACCGCCTGGTCGGGATGAAAAGTCACGGCGTCTACGAGACTCCGGCAGGCACCGTGCTGCTGCGCGCGCACCAGGCGCTTGAAAGCATCACGCTGGACAAGCAGGTGATGCAATACAAGGACTTGCTGGCCGCCAAGTATGCCGAGCTGGTTTACAACGGCATGTGGTACACGCGTCTGCGCGAGGCGCTGGACGCCTTCGTGGACGTGACCCAGCAGCAGGTGACCGGCACAGTTCGGTTGAAGCTGTACAAGGGCAACCTCATTCTGGCCGGACGCAAAAGTCCTGCGAGTCTGTACCGCGAGGACTACGCGTCCTTCGGGGAAGAAGACGTCTATAACCAGAAGGATGCGGAAGGCTTCATCCGGCTCTTCGGGCTGCCGCTCAAGGTTGAGGCGCAGCAGTCGATCGAGCGCAGCGGCAGCAGCCCCTACCGCAAGCCGGTATAGGGCAGAACGGTCAGGAGGCAGACATGGCCTTGTGGGGCGGCCGTTTTTCCAGGCCGACGGACGAAGACCTGCGGACGCTGAACGACAGCATCCACTATGACCGGCGCATGTATCGTGAAGACATCGCCGGCAGCCGGGCCTGGGCGCGGGCGCTGGTGGGCGCAGGCATCCTGAATACGGAAGAGTCCGCGCAAATTGTGCAGGGCCTGTCGCAGGTACTGCGTGAATTTGAAGAAGATGTCTTCGTGCTGCAGCCCGACGACGAGGACATTCACACAGCCGTTGAGCGTCGTCTTACTGAAATCGTCGGCCCGCTGGGCGGCAAGCTGCACACCGGCCGCAGCCGCAATGATCAGGTCGCGACGGACTTTCGGCTCTGGTGCATGGGCGCCTGCGAGCGGGTGAGCGAACAACTGCGTGACTTACAGGTCGCGCTGGTTAGCCGGGCTGAGGGTCAGCTTGAGACCCTGATGCCAGGCTTCACGCATTTGCAGCCGGCACAACCGATTGTTCTGGCGCACTGGCTGCTGAGCTTCTTCTGGATGCTGCAACGCGACCGTGAGCGGCTGGCCACAGCGCGCAAGAACGCCGCGGTTATGCCACTCGGCTCCGGCGCGCTGGCCGGCACCCCGCTGGCCGTCGACCGGGATGCCATGGCGCGCGAGCTGGGCTTTGAAGGCATCAGTCACAACAGTCTCGACAGCGTCAGTGATCGCGACTTCGTGGCCGAGACGCTTTTCGCGCTGGCGTTGACGGGCATTCATCTCAGTCGCCTTGGCGAGGACGTCATCCTGTATTGCAATCCGCTCTTCGGCTTTTTAACGCTGGACGACCGCTACAGAACCGGCTCCAGCCTGATGCCGCAGAAACGCAACGCTGATCCGCTGGAGCTGGCGCGCGGCAAGGCCGGCCGGCTCATCGGCCGGCTCACCGGCATGCTGACGACGCTCAAGGGATTGCCCAGCGCCTACAACAAGGACCTGCAGGAGGACAAGGAAGCGCTCTTCGACGCCATTGACACACTGGATGCCCTGCTGCCGGTGCTGACTGCTGTCGTGCATACACTGCAGGTGAACGAGGTGCGTATGCTGGCGGCGCTGGATGAAGAGCTGCTGGCAACCGACCTGGCGGACTATCTGGTGGCGCAGGGCCTGCCTTTCCGCGAGGCGCATCATGCGGTGGGGGCAGCGGTGCGCAAGTCTGTCGAGGCGAACATCCCCCTGTCACAGCTGACCTTGACGACGCTGCGCGAATGCAACTCCCTGTTCGGGAATGACGTGTACGACGTGTTTGATTTTGGCGCATCAGTGCGCAGCCGGAGCTCGGCCGGGGGCACGGCGCCGGCGGCGGTAGCCCTGCAGCTGGCAGAAGCTCAGTCGCTGTTGGCGCAGTAATCTGTGCAGTATAAACGAAAAATATCGGCAGAATGCCAGAAAAGCCGCTGGCAATGTGGCAGCACAGGCGAATGCTTGACAGTCGGCGCTGCTGCGTTACAATGGCCCCGTGCTTGTGGAAGGATTGGCAGGAGTATATCAGTGCGAAGCAGGGCCTTCAGCGGTAGCGGCAATGTGGTAGTAGCAGTCCTCGTTCTTGTTCTCGTCATTATTGGCGGCGCATAGCGCGACGGGTGGTTGCTGATGCCAGAGAGCATGGCAAGGTAAGGCAAACCCCCGGACAGGGGGTTTTTTAGTAGCGGTTGCTGTTTGCGAAAGAGTGAGGAGACGGTGATGACTGCGGATTGGATCTGGCTCAACGGCGAATTCAGGCGCTGGGAAGACGCGATGGTGCATGTTTCCACCCATGCCCTGCACTACGGCTCCAGCGTATTTGAGGGTGTTCGTGCCTACACCACGCCGCACGGGCCAGCAGTCTTCCGCCTCGCCGAGCACACGAAACGCCTCATGTATTCCAGCAAAATTGCGCGGCTTGACCTGCCGTTCAGCGAAGACGAAATCAACGCGGCCATCCTTGAGACCATCGCACGCAACGGCCACCAGTCCTGCTACATTCGTCCGCTGGTGTATCGCGGCGCCGGCCCGCTGGGGCTGGAGGGCCGCAAGAACCCGGTCGATGTGACGATATTCACCGTGGAATGGGGCGCCTACCTGGGCAAGGAAGCGCTGGAGCACGGGGTGGATGTTCAGGTCAGTTCCTGGCGGCGACTGGCGCCAGATACCGGAGCCTCCATGGCCAAGATCGGCGGTCAATACGTCAACAGCCAGCTCATCAGCATGGAAGCGCATGACAACGGCTTCGATGAGGGTCTGGCCCTGGACGTGGCCGGCAATGTCAGTGAGGGCGCCGGCGAGAACGTCTTCGTCATCGTTGATGGTGTCGTCTACACACCTGGCGGCTGGGCGAGCATTTTGCCGGGCATAACACGCGACAGCGTGTTGACCCTCTTCCGCGACATGGGGGTGGAAGTGCGCTTCGAGACCATCTCGCGTGACATGCTCTACCTGGCAGATGAAGTCTTTTTCACCGGCACTGCAGCGGAAATTACGCCGGTGCGTTCCATTGACCGCCTGCAAGTTGGTGATGGCAAGCGTGGGCCGCTGACCAGGGCCGCCCAGGATCAGTTCTTCGCAATCACTTCGGGTGAGTTGCCGGACCGCCACAGCTGGCTGACGCCAGTGCAAGTGGCCCGTCCGGTCAGCTGAGAGAAGCAGGAGGGTTCGAGATGGAACTCACAGGCTCGGAAATCCTGATGGAGTGTCTGCTGCGTGAGGGCGTCGACGTGATGTTTGGCTACCCGGGTGGCGCGATTCTGCCGACCTACGATGCCATGACAAAGTACCCGCAGATTCACCATGTGCTGGTGCGGCACGAACAGGGCGCCTCGCACATGGCGGATGGCTATGCGCGCGCGACAGGTCGTGTGGGCGTGGCGATTGCGACCAGTGGCCCGGGAGCGACCAACCTGGTTACCGGCATGGCGACGGCGATGATGGACTCCTCGCCCATCGTCTGCATCACGGGTCAGGTGGGGCGCGCCGCTATCGGTTCGGACGCCTTTCAGGAAACGGATGTCACCGGAGTCAGTCTGCCAGTGACCAAGCACAACTACCTGGTGATGGACATTGACGAGCTGGCGTGGATTGTGCGTGAGGCCTTTCACATCGCGCGCAGCGGACGCCCAGGGCCCGTGCTGATCGATATTCCCAAGGACATTCAGATCGGGAGCACCGAGTTTGTGTATCCCGAAGGGGAAATCGTTTTGCCTGGCTACCAGCCGCGCATCCAGGCCGCCGGCAGCGAACTTGAAGAGGCCGCGCACCTGATTAACGAGGCCGAGCGTCCAATAATCCTGGCAGGGCACGGCATATTGATGTCAGGCGCCACGGACGAGCTGAAGCATCTGGTGGAGGTTTCCGGCGTGCCGGTGGCCCTGACCCTGCTGGGCAAGGGCGCGCTGCCGGAGAGCCACCCCCTGTCGCTGGGCATGATGGGCATGCACGGTACGGCCACCTCCAACTTCTCAATTCAGGAAGCGGATTTGCTGATCGCCCTGGGGATGCGATTCGACGATCGCGTCACCGGCAATCTGGCGACCTATTCACAGAAGTCGCGCAAGATACATGTCGACATCGATCCTTCGGAGCTGAACAAGAATGTTAAGGTGGATGTGGGCATCGCCGGGGACCTGCGCACGGTAATTTCACAGATGCTGCCCCTGATTGAGAAGCGTCAACGCAGCGACTGGCTGGCGCGCATTCGCGACTGGCAGGAAGACGACAACGAGCGCGACATTCTGCATCACGACACGGGCACGCGTCTGCTGGGGGCCCAGGTCATCAACGATTTGTGGCTGCACACCGGCGGCAATGCCATCACGGTCACGGACGTAGGTCAACACCAGATGCTGGAGGCGCAGTACTATCCGCATCAACGGCCGGCGACTCTGATAACCAGCGGCGGGCTGGGCACGATGGGTTTCGGCCTGCCGGCGGCCCTGGGGACGAAATATGGCCTGCCCGATGAGGAAGTCTGGGCGATTGTCGGCGATGGCGGTTTTCAGATGACGATGTGTGAGATGGCGACGGCGGTGCAGGAAGGCATCGACGTGAACATCGCCATCCTCAACAACGGCTTTCTGGGGATGGTGCGCCAGTGGCAGGAGTTCTTCTATGAGGAACGCTACCACGCGACGCCCATGTTCAACCCGGACTTCTGCAAGTTTGCCGAGGCCTATGGCGTACCCAGCATGCGCGTGACGAAGCGCAGTCAAGTTGAAGAATCGGTGGCCTTTGCTCGCAGCGTGCACGGGCCGGTGCTGATCGAATACGTCATCGAGAAGGAAGACATCGTCTATCCGATGGTGCCTTCCGGCGCGGACCTGCATGCCATGATCCGACGGCCCAGGCCGGGGGAGCAGGCACAGGCATGAAAGAGATAATTAAGGATGACACCAAGTACACGCTGGTCACTCTGGTCGACAACCGGCCTGGCGTGCTCAACCGCATCGCCAGCCTGTTCCGGCGGCGCAATTTCAACATTGACAGTCTGACCGTAGGGCGCACCCACAGACAGCACATCTCGCGTATGACCATCGTCGTCGACGCACGCCTGGCCAATGTTCATATCATCGCGGCCAACCTGCGCAAGCTGGTCAATGTCATCGAGGTGCGGGTCGTATCGAATGAGCCACATGTCAGCCGCGACCTTGCGCTCATCAAGGTGCGCACCGACGACCCGGAATCGCGCAACCAGGTCACTGAAATCTGCGAACGCTACCCAGGACGCATCGTTGACATGGGCGTCAAGGTCGCCATCATCGAGGTGACGGCGCACGAGGAGCAGGTTGAGCAGATGATCGAGGAGCTGCGCCCCATCGGCATCGTGGAGATGGTACGCACGGGCGTCGTGGCCATGGGCCGCGGCATCCGCATCCAGGACACGCAGTACGAGCCGCCCGCGATGCGCACCGGCGTACGCAGTAACGGAGTGCAAAAGACGATCCTGTAGACCGGCGGAGCTGTTCTGCCGGCAAGTATGAGCCAGGGCGGTCAGCGTCCCGGCGGACGGAGAGAAAGCGAATGGCGACACTTTACTACGACGTGGATGCCGACCTGGGGCTGCTGAAGGGCAAGACTATCGCGGTGATTGGCTACGGCAGCCAGGGGCACGCCCACGCGCTCAACGCCCGCGACAACGGGCAGCACGTCATCATCGGCCTGCATGAAGGCAGCAGCAGCCGCGCCAAGGCTGCCGCCGAGGGACTCGAGGTCATGTCTGTGGCCGCGGCCACGGCCGCCGCAGACATCATCATGGTGCTGATCCCGGACACAAAACAGGCTCAGGTCTATGAAGAGTCAATTGAACCGAATCTGTCTGCCGGCAACATGCTGATGTTCGCGCATGGTTTCAACATCCACTTTGACCAGATCAAGCCGCCGGTAGCGGTGGACGTGACCATGATTGCGCCCAAGGCGCCGGGTCATCGTGTGCGCGAAATCTTCACCGAAGGCGCCGGCACCCCTGGTCTGCTGGCTGTAGAGCAGGACGCGACCGGCAATGCGAAAGCCCTGGCCCTGGCCTATGCCCGCGCTATCGGCTGCACCCGCGCCGGCGTTATTGAAACGACCTTCCGCGAAGAAACCGAGACTGACCTCTTTGGTGAGCAGGTCATCCTGTGCGGCGGCGTTACCGCGCTGGTGCGCGCGGCCTTCCAGACCCTGGTCAAGGCGGGCTATCAGCCTGAAGTGGCCTATTTTGAGTGTCTGCATGAGCTGAAGCTAATCGTTGACCTGCTCTATGAAGGCGGCCTGAGCTACATGTGGTACAGCGTGAGCAACACCGCCGAATATGGCGGCTACGAAATTGGCGACCGCATCGAGGGCATGGTCAGCGAGGACCTGGACGGCGTGCTGCAGGACATTCAGTCCGGCAAGTTTGCACAGCAATGGGTGCAGGAGAACCGCGACGGCCTGCCCAACTTCACGCAACGGCGCGAGCAGGAACACAGCCTGCTGATTGAGCAGGTGGGTGAAGAGTTGCGCGACATGATGTCTTTCCTGGCTGCAAAAAAAGTGCGTCAGGGCTCCGGCAGCGGCAGTTAGGCGCTTTGGCTTGCGGGCCGCTCAGCGTGGAAAGGGGGCGAATGTGATGTCTGAAGACGGTCTTGCTGACCTTGTGATGGCTACACAATTGCCTGTGCTGCAAATGGAAAGGATCGTCCGTCATGGATAGCGATAACGTCGTACGAATCTTTGACACTACCCTGCGCGACGGGGAGCAGAGCCCCGGCGCTACCCTGACCAGCGCAGAAAAACTGGAGATCGCACGTCAACTGGCCCGGCTCGGCGTGGACATCATCGAGGCCGGCTTTCCCGCCGCCTCGCCCGACGACATGGCTGCGGTGCAGCGCATCGCACGTGAGGTGGGCACGACAGATGGCCCGGTGATCGCCGGCCTGGCACGGACGGTCGAATCCGACATCCTGGCCAGCTGGGAAGGAGTGCGGGAGGCGGCCAAACCGCGTATTCACACCTTCCTCGGCACCTCTGACATTCATTTGAAGCACCAGACCGGCCTGACGCGTAAAGAAGGGCTTGAGGTCATCCGCATGGCGGTCACCCTGGCGCGCAGTTTGTGCGCGGATGTCGAGTTCAGCCCCATGGATGCCGGGCGCACGGACAAGGCCTATCTGGTGGAAGTGTGCTCGCTGGCCATCGCCTGTGGCGCAACGACGCTCAACATCCCCGACACGGTCGGCTATGTGACCCCGGAAGAATGGCAGGAGACGATCTCCGCCCTCATCGCCGAGACGCCGGGCGGGGGCCCGGGCAGCGGCATCATCTGGTCGGTGCATTGCCACAACGACCTGGGGCTGGCCACGGCCAACACCCTGGCAGGTGTGCTGGGTGGTGCGCGGCAGGTGGAGGTGACGCTCAACGGCATCGGCGAGCGGGCGGGCAACACCAGCCTGGAAGAAGTGGTGATGGCGCTGCGCACGCGGCCACAGTTCTACCATGTGCAGACGAATATCATCTCGCGCGAGCTGATCAAAACCAGCCGCATGGTCAGCAACTACACAGGGATGGCGGTTCAGGCCAACAAGGCCATCGTGGGTCGCAACGCCTTCGCGCATGAGGCCGGTATCCATCAGGATGGCGTCCTGAAAGAGGCCAGCACCTACGAAATTATGTTGCCGGAAGATGTGGGCCTGGCGTCCAGCGAACTGGTGCTGGGCAAACACAGCGGTCGCCACGCCCTGCGCGCGCGGCTGCGCGAGCTGGGCTACGAAATTGACGGCGAAGAGCTGAAGAAAGTGTTTGTGCGCTTCAAGGATCTGGCGGACGCCAAGAAGACAGTGACGGATGCTGACCTGGAGGCGCTGGTTGCCGACGAGGCGCAGGGCTTGCAGGAATTCTTTCGCCTGGTTGACATGCAGGTGTCCTGCGGCACCATGGGCCTGCCGACTGCCACGGTCAAGCTGGAAAGTGAAGACGGCAGCATCATCGTGCAACCGGCGGTGGGGACCGGGCCGGTTGACGCCTGCTTCAAGGCGGTCGACGATGTGGTGCAAGCCCCGAACACGCTGCTGGAATACAACGTGCACAGCGTCACCGAGGGCATAGATGCGGTGGGCGAAGTGACCGTGCGCATCAGCCCGGAGGGTGAAGATCGTTCTTTTGGCGGTTACGGCGCGGACAACGACGTCATTGTCGCCAGCGTGCGCGCCTACCTCGCTGCAGTCAACCGGATGCTGGCGGTGACCGGTGTTGGCGGCAGAACGCCCGAAGGCATGGTTGCCACAGTCAGCCTCGTCTGAAACAATTGATTAATCAGCCCGCCGGCATGGCGGAGAAGAGGGAGCCCATGAGCGGAAATGGCAGCCGGCCCAGAACGATGTTTGAAAAGGTGTGGGAGAGCCATTTGGTGCGGCCCGCGTCGGACGATGCCCCGGCCGTGCTCTACATCGACCTGCACCTGGTGCATGAGGTGACGTCGCCACAGGCCTTTACGACCCTGCGAAAGAGCGGCCTGATGGTGCGTCGACCTGACCGCACAATTGCAACCATGGACCACAGTACGCCAACCACTCCACGCAACGCTGCCGGAGTGATTCCGGTGTTTGACACCCAGGCAGCGGCACAGCTGGATGTGATGCGCAGAAACTGTGAGGAATATGGCATCCCGCTCTATGAGCTGGGCACGGAGAATCAGGGCATCGTACATGTGATCGGCCCGGAGCAGGGGCTGACGCAGCCTGGCATGACCATCGTCTGCGGCGACAGCCACACCAGCACGCACGGCGCCTTTGGCGCGCTGGCCTTCGGCATCGGCACCAGCGAGGTTGGCCATGTGCTGGCCACCCAGACGCTGCTGCAGAAGCAGCCGAAATCGATGGCGGTGCGCGTCAATGGCCGGCTGCAGCCCGGCGTCACGGCCAAGGACATTATCCTCGCGGTTATCGCGCGCATCGGCATTGGCGGCGGCACCGGCCATGTCATTGAGTACATGGGCGAGGCCATCCGCGGCCTCGGCATGGAAGGGCGCATGACCGTCTGCAACATGTCGATTGAGGGTGGCGCGCGCGCCGGTATGGTCGCGCCGGATGACACGACCATTGAGTACGTCAGTGGCCGGCCACATGCGCCGCAGGGCGCGGACTGGGATGTTGCTGTGCAGGCCTGGCGTGCGTTGCCGGCGGACGAGGGCGCGCAGTATGACCGGGAGGTGGTGCTGGAGGCGGACGATCTGTCACCCATGATCACCTATGGCACCAACCCTGGCATGGGCATTCGCATTACGGAACGGGTGCCGGATCCGGACAGTCTGGGTGACCCGACTGCGAAGCTGGCGCTGGACAAGGCGTTGCACTACATGGACCTGCAGCCGGGACAGAGCCTGCTGGGTAAGCCAGTGGACGTGGTCTTTGTAGGCAGCTGCACCAATTCACGCATTTCGGATTTGCGCGAGGCGGCGCGCATCATGCGCGGGCGTCAGGTGGCCGACAGTGTGCGAATGATGGTGGTGCCGGGTTCGCAACAGGTCAAACGCCAGGCAGAGGCTGAAGGCCTGGACGAAGTCTTCAAGGCGGCGGGCGCAGAGTGGCGCGAGGCTGGCTGCTCGATGTGCATCGCCATGAATGGCGACCAGCTGCAGCCAGGCCAGTATGCCGTCAGCACCAGCAACCGCAATTTCGAGGGGCGCCAGGGCAAGGGCGGGCGCACCTTCCTCGCCAGTCCATTGACCGCCGCTGCCACCGCCATCAATGGCACCATCACTGACGTTCGCAGTTTGCAGCCGGAGGCGCACTGATGGAAGCTGTCAAAACTTTCACGGGCCAGATTGTTGCCTTGCCAATCAATGACATCGATACTGACCAGATCATCCCGGCGCGCTTTCTAAAGACGACCGATAGCGAGGGCCTGGGTGCGAGCCTGTTCGCGGACTGGCGCTATGAGGCGGACGGGTCGCCAAAAGCCGACTTCGTGCTCAACCAGCCGCAGCACGCCAACGCGTCGGTGCTGGTTGGCGGCGACAACTTTGGCTGTGGCAGTTCGCGTGAACATGCGCCCTGGGCATTGAAAGGCGCGGGGTTCCGAGCGGTGGTTAGCACCAGCTTCGCCGACATTTTTCGCAACAATGCGCTACAGAATGGTCTGCTGCCGCTAGAGGTGGATGAAGAGACGCAGCAGCAGCTCGTCAGTCTGGTGCAGGAAGATGCGAGCACGATGCTGCGCGTCGACCTGGAGCAACAGACGCTGACCCTGCCGGACGGGCGCGAGGTGACCTTTCCAATCGATGGCTTTGCGCGCCACTGTCTGCTTAACGGGATTGACCAGCTCGGCTACCTGCAGAGCCTTGAGGAAGAAATCCTGGGCTGGGAAGCGGAGCATCCGGCGCGCGTCAACACGCTGACGCCGGCCTGAACGCTATCACGCCGGAGACTTTGGAAGGCATCACATGGCCATCTCCATAGCCATCTATGACACGACGCTGCGAGACGGAACGCAGCGCGAAGGTGTTTCGCTGTCGGTGGCGGACAAGCTGCGCATCACCCGACTGCTGGATGAACTGGGCGTGGCCTACATTGAGGGTGGCTGGCCTGGCTCCAACCCACGTGACGTCGACTACTTCGACCAGGTGCGCCAGCTGCAGCTAAATCATGCGCGCATCGCGGCCTTCGGCTCGACCTGCCGCAAGGGCGTGGAACCGGCGCAGGATGCCAGCATACGTGCCCTGGTGGAAGCCGAAACCCCGGTCGTGACCCTGGTGGGCAAGTCTTCCATGCTGCATGTCAATGATGTGCTGCAGACGACGCCGAACGAAAACCTGCGTATGATCGAGGCCAGCGTGCGCTACCTGAAGGAGCTTGGCCGCGAGGTTGTGTACGATGCGGAGCATTTCTTTGACGGCCTCAAGCTGGACCTGGAATACGGCATGGAAACGGTCGCCGCGGCAGTGGACGGTGGCGCGGACCACGTCGTGCTCTGCGACACAAATGGCGGCTCGCTTCCCTGGGAAATCGCGCGCTACTTCAGGATGATGCATGATGCCTTCCCGCAGGTTTCGCTGGGAATCCATACGCACAACGACAGCGAACTCGCGGTGGCCAACACCATTGCGGCCGTCAAGGAAGGCGCGACCCAGGTGCAGGGCACCATCAATGGCTATGGCGAGCGCTGCGGCAACGCCAACCTGTGCAGCATCATTCCCGATTTGCAGCTCAAAATGGGCTACGATTGTGTGCCCGCCGCCAACCTGACCACGCTGACCCGTCTGGCGCGCACGGTCGCCGAAATCGCCAACCTCGCGCCGGATTCGCACCTCGCCTTTGTGGGCCGCAGCGCCTTCGCACACAAGGGTGGCATTCATGTGGCCGCCGTGCGCCGAAACGTGGACAGTTACCAGCACATCGAACCCGCGATGGTTGGCAACGAAATGCGCGTGCTGGTTTCGGATCTGTCCGGACGCGGCAACCTGCTGAGCAAGGCAGAAGAGCTGGGCATAGACACCACGAGCGACGAGGCAGTGCAGGTGCTACAGGAGATCAAGGAGCTGGAGAACCAGGGCTTCGTCTTTGAGGGTGCGGAAGCTTCGGTGGCCATTCGTCTGTTTCGGGCGCGACCGGACTATCAGCCCCTGTTCACCCTGATCGACTACACGACTATTGTCGAACAGCGCAAGGGCAGGGGCACGATTGCCGAGGCCATGGTCAAGATTTTGCTGGATGGCGAGGTAGCGCACACCGCTGCCGAGGGCAACGGCCCGGTCAACGCACTGGACGCAGCGCTGCGCAAGGCCCTGCAACCGATTTACCCGCAACTGGCGGATTTCCACCTGGTGGACTACAAGGTGCGTATTCTGGATGGCGCCAGTGGCACCGCCGCCACCACCCGTGTGTTGATTGACACGCTCTGTGGCACGCAACGCTGGAGTACGGTGGGGGCAGGCACCAATATCATCCAGGCGAGCTGGCTGGCGCTGGTGGACAGCCTGGAGTATGGCCTGCGCATTGCAGAACCTGAAGGGTATTCGGGTAAGTAACGGCGCCATTTCTGAAGTAAGGGAGTGATGATGGCGAAAGCGAACATTCTGATACTGCCAGGTGACGGCATTGGCCCGGAGGTGACCGGTCAGGCAGCGACTGCGTTGCAACGTGTGGCCACGCGCTTCGGGCATAACTTCCTCTTTGAGGAAGCGCTGATGGGCGGCGTTGCCATCGACCGGACGGGCGAGCCTCTGCCGGAGGAGACCCTGCGCCTGGCAGAGAAGGCGGACGCGGTGCTGCTGGGTGCGGTTGGAGGGCCACAGTGGTCAGACCCCAACGCGAGCGTGCGCCCGGAACAGGGGCTACTACAGATACGGCAGCATTTCGGCCTCTTCGCCAACCTGCGCCCGGTGAAAGCCTGGCCAGCGCTGGCGCAACACGCGCCCTTGCGTCCCGAATTACTGGACGGCGTGGACATGCTCTTCGTGCGCGAGTTGACGGGCGGGATTTACTTCGGGGAACGCCAGGAACCGGGCGCCGGCGACAGCGCGCATGACACCATGCTTTACACTGCGGACGAAATTAAACGCGTAGCGGATGTCGCATTCCGCGCGGCACAGGGTCGCAGCGGCAAGTTGACCTCGATTGACAAGGCCAACGTGTTGGCCTCGATGCGGCTGTGGCGACGCACGGTGATGACCGTGGCCGAGGACTACAGCGACGTCGAACTGGAGCATTTGCTGGTCGATGCGGCCGCCATGCATTTGTTAACGCGCCCGGCAGACTTCGACGTCATTGTGGCCGGCAACATGTTCGGCGACATCCTGAGCGACGAGGCTTCGGTGCTGGCCGGCTCACTGGGGATGCTGCCTTCCGCCTCGCTGGGCACTGGCACATTTGGCATCTACGAACCCATCCACGGTTCTGCGCCCGACATCGCCGGCAAGGGCATCGCCAATCCGATTGGCATGATTCTCAGCGCGGCGCTGCTGCTGCGTTACAGTCTGCGCATGGAATCTGAAGCGCTGGCGCTGGAGGCGGCCGTTGAAAATGCGTTGGCCAGTGGCGCGCGCACGGCGGACATCGCGCCCAGGGGTGAATCTGCCATCAGCACGGAAGAGATGGCGGAGGCCATTTTCGAGCGGCTGTAGCGGTTTGTGGCTTGACGCGCGCGCGCTTCTGTGTCAGGCTATACGCGGAAGTTTGACAACCTCAGAGAGTCATCCAGAGTGGTGGAGGGAACGGCCCTGTGAAGCCACGGCAACCCCTGTTGAACGGGAAGGTGCCAACTCCGTCGGCGCGTTAATGGTCGGGAGATGAGAGCGGAAGCAAGTCGCTTCACCGCAACCAACCGAATACAGGGACTTCATTGGGAAGTCATCAGGTGGCCCGGACCCGTTCCGGGTTTTTGCTTTCCTGACTGTACGGGAGGGTGAGGCATGGCAGAATCGACGAAAGCACGGCAGCAAGTGAATCAGGCGCATGGCAGCAGCACGCGTGCCATTCACAGCGGCGCGCCACGCCGCAAGGCCTTCAACTCACTGACCACGCCCGTCGTGCAGACGGCGACCTATACATTCGCCGATACCCAGGCGCTGGTGGAATTTATGCAAGCCAAGACCTGGGGCGATGGTGTCGAAAACGAGGAGTACGGGCGCTACGGCAACCCGACTGTGGCTGCTGTCGAGAGGCGTTTGGCCGCGCTGGACAGCGGCGCGGACGCAGCCCTGTTCGCCTCGGGCATGAACGCGGTCACCTCCGTGTTGCTCTCTTCCTTGACCACCGGTACACACGTGGTGCTGACCGATGATTGCTACCGGCGCACCCGTCAATTCTGCAGCACCTTCCTCAAACGTCTGGGCATTTCGACCACGGTTGTGGCCATGGGCAATTACGAGGCGCTGGAAGCCGCGGTCAGCAGCCAGCGCAAGACGCGCTACATCATTTCCGAAAGCCCGACCAACCCCTATCTGCGAGTCGCGGATCTGGAGCGTATCGCCGAAATCGGTCGCCGGCACCGCGTGCGCACAATGATTGACAGCACCTTCGCGACGCCCGTGAACCAGCGGCCGCTGGAGTGGGGTATCGACCTGGTAATCCACAGCGCGACCAAGTATCTGTCAGGCCACAACGACCTGCTGGCCGGGGTGGTTGTGGGCAGCCATGAGCGCATTGCGGCGCTGAAGGAAGCGCGTGGCGTGCTGGGCGGTGTAGTGGATCCGCAGAACGCCTATCTGCTGGAGCGCGGCATCCGCACATTGGGCGTGCGCGTCGAGCAGCAAAACCGCTCTGCGCTGGCAGTTGCCGAATTTCTGGAGGGGCATCCCCGTATCGAGCGCGTCTGGTACCCTGGGCTCGCTTCCCATCCTGACCACGATGTAGCGCTGCGGCAGATGGAAGGTTGCGGCGGAGTCATCAGTTTCGAGGTGGCGGCGGACCTGGAAGGTACCGGTCGCTTCATCGACAACCTGCAAATCCCCTTCATTGCGCCCAGTCTGGGTGGCGTGGAAAGCCTGATTGAGCAGCCGGCGCTGATGAGTTATTTCGAACAGACGTCGGAAGAGCGTCTGGCACTGGGCATCAAGGACAACCTGGTGCGCTTTTCACTTGGGATTGAGGATGCGGGCGACTTGATTCGCGACCTTGAGCAGGCGCTGGCGCGACTGTAGAATACTGACCTCAGCTTTGCAGGCCGTCAATCAGGTCGGCGAAGAGATCGCCAATGGCCGGGCCCAGCAAGGCCAGAATCACAATCACCACGACTGCGACCAGCACCAGAATCAGCGCGTACTCGACCAGCCCCTGACCTTCATCGGGTAGTTTGGGTGGCATGGAAGTCGCTCCTCGTCTCAGGCCGGGACGGGCTCGTCGGGTTGCAAGATGCGTGAAATCTGTTCGATGGAGGGCTCGGCCTGGTGCAGATGATTGGGCCAGCTGGCGCGCAGACCGGGCAAGGTGTTGCGGTGATAGTTGATGGTGGCGTCGGGATCCTTGAGCACGTTACCGGTGAGGATTCCGACGACGCTTTCGTCCGCGCCGATGACGCCGGCCTGGGCCAGCTTGCGTGCACCGGCCAGTGAGCAGGCGGAGGCGGGCTCGCAGCCGATCCCCTGGGCGTCGATACGCGCCTTGGCGTCCATGATTTCCTGATCACTGACCATTTCAACCACGCCTTGCGTCCAGTGGAGGGTGCGTGCGGCTTTCTGCCAGTTAACGGGATTGCCAATTTTGATGGCGCTGGCGATAGTCTGGGCCTGCATTGATTCATAGTGCTCGAAGCCGTTGCGCCAGGCGCGATAGAGCGGGTTGGCGCCTTCCGCCTGGATGATGGCGACGCGCGGCACACGATCGATCAGGCCCAGCTCCAGCAGCTCGTGCAGTGCCTTGCCGAAGGCCGAGCTGTTGCCGAGGTTGCCGCCGGGGCAGACGATCCAGTCGGGTACTTGCCAGCCCAGCTGCTGGATGGCCTCAAAGATGATGCTCTTCTGTCCCTCAAGGCGGAAGGGGTTGACCGAGTTGAGCACGTAGATGCCCAGTTCCTCGCTGATGGTGCGCACCAGCTCCAGGTTGCGGTCGAAGTCGGCGGACACCTGGATGCAGGTTGCGCCATAGGCGATGGCCTGGGCCAGCTTGCCCAGGGCAATCTCGCGATTCTCGAAAAAGACGATGCCCTCGAGGCCGGCCAGCGCGGCATAGGAGGCCAGTGAAGCGGAAGTGTTGCCGGTGGAGGCACAGGCGACGCGTTGCATGCCCAGCAAACGCGCCTGGGTAACGCCGCCGGTCATACCGCGGTCCTTGAAGGATCCGGTCGGGTTTTCGCCTTCGTGCTTTAGCCAGAGTTTCCCCAGGCCGGCCCAGGCGGCCAGACGGGGGCTGTAGTAGAGATTGGTGTTGCCTTCCGGCCGGGTGATGATCGCTTCGTCGGCGAGGCCTGGATAGATCAATTCGCGGTAGCGCCAGACGCCACTGTTGTAAGGTGCATTGAGAGCGCCGAGGCGCTCGTCAAACATGGCACGAGAGACCCTGGTGCGCAGGCTGTGCAGGTCGTGCTGCACGTCCAGCAGGCCGCCACAGGCTGTACAGGTATAGGCTACCTGGTCAACCGGGTATTGACGGTCGCAGTCCATGCATTGCAGGATACTTGGCATAGAAGTCACCGTTCGCGGGCAGAAGTGGGCACAGGATACCAGTTTACATGTCGTTTGTCAGGGCATTCGCACCGGCCACAGTGGCCAACCTGGGCGCAGGATTTGACATCCTGGGCATGGCTGTGCAGGGGCCAGGCGATAGCGTGGAGGTCGGATTCAGCGCGCAACCGGGCGTGGTATTGTTGTCCGTTGCGGGAGACAAGGGCTTGCTGCCGCGGTCGCCGGAACGCAACACGGCGACGGTCGCGGCGGCTGCGGTGCTTCGTCTGGCGGGCGCAGACACGGGCGTGGAAGTACGCCTGCACAAAGGGCTGCCGCTCAACAGCGGCCTGGGCAGCAGCGCCGCCAGCGCGGTCGCGGCGGCTCTGGCGACCAACGCCTGTCTGGGTGAGCCACTGCAGCGGGAGCAACTGTTGCCGGCATGTCTGGAAGGGGAGGCGGCGGTCAGCGGCTGGCACGCGGACAATGTGGCGCCGGCGCTGCTGGGAGGTATCTGCCTGATAGCGGGCACGGAAGCCGGGCAGATCCGTCAGTTGCCTGTTCCACCGGACCTGCAGCTGGCGCTGGTCACGCCCGCGGTGGACGTGCCGACGAAACTGGCGCGCGAAGTTCTGCCGCAACATATCAGTTTGACGCAGATGATCTCGCAGACGTCAGCGGTCGCCCGCCTGGTCGCGGCCCTGTATGACGGGAATCTGCCGGCATTGGCAGCAGCGATGGAAGCCGACGGGGTGGTCGAGCCGGCGCGCGCGAGCTTGATGCCCTTGCTGCCGGAAGCGCGCGCTGCGGCGAAAGACGCGGGAGCATTGGGTCTGGTGATCAGCGGCGCCGGGCCGACCCTGTGCGCAATATGCGACGGGGAGACCCTGGCGCAGGAGGTCGTGTCCGCATTGCGCGCGGTCTATGAAAGCGTGGGCATCGACTGCATGGCGCGCGTGTCTCAGGTAGATAACGTGGGCGCGAGGTTGCTGTGAAGCACATTGTGAAATTCGTAGCAACAGGCTATACTGCAAGTAGATAACAGGGCTGTGGAGTGCATGGTCGCTCAGGTGCGCAACTTCATCAATGGCGAGTGGCGGTCAGCCAGCAATGGTGCGACATTCGCCAGCGTTAACCCGGCGACGGAAGCCTGCATCGCGCAGGTTGCACAGGGCACAAGGGAGGACGTGGCGGCGGCGGTTGCGGCGGCGAAAGCCTCCTTTCCGGCCTGGCGGCTGACTCCTGCGCCTGCCCGCGGCGAGATTCTGTTCAAGGTGGCTCAGCTGCTGTCAGAGCGCAAGGAAGAATTGTCACAGCTGCTGACCAGCGAGATGGGCAAGATCATCAGCGAAGCACGTGGCGATGTGCAGGAAGCCATCGACATGGCCTGGTACATGGGTGGCGAGGGTCGGCGCCTCTTCGGCCACACGGCGCCGGTGGAAATGCCTGACAAGTTTGGCATGGCGCTGCGCGACCCCGCAGGCATAGTCGGGCTCATCACCCCCTGGAACTTCCCGGTGGCCGTGCCCTCCTGGAAGCTGTTCCCGGCGTTGGTGGCCGGCAACCCGGTCATCCTGAAGCCAGCCGAAGACGCGCCGGCGACGGCGGCCATGTTCGTACAAATTTGTGCCGAGGCCGGCCTGCCGCCTGGGGTGCTGAACCTGGTGTGTGGCGCGGGCGAGACCGGCGCCGCGCTGGTGGCCCATCCGGATGTGCGCGTCATCTCTTTCACGGGTTCCACTGAAACCGGCCTGCAGGTTTACGAGCGCGCGGCGCGGCTGGGCAAGAAGGTATCGTTGGAGATGGGTGGCAAGAACGCCATCATCGTGCTGGAGGACGCCGACCTGGAGCTGGCGGCGCAGGCCATCACCTGGAGCGCTTTCGGGACCAGCGGGCAGCGTTGCACGGCAGCCAGCCGGCTCATCGTGCAAAGGGGAGTCCATGCGCAACTTGCCGAGGCGTTGACGGAAAAGGCCCGTGCGCTCAAGCTGGGTGACGGCCTGGACGAAAGCGTCGACCTTGGCCCGCTGGTCAACAAGGCCGCGCTGGACAAGGTTGAGCGCTACATGGCGATTGCGCGCGACGAAGGCGCCCGGGTGATGACCGGGGGAGCGCGCGCTGACCTTGGACGCGGCTGGTTCTTTCAGCCAACCCTGCTGGACGAAGTGCACCAGGATATGCGCGTGGCCCGCGAAGAGATCTTTGGCCCGGTGCTGGCGCTGTTGACGGTAGACTCGCTGGACGAGGCGATTGAGCTCAACAACGAGGTTCGTTACGGTCTTTCCAGCAGCATTTTCACCAGCGACGTGAATCGCGCCTTTCGTGCCATGCGCGACCTGGCGAGCGGCATCGTCTACATCAATCACGGCACCAGTGGCGCCGAGATTCAATTTCCCTTCGGTGGCATTCGCAGCACCGGCAACGGGATGCGTGAAGCGGGTCAGGCGGGACTGGACACTTTCACCGAGTGGAAGACGATCTACGTGGATTACAGCGGTCGTCTGCAGCGCGCCCAGATTGACACGGATTCCCTGCTGCAAGCGTCCAATGCAGGGCAGGGGGATTCGTGATGCACGAGGTTCTGCGGTAGATTTATGCTGGATTGGGACTCCAGCCACGCGCTGGCGTTGGCGCTGATTGAGGCGCATCCGGATGTGGACCTGGATGCCCTGGGTCTGGAGCAGTTGAACGCGTGGATACTGGAGTTGCCGGGCTTTGTGGATGACCCGGCGCTGGCCAACGATGGCATATTGACTGACGTGCTGCGTGACTGGTATGAGGAGGTCACACTGGATGGCGCAAACTGACCTGCAAGCGTTGCAGGATACTGAATTCCCGGTGCCGGCCGAACTACAGGCCAACATCGCGATTACCAGCCTGGACAGGATTTATAACTGGAGTCGGCGTTCATCGATGTGGCCGATGCTCTTCGGCCTGGCCTGCTGCGCAATCGAGATGATCGGCACAGCCGCGTCCCGCTTCGATTTCTCGCGCTTCGGTTTCGAGGTGATGCGCGCCAGTCCGCGCCAGGCGGACCTGATGATCGTTTCGGGCACGGTGACCAAGAAGATGATCGTGCCCATCGTGCGGCTCTACAACCAGATGCCGGAACCCAAATACGTCCTGGCGATGGGTGCCTGCGCCAGTGGCGGCGGCCCCTTCAAGGAGGGTTACAACGTCGTCTCGGGCGTGGACAAGTATTTGCCGGTGGACGTTTATGTGCCTGGCTGCCCGCCCACGCCACAGGCGCTGCTGCACGGCATGATCGCGCTGCAGAAGAAGATCGACGGACAGTCGCTGGCGAATTTGGACGACGTCCCCTGGTATGGCGTCGGGCCTTCCGAGCCGACGCCGATACCGGTGTTGGGGCCGGACATCATCGACCCGCGCCAGATGGAGCTCATTCGGCAGCAGACGCAACAGGCCGCGCTGGATGCGCCTTTCGGCGCCCGTGAGTTGCCAGCCTGGCAGAATCCGGCGGAGCTGACGCAGGAGGCCGTCGCTACAGAAGTCGCTCAGGGAGGCGCCGCGGACGGCGTTGACCCGGCGACGGCGGCGCGGATGCGCAAGCGTGAAGAGGCACTGGCACGGCTGGCGGCGCGGCGCGCGGCGAAGGGCAGTTGAGCATGGATGTCGTTGCCGAAAACACACAGCTGGACATAAGCGCCTCCATCGACCTGTTGAAGGAGCGCTGGCCGGAGGCGGTTAGCGAGGACAGCCGCAAAGGTTTCAGCGGCATTGTAATTGACCCGGCAAGCCTGCCCGAAATAGCGCTCGCCATTCGCGACGATCTGGGCTTCGACTACCTGTCCAGCGCAACCGGCGTTGACTATCACGGCATCTCCGACCATATGGAGGTGGTGTACCATGCCTACCGCACGAGCGGCGGGTCGGCGCTGGTCTTCAAGGCGCAGACGGATCGCGAAGCCCCGCAGCTACCGTCACTGGTGAAGGTCTGGCCCGGCGCGGACTTTCAGGAGCGCGAAGTCTACGACCTCTACGGCATCCACTTTGAGGGGCATCCAAACCTGCGGCGCATCCTGCTGTGGGACGGCTTTGCGGGCCACCCGATGCGCAAGGACTGGAAGGAAGCCTACTACGAGGAGGAGCACAAGCCCTTCGACAGCCGCTGGCCAGGCGGCGAGGTGCATCGCGCCGAGGAAAAAAACATCTTCGGCAAGAATGTTAACTACCCGGATGATTTCGATCTGGGCCGGCTGAACGACGTCTCTGAATCCGATCTGTACCAGGGTTTGGGTCTGGGCGTGGACGTGCAGCCGCTGGACAGTGACGACCTGCACACAGACAAGCTGGTCGTCAACCTGGGGCCGCATCATCCGAGCACGCATGGCGTGTTCCGCATGGTGGTGACGCTGGATGGTGAGACGATCGTGTCGCTGGACCCGGTTATGGGCTACCTGCATCGCAATCACGAGAAAATCGGCGAGCGAAATTCCTTCCTGCACAACCTGCCCTTCACGGACCGGCTCGACTACATCTCCAGCATGAGCAACAACCTCGGCTATGTGCTGTCAATCGAGCAGCTGCTGTCCCAGGGTTCGCGCTACTCACCGCCCACGCGCCGCGCGGAGTGTCTGCGTGTGCTGATGGTGGAGTTGACGCGCATTGTCAACCATCTCTGGTCGCTGGGCTTCCTGCTCAACGACCTGGGCGCGTTCTTCACGCCCATGCTGTACGCGAACAATGAACGCGAAAAGATCCTCGACTTCTTCGAGGCGACGGCCGGCAGCCGGCTGATGTGCAACTACATGCGCTTCGGCGGCGTGTATCGCGACATGCCGCAGCGCATTCGCAGTGTGGCCAATCTGGTCAACGACAAGGTGCGCGACTACAACACGATGGACTATCTCACCGAAATGGTGAACGAGCGTCTGCCGCGCTTTATGGACGAGTATGACCGGCTACTGACGCGCAACGAAATCCTGCGCGAACGCACGCTGGGCGTGGGTATTCTGTCTGCGGAGGATGCTATTGCGCTCAGCACCTGTGGGCCGCTGCTGCGTGCCAGTGGGGTTCCCTATGATGTGCGCCGCGCTGAACCCTACAGCATTTACCCCGAGCTCGACTTCGACATTCCCGTCGGCAGCAACGGCGACATCTACGACCGCTATCTGGTACGCTTCCAGGAAATGCGGGAGAGCGTTCGCATCCTGAAGCAGATTCTGCCGCGGCTGGAGCAGACAGACGGTGAGGCCGTGGTGACGAAAGTGGGGCACACGCCGCGTGTGCCGGTGGGCGAGGCCTACGGCCGGGTCGAGAATCCCAAGGGCGAACTGGGCTACTACGTCGTCTCGGAAGGCGACCCGAAGGGTCCGCAAAACCCGTGGCGCTATCATGTACGCGCTCCCAGTTTCATCAACCTGACTGCGCTGGGACCCATGTGTGTCGGCCACAAGGTGGCGGACGTGGTGACTATTCTCGGTAGCATTGACATCGTGCTGGGCGAAACAGATCGCTGACCCGATGCCGGAAGGCCGGGCAGGGGAGGACGGATGTACGGACAGGGAATCGCGCGCGGGCTGCTCATCACCATGAAGCACATTGCCAGCTCGTACATGGATGACATTCGCTACGCCGGGCGCAAGTACAGTGGTGAAGGGAACTTCGGTGCGCGCCAGGGCATGCAGGCGACCGGCTCCTACACGGTGCAGTATCCGGACGAGAAAGTCGCGGTGCCGGAGCGCTTTCGCTTCATCCCCATTCTGATCGTGGAAGACCACGACCATGAAGAGCGGCCAGGACATGACTGGTGCACCAGCTGTGGCATCTGTGCCAAGGTTTGCCCGCCACAGTGCATCTGGATTGTGCGCGGCAGGAATCCGCAAACCGGCCGCCCGGTGCCGGAGCCTGACGCCTTTTACATCGACATCGACATTTGTATGAATTGCGGCTACTGCGCCGAGTTCTGTCCCTTCGATGCCATCAAGATGGATCACGACTACGAGTTGGCCAGCTATGACCGCACTGGTGCGCACATCTATGACAAGCAGAAGCTTTCGAAGGAAGTAAGCTACTGGAAGCGCATTGCGCCCACGACCGCGCAGGAAGAGATGGAATTGCGCGGCGGCTGGGAGCACAAGGATGTGTTGAAGGAACGGGCCAGGGCCGAGCGCGCTGCGGCCAGGGCGAGCAAGAAAAACTGAGCCGTGCAGGCCGGAGCCGTATGAGCGACCATAACGAAGCTGTTCGTCAGGCACTGGCTTCGGTCATCGAGCCAGAACTCAACCGTGACATCATTTCGCTGGATATGGTGAAGGACCTGCAGGTTGATGGGCCGGTCGCACGTTTCACCATCGTGCTGACCACGCCGGCCTGTCCGCTGAAAGACGTATTCATCGAGCGCTGCAACGCCGCGGTGCTGGGCAAGGTGCCTGGCATTGAACGGCTTGACATCCGCTGGGATGCGCAGGTTCCGACGGACCGACGGATTCATGGACGCCTGGATGTGCCCATGCACTGCATCATTGCCGTGGCGAGCGGCAAGGGTGGCGTGGGCAAGACGACCATTGCGACCAACATCGCAGTGGCCCTTGCCGATGCCGGCGCTCAGGTTGGGTTGATGGACGCAGACATCCTCAACCCCAACGTCCCGGTGATGACCGGGCTTGGCTACGGTCGACCGAAGGTGATCGACAACAAAATGCAGCCGCTCGAGGCCTGGGGCGTAAAGATCATCAGCACCGGCTTTCTGACGCCGCCGGACAAGCCGATGATCATGCGTGGCCCGATGCTGCACAGCGCCATTCGCCAGTTCTTCACGGATGTCGACTGGGGCCGGCTGGACTATATGATCGTGGATCTGCCGCCCGGCACCGGTGACGCGCCGCTGTCGCTGGCGCAGTCCTTCCCGCTCACCGGCGCCATCATCGTCACGCAGCCGCAGGACGTGGCGGTTGTCGACGCCTTGCGCAGCGCTGCGATGTTCGAGACCCTGGAAGTGCCGTTGCTGGGCGTGGTGGAGAACATGAGCGGCGAGTTCTTCGGCAGCGGCGGTGGCGAGGCTCTGGCAGAACAGCGCGGGCTCACATTTTTGGGCCGTGTGCCGCTGGCTGCTGCGCTGCGTGAAGGCGGCGACTACGGCCGGCCGCTGGTGGTCACAGCGCCGCAGAGCCCGGCTGGCCAGGCGTTGGTTTCTGTGGCACAGACAGTTGCGGCGCGTGCCAGCGTTATGATGTTGCAGAGTAACGACGTCATTCCGCTCAACGTGGTTGGCTAGTCAGCGCGCTCAGTCGTCCATTCCCAGCACACGAATGCCTTTCTCGCTGTCGCCTACCGGGTTATAGCGTCCGATCAGCAGCCAGAACAGCAGGTTAAGAATTGCCGCCAGCGCCAGCGCCGTGGTGAATTCACTGCCCAGCAGACGATAGTCGGCCCAGTACCAGATCAAAAAGCCGACGCCGGCCATGACGATGGTGGTGAGCCTGCGGCGACGTTGTTCGGCGCGTTGAATGAGCAGCAACATGGCGCCGAGAACGATGGTCAACAGTAGCACGACACCGCCATTCATGTTAGCGCTCCAGACTGGTTGGCTGCGTGAATTGTAGCGTCGGTTCCTGCTGCCCGCGACTAGCTGCGCCAGGCGTCAATATCGTTTAAGTTTATCTGGCCGAAGGGTGGCAGGAAGCCATTTGGACCGTCACAAGCGGCAGCGCCCCCTTCAGGCAAGTCGTTACGCACTTCGATGAGCGCCTGTTGCGGACTGAAGTAATTCCATGTCGCACGGGAAACTCCTTCAATCAGCGGCCAGGCACGCTCATAACTGAAGAACTCTGCATCCTCCCAGACGAAGACGGCGATGATGTAGTTGCGCCCGTTAGGTGGGAAGACGATGCCGGCGTCCCCGTGCAGGTTGTCCAGCCAGCCGTTCTTGTGCGCAATACGTGCGCCGGGCGGCAAGCCTCCCTGTAGCAGTCGCAGCAGATCGTTGCCGCTCATCAGCTCGATCATCTGGCGGCACTCGTTGCGCGTGTACTCCCCGTCGGGTCTGGCGGCCAGCAACCCTGAACCCCGGTAGGCGCAATCGTAAATCATGCCCAGCATGGAACCCAGATCTTCGGCTGTCGTCTGGTTGTAGGGGTCCGGGCTGGTGTCGAAGCGAGGATTGGGAGTGGTAAGTGGCGCTGCGTTGGCGCCGAATTGCTGGCCATCAACACCCAGCACGAAGGGCGCGGTGATGTAGGTATTGCGTGCGCCCAGATAGCGCGCGTTGTCCGTGACGCTGGCGAGGCCACGGAAAATGTTTTCGCCGCCGCCAATGATCTGCATGATGAGGTTGGAGGAGGAATTGTTGCTGCAGAGCAGGGAATTCGCCATCAGCCAGGCTTCTTCGTCGCTTGGCGCGAGGTTGAGCGTGCGATAGTAGTCGAGCAGGATGGGCAACTTGATGGTGCTGGCAGCGGAGACGGCGACATCGGCGTTCAGATTGATTTCTTCACCACTCTGCAGGTCGGCGATGTAGAGGGAGGCAAGCGTGGTCTGACCGTCGAAGATAAATCCCTGGGAATCCAGCCAGGCGCGAATGAGGTCTGCCAGAATACCAAGGTGGATTTGGCCAGGGAGCGTATCTGTCAGTGGCAGGCTGACACTGCGTTGACCTGCGCTGCGCAGGGCATCCGCTACAAGGGGCAGGGCGCGATTGATGTCCAGTGAACGGCCACCGGCACCTGGCAGAATGGTCAGCGTCTCCAAATCCCAGGCTCCGTCATCCGGCGGTCGGTCGTAGCGCAGACCAATCTCGCGCAGGTATTGTTCCAGCAAGGAGTTCTGCCATGTTGCGTTGAGTGCGATGCTCACGTTGCTGCGCGATTCCTCGCCAATCAGCCCGTTGAAAAAGCGCACCCAGTTGGCGGCACCACCGGAACTTGCCGTGCGCGCATCGGCCAGCATGGCAGCATTGTTGATGCGAAAGCCAATGGCTGCCGGTTCGAGCAGGATCGGGCTTTCCTCGTACCACAGGGTCAGTGGCTGCGAGAAAGCGGATTCCCAGGTGGCGACAGCTTCACCGGGCAACAGGCCGCCGACTTCAACACCAGCAACGCTCACGCTTGCACCGAGTCGATCCTGTTGCTGGCTGAAGTTGAGCAGTTCGATGATGAACAGCGCGATTGCGCCCAGCAGCAGCAGGATGGAAAGGATGGGCAGCAAGGGGAATCGGTTGCGGCGACCTCTGCTGCCCTGGACGCCTGACGAACTCGTCATTCGCGCTCCTGTCAGAGTAGCCGGGAAAGCGAGTCTAGTCGCGCGCATCGTTGACGTCAACGGCTTGTGGCTTTCGTCCGAGCTATGGAAGCGGAACTGGATTGTGGCACTCTGACCGTTATACTGTGCGCATGTCCGGTCGCAATCCGCAAATAACTTGATGCGCAATCTCATCCATCTGCTGTTTGCCAAAGCTTTGCCCCTGTTGCTGCTGGCCCTGATTCTTCTGACGCTGGCGTTCACTTTGGCAGAGCTGCGGCGTTGGCTGGAAGAACGCGCTTATGTCTCTGGGCAGCAGGATCAGGTGGCCCGAATTGCTACAGAGATCGCGGCGACTGAAGGAGCGTCCACGGCTTCGAATCATCTGTTGGCGGCAAGGGTCGCGCCGGCTCGGTCGCAGCAGGCTACTCCAGCCGTATTGACTGAAGCACCGCTGCCACCGCTTCCCACTGTTCAGTTTTATGGTGATCCGAAGCCCGGGCATATTGATGTCACGGCTGTTCCGCCGCGCTTGCAACCGATTGACCGGCAGGGCAATGACCTCGTTAACATTCTGTTGCTGGGCAGTGACTCCGAACTCGGCTACGCGAACCAGCGTACCGACACAATCATTGTGCTGTCTGTCAATCGCACGACGGGCACAGCTGCGCTGTTAAGCCTGCCGCGCGACCTGCTCGTCTGGGTGCCCGCCTGGGGTATGCAGCGGATGAACAGGATTTATGGGCATGGTGAATTGGGCGGCTGGACGCTCGGTGGCTTTGATCTGTTGCGACAGACGATTCTGTACAATTTCGGCATCAACGTGCATTATCACGTGCTGATTGACTTTGGTGGCTTGCAACAGGTGGTCGACTTTGTAGATGGCGTCGAGATTGTGGTGGAATGTGCCATCAAGGACAAGGAGCACGAGGACACGCGTTTGCCGGATGAGGCGCGCATGGTCGATGATGTGTATGCGGTGCTGGATGCCGGCGTCTACGAATTCGACGGTCTGGAAGCGCTGTGGTACGCGCGCTCACGACGCGGAGTCACGGACCTCGAACGAGGGCGCAGGCAGCAACAGATTTTACGTGGTGTCTGGAGCCGGCTGCGCAACAGCGGTCAGCTGCAGAATCCGGGTGAGCTGTACCGGCTGTGGCAACTGGCGCAGACGTTGGTGCATTCAGACCTGGCCGTCGATGTCCTGGCCAGCCTGCTGCCAGTCGGCCTGGGTCTGGCACCTGACGATATTGTCTACCATACTCTGGTGCTGGGTCGCCACACGATCCCCTGGAGAACGTCTGCCGGTGCAGAGGTGCTGTTGCCGGTCTACGAAGACCTGCTGCCCGTATTGCGCGAATTCTATCAGCCGCCCACTGACAAGCGACTGAGGTTGGCAGGGCCGGGAATCCGCGTGTTGAACGGCAGTTCGTTGCCGGCGCGCGACAGCATTGCTGCCAGCCAGCTCGTGCGCGACGGCCTGAACGCCACTGCAGCGGGCTCCGCACTGGATAGAAGCAGGGCGCATACGACGCTATATGACTTCAGTGGCGCCACCAAGGGGAGCCAAAAAGCACGCATAGCGAAGCTGCTTGGCATCCCGGACGAGCAGATCTTCGTCAGTGTGGATGCGGAACGGGAAGTCGACTACGAGGTCATCATTGGCGCGGACTACAGAACTTGCCGGCAACCGAATGTGCTAAAGGTGAATTGACAACCTGCTGGCCGGGCGGCGCTATCAGTCGACAGTTGTCGGGTCGAAGGCGTCGCGCAGTCCATCCCCAAGCACGTACAGACACAGCACCGTCACGAAAATGAGAAAGCCTGGCCAGAAGACCAGGTGCGGCCCGTGCGTGAAGAATCCCCTGGCGTTGGTGAGCATGTTGCCCCAGGTCGCCTGGGGCGGTTTGACGCCTACGCCCAGAAAGCTGAGAGCGGCCTCGATGAGGATGATGATGCCGATGTCGATCGCCAGGTTGATCAGGATGATGGAAATGAGATTGGGCAGGATGTGGGAGAACATGATGCGTCCGCGGTTGGCGCCGATGGCGCGCGCGCTGATGACGAATTCACGCTCGCGCAGGCCCAGCGTCTCCCCGCGTACCAGTCTGGCCGTGCCCGTCCAGCCAAGGACACCGAGCACGACGATCAGGGTTGACATACCTGGCGAAAGGATGCCGGCAACGATGAGGATGATGAAAAACAGGGGCACTGAGTTAATGGTCGTAATCAGCCAGATGACTGCATCGTCGACAAACCCGCCGAAGTAACCTGTGACCAGACCCAGCGAAACGCCGATTACCAGGGAAAGGAAGGCCGCCAGAAAGCCGATCGCCAGCGAGACCTGGCCGGCCTCCAGCAGACGCGCGAGGTGGTCACGCCCGATGTCGTCGGCCCCCAGCAGATGTCCGGGGGAGAGGGGCGGCAGGAAGGAATCCGAGACGATACTGCGGCTGTTGGTTCCCAGCAGTGAATTGATGACCGGCGCGCCAAAAGAGAACAGGGTCAGCAAAACCAGCACGCCAATCGCAATCATGCTGAGCCGGTCGCGCCACAGACGATGCATGGCCAACTGGAACAGCGAAGGGGTCTCCTGACGTTCGCCGCCCTCGTTTGCGGGCAATGGAGCCCCAAGCGACACTGGTGCAGCCATGCTCGTCTCCCTGGCGCAGGCTAGTGCAACCGGATGCGCGGGTCAATCAGGGCGTAGAGGATGTCGGAGAGCAGATAGCCCAAAATAGTTGCGACCGCGGCGAACATGACCACGGCCATGACGATGGGGTAATCCTTTTGCGTGACCGAATTTACCGCGAGTCTCCCCAGGCCCGGCCAGGCAAAGATGGTTTCAGTGATGGCGGCACCGCCAAGAATGCCGGTGAAGGCCGGCCCCAGAAAGGTGGCGATGGGGATGAGGGCGTTGCGGACGCCATGGCGGAACCAGACTGCGCGTTCGCTCAGGCCACGGGAGCGCGCGGTGCGGATGTAGTCCTGGCTGCTGACATCCAGCAGCGAGGCGCGCATAAAGCGGGAAAAGCCGGCGATACCACCAGTTGCGATGACGAATACGGGCAGAACGAGGTACTCGACACGCAACCAGAAGGGTGGACAGCCGCCGAGAAGTAT
Organism: Phototrophicaceae bacterium; assembly: GCA_965197455.1. Classification (GTDB taxonomy): domain Bacteria; phylum Chloroflexota; class Anaerolineae; order Aggregatilineales; family Phototrophicaceae; genus JAGWBD01. The sequence continues at coordinate 996,263 of OZ240208.1, read as the reverse complement.
GACACCGCAGCGATTGCCCATAGGCAACAGTCCCAGACCAGTACCGCCGAAGACCAGCAACAGCAACAGACCCAGCCAAAAGCTGGGCAAGGCGTTGAAGACCACCGCCATCACGCGGGAAATTGTATCGAAGAGGCCGCCACGGTTGACGGCGGCCAGCACGCCCACCGGGATGCCGAGCGACAGGCCGATGGCAAGGGAAGCTGCGCCCAGCTCAAGGGTAGCCGCCACGCGTTCCAAGAGGATGGGCAGGACCTGGCGTCGCCCCTGATAGAAGGAACGACCGAAGTCGCCGCGCACAATTCCCTTGCGTGTGCCAGGCGGCTCGGGTTCACCGTCCCCGTCAGCGTCCAGGGGAATCAGAAAGGCCTGATCAGCCAGGCCATCACCGTCGCTGTCCCAGCGCAGCCAGTCGTCGCCCAGCAGCCAGCGCACATACTGCAGATAGAAGGGGTCATTGACACCGAGGCGCGCTGCGACCCTTGCGCGTTCCTGGGGGGTCGTGTTGGGGCCGAAGGCAAGTGCGGCGACGGGCCCACCGGGCGCCGCCAGCATCAGGACGTAGGTCAGCACACTGATGCCGAGCAAGGTTGGAATCGCCTGCAACAGTCTTCTAAAAACAAACTTCGCCATATCAGCCACCTGTTACCGGGCTGGGGCATAAAGTGCACCCCCTCCGTGATGGAGGGGGTGGCTTGTGAAGCGCAGGTTCAGGTCAGGGAGCCATAACTGACCAGGTGTCGATGTTCCACAACATCTGGGAAGGCTCTGGGTCAAAGCCGGAGACCTCGCTGCGAGCAGCGTAGAAGCCGTTGCGTACGAACATGAAGATGTAGGGCGTGTCGTCCTGGGTGATTTGCTGCGCCTCGGCGTAGAGCGCCTTGCGCGCCTCAATTTCACAGCCAGGCAGCACGCGCGCTGCCTCGTTCAACTCGGTGAAGGCCGGGTTGTTGTAGGACATACAGTTGCTGCAGCCACCTATGATGTCGCTGGCGGGAGTGAACAGCTGCGTGCCGTCGGGGCGGTCGGGATAGCCGTTGCGCCAGCCAATGACGTAGGCATCAAAAGTCTGCGAGAACAGAACGTCGAGCATGGTGAAAAACTCCAGCGTCTGAATCTCGGCCTTGACGCCGATCTTGTCCCAGCTTTCCTGGGCGATGGTGATGATGGCCGTGCGACGCGCATTCTCCTCGTTGGTCATGAGCTCAAAGCGCATCTCTGCCCCATCCTCGGTCGTGCCACAACCCTGGCAGACGCGCACGCTGGAGGGATCGGCGGGGTCAGAGCTGACCCAGCCGGCTGCATCCAGCATTTCCTGGGCAAGTTCCACGTTCAGCGGGATTGGCTCGAGAGTTGAATCCAGCGCCCAACTGGCGGGTACCAGGTGCGAGGCCATGCGCGTACCCTCGCCGAATGTGGCACGCTCGATAATGTCATTGACATCCAGCGCCAGATTCAGCGCACGGCGGACGTCGCGTCCGCTCTCCGTGTTGCCGAAGACCGGGTGCTCGCCCTGGTCGATGGAATTGCCATCTGCGTCCGCGGCGTCTTGCGGATTTTCGGGGTCAGCCAGGTTGAAGGCGAGGTAGTCCCAGGCATTGCCAGGATAAGTATAAACCGTCACATCGCCTGCATCTTCGGCGGCGTAAATGTCCACGCGGCGGGATTCCTGTGGTCCGGAGATGACGCTCAGCTCACCGGCCAGGAATCGCTCCACCATGACCGTCAGGTCCGGTACGCTAAGCGACACAACACCATCGTTGTTGACATAGCCCAGTGCAGCATCGGGCCAGTCCTGGTTGGCGACGAGTGTGATTGCCTCGGCCGGCCGCATTTCGCCAAAGGAATAGGGTCCGGAGCTGACATAGAGATTTTGGTTGAACTCCATGTCCGGCAGGGTGGACAGGTCTTCCGGCGCAATGTGCGAGGGGTAGGGCTGGAGGCCACCGGCGTCGCTAAGGGCATCACAGTCCGCCTCGGCGAAGGATACGGCGACAGTGAAATCATCGACCATTTGCACGTCCGAGACCGTGTCAGTGATGAAGCTCAGAGGTGAGTCAACAGTCTCATCATTGATGGCCCTCCAGACGAACATCACATCATCAGCGGTAATTTGCTCACCGTCGGACCAGTACATGTCTTCACGCAGGCTGATGGTATAGGTCGTGCCGTCTTCGGAGATTTCCCAGCCTGTGGCAAACACACCCTGACCCGGTCCGTTGACGAAGCTGGCAGTTGCAGGATCCACATTCAACAGACTCGGGAAGAGCAACGCCTGAATGTCTGCCGCCGTCGTATCATTTGAAATAAGAGGGTCGAGCGCCGAAGGGTCACCACCGGCGTTGCCCCGAACGATGATGCCACCTTCCTGAGCCATGGCCGGCACAGCCAGCAGGATCAGCGCCAGTAAAGTCAGTGCAAAACTCAATGTCCGTCTCATTGTTACTCTCCTGGTGAACACCTATGTCGAAAGGGACAAGGTCTTCGCGTGAAAGCCTGGACAGGAAGACCGCTCCCGCGAAAATGAATTTTGCTGCCAGGCCAGTCGGGGCGCCCGGATTCGAACCGGGGGCCTCTTGCACCCCATGCAAGCGCGCTACCGGGCTGCGCCACGCCCCGAATACGTTTCAGCATAACGCAGTCGCTACACCTGCGCAAGCATTTGATTTTGTTGGACGAATGTCACGAAACTGGCAAGGCTGCTTGTCAGAATTCCGGCTTTTCCCTATACTTGAATGAGCCGACAAGAGTGGAAACGGGGATGAAAATGAGCGAGGAATTACGGCTGACCAGCCTGGCGGGCAGCGCCGGCTGAGCGTCGAAATGTGGTCCTGGTGACCTGGCGCAAGTTTTGCAGCCACTTCGTACGCTGTTCGCAAGTGAGAACTACCCACAACTGCTGGCCGGACTGAACGAACCGGATGACGCCGCTGTCTGGCGCCTGGACGACGGGCGCGCGCTGGTGACCACGGTGGACTTCTTCCCTCCGGTGGTGGATGACCCCTATGACTTTGGCGCGATCGCGGCAGCCAATGCGCTCAGCGATGTCTACGCTGTGGGTGGCGAAGCCATCCTGGCGCTCAACCTGGTTGCCTTTCCGGAGTCGCTGGACGCAAACGTGCAGGCGGAGATACTGCGCGGGGGCGCAGAGAAGGTGCTGGAGGCGGGCGCAGTGATCGCCGGCGGCCATACGGTCACAGACGATGAGCCGAAGTACGGGCTTGCTGTCACTGGCCTGGTGGCGCCGCAGGACCTGCTCACCAAGGGCGGCGCCAGGCCTGGCGACCGGCTCCTGCTCACCAAAGCGCTGGGCACCGGTCTGCTGACGACTGCGCTGAAGCGGCAGCAATCCGATCCCGCCCAGCTTGCAGCGGCGGTGGCGAGCATGAGTCGCCTGAACCGTGACGCAGCGCGGGTGGCGCGCGCGCATGAGGTACACGCCATGACCGACATTACCGGATTTGGTTTGGCAGGCCATGCGCACGAGATGCTGCGCAGCGCTGCGCTGGATTTCGTCATTGACTTTGCTGCCCTGGGCTGGTTGCCTGGAGCATATGAATGTGCGTTGGCGGGTTACGCGCCTGGCGGCACTTCGCGCAATCAGGAGTATTTCGGACGCTGGACAACGCTTGCGCCGGGCCTGGATGCGGTTGCAGCCAACATGCTGCACGATCCACAGACTTCGGGCGGTCTGCTGATGGCAGCAGCGCCGGAGCAGGCGCAGGCATTGCTGGACTCGCTGCTGGAGGCCGGTGACGTAGCCCGGATCATTGGAGAAGTCGTCCCGGGCACGGGTCAGGTGTGCGTCATCAACGGGTAGGTGCCTGCATCCAGATGCCTGCTTTCTTTAGCTTCTGAAACGGAGGAATTGATGGGTCCGGTCCCTGCTCCGGTTTCCAGACCGGAAGATGCTGGCGCGCCACAAAGCGCCATTGCCAACACAACCGGCGCCTGGGCCAACCTGCGCAACGGCCCTGGCGAACCCTATCGTGATACAGGCAACATTATGGGCAATAGCGTTCTGCGCTACTACCCGAAGACGCGGACAGAGAATGGCTGGGTGTGGGTAGAGCAGGGGCGTAAAACTGGCTGGCTGGCCACCTTCATCGTGGATTTCGAGCCGGTCGAAGACCTGCCCCAGCAGCCCGAGCAGGCGCAAACGCCTTATGACGAACGTGTTGCCGTGTGGCACTGGAAAGGGGATGTGCTGTCAGACAACAGCATTGACGAGTTGGCGCAGCGCCTGAAACGGACAGCTCCGCGGGTGACGGAAGTCTTTGTCAAAACCAGTGACTGCACGGAGCAAAGCGGCGCTCGCTGGCAGGGGTATTGGGACAGCAGTCGCGATCTGGCGCTGGACGGCCCGGAACGCATTGACCGCTGGGTAAGCGCGTTGGGAAGATATGGCATGAATTTTCACGCCTGGTGTGTGGCGCGCGGACTGGACATTGTCGCCGAGACCAATTTGATCGTTCAGGCCTGCCAGCGACCAGGGGTGCGCTCGCTCATCCTGGATGTTGAACCCTATGACGGATTCTGGTCTGCAGGCCGGGAAGGCATTCGCCCCTTCATGCTGCGCATCAGGCGGCAACTGCCGGCCAATTTCCATATAGGCATGTCGGTGGATCCGCGACGGCATCATTTCAACCGCATCTGGCCAGAAGAGTGGCGCCCCTACATTGACAGCATTCATCCCCAGGTGTATTGGGTAACCTTTGGCAATTTGCCGCAGGAAGCCCTGCAGGAAGCCTGGGAAGTGTGGGGCAACTTCGGCTTGCCGATTGTGCCGGTGTTGCAGGGGAACTCGGAAGCCTGGGAAATCAGGATGGCGCATACCCTTGCCACGAAGCGCCACAAGGCGCCAGGCGTCAGTTGGTGGCGAATCGGTGTGATCGGGCCATCGCAGTACAGTGCGCTCAACCGCAGTATTCAACTGGAGGAGGTCGAGCCGGAAACTCCGCTGGAGGGGAATGGCGACCTGTCGTTGGTGCGGCCCCACGATGCCGGGTTTGCGAAAGGCGCCTACAGTGGCGGCGCGACATTCGGGGTCTTTCGCGGCGCGTTGGGCTGGCCTGCCTGGTATCGCCCCACGCAAGGCAGTCGCAGCGCTTCCTGGGCGCATTGGACACCTGCCCTGCATCGTGCCGGTAGCTACGAGCTGGCAGTCTTTGTGCCAGACGAACACGCCAGCACGCAACATGCTTCATATCAGATACACGGCGTACGCGGCGCCGAAATGCTGGTCACGGTTGAGGTTGACCAGTCGCGCTACAGCAACCAGTGGGTGACCCTGGGAGTCTATGCCTTTGAGCCTGGCGAGAGTCAGGCGGGGAGCGTTTTTGTCACTGATCTGACTGGTGAGGACGACCGTGAAATCGCTTTCGATGCCCTGCGCTGGCGCGAACTGCGCAGTGGCGATTCCCCGATTCCTGGCGGCACAGCAGCCTTGGCGGATGGCTATGATGCGCCGGTTGGCGCGGCTTTCGAGCGGCGTGGCACGCAGCTGTGGCCGGGCAGCTGGCAGGATCGAGGTTCATTTGGCCAGCTGGCACAACGCGGTGGCATGGCGGAGGCGTATCTGCCAGGAGTGACCCTGGGCCTGCCGCAGGAAGGTGGGCGTCAGGCAGTTTACGCCTGTGCCAGCGGCCTGGTCGTTTTCGCGGGCGAACTGCCGCAACGGGGCGAAGTCATCATCATTCGTCATGATCCACTGGCTGGCAGCGGGCGTGTGCTCACCAGCCGTTACTCACACATCGAAAACGCCCAGCCACAGATCGGAGCCAGGGTGCGTCGCGGCGAGCAAATTGCCAGCGCAGCGCAGGCGAGCCCGGGGCACGAACGACAATTGCACTTTGACTTGTGCACGACTTCGGCGCTGGAGCGTCAGCCGACGCACTGGCCGAATCGCAACCATCACACATTGATGCAGCACTACATTGATCCGCAGGACTTCATTGGGCAGAACAGGCCTGGCGGGGCAACGCTTTCCGGCTAGAGCAGGCCCCAGTCGTCCGCCAGACCTTCTTCCATCATGGAGGGGTCCCACATTTCAAGGCCCATCTCGATGGTGGCAGGCAGGCCGAGAAAATCCTGCGCTGTGCGGCGGGTCTGTTCCAGCAGCTGGGGCGCATAAGGGCAGAAGGGCGTCGTCATGATCATGATGACATGCCCGCGGTCATCGTAGATCTCTGTACCGCGGATGAGACCCAGTTCGACTACGTTCATGCCAATTTCGGGGTCGATTACCTGACGCAAGGATTGCATCAGTCCTTCTTCCCTGGTTTGTACTTCCTGTTGTTCCGTCATGGCGGTTTCCCTGTCAGGAGGCAGAAATTCATCGCTGCTTCAACCCGCATCCTACCACAGTGCCCGGTGTCGGCCAACCAGGCCGCTGTTGGCCGCCGGTTGACATGTAGCGTCACTGACTGGTATACTGCGGATGTTCACCATTGGTTACCTTGCAAAGTTAACAGGCGCAAACAATAGAGGGAGTGGCCACTGCATGGCGCTTGAAATCCGTGATCTGCTGGTAGCGGTCGGGGAGACTGAAGAGGTCATCCTGCGTGGGGTGACGCTCACGATTAAACAGGGCGAAGTGCATGCCCTCATGGGCCCCAATGGTTCCGGCAAGAGCACCCTGGCGAACGTGTTGATGGGCAACCCGGCCTACGAGGTGATTTCCGGCAGTGTGTTCTTCTATGGTGAAAACCTGCTGGAGATGGAGCCGGACGAGCGCAGTCGCGCCGGGCTCTTTCTCGCCTTTCAGTATCCGGTCTCTATTCCGGGCGTGACCGTCGCCAACTTTCTGCGTCATGCGCTCAGCGCGCGTATGAAGGCCGCGGATCCGGAGAGCAAGGGTATGCCGGTGCCGCAATTCATCCGTATGCTGCGGCGCAAGATGAACGACCTGAACATGGATCACAGTTTCGCCGGCCGCTACCTTAATGAGGGCTTCAGCGGCGGCGAAAAGAAGCGCGCGGAAATACTGCAACTCGCGACGCTCGAGCCAAGTGTGGCAGTGCTGGACGAGACGGATTCCGGCCTGGACATCGATGCCTTGCGCATCGTGGCTGAGGGGGTCAACCGCTTGCGCGGGCCGGAACTGGGTGTGCTGGTCATCACGCATTACCAGCGTATACTGAGTTACGTGCACCCGGATTACGTGCACATCATGCTCGACGGGCAAATCGTCGAGAGCGGCGAGGCGCAACTGGCGCTGAAGCTAGAAGAGAATGGCTACGATTGGGTGCGCGCCAAATACGGCGAGCCGGAGTCGATGGCGGGAGAAGCGACATGACGGACCTGGTGCAGAGCGAAAAGCAGTTCACGATCGAGGAAAGCAAGCTCCGCGATGTTCGCGGGGATTATGACAGCACCTACGGCTTTCACGACGATGATGTGAACTACAGCTACGTCAGCGACAAGGGGCTTGATGAAGAGCGGGTGCGCCAGATCAGCAAAATGAAAGGCGAACCGGCCTGGATGACCGATTTCAGGCTACAGGCCTATGCCCACTTCAGCGAACGGCCCATGCCGGACTGGGGCGACACGGCCCTGCTGAATGAGATCAACTTTGACGACATTTTCTACTACGTGCGCGCCACCGACCAGACCGAGCGTGACTGGGATGATGTGCCGCCGGAGATCAAGGACACCTTTGACCGCCTTGGCATTCCCGAGGCCGAGCAGAAGTTCCTGCAGGGCGTCAGTGCGCAGTACGACTCGGAGTCGGTGTATCACAACATTCGCGAGGATCTGGAACAAAAGGGCGTCATATTCCTCGATATGGACAGCGCCCTGCGCGAGTATCCGGAGATGGTGCGCGAGTACTTCGGCACAGTCATCCCCTGGAATGACAACAAGTTCGCGGCGCTGAATACGGCCGTCTGGTCCGGCGGTTCATTCATTTACGTGCCGCCAGGTGTGCATGTGGAGATGCCCCTGCAGGCCTACTTCCGCATTAACACGAAGAACATGGGGCAGTTCGAGCGCACGCTCATCATCGTTGATGAAGGCGCATGGGTGCATTATGTCGAGGGCTGCACAGCGCCGACCTACAGCTCCGACAGCCTGCACAGCGCGGTTGTTGAAATCATCGTGAAGGAAGGCGGGCGCTGCCGCTACACGACTATCCAGAACTGGTCGAACAATGTCTTCAACCTGGTCACCAAGCGCGCCCAGGCCTTCAAAAATGCAACGATGGAATGGGTCGATGCCAACCTGGGCAGCAAGCTGACCATGAAGTATCCGGCGGTGCTGTTGATGGAAGATGGTGCGCACGGTGAGGTGCTTTCGATCGCCTTCGCCGGCGCGGGCCAGCACCAGGATGCAGGCGCGAAGATTACGCACCTGGCGCCCAACACCACAGCCAGATCATCAGCAAGTCGATCAGCAAGGATGGCGGCCGCGCCAGCTACCGCGGCCTGCTCAAGGTGGTTGAAGAGGCAGAGAACATCAAGAGCAATGTGGTTTGCGACGCCTTGCTGCTGGACGATGCCAGTCGCTCCGACACGTGGCCCTACATCGAGATTGACTCGCGCAAGGTCACCATGGGACATGAAGCTTCGGTCAGCAAGGTGGGTGAAGACCAGCTGTTTTACGCGATGAGCCGCGGCCTCAGTGAATTTGAGGCGAACGCGATGATCGTGAACGGCTTCATCGAGCCGCTGGTCAAGGAATTGCCGATGGAATATGCGCTCGAGCTCAACCGCCTGGTGCAGATTCAGCTGGAAGGCTCCATCGGCTGAGATTGCGCCGGCAGGATTCCATACAGGCCCACAAACCGGGCGGGCTGATGTCCGCCCCACATCACACTTCAGGGAGATCCTATGGTGGTAGTCGCGAGGAGGCGTAGCGCCGCGCGTAGCGCGCCGGCCTGGACCCAGGCGGACGTCGAAGCGCTTTCGGCTGCGCTGGATGAGCCGCAGTGGCTGCTGGATACGCGGCTGGCGGCCTGGGCCATTGCCGAGAGCATGCCCATGCCCTCGCTGAACGACGAGGAATGGCGCCGCACAGACTATCGTGGTTTGCGCTGGGACGAGGCAGGTCGCCTGCTGGAGACTGAGGCCGGGCTGGAGGCCGTGCCGGCCGTCAATCTCGAGCCGTTGGTTGGTGCGGGCGAGGGCGGCTCGATGGTCTACGTCGACGGGCGCCTGCAGCGCAGTGAATGCGACGAAGCGCTGGCCGCGCGCGGCGTGATCTTTCAGGATCTGGGCAACGCCGCCCGCAAGCACGGGTCTCTGATACGCGAACATCTGCTGACGAAGGCAGTGCGCGCGACGGATGGCAAGTTCGCGGCGTTGCACGCGGCACTATGGACGCATGGCGCGCTGTTGTACGTGCCGCGCGGCGTGGCGGCGGAGCTGCCTTCCACGTTGTGATGTACAACACGCAGCCTGGCGCCAGCCTCGGGCACGTGCTGGTGGTGCTGGAAGAAAACTCGCAGGCCACGCTACAGGTCGAGTATGCCTCGGCTGAGGCGGAAACGCAGTCGACCTGGATCGGGGCGACCGAGTTGCTGCTGGGCGCGAATGCCAACCTGACCTTTGTCTCGCTGCAGGACTGGAATCGCTCGACCTGGGAATTCAGTCACCAGCGAGCCCGCATTGGTCGTGACGCCAGTCTGGACTGGATACTGGGCGTGACGGGAAGTCAGCTGACCAAGGCCTTCCTTGAGCTTGACATTGACGGAAAGGGCGGCAACGGCCGTATGTCCGGCTTCTTCTTTGCCGATGGCCGGCAGATGTTCGATCTGGACACACAGCAGAATCACAACGCGCCGCTGACCAACTCCGACCTGCTCTACAAGGGCGCCGCCCGCGATCACGCGCGCACGCTGTGGCAGGGCATGATCAAGTCGCTGCCTGGCATGCAACGCATTGATGGCTTTCAGGCCTGCCGAAACATGCTGCTCAGCGATGACGCGCGCATGGACGCCATTCCTGGCCTTGAGATTGAGGCCGACGATGTCATGTGCTCGCACGCAGCGACCTTCGGCACGCTGGAGGAAGAGCCACTCTATTATCTGATGAGCCGCGGCATTCCGCGTCCTGAAGCAGAGCTGATGGTCATCAAGGGCTTCTTTGACGAGTTGCTGGCGCGCGTGCCTTTCGAGCGCGTCCGCGAACGCTTGCAGGCAACGGTCGAAAGTAAAATCGTTGGAGGCAACGGGTCGGGCTCTTGAGCAAGCGCTTTCGCGAACAAACGCTTGCGTTTGCTACAATGTTGCTGCTGGTGACGGGAACTGCAAGCATGGCGCAACCCCGGTTTAACGAACCCTGGCGGCCTCAATTTCACTTCAGCCCGCCGGAGTGGTGGATGAACGACCCCAACGGCCTGGTCTGGTACGAAGGCGAGTATCACCTGTTTTATCAACATTTCCCCGGTGGCCTGGAATGGGGGCCGATGCACTGGGGACATGCGGTCAGCGCGGACCTGGTGCACTGGCAACACCTGCCCATCGCACTTTACCCCGACGAAATCGACACCATCTTTTCCGGCGGCGCCGTGGTGGAGCGGAACAACAGTAGCGGCTTGCTGCCGGATGGCGGCCTGGTCGCCATCTATTCCTACAAGAACCAGAGTCAGGCCATCGCCTACAGCACTGACCGTGGGCGCAACTGGACGAAGTATGCGGGCAACCCGGTTATCCCGTCGCCGAACACCGATTTCCGCGATCCGAAAGTGTTCTGGTACGAGCCGGATGCCCTGTGGGTCATGGCCCTGGCCAAAGGCCGCTACATCCAGTTCTTCAATTCACCCGACCTGATAAACTGGACGCTGACCAGCGAATTTGGCGGCTCGCAGGGGAGCATGCGCACAATCTGGGAAGTGCCTGACCTGTTCCCGCTGAACATCGACGGTCACGAGCGCTGGGTGCTGCTGGTCAGCGCCGGCGGCGGGCCTGGCGGCCTCGGCGTGCAGTACTTTATCGGTGACTTTGACGGCCAGACTTTCAGCAATGAAAACTCCAGTGCGACTACCCTGTGGCTGGACCATGGTCCGGACAACTATGCCGGGACGACCTGGAACAACACGCCTGACGGCGCGCGCGTCTACATCGGCTGGATGAACAACTGGTTGTACGCCAATCAGATCCCAACATCCACCTGGCGCGGGGCGATGACCTTGCCGCGTGAATTGCGCCTGGTCGCCACTCCCGAGGGCACGCGTCTGGCACAGCTGCCGGTAGCAACCTTGCAGTCGCTGCGTGGCGCGGCACAGAGTCTGCGGGACGAAAGCATTCGGCCCGGTGAGAATCTGCTGGATGGAATGCATGGCAATATGTTGGAGCTGGTCGCGGAAATCGAGCCTGGCGCGGCAGAAATAGTGGGCCTCAAGGTGTTAACCGGTGAAGGCCGGGCGACCGACTTGCGTTATGATGTGGCGCGTGGGAGCCTGTTTTTAAATCGCTTTCAGGGTGGCAAGGACGATTTCAGCAACGGCTTCGCGCTCGCTTATGAGGCGAAAGTGGCGCTGGAAGAGGACAGGCTGAAACTGCAGCTTTTCATCGACCGCTCCTCGGTTGAGGTCTTTGCCAACGACGGCGTGGCCGTGCTCACCGGCCGGGTCTTCCCGGATGCGGCCAGCGACGGGCTTGAGCTTTACGCCATTGGCGGTGTGGCGCAGTTGCATTCACTAACGCTCTGGCCTCTGGCAGGCATTTGGGACCAGACTGACTGAGGGAGCGCCGGATGGACGATCTGCAGCGGGAGATCATCCTGGACCATGCGCGCAATCCGCGCTTCCCGGGCGTGCTTGATCCAGCCGACATTGACCATGAGGAAAGCAACCCGCTCTGCGGCGACCGGCTGCGCCTGACGCTGCAGCTGGATGCCGCGGGGCGCATTGCTGCCGTGGCCTGGGATGGGGAGGGCTGCGCCATCAGCCTGGCCAGCGCCTCCATGCTGGCTGAGCGCATCCTGGGGTTGCCACTGGGTGAGGCGCGCTCGCTAACCAGAGAGGAGATGCTCGACATGATTGGCATTCCGCTGGCCATGAATCGCGTCAAGTGCGGGCTGTTGCCGCTCAAGGCCCTGTACCTCGGCTCTGAAGGAGTGGGGGAATGACCTGGGTGGAGGTCGCCGCAGCCGATGAGCTGGCGTCCGGCGAGCGCTTCGTGTTCGAAGTGGCGCACCATGTCATCGCGCTGTTCAACGTCGATGGCACACATTATGCCGTTGCCGACATCTGCACGCATGATGACGGCCCCCTTGCGGACGGACGCCTGGTGGGCTGTGAAATCGAATGCCCGCGCCACTATGCGCGCTTTGACCTGCGTGATGGTTCGGTCACCTTGCCACCTGCGGTGCGGCCAATCAGGGTCTATCCCGTGCGCGTGCAGGACAATACAGTCCTGGTGGAGGTTGATGATGTCGACTGATATGTCAGCCTGGGTCCGTGAGCGACCGCTGGTCTACGGTCATCGCGGCTTCAGCGCCGCCGCGCCAATGAATACGCTGGCGGCCTTTGAGCGGGCGGCCGAGGTTGGCGCTGACGGGGTCGAGCTGGACGTGCAGCTGACCAGTGACGGACACGCGGTGGTCATCCACGACTTTTCTGTGGACGCGACGACCGATGGCAGCGGCACGGTCTGTGACATGAGTCTGGCGGAACTGCGCGAACTGGATGCCGGTTCCTGGTTTGGCACAGCCTGGCGCGGCAGTGTGATTCCGACGCTGGCCGAAGTGTTTGAGGCGGTGGGCCAGCGACTGCTGATCAACGTGGAAATCAAGACCTTGCCGCAGCAGGACGACGGCATTGAAGAGGTCGTGGCGCGTGAAATCCGCGCAGCCGCGATGGAGCAACGGGTGCTGGTTTCCTCCTTCAATCCGCTGGCGCTGACGCGCTTTCGAAAAATCATGCCGCAGGTGCCTATAGGCTGCCTCAGCTTTGTAGACATGCCTGCGGAGTGGCTGGAGCAGTCGCTCTCACTCGGCTGTGAGGCGCATCACCCGGCGCATGAAGAGGTCGATTCGGCGTTCATGGCGACAGCCAGGGCAGCTGGACGATTGGTGAACACCTGGACGGTTAACGACTCTGCGCGTGCGCTGGAGCTTCAGGCACTGGGAGTGAATGGCATTGTCAGCGACCGGCCGGACCTGATGCTGGCGACCCTGACCTGAGCAGATCACCCGCTACTCTGGCTGGAATTTCGCGGTCAGCATGGTAAACTGCGCCCGCATGGTGGGTGTAGCTCAAAGGTAGAGCATCGGATTGTGGTTCCGTGTGTTGTGGGTTCGAGCCCCATCACCCACCCAAATCAGCCTGGGCCCTGATTGCTGCGTCGCGCCTGACTGCTGCGGTGCAGCTTCCGCAACCCCGGATGTTCTGACCGGATAGCTAACAGCGCGTTTCGGACTAATTCCGGGTCTGGCGCTGCGCGCAAGGTTTCCACAACCACAGGCGCCACAACGACCGGTTTTGGAACCGGCGCGGGTTCTGGCGCCGGCTGCTCTGCGATAATTTCCTGCTGCGGGCGATCCAGGCCAAACACATCCCAGATACTCGGTTCTGGCTGGCCTGACGCGGGGGCCGGTGGTCGTGGAGGCTCCGTCTCTACCGCTGGCGGCGCAGGTTCAGATTCCACGGGCTGCCGTGCCAGCGGACTGTCTTCGGCCACATCAGCAAACACCGGATTGGGACGTGTGTCCTCTTCCAGCGGCGCTGGCTCCTCGACCTGTACCGGTGGCTCAGTGGCCTTTTCGTCACGTGCCTGGGAGGGGTGGCGAGATTTATAGTTGGCGCGCGCATCGTAGGAGAGGGAATCGCGCATCAGCGAGCGCGCCTCGAAGGTGTTGTCGTTGCCAATCGTTCGTATCACAGTGGCCAGTAGAGCCTGCAGGCTGTCCTCCAGGTGTTTGTGATAGTTGCGCTTCATGCCCAGTGCATTCCGCATACCGCCCAGGCGGCCCTGGGTCTCGTAGCTGAAGGTCCACTGCACCGTGGTCCCTTCCGCAATCTCCTGCAGACGGATGCGGCCACGCGCGCTACCGTCCAGGAAGCGATACTCGTAACCAAGTCCGTCATACCAGGCGGTTACTTCCAGCTCGAATTCCTTGTCGGAGAGGTTGCGGTAGCGCCAGCGCGTGCCCTTGCCACTGCGCTGCTTGGATAGAAAGACCACGCTTTGGCAGTCGCTCTGCCAGGCGGGATTCTGGTTAATGTCGCTCACCTGCGCCCAGACTACTTCGGGCGCTGCTGCGATGAGAATAGTTTCATCAAGCTCGTTCATGGCAACAGTATAGCGATTTCACCCGTCGGTTCAATCCACTGGCCTGTGCTACACTGCGTCCACCAGCAGCGTGGGGAGACGCAGTGCCGGGCCCAACCATCACTTTTGGTTTCATTCTGGCGACCCTGTATGGAGCCGCTTTTCATGTAGTGTTCGGCGGGGATGTGCGGCGCATGGCATTGTTCATGCTGGCGGCCTGGTCTGGATTTGCGCTGGGCCAGATGCTATCGATCACGCTGGCCCTGAACATCCTGGTTGTAGGATCCCTGCATGTTGGCCCGGCAAGCCTGTGCGCGCTGGGGGCGCTGCTGCTGATACACCTGCTAACCCGTTCACAACGCAGTGCGCGCTGAGTTGCCGGACTCAGCCTGCGCGAGCGCTCTGGCCAGACAATCTGCGATTTCAACAGCGAGCGGGCTGCGACTGGTGCCGGCTTGTACGGCGGCCATGAGGCCCGCCAGGCCCTGCAGGTAAGCGCCGGCGATGGCCGCCGCCTTGCAGCTGCTGCCCTGAGCCAGCAGGCCGCCAATGGCTCCCGCCAGCACATCGCCGCTGCCAGCGCGCGCCAGCGCGTCGCTGCAGAAGGGGAGCGCAATCAGTGTGCCGTCCGGAACAGCGATGAGGGTGTAAGCGCCCTTGAGCACCAGCGTCACCTTCCAGCGGGAAGCCATCTCTGGCGCCAGTTGCCAGCGCTGCTCCTGCACCTGCGACAGCGGCATTCGCGCCAGTCGCGACATTTCACCGGGATGCGGTGTCAGGATGGTGTCGGGTGGCAAGCGATTTGGCCAGTCTTCCTGTGCAGCCAGCAGATTGAGCCCGTCGGCGTCGATAACCAGCGCCGGCAAATCCTGATCCAGCAGGCGCCAAAACAATGCGCGCGTCTCCTGCGCCATGCCCCAGCCTGGCCCCAATACCAGGGCATCGTAGTCGGGCAATGCAGCGCTCAGCGCTTCCACAGCATGCGACAACCAGGTCACGCCAGGTTGTTGCGAAGCCAGGGCGTTCATGACAGGTTCGGGCGCGCTCACCGTCACCAGGCCGGCGCCGACCCGCTGCGCAGCCAGGGCGCTGAGTCCCGGCGCGCCACGATAATTCGCACTGCCGCCGACGATAAGCAGCTTGCCGAAATTTCCCTTGTGTCCGTCAGGCGGACGTGGCGGCAACAGGGAGCGCAGCAAATCTCCATCGGCGAGCACCTGAGATTCAGCCAGCAGGGGTGGGAAGTCATCCGGAACACCCGCACTTGCGACGGTCAGCCGACCACAGGCCAGCGCTCCTGGCGGGCGTAGCAATCCGTGCTTGATGGCGATGAAAGTGAGGGTCTCATCAGCCGGCAAGGCCTGTTCGGCAAGTTCGCCGCTGTCACAGTCCAGACCACTGGGGCAGTCCACCGCGAGGACCTGGGGCATACTTTCAGGGACAGGGAGGCGAGGTGAGGCAGGGATGCGAATGGCTGGCGTCTTTGATTGACGGCGCCCGCGCAAGGTTTCGCCGACCCGGTTCAGCAGCCGGGCGACCTCTACCCGCAGGGGCTGGCGCAGGCCGATGCCCAGCAACGCGTCGATGACCAGGTCGGCGTTTAAACTTAGCGCCACCAGATTTTCCTGCTGTGGGTCATCTCCCGCATGGACGATGTCCGCGCCCGCGGCCTGCGCGCTGGCGAGCAGCGGGTCACCAATGCGCGGTCGCAGCAGGTAGCAACTGACACTGCAGGCCGTTTCCTGGGCCAGCAGTCGCGCAGCGACGAGACCATCGCCGCCGTTGTTGCCGGCGCCGACCAGGATAAGGATGTGCGCCGGGTTCTGCTCCGCCAGCATGGCTGTGGCGCGGGTGGCGAGCGCCTGGCCTGCGTTCTCCATCAGCTGCGCGTAGATCAGGCCGGATGCGTCAGCCGCGGCTTCAATCTCGCGCATGCGGGCGACGCTGACAATGCGAATCATTCTGATTGTGGGATTGTGCTGTGCTGCCGCCTGGTTTGTGAGCCCATGGCAAGCAGTCAGGAATCGCGTTCTACAGTCGACCTTGCCAGCGCGACCAGGTTATCCAGGGCGGCGGAGGGAGGCAAGGCATCGAGCTCACCGATGGCCTGCTGCAGCAAGGCCTGGGTCTGCAGGCGGGCTTCCTCGATGGTATTGCCTTCCAGAACTCTCTGACGCAGCTCGGCAAAGGGGTCCGCGCCGGGCAGTTGTGCGGCGTTGCTGCTGTTTTCGACTTTCTCTTGCACAGAGGCAACACCCTTACCTTGTGCCAGATCGATGCCGGCGGTCTTGCCCAGCTGGGCCTCATCTGCGGTCAGATCGAGGATGTCGTCGGTGATCTGGAAGGCGAGACCGATGTTGTAGCCGAAGCTGGCCAAAGCCTCGATATGTACCGGTGGCGCCTCGGCCAGTTCCGCGCCCAGGCGGGCGCCGGCGCTGAACAGCGCGGCGGTCTTGCGCCCGATGATTTGCATGTAGGAGTTGCGCGTGAATTCGCCGCTGCGAACGGCTGCGGCCTGCAGGGTTTCCCCTTCCACCAGAGCGGTGGTCGCATCGGAAAGAATGATGTTGAGGTCGTGGTAGGGTGCCATCAGGGAATAAACGCAGGTGAACAAAAAGTCGCCGGTCAACAGGGCGAAGGTCCGGCCCCAGATGGAATTGACCGAAGGGCGACCGCGCCGAATGACGCCATGATCGTTGATGTCGTCGTGAACCACACTGGCTGTATGCACCAGCTCCACGGCAGCCGCGACAGGAATGACGCGCTCCAGTGCTGCGCCTCCGGCTGCCGCGCAGGACAGCAGCACCAGCCGCGGGCGCACGCGTTTGCCGCCTGCCTGCAGAATGTGACGGCTGGCATCGCGCAACACGCTCACTTCGCTGTCCACTGCCGCGAACATGGTCTGTTCGACGGCCTTCAATCCCTGCTCAGTATCCATCCAGTGTCTTTGTCCGTTCAAATCCCCGTAAACTTGCTCACCCGTCAACGCTGGCAGTCTTTCATGTTCCTGATGATGGGGACATTTCCCAGGAGGCTTCAGCTATTGCTCTCCTGATCATCAGGCGACAGGTCCAGCGCATTGCGAAAGACATCCAGCTTGCGGTCTACTTCTTCCGATACGCAACCGGTATAGGCTGTAGCGACCGGTATCTCCTCATCACGGCACCAGGCGCGCAGCTCAAGCACTCGTCGCAATCCAAGCAAGACGCTGCGAACGCCCAGCTCCAGGCGCAGATCCGGACTGGCGTTGGCGTTCAGAATATCCGGCACCTGGCAACGTCCGCAATCTCCAGGCTTCCAGGGCTGCGACTCCGGATTTTCACGGATCAGGCGACACTGCTGGATATTGCGGCCGCGATGGAAATCCTGAAAGTAGTGTCGGCATTCCTTGCCGGCGGGCGTACGCATCTATGATTCTCCACGAATTCAGCGCCAGTATGACCTGATTCAGGCTTCCGCGCCAGTCAGATTCAGCGCTGCAGCCAGCGTCGTGCTTCATGCGGCAGTGCAGACAGCGGGCCGGACATGCGCGTGCAGTCCGGCAGTGATTCGAGAAAGTGATGGCCATAGCGCTTGCTGATGACGCGCCGATCGAAGATGGCAACTACGCCGCAATCCGTGTGATTGCGGATGAGCCGCCCAAAGCCCTGGCGGAAACGCAGGATGGCGTCCGGCACGGCGTAGTCATTGAAGGGGTCCTGGTAGGCTTCGGAACGGGCCGCGAAGACGGGGTCTGTTGGCACGGTAAAGGGAAGACGCACAATGACCAGAACGCTTAAATCGTCGCCCGGAATGTCAACGCCTTCCCAGAAACTGCGCGTTCCCAGCAACACCGCCTTCTCGCTCTGGCGAAAGCCGCGCAGCAGGGCTGCGCGACTGCTGCCGCCACTTTGCGAGTAGACAGTGATGTTGCCAAGGGCCAGCCGGGGCGTAATGCTCTGCGCGGTCTGACGCAATTGACTGTAGCTGGTGAAGAGCGCCATCAGACGACCGTCAAGCGCGGCGGCGAGTTCGATAATACCCCGTTCCACAGCCGTCTGGTAACGTTCGCGCTGCGCCGGTTCCGGCATATCGGCAGGTATGTAGACCAGCGTCGAAGCACGATAGTCGAAGGGTGAGCCCACTTCAACAGTGCGGACCACGTCGGCGTTCAGCCGTTCGCGCAGATAGTCAAAGTTGCCGCTGCTCCGCAGCGTGGCGCTGGTGAGCACGACTGTTTCAAGATTTCCCCACAGATGCTCCTCGACCAGGGGGCCGACATGCAGCGGCGCAGTATGCAGGGTGACAGAATTGCTGCGTTCGCGGGATACTTCCAGCCAGTAGATAGTATTCGACTGTGGCTCATCAATGAAGGCCTCCAGTTGCATGCGGGTCGCTATGAACCAACGATTGAGACTGTCAAGTGACTTCAACTGGTCGCCGAGTTCAGATTCGCCATTCATTTCCACGGGCGCCAGTTGGGTTGTAAGTTGGCGCAGGGCCTCACTGATGCCGACGAAAAAGCCGGCAAGGGTCTGCCATTGTTCTGCGATCAGGTCGAAATGGTTGTGTTCGCGCAGCTGCGGGACGACGCGCAACCGGGTCGTGTAGTCTGAACGGGAGCGGTCCACCGCTGCACTGAAATTGCGACAGGCGGTAAACAGCCCGCCTGCATAATGTTCCAGCAGGCTGCCGGCCTCGCTAATGGTATCGATCACTTCTTTCAGTCTTTGCTCGACCGTCGGCGTGACCTGACCACGGGAGCTGCGCAAGAGTTCTCCAAGGAGGCCGCTGCGGGCAGAACCGAGTTCGGCGAGTTTGTTGCGCAGCAAGCGTTCGTCAAGACGAAAGCCGAAGACATCGGATACGGCTTCTTCCAGATGTTGCGCCTCGTCCAGCACCAGCGAACTGTACTTTGGCAACACATGAAATTCACTGGCTGCATCGGCCAGCAGCAGGGCGTGGTTGACGACAACCAGGTGCGCGCTCTCCGCAGCCCGCCGCGCCTTGTGAAAGGGGCAGGTCCCCTCCATTGCTGCCCGACAGCGCTCCAGGCTGCAGAGCGGGTCCTCCGCGCTTAGTCGTGACCAGACGAAAGATTCGCCCGGGCCGCGCAGTGAAATTTCGCCACGGTCGCCGCTGCTGCTTTCACACAGCCAGACGAGCACCTTGCCAAGCGTGCGCAGTTCATCCAGGTTGGCGGGCTTGCGTCTGCGCATGGCGTTAAGGCGGCGCGGGCAGAGATAGTTGTTGCGGCCCTTCAACAGGGCGGCGCGCAAGGGTTCGTGCAGCGCGCGCTGCAAAATCGGCAGATCCTTGTGCAGCAATTGCTCCTGCAGGTTAATGGTGTTGGTGGAAATAATCACCCGGCGCGAATTCACTTGTGCCCAGCGCGCCGCGGGCAGCAGGTAAGCGAGTGACTTGCCGACGCCGGTGCCGGCCTCGATCATTAAATGCTCGCCGCGATTGAACGCCTGGCTGACTTCCTGCGCCATCCACAGCTGCTGCGGCCGCTCACGGAATCCGGTCAGACAGGACGCCAGTGGACTGCCTGCGCCGAGGGAAGAACTGATTTCGTCAAGCTGGAGCGATGCAGGCGTATCGTCGGGGGCCGGCAAGGCTGGCACATCCACAGGTGGCGGGAAGATATGGCTGCCGCGAGATTCCTTGCCAGGAGAGGTTGGGGAGAGCAGGGCCTGCGCATCCAGCGCGTCGCGAAACACAGATTCTGCGCTCCAGCCCAGGCCGCGCGCGGCGTCTACGATTTCGTTTAGCGTTACGGTTGGCAGTTTCAGCGCCATTTGCCACAGTCGCCAGTAAAGCAGTGCAGTGGCGCGGGCGTCATCCAGCGCGCGATGCGCCTGCTTCAGCTCAATGTCGAGTTCCGCGACCAGATTGCCGAGGGAATAGCGTGCTGCCTGGGGCATAAGCACAGAAGCCAGTTCTACCGTGTCCAGTCGCAGGGTTTCGCGCAGCGCTCCCTGGCGGGCGAGGAAGTCCATATCGAAGTTGACGTTGTGACCGATGACCGGTGTCGAACCAACGAAGCGGGTGAACGCGGGCAACACTGCGTCAATAGTGGGTTGGCCCCGCAGTTGCTCCTCACGAATCCCGGTGATGTCAGTGATGATTGCGGGTAGCGGTACTTTGGGATCCACAAGTTGCGAATACTCGTCAATTATTTTCCCGTCGAACATTCGCACGGCGCCAATTTCAATGATGTCGTCCCGCCGGGGATCGAGGCCGGTCGTTTCCAGGTCGAGCGAAACCAGTTCTACGCGCATGTGAGAGTTCCTGAATCTGACCAATGTGGCTACAGGATAGCAGCAGCGGGGACGAGGTGGGTCAAATATAGCTGGAGGAATCTGGCGCGCGCAGCCAGTTCGCCAGCGCCAACACCGCCAACGCCAGCAACACCAGTATCACCCCGGTCTGAATGGCGATGTCAAGGTTGCGTTCCAGTGCGTTATAGATCAGCAGGGGCATGGTCTGCGTGCGACCCTGCAGGCTGCCGGCGAAGAGAATGGTCGCGCCGAACTCACCGAGCGCGCGCGCCCAGGCCAGGGTCAAACCGGCGCCGAGGGCGCGCAGCGACAGCGGCAGGGTAATGCGCAGAAACAGCGCCAGTCCCTGCGCGCCATCTACGCGGGCTGCCGTTTCAATTTCTGGTGGAACACTGGCGAACCCTGCCTGTGCAGCGCGCAGGTAAAAGGGCGCGGCGACGAATGTCTGCGCCAGCACGACTGCAGACGCGGTGAAGGCGATGTCGATGTTGAGCGCGTCCAGTGCGGGCCCCAGCAAGCCGCGGCGACCAAGGGTGAGCAGTAGCGCGAGACCGGCTACGGCGGGCGGCAGCACCAGCGGCAATTGCAGCAGCACAGTGAGGAATCGTCGCAGTGGGAAGCGTCTGCGCGCCAGCAGCCACGCCAGAGGTGTGCCGAAACTGACAATCAACAACATGCTGACGGCCGTGGTCAACAGGCTAAGCACCAGTGCCTGGGGAAGGGCAGGGCCGGAAAATTCCGGGGAAGCTTGCGCTGCAAGCCCGCGCGCCAGCAGCACAAGCAGTGGCAGAAGCAAAAAGCAGCTGGCCAGCGCCGCGGCCAGTATGGCCAGACCGGTTCCCGTGCGACGCATCAGGGTCGTCCCGTCCCGCAGGACACCCAGGAAAGTTGAGGGTGCTCCGGAAGCGCCGGGTCGAAGCCGCTTTGCTGCAGACTCTGCTGGCCTTCAGGGGAGAGTAGAAATTCCACGAAGGACTGGGCCGCTTGCGGGACTGAAGAGTCTTTCAGGACTGCGACCGGGTAACGCGCGCGCACGTTGGCGAATGCGGGAATGTTGAGCGTCATGATTCTGTCGTCCAGCTCCGCTGTGATGTCACTGTGGTAGACGAAGCCGGCGTCGGCGCTGCCATATACGAGCTTGAACAACACCTGGCGCACGTTACTTTCTTCGGAGACCACATTGGCCAGCACCTCAGCCAGCGAGAAATCATGCAGCATGGCCAACCGTGCCAGCACCCGCTCCGTGTAGCTGCGAACCGGCACTCCAGGCGCCGCCAACACGAGGCGCACCCCCGGTTGGGCCAGCTCGTCCGCAGTTCCCAGGCCGGCCGGATTGTCTCCGGGAAGCGCAAGGGTCAGGCTGTTGCGGGCGAAGGTCCTTGCCGAACTGGTCAAGCCGGCCGCATGTACAGTTTCCATCTGCAGTTCGTCAGCACTTGCGAAGACGTCTGCCGGAGCGCCCTGGAGCAACTGCGAGGCCAGCGTCGATGAGGCTGCGAAGTTGAAGAGCAGATCGATGCCAGGATGCTCGCGCTCAAAGTCTGCTTCCAGCGCAAGGAAGGCATCGGTCAGGGAGGCAGCGGCGAAGACCAGCAGTTGTGTCTGAGCGATCAGGGGTGCGCCTGGCAGCAGCAGGAAGACAAGGACGATTGCGAACAGTACAGCGCGCAAAACACCCTGCACGGGCAGGTCAATCAGTACAGCGCGTTGTCTCAACGTCAGCTTCAGACGGGGCTTGACACGGGACGGAAACCGAGTCACTATGGTCAACCGTAAGGGGGCGTAGTGTAGCGGTTAACATGCCACCCTGTCAAGGTGGAGATCGCGGGTTCGAATCCCGTCGCTCCCGCTCCAGGTGCAGGCGAAATGGCTTGCACCTTTTCATTTTCCTCACTCAACTTATGCGAACTTCACCTGGCGTGATGGCTGCACCTCATCACGCTAACCTTTTAAGCCTCCCGCTGTCATACCAGCGATGAAGCGGCGTTGAAACAGCAGGAACAGGATGACGACAGGCAGGACTGCGATGACGCTGGCCGCGCTGGTCAGTTCCCAGTTTGTGCTGAACTGGTGCTGAAAGGAGAGCAAACTGATTGTCACGGGCTTGAGCCTCTGGCTGTGAATGAAGGTGTTGGCGAAAAAGAACTCATTCCAGGTGCTGAGCGCTGTGATCAGGCCAACCACAACGAATCCCGGCCATGAAAGCGGCAGGATGATGGCCAGCAGCACTCGCAGTTCACCTGCGCCATCCACACGCGCGGCGTCCTCAAGTTCGGGTGGCAGCGAGAGCATGAATGACCGCAGTAAAAGTGTGCCAAAGGGCGACATTACGCCCCAGTAGATGACAATCAGGCCTGCCAGGCTGTTGATCTGACCCAGTCGCGTCCACATGAAGAATAGCGGGATGACATAGAGGGGAGCCGGCGCTGTTGTCGCCAGAAACAGATATGTGACCACTGCCCTGGCACCGCGAACGCGCAGGCGGCCGAGGGCGTAGGCCGCCAGCCCACTGATTATACAAACGCCCAGCACGCTGCCGGTGGTCAGAATGGCGCTGTTGCGCATGGTCGTCTGAAAATGTCCCTGTTTCCACGCCCGGGCGTAATTCGCCAGTTGCGGTGCATCGGGAAGTCCCAGCGGGTCCCGCACGATTTCGTTCCCACTCTTGAGTGAATTAAAGAAGAGGACGAGCACCGGTCCGGCAGCAATGATTGCAAGAATGATCAGCGGCAGATAGATCAAAAGGGCGCGCCGAAGTGTTTTCCTTCCTCGAAATGCCCTTGTAGCGAATGTGGCCGTCACTCTTCCCACCCCAGACGTTGAAGTAGCAGGTAGCCGATCAGGACCAGCCCGCTAAGGAACGACATTGTCGTTCCTATCGCCGCCGCATAGCCCGCCTCAAACTTCTGAAAGGCGGACTTGTAAAGCAGGGTGACGGGCACTTCTGTCGCGCCGGCAGGGCCGCCCTGCGTAAGAATGTAAACGTAATCAAAAACGTTCAGTGACCCGACAATGGTGATGAGGACGACGAACAGCAGTGTGACCCGGATGCCTGGCAGCGTTACGTGACGAAACTCCTGCCATGCCGAGCCGCCATCAACTTTGGCAGAATCATACAGTTCAGGGTTGATGGCCTGCATGGCAGCGAGAAAAACAACGACCAGGAAGCCCCACCAACGCCAGACGTCCACCCATGCCACCGCATACAGGGCCAGATGCTTTTCGCCCAAAAAGGCGACGTTGGCAAGGAACGGGATGCCCAGCCCGGCCAACACGGCGCCCACGCCACGAAAGGGATCATACAGACTGCGCCAGATATGGGCGTTGATCACGCTCGCCAGAGTGACGGGGATGAAGTACACGAGCTTGAAAAAGGTCTGCAGACGTCCCGCCTCGTTGAGCAGAACCGCCCCGAGCAACCCCATCAATATTGGTACGACAAGAAAGATCGCCGTCCAGATAACGGCGTGTTTCAAAGACCGCAGAAAGTTGGCGTCCCCTGCCAACTGGCGGAAATTCTCCAGTCCAATGTAGGTGGCTTCACCGAAGCCGGACCACTCGGTCAGGGAGAAGGCGACGGTAGCGAGCGTTGGTACGACGATGACCACGATGGTGGCAATCATCAGCGGCAGCAGGAAGAGCCAGCCCCGGCCAGCGCGGCGTAGCGGTGCTATCCGGCTGTATGGCCCGTTCACGGCACATCACTGGACCGGGGCCAGTTCCTGTTCGAGCTGCCCAGGTGCGTGTCCGGCCTGAACAAGATCAACGGCCCGGCCGAACCTGACTGCACAGGACCGGATCGAATCGGCTGTTTCGACTTCAATGCCTCACCTTCCAAACAAGCGGGGATACCCAAATCTGGCCAGACAAGGTGTTGCGAGACCTGCCGGAACATTGTAGTGACAGGGAAAACAGGCAGGCTCACCCTGGCGCCAGGGCGAGCCTGTCACATCGTCAAACCCCGATCCATCAATGCTCCGCCATCAGGGTCTGAAAACGGTTTGAAAGGGCTCTAGCCCCTGCCGAACACCGGCGGTACGGCGCCGTCAGCCAGTTCCTCCTCGAACTGCTGCGCCATGCCTGCGCAATAGTCGGCGGGTGAGAGGTCGCCCGTAAACACCTTCTGCACCTCTTCGTAGAGGTACACGTGGGTGCGCGCCGGCCAGAAGGACCAGGGTGAATAGCCCAGATTGCCATCTGCCAGCAAGCTAAAGAACTTCTTCACGCGTGCGTCGAGGTCCTCCGGGAAATCGTCCGTCTGGAAGTTCAGCGGGGCAATGAAGAAAGTGGAATGATCTCCGATGCGTTGGCCCATGGTCGCGGTATCCTGGTAGTAAGAGTCCAGGAATTTGGCGGCGATGTCGACGTTTTCACTCTGTGTCGTGATAGACAGGGTGGTGCCACTGCCCAGAGGAATAACCGGGTACTGCACTTCCTCCCGCAAGGACGGGTTGGGCACCCAGTTCCAGTCATCGTCACTCTCGGCAAAAAGGGAGGTTACCCAGGGTATGAACCAGGTCCCCTCCAGGCTCATGGCGGCTTCGCGATTCACGAGCTGGTGATGGACTGTTGCGAAGGTCGTGGCGAAGAACTGCGCGACACCACCGGCGAACCAGCCTTGCTGCATCCAGGAGTTGAGCAGTTCAATGGCTTCGACGAACAGTGAGTCGGAAAAGGACCTGGCGCCAGTGAGCGCTTCGTAAACGGCGTCCGGGCCGGCGTAATGGTTGAAGGCGATCGCCACCAGCCAGTTGACGCAAAGGGGGCAATCTGACGTGCCGCCGGCAAAGGGAATGATCCCCTCATCCGCTGCTGCCTGCGCCACACTTTCCAGTTCGCCACGGGTGGTCGGTACGGTCCAGCCCATATCTTCAAAGAGGGACTCGTTGTAGTAGAGGCAGGTCTGGTTAACCGAGTTTGGCAGAGCGTAGAGTTTGCCGTTTACGCGACACGTATCAAGAGCCCAGGCCTGGAATTTTTCATCCCAGCCAAACTCTTCAGCATAGTCGTCCAGCTCAACCAGCCAGCCTTCCCGGGCGACCGCCTGTATATGAGACGGGCCGTTGCCCATAAAAATGTCGGGGCCGGCACCAGCCTGCATGGCAATGGGAATCTTGCGTTCCAGCTCCTCGTCGATGTCCCAGGAAAACTCCAGGTCGACACCGGGATTGGCCGCTTCGAAGGGGTCAACGATATTGGCGTTAAAGTAGTCCTCGATTTCCAGGTAACCGGAACTCCACCACAATTCAATGGTCGCTTCCTGCGCCAACAGGGACGTGGCGGCGGACAGGGTCCCCGCGGTGGACAGGCCGGCCGGAACAATCCAGCGACCTGCGACAGGAGCGAGTGCGGAACGGGACGTAAGGGACAAAAACTGACGACGCGAAAGATTATGTTTCATAGTGCTCTCCCAAACTAAACTTTGGATAAAGTCTAGTGAGGCGCTTCAGGTTTGTCAAACAGATGAATAAATATCGTTCGCATGGCGAACTGAGTTCATTCCGGGTTCAAATTGGCAGGATTCTCTGTCTGCATACAGAGTCGAGTGCTGGCCTGAAAGAGATCGTGGCAGGGCCATGACAACTGACACCTGCGCCCAACTTTTGGCAAATCGTTGCCTTTCCGGGCAAGCTGTGCATGAGAGCCGGTCGTGTTTCCATCAAAACGGAACCGGACACTGCCAGCCCGTCCACCAGGGGAAGAACGGGGAAAGTGGACAATGACCCGACTGGAGAACGTAAACACTGTTGACGTGAGGGATGCAGTTCAGCTCGGCTGCCACACGATGACAAGGGCCTTTAATCGGCATGATGCAGATCGCCCGTTCTTTAGCGCTTGCATACGTCCCACAGCATGTCTTGGTTGGAGTAACCTCTTCTCGGATGCTCATGTGCCCGGTCGTCATCTCAATGCTCTCGTGGCAGCCAGGAAATACATGAATGCAGACATTGATGAAGGGGCGATCAAAAAACATGCTGACGCCCTCTTCTTCTCCTATAGTGGAGAAATTCCTCTCCCCCTAAATCGTGCCTCCATAACAGCCAGGAAACCATCCGTATTTCTGGCTCACAATCTGCGGGAAGGTTTTCATGGTTTAAACGCGCTCATGTGGGGGTATGAAAACAAAAAAGCTTTTGAATTGACTCAGCAATCGATAGCCTTTATTCAAAGAAACTGGCACCCTCGAAACGGCTGGCAGATACAGGAAGGCCCCTCTGGCTTCAATCCAAATCATCTCATAAGTGGAATCGGACGGGCTATCGGTCCGCTGGTCAAGATCTACAGGAGCACGCAGTACGAACCGGCGTTGGACCTGGCGAGTGAAATTGCCGAGACTGCGATTGGCGCATTTCCGATTGACGGTCAATATCTCGGTGACAGGCTGGGTCATCATGTACATTCCATCACCTCTACTCTGTCTTCACTGGCCCAACTCGCAGAGACAACAAACGATACTGCTCTGCTCCGGCGAGTTGAGGCGTTTTACAACGGTGGATTGTGGGAGATCAGAGACGAAACAGGTTGGGCTATCGAATCAACGCGGCCGACGGCTAATCCTGACCGTGGCGAGGTGAATACAAGCGGCGACATACTCGAAACAGCTTTGATCCTGGGCAAACATCTGGATGCTACGTATTTTGGAGATGCTGAGCGCATACTCCGGTGTCACATATTACCGTCGCAGCTACGAGACATTTCTTTTACTAATGGTCAATTATCTGATGCAAGTAGCCCGGCGCCACAAGAATCTGTGAGCGAACGTCTGAAGGGCGCATGGGGGTTTCCAGCCCCTTACGGTCACGAGCCGGTTGGCCTGCAATCAATCCGTTTCAATCTTGATATTGTTGGTGGCACGATTGGCTCACTTTGTGACTTCTACCAACGTGCCGTGACATATGATCAAGATGAAGGATACAAGGTTCACTGCCTGCTGGATATAGAAGAGCCATTTGTTCAGGTAGAGTCTCCCTACATGCAGGATCGACTGACGATTCGTTTGACGGAGCCGGGTCATTTGGCCATTCGGATCCCAAACTGGTTTGAAGAAGACCCTGTCACTTTCGCTGTCTGTAACAACCTGCGTTATGAAGATGGGTACTGGCACAGAGACCAATCGGTTGATGCCCGGCCCCTTGAACTGCTGCTGCGTCTAACCAAACAGACTGTCGTACTTCGCCATCGAACGCGAGACATAAAGGTTAACCTGGAAGGCGACTCGGTCGTTTCTATGGATAACCACGGCGCAGACCTTACGTTTTTTGACAGCCTGGACGTATGACTCTTTTCAACTGTTGAATAAACTCCCGCAGAATCATTGGCGTCAGGCATTGTGCCTGGCGCTTTTGATTGCTGCCGCAACGGGAATTTGACAGAAGGACAATGGTGCGGATAATTGGTAGCACCACTGACCACTACCATGATGCAAACTGGACGGCTTGTGAACGACAATGCGGGAATGATTAACGGTCTTGAGAGAATAGCGCGAACGAGCGTTCGCGATCAGACGCTGGAGCAATTAAAGAACTTCATTGTTTCAGGTGAGTTGGGCCCGGGAGCGCGTCTGCCTTCTGAGCGAGCCCTGTCGGAAGCGCTGGGTGTGGGACGCTACAGCGTCCGGGAGGCGCTAAAGATTCTCGAAGCTGTGGGCCTTGTCGAGTCGCGGCCAGGGGATGGCACCTTCCTGGTCACGCGCACCGGCGAGCAGTTTGGTCGCATCCTGGGGATGGGTCTGGCGGCCTGGGGCGGCGCCATCATCGAAATTCTGGATGCGCGGGAAATGATTGAGGTCGAGGCGGCGCGAGCGGCGGCGGATCGCGCCAACGAGCAAGACCTGGCGCACATCCTGCATGAAGTGGAACGGATGCGCGCCGCAGAAGTAAATCGTGATATCCCTGGGTATCTCGCGGCGGACATGGAATTCCATCGTCGAATTGCCCAGGCCAGCCATAACGCCATCATCTGGCAATTTGTCAGCAATCTGGCAGATTTGCTGGAGGAGGTGTTGCAGGAGGCAAAATTTGATGAGATGCCGGCGCAGGCGGAGGGCGGGGCAACGCATCATGATGTTTATCTGGCGCTTGCCAGGCGTGACAGGCAGGCTGCTGCCACGCTGATGGGCCGCCACATTCAGTTTTCCGCCGAAGTCTGGCAAACGATGATATCCCTGACGGCACACAAGGAAAGATCAGCGGAAGGAGGCAGCAACAGCGCTGTTTAGTTTTAGGAAGTACCTGGTGAACAAGACCACGGGAGAATTCAAAATGACAAGGAAATTTCCTGTTCGTAACAACGGGTTTTCGCGCAGAGACTTTCTGCGTGGGAGCAGCCTGGGTGTTGCCGCTGCATTGACTGCGCAGTACGGCCTCACTCTTGCCCAGGGTGAAACCGGCATTCCGGCCGAATTGATTCCCGGCAGCCCGCAGCATCCGCGTGGCTGGACGACGACCCTGCCGCCCGTTCCGGAAGGCATGCCAGTTTCGCCGCCGGTGACCATCACCGGCAGCCGGCGCGCTCCCTGGGAATTTGCCGAGGGTGACGACATCGAGAATTCACCCTTCACCCGTCTGACTTCTGCGGCATTGGGCATCAACTGGAAGCTGGCTTTCAGCTGGGTCGATCAGGACGAAGGCCTGCAGAAGTACAATCTGGCGATTGCCAGTGGCGAACTGCCGGACTTCATGGAGACCGTGCCGCTGCAAGTGTATTCCGAACTGCTGGAGAACGACCTGCTGGAAGACATCACGGATGTCTATGAAGAAGCGGCCCACCCGATCTGGATCAAGGAAGCCATGTCCTTCGGCGACGGCATCGCCTGGCGCCTTGCCGAAGTCAATGGGCGCAAGATGGGCTTCCCTTACATTGAGCAGGCTGCTCAGAACGACAAGCTGATGTGGCTGCGCGAGGACTGGCTGGAGGCGGTGGGCATGGGCGCGCCGACCACCATCGAGGAACTGCATGCCGTGGCCAGCGCCTTTAAGAATGCCGACCTCGGTCAGGGTGGCTCCGGCACAACGCTCGGCCTCGTGGCCTGCAATACGCTGGATGCCTGGTACGGCTCACTTGACCCGGTCTTCGGTGCCTGGGGCGTGATGCCTGGCTCGTGGACACCAGATTCGAACGGCGATCTCGAGTACAACAGCGTACGCCCGGAGATGAAGGAAGTACTTTCAGTATTACGCGACTGGTATGCGGAAGGCCTGTTTGCGCAGGACTTCTTCACCTTGCGTCCCGGTCAGACGGCCTTCGCGCATGTCGGGGCAAACGTCGCCGGGATTCACTTCTCGCCTGCATTTGCTGCCGTCTTTGGTCTTCCGGACAGCCTTGACAACGACCCTGAAGCGCGCTGGACCTTTGCCGACATCCCTGCCGGGCCCACCGGGATCAAGAAGAAGTCCTGGAGCAACCCGGTGCCGGATACCGTCTACTGCTTCCGCAAGGGCTTCGAACACGTGGACAAGGTGTTGAAGCAAATTGGCTGGTGGGCCGAGCTGATGCAAAATCCGGTCAACCGTTACCATGGCTGGGAAGGCACGGACTACTTCTGGAATGGCGACGAGCTGGACCTCAACGGCTTTGACAGCTCCAAGCACTTCTTTGGCCCGCCCGGAACCAATGGCGGCAGCCGCACCGATCCCTACTTCGAGGCCAACTGGATCAAGCATCGCCGTGAAGTCTGGGCGAACACGCCTGTTGATCAGCGTGACGCCATGATGGAGGCTTTCCTGGGTGGTGATGCGCTTTCAGAACTGTGGGACCGTGCCAACGTCTTCGCTGTGGATCGCTGGGAGCACGATGGCATCCGCAATCACTTCACCACGGTGCCGACCGAGACCATGAAACGGGCCGGCACGTCGCTGGATGGCCTTGAGCAGGAAACCCTGTTCAACATCATCATTGGTGAGTTGCCGTTGGACAGTTTCGATACCTTCGTGTCGGACTGGCGCTCTGGCGGCGGCGACCGGATCGTTGCTGAAGTCAACGAATGGTGGCACAGCAGCTAATCTGAATGGCCGGGACGTCCGCTGCGACGTCCCGGCCACTTCCAGCGGAACTCCAGGCAAGGGAGGCGCGCTTGTGAGGGCGGCGGGCCAGACGGTACGGAGCGAGCGCTTGCGCGCCTGGCTGAGGCGCAGCTGGCCGCTTTACGCCATGATTCTGCCCGGCCTTGTCTTCATCCTGATTTTTCGCTACGCGCCGATGTACGGCGTCGTCATCGCCTTCCAGGATTTCAGCCCCGCCAAAGGTTTCGCCAATTCGCCCTGGGTGGGGCTGGAAAACTTCGACTTTCTCTTCTCCCTGCCGGAATTCAACCGAATCCTGAGCAACACGCTCATCATCGCAGTGCTCAAACTGGCGCTGGACCAGATCGGCGCCATCGTGCTGGCGCTGCTGCTGCACGAAGCGCGCAATCTGCTCTTCCGCCGCTCCATTCAGACCCTTATCTACCTGCCGCACTTCCTTTCCTGGATTGTGCTGGGCGGCATCCTGCTGGATATCCTCTCGCCCTACGGCATCCTGAACAACGCTTTGCGCGTGTTCGGCTATGCGCCACAGCTCTTCCTCGGCAGCAATGACTGGTTCCGCATCACCATTGTGGGCTCCAGCTTCTGGAAGGGCGTCGGCTTTTCCACCATCATCTACCTCGCTGCCCTGACCGCCATCAGTCCGACGCTGCAGGAGGCAGCCGCGATTGATGGGGCGGGGCGCTTCCGCCGTATCTGGCACATTACGCTGCCAGGCATCCGGCCAACCATTGTGCTGCTGGCTGCGCTCAGTCTGGGCGACGTGTTGCAGGCCGGCTTTGAGCAGATTCTTACGCTCTACAGCCCGGCCGTGTACCGCACTGGCGACATCATTGACACCTACGTCTATCGCGTCGGCCTGGTGGCCGCGCAATACAGCCTGGCGGGCGCTGTGGGTCTTTTCAAGTCAGTCATCGGCTTCTTCCTGATCGTCTCCTCTTATTGGCTCGCGGATCGCTACGCGGGCTATCGTATCCTGTAGGCGAGTCCTGTGATTCGCGAGAGCAGTCCATCCAGCCGGCTTTTTGATTTCGCCAACTACCTGTTTCTGGCAGGGTTTGCCATTCTGTGCCTCTTGCCGCTGATTCACATTTTCGCGGTGTCGCTCAGCGGACGTGGCCCGGCAAACGGCGGGTTCGTCACGTTCTGGCCACTGGACTTCACGCTGGACAACTATGACCAGGTGGTCGGTTCATCCATCTTCATTCGCTCCCTCTTCATCTCCGTGCAGCGCGTAATATTCGGTGTCAGCCTGAACATGGTGCTGGTCGTGCTGTGCGCCTACCCGCTCTCCAAATCATC
Source organism: Phototrophicaceae bacterium (assembly GCA_965197455.1). GTDB lineage: Bacteria > Chloroflexota > Anaerolineae > Aggregatilineales > Phototrophicaceae > JAGWBD01. Next base: position 964,464 of record OZ240208.1, on the reverse strand, counting down.
GCGCGCCTTCCCCGGCCGCACGCTGCTCATCTGGCTGTTCGTCTTCGCCATGCTGTTTGATGGTGGGCTCATTCCCACCTTCCTGGTGATCCGCAGCCTCGGCCTGCTCAACAAGCTGGGAGCCCTGATACTGCCCAACGCGGTGCCGATTTTCAGTGTCATCCTGATGATGAATTTTTTCCGCGATATTCCGCGTGAACTGGAAGAGTCCGCGCTGATCGACGGGGCCTCGCACTGGCACGTGCTGTGGTACATCTACCTGCCACTCTCGCTGCCGGCGATCGCCACATTGACGCTATTCGCTGCGGTGAATCACTGGAACGCATGGTTCGACGGCCTGATCTACATGACCAATTCCAACAACTATCCCATGCAGACCTATTTGCGTACGGTCGTGGTGGAGCTGGACCTGACCCGGGTGGGCGTGACTCCCAAGGAGCTGCTGCGGCTATCCGACCGGGCGATTCGCGGCGCGCAAATCATCGTCGCAACCGTGCCAATTTTGATTGTTTACCCCTTCCTGCAGCGCTATTTCATTTCCGGCATCCGCCTGGGTGCGGTGAAAGAGTAGCCACAGCTATTGTCCTGGAGAGGATGCCGATGACTGTTAAGCCGGACTTCGGCGGAAACTTCCCATTTGGCACCCACGTCTATCGCGAGCCCTGTCTCGATCTGGAGGCGGTGCTGGCAGACCTGCCACTGCTGAAACGTCTTGGCTTCAACATGATCAAGATTCAGGAGCATTGGTCAACGGATGAGCCTGAAGAGGGTCGGTATGAATTCTCCCGCGTCGACCGGCTCATCGCCCGCGCAGGTGAGCTGGAACTGGGCATCTACCTCGGCCTGACGATGGAGCAGGCGCCATTCTGGCTTTGGCGCAAGTACCCGGACTGCCACATGGTCGCCGCGGATGGCCGCTCCCACATGACGCCAACGCAATACACCATTCCCATGGACGGCAAGCCTGGCCCCTGCTGGGATCATCCTGGCGCGTGCGCTGCCGCGGAACGCTTCATCGCCGAACTGGCGCGGACACTGGGCCGGCATGAAAACATTTGGGCCTGGAACACCTTTCAGGAGATTGGCTTCTGGCCCAATCAGGCCGGCAAGACGGGCTTCTGCTACTGTCCGCATACCCTTGAAAGCTTTCGGGTCTGGTTGCGTGAGCGCTATGGGTCACTGACAGCACTCAATGCGGCCTGGCAGCTGAACCATGCGCACTGGCACGATGTCGAACCGCCGCGTCGTCAGGAACCAGTGGCGCCCTTCATCGACTGGCGCTACTTCATGGACGACGTCACCTTGACGCACAACCTCAGTTTTAAGACGGCAGCCCTGCGCGCGCATGATCCCCTGCAGCGACCGGTATTCAGCCATGCCGACACGCCGCGTATCGGCTCCGGCGCGGAGTGGCGCTGGGCGCGTACGGCTGATTTCTTCGGTACCAGCAACTATCCGATGTGGAACAACGGCCAGTATTGGGATGACCCGGTTGTTGACGAGGCGGGCGCGCGGCGCAACGAGATCTGGGAAGAAATGATGATGTGCACGGACCTGGCGCGCAGCAACAATGGCCGCGATCGTGCGCTGTGGGGCGCAGAGTTTCAGGGCGGGCCCATCGTGACTTCGCTGCACATCAGTCGCACACCCACAGCGGCGGACATGCGCCGCTGGCTGCTGGCGGGCCTGGCCTGTGGTATGACCGGCATCAGCTTCTGGAATCATCGACCGGAGCGCTTCTGGAAGGAAGGCAATGGCTTCGGCCTGCTGGACGCCTTTGGCGAGCACACGGAGCGCATGGCCGCCGCCAGCGAAATCGGTGGCTCAGTTCAGGAGCACGCCCGCTTCTTCTCCCAGAGCCAGCCGCCGCGCGCACAGGTCGCCCTGCTGGTCAACGAGGATCTGTATCACTTTTTCCAGGCCTGCAACGGTGACGTCCACTATCACTACATGTACAACCTGCGCGGCTACTATGCGCGTCTGTGGCGCCTGGGCATTTCAGTCGATTTTGTTGACGCCGCCGAGGTCAGCGCCGGTGAATTGGAGCACTACCAGGCCGCCATCCTGTGCATGCCGCTGTCGCTGGACGCGGGCTGGTTTGCGCATTTGACGGACTTCGTGCACGCGGGCGGGACGCTTATCAGCGAGGCCTGCCCTGGCCGCTACGATCGACTGGGCTGGTGCACGCGCTCGCAGTTGGTGGACGGGGCCGAAGCCTTGTTTGGGGCGGCGCATGCGAGCCTGACGCTGGTGCAGGAGCCGGAACAACCCGGCCGCTGGATGCCGCATGAACGCCGCTTCAACGAGTTCGACCCCTGTACCTGGCTGCAGGGCACAGGGGATTTCGCGGAGGCGCGGGTGCTGGCCAACTTCTGGCTGCAGACCTTGCGTCCGACCACCGCGGAAGCGATTCTGCTGGCCGGCAATCGCGTGGCGGCGACGCGTCAGCGCTTCGGCGCAGGTCAGGCGCTGCTGCTCGGCAGCTTTCTCGGCATGAGCGCCCTGGCTTATCAGTTGGCTGATTCAGGCACTGACGACTTTCTGGCGCAGCTACTGCGAGACGCCAATGTACAGCCGGATCGCTGTGGTGAGTTGCTGCGACGACAGCGTTTGCTGGACGATGAGCAGGCCTGGTTCTTCATAAACCCTGGTGCGGATGCTTGTGACGAGAACATTGACCTGGAAGGGTTACAGGTTGTTGCTGATCTGACCGGAGATGCCCTGGTGGCGGAGTCAACGGACAGGGTCACCGTCCGAGTTCCAGGCGGGAGCGTGAGTTGCCTGCTGCTGCGGCCACGCGGTTAATGCAGTCGCGGATCGACGAGATAGTAAAGCAGGTCGACCAGGGTGTTCATCAGCACGTAGGCCAGTGCGACCACGATGACGGCCGCCTGCACGACTGAATAGTCGCGCGAAAGAATCCCCTCCAGCAACAGACGTCCCAGACCCGGCCAGGCGAAGACCGCTTCAGTAATCACCGCGCCCCCAAGCAGGGCGCCAAACTGCAACCCTTGCAAGGTGATCACCGGCAGAATTGCGTTGCGCAGCGCGTGCCGCAGAGCGACGCTGCGTTCGCTCAGGCCCTTGCCGCGCGCCGTGCGGATGTAGCCGGCGTGGAGCTCCTCAAGCATGGAGGCACGCGTCAGGCGGGTGACGAAACCGGTTGAAGTGATGCCGATGGCCAGGGCGGGCAGGATGAGATGGTGCAGGAAGCTGAGCAAGGCCGCGCGGTTGCCGCTGATGATGTGGTCGATCAGCATGAAATTGGTGATCACTTCGTAACTCAGACGTGGGTCAATTCGTCCGCTGGTGGGGGCGAGGCGCAGGCGCACCGCGAATACAATGACGAGCATGATGGCAACCCAGAACCAGGGAAGTGACATGCCCGTGATGGCCAGCAAACGCAAACCGGTATCGACCAGACGGTGACGCGTCGCAGCTGCGACCACGCCAGTCAATACGCCGGCAATGGTGCTGAAGAGCATGGCGACCAGTGCCAGTTCGATGGTTGGCGGGACGCGTTCGAAGAGCAGCCTGTTGATGGATACGCCCGATTTCATCGATAAGCCAGTATCGCCAGACAGCAGGTCGCCCATGAAGTTCAGATACTGTACATGCAGCGGCTGGTCCAGACCCCATTGTGCTTCAATGCGGGCAATGGCTGCGGCATCGATCAGCTGGCTGCTGACAGACTGGATGGGGTTGCCAGGCACGATGCGCAGCGCGACAAAGGTCAGGGAGGTTACGGCCCACAAGACAACCGGGAGCCAGACAAGCCGACGCAGCAGCCAGGGAAGCAAGGTTCACCCGGTCTCGTGTCGCATGTGCGGGTCGAGGCGGTCGCGCAGGGCATCACCGACGAAGTTCACGCTCAGCACGGTCAGGGTCAGGCACAGGCCAGGGAAGAAGGGGACGTGCGGCGCGTCAAAGAGCAGGGACTGGCCGTCGGCAATCATCATGCCCCAGTCCGGGGTGCCGGTCTCGACGCCCAGCCCGAGGAAGTTCAGGGCGGTGGCGGTGGCGATGGTGATGGCCAGCATGGCGCTGGCGTGCACCAGCACCGGCGGTAGCATGTTGGGCAGGATGTGACGCAGGATGATGCCGCGTCCCCGTGAGCCCAGGGCCAACGCGGCCTCCACATACTCCCGGCTCATGAGCAGCAGCACGATGGCGCGCGCCAGACGCGCGAACACCGGCACCTGCGCCACGCCAATGGCAATGATCAGGTTGCCCGGGCCCGTGCCCAGCGTGGTGACGATGAGGATGGCCAGCAGGACGGATGGGAAGCTGAGCATGATTTCCATGCAGCGCATGAGCAGCGCATCCGGCCAGCTGCCCAGGTAGCCGCTGAGAATTCCGATACCAAGACCGAAGGCGAAGGAGAACGCCAGCGCTGCAATGCCCGCGCCCAGCACACTGCGTCCGCCATAAAGCACGCGACTGAGCACGTCGCGACCGATTTCGTCCGTGCCGAAGGGGTACTCGAGAGAAGGCGGCGCGAGCCGGTTCTTGATGTCGCGCTGGCCAGGGTCCCGCGGCGCAAGCGCAGGCGCAAGCAAGCTGATCAGCAGGATAAAAATGAAGAACAGACCACCGGGCAGCGCGAGATCCCAGGTTCGCCACAGACGCAGCAACAAGGGGACAGAGGGTTTGTTATGCGGGGACAGGACGTGGGTCCCGTCCCCGCTGTACAGGGTCGCCATCAGCGACCTTGCAGCTCGGTCTACTGGCTTAGCCACACAGTGCGGAAGTTGACGCGGCCTGCGGCTGTGCCCTGGGTATCCACGCCATTGACACGCTCATTCACGAAAATCGGCGGCTGCAGGTAACCGAGATAGATGAGGATCATCATGTCGAGGGCCTGCGCCTGAACATCACTGTAGATCTCCGCGCGTTCCATCCGGTCAACAGCAGCGATGCCTGCGTCAATCAGGGCATCCAGAACCGGCGCTGATTCCAGCTCTTGATGGTGGGACTGGTTGCTGCCATGCGAAAGTACGGAGTGCAGGATGATTGCCTTGTCATGCGGGTCAGGCAGGAAGGTGGAGCGCTGGTTCATTGAAAGCTGCGTCAGGCCCTCGCCGACCTTGCCCTGGAACGAGCCCTGGTCGAGTCGGTCCAGGGTGACGTCAAAGCCAACCGCTTCCAGGTCCACTGCGATAAGCTCCGCCACCAGCGGCCAAAAGCGATTGTTTTCGAAGGCCAGCTCGATGGGTACTGGTGTCTCAACGCCCGCCTCCGTCAGCAACTCGCGCGCCAGGTCGGGGTCGTAACGGCTGATTTCCCTGCCTGCCGGGTCGAAGCCCAGGTCATTGGGCCCCAGGATGCTGGCCGGATGCTGGGCCAGACCGCTGAGACCGCCCTCGATGATGGCGTCACGGTCGATGGCGTAGTTGACAGCCCGGCGCACCAGGACGTTGTCCAGCGGTGCACTGGTGACGTTTGCACCAAGAATGAGATTGACGAGAGGCGCACCAACCTCGATACGCAGGCCATCCCCTTCGTCCGCAGTGATGCGATCGACTGAGGTGAAGGGCGCATACAAGGTCAGATCAACCTCGCCTGCCTCCAGTGCCGCCAGGATGGAAGCCTCATCCGGCCAGGCGCGGATAACGATTTGGTCAAGCCAGGGACGGCCCGCCCAGTAGTCCTCATTTGCGCTGAGCACAGCTTCCTGACCAGGCACGAAGCGGTCTACGCGGTAGGGGCCGGCCATGGACATGTTCAGGCCGACTTCAGTACCGAATTCATCCAGCGCCTTCGGGCTGATGATGTAGCCATCCGGGCGCGTGAAGACCAGCAACTGGGTAGCATTGGGCTTGATGAGAGTCAGCTGCACAGTGAGGTCGTCCAGCGCAAGCAGCGACTCCCAGTTGTTGTAGCCCTGGTTGCCGTACATGTACATCCCCTCGATGTAGCCGGGGTCCTCGGGGGCAATGGGGCGGCTCATGCTACGGACAATGGCCTGGGCCGTCACCGGATCTCCATCATGGAAGACCATGTCTGGGCGAACGTTGAAGGTGTAGACCAGTCCGTCGTCTGAAATTGTCCAGCTTTCGGCCAGACCCGGCTTGGCGCTGCCGGTTTCAAAGTCTGCCTGTACCAGGCCCTCACCGATAGAATCGATGATGTGCAGGCCGCCGAAGCCATGCCAGAAACCGATGTCCAGCGAATCACCAATCGACTCAGCTGCAACCACCAGCGTGCCGCCCTGTTGCGGCTCCTGCGCAGTGACTGCTCCGGATGCAATAACGAGCAGTAGAACCAGCGCCAGCGCAAACAATCTACGTGTCATGAGTATTTCCTCCTCAAACGTAACGAACAATGTCTTGAGATGGTTCCCTATTATGTATTCCCTATGCAAAATTTGCGACAATTTGTATGAATTCATGCCGTCTCACTTGTATCCCTGTCCCAGGCTGCATAAAAGCGCCGTAGATATGGGCCCAGGCTGTCAGGCAGGGGCGTTTCCTGCTGCGCCAGTTCCTCGCGTACTGTCTGATTGAGCACGTCCTCGTCAAGCCGGGTGTGCTGTCCATCGCGTAGCATCCATGCGCCATGTATCATGACGTGGCGCACATGCTGTCGGGTCGCGCGGCGCAGCAAAAAGTCCGGCAGATGCGCGTCCGCTGGATAGTGGGGCGGACACCAGTCGCCGCGTACGGCCTGCCAGTCCAGCAACACCAGATCCGCCAGCCAGCCCTCGTTCAGCGAACCCAGGGGCGCTTCCGCGCCAAATGTTGCGCTGGCGCCGCAGCATGTGGCCATGGCCAGGACTTCCAGAGCCTGGAGCTCCGCTGCGCCGGCGCCTGGCCGGTTCCCAAGCGTATGCGCCAGGCGCAACTCGCGCAGGAAATCCTGATCGTCGTCGAGAGTGTGTCCGTCCATGCCGACGCCGACATTCACGCCAGCCTGACGGTAGTGCGCCACAGGCGCAATGCCGCTGCGCAGACGAAGATTGCTGCCCGGATTATGGGCGACGCTGACGCCCCTGGCTGCCAGCAGGTCGACGTCTTCCGACTCGGTCCACACCATGTGCGCCAGCGTCAGCCAGTCCCCCAGCGCTCCCAGACGGTCAAGCTGTGTAACAAAGCTGTGACCCCAGGTGCGAAAGGCATACTCCCGCTGGTAGCGTGATTCCAGCATGTGCATCTGTACGCGAGTGCCGTGCGCGCGCGCCCAGTCTGTCGCTCCTGTGATGAGCGCATCGCTGGCCCACTGGCCGCCGACCGGGCTGGCCTGAATGTGCACCCGATGCTCGACAGGGTCATGGTACTGATCGAAGAGTTGTTGCAGTCCGTCAAGCCAGTCAGCCAGCCCCATGCCTGGCGGCTGCGCCCTGGCCCGCGCGCGATTCCGCAGCGCTGTCGGTAGCGACGCGATGAAGGCTTCCGGATCGCGATACACGAGCGTGTTGCTGTCGATCAGCGGCGGAAACATGGCGACGCGCACGCCGGCGCGGCGGTAGCCAGCCAGGGTCTGGGGCACTTCCTCGAACATGGTATCAATGTTGGCAGGGTTGTGGCTGTGCGCAACCGAAGTGACGCCGGAGCGAATCAGCTGCAGTCCCTCGAATTCGGCCGCCAGCCGCGGCGAGATGAGCGGCAGTGTCCCCAGGCCCAGCAACCAGACCTCAAGCATGTCATCGGGCACGCCCAGCGACACTGTTCCCAGCGCTCGCCCGTGGTCGTGGCTGTTGACGAAGCCGGGCAACATGAGCAAATCGTCGCCGCCGAATACCTGCGCCTCCGGATGTTTGGCAGTCAGGGCCTGGAGCTGGCCACGCGCCTTGATGCGGGCGCCGTCAATCAGCAGGGCGACATCGCGCCTGAATGCGCCATCGACCAGCGCCAGTTCCGCGTGGACGATGCACATGCTCCCGCTCATGGTTTGAACAGACCAGCCTGCTGGCCGCCATCAATGACGAACACCTGCCCGGTGATCATGCGAGCTGCGGGTGAAGACAACCAGACCGCCATTTGCGCGACATCGTCGGGCTGAATAACGCCGGGCAGTGGCTGGTTGTGCGCCAGGAATGAGTTGCGCTCGTCTTCGGCAAGGCCGGCGGTTAGCGGCGTGTCGACGAAGCCAGGACAGATTGCATTGCAGCGCACGTTTTCCTGCGCGTAATCGAGCGCGATACTGCGCGTCAGGTTAATGACGCCGGCCTTGGCAGTGGAGTAGGCGGCCTTGTTGCCGGCAGGCCGCAACCCAAAGGTGCCGGCGGTGTTGAGGATGACGCCGCCGCGCTCACGCATGTGTGGAATCACGTGTTTCGCGCCCAGGAAAACACTCTTCAAATTGATGTTAAGGCACTCGTCCCAGTCGGCTTCGTCAAGCTCGGTGACGCGCCCTGCCGGACTGATGCCAGCGTTGTTGAAAAGGACATCGATACGCCCGAAACGCGTGACGGTGGCTGCAATCATTTCCTTCACGGAGTCTTCAAGACTCACATCAACTTGCAACGCCAGCGCCGTTTCACCTTGCGCCTCAATTTCCGCTGCGACCCGCTGTACGCTGCTTGCTGTGCGGCCTGCGCTGACCACCTGCGCGCCGGCTCTGGCAAAGGCATTGCAACTGGCAGCGCCGATGCCGGAGCCGCCACCGGTTACGATGGCGACCATGCCTGCCAGGGGTCGGGCTGTCATCCCAGCAACCAGCCACCATCGACCGCGACCATTTCGCCGGTGAGATAGCGCGAGTCGTCCGAGGCCAGGAAAAGCGCCAGCCCGGCGACATCTTCGGGAGTGCCGGGTCGCCGTAGCGGAATGCGCTCAGCGGCCCAGCGCTGCATGTCCTCCTGGCTGGGCAGCATACTGGTGTCGATGATGCCGGGAGCCATGGAGTTGGCCCTGATGCCCTGAGGCCCGTACTGCAGGGCGATGTGACGGGTCAGGCCGGCGACAGCCGACTTGGATGCGCCGTAGGCTGCCGAGTGCGTGAAGGCGATTGACGCGCCGATCGAGGCGAGGTTGACGATGACCCCGGGAATATTGTGGGCCAGCCAGTGCCGGATGACGCACTGGGACATGAGGAACACGCTCGTCACGTTGACGCGCATCATGCGCTCCCACTGTTCGTCGCTCATCTCCTCGAAGGTGGCGTTGAAGAAAATGCCGGCATTGTTCACCAGAATGTCGACAGTGCCAAAATGCCCGACGGCGTTGTCTACAAAGTGCTGTACATGGTCGCGGCGCGACACATCCGTTTCCTGGGTGAGGACTTCGATTCCCTCTGCCCGCAGGGAGATGGTGAGCTGTTCTACACCAGGTCCATTTAGATCACACAGCGCAAGGTTACAGCCCTCTGCTGCGTAGCGCTGTGCGATGGCGGCACCAATGCCGCGCGCCGCACCGCTGATGATGGCGGTCTTGCCTGACAGGCGCGTCATTCTGTCACCTCGATCCAGGCGACGACATCGCCGACAGGCACTTCGTCATCCAGTTCAACGCACAATTCTGCAAGGCTTCCATTTGCAGGCATTTCCAGCTCAACCTCCACCTTTTCTGTCGTGATGACTGCGATACCTTCGCCTTCGCCAAGGCTGTCACCAGGTTGCGCCAGCCACTCCACAATGATGCCGGCCTCCATCGTCATGCCAAATTTGGGCATGCGCACTGCGATTCGCTCCATTCAGGCTTCCTCCGGCTGCAGGCAGCGTCGCACAGCATCCATGATGCCTTCAGCGGTGGGCACCACGGCCTTCTCGAGCACCGGGGTGAAGGGCATTGGCACGTCCAGATTGCTGACGCGCTGCACCGGCGCCTGCAGATGGTGGAAAGCCTTCTCGGCCACGGTCGCCGCCCATTCGCTGGCTGCGCCGCAGACCGGGAAGCTTTCGTCCACAGCCACGAAGCGACCTGTCTTGCGTACGCTGCGCAGGACGCAGGCTTCGTCCCAGGGCTTGAGGGTGCGCAGGTCGATGACCTCACACTCGATGCCTTCACGCGCCAGTTTACGCGCCGCCTCCAGGCAGCGCCGCGTCATGGCGCCCGCCGTACACAGGGTGACATCCGTGCCAGTGCGCCGTATCTCCGCCTGCCCAAGTGGAATGGTATAGGCCTCGTCCGGCACATCGGCGCGCTGGCCACCCAGCGACAGGGGATTGAGAAATACAACCGGGTTGTCGTCACGAATGGCGGCGCTGAGCAGGCCTTTCACGTCGTAGGGCGTGGAGGGCATGACGACCTTGATGAGAGGCATGTTCATGAATAGCGGATGCACCGACTGGCTGTGATGGTGACCAGCGCTGGCGCCAGAGCCGTTCTGCGTCATCAGCACCAGTGGCAGCGTCGTCTGGCCGCCGAACATGTAGCGCATGGCGCCGGCCTGGTTGGCGATCTGGTCGAAGGCCAGAAAGAGGAAAGTGCCGAACATCAGGTCAACCACAGGGCGCATGCCGGTTGCTGCTGCTCCGATGCCGGCGCCGGCGACCGCCAGCTCCGAAATGGGCGTATCGATGACGCGGGCATCACCAAACTCGCGATGCAGCCAGCGTGTCCCGGCAAAGACGCCCAGACGTACGTCCTCGCCAATCAGCACCACGCGCTCGTCACGCTGCAATTCCGCGCGCAGGGCTTCCCGTATGGCGTCAACCGTGGTTTTGCGCGGCATGTTTGGCTTTCCTTTTCTGACCAGTGTCAGACCCAGGTATCCTCAAAGACGGTTTCCAGGCCAGGATATGGACTTTCGCGCGCGAATGCCACGGCCTCAACGACCTGGTCCGTCGCTTCCTGGTCGATGGATTCCAGCGTGCCAGCATCGGTAAAGCCAGCTTGCAGGATATGCTCGTGCAGGATGAGCAGCGGGTCGAGCGCCTGTGCCCGCGCCTCTTCTTCCGGCAGCCGATAGGTTTGACCGGCGAGGAAGGCTTCTTCACCTTCGGCGTGGCCGCCGCGCCGATGTGTCTTGGCCTCAATCAGGGTCGGGCCAGCACCACTGCGCGCTCGCAAGACCGCCTGGCTGGCGACTGCATGGACCGCCAGTGCATCGGTACCGTCCACCATGTGGCCGGGAACGCCATAACTGACCGAGCGGTCGGCGATGTTTTCGATGTTCATGGTCTGTCTGGTCGGTGTGAACTCGCCGTACTGGTTGTTCTCGCAGACAAAAATAACCGGCAGTCCCATCGTTGAGGCCAGGTTCAGTGACTCGTGAAAGCTGCCTTCGTTGGCCGCGCCATCACCAAAGAAGGCCAGGGAGACCTGGTCCGTGCCACGCAGCTTGATGCTCAGGCCAGCGCCGGTCGCGATGGGGATACCGCCGCCCACGATGCCGCAGGCGCCCAGCATGCCGATGCTGAAATCGGCGATATGCATGCTGCCACCCTTGCCTCGGCAGTAGCCAGTCTCCTTGCCGAAGAGCTCGGCCATCATGCGTTTCGGGTCACCGCCCTTGGCAACCACGTGGCCGTGGCCGCGATGGGTGCTGGTCACGTAGTCGTCCGTGCGCAGCGCCGCGCATACGCCCGCAGCCACGGCTTCTTCACCGATGTAGAGGTGGACGAAACCGGGCAGCTCACCGCTGCGAAAGAGACGCCCGACCTCCTCCTCAAAGCGGCGAATGTTCAGGATGCGCCGGTAGATGTCGAGAGTGATTTCAGGATGTACGTCATTCATGTCCGGGACTCCCCGTGCAGAGTGCGGCCGCGGTCAATGCCAGTGTCTGCGTAGCGGTCACAATATGTCCAATGTCAATGCATTCGTCAATCATGGGCCAGATCGGGATGTAACCTGGGCCATATTCGACGCAGGTGATGCCTGCGCCCTTGAAGTGACAGGTGTCAGCAGTTGCGCCGATGCGATGGCCGGCCCCGATTTGCGGCTCGCTGCCAGTGACTTCGCTGTGTGCCGCGACCAGCGCCTGCACGAGCGGTTCGTCGGGGGCGGTCGCTGCGCGCGCCGGCATGCTTTGGTGGCGTTCGCTTTGCGGAATGACGAGCTCGAACTGGAACTCGGGGTCTTCCTGACGAATCTGCTCTAGCAGGGCAAGCAGATCTGCGCGCACGCTTTCCTCGCTCATGCCGGGCACAATGCGCAGGTCAAATGAAAGTGTGGTGATGTGCTGGTGATGTTCGATATCGCGCACAGCCATGGCCGGGAATCCGGGAAGCAGGGTATGTGCTTCAAAGCGCAGCCAACCGCCGTCCTGCACTGATCGTAGCGGTCGGTAGGACGGGCCCAGAGCCTCAATGACTCTCGTAATTTTCTCGATCGGATTGATGTAGGGGACGCGATGTTTGAATTCACCAATGACCCGAATCAATCCCTGAACGTAGCCGACGGAAATGAGCCCGACATCCAGATTGCCCGCCTCGGTCACGATGCAGTTGTCGGGGCGCAGGCCACTGACGAGCAAATGCTGCGCACCAGCTCCGCCGCCGGTCTCCGCCACGACACAGGCGACGATCAGGTCGCCGCACAGTGGCTGGCCGGAACGACACAGGGTTTCGGCTGCCATGAGAATAGACGCGAGCCCGGCCTTCATGTTGATGGCACCGAGGCCGTAGAGCATCCCGTCCTCAATGTCAGCGGCGAAGGGGTCGTGGCGCCAGTCTGCACGCCGGAAGACCTCGCCATTCCAGTCGCTGGTGTCTGTGTGGCCGCAAAGCATGAGGGAAGGGCCGCTGCCAGCGCCGCGCAGGACGCCAATGGCCTGATGGGTGCAGGCGCCGCCCGCAAGCGGCACTTCCTGCAAGGTCACCTCAAAGCCCCGCTGCCGCATCCAGTCCGCCAGCCAGTGGCCCAGCTCAGACTCCTGCCATAGGAATGAGGGGATGCGAATGAGCTGTTGCGCCAGTTCGACGGGCTCGTCAGGATGCAGGTGCGAGAGCAGGGGCGGCGCAGTCATTTCGGTGCAGTCCAACCGGAAGGATTGGCAACTTTATTTCGGTGACCAGTCTGTATCACGACTGACGATGTGACCATCTGAGGATTCTACCCCCAGGCTGCATATGCCGCTACAGTTGAAGCGTTCGGCAGAAAGCAAAGGTTGAATGCGACTCATGGTTGAAGAGATTGTCATTACGCAGAAAGGGCCGCCGGCGCTGCCTGAAATGAGCGGGCCAGAGCTTGAGGAACGACTGCAGCAATCGCAGGTGCTGCTCCTGCCCTTCGGCGCCACAGAAGCGCACGGCGCGCATCTGCCGCTGGGGACGGACACCTACGAAGCGCGCGAGAATTGTCGCCGCGCCGCGCTGCGCCTTGAAGAGCGTGGCTGCCCGGTGGTCATTGGCCCGGAAATCCCATTCGGCATCTCCAGTTTTCACATGGGCTTTGTCGGCACCATTTCGCTCAGCGCCACCACCTTTATCGCGTTGACGAAAGAGGTCTGCCTGAGCCTGTACGCCAGTGGATTTCGCAAGTTCGCCTTCGTGCATGGCCACGACGGCAACCTGCCGGGCATGATGGTGGCGGCCCAGGAGCTGGTGGATGCGACTGAAGATGCCGAGGCGATGGTGCTCAACTGGCTCGCACCCCTGAGCAAGGTCTACCACCACATTCAGACTTCCAAAAGGATGGAAGGGCACGGCGGGGAAGGGGAGACCGCGCGCATCCTGGTCACGCATCCCGGTCTGGTGAAGCTGGACAAGGCCGTGCGGCACCACGTCGACCCGGAGGAGATGCGCAAGGTGCAGGGGCCGGAACACGTCAAGACCGGCGGCGGCATTTTTTACGCCACGCGCAGCTACAAGGCGCATACGCCATACGGTCACATCGGTGATCCGGCCCTGGCCACACAGAGCGCGGGCGAGCGCGGCTATGATGTTGTTGCGGAGTGGATCAGCCGCGCAGTTGCGCGCGACTTTTTCGGTCAGGATGTGGATATGGACGCGCCGCTGCTGTGAATTGAGCAGCGACGCTGTTCGCTACTGTAGCAGATTGCGCATCGCCGCCAGACAGCGCGGCACGGCGAAATCCAGTGCTTCGGCATTACCTTCATACTCCAGCGAGAGCCAGCCATCGTAACCGTGGCTGGCCAGAACGCCGTGGATGGCGCTCAGGTCAACCAGGCCTTCGCCCACAATCGAGCCGGTGTAGCGCCTGCCGTCCAGACCCTGAAAGACGTGGCCGTCTTCGTTCGCTGCCGCGTAGGTGAAGTCCTTGAGATGCACCAGCGCGACGAGATCGACAAGTGCGCTGGTCGCTTGCAGGGGGTCTTCACCCACCAGCAGGAAATTGCCCGTGTCCAGGTTCACGCGCAGCGCCGGTGAGGCCACCGCCTCGATGATGGCTCGCACTTGCTCGCTGCGCCCGGCGACATGCCCGTGATTCTCCAGCACGAGCGTGATGCCCTGGCTGGCGGCAAGGTCCGCGCCGGCGCCCAGGCTGTCGACCACCCAGTCCATGCCTTGTTCAAGAGAGTAACCGGAGATGAGATCGCCGCTGAAAACGCGCAGAAGTCCCGCCTCAAGTTGCGCAGCCACGTCGACGCCGTGGCGCATGGCTGTCAGCTGTTGCGAGCGCGCTGCCGCATCAGGCTGAAAGAAGTTGGTGCTGATGGAATAGACCGGCAGCTTCAGACCCAGTCCGGCACAGCGTCGTTTCACTTCAGCAATCTCGAGCTGCTCGTCCGTCCAGAACATGTCGAGCAACTCGACGCCTTCAGCGCCGACGCGCGCTGCGTAGTCGAGAAAGCTGAACAAATCCAGCTGGCCAGCGCGCACCGGTTCAAGCAGACTGTACATGCTCAGACCACATTTCATGCCAGTACTCCCGTCAATCCGTCACACCTTCCATTCGGCGCGCGCCTGTTCCATGGTTTTGCGCGGTGCGGCCTTGCTGTGGCCCTGAGCATCGCGTACCCAGCGCGGATCTACCGGATCGTTGGCCGGCTGAAAGCGCAAGTCACAGCTAAGGCGGAAGCGCCGCGTGAGGTTGGTGGTGGAGGCGTGCATGAGGTGCATGCCGAAGATCACCACATCGCCGGCACGAAAGTTGGTCGTGTGCCAGTGTCCACCGTGGCGGGCGGAAAGCTCCAGCGGGTCGCGCGAGAACCAGCCCTCAACGCCATCCCGGTCGACGTCCATGCGGCCGTAAGTTGCGCGGATGCGCGCGTAGCCATCCAGGCATTGCGAACCGGCGCAGACCGTCAGCGTTCCCTGCTGCACCAGGATGTCGCCCAGTGGAATCCAGGTTGTGAGCAGGCGGGACGAGCCGCGCCCCATGTAGACGTGATCCATGTGCGCGCCGGTATAACGTTCGTTGCCGACCGCGCGCAGCCACTTGTAATGAAAAGTGAGAGCTGGTTCGCCGAACCAGACTTCGAAGAAGCGAAACAGGGCCGGGTGCTCCATCACGGCCAACACAGCGGGATGATGCGCGATGCCGGAGTTGCCAGGCATGGGCAGGCCTCGTCCGCCCGCCGGCATGACCCCCTCGGTGACGGGTTCGCCGGGCGTGAGTAAATCGCGCGCGTCCATGTGTTCCAGAATGACGCGGCGCGCTTTCAGCAGACTGGCGCGTGGCAACAGGCTCCGCAGCCACAGATAGCCACCCTGGCGCATGCGCTCGCGCAGCACTTCGATTTTGTCCAGCGGGTTGCTCGGCTGCATTCTGCCGACTTCTGCGCCAGGAAACTCGCTTTCACGCGGGCCGAAGTGAATACGCATCCTGTTCCTCCAGCGATTACGCGCAAAGCGTATCCCGCCAATAGCTTCGTTGCCAGCAGCATCTTTGGCAGAGAGTCTGGCTATCGCCTACAATCGCGGGGCCGTTCGCCGAAAGGGCAGTGCCATGGTCCAGTACATCCTGCGACGCCTGCTCTTCTCTGTTCCGGTGCTGCTGGGCATCCTGGTGCTGACCTTCAGTCTGGCGCGCGCCATTCCTGGCGACCCCTGCCGTTCCATTCTGGGCGAACGCGCCACCGACCTGATCTGCGACGAATTTGCCCGCCGCAATGGCCTCGATCAACCGCTGCCGATTCAGTTCCTCGTTTACATGCGCAACATCGCGCAGGGCGAGTTTGGTCAATCCTTCAGGTTCCGGCGCCCGGTGAGCGAACTGCTGATCGAGCGCATGCCGACCACCATGGAGCTGGGCTTCGCCGCGATGCTCTTTGCCATCAGCGTGGGCGTGCCGCTGGGGGTGCTTAGCGCACGCCGGCACAAATCGGCTCTGGATGTGGGCACGATGGTGGGCGCCAACATGGGCGTGTCGATGCCGGTCTTCTGGCTGGGGCTGATGCTGGCCTACATCTTTGGCGTGATTTTTCGTGATACGCCGCTGGCCCTGCCACCTTCCGGTCGCCTGACGCCTGGCGCCAGCCCGGAACCCTGGTATGAAGTCTGGGGGCTGGTGGCGGAAGGCGCGGATGGCAACGCCTTTCAGGTCTTCATCTCGCGTTTCTACGTGCTCAACGCTGTGTTGACGCTCAACTTGCAGTTGCTGTTGGATACGCTGCGACATCTCATTCTGCCGGCAGTTGCTGTAGGCACCATCCCACTGGCCATCATCGCGCGCATGACCCGTTCCAGTCTGCTTGAAGTGCTGAATGAGGATTATGTGCGCACTGCGCGCGCCAAGGGCCTGGGCGAGCGCCTGGTCATCGTGCGCCACGCGCTCAACAACGCGCTGCTGCCGGTAGTCACGGTCATTGGTCTTAACTTCGGGCTGGTCATCAGCGGGGCGGTGCTGACCGAAACCATCTTTGGCCTGACCGGCGTCGGGCGCACGCTGGTAGACAGCATCACTTCGCGCGATTACTCCCTGGTGCAGGGCTTCACGGTGATCATCGCCTTTGGCTTTGTGCTGCTCAATCTCTTCGTGGACATTCTTTATGGCTGGCTGGACCCGCGCATCCGCCTGGGGCAGGGCTAGCCAATGGCCCATGAAGCCGTCTCGCTGAAGACAACAGACAGTCGCCCTGGCTCGCAGAGCCTGTGGCTGGAGGCGGCTGGCAACCTGCGCCGCAATCCCTCGGCGGTGGCCGGGATGATCGTTATTGGTTCGTTGCTGCTCATCGCGCTGGCTGCGCCGGTATTCGCCACGCACGACCCCATCCTGTCGATGATCGGCCAACCGGGAGAGACAGGCCGACTGCAGGCGAAGCTGCCCTGCATCCCGCTGCTGGGCTGCGAGGACGCCCCGCACTACATGGGGCTGGATTTGAACGCGCGTGATCTCTACAGCCGCGTTATATACGGCACGCGCACCTCGTTGTCAGTCGGCATGATCACAATTTCGCTGTCGATTGTGACCGGCACGCTGCTGGGCCTGGTCGCGGGCTATGCTGGTGGCCGCACGGAAGATGTCATCATGCGTTTGATGGATGTCGTGCTGGCATTCCCGGCGTTGTTGCTGGCCATCTCGATTGTGACGATTTTGGGCCCGGGCCTGACCAACGCGCTGCTTGGCATCACCATCACCTTTATCCCGCAATACGCGCGTTTGACGCGGGCCAGCGTGCTCTCGTTGAAGGAACAGGAGTTCATCACCGCGGAGCTGGCGGTGGGCGCCGGGCCGCTGCGCATCCTCTTCGCACACATTCTGCCAAACGCTGTCACACCCATCATTGTGCAGGGCACGCTGGGTATTGGCACGGCTATTCTCGACGCTGCGGCACTGTCATTCCTCGGCCTGGGCGCGCAGCCGCCAACGCCGGAATGGGGTCAGATTCTGAGTGAATCGCGCAATTACGTCTTCACTTCGCCGCACCTGGTGTTCTACCCAGGCATCGCCATCATGGTCACGGTACTGGGCTTCAACCTGCTGGGGGACGGCATGCGTGATGCACTGGATCCTCGCCTGAATCGCAGCTAGTTCAGCTGAATGCAGGCAGGTAGTCAGTCGCTGCCAAGCAGGTCGGCAAGGGTGGCAAGGTCAGCCGCGACGAGTTCGTCGGCGTTGCTGTCATAGTTGTTTTCGCTGATCAGCCAGCCTTCAAAGTCGATCGTTTTCAGGGCATGCACGAAGGCCACAAAACGGCCATCTCCACGGCCAAGTGGCGCGCTACCGGACACGAGGTCCCGGCCATCCTTGGCATGCGCCTGGTTGCAGAGGTAGCGGGCTGGCAATTCGCGCACCAGGTCGGCGGCGTAGTGACCATATCTGACGGGGTTGTAGCCGTCGACCAGCACGCGCAGCGCAGGATGATCAACCTGCTCGATGATGCGTAGATGGCCGGCAGCATCGAGTCCGTTTTCGGTAGCGAGCAGCAGCGGTCGCCCGTCGATGTAGTCGCAGCCGCGACGCAGCATGGCGCTGGCGCGCGCCAGTTCTTCATCCGTGCGGATGTCTGCCTTCATAAAGCTGGGACAGTAGACCAGGCCGACGTCCATGGCGACCGCGATGTCGATCCCGTCCTGCAGGATTTGCAGGGCGCGGCGCCCGACTTCACTGTCCGGCGGACTGTGCAACGGGAGATTATTGAGGGCGTTGAT
Source organism: Phototrophicaceae bacterium (assembly GCA_965197455.1). Lineage (GTDB taxonomy): Bacteria > Chloroflexota > Anaerolineae > Aggregatilineales > Phototrophicaceae > JAGWBD01. The sequence continues at coordinate 946,085 of OZ240208.1, read as the reverse complement.
GCCGAAACCAATGATTTCAACGCCGGTCTCTGTCGCGGCCTGCAGCCAGGCTGCCTGCAGGGCCGGCTCTTTCAGGGCGGCGGCGGTCGCTTCATCTACCAGCCCCAGCTGAATTCCGGCGAAGCCCAGCTGCGCTGCACGCGCCAGGGCAGCCACGCCCCTGACATCCAGACTCCACTGACACACACCGATTCGAATCATGATCACTCTCCATAAAAGAGACGCCGGGTCAAGTTGCGACCCGGCGCCAGATGTCACTTAAAGCTGTGGCTAGCAGTCCATGTCCGCATTGACGAACTGCTGGAAGACGGTGAGGTAGATTGCGAAACCCTCGCCGGTGCCGGTGTGCAGCGGGCTGCAGGCATCGCCGGCTGCCTGCCAGGTGGTGACCACGTCGTTGGCGTCAAAGGCTGATCCGTCATGGAAGGTCACGCCCTCGCGCAGATTGAAGGTCCACACCAGGCCGTCGTCGGAAACTGACCAACTCTCGGCAAGACCAGGCACCACATCTACGCCGCCCAGGGAGAAGTCCAGCAGGGCTTCGTTGATTTGGTGACAGGCGCGGAAGGATTCACCGTCGAAGGTGTCGTTGCAGTAAAGCGAGATGGGCTCCGCATCCTGCATGTAAATGATGTTGTCGTCATCCGGATCCGCGACGCGCGCGAACTGTTCGGTGCCGTCGAGCACGCCCGGATGCACGCCAGTGATGCGCGCCTGCCAGACATCGGCGGCGCCGGCGTGACCAAAGGGAACGTAGGGGACGTTGGCCTTGATGCCGGCCGCGACTTCACGGAAGAGTTCCTGACGGATGGCCGGATCCAGTTCCCGGCCGGCGGCGACCAGCGGCTCGTAGATATCGGCATAGGGATGACCGAACTGGTTGAGGTTCTCACCCAGGCAGCAAGTCAGGAAGTTGGAGGCATCCGGGAAGTCCGCGTGCCAACCGAGCAGATGCAAGGGCTCGTTGCCAGAAAGCGAGGAGCCGATGAAGGAGCCGGACTCCATGACCTGGACATCGGCCTCGATGCCGGTCATGGCCAGCTGTGCCTGCAGGTCATTGGCAATGATGCCCGGTGTGGGCAGGTAGGCGCGCACAACGTCGCGCCAGGTCAGTGTCAGCGGGCGTTCCTCACCGGTGCGCGTGTCCGTGACGGTGTTGAGCGGCAGTGAGAAGCCAAGCTCGTCGGCTGCTTCCTGCAGCAGGGCCTGCGCCATGTCGGGGTCGTAACCGGGCGCGCCGATGTCAGGCACGTGGCCGAAGACCGCCGGCGGCACGAAGTCCGGGCTTACCGGCGAGCCTACCGGGAAGAAGTTGTCGACGATGCGCTCGCGGCTGATGGACATGGAAATGGCCTGGCGCACGCGCACATCGTTCAGTGGGGCGAAAAAGTTGCTGATGCCAACATAGACGCCGGTCAGTGGCGGAATGTCGATCAGGGTGTAGTCGGGGTCATCGCGGAAAACCTGGAAGTCGCCGGGGTTGGCGAACTTCATGCCATCGATGGTGCCGGCGCGCAATTCGGTCGCGCGGGCGGCAGCCTCGGCGCTCCAGCGCAGAATGACGGTCGGCTCGAGCGAGGGCTCGCCCCAGTAGTCGTCAAAGCGGCTGTAAACGATTTCATTGCCCTGGTCCCAGTTATCAAGCTTGAGCGGGCCGGTGCCGACCGGTTTGGTCAGCAGGTCGCCGGTGCCGCCGGTCGCATGCAGGTACTCGCTGGGGTGAATGGACATGCCAAGACTGGCCATCTCCTGGTGGAAAATTGCGTCAGGGTTGCAGAGCGTGACCCGCACGGTCAGCGCGTCGACCGCCTCAATCGAGCTGAGGTTGCCGCCATAATCACAGTCGGGCGCGGCAAAGGTGAGCATTTCGTCCTGGGCAGCGGCCGGCACGAGCGAAATGCCCAGAACCAGAAGCAGCAACAGGGAACGTGACAGTACTCTCATGATTTCCTCCATTTAGCAGAAACTGTACAGACAGAAACTGTACATAGCCCGGCTGATTCAGAGCACGAGACCGCTGGCAGTATACAGTGCGGTCAGGCTCCTGACAATGCAGGTCGCTGTTTGCGCGTGCAGGCAACATGGACTACTCTTTGCGCCTGCGTCAATGGAGCGAAAGCATGGAAATCCTGGCAGATTTTGAAAGCGGCAATATCCTGGTCGACAGGGTGCAGGGCAGCTCTGCCTCCCTCCGCATTCGTCCAGACAGCAAGGCGGTCTCTTTCCAGTGGTTCTACTTTCGAGCAGAAGGCGTGGCTGGTGAAGAGCGGCAACTGGAAATCAGCAATGCCGCTGACGCCAGCTACCCTGGGGGCTGGGCGCATTATCGCGTGCTCGCGTCTGCAGACCACGTGAACTGGCAGCGGCTGCCGACCAGCTACGAGAATGGCGTACTGAAGTTTACGCACCCCAACGCGCCGGAAATCGCATACTATGCCTATTTCGTGCCCTATCCCGAAGCGCGGCGGCGGGCCTTGTTGACCGTGGCGACAGGCACCCTGGGAGTAGAGCGCCGCTCAATCGGGCGATCGCTGCAGGATCGCTCGCTGGACATGCTGGTCTTTGGCGAGGAGACGGGCGGCAAGCGTATCTGGGTTCTTGCGCGGCAGCACGCCGGCGAATCCATGGCCGAGTGGGCCGCGGAAGGATTGGTGCGGCGCCTGCTGGACCCGGATGACGAGGTAGCCAGTGAGCTGAAGCAAAAAGCGACGGTTTCCGTCATTCCCAACGTCAATCCTGACGGCAGTGCGCTGGGCAACCTGCGCGCCAACGCGGCCGGCGTCGATCTCAATCGTGCATGGAGCCGGGCGACTGCCAATTATCCGGAAGTGGAAGCTGTCAAACGCGCGATTGCGCATGATGGCGTCGACTTCTTCATCGACCTGCATGGCGACGAGACGCGGCGCTACATCTGGATTGTGCCGCCTGGCGTTCCACTGGATCCGGTTGCTGCGCGTCAGGTGCTGCACTTTGAGCTGGAGCTGGCGCGGCTGCACCCGGAACTGCAACCGCCGCCGGTGGGCATTGAGGGCCTTGATGCGGCCGAGGCCGGGATGTCCGTCAACTACATTGCGAAAACCTATGGTTGCCCGGCCTGGACGCCGGAATTGCCATTCCCGGAGGTGCCTGGCACGGGGGATTCCCTGCTGGCTGATGGCTGCATGCGTTTCGGGCGATCCTGTCTGGAAGCCCTGAACGTGGTCCTCGGCTGAGTTGATGAAACTACTCATCTATGGTGCCGGCGCCATTGGCGCTTGTATTGGCGCCCATCTGGCCAGGGCCGGACATGAAGTAACCTTTGTCGATCGTGACGAGGCGCACGTTGCAGCCATGCAAGGCAGAGGGCTGGAGTTGCAAGGGCCCGTCGCTGCCTTTCGCACGCCCGTCAAAGCCTGCACACCTGAACAGCTGAGCGAACGCTTCCGCGTCATCCTGCTCTGCGTTAAATCCCAACACACGGAAGAGGCGATAGAAATGCTGCGGCCGCATCTCGCGCCGCAAGGCTTCGTCGTCTCCATGCAGAACGGCCTCAACGAACAGTTGATCGCGAGCGCCCTGGGTGCGGAGCGGACGATGGGCGCTTTCGTCAACTTTGGCGCGGACTTTCTCGAGCCAGGCGTCGTCCTCTATGGGGGGCGCGGTGCGGTCGTCGTGGGTGAGATTGACGGGGAAATCTCCCAGCGGGTGCAGGCCTTGCGCGCGGCGCTGCTGGCCTTTGACGAGAACGTGCAACTGACGGGCAACATTTTCGGCTATTTGTGGAGCAAGGAAGCCTACGGCGCGATGCTCTTCGTCACTGCACTGACGAACGAGTCCATCGCCGACTCGCTCGCAACACCGGAACACAGCGCGTTGTTTGTCGCCATCGCGCGCGAGGTACTGGCGGTCGCATGCGCGCAGGGCATCCGGCCCGAAGCCTTCAATGGCTTTGATCCGGCGGCCTTTGTACCGGGCGCCAGCGACGCGCTGGCCGAGCGCTCGCTGTCCGATATGGTTGCGTTCAATCGACGCTCCGCCAAGAGCCACAGTGGCATCTGGCGTGACCTGGCGGTGCGCAAGCGACCGACAGAAATCACCATGTACGAGCAGGTGCTGGCAGCGGGCGGGCAACATGGACATGCCATGCCGCTGACGCGGCGTATGATGGGCATGATCCGCGAGATCGAGACCGGCCAGCGTCCGCTGGCGCGCACCAACGTCGATCAACTCGCCGCGGAGCTGGCCTGAGCGATGCAGGTCGATTTCAGCGACCAACGCGTGATTGTCACCGGCGCGGCTCATGGATTTGGGCGCGCCATCAGCCAGGCTTTTGCCCGGCGCGGCGCAGAGGTCTGGGCCTGTGACATCCTTGCGGAGGAACTGGAGGAGACGAGGGCTCTCATCAATGCTGAGGGCGGTCGCTGTCAGGTGCGCGCGGTCAACCTGCGTGAGCGCGGCCAGGTGCAGGAATTCGTGCAGGAAGTCTGCGCGGACGGGGCAGCGGTGCAGGTGCTGGTGAACAACGCCGGCGGCGTGCTGGGGCAGGTCGGACGTCCGCTGGAAGAAGTTGATGAAAAGGACTGGGACAGCCTGTTCGAGGTGAATGCTCGCGGCACCTTCTGGATGAGCCAGGCCGTGGCGCCAGGGATGAAGGCTGCGCGCTTTGGCCGCATCGTAAACATCTCCAGCGGCGCTGGTTTGCGCCCCAGTCTGACCGGCATCCAGGCTTACGCGGCGGCCAAGGCAGCACAAATCCATCTGACGCGGCAGCTGGCGCAGGAGCTGGGCCCCTGGGGCATCACGGTCAACAACATTGCACCGGGCTTTGTGCGCTCCAACCCGACTACCGAGCGACAATGGCAGATCTATGGTGCAGAAGGTCAGCGCAATCTGGTAGAGAGTCTGGCGCTGCGGCGTCTGGGCAGCGCGGAAGACATTGCCAACGGTGTGCTCTTCTTCGCGTCTGACAGTGCCGGCTGGATTACGGGCCAGGTGCTGTCCATCGACGGGGGACGTTTGTAGTGGCGGGCAGTGTGCGGCAGGAGGGACCATGATACACAGAAGCAAATTGAACGCCGTCGTTGCAGTTAGCGGCAGCATCCTTATGTTGGCCGCCCTGACCTTCACGCTCGCAGCTCAGGAGGCGAGCCCCTTTTCGGATGTCAGCGAAGCAGCCGGCGTCCAGGTCACGCATCGCGGAATCTGGGACCCGGAGGAAACCCGGCGCGGCTATCTGGCGGTGGGGCAGGCCTGGGGCGACTACGACAACGACGGCCATGTCGACCTGTATCTTACCGGCAACCTTGACCCGAATGTTCTGCTGCGCAACCAGGGGGACGGCAGTTTTCGTCCTGCGCCATTCGCTGAACAATTGGCTTTGGCGCAGCTGCCGAGCGGCGGCGCGCTCTGGGCGGACTATGACAACGACGGCTGGCGCGACCTGCTGGTGCTGAATGACGGGCCCAACGTGCTCTGGCGCAATCTGGCGGGTGCGGGTTTCGCGGATGTGACCGCGGACGCAGGAATCGCCGGGGCGGCCAAGAGCAGCAGTGCGGCCTGGGCGGACTACGACAGTGACGGCTGGCTGGACCTGTATGTGGCCAACTGGTCCTGCTTCCCGGAATGCGATCCGGTCGATTTTGCCCGGCAGCAGGACCGGCTGTATCGCAACCTGGGGGATGGCAGCTTTCAGGATTTGACCGGTGAACTCGGGCCCGAGCGCACTCGTGGCGCAGGCTTTGCGGTCAGCTTTGTGGATTACGATCGTGATGGCGATGTCGACCTCTACGTGGTGAACGACAAGCTTCAAAACGAGGTGGGCAACGTGCTCTGGCGCAACGACGGGCCGGGCTGTGAGAGCTGGTGCTGGACGGATGTCTCGGCGGCGGCCGGCGCTGACGCGCTCATCAACGGCATGGGGCTGGCGGTCGGTGACTACGACAACGACCTGGACCCTGATTTCTACTTCACCGAGATGGTCTACCCGATGTTCCTGCTCGACAACCAGGGCGACGGCACCTTTCTTGACCGGTCGCACGAGGCCGGCGTGGCTGTCAACCTGCAGGCCGATCACGCTGTCGGCTGGGGCGCGGCTTTTCTCGATCATGATAACGACGGCTGGCTGGATCTGTTCATGGCGGCCAGTGGGCAAAGCCGCGACGACATTGATTTCACGATGACCTTTCACGACCCCTGGCCCAATCCTTTCTTCGTCAACAATCGCGACGGAACTTTCCGCGAGCTGGCCCTGGGTGAGGATGAGCAAGCCACCATGGGCATCGCCCGCGCCGACTATGACAACGACGGCCGCGTCGACCTGGTGCTGGGCAACTGGAACGAAGGCTACAGGCTGTGGCGCAACACGGTGCAGACGGATAACGCCTGGCTGGGCCTGCAGCTGCTGGGCGGCGGCCCGGTCAACCGCGATGCCATTGGCGCGCGCGTCGTCGTGACAACGGCGGACGGTCTGTCGCGCCTGGGAGAGGTGCGCAGCGGCTCTGGCCTGGGCGCTGGCGACGACATTCGCCTGCATTTTGGCCTGGGGAACGCAGCCTGGGCGGATGTGCACATCCTTTGGCCGGATGGCACAGAACAGAGTCTCGAAGCCCTGCAAGCCGGAGTCTGGCATGAGTTGGGCTGGCCGGGGCCAAACACAGAAGCGTAACTGGAGGCAGGATGAAGCTGGACGGGATGCTGGAATGGCGTTGTATTGGCCCCTTTCGGGGCGGCCGTGTGGTTGCGGTTGCCGGCGATGTGCGACAGCAAAATGTGTTCTACTTTGGCGCCTGCGCGGGCGGCGTCTGGAAGAGCGACGACGCCGGCACCTACTGGCAGAACATCAGCGACGGCTGGTTTAACACGGCTTCCGTAGGCGCGCTGGCCGTGTCCGAGGCCGACCCCAACGTGATTTATGCAGGCATGGGCGAGACGACCATTCGCCTCGATGTGACCCACGGCGACGGCGTCTATCGCTCTACTGACGCCGGCCGCAGCTGGACGCATACCGGTCTGCAGGACACGCGCCACATCGCCAGGGTGCGCATTCATCCGCAAGACCCGGACATTGCCTGGGTGGCGGCATTCGGGCACGCCTTCGGCCCCAACCGTGAACGCGGCGTCTACAAAACAGTGGATGGCGGACGCAGCTGGCAGCAGGTGCTTTTCAAGAGCGAGCGCGCCGGCGCCATTGATTTATCTGTCGACCAGAACAATCCGCGTATCCTGTACGCGGCCATGTGGCAAGCCTACCGCAACTTCTGGGACATCTCCAGCGGCGGGCCGGACTGCGGCATATGGATGTCCGGCGACAGTGGCGACAGCTGGCAGGACATTTCTCGCAACCCCGGGCTGCCTGAAGGCGTGCGTGGCAAGATTGGCATTGCGGCCTCGCCGGTTCGCCCTGGGCGGGTATGGGCGCTGATGGAAGCAACCAGCGGCGGTGGCATGTTCCGCTCCGATGATTACGGCGCGACCTGGAAGCTGGTGGCGCGCAACGACGAACTGATTTCGCGTGGCTGGTACTACATGCATCTCACGCCCGACCCACTGGACGGCGACACGGTGTATGTCAACAACCTGAAGCTGTTGAAGTCGATCGACGGGGGTAACAACTACGAGCAAATTTCAACGCCGCATGGTGACAACCACGATCTGTGGATCGACCCCGCCAACCCGCAACGCATGATTCAGGGCAACGACGGCGGCGCCAACGTTTCGCTGAACGGCGGCTCCTCCTGGTCGACCCAGTTCAACCAGCCCACTTCGCAGTTCTATCATGTGGCGGCGGACACGCGAGACCCCTACATTGTCTACGGGACGCAGCAAGACAACAGCAGCGTTGCAGTGCCTTCACGCAGCGCGCGCACTTCCATCACCTGGTCGGATTGCTGGCCGGCGGGCACCGGTGAAAGCGGCTACATCGCCGTGCGCCCGGATGACCCGGACGTGCTCTACGTGGGCGCGGTGGGCAGCTCGCCGGGCGGCGGAAACTCGCTGCAGCGCTACGATCACCGCTCGCGCCAGATTCGCATGATCACGACCTGGCCGGAGTCGATGCGCGGCGAGCCGACGGATGCAGAACGTTATCGCTTCGCCTGGACCTATCCCATCATCATCTCGCCGCATGATCCGAACACGATTTATATCGGTGGCAATCAGGTGATGCGTTCCACCAACGAAGGACAGAGCTGGGATGAGATTAGCCCGGATCTGACGCGCGCGGATCCAGAAACCCTGCAGGCCAGTGGTGGCCCGGTCAACCGCGAGGCTTTGGGGGCGGAGACCTACGCAACGGTGTTCGCGCTGGCGGAGTCGCCACTGCAGCAAGGGTTGCTGTGGGCCGGCTCGGATGACGGCCTGGTGCACATCACGCGCGATGGTGGCGGTTCATGGACGGAAATTACGCCGCCGGAGCTGCCTGAGCGCTCGCTCATTTCTATGCTTGAGCCTTCGCCCCACGATGCTGGCACGGCCTGGATGGCGGCGACGCGCTACAAGCTGGACGACACGCGCCCGCTACTATGGCGCACCCACGACTTCGGTGCCAGCTGGGAGGCGATCAACAGCGGCATCCGTGAAGGGGACTTCACGCGCGCCATTCGCGAAGACCCGCAGCGGCCGGGACTGCTGTATGCCGGCAGCGAAACCGGAGTCTACGTTTCATTCGACAGCGGTGACCAATGGCAAGCGCTGCAGCTGAATCTGCCGGTCGCGCCGATTTATGACCTGCTGGTCAAGGGCAGTGACCTCATCGCGGCGACGCATGGACGTTCCTTCTGGATTCTGGATGACCTGAGCGCCCTGCGCCAGCTGAATACTGCGCCGGAAGGCACGACGCTGCTGCAGCCGCGGCCGGCCATGCGATTAATGCCGAAAGTTTTCGAACGCGCTTTCGGCGGCGTGCCAGGCAAGACCTACATGGGCACACTCGGCGTGGTCGCCGCCTATACGGAAGAGAAGTCGCCAGAGAACCAGATCAGCCGCAGCTATCTCGATTCCGGCTGCAACCCGCCCAAGGGCGCGGTCTTCACCTGGTGGCTGGCAGAGGCGTCGACCCCGGCCATTCGTATTGAGGTTCTGGACACGAATGGCAAAGTCGTGCGTTCGCTTTGCAGCCTGGATGAAGAGACGCGCAAGACGCAGGCCGGGCTGCCGCCCGAAGCGCCGAAGCAGGAATTCCTGACGGCCAACGCCGGCTGGAATCGCTTTGTGTGGGATTTGCGTTATGAAGAAGCGACGCGCCTTGCGGCGCATGACGTGCATTCCGGCGCAGTAGACGGGCCGATGGCCGTGCCAGGCAACTATACGCTGCGCCTTAATGTCGGCGACGAAACCCTGAGCCAGCCCTTTGAAGTGTGGCTGGATCCACAGTCTGACACACGGCAGGAGGATTTGCAGGAACAGTTCGACCTGCTGCTGCGCATCCGTGACCTGCTGTCAGAGGCGCATGAGGCCGTGAATCGCATGCGGCTGATGCGGGCCCAGCTGGCATCGTTGGCGGAACGCCCGGTGCTGGACGCGGAAACGGCTGCGCAGGCGCGCGCGCTGCACGAGCGTGTGCTGGAAATTGAGACGGTGCTGATGTTGCCGGACCTGAAGCCTGGCTGGCCCGACTTACTCAATCATGGCATGCAACTGACGGGCAAGCTGGCCGCGCTGACCCCGGTCGTTGCTTCCGGCGACTACCGTCCAACCGACCAGTCGTATGAAGTCTATGAGATGTACATGCGCCAGATTGGCAATGAACTGACGCGCCTGGACGAACTGGAGGCGGGGGCGCTTGCCGACTTCAACCGGCAGCTGCTGCAGACAGAGGTGGCGCCCGTCGGTGCATGAAACTTCCCCGTGATTTTCTGAAGCTGGCCAGCGCGGATTTTATCGTCCGCAGCGGTTATCAGATGGGCAAGACACCGCTCCTGCCCATCTTTGCCGTTTCTCTGGGCGCGACCGATCTGTTTCTGGGGCTGGTCGTCTCGGTCTCCACACTGACCGGACTGTTGCTCAAGCCGCTGATTGGCATGTTGTCGGACAGCCAGGGGCGGCGGGTCTGGTTGCTGGCGGGCACGGCTTTCTTTGTGCTGATGCCATTTCTGTATCGCTTTGTGCACAGCCCGGAACAGCTGTTGCTCATCCGCGTGATTCACGGGCTGGCGACCGCAATCTATGGCCCGGTCACGTTGGCCAGCATCGCCGAACTGCGGGCCAGTGGCGTGGCTGAACGGCTGGGCTGGTTCGGCATTGCGCGCAGTGGTGGCTACATTGTGGGCCCGGCCCTGGCCGGCTGGTTGCTGTTGACCCATGACCCGGTTGCGGTGTTCACCCTTGTCGGACTTATCAGCTCGCTGGCGCTGCTGCCGGTGCTGTATCTGAACTCTGGCCGACTACCGGCTCGGGGGAAGCGTACCCCGCTGTCACGGCAAGTGCGCAGCGCCATGCTGGCAGCCGGGCGCACGCCGGGCATCTGGCTGGCCGGCGCGCTGGAGATGGTGGTGTTTGTGGCGCTGTATACCGTCAAGACCTTTCTGCCCATCTACGCTCTTGCGGCCGGGACGAATGTCGCGTTGGCAGGGCTATTCTTTGCGGTGCAGGAGGCGGCGCATCTGCTTGCACGTCCGATCGGTGGACGCGTTGCAGATCGCCTGGGCTTCATCCCGGCGATCGCCTGCGGCATGTTGCTGATGGCGGGCGGGCTGGCGGCGCTGCCCCTGCTGGAAGGTGCAGCCCTGCTGCTGCCGGCACTGGTGACCGGCTGCGCGCAGGCGCTGATCTTCCCGGCGACCCTGGGTCTGATTTCGCGCCAGATTCCGTCGGGCAACCTCGGCGCGGCCATGGGATTCGTCGGCATGATGCAGAATCTGGGCAAGGTGCTGGGGCCGGTGGCGGGCGGTCTTTTGCTGGGCCTGACGGGATTCGAAACGTTGCTGTGGCTGCTCTCGGCTTCCCTGCTGGGTGGCGTCACCTTGCCCCTGCTGTTCCGCATGATGCGCAGGACGCCTGGGCGCCTTGTTGCAACAGAGCTCAGGAAAGGAAGAAGTGATGAAACTGGACCGCAGTCAACTGCAGAAGGACATTCACGCGCTCTACCGACGTGAACACGAAGAACTGGGTGCTGCGGGCACGCTGGCGATGCTCGAGCGCGCCGCCGACTTCCAGCTGGCAGACACCCTGAACGCCGGTGGCGTGCTGGTCTTTCCGCATGCGGGGGTCAAGGATTGTGGCTACCAGATCGCAGCCTGTGTGCGCTCCTGCATGGATAGCGGCGCTGACAAGGTGCTGGTCCTCAGTGTGCTGCATGCCTTCAATGATGAGATGGAGGATGCCCGTCAGCGAGTGGCGGCCGGCGGCGATCCGCGTGAGGAGGCGTCGTGGGGGATTCAGGGGCCAGGACTGGCTGGCCGCGAAGAGTGGCGCGGCGACCATGCGCTCATTAGCTGGCGGCATTTCTGGCAGGCCGAGTTGGAGCGACGCGGTATTGATGAAGCGCGCGCGCCGCTGGTCATCGAACGCTATCCCTGCCTGGCGGGAGGCAAGCCGGGTGACATGCCGGGCATTGCGGAGCTGGAGGAAATCGCCAGGGACGCGGTCATCGTCTCGACTGCGGACGCCTTTCATCACGGCATCGGCTATGGCGATGCGCCGGATGAGGCTTACTGGCCGGATGAGCTCGGGCTGGCGTATGCGCAGCAGACGCTTGAAGACGGCATGGCAATTCTGGGGCGTGGCGACTATTGGGGCTACAACCGGCATTGTGTGCTGGCCAAAAGCGACGCGCGTGACACCGGCCAGGTGTATCGCTGGCTGCGTGGGCCGATGCGCGGACGTGTGCTGGACATCACCTTCACTGATTCGAGTTTGCTCTACAATCAGCCGCCGCCTACCTGGGTTGCGGCAGCCTTGATGGCGTGGACGCCAGATGACGGAGCATAGGGCGACAGCCCTGCCTGGTTGCGACAATGTGAGTAGTGGTTATACTCACTGCTGCACGTATTTTGCGGGCAAGTGTTGACAGAAGCTTTAACAGGAGAACGAATGATGATCAGAACGCGACTTTGTATGGCGGCGCTGGTGCTTGTGATGCTAATTGGAGCATTGGCACCGGTAAGCGCACAGATGGATGACGAGGTCACCCTGCTTTACTGGCAGGCCGCCTCAATTCTGAACCCCTATCTGTCCGGCGGCACCAAGGACCTGCACGCCTCTTCGGTCATACTTGAGCCGTTGGCTCGCTACGACGAAAACGGTGGCCTTGTTCCCTGGCTGGTTGATGATATTCCAACCCTTGCCAACGGGGGCATCGCCGAGGACCTGACCAGCATTACCTGGACATTGAGCGAAGGCATCCTGTGGTCCGACGGCACTCCGCTTACTTCGGCGGATGTGGTGTTCACCTGGGAGTACTGTGTGCATCCGGATGCCGGTTGCAACGCGCTTTCAAACTTTGCTGATGTCGCTAATGTCGAGGCGGTGGACGACCTCACCGTAACAGTGACCTTCGGCGTCTCCAAGCCTTACCCCTACGGCCCCTTCGTCAGTCAGGTGTCGCCGATCATTCAGGCTGCCCAGTTTGCGGATTGCGTCGGCGCGAATGCGCCGAACTGCACGGACCAGAACTTTGGGCCGGTTGGCACGGGTGCCTACATGATCGAGGAGTTCCGCGCCAACGACGTCATCACCTACACGGCCAACCCGAACTATCGTGAGGAAGGCAAGCCCTACTTCCAGCGCGTTGTGTTCAAGGGTGGCGGTGATGCGGAATCCGCCGCGCGCGCCGTGCTTGAGACGGGTGAAGCGGACTACGCATGGAATCTGCAGATTGCTCCTGCTGTCCTGGGCGCCATGGAAGCATCTGGCCAGGGGACGGTGGTCGTGGCTTACGGCACCGGCGTGGAACGTCTGATGATGAATCAGACCAATCCTGATCCTGACCTTGGTGAAAATCGCTCGATGTACATGGGTGGCGACAATGCGCATCCCTTCCTGACCAATGATGCGGTCTGGCAGGCACTGTCGATGGCCATTGACCGCGGCATCATCGCTGGACAGCTCTACGGGTCGGCTGGACGGGCCTCATGCAATGTGCTGGCAGCGCCGGCGATCTATGCATCGACCAACAATGATGGCTGCCTGGCACAGGATGTTGCCGGTGCCAACGCCTTGCTGGACGAGGCCGGTGCCCTTGACAGTGACGGCGATGGCGTGCGCGAGCTCAATGGCGTCCCGCTGGTCATCCTTTACCAGACCTCAACCAACGCTGTGCGCCAAAGTACGCAGGCGCTCATCAAGCAGTGGTGGTCGGCGATTGGCGTGGATACCGAGCTGCGCAACATCGACGCCGGGGTCTTCTTTGGTGGTGATCCGGCCAGTCCGGATACCTACGGCAAGTTCTACGCCGACATCGAGATGTACACCAATGGTTTCTCGGGCACAGACCCCGAGTCCTACATGGGCAACTGGGTCTGCGGTGAGATTAGCGGGCCGGACAACAACTGGCTGGGCAACAACATTCCGCGCTGGTGCAATATGGAGTACGAGGCGCTGGTGGAGCAGATGTCGCAATCTGCGGCCATTGAGGATCGGGCCAGCCTTGCCGCGCAGATGAATGACATGGTCGTTCAAGCCGGCATCATGATCCCGCTGGTACATCGTGGCGACGTCTCCGCCCACTCCAACTCACTGGATGGTGTGGTGATGAACGCCTGGGATTCCGAACTGTGGAACATCGCTGACTGGACCCGGATGGGCTAACCCGTCCCAGAGCAAAATCAGGCAGGGCGGGCCTGCGGGTCCGTCCTGTCTAGAAGATAAACACGGGAGATTGCCGTGGGCCAGTACATAGTAAGACGTATCCTCATTGCCATCCCCACCTTACTGGTCATCAGTTTCGTCGTGTTTGCCATCCTTGAGCTGTCGCCTTCCGACCCGGTGGGCCAGCTGCCGCTGACGATTCCGCCGGAAGTGCGCGAGCAAATCCGCGAGGCCATGGGGGTCAATGACCCCTTCCTGGTGAAGTATGTCAAGTGGCTGCGGCAGTTCATGATTAATGAGCCGTTGAACATTCTTGAGGAGACGACCGGCATCGTCATCGGCGATTCTGAGTCGCGGCTGCGCTATCTCTCGTGGCAGACGCGCAGCCCCATCATCCTTGGGCGCGCAGATTAATGACATGATCGTTGCGGCCGGTATCATGATCCCGCTGGTGCACCGTGCTGATGTCTCTGCCCACTCCAACTCACTGGAGGGTGTGGTGATGAACGCCTGGGATTCCGAGCTTTGGAACATCGCTGACTGGAGCCGGTTGGGATAAGGCAGCGAACAGCAACATCGGGTGGGGCGGGCCTGCGGGTCCGTCCTGCCTGAACCCGAAGATAAACACGGGGGATCGTCGTGGGCCAGTACATAGTAAGACGCATCCTGATTGCCATCCCCACCTTGCTGGTCATCAGTTTCGTCGTGTTTGCCATCCTTGAGCTGTCGCCTTCCGACCCGGTTGGCCAGCTGCCGCTGACGATTCCGCCGGAAGTGCGCGAGCAAATCCGCGAGGCCATGGGGGTCAATGACCCCTTCCTGGTGAAGTATGTCAAGTGGCTGCGGCAGTTCATGATTAATGAACCGTTGAACATTCTTGAGGAGTTGACCGGCATCAATGTCGACCCGCCGCTGGCCTTGTCCCGAGACCAACTGATTGGTGCAGTCCCGGAGGGCTCTCCTGATGCCGATCTGCCCCTCGTGAACGCCGAATTGGCGGCTCTTGCTGGAGAGGCAGGCGTCAGCACCGGGCGCAGCGTCATCGTCGAGGATGAGGTGCGGGAGGTCTTCCGGGCAGACAAGCGGCTTTACGTTCCGGGCGAGGATGATAGCCGCCTCTTCCTGAACGACCTTACGAACAGCAAGGTTGTGCGGGAAATCAATAAAAGCGGTGGCGCGATTGAGGGCGGCGAAATCCTGCCCGTGGACGAGTCGCGGCTGCGCTATCTCTCGTGGCAGACGCGCAGCCCCATCATTGACCTCGTCATCGAACGAATGCCACAAACACTGTGGGTAGTCGGTCTGTCCTACATCGTGGCCGTCGTCGTCGCCGTGCCCGTTGGCGTGATTCAGGCCTACAAACAGTATTCAGTATTTGATCAGGTCGTCACCTTTTTGGCAACCATCGGCTTTTCCGTGCCGACTTTCTTTACCGGTTTGCTGTTCATCATCGTGTTCAGCGTGCATTTAAAGTGGCTTCCGTCGATCTACGACACCACGCACAAGGTAACCGACTTTGAGAGCTTTATTGTTCAGTTGAAGCAAATCATCATGCCGGTGCTGGTACTGGCTCTTTTCTTCACGGCGCTGATCAGTCGCCATACGCGTTCGGCCATGCTGGACAACCTGAAGCAGGATTACGTGCGTACGGCGCGATCCAAAGGGATCAGCGAACGGATGGTGGTCGGTCTGCATGCGCTGCGTAACAGCCTGATTCCGGTAGTGACACTGATTGCGCTGGGCATCCCCTCAATCTTTCAGGGGGCGATCATCACCGAACAGATCTTCCGCGTCAACGGCCTGGGGCAGTTGCTCATCATCGCTATTCAGGGTGGAGATTTGCCAACTGTGCAGACCCTGACCTTCATCTTCGCCGTGCTGATCGTGTTCTTCAACATCATCGCGGACATGCTCTATGCCGTGCTTGATCCCCGCATTCGCTTCAACTAGGCTCGTTTCGGATGGGTAGCCATGACAGCTAACAGTAATCCCGTCGAACTTGAAATTGCTGACGAGACAGTCTCCGCGTCTCCACGAACCTTCAGCGGGGATGCGTGGCGGCAATTCCGCAAGCATAAACTGGCCATGCTGGCTACGGGGGTGCTGTTCCTGATTATTGCCATCGTCATGGCCGGGCCGCTGTTCTGGCATACGAACCCGGAATATATCGACATCATTGACGCCTATTCGGACATGAACGCGAAGCACCCCTTTGGCACGGACAACCTGGGCCGGGACACGCTGGCGCGCACCATCTGGGGCGGACGCGTTTCGCTCTCCATCGGCCTGACGGCCATGTTGATTTCAATCCTCGTGGGCACCTTCATCGGCAATTTTTCCGGCTACTTCCAGTCGCTTGATGGACCGCTGATGCGTCTGACCGACATGTTTCTTTCCCTGCCCACGCTGCCGCTGCTGCTGGTGATCACGCTGCTGTTTCGGGAGGTGCTGCGCAAGCACTTCGGGCCCGAGCTTGGCATCTTCATTCTCATTGTGGTGGTGATCGGCCTGTTGAACTGGATGCCGACCGCGCGCCTGGTGCGCGGTGAAGTCCTGTCCGTGAAGGAGCGCGAGTTTGTGGTCGCGGCGCGCAGCATCGGCACGCCCGACAGCATCATTATTCGCAACCATATCCTGCCCAACGTACTCAGCCCGGTCATTGTCGCGGCGACCTTCAGCATGGCTGGCGCAATCATCACCGAGTCGGCCCTGTCATTTCTCGGCCTGGGCTTCCCGCCCGACTTCCCGACCTGGGGACGGCTGCTGTTTGATGGCAAGGACTATCTGACATTGACGCCGGCGCTGGTGTTCTGGCCAGGGTTGATGATCTCACTCACCGTGCTCTGCATCAACTTCATCGGCGACGGACTGCGCGACGCGCTCGACCCGCAGCTGCGAAAGTAACCGGAGCCGCTGCCCAGCTCTGGTGGCTGGTTCCTTGCTACCTGTTTATGAGGACAGGAGAGACAACCCGAACAACCCAAACATTGTTTTGCAACACCAGGCAGGAGTGAAGCATGTCACGTGTCAGCACTGAAAAGGACGGTCTTGTTGATGGCATGCCGCGTGACGAACGTGGCTACTGGCAGCCAGACAAGGAAATTGGGGCGCCAAATCCGGTGTTCGCCTGGCCACCCAGGCCAGCTGCTGTGCTGAAGTGGCTTTTCCATTTCCTTTGGCCCTGGAACATTTTTTATATGATTGTGGCGACTGTGACCTGGCTGTATCTGACGCCGGAACTGTCTCGAGCCGTTGAGTTTCGCGCCGACTGGATGCTTGAGGTCTTTGCCCGCAATCAGATCATGCTGATCGTCTTTGCCAGCGCCTTGCACATCTACTTCTGGTCGCGCAAGTCACAGGGATTTCAGTACAAATACACGCCGGACTGGATGGGGAAGGGCAAGCGACAATTCCTGTGGAACGATCAGGTACGTGACAACATCTTCTGGAGCGTCGTCAGTGGTGGCACCATCTGGACGGCCTTCGAGGTCTTCATGCTGTGGGGTTACGCCAACAAGTTGTTTCCCTATGTTGACCCTCGGGAGCAGCCGGTCTATTTTGTCGTCATTCTCTGCCTGATTCCGTTGTGGAGGGTATTTCATTTCTACTGGACCCATCGACTGCTGCACGTGAAGCCGCTTTACAAGGCCGCGCATTACCTGCATCACAAGAACATCAATATCGGCCCCTGGTCCGGCCTGTCGATGCACCCGATCGAACACCTGCTGTACTTCACTGGCCCGCTAATCTTCTGGATTGTGCCCGCGCATCCCATCCATGCGATCTTGATCGGGCACCATGCCGCGCTGTCCGCTGCCCAGGGTCATGTAGGCTTCGACGAGGCGGTCGTTAAGGAAAACGTAAAGGTGCCGGTTGCTTCGTACTTCCATCAACTGCACCATCGTTACTTTGAATGCAACTATGGCGAACCGGAATTCCCCTTTGACTACTGGTTTGGCACCAGCCACGACGGCACGCCCGAAGCGCGGGAGCGGATGCTGGCGCGCAAACGCGCCATGCATGGCAGCTAAAGCCAAAGGCGACGAAACAAGCACGCCCACCGGATGGTGGGCGTGCTTCCCTTTCCCTGATTTGTGATGAAAGACCTGGCGCTAACCCCGCAGGGAGCCCGTGGTCAAACCGGCGACGATGTGCCGCTGCATGAAGAGGTAGAAGATGATCATGGGCGTGACCGCCAGCACCAACACGGGCATCATGATTGACCAGTCAGTGAAGTACAGGCCAACGCCGTTATAGACCTGCATGATCAGGGTCGACTTGTCATTCGAACTCAGGAACAAATAGCTCAGGAGAAAGTCGTTCCAGATCCAGATCGTGTTGAAAATGACAAGCGTGGCAGTGACCGGTCTCAGCAATGGAAACACGATTCGCCAGAAAGTGCGAAACACGCCGGCGCCATCGACAAATGCCGCCTCTTCCAGATCGCGTGGCATGGCCCGGATAAACCCCGTATACAGGAAGAGCGCAAAGACAGCGCCGTTGCTATGGAGAAAGATCAATCCCTGATAGGTATTGATCAGGCCTTAAAGGGATGGGGCAAATCCTGGCCAGGCGTCAATTGTAGTGGGCAATAATGGCGCCGGAGGATTGTGCATGATTCTCGTTCCCCGGATCGGTAGAAACGAAACACGCCCACCGACTGGTGGGCGTGTCGTTATGCCTGAATATCAGATTGGGGCTACTCGCCGCCGGGACGCAGCATGACCTCGACCGGTTCCCAGTCCTCGCCGGTCACATCGGTGTCGGGCATGCTCATGCCCAGCGATTCAAGCGCCGCCGCTGCAAGGTCACTGCGGTAAGCGCCTTCCGACGGCTCTTCACTGATGACCTCACCCTCCAGAGCGACAGCTACTGTCTGCGCCCACTGGTCTGCGTCCATGACGCCGATACCTTCTGGTGAAGGCCAGATCAGCTTGCTGATTTCGTTCAACTGCCAGGTCTGATGGCTTTCGCCAAGGGTCGAGCCATTTTCCAGCACGATTTCGACGCATTCATCGGGGTTGTCACGGCAGTAGATCCAGCCTCGGAAACTTGCCTTGAGGAAGGAGACCGCAAGGTCTGCATTGCCTTCTTCCGCCAGCCAGTCGGCGTTGACAAAGACGTGATCCTGCAACATTCCCGTGCCAACATCATTG
The DNA here is from genome assembly GCA_965197455.1 of Phototrophicaceae bacterium. Lineage (GTDB taxonomy): Bacteria > Chloroflexota > Anaerolineae > Aggregatilineales > Phototrophicaceae > JAGWBD01. Next base: position 927,207 of record OZ240208.1, on the reverse strand, counting down.
AAGTTGATGACGTTCAGGTCTTCCGGCTGATACAGTTCGCCCGTATCGGGGTTGACGGCTTCAAGCACCTGAGCGTATTCGTTGTAGGTCATCGCCTCGGCAGCATCGAGTTCGCCATTGAGCAGCAATGACATATCGAAGGGCTGCTGCACGACGGTGACGTCCTCCGGGTTATTCGGGTCGATATCCATGGCGCGCATGGCGGCGAAGAGTTCGTGTTCGTTGCCGAAGCCCCAGGTGCCGATACGCATGCCGCGGAAATCCTCAACCGATTCGATGCCGGTATCGACGAATGAGACTTCAAGGGTGCCGCTGCGCTGGAAGACCTGGGCGATGTTGACGAGGTTGGCGCCCGCCTCACTGGATTCCAGCACCTTGGGCACCCAGGCGATGCCGAACTCGGCGCCGCCGGAGGTGACGACCTGCTGGGGCACGATTTCAACGGCGCCCTCGAGAATGGTGACGTCGAGCCCCTCATCGGCGTAGAAGCCCTGATCGACGGCGGCGTAGTAGCCAGCGAATTGCGATTGGGCAACCCATTGCAGCTGCAGCCGCACCGGCACCATTTCATCTTGTGCGGTCACGGCGCCGAAGGACAGCAGCAGCGTGAGCGCGGCGAACAACAGAACAATCTTGCGCATGACTAATCCTCCTGAATGGTCGAGTGGAAGTTGCATCAAAGGGAGTATACTGCCCGACGGCGTTGACCGCCAAATGCTGCCTTAAAGCCGGGTTTAGACATCGCTGACGTGCACACCTGCCACGTCTCTATCCAGAACAGTGTATTCCCGGCCGCAGTCGCTGATGCTGTCCTTGCGCTTAACCAGACTGGCCGACTGACCAGTCCCAGATTTGGTCCCAGGCCTCCACCCAGGTTTCGGCGCGGCTGCTGACCTTCGAGGCGGCATAGTCCAGCTCCAGCCCCGGCCTGCCGCGGAAATCTTCCAGCATCTCCGCCTTGGTAATCTGGGCCGTGATGGTTACTGGCGATGATGGCAGGTAAAGCGGGACAGCATCGAGATTTTGCAGCGCCTGATATGCTCCCGCTTCAATCATTTCGCGGGCGCGGACGGGCGGAATCTGGCGGGCAGAATAGCGCGTCAGCCCCCGCTTCACAGCGACGGTCGTCAGTCCATCGCCGAACAGCGCCGTCGCTTCGCGGCAGACGGCTTCGTCACCGGTCATCAGCAGCACCGGGCAGCCATAGTGCCCGCAGAGCGCCGCGTTAACCGCTATCTCGCCGACCAGTTCTCCGTTGAACCACAGATTGTGCCACTTCACACTGGTGATGGTGTGGCTCAGGACGCCATCCGGCGTGTGAGCGCGCGCGTGGTAGCCAACCATCAGGCAGGCGTCGGCGCCCTGCTCAAGCAGCTCCGTGTACCGCGTCCAGGGATGATGCGCCACCCACTCGCAGGCGGGGTCCAGCATTTCCGGAATCAGGGAATTGCCCTGATTATCGCCGCCGGCGTTGTGTCCATCCACCACGACAATCTCGTTGGCCCCCGCACGGCTTGCGCCGCGCACCGCCGCGTTGACCTCCGCCGTGTACAGCCTGCGCCCTTCGTCGTACATCGGCTTGCCGCTGCCTACGCGTCCCCAGGTAACGATGCCGCTGACACCTTCCATATCGGTCATGACAAGGATTTTCATTATGCAGTCCTCGTACTCGATTATGTGTAAAAGATTTTTCAACACCGGGATAGTTACCATCAGGGCCACCGGCTGGCAAGGCATTCAGCAGATGACCAGGAAACAACTCCTCGTCATCCAGCACGGCAACCTCCCGGCCGCAGGCAGCATAGACCGCTCCGTCCAGCGTCTGGTGGAGTTTATTGAGACGCTGCGCGAAGTCACCTGCAGCAGGCCTAACCGCTGCGCTGACGGGCGCGCTGCCAGGGCATCAGCCAGTATTCCAGCAGTACCACGACGCTGTAGAAAAAGATGCCGATGAGGGAGGCCATCAGGATGGCGGCCCAGGCGCTGGCGAAATTGAAGCCAGAGGCTTCCTGGGTGATGTAGACGCCGAGCGTGGCGCGCGGTCCGCCGAAGAACTCCGAAACAACCGCGCCAATCACGCTCAGTGAACTGGCCACGCGCAGTGCGCTGAAGATGAAGGGCAGGGCGTTGGGGATGCGCAGCGAACGCAGGATGCGCGCGGGACTGGCCGCGCAAGAGGCCATCAACTCCAGCTGGTTTGCGTCCACCAGGGTCAGGCCTCGAACCGTGTTGATCATGGCCGGGAAGAAGACGATGATGGCGACGATGGCCATCTTGGAGGCCGGGTTGGTGATGCCGAACCAGTTGTTCATGATGGGCGCGAAGGCAATAATGGGTACTGAGTTGGCGGCGATGGCGAAGGGCATGGTCGCCTCGCTGATGATGGTCCAACGGGACGTGACGAGCGCGGTCAGTATGCCTGCGCCGCAGCCGAGCACGAAGCCACCGACGGCCGACCACAGAGTTGCGCGGGCCGCGCTGAAGAGTATGGATTCGCCGCTGGCGCCGAGGAAGATCTGCAGCTCTTCATTGAATTCGGCAAGGATGCTGCTGGGCGGCGGCAGGATGAACTCGCGAATACCGAGGACGAGGACGGCCAGCTCCCAGACGCTCAGGAATACGACGGCGACCAGGAGGGTCGGGGTGAGTCTGCGCAGGCGCGCCCTGATGTCGGCCCTGTTCACCGCTCACCCTCCATGGGCATCGCGCAAGAGCTCCCGCACCTGGGCTACCTGCTCATGAAACTGTGGCCGGGCACGCGTTTCGAAATCACGCGGGCGCGACAGGTCTACGTCCACGATGGCGGTGATGCGGCCGGGCCGGGGGGACATGACGACGACGCGGCTGGAAAGGAAGATGGCCTCGGGAATACTGTGCGTGACGAAGAGGACGGTGGTGTCTGTCTCGCGCCAGATACGCAGCAGCTCCATATTCATGCGCTCGCGCGTGAACTCGTCCAGCGCGCCGAAGGGTTCGTCCATCAGCAGCAGTGAGGGCTGAAAGACCAGCGCGCGGGCAATAGCGACACGTTGTTGCATGCCGCCGGAGAGCTGCCAGGGCCAGTGGTCGCCGAAGCCGCCCAGCTCCACCAGCTCCAGCGCTGCCTGCGCTTGCTGCTGCCGTTCCTGCGCCGGAACGCCCTGGATTTCCAGCGGCAGTTCGATGTTCTTGCGCACGCTGCGCCACTCCAGCAGGGTGGCTGCCTGAAAGACCATGCCGTAGTCACGGTCGATGCGGGCCTGATGCGGCGTTTTGCCGTTAACCTGCAGTTCACCGGCGCTGGGCGCAACCAGGTCGGCAATCAGGCGCAACAGGGTGGACTTGCCGCAACCGGAAGGGCCGATGAGCGAAACGAATTCGTCTGGCTGCACCTCAAGCCCGATGTCCTGCAGCGCGATGACCTGTTCTTCACTGTCGGGGTTGAAGACCTTGTCGATCTGGTGCGCCGTGATGACAGCGTTGGACATCAGCTCCTCCCGCCACTCTTGCGCAACACCAGCCATTCGGCGAGGCTGACGATCAGGAAGGAGAGCATGCCCACAGTTGCGGCCACGAGGATGGCGCCCCAGAGTTTTGGGGTGGAGACGGCGCTGTAGTCCGAACTGAAGTCGAGAATGGCGCGCCCCAGGCCGCTGCGGATGCTGGAGGGCAATTCGCCGATGATGGCGCCGACCACGCTGGCGGTTGCGGAGACCTTGAGCGCAGTGAAGAGGTAGGGCAGCGCGGCGCGAAAGCGCAATTTCCACATGATCTGCCAACGGCTGGCGCCCCATGAATCCATTAGTTCGAAGGCGTTGGGATGGGGTGAGCGCAGGCCGCGCAGGGTGTTGATGGTGACCGGGAAGAAGGTCAGGTAGGCGGAGATGACGGCGACGGATAGCGGACCGGCGCCCAGCCAGATGACGACCATGGGCGCGATGGCGAGAATGGGCACGGTCTGTGAGGCGACGACATAGGGCAGGAGGCCACGCTCCAGCGCCATGAAGTGCGCAAACACGCTGCCAAGGACAAAACCCAGGCTGGCGCCAAAGAGGAAGCCGAACAGCGCCTCGCTCCAGGTGTGGATGGCGGCCTCAATCAGGATGCGGATGAGCAGGAGGGGGCCGTTGCGGCGCGCCGGCTGCAGCAGGGCCTCGGTGATCTGCTGCAAGTGCGGCAAATTAACGTCATTCAGAATTTTCATGTCCAGCAGCACCAGGCGGCGTTCCTGCGCGAGGTACTTCGTTTCCGCGAAGTCGTCAGCGACTACGCCGGCGCGCAAGTCCTGCAGCTCTCGTAGCGAGGTCAAGGGGCTGTCCCTGTGTGTGGCAAGCGCCAGGCGTCCCGGGTAACGAGGTTTGACCGGCAGGATTCCCAGAACTGCATCGTTACTGTCAAGGCGCGTCAGGTAACGCAGTTGGGGCCAGTCGGTCTTTGCGGGGTCGATGTCCGGGTCGGCGGGCAGGGGCGCCATGATATCGCGCAGGTCCCTGCGGTCGGCCAGCACAGCGTCCAGCTCACCGGCCACCAGGGCGGTCAGGGCGGCGTCCAGGTCGGGCAGGGCTGTATAGCTCCAGGCCTCGAGCGGCGTGGTGATGAGATAGGTGCGGGACGCGGCGAAGAGCTTTAGGCTCTGTACGCCGAGCAGCAGCATGGTGATGATCAGGACGAAGCCGAGCGTCTTCGTCGCAGGGCCAGGCTGCAGCATGAGCGCCAGCAGCAGCGCGAAGCCACCGGGCAAAAGGAGACTGAGGGTTTCGTTGTACTCACCCGGAGGCAGCAGGAACAGCCAGATCATGGTCAGCATGAGCGCCAGAATCTGGGCGGAGCGAAGCCAGGCGGCCTGCAGCACAAGGCCGAGCACTGCTGCCAGACTGACGAGAACATGCAGGATGGCGATCAGCAACAGGAGCGCTCGTGACAAGGTGAGCAGGCGCCCGGCGGGCAAAGCTGTCAGGCCTTCACGGAGCGCCTGCTCTCTGGCAAGTTGACCCAGCAGGGAGCGCGGCGTCTCTTCTTCCGACTGTGAAGCGACCCAGCTTCCCAGCTCGCCGAAGGTGCTGTCCAGCAGGGTTTCGTCCGTCGGTGCCCAGGCGGCAATGCGCAGCAGCAGGGTGATGGCGAGGACGCTGGCGGCCAGCGTCAGCAGCAGTGGCAGCAGGCGACGGAAGGGGCGCAGTGCTGCGGAAACCCGCGTCTGCTGCAGCGGAAGCCCGGTCACACTCAGCCCACGGCGCCGGCGACCGCCATGGACAGCAGCTCGCAGCCCTCCTCCATTGTCGCGCTATCCACGTTGAGCAGGGGGGCGATACGAATCACGTTGCCATGCAGGCCGCCCTTGCCAATCAAAATGCCATGGTCGCGCGCGGAGTCCATCAGCCGCACGGCCATGGCGGCGTCCGGCTCACGGCCCGGGCCTGGTTTGACGATTTCCATGCCCTGCATCAGTCCCATGCCGCGCACCTCACCGATGAAGTCAAACTCGGCCTCGAGATCCTCGAGCTTTTCACGCAGAATGGCGCCCTGGCTGGCGGCGTTGACCTCTACCTGATTGCGCTCCATATATTCGATGGTCGCTAGTGCAGTCGCCATGGTGACCGGGTTGCCGCCGAAAGTGGAGAAGGTCATGCCGGGCAGGGCGTCGGCGATTTCTGCCGTGGCGACGGTGCAGCCGATGGGTGAGCCGTTGGCCATGCCCTTGGCGAAGGTCATGATGTCGGGTTCCACACCCCAGTGTTCGATGCCCCACCAGTGGTCGCCAGTGCGCCCCCAGCCGGTCTGCACCTCGTCGCTGATGAAGACGCCACCGGCAGCGCGGATGATGGGCGCAACGCGCCCGAAGTAGTCGGCAGGCGGCACTATGTAACCGCCAACGCCCTGAATCGGCTCGGCGATGAAGGCCGCCAGGCGACCCTGGGTGCAGGTCGCGATCAACTCTTCCAGGTCAGCGATGCAGAGGTCGACCACTTCCTCCGGCGTAAGATCCAGCGGAGCGCGATAGGTATAGGGCGAGCGCACGTGGCGGATGTAGGGGTCGATCACGTTGCCCAGGCGCCAGTTGCCATGTGCGGTCAGGCTCATCGCCTGCAGCGTACGGCCGGCGTAGGCGTGACGCAGGGCAATGACGTCATTGTTGCCGGTATAGCAGCGCGCAGCCAGGATGGCGGTCTCGTCCGCCTCGCTGCCGCTGTTGGTGAAGAAGGATTTTTGCAGCGAACCGGGCGTGAGCGCGGCGACCTTCTCGGCGACCTGCACCATGATTTCATTGACGAACAGGGTGGAGGTGTGCTGCAGGCGCTGCAGTTGTTCGATGGTGCGCGCAGTGACTTCCTCGTTGCAGTGGCCTACCGATACGGTCAGTACACCGCCGAAGAAATCCAGATAGCGCCTGCCATCGACGTCCCACAGCTCCTGATTTTTGGCGTGGTCAACAATAATCGGCTGATCAGGATAGTAGGGTGCGACGGCAGGGAATAAATGCTGTCGGTAACGTTCCATCAGCGCCGCGGCGCCGGAATTCTGCTGTGCCATGGATTCTGCTCCTGCTGAAGCAAGCTCAGTACGACATCACTGTCAAAGACGGTTTCAGGCCAGAATACCAGTACATGCCCTGTGCCGCCAGACGGCGCGCTTCCTGTTTTGTGGTAGACTCCGCTGCATATGACAGACACAGGCTGGCCGGAACTATCTGGAGTTCCAGGTCAGCAGGACGGGAGAAGCATGGTCGAGAGACTGAAAAACTACATTGGCGGTGAGTGGGTTGAAGCCGAAACCACGGACTGGACGCCGGTGCACAATCCGGCCACCTGTGAATTGCTGGCGGAATGCCCGGATTCGAGCGCGCAGGACGTCGACCGCGCGGTGCGGGCGGCGCAGGCGGCCTTCGCGGAGTGGCGCAGCACACCGGTGATGGAGCGCGCCCAGTTCATGCATCACTTCAAGAATCTGGTGGAAGACCGCTTCGATGACATCGCCGAGGTGTTGGTGCGCGAGAATGGCAAGACGCTTGACGAGTCGCGTGGCGAAGTGCGGCGCGGCATCGAGAGCATCGACTTCAGCATCGGCGTGCCCTTCATGATGCGCAGCGATGGGGTGGAAGACATCAGCAACGGCATCGACGAGACGACGCTGCGGCAGCCGGTGGGCGTGTTTGCCGCCATCACCCCCTTCAATTTTCCGTTCATGGTGCCCATCTGGTTTCTGCCGACCGCCATCACCTGTGGCAACACCTTCATCCTCAAACCTTCGCCCCAGACTCCGCTGAGCGCGCAGATCATGTGCGAGCTGCTGGACGAGCTCGACTTGCCGGAAGGCGTGGTCAATCTGGTGCATGGCGGCGTGGCTTCGGCCCACGCGGTGATGGAGCACCCTGGCGTGGCCGGCGTGTCCTTCGTCGGTTCCAGCCCGGTGGCAAAGATCATCTACGAAACCTGTACGCGTAATGGCAAGCGGGTCCAGGCGCAGGGCGGTGCCAAGAACTACATCGCAGTGATGCCCGACGCTGACATGGAAGCCAGCGTCAAGAATGTGCTGGGGGCGGCCTATGGCTGCGCCGGACAGCGCTGCCTGGCGGCGGCGGTCGCGGTGGGCGTGGGCGATGCCTATGACCGGCTGCGGGACGAGCTGGTGAAACAGGTGGCCGGGCTGCGCGTTGGCTACGGTCTGGATGAGACTTCGCAGATGGGCACGGTCGTCAGTGCCCAGGCGCGTGAACGTATCGTCAACATGATTGGTGAGGGCGAACGCGAAGGCGCGAAGGTTTCCGTTGATGGACGCGAGCTGCAGGTTGAGGGCTATGAGGACGGGATGTTTGTGGGCCCCACCATCCTCGAGGACGTGACGCCGGACATGTCGGTGGCGCGCGAAGAAATTTTCGGCCCCGTACTGTCGCTGATGCGCGCCGACAGTTTTGATGAAGCTGTTAATCTCATCAACCGCTCGCGCTATGGCAACGGCGCCAGCATTTTCACCAGCAGCGGCGCGCGCGCCCGTGAGTTCAAATATCGGGTGAACGTCGGCAACATCGGTGTGAATATCGGTGTGGCAGCGCCTTCAGCGTCCTTCCCCTTCGGTGGCCAGAAGGACTCTTTCTTCGGCGATCTGCATGGCCAGGGTCGCGATTCGATCGAATTCTACACCGATCGCAAGGTCGTAATTGAACGGTGGTTTGAGGATGAGCGCGCTTAACACCTTTGGCGCCATCATGACGCAGGCCATTGAGCTGGAGAGCGCGCTCGGCGATTTCTATGAGCGCGCTGGCAACAGCGCGCTGGCTGCGGCTTCCGCCAAACGGCGCAGCAAGATGGCACGTATCAGGCGCGAGGCCGTGCTGGAAATCACGCTGGAGGCCATTGACGGCCTGGACTCGGACGACTACGCGCTCGAGCTGCACGACCTGAGCGCAGCCGGGCAGCGTCAGGTGGCGGAGACGGCGGCCCGCTTCTACCGGGAAGTGGCGCCGGGCATCAATGTGCGCCAGGCGCAGCGCGCCCTGGAACGCGCCGGCAGAGAACATGCGAGTCAGCTTGAAGGAGATGGACGATGACACGAACGGTACGTGGCGCGCTGATTCAGGCCACCTGGACCGGCGACAAGGACTCGATGATTGAGAAGCACGTGCAATACGCGCATGAGGCGGCCAGCCAGGGCGCGCAGGTCATGTGTTTTCAGGAGCTGTTCTACGGCCCCTATTTCTGTCAGGTACAGGACTCGAAATACTACAGCTACACCGAGTCCATCCCTGACGGCCCGACCACGCACATGATGCAGGATCTCGCCAAAGAGACCGGCATGGTGCTGATCGTGCCGATGTACGAACAGGAAAACACCGGCGTCTATTACAATACGGCCGCGGTCATCGATGCGGACGGGCGCTATCTGGGCAAGTACCGCAAGACGCACATTCCGCAAGTGGCCGGCTTCTGGGAAAAGTTCTACTTCCGCCCTGGCAACCTGGGTTACCCGGTGTTTGAGACGGCGGTGGGCACGATCGGCGTCTACATCTGCTACGACCGGCACTTCCCCGAGGGCGCGCGCGCCCTGGGACTCAACGGCGCCGAGATTGTGTTCATTCCCTCGGCCACCAGTCGCGGCCTGTCGCAGCACTTGTGGAAGATAGAGCAGACCAGCCACGCCATCGCCAACGGCTACTACGTCGGCACCATCAACCGGGTGGGCACGGAGCCTCTGGGCGACAATGACTTTTATGGTCAGAGCTACTTCTGTACGCCGCGCGGAGAGTTCGTCGGTGATGTGGGCGACACCTATAAGGAAGAACTGATGGTGCGCGACCTGGACATGAGTGTGGTGGAAGAAGTGCGTCAGGTCTGGCAGTTCTATCGCGACCGCCGGCCAGACGCCTACGAGGGCCTGGTCAACCCCTGAGCAAGGAGGTCGGGATGGAATTCGCGATTACCTTCAAGGGGGACATCAGTCCACAGCGCACAGTTGCGCTATGCCGCCAGGCCGAACTGGCCGGCTTCCGTTACGCATGGTTCTACGATTCGCATATTCTGTGGCGCGACCCCTGGGTGACGATGGCGATGTGCATGGAGCACACCGACACCATGCGCTTCGGTCCTTGCGTGACCAATCCGGGCGTGCGCGACTGGTCGGTGGCGGCCAGCATGTATGCGACCCTGACGCAACAAAGCGATGGTCGTCTGGACATCGGGCTGGGGCGCGGCGACAGTTCCATGCGCGTGATGGGCAAGACGCCGAAGACGATCGCGCGCATGTGCGAATTCGTGCATGCGGTGAAAGGCATGGTGCGCGGCGACAGCGTGCGCTACGCGGAGATTCCTGAGGCGGTTCAGCTTCCCTGGGCGCAGGATCACGAGTTGCCGTTCTGGATCGCGGCCTACGGCCCAAGGGCGCTTAAGGCCGCCGGCGAACATGGCGACGGCCTCATCATCCAGCTGGGCGAGCCATTGCTGTGCCGCTGGTTCCTGGGGCAGGCGCTGGCTGCTGGCGAGGCTGCCGGGCGCGACATGTCTGACTTCCGCGTGATGGCGGCAGCGCCGGTGTGGGTCGGTGACATGGCGCAGGGCCGCGAGCGGACGCGCTGGTTCCCGGCCATGGTCGGCAATCATGTGGCGGACATCGTCGAGAAATATGGCAGCGTAACCACCGAGGTGCCGGAGAGTTTCACGCGCTACATTGAGGGGCGCCGCGGCTACGATTACCACGAACACGCCAGCAAGGACGCCGGCCATCTGGGCTTCATCAACGATGAGGTGATCGACAGCTTCAGCCTGCTCGGGTCGGCGCAAGACCACATTGCAAAGCTGGAAGCATTGCAGGCCGCCGGCGTCACGCAATTCAATATTTATCTGATGTGTGGCGAGGAAGAGCGCATCGTCGCGGAATACTGCGAGCACATTATTCCGCACTTTCAGTAGGGGAGGAAGCCATGGGCACCCTGTTCCGCAACGGCATAGTCATCACAGCCAGCGAGATGCTGCGCGCGGATGTGCTGGTTGAGGGCGAGATCATCACGCTCATCGGGCTGGAACTTGACGGTGATGGTCATGAGGTTGTGGACTGCGCGGGCAAGTACCTTTTGCCGGGTGGCATTGATGTGCATACACACCTGGAACTGCCCTTTGGCGGCACGGTCAGCAACGATGATTTCGACACGGGTCACATGGCGCTGGCCTTTGGTGGCAGCACCACGCACATTGACTTTGTGGTGCAGCCCATTGGCGGCAGCCTGAAGGATGGCCTGGACACCTGGCGCGCGAAGTCGGCGCACCTGGCACAGATCGACTATGGCTTTCACATGGCGATCACGGATTTGCGCGACGAGGTGATGGCGGAAATCCCCACGCTGCTGGATGAAGGCATCACCAGCCTCAAATTGTTCATGGCCTACAAGAATGTGTTTCAGATCGACGACACGACGCTGTTTCGCGCCATGCAGGTGGCGGCACAGCACGGCATGATCGTGATGGTGCATGCCGAGAACGGCGACGTTGAGGCGGAATTGACGCCACGTCTGCTGGCGGAAGGCAAGGTGGAACCGCGCTTTCACGCCAGCTCACGTCCGCCCGAAATCGAAGGCGAGGCCACCAATCGCGCCGTGGTTATGGCCGGCCTGGCCGGCTGCCCGCTGTATGTGGTGCACGTGACCACGCGGGCATCTGTCGAGGCGATTCAACGCGGCCGGGCGCTGGGCTACCCGGTCATGGGCGAAAGCTGCACGCAATACTTCTTCCTGACGGTGGACGGGCACCTGGCGGCGCCGGGCTTTGAGGGTTCGAAATATGTGTGTTCACCGCCCATTCGCAGCGAGGCAGACCATGCAGTGTTGTGGCGGGCCCTGCGCGACGGTTCGCTGCAGCATGTCAGCACCGATCACTGCAACTTCTGGTATGACGGCGGGCACGGCCCCTGGCAGGAGTGGGCGGCGGCACATGACAATGGTGAGTGGGTCGCCTACGAGGCGCAGGATCCCGCTTACCGCCGGCCTGGCAAGGAGTTGGGCCTGGGTGACTTCTCCAAAATTCCGAATGGCATGCCCGGTGTGGAAGACCGCATGATGGTGATGTGGGAACACGGGGTCAACAGCGGCCGTATTGCGCCAACCCGCTTCGTCGAGCTGATGTGCAGCAACCCCGCCAAAATATTCGGCATGTACCCACAGAAGGGCACCATCGCCGTCGGCTCGGACGCCGACATCGCGGTCTGGGACCCGGCGAAGGAACATGTGCTGAGCGTCGAGACGACGCACATGCGCACCGACTACATCGTCTACGAGGGGATGCCTGTGCGGGGCAAGCCAGTGCAGGTGTGGTTGCGGGGGCGGAAGATAGTGGATGGCGAAAACTGGCTGGGTCAGAATGGCAAGGGTCGCTACATTTCGCGCCGGGCGCATGCGCCTGTGCTCTGACGCGCGTCGCATTTCTTCAGGCGAATCTTTGAAGGGAGTAGAGTCACATGCGCGAAACAGTCGAGCTGTGGGAAACACCGCAGGCGGAGCGCATGGTGATGCTGGCTGGCTGGCGCCAGTGGGCGGACGCCGGCTCCCTGTCTTCTGGCTTGCCCAAATATCTCGTGCAGCGCAGCAAGGCGCAGCGTATCGGCCGCATGAACAACAACGGCTTTTACCTGTTTCAAATTCCTGGCACGCATGACCTGGTGCGTCCGGTCGTCCAGTTTGATGGTGGCTACCCCCAGTCACTGGAAACGCGGCGCAACGAGCTGTTCTTCACACGCAGCGGCGAGTGTGGCGTGGTCATTTTTCTGGGCGACGAACCCCATCTGGACATTGACCGCTACGCCAACGCCCTGTTTGATGTCGCATCCGAGCTGAAGGTGCAGCGCATCGTGGGGCTGGGCGGGGTCTATGGCGAGCTGCCCTTTGACCGCGAGCGCATCGTCTCCTGCAACTTCAGTTTGCGGAGTATGGCGGGTGAGTTTGCCAGGCTCGCTGTCAATCTGTCGGACTATCACGGTGGTGCGAGCATCGGTTCTTATATGTGCAGCCGCGCCGGCGAGCGCAAGCTTGAATACGCTGGCATGCACGCCCTGGTGCCGACCTACGATTTCACCAATGTGGGCAAGCTGTCCAACACGATTCGGATCGAAAATGATTTCATGGCCTGGCTGGGCGTGATGAAGCGCATAAACTTTATGTTGCGCACGGACTTTGCGCTTGATGATCTTGAGGAAAAAAGCCGCAAGCTGGTCGAAGTGGTCGAATCGAAGGTGCAGGAGCTGGAGAACATGGCGCCGGAAGCCGGGGTACGCGACTATCTCAAGCGGCTCTCGGATGAATTCGAGGAACCGGTCTTCGATCCGCTTGACGATTTCTGGGAGGACGCCTTGCGCGGCCTGCTGGACGACCGCGACAATCCCGCCTGACCCTGAAGGTCGCACCGAAGCGTGCATACGGAGCTGGCATGAGCGAACATTTCATCGGGCTTGATGTCAGCACCACGGCCTCCAAGGCCGTCGTCATTGATGAGCGCGGCAGGGTCGTTACTACAGCCAGCCACGATCACCAACTGGATACGCCGCGGCCCTTGTGGTCGGAACAGGACCCCGCGGAATGGTGGCAAGCCAGCTGCGCTTCACTGGGCAAGGTGCTGGAAGTGATTCCGGCGGACTCGGTCGCTGCGCTTGGTCTGACCGGACAGATGCATGGCTTGACGGCGCTGGATGCCAGTGATGAGCCGCTGCGCCCGGCCATCCTGTGGAACGACCAACGCAGCGCGGCCCAGTGCGAGGCGATCACCGCCGCGGTCGGCGCTGAGCAGCTGTATCAGCTCATCGGCAGCAGCATGTTACCCGGCTTCACAGCGCCCAAGCTGGTCTGGATGCGCGACGAGGAGCCGGAAATTTTCGCGCGTATCGCGCGGGTGCTGCTGCCAAAGGATTATGTGCGTTACCTGTTGTGCGGCACGCGGGTCACCGACGTGGCTGATGGCTCGGGCATGGCGCTGATGGACGTGGGCGCGCGGTGCTGGTCGGATGAGCTGCTGGCGGCGCTGGCGATTCCGCAGGACTGGCTGCCGCAGCTGGCCGAGTCGCAGGACGTTTGCGCCGAAATAAGCCCTGCCGGTGCAGCCGCCACCGGACTTCGCGCCGGGACGAAAGTGGTAGGAGGCGCAGGCGATCAACCTGCGGGCGGCGTGGGCAGCGGCGTGGTGGCAGCAGGTCAACTAAGTCTGGCGCTGGGCACCTCGGGGGTAGCCTACGCCATTGATGGCCGCTACCGACCCGAGCCGCAGGGACGCTTGCATACTTTCTGCGGCCCGATGCCGGGCACCTGGTTGAGCATGGGCGTGATGTTGAGCGCTGCAGGTGGTCTGCGCTGGCTGCGGGATGCGCTGGCGCCGGACAAGAGCTTCGATGAACTGGGCGCGCTGGCTGCGGAAGTGGCCGCCGGCGCGGAAGGGCTGCTGTTTGCGCCCTGGCTGAGCGGCGAGCGTCACCCGCATCCTGACCCGCTGGCGCGTGGCGCATTCGTCGGCCTGACGCTGCGACACGGTCTGGGGCACATGGTGCGGGCCGTGATGGAAGGCGTGGCCTTTGGCATGCGCGACAATCTGGAGCTCTTGCGGTCGCAGGGCCTGCGCCCGCGCGATGCTGTGATTCAGGGCGGGGCGGCCAACAGCCCGCTCTGGCGCCAGCTGACCACTGACATCATGGGCATCCCGCTGTACCGCGTCAACACCAGCGAAGGCGCCGCTTTTGGCGCGGCGATCCTGGCGGCTGTTGGCGCGGGCGCTTACCGGGATGTGCCGACGGCCTGCGCTGCGATTGTGCAAAGAGAAGACGAGAACAGGCCGCAGCCTGCTCTGGTCTCTCTCTACGACGAAATTTACGAGGCCTATGGAGCACTGTATCCGGCGCTTGCTCCCGGTTTCAGACGTTTGGCATAACGGCGACCTGCGCCAGGTTCAGGCGTAGCTCCGGTACCAGTCAGCGCCACTTTCCGGCAGATCGTAGAAATCAGTCCAGGGACGCCCGTGCTGCAGCGTGTGGCTGTTGAGGCACTCGATGCGCTCCATGGCGGTGCCGAGCAGGAATTCGTGACGCTCGCCCGGTGACATGGACGCGCACTCTTTCCAGATGGCGCGTCCACCGAGGTAGCCGCTGGCGCCGCTTTGGCAAGCCACGCGTACCTGGCGCTTGAAGATGTCGAAATCCACGCCTGCGCTGAGAAGCACCCAGGGGACGCTGATGACTGCGCTGACTTCCTCGCAGGCCTTCGACCAGGCGGCCTCGTCATCATGGTACGCAGCATTCATCGGGAACTCCAGCTTGAGCACATCCACGCCCAGGGCGCTGATGCGCCGCGCCGTTTCGATGACCACTGCCGGTTTGGTCGCGGCGAATTCGGCGGAAGCAGTGGGGACGTCAGGGTCGAGGCTGTAGGACATAGGCTCGACGAAGAGCGGCAGGTCCTGCATGTGGCAATCCTGCAGGATACCGCTGATGGTGCCCTCAATCTCCTCGGCCAGCGCGCCGGATTCGGGATGGTAGTAGATGAGCAACTTGACCGCAGCCGCACCGGCCCGGCGCATTTTGGCGACCGACCAGTCGGGGTCGAAGTCCGCGCGACGCATGGTGCTGTCGCCAGTATAGCCGGATTTCTCCAGCGCCAGCAGCAGACCGCTGTTGCGGTGCATCTGCATGGCGGGCAGCAGGCCGTAATCGGCGTCCAGCAACACGGCGCTGGTGTGCTCCGACAGTTGGCCAACTACCTCGGATTTGATGGACACGGCATGCTCGTAGCTGCTGCCGGCAGGCAACATCTGCGCGAAGCTGCCGCGCTGATCAAAGGCCATGATCGTGAAAACATTTTCGCTGGTGCTGGTCACCTTAAGGCCACGCCATCTGCCTGGTGTCAGGGTTACGTTCACGGGAAGCTCCTTCGCATGTTCATTTCAGATTTATGCACATTACAGCATAGCAGGTTGCTGCCCGGCATTGAATAGCGACCAGCCAGCCTCGACTGCACATCAGGCGCGGGCGCCCGCCAGCCAGGACTTGCAGGCGGAGCCGACTATGCCCTCGAAGGTGGTCGCTATGTAGCGCGCGCCGCGTTCGCGCCAGAGCTGCGCCTGCTCCACGTTGGGCACCACCACGCCCAGCGCAACATCCGAGTGGGTTATGCGCGCAACAGCGCGCTCGACCACCGCTTCAACTGCCGGATGCCCGGTTTCGCCCGGGTGACCCAGCGACTGCGACAGGTCGGTGCGGCCGAGGAAGAGGACGTCGATATCTGGCACGTCGAGAATCGCATCGAGATTGTTGACGGCTTCCTCGCTCTCCAGCTGCAGGATGGTCAGGGTTTCTTCGTTGGCGCGGACGACGTAGTCAGACAGGCTCATTTGCTGCCCAAAAGTGGCGGGGCGCACACCAGCCAGGCCACGTTTGCCACGCGGAAAGTATTTGACACCCTGCAGCGCGCTCTCTGCCTCTTCGGCGTTGTTCACCCAGGGGACGTGCACACCCTGGGCGCCGGCATCCAGAAAGCGTAGCAGCACATGGGCCTGGTTGGTGGTGACGCGCACCAGCGGCGTCACTCCGCGCAGTTCCGCAGCCCGCACCATGTCTTCGCTACGGTTGGGTTCAAGTGAGCCATGTTCGGCATCGAAGATCAAAAAGTCCCAGCCAAGATAGCCCATAAACTCCGCGAGAGTCGGGTCTGGCGTACGGAAGAAGCAGCCGTAGACACACTCACCAGCCTTCAATTTGGCCTTCGTCACATTGGTCAGCATCAATTTCCTTTCCTTTTCGGTCGCGGCTATAATAGTCGCTTCTACCCGCGGCGCAAGGCGCTACACTCTGCTCACCAAAGGTTGGATAGGACACCATGAAAATCACAGCGATTGATGCCTGGCCAGTATGGAACGGCAGACGCAACTGTTTGTTCGTCACTGTTGACACGGACGAGGGCATCTCGGGCGTCGGCGAGGCGGGCATCACCTGGCGCGAGCACGCGGTCATCGGCGCGCTTGACCACATGCGGCCCTTGTTGCTCGGCATGGACCCCTTCCGCACCGAATACATCTGGCAGCTGCTGTTTCGTGGCGGTTTCTTCCCGGCGCAGCGCATTCAGACCGCAGCCATCTCGGCGATCGACATTGCACTGTGGGACATCAAGGGCAAGGCGCTGAATGTACCGGTCTATGAACTGCTGGGGGGACTGGCACGCGATCGCGTCGTCTGCTACCCGCACAATTACGGACGCGGGCTGGAAGTTGGCCCGCTGGTCGAGACCTGTCTGGCGGCGACAGAGGCGGGCTGGAAGTTCGTGCGCTGGGATCTGCCACAGGATGGTACGACGCTGGAGCCGCGCCAGTCTGTAATGGCGGCCATTCGTCAGGCGCAGGCTGTGCGCGAGGCGGTGGGGGATGAGATCGAGATTGCCTTTGATGTGCACACGCGCCTCGATCTGGCCGATGCGCTCTGGCTCTGTCAGGAATTCGAACAGTATCGTCCATTCTTCATCGAAGACCCGCTGCGCAGCGAAAACCCGGATTCATTCAAAACCCTGCGTCCGCGGACGACGGTTCCACTGGCCGCCGGCGAGCAGTTCAGCTCGAAGTGGGAATTCCGGCAGCTGATCGAGGAGGAGCTGATTGACTACGCCCGCATCGATTTGTGCATTGTCGGCGGCCTGACGGAGGCGCGTAAAATCGCCGGCTGGTGCGAAACGCATTACATCAAGCTGGCCACGCACAATCCGCTGGGGCCGGTTTCAGCAGCGGCCTGCCTGCACCTGAACCTGGCGTCGCCCCTGGTTGGCGTGCAGGAGCAGCCACAGCTTCCCGGCAGCATGTTGCCAGACGTCTTTCCGGAGCAAATCGAGTGGCGCGATGGCTGGCTGTTACCGCCGACGCGGCCGGGGCTTGGCATCACCTTCGACCGCGAGGCCGCACGACGGCATCCCATGGGCGAGGGACACGGCTTTCTGCTGCACCGCGCCGATGGGTCGCTGACGAACTGGTAAACGTTGGAAGCTGGTCAGTTGCTGCGGGCAGTCATAGCAGCCAGAGAGCGTCTTCCCAGATTGGGTCGAGGACGACGTGGCGGCTGGTCTCTTCAAGTTCGGTGCGCACCCAGTGCCAGGCTTCGTCGGGGTCGTGATCGTTACGAATCTCGACAAGGGCGCGATTGTCCTTCGGCGCCGACACCGACGCCACACAGCCAACCCTGCGGATGGCGCGAAAGTAACGCTCTTTGCTGGCTGTCAGCCAGAAGGCGTAGCGCGTATTGATGCCGATGGGCTGTGGTTCGCCCAGGCTAAAGTCCTGTGGTTCACCAGCGTACATTAGCGTGTCTCCTCCGTAGAGGATACCAGAAATTCACGATTGCGCAGGTTTCGGGCCAGATTCAGCCCCGGCCAGCCCAGGGAAAGCAGCACCAGGCCGCCGCCGCCAAACATCATGGCGTTGAACTGCCGGGCGAGCAGGTCGCGACGCGCAATGTCGGCGCCGACCAGCCCCTGGGCTTCGCTGGACGTCTGTGGGTTGACATTGAGCTGGCCACTGCGGATGACTTCGGCAAGGTTTGTCTGAAGCTCGCGGTCAGCGCTGAGGTATTGCCAGGCCGCAAACAGCACCAGAATCGACCCAAGTGCCATCAGAGCGAAGCACACAATGCGCACCCGGTCAGCCTGAACCAGCTTGCTCATAGCAGCCGTTTCTCCAAGACGACTCCAGCCAGATTGAAGCGCTCGCTCGCGACCGCTACACTCTGTGCCTTGCCAACAGTCTAGAAGAGAGCGGGCACCATGACAAGCAGGGTGCAGGTCGGTGTCATCGGGACGAGCTGGTGGGCAGACGCGATGTTCCTGCCCGCTTTGTCGGCACACCCGCACGCGGAAGTCGTGGCAGTCTGTGGCCGGGATGCGGGCCGCGCGCAGGCTTTTGCGCAGCGCTGGTCGGTGCCGGCTGCGTATACCGACACGGATGCACTGCTGGACCACGGCGGCATTGAGGCAGTGCTCATTCTCACGCCAAATTACCTGCATCATCCGCTGACACTGGCCGCCCTTGCGCGCGGACTGCATGTGCTGTGCGAAAAGCCGCTGGCGCTCAATGTGGCCCAGGCGCGGGAAATGTTGGCGGCTGCCGAGGCAGCTGGCGTGCGCCACATGGTGCCTTACACTTACAGCTTTATGCCCACCACCCGTTATCTGCGTGAGTTGATTGAACAGGGTTACATCGGGCGACCCTATCATTTGAATCTGCGTTACTACTCCGGCTACGCCCGGACCGGGGAATACCTTTGGCGTTTTGACCGCAGCGAAGCCGGCAGCGGCGTCCTGGGTGATCTGGGCTCGCACTTCCTGTTCGTGGCCATGCAGATTTTTGGCGAGGTCGAGGCCGTGCAGTGTCACCTGGCACAGCTGCAGGAGCGCGGCCCGCGCCCGGATGGCAAGGTCTATGAGCAGGTCGACGACTCTGCCTTGCTGACGCTGAAATTCAGCAACGGCGCTCATGGCATCATCCACGTCAGCTCGATGAGCTATGAAGACACGCCCTTTGGTCAAACGCATCACATGGAGTTTCACGGCAGCGAGGGTACGCTCCACAGCTTCACCGACTGGGACCGCGTGCAGCAGGTCTCCGGCGCCCGGGTTGGTGAAGGGGCAGTGCGCCCGCTGGAAATACCTGATCACATCTGGCAGGGATTGCGGCGCGATACGGTGCACAACAGCTACCGGGACACATTCCGCCAGAACGACTATATGGCGCGCGGTTTCATCACAGCCATCCGCGAGCAGCGTCCGGCCAGCCCGGACTTTCGCGACGGGTTGCAGGTGCAGCGTGTGCTGGCAGCGGCGGAACTGGGTGCAGCGCAAGGCAGAAAAGTCACCCTCCGGGAAATAGAATGAAATTGCCGGTTTGCACTGACAGCCAGAGCAGACTACAATACAGCCGTTACGTTGGGTATTCCCCCTGCGTATACCGAATGCATATCTGAGGAGAACATCGTCATGAGAAAGTTGTTTACAATTTTACCAGTGCTGCTGCTGGTGCTGGGCCTTGCCGTATTCTCCATCGGTGCGGTAGGCGCGCAGGACGACCAGCCGGTGTTCCGCATCGTCTCGCACGGTGGCGCGGGCAACCCCTTCTGGATCGTCGTGATCAAGGGCATGGAAGATGCCTGTGCAATTCTGGATGCGGACTGTGCCTGGCTGGCGCACCCGGTTGACAGCGTGGACGACATGGCCGGTTACTGGGATGACGCGCTTGCCGCGGACCCCGATGGCATCGGCACGACCGTTCCGAACCCCGAGGTGATTCGTGATGCCGTGGGCCGCGCCAACGAGGCCGGCATCCCTGTGATCGTGCTCAACACTGCCGATCCGAACTCCGGTGGCCCTGACGCGCTTGATACGCTGTTCTACATCGGCGCGAGTGAGTTCACCGGCGGCGTCAGCAACGCCAACCGCGTGCTTGATGCAGCGGATGCCGACGGTGTGTCCATCGTTCGTGGCGTCTGCCCGATCCAGGAAGTGGGCCACAGCGGCCTCGAGGCGCGTTGTGCCGGTGTGCGCAGTGTCTTTGAGGAAGCCGGCATCCCGCTGGACGAGCTGACCATCAACAACGACACGACCGCTTCTGCCGGTACCCTGGCCGACTACTTCACGGCCAACCCGGACACGAACGCGGCCTTCTTCCTTGGCCCGAACCCCTCCACCAGCTTCAACCTGTATCTGCAGGAAGCCGGTCGCATGCCTGGCGAGATCTATGCCACGACGCATGACACCAGCTCCGAGATTTACGGGATGATTCAGGGCGGCTATCTGCTGCAGGCAATCGACCAGCAGCCGTACCTCCAGGGTTTCGAGACCATCATGTGGCTGTACCTGAACAGCCGTTTCGAACTGGCGCCCGGCAATGACATCTTCACCGGCCCCGGCGTCATCGACGGCAACAACGTTGACGCCATCATCGAATTGACCGCGATGGGCTACCGCTAGACATCCGGCGTCAGCAAATCGGGACAGGTCGGGGTCACCCTGGCCTGTCCCACGCTACATGCCGGCTAATAGAAAGTTGACTCATGCTCGCTTATTTTGAAGAAAATGCCGACGCAACAACCGGAGTATTTCTTACCAGAATCTATATGTTCCTGCTTGGCGCCGGCTCAGTGGTATTGGCGCAGCAGGTACTTTCTGGCTGGATTGCTTTTGGGGAACGCATCAACGTCAGCCGGCGTGATATCAACTTCATCGAGTCTTTGATAGTGGTGGTCTTCCTGCTGCTGGCGGCGGCGGCCTTGCGCACCGCCTGGAGTCTCTCAATGAGGGACCGATCCGGCTGGCCCTGGTCGCAGTGGGTGTCGTTCTTCGCAGTCATCATTGGCGCGGTGTTCCTGATGAAAGCCCTGCTGCCTGGCGGCATCTCCCAAATCAGCAACCTGAATGCCCCGCCGCTTGACGAATTGCTGATGGTAATCGGGCTGTTGCTCTTCATCAGCGGGATAATTTGCTACCGCTTCGTGACTCACGGCATCAAGATCTACGATGACAAGATGGACAAGGCGCAGGGCGCGTTGAGCACCGCGGCCAGCGACATGACGCCTGGCCAGTTTGTCAGCACACAGCTGGCCCAGTCGCCCAGCGCCGGCGCCATCGTCGGTTTTGTCTTCATTTTTCTGGTCTTCAGTTTTGTAACCGATCTGTTCCTGCAACCCACCTCGGTCGCATCGGTGCTGACCAACGTGTCGACCAAGGGCATCGTGGCGATCGGCGTGACCATCCTGATGATATCCGGCGAATTCGACTTGTCCGTCGGTTCCATGCTGGGCGCGGTCTCGGTCTTCTACATGTTTTTCCTGACCGAAGGGATTCCGCAGCTTGGACTGGGGGCGATGCCGATGCTGCTGGCCATGCCGGCAGCGTTGATTGTGGCCATGTTCCTCGGCTTTATTAACGGTTTCATTCTGGTGCGAACAGGGATTCCATCCTTCATTGTGACCCTGGGGACCTTGCTGATTTACCGCACGATTCCCCTGGTGGCCATCCCGGGCGGCCGTATCCTGCGTTACCGCGACTACTACGACGAATTTCCGCAGGTCTGGATCAACCCGTGGGTGATGGTGCTGCTGGCTGTTGCCGGTTTGCTGGCAGTCGCTTACATGGCCTGGCGCTGGTTGCCAGGGTTGTTGCGCCATGTCCGGCACAAATGGGCCAACCAGAACAACAGCGGGTATTTCGGCACGACCCAGGCAATTCTGTCCACACTGATTCTACTCATCACCCTGCTGGCCCTGCTTGTCGTCGCGCTCTGGCTGGTGATGGTGGTTGGTTTCCACCTGAGTGCGGGTGGCGAGCTGTTCCAGGTCGGCTTCTTCGACCTCATCAACGGGCGCTGGGGCTTCTCCTTTGAGGAGGTCTCGGGCGGCCTTTTCAGCATTCTCGTTCCGCCTGGCGCCAATTTCCGCAACTCGATCGTCTGGTGGATGTTGCTGGTGCTGTTGTTCCAGGTCGTGCTCACCCAGTCGCGTTATGGCAATGCCGTGTTTGCGGTGGGTGGTAACGCAGGGGCAGCGCGTGCGCAGGGCGTCAACGTCAACCGCATCAAGGTGCTCAACTTCATGCTGGTTGCGCTGATGGTCGGCGTCACCAGTATTCTCGAGGTTACACGCAACCCGGGCGTGGATCCGCTGAAGGGGAGTGGCTGGGAACTGGAAGTGATTGCCATGACGGTGATCGGCGGCGCGCTGCTGAGCGGCGGTTATGGCAGTGTGATAGGCACGCTGCTGGGAGCGCTGATTGTCGGCATGCTGGCAACCGGGCTGGTCATCATCGGCATGAATGCCCGCCTCTTCCGGGGCGTTGTGGGCGCCATTCTCATCCTGGCTGTGGTGCTGAACACCTTCGTGCGCCGACAATCCACCTGAGGGACGAGTCATGAGCGAAATGCATCAGAATGGCAATACGCTGCTGGAGATGCAGGACATCCACAAGTACTTTGGCAGTGTGCGCGCCCTGCGTGGCATCGACTTTCACGTAGACCGGCAGGAAATTGTCGGCTTGCTGGGGGACAATGGCGCTGGCAAGTCCACGTTGATCAAGGTGCTGACCGGCTTTCATACTCCGACCAGCGGCCAGATTGTCTTCGAGGACCAGACAGTCGAGATCGATTCGCCGCACAAGGCGCGCGAGCTGGGCATTGAGACCGTGTATCAGGACCTGGCGCTGGTGCCCCTGATGAGCATCGCACGCAACTTCTGGTTGGGTCAGGAGCCGACGCGGAGCTTTGGCCCGGTGCAATTGATGGACCAGGAAAGGATGGCTGTCGAGTCTGCGGCGGCGCTGGAAGATGTCGGCATCCATATCCGGGACGCCAACGAGGTAGTGGGCAGCATGTCGGGCGGCGAACGTCAGTCCATTGCCATCGGTCGTGCCGTCTACTTTGGCAAGAAGCTGCTGATCCTGGACGAGCCTACCTCGGCGCTCTCGGTGGGTGAGACGCGCAAGGTGCTTGAATACACCTATGCGGCCAAGGAACGCGGCATGAGCGTGATTTTCATCACGCACAACATCAGCCAGGTTCACGCCGTCGCCGACCGCTTCACCATCATCAGTCGCGGGCGCAAGCTGGGTGATTTCACAAAGGCAGAAGTCAGTGAGGAAGAAGTGGCGACGATGGTCATGTCCGGCGTGGTGCCGGATCGACTGCGCCTCTTCGATCCGGAAATGGCGGACGATTAGTCATGCGACTCATTGATCGACTTCTGCTTTTGATTCTGCTGTTGGCTGCCGCCCTGGCGGCCTGCGCGCCGGAAGACCTGGACGTAACGCCGACTGCGACGGCCACACCTGTGCCCTCAGTAACGCCAACGCCTGCAACCTCGCCTACGGCCGTGCCGACAGCCATCTCCACCGTGGAGGCCGAAAAGCCGCTGGTGGATGTGCTCATCGATAGCGTTCCCAACCAGGTCACCGCCGGTTCGGTGCAGTGGCAAGTGGATCTGGAGCGTGGTGCGAGCAATGTGCGCAATGTGCAGAACGGGACCGCCAAACGTATCTACCTGACCGAGCGTCAGGGCGGCAAGGCCAGCTTCACCTTTGGCGTTTTCGATACCCGGGAAGACGCGCTGGTGTACTACAACTTCGTGCGTGAGCTGCGCACCGTGCTGGAGAATGGCGAACCGAGCGACGAATACCCCCTGCCGAATCTGTTCGGCAGCGGACTCTACGGCTCGAATGCGATTTTCTCACAAGAGAACTACTTCATCGAAGTCGGAATTGAGCAGTTCTCCGGTACCGCCGGCAATCCCTTGCCCTCGCTGTCAACCCAGGCGTTTAGAATCGTGGAAGAAACCCTGGCAGGCGTGGCTGCAGCGGTTATCGCAGCCGATGCTGTTGACCTGACGCTCGCGCTTATGCTTGAAGCACTGCCGGAGCAGGTCATGGTCGGTGATGTGGCCTGGGTGCGCGGTGGCCGTTCCTTGCTAAACGTCGTTGATGGTTCTGCAGCCAGTTTACCCTGGCGCGCCGGTGACCTGAGGGCGACGTTGTACCTGGCGCTGTTCGACTCCGCAGCAGCGGCAGCGGACTACCAGCCTGTGCAAGCCACGAACGGCGCGCCAGGCACAATAACGCTGGCGCTAGGCGAGCAAATTGTCAAGATGGTGTGTGAGAGTCCTGCAGGCGGTGTGGAAGTTGCGCGTATTCTGGCAGAGGCGCTGAACGCTATGGCAGTGTTCTAACCCAGGTCGCGCAGGCCGAAGATGCCGCTGCGGCGTGTGCGGCTGTGTTGCCAGACGTCACTTTGAGGAAGACCGGCGATGCCCTGGAGAAAGACGGGATGGTCTTGCTCCAGCGGCAGCCGCACGACCTTGCCCGTTACTCCGGACAGATAGGCGCCCAGCGCGACTTCAAGTGCGCGCGCACCCACTGCGCCGCTGGCGAGCAGGTTACTGCCGTTGCGCGCGGCCCTGGCAAACTCCGACCACAAGGTTGTGAATGAGCGCGCAATGTTGGCATCCTGATCTTCAAGGTCATCGGCCTGGTGTTCACTGAGTTGCCAGTTGCGCACGCTGAAGATCTCTGAAGCCTGGTTGAAGCCGCTGGTCTGGCCCAGCTTGTAGCGCATGCGCAGATAGCCGTCGCTACCGCTGAGGTCAACGCCGCCGACGCCTGCGCCCCAGCCATGATGCAGGGCGGCGTATCCGCTCGGGAAAGCGATTTGCGCCAGCGCCAGATCCTCTACCTGCGGGTCACAAGCAGCATAGGTGGGGGCGTCCACGAAAGCCATGACCTGTTCGGCGGGTGCGCCATGGAACCATTCCGCCAGATAGACTGCGTGGATCATGTCCATCAGGATGCCGCCGCCGGCCGCCAGTGTATGGCGCCAGTCTCCCTGAAACTCGGCAGCGCCCGGCTTGTCGATGACGCCAAGATAGTGCAGGGTCAGCACACGCAAGTCGCCAATGAGCCCTTGACCCAGTAGCTCATGAAGCTTGCGGTACTCGGGCAAAAAATGGTAGTTGTGAACCATGCCCAGTGCGAGTCCCGCTTGCACTGCGGCTGCCACGAGTTCGTGCGCGACAACCGGTGCAGTGGCGATGGGTTTCTCGCTGAGCACGTGTTTGCCCTGCGCGAAAGCGTCGAGCACAATGCGTCGCCGAAATTGCTGCGGAACTGTCACTGCAATCGCTTCAACATCATCACGCGCGATGACATCTCGATAATCCGCGTAGAGATCCCGCTCGTGCAGGCCGAACCACTGACGCGCGATGTCTCGCCGGGCAGGTGTAATGTCCGCCAGCGCAACCAATTCAACCTCGCCCGAAGTCTTTAGCGCGTTGAGCGCGGGCCGATGACCATAACTCACCACGTTGCCACAGCCGATCAGTCCGACGCGCAGCGCTTCACCCATGTTGTCCTCCGACTTCTGCTGTTGCAGCGGCAATCCTGCCAGGGGCTGCCAACCTTGTCAAATGGAATTGCGAGCGATGCGCAGGTCAAGCGCATCGACGATGCTGTCGAGTTCGCTCAGCTGGTCTTGTTCGACAGTGACTGTAGGTCGGCGCACCCGGGAGTTTTGTATGACGCCGGCGCGCTGCATCAGGTACTTGCGCGCATGCAGTGAGAATTCGTGGCCGGGGCCGGAGACCGCCGCAACCAGGGGCTGAATCTGCTCGAGGAGTTGCAACGCCTCGTCCTGACGTCCGTGGCGCCAAAGCGGCCAGGCACGGCAGAAGTAGTCGTTGAAACCGACGCCGGGGATTAGCCCGGAAGAACCGGCATGCAACTCATCCGGCAGAGTGATGCCGCCGCCGCCGCCAAACATGTGCACACGTTCCGTGTCGATGAGCGGGCGCAGGGAAGCGATGCGCGCTGCTGCGTCAGGCCCCTCGATCTTGAAATAACGTACATTGGAGGAGCGCTCAGCGATTTCTGCCAGCGCCCAGGGCATCAGGCCGGTGCCACTGTAGCCCTGAAAATGCGGCGATTGCTGCACCATCACAGGCGCGGCGGACGCGTGGCCCAGCGCAACATAGTGCTCCACCAGCGCGTCGTGGGGCAACTTCATGGTTGCGGGTGGCAGAACCATCAGGGCGGCCGGTTGCCAACGAGCGAATTCAGTAGCCTGATGCAGCGCGGCTTCTGTGCTGCCGGGAGCGATGCCGATGATGAGCGGGACGCTGTTGCTGACCTCGCTGACAACGATTTCCACGGCCTGGCGGCGCTCTTCGTCGCTCAGCTTGTAGGCTTCGCTGGCAAAGCCGTTGATGCCGATGCCATCCACACCGCCCTCCAGCTCGAAGCGGACGACGCGCCGCAGACCCGGCGCGTCAATCTCGCCCTGCGCGTCGAAGGGGATGAACACGATGGGGATGATGCCTTGCAGCATGGTATACTCCGCCCCTGTGCGTCATCGAACAGGTGAAGTGAATGAAGTTATACGTCACCGGCGGCACCGGTCTGGTCGGCAGCAACATCATTCGACTGGTACGCGCGCAGCATAACGCCGAAATCATCGCCTCGCAATACGGCCCGGCGCCGGAATGGGAGGTGGACTATGAACTGGACCCGCTCGACATCAGTGATGCAGGTGCAATTCGTGAATCCGTGCTGAAGTATCGTCCCGATGTGGTCATTCATACGGCTGCCTCGGTCGATCAGGTATGGATGCGCAACAATCGAGAGTTTGCCTGGGCCATCATGGTCGAATCAACCCTTGCGTTAGCGCGCGCTTGCCGTGAGATTGATGCGCGACTGGTCTTTGTCTCTACGGACTGGGTTTATGACGGCATGGTGCCGCTGGTTACGGAAGCGTCGCCTCCGCTTCCTGTAAATTACTACGGCATAATGAAAGCTGTTTGCGAGCAGGCACTGGGTACCATGGATGATCTGAACTATGGAGTCGGTCGTCTGGCAGGAGTGTACGGTCTGAATTTCGCAGTGCCAGCCCTGCTGCGCCGGGACCAGTCCCTGGGATTCGAGATGGGCGTGTATGTTGCTGACCGGGTAACGCGCAATCTGGTTGCAGAAATCTGGGCCGGTCCCAACACCAACATGCAGGCACATCCCACTCTGGCATCTGATTGCGCCGACATGTTGTTGCGCCTGGCGTGCAGCAGTGAAACAGGCATCTTTCATTGCTTTGGTAGCGAATCGATCGGGCGCCTGGATTTTGCGCGGCAGGTGGCAGCGGCCTTTGATGCGGACAGCTCTCTTGTCGCTGCCGTTCCGACAGACCCGCAGGTGCTGGAAGAACATGCCGGCATTCGTATTCCCTTTCGTGCCCGCGCCAGCGTTGAACATTCGAGCGCAGTGCTCGGGCGACGCGCGTTTAACGTTGCGGAAGGCACGGCGGCATTTCGGCAGGAGTGGGATGCGTTCTACGGCGCGCGGGGAGGTTGACAGATGCAGGCATTGACTCTTTACGCGGACTGGGCGCCACGACCGGAATACCAGTTGAGCGCGCGTGAGCAGGAGACGCGCAATATCCGCAATGCCCACATGGTCTGGAAGAACCCGCGCATCGAGCTTGGCCAGGTACCCGAGCCTGGGCTCAAACCCGATCAGGTCCGCCTGCAGGTGGCCGCGGTCGGCATCTGCGGCTCAGACATGCACATGTATGAGGCCGATGCAACCGGCTACATGATTTATCCGGCCTATGTGACCGCACCCAACATTCTGGGTCACGAGTTCGCCGGGCGCGTGGTTGAGACGGGTAAAGCCGTGCGGGACCTGAAAGTTGGCGATCTGGTCGCAGTGGAAGAGATTCAGTGGTGCGGTGAGTGCATTCCCTGCCGCAAGGGCTTCGTTAACCACTGCGAGAACATGGGTGAAATTGGCTTCACCATCCCTGGTGCGATGGCGGAATACATTTCCGTGCGCGAACGCTACTGCTGGAAGCTGGACGAACTGGCGGAGCGCCTTGGCAGTGAGCAGGAAGCGCTGGTGTTGGGTGCAATGGTTGAGCCGACCGGCGTATCCTACCAGGGGATGTTTAATCGTACCGGCACCTGGTTGCCGGGTCACCACGTTGTCATTTTCGGAGCGGGCCCCATTGGCCTCGCGTCGGTGGCACTGGCCATCGCAGCCGGAGCCTGCGAGGTCATCGCCGTCGATCCTTCAGCCAGCCGCAGGGCAATTGCCACGCGCATGGGCGCTTCGTATGAACTGGATCCGACAGCGGTCGATTTGAACGAAGCAATATTGGAGCTGACAAACGGCCGCGGTGCGGATTACGTGGTTGAGTGCGCCGGCTACGCCGACAAAACCCTGCAGCCACTGGAAGCCTGCCTGGCAGTCAATGCGACCCTGATTGACATCGGCATGGGCGGAGAAAGGCCGAAGTTGCCCATCGTGACCTACAAGCAGCGTGGCGTTCAGCTGGCCGGCTCACTGGGTCACGCGGGCAAGGGTGTCTTCCAGAACGTGATTCGGCTGATGGCGGCCGGGCGCATAGACATGCGACAGATGGTCAGCGCGTGCCTGCCCCTGGGGGAAGCGCCGGCGGCCTTCAAACGGCTGGAAAGCCGCGAGGACGCCAAGATCATTCTGTTGCCGGGAAGCTGATGGAACCGGACCCGATTCTGTTCATCGGCGGCTGCCTGTTTCTGGGGATCGCCTGGTTGGGTCGCTTTGACCCGCAACGTCTCTGGCGTCTGCTCAGCAAGGAGCGCGCCTGGCGCAACCGCAACCCGGAGCAGCCACAGGACTGGAACCGGATCGCCATGCGCTATGCTGTGGGCTGCTCCGTGATGGGAGTCCTGTCGCTGGCTGGCAGCGTGTTGTTGACCGGCCGGGCCTGAGGCGCCAATTCACATGCTTGCGTGAGAGGGATATAACATGGTGGTGAAGCTGGGAATGCTTGGAGCGGGACGCATTGCCCAAACCCATTTGAAGACCCTGACGACGCGGGTGCCGGGGGCCGAGGTTGCGGTCATCGCTGATACCTTCGAGTCTGTGGCGGAAGAAGCGGCACGTAAATTCGGCATCGCAGGTCATGTCACGGATCCCGGCGAAGTGCTGGCGGACGATTCAATCGAGGCTGTCATCATCTGCACGCCGACCAACACGCATGCGACGCTCATCGAAGAAGCCGCACACGCCGGCAAACATATTTTTTGCGAAAAGCCGATTGACCTGGAAATAGCGCGCATTGACCAGGCGCTGGCAGCGGTGAAGGAAGCGGGGGTCAAACTGCAGATTGGATTCAACCGTCGCTTCGACCCCAACCACCGCCGGATCCGCGAGGCAGTCACCGGCGGCGAAATTGGCGCTCCACACATTTTGCACATCATCAGTCGAGATCCCCATCCGGCTCCGCTGTCCTATACACGCGTCTCCGGCGGCATTTTCTTTGACATGACGGTGCACGATTTTGATCTGGCGCGCTATCTGATTGGCTCTGAGATCGAAGAGATTTACGCAACCGGCACCATCAATATCGTGCCGGAGCTGGAAGAACTTGGCGATCTGGACACCTCGCTGCTCATCATGCGTTTCCAGAACGGCGTGCTGGGGATGATCGACAACAGCCGCAAGGCCGTGTTTGGCTACGACCAGCGCGTCGAGGTATTTGGCAGCGGCGGTTCGGCCAAAGCCGACAATCGTTACGACAATGCAGTTACGCTGAGCGACGGCGAGAATATACGGCGCGATCTGCCCTACACTTTCTTCATGGAGCGCTACACGGAAAGTTTTGCGCGCGAGATGGAGTCCTTCGTGCGGGCCGTAGCCGAGGACACGCCAGTTGAGGTCGATGGATATGACGGGCGCATGCCAGTGGTGATGGGCACAGCGGCCTTTCTTTCCATCGCCGAGCAGCGCCCGGTACGTATGGAAGAGATTGAGAACGCGTTTTATAATCCACTTGCGTGAGCAGGCTCTGGCGGAGATGACCGTGGCTAAAACCTGGGAAACCCTTCACATGGGTCGCAGTTCCATCGACCTGTATTCCAATGATGTTGGCAGCCCATTTGTCAACATCAACAGTTTTGCTGCCTATGTGGGCGGTTCGCCAACCAACATCAGCGTTGGCGCGACGCGCCTGGGCGCGAAGGCCGCGCTGCTCACCGCAGTCGGCGAGGACCCGGTTGGCGATTTCATCCTGGACTTCCTGCGCAACGAGAACGTGACCACGGACTACATCCCGCGCAAGGCCGGCATGCGCAGCAGCGCCGTCTTGCTGGGCATTGAGCCGCCGGATCGCTTCCCGCTGCAGTATTACCGCGACAACTGCGCCGACATCAATCTGACAATCGATGATGTGCTGGCTGCGCCGGTCACGGATTGCCAGGTTTTCCAGTTCGCCGGCACCAACCTCAGCCTCGAACCCAGCCGCAGCGCCACCATGTTTGCGGCTGAACTGGCGCGTCAGGCCGGCGCGCGCGTGGTCTTCGACGTCGACTTTCGGCCGGATCAGTGGTTCGACATTCGCGCTTTCGGCGTCGTGGCGCGATCCGTGTTGCCCTTCGTGGATGTCGTCATCGGCACCGAGGACGAGATCAACGCGGCGACGCTTTCCAGCACGGAGCAGATGGATCTGACACATTCGCAGGTGTCCGATGCGAAGGTCAGTGGCGACACGGTCGCGGCCATCGGGCGTATGCTGGAGTTGGGGCCGGAAACCGTGGTCGAGAAAGTCGGCGCCCAGGGTGCGCGCATCCACCTGCGTGGCGGCGAGGTGATTGAAGCGCCCGGCTTTCCAGTAGAGATATACAATATCCTTGGCGCAGGCGATGCTTTCGGCGCAGGGTTTCTTTACGGTCTGGTGCGGGGCTGGAGCTGGTACCGCGCGGCGCGTCTGGGCAATGCCTGCGGCGCCATCGTGGTCACGAAACACGGCTGCGCCAACTTCATGCCGACCATGGCGGAAGTCGAGGAATTTGCAGCGGGATACGGCGGGCTGGATTAGGAGCGGAGGGCGCTGGCAGTGCAATACACGGCAGAAACGATGTTGGTCAGGGCCGGTGATAAAGGTGTCACGGGCGAATTCGTACGCGTGATGCCAGGGCAGGCGGACTGGGACTACCTCAGCATGTATGCCCTGCGCCTGAACCGGGGCCAGCGTCACGCGGCAAAGACCGGCGCCAACGAACTTGCGCTGGTGATACTCGGCGGAGTGTGCACCGTACGCTCTTCGCGTGGCAACTTTGCAAACGTGGGACGCCGGCCGAATGTGTTCAGCGGCATGCCCTGGGCGGTCTACCTGCCGCGCAACACAACCTGGGAGCTGGAGGCGCTCACGGACGGCTTCGAGGTGGCGGCCTGCGAAGTTCCTGTCGAACGCGACTTCCCCGCTCAGTTAGTCACGCCGCATGACAGCGCCATCGAAATCCGCGGTGGCACCAACGCCACGCGCCAGATCAACGGCATCCTGCCGCCGGGCTTCAATTGCCAGCGCATCGTCGCCGTCGAGGTCTACACTCCCTCAGGCAACTGGTCGAGCTACCCGGGTCACAAGCACGACGTGCATCGCGAAGATGCGGATGGAAACCTGCTCGAGGCTGACCTTGAGGAAATCTATTTTTACAAATTCGATCGTCCGGGCGGTTATGCTTATCAGCGCGTCTATAACGACGATCGCAGCATCGACGCGGTGATGATGACGCAGCAGCATGACGCCGTGCTGGTGCCCGAAGGCTATCATCCGGTGGTCAGCGCCCACGGTTATACAACCTACTACCTGAACTTTCTGGCCGGATCGGCCCAGTCACTGGCCAACAGCGATGATCCGGACTATGCATGGGTGAAAGACAGTTGGACTTGGCAGGATCCACGTTTGCCGATTGTGGACATGGGCATGGAACCCGGGCACAGGCAGCGCTGAAAGGCACAGGAGCGAGCGGATGAACACGAAACGGCTCACAACGTCGCAGGCGCTGGTCCTGTATCTGGTCAACCAGTACACCGAACGCGATGGTCAGCAGCAGCCATTTTTCGCCGGCGCATGGGGAATCTTCGGACACGGCAACGTGGCCGGGATGGGCCAGGCCCTGCAACAATACGCGCATTTGCTGCGCTACCACCAGTCACGCAACGAGCAGGCCCAGGTGCTGGCGAGCATCGCCTATGCCAAGGCGAAGAACCGCATGCAGACCTTTGCCTGCACCTCTTCGATCGGGCCGGGAGCGACCAACATGCTCACGGGTGCAGCAGTGGCTACAGTCAATCGCTTGCCCGTTTTGTTGCTGCCTGGCGACATTTTTGCAGAGCGCCTTCAGGCACCGGTATTGCAGCAGCTTGAGTCGGCGCATTCGCAGGACTTCTCGGTCAACGATGCGTTCCGGCCGCTTTCGCGCTACTGGGATCGTATCAACCGTCCCGAGCAACTGGTCACCGCGTTGCAGGACGCGATGCGCACCCTGACCTCTCCTGCGGATACCGGCGCGGTCACCTTGTCGCTGCCGCAGGACGTGCAATCCGAGGCCTTCGACTTCCCGGCGGCGATGTTTGAGCAGCGCGTGTGGCAAATTCCACGCAACCGACCCGACGAAGGAGCGCTGCGTAGCGCCGCAGAATTGATTCGCGCCAGTCGCCGGCCACTGATCGTTTCCGGTGGTGGCACGCTCTACAGTGAGGCGGCGGAGACCCTGCGTGCATTTGTCGAGCAGACCGGCATTCCCTCAACCGAGACCTTCGCCGGCAAGGGAGCGCTGCCCTACGACCATCCGCTGAATCTGGGCGCTGTTGGTGTTACCGGCACCGACGGGGCCAACCTGGTCGCGCGCGAGGCCGACCTGGTCATCGGCGTGGGAACGCGCTTCAGTGACTTCACGGCCGCTTCAAACACGGCCTTCCAGAACGAGCAAGTGCGCTTCATTAACATCAACGTGTGCGAATTCGACGCCTATAAGCATCAGGCGCTGCCGCTTACCGGCGACGCGCGCGCCACGCTCGAGGAACTCGGCTCGATGCTGGCAGGGTGGCAGGTGGAGTCGGAGTATCGCGCCCGCGCAGCACAGTTCAACGCGAGCTGGGACGCCGAGGTCGAGCGGATTTACAACCTGGAGCATGGCCCGGTCATCAGCCAGGGCGAGGTGATCGGCGTGGTAAACACGCTGTCTCAGCCAGGGGACGTAGTGATGTGTGCGGCCGGCAGTGTGCCGGGCGACCTGCACAAGCTGTGGCGCACGCGGCACCCGAAGGGATTCCATACGGAGTATGGCTTCTCCTGCATGGGCTATGAAATCGCCGGTGGCATGGGGCAACGCATGGCAGACCCCGACCGCGAGGTGTACGTTTTCGTCGGCGACGGCTCTTACCTGATGATGAACAGCGAAATTGCAACCATGGTGCAGGAAGGCATCAAGGTCACCTTCATTGTGATGGACAATCATGGCTTCGCCAGCATCGGCGGCCTCTCAAACGCAGTCGGCAGCGACGGCTTCGGCACGAAGTACCGCTATCGCACAGACACCGGACATCTGGACGGTGAAACCCTGCCCATCGACTTCGCCGCCAACTGCGCCAGCCTGGGCGCGTACGTCATTGAGGCCAGCAACCGTGACGAGCTGGCGGATGCCGTGCGTGAGGCGCAGACCATTGAGAACCGGCCGGTATGCATTGTGATCGAGGTGGACAGGCACCAGCGCGTGGGCAGTTACGAATCATGGTGGGACGTGGCGGTCGCGGAAGTCTCTGACAACGAGGCCGTCCAGGCGGCGCGCGAGGCCTATGAGCAGGATCGGCGCAAGGAGCGCTACTACCTGTAGGCAAGCTCAGTGATTGCCGCCCGCCGGCGTGGGCCGCTGTTTGCTGTTTTTCTGCTACTGCTGTGGCTGGCATTCGGCCCGGGGCTTGTCAACCGCTTCGGGCAGATGCTGATGCAACTGGATGGCCTGCCACCCGGACTGGAACTGGAAGGCTGTCTATACTACACCCAGGGTTTTGATGGCGTCTGGCGCCACAAGTTGCGAACGAACGTGAGCGAGCGCTGGTGGCTGCCAGAAGAGGGCAGCCTGGTCACTGGTATTGCAGCAGCGCCGGACGGGACTCAGTTGGCGCTGGCGTGGGCAATGCCTGGGGAAGGCGGATTTCAACCAGGCACGACCGATATCTGGCTTTCCACGTTGCCTGCAGCAGATCCGCGACCCTTGCTCACACGGGCAGACTCCCTCGAATCCTGGCGCGACCCCGTCTGGGCTCCTGACGGGCGCTCGCTGCTGATCACGCACCAGCAACCCCTGCGCGACGCAGCAGGGGAAGCGCAGACAATTCGCATGACGGTGGAGCGAGTGGCGCTGGACGGCACGCGTCAGGTGCTGCTGGAGAACGCGGAGCAGGCGGCGCTGTCCGCTGACGGGATGCAGCTGACCTGGCTACAGGTCGACCCGGCGACCTGGTCGCAAAGATTGATGCAAGCGCAGGCCGACGGCAGTCAAGCGCGTGAGCTGATCGCTGCCTCGACCTTTCGCGCGCTCGCTTCACCGCGCTTCACGCAGGACGCCAGCGCAATCGTCTTCAGTGCCTCAGGCACCCATCAGAGGCAGGAAACTTCTGCAGGGAGCAGGAGCGGCGCCGTGATGGCACATGGTGATCCCTGGCACATCTGGCTGGCAAGTTTGGCGGATGGAGCGCTGACGCGGTTGACGGACGAGCCACTCGACGGGCCCACGCTGGCCTGGTCACCTGAAGGGGATGCGCTGGCAGTGCTGGCGGCGGAGGGGCTTTTCCTGCGCGCCATGGATCGGATGTGGCGGCTGGCTGAGGTCAGCGCAGAAGGCGGCGTGAGCTGGGCACCGGAGCTGGAAAACTGACGGCGACTAGAGGGTGATGTAGACGTCGGTGAGACCCACGCGCGCTGTGTCCTCCAGATCGACCAGACCAAAGCCGTTGTCCATCCCGCTGCCCCAGGCAAACCACATGGCTGTGACCACCCGGCCTTCATAACGCTGCTTCAGGTAACCAATGAAGTCGCTGGAGTATTTTCCGATTTCTTCCGCCGGCTCATCCTCTGCATTCAGAACGCCGAATTCGGTTATCCAGAGCGGTTTGCCAGGCAACACCCGCGCCCAGGCGTCCATGGATTCATCGATCAGTCCGAAGTGACGGTATTTACCGGATGCAAAGGCCGGGCCGCGACCATAGGGGTGGAAGGCGATGCCGTCCGGCCTCAGGTCCCTGGGCATGGCCTCCAGCGCCTGGCGGGCATAGTCGGGTCCGGAAAGTGGGCCGCTGGCATGTCCGCCGGTGATGACCAGCGCATCCGGATCGGACTCGCGGATGGACGTGATGCATTTGGCCAGCATGCTGCCATAGTCTTGAGCAGGTAGAGGGACGGATGCGCGTGCGCCGGTGTGCGCATCCATCTCGTTCCAGATTTGCCAAACGATGCCCTTGCCACGGTACTGGGCGGCAATGGAACCGGCCATTTCGGCCAGGCGGTCGCTGAGCAAGCGCCAGCGCTGGCTGTCCATGCGGTGCCAGGAATCGCCCGTCGCTTCTCCGTAGGTTTGGTGGGCGAGCACGGCGACGACGCGCAGGCCGGCGTTAATATAGGCGTTGATGACCGGGCTGTAACGCGCATAGGCTGCATCCAGGTCACGGTTGCCATAGCGTTCCGGCTGCCCGGGTGGAAGCACAGGATTGAGCGAGACATTGTAGTTGAAACGAACCCAGCCGAGGTCGCCAAGGCGGTTCGGATTTGGCGTCCCCAGACGATGATAGCGGTCAAGATTGACGCCGGTAATGTTATCACCAATGATGGGTTCCGGCTCCCCAACCACGAGGTAGTGTTCTGCGTTGGTATAGCCTTCCACCCCTTCCCGCGAGCGCACGTAGAGCCATTCGCCTTCCTGGCCGACGCGCGTCAAGGCTTCGCGATAGGGATCCAGCACCTTCAGGATGTCTCCCGGTCGCACAATTGCCAGCGGGTCGCCATCAATAGGGGCGGATCGAATCCGCACCCGCTCGTTGCCAGGTGTGATGTAGAGGCGAGGCTGCTCGGGTGTTTCGGCAATGGTGTAGTACCAGGCAGCGGTGTATCCCTCTGCCCCCGATGGTGTGCGTATTTGCAACCATTCGTCCTGTACACCAATTTTTTCCAGGGCGATGGCGCGTGGCTCGATAACTTCAACCACATCGCCCTGTGACAGGGTGCCGATGGGCTCCCCTGCTCCGGGCTGATCAAGCACCTGTACGCTGTCCTCCGTGGGCGTCACATAGACCGGCGAATCCAGCGGAACGTCAGTTCCCGGCTTTGCAGGAGCTGTTGGCAAGGGTTTGCTACCATCAAAGACGCCCAGAAACTCGGCGGCGCAGTAACCTTCAACGCCGTCTGGCGTGCGAACGCGCAACCACTCTCCTTCAATACCAACCTTCCTCAAGGCTGCTTCTGTGTCCTCCAGCACCAGCGCCACTTCATTTTGTGAGAGCACGGCTATCTGCTCTCCATCCAGTGGCTGAGTGCGCACGCGCACGAGTTCCACAGTCGGTGTAACAAAAAGCTGGACAAACGGTTCGTAGCCAGGCAGGCGCAAGGGCGAGCGTGGCGTTGGTGGGGCCGGGGTGGAAGGGCCTGGAGTTGGCAGGGGGAGCACAGTTGCGGGAGGAGTGACGGGAACAGGCTCCGGCAGGTTGAGTAGAGATGCAGGAGGAGTGACGGGCTCAGTCGTCGGTTGCGGACTGTCGTTTTCATGCACCTCAAGGAACCAGGCAGCAGAATACCCTTCAGTTCCGCCCGGCGAGCGCAGATGCAGCCACTCATCCTGCACACCCACTTTTGCCAGGGCAGTTTCACGCTCCTCCAGCACTTCGGCCACATCTCCCCTGGAGATGCTGTCCAGCATTTCTCCATCAACTGGTTGCGCTCGCACCCTGATACGATCTTCAAAGGGAGTCACCAGCAGCGGAGTGGCGGATGGCGCGGTGTAGGGCGTCATGTCGCCCGTCAATGTGGGCGCTGGAGGAGAGGGTGGCAACATGGGTTGCGGGTCAGGGTCCTGGTGCACGGCCAGGAACATGCAGGCGATGTAGCCTTCAAGGCCATCCAGGCTGCGGATGTGTAGCCAGGCATGTTCGCTGCCGACTTTCGCCCGCGTGGCCTCATCCGGCTCCAGCGATTCCAGCAGGTCGCCGAAACCGGCCATGGCCAGCGTGATGCCAGTCTCCGGCTGTTCCCGGATGCGGACCCGGTTTTCCGTGGGGGAGATGTAAAAGCAATCCGGGTCGAGCCCTGGCTGCGAATCTCCTTCGCTCAGATCCGGCGCGCGCACCTGCAGTGGCCGGTTCTTGACGACAATTTCACCCTTCTCATCTCC
Source organism: Phototrophicaceae bacterium (assembly GCA_965197455.1). Taxonomy (GTDB): domain Bacteria; phylum Chloroflexota; class Anaerolineae; order Aggregatilineales; family Phototrophicaceae; genus JAGWBD01. Next base: position 890,022 of record OZ240208.1, on the reverse strand, counting down.
GTGCAGCTGCCAGTCGCCGGAGCGCACGAGGTTGAGCCAGAAGTCGCCGCGAGCGCGCAAGCCAGGTAAATTATCGCGGGATGCCTGGCGATCGTGCGAGAGCTTGCGCAGTTCGGCGACCCGGGTGATGAGCTGCGCCTCACCGATTCCGTTCTGGTCCACGCGCGAACGTTCAGGGACGCCAAACTCACGCTCGGCAATGCGCAGGAAGCCGTCGCCCTGACCAAAGTTGATGCTGATATCGAAGAGCATGGCGAGGGCCAGCGGCGTCTTCAGGTTGCGCGGGCGGACAGCGATTCGTCGCGTTGGCTCCCAGTAATTGTTGCGGGCCTCGTCATCCTGAATCTGGTGCATCTCAGGTTCGCGGCCGGCAGCGACGAGCAGGTCGCGCAAGCGAGGATCGTGTCGCAGCTGGGCATCCCGGCTGGCAATGCGTGCCCGGTACGCGTCCAGCGAACCGGAAATCTGACTGCTGGAAGTCTCGACATAATTTTCGACGACCCGGCCCAGCACACCTGAAGCCAGCGTGAATTGGAAGCGGCCATAGCTGAGAATGCCTGCATCGTCGGTTTGGCAGGTTTGATAGCTGCCGCCTTCAAAACGCGCGGTGATGTTGAAGGCGACCGCGCGGACACGAAGGTCCTCTTTCACACGGAAACTCCCTGAGAGCTGTCAGTCATGGAGTGTATAGCGTAAAACTGTTCGTTCATCATCATGAATACTGGACGCCAGGCGCATTGCAACTGACGTTAATCACCTGGCCTCCGGCTGCGGTGATCTGCGCCGCCACGGCATCGCGCAAGTCATCTTCCGCCAGCGCGAACATACAGTCCCCGCCACCGGCGCCGGAAAGCTTGGCGCCCAAGGCGCCGGCGTCGCGAGCGCTGAAGATGAGTTGCGCCAGGCTGGCCGTGTTCACGCCCAGCGCGTCCAGCAAACCCTGATGTAGATTCGCCAACTGACCAAGCTCTTGCCAACGTTCATCCTGCAGGCAGGAGCGCGCCCGCATGGCAATGCGCCCGATCAAGGCGAAGATCGACTTGATCAGGTCAGGCTGTTGGTCGCGCAGGGCAGCAACCTGGCGCAGGAGCGCAGTTGTGCCACCCTTGCTGCCACTGTAGCCAATGATGAGCGGCAGGTCTGGCACAGTGAGCGGCTCGGGGATGGCGCCGGCTTGCTCCAGATAGCAGGTGCCACCATACACAGCGGCAGCCACATCCAGGCCGGAGCCCGCTCCCTGAACGTCAAGCACTGCCGCGCGCGCCATGGTATACAGGTCACTGCGGCACAGTTGCAAGCCGCAAAGCTGTGCAGTTGCTGCCAGCGTCGCCACCGTGATGGCCGAAGAACTGCCGAGGCCATAGCTTTGCACCGGGCCTTCTGTGCGAATGTGAAAGCCGCAGTCGACCGGGAAGCGCTGCAGCAACTGCAGCAGGGCTGCTTCGACAAAGGCACTGGCCTCACGATACCTGCTTGCCGCAGTCGGCAGCGGCAGCTCCTGCACAGGCGCGCCGGGCGTCTTAAGGTGCAGGACGGATTCGGCGAGCATGTCGGCCTGCACATGGAAGCGCAAATCCACCGCGGTCACGATACCAGGCTGACCGTGCACAACCGCATGGTCTCCAAACAGAACCAGTTTTCCAGGCGCGCTGGCCGTCACATGCATGCCTCAGGCTCCCGTCGGGTTCGGTGCCTATGGTATCCTAATCAGCGCTTACAGTGAATAACAGGTGTTCGGACATGCCGGTTGCTACCGCCCAGGCCTGCGCCAACCTGGCCTTCGTTAAATACTGGGGCAAGCGCGATACGTCGCTAAACCTGCCGCTTAACAACTCAATTTCGATGACGCTGGACGGGGCGCGCACCACGACGATAGTCCGCTTCAGCGAAGAATATGATCAGGATGAAGTGCTGCAGACAGGTGAGCCTGCTGCCGCTTCCTTCGCGGCGCGCGTGTCTACGCATCTGGAGCGAATCCGCAGGTTGGCGGGAGTGACGACGTCAGCGCGGGTTGAGACGTACAACAATTTCCCTTCCGGCACTGGCTTTGCCTCCTCCGCATCGGGATTTGCGGCGCTCACGCTGGCAGCGACGCAGGCCTGTGGCTTGCAGCTGGAGGAACGCGAACTCTCCATACTCGCGCGTCAGGGGTCCGGGTCGGCCTGTCGCTCGATTCCGGCAGGCTACGCCGAGTGGCACGCTGGTGTGGACAATGAAAGCTCTTTCGCCACACAGCTTGCTCCAGCGCAGCATTGGGATCTCGTCGATGTGGCGGTGCTGGTGACGCAAAGGGCCAAGGATGTACCCTCCAGCGCCGGTCATTTGCTTGCGACCCGCAGTCCCTTCTGGCGCGCGCGTCACGAATCGCTGCCGCTACGGCTGGAGGCAGTGCGTGAGTCGCTGCTGGGGCGTAATTTCAACCGTTTTGGGCGTGAGATTGAGGCTGAGGCGCTGGAAATGCACGCCATCATGCTGACTTCAGCGCACGAGCGTGGCGGCAGTTGGCAGCCAGGCATATTCTACTGGACGCCAGACACCTTGCGTTTGCTTTGTGCTGTGCAGGAATGGCGCAGGGAAGGCTTGTCCGTCTACTTCACGCTGGATGCCGGGCCCACGGTACACCTGCTGTGCCTGGAAGCCGAGGCAGAAGCGTTGCTGGCGGAAGTAAAGTCGCTGCCGGGAAGTGATGCCTGGCAGATCTTGCCAAGTCGGCCTGGCCCAGGCGCTCACCTGGTTGCTGCTTCAGGTGACTCTGGAACCTGAATTCAGACCGGGGCGACCATTTGGCGGAACAGCTCTGCTACACCATCCATGTCAACTTTGGTGACCGTCTCTACATTTGGCACCACGTCGGCAAACCGGCGGTAGTCGGCAACCGTTTGACCGCGCGTGTGAGTGCCAGTGAGCTCGACCGCGACGTGATAGCGCTCGCTGGCCAGCAAGAGCTCCGGGCGCAGGACAACGGCCATCGTCAATGTGTCCGGAATGTGCAATGCAGTGCCGTATCCAACACCGGAAAGACGCTTCAGCATTCCATGACAGCTGTCCTTGTAAAAGGCGGCGCGCGGCCCGGCTTGCGCTATAAGCTCCTCAAAGACAGGCCAGGGCAGGGGGTGTGCGAGAGTCGCTTCCCAAGTCACCATCAGGATATCCGGAAACGCCTCTAAAACGATGTGGGCTGCCTCCGGATCGCAGTAGATGTTGAACTCTGCCGGCACCGAATCGGTGTTGCCGAGGGCGTTGAGTGACCCGCCCATGATGACCAGCTGCTTGACACGTTGTGGCAACCCGGGGTCCAGCCGCACGGCCAGCGCGATGTTTGTCAGCGGCCCTATGGCGACCAGCGTGATCTCGCCGGGATCAGCAGCGCAGCGTTCCAGAATCTGCGTTACGGCGTGCCCTGCAGCGGGTTTGTGAACGCTGGGCGGCCGCTGCTGCAAATCACCAAGTCCGTCGGCGCCATGAACAAATTCCGTTTCGAAGCTCCAGGGTGCAACCAGCGGCAGATCCGCGCCTACGTAGTAAGGCACATCAAGGTCCATGACATCCAGCGTGGTGCCGACATTGCGCACTACCTTGTCCAGGTCCACATTACCGACCACAGTTGTGATGCAGTCGACTGTGGTGTTGGGGCAAGCCAGCGCCATCATCAACGCATGGGCGTCGTCAACGCCGGCGTCGGTGTCAATGATCAGTCGCAATCCAGTGCCTCCTTCGCGAGCAGTTCAAGCAGTTGTTTGCGCCAACGTTTTTCATTATCCGTCAGCCGTGGCGCGACCTGAGAACCCACATTCAGAAAGTGAGTAAAGTCACGACCCATTTCCTGACCCCGGCGCGTGTGCATGTCCAGCGCGTAATCGGGGATTTGCGGACGCTCGCCGCTCTCGACTGCTCGGCCAAGCCAGTTTACCAACTCGTCGCTGGAGCGATCTTTCTGACATTCGCACAACACACGCACGGCGTGAACGGCGAAGAGGTAGCGGTCGCCGCGTGGGCGCGGCAGACGCAGATGCATTTGAAACAGCGTCTCGATAAGCAGGGGCGCCTGAATCTCGCCCAGGCCAACGTCCTCGACAGAAATGATCTGCAGCCGGCTCCAAAGCATTTCCTCAAGCTCTTCGCTGCTGTTCAGCATTTCCCAGGCGAGCAGGGCAGCGTTTTCTGTGTGGCCGCGCCGGATTTCCTTCTGCAACGCAGAGATGACCTCGTCGGCTGCAAAGTCGTTGCAGGTGCGCGTTCGCGTCCAGGGGTCTTCTTGCCAGGGCATCACACTCATGCGGCTTCTCCCTTGCCAGGGCTCAATATTGCTTTAAGGTCGCCGACTTCCTGGCCGAATCGGGCGGCAAAGTCGCGGCGCTTCATCAATTCGGAGGCGCGGATGCGCAGGGCAACCAGCACCAGCGCAGCAATCGTGGCAATCTGCGGCAGGGCCAGCACCAGGTCAGCCGGAATGTTGAGGTCTGGCTGCGCCTGAATGTAGAAAGATAGCGCTTCAGCGAATCCGAAGAACAATGAAGTGAAGAAGGCGGCTACCGGGCGTTGGAAGGCGAACAGTGAGACCGTCAGCGCAATCCAGCCGCGACCGGCCGTCATGTTTTCCAGGAACTGGCTCAGCACGCCCAGAGAGAGGAAGGCTCCGGCCAGCCCGGCCAGGATGCCGCTGAGAGTTAGAGCGAAGATTTGTACGCGTGTCACGTTGATACCCACGGATTCGGCGGCTTCCCGGTTCTCGCCGACCGCACGAATGTGTCGCCCGAAGCGCGTCCGAAAGAGCATCAGCCAGACCAGCGCCACCATGATCCAGCCGAGATATACGATGGCGTTGTAGCCGCTTAGCAGGGGGCCGATGAAAGGAATTTGTTCCACCAGTGAAAGTTGAATCGTGGGCAGCGAGCGGATGCCAGGGTCGGCCAGCGTGCCGTATACGCCGAAACTGGCGCGCATGAAGAAGACTGTGCCGTTTGCTACCAGCAGGTTGACAGCCAGCGCGAGGATGATGAGGTTGATGCGGATGCGCAGGTAAAGTATGGCAAAGATGAAACCGAGAACGCCACCGGATGTCATCGCAGCGACGACTCCGACAATCGGATCCAGCCCATTCTGAAAGAGGGCAGCGATGCCGATGAAGGCGCCCAGCAGCATTTTCCCTTCGATCGCCAGGTTCAGTACGCCGGCACGGCTGGCCAGCAGGGCTCCCAGGGATCCGAGCACGAAGGGCGTTGAGAGGCGAATGCTGCTTTGCACGAGCGTATCCGGGAGGCCGAACAGGAAGACGAGGATCAGCACGACCGCGCCTGCGCGGAGGACGCGGCGAATGTCTTGCTGTCGTTCGTTCAGCAGGGCAAGCACAGCCTAGTCCGCTCCTGAGGTTTGCGAGGGAGCAAGGGAATCAGGAAACAGGCGAAGCCGCACACGGGTGATGTTCTCGCGGAAAAAGTCTTCCATGGAAGCAAAAAGAATCATGAAGGCAATAATCATGCCGCCCAGCTGACGCGGCAGGTTCTCGAACTGCAGGTTGATGGCGCCGTTTTCCAGTCCGGCGAAGAAGCCGGCGACGAGTAGGATGCCGACGATGGATTCACGGGCGAGAATGGCAACCAGCACGCCATCAAAGCCGGTGCCGCCCAGCGCAAATCCATCCACTATCCGTCGTTCCACGCCCAGAATCATGAGTGCGCCCGCCAGGCCGCTCAACGCCCCGCTGATGAGCATGGCGCGCAGGGTGGCGCGAGCCGAGGGAATGCCGCCAAAACGCGCAAACAGACGCGAGCCTTCGGTCATGCGCTGTTCATAGCCGGCGGTGGTGCGGTGCAGGAAAAACCAGATGATGATTGCAGCCAGAATCGCGAACAGCAGCCCAATCCCCAGGCGCGAACCGCGGAACCATTGAATATCGCTCAGGAGCGCGCGTGTGAAGGGCGTCAGCCAGGCGGTGTCGTCGATGGTGCGTGTGCGCGCGATATTGTTAAAGTCTGCGCGCAGGGGGAAGTTGACCATGAAGGTTACGAACTGGATGGCGATGAGGTTGAGGATGATGGTGCTGATGAGCTCGTTGACGTTGAGGCGCACTTTCAGGATGCCGGCAATCCAGGAGTAGCCGGCGCCGACCAGCATGGCTGCAACCATGGCAAGCGGCGGTATCGTTAATCTCATCAACGTGAGCAGGGCAGGTGGTGCCGTTTCCGGGCTGGAGCCGGTCAGCAGATAGATCTGGTCGGGCAGCCAGTAACCGAGAAACACGGCCGCGACAGCGCCGAGAATCAGCTGTCCGTCCTGGCCAATGCTGAACATGCCGGCGCGGAAAGCGACCGTGGCCGACAACGCGGTCAGGATCAGCGGAGTGGCGCGTTCGAGCACGATAGCCAGTTTGTGACCCTTCGTGCCCAGTGTGGGTGCAAAGTGCGTGTTGACACTGCCGTCTTCTTCCTCGACCGGAATGAAGAGCAGGTGGCCGAATGATTCACAGCCGCGCGCACCAAAACCTTCACAAAACATGAAGGAGTAAGTTGGCAAGGGTTGTTTGCCTGCGATGACGACGAAGGAACTGCTGACCAGCAGGCCCAGCAGCACAGCGGCCACCGGAATGGACGCACCTTCCAGCACGTGTCGCAGCCTGTTCATCATGGCTCTGGCTCCGCGTGACCGGCCATCAGTAGACCAATGCTCTCTTCGTCCAGCTCGTCAATGTCATGCATGGCCATGATGCGACCTTCAAACATGACGGCGACGCGATCGCTGAGCGCAAAGATTTCGTCCAGCTCCACCGATACCAGCAGAACCGCCGCGCCGGCATCGCGGGCTTCGACCAAGGTCTGATGCACGAATTCGATGCTGCCGATGTCAAGGCCACGCGTGGGCTGGTTGGCGATGATGAGACCCGGGTGCCCATCCAGTTCACGGCCCAGCACCAGCTTTTGCAGGTTTCCGCCGGAGAGCGTGTGAATCTCCTCGCCCAGTCGCGCGGATCGCACATTAAAGTTGCGCACGATGCGCTGCGCGAACTCACGTACGGCTCCGAAGTTAAAGATGCCGCGACTGGACCAGGGGCTTTTCTGATAAACACTGACGACAACATTTTCGTCCAGTGTGGTGCGCACGTTGAGCCCCATGTGCATGCGGTCTTCCGGAATGTGTGCCATGCCCAGCTCACGTCGCTCGCGCACTGAGCTAAATGTGATTTCCTGGCCAGAGATTCTAACCTGCCCGCCATCAACGGGTCGCAGGCCGGTCAGCGCTTCGACCAGTTCGGTCTGGCCGTTGCCACTGACACCGGCGACGCCCAGAATTTCACCTGCGCGCAATTCCAGGCTGATGCCAAAGACCGCCGGGATGCCGCCGGCGCTGGCCACCAGCAGATTTTCGACGTCGAGCACGTTGTCTTTTGGCTCGCCCGCCTCTTTGTCCACCCGCAGCACGACCTCACGGCCGACCATCAGGTTGGCCATGTCGCGCACACTGACGTCGGCGACGTCGCGCGTTGTGATCATGCGACCGCGGCGCATCACGCTGACGCGATCAGCCACCTCCTTGACTTCGACCAGCTTGTGGGTAATCAGAATGATGGTGCGGCCATCCGCGGCCAGTTGGCGAATAACATTATAGAGTTCGCGCACTTCCTGTGGGGTGAGCACGGCAGTGGGTTCATCGAGCACGAGGATGCGCGCGTCGCGTTGCAGGGTCTTCAGGATTTCAACGCGTTGCTGCATACCGACCGAGATGTCCGCGACGGTATCCAGCGGATCAACCGGCAGGCCGAAGTTCTGCGCCAGATCGCTGACGGCCTGGGCCTCTTCGACTGAGTTGATGAAGCCCATCTGTCCAGGCTCAATGCCGAGCATGACATTCTCGGCGATGGAAAAAGATGGGATGAGCTTGAAGTGCTGATGCACCATGCCAATGCCATTGTGGATGGCGTCGTTGGGATGATGAATATGGACCCGCTCAGCGTTGACCCGGATCTCGCCAATGTCCGCGCTCACCAGACCGTAGAGAATGCTCATGAGCGTGGTTTTGCCGGCGCCATTCTCGCCAACCAGGGCATGGATTTCACCCTCGCGCACAGCAAAGTCCACCTCATCGACGGCCAGCACGTCCGAAGATGGGAAGTACTTGCGCATCTTGCGCATGTCCACAGCAAGCTTCGGGTTCACAGGAGTCCTGCTGTTGGGGAGAGGCAGCCAGAACTGCCTCTCCCTTCATTGGTCAGTTGACTTGCTAGCCGACCATTTCCAGTGCGTTGCTGACTTCGAGTTCACCAGCGAGGATGGCTTCACGCGCCTCGGCGATAGCCGCGCGCACATCCGGCAACTTCTCCACCATGTCTTCAGGGCCATGCGCGTCAAAGGTGCGGGAGCAGATGCCCACGTCCCAGCTGAGGCCGGCAAAGCCCTCGGCCAGGCCTACGGTAGTCGTGCCTGATGCGAAGGTGTCATTCACCACGCTCTCCACGAAACTGAAGACGGCGTTGTCCACGCGCTTCATGGCAGAGACGAGAATGGTGCCGGGGAAGAGGTCGTCCTGATTGCTGTCGACACCGATGGCAAAGTTGCCTGTTTCGGAAGCCGCCTGCAACACGCCCTCACCACTGCGGCCGGCGACCTGGTAGAGGATGTCCGCGCCCTGGTCAAAGAGCGCCAGCGCCTGTTCCTTGGCCGTGACCGGATCCGAGAAGTCGCCGACGTAGCTGCGCACCAGCTGGCAATCCTCGCATACCGAAAGCACACCTTCTTCGAAACCGACGATGAAGAGGTTGATGCCCGGCGCGTCAATACCGCCGACGGCGCCGACCGTGCCGGTCCGCGTCAGCATCCCGGCTGCGATGCCCGCCAGGTAGCTGTTTTCGTGCGTGAGGATGTTGAAGAGGGCCAGATTGTCCAAAACCGGCGGCTCGGGGAAGAAGAAGGTCTCCTGGGCACCGAACTTCTGGTCCGGGAACTCGGTCGCGACTTCCTCAATGGTTACTGAGTCGACGGCGATGGTGATGACAATGCTCGGTTCGTCCTGAATGGCGCGACGCACGGCAGCGTCATGTTCCTGCACGCCCTGGGTCTCGATGATGACTCCCTCGACGCCCAGCTCGGCAATGGCGCGCTCGGCGCCGGCCGCTGCTGAATCGATGAAGGAACGGTCGCCACGCGGGTTGGGCAGGATGATCTCGAAACTGATGTCGCTGTTGTCTGGCGCTTCCATCACTTCTTCTGATTCTTCTTCCATGGGGGCAGCACAGGCATCGACCATCATGTCGTCCTGCGCGAGGACGACAGCGGGGCCGATACTGCCGAACAGAATTGTCACGAGCAAAAGCAGGCAGAGTTTCATGGTATCTTCCTCACTAATGGGATCCACATGACTTGCTGCAGTTGGCATGTCCAACACTGGCGGCAGTGTAACGCGCATCCCGGCACCTGCAAAATATCAGTGTGGCGAAACTACCATGACGACCCTCCTGCTCGAGAATGCGCTGGTTCTGGGCCTGGGCGAGACGGACCAGATTTATGACCCAGGCTATGTCTTGATCGAAGGCGGCCACATTGCAGCGCTGGGCGCGCAATCCCGTGCGCCCACCAGCGCCGTCGACGAACGCATCGATTGCAACGGGGCGCTCGTCATGCCTGGTCTGGTCAATGCCCATACCCACACGCCCATGACCCTGTTTCGCGGCATGGCCGAAGGCGTTTCCCTGTTTACGATGGAAGGCTGGTACGATACCATCCGTCGCCTGGAGCTGGTTATGACGGAGGACATGGTGCCGGCGGCTGTGACCGTGGCCTGCGCCGAGATGATTCGCACGGGCACGACTACTTTCGCAGACCAGTACTTCTTTATGGAGCAGATTGTGCCGGTCGCTGCGCGCAGCGGAATGCGCGCCGGGCTGGCCTACGGCGTCGTTGAGCTGGGCGATGCCGTGGCGCGCGAGCGTGAGCTGGCGCAGCTGGATGCCTTTCTCGAATCGCTGGGCAATGACCGCAGCGGCCGGTTGAATGGATGGGTCGGGCCGCACGCCTTTTTCGTCGACAATTCACTGGAGACGATGGCCGCCGAGCGCAATCTGGCGCAAAAATATTATACAGGGCTGCATGTGCATCTCTCCACCAGTGGTGAAGAAGATCGCTACTGTCAACGCGAGTTCGGGGTGAACGCGGTGCAGAAACTGGATGCACTGGGGATGTTGACGCGCCCGGTGCTGGCCGCGCACAGCATTTGCATCCCGCCGTCGGACTGGCCGCTGTTGGCCCAACGTCCCTTCACGGCGGTGATTGCCGCCAGCGCCTGTATGCGCGCAGGGGCGGAGGCGGCGCCACTGGTTGGCATGCGCTCGGCCGGCATCAACATTGCACTGGGCACGGATAACGTCTGCAACAACAACGATTACGATCTCTTCAGTGAGATGCGCACCCTGGCGAAGCTGACCAGCTTTCGCGAAAGACGCCCTGGCGCCATAAGCGCGCGCGAAGTGCTGGACATGGCGACCCGTGGCGGGGCACTGGCGCTTGGCCTTGAAGACGAGATTGGCGAGCTTGCACCTGGCAAACGGGCGGACCTCATTGTGCTGGAACGCAATGGACCTGGCTGGGCGCCGCTGCCTGGCAATGACCCCTTCACAGCGCTGGTCTACAGCGTGAATGGCTCGCAGGTGAGTGACGTCATGGTGGAAGGTCGCTGGCTGCTGCGGGAGCGGCAACTGACCACGCTGGACTACAGCGGGGCGGCAGCCCGGCTCAATGACGATGCGCAGCGCCTGCTGACTCTCAGCAGCAATGGTGAAGGGCGTTAGCCGTTGCTGCCGGTGATGCAGACCATGATGTCTGCCAGCGGTTTCCTGGTGATGAGCGGGACGCGCGCAGCGCTTGCCGGGTAGCCAACCGGGATCATCACGAAGGCGCGTTCGTTCGCTGGCCGGCCCAGCAACTCACCCAGAAACTTCATGGGACTGGGGGTGTGGGTGACTGTCGCAAGACCCGCCAGATGCAGGCTGGTGAGCAACAGGCCGACTGCAATCCCTACCGACTCTTCACTGTAGTAATGCTTGTAACGCTGTTTGGTGCCGCTGTCCGGGGCCCCACGTAGACCGTAGGCCTGACGGAAGACCACGATGATCCAGGGCACGATTTCGAGAAAGGGCTTGCGCCAGTCCGTGCCCAATGGCGCCAGCGCCGCCAGCCACTCGGCGCTCATGCGACCCTCGTAACTGATCCGCTCCTCGGCCTCGGCCGCAATGCGAATGCGCTTCTTTGTTGCCGGGTCGCTGATGACCACGAAGGTCCAGGGCTGCTGGTTGGCACCGGAGGGCGCGCTGCCGGCTGCGCGGATGGCGTTTTCAATCAGCTCGAAGGGAACGGGCTGCGTCGAAAAATCCCGCACTGTGCGCCGTCTGGTCATGTGCTGCAGAAACTCGCGTGAACGGCGCAGCTGTTCATGCTGGCTCAGCATATCGAACTCAAGCGGGCGGGTGCGCGCAGGTTCAACCATGGCTAATGTCCTGACTGGTCTTCATTCGAGTTGAACAAAATTTGCATGACACGCGGCGCAATGTCCGCCAGCGTGCGAAAACTCTCATCGAAGAGCCCACGTTGCTGGCCGATGACGACGGTCGGCACATCGTTGCAGGTGTGGCGGCGGTTGCCGATTTCCTCCATATTGCCATGATCGCTGCAAATAATGACCAGTCCCTCGCGGTCGTCCCAGGTAGAGAGCACGCCGGCCATCACGTCGTCGAAGCGTTCCAGCAGGGCAACACCTTCCGCCAGCGTGCCGCGGTGACCAATGACGTCGCTGGGCCAGTGGGCGAAGAGCGAAAAGTCATAGCTGCGCGCCAGGGCGACGAGCTGCTCGCCTGCCTCACGGGCTTTGCGCTCTGGCACCTTTGGGAAATCCGGCTGGCTGCGCCAACCTTCTCCTGTCCAGTCGACATGCAGTGCTGTGCCATGCACCAGATCTTCATGCCCGAAGAGGCGTAAACCGGCCACATGGGCGGCCAACTGGTAACTGGAGCGCAGGCGGCGGCCACTTTCGACAGCGCTGTGCCAGCCTGGCGGGTAGGCCTCCAGCAACGCTGCTGTTTTCCCGCGCGCGACAATTTGGGAGAAGAGATTGTCATTGGCCAGCAATTCGCGGGTGGCCTTGTCCGGCTTCGGACCATAGTGCTTGCCAAGCAGGGCCGGCACATTTTGACCGGTGAAGATCGTCGCCTGGCCAGTGCCGCTCTGTGGTCGACCCGCAACGCCCATGCGCGGGTCGGTTGGCAGGAAGCAGGCGCGTTGACCCTCCTGTCTGCCGGTGCTGGCCAGCCAGCGCTTGCCTCCAGCCAGGCTGTGCAGGGTCGGCGTGTTTGCGATTGCGAAAGGATTGCTATGCGGATCATCAGCGCCGAGCCCGATGCCATCAAGGAAAATCATCAGGACGCGCATATTGTGGTGCGTGCTCGCCTACAGCGTTTCGCCGGCGCGGGCGCGACGCAGACTGTCGGTGAAAGGGGGCCGGGCGATGCCCTGTTCCGTCACGATGCCGCTCAGATATCGGTGTGGCGTAACGTCGAAGGCAGGATTGCGGGCGTGGTAGTGCGCCGGCACCAGCGCATGGCCGTAAGGCGCCAGCACCTCGCTGCCGTCACGCTGTTCGATGGGGATTTCTGCGCCGCTGGCCAACGCAGGATCGATGGTGGAGGTGGGCGCCACACAATAGAAGGGGATGCCATGTTCCTTCGCCAGCACCGCAATCTGGTAAGTGCCAATCTTGTTGGCGACATCACCGTTGGCGGCGATGCGGTCAGCGCCGACGAGCACGAGGTCAATTTCACCGCCCTGCATGTAGTAGCCCGCCGCAGTGTCCGGAATGATGTCATAGCTGACGCCCAGCTGTTCCAGTTCCCAGGCGCTCAAACGCGCGCCCTGCAGTCGCGGGCGCGTCTCGTCCAGCAGCACGTGTAGTTGCCGGTTCTGTTCATGCGCGCTGCGGATGACGCCCAGCGCCGTGCCGTGATCTACAGTGGCCAGGGCGCCGGTGTTGCAATGGTGGAGCACGGTCGCGCCTTCGTTTACCAGCGCTGCTCCGTGCGCGCCCATGCGCCGGTTGATGACCACGTCATCGTCGGCGATCTGTTGCGCCCGCTCAAGCAGGGCCGCACTCAGAACATCCACGCTGCTGAACGCGCCACTGTGCGCCTGTTCCATCAGGGAATCAACCGCCCAGGCGAGGTTGACCGCCGTGGGTCGCGCAGCCTTGAGCCGCGTCGCTGCAGACTCAAGCTCAACGAGCAACCCGGACACTGTTGTTGCCTGGCTTTCGCTGGCGGCCAGCGCCATGCCGAAAGCCGCTGTAGCGCCGATTGCGGGCGCGCCACGCACAACCATGTCCGTGATGGCGACCGCAACCGCTTCGTGGGTGTCAAGGTCAACGAAAGCCAGCTCCCAGGGAAGCAGGCGCTGGTCGATGAGGCGGACCGCACCCTTGTGCCACGCCACAGTGCGCATGCATCCTCCCGGGTCAGGCTGTGGATTGACATCAAAGAAGGTCAGTTTAGCCCGCGCCTCCGAACCGGTCAATCAGGCTGTTCGCCAGCGTTGCCGGCCTCCGCTACAATGCGCGCAGGTTGATCAGGAGGAATGCGGGAATGCAACTTGCAATCAGTGAAGCAGAGCGTCAGGGTCGATGCGAACGTTTGCAGGCGCATCTGCAGAAACGCGGGCTGAACGGCGTCATATTGTTCGACCGTGATTATATTTTGTACTACGCGGGGTTTGACTTCATCCCGACTGAACGTCCCATCGGGATGGTGATGAACAGCGCGGGTGAACGCGCCCTGTTTGTGCCACGCCTGGAGCTGGAACACGCTCGCGGTGAGTCGGTGGGTGAGCGGGTGGCGCACTACGACGAATTTCCGGACAAGGTGCACCCCCTGCAGCATTTGGCAGCCGTGCTGGCGGACATGGGCATCCAGGGCGAGACCGGCGGCGACGGCGACGGCTACCCGTGGATCTTCGGTTACCGTGGCCCGGCGCTCTCCGAAGTTGCGAATGTGACGATGCGCAATGTACGTCCTTTCATTGAGGACGCCATGGCAGTCAAGAGTTCGGCCGAGCTGGACTGCATCCGCGAAAGCTGTCGCTGGGGCAACCTGGCGCATCAGTTGCTGCAGGACTACACGCGTGCAGGCGCATCCGAGACTGAAGTGGAAATTCGTGCCACGACAGAAGCAACGCTGGCCATGTATGCGGCGATTGGTCCTGTCTATCGCGCCCAGGGCGGCATGTCCGGTTCTGGCGCCAGTGCCGGCTATCGCGGACAAATTGGTCGTAACGCGGCAATCCCGCACGCCATCGCCAACAACATGCGCTTCCAGGCCGGCGATGTGCTGGTTACCGGGGCCGGCGCACTGGTGTGGGGCTACCATTCCGAACTCGAGCGCACCATGTTCATGGGCGAACCGAACGATGCCAGCAAACGCATGTTTGACCATATGGTGGCCCTGCAGGACGCGGCAATCGGCGCGATGGAGCCGGGCGCGCCCTGTTCGAAGGTGGATGGCGTCGTGCTCGAATACTTCCGGCAACATGACCTGATGTCCCACTGGCGCCACCACAGCGGCCACACCATCGGCCTGCGCTACCACGAGGGGCCCTTCCTGGACTTCGGCGATGACACGTCCATGTTGCCCGGGATGGTCTTTACGGTAGAACCTGGACTCTACGATTCTGCTTTGGGCGGTTTCCGCCATTCAGACACGGTGGCCGTGACGGAAGATGGCGTGGAAGTCATGACCTACTATCCGCGCGACCTGGTGAGCCTGACGATTCCGGTCTGACAATGGGGCGGGCATGAACATGGACTTTCAGTCTCGTCGATCCATGGTGCTGGCCAGGCGCGGCATGGCCGCCGCCAGCAATCCCCTGGCCGCCCAGGCGGGTCTGAACATCCTGCGCCAGGGTGGACGGGCAGCAGACGCCGCCGTGGCGATGTCAGCGGTCATGAACGTGACGGATCCCGCCTCCTGTGGCGTCGGCGGCGACTGCTTCGCCTTGCACTATGACGCTGCCAGCGGCGAGATCAGCGCACTGAACGGCAGCGGCCGTGCGCCCATGGCTCTGTGCGCCGAAGACCTGCGCCGCCAGGGTTGGGATGCCATGCAGCCGCGTCGCGCCCATTCGGTGACAGTGCCGGGCGCAGTAAAGGGCTGGGCGGACCTGCTGGAGCGGCATGGCAGCATGTCGCTGGCGGATGTGCTCAGGGATGCCATCCACTACGCCGAGCGCGGCTACCCGCTGGCGCCGGTCGTCGGCGCGGGCTGGGCTGCGCAGGGAGACTTTCTGCGCGGAGCGGCAAATGCGCAGGAGTACCTGCCGGGTGGCAGGCCGCCGCAGCCTGGCCAGGTTATTCAGCTGAAGGAGCTGGCGTGCACGCTACGCGGCATTGCCGAAGGCGGACCCTCAGCTTTTTACGAAGGGCCTGTGGCGGAGGCAATTGTCACTTCGCTGCAGGAGCAGGGGGGTCTGATGACCCATGAGGACCTGATCGCGCATCGCTCCAGCTTCGATGCGCCGATCTGCAGCGACTATCGCGGTACAACCATTTGCGAATGTCCACCCAACGGCCAGGGACTGACGGCCTTGATTGCCTTGAACACGGCATCCCACTTTGACCTGTGCGCCACGGCCTGGGACGACCCGGAACGTCTGCATCTGATGGTGGAGTGTATGCGCCTGGCCTGGGCGGACTCGCGCTATCACATCGCCGACATGGCGACCAATCCCACGCCGGTCGATTTCCTGCTCAGCCAGGGACATGCCGCGCAGCGTGCCAGTCTGATCGATCCGCAGCGCACGCTGCCGCCACAGCCGCCAGGTCAGCCGCCCGGCGCATCCGACACCATTTACCTCTGCGTCGTGGACGGCGAGGGCAACGCCTGCTCCTTCATCAAAAGCCTGTTTATGAGCTTCGGCGTCGGCATCGTGGCGCGCGGCACCGGTGTCTGGCTGCACAATCGCGGCCTGGGCTTCAGCCTGAAGCCTGGGCACCCCAACGAACTGGCGCCCGGCAAACGCCCCTACCACACCATCATCCCGGGCATGGCGCTGCGCGATGGCCAGTTTTGGGGCTGCTTCGGCGTGATGGGCGGCTATATGCAGCCCCAGGGACACTTTCAGGTGATCAGCGCGTTGCTGGATGACGGGCTGAACCCCCAGGAGGCGCTCAACCGACCACGCTGGATGGTGGCCGAAGGCCAGCCGGATGGCGACCTGCTGCTGGAGGAAGGCATTCCGGTGAAAGCCATGGCGGCCCTGGCTGCAAAGGGACACAAGGTGCGCCCGGTCTCTGGCTTTGGCCGACGCACCTTCGGGCGCGGCCAGGTCATTCTGCGAAATCCGGACAGCGGAGTGTTGCAGGGAGGCAGTGAGCCGCGCGCCGATGGACTCGTGGCCGCATTCTGAAGTGTCTGACAAGGCACGCATGCGTCTGGTGTTGTGCATGGGCGTCGATTGCAACGACAGTGGCCGCGCCAGACCGCTGCGCAAGCGATTGCTCGCCTGGCTGGAAGAGCACCCTGACGCAGCCGTACAGCTGGAGTTCGCCAGTTGCCTGACGCATTGCGCCCATGGGCCCAATTTAATGCGCTACCCGCAGGCACGCGTTACGCACCGCCTGGACCTGCCAAAGCTGGAAGCGCTGCTGGAAACGCTGGAGTGTGACCTCTAACCCACGATAGCAAGCGCTTCACGTCTGGAACAGGTTAGTAGATTGTGCTAGTGTGCACAAGTCGCGAACCAGTTTCGTGGCTTCCTTTTGACAAGTAGTGGAGAAACACAATGCGCAAGATCGTTATCGTAATGATGCTGGCAACCATGATGCTCGCGCTTTCCCTGCCGGGAATGGCGCAGGACGTCGTTGAGTTGCGTATGACCTGGTACACCGATGGCAACGAAGACGTTGTCATGCGTGACCTGCTGGACCGCTTCGAGATGGAGAACAGCGACATCCGCGTCGTGATGGACAACGTCCCTTACCAGGCAGGTATCCTTGAAGCCCTGCCCGTGCAGCTGGAAGCGGGCGAAGGCCCGGACATGGCGCGCGTCACCAACCTCGGCGGCCTGGCTGAATTCTATCTGGACATGACTCCGCATCTGAGTGATCCGGACTACTGGACGGACAGCTTCGGTGGCACGCTGGGCTGGCTGCGCCTGTCTGGCGCAGAGGGCGGCATCCACGGCTTCCCGACCCAGCTAACCATTACTGGACCGATCATCAACCGCACGCTGTTTGAGCAGGCGGGCGTTGACGTGCCCAGTGATATGTCTGACCAGGTGACCTGGGTAGAATGGGCGGCTGCGGCCAACGAAGTCGCTGACGCGCTCGATGTTCCTTTCCCGATGGCCATGGACCGTAGCGGTCACCGCTTCGCCGGCCCGGCCATCAGCATGGGCGCGAAGTACTTCGATGAAGACGGGCACCCGATGATCGCCGGCGATGAGGGCTTCCGCGCCATGGCGGAGCTCTTCGTCAACTGGCACCTGGACGGCACCATGCCGCTTGAGATCTGGGCGGCGAACACGGGCTACGCTGGCGCCAATGAGGAATTCGGCAACAGCCAGGTCGTTTTCTACATGTCCGGCAGCTGGCAGGTTGGCCAGTTCACGGACCAGATCGGTGACGCCTTCGACTGGGAAGTCGTGCCGAACCCCTGTGGCCCTGGTGGCTGCACCGGCATGCCGGGCGGCGCCTCACTGGTTGCCATTGGCACCACCGATCATCCGGCCGAGGTGGCGCGGGTGATGGAGTATCTGGCGGGCCAGGAAATCCTGGGCGAGTTCTCCGCGCGCACGCTCTTCATCCCGGCGCACAAGGGCCTGGCGACCGATGGCGTGGCCTTCGAGACCGACCTTGAGCTGGCGAAGAATGCCCTTGGCACCTTCACTGCGCAGGTGGGAACGCTCGAGCAGACGGCCTTCGACATGCAGGGCTATCCCTTCAACTTCATCGTCTTCAACGCTGCCCGTGATCGCCTGACCCAGGCGATCGTGGGCGAACTGACGCTGGATGAGGCCATTGAGCGTATCCAGGAAGACATTGACGAGCAGCTGGCCGAGGAAATGGGCGGCTAGCTTCGGAACGCAAGTTTCGTGCAAGAGCACCGGGTACCGCTTTCGCTCGTGAGGGCAGGAGCGGTACCTTTTGCTACAGGATGAGACTGCTGAGGTAATCGTGGCCACGGCCAACAACGTTCAGCCGGAACAAACGGGCCTGATGGCGCGTCTTTCACGCGCGGCGGAAGCAGGCGTCAGCGCGCTATTCGAAGGGGTGATGAACACGCTCGAAATCCTCATTAGCCCCATTGAGCGCAGGCTGGGCATGGAGCGCATCGGCTACTTCTTTATTCTGCCCAACCTGCTGATTTTCGGCGTGTTCGTGCTTTTCCCAATGTTGCTCAACTTTTATATATCCTTCACCTCCGGCACGAATCTGGCGCCTGCAGATCGCAGCTTCGCAGGCACAACCAATTTCGAATTCCTGTTTGACTGCCAGAATTTTTTTGAACCCAACAGCTGCGACGAAGACCTGTTCTGGCGCGGCGTTTTCAATACTATTTTCTTCGTGATCTTTCAGGTGAGCGGCATGGTGCTGTTTTCCCTGCTGACTGCGCTCGTCCTGAACGGCAAGATTCGCGCCCGCGGTTTCTTCCGCAGCGTCTTCTTTTATCCTGTGCTGCTGTCACCGGTCGTGGTGGCTCTCATATGGAAATGGATCCTGCAGCGTGATGGCCTGCTGAATTCACTGCTGATAGCGTTGGGCGGCGAGAGGGTCCAGTTCCTGGTCAATGCCGACTGGGCGACCCTGTGGGTCATTGTGATCAGTATCTGGGCGCTGATGGGCTTCTACACGCTGATTCTGCTGGCGGGTCTGCAGTCGATTCCTGGCGAACTCTATGAGGCCGGGCAAATAGATGGCACGAGCCACTGGCAAAGCTTTCGCTTTATCACCATGCCGCTGTTGATGCCGACGATGTTCGTGGTGCTGGTGTTGTCGCTCATTCGGGCAGTGCAGGTGTTTGACCAGGTGTATGCGCTGACAGGCGGCGGGCCTGGCACGACGACGCACTTCATCGTGCAGTACATCTACACCACTGGTTTCTCAAGTTCAATCAGACGTTACGGGCTGGCAGCCGCAGCCTCCGTTCTTCTCGGAATCACGCTTTTGGTGCTCACGCTACTGCAGCTGCGAGCAGCCCGTTCAAACGAGGCATCCTGACGTGGCCACCTTAAGGGATACACCGATCCAGCCCGTGTCCAAGGGTAACCTGTTCGCCCGTACGCGCGGTAACCGGCAACTGCATGTGACCGACCTGCTCTCTTATTCCTGGCTGCTGTTCGGCACCATCGTGATGTTCGGCCCGGTGATCTGGGTGCTGCTGTCCTCCTTCAAGACGCAAGCTGCGCTCATCGAATTTCCACCCCGGTTCCTGCCTTACCAGCAGGAGACTGTGGCTGTGGATGGCTTTGACGAGCCGCTACCGCTCTACGACGTCACGATGGAAGACGGCAGTATCCGGCGTCTGGCCCAGGTGCGGCGTGTGGGCATCGAAGCCCAGCTGGTCGACCCCGAAGCGCCGGACAGCATCATCAAGGTGAACATCAGGCAACGGACGCCGGTGCGCTTCGTGGCGCTGGCCTGGGAAAACTACATTGACCCGCTGGGCCGCTTTAACTTTCTGACCTACTTGCGCAACAGCGTGACCGTGACGCTGGTGGCGACCCTGATCACGCTGCTCATCAACAGTATGGCCGGCTTCGCCCTGAGCAAGTATCATTTTCGCGGTCGTGACGGCATCTTTGTAGTGTTCATTGCCACCCTGATGATCCCGATTTCAGTCATTCTGGTGCCGGTTTTCCTCGTCATCACCCAGTTGGGTCTCTACAATAACCTGTGGGGCGTGATCATTCCTGGCGCGGCCACGCCGACCGGCGTCTTTCTGCTGCGCCAGTACATGCTGACCATCCCGGACGAATTGCTCGATTCGGCGCGTATCGATGGCGCCAGCGAGTGGCGTATCTACTGGCAGATTGTGCTGCCACTGGCGCGGCCCGCGCTGGCGGTGCTGGCCATTTTCTCGGTGATGTGGCGCTGGAATGACTTCCTGTGGCCCTTGATCGTGCTCAGTCGAACCGAGGTGTTCACCTTGCAGGTGGGGCTCTATGCCTTCCAGGGCGAATTGAAGATTCAGTGGCACTATGTGCTGGCCATGACCGTGTTAACCTTGCTGCCTATTACAGTTGTGTTCGCCTTTCTGCAGCGCTTCATCACCACCGGCATTGCCACGACCGGAATGAAATAGTAGCAAACTGTCGGGCTTCCTTGACCTGGCCCGGCGCGCAGGCGTATCATCCAGCGGGATACATGCAGGAGGGACCGATTGCAATACTGGGCTGACCAGATCATTGCCGACTTGCCGCAGAATGAATTTGTCTTCAACGATTCGAAGACATATTCTGGCAGTGCGCATGTCGGTTCCCTGCGTGGACCGGTTATCCACGACCTGCTTTGCCGCAGCGCGCTGGATGCGGGCCGGCGCGCCCGCTTTTTCTACGGCAATGATGATATGGATGCGCTGGACGCGGTGCCGCCTGGCTTGTCAACGAAGAAGTACAAGCCCTGGCTGGGGAAGCCGCTGTGTGAAGTGCCAGCGCCGGATGACAGCGAGCGCAGCTACGCGCGCTATTTCTTTGACGAATTCATGGATGCTCAACGTCATCTGGGAATAACGCCGGAACCCTATCACATGAGCGATCTGTATCGCTCGGGCCGCATGAACGGCCCCATTCGCACACTGCTTGAGGCGGCCGCCGAATTGCGGGCGATCTACCTGGAGGTCAGCCAGTCCGAACGTGGCGAGGACTGGATCCCCTTCAGCCCGATTTGCGAACGCTGCGGCCGCATTGCGATGACGCGCGTTTACCGCTTTGACGGTGAGCGGGTGCACTATCGCTGCGAGCCGGCGGCGATGAGTTACGCCAGGGGTTGTGGCCATGAAGGAGCAGTAGTTCCCTGGGATGGCGCGGGCAAACTGCCCTGGAAGCTGGAGTGGGCGGCGCGCTGGAAGGTGCTGGGCGTCAACTTTGAAGGCGCGGGTAGTGACCATTCTATTGCTGGCGGATCGCGCGAGGTCGCCGAGGCAATCGCACGGCGCGTGTTTGATGTGGAACCGCCGGCCAATCTGCCCTATGAATTTCTGTTGCTCGAAGGCGGCAAGATGAGTTCGTCGAAGGGCATCGGGCTGACCGCGCGTGAAGCGACCGAAGCACTGCCGGCGCAGCTGTTGCGCTGGTTACTGGTGCGTACCCGGCCGCGCACGGCGATAAACTTCAACCTGGGTGAAAACGCCGTGCCGCGGCTGTTCGACGACTATGATGTGGCGGCAGAACTCTATCGGGACGAGGCGGGCGAGGCCTGGCAACGGCGGCTGTTCGAGTTGGCGCAGATAGAGCATGGCGCTGAAGTGAAGATAGCTTATCGGCCGCGTTTCATGCATGTCGTGACCATCACAAAGATTCCAGGGGTTGACCTTGAGCAACACTTTGAGCAACACAAGGGCGCGCCCTTGCTGCCTGAAGAACTCAGCGAGTTGCAGCAGCGCAGCGCCTACGCGCTCAACTGGCTGGAGCGCATTGCGACGGGCAAGACCAGATCAAAGCTGAGTGGAAGGTTGCCGACACAAGCATCGGACATGGATGATGCACAACTCGATTTCCTGCGTGAATTTCTGACCTGGTTTGAAGAGACAGAAGCGCCGGATGGCAAGGCCATTCACGAGAAGATCATGGAGCTCGCCCGGGAAGGGCAGGGAAGCGTAGGCAATGCTTTCCGGGCGCTCTACCTGACCATTCTGGGGCGCAGCAGCGGGCCCCGGGCCGGTGATCTGCTGGCTGGGCTGGAGCGAGACTTTGTGCTTGAGCGCTTGCGCGAAACAATCAACGAATTGTCTTAGTCTGCAAACAGGGTACGCGCGGCCAGGGCTGCGCCGACAATGCCGGCTTCATTGCGCAAGGCCGCCGGCACGACCGGGGTCTCCAGGGTCAGGTACTTGCTGTACTTGTCAAAGCGCCTGCTGACACCGCCGCCCAGGATAAAGAGATCCGGCGAGAAAATAAACTCGAGGTGGGCCAGGTAAGTGTTCAGGCGCGAGCCCCATTCGCGCCACTTGAGCTTGTCACGCTTGCGCACCACGCTGGCAGTCCATTTTTCAGCATCGCGCCCGTTTAATTCCAGATGGCCGACTTCGCAATTGGGGACAAGAACGCCATTGTAAAACATGGCGCAGCCTATTCCGGTTCCCAGGGTGATGATGAAGACCAGGCCGCGGCTATCCTTGCCGGCGCCGAATGTCATTTCAGCGATGCCGGCAGCATCGGCATCGTTGATGAGTCGCAGCGGGCAACCGCTTCGCTGACTCAGGACACGCTCGGCTTCAAAATCGATCCAGCCGACGTCGACGTTGGCGGCGCTGTGCGTTTTGCCGGCTTTTACGATAGCCGGGAAGGCGCAGCCGACGGGTCCCTGCCAGTCAAAGTGTGCCACCAGTTCGCAGACGACATTGATGACAGCGTCGGGTGTTGACGGCTGCGGCGTGTCAATGCGCAGGCGCTCTGTCAGCAATCTGCCTTGCTCAATGTCAACCGGCGCGCCCTTGATGCCCGACCCGCCGATGTCGATGCCGAGGATTTCCATTGTGCGTCCTGCAGCTTGCAAGCATGCGGGCGACAGTATAGCAGGGCGCGCGCGCTTATGCCGTTCCTGAAGCGCCGGCACGGATGATGCGCTTGAACAGAAGCAGGCTGACCAGAGTGGATATTGCCAGGAAAGGCCCCAGAATCTCGAAACTGCTGTATTCGGCGAGGACCCCGACCAGGGCGGGCAAGGCAGCAAATCCCAGACCGGTCGCGCTCATCTGAAAGCCGATGGCATTGATCGCGTGGCCTTCGCCCAGTTGTCTGGGCGTGATAATAAAGAGCAACGGCGTCACGGGCGCCTGGGCAAATCCGATCAATATCAGTCCAGCGAGGCTGATGATGGCCGGTTCGCGCAGACTGAAAACAAGTGCGCCCAACAGCAGAGCGAGCATGAGCATACGAATGCTGGCCACAGCGGGGAGCCTGTCAGCGACCAGGCCAAAGATCACGCGCCCCAGCGTAAAACTGCCCCAGTAGAGGCTGACCCAGGATGCAGCGATTGTGCTATCAATGAAACGTGTCTCGCTAAAAAGTGTAAAGCTCCAGCTGCCGGCGGACAGCTCGATTCCGGTTAAGACAAAAAACAGGGCCATTCCCAACAGGACCGTGGGCTGGCGCAAGGTTGACAGCAGCGGCGGCGCGTCAGGCGTGCCAGCTGCAGTGCGCCTGCTTGTCGAATGCCAGCCAGCACGCGTGTAGTACCAGGCGCAGCTGAGGAGCAGCTGGGTCAGCGCGCTGGCAATCCAGATGACGCGCCAGCTGTAGCCGGACGACGCTGCGAGGCCCACCATGAAGGGGCCCAGTGTGGCGCCAATGCCGAAGCTGGCATGCAGCCAGTTCATTAATCTGGCGTTGAAATGGTTGGCAAAATAGAGATTCAGACTCGCGCCAAGGGTACCTTTGCCAAGCCCGGACAGTGCGGCGACGGCGATAAGGGGAATCCAGGACGGCGCCAGCCCAAATCCCAGCAGCCCAAGGGTTGTGACCGCGCTGGCCAGGACGAGTGTGCCGCCCAGGCCGAAGCGGTTGACCAGGCTGCCGCAGACGAAGGAGCCCAGGAGAAAGCCGCATGTGATCGCCAGCAGGAGAATTCCCAGGTAAGACGTGGGCAACTCCCAGGAGTCGCGCATGGAGGGCCAGGCAACTCCGAGCGCGCCACCTGAGATGCCCGTCGCGATAAAGGCAGTAAAGGCAATTAATATTCGGATATGACGGGCTGAAAATGTGGCGCTCATACCGGCGTACACCGTCCGGTAAGCCGGCGACCCGTCCCTGTGCCCGGCGGCAAGAGAATGTCCAGCGTCATCTGTCGATTGCCTCAAAGCGAGCAATGCGCATTTTGTGTCCTGCCTGCGGAATAATTGCGGTCAACCGAAGGGCAGGGTCTGTCATCTATGCTGATTCCGATGTGCCCGTGCGAATGATGAGTTGGAAAAGCAGCAGGCTGATCAGGGCAGAAGCTGCCAGGAAAGGCCCAAGGATTTCGAAACTGCTGAAGCTGGCGACAACCCCGACCAGGGCCGGCAATCCCGCAATGCCCAGGCCTGCCGCGCTCATCTGAAAGCCGATGGCGTTGGTTGCATGGCCCTCTCCCAGGCGCCTGGGTGTGGCGGTGATGAGCAACGGGAAGACCGGCGCCTGGGCGAAGCCGATCAGCAAGAGCCCTGCCAGGCTGATGGCGACCGGCTCGCGCAGGCTGAACATCAGCCCGCCAAGCAGGACAGCGATTATGGACACGCGAATACTCGTCGTGGCCGGGAGTTTGTCGGCAAAGAAACCGAACAAAATACGACTCAGCGCGAAGCTGCCCCAGTAGAGCCCCACCCAGGTGGCAGCCAGAGCGCTGTCAATGGCGCGAGTTTCGCTGAACAACGTGAAGCTCCAGCTGCCGGTGGCAGTCTCGATGCCGACGAAGACGAAAAACAAGGCCATGCCGAGCAGTACGGCTGGCTGGCGCAAGGTGGCCAGTATGGATGGCGCATCAGCAACTGTGTCTGTCTCTTGCCTGCGTGACGAGTGCCAGCTGGCGCGAGTGAAGAAGTAGGCGCCGGTGAGGAGCAGTTGGACGAGCGCGATGGCGAGCCATACGATACGCCAGCCCTGTCCGGACGAGATCGCCAGCTGCACGATGAAGGGACCGAGCGTCGCGCCGACGCTGAAGCTGGCATGCAGCCAGTTCATCATTCTGGCGTTGAAGTGGTTGGCAAAATAGAGATTGATTCCTGCGTCGAGCGTGCCCTGGCCAAGTCCCAGAAAGAAGGCGGCGGCGATCAGCGGAGTCCAGCCTGGCGCCAGGCCGAATCCGAGCAAGCCACCGGTGATGACTGTGCTGGACAGAATGAGGGTGCTGCCCATGCCGAACCTGATGACCAGACGTCCGCTCACAAAGGCGCCCGAAAGGTAGCCGAAGGTCAGGGCCAGCAGAAGAATGCCCAGGGAGGCCGTGGGCAAGCTCCAGGTATCGCGCATGGAAGGCCAGGCAACGCCTATTGCGGCGCCCGGAATCCCGAGCGCGATGAAGGCGAGCCAGGCCAGCAGGATGCGCAGGCGTCGGGATGTGTAGGTTGAGTTCACCTGGGCTTGAATCGTTTGGCAGCAACCAGGTCAGGTCCTGTGCCTGACCGCCATGCCTGGTGCGGCGTCATCTGGTTTGCCTTGATGCGAGCGATGTCGTGTCAGTAGACTGACCTGAATCGAGGCAAGTTTCAAGCGGCGATGTCTGCGATGAGAGCTTCCAGGTGCGCGACAGCGGCCTGCAACTGTGCATCGGGCTCGCCATTCTCTGAAGCTTCCGACTGCGCTACCGGCAGATCTGGTGTGATGCCCTGCGCATGGATCCAGCGACCGTCCGGCGTGAGCCAGCGCGCGATGGTAAGTTGCAGCCCACCGCCATTGTCAAGGTCATAGAGATTCTGCATGGTGCCCTTGCCAAAGGTCTGTTCGCCAATGATCGTCGCGTGGCCCCGGTCCTGCAGGGCGCCGGCGACCAGCTCGGAAGCGCTGGCGCTGCGGCCATCCACCAGTACGACCATCGGCATGGCGAGTCCGGCGAAGCTGCCATCGGCCTGGATAACCCGCTCGCGCTCGCCATAGTCCTGAATGGCAATCGGCCCTTCCTCGATGAATGCGCTGGATATCTCAATAGCGCTTTGTAGCAAGCCGCCAGGGTTGCCCCGCAGATCCAGCACCAGACCTGGGAGCGATTGAGCCTTCAGCGCCGCAAAGGCATCATCCATGCCGGCGCGCGCGTTGGCATTGAAGTGTTGCAGGCGGATATAGCCAAAGCCTGTATCCTTGAGCAAACGCCACTCAATGTTAGGCACGACGATACGCGCGCGTGTAATCGTGAAACTCAAGGTTTCTTCACCCTGTTTCATGGTGAGCTGAACGTCACTGCCGTCCGGCCCGCGCACCAGCGCGGCGAGTTCCAGCTGGCTGGAATCGAGCACGTCAACACCGTCAACCTCCAGGAAAATATCTCCCGCGCCCAGACCCGCTGCCTCGGCCGGCGACCCGGGAAGCACCCACGCGATCTGCAGGAAGCCAGAGTCATCATCCCGTTGCACGACAGCGCCGATGCCTTCAATCGAGCCGGACCAGTCCTCCTGCATGACCGGGAACTGCAGCGGGTCCAGGTAGCCGCTGTGTTCGTCACCGAGCGCCTCCACCACGCCACGAATGGCGCCATCAACCAGTGTGGCAGGCGTGATTTCTGAGCCGTCGGGCGCGACAAAATCTTCCTGGATGATCTCCCATACCTGCCAGAAGGCATCGAAAAGCGCCTCCTCGTCAGACGACAGGGGAGTCCCGTTGCCGGCATTCAGTTCACTGCGCGTAGTGCCGAGCAGGAAACCGAACGCGAGTGCCAGCACGAGCGGGATGAGCAGGGGAATGCGATGCTGCCGTATGCCGGGCATGGCCATCTCCAGGTTGTCTGGCTCAAGTATAGCCATGGTGGGTGAGCGCGGGATGAATACTGGATGGAAGGTTGTCGCTGGGGGCCACGCTGGTAGAATTGCGAAAGGGTTCGAATCGAAAGTGGTGATTATGCAAATCGAAAAAATCAGGGTTGAACAATACAGTCTTGCTCGTCTTGTGCAAGATATACAGCAGGGGAAACTGCGGATCCCACGGTTTCAGAGAGAATTTATTTGGGACCGTCCCCGTGTCCGTAAGCTTTTCGACAGTATGGTTAAGGAGTACCCCATTGGCACACTGTTTCTCTGGGAGGCGCCTGCAGAATACAATCATTTTTTGCGAGATAGTGAGGAGTTGAAACAACCACCGCTTGAAAAACATAAGAACTACACGCTCATTCTGGACGGGCAACAGCGTCTGACTTCGCTGTATGCAGTAATCAATGGATTGACAGTTGATG
Organism: Phototrophicaceae bacterium; assembly: GCA_965197455.1. Taxonomy (GTDB): domain Bacteria; phylum Chloroflexota; class Anaerolineae; order Aggregatilineales; family Phototrophicaceae; genus JAGWBD01. Next base: position 862,932 of record OZ240208.1, on the reverse strand, counting down.
ACGAAGACTTTGGTCGGCTGGTCATTGATTTGAGTGTGGAAGATTCACATGAGCATGAGATCTTCTCATTTCGCAAGCCGGACAACAGGCGCTGGGTTTCAGTAAAAGACTTGTTGGGACCGAATCCCATTGGTATCTATGAAAGTGTGTCACAGCAGGAATTCAAACCTCGATTTGAGCGTTATCGCAGTTTGTTGATGAACTATCCATTCTCGGTAATTGAAGTCAGAAATATGAAGATCGGCGAGACAGTCGAAATCTTTGAACGTATCAACCAGCAGGGAAAACGGCTCAGTCGCTACGATCTGATAGCTGCCTCGATCATGACAGAAGCGTTCGATTTACGAGAAAAGACTGAGAAGGATCTTCTGGAGAAGTTGCCTGTGGAGTTTTGTATGCTTAGCGAGACAAACATACCACAAGCATTATCACTTAACATCCGCAACAGCACAGAATTCCAGGTTCAGATGAATCTTAAAACAGAAGATATACAGGCAGCTTGGAGCAAGACTATCGAAAGTCTTTTGCTGAGCATTGAATTCGTTCGCGAGCGTTATCGTGCCATTAGGCTGGAGTTTGTACCCTATGAAGCTATGTTACCAGTGTTGCAGCACTGGTTCTTCCTTACAGAGGATCGAAAGATTCTCTCCCGAAAGCATCTTGAGCAAATCGACAGCTGGTTCTGGCAAGCAGCGTTTGGTAACCGCTACAGCGGAGCATCCCAGACGGCGATGACAAATGACGCGACAGCCTTTCGTGAGTTCATCAACTCGCAAACTGAGTTTGGATTACCACTTACAGTTAGTGAAAGAGCACTCGCTGATGGCTCTATGGGAGCAACGACCTCTGCAGTCCGCAACGGCATTTTGTGTCTGCTAAATTTACAGCAGCCACGCCGTTTCGATACGGGCGAGGAGTTCCAGGTTGTCGGGCCAGATTATGAGCGATTCACAAGGGCAGAAAACCATCACATATTCCCCTCAGGCTTCCTTAAAATGCAAGGGTTCATGACTAAAGATGTTCACCGGATTCCAAATTTCTGCTTCATACCAGCGGACTTGAACCGCAAGATTGGTGATTCATCTCCAAGCCAGTACATGGATGACATTCGCCAGAAGCTTGGCGAGCACAGATTCAGGGAAGTTATGCGCTCACATTTGATTCCGGTGGGCAAGGACTCTGGAATTTGGAGTGACGACTATCAATTGTTCCTAAAACAAAGATCCACTCTATTGCTAGAAGAAATTCAGTATCTGAGCGGCGCCAGAGTTCGACTGGGGGAAGAGCAGCGAAATCCGGCCATTGACATAGTTGAGACCGCCCTGCGGGACACCATTCACAATTCGCTTTTTACTGCCGAAGGAGCCGCGTACTGGAAGGAAAACGTGGAGTCTGTCGGAGGAGGAAAGATTCACAGTAACATTCAAAAGCGCATCGATGACCACATATTGAAGAATCCTGGAAATTCTCTCGAAGACTATAAACGAGACTTGAGAGCGCGGTGGGATTTTGCGGATGTTTCTGACTATTTAGGGATCATAGAAAATAAGAAGAACTGGATCCACTTTGCCAAGATCTTCCCATCCAAGGGCGTAGCCCAGCGAAATCTGGCTGATTTCCATGAATTTCGCAACTTAGTAAAACATAATCGTGAAGTAGACGATATTAACGAGCATCGTGGCAAGGCCGCCATCTTGTGGTTGTCGGACGTTCTCGATATTGACCTGGGCGAGGTCAGCAATTATTGAAATTTGCACACTGAACGAAGCGGCTGCTCTTCTGTGCGACGGGCAGACTTTGGCGCCGGGCGGCATGACGCTCTACCGTCGCCCGCTGGCTTTCGTGCGCGCCCTGCTGCAGCGGGCGCAAGCACCTCTCGACCTGACGCTGCTGAGCTTCACTGCCGGTCTGGAATCCGACCTGTTGGTGGGTGCCGGTTGTGTCAGCACGGTGCGCAGCGTTTACTTCGGTCTGGAATACTTTGGCCTGGCGCCCATGTTCAGCGCAGCTGCTCAGCAGGGAAGGCTGCACATTCTGGAAGAGACCGAGCTCAGCATCGTTTCCGGCATACGCGCCACGATGGCCGGCACCAGCTTCATGCCTTCACGCGCCTGGCGCGGGACTGATTTGCCGCGGCTGCGGCCGGACGTGCAATCGATGCAGGATGTATATGGCGAGGAACCCCTGATCGCCTTCCCGGCAATTCCGCTGGATGTGGCCGTGCTGCATGGTCTGGAGGCGGATGCGCAGGGCAACGTGCTGCTGAATCGCAACCTCGGCATCGACATGGAGCTGGCTTACGCCGCTGATACAGTCATCGTGACGGTTGAGCGTCTGGTCACGAAGCTGTATGCGACGGTCGAGGGGCACATTCTGCCGGCGCCCGGCGCCGACGTCATCGTGCCTGCGCCGCAGGGCGCATGGCCTTCCAGCTGCCATCCACTCTACCGACTGGACAGCGACGCTTTCCTGAGCTATGTAGAGCAGTGCAACGCGGGTCAGTTCGACAAGTGGCTCGCGGAGTTTCTCGCTCACACCTGATTCTGGCCGTGTTTCATTTGACACCGGTCAGTATGCGGGTTACAGTATGCAAAATCGAGCAACCAGGGGAGTCCGCGCGAGCGGGCTGAGAGGATGCGTACCGTCGCATCGACCCTCGAACCTGATCCGGATCATGCCGGCGCAGGAAGCGTGCGAGGAGCGAATGGCAGCCACCCTGGAAGGTCGGGGTGGTTTTTGTTTGCAACGGAAGGAGCCTGATGTGCGTTTACTGGGGACAGTAGGTTTACTGCTGATCTTGCTGACATCTGTCAGCGCGCAGGAGACGGTCGTGACTTTGGTCACGCATGACAGTTTCGCTATTGGTGAGGAAGTGCTGGCAGAGTTCATGGCCGCGACCGGGATTCGCGTGGAAATATTGCAGATTGGTGATGCGGGGGAGACGCTTAACAAGGCCATCCTGTCGCGCGGTAACCCGCTAGGAGATGTGCTGTTCGGCGTGGACAACACATTTCTCGGCAGGGCGCTGGCCAACGACATATTCCTGCCCTATGAATCACCCATGCTTGAGCAAGTTCCCGAGCACTTCCAGCTGGACGCAGAGCATCGCGTCACGCCGATAGACTATGGTGATGTGTGCCTGAACTACGACGTTGCCTGGTTCGCAGAGCAGGAGCTTGAGCTGCCAGAAAGCCTGGCGGCGTTGACGGAGCCGGAGTATCGCGGTCTGTTGGTCGTCGAGAATCCGGCGACTTCCTCGCCTGGCCTGGCCTTCATGCTGGCGACCATCGGCGTCTTTGGCACGGAGGGCGAGACCACCTGGCTGGACTACTGGCGAGAGCTGGTTGAGAACGAAGTGCGCGTGGTCAGCGGCTGGGAGAGCGCTTACTGGGGCGAGTTCAGCATCAGTGGCGGCGAGTATCCGCTGGTCGTCAGTTACGCCAGCAGCCCGCCAGTCGAGGTGTTCTTCATGGAAGAGACGCCAGAGGTGGCGCCCACCGGGGCCATCGTCGCGGACAACACCTGCTTCCGCCAGATAGAGTTCGCCGGTGTGCTGGCGGGCAGTGAGCAGGTGGCCGCGGCACAGCAGCTGATTGACTTCATGCTGGGCACGAGTTTCCAGGAGGACATCCCGCTGCAGATGTTCGTCTTCCCGGTCAACGCGGAAGCAGAACTGCCCGAGGTGTTTGTTGAGTACGCTGAAGTGGCGGAAGTGCCGGCAGTAGTGGCGCCAGAAGAAATTGATGCCATGCGTGAGGAGTGGATCCAGGCCTGGACCGAGACGGTGTTGCGCGGCGAGTCGTGAACCACGCCGCGCGGCTCGTTTTGCTGCTGCCGCTGCTTTTTCTGGCGCTGTTTTTCATCTGGCCCCTGCTATCCATCCTTACGCTGGGGCTGGTGTCGGATGGACAGCTGGAACTTGTACGGCTGCAACAGATCGCCACGCCCTACTATCTCAACACCCTCGTCTTCACCTGTGTCCAGGCGCTGCTCTCGACCGCGCTGACCCTCGCGCTGGCGTTACCGGCGGCCTGGGTCTGCGTGCGTTGGTCCTTCCCGGGTCGTTCGCTGCTGTTGTCGCTCTCGACTTTGGCCTTCGTCCTGCCAACCGTTGTGGTGGCCGCCGCGTTTTCGGCGCTGATTGGTTCGCGCGGTCTGGCCAACGCGCTTTTGCAGCAGGCATTTGGGCTGGACGCCCCGCCGCTGCGTCTGGAAGGTACGCTGGCCATTATCTTGCTGGCGCATGTCTTCTACAACTTCGCTGTGGCGCTGCGCATCATCACCGGCTACTGGGCCAATCGCAATGTGGAAATCGAGGAAGCAGCGCGCGTGCTGGGTGCGCAGGGCTGGCGCCTGTGGTGGGAACTGCGCCTGCCCCTGTTGCGCCCGGCGTTGCTGGCGGCAGCCGTGCTCATATTCATCTTCACCTTCACCAGCTTCGGCGTCATCATCATCCTGGGTGAATTGCGCTTCGCGACGCTGGAGGTAGAGATCTATTTGCAGGCGGTGAATCTATTCAACCTGCCGGTGGCAGCCGGGTTGTCGCTACTGCAGATCGGCATGATGTTCGCCATGCTGCTGGTGTATACGCGATTGCGCAGACGTTTGCCGCAGACTCTGCAGCCCGCTGCGGCGCGGCGACCACAGGGCGTGCGCGAGTGGTTGACTGTGGGTTGGGTCAGCGGATTCATGCTGATTCTGCTGGCTGCTCCACTGTTTGCCTTGCTGCTGCGTTCCGTCACTGGCACAGACGGGTTGACGATCGCATGGTACGCGGCGCTGTCGCAAAATGTGCGCGGCTCGGTACTCTTCGTGCCGCCCCTGCGCGCGGTCGGCAACTCCTTGCTGTTTGCTCTGGGGACGACTGTGCTGGCGCTGACCCTGGGGCTGCTCACCGCCACGTTGTTGCAACGACGGGGTCGGCGCTGGCTGGATCCACTTTTTATGCTGCCGCTGGCGACGAGTGCGGTGACGCTTGGCTTCGGCTTCATCATTGCTCTGGACGAGCCGCCGCTGGACTTGCGCGCCTCGCCGCTGTTAATCCCGATCGCCCATACCCTGGTGGCGCTGCCCTTTGTCGTGCGCAGCGTGCTGCCCACGCTGGACAGCATCGCGCCGGCACTGCGCGAGTCGGCGCGGGTGCTGGGCGCCACGCCCTGGCAGGTCTGGCGCCAGATTGACCTGCCGCTGGTCAGCCGCGGCCTGCTGGTGGGGGCCACCTTCGCCTTCACCATCAGCATGGGCGAGTTCGGCGCCTCGCTCATCATCGCGCGTCCGGCCAGCGCAACGATTCCGGTCGTCATCTACCGTCTGTTGGGGCAACCGGGGACGCTCAACAACGGGCAGGCAATGGCCATGAGCGTCGTCTTGCTGCTGACCTGTGGACTCGGCTTCATGCTAATCGAGCGCGTGCAACGGGCGGGCAGCGGCGCCTTCTGATGCTTCAGATACGGGGCGTGACCAAAAGCTACGGTGGGCAGGATGTGCTGCAGGATGTATCCCTGGAGTTTCGTGATGCGGAGATCGTCTGTCTGCTGGGGCCGAGTGGCTGCGGCAAGACAACACTGCTGCGCATAATCGCCGGGCTTGATTCCGCAGACCGCGGCGAGCTGTTGTTTCAAGGCAGGGATCTGGCTCGAGTCCCGGTGCACGAACGTAACTTTGGATTGATGTTTCAGGGCTACGCGCTGTTCCCGCACATGAGCGTTGAGCAAAACGTGGCCTTCGGCCTGCGCATGCGAGGCAGTGACGATGTCATTTCGCGCACGCGCGAAATACTGACGCTGGTCGGACTGGCGGGCATGGGCGCGCGCGATGTGAGCTCGCTTTCCGGTGGCGAGCAGCAACGGGTGGCGCTGGCGCGCAGCCTTGCGCCGCGGCCAGCGCTGCTGATGCTGGATGAACCGCTGGCATCGCTGGACGCCGGGCTGCGTGAACGGCTGATGCCGGAACTGCGACGCATTTTCAGGGAACTGAAACAGACGGTCATCACGGTTACACATGATCAGCACGAGGCCAATGCCATTGCCGACCGCATTGCCGTCATGAATGCTGGCCGTATCGAGCAGATAGATTCGCCCCAGGCGCTCTACAGCCGGCCGCGCACTGCATTCGTCGCCGGTTTCCTGGGGCTTGGCAATCTTGTCAGCGGCGACTGGCTGTTGCAGCAAACCGGCCTTGCCATTCCAGGAGAACAGGTATTGTTGCACCCGGCCGGTATTAGTCTGGCCGGCCAGGAAACTGGAGGGGGTTACACCCTGCCTGGCGAACTCATGCAACGGGTCTACGAAGGGGAGCGCTGGCGACTTTCCGCGCAGGTGGCTGGTGAAACCCTGCGCTTTCGGCATGAAGTGGGCGGGCAGCCCGTCCCCGAGCCAGGTTCAGCGCTGCGCCTAGTCATCGAACCGGACTGGATTATGTCCCTGTCCTGACCAGAACACGTTGCTGTGGTTGACGCTGAGGCGGGCGGGCGTTATGCTCGCTGTTCCGCGGCGCGACAAAGGAAAGGACGACAGAGACTGTGAACGGGAAGCAGTTGAATCACGCCTTGCATGCTGGTGAGTTGGTCTTCGGCACGGCAATCTACGCGCCTTCCCCGATGTGGGCAGGCCGGGTCAAGCAACTGGGCATCGACATGGTGTTCATTGATTCCGAACATACGCCGCATGATCGCGGCATGATTTCCTGGATGTGCCAGACTTATGCGGCGCTGAACATTGCGCCGGTTGTGCGTATTCCGGCGCCTGACCCCTACATGGCACAGATGGTGCTGGATGGCGGCGCCAGTGGCGTAATTGCCCCCTACGTTGAGTCGCCCGAGCAGGTGAAGGCCCTTGGTGGCGCAGTGAAGTACGGCCCGGTGAAGGGCGACAAGTTGAGCGGCATGGTCAACGGCCATGCGCCGGAAGCCGAACTGGACGCCTATCTGGCGGAGCGTAACGCCAAAAACAACCTGTTCATCAATATTGAAAGTGTGCCGGCGCTGGATGCGCTGGACGATATCCTGGCTGTGCCCTACATAGATGCGGTGCTGGTCGGCCCGCACGACCTGTCTTGCAGCCTGGGTACCCCGGAGCGTTACGATCATCCAGTCTTCGAAGAGGCGATTCAGATCATCATCGCCAAATCACGCGCAGCCGGCGTGGGTGTGGGCATCCACCATAACTTCATGCAGCAGCAGATCGGCTGGGTACAGTCCGGCGCCAATCTCGTCATGCACAGCTCGGACGTCTCCGCCTTTCTGCGCATGTTGACGGCTGAGTTTCAGGAGATTCGCGCTGCCGTCAATGCGGACGCCGGACGCGTACGCGAGCAAAGCGTCAACCTTTAGTCGGCAGGACCTGACCGTCGCTCAGACGGAACGCATCTGGCCGCCATCCACGCGCAGTGAAGCGCCGGTGATGAAAGACGCGGCGGGCGACAGCAGGAAGGCGCCGGCGGCACCAAAGTCGTCAATGTTGCCCAGACGGCCCAGAGGAATGTTGGTCAGCGAACGTGCGCGGGCCTCTTCCGCTGTGATGCCCAGGCGATTGGCGGTGCCTGCGTCCAGTTGGCGTACGCGGTCCGTGTCGATGCGCCCAGGGATCAGGTTGTTGACGCGGATGCCGTCGCCGGCCAGCTCGTCGGCCAAAGTCTTGACCAGCCCCATCACGCCCGAACGCATCACCGTCGAGAGCGCCAGGCGTTCGATTGGCTCGCGGATGGAGGAAGAGGTCACGGTGAGGATGGCGCTACCGCTGCTCATGTGGGGCAGGGCGGCGTTGATCATGCGGATGGAGCTCATCAGCGTGAGCTGGAAGGCGGCTTCCCACTGCGCCTCACTGATCTCGCGGAAGTGGCCGGCAGGCGGCCCGCCAGCGTTCACCAGCAGCGCGTCTACCTGACCCCATTCGCTGACTGTGGCTGCCACCCAGTTATTGATGTCAGCCGGATTGGTCACGTCACAGGACGTGGCCAGCACCTCTGCGCCGGTTTCTGCCTTAAGTTTTGCGGCGGCGGCAGCGATGTCATCCGCCGAACGGCTGCAGATGGACACGCGCGCGCCATCACTGGCCAGTGCGCGCGCCACTCCGTAGCCAAGGCCCTTGCTGGCGGCTGCGACCAGGGCTACCCTGTTCTCAAGTCCAAGCTTCATGGCATTGCTCCTGTCGGTTCAGAGGTCCAGTTTGCGGGTTGGATCGTTAACGCCGACGCGCGCAAAGACCCAGTCGATTTCAGCGTGCGTGCCTGCGTCGATGGGGGCAAAGGGTTCGCGCGGACTGGCGCATTCAATAGCTCCGCGCCGGCGCAGTATTTCCTTGCGGATGCTCAGGTTAATCACCGGCTGGTTTTCGTAGCGAATCAGCGGGAGGTATTCGTCAAAGATACATTCGGCGCGGTCCTGTGCGCCCGAACTCCAGGCATCGAAGACGGCGACCAGGATTTCGGTGAAGGCGAAGCCGGTCATCGTGCCCGAGGCGCCGCGCCGCAGCTCTTCAAGCAGGAACATGCCACCCAGGCCGCCGAAGATCTCCAGCCCGTCGACCTGCTCGCGAATGGCGCTGATCTTCTGCATCAGCGGCGGATCCTCCAGCTTGAGGTAACGCGCTGAGGGAATCTGCCGCGCAATGGAGGCGATGAGCGCCGGTGACATGATGATGTCGTTTACGGGTGGGAAATCCTGTACCACGATGGCCAGGTCGCAAGCCTGGGCAATGTCGCTGTAGATTGCGAAGACTGCCTCGTCGCCGGGGTCCTCCATACGTGGCGGGGCGACCATCACGCCGGCGGCGCCGGCTGCTTCAGCCGAGCGACAGAGCACGAGGCGCGTGGCGTCATCCTGGTGGCTGGCGCCCACGACGACCGGTACGCGGCCGTTCACGGTCGCCATGACCGTGTCCAGCACTTGCTGGCGCTCCGCCACGCTGAGCTTCGCCGCCTCACCCAGCACACCGAGAATGGTCAGGCCCTGAGCGCCCAGGTCAAGCTGGAAATTAACCAGGCGGCGCAGACTGGCCAGATCGAGCGAAGCGTCGGCGCAGAAGGGAGTTGCCAGAATGTTGTAGATGCCACGAATTGAGTTGGTCATTTTGCTTCCTGGACTGCGTTCAACCTGGAGAACTATATCATGGCAACGACGCATGGCCACTGAGTCCGGCGCCAAGCAGCGTTTTGATCGTCTCTTCGTCTGACAGGCATTCCTCGGCTGTGCCGGAGAAAGCCAGCGTGCCTTCGCGCAAAAGGTGTACTTCGTCACAATGCTGCAGGACACTGCGCGCGTTCTGTTCGACGACGACCAGCGTCATCCCCTGGTCCCGCAGCAACAGCAGGGTGCGAAAGACCTCAGTGACGAGATTAGGCGCGAGGCCGGCGCTCGGCTCGTCGAGCAGCATGAGTTTCGGGCGGGTCAGCCAGCCGATGGCGATGGCCAGCATCTGGCGCTCGCCGCCGCTGAGCTGGCTGGAGGGCTGGTTGCGCCGGCGCGCCAACAGGGGGAAGAGCTCGCAGGCATCGTCAATAGCGGCCCCGGCCATGCTGCGTCCCAGCTGGCGCGTGGCCAGCTGCAGATTTTCGTGCACGCTCAGTTCAGCAAAAACGTTGTCACGTTGAAGGACACAGGCCAGTCCCTTGCCGTTGATCTGAGCGCCATGCAGGCCGACCAGCTGCTCGCCATTCAGCAGAATGGAACCACTGAACACATCGGCCAGGCCAAACACGGCCTTGAGCAGGGTGCTCTTGCCACTGCCATTCGGGCCCAGAATCGCTGTGAAGCGTCCCGCAGCAATGGTCAGCGAAAGATCCTGCAGCACCCTCAGCTTGCCGTAACCGGCATGCAGTCGCTCGATTGTCAGCATCATGCGCCGAAATAGACCTCACGCACCCTGGCATCCTCGATGATTTGCGCCGGCGTGCCTGAGGCCAGCAGACCCCCCATGTGCAGAACGAAGACCCAATCCACATAGTCGAAGAGAATTTCCAGGCGATGTTCGACGATGAGAAAGGTCAGGCCTGCTTCGCGGTGCAGGGTCGCGATGTATTCGAAGATTTCGCGTGCCAGGTTGGGCGCGACGCCGGCGGTGGGCTCGTCGAGCAATAGCAGTCTTGGCTCACCGCCCAGGCTGCGCCCGATATCCAGCAGCTTCATCTGCCCGCCGGACAGGTCGGAAGCGCGCTTGTCATAGTGGTCCCGCAGCAGCATGCGCTGCAGAATGCTGGCCACACCCTGCGTGTTCTGAGCCTCCTGCGCGCGCCAGCGATTGTGCCAGGGGGCATGCCAGGGAGATTCACCCAGTTGCTCCTTGACTGGCAACAGGCTGTTGTCCAGCACAGTCATCTGAAAGAAGAGCGCCGGGTCCTGAAAGCTGCGCGCCAGACCGAGACGGTTTATCTCGTCCGGCGGCGTGACGCTGATGTCCTGCCCGTCGAAGTGGATCGTGCCGGAGTCCGGGTGCAGCTGGCCGGAGATGAGGCTGAGCAGCGTGCTTTTGCCGCTGCCGTTGGGGCCGATCAGGCCGACAAGCTGGCCTTGCTGCAGCTCCAGCGAAACCCCGTCGACCGCGCGCAAGCCGCCGAAACTGCGCGTCAGCTCACTGATCTGCAACATGGCTCACTTCTCTCGCCAGCAGGTCGTGAGCGTGGGTGGTGCGGGCCGGCTCGGGCAAGATGCCCTGGGGACGATAGCGCAACATGAGCAGCAGAATGATGCCATACAGGATGTAACGAACGTAGTTGAACTCAAGCTCGATGCTGGACATATTCATCTGGATAGTGGCGATGGCGGTGATTCGGTCGAGCAGGGTGACCACCAGTGCGCCCAGCAATGCGCCCCGGTTGTTGCCGAGGCCGCCGAGCACCACCATGACCCACATGTCCAGCGTGAGCGTGACGACGTAGTCATTGCTGCTGATGTAGCCTGTGTTGAGCGCAAACATCACGCCCGCGATGGCCGCAATGACCGAACCAATGAGCATGATGCGCGCGCGCGCCAGCGCCACATCCTTGCCCAGGCTGCGAGCGATGCTGTCATTTTCGCGCACGGCCTTGAGCAGGCGACCAAACGGGGAGCGCACCAGACGTTCGCTGTAGAGGTACGCCAATGCGGCCAGGATCAGCACCAGCAACATGAAGAGGATAGAGGCGAGCTGTGGATTGCCGAGCCAGGCGAAGGGCTGCGCCACGCCGGATATGCCGTTGTTGGCGCAGATGACGGGTTCGTAGCCACGCACAAAGATGCGCGCCGTCTCGCCACCCACCAGCAAAACCAGCGCCAGAAACCATTCCTGCTGCAGACGCAGGGCCACGCGTGAGACGAAATAGCCGGCCAGGCCGCTGATCACGGCAGCCAGCAGCAGCGTCAGGCCAAAGTTAACGAAGCCGGCCACGGGTTGTTCGCGCATGATTTCGGAGCGCAGTTGCAGGGCGGGGCCCAGCGTGGTGCCGCAGGGCCAGATCCCCTCGCGTCCGGCGAGCAGGGGCAGGATGCGCGTATAGGTGATGGCGGCGGTGTAGGCGCCAATGGAGACGAAGACCGCCTGGCCAAAGTTGGGCACGCCGGCAAGCCCGTACTCCAGGTTCAGGCTAATGGCCATCAGCGCGGCGATGCCGAAGAAGGTCAGCAGGGCGATGAGCGTGGCGCCGATGTCGATGTTCACCGCTGCAGGTCCCGCGGCGCGCGATTGAAACCGGTCAATCCCTGGGGGCGCAAGAGCAGAACGATGATGATGATGACGAAGGGAATGGCTGCCTTGAAGCTGAAAGACAGACCAATATAGTGATTCAGGACCTGCATCAGGGTGTTTTCGCAGAGGCCGACGAGGTAGGCGCCCAAAATGGTGCCGGTGAAGCTGGACAGACCACCCAGGATGGCTGCGGCGAAGACCGAAAGGATGGCCAGCCAGCCCAGCAGGGGGTTCACGAAGGTATAGAGGCCCCAGAGCGCGCCGGCCAGCCCGGCCAGCGCACCGACCAGCAGCCAGGTCAGACTGCGGATGCGTTCCACGCGCATGCCAAGAATGTGCGCCAGCTCGGGGTTGCTGGCGAGCGCGCGCATTTCACGTCCCAGGCCGGTGCGGCCGAGCAGCAGACTCAGTCCGATGACGCAGGCGATGGTGATCGGGACAACGGTGAAGAAGATATTGGTGAGGATCAGGGAATCGCTGCGCACCAGGATTTGCAGGGGGATCTGAATGCGCTTGTCAAACAGTTGAAAGGAATCCGAGAGCAGGAACAGGATGTAGCGCAGGACCAGGCCGACGGCGAAGGAGGCCAGCAGCATGGTGTAGGTTGAGAGGTTGCGCCGGGCCAGCGGGCGGAAGACAAGCTGGTGCGACAACAGGGCGACCAGGGCCGCCACCAGGGCTGCCGAGCCCAGGATGATCACGGGTTCGTGCGACACGAAGAGCGAAACGACGAGCGCGGTGAATGCGCCGGTGGTCACGAACTCGGCGTGGGCGAAATTGGGCAGGCGAATGACGCGCATGGTCAGGGTGATGCCGATAGCCATGAGCGCGTAAAGGCTGCCGACCTGGATCGACTGCACCAGAGAAGTGACGAGCAGGGCAGGAGACATGGGCGGGCGGGCCTGTGGCGGCTGGCACCACAGGCCCGCTCCCTGTCAGTCGTCCAGTTCCAGCGAATCCGCGGAACCGTTGTAGATACCGATCGAATCGAAGTCAGTGCCATCGGCATTGACCTGCTTGACGCTGTAGTAGGCGATGGCCTGGTCGCCATTTTCGTCCAGCAAACCCTGTACGCTGGTGCCGATGTAATGGCCGGAGATGAAGGGCAGGATGGACTTGACGGCTGCGCCATCATTGCCGGCGACCAGCATGCTCAGCATGGCGATGTTGGCCGCATCGAAGGCGTAGTTGGTAAAGGGGCCCGGCGGGTTTTCGTAGCGCTCGGTAAAGCTCGCCACGAATCGATCCACCAGCGGGGTTTTGGTGCCAGTGTATGAACCCACCGAGACGAAGTTCGCGTTTTGCAGGAAGGACGCGACACTTGCGTCTTCCAGGATGTCCGGTGTGGTCATGGCCTCGTTGCCAATCCAGTCGACTGTGCTCAGGACGGGGTCAACCAAGCTGAGTTGCAGGGCCTTCTGGGCGTCACCGAGGAAGCAGACACAGAACACGGCGGTCTCGCCGCTGCCCGAAAGACTGGCCACGTCCGCACTGAGACGCGCGACTTCACTACTGAGGTCCGGCGGATCTGGAGTGTATTTGATGCGCGTGGTCTGCGCACCGCCAGCTGCTGCAAAGTCCAGCTCGAAGCGGTCGGCGAGGCCGTTGCCGTAGGGATCGTCCAGATTAAGGATGGCGACGTTCTGGTAGCCGCGCGAGACAGCGATGCGCGCGTAGGCCTTTGCGGCAAAGGTGTCGGGCGGATACATGACGCGGAAGATGTTGTCGCCGGCGATGCCGCCTGCCGGACCACTGGAGGCCGGCGCGACCAGCACGATGTTGTTCTCATCGGCAAATTGTTTGGCGCCCAGCACTTCGGAGGTGGTCAATGGGCCGACGATGACGTTTGCGCCGGTGGTCTGCACAATGGTTTGAACGGCGCGGGCGGAGCCGTCTGGCGTTCCTTCTGTGTCCGCGGTCGCCGTTTCGAAGCGAACGCTCGAGCCGGCAGCCTCCAGCTCTGCGTTCATCTGCTCGACAGCGAGGTCGATGCCGCGCGAGAAATCCGCGCCGAAGGAACCGAGCGCGCCGGTGAAGGGTTGCACCACACCCAGCACCCAGGTCTCTTGTGCGGAGACGCCTAAAACGGATGACAAACTCAGGACAAGCACAATCAGGACGACGAACAAGCGCAGTTTCACAAGTATCCTCCCATGCATTCTTTATGGCAGCTTAATTTTCATCATGACAATAGCAGGTTGTTCTACAGGCACGCAACTTACCGCCTCGTTCAGGCAAATGCACAGACGGGATCGGCACGATATTCGAGTACGTTTTCGTATTCGCCGGCAGGAGTGACGCGATACAGTCCATACGCCAGCGAAGCCACCCGTTGTGGAGATGCAGCCAGCGGGTAGAAATCACGCAACTGCTCACCGGCCAGCCAGCTGCTCGTGGGGCGCAGGCCGTAAACGTGAGCGAACTGGTCACCCTGTGCAAGCAGGGAGCCATCGTCAGCGAAGGCCTTGACGAACACGCTGAAGTCTTCGAAAGGCGCGGTTGCCCCTGCGTTCCAGACAAGCTGCAGCACCAGACGCTCGTCCTCACAGTGCAGCTGCGCGTCTTGCACGAATGGGCCGGCCACATCGCTGTTTGAAATGTTTGGCGCAGCCATGATGCGCACCAGCCTTGGCCCTGCGGCATCCAGCCAGACTTTCTGTCCAAGCCTGTTTTCCCACCAGGGAGGTGGCTGATTGAAGAAAGTGTAGTCCGGCGTGACCAGCGTGCCGTCGAGAAAGGCCGGGTGCAGTTCGCCATTGTCATCCGTCAATGTGATGTGATCAAGGCGCTCCAGATACAGCTGCGCGGCAGATGCGGCGAAATAACGCGTTCCCCAGGCGAGCATGACGGTGGAACCCGGTGGTGCAGCCTCCAGCGCGGTGACGGTCTCCAGCCCGGACGGGTCGCTGGTGAGCTGGCGGATAAACGTCAGGTTGTGCCGCAGCAGCAGCAGCGCCGCGACCACAGCTGCCAACAGCATTCCGCCGTGGGCAGGCCGTCGTCCGGGAAACCGTTGCAGCAAGGCATCTGCCGCGAAGAGCCAGCCGAAGGCGAGACTGAGAGAGACTGGTAGAATGAGCGCCGACAGGATGTCGCTGTAGAAAAACAGGTGAAAGAGCCAGGCGCCTGACGCACAGAGCAGCAGGGTAATAGCGGGGCGGCGATGTGTGCGCAGTGCCAGCAGCAGACCGGTCAGGCCCAGCAGAACGCCGGGCAGGGACAGGTCGCGAATGAGGACGGCGTTGACCAGCTGAATGTTATGTTGCAAGGCCGCCAGGGACGTTGGCGGCCCGATGAAGCGACTGGCCTCAGTGCCAAGGATTACATTGAACAAGCCTGGTATTGTTGAAGGCTCGCCATACACCCAGGCGGCCCCGGCTTGCGCGCGCAGCAAGGGCCAGAGGTAGGGCAGCATGCCGACTGCGCCCAGAGCCAGGCTTGTGAGCAACAGGCGTGGTAGTCTTCTTCCGCTGGCGCGCAGCGTGGGCCAGACTGCATAGAGGAATGCAGGAACGAGTGTGATGAAGGCACGATGGTGCGCGAGGGCGATGCCGCCTGCCAGCGCCAGCCAGTACACGCGCCCGCGCAACTGCCCACGCCTGAGCGCAATACAAAGCAGAATCATTAGCAGTAGCTGATTAAAGGAGTAAATTTCGGCGATGACGCTGTGGATCCAGAATGTGCGCGTCAGGCCGTGGAGCAGGCTTACGCCGGCCGCCAGCAGGGGAGGCGCGCCCAGCTGCGTTCCCAGCCGGTAGAGCAGGAGCAACGACAGCAGTCCCCAGAGCAGTGACACCATAGCCGGCGCAGCGATGGCGCTGATGCCGATGAGGCGCAGGATGGTGGTCAGAACATTGCCGCTGACGACATACAGGGGGTAGCCGGTAATATGCAGGCTGCCCCATTCGTTGAGGACAATCTGTGTTTCGCCGGCGTCAATCATGAAGTAATGGCTGGACCCGTTGGGGATGGTTTGCAGGGTCGTGAGGTAAAGGCCCAGCAACGGGAACAGGACCAGGCAAATGGGCAGGCAGTGCGCGCGCAGACGGGCAGAGAGCATGAGGCCAGCATAACGCACTCCGTGGGGGCGTCCAGCACCGAAACACTTGCCTTGCTGTGGCTGGCGGTTACAATCTGCTCGTGCGGGAATCCTGAGAGGACGCGTCATGCTAAAGCAGGAACAGATTGACTTTTATCATGAACAGGGCTGGCTGGGCGTGGAAGATGTTTTGCCGCCGGAAGATGTGGCAGCGCTGCGTCAGGTGACTGACGAGTTTGTTGAGAAGTCGCGCAGTGTGGCGGTCAGTGACAGCGTCTTTGATCTGGAGCCGGGCCACAGCGCTGCCGAACCGCGACTGCGTCGGCTGAAGGAACCGGTCTCGAAACATCCCACATACGACCGTATCCTGCGCCACGAAACCATTGTCGCCACTGTGTCACAGCTGCTCGGGCCAAATCTGCGCCAGAACGGCACCAAGCTCAACATGAAGTCGCCTGGCTTCGGCAGCCCGGTTGAGTGGCACCAGGACTGGGCCTTTTACCCGCACACCAATGATGACTTGCTGGCGGTGGGCGTTTGCATCGACGACATGTCCCTGGCCAACGGCTGCCTGCTGGTCGTGCCTGGTTCACACCGCGGCCCAATCCACAGCCATCATCACAATGGTGCGTTCGCTGGCGCAGTGACCGAGCCGGACTTTGATCCGGGCGAGACCGTGCCGATTGAAGTGCGCGCCGGTGGCATCTCGATTCATCACGCGCGCACGCTGCACGCTTCCGCGCACAACACCTCGGCGTTCCCGCGCCGTTTCCTGCTGTTCCAGTTCTGCGCAGCAGATGCCTGGCCGCTGCTGGGGCCTGGTAACCTGGCCGACTTCAACGCGAAAATGGTGGCTGGCACGGCTGACATTGTGCCGCGCCTGGCCGATGTGCCGGTGCGCATGCCGCTGCCGCCAGCGGAACGCCAGGGTTCGATTTACGAAAACCAGACGATTCTGCAGCGCTCCAGCTTCGCCATGGGCTGAGAATCAGGGTTCCTCGAAATAGCGATCGCCATTCCAGAGTAGCGAACGGGCCACTTCCTCGTTCAATTCGACGCCGATGCCTGGCCTGTCGGACAGCGCCATCATGCCGTCACGCACGAAGGGCTTGTCGCCATCGCACAGGTCTTCCCACCAGGAGATTTCACGCGCGTGGAACTCCAGCAAAAGGAAGTTGGGGATGGCGGCCAGGCAGTGGCAGGCGGCTATCATGCCCAGCGGCGAAGACACGTTGTGGGGCGCGACCGGGACGTAGAAGGCCTCGGCCAGTTCGGCAATGCGCTTGCCTTCCAGCAGGCCGCCGGCCTTGGCGAGGTCGGGCATGATGACGTCGGTCGCCCCCTGCTGCAGCAGTTCGAGGAACTGGTAGCGCGTGTAGTGATTCTCACCGGTACAGATGACGGTGCTGCTGCTCGCGCGCACCTGGGCCAGGGCAGCGATGTTTTCTGCTGGCACCGGCTCCTCCAGCCATAAGAGACGCAGGTCCTCAAGCGCGTGCGCCAGCGTGATGGCCGAGGGCAGGTCGAACTGCCCGTGGCAGTCGATTGCCAGATCAATGTCGGGTCCGATGGCCTCACGTGTGGCTTCGATCAGTCCAACAATGTGTGACATTTCCTGCGCGCCGGCCGTCCAGTTCCACGGGTCGCGCTGGCCAACGCCAGTGTGGTCCACATCAAACTTGACCGCGCTGTAGCCATCGTCGATAACTGCCAGCGCCTTGTCGACCCAGGCCTGCGGGTCGTTGCTTTCGCCCGCGTGACAGTCCGCATACAGGCGGAAGCTATCGCGAAATTTACCGCCCAACAGCTGCCAGACCGGGAGCTGAAAGGCCTTGCCGGCGATGTCAAAGAGCGCGTTTTCAATGCCGGTGATGGCGAAAATGAGTGGCGCAGTCGATGTGCCGCCGTAGCGTCCACTGCGCCGCAGGGTCTCGTAAAGTGGCGCAATGTTGAGTGGATCCTGGCCGAGCAACCTGGGCCGCATTCTCAGAATGGCTTCCTTGACCGCGAAGCCGGAGGCCGTGGCAGCGGCAGAATTGCATTCGCCTGTTCCGCCGATGCCTTCGTCGGTGTAGATGCGTACAAAAGTCCAGACGCTGCCGCCGCTGTGCGGCTCCGGGCGCCCGATGACACAGGCCTGTACATCCGTGATTTTCATGTCGCTGTCCAATCTGGTCTGCAAATCGCAAGTGCGCTGCATTGCGGAATGTACTACACTGGCGCGCACTGCGCACGATAACCGGGACAGGATGGTTCGATGTACAGGATCTGGTTTGAAGTGAAGTTTGCGCCAGAGTTTGACGAAATGATTGGCGATGATGTGGAACGCCTTGGCGAAGCGCAAGGCGGCAGTGACCGCTTTAAGGGCATTGAAAGGGCCCAGGCGGCCATTGCCGGCGGTCTGGTGTATGACGCGGCGATGATGAAGCGCGCGCCTGAGTTGTTGGTCATTGCCCGCACCGGCATCGGCTATGACAAGGTCAATGTGGACCAGGCCACAGAGCATGGCATAGCCGTGATCAACACGCCGGACGCGCCAACAATCTCTACGGCCGAATTTACCATCACCTTGTTGATGGGAGTTGCGAAGAGCCTGCCCACCATTCAGGCAGACATGCGCCGCAATCTGCTGCATAGTGTTCCCCGGCCGAATTATCACGCGATTGAGCTCGCCGAGCTTCAGATGGGTTTGGTAGGACTGGGGCGCATTGGCGGGCACGTTGCGAAAGTTGCGTTGGCCCTGGGTATGCGTGTGCATGCATATGATCCGTGGCTGGCGTCGGAGCGCATGCGGGAACGCGGTGTTCAGCCTCAAGAGACGCTGGAAGCGTTGCTTGCCAGATCGGACGTAGTTTCGCTGCATCTGCCACTCAACGATGGTACGCGCAAGTTCATGAACGCGGAGCTTTTTGCGCAGATGAAGACGGGCGCAATTTTCCTCAACGCCTCGCGCGGCGGCCTCGTTGACGAGGCTGCGCTGCTGGACGTTCTCGACAGTGGCAAGCTCTTCGGCGCAGGGCTTGACGTCAGCGATCCTGAACCGCCCCTAGCGGACAATCCCCTGCTGACACATGAGCGAGTCATTTTGACACCGCACATCGCCAGTTCGACAGGGCGGGGCAGACACAAATTGAACGAGGCCGCACTGATTCATGTGAGGAAGGTGCTACGTGGTGAACGGCCGCCACATTTGCTGAATCCAGAAGTCTGGCCGAGGTTGCTGAAACGTTGGGAGGCCATGCAGAAATGAAGCCGGCCAACCTTCTTTTCATCCTCTCTGACCAGCACAACGTCAACGTTCTGGGTTGCTCCGGCAACTCGGCGGCGCGCACGCCGCACCTTGATGCCCTGGCCGCGCGCGGCACGCGTTTCGCCAACGCCTACACCAATTGCCCGATCTGCGTCCCGGCGCGCGCTTCACTGGCGACCGGGCAATATGTGCACCAGATTGGCAACTGGGACAACGCCTTCCCCTGGAATGGCAGTCCACGCGGCTGGGGGCATCAGCTGAAGGCGCAGGGTTACAACGTCACCTCGATCGGCAAGCTGCACTATCGCTGCGCTGAAGACGACAACGGCTTTAGTGAGGAGGTCGATCCGCTGCATGTGGTTGATGGGCAGGGCGACCTGCTCTCCTGCATTCGCGATAACCCGCCCTCGCGCCACAATCGCCACAGTATTGAAGAGGCCGGCCCCGGCGATTCGACCTATCTGCGCTACGACGCCAGCAACACTACCCACGCGCTGGACTGGATTCGCAGACACGCGCAGGATGAACGTCCCTGGGTTCTGTTTCTGTCGCTGGTATGTCCTCACCCGCCTTTCATTGCGCCACCGGAAACTTTCGCGCGGCAGGACGCAGCGTCATTGCCGATGCCGCCACAATGGCAGGCGGAGGACTGGCCGCAGCATCCGGTGCTGGATGGCATGCGCCGTTTGTTTCATTATGAAGAGCCCTTCGACGAGACGGACGTAAGGCAGTTGCTGGCTACCTATTACGCTGTCTGTGAATATGTAGACGCCAACATCGGTCAGGTGCTGGATGCGCTGGAAGCGCAGGGCCTGGATGAGCGCACGCGGGTCATCTACAGCTCGGACCACGGCGAAAGCCTGGGCGCGCGCGGTCTCTATGGCAAGTTCACCATGTACGAAGAATCCGCTGCAATTCCGCTCATCATGGCCGGGCCGGAAGTGCCGGGCGGCAAGGTCGTGCAGACGCCAGTCTCCTTGTTGGACCTGGCGCCGACCGTGCTTGAGGCCGTGGGCGCGACGCCCGATGCCTGGTCTGAAAAGCTACCCGGCGCTTCGCTCTGGTCGCTGATGCTGCAGGCCGATCATGAGCGTAACGTGCTATCCGAATACCACGCGGTCGGCACGCAGCATGGCTACTATATGTTGCGTGATTTGCGCTACAAATATGTGTACTACGTGAACGCGCCGCCCCAGCTCTTTGACATGCAGAATGACCCGGACGAGCTGCAGGATCTGGCGCCACTGCCAGCGTATCAAGCTGTGCTGGCTGAACGTGAGCGCCGGTTGCGGGCGCTGCTGGATCCTGAAGCGGTCGATGCCCGGGCGCGAGCCGATCAACGCGCGAAGGTTGAGGCCTTCGGCGGCGAGGCCGCTGTCCGGGCGCGCGGCTCCTTCACCAATTCACCTGTGCCCGGCGAGGCGCCCGGCTTCCGCCGTTGAGGCAGCGCGTCAGAGTTCGTTGACCGGCGTTGTCGGGCGCTGGCCACGCAGCACCAGCGCGACATTCTCGAAACTGGTCAGGCGTGCCATGCGCCGGCTTTCCTGGGTGCAGCCACCCATATGCGGCGCCAGCACGACATTGTCCATGGTGAGCAGGGCAGGGTGCAGTTCGGGCTCACGTTCGAAGACATCCAGCGCCGCGCCGGTCAGGTGACCGCTACGCAGAATTTGCACCAGGGCCTCCTCGTCCACCACCGCGCCGCGGGCCATGTTAATCAGCCATGCGCCGCGCTTCATGCGCGCCAGGCGTTCGGCGTCCAGCAAATGCTGCGTTTCAGGCGTGAGCGGCGTGTGCAATGAGACAAAGTCCGACTCCGCCAGCAGGGCATCCAGTGTGCGATACGCCGGGTCTGTGCTGACCGTACGGCGGGTGTAGATGATGCGCATGCCAAAGGCGCTGGCGCGCTGTGCGACCGCCTTGCCGGTGCGGCCGTAGCCAACGATGCCAAGGGTCTTGCCGCGCAGCAGGGTGCCGTCCCAGACGCCCGGCTCAAAACGCTTCCAGTCTCCGGCGCGTACGTAGCGGTCGCCGTGGGCCAGAAAGCGCGCGGCCGACAGAATCATCGCCAGCGTAAAGTCAGCTGTGGCCTCGTAGAAAGCCTCGGGTGTGTTGCAGCCCCAGACGCCACGCGCGCTCATCAACTCCAGATCCATATTGTTGTAACCGGCGGCCACGTTGGCGATGATGCGCAGCTGCGGCGCGGCATCCAGTAACTCCTGGTCTATGGCCAGTTCGCCCTGGTTGACGATGGCGCTCAGTTGTGGCGCCAGCGCCAGCACTTCCTCGCGTGGAGTCGTGTAGCCGCCACCAGGGCCTTGCAGCACCGTTGCCAGGCCCTGCACCGGCGTGAGCACGTCATCAGGGACGCTGTTGGTGCACAGCACGACCGTGTCATTCATGGTTTGCTCCTTCATGGGTGGCTCACCAGCAACAGTAGCCGCCGTCGACGACCATGTCATGGCCAGTCATAAAATCGGATGCGGCCGCAGCCAGATACACGATGGCACCTTGCAGGTCAGTCACTTCGCACATGCGGCCCATGGGAGTCAGCGCCAGCCATTTTGGCGCCATCTCCTGGCCGACAGGAGTCTGCAGCAAATCTTCCACCAGCTGCG
Organism: Phototrophicaceae bacterium; assembly: GCA_965197455.1. Lineage (GTDB taxonomy): Bacteria > Chloroflexota > Anaerolineae > Aggregatilineales > Phototrophicaceae > JAGWBD01. The sequence goes on along the minus strand of OZ240208.1, from coordinate 841,368 downwards.
TGCGGGTGTAGCCCGGGCTGATGCTGTTGACGCGAATGCCGCGTGGCGCCCATTCGGCGGCCAGCGAGCGCGTCAGGTGCAGCACGCCGGCCTTGGTGGTGTTGTAGACCACCTGATTTTGTGGCGTGTTGACGATGCTGGCGGACATAGAGGCGGTGTTGATGATTTTGCCATAACCAGCGGCCAGCATGATGCGCGCCTCGGCCTGGGCGCAGCGAAAGACGCCCTTGAGGTTCAGATCGTTGATCCGGTCCCAGTTCGCTTCGCTGACCGCTTCGGCGGCCGTCCAGTCTGCCATGCCGGCGTTGTTGACGGCGATTGTTAGCTTGCCCCAGCGCTCAAGCACTGCGTCGACCATGTCCTGGATAGCCGCCGCATCGGTCACGTCAACGGTGAGGGCCAGCGCGTCGATTCCCCTGGCGCGCAACTCATCCGCCACGCGCTCCGCTTTCTCCGCCACAAGGTCGGTGACGGCGACTGCAGCGCCAGCTTCGCCCAGGGCGTGCGCATAGCCGCGCCCAATTCCCTGGCCAGCGCCGGTGATGAGGGCCACGCGCCCGTCCAGCCGAAAGCGATCGAGAATGGGGGCTGCAGACAGGACGTTGTCGTTCATGGAGCGCTCCTGAAACAGAAATGGCAATCCGGGACAGTATAGCCATTACATGAACGTCAGACATGGCAGTCAGGGTGCCGTTGACCGTAGCGAACTGCTATGCTACGCTTTCGCGCCGTTGTGGGGGATGCTATTGATGAAACCGGTTGTGGCTTTTCAGGGAATCGCCGGTGCAAATTCTGATCTGGCGATACGTCAACACTTCGGTGAGGACGTAGAAACATTTCCCTGCCGCACGCTTGAGGATGTCTTCGCGGCCATCCAGCGCAATCATGAAGTGATCTACGGCCTGCTGCCGGTTGAGAACGTGCATGCCGGCGCCGTCACCCAGGCCTATGAGTTGCTGATGGACTCGGACTTACGCATTCAGGCGGAAATCCTGCTGCGTGTGCACCACGCCTTGCTGGCTGCGCCAGGCAGCAAGCTGGAGGATTTGCGCCAGGTGCGCTCACATCCGCATGCGCTGGCGCAGTGCGATCGCTTCCTGAAAAAAAACAACCTCGCGCCAGTGGTGTGGTTCGATACGGCGGGCTCGGCCAGAGACCTGGCGGAGCAACCGGAAGCGACGACCGGCGCCATTGCGACCGAGCTGGCTGGCGAGCTTTACGGCCTTGAACTGCTGGCAAGTGGCATCGAGGACGCCGAGTACAATTTCACCCGGTTCTTCCTGCTGGGCAATGACGAGCCGCCCATGGCCGAGTACAACAAGACTTCCATCGTGTTTGCGACTCGCCAGCGCCCCTCCGCTCTTTACGACTGCCTGGGCGAATTCGCCAGACATAACATAAACCTGACGAAACTTGAATCCCGGCCGCGGCGCAATCGCCCCTGGGAGCCGGTGTTCTATCTCGACTTTGAGGGCCACTGGCAGGAGCCGCATGTACAGGAGATTATGGCTGGTCTCTTGCAGCGGGCTTCCTTTGTCAAAACCCTGGGCTCTTACCCGGCAGCTAACTCCGGAACGCAGCTGGTTGGAATCTGAGGAATTGACAATGGAGAAACTTGGTGTCGCGGTGCTGGGCGCGACCGGTGCCGTCGGGCAGCGTTTCGTGCAGTTGCTGCAAGCCCATCCCTGGTTTGAAGTGGCGGAGTTGACCGGGTCGTCCAGCGCTGGCCAATGTTATGGCGAGGTCGTGCGCTGGCATCTGGAAGGCAGCCCGCCTGAAGCAGTCGCCAGCCTGCGCATCAAGCCGTCTGACGCCCCACTGGAGTCGTTGCTGGTCTTCTCGGCCTTGCCCACTGCAGCCGCCCGGGAACGGGAATTCGAGCTGGCCGGGGTCGGGCATGTAGTCTGCACCAACGCTTCAGCCAACCGCATGCAGACGGATGTTCCCTTGTTGCTGCCGGAAGCCAATGCAGATCACGTGCGGCTCGTCGATGTGCAGCGGCAGCAGCGTGGTTTCCGCAGTGGCGCCGTCATCGCCAACTCGAATTGCACCAGTATGCCGGTGGTCATGGCGCTGGCGCCGCTGCGCCACTTTGGCATCCGCAAGATCCATATGGTCAGCGAGCAGGCCATCACCGGCGCTGGCTATCCGGGCGTGGCTTCGATGGACATCATCGACAACGTCATCCCCTGGGTCAGCGGCGACGAAGGCAAGATGGAGAGCGAGCCGTGCAAAATGTTGGGCGAGCTGGTTGGCGAGGAGATTGAATGGCTGCCGGCCGTGTCGGCGGCAACCTGTACCCGCGTGCCGGTGATTGACGGCCATCTGGTTAACCTGTCGCTGGAGCTGGAAACGGCGCCGACCTTCGATGAGATTCATGCAGCCTGGCGCGACTTTCGCGGGCCGCAACCGGTGCCGCTGCTGCCTTCCGCGCCGGAACGTCCGCTGCAGGTGTTCACGCAGGTGGACAGGCCGCAGATCCGGCTGGACCGCATGGCGGGCGGCGGCATGGCGACTTCTGTTGGGCGCCTGCGTGAGTGCCCGATTTTTGGCTACCGTTTCGCAGCACTGACGCACAACACTATCCGCGGCGCTGCCGGCTGCAGCATCCTGAACGCCGAACTGCTGGCCGTTCAGGGTTACCTCGGCGCGTTTCAGCCGCTGCCAGCGCGAGCCCATGCCTGAAAGCCGGGTCTTCATCGCTGGCCATGACGGCTATCTGGGCTGGCCGCTGACGCAACACCTTATGCAACGCGGTCATGTCGTCGCGGGCCTGGACGCGTTGCTGCGGCGCGAACAGGTGGCAGAGACGGGCGGTTACAGCGCCATTCCGGTCTGCTCTGCGCAGGAACGGCTCGCGGCTCTGGAGCAAAACAGCGGACAACGGCCCGACCTGCGCCTCGGCAACATGCTGGACTTCGCGACCTTGCGCGCATTTCTGGATGAGTTTCAGCCGCATACTATCGTGCACCTGGCGGAGATTCCCTCGGCGGCCTGGTCCATGATCGACCAGGCACACAGCAGCTTCACGCAACACAACAATGTCATCGGCAATCTCAACCTGCTGTGGGCCATGCACGAGGTCTGCCCGGACGCGCATCTGGTCAAGCTGGGCACGATGGGGGAATATGGCACTCCGACCATGGACATCCCCGAAGGGTTTTTCAATCCTGAATTCCGCGGTCGGCGCGAACGGCTGCCCTTTCCACGCAGGGCCGGCAGCTTTTATCACTGGAGCAAGGTGCACGATTCAAACAACACCATGTTTGCCTGTGAGCTATGGGGCTTGCGCGCGACGGACGTCATGCAGGGCGTGGTCTACGGCACGCGTTTTGATAACCAGACTGATGACTCCCGATTGCGCACGCGGCTGGATTTCGACCAGTGCTTTGGCACGGTCGTCAACCGCTTCTGCTGCCAGGCCGTGGTCGGCCATCCCTTGACGCCTTACGGTCAGGGAGGGCAGAAGCGCGCCTACCTGCCATTGCGCGATGTGATGCAATGTTTGTCGCTGGTCATCGACAACCCACCCCGGCGCAGCGAATACCGTGTCTTCAATCAGTTCGATGCCTGCCATACCGTCAATGAACTGGCAAGTATGGTGCAGCAGGTATGTCGGGAGGCAGGGCTGCAGGTTGACATCATGCCGGTGGAGAACCCGCGCGTGGAAGCTGAAGCGCATGAGTATCGCCCGGACCGCAACCATCTGGCCAAACTGGGCTATCGACCAACTGGTGCTCCTGAACACGAAATCGGCCTGATGCTGCAGGACTTGCTGCCACAGCGTGAACGCATCGCCGCCAGGACGGATATGCTGCTGCCTGACATTCGCTGGGACGGCGCGCATCGACGCTCGGCGGCGTTAAGCGGAGAGGCGACGGGATGATTCAGTTCCGCGAACTGGCGCAGCTGTCCGGTGAGGAGCGCAGCAAATTGCTGCGGCGCGCCGAGACGGACATCCGCTCGCTGCTGCCGCAGGTGCAGGAAGTCGTGGACCGCGTGCGCTCAGAGGGTGACGCGGCGCTGGTGGACTACACGCGACGCTGGGATTGCGCAGCATTCGAAGCTGACGGACTGCGCGCCACGGCACAGGATTTTGTGGCGGCGCGCGCTGCCGTCAGTGCCGGGGTCATCGCCGCCATCGAGACCGCCCACGCCAACATTCACACCTTTCATCAGAAGCAGATGCCGGAAGAGATGTGGTTCAGCGAACTGCAACCGGGCGTCATGGCGGGCGAAAAGATCACGCCAGTTGCCAGCGCCGGGCTCTATGTGCCGCGCGGCAAGGGCGCCTTTCCGTCAGTCATGTTGATGCTGGCGACTCCGGCGCGCGTGGCGGGCGTGCCACGCCTGGTCATCGTGACTCCGCCCGCACCGAATGGCAAGGCCGACGCCGGGACGCTGGTGGCGGCGGAGATCTGTGGCGTGGACGAAGTTTTTGTCGTGGGCGGTAGCCAGGCAGTCGCGGCGCTGGCCTGCGGTACGGAGACCGTCCCGCGCGTGGACAAGGTCATCGGGCCGGGCAACCAGTACGTCTCGGCGGCCAAACGTCTGCTGTTTGGCGAGGTGGACGTCGGGTTGCCGGCCGGACCCAGCGAAGCCATCATCCTCTGTGACGAGCACGCCGATGCGCGTATGGCGGCGCTTGATCTGTTGGTCGAGGCGGAACATGGTCCGGACTCAGCGGCCCTGCTGGTCACGCACAGCCGCCAGCTCGCCGAAGCTGTCCATGAATTACTGCCGGAAACCATCGCTGAGCTGCCTGAGTGGCGACGCAATTTCGTCAGCCAGGTGCTGGAACAGTACGGTGGCATCCTGCTCACCGACAGCCTTGCAGACTCAATCGCCTTCGTGAACGAGTATGCGCCGGAACATCTTGAGCTGCTGACTGCCGAACCCTTCATCACGCTCAACCGCATCCAGAACGCTGGTGAAATCCTGCTGGGTCCGTTGACGCCCATTCCACTGGCGAATTATTGTCTGGGCCTGAACGCAATTCTGCCCACCGGCGGTTTCGCGCGCAGCTATTCTTCGGTCAGCGTGTGGGACTTTCTGAAACGCAGCGGTATCGGCTATCTCTCGCGCGAAGGTTATGAGCGCCTGCAAAGTGTGGCAATCACGCTGGCGGACTACGAGGACTTCCCGGCGCACGCGCTGGCCCTGCGCCGACGCAACGAGATTCTGGCGCGTGAGTGATGACGTCCTGCAGCGCGTCCAGCGTCTGCAGTTCAGCAATCCTGACGAGGCTGCAGCGCTATTGCTACAGCTGCTGCGCGAGATCTTCTCACTGGACATTCAGGATGTCCAGCTGAGACCGCTGGCGGTTTCGCTTAACTCAATCAACGGCACGCTGGGCCTGGTGGATGGTTCACGACTGTTCTTCAAGTCTCACGTCGAACCGGACAGCGCAATCAGCGAGTATTACCAGGCGACGGCGCTGGCGCAGGCCGGCTGGCCGATCATTAAACCCACGCACAGCTCCACCGTCTGGGGCAAGCAGTTGCTGCTCTATGAAGTGGTCGAAGACCCGACAGTTTTTGATGTGGCCTGGCAGATCGAGCGCGGAGAGCAGGGGCAGCTGGCTGCATTGGAACAGGCGCAACAGGCCAGTGACGACGAGTTGCTGACTCTCTACCTGCGTTCGCTCGGATGGCAGACGGCGACTGAATCCGCTTCAGCCGGCGTGCATCAACTGTTCTGGCATCGGCTGACCGGCAAACGAATGGACAGTTTCTACGGGCCGCAGACTACATTCGAGTTACCTCAGGGCAGGCTGCCAGTGGCGACCGTGTGGAACGCGCACTGGACTATCAACGGGCAGCGCTACGACGACACGCTTGCCAGGCTCATCAGTCAGTGCGCGACGTTGTTGCGACCCGCGCAGGCTGGTCCCGCAATTTCCGGCCATGGCGATGCGCATAACGGCAACGTCTTTTTGCGCGATGCTGGCCGCCACATGGTCTATTTCGATCCGGCTTTCGCCGGTCGACACCATCCCTTGCTGGATCTGGCCAAACCGCTCTTCCACAACGTGTTCGCGATGTGGATGTATTTTGCGCGAGAAAAGGCTGAGCAGACTGAAGTTTCCGTGTGCGTAGACGCAGATGGCCGCTGGCATGTGGAGCATGACTATCGCTTGCCGCCGGTGCGGGAAATCTTTTTTTGCAGCAAGCTGGAGCGTGTGCTGCTGCCGCTGCTACGCGAGCTGATCGCCCGCGACTGGCTGCGACAAGACTGGCGTCGCTACCTCAAACTGGCGCTGTTCTGCTGCCCGCTGCTGACGATGAATCTGGCGGACAGCTCCCGCTTTCCGCCGGCAATCAGTTTGCTGGGGCTCAGCCAGGCAATCGAAACGGGCGCCGCCAGCGCGGGCCGTCGCAGCCGGATTGACCATGCGCTGGACGAGATTGAAGCTCAGCTCTGACTGTCTGGGGTCAGCGCATCTTGCAGACTTAGCCAGGTTGGTGATTCTTCCAGAAAGACGTAACGCAGAGGCCGGGCGCTGGCCTGGCGCCCGCCAATTGAGCGCAGATACTCGACAGCCGGCAACAACTGGTCAGCGGAAATGACGAGCGTCAGCGCATAGCCCTGTTGGCCTGAAATGTTCCATGTAGGCGCAAGGGTGGGGCCTTCAAGGCCACGGGTCACCGGGTTGTCCATGATCTGGCGGGCCAGTTGCGCGGGGTCGTTGCCGGACAGGTTGGCGCTGAGCAGATAGCGTTCCCGTCCCTGCAGTGCGGCGTCTATCAACTCCAGCAGCGTGCGCAGGCGCTCTCTTTGGCCGGCATCCAGATTCTGCAGCAGGCTTCGATTGCCGATGAGTGTCGCCTGGGAGTCCAGCAGCGTGCCATCGGGCAGGGGTCGCAGATGGTTTTCGCGCAGGGTGGTACCGGTTTGGCTTAGATCGATCACACAGTCTGCGTACCCCAACGTCGGTGCGGCCTCTATGGCGCCTTCCGCCTGCACCAGGGTGAAGTGATGCAGACCGTGCGCTGCGAAAAACTGGCGCGCCAGGTGACTGAAGTTGGTAGCGACGCGCAAATTGCGATGTTGATACTGGCGAAAGTCCTGCGCGACATCGACCAGGTCAGGCATGCCTTGCACATCTACCCAGGTTGTCGGCACTGCGAGCTGTAGTTTGCAATGGCCGAAACCCAGCTGGTCGTGGAGGACGAGCAGGTCTTCATGATCCAGCTCGCGAACCAGATCATGGCCAGCGATGCCCAGTTCGACGGTGCCTTCCGCGACCTTGGCGACGACGTCCCTGACCCGTTGAAACAGGACATTGACACATGGCAAGGTACTGATGCTGCCGGTGTACTGACGCGGGTTCGGCTTGTGGACATTCAACCCGCATTCCTGCAGAAACGCCAGAGTTGGCCCGGCCAGCACGCCCTTGCTGGGCAGCGCCAGCGTGATGCGCTCAGCCATTGCGCAAGGCCTCCAGCAACGTTTTCGGCTCGTCAGACAAGTAGTGTCTGCCCAGGAAAATTATCCTGCCAGCCGCGTCTACCTGCAGAACGTCGGGGTCCGCCTGATTAACCAGCGCGGCCTCCAGGCCATTTGCGCGCAGTAGTTGTGCAAGACGGGTGGCAGCGAGCTGATTGTCTTCATTCACCAGGATCTGGTTAGGCTGTTTCGCAACCCCGTTGTCTTGCGTCGGGGTAGCATCAACCACACGATCCAGCCAGCAGGCATAACCGACGGCCGGGACCAGCGACTCGGCCCCCAGAAAGACCAGCAGGTCATCGTAACGGCCACCACCGCCCAGGTGTTGACCCTCAGCGCCATGAATCTCGAAGACCAGCCCGCTGTAGTAGTCCCAGTTGCGCGCGAGATCCGGTTGAATCACGATCTGTTCCATGGGCAGGCCGTAGCAGGCGAGCAGTTCGATGCTCTGCTGCCACTGTTGCAGCCGGGGCAGCGTTTCGGGAGGAGCCATTTCGGTCAATGTTTCGAAGGCGACAGAGGCGGGTTGACCAAAGTGGCTCCAGCGCTCCAGGGCGTTCAGCGCCGCAACGACTTGCTCGCGCTCACTCATCCGCTGGCGATTACGCAGCAGGCGCCTGGCGATGTCCTGGCGGCTGCGACCGCCCATGGCCATGCCAGGCTGTGAGGCGTCCAGCATCCGGGCCAGCATGGCGCCGGTATCCTGTTCACTGATATGCTGGTGCTGTTCCTGTGCAATCTTCGGGGAGGCTGAGCCGCCTGCGCCAGCCAGCTGGCGGTCGAAAAGCTGCAGGACATGCGCGACGCCGCGCTCGCGCAGTGTGCGCAGGTGTTCAATGAGAAAGCGTTCGGTGCGGTCGTCAAGTTGAAAGCGCGCCAGCACCAGCCGCATGAGACCGATATGACCGACTACCAGGCGCCAGTTCTTAATGCCCAGGCGCTGCAGGCCGGTGAGCGCCATGCCCATGATTTCTGCGTCGGCGACTGCGCCAGGCAGGCCGAAGAGCTCGGCGCCAGCGCTGTAGCGCTGATACTTGCCGGCATTGCTGTCCGGGTCATCCTCAAAGACCGGGCCAGCAAACTGCCAGCGCTGCACGCCGCTGTAAGCTCCCCGGACATAGCGGCTGGCGGCCAGTGAGGTGAATTCGGGGCGCAGCGCCAGCTCACGTCCGCCACGGCTGAAGGTGAACAGGCGATTGATGATGCGGTCGCCGGCGCGCGTCAGAAACAGGGGCGCCTCGCCAATGACGGGCGTCTCCAGGTTTTGATAGCCAAAGCCTGACATGTGGTCCCGGAGGCTGGCGGCAGGACGGTTGAGGTCCAGAGATTGCCCGGTCACTGACGAATTCTCCCTCGAATGTGCCACTTCATCATAGCGACAACAGCCTTGCGCGCAAGTGTGACCGAACGCCACGATTGCCGGTTCATTGCCCTGCGCCTATACTGCGCCGAAGCTTGAATGAGGAGTGAGATGCGGGCATTTGCACAACGGCTCATGATGCAGGGCCAGATGGCGGCGCCCAACACGCCAACGGCGATTTTCGGCACGGCTGGCAGCGAAGGGCAGGCACTCTACGCCGGGCAGCCAGCGTTGCGCATCGGGCTATGGCCCATTCGCTCCGCAGAATTGCCGCTGCTCGGCATGAGTCTGTTCACCTTGTTGGGCTTTCTGCTGGAACGCTGGCAGGGCGCGCGTGTGTATCGTCTGGCCGCCCGGCTGCAGGGCGAGCCATCGCGATGGCAGTGGACGATCGCCGATTCGCAGTTCGGCGTGGATTACTGGCAGCTGGAGTGGCTGGACGACAACGTGGGCATCTGGGGCGAGCTGGAAAGCGTCGACGCCGGCCTGCATTTAACCCTGTTTGTGGAGGACGACCGTCTTGCTGATGACGCGCCGCCAGCCAGATTCCAGATCCATGCCGACAATCTGACTGCGCTGGTTGCTGTGTTGCCGGATGTCGCTGAGCAGATCGGGGCAACGCTTGCTGTCCAGGCCAAACGCAGAAATTCACCTCTGTATACAAGCGGTGAATGGGATGAGGGGCCGTTGCAGGAAACACTGGCGCTGGCTTTCAGGCAGGAGTTGAATCTCTATCTGCGCCAGTGGGGCCAGGCCTGGCCTGATGACCGCGTGCTGGAGTCTCTGCAGCAACTGGCACAGCAGGCGCGCCCGCTGGGTGAGTGCGGTGCCTGGCTCCATGCCAGGTGTCTGGCGCGCTGGCTGCACTTCAGCGAGGATGTGGAGGCGCTGTTGCCGGCCGTTGCACAGCACAGGGAAATATTTCCCGCATTCGACGCAGCGACGATCATCATGGCGGAAGCCCTGTTCACCAGGGGGGCGCCCGGGCGGGCAACAGACTTGCTGGATACGCCCGATGCTGTGGAGAGTTCATCGCTCGCGTTGGCGTTGGCTGACCTGTATCGCCGCAGCGGCCGTGTGTCTGAAGCGGTTGATGCACTGCAGGATGCAATCGAGGCCGGGCAGGGCAGCAGCGAACTGTTGGCCTACTATGGCGATTTGCTGCAGGCCATGGAACTGGGAGGCATGGTCTGTGAGGCCTGTGTGTTCGTCGATCCGCAGCAGAAGCCGGATGACACCCAGCTGTGGGAAGCGCTGGCAGCCTGGGAGGCTGCGCACAAGCTCACGCCGGAAGAGCCGGAACTGTTGCAGCGGATGCTGGTCACGCTGGCTGACCTTGACAGCGAGGACGCGCGCTTCTGGCCGACCTTTGAACGGTTGGTCGCGCTGGAGGGAGGCGCTGAAGCCTTACGTCAGGTCATTGATGCCTGTTACGGCCTGGACTCGCTGGAGCCGGCCCTGCGGCTGTTGCAGAATGCTTTCGAGCAACAGCCTAAAAACCTGGAGCTGGGCCTGAACCTGGCAGAAGTGTTGCTGCTGGAGCAGGATGAGGATGCGCTTTATGTGCTGCTCGAGCAGCTGCGCCAGGTGGCCGTGGATGAGGAGACGCAAGCCGAGATAGCGCGACTGCAGCTCATGGCGGAAGAGCCGGAGTTCGAGATGCGTCTGGGCGAGATTGAGAGCGTGCTGGATGCTGGCAACAGCCTGCGCAGCGAGGACACGGAATGGCTGGAGCAGATTATCTTGCGTGCGCCGGGGCTGGGTGGCATGCACGCGCTACTGGCGAGGGCCTACATTGGCTGGGACGAGGCCGCGACTGCGCTGGAAACCTTGCTTGATGGCTACCGGCGTTTTCCGTCGGATGCCGAGCTGGCGGCGCTGCTGGGAGAGCAGCTGTGGCAGGCTGCCGAAGCTGAGCTGGCCTTCGAATACCTGGGCAAGGGCCTGGCGCAGAATCCCAACGATGTGCCCCTGCTGGCCATAACCGGACAGTACCTGTTTGAGGATGGGCAGGAAGTGGCTGCGCGCAGTTGCCTGGCGCGGGCCGAGGCGCTGGCTCCCCGACACCCTGTACTGGTGCAAGCCCGCGCGCGCATCTCTGCCTTGCTGGGCGGTGGCTAATCAAGCAGCAGGGCCTCACTGCGCCCGGCGCTCAGTTCAAGCAGTCCCTCACTGAAGGCAGCAGTGGTATTGTGCGGGAAGCGCGCGTAGATTGTGACGGAACCTGCGAAATCGGTTCCGGTAATGATGCCATCGTATTGTGCGATCAGGCGTTTGACCTGCTCGAAGAGCGCATAGGAGATATCGATCCCCAGCGTGTCCCATTCAATCTTGCGTTCAGTCTCAAGGGCAGCGAGTCCACGACGGGCGGCTTCGCTGTACGCACGAACCAGTCCACCGGTTCCCAGTTTCGTACCGCCGAAGTAGCGGGAGACGACCACCAGGATGTCACCGATTTCTGTGCCACGCAGCACAGCCAGCACCGGTGGGCCGGCAGTTCCCCTGGGTTCGCTATCGTCGCTCATGCCCTCGGTCACGCTGTTGCCGAAACCCACGCGGAAAGCGTAAACATGGTGCGATGCGTCAGGGAGTTCCGCACGAACGGCAGCCAGTTGTGCGCGCGCTGCAACGACGCTGTCCACTCGCCGAATGCTGGTGATGAAGCGTGAATTCATCACGGTCAAGCTATCACGCAAGGGCAGGCGTGGTATGAGATATCCGTCAACACCGCTACGTGTAGTCATTCCAAAACACCAACCCGGTACCTGCCGGACAACTCACAACCCTTCCAGTATAGCGACAGATTTCTCCCGACGATGAGCGGCCCGTTATTCGGTACATGGGAAGCTCTGCCGCGCAGGCGCCTGCTGCTGGGCATCGGCCTTGCCTTCTGCATCTACGCCGTGTTGCTGCTGGTCGTCAATACGGAAGATTTACTGTTGCAGTTGCGTCGCTTTCCTCCTAACCATTTGCTGCTGATCGCCCTCCTGAAACCAGTCTCCTGGTTTTTCCGTTTTCAGGTCTGGCAGTATTTTCTGGGTGTGGTTGGCGTAAGACGCGCCATCGGATCAATCAACAGCGCATTGCTGTATCTTGCGGGCTTCACGATGGCGGTCAGTCCCGGCAAGTCGGCTGAAGTGCTGAAAGCGCTGGTGCTGATGCGCTGGACCGGGCTGCCGCTGACCCAGGGTGTGCCCGTCATCCTTGCCGAACGCGTGGTTGAGACGCTGGCGGTGCTGCTCCTCGCCGCTGCCAGTCTCCTGTTGGGCGCGACCGAACTCGGACCAGGACCTGCCCGTTCACTGCTGGTGGTGGGCACCGCCTTGCTGGTTGGAGGGCTGCTGTTTGTTCAAAGCACCACAGCGCAACGAGTGGCCCTGCAAGTCCTTGATCGACTGCCACTGTTGCGACGTGGGCGATTGTGGCTGGCCGTTTTCCTGCTCGGCAGCAGAGATTTGCTGCGTCCACGGCATCTACTCAGGGTATTGTTGCCTGGTGTGCTGGCGACGACGGGGGATGCCGCCATCCTGCTCATCATTCTACACGGCTTCGATGTCCCGCTCAACGGAGAACTGTTGCTGCAAACGCTGCTGATTGTTTCGCTTTCACCGCTGATTGGTGCGCTGAGCGGACTTCCCAACGGGGCTGGCATCACCGAGCTGTCGGTCAGTGCGATGCTCTTGTCCATCGTTGCGCCACAACAGTCCGCTGTCACTCTGTCCAGCGCAGCGGCAATCGCGCTCATCGAAAGCTTTTTTCACAAGTGGTTGCGGGTGCTGGTCGGTTTGCTGGTCGCTCTGGTGTTCAGACGCCGCCTGTTTGCAGGCGGGAGTTTGGTTGGGCAGGCCACGACAGCGGAGGCTGTTACCACGCTGGAGGGTGTATGAGCTGGAGAGTTGAACTGCATTCCCACACAGCCTGGTCGAAAGACTCACTCACCCGCCCGGAAACGATACTGCGCATGTGCCGGGAACGCGACATCACGCGTATCGCCATTACGGACCACAATACGGCTGAAGGCGCGCTGGCCCTGAAACAGCTGGCGCCCGGGCTTGTCATCGTGGGTGAGGAGGTGATGACCACGCAGGGAGAACTACTGGCCTGGTTCCTGCGCGAAAGCGTGCCACCTGGCTTGACGCCCGAAGTGACAATTCAGCGCCTGCGCGACCAGGGAGCGGTCATCAGCGTGTCGCACCCCTTTGACCGCTTGCGTCATGGAGCGTGGCAGCAGGAGAATCTGGAACGCATCATCGACAAGGTGGATGCAATCGAGGTTTTCAATGCGCGCTGTCTTTACGCGCAGGACAACGAACGCGCGCACCAGTTTGCGCTATCACATGGTCTGATCGGAAGCGTTGGCTCGGACGCACACTCCGGCCCGGAGTACGGACGCACACTGCAGCTGATGCGCCCGTTTGCAGATAACCCGGAAGACTTCCTGGATGCGTTGCGGACTGCCGGGCAACTGTGCCGGCCCAGCTCACCGCTGGTGCATTTCAACAGCACGGCGGCGAAGTGGGTCAAGCGACTGGGGTTGCGGAGACTGGAATAATTAACTCCTCGTCTGCTGCAGCGACGGTCGACGTGACCAGGGGAGCCCGACGTGCATTGTCGGCTCGCTGGACGAAATCCGTACGTCCGCTCCATGCCCACCAGGCTGCAGCGAGGGCGATTGCCAGGTAGGCAAGCAGGAGCGCTACTGCCAACATGCGAATGCTGCGTGCCTGAATCATGTGGAGGCGTCCACGGCTTCGCTGGACAGGCGCAGTAGCAGCGCCGCGGCCAGCAGGCTAAAAAGGAGTGAACTGCCGCCGTAGCCCAGGAATGGCAGGGTGACGCCGGTAAGGGGCAACAGTTTGAGGACGCCGGCGTTGATGATGAGACCTTGTACAGCCAGCGCCAGGGTCATGCCTGTGGCCAGCAGACAATGGAATCTGCGTGCGCGCAGCCTCAATGAGACCCGCAGACCTCGCAGAGTCAGCGTTGCCGCGAGGGCCAGCAGGGTGAGCACACCAAGCAGACCCCACTCTTCCGCCAGGGCCGCCAGCACCAGGTCCGTATGAACGACCGGGACGTAGAGAGGTTGACCTTGCCCTGCACCCGTGCCTGTAAGCCCCCCTTCAGCGAAGGCCAGCAGGCCTTGCACCAGTTGATAGCCGTTGTCGCTGGCGTCTGTCCATGGGTCTACCCAGTTGGTTACACGCTGGCGCACTACATCGAACTGCCACCAGGCAAGCAGTCCGCTGATGATGCACAGCACCATGCTGGCTACAAGGACGCGGCGCGAACTGGCTACTACGTTAAGCAGTAGCAGCATGATTACTCCGGTGAGCAACGCAGTGCCCGTATCACGCTGCCAGACCAGAATGAGCAGTGGCAGGCCCCACAGCAGCCAGCGCCAGCTGTGTGAACGCAACCAGGCTGCGGGCTTCATTTGCAGGGGACTGCTGGCCAGCCACACACAGAAGTGAATCACCAACGCCAACCTGAACAACTCGCCAGACAGGCGGGCGCTCTCGCCATCAAGGGCGACTGTAGCCACAAGCAGCAGGGCAATGAAAGCCACGGGGATGCGCCCGCTTCGTCGCAGGAGTTTCAGGAGTGGCGGCCATGACGCCAGAATCAATGAGATGGCCAGGCCCCCGGGCAGCCACAAGGTCTGCCGGTCCGCGAAGGCAGGAACCAGACGGTCGACCAACAGCAGACCCCAACCGGCCTGAGCCATGACAAGCGGGAATATTAGACGGTCGCGCTGAGGCATGCGCCACATCAACCAGCGCTGCCCGGCGGCCGCACACAGTATCCAGGTCAGCAGATGGCTCCAGTGAGCCAGCTGCAAGACGCTCTCACGCTGGATGCCGAGTGACAGAAAGTTGACGAACAGGAATATACCCGACAGCAGCAGCAGCGCAGTATCCGCTGCGGGTCGGGGGCGCATCAGGCGAAGCGACGCGCGACGACTGGCCCCAGTTTTCTCAGCAAGTCAGGCGGCACCTGGTCGCGCTCGACCATGATGGCATTGTCCAGGGCTGTATGGGCGCTACTGGAGGTAGCGCCATCGATCCGGTCAACGGCTGCTGCGATGCTGCCTTGCACGACCCGCAGGTTTTCCTGCATGACGGCGACGACCTTCTCGACTGTCACCGGTTCGTCCTTCCAGACGTCATAGTCGGTGACATGTGCCAGGGAGGCATAGGACATTTCTGCCTCACGCGCAAGGAAGGCCTCCGGACAGGCGGTCATGCCGATGATGCTGCAACCCCATTGGCGGAAGATGTGGCTTTCGCCGCGGGTACTGAAACGGGGACCTTCGATGATGAGAAAGGTGCCTTCCCTGTGGACTGTGCCGCCAGCGCTGGCAACAGAATTTGCCAGAATATCGCGCAGCGTTTCGCAAAAGGGATCTGCAACCGAGATATGCGCGACCAGATCGCGCTCAAAAAATGAGACCTGGCGCTGGCCGCGAGTATTGTCGTAGAGTTGGTCGGGAATAACGATGTGGCCGGGCTGATAGTTTTCACGCAAGGAGCCACAGGCGTTGACTGCAATGACGAAGCGTACGCCCAGGGTTTTGAGCGCGAAGATGTTGGCGCGATAGGGAACCTGGGAAGGGCTGAGTCGATGACCGGGGCCATGGCGTGGCAGAAAGGCGACGCGTTTGCCGCGCAACGTGCCAAGCACGATCTCGCCAGAAGGTTCACCCCAGGGCGTTGCGATGTGAATACTGCTGCGATCATCAATCCCGGGCATGTCGTAGAGCCCGGAACCACCGATCACGGCAATGTCAATTTGCTCCTGCATCATCCCCCTCCGGATTCTTGCCGGCAAACAGGGAGTTCAGTGCAAGGTCTGTCGTAACGCGCCACAGGACGCCAAGCAACGCCAGCAGGATGGTTACCAGAAACATGCCGGAGAATACGCGCAGCAGCAGCAGGGCAGTCCCGGTTGTCACGAGCGAATTTTACCCCTGGCCGGTCAGCAGCAGGATGGGATCGTCCGGCACGTTATCCGCCCAGATTGGGAAGATCTCGATAGCCTCAACCTGAGCATCACGTAGATCCTGCAGCCAGTTCTGGAACTCGGTGTTGCGCGCGTTTTCAATCAGGGTTTCATTGACGACTCGCGCTTCACGGGCCCGCACCTGAATGATATGCCAGCCGTATTCTGATTGAACCGGGCCGACAACTGCGCCTGGCTCGGCGGCCAGTGCGGCTTCGGCGAAGGGTCGCACATAATTACTCACAGGCCCCCAGCCCAGTTCGCCGCCATTGTTGCCGCTGGCTGTATCCAGCGAATTGGCCATGGCCAGCGCGGCGAAAGATTCGCCCTCATTTAGCGCAGCCATGAGTTTGGCGGCCGTGTCTTCCTCTGTAACCAGGATATGACGCGCATTCACATGCGGCAGGCTGTCCACCAGCTCGGAACGCTCTGCGGTGAGTGCCTCACGCAAGGCAAGCGCTTCGAAGAATTCGTCCAGGCGGTCTTCACTGATGCGCGCAGTGCTGGCCAGATCGTTGAGGATCTGCTCACGCAACCCGGCCTGCTCTTGCTCGACTTCCTCGAAAGTTGGAGTAACCGTGGGCGGTACTGGCGTCCAGGTCGCTGTCGCGTCAACAGCAACGGTCGCTGTGGCGCTCGGCTCTGCAACGACCGGCGTGTGGGTGACGGTCGGCTGCAGGCGTGGCGTTGGCGAAACCAGAGGTGTGCGCGTGGCGCTCGGGACGGCCGTCGGGCGCGGATCTACTTCCGCTTCCGGCTCTTGCGCTGGGGGTATCAGACCCAGGAACTCGTTTACCTGAACGTCAATCTGCTCCTGTCCAACGCTCAGGCCAAGGGAAGCAGCTTCCTGCCTGATGAGTACATCTTCAATCATGGTATCGAGGACGGTGCTGCCCAGCTGATCCGCATTCTGCACCTGGGCCAACCAGCCGCGCAAGGGCTCCTGGCCGGCGAACTGGTTGACGTCGAGGCCACTGGCTGATAGCAGGGACACGTAATTGTTGATGCGCGTATTCAGAATCGCGCGCTCGAGGCGTACCCGCTCCTGAAACGCCGAGATTGAGATGGTTTCGTCGGCCACTCGCGCAGCCGTGCTGTTGGGCGTGACAAGCAGCTCGACAACGATGGCGCCCACCAGGATAATAACGACCAGGGCAATGGTGATACCGGTGCCAATGAGGACCCAGCGCTGAAGGCGTGATTCGCGCTCGGCACGAGTGACATACTCGCGCCCGCCATCCTCCTGCTCCGCAGCGGACGCGCTGCGCCGCCTGGGAAGCCCGGTTGTCTGCCGCCGCCGTTTTGCCATCGCCTGCGCTCCTGTTTCCCCTGGTCAAGTCAAGGCCAGGCTTGACGCCGGCCGCTTGCTATCTGCTGTTGTCCGAACTGTCCACAAAGGGCAGCAATGACAGATGGCGCGCGCGCTTGATTTCGCGGGCCAGCTGGCGCTGGCAACGCGCGCAGTTTCCGGTCTGACGCCGCGGCCTGATCTTGCCTGACTCGGTGATGTAGCGTTGCAAGGTATCAATGTCCTTGTAGTCGAAGCACTTGCCGTCCGGGCAGAAACGCATGACGCGCCGTCCGCGACGACGATGTCCGCCCCCTCCGCGCCGGGGAGGGCCGCCGCGCCGGTCGCCCGGGCGTGAGCTCCGTGACTGGCTGCTGCGGGTGGCGCTCGGTCTGTCGCTCATTTGGCACTCCTGTTCAGCTGATTTCTACCCGGCTTATGAATCCTGCAGGCAGGGGTTGTCAATGCTGGTGATGATACGGGACTGGCAGACACTCTAGTCCTCGTCCGCTCGCACAATGAGGTAACGTAGAATCCCGTTGGCCAATTTCAGGTTGCGTTCGATTTCAGGAAGGCCATCGGGGTCGATGCTGGCTTCGAGGATGACGTAGTAGCCATCGCGCTGGCGGTCAATTTCATAGGCCAGGCGCCGACGGCCCCAGCGGTCAATTTTCGTTACCTGGCCGAGCTCTTCTGCCTCAACCCAGGTCTGGACACTGCTGATCTGTTCGCTGATTGAGTCATCACCGCCGGATTCCATGCGGATGACCAGGGCCAGCTCATATGCACGCTTCATGATTGGGGGTTCTTTCTCCTTCCCTCGGGACTGCCTCACTGTCACAGCGGGACTGTGCGTGAAGCGGAAAGTCAATGACTTCTGTTCAACTGACGTTGATGTTGCCAGACACCCTGCCTGGAGTCAACAGTTGATTCCGGGCGAGCCGCGAACTGGCCAGCGCCAGCCCGATGACGATCCAGAACAGCGTGATCGAACCCTGGAAGTCAAGGCGGAAAAAGTACATGTCGGCGACAGCGTTGACCAGCAGCGTAAAGAGTCCGGCGTGCAGTCCCAGGTGTATCGCATCAATGTCCGCGTTCTGACGCGCTCGCGACCAGGCGCGCAGGCCCCACACGAACAGACCCGCCATCATCAGCAGGAACAGGGCAACTCCGACCAGACCGATTTGATTGGCCATGATGAGGTACATACTGGCGACGTCCGTGTACAGAACGATAGATGGAGAACCGGTGAAGCCCACGCCGAAGATCGGGTACTGGCTGATGAGCCGCAGCGAATCGCTGTATTCCCCGATGCGCATTTGCGTGGCCAGGTCCGCACCGGTGAAGGCCTGCACCAGGCGTTCCAGCCAGGTGCGTGACCAGGGGAGGAGCAGGAGCGCCATGGCGCCTGGCGGGAGCAGGATCAGAAAGCGTCGGTAACGGAACACGCCGGTCAGCAGCAGACCGGCACAGAGGGCGAGCAATGAAGCCCGCGAATAGGTGAGAAACAGGGCCAGCATTGAGAGGGCGAAGATTGTGAAGCTGAGCCAGCGCCAGCGCAGCACCGGGCGCAGGGCGAATAGCTGGGAGGCCATGATGGAAGTGGTGACTGCCAGCGTACCCCCCAACAGGTTGGGGTCGACCCAGGTGCCGATGGCGCGTTCCGCCAGGGCGGGGTTGTCCTCAATGTAGCGAATGACGCCGCCGTTGGGGTAGCCAATACGCGCCAGCTGCACCAGAGTCCGCTCGCTGAGTGTATCCGGCAGCACGTATAGCGCGACGGTGAGCAGCGCCTGCATGCCGACCAGCAGGATGAAAAGCGCCACCAAACGTCGTAACAACGCCGGGTTGCGCACGAGATCCACCAGAATGAAGGCCAGGCTGATGCTCAGCAGGGTTTCGGCGAACTGCCGCAGTCGGTTGGGCGTGGGCGCAGCGAAACGCATCCCCAGAGCAAAACTGAGCAGCAGCCACAGGGCGTACAGCGTGATCAGGAGGTGTACCGGCGTCAGTTGCAAACGTGTGCGACGGCCGGTCATCCACTGCATCAACCACACCAGCACGAAGGCGCCAAGCGCCACATCCAGCAGGGTGGGAGTGATGATCAGCTTGAAGGGCAGCGTGCCAAAAGGCAGCAGCAGCACTGTCGCGAGCAAAGCGTAGAGCGCGGCACGAACGTCCGTGAGGATGTAGAGGCCAGCCAACGTTCCCAGCACCGCGCCCGTCGCAAGGGTTGGCCCGGCCAGGGTAAGCAAAAGCCCGGTCAGGCCACCGCTGATGCCGATAACCAGGCCAATTGCCAGTGCGCGGCGCAACTCCGCCCTCGGCCCTGCCAGGGCCGCAGTCACACTCATGAAGTCTCCCGGCGCAGTCGAAGCACAAGCAGGATGAAGGCGAGCACAGACACCAGACTGATCAGGGCTCCCAGCCGCCAGCTGTCAGAATTGTATTCCAGCTCAATCACATGCTGGCCAGCGGGCAGGGCAATGGCGCTCAGCGCGCCGTAGGCCCGCAGCAATTCTTCCGCTTCGCCACCCACACGAGCGTGCCAGCCAGGGTAGTGGGGATGCGCAAGGCTGAGAACAGCAGCGCCTGGTGTGTCCACCTCAATCCTGATGTATTCCGGTGCGAATGTTGCAACCTTTGCTGTGCCGCCGTCACCCTGCGCCTCTGGCATGGGTGACGGAGCACGATCCAGGATGGCAATCTGTCGTGCATCAAAGGCCGGGTCAGCCAGCAACTGGAGGGCGGCCTCGTCACTGGCGACGATCTCAACCTGGTGCACAAGGTGGCCCCAGGGACGGGGATCATCGAGGCGGTGCAGGGTAATGGCCCCGTAACGGTCGCTGCCTTCCAGCAAAGGTTGTGAGGGCACAGGCAGCTCACGCCAGTCACTAAAGACGTAGCGCACGGCGAAGAGCTCCCAGGCGAGCGGGTTGATCGCTTCCCGGCCCACAATCGCCCATGGGCCGGTCAGAAATAGTGGACTGATGCCGCGCATGTCCGCCAGCTGGTACAGACTGCCATAGTTGTCATGCAGCCCGCGCAACCCGTCCACGCGGAAAGGCAGGTCCGGGTCAGCCAGGGCGGCAGCCACCAGAGGCGGCGGTGACATGGAAAGCTGCTGCTGTGGCGCAACGCCCTCCCATGTTCCCGCTGCGTCCATGTTGACCGAGAACAGGTCGAAGACCAGCAGCGTCAACAACAGCCAGAGCAAGATTGCGTTGGGCGGGCGCAGAATGATTCTGCGCAGCAACAGCCAGAGGCCCGCGGCCAGCAACACGGTGAAGAGCGCAGCGCTCAGCATGTCGGGCGTTGCCACGCCAGGCCAGCCGCCTGGCGCCAGCGCCATGACCAGAATGCCGGCGGAGATGATGACCAGGAGCAGGCGGCGCGCGCCATGCCAGCGAACAGTGCTGTCGCTTGTGTTGCCCAGTTGCGCCAGAGTCAGTCCGGCAGTGATGGCCAGGCTGTGGCTGACCAGGTAGGCGGCGCGTTCCTGGCCGCGGAACCAGCCAAGGCCGGGCAGCAGGTTGTAAAGCGCCGGGAAGAGCGCGGCGTTTTTGCCCACGCTCAGGGCCAGCGCGACCAGCGCAGATAGCAGCCAGAAGCGCGCAGTGCGCAGGCCTTGCTGCAGCGCGATGAGCACACACACAAGGCCGGCAATGCCGATGTAGAGTGGCGAAAACAGGCTCAGCTGCGCTGGAAAGAGAAACTGCAACAGATCGCGCACAGGGAAGCCGTTGCCCTTGGCATCGTAGCCCAGTCCGGCGCGGCCTGTGTGCAACAGATATTCGATGCCGGGCAGCAGCTGCACTGCCGCAAGGCCAAGGGCCAGTAGCGTTAACGCAGCAGCCAGCCGCACAAACACATGCCAGGGAAAGCGCTGCTCCCAGGTGCGCCAGGCTACCCAGGCGACCAGTGCCACACTCAGCTGCCAGCTGGTCTGTGAATGTCCAGCCAGCCATGAAAAGCCGAGCGCCAGGCCGCCGGGCAGCAGCCAGCGCCAGCGCAAGTGACGCGCTGCAGTCGCCTCGTACACGCCCAGCACAGCCAGCGGCAACCAGATGCCGGACTCCAGAATCGCCAGCTGCAGCGGTGGATAGCCACTCGTCCAGCCGCCGTAGCCCGCAATAATTGCAGCCAGCAAGGCTCCTGGCACGCTGTTGTTTAGCTGGCGCGTCATGCGCCGCAGCAACAGGTACATCATCAGCGAGAAGGCCAGCACATGAAAGGCCATCTCAAGCTCGAGCGCGTGATAGCTCCAGCCACCTGCGAGCCTGGCCAGTGCTATGGTGAGCAGACGGGGCGGGTAGAAGACGGCCGTCTGCGGGTCGGCCAGGAAGGGCATGCCGCCGTTGTTCCAGGGATTCCAGAGCGGGATTTCTCCCTGGTTCAATCGTTGGTACTGATAGGCGCCGAAGGCGACGAACTGGCCAGAAAAATCTCCCTGACGCAATGAGGCCTGGTCCGCCGCAACGGGAGTGAACAGGCGCCAGAAGAAGAGCAGCCATAGCGCAAACAGCAGGGCGATGGCCGCCAGGTCCTTGCGTGCCGGCAACCTCACAGGCGTCGGTCCTCTGACACCGCTGCAAAACAGGCGAGGTATTCGGCGGCGATGGCCTGCCAGTCAAAGCGTGTCGCCAGCTGCGTTGCTCCCTGGCGTAGAGTGTCACGACACTCGCGTGAGACGACCAGTGTGCGCAAGGCTTCGCTCAAGGCCTGTGCATCATTCGGCGGCACCAGCCAGAGATTTAGGCCATGCATAAACTCGGGGATGGCGACTCCGGGCATGGTGGTGACGGTGGCGCACCCGTGCTGAATGGCAGCCATCAGACTGCCGCGGCGAAAGGAAGCGCCGTCGCGAAAGGGCAACACAACCAGGTCACTGGCCCACAACCAGGCCGCGACATCAGCCTCCGTGATGTAGCCGGTGCGGTGCAAGGCAGGCTCCAGGCCCAGCCGGTTGACGAGTTCATTCAACGATTCCAGAAAGGCAGGGTTGCTGCGGTCGCTGTCGCCAGCCTCACCGCCTATGAGCACCAACTTCAGTGGCAGGCCTGTTTTACGCAACTCGGCCATACTTTCAAAAAGGGTTGCCAGGCCCTTGCTGTGGTTAACCAGCCCAAACCAGGCCAGCAGAATCTCGTCGTTCGCAAGTCCGGCGCGCCGCCGCCAGGCCAGGGCATCGAAGCTGCCAGGCCGCTGCTCCAGGATGTTGCTGCCAATCGGAATCAACCGGGCATGGCGCACCTGTCCCTTAAGGCGGGCATGGTCTTCATGGTTGGTACAGATGATCGCGCTGGAGCTCTGGGCCAGGTGCAGCACCAGTCGCTGCCGCAGCGCTCCCGCCTTTGGGAACAACCATGGGACGCGCAGGTCGTGATAGGTGGTCACCACCCGCACCTGCCCCAGGAATTGGGGCAGGAAATGAATCCAGGGGGACATTCTGAAGGCTGCCGTCTGGAACTGAAGGTTGACGAGGTCCAGTCGCTGTTGCCGGGCCCAGCTGCGCAGCGTCAGCAGCGCCTGCAGTCCCCAGCCGCGGGACGTGGCAGCCAGCGGAAACTCATCACTGCTGGCCCGGCTGTCGCTGAAAATCTGGAGATCATGTCCCGCGGCGCCCAGCCGCTGCGCGAGGATGCGGCTACAGGCGCCGACGCCGCCTTTCATTGGCGGATACTCGCCGCTGACGATGCCGATGCGCATCAGCTCACCCGGAGCCCGGAGCGCAGCACCTGCCAGTAGGCGCGCACGCGCTGCTGGCGCAACTCGCGTTTGTGGCCGGCAAGTCCCTTGGCTGCCTCAAGCAACAGCTGCTGTCCAAACATCAGTAGCAGGAAAACACGCAGCACTTGCGCGCTCCACCAGCCGTGCCAGATGCGAAAGTAACGTAGCTTGCTCTGCTGAAAATGAATGTGGCGGCGCACCGGCACCTGTTCAGTGCTGCGGCCGCCATGATGCACAATTTGGGCTGCGCCGACGTAACGCACACGCCAGCCTGCTGCCCTGGCGCGTCGGCACCAGTCCAGCTCTTCGGAGTACATCACGTAGCCCGGGTCCAGGCCACCAATGGCTTCATAGACCTCGCGGCGCAACATGAGCGCGGAGCCCTGCACCCAGTCCACATCGAAGTTGCAATCGTTAGCGTGGTCTTCAACGTGGTACTGGCGCAGTAGCCCGCGAGGCGCCCAGGGCTGCAGCCAGGTGCTCTCGAAAAAGGCCGTGAGCAGCGTGGGGAAGCGACGGCGGGTGGACTGGGTTGAGCCGTCGCTGTTGAGCGTACGCGGACCGACGATACCGATTTGCGGGTGCGTGTCCAGCTCCTGCACCAGACGGGCCAGGGCATCCGCCATGACCATCGTATCCGGGTTGAGCAGAAGGATGTGACGGCCGCGGGCCACCTTCAGACCCAGGTTGTTGCATCGCACGAAACCGAGATTTTCAGTCTGTGACAGCAAGCGGACGTCAGAAAATCGTTCGCGCACCATGGCAACCGTACCATCCGTACTGGCCGAGTCAACGACGATGATTTCAGCGTCTATTGCAGAATCAGACAGGCTGCGATGAATTGAATCGAGGCACTCCTCCAGCAACCCGGCGACGTTCCAGCTGACGATGATGAGCGACAAGTCGATCATGAGCCCAGTTTACTCCAAACCGGGCGACAAGGTCAGGCTGGCAGGCTGAACAGCTGCCGGGCGTTGTCACTGGTGATGCGGGCCATTTCTGCAACAGGAATGCCGTGCAGAGCAGCCAGTCGATCAACGATGTGGGGCAGGCGCGACGGTTCGTTGCGTTTGCCGCGGAAAGGCGCCGGTGACAGGAAGGGCGCATCCGTCTCGACCAGCAATCGATCCAGCGGAATTGCGCCGGCGATCAGGCGCAGTGCATCTGCCTTGCGAAAGGTTAGCGGCCCGGTGAAGCCGATATAGAAGCCAAGTTTCAACGCCTGTTTGGCAATGTTCATGGAACCGGAGAAAGAATGTAAAACACCCACGTGAGCCCGTTGCGCTGGAGTCAGGGCGCTGGCATGTTCTTCAAGTAGCGGGAGCAGATCCGCGCTGGCATCCCGATTGTGAATGATCACTGGCAACGCGCATTCGGCCGCCAGCTGCAATTGCAGGCGCAGGGCCTGTTGCTGCTGAGCGGGCGGGCAATAGTCGCGGAAGTAGTCAAGACCAATCTCGCCGATCGCCACAACGCCCGCCTGTCGGCTCAGGACCCGCAGGGAGCGCAGGGTCTCAGGCCCGAAGTCACTACAGCTGTTGGGATGGACACCGACCGCTGCAAACATCTGTGGCCAGCGCCTGGCCAGGTCGAGCGCTTCCTCGCAGGATTCCAGGTCGACGGCAGGGTTGATGATGGCTTCTACACCGGCATCCAGCGCGCGCTCAAGTACCAGCGACCGGTCATCAGCAAAGCTGTCGAAATTGAGATGGCAATGACTGTCAATCATGTGCCGTAGGTTGCGCGGCAATCCTGCAGCAGGTCGCGCAAGGATTGCTCCAGCGAAATACGCGGCTGCCAGCCAGTTGCTTCGTGCAGCAGACTGTAGTTCCCCCGCTTCACAGGAACATCCAGAGGGACGAAACGCGATTCATCCACCTGCACCTCAATCGGCACACTGGCCATGCCAAGCAGCAGATCAAGCAGGGACTGGATACTGTGTGCCTCGCCGGAAGCGATGTTACAGACGATGCCGGGCTCACCCTGCATTAGCAACAGCGCGAATGCGCGCACCACATCGCGAACATCACAGAAGTCGCGGCAGGCTGCCAGGTTTCCCACCCGTATGACTGGTGGCTGCTGACCTGCTTCGATGCGGGCGACCTGAGATGCGAAATCGACCGCAACAAACCCTTCCGACTGGCCAGGCCCGATGAAGTTGAAGGGGCGGGCGCGGACGACCGGCAAGTGGCGTTCGAGATGGATTTGCAGGGCATGCATATCCTGCGCGATTTTGCTCACGGCATAGGGGCTGGTCGGCAGAAAGGGAGTGGTCTCGGTGACGGGATTATCTACCGTGTCGTAGATGTCGGCAGAGGTGACGACCAGCACGCGCGGCTGTGGCTCCAGCGCGCTGCAGGCTTCCAGCAGGTTTATCTGGGCACGCAGGTTGTTCTCGATAGTAGGCCAGGGACGGGCGAAGGACTCTCGTGGTGAAGACAGGGCAGCCAGGTGTGCCACGTGCGTGGGGCGCAAGTCTTTGACCAGGTCAGAAACCGGAGCTGTGTCACACAGGTCGAGTTGATGCAGCGCAACCCCAGGCAGCTGGTCTGCGCCCGTCAAGGTCGTCCCGTGCAACTCTGCGGCGGAATACTGTTCACGCAGGTGCCGTACCAGATATCTTCCGGCAAAGCCGGTTGCGCCGCTGATCAGAATGCGCACGTTGCCGCCTCCTGCACGACCTCGGAGAGAACGCCGGCCGGGAAAATCAGGTGCCTTCTTCCCATTGATTCAGATACTTCTCCTGCTGGGGAGTAAGATCGTCGATGCACACGCCCATGCTCTCCAGCTTGAGCCGCGCGATCTCCATGTCCACCGCTCCCGGTACCACGTGCACGCCGGCAGTCAGCTCGTCGGCATTGCGCACCAGATATTCGGCAGCCAGCGCCTGGTTGGCAAAACTCATGTCCATCACGCTGGCAGGATGCCCTTCGGCTGCGGCCAGATTGATAAGCCGTCCCTCGCCCAGGACATAGATCGAGCGGCCCGCCACCCGGTATTCCTCGACGTAGGGACGCACCATCTGAGCTTCGCCTTCGGCCAGCTCAGCCAGGGCGGGCAGGTTAATCTCGACATTGAAATGGCCGCTATTGGCGACCACGGCGCCGTGTTTCATGCGCTCGAAATGAGCGCCATCAATCACGTTGATGTCGCCGGTCGCCGAGATGAAAATATCGCCGACTGCGGCGGCCTCCAGCATGGGCATGACGCGCAGACCGTCCATGACCGCTTCAAGGGCCTTCATCGCATTGACTTCCGTGACGATTACGTTGGCGCCCATGCCGCGCGCCCGGCTGGCGATCCCGCGGCTGCACCAACCGTAGCCCGCGACGACCACGGTGCGGCCGGCCAGCAAGATATTGGTCGCGCGAATGATGCCATCCAGCGTGCTTTGACCGGTGCCGTAGCGATTGTCGAACATATGCTTGGTGTCGCTGTCATTGACAGCGATGACCGGGAAGCGCAGTGCGCCGTCGGCAGCCATGGCGCGCAGGCGTATGACGCCAGTGGTGGTTTCTTCAGTGCCGCCCACAATGCCATCCAGCAACTCGCGCCGGTCCTTGTGGATGGTGCCGACGAGATCTGCGCCGTCGTCCATGGTCACATGTGGCTGCCGGTCCAGCGCTGCGGTGATGTGATTGTAGTAGGTTACGTTGTCTTCGCCCTTGATGGCGTAGACAGGAATTTCGTACTGCGTCACCAGGGCAGCGGCCACATCATCCTGGGTGGAAAGCGGGTTTGAGGCGCAAAGGACAACATCCGCGCCGCCACTTTGCAGGGTGTGCATCAGGTTCGCGGTCTCGGAGGTGACATGCAGACAGGCCGCCACACATACCCCGGCCAGGGGTTTCTCGCGCATGAAACGCTCGCGTATAGAGCGCAGCACCGGCATTTCGTTCTCAGCCCAGTTGATGCGGTAGCGACCGCCGGTTGCCTTCTCGAGATCGGCGACATCGTGTTCGACCGTCATTCCCTTGTCCTTTGATTCTTTCGGTGAAGTGTCACGGGCTCACTGTATGTTTTTGTTACTAACAAGCAAGTGCTCGAGCAGACCATCATCATCTGCCTCGCTGCGGAAGCGTTTGATGAATTCCTGGATGCTGAAGTGGTGCGTTTGTGTGCCGGCTTGCTCCAGGGCGTAACTGGCGCACAAGGCACCAGTCCTGGCACAAAGCATTAGGGGCCAGCCGGCAGCCAACCCGCGTAGAATTCCGCCCCGGAAGGCGTCGCCCGCTCCGGTTGGATCCACAATGCGCAACACGGGGAAGGGCGGGATGTGACAGCGCTTCCCGTTTTCGTGGATTTCAAGACCCTCGGAACCCCGGGTAACCAACACTACAGGGATTTGTTGCGCCAGCCGGGCCACACTCAGTCCCGTTTTCTGGCTAATCATGCCAGCCTCGTAGGCGTTCATGACCAGCACACTCGCGCCCCAGAAGAACTCGCGCAGCTGGGCGCCATCCAGGCGCGCCACCTGCTGGCTCGGGTCACAGATGAAGGGGATGCTGGCTGCGCGACATTCTGCCGCAAGATTGAGCATGGCTTGCGGGTCATTGGGCGAGATCATGACGAAGTCCGGAGTGACAGCTTCAAGATCACTTAGCCGGTAGTCGCGCGCGCAGGTCATGGCGCCGGCATAGAAGGAGGCGATCTGGTTGTTGTCGATGTCGGTGTTGGCAAAGAAGCTGGCGGTGAACAGGCTGTCGATCTGGCGCACGGCTGAAGTATCCACACCTGCCGACTCGAGCCAGGCACGATAGTCGCCGAAGTCGCTGCCCACGGTTCCCATCAGGCGCGGCCGCTGGCCCAGCAGGGCGACGGTGTAGGCGATGTTGGCAGCTGTTCCGCCCCAGTGGCGCGTCATGTCTTCCACCAGGAAGCTGACGCTCAGATGGTGCATGTGGCTTTCCAGAAAATGATCCGTGAAGCGGCCTGGAAACCGCATCAGATAATCGTAGGCGATAGAGCCGGTGATGACAGTTTCCATTTGGAGCCCTGTCGGGGGTTGTCAGGGGTCGGCTGCGAACAGCGCAAGCGAGTATACCCCCCGCGTGAAAGCAGGGTCAAGTGCCTTGCGCGGCAGGGGCGGGCAGAATGCGCTGTGCCTCGCCTGAAAGCAGAAAGTCCTGCAGGAGCGAATCGACGAGGCGCTCGACCGGCGCGTGGTCATCTGTGAACACAGTATCTCCAGCGACGGTGGGCACCAGGCTGGCGACGCCCAGCGCCAGCGCGTCACGCAGCACGGGACTGGCCGATATGGGAAGTCTGGAAAGATTGAGCGCAAGGTTGGCAATGTCACTGCGGGTATTGGTCGCGACGAGGATGGTGTTGAAAGAATTGGGCACGTCCATGGCATGCACGGTCGGGAAGACCTGCAGCAAGGTTGCGCTCATAGCGTCGACGAGGCGCCGGTCGCTGTGTGTGCGACCCACATTCACGGCCAGCACGCCGTCAGGCAGCAAACGCTCGCGCGCCTCGCTGAAGAACTCTCGCGTAGTGAGGTGCCATGGGATGTAGGGCGGCCGGTATGCGTCCAGCACGATGACGCTGTAGTTGCGCTTCAGTTGGCGCAGCGCCAGGCGACCATCAGCGGCAACGGTGTTCAGCCCAGGAATGGCATCCAGGCCGAACCAGCGCTGCCCCACTTCAATCAGATCCGGGTCGATTTCTATGCCGTCGATGGGAATGTCACCGTAAACTTCGTGATACTGGCGTGCGACAGTGCCGCCAGCCAAACCCACAATCGCCAGTGAGTCGACCTGCAGCAGACTTCCATCCGCCTGATTGAACCAGGGCGCAGTGAGAAAGAAGCTCCAGGTGCGACCGTAGTTGATAATTTCCGGATGCCACTGGCTGTGGATGCCCTGGCCCTCATTTAGATAGAGGTAGCGATAGCCTGCGCTGTCTTCCTGAACCTGGATGTAGTTGTACGCGCTTTCCTGTTCAAGCAGCAGGCTCCGACCTGCCGGCGCAGCGCGCAGAGGCCCGCCGGAGACCAGCATGAAAAACAGCGCGATGACCAGCGGCATCCACAACGGATGAAGGAAGAGGCGCCTTTCAGAGCGCCACAAGCCGATCAGGCCGGTCAGATAGAGCAGGGCGGCAAAGCAGAGGAAAGTGCGCTGCGTGCCCAGCTCGGGGATGAGAATCAGCACTGGCAGGAAGGTGCCGCACAGGCTACCCAGTGTGCTGATGGCATAGATGCGGCCGGATACTTGTCCAGTCTGGCGCAGGTCATTGATGGCCAGGCGTAAGGCGAAGGGGGACACGCAGCCGAGCAGGGTCACTGGCCCGGAGAACAGCACCAGCACCGTCAGAAATGCGCCCACGACCACGGCTGCATCCAGGTTGGTCACAGCGGCTGCTGCGCTTTGCAGGATTGGGCGCGCCACCAGCGGGATCAGGGCGCTGAGAAAGGCTGCCCAAAGCAAAAGGCGGAACAAGGTCCGCGGGTGCGGCGAACGGTCTGCCAGACGCCCACCGACGAAATAGCCGACGCTGAGATACAGCAGCATCAAGCCGATGACATTGGCCCAGACCAGGTTGCTGGTGCCGAAAACGCTGCCCAACAGACGTGATGCTGACAGCTCGATGGCCAGCGTGCACATGCCGCTGATAAACACGGTCGTGTAGAGTAAGGCTGGACGCAACGCTGAATTCACAGTCGCGCCGTTGAGCGCCGGGTCAGCGCGCTGGCGAGGTCGTCATCCATCTGAATTGTGATGTGTGGTATACGCGCCAGATGTAGCAAGGAACGCAGGTCGGCTGAGGAGTGTTGGCCTCCGAAGGAGCCTGGGTCGATCAGCACGCAGAGCGGGCGGACGCCACGCCGCGTCAGCATGCGCAATTCCTGAACCCAGCGCATGTCCAGTGAGGAAGTCACGACGATCAGCGAAGTCCCGCGCGTCAACTGCGGTGTTTCCAGCGCAAGTGTATGTGCCAGCGAGAATTCGGACAGACTGCGCCCGACGGACAGAACTTGCAGAATGTGGTTGAGCTGACGCTCGCCATTTTCCGGCTGCAACAGCTCCCGTTTCGGCCCCCACGCCACAAAACCGACAGAGCGATCTTCATTCTCGAGGAAATGGCGCGCGAGCGATGCCGCCACGACCACACCATACTCTTCGGTAGAACGGGGCAGAGGCCCGGTCGAAAGAGCGGGGCCGACGTCGTTGACGCGCCGCACGGACTCGTGCTCGACGAGTGAATCTGCCGAGAAGTCCATGAACAGCCAGATGTCAAGCAAGGGGTCGATTTCGAATTCCTTGACCATCAGACTGTTGCGGCGGGCACTGCTGCGCCAGTGAATGCGGTTAAAACTGTCACCGGGGGCATAGTCACGCACGCCCGCAGCGTTGGTCGTGACGTAATGCGTGCGACGGCGCAGGAGGCTGCCACCGGTGATTTCTCCCGAAGGCAGCTCAAAGTGCCTGATATCAACTATGGCTGGATACACAAGGATGCTGGATGCCTGCCCCAGCCGTCGTGACGCTTGATGAAAGCCGAAAGGGTCGCCGCTGAATAGCGTCAGCGGCCCCAGACGAAACTCACCACGGGCAACACAGGTGGTGTCAGCAGACCAGTCCCAGGAGCCTCTTCTTCCCAGGGAGGGCACTACCTGGCTGACCCGGTGCCCAGGCAGGTCGGAATGATCACGAACTTCCAGCCACAAACCAGGCAGCCAGGAATTGTTTTGCAGAACGAAACGTTCGCCAAGGCTGTTGCCAACCTGGGCCCGGCGCGCACGTGTATGGCGGGCCAGGCTGATGTTGCGCAGCGTGAACCATGCCCACAGGTAGGAAAACAGCAACAGGCCGACGAAAAGCCAGGCCATGCGAAAGAAGAAATCACGTCCGGTGTAGAGGCCGGCACTGAAACACACAATGAGCAGAAACCAAAGCGCATTGCGCCGGGTCTGCATAAGGCTTACTGAATCGAGGCCCCCGGGACGGGGGTGCTGCCAACGATTTCCTGAACAATGCTGCGTGAAGAAACATCGCGGATACGCGAGGAAGGGCCTACGATAATACGGTGAGCGAGAGTGACTTCGGCCAGGGCCTTGACATCGTCCGGGATGACAAACTCACGGTCTGCCATCGCGGCGCGTGCCTGGGAACAGCGGAACAGCGCCAGCGAACCGCGTGGGCTGCTGCCAAGGTAGACGTCCGGATGCTGGCGCGTGGCGTTGACCAGAGAAATGATGTAGCGCTTGATTTCCTCAGCGACGTAGACTTCACGGACTGCTTGCTGCGCGGCGCCGAGTTCCTCAACGCTGACCACCTGGGTCATGTTTTCGATCGGATGACGGTATTGCTGTGCCCCGAGCATGGCGAATTCCTCGTTCGGGTCCGGGTAACCGAGACGAATGCGCATGATGAAGCGGTCGACCTGGGCCTCAGGCAGTGGGAATGTCCCTTCATATTCGATGGGGTTTTGGGTGGCGAGAATCAGGAAGGGCTGCTCCATTTCCCAGGAAATTCCGTCAACGGTGACTTGACTTTCTTCCATCGCTTCCAGCAGGGCAGCCTGGGTCTTGGGCGTGGCACGATTGATTTCATCGGCCAGCACTATCTGAGCCATAATTGGGCCTGGCCGAAACTCAAACTCGAGCGACTTCTGATTGAAGATCGAGACGCCGGTCACATCCGAGGGCAGCATGTCCGGCGTAAACTGGATGCGGCTGAAACTACAGCCGATCGAGCGCGCCAGCGCCCTGGCCAGCATGGTCTTGCCAACGCCCGGGATGTCCTCAATCAGGATGTGTCCCTGGCTGAGCAGCCCCAGCACAGTAAGGCTGATTTCGTTGCGTTTGCCAATGATGACCTGGCTTACGCTGCGGGCAATTTGTTGCGCCACGTGCTGCACAATATTGCGCTGGGCCATCTGCCCTTCCTGCACACCAACACCCTGCGCTCCAACGACCATCGTGCCCCCGGCCCAACCAATGACACCAACAGTATACGCGCCGGCTGCCGACATGAACAGGTCGACGGTATCTCCATTCTTGTTGTCGGAAGCCCGGACGGGTATGATGGGTGTATATGAAGTGCAGGCCTGCGCGCGTGGCAGGATCGGCGTGGCGGAGGGAAACTCCGCCTTTGTCTTGATGAGGAGCAGTCATGCAGGGGCCCAGGTACATCTTCTGTACAGGCGGCGTAGTCAGCTCGGTAGGCAAAGGTGTGACCGCAGCTGCAGTCGGCCGCATTCTGAAAGCTCGTGGCCTGAAGATCGCTGTGCAAAAGCTGGATCCCTACCTTAACGTCGACCCGGGCACGATGAGCCCCTATCAACATGGCGAAGTTTACGTCACTGCCGACGGCGCCGAGACTGACCTCGATCTGGGTCACTACGAGCGCTTCATCGACCTGAATCTTGGCCGCCATTCCAACGTCACCGCCGGGCAGGTTTACAGCAGCGTGATCGACAAGGAACGCCGCGGAGACTATTTGGGCGGCACAATTCAGGTCGTGCCGCACATCACCAGGGAAATCAGGCGCCGCATTATTGAAGTGGGGAAGAAGAGCGACGCAGACGTGGTGCTGGTGGAGGTCGGTGGCACAGTCGGGGATATGGAAGGTTTGCCATTTCTCGAAGCCATTCGGCAAATGCGCCTGAGCCTGCCGCGAGAACAGACTCTCTCAATTCATGTAACCTGGCTTCCCTGGATCGCCGCCACGAGGGAGTTGAAGACCAAACCGACCCAGCGCAGCGTTCGGGAAATTCGGGGGATTGGCATTCAGCCACAGGTGATCATCGCTCGCTCGGACCATCCTGTAAACGGCGATGTCACGGACAAGATCTCGTTGTTTTGTGATGTGCCGGAGCAAGCCGTTATTCCGTTGGAGACGGTCGACTGGCTCTATGAGATTCCGCTCATTCTGGAGCGACATGGGCTGGGCAACTATCTGGTGGAGCAGCTGGAGCTTGAAACAGGTCCGCCGGCGCTTGATGACTGGGAACACATGCTGGCAAACATGAAGTCCGCTACCCTTCCCCTGCGCATTGCCGTGGTGGGCAAGTATGTTGAACTGCATGATGCCTACATGAGTGTGCGCGAGGCCTTGCTGCACGCCTGCAGCGCAGAAGGACGCAAGCCTGAGGTCGAATGGATCAACTCCGGTGACCTGGAACGCGGCAGGGGCGAGGAACTACTGCGCAGCGTTGACGGCATCATTGTCCCGGGCGGCTTTGGCGAGCGTGGGGTGGAAGGCAAAATCATTGCAGCGCAGTTCGCTCGCGCTAACCGGGTTCCATTTCTGGGTCTGTGCCTGGGCATGCAGGTGATGTGCATCGAGTTTGCCCGCAATGTGATTGGACTTGAGGACGCCAACAGCACCGAGTTCGGTAGCACAGCTAGCCCCGTCATCGACTTGATGCTGGAACAGCGTGACATTGAGGACATGGGCGGGACAATGCGCCTGGGGCTTTATCCTTGCGAGCTTGCGCAGGACAGCCATAGCGGGCGCGCCTGGCACCCCGCCAGACATACAGACGAGCGCCACCGTCATCGCTTTGAGTTCAACAACCGCTACCGCGAGATTTTTACAGAAAATGGCATGCATTTCAGCGGGATGAGCCCGGACGGGCGCCTGGTCGAAATTGCAGAAGTGCGCGACCATCCCTTCATGGTGGGCAGCCAGTTCCACCCGGAATTCCAAAGTCGGCCCAACCGGCCGCATCCGCTCTTCCTCAGCTTCGTGCAGGCTGCGGTTGCGCAGGAGAACCGGCGCAGCACTCCCGCTGCCAATGGTCGCTCCCAACGTGAGTCTGCCGTCGAAGACAGAGGGTGAAAGGATTTGGCCTGTGTCACTGGACAGCTTCGTACGTGCGATGCCCAGGGTCGAGCTGTTTTTGCAGCTTGAAGGCGCCCTGCAGCGTGACCGACTCCTGACAATCGCCGACCAGAATGCCGTGTTTGGAGATGCAGACGCTCTCACAGAATGGCAGCAGACGCTGACGCAGCCGGATGTAGAACGCCGCTACGAATTGATGACGGAGACCAGCCGCTGGCTTCAGTATGCAGACGATGTGGCGCATGTCGTTTATGAAACCGGTCTGGCATTGTCGCGCCAGAATGTGCTGTACGCTGAAATACATGTCAATCCGGCGCACTTTACTGTATACCGCTGGACCTTCGAAAAGTTGCTTGCTGCGTTAAATGACGGGCGCAGACGCGCCGAAGTAGCCTGGAATGTGCAGCTGCGCTGGGTGTTGAGCGTGTTCCGCGATCAGCCGCGGCACGCCGACGAGGCTGTGCGTCTGGCCGGCAGTATGGAAGGGATCCGCGACGGCATCGTGGGCATTTGTCTGTCCGGCCCGGAAGAGTCCCAGCCGCCCGGACAGTTTGAACGCGCTTTCCGCACCGCAGCGCGCAAAGGTATTCCAACGGCCATTCATGCCAACGCTGCCGGTGACGCAGCAGGCGGCATACGTGAGATGCTTGAAACCCTGCAGCCGCAGCGCCTGATTGGCGGCTTTGGCATCACGGCTGATGCCGGGCTGGCAGCCGATCTGGTACAGCAGGAGCTGCCCCTGGTGGTGACCATGGGCGAAGCGGTTGCGCTTGGTCTGACTGAATCATACGAAGCGTACCCGCTGAAGCAGCTGGTGGACGAAGGCTTGCGTGTGATGCCTGGCAGCGGCATGCCGACGTTCTTTGGCAGTTCGCCGGAGAATGAGCACCTGGCCGTGGTCAATCGCTGCGGTTTGGGCGCTGATGAGTTGCAGGCGATGGTACTTAACTCCGTGAGCGCCTGCTGGTTGCCTGAAGAGGAAAAGGCAGAACTGGAACAGAAGGTGCGGGAGCAACTTGCCGAGTTGGAGGCGGAACACCTCGGCGCTTAAGGTTGAGGCCAGTTCAGCTATCCGCAGCGCGAAAGTCCACGAAACGATAGCCTACGCCGCGCTCGGTCAGAATGTACTTTGGTTCTGAGGGAGTTTCCTCTATTTTCTCGCGCAGGTAGTTGACGTAGAGTCGCACATAGTGTGCCTCTTCGCGATATTCATAACCCCAGACCTTGGCCAGCAACTGTTCGTGCGGCACTGTCCAGCCAGCATTCTGGATGAGATGATAGAGCAGTCGGTATTCGGTTGGGCGCAGTTTAATGTGCTCGCCATTGACGATGACCTCGCGCCGGTTGTAGTCCACGCTCAGTCGGTCGTCTATTTTGAGCACGGCTTCGCGGGGCGTGCTGGCAGAGCTGGCGTAACGGCGCAGCACGGCCCGTACGCGACTGGAGAGTTCTCGCGGCGCAAAGGGTTTGGTGATGTAATCGTCGGCGCCCAGCTCAAGGCCGAAGACGCGGTCGTCTTCTTCGCCCTTCGCTGTGAGCATGATGACGGGAACGTCCGAAATCTCGCGCACCAGGCGCAAGGTTTCAAAGCCGTTCAGCTCCGGCATCATCACATCCAGCAAGATGATGTCCGGCAGATTCTTGCGCAGGGCTTCCAGCGCCTCGTAACCGTTATGGGCTTCCAGCACCAGGTGGCCCTCCAGCTCAAGGTTCATGCGTATGAAGCCGATCATGCGGCGTTCGTCATCGACGACCAGAATGCGTACGCCGTGGCGCTGGTCGCTGTCAGTCGCTCTGGTTTTCATCACTACCTCTGTCGTGACCCTGCGTTATCATAGCCGGACAGCCGCAGCAGTCAAGCAGGCCTGTTGCGACCTGATCACACGAGCAGTATTCAGGCGGGTGCCATGCGCGAAACCTTGTCCCTGTATCTTCACGTTCCCTTTTGTCGCTCGAAGTGCACTTACTGCGCCTTCAATACCTATACCCGCCTGGAGCACCTGATCGAGCCATTCGTGGCGGCGTTGATCGCTGAATTGCGCAGCTGTGCTGCTGGAGCCGCTGACAGTCTGGTACACACAATCTTCTTTGGTGGCGGCACACCCAGCCTGTTGCAGCCCGGCCAACTCGCAGAGATTCTGGACGCCATCCACTGCAGTTTCTCAGTCAACGGGGATGCCGAAATCTCCCTTGAAGCCAACCCCAACGACCTGAATGAACCCTGGTTGCGCGCCATCCGTTCTGCTGGAATCAACCGACTGAGCCTGGGAGTCCAGTCCACCCTGGCACGGGAACTACGGCTCTTCGCGCGCC
Organism: Phototrophicaceae bacterium; assembly: GCA_965197455.1. GTDB lineage: Bacteria > Chloroflexota > Anaerolineae > Aggregatilineales > Phototrophicaceae > JAGWBD01. Next base: position 805,436 of record OZ240208.1, on the reverse strand, counting down.
GCCACGACAGTGACGAGGTGGCGCGGGCGGTTTCAGATGCGCGCCTTGCCGGCTTTAACGATCTGAACCTGGACCTGATTTACGGCATTCCCGAGCAATCCCTGTCTGACTGGGCGCACACGCTGGAGCAGGTTCTGCTGCTGCAGCCGGAGCATCTGTCGCTATATGCTCTCAGTCTGGAGGAAGGCACGCCACTGCGAGAGTGGGTGGAACGGGGGCAGGTGGCTGCGCCGGATGATGACCTGGCAGCGGAACAGTACGAACTGGCGAGCGAGCGCCTGGCCGCGATCGGCTATGAGCAGTACGAAATCAGCAACTGGTGCTTGCCTGGCCATGCCTGCCGTCACAATTTGCAGTACTGGCGCAATCTGGCGTGGCTGGGGCTGGGCCCGGGCGCCCACGGACACGCTGCCGGAATGCGTACACGAACCTTGCTCTCACCGCAACGCTATCTGCAGGTTTGCAGCTCAGGCACTGCGCCACAGTGCTATCCACTGACGGTGGCCACAGATAAGTACAACGTGCAAACGCGGCCGGACGAAATTAGCGATACGCTGATCATGGGGTTGCGCCTGACCGAAGAGGGAATCCACCGGGCCACGTTCCGCGAGCGCTTTGGTGAGGACTTGCTGGACATTCATGGGCAGGTACTACGCGGACACGAAGCGCGGGGCTTGCTCGAAATTGACAGCGAGCGGGTTCGGCTGAGCCAGGCGGGTCGACTGCTCGCCAACGTGGTGCTGCGTGACTTGGTTTAGTAGCTGCGCTGCAGCAAGGCATCGGTGAAGCTGTATAGACGCTGCCCGGCATCCCCGTTTGGTACGGCCGCTGCCAAAGCCATCCGGGCGGCCTGGGCGCAACGCTCTCCCTGCTGCTGCGCATGTTCCCGCGCACCCAATTCCTCGAGCAAGGAAACGACTTCGGCCACATCCTCATTTCCGTTTGACGCACGACGATAACGCTCGACGAGGACTTCGCTGCGCTCAAGGCCAAACAGCACGGGCAGCGTCATTTTGCGCGAACGAATGTCTGTCGCTGTGGACTTGCCTGTCACGGTCGGATCGCCCCATATTCCCAGGATGTCGTCCTGGATTTGAAAGGCCAGGCCAAGATTCAGGGCAAACTCCTGGAAATGAGTGACACACTGCTCATCAGCACCGGCAAGGAGCGTGCCGATGCGCGCGCAGGCTGCAATCAACGCGGCGGATTTGCCCGTGATCATGGACAGATACTGCTCCACGCTGACTGCACTGCAGCCTTCAAAACACATGTCCAGATGCTGGCCGCGGGTGAGCTCCAGGCAACTGTCAGTGAGCGCGTCGCGCACAGAGAGCTGCGTTTCAGGTGCAACGCCGTTGGCATCCAGCCCACGAAGAGCCGCGAAAGCCAGCGTAAAGAGCAGGTCGCCAGCGTTGATGGCATGGGCGCGTCCCCAGACTTGCCAGACCGTAGGCCGACCGCGACGCAGTGGGCTGTCGTCCTGAATATCATCATGCACCAGGGAAAAGTTGTGCAGGAGTTCAACGGCTGCGGCTGCAGGCAGAGCCGGACGCCAGTCCCCGCCGGCTGCCTCGTTGCAGAGCAGCAGCACCAGCGGTCGGATGCGTTTGCCGCTCGCTCCGGAAGTCGCCCTGCCTTGCGCATCAACCAGACCGAGCGGATAGCGCACCATGGTGGCCAGTTGTGGTGTTTCGGGCGACAGTTCGTCGTCAAGCAGCGCGCGCAGGGTCTCGTCCAGCGCACTGGCGTATCGCACCTGCAAGGTGGCCAGCATGCTCATGCCTCCCGGCGCGCATCAAGCAGGGGAGTCTGTTGCAGGTCGGTAATCGACCGCGCGCCGCTGCAAAACATGGCGATGCGCAGTTGCGCCACAAGGACCCGAATGAGCTCATCGACCGCTGCCACGGAATGGTCAGCGGCCTTCAAAAATGGGCTGGCAAGACCGGCCATGCCTGCGCCCAGCGCAATGCATTTGGCAACATCGATGCCGTCACGCAGACCACCGCTGGCGATGACTGGCAGGTGAGGCGCCCCCTGCCGGGCATGTCGGATCGCGGTGGCGGTCGGAATCCCCCAGTCCGCAAAGGCGGCGGCCACGCGCGCGTGATACGCATTCGGTGCGCGATGATACTCCACCTCGCTCCACGACGTGCCCCCTGAGCCGGCCACATCGATTGCGGCGACTCCGGCGCTGGCCAGGTCACGGACATCCTGCACAGAAAAGCCCCAGCCAACTTCCTTCGCGATCACCGGTACGGGCAACGCCCGGCAAACCTCCTCCAGTTTGCGCGCAAGACCAGCAAAGTTGTCATCGCCTTCGGGCTGAACCGCTTCCTGCAACGCGTTGAAATGCAGGATCAGGGCGTCCGCCTCGATCATCTCAACCGCGCGCATACATTGGGCCGGGCCATAGCCATAATTGAGTTGCACGGCGCCGACATTGGCCAGCAATAAAATATCCGGCGCGATTGACCGCACTCGCAGGCTATCCGCCAGCGAAGGATCCTCAATCGCTGCCCGCTGCGAGCCCACGCCCATGGCGATGCCCTGAGCCTGGGCAGCTTCGGCAAGGTTCAGGTTCAGGCGACGGGCCTGTGGCGTCCCCCCGGTCATGGAAGAAATGAGCAAGGGAGCAGTCAGCAATTTGCCAAACAAACTAACGCTCGTATCCACCTCTGCCAGACTCATGTCAGGCAGCGCACGGTGCAGGAAGCGGTAGCGCTCAAGGCCGGTGGTCAGGGTGGGGAACTGCACGTCCTTTTCCAGGTTAATGCGAATGTGGTCTGCCTTGCGACCTTCAATGTCAGGTGAACCCGGGGGAGTGACCATTCAATTATTCCGGTGATGGGCAAGCTGATCCTACCTGGCACAAAATTGACTGTCAACATTGGCAAGCGGCGCGGGAAGGAGTATAATGCCAGCCGTCGTGCAACGCACGGATTGTGGCACGCGTCTGGACAGGGAGGAAACAATGGCTTCGATCGATGAGCGTGTCAAAAATATTGTAATCGAATTGCTGGGTGTTGATGATGATCGGGTGGTGCCTGCAGCCCGCTTCCGTGAAGATCTCGAAGCGGATTCGCTGGATCTGGTCGAGCTCATCATGGCATTTGAAGAAGAATTCGGCGGCGAAATCACAGATGAGGACGCGCAAACGATCACAACCGTTGGCGAGGCCGTCAGCTATATCTCGAAAATGGGCGACAACGGCTAGGGCGTAGTCCGCTGGCCATACAGGGCGGTCCCATGAGGATCGCCCTTTCTTGTTAATTGAACCTTGAGTCCCTTTGCCAGCATGGCCAGCATGAATAACGTATGCCCGGTTCCGGGTACTGCCATCAGCCCCAGACTTCTTTGCAGATCAAGCGCTGCTGACAGGGAAACCAGTGCCGCAAGTAGCGCGGCTAGCGAAACCAGGGTCAGCAACCAGGGCGACCAGGTCGCACGCAAGCTGCCAGCCATACCGACCACCAGGGCCAGTATGGCCATAACCAGTTGTTGCCGGTAATTCAGGTCTGACAGATCCGAGAGAAAGAACTGAGGCGGCGGCAGCATGGCGATGACAAGCACCAGGGTCAGAGCCAGTCGCAACAGTGGGCGCCAGCCTGCCCGCCACAGTGTCAGAGCCAGCAGCAAGAGAGGCAGCGCGCGCAGGCCAAAGCTCACGCCGAGGACAGGTTCTGCGCTCCGTGAAAGCGGATTCAGGCTGGCCCACTCCGCAAGATCCCAGAGATTCAGACTGAGCGCGGCACCCTCAGTCTGCGCCCAGGGCAGGAAGCAGGCAACCAGACCCAGTGCAGCCGGCCAACTGTAACGGAGCATATTCGTATTCACGCTATTGCCCCCAGGCTTTGATAAACCTTTAGCAGTTCGCGCGCTGCCCGTTGCCACGTAAAGCGTCCCGCCTGAGCGTGACCGGCCAGCACCAGACGCTGCCGCAAGTCGTTGTCGACCACAATTCGCTCAAGCGCATCAGTCAGGGCAGCGCCGTCATAGGGGTCGATCAAAAGTGCCGCATCTCCGGCAACTTCCGGCAGGGAGGAAAGATTCGAGGTCACGACCGGCACGCCGCAGGCCATGGCCTCCAGCACTGGGAACCCGAATCCTTCGTAAAGCGACGGGAAGGCAAAGACCCTTGCTGCGTTGTAGAGTGCCGGCAGGTCCTCGTCCGCGACGTAACCCACCAGATGCACGAAATCTCCGAGCCCGCTGTCACGCAGCTGCGTGTGAAAGGGATCGGACAACCAGCCCTTCCCGCCTGCGATGACCAGCTGCAGATCATGGCCGCCCTCACGCAAACGGGCGAGGCTTGTGACTATACGCTCAAAATTTTTGCGCGGCTGCACCGTACCGACAGAAAGGATGAATGGCCAGTCGCCCAGACCGTATTTGCGTCGCACAGCCAGTTGGTCCACAGTGGACATGGGACGAAAACGGGGGTCGACACCACCATGCAGCACGCTGACCTTTGAGTGGGGCGCAACGCCGAAGAGCTCGATGAGATCCTCACGCGTTGCGTGGGAATCAGCCAGTACATGGTCTGCGCGACGCACCGAAGCCGGCACCACACGTTCGAGCCAGGCTTTCAGTGCAGGCGGCGCTGCATCAGGAACGCGCAAAAAGGACAGGTCGTGCACCTGAACGATTGTCGTTGTATGACGGCGGACGGGCGGCAACACGAAATCCGTGGCGTGGTAAAGCGTCAGCGGGCCGGTGATGAGTTCGACTGGCAGGGGCAGTTGCGCGCGATGCCAGATACGCATCAACCACGCGGAAGACAGGGCGACCGGCCGCCAGTGAAAGTTTGCGCCTGGGGACGGAGGCAACTGCGACCTGCGCGCACCAGCAACAAAGAGGCGCCAGTCTGTGGTCTGATCCTCGACGGCGAGCGCAGCCACCAGTTCACGGACATACCGGCCGATGCCCGCTCCCTGTTCCCAGGCGGGCGTGTAGTCAAGCCCGATGCGCACTGGCCTGGTCGACATCGCTGTAGGTCCAGTAGCGGTTGACGAAGAAGTTCCAGAGCATCACAACGATGACGGCGAGTACCCACGAGGCGAAAGTCCCGAGCTTGGCTTCGGCTGTGGCCGAGGGCAGATACTCAGGCCGGAACATGCGCAGCAGCGGCAGGGCCAGCGGCATCAGGGTTGCGCCGAGCAAGGCATAGGTTGCCGAGATCAAGGCGGTTCGCACGGCCAGTCCGACCACGTTGACCAGCGAAAACTGCAGCAGCTGTCGTCGAATGGAACGGGAGCGGGAATCCGGGTAGGTCCAGTAGCGATTCCACAAAAAGTTGTTGATGACAGCGGCGATGAAACCTGTTGCTGTCGCGAGCGCCACCAGGGAATCCGAGGAAGGCGGCAGGAGCGTGGCCTGCAACAGGGTCAGGGTCCCCAGGTCCACGACCGCGCCAATGACTCCGACAACCGAGAAGCGAAGAAAGCGCTCAACTTCCTGCGCCCGGTCGCCGGCACGGCGTGCAACTGTCCCAATGGCACGGTCGAGCGGATTGGTACGCTCTTGAATTGTCACGGCTGGCTGGCTACCCCAGCCGGGCAGGCCTGAAAGTGGCGCGCCTGGCGGTGGATCATGGCCAGCACTCCCAGCATGACGCCGATGTGCAGAAAAAGGTTGTTCACGTACAGATTGTCGAAAAGGCTGTGCACCGAAAGACTGACCCAGGCGCCCAGCAGACCGACGACAACCAGGCGGGCTTCTGTGTCCGGATGACGGAGCGCGCGCCAGCTCATAAGCAGCACGCTGCCCCAGACGACCGCGTAGGCAATCAGGCCAACGATGCCGGTTTCCGCCAGCAGATTTAGCCAGTAATTGTGGGCATGACCCAGAGCAGCTGGCCAGTTCAGCAAGCGGTAACGCTCGTATTCGTGCTCGTAGTTGCCGAGGCCAACGCCAGACCAGGGATGCACGCTTGCCATGTTTAGCGCGGCCTGCCAGTGAGCCAGACGCTCCACCACCGGATAGTTGGCGGAATTGATCGGGACGCCGCGCATGTCTTCAAAAGAGAAATAATCGCTCGTGGCGCTGCCAAGACGCTCGCTCAGTGAAGCAGGCAAGAGCCCGGTTGACCACATCGCTGCGGCCAGCAACAACGCAGCCCCGCCCAGCAGCAAGCCATGTACCAGTCGTCGGGGCAGGGCCACCAGGACCATCATGGCGGCAGCCGCGAATGCCAGCCAAGCACCACGGCTCCATGAGGCGAGCAAACCGGCAACCAGTAAAGCGCTCAACACTGCGTATCCGCCCACTGCGGCAATGGCGCCCCCGGTGCGACGTTGGTGCCAGCGCAACAGGCTCGCCAAAGTCAGGCACAACGCCAGTGGCGCCAGCATGGCCATTAAGCCGCCGAAAGGATTGGGCTGGCCAAAAGTACCGAAAGCCCGGAAAAAGCGGCCGTTCACCAGCAGATGGAGCGCCCCGCTGCCGCCCATAAACTGATAGAGGCCCACGACCGCATTGGCCGCGCCGGCAAGTAACACCCCCAGCAGCGGCCAGCGCCAGGCGCGTCCATGCAGGCTGCTACCTACAAGCACGATCATTGCAAGGATCTGAAGCCACTTGACCCACTCCCGGAGCCAGCCGGCGAATGAAACGGCGCTGAAGGCGGACAGTCCGGCAACCAGCAGAAACACAAGGACGGGGATGTAGAGCGGTGACCAGGCCAGTCGTGGTATGCGCTGGCGCAACACGATGCGATGCATGGCCCAGGCAGTCAGCCATAGCAATAACAGCAGCTGGCCAATATCAAGCGGCAGCTGGAGCGCAGATTCCGTGGCGATGAGCGCGCGCAGGGGAGCCAGGATGAGCAAGGGTAGCAAGGCCGCGTGTGGCGTCAGGCAGGCCAGCAGGATGAAGAGCGCGCTAGCGAAGGCAGGGAGCAGGAGCGTCTGGGGCAGAACCGCGAACGCGAGCCCGGCAAGGAGTGCCAGTGCCGTAAAAACTGGTGTGTGCGGCCATGGCGTCACGGGCCGACGCAGGACTGAGTTCACACCACTTTCCGGAAATAGTCGATGGTCGTGACCAACCCTTCACGCAAACCAACGCGCGGCTCCCAGCCCAGCAAGGTACGTGCGCGCGAGATGTCTGGCTGACGCGTCTGGGGATCTCCGACCATTCGGGAATTCTCCCTGAAGACGATGCCGGCGTCATTGTTGGTAAGTTCATTGACGACGGTCGCGAATTCAAGAATGCTCATTTCACGTGGGTTGCCGATGTTAACCGGCTCGTGGCCGGGCGTTTCCTGCAGACGCCAGATCCCTTCAATCAGGTCACTGACGTACTGGAAGCTTCGGGTCTGGGTACCATCGCCATAGACCGTAAGCGCTTCGCCGCGCAGGGCCTGCGCAATAAAGTTGGGCACGACGCGTCCGTCTTCGAGTCTCATGCGCGGACCGTAAGTGTTAAATATGCGCACGATACGGGTATCGATGCCATGCACGCGATGATAGGCCATGGTCAGCGCCTCGGCATAGCGCTTGGCGTTGTCATAGACGCCGCGCGGACCCAGCGTGTCCACATGACCGAAATAACTTTCATGCTGGGGGTGAACCTGAGGATCGCCATAAACTTCGGACGTTGACGCGAAGACGAAGCGTGCGCCCCGGGCGCGCGCCAGGCCAAGCGCGTTATGCGTACCAAGCGAGCTGGCCTTGAGCGTCTGAATGGGCAGCTTGTGGTAATCAACCGGACTGGCGGGCGATGCCAGGTGAAACACGATGTCCAGAGAATTTCCGTAAGTGATGTAGCGGGACACATCATGCTGAAGAAATTCGAAGTCCGGGTTGTGTTCCAGATGCGCTATGTTGGCGCGGTCACCGGTGATCAGGTTATCCACGGCGACGACTTGATAGCCCTCAGCCAGCGCCCTGTCGCAAAGGTGGGAGCCGATGAAGCCGGCCCCGCCCGTTATCATTGCGCGCAAGATTTCCCTCCAGCCGCAGCAGAAGCCGCGGGCAGTTTACCACATGTTCCTGTCGGAGCCGGGCGATTTCTCCTCTTCGGCTGCGTTGGCCACAAGGCCTGCAAGCAGCACGAAAATGTAGACCAGGTCGTGCACGAAAACGCTGTTGTCTACCAGACCATGCGCGATCAGGCTGACCATGCTGCCCATGCTGCCGGCCAGCAGAACGCGCGAGCCATGGCTGGATGCACTGCGAAAAGCGCGCAGGGCGCTGCGCCAGAACGTCAGCAGCAGTGCTGTCAGCAGCAGGGGGCCGGCTAATCCCAGGCGCAGCCAGAAGTCAAGCAGGATGTTGTGGGGGTGTGACAGATTCGGTTCGCGCCAGGCATCCGGCAGAATCCAGGTGTCGCGATAGGCATACAGGAACTGATCCAGCCCGAGGCCACGCAGCGGGTCATCGCGCAACATGGCGAGCGAGCTTTGCCAAAGCTGAAGTCGGACGTGAATTGTTCCGCTGCCGAGATCCAGCAGCCGGGCAAAGCGTGGGCTGATCACTGGCGCGATGGCAATGCCGAGGGCTCCCGCAGCTGCCAAACCCAGCAAGGGCAGCAGGGCACGGCGACGCCATGCAAGCAGCAGCATGGCCGCCAGCGAAAGTGGCAGCCCCAGAAACAGTGCGCCTGCGCTCTGCGTGAGCGCCAGGGCCAGCAGCAGCAGCACCACAAGAACCAGCGCCAGCCAGCGACGAATCCCGTGTGTGCCGGGTAGCGCCCAGGCCAGTGCGAATGGCAGGCAGCGGCCCAGAAACAGCGCCGCGTTGTTGGGAGAACCGTAAACGCTGACGAGCCGACGTGCGCCTCCCTCTGCCGTTATCACGCCTTCGCCACGAAAAAACATCCACAATCCGATCAGCGCCACCAGCAACCCGGCAGTGAGCAAGGCGTCGGTCAGCATGATTCGTGTGCGCAGCGAACGGGCCTCGTGTCGGAACACCAGATAAAAGAGCGCCGGTTCGATGAACAAAACGCGGAGTTCCGTCAGGGCTGACCCGCGCTGTTCTGACCAGCTGAGAGCCAGGACGCCAAGGAACACCCAGGCAAGCAGCACAAGGTCGAGGCCCTGTAGCCGCCGCTGCTGCTGTATTTGTGGAGCAGTCGACTCTACGTGGTCCTTGTACTGTCGCGCCCGCTGGACAAGCTGGCGCGTCGCCCAGGCAAGCGCGGTCAGCAATACGAGTACTTCAGCGAGCGGAAAGGCGTACTGGAACAACTGCAACGGGAAGAGATAGAAGGGCGCCCACAGCAGGGTGAGCATGAGGCCCAGCGCGGGGCGGTTGTAGATCAGCACAAAGAGCAGCAGCAACGCCAGCAGAATGAGCAACGGGCCAGGTTGCAGCAGAACCAGGCCGGCGGTGAGCAGCGCCAGCAGCGGATGGAGGGACTCGCGGCGAAAGAATGCGGGCAGCGCGTCTCCCCAGGTGAGCAACATGCCAAGCATCAATAGTAGCGAAGCCAGCACGGCAAGTACCGGTTGCAGACCGCTGTGAAGGAATGTCAGACGAAATGCCAGGGAGTTCATGGCAGCGTGCCCGGGAAGCCCACGTGCAGTAGCAATTAGCGCCACCAGGGCAATCAGTGAGGCGATGCCGCCGGCCAAAATCTGACGGTTCCAGGCCTCCGCAGGATCTCCATTGCTCACCGCGATGCCGGCCAAAGCCCAGCGCGCCTCAAGTTCGTCCGGAACAAGTTCCTTGACTACAATTTCCAGCCGGTGCGGCCCTGGCGACAAGTCACGAGCCAGGGTCACCAGACGCACATGCGGCTGGCGCGTCGCGCTGGTCAGGTTGAGATAAGCGCGCCCATCCGTGTTTCGCGGCAAGGCGTTGGCAGGCTCGCCATCCACAGTGGTGTAGAGCCAGGCGACATAGTCCCCTTCGCGCACCAGCAGCGCGATTTCCTCGCCCACAAAGTTGAAGCGCAGCTCACTGTCATTGATCCAGCCAAAGTCCGCGCCTGCCTCACCAAATGTCCAGAGGCCGCTGTATTCGACCCAGAGGCTGTTTACTGGATGCAGGCCATTGCCCGCTGCTGCCGGTACCGGCCGATTTTCGAGTGCGGTCAGCAGGGGCGTCGCCTGTCCCTCAGCATCGAGCAGAGCAAATCCCTGCAGCGCATCATCATCTGACGCATCCGGCTGCCAGTGCTGCAAAATCATGCCACCGAGCCAGGGCCATTCACGCTCCGCCCGCGCCAGCGCCGCCAATGTCCAGTCGCTGCGCTGCTGTTCAGTTACCCCACCCCAAATTGAAGGCGCGCCGCTCCAGCGTTCGGGCAGGCTGTTCCAGCCCCAGGCACTGGCCCAGAGCGGCTTGTGGCCATCATCATACTCTAGCATGAGCTTGCGCAGGGCGATGATGCGCGAGAAATTGAGACGGCTCTCAGCCACGGTACGATCATCGGGAGGGCTGTTGAAGCCGTAGGGTTTGGCGGCAACGGCATCCATCCATTCCGCTGCGCCCAGCTGGTACAGGGAATCCAGGTAGGCGATGTCGCTCAGATTGCGCGGACCCTGTTCAACGGTGGGGGCCAGCGCGGCAGCGATGACCGTGGCTTCCGGGTCTACGTTGTGAATAGCCTGCCAGGCGGCCTGCAGCAGCGCCAGATACCTCACCGGCTCTGGGTCACGTTGACCCCAGGCAGCTTCCAGATTCGGCTCGTCCCAAATCTGATAGTAGTCAATGACGTCCCCGTAACGCTGCGCAAAATCGTGCACGAACCTGGCGAACTCTGCTGGATTCCCGGGAGGAGCTGAAGCAATGTCACTTCCGCTGGCATGTTCCGGGGCGTTCATTAGCACGGCGACCAGTTCCAGCTTTGGGAACTCTGCAATCGCGCCAACAAACGCGTCCCAGGGCTCCCAGTCATACTGCCCGGGTTCAGCTTCAATCTCATCCCAGGGGAAAACCTGACGCACCCAGGTGATCTGCACGTCACGCATCCGTGCCAGATGGCCCGGCAACTCTTCAGGCGGATATTGGCCCAGCTCTGCGTTGACACCCAGGCGCGGCAGTATGTGAGGCAACTCCATGGTGTTGGTGGCGACAGCGTGGCCCCGGAGCTGCTGGTCACGCTCCGCAATCGTATACAGGGTTGCCGTGAGGCTGCCTGCGAGAGCTGCCAGTGAGACGAAAACCAGCACGAGTTGGCGCATCAGCCTGCCCAGTCCAGTGCTGATGCCTTGCCTGCGAAGGAGAATTGATGCGCCTCGCCACTGGCGATGGTCAGAAGCCAGAGCCGGCCCTGGTAGATGAAGGCCAGTTGATGCCCGCCCGGGCTCCAGACCAGTTGCCGGTAATCCAGGCCAGGCTGTCCTTCAACAGGGTAGAGCAGGCGTGGGTTACTGCCATCCCGGTCGGCGAGCATCAAATCATGGCCTGCGCGCGAATCCGGGCGCGAACGGTTGCGTGCCTTGAGAAATGCGATCCCTTCTGCTGTGAGTACGGGGGCATAAACTGGCGCGGCGCAGGGGCCGGCATCGTGGAACAGGGTCACGTCATAACTGGCGGTCACGTCAGTCACGACCACTGCAGACTGCCCACTGGAAGCAGTGGGCAACACGGACAGCAACTGGCGCGAATCCGGCGACCATGACAGGGCAGGTTGCACGCAGTTTAAGTCAGTAACTTTGTCTGCAGGAGCGTTCAGCAAAATTCGGTGGCTGCCGCTGGCTGGGTCAAGCAAGCCGACTGCGTCCGCCTGAGCCCAGGCGAGCGACTGGCCATCCGGCGACCAGGCAAAAGTCGTTTCCGGCAGCCCGTCCGCAAGGTTTGTTGCCGGCGCAACCAGTTCCTGAAAATGCAGCGCTTCGCCGCTTGCCGGATTGATGCGCATGCGCGCGATGGTGTGCCTGGCCGCCTGTGTCGTGAAGCCAAATTCTTCTGTGCTGCCCGGCAACCAGCTGGCGGTCGACACCTCTTCTGGCAGCAAACGTAGTGCCTCCGGACTATTCACAACGTCCGGGGCCAGCCATAGCTGGTTGCGCTGCCTGGCCTGGAAACCTGGCCCGCTATACCGAGTATAAAGCAGACCTTCCCCGGTAGCTGAAAGCGACAACACCTTGCCATCCAGGTCTCCGCTGTGCGTTACCTGTTGCAGCCGGCTGCTGTCACCATGCGCGATCCAGGCATCGCCTTCACTGATCCACACAAGCGTGCCGTCAAAGACCAGGGGCTGCTGCACAGCCGCACGGGCGTCCTGCCACAATTCATCCACCGGTTCACGAATGAGAACGCGGCCGAGCTCCACGCTGCTGCGGCGTACACCGTCTTCGGTCAGCACCAGATAGCATCTTTCTTCTTCGCCAGGAATGCCGTTTTGCACCTTGATCGACGTCGCAGGCTTTCGCCCGTCCTCTGCTGAGCTACGCACCTGATAAGGAATTTCCTGGTGTTCGCACTCCTCAAATTCGCGGACACGTACCAGGGTCACGCGCATGCCATCGCGCAGCATTGTCCCGGTCGGTGGCTCGAAGCGGTCCAGCGCGCCTGGTTCGATTCCGGCATCATGCAGAAAGGTATCCACAGAGACCGGCGCGGACAGGAGCACCGCACGTTCCTGACCATCGGCCTTCAGGGTAACCAGGAGCTCCTGGTTTGCCGACCTGCTACTGCAGGCGCCAAACAACAGAAAGGGCAGGCAAAGCAGACTGACTACAGTCGGCCGGCCCTCAACCATTCTGAGCCGGGTTGCTGGTTGGCGCCGCTACTGGCGGCAGTACTTCAATTGTCGATTCACGTAAAGACTGCCCACCAGGGCCGGACACTGCCAGTCTGACCACATAGCTGCCGGCAAGCTCGTAACGGTGCAAAACGTGCATTCCAGTGGAACTGTTGCCATCACCGAAATTCCAGTCATGGCTGTCGATCAGGCCGGATGAATCGCTGGCATCAAACTCCACGCTGAGAGGCGCGGTACCTTGTCGGGGATTGGCAACCAGGGACGCAATCGGTTCGGGGACGACGGGCACTTCAACTGTGAGTAGGCGGCTATAGCTCACGCTGCTATCGTCCGAGGCCACTTTCAACGTGATGGTGTAGTTGCCGGGATTTACGAACCAGTGCCGCGGATCAGCTTCAGAGCTCAGTACACCGTCACCAAAATCCCAACGGTACTCATTCTCTTCTGCCACAGACAGCGGCGTAAACTGCACGATGAGTGGGGCGGGGCCGACTTCAACGTCCATCTCAAAAGCTGGCGTCGCACTTGCAAGTGCCACTGGGGCCTGCGCAGGTGTTGGCAGGGACGCGGCGGTCCGGGCATCGACGACCTGCTGGGGCAAGGGTGTGGTGGTCACCAATTGCAGAGCTGTTCGGTTCACTGGCATCTGCGTACCCTGCGGAATCGAACTCGCAATTTGGGCAGGGGCTTGTTTCGGAATGTCTGTAGCAGAAGCCAGGTTACAGGCTGCTACCAGCGCAGGCAAAAGCAGCAGCACAATGCGCACAACTGCGTTCACGCAGGCGACCATCCAACGCCTCCGACAGCGGGCAATTGCCCGAGTATACCAGCCGCTGGAAAAGCGGGGGCTTTACGCCCATAATGGAACCTGAAGAAAGGCAGCCGGAGACAACATGCGCACATTGACCTCACTGGCCTTGCTTGTGGTTCTGCTGTTCGGCGCCCTGACGCTCGCTGCACAGGAAGAAGCGACGGTCACGCCTCCGGCAATCGGGGACTCCGAAGAAGCCGCCGAAGAAATTACCTTTCCGCTCATTCAGGAACAGTTGTCCCTGTTGACGGGCAACGTCCAGCGCCCCAACGCCTTGTTCTGGTTCCGTGATTATCTCTTCGCTGCCTGCATCGGCGATTCAACACTTTACGAAATCAACTCGCGGGACGCGCAAACGCGACCCTACATTTACGGTGTGCAGAACGCCCATACCCTGCACGTCGAGGTCGACGACTCGGGCGTGCTCACCTTGTGGGTGCCGGACTACGAGAGGGATGCGCTGCTGCGCGTTACCCGTAGCGGCGTACGCGAGGTGCGCGACGACCTGGGCGGCCCCTGGGGGATTGCATCTCTGGGCGATCAGGAATTTCTGGTAACCAGCCTGAAACAGAATCGCACCTTGTTGATTTATCGCGGCGGGGCAGCGCGCGAAGTGATTGAAGGGCTGCGCTCACCAACCGGCATCGCCCTGGATGAGGAGCGGGTCTATGTGGCAAACACGGGCAGCGCCCGGCGCGCCATTGAATGGGCGCCGCGCGCTGAAGTCCTCTCCGACAGCGGCGTACCGGCAACTCCGCGACCACTGGTTTCTGGCCTGCAGAACACGACCGGCCTGACGCTGGCACAGGATGGCTGGCTTTACTTTACCTATGCGCTCGGCACGCGCGGCGTGGTGGGGCGGGTGCAGCCGGAAATATGCAGCGCGCAGGGTGGCTGCAGCAACGAGGACGTCGAGCTCGTTCTGTTCACTGACCTGGAAGCGCCGCTGGCCGGCCTGACAGTCTCACCGGATATGCGCCTCTTCGTGCACAGTCTGTTCAGTCCGGACATCTACTGGGCGCAACTGCCGGAGGTTGTGAGCGAGATTCAGGATTCCTGACCCGGATGGTTGCGGTTTCGGCGTTCTACATAACCCACGCCCATCATGCCGATGAAGGTCAACAAGAGATAGATCATCGCGGCGACCGAGTAAGTTTCCAGGTAGCGGAACGATGCCCCGGAAGACACCTTGGCAATCTGGGTGATGTCGCGCACACCCAGAATGGACACCAGCGCTGAATCCTTGGTCATGGCGACCAGGTCATTGCCGAGCGGCGGCAGGATGCGGCGCACGGCCTGGGGCAGGACGACGAAGCGCATGGACTGAAACCAGGTCATGCCCAGCGAACGGGCTGCTTCCCGTTGCCCGCTTTCGATGGACTGGATGCCGGCGCGGAAGGTCTCGGACAGGAAGGCGCCATAGGTAAAGGCCAGTGCAATCACGGCAGATTCCCAAGAACTGCCGCGGAAGGTAAAGTCGGTGCCGAGCAGTTCATTGATCCAGCGGCGCGCGGCAGGCACGATGACGAAGGCGAAGATCAGAAGCACGATCAACACCGGCAGGCCGCGCATGATGGCCACATAGAGCGACGCCAGATTGTAGAGGACCAGATGAACCAGGCTGCTCAGACGCCCGGCAAGCCCTCGACTGGGCTGCGGGACGCTGGAACGAATCATGCCAACCACCAGCCCGATGAAGATGGCGCAGACATAGGCAAGCCCCGCCACGCGCAGGGTCATGGCGATGCCGACCTGCAATTTGTCGAAGATGCCCGAGTAGAGTTGGTCGGCGGCGATGCTGATCGCAATCAGCGCGCCCGCGACGACCATCACCAGCGCCCACCATGGGAAGCTGTAGATGCGATCAACGGGCCCGACCCTGGCGCGTGATTCCTGCGCAGCCAGTCCGAGCGAGGCCTGTTCAAAACTGGTTTTTCGTGCTGGAGCCATGGTTTTGACAGAACCTCGCTCAAATCGAGCCCGTGTTCAGCTCATGGTCAGGTGCCCAGGAACCACTTGTTGTTGATGGCTTCCAGTGTGCCGTCCGCCTGCATCGCCTCCAGGCCCGCGTTGATGGCGTCGCGCAGCTCCGAGCCCAGCGGGAAGATGAAGCCCAGCTCCTCGGTCGAGGTCAGCGGCTCGCCAACGATCTGCAGCAGCTCGACGTTGACGCCCACATAGCCCTGTCCAGCCACGTCATCCATCACCACCGCGTCCACGTCGCCCGCGATCAGCGCCTGCACCGCCACCGGGAAGGTCTCGTAAGCAATGATGCGCTCCTCGCCGACCAGCTCCAGTGCGACCCAGTAGTTGGTCGTGCCCGGCTGGACGCCGACCATCAGGGCCGCGTCAGCAGCCAGGGCTTCACCGCCGTCAAAGCGCATCTCGTCAATGCGTCCCAGCAGCACCTGCTCGAGCGAGATGTAGCCATCGGAGAAGTCCACAATTTCGGCGCGGTCCGCCTTGATAGTGATGCCATCAGCGGCCATGTCATATTCGCCGTTGGACACAGCCAGGATCATGCCGTCCCAGGCTGTCTCGACGAACTCGGGCACGCAGTTGAGTCGCGCGCAAAGTTCATTCAGCGTGTCATAGTCCCAGCCGTCGGGTTCGCCAGTCTCCTGATCAATGAAGCTGAAGGGGATGTAGGCATTCTCCACCGCCACGGTGATGGTCGCGCCCATCAGGTCCGGCAAGGCTTCCGCACCCAGGAACCACTTGTTGTTGATGGCTTCCAGAGTGCCGTCTGCCTGCATCGACTCCAGGCCCGCGTTGATGGCGTCGCGCAGTTCCGAACCGAGCGGGAAGATGAAGCCCAGCTCTTCGGTCGAGGTCAGCGGCTCGCCAACGATCTGCAGCAGCTCGACGTTGACGCCCACATAGCCCTGTCCGGCCACGTCGTCCATCACTACCGCGTCCACATCGCCGGCGATCAGCGCCTGCACTGCCACCGGGAAGGTCTCGTAGGCGATGATGCGTTCCTCGCCGACCAGCTCCAGCGCGACCCAGTAGTTGGTCGTGCCCGGCTGGACGCCGACCATCAGGGCCGCGTCAGCGGCCAGGGCCTCGCTGCCGTCGAAGCGCATCTCGTCGATGCGTCCCAGCAGCACCTGCTCAAGCGAGATGTAGCCATCGGAGAAGTCCACGATTTCGGCGCGGTCCGGCTTGATGGTGATGCCGTCGGCGGCCATGTCATATTCGCCGTTGGAAACAGCCAGGATCATGCCGTCCCAGGCCGTCTCGACAAACTCGGGCACGCAGTTGAGCCGCGCGCAGAGTTCGTTCAGCGTGTCATAGTCCCAGCCGTCAGGTTCGCCAGTCTCCTGATCGATGAAACTGAAGGGGATGTAGGCGTTTTCCACCGCTACTGTGATGGTCGCGCCCATCAGATCCGGCAACTCCTGCGCGCCCAGCATCGTGGCCGGCGTAAGCAGGAGCAGGACAGTCACCGCAAGTGCAAGGGTTTTCCTCATGGGATATTCCTCTATTTTAAGCTTCTTGCTATCGGATAATACCACAGGCAGGGCAAACGCTCACAGGCGCTGGCGGATACCTTCCTGCCATGGTTCAGCTGAAGCCACGTGCGCCAGCTTGGTTGACCGGGCCAGCTTCTTGAATGCGGCTTCAGCACGCTGTGCCAGGCCTCGTTCGCGATACTTCCAGTGTGCCAGCAGTTGCAAGGGTCGGCGCGCTGCGGTATAGGCTGCGCCCTGGCCGCGATTGTGCTGCCGCAATCGTCTTTGGACATCGGTGCCGATGCCCGTGTATAGCGTTCCATCATCGCAGCGCAGCACGTAGAGAAACCAGGGTTGCGGTAGCTCCAGCTGGTACACTGCCCGGCCTTCAAGGTCACAGAAGGTTGTGGCGCGGTACCCCCTGGCGAAAGCTGTCCGGAAGGCTGCGCGCACTGCCAGGCGCCACGCCAGCGCCAGGGACGGGTCACGCTGCTTGAGCCCGGCCAGGCCGCGTGGGATCTCAATTCCGGTTGGACTGTCGCTGTCTGGCAGATTTTCTGCAAGTGGCCGGCCCGCTGCGTCCGCCATGAGCAATAGCTGTCCGGGCGCAGTCAGTAGCGAAGGCTTGTTAGAACGTGCCGCGCGGATTGGCCAGTGCGCTTCAAGGCGATCGCTGGGCAAGCCGGCGTTGATGCCATCTTCCATTTCGCCGTAGTGATTGACGTAATAGCGATTGGCCCACACACCCGGTAGCCGAAAGTTGAAATTGGCGTTGCCGCGCTGCAGGGGATCGAAGGTCCAGCGTACGCTACGGTAACCAGCGGCCGCTGCCAGTTCATACTGCCGGCGTTTCAGCGCAGTGCCGACTCCACGGCCTTGCCAGTTCGGGTGCACCCCGGCCATGTGCGACCAGAGGATGCGCTCGCCCTCACGCCAGGCAGGCAGGGCGACGGACATGCCAATCATTTCCTGGCCCGCCCAGGCACCAAGCACCTGTCCGCCATTGAGAGCAATTGTGATCATCAGGTGCACGGGCAAGACTTCGTGAGGAGGAATCGACCAGGTTGCCAACTCAAGCTCGACGACCGCATGCATTTCTGCAGGCGCATGCAACAGGCGGATGTCAACCGTCGCGTCAGCCCTGATTTCAGACACAATACTCTTGATATCGGTCGTAGAGCTCGGCAGAGAGCGAGGCTGTCACCAGCACGCCTTCAGTGGTGTGCTCAACCTTTTCCACTGTGGAAGAGTCGTAGAGGCCGGAGATCAGGTCGCCGCGTTCCCAGGGCAGGCGCAGACGGACGCTGTGTTCGCGCTGCCCCAAAGTCTTCGCGATCAACTCGCGCAACTCGTCAAGCCCGCTGCCGCGCAATGCGGAGACGGAGGCCGTACCCGCGTACTTCAGACCAGAATTCTCCGACAGCTGCGGGGCCGCATCTACCAGATCAAGTTTGTTCCAGACCAGAATGTGCGGCACTGCAGGCATGTCGATGGCAGCCAGGGTGTCCTCCACCGCCTCAATATGCTGGCGGGCATTGGGATGTGATGCATCCACGACATGCAGGGCGATATCCGCCTCGCGCACTTCCTCGAGCGTGGCCTGAAAAGCGGCAATCAGCGTCGCCGGCAGCTTTTGGATAAAGCCGACCGTATCAGTGAGCAGGATTTCGCGGCCAGAGGGCAGGGGGGTCTTGCGAGTGGTGGGATCCAGCGTGGCAAAGAGCTGGTCGGCGACATAGACTTGCGCAGCGGTTAGCGCGCGAAAAAGCGTGGATTTGCCCGCGTTGGTGTAGCCCACCAGCGCCACGACCGGCGTGTTGCTGCGGTTGCGGCGCGACCGGTAGCGACCCCTGTGCGCCCGTACCTGCGCCAGGTCCTGCTTGAGCTTGCGAATTTTGCGACCAATCTCGCGTCGATCGACCTCCAGCTGGGTTTCGCCGGGACCACGCAGGCCCACGCCGCCAGCCCCGCCCCGAGCTGCGCCACCGCCTGCCTGGCGCGCGAGATGCGTCCATTGACGCGTCAGGCGCGGCAAGCGGTACTCGTATTGCGCGAGTTCGACCTGCAGCGCTCCCGCGCGAGTACTGGCATGTTGGGCGAAGATGTCCAGGATTAGCGCGGAACGATCCAGCACCTTGACGTCTTCGCCGAAACGCTTTTCCAGTTCACGCTGGTGTCGAGGCGAAAGCTCATCATCAAACACCACGACCTGGGCGTCATACTCGTCAAGGAGTTCAGCCACTTCCTCGACCTTGCCCGAACCGATCCAGGTGGCCGGGTGGATGCGTGCAACCTGTTGGCTGGCGCGGCCGCAGACCTCCATACCGGCGGTGTCCGCCAGCAAGGCCAGTTCATCCAGCGAATCTTCAAGGCCCAGCAGCGGGCTACTGCCCTTGATGGCCGCGCCGACCAGAAAAGCGCGCTCTCTGGTTTCGAGAAAACCTTCGCGTAATTCGTCCACAGGCTCCTGTTTCGCCATCTAGACCGGCAGGGCATCCTCTACAGTCAGCAAGGGATCTGCCAGTTCCAGCAAGGAAGTTTCCAGGTCCCGCAAGGCGCGCGCGGCATAGGCCTGATAGCGCTCACGTTTGCGCCGGACGCGGGTTTGCAAGGGTGGCAGAATGCCAAAATTGGCTTTCATCGGCTGAAAATCTGCCGGTTCAGCGTGTGAGACATAGTGTAGCAGGGCGCCGGTCATTGTGGAGGGCGGCGGCAGCCACGCCGGTTGGTTACGCAACTGCCGCTCCAGATTGAGCGCCGCTATCAATCCGGTGACGACATTGCCCACATAGCCCTCAACGCCCGTCAGCTGTCCTGCCAGAAAAAGCTTCGGCTTCAGGCGCAGGTTCAATGCAGGATGCAGCAGGGCAGGGGCGTTGAGGAAGGTGTTGCGGTGCATCTGCCCCATGCGCAGAAATTCGGCCCGCCCAAGCCCGGGAATCATGCGCAGGATTTCCTTCTGGGCGCCCCAGCGAATGTTGGTTTGGAAGCCGACAATGTTGTAAAGACTGCCGGCCAGATTGTCCTGACGCAATTGCACTACCGCATGAGGCCGCTGGCCAGTGCGCGGGTCGCGCAGACCGACAGGCCGCATCGGGCCGAAGGTCAGAGTCTCCGGTCCTCGTTCGGCCAGGTGTTCGATGGGAACACAACGCTCGAAGAACTGTGGATCTTCTTTTTCAAAATCACGCAACTCTATGCGCTCGGCAGCAAGCAGGGCGGCGACAAAACGTTCGTATTCTTCCTTGTCGAGCGGGCAGTTGATATAGTCACCGGCGGTGTCCTCACCTCGATCATGACGGCTGGCACGGAAGGCGATGTCCGTGTCGATGCTTTCCGCGTGGACGATGGGCGAGATCGCGTCGTAAAAGTAGAGATGCTCTTCACCTGCGAGCTCACCCAGAGCCTGCGCAAGCGCCGGTGAGGTGAGCGGCCCGGTGGCGATGATGGCGGGGCCTGCAGGAATTTCCCGGACTTCCTCACGCAGCAGACGGATGCGTGGATTTTGCGTCACCTTGTCGGTGACCCGCTGGGCAAAGCGCTCGCGGTCAACGGCCAGAGCGCCGCCCGCCGGCACCGCAGCGTCAGCCGCACAGGCCAGCAATAGCGAACCCATCCTGCGCGTCTCCGCCTGTAGCAGACCGGAAGCTCTGTCAACCAGGCGGGAGCCGAGCGAATTGCTGCATACCAGCTCGGCCAGGCGGTCGCTCACATGCGCGCCAGTGCGCCTGGCGGGGCGCATTTCATACAACGCCACGTCGAGGCCGCGCTGCGCCAGCTGCCAGGCCGCTTCACTGCCGGCCAGTCCGCCTCCGACTACTGGTACGACTTCACTCATTCGCTTCTGCTCTCCGATGGCGTCGCCCGTTGCCTGGCCTGCCTGAAGTAATGCTGCAGACGCTCCAGACCCTCTGTTCCGGAAGGAGCCAGCTGCAACGAACGTTCAAGGGCGTCGCCGGCCTCTCTGTACTGCCCCAAACGGAAGTGTGAGTAACCCAGCATGGCGTAAAGATTAAAATCAGATGCGCGATTTCCCTCAACATCTGAAGATTCCAGCAAGCGTTCCAGTTCCTCCACAGCAGCTGGATAGTCGCCTTGCTGATACAGGCTCATGGCAATGCGCCGCTGGACAGAAACGTTCCAGGGATTGTCCGGATTATAGTTCAACGCCTCCTGCCATGCGGCCACCGCCTCCCCATTATGCCCCAGGGCAGACCAGGCGTCACCGAGCAACTCGTGCGCGCGTGACCAGGTGACATCCTGGCCAGGGGGTGCCTGGCGCAGTTGAAGATAGTGCTGCATGTGGCCAATTATTTCCTGGTTTTGTCCGTCAGTGCCAGCGAGGAGTTCAGCCAGTGTGAGCAAGGCTTCAGCCTGGGACTCGGGATCGCTTTCTGCCAGCGACACCGCCGTTTCCGCGGCAGCGATGGCGGCGGATGTATTCTCCAGTTCATTCAGGACATTGCTGCGCAACAGATGCACCTGAATCAACCATGCCAGATCACTGCCGGCAGGACAGGTTGCGATGGCCTTGTCCAGCAAACCGAGTGCGCGCGGCAAGCGTCGCTCTTCATAGAATGTGATGTAGCCCAGGCGTTCGAAACACAGGGCGCTTAACACCGCCAGTCTGGACGGTGCGAGCAGGGCAGCGAGGAAGCGTTCACGCGCCAGAGGCACGTCATTGCTGATCAGCGCGAGCCGACCCAACTGGAACAGCACCCATCCGACATTTTTATATTCGGCGAATTCAGACAGGATGCGCTCGTAACATCCAGCCGCCTTGTCCGTGTCGTTGTGGTCTGCAAAGCCCACGCTCGCCAACTCAAAACGTGCGAGAAGACTATCTCCGCGCAGTTCCAGCACTTCCGGTGAATGCGCACGTTGCGCATCCAGCATGCTAACTGTCTGCAAGTCGTCGAGAGCTTCGGCCGGGCGCGCGTCGTTCAAACGGGCCCGGGCGCGCAAGAGACGGAGGGCAACACTTGTGTTGTTGTCAGTGTTGCTCCGCAGCGCCCTGGCGACAGCAACCTCCACCCGGCGCAATTCGTTGCGGGCCAGCCAACCTTCGCAATCGCGAAGCAGATCCTGGCTCACGAGTAAATCAGAATCGTGACAGCACGATTGAGGCGTTCTGGCCACCCAGCCCGAAACTGTTGGACATCAGATATTTGAGGTCGGGCACGTCACGAGCCTCGTTGGGCACGTAGTCCAGATCGCACTCGGGGTCCGGCGTATGATAGTTGATGGTGGGGTGCAACACCTTTTCAAAAAGTGACATGGTGCTGGCAATTGCCTCGATGGCGCCTGACCCGCCCAGCGCGTGGCCCATCATGCTCTTGGTGGACGACACGGTCATGTTGGCGGCGTGGTCACGGAAAATGCGGTGAATGGCCAGCGTTTCCATCTTGTCATTGGCCTGGGTCGACGTTCCGTGGGCGTTGATATACTGAATGTCGCCGGGGTTAACATGCGCATCGTCAAGTGCCCATTGCATCGAGCGCCTGGCGCCGCCGCCCTCAGGATCGAGCGCGGCAATATGATAGGCATCCGAGGAAGAAGCGTGGCCGAGTATCTCGGCGTAGATGCGCGCGCCACGACGTAGCGCATGCGCCAGACTTTCCAGAATGAGCACGCCACAGCCTTCGCTGAATACAAAGCCTGAGCGATTCAGGTCGAAGGGCTGGCTGGCCTCTTCCGGGTTGTCGTTGTAGCCAGCCGCAAGGGCCTGCATGGCCTCAAAGCCGGCCAGCGCATAGTCCTGCAGCACAGACTCCACGCCACCGGCAATGATGACGTCGGAACGGCCGCCGCGAATGAGTTCGCTGGCTTCGCCAACGGACTGGGTGCCCGCGGCACAGGCAGTCGAAGGGGCGCTGAGGGGGCCCAGCGCCCGCAAGAAACGACTCACGTAGTGGGCGGGCATATTGGGCAGTGAATTGATGAGTGACAGTGGGTTGGGCTTGCGATAACCACCTGTCTTGTAACGCCAGGTGCTGTTCTCGGCCATTTCGTGTGAGCCAAGCGAAGTGCCAAGCACGACGCCCACCTTTTCGCCCTCGGCTTCAATGTCGCTGATTTTGTAGCCCGCGTCTTCTACGGCCATCTTTGAGGCAGCTACCGCGAACTGGGACGCGCGCCCCATGCGCCTGGCTTCCTTGCGCTCGATGTATTGGGTGGGGTCAAAGTCGCGCACCTCACCACCGATTTTGACCGGCACATGCCCGGTCTCGATTGTTTCCAGCCTGCGAATGCCGGAGCGGCCTGCCTTCAGCCCTTCCCAAAGCGAACGGGCTGAACCCAAAGCGGTTACTGCGCCCAGGCCGGTGATGACTACCCTGGGGCGGCCATTACGCAACAGATCCATGATTGCCATGCTCCTGTTTCGTTTGCAGTCCGGGCCGTTCCTGGACACCCGCCCGAATAGCATCAATGACGTTGCCTTCCACAGCCCGTGCTGCCTGCTTGATCGCATTGCACACGGCGTTCGCGTTGGAGCGACCGTGCCCGATTATAACCACACCGTTGACACCAAGGAGCGGGGCACCCCCCACCTCGAAAGTATCCGCACGACGGCGTACGCGCCTGATGGCGGGTTGCAGCAAGGCGCCAGCAAGCAGGGACAGAGGGTCGGAGCGGATTTCCTCGCGGATCAGTCTGGTGACGTAGCGCGAAGTGGATTCAAAGGTCTTGACAAGCATGTTGCCCAGGAAGCCATCGCTGATGACGACGTCCACCCGGCCCTTGAATACATCTTCCGGTTCAATATTGCCGATGTAGTTCATCCTGCTTTCACGCAACAGGGGATCGGTCTGGCGAACCAGTTCGTCTCCCTTGCCTTCTTCCTCTCCGTTCGAGAGCAGGCCCACCTTGGGCGCAGGAATGTTTAGCACTTCACGGGCATAGATTTTCCCCATTTGCGCAAATTGCAGTAGCCACTCCGGCCGCGAATTCGTATTTGCGCCGATGTCCAGCAAAATGACGATTTTGTCTCCAATCGGGAATATCCCGCTGACGGCCGGTCGCCTTACGCCAGAAATTCGACGCAAGGTAAAGAGCGTGGCGATCGTCAGCGCAGCCCCCGTGTTGCCCATGCTGACGAAGGCATCGGCCTGGCCGTCGCGAACCATGCGCATGCCAACGTGCATGGATGAGTCTGGCTTGCCCTTGCTGGCTATTGCCGGCCGATCCGTCATCGTAACTGCCTGCGAACTGTGCCGAACCTCGATGGGCAGCCCGTTTGTGCGATGTTTGCCCAGTGCTGCCGAGACCCGCTTGTCGTCACCAACCAGAATGATTTTGAGGTCCGTCTCGCTGGCAGCCATCACTGCACCCAGAACATCCGGCCCGGGGCAATTGTCGCTTCCCATCGCATCGACAGCAATACGCATATGCTCTCCTGACGGTCGCGCGCGAGTGTAGCACATTTTTGCAAGCCTGATGCATGGCATTGACAGTCGCAAACCTGCCGTTATACTGGCGCCCGTTGCCCCGGTGGCGGAACAGGCAGACGCGCACGGTTGAGGGCTGTGTCCTTTCGGGGGTGGAGGTTCAAATCCTCTCCGGGGCATATTGTCAGTCCATCCCTTGCTATGTCCTTGTGTTGCAAGTCAAACCTTCACGCTGTTACAATCAGTGTCGTGCGCCGGCCGGCTACGGGAGTCATCGATGAGCGGATCGAGCGTTCAGATTCTGGCTCAGGCTCATGCTTGCATTGAAGCCGGAAATCTGGAAGATGCTGAAAATCTAATCAGGTCTCTTCTGGAACAGGATCCTGAAAATACGGATGCCTGGTGGCTGTTGGCGCATTCAGTGCGCGACTCTTTCGCTGCTCGAGATGCGCTGGGCCAGGTGTTGCGCCTGGACCCCAATGATCAGCAGGCTCGCTCCCTGCTTTCTGCCCTCGACGAACGCTTTCCTTCAGAAGAATCTCCAGGCAGGCGCAGTCGACTGCGTATTCCCAGACCCCGTCTGCCAAGGCCGCGAATGCCTTCCATCCAGCTACGTGGCGACAATGGCAGCTATTTCAGGCCAGTAAGCATGACTGTGCTCGTTATCGTTCTGGTGGTGGGTGGCTGGCTGGCTCTCAGGTATTTGGGCATTGAACTCGTTCCTGTCACAGCGACTCCGGTGGAATCGTCGTCCGAGTCCGCGCTGATCGCCCAGGCTGAAGAGACGCCCGAAGTTGTAGGGCCGACGCCGCTCACCAGCTCTGCCGGGGCAGAAACTTCGGCAACGGCGATAACAGACGTAACATCAATTTCAGCAATCACGGCCAGCCCTGAAGTAGACGTGACATCCGTCAGTCAGGCGGATCAGACTTTGGAAGCAAGCTCAGGTGAGACTGGAAGCGAAATCATCGCTTCAGACCAATTGGCTGCGACTGTGACCTCTGATGCGCCCATTGCTAGCGTGACATCTTCGCCTGATTCAGGAGCGCAGGGCACTCCGACTGGTGGAAGCGATGAGGGTGGGAGCGTGGCTGCAACGGTGACGCCTTCAGTGCCATCAGCGTCTCCGACACCGGTGCCAACCTATCCCTATCCCACCCAAACCGATGCAGAGGAGTTTGCTTTGCTGTACCTCAACGCATTTGCGCAGGCCGGTCTTGAGTTAATCATAGACACCCCTACGCTGGAAGGGACAGTGCTCGGGAGCACGGCGCTGGCGAATGTATGCCTGAGAACCAGTCGCGGCCTGCGGAATACGATCAATGAGTCAATGGAATTGATGGCAACGTTTGCGGCGCACTTGCTAAACAGCGCTCCGGCACTGGGCGTTCGCATCGTAGATTGCGCTCAGGAGAATGTGACGCTGCGGATCATCGCAGCTCCTCTTGAGAGCGCAAGCGAATGGAGCGATGGCACACTGGAGCGATCCGCCTTTCAGGCTACCTGGGTCGCAGCAGGCTGAGTAAACTGCTCGCAAGACTCTGTGGCCTGCGGCAGGCGCACGGTAAAGGTCGATCCTGCACCAACCCTGCTCTCCACCTCGATTTCACCGTGGTGGTTCTGGATAATGCTGTAGCTGATGAACAGGCCCAGACCGCGCCCTTCTTCCCGGGTTGTAAAATAGGGCTCGAAGATCTCCTTGATGTGCTCCTGTGCAATTCCCTTGCCTGTATCACGCACGTTAATCTCCACGTTACTGGCAAGCTTCTGCGCAGCAATTGTCACGGAATCACCCTGTGACATTGCGGCCCTGGCATTCAGCAGCAGATTGATAAAGACCTGCTCCAGCTGGTCGCGGTTGCCGCAGACTGCAGGCAAGGGCGGCAGGGTTACCTCAATCCCTAGTCCACTTTGTTCAAACAGCTTTTGATTCAGACGCACGACATCGCGCAGCATGTCAGCAGGGTCTACCCTCGAAAACTCGGGCTCTTCCTGTTCACGACTTGCCATGCCAAGGAGCTGGCCTACAGTACTTCTGATGCGCCCGATGCTTTCCTGGATGCGGATGATGTCCTCGCGCTCGGGCATCACGCCAGCCTGAATGTCTTCCAGCATGTCGTCCAGCAGAATGCGGATTGGCTGCAAGGGGTTGTTGATTTCATGTGCCAGCCCGGCCGCCATGTGGCCAATGGTCGCCAGCTTTTCAGAGCGTATGAGCATGTTCTGGGTGGACTGTAGGTCAGCGCTGCGTTTGCGGACCGTTTCTTCCAGATGAAGATTCTGTTCAGTGAGGAGCTCATGCAACCTGGCATCGTCGAGGGCGAGTACGGCCTGCTGGCCAATGCCTTCCAGCAACTGCAACTGCCTTGAATGATACTGACCCGAGGTGCTGGCGATGATCGTGCTGGCCTGAACAAAATCACCGTGATGCACGACCGCAACCATGGCGCTGGTCCATCCCTCTGGCAGCCCGGCTTCGTCAACGATGAGGCGTGAGTGCGGCTCGGCTTGCAACAGGGCGGTCAGGGAAGATTCCGTGGTAGCCGAAACCGGTTTCCCGTCCTTGCGAAAGATGCGATGGGACCGGAGCACGCCTTTTTCGTCTACACGACCCATGGCGACCAGAGTGCCTGGCAGCATCTCAAAGGCCAACCTCGGCAAAAGCTCCAGCAACTCGCTGACCAACTTCACCCGGTTAAGTTGTTCACTGGCGTGCAGCAAGGCTTCCAGTTCACTGGTACGCTGCTGTAGATCTGCCTGCAATTGCCGGGTGCGCATTTTGTTGCGGGCCCTTGCCAGCAGCTCCCGCGGACTAAAAGGCTTGTTCATCCAGTCGTCTGCGCCCAGGCTGAGGCCGCGGTCAACATCCGATGCCCGTCGTGGTTGCGAGCTGATCACGATGGTGGGGATATTTGAAGTCTTTTCATCGTCGCGCAGCTGACGCAACACTTCCAGGCCGTTCATGCCTGGCAATTCACTGTCGAGAATGATCAGGGTCGGCACCAGTTGGCGAGCAAGGCCAAGCGCCTCAACACCATCTCCGACAATTTCAAGACGAAATCCATCGCGGAGAAAGATATGCTTGAGTTGTGCCGTAAGGTGTTGATCATTGTCAGCGTACAGGACAAGTGGCAGTGGGTTCAAAGTAGTCATCAGGCATGCCTCCTGTTACAGGGAGGCCTATGGTACAATTCACTACCCGCTACGGCAAATTCGTCAGCATGGCTGGGCGCGACACATGGCCGTCAGGATCATCGCCAGAAACCGCAAGGCTGCGCACGATTACTTCCTCGAAGAAAGATTTGAGGCAGGAATGGTGCTGCTGGGCTCGGAGATCAAATCCATCCGTGCAGGACGAATCAGCCTGCGCGAAGGCTACGTGCAGGAAAGGGCAGGTGAGTTGTGGCTGGTGGGTTGCCACATCGCAGTCTACGAGGAAGCCGGTACTTTTGGCCACAGTGACCCCTTGCGGCCGCGCAAGTTGCTCCTGCATCGGCGTGAAATCATGAAGATCACGTCAGGTATGCGCGAGCGTGGCTTCACCGTCGTGCCGACCGCGCTGTATCTTGCGCAGGGTCGTGCCAAACTGGAAATTGCGCTGGCTCGTGGCAAGCGCCAGTACGACAAACGACAGGCGATTGCCAGGCGTGACAGCGAGCGACAGCTGCAACGTGAATTGCATCAGCGAGAATGAAGACAAGGCGCGTGAATGTGAACTACTTATTACTCCCGATAAGGATACTTATCAAATGATAATGGCCGTCAACCTGCAGTATTCTTGTCAGGACTGCTCCTTGAGCATGGGGGCGGCCATAACCTGCCGGACATGAAATGCGCGCTCACATGAACTGGCATCCTGCTTCACTTGCTGAAACACAAGTCGCAAATCTGAATGCGAAACTGCAGGCCGCGTGATGCGTGTTCAGCAAAGCAGAAAATCTCGCTTGCGGCGCTGGCTGATTTTATTAATCCTTGTGCTTGTGGCGCTGGCGCTGGTAATCGCCACGGGCCTGGCCGCTGTTTACGCCTTTCGCAACGTTCTGGTACCCGGTCAGCAACAGCGCATTGTCGATCAATTGCCTTTCATGCGCGTCCTGATGGCCCCAACTCCTCCGGGCGGAACCTTGCCGACAGCCGTCCCGGTAGCCGGCGCACTTTCAGCCATAGATCTGCTCGCTGAACTTCCGGTCCTGTCAACTGCAACAGCAACCACGGCTGCGGCAACAGCTACACCAGCTCCGACTGCAACCAGGCTTGTGCAGGTGGCTGCCCTGGCCAGCGAAACACCCCGGCCCACCCAAACGTCCACTCCAGTGCCGACGCTGACGCCACAGCTTGCTGCCTCTGCTACCTTGGTCAACCAGGAAGCCGTTGCCGTCCGTCCGTCCTTCGTGCGTCTTTTTGGCTTTACGCACATCACGCAAACATGGAACAATTGCGGGCCTGCCAACCTGGGGATGGCACTGAGTTATTTCGGCTGGCAGCAGGGCCAGACGGTCATCGCCGAGCGCCTGAAACCTGGTCGTGAGGACAAGAACGTAAGCCCGCAGGAACTTGTTGCCTTCGTCAACGAAAACACGGATTTGAAGGCAATTACACGTATGGGCGGCGACCTGGAACTATTGAAACAGCTGCTGGCGGCGGAGCTGCCTGTCATCGTTGAAACGGGCTTCATGCCGGAGGGCTTCGACTGGCTCGGGCACTATCAAACTGTTGTGGCCTACGATGATCTGTTCCGGCGCTTCTGGCTTTACGACAGCTTTCTTGGTGATGGTGAAGATGGCGCAGGCCTCACCGAGAGCTATCGCGAACTGGATAACAACTGGAAGCCCTTCAACCGCAGCTTCATCGTCGTCTATGAACCCTGGCGTGAAGCAGAGTTGCGCGAAATACTTGGTGAACTTGCCTCACCTTCGGCTGCTGCCGAAGTCGCGCTGGCAAGGGCGCAAGCAGAAGCACGGGCCGACCGCAGCGATGTCTTTGCGTGGTACAACCTGGGTACGTCCCTGGCGCGACTGGGCCGCTACGAGGAAGCCGCTGTCGCCTATGATCTGTCGCGCCGCGAAGGCACCCTGCCCTGGCGCATGACCTGGTACCAGTTTGGCCCTTTCGAGGCCTACTATCACAGCGGCCGCCTTGACGACGTGCTGGCGCTCGTCAGGGTCAACATGGCCAACGGTGCCCGCTATGTGGAAGAAACATGGTACTGGCAAGGCCGCGTCCTGCAGCATCGTGGTGATGTGACCGGCGCCCGCAACGCCTACAGCCAGGCCTTGCAGCACAATCGCTTCTACACGGCGGCGCGCGACGCGCTGGCCGAACTGTAATCCTGTGACTGATCATCCGGAACAGGATTTCAGTTCGCAGCCTGCCCGCCGGCAGCGACGGCTGGCGCGTTCCACACTGCTGGTCATCTGCGCCTTCGCTGGTGCCAAGCTCATCAGCCTCGTCCAGACTGTCGTCATCGCCCAAGTATTCGGACTCAGCGCCGAACTGGACGCCTATGTAGCAGCCAACGGGCTGCCCGAGTTGATTTATACGTTGATTGCGGGCGGTGCGATGGCGCACGCCTTCATCCCGATCTTTAGCGGCTTGCTGGCGCGCGGCAACCTTGATGGCGCGTGGCGCACCGCGACCCTGGTTATCAACTGCGTCTTCCTCGCCACCCTCCTGCTCAGCCTCCTGACCTTCATGGCCGCACCCTGGCTGATCGCCACGCTCGTCGCGCCAGGTTTTGACGCGACGGCTCAGGCACAAACCGTCATTCTGATGCGCATCCTGCTGCTCACCACATTGATCTTTTCGATCAGCGGCATTTGTATGGGCATCCTGCAAAGCCACAACCATTTTCTGCTGCCTGCCCTCGCGCCAGTTCTTTATGATGTCGGCATCCTTTTCGGCGTCCTGTTCCTGATCCCGCGCATCGGCGTGTACGGCATCGCCTGGGGAGCTGTGCTGGGCGCAGCCCTGCATCTTGGCATTCAGGTGCCGGGACTGCTGCGCTTCCGCGCGCGCTGGTGGCCTTTGCTGGATTTTCAGGACGCACAATTGCGGCGCATCCTGCGACTGATGCTGCCCCGCATCGCCGGTCTGGGCGTATTTAGCCTCAACTTTCTCGTGATGAACAACATTGCTTCGCGCCTCGGGCCCGGTTCGGTAAGCGCCCTGAGCTGGGGCTGGCGCGTGATGCAGATTCCGCAGACTCTCATCGGCACGGCGATGGGCACGGTCATCTTTCCCACGCTGGCGGCCCTGAGTGAACTGGGCGATGACAGCGGCAAGCGCGACGCCATGTCCGGCGCGCTGCGCTTCATCCTCATCACCAGCATCCCCTCCGCCGTCGGCCTGATTTTTCTCGGCCATCCCATCGTGAGTCTGCTGGAACGCGGCGCATTCGATGCATCTGCCTCGGCCCTGGTCACCGCCACGCTGCGCTTCTTCGCCCTGGGCCTCGTCGTGCATGCGGTGCTGGAAGTAGTGGCGCGCAGTTTTTACGCCGACAAGGACACTCTGACGCCGCTGTGGGCTGCGCTGGGTGGCGCTGCCATCAATCTGGCCGGCGCTTTCCTGTTGAGTGGCATCCTGCTGACCGACGCGAGCGCCGGGCCTCCCCTGTTTCAGCCCTTGTTGCACGCCCTGAATCTCGGCGTTAGCGGCCTGGCCCTGGCCAACTCGCTGGCCACCATGTTTGAAGTAGGGCTGTTGCTGTGGGTGTTGCGTCGACGCTGGCAGAGCCTGAATGAAGATGCGCTGGCGCGCACGGTGCTTAAGACCACTGTGGCGAGTCTGTTCATGGCGCTGGCCATTGTCCTGGCCGAGCCATTCCTGGGAGCGCTGTTGAGTTCACCTGGCCTGATTGCCTCAATTGGCATTGTCGGCGCGCAGGTCGCGCTGGGCGGACTGGTGTTTCTGATTTGTACGCTGGCGCTGCGCATGCCCGAACCCCGTCATCTGTGGCAACTGTGGGTGATGCGGCGCACACCGGCCGGAGGACCCCTTGACGACTGAAATCCTCACCCTGACTTTGGGTGCCTTCGCCACCAACTGCTACATCGTTGGCAATAATGAGACAGGTGATGCACTGGTGATTGACCCGGTCGATGAGGCGGCACAGCTGGTTCACAGCGCCAGCCAGCAAGGCTGGACAATTCGCCTCATCCTGGCCACGCATGGCCACCTCGATCACATTCTCGCTGCCGCAGAGCTGGTGCAGCTGACCGGCGCAGCGTTCCAGATCCATCGTGCCTCGCCCCGCCTGCAGCCCGCTACACTTGAAGACGCTTTCCTGCAACAGCTTTTTCCTCCCCTGCCCCGACCGGATCATTGCTTCGGCGATGTGGATGAGCAGACCGGAATCGACGGAATCTCCCTGCAAACGATCTTCACACCGGGTCATGCGCCCGACCATGTCGCATTCTATTCTCGCCAGGCCGGCGTCCTGTTTGGTGGCGACTGTCTCTTCGCCGGAAGCATTGGGCGCACGGACTTCCCCAACGCTGACCTGCACACGCTTATGCGCTCCATCACGCAGCGCCTGATGACCTTGTCGGACGAAACGCGCGTGTTGCCCGGGCACATGGGGCCGACCACCATCGGCGCGGAGCGCAGCAGCAACCCATTCGTGCTGGAATATCTACGGCATGGCGGCGCTGCGGGCTGGTTCCCTGCGTGACGCGGCTCTTTTCGCTGCTGGTCACCCTGCTGCTGCCGCCCCTGCTGCTGCTTGCCAACGTGATGCTGGTCGTGTCCCCTGGCTGGCTGGCGGCCACCTACTCCCGCCCGGGTTTCCCGCAGGATCCCTACGGCTTTGGCACTGCGCAGCGCATCGAACTGGCCACGAGCCTCACTGCCTGGCTGGGAAGTGAGGAAGCTGTAGCAGCGCTGGGCGCGATTGTTTTCGCGGATGGCAGCCCGCTACTCAACGCACGTGAACTGCGGCACATGCAGGATGTCAAGGCACTGACCGGCATCGCATACCGAACTGCCCTCCTTGCCGTCCTGGTCTGTATATTTGCCATCCTGCACTGCCGCCGCAAAATGGTACTTGGCCTGGCCTTGATGCGGGGCGCGCTGCTCACGCTGGCTACGCTCGCGAGTCTGGTCGTGCTCGCTGTGGCGAGCTGGGACCTGATCTTCACCGGGTTTCATCGCCTCTTATTTGAAAGCGGAACCTGGTACTTTGCCTACTCCGACACCCTGATTCGCCTGTTCCCGGAACAATTCTGGTTCGATGCCGTGCTGTTTCTTGGCGGCATGACTGCGGCGCAGGCCTTGCTGCTGCTCGTCCTGGTGACCAGAGGTCGGTCAATCTGGCGCTCCCTGCAGCACTTGCTATACTCGCTGCCCGGCGAACCTGGAGAACTGAATACATGAACAAGCTGTGCGTCCGCGATGTGACGCTGAGCGGGAAGCGCGTATTGATGCGAGTCGACTTCAACGTCCCGCTCAGCGACGGTGTGGTCAGCAATGACGCACGCATCCGGGCCGCCCTGCCTACCTTGCAGTACGTCCTCGAGCAGCAGCCACGGTCGCTCATCCTGCTATCGCACCTGGGCCGTCCCAAAGGCGTTTTTGATGCGCGCTGGTCGCTGGGCCCGGTCGCTCAGCGCCTGGAGCAGCTGTGCGGCAGAAAGGTTCACTTCATCAGCGATTGTGGCGGCCCACTGACGCGCTCCTCGCTAGCGCTACTGCCACCAGGTGGCATGGCGCTACTGGAGAACACGCGCTTTGAGCCCGGCGAAACCAGCAACGATCCTGTCCTGTCGCAGTCGCTGGCGGAACTGGCGGAGCTGTTTGTGAACGATGCCTTCGGCGCGGCCCACCGTGCCCATGCTTCCACCGTGGGGGTGGCAGCACATTTGCCCGCCGTGGCCGGCCTTCTGATGGAACGCGAACTCGACTACCTTGCGACGGCGCTGGAGCAGCCGGAGCGACCTTTCGTCGCAATTCTGGGTGGCGCCAAGGTCAGCGATAAAATCCGCGTGATTGAGGCACTGCTGCAAAAGGTGGATCGCTTACTCATAGGTGGCGGCATGGCCAACACTTTCTTGCGCGCGCAGGGGCTGGCGACCGGTGACTCACTCGTTGAGGATGAAGCAGTGCCGGTAGCCGCAGAGCTGCTGGGCCGGGGCGGCGAAAAGCTGGTGCTGCCGGTGGATGCGATCATCGGCGATTCTTTCTCCAGCGATGCAAATTGCCGCACGATTGATGTTAATGATGGAGTGCCTGCTGGCTGGGCGATCTATGATATCGGGCCAAAAACGATAGAGAACATGCGGCAACTTATGGCCAACTCGCTCGCCATCATATGGAACGGGCCGATGGGTGTCTTCGAACTGGCCCCCTTCGCGCAAGGCAGCAACGCGCTGGCGGCGATGCTGGCCGCTGCCACGCAGGCCGGTGCAATGACCATCATTGGCGGCGGCGACTCGGCGGCGGCGGTTGAGAATGCCGGTTTCGCCGACACTGTCACCCACATTTCGACCGGCGGGGGCGCCAGCCTGGAGATGCTGGAAGGGCGCGTATTGCCTGGAGTGGAGGCTCTGGACGAGCGACCTGCCTGAAGTTCGTCCATCTCCAGCAGCATTCTATAAGCAGAGGAAGGAGCACGTGATGCGGGTCCCGGTCATTGCCGGCAACTGGAAGATGCACAAGTCAATACGCGAGTCCATCGAGTTTGCGCGGGAACTGGCGCCGCGCCTGGCGGAATTCGGTACGGTGGAACGGGTCGTCGCGCCGACCTTCCTCGCCCTGAACGCAGTTGCCGACGCACTGCGCGGCAGCGGCATCGGCGTGAGCGCGCAGGATGCCCACTATGAAGCCGAGGGCGCCTATACCTCACAGGTCTCTGCGGCCATGCTGGCAGGGATCGCACAATATGCGATTATCGGACACTCCGAATGCCGCGCCTACCTGGGCGAAACGGACCAGCGCGTCAACCTCAAACTGAAGGCGGCCCTGGCCTGCGGCCTGACCCCTGTTGTCGCGATCGGGGAAGACCTGCAGCAAAACGAGGCTGGCGCGACGCAGGAAGTAGTCGGCGGCCAGCTACGCGCAGCCCTGCAGGATATTGATGCAGCCAGCATGCCCGGTGTCATTCTGGCCTACGAACCGGTCTGGGCCATTGGCACGGGCCGCAACGCCAGTGCGGAGTTGGCTGGCGAAGTCATCGGCAGCTGCGTGCGCGGCACGGTGGCAGACCTCTATGGCAAGGATGTCGCGCAACAGGTGCGCATTCAGTACGGCGGCAGCGTCAAGCCGGGGAACATGGCGGAGTACATGGCCCGGCCAGAGATTGACGGCGCGTTGGTGGGCGGCGCCTCACTGAATGTGGCGGACTTCACCGCGCTGGTCGCCATCGCTGCTGGCGCATAACAGGATAGCTCTACCAGGTCGCTGTGCACTCTCTCGCCGACCTGACAGCCTGAGCGTGACAGACACTGCGATCTGCGGCGCTCAGGTGCCGAACTGGCGGTCGCCGGCGTCGCCCAGACCGGGCATGATGAAACCGGACTCGTTGAGTTTCTCGTCCACTGCGGCCACGTGGATGGGCACTTCCGGGTGAGCCGTGGCGAGGCGTTCCACGCCTTCGGGCGCCGCGATGAGGCCCATGTACTTGATACGGCGCACACCCCATTTCTTGAGAATGTCGATGGTTGCCACTGCTGAACCGCCCGTTGCCAGCATGGGATCAAGCACGATGCAGACACTCACTGTCGGCTCGGTCGGCAGGTTGTTGTAGTACTCGACCGGGCGCAGCGTCTCTTCGTCCCGGTACAGGCCAATGTGCCACACCTGCACGCTTGGCAGCAGTTCCATCACCCCTTCTACCAACCCCAGGCCAGCGCGCAGCACCGGCACCAGCCCGATGGTGTCTCCGCAACTGTAGCCTTGCGCCGGCGCCAGCGGCGTTTGCACGGTCCGCGGCGACAGCTCCAGATCCCTGGTAGCTTCGTAACACATGAGCAAGGCCAGTTCGCGCACCAACTCACGGAAGGAACGGTGATCGGTATCCACCGAGCGCAATTGAGTCAGTTTGTGAATGGCGAGCGGATGTGTCGAGACATGCAACCCTGTCATTTTCCTGCCTTCCCTGCGCTTGCAAGCGACCTTGCCCCCAGTATACTTGACACGCAGTGAGCGGGACGAGGAAATTGATGGCCGCAGACGAGCGCATTGTGGGTGGTCAGCGCCGCCAGGGCGAGCGCGAGAACCCTACCCTGCGTCCACGGCTGCTGGATGACGTCATTGGTCAGGGGCGCGTACGCGAAAACCTGCGCATCCTGATTGAGGCGGCGCAGGCACGCAGCGAGCCAGTTGACCACATTTTGTTCTACGGCCCGCCCGGTCTCGGCAAGACCTCGCTGGCCCATGTCGTCGCCAACGAGATGCAGCGCAACATCCGTATCACGTCTGGTCCTTCGGTGGAACGCGCCGGCGACCTCGCCGCGATCCTCACCCACATGCGGGAGTACGACATCCTTTTCATTGACGAGGTTCACCGGCTGGGGCGCGCTGTCGAGGAAGTGCTGTACCCCGCCATGGAAGAATATGCGCTCGACATCGTCATTGGCAAGGGGCCTGCCGCCAAAAACGTGCGCCTGAACCTGCCCCGCTTTACGGTGATCGGTGCCACGACGCGCCTTTCCCTGCTGGCCAGTCCCCTGCGCGACCGCTTTGGCGCGCGTTTTCGGCTGGATTATTATGACCAGCCCGCCATGCTGCTCATCATCAAGCGGGCTGCCCGGCTGCTTGAGGTCAACATTGAGCCAGCCGGAACTGCCGAGATCGCCAGCCGCGCCCGCGGCACACCACGCGTCGCGCTACGCCTTTTGCGGCGGGTACGCGACTACGCCCAGGTGCGCGCCCAGGGAGTCATCACGCTCCCGGTGGCCATGGACGCTCTGGCCCTGATGGAAGTGGATCCATTGGGCCTGGACGATGTGGATCGTCGCATCCTGTCAGCCATTATCGAGAAGTATGACGGCGGCCCGGTGGGTCTGGATACCATTGCCGCCTCCATCAGCGAAGACAGCAGCACCATTATGGACGTCTACGAGCCCTATCTGCTCCAGCTCGGCTTCCTCGAACGCACGCCACGGGGCCGCGTGGCGACGCGCATCGCCATGGAACATCTCGGCCTCGAGCTGAAGGGCGTGGAACGCGCGCAGCAGGCGAAGCTGCCAGGCGTCTGAGCGCCAGGCGCGCATGAAAGTTTCCGACTTTGATTACGACCTGCCGCCCCGGCTGATTGCGCAAACCCCTGCCGAGCCTCGCGACTCTTCCCGTTTGATGCTGTTGGACCGCGACCGGGGTTGCATCGCCCATCATCAATTTATTGAGCTGGGCAGGTTCCTGCGCCCGGGCGATGTGCTGGTGCTGAATGACACGCGCGTGATGGCGGCGCGTCTTCCGGCCACGAAGCGCGAGACCGGCGGCAAGGCGGAGATACTGTTGCTGCGCCAGCTGGATGACCTGCAGTGGCTGGCGCTCGTGCGCGGCAGGGGGATCCGTGCAGGCAGTGAACTGCTGCTCAATGACAGTGACATTAGCGTGGAAGTTGTGCAGGAGCGGGCACAGGGACAGCGAGTGCTGAGCTTCAGCCGTCCGCTCGTATCCGAACTGGAGGGTCTGGGACATACTCCCCTGCCACCCTATATTCAGACCCCGCTGAATGATCGCGAGCGCTATCAAACGGTCTACAGTAAGTATCCAGGCTCGGCTGCTGCGCCCACTGCCGGCCTGCACTTCACCAACACGCTGCTGGAGCAACTACAAGGCGCTGGCGTCCTGCTGGCTCGCTGCACCTTGCATATCGGTCTGGACACTTTTCAACCCATGCGCGTTGAAGACGTGGCCGACCACCGCATGCACAACGAGGCTGCCCGCCTTGATGCGGACGCCGCTCGCACAATCAACGCGGCGGCGCGCGCCGGTGGCCGCATCATTGCGGTGGGCACAACGACTGCCCGTACGCTGGAATCAGCCTCTGCTCACAGCGCGGCTGGTGAGCGTGTGGGAGCCTTCGCCGGCGATACATCCCTGTTTATCACTCCTGGCTATCGCTGGCGGGCGGTTGACGCCCTGCTCACCAATTTCCATTTGCCGCGTTCGACCCTGTTGCTGATGGTCAGCGCCCTGGCGGGGCGAGAGGCGGTGCTGCGCGCCTACGCCGTGGCCCGCGACCATGAGTATCGCTTTTATTCTTTCGGCGATGCGATGTTCATTTGCCCACAGATTTGCAGTTGACCCGGTGCCAGGCGGCCGCTATACTGCTCCGCGGTCTGAATCGCAGCGCCAGATTTCCCCGTCGGAGCCCACGAATGATTTGGTCAGCCGGCGGTGGCAAGTGAAGCCTGGAGAGCCTATGTATGCAGTAATCCGCACTGGCGGCCGCCAGTTCCGCGCAGAAGTTGGCAAGACGCTCGACGTTGAGCGCCTCCCCAATGAAGTCAACGACAGCTTTGATATCACCGATGTCCTGCTGGTTGAGGACGGAGAAAACACGGTCATCGGCCAGCCGGTCGTCGACGGAGCCAAAGTGCGCGTATCGGTGGTCGAACAGGGTCGGGGCAAAAAGATCATCGTATTCAAGTATCGACAGCGGACAAACTACCGTCGCAAACGCGGCCATCGGCAGTACTTCACGCGTTTGCTGGTTGAAGATATCTCCCTGGGTTAATCGGGAAGGAGCCGTAAATGGCGCACAAAAAAGGCGGCGGATCTACCAGCAATGGCCGCGACAGCAATTCCAAACGCCTGGGCGTGAAGCGTTATGGCGGTGAAAAGGTCATCCCTGGCAACATCATCGTGCGCCAGCGTGGCACGAAGTTTCATCCGGGAAGCGGCGTCGGCATCGGCCGCGACCACACCATCTTTGCCGTCACGACCGGCTTTGTCACCTTCGAGCGCATTCGCGGCAAGGGCAGCCGCAAACGTATCAGCGTCCTGGCTGCGCGACCGCAAGAAGGAGTGAGCACATGAAAGCGGCGATCCATCCCGAGTGGTTTGCCGAGGCCAGCGTCACCTGCGCCTGCGGCAACAGCTGGACGACCGGCGCAACTGTCGCGGAGATTCGTACCGACATCTGCTCGCGCTGCCACCCCTTCTACACCGGTGAACAGCGCATCGTGGATACTGAAGGACAGGTTGACCGCTTCATGAAGCGCCTCCAGGTCCGTGAAAACATCCTGCATGAGGAGGAGGCGCGCGCGGCTGAACGCATTTCGCCCCAGCGTCCCCTTACGGACCTGGGCATTGCCAAACGCCACCTGAACATATTTGGCGAGCAGGGAATTGAAGTCGTGGGCCAGATCATGGAACGTCTGGAGCAGGGCGACAGCGCTATCCTGGAGATCCCTGGCATCGGCCGCAAGATCCTGGCTGACGTTAAACGGGAACTGCGCACATTGGGCTACGAGCTTCCTGAAGGGGCCTGAATTCGGCCACCGACAACAAATCAGTAACGAAGGGCAGACACGCAACCCTGTGTGTCTGCCCTTTGCATGTATGGAAAGGCAGGAAAAGTGAGCCCTCACAGCGGGCGCGTAGAAGTCATCTGCGGCAGCATGTTTTCCGGCAAGACTGAGGAGCTGATCCGCAGGGTGCGAAGGGCAGTCATTGCCAGGCGTCAGGTTCAGGTTTTCAAACACAGCCTGGATGACCGCTTCGGTGATCCCGCCCGCATCAGCAGTCACGGCGGTCAGCACGAGGACGCGCTGCGGGTTGCCGCTTCAGGAAGCCTGCCTGCCCTGTTGCGTGAGGATACGACGGTGGTCGCCATCGACGAGGCCCAGTTCTTTGACGAGGGTCTGCTCACGCTGGTGGAGGGCCTGGCAAACGAGGGTCGGCGGGTCATCGTCGCGGGTCTTGACACAGACTTTCGCGGCCAGCCCTTCGGTATGCTGCCGGCCCTGATGTCGATTGCAGAGGAAGTGACGAAGCTGCGCGCCATATGCACTGTGTGCGGTGAGGCGGCCAGCCGCACCCAGCGCCTGGTCAACGGCCAACCCGCGCGCATTGACGATCCTGTAATCCTGGTCGGCGCCGAGGAAAGTTACGAGGCCCGTTGCCGTGAACATCACCAGTTGCGCAGTGCAAGGTAGCCGTGAAGTGCCTGAGAGCATAATACTTTGCAACACGAACTAAATTTGCTATACTGTTTCCGTTAGCAGAACGGAGACAGCAATGGCCGTCACCACTCGCCAACTTCCGCTAATCACACAGAAAACTGCCCGCCAGGCAAAAAGTCTCTGGTTGAAAGACCGCCGCTGGGATATGACCTTTATCATTCTCAGCGTGCTGATGGTGCCGATCCCGTACCTGCTTTATCTGCTGGGAGTGAACCAGCTGGGGCTTGACCCGGATATTTGCCGCAACACCATCAATGCTTTCGTCGCGGTGGCCGTGGGTGGCCCCCACATGATGTCCACCTTCCTGCGCACCGGGCTGGACAAGGACTTCGGCAAACGCTATCCGATGCTGCTGCGCTCCTCGATCATCATTCCCATGATTGTCGTGTCGCTGGCCTTCCTCAACCTCAATCTGTTGCTGACCGTTTTCTTCTTCTGGGCCATGCTGCATGTGCTGCATCAGGCCACCTACGTCACTGAACTCTACAACCACCGGGAACACAAGGTGCTCCAGCGGCCGGCCATTTCCCTGTTTGCCCGTTTCATCGACTACGCGCTCATTCTCACCTGCCTGTTCCCGATGGCGGCCATGAAGATCAGCGAAGGAACATTTCGCGTCGGCTCTAACGATCTCATCGCAGTCATTCCGCATTTGTTTCAGGACGCGTGGTTCTTCCAGATGGCGGCAGGAATCTTCCTGCTTGCGCTGCTGGCCTACCTCACCAAGACTTTTCTGGAATTTCGCGCGGGCGTCATCAACTGGCCCAAAACAATATTCATCAGCCTGACGGTGGCGGTGTTCTTCCCGCTGGCCGGCTTCGAAAACCTGGATACTGCCTTCCAGGGCGCCAACACCTGGCATTCTTTCCAGTATCTGCCCTTGACCTTTTACATCATCAAGCTGAAGCAACGCAGCCAGCCACAGTTTGCTAAACAGGCCCCACTGGTGGCTCGCTTCAGTCAGAGCGAGAATACGCGGGGCCTGTATGTGCTCAGCACCCTGATGCTGGGAGGCTCGCTTGGAATCTTCCTGCTCGTCTATGCAGTTGCGGGCACCATCATTCCGGACATCGACCCGAACCGGCATTTCGATATCGCCTACTACACGGCGATCCTGTCTTTCCTCTGGATCCACTATTATCACGACCACTTTCTGTTCACGGATTTCGAGGCGCTGGACGAGGCGCGCTATTCCTGAACTGCGTCCAGTCCGGTTCTGGTGAAGTCCGTGCGGAGCCATTGCAAGGGATCGACAGGAGTTCCGTTGACCCAGAGTTGCCAGTGCAGGTGTGAGCCGGTAGAACGGCCAGAGTTGCCCACTTCAGCGATGGCCTCCCCTGCGCTGACGAACTGCCCCACTCCGACGTCTATCTTTGACAGGTGCCAGTAGCCTGAGTAGACGCCGAGACCGTGGTCGATAATGATCGACTTGCCCCGGACGTTCAGTTCAGATGCCAGCACGACCGCGCCACCTGCCGCTGCATTCACCGGTGTACCTGTCGCAGCCGCAATATCCACACCATTGTGCGTGCGGTCATAAGGCCCCTGGTTGTAGCTTCTGAGCGTACCGAAGCGCGAAGTCATTTGCCCGGGCGAAGGAAGTTGCATCAGACCATCATACCAGCGACCGGGACGGTAACCGGACGTATGCCGCTGCAGCAGCGCGATTTCGAAGCGTTCCGTTTCCCGATCCAGGGTGTCCCGCGCCTCCGCTGACAGGGTCACTGACTCCAGTGCAAAGCTGACACTTTTGACTTCGAGCGGCCATTGCAATTCAGTCTGCACAGTGCCGACGTCCACGAACAGCGCCAGGGGGTAGAGCCCGGCATCGGTATGTCGTGGAACCCCGGTAAGCGCCAGATGCGTAAGGGCAGCTTCATCCGTCGCAAAGACCAGGTCGCTACCCAGAAAGCTGCCGCTCACATGCGCAGGCAGTGAGGTCTGTATCAAAAAGCGTGCGCTCAGCCCCTGCAGCAATTCACCAGGCGCGACCTGTATGCCGGTGACAGGTGTTGGCCAGGGCGCATCTATCAAACTGGGCTCAAGCCCGGGAATGCTAATCTGGTTGCCGACATGCAGCAGGGAAGCATCCCTGATCTGGTTCCTGACGACCAGGGTCTCCAGTTCAAGGCCATAGTCGGCTGCGATTTGCGAGAGCGTATCGCCCTTCTCAACGATGT
This sequence comes from Phototrophicaceae bacterium, assembly GCA_965197455.1. Taxonomy (GTDB): domain Bacteria; phylum Chloroflexota; class Anaerolineae; order Aggregatilineales; family Phototrophicaceae; genus JAGWBD01. Next base: position 763,817 of record OZ240208.1, on the reverse strand, counting down.
GAATCAGGGCTGGTTCTTCGCCATGGATCAGAAGCGGGGAGAGGTATTGCGGCAGCACCGGGAGTGGCGCAAGAACTTCATCCGTCGGAATACGCAGTTGCTGCCCGACAAAAATGAATGACGGATTGTCTATATCGTTCAGCGCTGCGAATTGCTCAACGCTGCTGTTGTGTTCCAGCGCAATCCGGAAGAGCGTATCGCCACGCTGAACTATGTAGATCGCTTCGACAGTCGCCGGGTCCTGACCGAAGACCGGGGCCGTCAGGACAACAGAAAGCAGCGTCAGCAGGAACCCTGCATAAAAAAAGTGCTTCATGAAGCAGAGATCACGGAATAATCAGCGTCTGCCCCACATCAAGGAGGCTGGAAACCGTAATGTTGTTTACGCGAGCAAGTTCCTCGATGGAAACATTGAAGCGCAGCGAGATATCAAACAAGGTGTCACCGCGCCTGACCGTATATGTGCGGCTGGTGAGGGGTGGCGCCGGCAGCGCTGGAACGGTCAATGCCTGCCCCGCTTCGAGCAGGGTGACGTTAACACCGGCGTTCAGCTGCTCAAGTTCTTCCACTGCTATGCCGTAGATCATTGCGATGCCAGAAAAGGTATCACCCGCACGAACTATGTACCGGGCAACAGTATCGTTGATGGCTGAATGTCCGATTAATGCGGGTGGTGCTGATGCCTCGGGTATGAGAAGCTGGTTTCCAGGATACACCTGACTGGCAGTGCTGAGGTTGTTGGCAATCAGAATTGCCTCGACCGTGGTTCCGTATTTCAGTGCGATGTCTGCCAGGCCCTCTCCCTGTTGCACAAGATGGTACACGGGAACTCTGGTCGGGGAAGGTGTCGGCGCAACGATTTCTGCCAGGGCGGACACGACCGTTTCATCGAAGGCATCCAGAACCAGCCTGGCCTTGTCCAGCCAGATGGCTGTGTTGCGCACCGGGTGCCCAACCTGGGCTCGAACAAAAACGGTCGCCTCTTTGGCTGTGGCCTGGGTCACCACGACGTATTCACGCCAGCCATCGTAGAGTTCATAGGTTATTTCCGACCAGACGATGTCGTCGCTCTCGCCATCGCTCCCGCCATCCGGGTCGATGCCGACCTGGACGAAGACATCCCCGTCTCCTTCGCTTTGAGTTTGGTCATCCATCGTTGACGACCAGACCCAGGCGAACACGCTAAAGCGCAGCCAGGAATCGATATCTACTTCCGTGACTTCCTGCAGCAGACCGGCATCGAAGGTTGCGTAAAAGGTACGCATGATCTGCGAGGCCTCGCCCTCACGGATGTGGGCAACTACATCCGATTCTGATGCAGGCACATATTCAGGCTGCACCAGTGCCCAGGTTGGCGCACCTTCCTCAGCCGGCTCGCTGTGCCAGGGAATCCAGCCAGAGGCGACCAACAATAGCGAATTGTCCTCGCGCTCAGTGAAAGCATCCTCGAAATCGGGATTCGTCAGCGCATTCTCTGCCTGGGCCTGCACACCCACAGCAATCTGCAAGAGGAAAAACAGTGTCAGTAGCTTGAGCACATCCATGCGAGTCATGGTTTTACCCAGGTCACTTTCTTATCGTTCAGGCCGTTCAGATCCTTGCCAGCGTGAGTATAGCAGGAGCGCATAAGGATTGCGCCGGTTTCTGCAAGATGCGCAATTGAGTCTCCGTCCCTGCCTGGGCTATACTGGGCAGGGTCCGGCAGAGACGCAAAGCGAGGCACCTTGAATCTGCACGAGTATCAATCGAAAGCACAGTTTGCCAAATTCGGCATCCCAATTCCAGTGGGTTCTATCGCCAATGAACCTGAAACCGTGTTTACGCTCACTCAGGCAGCAAAAGCTCCGGTCGTGATCAAGGCGCAGGTGCTGGTGGGTGGCCGTGGCAAGGCCGGTGGTATCAAGCTGGCCAGCACGCCAGCGCAGGCGCAGGAACGTGCGCGCGAAATTCTGGGGATGTCGATCAAGGGCCACACTGTACGGACCGTGCTGGTCGATCCGGCCGCCAACATTGCACAGGAAATTTATCTGGGTATGGCCAATGACCGCAATGCAGCCAAACCGGTGCTGATGGCTTCCGCAGAAGGCGGCGTCGAAATCGAGGAAATCAACCGCCTGCGGCCGGAGGCGATTGTGCGCGAGCACGTGGACCCCGTTGCCGGGCTGTTTGACTACCAGGCGGTCAAACTGGCCAGCGGGATCGACCTGCCAAGAGCACACTGGCGCGCCTTCGGCAAAATCGTCGCTGCGCTGGTGCGTTGTTTCGTGGAAAGTGACGCCGAGCTGGCTGAAATCAACCCGCTGGTCATCACGGAGGAAGGCACGTTGCAGGCGCTGGATGGCAAGATGGTCATCGACGACAACGCCTTGCCGCGCCAGCCAGAGCTGGCTGCGCTGCGGGATGAATCTGCCGAAGCGGAAGCGGAGACCCTGGCTCGTGAAGCCGGCATCAGTTACGTGCGACTCGACGGGCAAATCGGCTGCATGGTCAATGGCGCCGGCCTGGCCATGACCACGATGGACATGACCAGGCTCTACGGCACGGCGGACGGAATAGGGCCAGCCAATTTCCTCGATATCGGCGGTGGCGCCAGGGCAGATACCGTCGCGACTGCGCTGCGCATCATTCTCTCCGATGCCAATGTCAAGGTCGTGCTCTGTAACATTTTCGGAGGCATCACACGTGGCGACGAGGTGGCGCGGGGAATCCTCACTGCCTTTGACGAAGTTCAGCCGGAAGTTCCCATGATCATCCGTCTTCAGGGAACCAACGCCGGAGAGGGGCGCGCCATCATCAACGAAGCCGGCATCACGGGCATTCATGCCGCGGCAACCCTGACCGAGGCCGCCCACATGGCGGTGGCAGCCGTCGGGAAGGCGGTGCAGGCATGAGCATCCTCGTCAATGAGGACAGCATCATCCTGGTCCAGGGCATTACCGGTCGCGAGGGCGGCTTTCACACCCGCAAGATGATTGAATACGGGACGCAGGTGGCCGGTGGCGTGACCCCTGGCAAGGGCGGTGAATGGTTCGAGGGCAAGCCGATTTTCGACACGGTCGAGCAGGCGGTCAAGGTCACCGGCGCAAACGTCAGTCTGGTCGCAGTGCCCGCGTCCTTCGCTCCCGACGCCATTTGCGAAGCTGCGCACGCCGGCATTGAACTCATCGTATGCCTGACCGAGTTCATCCCGGTGCGTGAGATGATGAAGGTCATGCAGCATGTAAACCGGGCCGGTTGTCGTCTGCTCGGGCCCAACTGCCCGGGGCTGCTGTCACCAGGACTGGCCAAAATTGGCATTATGCCCGGGTTTATCGCAGCGCCGGGCAACGTCGGCGTAGTGTCACGCAGCGGGACGCTGACCTACGAAGTCGTCTTTGCCCTGTCGCAGGCCGGCATGGGTCAGACGACCTGCATCGGCATTGGCGGGGACCCGGTCATTGGCACCAGCTTCGTGGATGTTCTGAAGTTGTTCGAGGAAGACCCGCAGACGGAAAAGGTCGCCATCCTGGGTGAAATTGGCGGGCGCGCCGAAATCGATGCCGCTGACTTCATCCGCGATAACATGACCAAGCCGGTCGCGGCCTTTATTGCCGGCTCCAGCGCTCCCGAGGGCACGCGCATGGGCCATGCCGGCGCCATCATCGAGGGCGTCGAAGGCACTGCTGCCAGCAAAATCGCTGCCCTGCGCGAAGCTGGCGCACGCGTGGCGGAGAACCCGGAGCAGATTCCGGAACTGCTGCGCTGACCACGCTTTCAGCGTCCAATAATACTGCAGAAGTTGATTGCCTCTGGCGTGCCACAGGCCGTCAGCCCCTGAACCAGCAGAAACGCCACAACACCGCCACCGACAATCAGGGCCAGCAGCGCCAGGCAGCCGCACCATGCCACCGGCCCGCCGGCAAGCATCTCCATCAGCATGCCCGCCAGTGAAGAGAGGATTTCGAGCACGCCGCTGAGGGCTTGCAGGCCCAGGGTCAGGGCAAGTCCTGCCACACAGAGCAAGGCGCAGGCGCCCGCCAGGATGAGCGGATTGTTCGGATCAAGCGACTGCAGGAACTCAGCCATGATTTCCCGTTGCGCCACTGGTGCAGGCACCAGCACTCACCTGCGGCGTCTGAAACTCGTTGTCCCCTGGCGCATGGCAACTGCAGAAGGTGGTGGCGGTTTCTTCATCAGGATTCTGTGCGCGCCAGAGCAAAAAACGCACATCAGTCTGGAAGCAACGTTCGCTGTCCGATGAAATAACGCTTGCATGTGACAGCGCCAGGCCGGCGCGACGCGCTTCCTGCACCAGCCAGAGGCGCGTCTCCTGTTCGGGCGCCGGGCCAGTACGAATACGAAATTCGCCCTGCGACGCCAGCACCAGCGCCATGCAGGGAGTCAGAATCAGCAGCAGCCAGACCAGCAGAAACATCATGCGCAACAGGCGTTTGAGCGCACGTGGCAAACGATTCATGGGGAACTGGCGGGGGCAGTGCATTCCGGAGCGATGCGCAGGCACAGTCTGTCGCCCTGTTCATAGCCGACATGGACGTAGAGCGGCGGGGCATCATCCGCCATGTCCAGCAGCCGCGGCAGCATCTGTGGTAAATCCTCAACCAGTGGCAGGGTCAACAGTTCCTCGCGTGGTACCCAGCTCAGTGACCCTGCCGCCGTCGCAGTACCCAGCTTCCGGCTGGCGCTGTGGCAGGTGAAGATAAAGAGCAGTACCCCTTGCGGGCCACCGGGGTCGATATTGTAAAGCGCGCGCAGACGCAGCCGCGTAACCGTCAGTCCGGTCTCTTCCAGGATTTCCCGGCGAATGCCAGTGAGCGGGTCCTCGTCCCGTTCCAGATGCCCGCCAACTCCGTTGTAGCAACCCGGGAAGATGCGACTGTCAGCGCGACGCTGAAGCATCAGGACATCGTTTCCGTTGCACACAAAGGCGAGCGTGCGCGGGCTTGTCAACCAGCGACCGCCGGGTTCACCAGCGCCCTGAGCGCTTGCACCCATCCCTGCTCCTTTGCACATGAGCGGCCATGTGCTACGCTCAATGGTCATCTCAACCTGGAGTATTGCGCCGTGTCAGACAGCCGCAGGGCACCCATTCCTGATCTGCGCATTGTCCCGGTCGAAGATTTGTACGCGCACGAATCGCACGATTCCCAGCGTTCTCGCCCGCTCATCGAACGTTTCAGGAACGATGAGTATATCATCAACCCGCCGATCGTCGCGCCGCTGGATGAACAGCGCCTGGTCATTCTTGATGGCGCAAATCGCTGCCATGCCCTGCGTGCCCTTGGCTATCCACATATGCTGGTGCAGGTCGTCACATGGGAAAGCGGCCAGGTGTTGCTGGATACATGGAACCACGTGGTCAGCGGCTGGACCGTACCCGAGCTGCTGGCCGGGCTGGAAGCCACGCCTGGCCTGGAGCTGCTGGACGGCGCTGAGACGTGCCCTGTCGCGAAGATGCAGCTGGTCGATGGCAGGCAATTGTCGCTGGTAACGCTTGCAGCAGACGCCCAAACCAGAAACCGGTTGCTCTGCGAAATCGTGGCCGTCTACCAAAAGAACGCGACGCTCTTCCGCAGCGTCCTCAACGACCTGGCTCAGGCGCAGGTACATTTTCCGCATATGGTGGCCCTGCTGCGTTTTCCGGAAATGCAAGCCTCTGACATCGCCACGGCTGCGAGTCAACAGGCATGGATACCCCCGGGAGTCAGCCGTCACATCATTTTGGGGCGAGCCCTGCGCGTTAACTACCCCATCCGGCGATTGGCCAATGACGGCCTTGACCTTGCGCAGAAGAACGCGGCGCTGCGCACCTGGCTGCAGGAGAAGCTTGCGCAGCGACAGGTCCGCTTTTACGCGGAATCAACTTATCAGTTTGACGAATAGGAGCAGGCATGAACCAGACGGCGGAACAGGCGCTGGCCAGTTCCGGTTTCGAAAGTGACGGGCAGGACTATTGCCTGTTGCGGCTGCCAGCGAATGCCATCACTGCAGCCACGGGGGTTGTGGCACAGGTGGCCGAGCCTTTTTGCGCGCTGGTCGTCGACCGGCATGAAGTGTCACTCATCCTGCCCTGGGAGGCACTGGATGACTTTCAGGCGCGCCTGCCGGACGTGGAAGTCGCTACCGAAGTTTGTCGGCTGATTACAGTGAACGTCGTTATGGAGCCGGAGTTGACCGGGCTGATTGCGCGCATCAGCGCAGCGCTCGCCAGCGCCGGTGTCCCCATCCTGCCCTTCGCCTCCTTCAGCCGCGACCACTTTCTCGTCCCTGCTGCGCAAGTAGACGATGCCCTCGCTGCCCTGCGCCAGCTGCAGGGCCAGCCCTGAACCGGAGATCCTGATGGACATTCCCATTCTGCCACAGGATGCGGTGCCGCTGCCGCAGGACGAAGTGCGCATCACCGCAGTTACAGTGACGCCCTGGCCGGACCGAATGCGCGTGCGGGTTCATGTGCGTCTGACGCCTTTTTTCGAGCGGCCCAACCTCATCCTTGTAGCACACAACGAAGAGGACCGCATCGTCAGTGAACTGGATGTCATTGAGACCATGAGCAATGACATGGAATTCACCCTGCATCTGCGTGACGTTGATGATCCGGCAGGACTCTACACCCTGACGGTCAGTCTGTTTTATGAGACGCGCAATCCGCCGCAGCACGAGCGAATCGAGACCTTCCTCGTGCCCGCTGCGGGGGATGAGCCCTGATGCAACTTCAGCTGGAACGGCAGCAGGTCGCGCAGATACTGCAACGGGTACAGGCAGACGCGCCCCGTGAAGCCTGTGGGCTACTCGGTTGCGCACAAGGGCGTGTGCAACGCGTCGCGCCGATTGCCAACGTGGCTGCAGATCCTGAACATCACTTCGAGATGGATGCCCGCCAACTGGTGCGGGCCATGTTTGAATTCGAGCGCGCCGGACTTGAAGCTGGCGCCATCTGGCATTCACATCCCCTGGGCGAACCCCTGCCGTCACAGGAAGACATCCGTAACGCTGCCTGGCCCGATGCCTGCCAGCTGATTATCGGGACGGGCTCCGGCCAGCCGCAACTGGCTGCGTGGCGCATCGCTGGCGGCGAGGTCACGCGCGTCCCCTTGTACATCGGCGATGCCGCCCGACAGGACGAGCATGCTGAAGAATCTCCGTCACAGCGCAATGCAATCTGGATCAGCGCGCTGGTTGCGGTCGCCCTGCTCCTCTGGGTCGCTCTGACCCTGCTGCCACCTGCTCCGCCCCTGCCCTGAAACTCCCGATGCTCCCTTGCCTGCTCGCGGGACTGGTCGCTGGAGGCCTTGTCTCCCTGCTGTCGGTCATCCTGCCCGCGAATGCCCGGCATTCCGGTCGAAACTGGCGTCATCACTTCATACGCTTCTTGCTGATTGCTGCCTCGTCGACTCTGCTTTTTTGTTTCCTGGTTGAAGGCAATGCGCAGGTTGATGCAACGAAGAGTCTGCCCCGAGTCGTCTGGACGACAATCTTCATGCTGATTGCCGTTATCGACATCGAAGAGCGGCGGGTGTTGCCCGTCGTGTTGCTGCCCGCCGCCCTGTTCGCCTTGCTGGAGGCGTGGGCAGCACAGGGCCTCGCGTCCGCTTTGGCTGGCGTCTGCGCAGGGGCGCTGCCGGGCTTTGCCATGTATCTGGGCGGCCAGCAGTATCAACGTGCGCTAAGCAAGTGGCGTGGCATTCAGTTGCAGGAGGTGCCCTTCGGCGGCGGCGATGTCATGCTGGCCGGACTATGCGGGCTGGTCGTAGGTTGGCCCAACATTCTGTTCGCGCTGTTGCTGGCTGTGTTCAGCGCCGGCGCGATTGCGCTGCTGTTGCTCGCAACCGGGCGAGTCACGGTACGCTCGGCCATGCCCTATGCGCCCTTCCTGCTGGGCGGCACTGTTTTTGTGATGCGATTTCCGGAAGTGAGCGGGAACTTGCTACGCCTGTCCGGCTGAGGCAATAACTCCGCCACCCAGACACTCTTCCCCATCGAAGAAGATCGCGGCCTGACCGGGCGCCACGCCGTTTTGATTCATCTCGAAGTGAACTTTTGCTTCGGTGCAACCGATTGGGGAAACTGTCGCAGGTTGTGGCCTGGCGCCGTAGCGGACGCTCACATCTGCCGCGAAGGCTTCTTGCGGAGCGCAGCCGCTTACCCAGTTGACCCGCCTTGCATGCAGCAAGGCCACGCCCTGCTCTTCGCGTTCCGCCACCACCAGGGCATTGTGTTGCGCCTGCTTACCGACCACGTACATCGGCTCGCGTGTGTTCAGGCCAAGGCCCTTGCGCTGGCCAATAGTGTAGTTCACCAGTCCCTGATGCTCACCGATCTGCGTACCATCGCGGCGCAGGATGGGCCCGGCCTGCATCAATTCCGGCGCATGGTCGCGCAGAAAGCGCCGGTAATCGCCATCGCCGAGGAAACAGAGATCCTGGCTGTCCTGTTTGCCGGCCGTGGGCAGGCCGAACTCACTGGCCAGTTCGCGCACCTGCGTCTTGCTGTAGTCACCCACTGGAAACAATGCATGCGCCAGTTGCTCCTGACCCATCACACTTAAAACGTAGCTTTGGTCCTTGTGCTGGTCCACGGCCCTGAGCAAGTGGAAGGAACCGTCACCGGATTGGCGTATGCGGGCGTGGTGACCCGTCGCCAGGTAGTCCGCATCCAGCGCCAGCGCGTGCCGCTGCAACCAGTCAAAACGAATATGGCGGTTGCACTCAAGGCAGGGATTGGGGGTGGTGCCCTTTCTGTGCCCTTCAATGAAAAAGTCAACAATTTCACGGCGGAACACTTCACGCGTGTCCAGCACATAAAAGGGGATGTCCAGCAAGTCAGCAATGCGGCGCGCATCCGTCATCTGACCTGGTGTGCAGCAGCGATTGTGTGACTGGCCATCTGTTGACGGCTCCGCCCACAGACGCATCATCATGCCGATAACTTCATACCCCTCGCGTTTCAGCAGGGCCGCCGCCACCGAGCTGTCCACACCGCCGCTCATGGCGACGACCACTCGCACACTCACAGCGCCATGTCCAGCTGGCGCAGTTTCACCACCGAATTTGCCAGTGTGTTGACAGCGTACTCAATATCCTCTTCAGTCGTGCTGCGCCCCACTGTCAACCGCAGCCCACCTATGGCCTGCTGTTCGCTGAAGCCCAGCGCCAGCAACACCGGGGAAGGCTCAGGGCTGCCGGTCTTGCAGGCCGCACCACCGCTGGCAGCCACGCCATTAACGTCAAGGTGCATCAGCAACATGCTGCTGTCGATGCCGTCGAGGACAAAGCTGGCGTGGCCTGGCAAGCGCTCTTGCGGGTGTCCGCTGAGCGCCACACCTGGCAGCGCAGCCAGCACCCCGTCGATCAGCATGTTTCGCATGTGCTGGTAGTGCGCGACATGCTGCTCACGTTCGGAGTCGGCCAGTTCAAGCGCCTTCGCCAGGCCGACGATCAGCGGTGTGTTGTGGGTGCCTGCCCTGCGTCCGTCCTCGTGACCGCCGCCGGTCTGGCTGGGCAGCAACGGCAGGCCGGAACGGATGTAGAGGGCGCCGACGCCCTTGGGACCGTAAAACTTGTGCGCAGAAATGCTGAGCAGGTCGACGCCGAGGGCCTGCACATCCAGCGGCAGCTGTCCCGCCGCCTGCACCGCATCCGTGTGAAAGAGCACATCGCGCGCTCGCGCAGCCATGGCCAGGGCCGGGACGGGCTGCAGATTGCCAACCTCGTTGTTGGCCAGCATGACGCTGGCGAGCGCTGTGTCCGGCTGACAAGCGGACTCGAAGTCTGCGAGTGAACAGCAACCGTATCTGTCCACCGGCAGCAGGGTGTGCGTGAACCCCTGCACTTCTGCTAGCTGGGCCATGGTCTCGTTAACTGCGCTGTGCTCGGTCGGGTTGCTCACCAGATGGGCGCCACGACCCGCCTGCCGCATCAACCAGGCGCCGCCGCGAATGGCATGATTGTCGCCTTCGGTGCCGCCGCTGTTGAAGACGATTTCTTGCGGCTGGCAATTCAATACCCTTGCTACTGTTTCGCGCGCATCCTCGATGGCCCGCTCGGCCTGGCGGCCCGGGCCGTGAGCAGAGGATGCGTTGCCGTAGGCCTGGCTGAACCAGGGCTGCATGGCCGCAAGTACCCGTTCATCCACCGGAGTGGACGCGGAGTGGTCAAGATAAACGTAACGATCCGGGGTCACAGGATACCTGCCTGCCTCTGACATCTGGCACTGTTACCAGCGAGTATCACCATATCACATTTGGGTGGATGCGCAATTTGCTGCAGCAGGTATACTTGGCCCCGGTCACGCCGCCGGTTGAAACGGAGAAGCCGCATGCAGGTTGAAAGTGTTCATGCGCGTGAGGTGCTTGATTCACGTGGCAACCCGACCGTAGAGGTTGAGGTTGGGCTGGTCGATGGCTCTGGCGGGCAGGCTATCGTCCCTAGCGGCGCCTCAACCGGAGAGCATGAGGCCATCGAATTGCGCGATGGCGACCGGGCACGATACAGCGGCAAGGGCGTATTGAAGGCCGTGGCCGCAGTGAACGGGCCGCTGGCAGATCGGGTGTGCGGAATGGACGCGCGCGAGCAGAAAGCGGTCGACGAGGCCATGCTGGCGCTGGATGGCACACCCGACAAGTCGCGCCTGGGGGCGAACGCCATACTGGGGGTGTCCCTGGCGCTGGCACATGCGGCCGCTGCTTCATGTGAGTTGCCGCTCTATGCTTACCTTGGCGGCGTTCACGCCCACATGTTGCCAGTGCCGATGATGAATATCATGAACGGCGGCAAGCACGCCAGCAACAGCACTGATTTTCAGGAATTCATGGTCATGCCGGTTGGCGCAGACAGCTTTCGCGAAGGCTTGCGCATGGGCGTGGAGATCTACTCGAAGCTGGGAAGTATCTTGCACGACATGGGTCACAGCACCAGCGTCGGTGATGAGGGCGGCTACGCACCGTCGCTGGGCTCCAACCAGGCTGCCCTGGACGTCATCATGCAGGCAATTGAAGCGGCCGGCTTCCGACCCGGCGAAGAAATTTATATCGCCCTGGATCCGGCCGCGAGCGAGATTTACCACGACGGGGAATACCATCTCGAAATCGAGGGGCGGACGCTGAGCGGCGCCGAAATGGTCGATTTTTGGGAAGACTGGACACGGCGCTATCCCATCATTTCGCTTGAGGACGGCCTGGCCGAGGATGACTGGGAGCACTGGTCCATGCTGGTAGAGCGCATCGGCGACAGCGTGCAGATTGTTGGTGACGATCTGCTGGTGACCAACGTCGAGCGCGTTCAGCGCGCCATCAGGGAGCGGGCAGCCAACTCGCTGCTGTGCAAGGTCAACCAGATCGGCAGCCTGAGCGAAGCCATGGCGGCCAGCCAACTGAGCCAGCGTCATGGCTGGACGGTAGTCACCAGTCATCGCAGTGGCGAAACCGAAGACAGCACGATCGCCGACCTGGCCGTTGCCATGAATTCCGGCCAGATCAAGACTGGCGCGCCGGCGCGTTCTGATCGCGTCGCCAAGTACAACCAGTTGCTGCGCATTGAGGAGCAACTGGGTCCGGCCGCCGTGTATCCTGGCTTGCAGGCCTTCAGTAATCTCACACGTTTTCGCGGCTAAACACGGGGAGGCAGCCATTGTCCGGCACCAAACTTGACAGCAAGCGCACCAAGATAGTCGTGACGATTGGCCCCGCTTCCAGTGATGAAGAGACCCTGCGCGCCATCATTCAGGGTGGCATGAATGTTGCTCGTATCAACTTTTCGCACGGCGACTTCGCTACCCACGGCGCCACCATCGACCGCATTCGCCGCATCGCCAGGGAACAGAATGCGGTGGTCGCAATTATGTGCGACCTGCAAGGCCCCAAAATCCGCATCGGTGAAGTTCCTGATGAGCCGCTGCTGCTCAAGAAGGACGATACTATCCGCCTGACCCTGGACGCGGCGCTGGCAAACAGCGACAGATATACCCTGCTGCTGCCGCATCCGGAGTTTACGCGCGACGTCCACGAAGGCATGTCGCTGCTGCTGGATGATGGCAATCTGGAGTTCCTCGTCACCAGCAGGGACGACACAACCCTGACATGCCGCGTCATCGTTCCAGGCGCGCTCTATTCGCGCAAAGGCGTCACTGCGCCCACCGCCAAACTGACGCTCTCGGCGATTACCGACAAGGATCGCGGCGACCTGAGATTTGCGCTTAAGAAGGATGCAGACTTCATCGCCATGTCCTTCGTGCGCAGCGAAACTGACCTGCGCGAGTTGAGACAGCTCATCAAGCAGGAGAGACGCGGGAACAACCCATGGCTCATTTCAAAGATCGAGAAGCTTGAAGCCCTGCAGAACATTGAGCGCATTGTTGCGGAATCCGACGGCATCATGGTCGCTCGCGGAGACCTGGGCGTTGAGACGCCTGCGGAAGAGGTCCCCGGGCATCAGAAGCGCATCATCCATCTGTGTAACAAGGCGGGCAAACCGGTTATCACGGCCACACAAATGCTCAACTCCATGGTGGACAGTCCGCGCCCGACGCGCGCCGAGGCCAGTGACGTTTACAACGCCATCATGGATGGCAGCGACGCGGTTATGTTGAGCAACGAGACCGCGGTGGGTATGTACCCGGTCATTACCGTGGAAACCATGGCCAGCATTGCTGTCATCGCCGAAAAGGCCCTGCTCTCCGGCTGGGAGCCCGGTCAGGTTGAGCTGCATCCGGAACACAAGGCCAGGGAGCGGGTATCCGATGCGATCAGCGAAGCCACCAGCCAGATAGCGGCTGTGCTGGATTGCAAGGCAATCGTGACTTCGACACACTCCGGCTACACCGCGCAACAAATTGCGCGCGAACGGTCGCGCACCCCGATACTTTGTGTCACGCCCAGCGAAAACACCTTTCGGCGTATGGCACTGGTCTGGGGCGTCATTCCCATGCTGGTGCCAGACTTCAGTTCGACCGATGATATGATCGGGACGGTGGTACGCGCAGCCAACCGCTCCGGCATGGTCGAACGCGGAGACAGCCTGGTGATTATCGCCGGCGTGCCATTTGGCATCGGCGGCCAAACGAATTTCCTCAAGGTTCATGTGGTTGGCGAGGCGGACGAACTCTAGGTCGCCTGGACGCCTTCTTCGTCGCGCTCACGCGCAGGTGACGCTTCGGACGATCGGGGGGCGCCAGCTGGCCGGAAGCGGCGCGGCGCGAGCGCCCAGTCATCGCTTTCAGTGCCCGCCTGGCGCGCTGCGCAATACGGGCAGCGCTCCCAGTCAAGTTCAAGCGCGTTGCCACAGCGGTTGCAGGGCCGGCGCAGGCGTGTCTGGCAGGCCGGGCACAGTTGCCAGTCTGGCTGCGTGCGGGCCTTGCAGGACGGACAGGACAGTTTGTCTTCGATCCCCTGCAGCAGAATCTCTTCTTCAAGCGAACGCTCGTAGGCTTCGGCCAGCGTAACTCGCGGGCGTAACGCAAGGTAGATGAACAGCCCCGGCACGTTCAACAGCGCGACCAGCAGGGCTGCCAGAATACGTAATGAAGTGCTGCGGGAGCGCCCACCCATGTCGTGCCAGCTCCACAGCACCAGGGCAGCCCAGACAGCCAGGATGGCGAACGCCGCATACAGGGCGATACCCGTCACAACATCGTCTGAAATCATCCAGCCCACTGGCACCCTCGCGGATTACCCACGCTGTAACGCAACATTATCGTACCCTTGCGAATGTAACAGCAGTGGACAAGGGGTGCAATGCGGCCTGCTTCAGGCATCTTCTGCCAACTGTGACAATCCCAGCAGTGCCACGTCCTGGATGCGCACATCGTACTCGTGCCCGGAGGCGTAGACCCAGACGGATACAATCGTTTCCGGGGGTGGATCCGGTGAAAACAGGGTCAGCAGATTGGGACTTTCGTAAACATACCAGCTTTTATCGTGGATTAAATCGTGATCCTGCAGGCAGGTGCTGCAGCGCTGGGGCCAGCCCTCCCGGGAACGAATATAAAAGCCGTGGAACCACTGCTGCCCCTTACGCTCCTGATCTTCCTCATCAAAATAGATGTAGTCCATGCGCAGCATCAGTGGACATTCACTTCCCGCGGTACCACATGTGCCCAGTGAAGCATTCTCCAGAGAGAAAGTAACGCGGAGTGACAGCAGGTCGAGATTCAGCTCTTTTAGTTCCAGCCCACCCTGGCCGAAGTTCTGGACACAGAAGTTCCCGCCATGCGAAGTGACTCCCCCATCGCGCAGAAAACGCAAAGGCTGAAGTCCATTAACAGCTACAAAATCCTGTGATCCTGCCGGTATGTCGTCAGGATTGTGGCCACAGGCCCAGACCGAACCCTCTGCAGCATCGGCGCCGGAGCGCAACTGGCTAAAGTCCTGATCCTGCAACAGTTTTCGGTATCCCGGACGTACCTCCACCCTCGCTTCCTCATACAGCACTGCGCCCTGGCCGCCAACCGGGACAATGCGAATCTGCCGGCCGTCAGCCGACTCAAGCTGGACCCGACCATTGTGATTGAATAGCCGCAGCTCTGGCGCAGCGCCCTGAATGGTGTAGGTGCCGGGGCCCGTCAACAGCAGTCTCGCTCCACCCGGAGTTCGACCACGGATTTGCATCCCTGGCCCCGCGTGGTCTGTGACCGTCAGATTGATCACCCCGATCACGTCCAGCAGATTAATTTCATAGCCGCGACGACTCCAGGAAAAACGCGGGCGCTCTGCGTTGAGCAGGGTGACACGCGAATCCCGTTGCAGGGTCAGTGAAGCAAGAAGACGCTCATCGTCCCCCTCACCATCCAGAAACAGAATCGCCCCCTGGGACTGGGGATCCGTGCGCACGATAACTCCATCCGCAACCCCGGACCCGGCAATGCCCACCTGTTCAACCGGATTCGCCAGATTCGAGATACTGACGGTGCCACGGCCTACATTCAGGGTGACTTTCATTGGCAGCGCAGACTGGAACAGATAGTGATTGGCTGCGAGCAGCATGGTGAGCAACAGCAGGCAGAACAGGAGGAAGCTGGCGAGCAGAATCCCCCATGCCAGATGATGGGGATTGATTCGGCGTTCCGCAGTCCTGTCCCCCCACTCCACCGCTGACATTGACTGCTTATCAACTCCCGGAGACTGTAGACGGAATGAATGGAAGTCCGTTCGCGACGTAAAGTATAGCACAGCGCGTCTCGACTCTGTCGCGCGCTTCGGCTACAATCCGTCCGTACCATCGTGCGGAGGCGAGGCATGTCGGGTCACAGCAAGTGGTCCACCATTAAACGCAAGAAAGGCGCGGAAGACGCCCGGCGTGGCAAGGTGTTTACGCGTTTGGCCCGTGAGATTAGCGTGGCTGCGCGGGAGGGTGGCGCGGATGAAAGCAGCAATCCGCGTTTGAAGCTGGCCATCGTCAAGGCCAAGGCCGGCAACATGCCGCGCGAAAACATTGAACGCGCGGTCCTGCGGGGTTCGGGAAATCTTGAAGGCGAGGATCTGGTTGAAATCACCTACGAAGGTTATGGACCTGATGGGGTCGCCTATCTCATTGACACCCTGACCGACAACAAGAATCGTACCCTGGCCGATATCAAGCACGCGCTCAACAAATCCGGCGGCAGCCTGGCTTCAGCAGGTTCGGTCACCTGGCAGTTCTCGCGCAAGGGCTACGTCGCGCTGGATGGCAGCGTTGACTTCGAGGAGGTCTTCCTGGTCGCGGCCGAGGCTGGCGCAGACGATGTGCTCGAAGAAGAAGGCGTCGTCACAGTCTGGACACCTTACGAGTTGCTCGCCAGTGTCGAGCACACTCTCGTCGGAGCAGGCTATCATATAGCGGAGTCTGAACTGCGCTGGGAAGCAGCGAACGAGACCGACCTGCCCCCGGCCAGGGCCATGCAAAACATGCGCCTGCATGAAAGCCTGGAAGAACTCGATGACGTGCAATCGGTGTTTTCCAATCTGCTGATCTCCGATGAACTTGCTTTAACTTACGACAGCGACTGATGCTATCGCTGGGGATCGACCCTGGCACTGCCAGCGTCGGCTGGGGCCTGGTGCAGGAACTGGAAGACGGCGCGTTGCAAGCCGTTCGCTACGGGGTCATCACTACTGCCGCGAACATGCCGATGCACACCCGCCTGCAGCACATTCACCATGAACTTGTGGCAATCATTGCTGCCTGGCAGCCGCTGCGGTCCGGCGTGGAGGAGTTGTTTTTCGCGCGCAATGTGACCACTGCCATCACCGTGGCCCAGGGACGGGGCGTCATCCTGCTAACCCTTGCCAACGCCGGCGTGCCAATTGCCGAATACAAGCCAAACATGGTCAAGCAGTCGATCGCCGGCTACGGCGGTGCGCGCAAGCCGCAGGTGCAGGAAATGGTGCGGATACTGCTGGGGCTGGATGAGCGGCCACGACCCGATGATGCCGCCGACGCCCTGGCGGTAGCCATCACGGATCTGCACAGCGCGCGCTACCAGCGGCTGCAGGAGGAACAGGCGTGATCGTCAGCCTGCGCGGACGGGTCAGCGCCAGTGGCCGCGACCATGTCGTGCTCGACGTCAACGGCATTGGTTATCAGGTCTACACGCCGGATCCCCGCCTGGCGCCGCTCAACAGCGAACTATCCCTGCATACCGTCATGGTCGTGCGTGACGACAGTTTCTCGCTTTACGGATTTCCGGAAAGCAGCGGCAGCGAACTGTTTCGCAATCTCATGCGCGTGGGTGGCATCGGGCCCCGGCTTGCGCTCGCAATTCTGGCCACCATGAGCGCAGACAGTCTGCGCCAGGCTATACTTGGCGACCGTCCCGAACTTCTCACTCGCGTCTCGGGCGTTGGCCGCAAGACTGCAGAAAAAATCGTCATAGAGCTTAGGGACAAGCTGGGAGAGGGGCCGATTATCCTGGCGGGTGCTGCGTTTTCTGACAGCGACAGTGAGGTTATGGATGCGCTGACGGCCCTGGGTTACAGCCTGGTCGAGGCGCAGACGGCGCTGCAAACCCTGCCCGCGGATGCGCCTGATACCGTCGAGGAGCGGGTACGCCTCGCCTTACAGTCTTTCGCCTGATCCCATCCAGGAGCCGATATGACAGCAGCCTCCCTCATCGGAAAGCGGGTTGACGTGCTGGACAAGGGCTACATTGAGCTCGTTGACCTGATGCCGCACCCACAGTCTGGCGTCAGTGGCGACCTGGCGATCGTCAATGCAGCCAGGGTGTCCTATCTGGGCGAAAGCAAGGGTGATGCACGGGACAAGGGCCTGCTGTTCTACCTGATGCGCCACCGGCACACTTCGCCGTTCGAGATGGTCGAGTTCAAGTTTCGTTGCCGCGCGCCGCTGTTGACCTGGTGGCAGTGGGTGCGGCACCGTACCTGGAACGCCAACGCGCAATCCGGGCGCTATACGTCCTTTAAGGAAGATGACTTTTATGTGCCAGCAATGTGGCGCACACAGGCGCGCAGCAACCGCCAGGCCAGTGAAGGCGAGCTGACAGACGAAGCCGGGGCTGAATTGACAGGGGAGCTACTAGCGCACTACGAACGCTCGTTCGCGCTTTACGACAAGGCGCTGGCAGCCGGCGTATCGAGGGAGCTGGCGCGGGTCTTCCTGCCAGGCTTCAGCGTCTATTACACCTGGGTGATGAAAGTGGACGCGCACAACCTGATGCACTTTCTGCTGCTGCGCATGGCAGATGACGCCCAACATGAGATCCGGGTTTACGCCCAGGCGATCTACGAGCACTTCTTCCGCCCGGCCCTGCCATGGACGGCCGAAGCCTTTGAGACCATGGTGCTGAATCCGAAAGGCTAGCCCCGCTGGTCGCGTTCCTCCGCTTCCGGCGACTCAGTATTGATCAGCATTGCAGAGGCGCGCTCAAAGTAGCTGCGCATGACATTGCGCATGGGTTCCTCGATGCCAACCTCGTCGATGGCCGCCAGCATGTGGCGCAGCCAGCGTTCGCGCGCTGCCTCGTCAATTGCGAAGGGACTGTGGCGCAGCCGCAATCGCGGATGGCCGCGGCTTTCATTGTATCGGGCCGGGCCGCCAAAGAACTGTGTAAGGAAAAGAAACTGGCGTTCCTTGCCGGGTCCCAGGTCGTCCGGAAACATGGGGCGCAGGCGCGCGTCGGCTTCAAGGCGCGTGTAGAAGATATCGACCAGGCGCTGAAAGGTCGCGTCTCCTCCCACCAGATTGTACAAGCTAAATTCGTCGTTCACCGTCGCCTCCAGTGGCAGGCTACATCAACCTGACAGGAAGTGCGACTGTAAAATCGCGGGCTGTGCCAGTACAATCCCTGCACAACCTGCCTGAATCACTGGAGTTTCCAGTATGACCCTGTCCCTGCGCCGCCTTGCCTGGTTCCTGTTCCTGTCCAGCTTCCTGCTGGCCGGCCCTGCCTTGTTCGCCCAGGAACCTGGCGCACGCATTGCGGGCTCGGCGATCGTTAAGCCACTGTTGCAGGCCATGATTGCGGAAGCCGGCGCTGACGAGATATTGAGCAGCGAAACCACGGGTTCAAGAACTGGCCTGGCACAGCTTTGCGCTGGTGCAGCCGGTCTGAGCAGCTCCACACAGCCGATCAGCGAGGCACAGATTGAGGCCTGCGCTGACAACGACATCGTGCTGGTGGAATTCACTCTGGGTCACCAGATTCTGGCCGTCTTCACGCATCCGACCGGAGCTGAATTCGTCGATTGCCTGGACGACGGCCAGCTTGCCAACATTTTCGCGCCCAGCGCTTCCGGCAACACCACGCGCTGGGATCAGGTCGTCCCGGATGCGCCGGAAGACCTGGCCCTTGGCGTATATGTACCGGATGAGATGACCGCTGACTTTAGCCTGCTGGACGCGCTGGTCAGCGGTAACGGCCTGCGTGACGATGCGCTCGTCACCGGCGACGCCATCGAAGCAGTGACCGCGACGGCGGGCGCTATCGGGGTTGCCACACTGGAACAGGCAGAGGGCCAGCACATCCTCGAGCTAAACACGAGGGACAGCGATGGCTGCCGCGCGCCATCGGCAGCGACCGTCGAGGATGGCTTGTATCCCGCTGCCGGCCAGCTGCTGCTCTACGCCAACGCCGCACTTGTCAACGAGCCAGGCGTCAGTGAATTGCTCAGCCTGGTCGCCAGCGAAAAGGCCGCGGCGATCGTCACGGCCGCCGGCTTCACCGCTCCCACAGAAGCCATTGCCAGCGAGAATGTGCGGCGCTTGCAAGCTGCGCAACAGGGCGAGGTCGCCCCGTTGGCCACCGGCGACTACTTCATTCCTCAGGGAACGGGCGCCTTGCGCATCGGCGGCAGCGGCAGTGAGCACGAATTTGTGAGCGCCAGCAGTGAAAGCCTGCAGGCCAGTTCGCCCGGCCTCTCGATCACGATTACGCAGGAGGGGGCGCCGGCTGCCTTTCAGGAGTTGTGTGGCGGCGCGCTCGACATGGTCATTGCCGGGCGAACGCTGAACGCTGAAGAGCAGGCTGTATGCGCTGAAAGCAACATCGACAGCTACAGCATGCAGCTGGGCACACGGGCGCTGGTGCTGCTGGCCAATGAAAACAGCGTAGTGCCTGCGTGTC
Organism: Phototrophicaceae bacterium; assembly: GCA_965197455.1. GTDB lineage: Bacteria > Chloroflexota > Anaerolineae > Aggregatilineales > Phototrophicaceae > JAGWBD01. Next base: position 744,272 of record OZ240208.1, on the reverse strand, counting down.
TGACGACGGCGCAACTCGGTGAAATCTGGCGCGCAGAGTCTGCCGCTACGGTCATGCGCTGGAGCGACGTCGACGCCGACTTCACGGACGAGGTCATGACGCTCCTTGCGCCCAGGCCTGGCAGCCCGCAAACAGACATGTTGCTCTCCGCCGCCGCGGCTGGATTGATTGGTCGCCACGACATTGAACTGGACGATGACCCGCTCTACCGCGCAGCGGCCACGGCCAACGTCCCGGGCGCACTGACCTACATGTCCTGGGCGGAGTATCAACTCGTGCTGGCCAACGAACAGGAACGCATTCGACTCATGTCGCTGGATGCCGGGGCGGACTGTGTGTCACCCGCGCTCACCAGCATCGTTGACGATAGCTGGCCGTTGACGCAGACCACCCGGCTCACGGTGAACTACTCCCGTCTGAACCTGCCCGCCGTGCAGGCCTTCCTGTGGCACCTGACCAGTGAGGAAAACTTCCCCGCCTGGGAGTCTGCCGGCTATGTCAACGCACGCCTCAGCAGCCTCGACTCACTGCAGGCAGAATTGAGACGTCTCTTTGATGAAGCCGCCATCGCTGCCATGGAGAGGCTGGCAGAGGCAGAGGCAAGCGACGCCGCCGAAGAGGAATCGCAGGGCTAGTCGAACCAGCCGGCAGGCAGGACTTCCCGTTCTGCCGCCAGCAACTCGGCAAGAATAGCATCAGCGTCAGCCATTGACGTAACCAGCGGGTCGGTCAACATGGCGCGCCGCAGCAGGCTGTGATCGCAGCGGACAACTGCTTCGGCGGTCAATTCGTGCGTGTCCAGCACCACTTCCTGCATCCCGCGCAGCCCGCGCGGCATCTCGCCAACCGGGCGTGGCACCGGACCGTCCATGTCCACATCGCAGAGCAACTCCAGAAAGGCATCGTCGCTCATGTTGCTCACGGCGCCGCGGTTGGGTGTGTTGACGTAAAAAGGCTTGCCCAGGCCGCCGGCCATGTTTTCAATGATGTCGGTCGCGTGATCCGGCCCAAAGCTCGGCATGTATTCACTGATGGGCGTCTCCCCACTGACGAAACCGTCCACCTGCTGCCACATGGCCGCGTGCAGCTCATAACGATCCTCGGTCTCCCAGATTGTCAAAGGTGGAATCTCGTCCGGTAGCTCACCCCTGCCCTGCCAGAATCTGACGTATTCCTTGGTGTGCCCCACGCAGACCGGCACATGACCAAAAGCGTCATAGAGCGCGCAGCCGATGCCACTGTTGTAACGGCGCTTGGCGCCCGCTGAATCGCTCTCGGTCCGGGCATGCTCGCGCAGGGAGTTCGCGATGCGTGGCATCACGTCATCGCCATCATACTTGGCCCGCAGCATCCAGGTGAAGTGGTTCACTCCGGCAATGCGCAGGTCAAAAGCTGCTTCCTGCTCCGAAGAGAGGGTCTCGTCCTCACCGATGATGCCGGCGTAACGCGCATGGCGATTCTTGATGTGCGGCATGTGCAGGCTATCGCAGAGCGCGAAGCTGCGCAGCAGCGGCGCGTAGCGCGTCAGGGCCATGCCATTCACGGTTGAGGGGTTGATGTAGTTGATCACCCAGGCGTCAGGGCATAGACGCTCGATATCACTCGCGCAGTCCATGATCACCGGCAACTCGCGCATGGCGCGGAAGATTCCGCCAGGACCGATTGTGTCGCCCGAGCACATGCGGATGCCGTATTTCTCGGCGATGGTGCAGTCGATACCACGGTAGAAGACCGTGCGCCCGGCAAAGCTTAGTACCACATAGTCCGCGCCTGGCAGCACATCTTTCCAGTCGCTGGCGGTTTCCAGTTGCAGCGGCACATTCGTTTCGGCGATGACCATTTCGGCCAGTTGCCCCATACGCTCCAGCCGGCCCGGATTGGTATCAACCAGCGCCAGCGTCCCCTGGTTAAGGTGGGGCGAATGCACCATTTGCCAGATTGACTTGCGCCCGAAGAACAGACTGCCGGCACCGATCACAACCACCTTGGGGTGCTGCACTTCACTCATTGCGTCCCTCCTGCTGGCATTTTCCGCTGCACTGACTGATAATCGCGGATAAGCCGTGAGGTTGCAAACAGTCCATTCAGGAGAAGTGAGGCGACATGCAAATCAGCCTGGCCTACGGCAAATCTGGCCTGCAGCTCGAATTGCCGGACGACGCCTGTGTTGAGGTCATCGAAAACCGCTTTGTGCCCGCGCTGGCAAACCCGCTGGCGGAACTGCGGGCCGCCCTGCGAGCACCGCTGCAGGCGCGTCCCCTGCGCGAGCTGGCCGGGCCGCAGGACAGCGTCGCCATCGTCTTCAGCGACATCACGCGCCCGACCCCCAACCACATCCTGCTGCCGGCCGTGCTGGAAGAACTGGCACACGTCTCGGCCAGCAACATACAGCTCTGCAACGCGCTCGGTACACATCGTCCCAACACCCGTGCCGAGTTGACGCAAATGCTGGGCGCTGACCTGGTCGAGCGCTACCGCATCGTGCAAAATAACTCGGTTAACGTGGACACGCAACAGTGCATCGGACACTCTTCCTTCGGCCACGAGTTGTGGCTCAACCGCGAGTATCTGGCGGCCGACGTCAAAATCCTGACCGGCTTCATCGAGCCGCACTTTTTTGCGGGTTTCTCCGGCGGCGGCAAGGCCGTCATGCCCGGCATGGCGGGACAGCGCACGGTCTTCGGCAACCACGATGCCGGCATGATTGCGAACGAACGCGCCACCTGGGGCATCACACACGGCAACCCGATCTGGGAGGAGGCGCGCGAGGCCGCCCTGCTTACTGCGCCGGACCTGCTGCTCAATGTCACGCTGAACAGCGCGAAGCAAATCACGGGCGTCTTTGCGGGTGCGCTGGAAGCGGCGCATGACGCCGGCATCGATTTCGTGCGTCAGTCTTCGATGGTTGCTGTCGAGCAACCTTACGACATCGTCATTACCACCAACTCCGGCTGGCCGCTGGACATGAACCTCTATCAGGCGGTGAAAGGGATGAGCGCAGCCGAGCAGATCGTGCGGCCAGGCGGCAGTATCATCGTGGCCGCCGAATGCGCTGAAGGGATTCCCGAGCACGGACTCTACGGTCAACTATTGCGCGAAGCCGCGAGTCTGGCGGAACTGGCGCGCAACATTCAGGCTGCGCAGGAAACCCGCCAGGACCAGTGGCAGGCGCAAATTCAGGCGCGTATTCAGTCCCGCGCCGAGGTTTACGTCTACTCAGACCACCTCAGCCACGCGCAAATCGAGCAAGCGTTGCTGCTGCCCTGCCCGGACATTGCAGAACTGATTGCCCGCCTGCGTCGGCGTTATGGCAGCGATGCGCGCATTGGCATTCTGCCCGAAGGTCCGCAAACCATTCCCTGGTTGCAGACCACAGTACATCCGGAGCCGCAATTCACATGAACAAACCAAACGTCGTTTTCGTTTTCGCCGACCAGTGGCGCGCGCAGGCAACCGGTTACGCCGGCAACACCCAGGTCGCCACGCCCCACATCGACCGGCTGGCGCGGGAAAGCGTCAACTTCACGCACGCGGTCTCGGGCTGGCCGGTGTGTTCGCCCTGGCGTGGCAGTCTGCTAACCGGACAGTATCCGCTGACGCACGGCATCTTCGTCAACGATGTGCCGTTGGCGGACAGCGGCACCCGGCTGGGAGAAGCCTTTGCGCAGGCCGGCTACGACTCGGCCTGGATCGGCAAGTGGCACATTGACGGTCATGGCCGTTCGGTCTATATCCCACCCGAACGGCGTCACGGCTTCGACTACTGGAAGACGCTGGAGTGTACGCACGAATACAACGACTCGCCCTACTACAGTGGTGACGGTGAGGAAAAGCTGCGCTGGGATGGCTATGACGCCATCGCGCAAACGCACGACGCACAGCGTTATCTGCGCCAACGGGATGGCAGCAAGCCCTTTCTGCTGGTGCTCTCCTGGGGGCCGCCCCACAATCCCTACGAAACCGCGCCGGCGGAATACCGTCAGCGCTATCGGAAGCAGGACATTGCCTTGCGCCCCAACGTCCCCGATGAATGCGCCGCGGAGGCGCGCGCCTGGCTGGCGGGCTACTACGCCCACTGCACGGCGCTGGATGATTGCGTTGCGGCGCTGCTGAATACCCTGGAAGAAAGCGGACTGGCACAGGACACCATCTTCGTCTTCACTTCCGACCATGGCGACATGCTGGGCTCGCAAGGCACAGTGCGCAAGCAGAAGCCCTGGGAGGAGTCCATCCGCGTGCCCTTCCTGCTGCGCTGTCCCGGCGTTCCGGCGCGCGCGACGGATGCCCTGATCAACAGCCCGGACCTGATGCCCACCCTGCTGGGGCTTTGTGACATCCCGGTGCCGGCATCGGTCGAGGGCCTCGACTTCAGCAGCCACATCCGTAAGGGAACGCCTGACCCTGCTAACGGCGCTGCGCTGCTGGCCTGCTACCATCCTTTCGGCGAGTGGTCCCGTCAGAATGGCGGGCGCGAATTCCGCGGCCTGCGCACGCGCACGCACACCTACACCCGCACGCTGGCCGGCTCCTGGCAGCTCTTTGACAATGAGGCGGATCCCTGGCAGCAACGCAATCTGGTCGATGAACCGGCCAGCCGCAAGTTGCGCGAGCAGCTGGACAAGCGTCTGAACGTCATGCTGGCGCAGCAGGGCGACGATTTCCGGCACGGCGACGAGTACATTCGGCGTTGGGGTTACAGGGTTGACGAGAGTGGCACCGTCCCCTATACCCTTTAGGCGCACTGGCGCCCGGCCAGTTCCGCAAGTAGAGTGGCTGCTGCCTGATTATTTCACACCGGAGAGTGCAGCATCATAAAACTGGCCGCCTACCCCAAGGCTTTTGAGCAGCAGATCGCAGGTGAGCGGAGCCTGTCACTCTTCGAGTGGATTGAGATGGCGCGCGCGCTGGACACCGACGGTCTCGAGCTATATGACGGCTTTCTGCAGAGTTACGACGACAGCTACCTGGACAGCGTGGGCGAGGCGCTGCAACGGGCCGGCTTCGCCATGCCCATGATGTGCTGTTCGCCCAACTTCACCAACCCGGATGCGGACGAACGCCAGCGCGCTGTTGAGCGACACATTGAGATCATGCGGGTCACCCGCCGACTGGGCGGGCCAGGCGCGGTCTGCCGCGTGCTCAGCGGGCAGCGCTACCCGGACGTCGACCTGAGCCAGGGCGTCGAGTGGGTTGCAGAATGTATCCTGGCCCTGCTGCCGGTAGCGCAGGAACTCGACATTGTGCTGGGCCTGGAGAACCACTACAAGGACGGCTTCTGGGAGTATCCCGAGTTCGCGCAGAAGATGGACGTGTTCCTTGAGCTGCTGGCCGCCATCCCGCACGGCCCCTACTTCGGCGTTCAGTACGACCCCTCCAACGCCATTGTCGCCGGTGATGATCCGCTGGAACTCTTGCGTGCGGTGGCGCCGCGCATCGTCAGCATGCACGCCAGCGACCGCTCGCTGGCCGCAGGCACCACGCTTGAGGAATTGCGTCAGAGCGACGGCACGCTGGGCTACTCGCCCAACCTGCGCCATGGCGTCACCGGTCAGGGAATGAATGACTATCCCGCGATATTGCAGATTCTGGCGGATCACGACTACCGCGGCTGGATCAGCATTGAGGATGGCATGAACGGCCTCGACGAAATGCAGCAGTCGCTGCTGTTTCTGCGTGACCTGTGCGCCCGCTACTTTGGAGAGGAAGAATGATGCAGGCTCTCGTCAAGTATGACAGTCGCCCGGATGCCGTCGAATTGCGCGATATTGCCGAACCGCCTGCGCCCGGACCGGGCGAAGTCGTGCTGGAAGTGCGCGCGGCCGGCGTATGTGGCAGCGACCTGCACATGTGGCAGGAAAACCACAGCTGGGAGATCAGCCTGCCGCTGGTGCTGGGCCATGAGTTCTGCGGCGTAGTGGCCGACACCGGCGCCAACGTGAAGAATGTCAGCCGTGGAGACCGGGTTGCCTGCGAAACTGCCGCACAGATCTGCAATCAGTGCAGCTATTGCCTGAGCGGCGCCTACAACCTCTGCCCGAACCGGCTGGGTTACGGCGCGCTGGCGGATGGCGCTTTCACCCGTTACGTGACAGCGCGCGCGGAGATTCTGCACCCGATTCCTGAAGGCGTCCCCTTTGCGCACGCCGCGCTGACCGAGCCGGTCTGTGTCGCCTACAACGCCCTGGTGGAGAAGACCGCCGCCATGAAGCCTGGTGACTCGGTCGTCATCCAGGGCGCGGGCACCATCGGCATCATGGCGCTGCTGGTTACGCGTCTGCGCGGCGCCAGCGACATCATTGTGCTGGGCACCAACGTTGATGATCATCGCCTCGGCGTCGCGGCCGAGCTGGGCGCCAGCCGCATCATCAACATTCAAAAAGAAGATCCCGTCGAGCATGTGATGTCGCTGGGCGACGGCTTCGGCGCAGACCTGGTCGTTGATTGCAGCGGTGTGAGCGCGGCGCTGGAGCAGGCGCTGGATCTGGTGCGGCCCAACGGTCTCATCACCAAGATTGGCTGGGGGCCGCAGCCGCTGGGCTTCAATCTTGACCCGCTGGTGGCCAAGGCGGTTACCTTGCAGGGCAGCTTCAGCCACACCTACAACACCTGGGAGCGCGTGCTGGCGCTGATGGGCTCCGGCCAACTCAATCTTGATCCGGTCATCGGCGGTCAGTATCCCCTGGCTGACTGGCGCCACGCATTCGAACACATGGAAGCCGGCGACAACGTCAAGTCCGTTCTGCTGCTCTGAAAGGCGCATAGGTATGGATGCAAAGATTCAGATTTCGCTGGACGTCACCACTATCGACGAGGCCCTGTCGCTGGCAGACGCAGCGGTGAGCGCCGGTGTGGACTGGCTGGAGGCCGGCACGCCGCTCATCCTCGCCGAGGGGTTGCATGGCGTGCGCGCCTTGCATGCAGCGCATCCGGATGTGCCGCTGGTGGTCGACCTGAAGACCATGGATGGCGCGGGGCTGGAAGCGGAGATGATGTTTCAGGCGGGCGGTGACATGGTCGTGGTCATGGGCCAGGCGCATGACGCCAGCATCATTGAGCAGGTGCAGATGGCGCAGCGCCATGGCGGCAAGGTCATGTGCGATGTCATGCTCTGCCCGGACAAGCCGGGTCGCGCACGAGAGGCGCAGGCGATGGGCGTCGATTACATCATCGTGCATACCGGCTTCGACGAGCGCAACATGATTCCGGGACTCAGCCCGCTGGATGACTTGCCGGCCGTGCTGGCCGCAGTAGACATTCCGGTGCAGGCCGTCGGCGGATTGAGCGTGGAGCAGGCGATTCAGACCTTGTCGCTGGGGGCGGAAATCGTGGTGTTCGGCGCACCACTGGTCATCAGTGGCACGGAGTTCAAGGCAGCTGATCCGGACTTTGAGCGACAATTGCGCGACATTGTGCAACAGGTGCGACAGGCTGGCTAGCCTGGCTGCAGCATCAGACGCTCACCCATTTGCACGCGCCACAGCATGGCGTAGAGATCATCATCCGTGACCAGTTCCTCGTGCGTACCGGTCTCAATGACACTGCCCTGTTCCAGCACGTAGATCCTGTCAGCGTTGCGTACAGTTGACAGACGGTGGGCGATGACTATGGTTGTGCGCCCCTCCGTGATGCGGTCCATTGAACGCTGGATGGCCGCCTCGGTTTCGTTGTCAACTGAAGAAGTTGCCTCATCCAGGATGAGCACCGGCGGATCCTTCAGCACGGCGCGCGCGATGGAGATGCGCTGGCGCTGCCCGCCGGACAGCTTCTGGCCGCGCTCGCCCACGATGGTTTCGTAGCCGTCAGGAAAAGCCACGATAAAATCGTGCGCCTCGGCGATTTTGGCAGCTGCGACGATTGACTCCAAGTCCGCGTCAAAACTGCCGTAAGCGATGTTTTCGCGCACTGTGCCGTGAAAGAGAAAGACGTCCTGACTCACCAGGCCGATGCCGCGGCGTAAATCCTCGGCGCGCAGGTCGCGTAGATCATGACCATCCAGCGTGATGGTGCCGCGCGGCACATCATGAAAGCGCAGCAGCAGGCGGATGAGCGTGGACTTGCCGGCTCCCGTCGCGCCCACAATGGCCACAGTTTGACCTGCCGGCATCTGCAGCGAAAGGTCGTTTAGAACGGGCAGACCGTTGCTGTAGGCAAAGTCCACCCGGTCAAAGCAGACGTCACCACGGATGGTCGCCAGCGGCAGGCTGTTATTGCCATCCAGAATGCGCACCGGTGTGTCGAGCAGGTCGAGGATGCGGTCGACCGAAGCCATGGCCCGCTGATAGAGGTCGAAGGTCTCGCCCAGGCGCGTCAGCGGCCACAGTAGCCGCTGCGTCATGAAGACCAGCACGCTGTAGAGGGCAATGTTGAGCCCCTCATTCAGCACCAGCAGTCCACCGAAGTACATGATGGCGATGAAGCCGGTGACGATGGCCATGCGAATCAGGGGGACGAAGGCGGCGCTGAGCCGGATCGCCTTGCGGTTGTACTCGCGATACAGGTTACTTTCGCCACGCACACGCCTGATTTCGTGCTGCTCGGCCGTGAAGCTTTTGATGGTTGCGATGCCGCCCAGATTGTTGGCCAGCAGACTGTTCAGCACACCGACCTGACTGCGTATGGCCGCGTAACGGGGTGCCAGCTTGCGCTGGAACCAGATCGAACCCCAGGCAACCACCGGCATCGGCAGGAAGGCCAGCCAGGCGACCTGTGGCGCCACCGAGATGAACAGACCACCGATGAGAACGATGGTTGCGATGACCTGAATTAGATAATTGGCGCCGACATCCAGAAAACGCTCCAGCTGGTTGATGTCGTCATTCAGGACCGAGAGCAGTCTGCCAGTGCTGCGTTGCTCGAACCAGGCCATTTCCAGCTGCTGGACATGGTCATAGGTCTCCAGACGCAGGTCATGCTCAATGGTCTGGGACAGGTTGCGCCAATAGATATGCTGGACGTAATCGAAGAGCGACTCCATGATCCAGACGAAAAGCGTCAGCGCGCAAAGCGCCATCAGCTGCAACTGCATTTCCACCAGGCCCAGATCAGCCAGGAATGATTCTTCGCGCCGCACAACGACGTCCACCGCCGCGCCAATCAACATGGGCGGCATGACGTCAAACAGCTTGTTCAGGATGGAGTAAGTGGTGGCCAGCCAGACTCGACCGCGGTAGCGGCGCGTTTTGGCAAGCAAACGCAACAGGGGGTGCCGGTTGGCCTTCATGGGCTGGCAATCAGTTTGAGGCAGACTGGCGTCGCAGTATAGCACAGACGCAGGGCTGTATCATTACGCTATCTGCGGCGGTCGGTATCCCAGGGCACGTTGTCAGCCGTCTCCACCATGAAGCGCAAGGTGCGCTGCTGCAAAGCCTGCTGTACTGAAGCCAGCGCCGGGGTATCAATGCGGTTGTGAACTTCATCGGGGTCGGCGCGCAGATCGTAGAGTTCGTCGCGTTCGTAGAGCCGGTAAACGTACTTGTGGGTTTGCGTGCGGCACATGACACCCTTGCTGTGTTCCGGCCCCTCGCTGCGCTGCAGACTGTTGCGCGGCCAGTAATGCGATTTCGTCGAGGTGTCGCTGTCCAGTTCCATCGCCTGGTGTTCGCCGTGAATCCGGCCGCCCTCGCAAAAGACCGCGTCGCGATGACCAGACTCCACACCGGCCACCAGCGGCAACAGCGAGCGACCGAAATGTGTGTGGTGAACATCGATGCCGGTCAGCGCTTCTACCGTCGCCGGGAAGTCGATCAACTCTACCAGTGCGTCACGCACGCCGGGCTGGAGCGGGACGCCAGCGGGCGGCTTGATGAGGAAAGGCACGTTCGTCAGGCAGTCTTCAAAGGTGTTCTGGGTCTTCTCGACGAGCCCGTAGTCGCCGGTGAAATCCCCATGATCCGAAAACAGGAAGAAGGCCGTGTCGTCGTAAATGCCGGCCTCCTGCAGCGCCGCGCGAATCATGCCGAACTGCTCGTCCACGCGCGCGCACATGCCGTAATAGGTTGCCCGCAGCTCTGTCCAGCGGGCCTCGTCCCAGCCAACCATTTTTTGTCGCTCACGTATACCCGTGAGCAGTGAAGGCTCATTTGCTGGCATGGCGGGAGTCGGGATGCGCGGCGGCAGCTTGTCCCGCTCGATGGCGCTGAACCAGGGATCCTCGACCGCGTAAGGCGGATGCGGGTAAATCAGCGGGAGATAAATGCAAAGCGGCTTGTCGGTGGGCGGGTTGCGAATCAACTCGATGGCGCCTTCCACCAGGGCCCAGTCACTATCGTAGATGTGATGGTCGTCAGGGTCCTTGTCCTGCCGCCCGACGAAAAAGGAGTAGTAGCTGTCGCTGCCCGGCGCGCCGCGCCAGCTGTCGGCGGCGTGCGTGTTCTGGCGCAGGGGGCGTTCCGGCGTATTCGGCGGCACATACTTCACATCACAATAGTCAGCATAGCCGTGCTGCGCGGGCACGACATCATTCTTGCCGCCCCACCAGACGTACCAGCCCTGGTCTTTCAATGACTTTAGCAGCATGGGCTCATCAGGCTTGAGCATGTGATACATGGTGCGGTGGCCGCGTGTGTGTGGATACCAGCCTGTCATGAAGGAGCAGCGGCTGGGCGTGCAGACCGGGTTCTGGCAGAAGGCATTGCGAAAGGACACCATGTCCTCGCGCACTGCCTGGTCCAGATATGGCGTCACCGCAGCGGGATTGCCCATGTGACCCATGACGTCGCTGCGCCACTGGTCAGGATTCATAATCACGATGTGGGGCTTGTTGGACATCAGTCAACCTCGAAGGTGGTGCCGATGGCGCGTGGCGGATCCGAGCGCAGGACAGCGCGCATGCGTCGCTGGAAGCGATGTGGCAGTATCAGCAGCAGTCGTTCGATGGCACCGCTACTCACCAGCAAGAGGGTGACGATAAGCATCACCCAGGGCAGGCCGTTCAGCAGCACAAAGTTGAACTCAATTGTTCGTCCCAGCAACTCCAGCCCGTTCTTCTGAATGTCGGAAGAGACGGCCCGCAGCCCGGCGAACAGCCAGGCACCCAGCACGACCCGGAACGGGTGCCAGCCGCCGAATATCACGATAGCCAGCGCGATCCAGCCATCGCCCTGCATGGCTGGCGGATTGGACAGACCAGGCTTGAAGTGCAGCGAATAGGCTGCGCCAGCCAGCCCAACCAGCGCGCCGCCCACCAGAACGTAGACATAGCGCATGCGGTTCACATTTGTCCCGCGCGCGTAGGCCGCTTCCGGGCGTTCGCCGATGGCACGATGCGCCATGCCCGGCCGTGTGCGGAATAGCCAGAACCAAACGCCAATCACGAGGGCGTAGCTGAAGTAGACCAGTACATTTTGCTGGAAGAACACCGGCCCCAGCAGCGGTACGTTTTCCAGCAGCGGGAAAGACCATTTGGTGACGACCGGGCCCGGAATGCGTGTGTACTCCTGCCCCAGGAACTGGGCCAGGTCAGCGGCAAGCAGGGTGAGGATGAAGCCAACCGTTACCTGATCAAGCCGCAACTCGATACTGGACAGGGCGATGATGAGCGCAATGAACGCGCCCACCAACATGGCGGCCAACATGCCTGCCACGAGGCTGTTGGTTAACCAGGCCACCACAAAGCCGGCCATCGCCGTTGCGATCAGGCTGCCGTTCAGCGAAAGATTGATGACGCCGGCGCGTTCGGTGATGGTTTCACCGATGCTGGCAATGACCAGGGGTGTCGCATTGGCCACGACGCTTCCGAGTGTGTTCAGCAGCTCTTCATTCATCAGCCCATCAAGCCGCTCTGCCCGGAGCCGGGCAATTGCGCAGCTTCCGCCGCCTCGCGGCTGCTGCGCGCTTCCATTCGCTGGCGTAATCCCTGAAACAGAATGAACACCAGCACCAGCGTCCCCTGCAACACTCCGGCCAGCGAGGAGTCCAGTTGCAGTGAGACGCGTAATCGCGTACTGCCGGCCAAAATTGCCGAAAATACGATGGCGATGAAGGGAATCCAGAAGGGACGCATGGTCGACAGCAGCACCACGAGCAAACCCAGGAAACCGATGCCGCCGGCTGCAAGGGGGCGGAAGCTGCCGTAGGTGAACATGACGCGGTAGGAACCCGCCACACCGGCCAGCGCGCCACAGGCCAGGAATGCGCTCATGGCCACCATGCCGGTGGGTACGCCCAGCAACAAGGCGGAGCGTGGGTTCTTGCCGGTCGCCTTCAATTGCAGTCCCCAGCGCGTCCTTGCCATCAGAAGTGGCACGAGCACTATGGCGATCACGGTCAGTGCGATTGCCAGCAGGCCCAGCGGCCATTCACGAGAAGCAGCGGGATACAGGGCATGGTCAAGAAAGGGTCGGGACTGCTGCGCGCTACCGCCTGCCGGATACCATGGGCCACTTATCAGGTAGATGCCCCAGACGCCGGCCAGGGCGTTCAGGGCCATGCCGCCAAAGATTTCGTTGACACCCAGCCAGATCTTGAGTGCGCCGGTGATACCGCCCCACAACATACCGCCAGCCATCGCAAGTAAAATTTGCAGGAACAACTGCAGCGGCGCCTGTTCTGCGGGCAGATCGATGTTCAACGCGCCCCAGCTGGCAAAGATGGCGCCCGCCAGAATCTGTCCTTCAATACCAATGTTCCACAGGCCGGCGCGAAAGGTCACATACAGCCCCACGCTGGCCAGAGTAAGCGGGACCCAGAAATTCAGAACGCCTGCCATGGAGCGGGTGTTGCGGAAGGCTCCCTGCAGGATTTTCTGCAGAACTTCAAGTGGGTCTCGGCCCACCATCAGCACCAGCAAGGCTGCCAGCAAAAGTGACAGGAGGACCGGAAGCAGGACGAACGCGAGTTGAACCGGCCTGGATGAAAGATTGCGCACAGCTCACACCTGACTGAATTCGCCGCCGATGAAGTAGCCCAGTTCGTCTATTGTCGTCGCCGCGACATCCTCAATTTCATGGACGCGACCCGCGTAGAATACCAGGATTCGGTCGCTGTAGGCGACCAGTTCGTCCAGATCTGCAGAACTGAACATGATCGCGGTTCCACTCTCGCGACGTTCCAGCAGCTGCTGCCAGATCCAGCGCGCCGACTCAACGTCCAGGCCGCGTGTGGGTTGCTCAAGAATGAGCAGGCGCGGGTTGGCAGGCAACAAGGCCATCAATACCCGCTGCTGGTTGCCGCCGGAAAGCTGCTCAATGAGGTCTCCTGCCTGACCACGAACATCATAATGCTCAAGATTCGCGCGCGTCTCCTGCTCAAGCGCCGACCAGTCCAGTACCGCGCGATCGTTACGTACCAACGCCATATGCTCGGTAAGCGTCAGCCCCGCGATGAGCCCCTCCTCCAGACGGCCAGCTGCGCCAAACACAACGCCCCTGCGCATAAAATGGCGGTAGCTGCGATTGGTCATTTCCTCGCTATCGACGAGTACACGGCCACTGAAAACGGTTTCAAGGCCGCAGATGGCACGCATGGTCAGGCTCTGCCCGCTGTTTTCCAGCCCGGCCAGACCAATAACCTCGCCGCGCCGCAGCGACAGATTCTGCCCGTCAATCTGCAGACGCCGGTCACGCAGCTGCAGGTTTTCCAGCTGCAACACGACCTTGTCCAGCGGCACCAGCTTGCGGACGTGGGGCCCCAGTTCCTGGCCAAACATGAGCCGCACCAGCTGTGACTTGACCTCGCTGCCCTGTTCCGTCTCAGCGGCCTCTCCCTGAGGCATCTCTTCTTCGCCAATCAGCCGGCCGTCGCGCAACACGACGACCTTGTCGCAAAGCGTGATGACGTCCTCCAGCTTGTGCGACACCAGCAGCACAATGACTCCATCCTCATGTGCCAGTTGTTGCAGCGCCTCAAACAACGTCTTCTTCTGCTCGGTAGAAATTCCGGTGGTCGGCTCGTCCAGAATCAGGGCGCGCACACCCAGCGAAAGCAGGCGCACGATCTCCAACTGCTGCCGAATTGCGATACTTAGCAACTCTACCGGCGTTTCTGTTTCCAGCTCGAAACCAAGATGGCCGGCAGCCTGAATCAATTCACTGCGGGCCGTGCCCCAGTTTGGCAGGACATTTTTGTCGCGACCATAGACGAAGTTCTCCAGTGTGGTGAAGGCGCCTATATCCAGGGGGTCCTGCTGCAACATGCCGATACCTTCATGGATTGCATCTTCGGGGCTGTCGAAGTGCACCGGCGCCCCGTCGAGCAGGATTTCGCCACTGTCCGCCGGCTGAAAGCCGGACAGGATCTTCATTAGCGTGGACTTGCCAGCGCCATTTTCTCCCAGAATGCCGGTGATTTGGCCCTGGGGGAAAGTGACATTGATATCATTGTTGGCGTGAACGCTGCCAAAACGCTTGTGGATGTTGCGCAGCTGGATATCCATGTTCAGGCTGTTCCGTAGCGCAAGCCGAGTTCGTTCAGCCAGCGGCGATAGGCGATCGCCGTACGGTCGGAGCGCAGATGCAACTCTGCCTGCAGGTCAAGCGGCAACATTTCCGGCCGCTGTGATTCAACGATGGGCAGGTCTTGCAAGGCGATTTCGTCCTGGAAGGCGCGCAACTCTTCTTCGGGAGCGTCCCAGGAGTGGTTCATCAACATCCACATCCACATCAGACTGCTCAGGGGCTCCTGCGGCGTCACCATTAACAGGATGGCAAAACGCGGACCCAGCGACTCCTTGCGGAAATAGGCGACCAGCGGGCGGTACACCTGATAGGTGTAGTTCACCACCTTTGCTTCCCCGGTGCCATCCGGGTTGGGCTGAAAAATGCGAATGTCGCTGGCCGTCACCCCCTGCTCGTCGGTGATGACCTCGTAGTCCTCAATCTCGGTTCGTTCCCGCACGCCCAGGATGTTTTCATGCACAAAGGGAAAGTGGGCGACATCCAGAAAATTCTCGACCATGCGCGGCCCGGCCGCCCTGAATTGATAGGGGCCGCAGAGAACCCGCCGAAAGCTTGCGTCACCCCACTCCGGGAATGGCGGCAAAGGATTCTGTGGCTCCCCCAGGCAGACCCAGACGAAATCGAAGTGAATGCAGGCATGGTAGCGGCGCACTTGCGCGCGCGGCGAAGGCTTTTGCTCAGGATGCGCCGGCATGTGAACGCAATGACCTTCAGCATCATAAGTCCAGCCGTGATAGGGGCACATCAGACGTGCGCCGTCCTGCACTTCGCCCAGTGACAGGCGTGTACCACGATGCAGGCACAAGTCCTGCCAGGCCAGGACCCGCTCGCCTGCGCGCCAGATGACGATGTCCTCACCCAGCAAGCGTGCGCCGGCGATGCCACTATCGTCCAGCTCGCGCAGCGGTATGACGGCGTGCCAGTCGTTCAGCAATACAGGATCGTCAATCATGGACACTCTCCGGCCACAGATCATCAGGCTTAAGATCAATGAGACCGTTCACGAATCTCTGGTTCGCCATGTGGAATGTAACACAGACGGCGCTGTGCATAAAAAAGCGGGGTGCCATCCTGGACACCCCGCCAAACTTTACTTGCTGCGCTTACTCGCTTGCGCCGACCATGCCCTCAAGCAATTGCGGCACGAACCAGATGTCCAGCAGCGATACCGCTTCGCCTTCGGCGGCCAGCTCGGTGCCATCCTGCAGGTTCAGCGGGCCCTGCCACAGGTAGATCGATTCGACCATGTCCTGGGCGCTCATGTATTCGGCCAGCTCGGCCTGGAAGGCGTCCAGATTATCGGCAATCTCTTCCGGCATTCCGTCGCCACGACCGTAGCCACTGGTGGAGGTATCCGGATTGTTGATGTCCATCCAGTCCAGCGCCAGCCAGTCCCAGGAAGACTCCCAGGTGCCGTCAGCGACGCGGTTGAGAGTGTCCAGATAGGCGGGGCCCCAGTTGTAGTAGGCCACGCCGAGACAGGCTTCGGGCGCCTCATCACAACCCCCGGCGTTGCCGTAGGGGATGGCGAAAGCACGTTCGCCTTCGCTGGTGCGCCGGCCAGCCACCTGGATGGCCTCGGTGGTGTCGATGCCGGAAATCACGACATCGGCGCCGCTGTCAAAGAATTCGTTGGCGACCTCGGTCGGATCCAGCGTGAAGCCGGGGATGTGGAACCAGAAACCGATCCAGGTCACGGTGTATTCCAGATCCATGCCGCTGTCAGCGCGATAGGTATCCCAGCAATGACGCGCGCCAAGATAGGCCGAAGCGGCCAGACGGCGCGTTTCCGGATCGATCAGCGCGCCCAGGTAACCGATCTTGCCGGTTTCTGTGGCCAGGGCGGCGGAGCAACCTGCCAGCAAACGCGGGGCTTCCATCAAGGTGTTGAAGTTGCCCACGTTAGGTGCAACATCTTCCCCAAGCGCGTTGCTGCCGGTGATGTTGATAAACGTGATCTCAGGGAAAGCTTCCGCGACGGAGTCTGTATCTTGCTCAAAGGAGGCCGAAGTTGTGAAGATGAGCGACGCACCGCTATCAACCATCTCGGTGACCACGTCCATCAGGGTGGCTTCCGGTGTATCAGCCTCGTTCAGGCTCTCAAAATACAGCATGGTCGCGTTTTCGTTGTTCGCCTCGACGTATTCCCCTGCCTCAAAATGAGCCTGGCTCCAGCCACGATCATTTTTCGGGCCAACGAGCACAACGCCAAAGACGAACTCATCCTGCGCAACCACTGGCAGCGCCAGCAAGCTAAACAGGGTGCATACCATGAACACTATGGCGATTCTGCGGAACATAGGTCCTCCCACTTGTACCTGGCAACATGGATAGTTTAGCACGCAGATAGAATACGACAAGCAAAATGCACAATAATGGTGGACGGTGGACTGTCAAAATGAGAGTCAGCTGACCAGGAAACCGCCGTCGACCGGCAGAGTGACGCCATGCACCATGCCCGCCTGGTCACTCAGCAACCACGCGACCACTTCGGCCACTTCCAGCGGGCGGGCAAAACGATTGAGGGGAATGCGAGCCAGCATGGGCGCGCTTTTGGCGGGGTCGCCCCAGGCCATCTCCCCCATCGGCGTCAGGGTGACGGTGGGGTTGACCGCGTTGACGCGAATGTTGTGCGGACCCAGCTCAAACGCCATCATGCGCGTCAACTGATCCAGCGCGCCCTTGGAGGCACAATAGGCGGTGTGCAGCGCCAGCGCTCGTGAGGAGGCCTGGCTGGAGAGGTTGACGATGGTGCCGCCACGGCCGGCTTCAATCATGCCGCGGGCTACAATCTGCGAAACGACCAGGGCGCCGCGCACATTGACGGCCATCACTTCATCAAAGGCCGCCACGCTGACCTCCAGGAAAGGTTCCAGGATGGAGACACCGGCATTGTTGACCAGCAGTTCAAAGTGCCCTGTGTCCTCAAGGGCAGCGTGAGTGGCCGCCACGTCCGCCAGGTCGGCGACAATCATGGTGCAGCCGATTTCAGCGCGCAATGAGGCCAGGTCCGCTTCCGTGCGACTGAGCGCAACCACCTCCGCGTTGCAGGCTGCCAGATGCCGCGCAATCTCGCGCCCGATTCCCTTGCCGGCGCCGGTGACGAGCGCGCGCTTGCTGCCAAAATCCGGATTCATATGTACAATCTCCGCATCAAGCCATTTGAGACGATTGTACCTGCCTCTGCAGGCGCCACCACAGGAGGGCACCATGCTTCTTGACCGTAGCAACGTCGCCGACTATCAGCGTGATGGCTACGTTTTGCTCGAAAATGTGTTCACCCCCGCCGAAGTTGCCGCCATGCTTGAGGAGGTGGAAAGTGGTGGGCGCGTCGCCAGCCACACGCAATTGCACGGTGATGCCAGCGGACGCAAGGCCGGGCTGGCCATCTGGCACGAACTTGGTAACGACATCTGGGCCGCTGCCTCAACTTGCCCGCAGATTGTGAACAACGTGAGGATTTTGATGGGCGAAGAGGTCAGCTTCTTTCATGGCAAGGTCATGCTGAAGGAAGCGCGCACTGGCGGCAAGTGGGAGTGGCATCAGGATTATGGCTACTGGTACGAACTGGGCTTTGTCTTCCCGCGTATGATGAGCGCCTTCGTCGCCCTGGACCCGGCAACCCGACAGAATGGTTGTCTGCAGGTACTGCGCGGCTCCCATCTGCTGGGACGACTGTCACATGGCCAGGTTGGCGACCAGACTGGCGCCGATGAAAACCGTATGTCGCTGGTCGAATCCCGTTTTGAGCGGATTTACTGTGAAATGGCGCCAGGCGCCGTACTGTTCTTCCATTGCAACTTGCTGCACGCCTCCGGCCCCAACGACTCCAACCGGCACCGGCGCGCCTTCATCATCTGCTACAACGCGCTGGCCAACCCGCAACTGGGCAACGCGGCGCGAACAGAGTTGCCGCCCTGTCCGGTCAGCGAAGACGATGCCATTCTGCGCCACGCCGAACTGTTGTAAGCAGCTAGTCCGGGATGCCTTCCGTCGTCTCGGCGATCAGCTGATCGACGACCGCCAGCAGCGCTTCCTGCGAGTCCGCGCCTTCGCTCTTGGCCCGGTTCCAGGCCGCCAACTGACGGTCGGCGCTGGTGCCGTTTGCCAGCAGGGTGTGCAGATACTCGACGTCCTTGCGCGTACCCAGATCGTCCAGCACCGGATCGATGATCTCCAGGAGCTCGTTGGAGAGGAAACGCAACGGCACTTCTTCTTCCTTGCCAAAGTCGACCATTTTGCCATCGATACCGTAACGCCCGGCGCGCCACTTGTTCTCCAGGATGAGCAGCGAGTGATACTCACGCCAACTGCAATTCTGTTCCCGCAGTTTCACCAGATGAGACACAATTGACTGGATCAGGGCCACCACGCACAAGGCCTCGTCAATGCGCGTGCAGATGTCACAGACACGCACCTCGAGCGTGCCAAATCCAACCTGGGGGCGTATATCCCACCAGATGCGCGTGGCATCCACCTCCTCGCCGGAATGTTTGTCACTGGTCTTGCCCAGCGCGCCTACCTTGCCAAACAGGTTGACCATGTTGCGGTATTCGCTGAAGGAGCCGAAGGCGGGCGGCATTCCGGTCCTCGGCAGGCTTTTCATGATGATGCTGCGATAGCTCTTCAGGCCGGAATCTTGCCCGGCCCAGAACGGGGAACTGGTGGTTAATGCCAGAAAGTGCGGCAGAAAATAGCGCATCTGGTTCATCACATCGATCAGCAATTCCAACGCTTCCGGTGATTTGCCGAAGCCGATGTGCACATGCATACCAAAGACCAGCTGGGTACGCACCACAGCTTGCAGGTTCATCTGCAGTTCCTGATAGCGCTCGCCCCGGCTGACCAGCTGGTCTTCCCAGCGCGAAAAGGGATGTGAGGAAGCGGCCAGTATCCTGTATCCCTGCTCCTGCGCTACGTTGTCCACCGTCTTGCGCAGGCGCATCAGTTCCTGGCGAACTTCGACCACGTCGCGGCAAATCTCCGTCCCCACCTCCAGCTGCGATTGCAACATTTCGGGCTTGAGCTGTTCCCCCAACAGGGAACCTCCTGAAGCCTGCAGTGCTTCAAAGTGAGGTGCAAGATCACGTGTCACCGGATCGACGATTTGATATTCTTCCTCAACGCCAAGGGTGAGTGGCACCTTAATCATGGCGACTGCTCCTTATGTCCATTCAATTTAGCCAGCGAATGGTCGTGAACGCTGCGCCATACTGCGGGTGTTACAGTTCGCGGTAGGCCGGAATGGTTAGAAACGGGATCATGCTTTCGGCGCGAATCATTTCGTCAAACAGTTCGTGCGCGCGCCTGTACAACCCGCTTTCGAATCGGTCCGGACCGACTTCAGCACAGATGGTGTCCATCTCCTCGTCCAGCAGGCTGAGGTAGAGCGATTCATCCAGTGCCCGGCCATCCTCCAGGCTCACCCCGTGATGCAGCCATTGCCAGACCTGGGCCCGGCTAATTTCGGCAGTGGCGGCGTCCTCCATCAGGGAATAGAGCGGCACACAACCATTGCCGCCCAGCCAGGCCTCCAGGTACTGTATGCCGACGCGCAGGTTCAGGCGCACGCCCTGCTCGGTGATGCTGCCTTCGCAGGCAGTGAGCAAGTCAGCGGCCACAATGTTGACGTCCTCACGCTGACGATCTATCTGGTTCGCCCGCGGCATCAACTCATCGAAGACTTCCTCGGCCACTGCAATCAGGCCCGGATGGGCGACCCAGGTGCCGTCATGGCCATCGCGCGCCTCACGCAGTTTGTCCTGGCGCACTTTCTCCAGTGCCTGCTCGTTGGCCACCGGGTCGTTGCGAATCGGGATTTGGGCAGCCATTCCGCCCATGGCGTGAATGCCGCGCCGGTGACAGACCTTGATGACGTTCAGCGTGTAGTTGCGCATGAAGGGGACGGTCATCGTCACCTGCGCACGGTCCGGCAAGATGAAGTCCGGGTGTTTGCTGAAGGTCTTGATGTAACTGAAGATGTAGTCCCAGCGGCCACAGTTCAGTCCACCGGAATGCTCGCGCAACTCATACAGGATTTCCTCAGTCTCGAAAGTCGCCTGGATCGTCTCGATAAGCACGGTGGCGCGTATGCTGCCGCGCGACAAACCCAGCTGATCCTGGGCAAAATTGAATACATCATTCCACAGGCGAGCCTCGAGATGACTCTCCAGCTTGGGCAGGTAGAAGTAAGGGCCGCTGCCCCGCTCCAGCAACTCACGCGCGTTGTGGAAAAAGAAAAGGCCGAAATCCACCAGGCCGCCAGGCACTGCCACTCCGTCAACCAGCATGTGCTTCTCATCCAGATGCCAGCCTCGCGGCCGCACCAACAGAGTCGCAGTCGATTCGTTTAACTCATAAAAGCGACCGTCCGGATTGGTAAAGGTGATGCTGCGACGAACAGCGTCAGCCATGTTGCGCTGTCCCTCGATCATGTTGGACCAGGTCGGCGAATTGGCGTCCTCAAAGTCCGCCATGAAGACCCGCGCGCCGCTGTTCAGCGCGTTGATGACCATTTTGCGCTCGGTCGGCCCGGTGATTTCTGTGCGGCGGTCGCGCAAGTCTGACGGGATGGGCGCGACCTGCCAGTCCCCCTCCCGGATGTGGCGCGTTTCCAGCAGGAAGTCGAGGCTGCCTCCGGCATCAATCTTTGCCTGGCGCGCAACCCGGTCCTGCAACAGCTCATCTCGACGTCCGCGGAATTTGCGCGCCAGTGCAGCGACAAAAGACACTGCCTCTGGCGAAAGGATTTGATCACAGCCCGCCGGACATTCGGCAGTGAAAGACACTCCTGGAATAGATTCAGTCATTCGCATATATCCTGGGCCTACGTGTCAAAGCGGTTTCAGGCATCCATCGGACCACTCTGGCGCCTGCGGCTCACCGGCCGACAACAGATCCGGCGCGTCCCGTAATTCATCAAGCAATACAGGCGACACCTGTACAGTTTCAAGGTCAAGTGTGCTGCTGATTCGCACCACGCGCGCCAGCTCGCGCTCTTCCGGGCAGCTGCGGAATACATGCCGCAACGCCATGTCGATGGTCATTTCATCGTCTTCGTAGACGAGCGGCAGCCGGCCGCGCAGCAGGCCACCGCTGGTGAACACATTCAGCGTGGTCAATGGCAAATCAATTTGCTCAAACAGGCGGCGGGGTATGAAGTCCGCCAGGCCGATGCCGGTCGCGTTGCCATGTGAAGCGGGCGTCAGGTCCAGCACGACAATCGCCCTGACCTGTGGCGCGGCCGGCTCCGCTTCACCTTCCATGAGCAGGCGCCCGATGATATTGGTGTCCATGCCCGCGCCGCTGACGTCCTTGCCCATGCGATCGATGATGAGCAGGTCAATTTCGTCAACAGGCAAACGTGGCATGAGTTCACGCGAGCGTTGCAGCAGTCGCTGCTCGCCGGCGATCAGTTCAGCTGCACTGAATACCTCGAGTTCAACTGGCCGATGATAGCCATCTTCAACGGTCGCGACGCCGGCCACCAGAGGCACATGCTGCAGCAGGCCGGCGCCGATCTGCGGCATGATGTCGCGCAGGCCAGGAATGCCGTGACTGTGAATCCAGGCTGCACCACACTCCTTGCCCAGGCCGATGGCCAGCATCTTGAGCAGGCCGCTTTCGTGCGGACCATGAAAATCGGTGTGTACCTTGATGCGGTTGGCGATGATCAGCGCATCGGCTTCCGCCACATTGCGATCAAGATGTAACGGCCAGCCCTGCTCCGTCGTGCCGAGCACCACCGCGTCCATCGTCGCGCGCAGCGGGCAGCCCATACTTGCCTGCGTGATGCCCAGGCCGGCCAGCACCTCCAGCTGCCCCGCAGCGGTCGCACCGCCGTGGCTGCCCATGGCGGGCACGATGAAGGGTCTGCCACCGGAGGCTTGCACCAGACTCACCAGGCTACGCGCGATCTCGACGATACCAGCAACGCCACGACTGCCAATCCCGATGGCCACGCTTTTGTCGGCAACCTGCGCTGCAAGCCCCTTGCGCGCCCAGGCCGCAGCCAGCGCAGCCTCTATAGCGACGGGTTCGCCGGCGGGCAAGCGACGCTTGATTGTACCTAGTGCTGTCAGTACTGAGGTTCGCTCTGCAATCATGTTGTGGAGTATACCTGCCTCACCGAAGTTTTCAATCTATCCCAAATCTTTCCTGCATCGCATGCATTCGCCGCCCGCCCCATCCTTCGCTACAGTTTGCGCAGACCTTTCATGAACCGCGCCCTGTGGCGACGGTGGACAATTGCGAGGAGTACTCCATGGAGCTGCAACTGAAAGACAAGGTCGCCGTCATCACGGGCGGCAGTATCGGCATCGGTCTTGGCATCGCCCGGGGGCTGGCGGCCGAGGGCGTGCATCTGGCGCTCTGCGCGCGTGACGGCGAACGCCTGGCCCCGGAGGCGCGCGCCATAGCTGCGGACCATGGCGTGCGGGTGCTGGATGCTGCTGTCGATGTGACAAATACAGCCGACCTGGACCGTTTCGTTGCCGCCATTACAGCAGAATTCGGCGGCGTTGACATCCTCGTCAACAACGCGGGCACCGGCAGCGAAGAAAAAATCATGGATGCCGACGATGCGCGCTGGCAGTATTACTGGGAGCTGCACGTGATGGCGGCAGTTCGTCTGGCGCGGGCGCTGGCGCCGGGCATGATAGAGCGCGGCGGCGGCGTGGTGCTCAACAACGCCTCCATCTGCGCGACCCAACCGCTCTTCTACGAGCCGATTTACAACGTGACCAAGGCCGCCCTGGTCATGTTTTCAAAGTGCCTGGCCAACGAGCTTATCCCCTTCAACATTCGTGTCAACGCCGTCAATCCAGGCCTGGTGCGCACGCCGGACTGGAACAAAACTGCTTCCCTGGTCACCCAGGACATGGAGCAGACTGCGGATGAGTGGTTGCAGGACATCGCCGACCAGTACGCGCCGATCAAGCGCTTCGCCACGGCGGAGGAAATCGCTGACTTTTTCGTTTTCCTGTGTTCGCCACGCGCAAGCTATAGCGTGGGCTCCACCTACTACGTGGATGGCGGCTGGTTGAACGTCATCACCTGAGCGGCGCGGGTTCAGTCGCGCGCATCGCGCTTGTGCCAGTCCTCGGCGAACAGGTTGAAGTGGATGTGTTGCCGGGGATTGGCCGCGATGACGTCCTCGTTCAGCGTGACGCCCAGGCCAGGCCCCTGCGGCAGGCTGAAGTAACCGTCCACCACCCTGGGCAGACCAGGCGCGGCCTCGAGTACGTAGTCCGCGCCAAAGTCGTTGAAGTGTTCCTGTATCTTAAAGTTGGTGGTGCAGGCGGCAAGATGTAACGCTGCGGCCGTGGAGACCGGGCCGCCGACGTTGTGCGGTGCAATGAGCATATAATACGCCTCCGCCCAGGCGGCCAGCTTTTTCGTGTTCAATATGCCGCCAAAGTGCGTGATGTCCGGCTGAATGATGTCGGCCGCCTGCATCTCGAAGAGTTCACGAAACTCGTACATGGTGTGCATGCGTTCGCCCGTCGCTACCGGCACCCCCAGCGCAGCGATGGCTTCGCTGGTCTTGCGCAACGCAGCAATGTTTTCCGGCGGTACCGGCTCCTCCACCCAGGAGGGAGCGAAGCGCGCCAGCTCGCGCGTGAGCTCGATGGCCGTCGCCGGGTTGAAGCGGCCATGCATCTCGATCATGATCTCGACGTCAGGCCCCACCGCGTCGCGCACAGCCTCTACCAGCTCAATGATGCGCAGTTTCTCTGCGCGCTCCAGTTCATAGAAGCCAGCGCCAAAGGGGTCAAACTTCAGGGCCTTGTATCCCTTTGTCAGCACCACCTTCGCCGCCTCGTGAAACTCGCCGGGCGTGCGCTCCACGTCATACCAGCCATTGGCGTAGGCCTTGATTTGTTCGCGCACCTCACCGCCCAGCAGTCGATACACCGGCTGGCCCAGCGCCTTGCCAATGATGTCCCAGCAGGCCACTTCGACGAGCGCCGTGGCCGTCATGATGATTTCGCCGGCGCGCCCAAAGTCTTCGCGGAACATGCGCTGCACCAGGCGCTCGACCTGGAAGGGGTCGCTGCCCAGCACGTAGCGCGGGATGGCTTCCGTCAGATAGCCAAGCACGGCGTCTGTGCGGTTGAGCACGCGCGCCTCACCCACGCCACAAAGACCTTCGTCTGTTTCAACCTTGAGAAAGGTCAGGTTACGCCATGGCGTACCCAGCACCAGCGGAGTGACTTTTGAAATCTTCATGCTAATTCCCTGGTTCGAATCAATATCATCAATTGTCAGAATTGTAGCGCTTTCTGCCACGAAGCGGGCTTGGCCAGGGGCAGGTAGCCGGTGTAGACTACGGGCAAGATGCGCATTCAATCCTTCCAGATGCAAGCCTTTCGCAAGAACTTCTTCCCTGACCTGTTGGCCGGGACAAGCGGCGCGGCGATGGCCGCGCCACAGGCCATGGGCTTCGCCATCATCGCCGGTGTCAACCCGATATTCGGGTTGCATACCGCGAGTGTAGCCACCATCGTCGGCGCCCTGACGACCAGCTCCGTGTTTATGGCGGTCAGCCCCACCAATGCGCTGGTGCTGGTGATTGGCAGTACCTTGTCAGCCTACGCCAACGACGACCCCCTGGGTCATATGATGACATTGACTGTCATGGTAGGAGTCATTCAGCTACTGCTTGGCCTGCTGCGTGTCGGGGATCTGTTCCGATTTGTCTCCAATGCAGTGATGACTGGCTATGTCTGCGGGGCCGGACTGCTGATCATCATTGGACAGTTGCACGCAATAACCGGGTTGGGCAGTCGTAGCACAGGCAGCGTCTGGATGCGTATCACTGACTGGCTGCAGCGTCTGCCGGAGATGCAGTCAAACACGCTCTTCATCGGCCTGCTCTCAATCGTCATAATTCTGGCGCTCAAGCGGACTCGCCTGCGGAATATGGCGATGTTGTCGTCACTGTTCATCTCCAGCGCGTTGGTGCAGCTTGCAAGCTGGGATGAAGTGTTGCTCACCGGCGATCTGATGTCCATGCCTGCCGGGCTGCCGCAGCTGGCGTTGCCGGTGCCGGCCTATGTCCCAGATCTGGCCATTGCGGCAGTGGCTATCGCCTTGCTGGCATCCCTGCAAAGCGCGGGCCTGACGCGCATGATTCCGCAGCCCGACGGTTCGATGGCCAACGTCCATCGCGACCTGACCGGCCAGGGATTGGCAAACATTGCAGGCGGCCTGTTTCAGGGTATGGCGTCCGGTGGGTCCTTTTCGCGCACGGCCATCAATATCAGCGCGGGAGCCCGCAGCCGCATGGCCAACGTCTTCACCGGCATCTTCATCGTGGCCATCCTGCTCGCCCTGGGGACACAAATTGAATACATCCCGCTGGCAGCGCTGGCAGGTCAACTCATCGTTGCCGCGGCCAGCCTCATACGTCTGGAGGCCCTTGCCCTTGCCTGGCGCGTCAACACGGGTTCGCGCAGCGCATTGCTCGCCACGCTGGGCGCCACCCTGTTTTTCCCGCTTGAATACAGCGTTTACATCGGCGTCGCCATTACCCTGATTTTATATGCGAAGTCCTCAATGCGCAGACTGCAGGTTCGCAGACTGATGTTGACCGAGAGTGGTGCATTCCGCGAAGAAGCGTTGCCAAAGCACTTGCCGGCGCGCAAGCCCCTGGTCGTTTCCGTCGCGGGAAATTTGTATTTCGCGGCCATACCGCTGCTTGAGGAACGTCTGCCACAGCCGGATGCCAGCAGCCAACAGCCGGTCGTCGTTCTGCGCTTGCGTAACAACATCCATCTTGGCAGCACCGGCATCCGCTTCCTGACGTCATACGCACGCAAGCTTGAGGCCGTTGGGGGACGTCTGTTGCTGGCTGGCGTTAGCCCGACTGTGCACCGACAGCTGGAGCGCACCGGGGGGTCGGCGCAACTGGAGCCAATATTCCTCGCAGACGAAGTGATTTTTGCCTCAACGCACAGGGCCCTGGCCTGGGCAGAGGACTGGCTGAAGCAACAGAGGCCGGGGACGGCGGTTGAACCGCAGTAGCAGGATAGCAGGTAACCTCAACATTTCTTATTCTCAGGAGGAAACGGACATGCCAAAACAGGCGTTTCGCAGCGAGAATGCGCCACCACCCGGCGGTGCCTATTCACAGGCCTTGCGCGCCGGCGACTTTGTCTACATCTCCGGCATCGGCCCGGCGCATCCCGAAACCGGCGCGTTGCCCGACACGATTGAGGAGCAGACGGCCCAGGTGCTCGGCAGCATCCGCAACATTCTGGCGGAAGCCGGCGCCGGTATGGAGGACGTGGTCAAGTCGACAGTGCATCTGAGCGATCTGTCACTCTTCCCGCGCTTCAATGGGGAGTACGCGAAGTGGTTCCCGGAGCCGCGCCCGGTGCGCACGACAGTCGGCAGCCAGCTGGCCGGCATCATGGTCGAGATTGACGTTGTGGCCTGGACGGGTGCCTGACCCGCCTTGTCCTGCAAACAAAAAGCCCCGGCATTGCTGCCGGGGCTTGTGCTGACCAGGATCAGTGGTACGCCCCACCATCATGCTGATGAGGTCATCCTCAAGGAAAGACATCGGCAAGATTAATAATCATTCCTGCCGGCACTGTAAACTTCCCCGACCTTGCTGAAAATTCAGGGACGCACCGGCGTACCGTCTGGCAGGCGCGTCTGCGTCCAGAATTCTGTCACGTCCTGACAGGGATATTGCGCTGCCAGCGCCTCGTCGATGTCGATGCCGAGGCCGGGAATGGCGTTCGAATACAAATAGCCGTCTCTCACCTGCGGCAGGCCAGGGAACATCTCATAGTCCAGCTCCGATGGTTCATACCATTCCTGGATGCCGAAGTTGGGTTCCCAGAGGTCCAGCTGCAGGTTGGCGGCATGACCGACCGGCGAGGTGTCACCCGGTCCGTGCCAGGCGGTGCGCAGGCCATACATGTTGGCAAAAAGCGCGACATCGCGGGCAGGAGTCAGTCCGCCCATCTGGCTGATGTGCATGCGCAGGAAATCGATAAGGCGGCCTTCAATCAATGGCTGCCACTCCAGCGGATTGTTGAAGAGCTCGCCCATCGCCAGTGGCACGGCGCTTTGTGCGCGCAACTGGCGGAACCATTCGATGTCCTCAGGCGCCAGCGCATCCTCAAGGAAGAACAGACGAAACTGCTCCACGTCCTTTGCGAACTGGATGGAATGCACCGGGTGCAGGCGTTCGTGTATGTCGTGCAGCAACTCGACTTCGTCGCCCACTACCTTGCGCACATGCTCAATCATGCCCAGCATGTCGCGGCAGTAGGCGCGTGGGTCATAGTAGCTGCCAGCGGGCGCGCCTTCCGGCCTGGGGATTGCGCCGCCCATGCCGCCGTAACCGCCCATTTGGACGCGGATGTGACGATGCCCCTGATCCATGTAGCGCTGGACATTCTCCGCCACTTCTTGCGGCGAACCGCCATCCGCATGCACATAGACGTTGGCCGCCTCACGCACTTTTCCGCCCAGCAGCTCGTAGACCGGCATGCCAGCCAGCTTGCCGCGGATGTCCCACAGCGCCTGATCGACGCCGGAAATGGCGTTGTTGAGCACCGGGCCATTGCGCCAGTAGCTGTGCGCCATGGCCATGCGGAAAAATTCCTCACCGCGCATGACGTCCCGGCCCAGCGCAAAGGGTCGCAAATGCTTCTCGACGGCAGCGACGACCGCGTGCCAGCGCTGGGTGAAGGTCGCGCAGCCGAGGCCGTAGAGTCCTGGCTCGGAGGTCAGCACCTTGACAATGACCAGGTTTGAATTGCCGGGTTTGGTGGTGATGGCCTGCACGTCACGAATGGTCACCGTCATGTCAGTATTCCCCTGGAAGGCAGAATTGTATCGAACTCAGTCGTTTGCAGGCTGGTTGGTTACTGCGCTGGCCGAGTGCGCCGCAACACAACCCAGGTTGCGCTGAACAGAACGATGAACAGGACAAGACGTGTCACAATCACGGACCAGAACAGTTCGTGATGCAGGGCAGTCACTGAGTCAAAGGTTCGGCGTTCGACAAGCGAATCATCCAGCAGATAGTTGAACCATTCCAGAATTACAACGTTGTAGCTCTGAAACACAGGTAGCAACAACCAGATTGCAAGGACGAGCGCGCCGATTCGCACAAGCCGCCTGGTCAGTTTCATGCAGTCTCTACTTCCCGGTCAGTGACCATTGCATCACGCAGGACTTCGGCCGGGTGCAGGGGCAGGCGGCCACTGCCATGCTGGATCTGGTGGCGGCAACTGGTGCCGGCGGCGACGATCAGGGTGTCTGCATCCGCCTCGCGTACGGCCGGCAAGAGGCGTCGTTCGGCCATCTTCAGTGAGAGATCGTAATGCTCGCTTTCATAACCAAAGGAGCCCGCCATGCCGCAGCAGCCGGAATCGACTTCCTCAATATCGTAGTTCTCTGGCAGACCCAGGGCTATGTGTGAAGGCCCGGTTCCCACCAAAGCGCGCTGATGACAGTGGCCATGCAGCAGCAGCTTGCGCGCAGTCTGTTCGAATTCCAGCCCCAGTTCGCCACTTTCCGCCTGTTGCGCGATGAATTCTTCAAAGAGCAGCGCCTTGTCTGCCACCCTGGCCACGCGCGCGTCATCCGGCAGCAAATAGTGGTACTCGTCACGCAGCATCAACAGGCAACTCGGCTCAAGCCCCACGACCGGAATGCCGGCGTCCACATGAACGGCCAGGCGCGACACCACATCCAGCGCCGCCCTGCGCGCATCTTCCACCAGGCCTTCGGACATCATTGGGCGGCCACAGCAGCGGTGCCCCGGCAGCAGTACCTCGTAGCCCATGGCTTCCAGCACCTGGGTAGCAGCGATGGCGATGTGCGGGTCATTCCAGGTGTTGAAGCTGTCGTTGAAAAGCACGACCTGTTTGGCGCTGCCCTGTGGCCTGCCGCGTTTGCGAAACCATGTGGTGAAGGGTTGTGGCGCAAAGGCAGGCAGTGTGCGTTCCTTGCTGACGCCAAGCGTACGTTCCATCAGGTCACGCATGAACGGGTTGCTCAATCCGGCATTGACCAATGGAGCCAGAGGCCCGGCGCCCAGACGACTCAGGGCGCCAATGTGGCCGAACAGACGCGCGCGCAGCGGTGTCCCGTGTTCGCGATGATACTGCGCAAGGAACTCCACCTTGATCTTGCCCATGTCCACCGACGAGGGACATTCAGCGGCGCAGGCCTTGCAGCCAATGCACAGATCCATCACCCCATACATGCGTTCACTGGTCAGCTCGCTGGCCGGCAGCAGGCCGGACATGGCAGCGCGCAGCGCGTTGGCGCGGCCGCGCGTACTGTGCTCTTCCTCGCGCGTGACCATGAAGCTGGGACACATGGTGCCGGTGGTTTTCTTGCGGCAGACTCCCGCCCCGTTACACATCTCGACGGCCCGGTGAAAGCCCTGCTCATCGCTGAAGTCCAGTGCCGGCTGCAGGGGGATAACTTCGTAAGTCTCGCCGAACCGCAGATTTTCGCCCATCGGCGGCGCATCGACGATGTTGCCCGGGTTGAGCAGGTTGTCGGGGTCAAAGCTGCGTTTGACCTGCTGATACAGCCGGTACAACTTCGGGCCGAAAAAGCGCTCGTTCATCCAGCTGCGCGCACGCCCGTCGCCGTGCTCGCTGCTGAGCGCACCGCCGTAGCCATGCAAGAGATCGACCGAGAACTCCATGATCTGCGGCAGCTTGGCGACTTCCCGTGCCTGTTTCGTGTTGATAAGCGGGCGAATATGGACGCAGCCGGCGCTGGCGTGCGCGTAGTAGGCCACATCGGTGCCGAGGCCGTTACAAAACTCCTCCAGCTTCGTCACATATTCTGCCAGGTGGTCGGTCGGAACAGCGGCATCCTCAATGAAGGGAATGGGCTTGTGGTCGCCGCGGATGCTCATCATCAGGCCGAGGCCGACCTTGCGCACCGTCCAGACGTCTTCCTGTTGCGTTGACCCGAACACCGGGACTGTGACACCGGCGGCGATACTCTGGCTGCGCAGGTGGCGCTGCAGCCCATCGATTTTGGCGCGCAGTTCTACTTCACTCTCGCCGTAGAACTCGGTGATCAGGATGCAGTTCGGCTGGCCTTCGACGAAGGTCTGCAACAGACGCGCATATTCGGGCACATCACGGCAAAGCGTAAGCCCGAGATTGTCAAGCAGTTCGATGGCCGATGGCCCGGTTTCCAGCATGGCCGGCACCGCTGCCAGCGCCGTGAACAGCTCATCAAAGTGCACGATGGCCAGGGCCGTGCGCTGCGGCAGGGGAACAAGGTTGAGCTTCAATTCGGTCAGCACGCCCAGCGTGCCTTCGGCCCCGCTGAGCAACTTCGCCAGGTTGAAATGCTCGTCCTGCGGCCAGTTGAAGTTGACGCCGCCCTCGACGAAGCGGTCCAGGTTGTAGCCCCCACAGCGACGCCAGTGCCGCGGTGTGCCGGCCCGAATGACGTCGGCGTTTTGCCGCGCCAGTTGAGCCACATCGCGATAGATGCGACCTTCCAGATCATTGCGCATTTGATGCTGGCGCAGGGGTTCCCCGTCCAGCGGGCCCATGCGGGTACGCGTGCCGTCGGCCAGAATGACTTCGGCCTCGAGCACGTGGTCAGCCGACATGCCGTAGAGAATCGAGTGGCTGCCGGTTGAGTTGTTGGAGACGATGCCGCCCATCGCCGCGCGGTTGCTGCTGGCCGGGTCCGGACCGAATTGCAGGCCATGCGGTTTCAGCGCCAGGTTCAGTTCGTCCAGCACCCGCCCTGGTCCCACCCGCACCCAGCGCTCCTCCGGGTTGATCTCGTGAATCCCGTCCAGCCAGCGGGTGGTGTCGATGACCAGCGCCTCGTTGACCGCCTGGCCCGCCAGACTGCTGCCTGATGCGCGCGGCAGCACTGGCACACGGTGACGCGCCGCCAGCTCGACGGCAGCCTGTACGTCATCCGCCGTGCGTGGAATGAGCACGGCCAGCGGCATCTTCTGATAAATACTGGCGTCCGTGCTGTAGAGCATGCGGCTGTACTGGTCAGCCCGAATTTCACCGCTCACACGTGGCTGCAACTCGTGCAGAAACTCCTGAACGGCCTGCAAGTCCGGCATTTCAGCTTCCTGTTATGCGGCTCGCGGCCGCTTGCGGGGCATTCTGGCCAAGGTTTCCGGGACGAGAAAGGCGAAAATGCCGGCAGCCATCAGACCTGCGCCCGAAATGACGACAACAGCCGACTGCAGCGCCAGTTGCTGGGCAATCAATCCGATGACAAGCGGCGCGACAGTCCCTCCGGAATCGCCGATGAGACGCCAGACTCCCAGGAATTCGCCGCGCGTCTTCACCGGCGCCAGGTCCGAGCCAATGGTCATCATCGAGCCACTGCTGATTCCATTGCCGAATCCGATCAGCGACGCCGCCAGCAACAGTCCTTCGAAACTCTGGGTCAGAGGGATGAGCGCAAGACCAGTTGCCTGGATGACGAAACTGGGCACGATGGCGTGTTTGCGCCCATACTTGTCCATGATCCAGCCGGCAGGCAGGAACATTAGCATGTCAATCGCCCAGGAGGCGCTGACGATCAGGCCGATGGCTTCAGGGCCCAGACCCAGTACATCGGCTGCGTAGAGCGGGACAATCAGGCTACGGCCGGCGCGCACCGCCTGGGCAAAAAGCATGCCAGAACCGGCCTTCGCCAGCATGGGCGTGTTTTCGCGCAGGGTCTCAACAACAGCGTGCCCGTCTTCCTTGCTTCTGGCCTGGGCGTCGCGCTTCGATCCTTTCAGCAGCAAGGCAACAACGACGATGCCGAAAACAGCGAAGGCGCTGACCAGTAGAAATGGCGCTCGCAAACCCATCCGCGCCGCGACGAAACCGCCCAGGATCGGACCGACAGCGAAGCCAATGCGCATCATTCCGCCAAACAGGGCGATGGCGCGACCGCGTTTGGCCAGCGAGATGTGCTCCGACAGGTACATGTGACGCGATACATTAAACAACGCGCGTCCGGAACCAAACATGAAGAGGAACACGACCGCCGTCCAGACGCCGGGCGTCAGGTAAAGCATCAACATACCCAGCATGACGAGCCCAAGGCCGGCCAGCATCACCTGCTTTTCGTTAAAGCGACGTAACAGTATGCCGGCCGGGACATCAGCCAGCATGGCACCCAGGGCCGGGGCACCCACGACCACACCTATAAGGGCATAACTGATGTCAAAGTCCGCCGCATACAGGGGGAGAATGGGCTTTACCATGCCCAGCGCCATGCCAAAAAGCAGGGTGGGCAAATAAATTGGAACGATGATAGGGTTACGCAGCGCGCTCAGGGCCTGTGCCGGGAGTGTCGTCAACTGTTTATCTTCCTTTCGGGAACAGCAGTGTAACGCGCGCTGCCCCGGGTTGCCAGACCATTGCCGACCGAATCAGTAAACCCAGGTGCGAGGCAACGGTCGCTCCATGTCCAGCAGGCGTTGCAGCAGCATGTGTCGATGGTCGGCCAGAACGGCACTGTAGCGCTCGTCGCCGGCCACATTCCGATACTCTCGCGGGTCTTGCGCCAGATCCCACAGGCTTTCGCGGCCATCCGCATGAATGAGATAGCGATGCGTGGCCGTGCGCAAGGTCTTCCAGCCGCTGGCTTCCATGACCGCCGAGCCGTCGCCACTGCCAGGTGCCCCGCGCAACGCAGGCAACAGTGAAATTCCCTGCAAATGCGGCGGAATCTGGATGCCGGCGCAGTCCAGCAGCATGGGCAGGACGTCTACTGCTTCTACAATGTCACTGACGCGCCGGCCAGCAGCAAGCTCGCCAGCAGGCCAGCGGACCAGCAGTGGCACGCGGCTCACAGCGTCCGCGCCCGGCCAGCCCTTGCCCCAGCGCAGATGTTCGCCCAGCCACTCGCCGTGATCGGAAGTGAAGACCACGATGGTGTTTTCCGCCTGTCCTTCTTCCTCAAGCGCGGACAAGATTCGGCCAACATGGCGGTCAACTTCGCTGACCATGGCGTAATAGCCATGACGCGCCATGCGCAGGGTCTCGTCGGAGAAGCCGGCAGCGTCGCGAGTGGCCTCCAGCTCCGGCGGATACTGTGGCAGGCCCAGCGACTGACGATCGTAGCAATCCAGCCAGCGTTGCGGCACGACCCAGGGCGCATGCGGTGAATAAAAGCCGGCGATGCACAGGAAAGGGCCGCTTTGCTGGCGCAGGAAATTGATGGTTTGCTCCGCCACGAAAGTGCTGTGCGTGACTTCGTCCGCGGCGGGAAAGGCGATGGCGTCGCGGAAATCCTGGCGCCAGCCCTGCAGCGTGTGCTGCACATCGTCCTGCACGCCCATGCTGCGATTCCAGACATCAGTGCCGGGAGGCAGGCCAACGCTAATCTTGTCAATTTCTTCTGGCGCAATGGCCCGCACCCAGGCGCGATAGGCATCCTCGTAAACGCCGGGCTCATCCGAGATTTCCAGATGGTCGAAGCCATAGGAGGGATGCGGCACGCGATGGTCGCGGTTGGCATGCGGCAGAAAATGCAGTTTGCCGATGTTGGCAGAATGATAACCGTAGGGCCGCAGCAAGTGCGGCAGCGTCACAGTGTCCTCTGGAAGAGGCACACCCATGTGCGTGATGCCCAGCTGTGAGGGGTAGCAGCCGCTTAGAAAGCTGGCGCGACTGGGCATGCAGACCGGATTCTGCACGAAGTGGTGGTCGAAATTGACGCCTTCTGTTGCCAGTCGATCCAGGTTGGGCGTGAGGATGTCCCTGTTGCCATTGACCCCGAGGGCATCGTGGCGCTGCTGGTCCGTGTAGAGGATCAGGATATTCGGACGTTCCATTTCACCTCTGCACTGCGTCAGTCGTGCCCTGCAAGAATCAGCAGCGCATTGGCCAATACGGCGATGCCGCTGGCGATGTCTTCAGGCGCGACATACTCCTCGGGGGTGTGGCTGCGACCGTCGCGGCAGGGCACGAACAACATGCCGGCATCGGTGACCGTCGCCATGTTCATGGCGTCATGCGCGGCCCAGCTGACCAGCGGCATGCTGGCGACACCCGCCGCCACCGCGCCCTGTTCGACCGCTTCACAAATGTGCGGCCGCGTCTCCACCGGCGGTGCATGGTGCAGCTGCAGCACGCTAAACTCAACGCGTTGGGCGGCGGCCTGCTGCGCCAGAATCTCCTCGATGCGCCCCTCCATCTGTGCGCACGAAGCAGCATCCGCGGCGCGGAAATCGATGTTGAAGGTGGTCTGGCCGGCAATCACATTGGTCACATTGGGCTGCACCGTCAGCGCGCCGACGGTCACGTGCGCGCGCCCCTCAAATTCACGCATGCCCATCTCGCGCAGCGCCACAATCACGTTGGCAGCCGCCAGCAAGGAATCGCGCCGGTCGGCCCATTCAGTCGCGCCGGCGTGGTCCGCCTGACCTTCAAACTGCACTTGCAGGAAGGTCGGCCCGGCGATACTGGTCACTACTCCTGCAGGAACGCCGGCTGCTTCGAGGCGCTTGCCCTGCTCAATGTGCAACTCGAGAAAGGCGTACAGGCCCTGCCGCCAGTCCACTGTACGCTGTGGCCGGGCGAAGTCACAGCGGGCCAACTCGTCGAGATAGCGCAGACCCTGTGAATCGGCGACTTCCGCGATTTCTGCTTCAGTCAAATGACCGACGGCCAGCGTGCTGCCCAGCAGGCCGTGAAAGCGTGCGCCTTCTTCCTCGATGAAGGAGACCAGCCCCAGTGGCCGGCGCGGTTGCAGACCCTGCTCCTGGATGAGCGTCAGGGCTTCCAGCGGAGCCAGTACGCCCAGCACGCCGTCATAGTTGCCGCCGTTGGGGACGCTGTCCAGATGCGAGCCGGAGAGCACCATGTCAGCATCCGGGTCAGAGCCGGCCAGGCACCCCAGCAAGTTGCCGTGCTGGTCGAAGAAGGGCTCCAGCCCGACGTCCGCCATCCATTGCGCCGCTGCATGGGTGGCCTGCATATGCTCGGGAGAGAATGTGTATCGCGTGACGCCACCCGCAGGCGTGGCTCCAATCCGCGCCAGCCGCTTTAGCTGTGCAGAAACCCGACCCATGTTGACATCGCTGGCAGTAATGCGCATGGCGCGTCTCCCGGCAGCGCTCAGCGCAGCGGGGTCTTGCGCTTCGCCAGCTGCAGGGTCAGCCCCCATGGGTCGCGCAGGAAGAGCAACAGGTCTCCGGTCGGCATGGGGTGAATGTCGCCATCCAGGGTGGCGCCGGCAGCCAGCAGGCGCTGCTTTTCGCTTTCAATGTCATCCACCGCGAAGGCAACGTGAAACTGTTGCGGATGCAGATCATGATAGTTCGTGCGCGGCGAATCGGGGTGGCAGAAAATTTCCAGTGCGACCTGGTCAGCTTCGTCGATGAGGAAGTGAATCTGAGACTCGCCCCCCACCTTGCGCAGGACGCGCAAGCCCAGGTGCTCCCCGTACCAGGCGACCAGGGCCTCTGGGTCGTCTACATTAAGCGCGATGTGCTCGATATTCATCGGCGTCTCCTCACCTTGTCAGACGGCATGCGCCAGCATACCCGGACGAATGTGCGGGTGCCAGTGCGGTCGCGGAGCGCAACGCGGCTATACTGATCCATTCTGTTCATACGAGGTGCCATGGGATTCGAAACCGCCATCCTGATCGCAGCCATCTCGGTCGGTCTGGTCAAGGGCGGCATCGGCGGTTCACTGGCCGGTGCCATCGTCCTGCCCCTGCTGACGCGACACATGTCGGTCGCCGGCGCGGTGGGCGTCGCCATGCCCCTGCTCATCGTTGGCGATATCTTCGCCATGCGTTTCTACTGGCGCGAATGGGATGCGGGCTTCATACGCCTGCTATTGACCGGCGCGGTGCCGGGCATCATCTGCGGCACGCTGCTGCTGGTCACCCTGCCAGACCAGGTGCTGCGCCATATGCTGGGCATCACCACCCTGGCGGTCGTTCTCTACAAGGTGACCAGCGACTCCCTGGGCTCGGTCAATTATCAACCGCGCAACTGGCATGGACGACTGGCGGGCGCGGCCTCAGGCTTTACATCCACGCTGGCCAATCTGGGAGGGCCGCCCATCACCGCCTGGCTGTTGTTGCAACGCGCCCGGCCGACAACGTTCATCGGCACCATCACCTGCTTTTTCTTCGTCGTTAACCTGGCCAAACTGCCCGGTTATTTCGTCGCGCGCATCATCGACCCGCAGCTCATCCTCAGCATCGCCTGGGTGCTGCCGGTCATCCCGCCCTTTGTCTGGCTGGGCAGGCGCATCATCGGGCGCGTCAACCGCCGCTTGTTCGAACGCGCCATGCTGCTGCTGCTGGCCTGGGTCGGGGTGTCGTTGCTGTTCAGCTCACCGGTTGCCGTGACGCCTTAAGCGCTCCAGGCCCTGTGCAACAGACTCAGCCAGTTGCCGTGCATGACGGCGGCCACATCGTCGGTGCTGTAACCGCGCGCTTCGAGGATGTCCGCAATGCGCTGCAGGTCAGCGATTGTGTCGAGATCGCCCGGCGATTGCTCGCGACCAAAGCCACCGTCCAGATCCGTGCCCAGCGCCGTGTGCCGACTGTTGCCGGCCAGCTGGCACACATGATCGATCTGGTCAACTACCTGTGACAGCGCTGAAGATTTGCTGCTGCTGACGCCCTTCACCCAGCCAGGCACGAGCATCCAGGCATCCAGCGCTGAGCCGATGACTCCTTCACGCTCAATCACGGCCCTGAGTTGCTCATCGCTGAACTGGCGCTGATGGGGCACCAGCGCGCGACAGTTGTTGTGGCTGGCCAACACAGGACCAGCGTACAACTCCAGCGCCTGCCAGAAAGCCGCGTCCGAGAGGTGCGTCAGGTCCAGCAGAATGCCTGCGCGCTCCATTTCGTTGAGCAAACGCCGACCCCGATCGGTCAGGCCATCCTCGACGCCGGTGCCGCCGGCGTAGCGTCCGGCACCATAATGCGCCGGGCCAATGAGACGGACGCCCAGTTCAAACCAGTAGGGCAGGTCTGCCGGCTCGAGGATGGGGTCCGCGCTCTCCATGCTCAAAATAACACCGACGGGTGGTTGCAATCCGGTTTCGTCAGCTGCTTCCCAGGCCCGCCAGATCTGGAAATGCGCCTCCAGCTGCGCGTGTGAGGTGATGAGCACGATTTCGCCCTGGCGTTCCATGGCATAGTACCAGGCCAGTTGGCCATGCGCGCTGGCAAAGGCCTGCGCCGGTGAGTGGTAATCCACGTGTGCGACCTGAACCGGCGTCGAGCGCGCCAGCAAGGTCGCGAAGCACAGAAACACCCGCCCGCGCTGCAGCTCCGGCAAGGCAACGGTGTTCTGTCCGCGTCCCTTGCCCTCCAGCACCGACTCCAGGGTGCGAATTGTGTAGACCGATTGCAGCAGGTCCCGATTCCACTGCAGGGCATTCCAGGCCAGGTCCAGATGACCGTCGACAATCAGCATGGTGACTCTCCCGTTTCGTTCAGAAAGTTGAGTACTGCGTTCTGAAACAGTTTCGGCTGTTCAAGGTGAATGCAGTGACCGGCATTTTCGATTCGATGCGCCCTGAACCAGAGGTTGGCAGCAACCATTTTGTCAGCGACGGCGCAAAACTTCACATCCAGCGCGCCGGTCAACAGCAAGGCAGGCACTCCCAGACTCGCCAGCTGCGGCCAGTTTGATGGATGCGCGCCCGTGCCTGCTCCGCGCAGGCTGTCCGCCAGACCCCTGGCGCTGTTGCGCAGGCGTTGCTGGCGCAGCGCAGTCTGCTGATCTGCAGGCAATTGCTGTTGATTGGCGAAGAGCGGCAGTTGCTCCCAGTGTGCGACAAAAGTGCTCACGCCGTCCTGCTCGATGCGCCGGGCCACAGCCTCGTCCTGCTGACGGCGTGCAGAACGTTCAGCCGCTGTGGGCAAGCCGGGCGAGGCGCTCTCCAGCACCAGTGAGTGCAGTCGTTCAGGATTAGCCAGCGCCAGGGAAAGCGCGAGACGCCCGCCCATGGAATAGCCCAGGAGATGGAATCTGTGTAAGCCCAGCTGCTCCAATATTGCTACAAGATCGGAGGAGACTTGCTCATGCCGGTGACGGGCGGGGGCGTCCGGCGTCCCGGTCAATCCGTGACCAGGCAGGTCAACCGAGACCGTTGTGAAGTGGCGGGAGAAGCAGGGGATGTGCGGCGCCCAGTTGGTCAGCGAACCGGTGAAGCCGTGCAGCAGCAACAGCGCCGGGCCGCTGCCCGTTTGCTTGATATGGTAGTCCAGACCGTTAATCGAAAGGAAGGGCATGGTCAGTCGCGAAACAGGCGCGCGAGCTCCATCCGCTGCAGCTTGCCCGCTGCACTGCGCGGCAGGTCTGCGACAAAACGAATGTCGCGCGGGAGCTTGTGTGCGGCCAGACGGGCGCGCGAGTAAGTCTGCAAAGCCTCCGGGGATATGGTGGTGTCAGGCTGTAGCTGCACCACTGCCGCGACTCGCTGGCCCCATTCCACATCGTCAATTCCCAGCACTGCTGCATCCAGCACAGCAGGGTGCGCGCAGAGGATGTGTTCAACTTCTGCGGGATAGACGTTTTCGCCGCCGCTGATTATCAGGTCGCTACGGCGCTGCACGATGAACAGGTCGCCCTCCTCATCAAGGTAACCCAGGTCTCCGGTATGGAGTTCGTCAGCGCGCAAGGCAGCAGCCGTCGCCTGCTCGTCATGCCAGTAGCCGTGCATGACGGTTGGGCCGCTTACCAGCACCTGGCCTGTTTCTCCAGGTGCCAGAGTTTCTATCGACGCATTGACTACACGAAGTCTGTTGAAAAGCAAGGGTTTGCCAACGCTTCCCGGTTTGCTGCGCGCTGCTGGCGGAAGCAAGGTCGCCACCTGCGATGTCGTCTCGGTCAGGCCCCAGGTGAGCGCCACCGGGAGGCCGGCTATGGCGCTGCTGCGCAACAACTCCTCCGGAGCCGCAGCGCCGCCGAGCAGAATCAGGCGCAGGCTGGCCGGCCACTTTCCGGCGTGAAATTCCAGCAGCCTGTGCAGCATGGTTGGCACCAGCGAGACCAGCGAGACAGACTCGTGTTGCAGCGCGTGCATGACCGCTGCAGGTTCGAAGGTCGGCTGCAGCACGACCGGCGCGCCCTGCAGCATGGCGCGCGTCAGCAGGGCCAACCCGCCGACATGCCAGAGCGGCATCACGCAGAGCCAGCGGTCGCCCGGCACATGTCCGAGGCGCAGGGTCGCGGCCAGCGCACTGTAGAAAAAGTTGCTAACGCTGAGGACAGCCCCTTTCGGTTGGCCGGTGGTGCCTGAGGTGTGCACGATTGCCAGCGGCGCGTCCAGTTGCAGCCGACCATCCAGTTGCGCGGCGACCAGGTCCTGCGGCAGTTGACCGGACACTTCGATCGCGCTGCGCTGGTCACCAGCCTCCAGGCAATACAGCGGTTCATCATCCGTCTCCGGCAGCAGCCAGGCGCAAGCCGCCCGTTCCAGCAATTCGAGGCGCTCAATGTCGGTCAAACGCGCGCCAAGGGGCACCAGCACCAGTCCGCAGCGAATGGCAGCGAAGAGTTGCACCACCGTTCCTTGCCTGCTGTGCATAACGAGCGCCACGTGCTGGCCACGTTTGATGCCAGCTGCCTGCCAGCGCGCGCAAACCTCGGCAACCCGCATATTCAGCTGCTCAAAGGTCAGGCGCTGCTGGCCACAAATCAGGGCTTCACGGTGCGGAGTTTCGGCCGCGCGAGCGGCCAGCCAGTCGCGCATCAGGCCCTGCGCGGGAAGCGACTGAAGTCCGGCTCGCGCTTTTCGAGGAATGCGTTTTTGCCTTCACTGCCCTCTTCGGTCATATAAAACAACATGGTCGCATCGCCCGCCAGCACCTGTACGCCCGTTTGCCCGTCCAGTTCCGCGTTGAGGCCGGCCTTGATGAAGCGCAGCGCCAGCGGCGATTTCTTCAATATCTCACGCGACCAGGCCAGGGCCTCGCGTTCCAGCTCCTCCAGGGGCACAACGCAGTTCACCATGCCCATCTGCTCCGCCTCGGCCGCGCTGTACTGCCGGCACAGGAACCAGATCTCGCGCGCCTTCTTCTGGCCCACCTGCGCCGCCAGGTAAGAAGAACCAAAGCCGGCATCGAAGCTGCCGACGATAGGGCCGGTCTGACCAAAGCGCGCATTGTCACTGGCGATGGTCAGGTCGCAGCAGACATGCAGCACATGGCCGCCGCCGATGGCGAAGCCGGGCACCACGGCAATGACGGGTTTGGGAATGTTGCGGATGTAGCGCTGCAGCTGCAGCACATTCAGACGTGCCACGCCGTCATCGCTGACATAGCCGGCCTCACCCCGCACTTTCTGATCGCCGCCCGCACAGAATGACCAGACGCCATCTTTCGGGCTGGGACCGTTGGCCGTGAGCCACAGCACGCCAATTTCGCTGTCGTGCCAGGCATCCAGCAGCGCCGCGGTCATTTCGTCGATGGTCTGCGGCCGAAAGGCGTTGCGGATTGCGGGACGGTTGAAGGCGATGCGCGCGATCCCTTCGGCCTTGTGATACGTGATGTCGCCGGGCGGACGCATATCTTGCCAGTCCGCCAGCTGCATCAGGTCCTCATTGCGGACGCCCGTCTGCTCATTCCCTGCCGTCACTGCTGGCCCCCTTTCATGCCGGTTGCCCGGCCATTCTGTCCAGTAGCATGCCAACTTCCTCGATTAACTCTTCGCGCCGTTGCAGATCCGCCTCCGCGTCCGTAGGCACCTCAATGATCTGCGCCCTGTCCGCTGCAAGCGCGTCTGCAAAAGCTGCGCGAAATGTTTCGCGGTCGTTGACGCGTTCATACGTCAGGTCATAGAGACGCGCAGCATGGCTGAAGTCCAGTCCATGCGGCGTCAGAAAATAGCGGGTGAAATCCGGCTCATGTTCTCTTATTGGCAGTCGCCGGAAAATCCCGCCGCCATTGTTGTTGAGCAGCACAATCGTCGGCGTCAGCCTGAGTCGACGCAACGCCAGCAGGCCGTTCATGTCGTGATAGAAGGTGATGTCGCCGACCAGTGCCACCAGCGGCTGACCAGAACGGGCCAACCCGATGCCAAACGCGGTCGACAGGTTGCCATCAATGCCGCTGGCGCCGCGGTTGGCGAAGATCTGCAAGTGCCGCCCCTGTGGCAGACCAAACTGGTCCAGCAGGCGCACCGGCAGACTGTTGCCGACGAAGAGCGACGCCTCTTCCGGCAGCTGCTCCAGCACAGCGTCGATCACCGCGCCATCGAACCAGGCGCCCCTGTTGAGTGACTCACCCAGCGTTGCGCGGGCGACCGCTTCGGCCCTCGCCCACCTCGCCGCGCCGCTGGAGCGACCTGCGCTCGCCGGAAGTTTCGCGCAGACCTTGTCAAGCGTTGCTGCCCCCGCCTGCAGAAAATGTGTGGTCCGGTGACTGTCGTCTGCCCAAACGCCGGACGGACCCAGCTGGATTAGGTCCTGCGGCCGCTGCGAGTCCAGCCAGGTGTTAACGGCGGCTGAGGTGGGCATGGCTCCCAGGCGCAGTACAATCCCGGGTCGTGGCGCTGCAGCGGGACGCGCAGCGAGAATCGTATCTGCGCAGGCAATGACCTGGTTATCGGCATAGCGCAGCCCGGACAGGGGATCACAAAGCATTGGCCAGCCCGTACGGCGGGCAAAGGCCAACACAGACTGCGTCGGAAAGTCGCGCGCAGTGCCGGGCCCGCAGACAATGAGGCCTTCCCTGTTTCCCTCTATCAGCTGAGCCAGCCCGGTCGAATTTGATTCCTTAAGTTCAGGCGACCCGCTTGCCGCTGTCCAGCCAGCACTCGCATCTTTGGTAAGACTGAGGGCGACCTCATCATCGTTGTCCGGCTCGAGCGGCTTGCGAAAAGGCATGTTGATGTGCACAACGCCCTTGCGCGAGCCGTTTGCCAGCGCCAGAGCGCGACCGGCCAGCGTGTTCAGATTGCGCAGGGCCAGCGCCGCTGGTCGCGCTTCGGGCAAGGCGCAATCGACCGCCCACAACACGTGATCGCCGTAGAGCTTGACCTGATCAATGGTCTGGTTGGCGCCGCTGTGGCGCAATTCAGGCGGACGGTCGGCAGTCAGCACCAGCAAGGGCACTCGTGCCATGTTGGCCTCGATGATGGCGGGGAACAGGTTGGCCGCTGCCGTGCCGGAGCTGCACAA
This sequence comes from Phototrophicaceae bacterium, assembly GCA_965197455.1. Taxonomy (GTDB): domain Bacteria; phylum Chloroflexota; class Anaerolineae; order Aggregatilineales; family Phototrophicaceae; genus JAGWBD01. Next base: position 701,740 of record OZ240208.1, on the reverse strand, counting down.
GAGCGCGACAGGCGCGTCCTGCGCCAGCGCCATGCCCAGCGCGAAGAATGCCGCGCTGCGCTCGTCCAGATGGGAATGGACATCAATGCCTGCCTGACGCGCAAAGGCCAGCACCAGCGGCGTGGAGCGCGAACCTGGCGCAACGCAGACGGAACGCAAACCTGCGCGCGCCAGCGCCGCGACGAAGGTGCGCGCCCACAGCGTGGCCGGGTTAGCCAAGTGTGCTCTCCTGCAAGCCCAGCGCCCCCAGCACAGGCCGCAGCTTGAGTTCAGATTCTTCCCATTCGCGTTGCGCTTTGCTGGCCGCCACGATGCCGGCGCCGGCATACAGCCACAGCCGGCGCTCCTGGCAGACAGCGGAACGAATCGCCACCACAAAGCTGCCATTCAGGTGTCGGTCGAAACAGCCCACCGGCGCTGCAAACCAGCCCCGCGGCACCGGCTCCAGTTCGCTGATGAGCTTCAGGGCCAGCTCGCGCGGCGCTCCGCCCAGCGCCGGCGTCGGGTGCAGTTGCTGCACCAGCGACAGCAGCCTGCCTGGCGCGCTCAAGGTGCAGGCCAGCGGCGTCCGCAAGTGCTGGATGTTGGCCAGCTGCAGCACTTCTGGTTCGGCGGGAGCCTGCAATTCACCCATCATTTCAAGTCGCGCGCGCATGGCGCTCACCACCAGCGCATGTTCATGACGTTCCTTGGAGTCGGCAAGCAGTTGCTGCGCCAGGGCTTCGTCTGCGGCAAGCGAGTCCCCGCGCGGCGCAGAACCGGCCAGCGCCATGCTGCGCAGCTGTCGGCCGCTCACATCCGCCAGCAATTCTGGCGTGGCGCCAAAAAAGGCGTGGCCCGGGCGCGGCTCGAAGAGAAAGCGCCAGCAAGCCGGATAGTTATCACGCAAGGTGTCCAGCGCACTATCCACATCAGGCGCAGCGCTGAAGCGCATTTCGGCCACGCGCGACAGCACCACCTTCTCCAGCTCTGTGTCGCAGATGCGCTGCACAGCCGTATCGATGATGCGCTCCCAGGCATGCCGTGACATGGGGTACTCGATGGACTGCAAGCAGGTTGGCGCCTCAACCTCTGGCGACTCTACGCCAGCCAGCAGCGCCTGGCAGCGCGCGCGCAACGCTGCGCGCAACTCGCCCAACGCATCCGCCGGATCTTCTTCGGACGGAATTTGTACATTCAGGGTCAGCCAGGAGCCATCTTTCGTTTGCGCAAACTGATAGTGCGGCAGCACAAACCATGCTGGTGACCAAATGGTCCAGGTGTTGTCCGGCACAAAATCGTCCTGAAAGGCAAAGCCGCCGAAGAGCCGCGCTTCGCATTGAGACGGCACTACTCCCTCAACCACTGCGCCGGCAAAGAGTGCGCGCGCCTGACGCTCAATCGCCTGAAAGCGATCGTTCCAGGCGATCAGCTCGGAGGTGATGCCTGCGCCTGCCAGTGCGACGCCACTGCGGAAATTTTCGAAAGCGAAGCGGGGGCCGCCGCGCGCCTTGCGCAGAAAGTCGCGCAAGTGCAGGTCTGGGCAGGGCTGGCTGACGCTGAGCAGCCGGCCGGCCGGATGGCGCGCGGGCGCCAGATCAGGAATCAGCTGCGGCATCATAGCCCACGCTTTTGAGCAACACGGGCAACAAGGAGCCGAGAATGCGTTCAGAGTCCGGTTCGCCGGTGTAGACCCAGCGAATCACCACGCCGTATATCGCCCCCATCCAGGCGCAGGCAACCACGTCGGTATCGACCGGCTCGATATCGCCAATCGCGACTGCCTCGTCCAGCCAGGCGCGAATGAGGTCGGTGAAGCGGTCGTTGACTTCCATGCGCTTCTGTTCAAAGCTGCTGCCCAGCCCGACAGCCTGCACCAGCAGCAGTTTGGCCGGACGGCGATACTTGCCGAAGGTTTCGATGCACACGTACAAGCCGGCCTGTACGCGCCGCATACCAACTTCCTCGTGCTCGACCGCCGCGCGCACACGTCGCTCCAGCAGGTCCGCAAACTGGTCGACCAGCGCCAGAAACAGACGCTCCTTGTTGGGGAAGTGAAAGTAAATCGCGCCCTTGGAGGTGCCAGAGCCGGCGACGATTTCGTCCATGCGGGTGTCGTGATAGCCCTGGCTGGCAAATTTCTCGAGGGCGGCATCGAGAATGCGGCCTCTGGTGCCATCCGGATCTCGTGGCAGAAAGTTTGGCTTCATCCTGTGCCGATATTGTAAACCGACCGGTCAGTCTACAGTGTAACACAACTCCGGTATGGCGCAATCTGTGAAGGAAGCCTCATGTCTCCCGGACAGTGCGTCATCCTCGTTCCCAGCCACTTTCGAGCAAGGCGCGCGTTTCAGCGACCCCCGCCTGCCATATTTGTAGCATCTCTGCATCTGGTTTCTCATACACGCCGCCCATGTTGCCGTCGCCAAGGGTGGCCCGAACTTCTGGTGGCGTCAGGGAATTCACGAGCGCGGCGTCAGCCATCGGCTTTTGCGTATCCGGCTGCGCTACGCCAGACAGTCTCGTCCAGGGAAAGTTTTCCATCCAGGAAGCATGCGAGCCCTGAGTGTCAATTTCCTGCACAACGGCCCAGGTCGCCGGCGCTTTCCACCAGTCATGCCAGACAAGCTGCAGGCCTGCGTGGGTACTGGCCCACGCCTGCACCTTGGCGGCAGCCTCTGAGTTACCACCATGCCCGTTGACGATCAGGATGCGCCGGAAGCCTGTGTCCGCCAGACTGCCCAGAATGTCACAGAGCAACGCGACGTAGGTGTTCGGTTGCAGGGTGACTGTGCCCGGGTAGGCCATGAAGTAGGACGCCAGGCCGTAATTCACGGTCGGGAAGACTGGCGCACCTGTTGGCGCCGCTGCTTCCGCCGCGATACGCCCGGCCAGGATGTTGTCCGTGCACAGGCTGAGGCCGGCATGCTGCTCGGTGCTGCCGGTGGGCAGGACACAGCGGTCATCCTGCAGCAGCCATTCATCAACCTGTCTCCAGTGCATATTTGCAATCTGCATGGCGCCCCCAGGTTGTGTAGTTACTCCAGCCAGTAGGGGCTGGTCCAGGCCCTGCGTCCGGCCGCGTCACGCACCACCACACGAAAGTGTGAGATGTCATTTTCGCGGAATTGAGCGAGGCTTAGCTCCGCTTCACAAAGATCCTTGCCGCCACGGCTGGCAGCCGCTGCAAACGAACCCGTGATGAAAATGCGCTCCGCCGCGGAGCAACGCACGAGCACCCGGTCTCCGTCCAACAACTGCACATCGTGGATAGAAGGCCCGCTACTGGCGTAGTAGTTGCCACACTTTAGCGCATCGAGCAGCGCATCTGGCTCCAGCGATGGACTCTTTACCTGTACCCAGCCCATGCAGAAGTCGGGACGCTCTGGCTTGAAGTGTGTGTCATCGTTCGCGCATACGCTGTAGCGATGTCCCCGCGCATAGAGCAGATCAGCGATGTTCCAACTGTCGGCGCGGTCATTGCCATTTTCAGCACTGCCATTGTAGACCTCGATGGCATGGATGGGTCCCAGTGACAGAATGTCTGCCTCACTCAGGCCATACCAGGTGGGATGCGCCGCGGCGACCCAGGCGCCGGCAGCCAGAGCGCGTTGTGCCAGTTGCGGCCCGCTCTCGTCGCTGGCCACCGGCGCGAAGTCGAACGGCAGGCCCAGCGCAAGAATGTGCCACAGGTTGCCGAGTTCGCTGCGCCCGCCATGCAGTTCCGCGCCAATTAGGGTGGTGAAGTCCTTGCTACGGAATTCGCGTGTGTCCGCCACCGGCCAGTCAAAACGCTGCCTGAAGTGATCGGTCAGCGCCAGGAAATCGTAGCCCGCATCCCGATAGCGACGACACACTTCTGCCGGCGCCAGCCTGCCATCAGAGATGGTGGAGTGCGCGTGCAGGTTGCCCCGGTAGAACTCGCCAGGCTGATTGAAAGGCGCTAGCTGCATGGGTTGACCCCCTTTTTCGTCCTCAGAACACATAGAGTTACGCTTCCACAATCAGCAGCGCAGGCCAGACCAGAGCCTGCCACACATGAATATTCTTGTGCCGACGCCCTGCGTGGACAGACTCGCCGCAATGTAGCATACTCACTTCAATTACTGCCAACTCATTGCCTGTGCTGCGGGGACGACATACGGGCGATGTGATTGATGCGGAGGTCGGCAATGGCACGGGTAGAGGCTGTCGGGCTGGGTAAATACTTTGGCGAGGTTTGTGCCCTCGACGAGATTCAGCTCCGGGTACGGGATGGTGAGCTGCTCGTGATCGTGGGGCCTTCCGGCTGTGGCAAGACCACGCTGCTGCGTTTGATCGCCGGCCTGGACGTTCCCGACGCCGGGCAGGTACAGATCGGTGACGAAGCGGTCAACGGTGTGGCGCCGGACAAACGCGGCGTTGCCATGGTGTTTCAGAGCTACGCCCTGTATCCGCACATGAATGTGCGCAACAACATCGCCTTTCCGCTGCAGAACGAGCGCCTGCCCCGTGACGAGATTCGCAGCCGGGTTGAACAGGCCGCCCGCCAGCTCGAAATCCATAACCGTCTTGAGCGCTATCCGGCGCAACTTTCAGGTGGCGAACGTCAGCGTGTGGCGCTGGCGCGCGCCATTGTGCGCCAGCCACGTGTCTTTCTCTTCGATGAACCACTCTCCAGCCTGGACGCGAGTCTGCGCCGGGTCGCCCGCGCGGAGTTAAGACGCTATCAGCGCCGGCTCGGCGTTACGACCCTGCTCGTCACCCACGACCAGCAGGATGCGCTAAGTCTGGGCGACCGCATCGCGGTCATGTCTGAAGGTCGCATTCGCCAGATTGGCACTGCGCAGGAACTCTATCGGCGACCGGCCGACACCTTCGTAGCCACCTTTCTGGGCTCGCCGCCCATGAACCTGGTTGAAAAGGACAACTGTATCATCGGTTTTCGCCCGGAGGACCTGGCCCCGACAATTGCGAACGGCCCGGCTCCGGCGCGAGCGCTCAACTTTGCCGTGCGCATCCGGCGTGTGGAGTATCTGGGTGATCATCTCCGGGTCTATGGCAGGGTGCCAGACCTGCGCGGTGAGGTTGACGTATCGGCGACCCTGCATGCCGGCGACAGCAGCGATCTGACAGAAGAGACACTCGTGGATTTCAGAGTGCCTTTAACAGCGCTCACCTGGTTCAACCGGCACACTCGTCTGCGCATGGAAGCCACAACTTTCACACATGAAGGTGAGCTGGTTGGGTAATTGCTGGCAATTTTAGGTTTTTTGTACAGATGCGATAGAATACTTGTGTGTAGTTGTGGTCATTGGGCACAGTAATGATTGAAAACCCTCTGCTTCAGCAGGCACGTGAGCAGGCGCTGGCCTTGGTTGGCCGCTGTGTAACCAGCCAGGGATTCCGCGCTTCCGGCGCCGCTGCCGGTTACCCGCAGGTCTGGGCCCGTGACAGCATCATCACCTCTCTGGGCGCACTGGTCAGTAGAGATGCGCAGCTGCGGGCGGCAGCGCGCGCCAGCCTGGAAGTTCTTGGCCAGTTTCAGTCACATCTGGGATTAATCCCGCTTAACGTTAACCCTGACAACGGTTACATCAGCACGGAAAATGCCGGCGCGCTCGACGCGAACCTGTGGTTCATCCTCGGCCACTGGCTGCACTTCCTCATCAGCGAGGATGTTTCCTTCCTGAAGGAGCACTGGCAGGAAATCGACCGCGCGCTGCTCTGGCTCGAATATCAGGACATGAACGAATGCGGTCTGCTGGAAGTTCCCGAGGCCGGCAACTGGATGGACCTCATTTCCATTCGCTACAACACGCTGTATGACAACGTGCTTTATTACGCGGCCGTGCTGGGTTGGGAACAGATGCGCTCCATTGTCGATGCGCCAGTTCGGGTGCCGACTGTAGGCTCGGCTGACATCCATGAACGCCTCAATTTATTGTTGTGGATAGATCGTTGCTGGGTGGCCGAGCACTTCGCCGAGCATCTGGAACGCCTCAAGAGCATCCGCCTGGAATGGTTTATGCTGTATCACAACATCGGCACCATCTCCAGCAGGCCCTATTACCTGCCCTGGGTCGCCTTTCGCGAATACGGCGTGTGGTGCGACAGTCTGGGCAACTGCATGGCCATCCTGACCGGTGTAGCCGACGGCCATCGCAGCGAACACATCCTGCGCTATATGTATCAGGTTGGCATCGCCGAACCTTACCCGACAAAGGCGATATATCCGCCTGTCTACCCCGGTGAACAGGACTGGCGCGATTACTACCGCAGCCGTAATCTGAACCTGCCGCACCAGTATCACAATGGCGGCATCTGGCCCATGGTCGGCGGCTTCCATGTCGCTGCGCTCGTCAGCCATGGCTGGCAGGATGAGGCCACGCGTCTGCTGCATGCGCTGGCGGAAGCGTTGTATCAAAGCGCCGACCGGGGCAGCTGGGGCTTCAACGAGTGGTTGCACGGGGAGAGCGGCCACCCGATGGGCTTTGATGATCAGGCCTGGTCCGCTTCCATGTTTCTCTACGCGGATCATTGTGTGCAGACAGGCGCAACACCGCTTTTCAGTGAGCTGCGGCGTGTCAAGCCTGCAGCCGCCGTCGCCGCCGAAAACAATGACTTTGACCTGAGGCCGGGCGGCGGGCCGGTAGAGTCTGTAGTCTGAAGGAGGCGTTTGCGAAAAACGGGATGTTTGTTACAATTTATGTGTCGTTGTAGTTATCCGCGATAACAGGAGGTTACCGTGCAACATAAAGCGATTCGTGTGTTGATTGTTGTTGTGCTGCTCGCTCTATTCAGCAGCCTCGCTGTGGCCCAGGACATGCCTACCGTCACCTGGGGATTCTGGGGCAGCCCTGAAGAAGCTGCCACCCACACCATGGTCGCCGACGCCTTCATGGAGGCCAACCCCGACATCCATATCGAGATCTGGCATCAGCCCTGGTCTGACTACTTTACTACGCTGGATACGCTGTGGGCTGCCGGTGACGGTGAGCTCATCCCCGATGTGCTCTTCCTCTCGCCGCCCATCCGTTACGCAGCCCGGGGCGTACTTGAAGAGCTTACGCCCTATATCGAGGCCAACAACTACGATATCTCCGACTTCTGGCCCGGCCTGCTGGAGTATGGCACGACTTACGACGAGGACGGCACCCGCAGAATTTGGGGTTTCCCGCGTGACATCGGCCTCGAGGTGCTTTACTACAACAAGGACATCTTCGATGAGGTCGGGGTTGCATACCCTACCGATGACTGGACCTGGGACGACTTGACTGCCGCTGCCGAGCAGCTGACGGTCGTTGAGAGCACCGGCCGCGTTGCACGTTACGCGTTGGGCATGGAAGGCGGCAAGTACTCGCTCTTCGTGCTGCAAAACTTCGGTGGCTTTCTGGATGACGTGCGCAACCCGACGGAGTGCCGTCTGGATACGCCCGAATCCATCGAGGCGGTTGAGTTCTTCGTCGGCCTGATGGACAACAACTATGCCATGCGCAGTGCCAACCTGGGACAGGCCGGTGGTGACGCCGCCGTCTTCCAGAGTGGCCAGGTCGCCATGATTATCCAGAACGCCAGCCGTGTCTCGGCCTTCAACGCCGCCGAAATGAACTACGACGTGGCCCCGGTGCCCATCCCTGCGGATGGACAGCGCGCGGCCGCCGCCGGTGGCGCCGCCTGGACCATGAGCGCCCTGAGCGACGACAAGGAATCCGCCTGGACCTTCCTGAGCTGGCTGCAGAGCACTGACGGTGGCCAGGGCATCTACACCGCCTCGGGCGAGATCCTGCCTGCGCTCGAGTCCACCGCCTTGTCTGAAGCCTTCCTCGGCTCCGAGGAGAACCCGGCAGATCCGCCCGCCAACCGCATGGCCTTCATCATCGAAGGCCGTGGCGCCAAGATCGGGCGCATCGTCTACATTCCGGAGTGGGGCGAGATCAACGGCAATTTCATTCGCCCGGTTATGGACCAAATCTGGGCCGGCGAGGCTGCGCCGGCAGAGGTGCTGCCTGGCGTCTGCGATGATGTGAACGCCTTCCTCGCCGAGATGGGCTAAGGCCCACACAGCAAAACTGAACATCAGGTCAGGGTGCACGTCGCCCTGACCTGATGACGGAGTAGCCGCGATGGACACAAGAGTCAGCTCAAGCGCCCTGGAGTCGTTTCGGCTAAGAGCCGGGATCGGGCGCTGGAATCCACAGCAGCAAAGCGAAGCCTGGATCTTCCTGATTCCCGGTCTTACCGGCTTCGTCATATTCGTGCTCATACCCATCGTCATGTCCATGGGCATCAGCTTCACCAGATGGGATCTGCTCAGTCCACCCCAGTTCAACGGCATTTCAAATTACATCGAACTGTTCACTCGCGACCGTATTTTCGGCCGTGTGTTGGGCAACACCCTCTTTTACATGGTGGCCCTCGTACCGCTGCAGCTGACCATCGGGCTGACGCTGGCCGTCGCGCTTAATCAGCGTATACGCGGCATGCAATTTTATCGCCTGATTTATTTCATGCCGGTCGTGACCAACATCGTCGCTGCAGCGCTCGTCTTCCAGTGGCTACTCAACCGTGATTTCGGCCTCATTAGTTCTGTGATCTGGGATATTGCCGAGCGCTACAGATTGCCGATCCAGCCACCGGACTGGTTGAACAGCCCTATATGGGCCAAGCCGGCCGTCGTCCTGCTGACCCTGTGGAAAAACGTCGGCTTCACAATGGTCATCTACCTCGCCAGCCTGCAGGGAGTTCCCGAGGCGCTTTATGACGCAGCCCGCGTCGATGGCGCCAGCAACTGGCAACGCTTTCGCTATGTAACCATTCCCATGGTCAGTGCGACGACCTTCTTCCTGCTCGTCATTCAGATGATTGGTGCCTTTCAACTCTTCGCCGAACCTTTCGTACTTGGTGGCGGTGAACCGCCCCAATCAACCCTTACTATCGTTTACTACATCTGGCAAAACGCCTTCGAATTCTTGCGCATGGGCAAGGCCACTGCCATTGCCTGGGTCCTGTTCGCCATCATCTTTGTGTTCACCGTCGTTCAGTTGCGCCTGCAGCGCCGCTGGGTTCACTATGAAGTTTGACAGGGGAGCCTGACATGTCCACGACGACCGGGCGGACTACAGCCGGTGCCGACATCCCGCGCGCAGTTCGGGCTCCAGTCAACTGGCCCCATGTTGTCTTGCACGTCTTGCTCATTGCCGGCAGCACTGTCATGTTGTTGCCCTTCTTCTGGATGGTCAGCACTTCGCTGAAATACCCGCCGGAAATCTTTACCTATCCACCCACCTGGATCCCGCAGATTTTCGCCTGGGACAATTACCCCAATGCTCTGACGGCAGTGCCCTTCGACCGCTACTATTTAAACAGCTTCATGATTGCCATCAGCGTCGTGCTGCTGCAACTGACCACATCCTCGCTCTCAGCCTTCGCTTTCGCGCGTCTGCGCTTTCGTGGCCGCGACAAACTTTTCATGATCTGGCTGGCCACGTTGATGATCCCCTTCCCGGTGTTGCTCATCCCCAACTTCATTATCGTCCGCATACTGGGCTGGTATGACAGTTACCAGGCGTTGATCATTCCACCGGCCTTTTCGGCCTTCAGCACTTTTTTGCTGCGCCAGCACTACCGCGGCATCCCGCTGGAGATGGACGACGCCGCCCGCATTGATGGCGCGTCCTCCTTCCGCATCTGGTGGCAAATCATCCTGCCCATGAGCAAGACCACGCTGGCCGCCGTGGCCATCTTCGTATTTCTGGGCACATGGAACGAGTTTCTCTGGCCACTGGTCATCACCTACAGCGATGAGATGCGCACCATCCCGGTCGGACTGTCCAAATTCCAGGGGCAATTCAACACTCGCTGGGAGCTGCTGATGGCAGGCGCCGTAACGGCCATGTTACCTATCCTGGTCGTTTACATGATGGCACAAAAATGGTTCATCCGCGGGATCACCATCACCGGCATGGGCGGACGCTAGGCAGAGCCTGACACATCACCTTCATTAATCCGGTTCACAGTTTGCTGCTGGCGCTTCCCGGGCGCGGATGGCGCGCGCCCGGGAATATGGTATCTTCCCTGCAGCGTCGCTTCGATGATTCCGCGTGAAGGACAGGTGTGACATGAAAGTCATTTTGCTTGCGCTCCTCTTACTGCTAACTGTAGCTGCACCGACCATGGCGGTCGAGACGATAGTCACCGGCACGCCTTTCGCCATCCCGGTTGCCTGTGAGGGCAGTTTCGTCACCCATATCCTGCCTCACACGACCACTGTTCCGGGCGGCGCTGAAGTGCGCATGTTCGAGGCCAACGGCAGCGGTGCAGGCATCAACGATCTCGACAATGACGGCCTGCTGGACATCGTGCTGGCCAATCACGCCGGCGCCAACACCATCCTGTGGAACAGTGGCGGGCTGGAGTTTGTACAGGCGACGTTTGGAGATGGCAACACACGCGCAGTTACCATTATTGACCTGGATGCCGATGGCTGGCAGGACATCGTTTTCTCCCGCGTGGCCAGCGCCCCCAACCTCTGGCGAAACCTGGGCGGCCGCCAGTTTGAACAGGTGCTGCTTCCTGGTATCTCACAACCGCTCTACTCTATCAGCTGGGCGGACACGGACCAGGACGGTGATCTCGACCTGGTTGGTGGCACCTACGACGCAGAGCTGCTCACTCTGCTGGGGGTCGAGTTTCTCGACAGCCATATAGCCGGTGTCTACGCCTTCGAGAACGCAAACGCCACGTTTTACGCTGAACGACTGGCGGACGAAGCCCAGGCGCTGGCCCTGCTACTCAGCGACATCGACGGCGATGGCTCGCCGGAAATCCTGGTCGGCAACGACTTCGCCGTGCCGGACTACGCCTGGACACGAACGGAAGATGGCTGGCAGAGCATGTGGCCCTTCAACATCATGAGCCACAGCACGATGAGCTTTGACAGCGCCGACCTGAACAATGACAGCCAGGTCGAGTTATTTTCCACCGACATGAAGCCCTACGCCGCGGACGAGGCAACCATGGCCGCCTGGGAGCCGGTGATGAGCTCCATGATGGACATGCCGCATGAAGAGGGCGACCCACAGGTCATGGCCAACGTACTGCAGGGCGGCGACATGGATTTCGCGGCACATGCCGGTATTGACGCTACCGGCTGGAGCTGGTCCGGCAAGTTCGGTGACCTGGATCAGGACGGCTATCTGGACCTGTATGTGGTCAATGGCATGATCGAAAGCACGATATTTGGCCACCTGCCCGCCGGCGAACTGGTGGAAGAGAACCAGGCCTTTCGCAATGATGGCAGTGGCGCCTTCAATCCCATGCCGGCCTGGGGGCTGCAGGCCAGCGCCAGCGGCCGCGGTCTGAGCATGGCCGACCTCGACAATGACGGCGACCTTGACATGGTTGTCAACAATCTGCGCAACCCGGCCCTGCTGTTCGAGAACCGCCTGTGTGGTGGAGACAGCCTGCAGGTGGCCTTGCTCGACGACGGAAGCCTGAACCGCAACGGTATCGGGGCGCGCCTGGTGCTGCACAGCTCCGCCGGGCAATTATCACGTGAGATCAAGGCGGCCAGCGGCTACCTCTCCGGTGACCCGGCGCGCGTGCACTTTGGCTTCCCGTCCGGGGCCACGCTCGAGCGCCTGGAGATTCACTGGCCGGACGGCATGACCAGCGAAGTTTTCGCGCCTGAGCGCAATGTATTGCTCACTGTGCATCGCTAATGCTTTGCCGGCTGGAAGCAAGATGATGCTCTTACGATTGTGCGCGCTGCTGATCCTGCTCACACTTACGGGAGGCTTGCAAGCTCAGGGCCCGGACTGCGAGGATGCAATCGGCTGCGTCATCATCGGCCCGGACGAACCGGTCTCCATCGGCTACATGCTGGTTACCTCAGGGGCGGTTGCTTTCCTGGGCGTGGACTCGCTGGGCGGAATTGAACTGGCACTTGCAGCCCGGGACAATCAGCTGCTCGGTCGCGAAATCGAATTGCTTGGCGAAGACAGCCTGTGCACACCGGAAGGTGGCCAGACCGCCGCGGAAAATCTGGTCTCTGACGGGCAGGTGCTGGGCATCATCGGGACAAGCTGCTCCAGCGCGGCCGTCGCTGCCCTGCCGATTGTCAACAGGGCCGGTTACGTCATGATCGCGCCATCCAACACCACGCCAGGTCTCACAGATGCAGACAGAGAGGCTGGCGGCGTATGGCAACCCGGCTATTTCCGCACCTCGCAGAACGACCTGCTGCTGGGCGAGGTCTCCGCGAACTACGCCTGGAACGAGTTGGGCGCGCGCACCCTGGCAACGATCCATGACGGCAGCGTCTACGCCGAGAATCTGCAACAGGTGATGGCTACCAGCTTCAAGGATCTTGGTGGCTGGCTGTTGTATGAAGGCTCGATCAACGTGGGCGACACCGACATGACCGCCATCCTCATCGAAATCGCAGCCAGCGCGCCGGATGTGCTTTACTTCCCGATATTCGAACCGGAAGGAAGCTTCATCGCGGCTCAGGCCGCCACGATTGCAGGCCTGGAGGAAATGACGCTGATGAGCGCGGGTGGACTGATGGTCGCCAGCTTCCCCGTGAATTCCGGCGAAGGCGCCATCGGCATGCTGCTGTCCGGCCCGGCGGTGGCTGGCGCGGAATACGAGGAATTCCTGGAAAGCTGGCGGGAAGAGTTCGGCAACTCCCCGCCCGGTGCCTATCATGCCCACGCCTTTGACGCCACCAACATCCTGCTGGATGCTATCGAAGCCGTTGCCGTGGAGACTGGTGACGGAACAGTTCTCGTTGGACGTGACGCGCTGCGTAACGCCATCGCTGCAACAACAGACTTCAACGGGATTACGGGAAACCTGAGTTGCTCGCCTACCGGCGACTGCGCTACCGGTGAAGCCATTGGGGTATTCGAGATCGGTGAAGCGGAAGTATATGAAGGGAACTGGCCGCCGGAACTCATCTGGACGCCCGGAAACCAATAACCATTCAATAAGTTGTCCCGGCCAGATTGTGTATTGCCCGGGAGCCGGGTCAATTATCAATAGGGTTACACTTTGAAAAACATTGGTTACAATTCAGGCAACCGCTTGCATTTCTTTATTCTCAAGGAAAGGAATGTGACATGAAACGTTTGTCCGCATTTCCTGTTTTATTAATGCTTGCTCTGACTGTGATGTTAACTCCAGTTTTCGCCCAGGAACTCGTCTGTGAGGACGCCATCGGCTGCGTCACGCTCGGCCCGGATGATCCGGTGACCATAGCCTGGATGCTGGTTGCTTCCGGCCCCGCCTCGTTCTTTGGCGAAGATTCACTCGGGGGCATCGAGATCGCTATCGAACAGCGGGATGGTATGGTGCTCGACCGTGAAATCGACCTGATCGGCGAGGACAGCCAGTGCAACTCCGAAGGCGGCCAGACCGCTGCCCAGCGCCTGGTTTCTAATCCGGATGTCGTAGCAATCATCGGCCCGAACTGCTCCAGCGCCGCCGTGCCAGCCATCCCGATCGCCAGCAATGCCGGATTCCTGTTGCTTTCTCCCACCACCACCTCTTCGGTCCTGACAAATGCGGACCGCGAGGCAGGCGGCGTCTGGATGCCCGGTTTCTACCGCACGGTCTACAACAACCTGCTGGAAGGCGCAGTTGCCGCGCAATTCATTTCTGAAGAGTTGGGCGCGCTCACGCTGGCGACTGTCCACGATGGCAGCGCCTATGCCAACGATCTGGTCATTGCGACGGAAGAAAATTTCGCCGAATACGGTGGCTGGACGACGTTCAGCGGTGCTGTCAACGTAGGTGACACCGACATGTCCGCCATCCTCACCGAGATTGCTTCCAACCCGCCCGACGTGCTGTTTTTCCCCATCTTCCAGCCCGAAGGCGATCATCTGGTGGCCCAGTCGAAATTCATCCCCGGTCTTGAAGACACCATCCTGATGACTGCTGATGCCTTGCTCGTGGAAGGCTTTCCGATTGATTCGGGCGAGGCAGCGCTGGGCGTGATGTTGACCGGCCCGGCAGTGACCGGCGAGGCCTACGATGCCTTTCTGGAGCTGTGGTTCGAGGAATTCGGTGCTGCGCCTCCCAGCGGTTTCCATGCTCACGCTTTCGATGCCACCAACATGCTGCTCGATATTCTGGAAGACATTGCTGTACATGGCGAGGACGGCAGCGTCCAGATTGGCCGTCAGGCGCTGCGCGACGCCTTTGCCGCTGTAAGTGAATTTGAGGGGTTGACCGGTTTACTCAGCTGCAGCCCGACTGGTGACTGTGGCGCAGTCGAATCGATGGTCGTCTTCGAGATCACTGAAGCGGAAGTCTTCGAAGGCAAGTGGCCGCCAACAATCATCTGGACACCCAGAGACAGTTCTGAGGATGAGGAGTAATCAAGGCTGGCAAACATTTTGCGCACTGCAATACCCAGGGGTAGACTCGACACCGGAGAAATGCTGTGTCAACTACCCAAACCTGCCTGCCTTCGGACAGGTTCTTAACGCATTGCAAGATGGTTAAGGAGGATAAGATGAGCAACAAAATGTTGGTTGTCGTTGTTTACCTGTTGCTGTTCGCCATCGGTGTTCAGGCGGACAGCCACTGCAGCGATGAGATTGGCTGCGTCGTGCTGGCTGCTGACGATCCGGTCACCATCGGCGTCATGTCAGCACTATCAGGCCCTGTCGCCTTCCTGGGCGAAGACTCGGTGGGCGGCGTCGAAATCGCCCTTAACCGCCGTGACCGGATGGCGCTGGGTCGCGAAATCGAACTGATAACCGAAGACAGCCTCTGCAGCGCTGAAGGTGGTCAGACCGCTGCGCAAAAGATTGCTTCAGACGAACTGATCCTTGGCGTGGTTGGTACCAGTTGCTCCGGGGCGGCCGCTGCTGCATTGCCCGTGATCAGCGCTGCCGGCATGTTGATGATCTCACCTTCCAACACCTCGCCGGCACTCACGAATCCGGATATCGATGCCGGTGGTCTGTGGCAACCTGGCTACTATCGCACCGCTCACAATGATGAATTCCAGGGTGCCATGGCGGCGGATTACGCCATGAACGAGCTGGGCGCAGCGACAGCGGCGACCATCCATGATGGCGACCCATATACAGACGGCCTGCAGGCTGTGATGGCCAGAACCTTCGCCGAAAATGGAGGCGAAGTGGTGTTCCAGGGCGCTGTCAACAAGGGCGATACGGACATGACAGCAATCCTCACCGAGATCGCCACCAACCCGCCGGACGTGCTCTACTTCCCCGTTTTCGAGCCTGAAGGCAACTTTTTGGCCGCGCAGTCACAGACCATCCCTGGTCTGGAGGACACAATCCTGATGGGCGCTGATGGCCTGCTGGTCGCCAGTTTCCCGGAGGCGACCGGTGAAGCAGCAATCGGCATGTATCTCTCCGGGCCCTTCCTTTCCAGCGAAGACTACTCAGCGTTTCTGGCAGAATGGGATGAGGAGTTTGGTGGCAGCCCGCCAAGCGGCTTCCATGCCCACGCCTATGATGCCGCCAACATACTGCTGGATGCCATTGAGGCAGTCGCCGTCGAGCTTGAAGATGGCTCGCTGGTTATCGGCCGTCAGGCGTTACGCGATGCAGTCTCGGCAACAGAGGGTTACGCTGGACTGACTGGCGTGTTGACCTGCAACGATACCGGCGACTGCGCCACGGGCGAGGCGTTGGGGATGTACCTGATCACCGACGCAGAAGTGAATGAAGGCAGCTGGCCGCCGGCAGTCATCTGGTCCATGGCGGACGCCGAAGACGACATGTAGGTGGCGCCAGAAACAGTTTACGGATGAATATCGCAGACCGGCAATCGCAGGGGTTGCCGGTCTGTCATCAGCGGAGCGCCATGTGACGCAAAAACAGGCAGCAGGCAAAAGCAACCGATTGGGGCTTTCCCTGCCGGATGGACTTCTCAGCGTCGACGCCATCATCAGCGCCCTGCGTCTGGTAATTCTTGGACTGATCGTCATCGGTGCGCTTAACACCCTGGCCTTCGGTCGCTTTACTTTCGTCCAGTGGGTATCCCTGTTTATCGCCGGGCTGGCGCAAGGTAGCATCTACGCGCTCATTGCCCTGGGCTACACGCTGGTTTACGGCATCCTGCGCATGATTAATTTTGCGCACGGGGATGTCTTCATGGCTGGCGCCTTCACGACTGTTTTTCTGGCACACGCTTTCCGCCAGTCCGGATTTCTTGACAGCCAGCCCCTGCTCGCCATCGTTGTGCTGATGAGCTTCTCGGCAATGGTTTCGATGCTGGTCGCTGTTTTGCTGGAGCGCATTGCCTACCGTCCCCTGCGCAACGCGCCGCGGCTCGTCCCTCTAATCACGGCGATCGGGGCCTCCTTCTTCATTCAATACACCTTTAGAGGTTTGTTCGGCTCGGGTTTCAAGGCCTATCCCACGGTAGGTATTCTGCGCGGCACCTTTGCGCTGGGTTCGATAAACATTCCGGTTGTGCAGGTCTTCGTTTTTGTATCCGCCATCATACTCATGCTCAGTCTGTACTGGCTGGTCGAGAAAACACGCATTGGCAAGGCCATGCGTTCGGTGTCGGAGGACAAGGAAGTGGCGACCCTGATGGGCGTCAACATCAACCTCGTCATCGTCTTCACCTTCGCCATCGGTGGCGCGCTGGCTGGCGCGGCAGGGGTCATCAATGGCCTGTTCCGCCCCCAGGGCGTCAACTTTTTTATGGGCTTTTTCCCCGGCATCAAAGCATTCACGGCTGCCGTACTCGGCGGTGTCGGCAACATTCCCGGCGCCATGCTGGGTGGCCTGTTCCTCGGCGTCATTGAAGCCATTGGCCCCAACCTGGTGCTGACCGGCCTGGGCATCCCCAGCGCCAACCAGCTCAAGGACGTCATCGCCTTTACCATGCTGGTGCTGGTGCTGATCTTCCGGCCACAGGGCATCCTCGGTGAGCGGCTATCCGCGGAGAAGGCCTGAGATGACCTCGACATCCCTCAACTGGCGTTTGCTCGTGCGCACTGGCCTCATCGCCGGCGGCGTTACGCTTTACACGGCGCTCATCGGTATGCTGGTGGCCTTCGACGAGCGTGAAGTCATTCGCAACTCCTTCACGCTCGGGGAGCTCTTGCTGGTCGCGCCCGCTGCCCTCGTTGGCTGGCTCAGCGCCCGCCGGGCGGAACGCGACGCTCCCATGCAGCTCCTGCTGCGCGGCCTGGTGCCCGGCCTGGCAGCCAGTGTGCCGCTGCTGGCGCTGTTGTGGCTCAATACCCAAATTAATTTCAGGACCGTCCTGGTCAATGTTGATCGCGACCTGATCGGGCTACTCAGTTTCGACAGCGACGCCCTGCTGGCAGGTTCGCTCCTGCTGGTGGCCAGCCTGGGAGTGGCCGGGATTCTTGGCGCCGGCATCCTGCTCATCCCTGCACGGCTGAGACACGCGCTGCTGACTGCGCTGGCCTGGACGTTGGGCGCCGGCATCCTTGGCGAACTCGTACGTCAGTTGCTTTCCCAGTTTATGGAGCGCGGCGCGCTAGCCTGGTTCCTGCGACGGGACACGCTCAAGCCGGAGCCGGCCGCGGCCATTTTCGTCATCGCCTTTCTGTCTGACCTGTTCTGGTCCCGCTACAGGGCAACAAGAACGAAGCGTTCCGGGCAAAGCCGACCCGTGCTGCAATACAGCAAGGTGGGCGCGCTGGCCGTTCTGTTGCTGCTGCTGCCCGTCCTGGTGGGCTCCGCCATCAGCGATGTACTGACCAACATTGGTCTGTACATCCTTATGGGCCTGGGACTGAACATCGCCGTCGGCCTGGCCGGTCTGTTTGACCTCGGCTACGTCACGAACTTCGCTGTCGGCGCCTACATCATGGGCGTGCTGACCTCAACAGGCGCGCTCGGCATCGAAAACAAGCTGGGCGTTACAGTATTTAATTTCTGGCTGGTATTGCCCATCAGTTTGCTGGTGGCCATGTTTACCGGTTTCATCCTCGCCTTGCCCGTGCTGCGTATGCGGGGGGACTACCTGGCCATCGCCACGCTGGGCTTCGGTGAGATTATTCGCCTGCTGGCGCTCTCGGACTGGCTAAAGCCGATCATCGGTGGAGCCCAGGGTATCCTGTTCATCCCCGCGCCGAACTTCCTCGGCATCGAGTTGATCGGGCCGCAGCGCTTGTACTACGTCATTCTGGGCGCCTGCCTGCTGGCAGTTTTCGTTTCTTCGCGCCTTAACAACTCCCGTATAGGCCGGCAGTGGATGGCAATCCGTGAAGATGAAGATGTCGCCTCTGCCATGGGGATCAACACCGCGCGCTCCAAGTTGCTGGCATTCACCATCAGCGCAGCGACCGGAGGCCTGGCCGGCGCAATCTTCGCCGCCAAGCTCGGCACGATTTTCCCGACCAGCTTCAATCTGCTGGTTTCCATCAACGTGTTGAGCCTGATCATCATCGGCGGCCTCGGCAGTTTGCCCGGCATTATCGTCGGCGCGCTGTTCCTGATTGGCCTGCCCGAGCTGTTGCGCGAATTTGATGAATTCCGTTTGTTGCTCTACGGCACCCTGTTGGTCACCATGATGCTCGCGCGGCCAGAGGGGCTGTGGCCGTCGGCGGTATACCGCCGTGAGGTGGGCCGGGGTGAGGCAGCGGAAAGTCTGCCTGTCGGGGAGCAGGGCCCATGAACGAAATCGTTCTTGGCGCCAGGGGGATGAGCAAAAGTTTCGGCGGCCTGGTGGCGGTTGACAGTCTGGATTTCGAAATCAGGCAGGGTTCGATCGCCAGTATTATCGGCCCGAATGGCGCCGGCAAGACGACTTTCTTCAACTGCGTCACCGGTTTCTACCCAATCGACGAAGGCGAGCTGCTCTTCAACGGCGAACGTCTTGACGGCCGCAGCACCGACCAGATTGCGCGCGCCGGTATCGCCCGCACATTTCAGAACATTCGCCTGTTCAGCCACATGACCGTCATCGAGAACATCATGGTGGGTCAGGAGGCGCATCTGCGCACGACATGGATGGGCGCCATTCTGGGCACAGCCAGCACGAAGCGCGAGAACCGGGAATCCGAGGAAGAGGGCCGACGTTTGTTGCACTTCGTCGGGTTACAGGGCAAGGGAGATCTGATTGCCGCCAATCTGTCCTACGGCGATCAACGACGTCTGGAGATTGCGCGTGCGCTGGCGAGCAAGCCACAACTCCTGCTGCTGGATGAACCGACCGCGGGCATGAATCCACGCGAGACTGCCGAGACGACGGACTTTATCCTGAAGTTGCGCGACGACCTGGACATCACGCTTATGTTGATCGAACACGACATGCGCGTGGTCATGGGCATCTCCGAGCACATCACCGTGCTCGACCACGGCAGGAAAATTGCGGAAGGCCCGCCCCTGCAAATCCAGAACAACCCGCGCGTTATCGAGGCCTATCTGGGCCGTGGGGCGACAGGAAGTGTGGCGCAATGAGTGACGCTACCTTGAACATGCCTCTTCTCCTGCTCAGGGATGTTCACGCCAGCTACGGCAACATCCATGCGCTGAAGGGGATTTCGCTACAGGTCGACGAAGGCGAGATTGTCACGCTCATCGGCAGCAACGGCGCCGGCAAAAGCACGACCCTGCGTACAATTTGCGGCCTGATGCGCGCGCGGGCCGGCAGCATTCTCTTTCGCGGCCAGGATCTGCAAGCCTTGCCGGCGCATAATCTCGTCGGCCTGGGCGTGGCCATGGTGCCGGAGGGGCGGCGGGTCTTCGCCAGGTTGAGCGTGACCGAAAATCTGGAGATGGGCGCCTGGCACCGGGGCAACAGCAAGGAAATCCGCGAGGACATTGACTACGCCTTCACCCTGTTTCCACGCCTGGGAGAACGGAAAAACCAGCTGGCGGGCACCATGAGCGGCGGTGAACAGCAGATGCTGTCCACCGCGCGGGCCCTCATGTCGCGCCCTTCCCTGCTCCTGATGGATGAACCTTCCATGGGTCTGGCGCCGGTGCTGGTCGAAACCATTTTCGAAACCATCCAGCGCATCAACAGCGAGGGGACCACCATCCTGCTGGTTGAGCAGAACGCGACCATGGCGCTGGGCGTGGCCAGCCGCGGCTACGTGCTGCAATCGGGCAATATTGTGCTGAGCGATGATGCCGCCAGTCTCAGGCAGAATCCGGTGGTGCAGAAGGCCTATCTGGGCATGGATTAAGGCTTGACTGCCACGCTGGCAAGACTATACTGGCTGCCGCTTTGTCAGGCGAAAGGGAGCGGCACATGGCCAGCAGGCGCAGCATCTCGACGATCAAACCGCAGTTTGGTAACAACCGCAGTCACTCCCTCAAGGCCACGCGCCGTCAGTTCAAGCCCAACTACCAGAACAAGCGCCTGTGGGTGCCCGAGCTCGAGCGTTTTGTCCGCGTTCGCGTGACCGCCAGAGAACTGCGCACTATCGACAAGATTGGCCTGCATGAGTTTATGGCGCGCCAGGGCCGTAATATTAAAGAGCTGATCTAGCCCCAGGGCTTACCGTTTCGTACCGCCCGGCATCTCCCGCAAGCACCGCACCCTTTCCACAATGCTGCTATACTTTCGCGTGACAAGGGTGTTTTATGGTCGCTCACAGCCAACCAGCGCAACCAACCTTTGAAGAATTTGAGCCAGCCACTCATGATGACTGGCTGGCGGCTGTCCGTGCCCTGTTGCCGACATCAGCATCAATCGATTCGCTGGGGTCGGACACGCTGGAAGGGTTGCGACTGCAGCCGCTCTACAGCGCTCAACAAAGCGCTCATAATCAGTATCAACACACGCTTCCCGGCACCGCGCCAGGCGTGCGCGGCGCTTCGGCACTGGCGCAGCCCTGGCTGATCGTTCAGGCCAGCGCGCAGGCTGACGCCCTGGCAGCCAACCACGACCTGCGCGCAGATCTTGCCCAGGGCGGAACGGCCATCGCCCTGCTGCCCGATGTCGCGACGCAGCGTTGTCTCGATCCTGATGAGGCGCCACCAGAGCTGGTTGGCCGTGGCGGTTGCTCCCTGGCCAGTGTCGAGGACATGAGCCAGGCACTGGCGGGAATCCCGCTCGACAGCACACCGTTGCAGCTGCAGAGCGGCGCGCGCAGTTTGCCGCTGCCCGCCCTGTTGATGGCCGCCTTACGTCACCGGGGCGAGGACCTTGCTACCTTGCGCGGCCCAGTCGGCGCTGACCCGCTGGCCTGGCTGGCAGCACACGGCTCTTTGCCAGCCGGAGTTGAGTCGCTATATGACGAACAGGCATCCTGGACGCTCTGGTGTCTGGAACATGCGCCGGGCCTGGGCACGATCTTCATTGACGGCGGCGTCTGGCACGAAGCGGGCGCCAATGCAGTGCAGGAGCTGGCCTGCTCGCTGGCGAACGCTACGGCCTGCCTGCGCCAAATGTTGGTACGGGGCCTGGACATTGACGAGGTTGCGCCGCGTATGTCACTCAAGCTGGCGCTCGGCAGTGACTTCCTGATGGAGCTGACGAAGTTACGCGCGGCGCGCATGCTCTGGTCACAGATGACCGCGGCTTTCGGCGCGTCGACTGAGTCACAACGCCCTGGACTTCATGCACGCACTTCTCGCCGCAACAAGTCTGCGCTTGACCCCTGGAGCAACATGCTGCGTAGCACCCAGGAGGCTCTCGTCTCCGTCATCGGCGGCTGTGACAGTCTGCTGATCGAGCCCTTCGACGCGCCCTTGCGTCCGGCGAACGAATTTGCCCGGCGGCATGCCCGCAACCAGCATCTCATCCTGCAACACGAAGTGGGCCTCGCCCGACTGCAGGACCCGGCCGGCGGCTCGTGGACGATTGAAGCGCTGACCGACTGGCTGGCGCGCGAGGCCTGGGCGGCCTTTCAGCGAATCGAGGCCGCTGGTGGCCTGCTGGCTGCCTTGCGCTCAGGCAGCATCCAGCGGGAGATCGCCGCTGTGGCGCAGCAGCGCGCGCTACGCAACGCCCACCGCCAGGATGTGATGGTGGGCAGCAACCAGTTTGTGGACGCTGACGAGTTCTCGTTCACGGCAGAAGACACGGTAGCGCAGTGCTTCAGCAACAGGCGTTCAGCACAATTCGCCGGGCGCTCACGCCCGGAGCTGCCTGCCCTGCCCCCTGCGAAGACGCAGACAGTCGATGCGTTGCTGGACGCTGCCGATCGTGGCGCCACGCTGGCGCAACTTGCGCGCGCGCTGCCGCAGGGCGATGAAGAATCTATTGCGATTGTCCCGCTCAACAGCCTTCGCCTGGCAGCGCCATGGGAAAACCTGCGGGCGAACGCCGCAGTGCAGCGGAAACAGGGCGGAACAGCCGTCCAGGTTTATATCGCCCTGCTCGGCAAGGCGGCAGCGTTACATGCTCGCGCCAGCTTTGTCAGCGATTTCTTCCAGGTCGGCGGCTTTACCTGCGTGACCGGAAGCGCGGAGTCTGATGCATCGGACGCTGCGGACAATGCCATCGCCTCTGGCGCGGCAGCCGTGGTGCTTTGCGCAACAAATGCCAGCTATGTCGATTACGTCCCGCCCTTTTGTGCGAGGGTCAGGGAACGCTGCCCGGAATTGCTGCTGTATCTGGCCGGTCGACCGGATGCTGCGCAGCAAGCAGAGTGGCACGCCGCCGGAATTAATGATTTCGTGCACCTGGGCGCCAACTGCCTGAAGCTGAACCAGGCCCTGCAGCAACGCACAGGCATCGCCCCGTGAGTATGCACCCGGACTTCACGAGCATTCCGTATCTCGCGGACTTTAAGGCAGTGCAGCCACCAGTCGCTGCCGACGATGCGACCTGGCAGACGCCCGAGGGCATTGCGCTGCCGGCCCTGTGCACTGCAGCCGACCTGGAAGACGCGGCGCACCTGAAGTTTACGGCGGGCCTTCCGCCCTTTTTGCGCGGGCCGTACCCGACCATGTACGCGCAGCGACCCTGGACGATTCGTCAGTATGCCGGCTTCTCCACAGCCGAAGAGAGCAACGCCTTCTACCGCCGCAACCTGGCCGCCGGCCAGCGCGGCCTCTCCATCGCCTTCGATCTGGCCACGCACCGCGGCTATGACTCCGACCACCCGCGCGTCACCGGCGATGTCGGCAAGGCGGGCGTCGCCATCAGCTCCCTGCACGACATGCAGCGTCTGCTCGATGGCATCCCCCTGGAGCGCTGCTCGGTCTCAATGACCATGAATGGCGCTGTGCTACCGGTGCTGGCCTTTTATATCGCCACCGCCCTGGAACAGGGCATCTCGCCACAGGCGCTGACGGGAACGATCCAGAACGACATCCTCAAGGAATACATGGTGCGCAACACCTACATCTATCCGCCGCAGCCCTCCATGCGCATCATCGCGGACATCTTTGCCTGGTGCGCGCAACACATGCCGCGCTTCAACAGCATCAGCATTTCCGGCTATCACATGCAGGAGGCTGGCGCGCCAGCAGACCTTGAGCTGGCCTACACCCTGGCTGATGGTCTGGAATATGTGCGCACGGGCTTGCAAGCGGGCCTGCACATCGACGACTTTGCGCCGCGCTTGTCCTTCTTCTGGGGCATCGGGCTCAACTTCTTCATGGAAATTGCCAAGCTGCGTGCCGCGCGCCTGCTATGGGCGAAGCTGATTCGCCGCTTCGGACCCTCCAGCCCAAAGTCGATGGCCCTGCGCGCCCATTGTCAGACCTCTGGCTGGAGCCTCACCGAGCAGGACCCCTTCAACAACGTCACGCGCACTTGCGTAGAGGCCATGGCCGCCGTCTTTGGCGGCACCCAGTCGCTGCACAGCAACGCGCTGGATGAGGCCATCGCGCTGCCAACAGACTTCTCCGCGCGTATCGCCCGCAACACCCAGCTGGTGCTGCAACATGAAAGCGGCCTGACCCGCGTCATCGATCCCTGGGCCGGCTCCTTCACCGTCGAGAAACTGACGAAGGATTTAATGCAACGCGCCTGGGCGCACATTGAGGAGATTGAGGCGCTGGGCGGAATGGCCGCCGCCATTGGCGAAGGCCTGCCGCGCATGCGTATCGAGGAAGCCGCCGCCCGCCGCCAGGCCCGCATCGACTCCGGCCAGGAAGTCATCGTGGGCGTCAATCGCTGGCGCACAGAGCAGGACGAGGGCCTGGAGATTCTGGATGTTGACAACAGCGCCGTGCGCGCTGGCCAGGTTAAACGTCTGCAGCAGCTGCGCGCACAGCGGGACGACGCACAGGTCGAGGCCACCTTGAACGCCATCACGAGCGCAGCCGGAACCGGCACGGGTAACCTGCTGGGCCTGTCGGTGGCAGCGGCGCGGGCGCGCGCCACACTGGGCGAGATTTCGCTGGCCATGGAGAAAGTCTGGGGACGACATGAAGCCCCGGTGCATTCCATCTCCGGCGTCTACAGCGTCGCCTGGGGCGAGGGCGATGACATTCAGGAAACCCGACAACTTTGTGCTGAATTCGAAGAACTGGAGGGTCGTCGGCCACGTATCCTGGTTGCCAAGATTGGCCAGGATGGCCATGACCGGGGCGCAAAGGTGATCGCTACCGCCTTCGCCGATCTTGGCTTCGACGTCGACATTGGCCCCCTCTTCCAGATGCCGCAGGAAGTCGCGCGCCAGGCGGTGGAGAATGATGTGCACATTGTAGGCATCAGCTCTTTGGCCGGCGGTCACAAGACCCTGCTGCCGCAGCTGAGTGCGGAGCTGGCTGCCATGGGCCGGCCAGATGTCATGGTGATTATCGGCGGAGTGATTCCACGCCAGGATTATGACTTCCTGCGCGCACAGGGCGCCGCGGCCATCTTCGGGCCTGGCACCGTGATCCCGCAGGCAGCACAGACGATTCTGGCGCAACTGGGCGAGCGTCGGCTGCGGCAAGATGGTTGAAGCGGACAGGGTTCCTGCGCCTGATGTCACTGCGCTGGTCAGCGATTTGCGCGCCGGGGAGCGTCAATCTCTGGCGCGCGCGATCACACTCGTCGAAAGCAGCGCCTCCGGCCATCGACTGGCCGCCAGGGAGTTGCTGCGCGCCATCCTGCCACACAGCGGTGCTTCGCTACGCGTCGGCGTGACCGGCGTGCCGGGCGCCGGCAAAAGCACGCTGATTGAGGCGCTCGGTCTGCTGTTGACCGGGCAGGGACGGCGGGTGGCGGTGCTCGCCATCGACCCCAGCAGCAGCCGCAGCGGCGGCAGCATCCTTGGCGACAAAACGCGCATGACCGCGCTGGCGCGTAGCCCGCTGGCCTTCATTCGCCCCTCACCTTCCGCCGGAACTCCCGGCGGCGTGGCGCGCAAAACGCGCGAGAGCATCCTGCTTTGCGAGGCCGCCGGGTACGATGTCGTGCTGCTGGAGACGGTTGGCACGGGTCAGAGCGAAGTTGCTGCGCGCACCATGGTGGACTTCTTCCTGCTGCTGCTCATCACCGGCGCCGGTGACGGGCTGCAGGGCATCAAGAAAGGCGTGATGGAACTGGCGGACGCGATCGCCATCAACAAGGCTGATGGCGACAACCGGGTTGCGGCCCGGGCGGCACGCGCGGAAACCATGCGCGCCCTGCGCTTTCTGGCACCGCTGGCTTCTGGCTGGAGCCCGAGGGTCGTCACCTGTTCTGCGCTGGAGGGTGAGGGCATTGCTGAACTCTGGTCACTGATTCAGAAGTTTCAGACGAGCGAGACGGCTGCCGGCGCCTGGCAGGCGCGGCGGCGTGAGCAACGACGCGAGTGGTTGCATTCCCTGCTGGCGGAAGGGGCGCGCGACTCCTTCTTCAATCTGCCAGAGGTTCGGTCAAGTCTGCCGCGACTGGAGCAGGAGGTCATGGCGGGAGAACTGGATGTGACGGAAGCAGCGCAGCATTTGCTCGCCTGGCTGGAACCTGAAGCGCATCCCGTCCGGGAGGCCCAATGAAGCTCACGATCATCGGTGGCGGCAGCGTCCGCACGCCACGCCTGATTCCTTCGCTGGTGCGGCGCGCGGATCGCCTTGGCCTCAGCGAACTATGGCTGATGGACAATGATGCGGAGCGACTGGCACTGGTCGGCGGCCTGTGCCAGCAACAGGCAAAGCTGCTGGATGCGCCCTTCAGGATCGTGACCAGCGGTGACGCGCGCGCAGCCATTGCCAGTGCCAGTCACGTCATCACCGCGATTCGGCCTGGTCTGGAAGCGGGCCGCGCGCAGGATGAGCGCATCGCCTTCGACCTGGGTGTGCTGGGGCAGGAAACCACGGGCGCAGCCGGTTTCGCGATGGCCATGCGCAGCGCCCCCGCCATCCTGGGCTATGCCCGCCTGGTTGACGAACTGGCGCAGCCTGGCGCCTGGCTCTTCAACTTCACCAATCCTGCCGGGCTGGTGGCCCAGGTGCTGCACGATGCCGGCGTGGAGCGCGTCGTCGGGATTTGCGACAGCGCCAACAAGGCGCGCAACGAGGTCAGTAGTTATCTGCGCATGCCCCAGGCGCGCTTGCGACATGAGGTCTACGGCCTCAACCATCTCTCCTGGACGCGCAGCGTCTGCGTCGATGACGATGGCAGTGGGCCCGGCGAGGAAGTGCTGCCCGCCCTGCTCAACGACGACAATTTTGTGCAGGCTACGCACCTGAAAATGTTCGCGCCCGGGCTGCGCGCCGCCGAGCAAGCCTTCCTCAACGAATACCTCCATTACTTTTATCATCGTGACGAGGCGCTGGGCAGTCTGCTGCAGGAAGCGGAAACGCGCGGCGAGCAGGTGCAGCGACTGACCGGGGAGCTGCTGGCCCGGCTCAAGGCCACGGCGGACGCGGACGAACAGCTGGCCATCTGGCGCGAGGTGATGGCTGGCCGTAGCAAGAGCTACATGGCGCATGCGCGCGCTGGCGCGGGGCGGGTGAAACAGGAGCCACTGCCTGAAGATGAAGAAGGCTATGCGGCAGTGGCGCTCGGCTGTGTGGCAGCGATCGCGCGTGATGAAGCGCTGCTGAGTGGACTCAACGTCCCCAACCGGGGCGCTATCGAAGGCATGGATGCTGAAGACATCGTTGAGGTGAGTTGCCGCATTGATGGCGCTGGTCCGCGCCCGTTGCCCATCGGCGCGATTCCGGCTCAGCAACTCGCCCTGATGCGCAGCGTCAAGGCTTATGAGCGACTGGCTTCGCAAGCGATTCTGCAACGTTCCCGCACGCTGGCCCTGCAGGCGCTTTGCGCGCATCCACTGGTCGGGTCATGGCCGCTCGCCGAGCGACTCTTTGACTCCTATTATGCAGCCCACCGGGAGCTCGTCGGCACGTGGCGCTGAAAGAATACGACGTCCTGATTCCGGGCCACTATTTCTGCGATGTTGTCTTCACGGGCCTGCCGGCCTTCCCGGCCCCCGGCACCGAGATTTACTGTGAAGATGTGAATGTGGTGCCCGGCGGCATGCTCAACACGGTCGTCGCCATGCAGCGGCTGGGCGTCAAGGTAGGCTGGGCCGGCGTGCTGGGCTCGGATTTCTTCAGTCGTTTCATCCGCGAGTGGGCCGACGCGGAAGGCCTTGACCTGTCGCTCGTCACGCAGTCCGGACAGCCCCTGCGCCGCCTGACGGTTTCCCTCTCGCTCAGCACGGACCGCGCCTTCGTCACCTATGCCGATGAACCACCGGAGATTGTCGAGCTCGCGCGTAAGTCCCTGGACAACACGTGTTTGCGCCATTTGCACTTCAGCGGTCTGGTCGTTGACGAGCGCATGCCGTCCCTGCTGCGCGAGTGTCGTGAGCGTGGCATCGAGGTATCGATGGATTGCCAGCACCGCGAGCAGACCCTGGCGCAGCCGCTCGTGCGCGAAATCATCAGCCGGCTGAATGTGTTCATGCCCAACGCCGTGGAGGCCCAACGTCTCACCGGTCAGGCGGACAGCAACGCTGCTGCGGCGCAGCTGCGGGAGCTGGTGCCGCTGCTGGTCATCAAGGACGGCGCGCAGGGCGCCCGCTGCTGGTGGGCTGACGGTCAGAGTCACGCGCCGGCCCTGCCCTGCGACCCGGTCGACACCACCGGCGCGGGCGATGTGTTCAACGCCGCCTTCATCGCCGCTAGTCTGGCAGGCGCTGCGCCGGATGAATGCCTGCGCCACGGCGTTGTGGCCGGCAGCCTGTCCACGCAGGGGTTCGGCGGTTGCAGCGCGGCTCCTGATCGCGCGGCATTGCAGACCGCGCTGGCCAGGCACGCCGACCTGTATACCTGATACAGGCTCTGCTGAGCAATCCTGGGCAGATTTTGCGAATTTGTTGACAAGCTGCAGAGTACACGTTAGGCTACCCAACATGATCGCGAAAAACTTTGCTTCTGACCTGCAGCAAGCCGTGTGTTGTTGTTCCTGCCATTTGAGTGCCGGGGAGGCTGCTGTCTGAGTACAGGGTGACATAGACAGGCAGGGCAGGAATCACCCCGGACCAGGCGTTCGGGGATTTATGTTGCAGGGGATAGATGGACGTGACGTCCATAGGGATCGGGAGTGTAGCAAACATGGTGAACCTCAGTAAGCGCGGCATGTGTTGTCCCTGTTGCCTGAATAGCAGCCCAGAGCGTTATCCGGCGTAACACGTTCGCATACCCGATTTTGATGCGAGAGCCCCGGATAACTTCGGGGTTTTCTGTGCCTGACCATGGCAATGGAGCGCAGATGCAACTTTTGCAGGAACACATTCACGACGAGCTGGACACGCTGCAAAGTGAACTGGACGCTGCGTCGCCGCAGGAAATCCTGCGCTTCGCTGTCGAACGCTTCGGTGAAGGACTGGCCGTCGTCACCAGCTTTCAGCCCACTGGTATCGTCACGCTGCACATGCTGCAGGAAATCGCTCCGCGCACGACCGTCATCACGCTGGACACCGGCTTCCTCTTCCCGCAGACCTTGCAGTTGATTGGTGAGCTGGAGGCGCGCTTCGACCTGAACCTGCGGCGAGTGCATCCTCAGCTAAACGCAGCGCAGCAGGCCCTGGCCCATGGCCCGGAGCTGTGGGAGCGCAACCCGGATCTTTGCTGCCACCTGCGCAAGGTGTTGCCGCTGCGGCAGGCCCTGCGCGGCCACAGCGCCTGGATCACCGGGCTTCGGCGCGACCAGTCCGCGCAGCGTGCCAGCACGCCGGTCATCGAATGGGATGACAGCAACAGTCTCATCAAGCTCTGCCCCTTCGCCAACTGGAGCTCGGCCCAGGTGCAGGACTGGCTGCGCGAACATGACTTGCCCAGCAATCCCCTGCACAATCAGGGCTACCCGAGCATCGGCTGCACGCACTGCACGCATCCGGTGCTGGCGGGAGCCCCGGAGCGCAGCGGCCGTTGGCAGGACTTCAACAAGAGCGAATGCGGCCTGCACTCCATGTTTCTGCCGACTGGCACAGGCGAAGACAGGTCATGAGCTATCCCGTCTCACTCAGGTTGCACGGCAAAACCTGCGTCGTTGTAGGCGGCGGCGTTGTGGCTGCGCGCAAGGTAAGCGGTTTGTTGCAGGCAGGCGCGACCGTTGTGGTCATCAGCCTTACCCTGGATGCATCGTTACGGGAAGCGGCCGAGATGGAGGAGTTACGCTGGCTGCGGCTGCGCTGGGAGCCGGGAATTCTGCCACAATTCCGTCCAATGCTGATCTTCGCCGCGACGAACGAGGCAGAGACCAACCTGGCTGTCGCAGACGAGGCCCGCAGTCTGGGCGCACTGGTCAACGTCGTGGATGACGCAGCAGCCGGCGACTTTGGCAACATGGCCGAGTTGCGCCGGGAACCCTTGCTGGTTGCGCTGGACAGCGGCGGCTCCTCACCCGCGCTCGTGCGCTGGCTGCGTGACCGGATTGCCGACTGTGTACGCGAAGAACACGCCATCCTGGCGTACTGGCTGGGGGAACTGCGGCCCAGAATCCGCGCTGAAATCCCTGAGCAGGAGCTGCGGCGTTCCTTCTACAACAGCGTCCTTGAATCTGATGTGCTGTCCCTGCTGGGGTCGGACCAGGTCGACGAGGCGCGCAGCCTGCTGCACAGTCTGATGCAGAAGAGCCAGTGAACGCCATCCTGCTCGCCGGCCACGGCTCTCACATCAGCCCGCACACGGCCGGGTTGGTCTGGTCCTACGTGGACAAGTTGCGTTCACAGGGGGTCGCCGACGAAATCTCCGCCTGCTTCTGGAAGGAAGCGCCGGCACTCAGTCAGGCGCTGGACACGCTTGCAGCAGATACCGTGGTCGTGGTTCCAGCGCTGGCCGCCGACGGCTACTTCGCGCGCACGGTCATCCCCGCCGAAATGGGGCTCAACGGCCCGCTTACGCAACGTGGCAGTCGCCGCATCCACTACACACAACCGCTCGGTCTGCACCCGCGTCTGGGCGAAGTGTTGCACGATCGCGTCACCAGCCTGATGGACGCAGAGGGGCTGGAAGCGTGTGAGGTCGCTGTCGCTGTCATCGGACACGGTACGCGGCGCGACAGCCGCAGCCGCGAAGCGGCGCGCAGACAGGCGCAGGCGCTTGCTTCCAGCCGGCCCGGTCTGACCGTGCTGGAGGCTTATCTGGATGACGAGCCGTCCATCGCCACGATTTATGAGCGCACTGACGCTGAGGTGATCCTGGCTGCGCCCTGGTTCCTCGCGCCCGGTTCGCACGTCAGCGTCGATGTCCCGCGTGAACTGGGGCTGGCGCCTGGCGCTGGCAGTGGACGCATATGCGGGCGATCTGTATTTTACCTGGGCGCGCCGGGGACGGCGGCAGTTGTGTGCGATGTAATCCTGCAGCTGGCGTGCGCTTGCGAACCCGGTTTTATTGAAAGCCGACCTGCCTCAGTCTGGAGCGGCTTTCCGCGCGCAGGCGCGGGGGACTTGTGGGACGAGGTGTGTGACCGGGGCCAGCTGGAGTTCGGTGAGTTGCTACTCACGCCTGAAGAAGTCCGATCGGACTCCCTGGACGCAGAAGCGCGCTGCATCGAATCGCCTGCAGAACTGCGCCGCCTTGCGCGCGAGCAGCCTTTTCGCCCTTTGCCGGAGGCGCGTGGACTGCCCACAGGCTGGCGCGCAGTGGTCAGGCAGCCGCATGAGCTGGCGGCGATTGTGGAGACGGTGTATCCTGGCGCAGTGGCTGATTGGGCGGCCAGTCATGCCGGCATTTTTATGTCGGAATCGCTGTCAGCGGTGGCCGCGCGACAAACAGGAAACTTCCGTGGCGTTGACGGGTTACCCACAGTGATTGTGGATGAAGTCACGGCGACCTTGTGCAGCAACTGTATTCGCCAGCCAACCTGGCAGGGAGTCGCTACGGCAGCGGATGAGTTGCCCTGCCCTGCTCCCTGTAACCTGTGGCTGAGCCAGGCAACGAAGGAGCGAGTATGAGTGGAAAAGTCTGGCTGGTGGGCGCTGGCCCAGGCGACCCCGACCTGATTACGCGCAAGGGCCTGCGCTTGCTGCACAGCGCGGACGTCATCGTCTTTGATCGTCTTATCCCGCTTGAGTTGCTGGACGAGGCGCGCCCGGATGCAACCTTCATCAACGTCGGCAAGGCCCCCGCCCGGCAGCGCCTGAGTCAGCAACACATCAATGAAACCATCGTGGCGCACGCCCTGCGCGGCGCTCAGGTGCTGCGCCTCAAGGGCGGCGATCCGCTGCTATTCGGGCGCGGCAGCGAGGAAGCGCTTGCCTGTCACGCAGCAGGTGTCCCCTTTGAGATCGTGCCCGGCATCTCCAGCGCGTATGCCGCGCCCACCTACGCAGGCATCCCCCTGACGCAGCGCCAGGTCAGCAGCAGCGTCACCATTCTGACCGGGCACAGCCTGCTCGAAGAGGGCCCGGCGCGCATCAACTACGACGCGCTGGCGCAGACCGGCGGCACGCTGGTCATTCTGATGGGCGTCAACAATTTGCCGCGACTGATGCAACGCCTGCTGGCTGCCGGTCTGGACCCTGCGACGCCGGCTGCTGCAATCGAGTGGGGCAGCGTCGCCGAACAGCGCGTCATCGAGGCGACAGTCGCAGAGTTGGCCGCAGCCGCGACGTATGCCGAACTGTGCGCGCCGGCGACGATCGTCATCGGCGAAGTTGTGCGCCTGCGCGGCCAGGGGTTGCGCTGGTTTGATTTGCCACAGACTCTACAAGACCTTGAACTGGAATATGAGGCACTGAGCCCAATTCTGGAGGAACTATGAGCCACAACTGGAAGACCGCCCTGCAGGACAAAATGCCGCCGGAGCTGTCGCACGATATCGACATCTTTGAGGGTCAGATGGAACTGCGCCGGCAGGACCGTCTGGATGAAAAGGTGTTCGCCGAGACGCGCCTGCGCCGCGGCGTTTATGGTCAGCGCTACGACAACGGCCAGCGTCATGACGGAATTGAAACGAAGCCGCTGGAGTACCCTTCCGGTGATCTCACCAAGGGGCCGGACACCATGTGGGACGCGCCCGGCATGCAGCGTATCAAGGTGCCTTACGGCGGCCTGAGCATCGCGCAGATGGAAGAGCTGGCCGACCTCGCTGACGAGTATGCGGACAGCATCCTGCACGTCACGACGCGCCAGGACTTCCAGCTACACTACGTTCACATCGACGACACGCCGGATCTGATGCGACGACTGGCCGCAGTGGGTTTGACCACGCAAGAGGCCTGCGGCAATTCGGTGCGCAATGTCACTGCCTGCCCGCTGGCGGGCGTCTGCCACGACCAGACTTTTGACGTCACGCCCTACTCGGCAGCGCTGGCCAACTTCCTGCTGGGGCATGACGACGTGCAGGACTTCGGGCGCAAGTTCAAGGTGGCCTTCTCCGGCTGTGAGCATCACGCCTGCGGCCTGGTCAACATGCATGACCTGGGCTTTCTGGCGCGCACCCGCGCAGTGGATGGCGAGCTGCAGCGCGGCTTCACCGTCTACGTCGGTGGCGGGCTCGGCACGGTGCCGCATCAGGCGCAGGTGCTGGAGGAATTCGCGTCAGTAGAGGACATCCTGCCATTGGCGCAGGCCATCTCACGCGTGTTTGCGCGGCTCGGTGAAAAGCGCAACCGAAACCGCGCGCGCATCAAGTTCCTGGTCGCCAGCGTCGGCATTGAAGAGTTTCGCCGCCTGGTGCGCGAGGAGCGCGCTGCCCTGCCACACGACGAATCCTGGACCGACTGGATCGGTGAAGTGCCTGCCTGGGAGGAACTGCCACTACGGGCCGGCATGGCGCTCAATGGCGCGGAGCGGCCCGCAGGTTTTGACGACTGGTTCGTGACCAATGTCTATCGTCAGCGCCAGCCTGGCTACAGCGTCGTCACGGTCAATCTGCCGCTGGGCGACATCACCACCTGGCAGACTCGCCAGCTGGCCGACATCGCGCGCGAGTACGTCAGCGACAACGTGCGCACCACCGTCGAGCAGAATATCGTGCTGCGCTGGGTGCCGGAAGCGGATCTGCCCGCGCTCTACAAGGCCCTGCAGGCAGTTGGCCTGGGCGACCCTGGCGCCGGCACAATCGTAGATATCACCACCTGCCCGGGCACGGATACCTGCAAACTGGGCATCGCCTCCTCGCGCGGCCTGGCCGGTGAGTTGCGGCAGCGCCTGGCAGTGCGCAACGCCACCATGCCCGAAGCGGTCAAGGACCTGAAGATCAAGATCAGCGGCTGCTTCAATTCCTGTGGCCAGCACCATGTCGCCGACATCGGTTTCTTCGGCAACAGCCGTCGCTCGGGCAATCACAAGGTGCCTCATTTCCAGGTGGTGCTGGGCGGCCAGTGGGATGAAAACGCCGGCAGTTTCGGCCTGGCTATGGTTGCCGTGCCCGCCAGGAACGTGCCGGACGTGCTGGACGCGCTCACCGATCGCTACGTGGCGGAGCGTGAGCGTGGCGAGAACTTCCAGAGCTGGGTGAGCCGACTCGGGCGCAAGGAAGTCCGCGCCATGATTCAGCGCTGGACCAAACTACCCGCCTACGAAGAGAATCCCGAACTGTTCCGCGACTGGGGCGATTCACGTAGCTACACCATCGACGACATTGGCGTCGGTGAATGCGCCGGCGAAGTCGTCTCGCTGTTCTCCATTGAAATCTCGAAAGCGGAGTCCGAACACTTCGATGCGCTGGTCGCCCTCGATGAAGGCGACTTCTTCCAGGCAGAAGGGCGCAGCTATCAGGCCATGTTGCTGGCGGCGCGCGCGCTGGTGCGCACGCAGTTTCTGGATGTCAGCACCGACTCTGACGACATCGTGCGCGAATTCCGGTCTCGCTTCTACGACACCGAACTATTTTTCGACCGCTTCGCCAAGGGCAAGTTCGCGCGCTATCTATTCACGCGCCACGACCAGCCGCCGGCCGCTGTTGACCAGCAGGATGCTCATCGCGGCATCGAGGAAGCGCAACTCTTTATCGAGGCCACCCATGCTGCCGAGGCGCGCGTCAACGGCGTCATTGTGAGTCCGGCGTAACCATGACACTGCAACGCATCGGCACCAAGCTGTTTCTGGCGGAAGGCTGTGAAGTTGACGCGGCAGCCTTCGTCCCGGTGTTCCAGCGCTGGATTCAGCGCAAGCAGCTGCCGGGCCTGCTGATTGACGTGGCGGATTACAGCCATGCGCATCACGGTCCCGGCATCATGCTCATCGGCGATGAAGGCGATTTGAGCTTCGATTTCGGCGCAGGTCGCCCGGGCCTGCTCTATATGCGCAAGCGCGCGCATACCTCAAAACTTTCGGATGGTCTGGCTCTCTGCGCGCGTCTGTGTCTACAGGCAGTGGATTTGTTGCAGCGTGAGCAGGATTTTCCGGCACTGAGCTTCAGTCTGGATGAAATCCAGGTCGCGCTGGTGGACCGTCTGCGCGCGCCCAATACGGCGGAGGCCTACGCTGATCTGCGCTCGGAACTGGCGCTGTTTGCCTACCGCCTTTTCGGCGATGCCGATCTGGCGCAGGTAAGCCAGGACCCGCGTGAAAACCTGTGTGTTGCAGTTTCCGCACTGGAGGAACAGAGCCTCGCGGGATTGCTGGCCCGCACGGCACCAGTAGCCCTGCGCTGAGACCGCTGCAAAGAGTGCCCGTGGCCGACCGTCCCAACATCATCCTGATCATCACAGATCAACAGCGCTACGATACGATTAACGCGCTTGGTTTCCCCTGGGTCGATACGCCCAACCTCGACCGCCTGGTCAGGGATGGCACCTCCTTCGACAACTGCTTCATTACCGCGCCCTCATGTGCGCCGGCTCGCGCCAGCCTCTTCACCGGCTACTGGCCTCACGCCACCGGCGTGTTGCAGAACGCTGACCTCTGGCGCCACTCCTGGGTCGAGCGTCTGGCGGAAGCCGGTTACCATTGCGTCAACATCGGCAAGATGCACAGCTTTCCCTACGAGACTCCGCTCGGCTTTCACGAACGCTATGTGGTGGAAAACAAGGACCGCTACCTGGAAGGGCGCTACTACTTCGACGAGTGGGACAAGGCGCTGCGCGCGCGCGGTGAGGTCAAGCAGCAACGCGAGCTATACCGGCAGTGGCCTGGCTACCGGGAGAGCCTGGGCGCTTTCGACTGGAAGCTGCCGGCTGACCTGCACCCGGATTTCTTCGTCGGCGACATGGCGCGCTGGTGGCTGGAGAGCTATCCGCAAACGCAGCCGCTCTTCCTGCAGGTCGGCTTTCCCGGGCCGCATCCCCCCTACGATCCTCTGCCCGAATACATGCAGCCCTATCTGGAACGGGAGCTGCCGCTGCAGGAAGTTCGCCAGGATGACCTGGAAGGCCAGCCAACGCCTTTCAGGCAGTTGCGCGAACACAACTTCGCGACGGATCACGACGCGGTCGTGCATCTGCCGCAGCCGACGCAGGCGCAGCGTCACCGTCAACGCGCCCACTACCTGGCCAACGTCACCATGATTGACGAGAAAATCGGTCAGTTGTTGCAGACGCTGGATGAACAGGGCTACCTGGAGAACTCGATCGTGATCTTCACCTCGGACCACGGCGACTGCCTCACGGACCACGGCCACAGCCAGAAGTGGACGATGTACGACACGATCTTGCGCGTTCCGCTCATCTTCTGGGCGCCGGGACGCGTCGACGACGGCCAGCGCATTCTGGGGATGTGCCAGTTGATGGACGTCGGTCGCAGTGTGCTGGAACTGGCTGGTGTGGCAGCGCCAGAAGACATGCAGGCCGAGTCCCTGATCCCCGCCCTGCGCGCTGACACCCTGCCGGGCTGGACTCCACGCGAGCTGGTGTTCGCCGAGCATCCGGCAGACGGGATCTACGAAGGCCCCTACATGACCATGGTGCGCAGCCGCGGCTGGAAGCTGGTGCACTTTCTCGAATCAGACGAGGGTCAACTCTTCAACCTGTACGATGACCCGGACGAGTTTCACAATCTTTGGGAAGAGCCGGCCGCCGCCGGGCGCAAACGTGAGTTGCTGGCCGCCATGCTGGACTGGCGCATCCGCAGCGGACATCAAACGCGCAATCGCATGCAGCAGTGGCGTTGACAGACCCGGACGACTACACAGCCCACTTCAGACAAACGACGGCAGGAAGCTCCAGCTCATGGCCGGTCGGCTCCAGGGCGCCGGTCTCTCCGTCAACGCTGAAGCTGGTGATGTTGGCCGAATCCTGATGCGCAGCCAGCAGCCAGTTTCCGTCGGGCGTCAACGTGAAGTCGCGCGGGGTGCGTCCGCCGCTGCTGTGAATCGAGCGTAGCTGCAGGGACTCCGCAGCCGCATCGAATTCAAACACCGCAATGCTGTCGTGGCCACGATTGGAAGCGTAGACGAAGCGGCCGTTCGGATGCACGTGGATCGCGGCGCAGGTGTTGAATCCCGAATAATCTGTTGGCAGGGTGGATAGCGTCCCCAGTCGCGTCAACGCGCCGGCATCAGCATCGTAGCGGAAGGTGGTTACGCTGCAGGAAAGCTCGTTGACGACAAAGGCGTGCTGCCCTGCCGGGTGAAAGACCAGGTGCCGCGGGCCTGAGCCCAGGGTCAGACTGGCCTGCCCATGGGTCACCAACACACCATCCTCAAGGCGATAGATGACCACTTCGTCGCGGCCGAGGTCCGCAACGAAGATGAAGCGGCCCGCCGGGTCGGTCAGGATACAGTGCGCGTGCGGCCCGTCCTGACGCATATGGTTGACCCGCGTACCCTCTCCATGTTGTACCGTGCTGCTGACTGGCAAGAGGCTGCCGTCTGCCGCCAGCGGCAAGGCGGAGACGCTGCCGCCGGCATAACAGGCGGCCAGGGCGCTACTGCCAGTTGTCCAGACGTAGCAGGCGCCCTTGCCACGCACAGGTTCACAGTTCAGCAGCGTCAGTGAGCTGTCCTCTGCATTCAGCGCCAGGGAATACAGAGCCGAGTTGTTGCCGTCCTGGCTTTCTGCAATCGAACCGATGGCATATACGCGCCCGGCAGCAGCAGCGACGGCGAGATAGGCCGGGTTCGCGATTTCGCGATACACGCTGGCGAGCCGCAGGGCACCACTGTCGGGGTTGAACCAGCAAGAGTAAATCCCCTCACCGCGACCCTGCGCTTCAGGCATTTGTCGGGTATAGCTCCCGGCCAGCAACAGCAATTCAGCGTCTCCTGGTGCATTCATATCCCGTGCTCCCAAGCAGTGGCGATTCGCAAGGCCTGACTCTATCTGTGCGCATTGTTTCATGCAACGCCGGCCTGCCAACCCGCCTGAATTCGACTATACTGTGAGCCGGTCGTCAGCAAGGGAAGCACGTCAATGGACCCGATTTCTGAAGCCATGCGCCGCAGCATGAGGTTGTGGGCCTGTGGCGTCACGGTCGTCACCACTGCTCATGCAGACCGGCGCGAAGGCATGACGGCCAGCTCCTTCACCTCCATCTCACTGGAACCGCCGCTGATCCTCGTCTGCCTGCACAAGGAAGCCGGCACCAGCCTGCTGCTGCAGGACAGCGGCCACTTCGGTGTCTCGATTCTGGGGGAAGGGCACGAAGCCCATTCAGCGCTCTTCGCCGGTTATACAGAGTTGCCACCTGGCGTCGAGCGCATCGACACCGTGCCAACCTTTGTCGCCAAAAGCGGCGCCCCGCTATTGCAGGAGGCCATCGTCTGGATGGATTGCCGCGTTTATGGCATGCATGACGGCGCCACGCATCACGTGATCATCGGAGAAGTTCTGGCCACCGGTCGCATGGACGATCCGGTCTGGCCGCTCGTGTATCACAACCGCGCCTATCGCCGTTTTCAACACGGACCGGAATGAGCGCCACGTATTGACGCTGTCCAGCCGCTCCACTAGAATGCATCAGGTTCCAGACCAGCGTAGCCAGAGGAAGTTGCGTAGCAAGCATGTTTGAAAGCCTCAGCAAACGGCTTCAGGCGACCGTTGACCGCCTCGGCAGGGCCGGCCACCTGACCGAGCGTGATGTCAACGAGGTCATGCGCGAGGTGCGCATGGCCCTGCTGGAAGCCGACGTCTCGCTGCCCATCGTGAAGTCCTTCGTCAAGCGCGTGCGCGAACGCGCAGTTGGCGCCGAGCTGCTGCGCAGCCTCAAGCCGGGACAGATGGTGCTGCAGATCGTCCATGAGGAATTGATTGCCACGCTGGGAGAACCAGGCCGACTTGATTTTCTCGGCAGCACGCGCCCGCACGCCATCATGCTGGTGGGTCTGCAGGGCACAGGCAAAACAACCACGGCGACCAAGCTGGCCGTGCAATTACGGCGCGATGGCCGCTCGCCCATGATGGTCGCCTGCGACACGGTGCGGCCTGCCGCCGTTGACCAGCTGGTCACGCTGGCTAAGCAGGTCGATATGCCCTACTACGAGGAGGGCGTTAGCGCCCGCCCGGCAGACATTGCTGTCCGCAGCTTGAAGGCTGCTGAAGCAGCCGGGGCCGATGTGGTCATTTTCGACACCGCCGGGCGTCTGCAAATCAACGAAAGCCTGATGGCCGAGTTGCAGCAGATCAAGCAGCGCACGGCCCCAGCGGAGATTCTGCTGGTGGCGGATGCCATGACCGGCCAGGAAGCCGTGAACATCGCCCAGGGCTTCAACGAGAGCGTGGGGATCACCGGTCTCATCCTCACCAAGGTCGATGGCGACGCGCGCGGCGGCGCGGCTATCTCCATGCGCGCAGTCACCGGCGTCCCGGTCAAGTTCCTGGCAACCGGTGAGAAAGTCGACGGCTTCGAGGTATTCCACCCCGACCGTCTGGCCTCACGCATCCTGGGTATGGGCGATGTCATGACGCTCATCGAGCGCGCTCAGGAAGAATTCGACGAGGCCGAGGCCGAAAGCCTGCAGCAGAAAATGCTCAGGGACGAGTTTACCCTGCAGGAGTTCCTGGACAACCTGCGTCGGGTACGCAAGATGGGGCCGCTGGGTCAACTACTCAACATGGTGCCGGGCATGGGCCGCCTGCAGGAGCAGGTGGACCAGGAGGAGATGGAACGTGGCCTGCGCAAGGTCGAGGCCATCATCCTTTCCATGACGCCGGCCGAACGCGCGCGGCCAAAATTGCTGAACGCCAGCCGTCGCAAGCGCATCGCGCGCGGCAGCGGCCTGCAGGTCAGCGATGTCAATCAGGTCATCAAGCAATTCCGTGACATGCGCAAGCTGATGAGGCAGATGCGACGCGGGCGGCTGAAGCTGCCCGGCGGCGTGCCTCAGGCAATGGGCCAGGGCTGACTCCCCTTCCCCGACTGTCAACATGTCACGTTTCGTTCATTGACAGTGGCTCCCCGCCAATCTCGGCGCATGGGAGCGCACAACACAAGGAGAGAGTCTCATGGTACGCATTCGTCTGCGCCGGGTTGGTTTGCGCAAACAACCCAGCTATCGCATCGTCGTCGCCGACCAGCGCAGCCCGCGCAACGGTCGCTTCATCGAAGCCATTGGTCACTACAACCCGCGCACCCGTCCCAACACCAACGTGGTCAACGAGGAACGCGCGCTCTACTGGTTGGGCAATGGCGCTCAGCCCAGCGACCGGGTGCGCAAGATTTTTACCATCACCGGCACGCTCGGGCGTTTCGACCGTCTGCGCAAGGGTGAGGAGCTTGAGGCCCTGCTGGCGGAGGCCGCGGCCGAACTGGAGGGCGCCGAACCGGTGAGCCCGAAGACCAGTTTCCCGGTCGGTGAGTCCCTCAGCCAGGACGGGTAAGCCCATGAAATCCGGTAGAAACTGGCAGCAACGTCAGCAACCGCGCCCACCAACGAACCTTGAGGAGCTGGTCGGCTACATCGCCAAAAGCCTTGTCAACGACCCCTCCCAGGTCAAGGTGCGACAGCGCAACACAAATTCGGCGACGGTCATCGAGCTGCGCGTGGCGCCGGAAGATATGGGCCGCGTGATCGGGCGCGAGGGCCGGGTCGCCAATGCCATCCGCGCCCTGCTGCGCGTCGCCGACCGACACCAGCAGGGGGAACGCAGTCGCAAACACATCATCCTCGAGATCATGTGATCGATGCTGCATTCGTCATCAGTCGGCCCGGACTCTAAATCCGGGCCGCGCTTCCTGCTACTGGGCGAAGTGTTGCGTCCCCACGGACTACGCGGCGAGCTGCGTGTGCGCCTGCTGACGGACTATCCCGAGCGCATCGAAGGGCTTGAGCAGATCCACCTGGCGACCGACGTGCACGGGCGTCATGTACGCGCCTGCCAGGTGCAACACATGCGCATGCATCAGCGTTACGGCCTGCTGAAACTGGAGGGTGTGGACGACCGCAATGCTGCGGAAATGCTGCGCGAGCTCAAGGTGCTGGTCGCGATCGAGGACGCTGTGCCGCTCGAGGAAGAAGAATTTTATCTCTTCCAGCTTATTGGCCTGCAGGTCCTGACATTGGACGGTTGCGCGCTGGGCAAGGTTCGTGACATCATCGAAACGGGTGCCAATGACGTTTACATTGTAGACAGCCCCGACCATGGAGAAGTACTGGTCCCGGCGACCGCAGACACCATTCTCGAGACCAACATTGCGGGCGGCTTCCTGCGTGTGCAATTGCCGGAGGGTCTGCTCCCCACCTGCTGAAAACTCCGGCCTCTCTGAAAGCAGCCCATGAACCCTGCGCCGAAGCATAGCCCACCCGACCCGCATCTGGCCTGTCTGGGTTTCAGCCTGGTGCCAGGCATTGGCCCCAGGCGCCTTGCCCGTCTGCTGCAATACTTTGAAGACCCCGGCGCGGCATGGCTGGCCAGCGATTCGCAGCTGCATCAGGCCGGCCTTGAGCGCTCGCTGCGGCAGCGCATGCTTGAATTGCGCCGGGAGCTCGACCTGGAGCGCGAACTGGCGCGAATTCACGCCTGTGGCGCGAGCCTGTGTACATTGTTGGATGAAAATTATCCCGCGCCGCTGCTCAATATCCCCGATCCACCGCTGGCGCTCTACATCAAGGGAACCCTGTTTCCGGCCGATCACAATGCCCTGGGAGTGGTCGGCACACGCAAGGCCACAGCCTACGGCCGCGATGTAGCGGGCAGGCTGGCGCAGGACCTGGCCCATCAGCAGGTGACAATCGTGAGCGGCCTGGCTTACGGCATTGACGCCGCCGCACACCGGGGTGCCCTAAAAGCCGGCGGCCGGACGTTGGCTGCGCTTGGCTGCGGTGTCGACGTGGTCTATCCTGCCGGGCATCGGGAACTGGCGCAGGACATCAGCGAACATGGCGCGCTCATCAGCGAGCATCCGATCGGCGCCTTGCCGGAGGGACGCAACTTCCCGCGCCGCAACCGCATTATCAGCGGTCTTTCGCTGGGCGTCCTCGTGGTGCAGGCGCCACTGTCCAGCGGCGCGATCATCACGGCCAACATGGCTGGCGAACAGGGGCGCGAAGTCTTCGCCGTGCCCGGTAACATTCTGGATCAGGCCAGCGCCGGTTGTCATCAACTGATTCAGGATGGCGCCAAACTGGTTACCTCGGCCGCGGATATCCTGGATGAACTGAATCTCGCCTGGACGCGCGTGGAGGCAGCCACCGTCACAAAACAGGTCGTGCCCACCAACGAGACCGAGGCCAATCTGCTGGCCAGTCTGGGCGCAGAGCCGACGCATGTCGACGAGCTGGCGCGCGAATGTCAGCTGCCGGTCGCAAACGTGAGCAGCACGCTGACCATTCTTGAATTGCGCGGCCTTGCGCGAAAGGTCGGGCCCATGCAATATTGCCGCACACAGTCCGGCTGAGACGGGGGCTTCAGCATGAGCGCACACTTCTATGCGATGATTCTGGCCGGCGGCGGGGGCACGCGGCTGTGGCCCATGAGCCGTCAGGACCGCCCCAAGCAGCTGTTGCCACTGACCGATGCCGAACGCTCCATGTTTCGCATCAGTGTGGAGCGCCTTGCGCCGCTGTTCCCACCGGAACGCATTTTTGTCGTCACCGGCCGCGCCTGCTTCGACGAGATGCACGCTGAAGTGCCGGACATTCCGCCTGGCAATTACATCGTCGAGCCCTACGGACGAAACACTGCCCCGGCTGCCGGCCTTGGCATGGCAGTGATTCACCGGCGCGACCCCCAGGCCGCTGTGGCCATCCTGACCGCGGATCACCACATCCAGCATGTGACGCGCTTTCATCAAGCACTGCTGGCTGCACAGGAGGTCGCGCGCCAGG
This sequence comes from Phototrophicaceae bacterium, assembly GCA_965197455.1. GTDB lineage: Bacteria > Chloroflexota > Anaerolineae > Aggregatilineales > Phototrophicaceae > JAGWBD01. The sequence continues at coordinate 659,329 of OZ240208.1, read as the reverse complement.
GCCAGATCGTCACCCTGGGGCTGGCGCCCACCGCTCCTGCCACCGGCTTCGGCTACATTCACCAGGGAGAGCAATGCGGCCAGGCCGGCGGATTCGCTGTGTACCGTTCGCTGGGTTTTACCGAAAAGCCGGATGAAGCAACTGCGGCTGCTTTTCTGCGCTCGGGTGATTACAGCTGGAATTCCGGCATGTTCATCTGGACAACTGAAAAGGCGCTGGCGGAATACGAGCAGCAGCAGCCGGAGATGTTCGTGCGTCTGCAGACCATCAGCGCCACGGTGGATAGTCCGGCCTGGGTCGATACTCTGGAAGCGAACTGGGATAACATCCAGAGCATCTCGATCGATTTCGCCGTCATGGAGAACGCGCGCAACATGGCCGTTATTCCGGTCGACATCGGTTGGAACGACGTGGGCAGCTGGGGTTCCCTGTTCGAGGTGCTTGCGCTGGATCGCGCGGGCAACCACTTCCGTGGCAATACGGCCGCAAACGTGGTGCTGGACACCTGTAACACCCTGGTCTACAGTGACAAGCTCACGGTGACCATCGGTGTGGAGGATCTCATCGTGGTGGAAACGCCCGACGCCCTCCTGCTTTGTCACAAGGATCGCAGCCAGGATGTGCGTGAAGTTGTCAACAAACTCCTGACCACCAAGAACTACAAATACCTCTAACCCAGGCGAAAGGGCCTATGGACGAAGCACTGCAGGCGTACTGTTTCGGGTGCAGGACAAAGCGCACATTGGCCGACGCAGTGGCGCAATATACCGCGGGTGGTTCACCTGGCACGCGAGGCAAGTGCGAGGTCTGCGGCACCGGCATGTTCAAGATGGGCGCAACCGACGCGCATGCTGACCTGCCCAAACCAAAAGTCGTCGCCAGGCCGAAAAAGCCAACGCCCGCCCGCTCGAAAAAGCCTGCGCGCCGGCGCCGTAAAATTGGCAAACTCGTCATCGTCGAGTCGCCCACCAAGGCCCGCACCGTGCGCAACTTCCTCGGCACGGGCTACACGGTCGAGTCCTCCATTGGGCATATACGCGATCTGAAACGCGGTCGCAATGCCGTCGATGTGGCCAATGCCTTCGAACCTTCATGGAGCGTGCCCAAAAAGAAGCGGGATGTCGTCAAAAAGCTGAAAGGCTACGCCGAGGTTGCGGAGGAGATTTATCTGGCCACTGACCCGGACCGCGAAGGGGAAGCCATCGCCTGGCACCTGACCCAGGTGGCCGACATGGACGCCGACCGGACGCACCGTGTCGTCTTCCACGAAATCACGGACAAGGCTGTGCAAGAGGCCTTTGCCCATCCGCGCGAGATCAACCAGGAACGCGTGAATGCCTACCTGGCGCGGCGCATCCTCGACCGGATTGTCGGCTATGACGTCGGTTCGGTGCTCAAAAAGAAAGTGAGTAACCAGCTGACTGCCGGCCGTGTACAGAGCGTGGCCGTGCGTCTGGTGGTCGAACGGGAGCGGGAAATAGAGGCCTTTACCCCGCAGGAATACTGGACGATCGACGCCGATCTGGGTGAAGCAGCCCACAATGGCAATCGCGCCGGCAAGCGCTTTCGCGCCAGGCTCGTGCGTATTGGCGAAGAAAACATCAAGCCAGAACCGGGTTTCAGCCCTGCGACCAGAGAAGAGGTGCTGCCACTGGTCGAACGCCTTGAACGCAGCCGCTACCTCGTCCAATCCGTCAGGCGCGGCAGCTCGCGCAGCCGGCCCTCTGCGCCCTTTACCACCAGCACCTTGCAACAGACCGCTTCCAGCCGGCTGGGACTGAATCCGGCCAACACCATGCGCATCGCCCAGCAGCTCTACCAGGGCATCGAGTTGGGCCCGAAGGGCACGACCGGCCTCATCACTTATATGCGCACGGACAGCGTCACCGTGTCGCGTCAGGCACAGAACGATGCGCGGGCCTGCATTGAGCGCAAGTTCGGGAAGGCTTACCTGCCGGACAAACCGCCTGTGTATCGCACCCGCGCGCGCGCGGCCCAGGAAGCCCACGAGGCCATCCGGCCGACCAATGTGCATTTGCATCCTGACGAGGTGAAGTCCTGGCTTGCCGCCGATCAATTGAAGCTGTATCGGCTGATTTGGGAGCGCTTCCTCGCCAGCCAGATGGCCAGCGCCGTCTACGACACCCTGGCAGTCGAAATTGAGGCCCGGGCAGAGGCTGCTGAAGCGCCCTGTTTGTTCCGCGCTTCCAGCCGGACGCTGCGCTTCGCCGGACATCTGGCCGTCAGCGATGCTGCGAGTGCCACAGCAGGCGGGCGCCAGGTGCCCGCTGACCTCGGCAAGGGCGATGCGCTCGACCTGCAGCAATTGCTGCCCGAACAACACTTCACCCAGCCGCCGCCTCGCCTCTCCGAGGCCAGCCTGGTTCGGGCACTGGAAGAACGCGGCATCGGCCGACCCAGCACCTACGCAAACATCATCACCAAGATTAAGCAGCGACACTATGTGACGCGCGAAGGCCGGCACCTGGCCCCGACCTCCGTTGGCTCTACTGTCGTCGACCTGCTGTTGGAATACTTTCCGGACGTTATGGACTATGAGTTCACAGCGCAGATGGAGGACAAGCTGGACGCGATTGCCGCTGACCGCCTGGCATGGCGACCCATGCTCGGCGAGTTCTACCAGCCGTTTTTGCACCAGCTGGAACACGCCCGTGAGCACATGCCAGACACTCCGTTGGAGCAGCCAATAGGGCGCGACTGTCCTCGCTGCGGCGCCGAGCAATCCCTGGTCAAGCGTCTGGGTCGCTTCGGCATGTTTATTGCCTGCAATCGCTTCCCGGAGTGTGACCACCGCGAATCGCTCGGCATGGGCATTGCCTGCCCGCAATGTGGCCCGGAGCATGGCGGTGAGCTGTCAGAACGCCGCACCAAAACCGGGCGCACCTTCTACGGCTGTGTACGCTATCCGGACTGTGACTTCAGCAGCTGGAACCGACCAATGCGTCAACCCTGTCCTGCCTGTGGCAAGCTGCTGATTGAGGGCAGACGGGGCATGGCGCGCTGCCATGCTTGTGGCCTTGAGTTCGAAGTGGACGCCTTGACACAGGCAGAGCGTGAGAGCGTCTAATCCTTGCGGATTCCAGGATTTCCGCATAAAGCACATTTTCCGCTACAATAGATCAGGTTCTTGCTCAGCGGGTCAAGGGGGTCGGAGCTTGTGCGTCGGGTAAGAAACACCCTATCCGGTACGTTCCAGAGTTTAAGTGAGTCAAAGGTGCGCAAGGCCCTGCCACGGCGGCGCTCACTGGCGCTGATGGTGCTGCCTTTCCTGTTTGGTCTTGGCTGGGCCTACAGCGTCGCGCCGACTGTCTATCACGACGGATCACCAGCGCAGCTGGCCCAGGGCTGGCAAAACATCTGGACACAGCTGCTGGTCGAGCGCTACCGGCTGGCGGTCAACACCGCAGTCACCAGCCCGGAATTCAACGAAAACCTGGTGCGGCTGTTGAGCGCCGTCGATGACCCTGTCGGAATCGTGCGCTCGCTGGGGGTCAGCGATGCCGGCTTCATGCCTTTGGTCGAGCAGGCCCAGTTCACCAGTATGGCTGCCCCGCCGACTCCTTCTGTGCAGGGCTCGGTCGAACCCTTTGTAGTGGGGCCCATCGCCCTCATTCTGGGTGCCATCGTGCTTACGCTGGCCAACCGCCTCGTTGTGCAGCCGACCGTCGTTTCAGGGGCGAAGGCCTTGTGGCGACAGCGTCCAGGCAAAGTGAGCATGCCAACCGTTCCCTCGCACATCAGGAACCGGGATTCTGTTGCTGTTCCGCCGGGCGAAACGGAAGTGACCCGGCCCGTGTTGCGCAGACTTTCTGTCTATCAATCCAGCGGCGGCGAGTATGATGACTCCTGGGAGATTCAGGCGGAAGACAATTTGTTCCTCGGCGAGTGCGGGGTGACCGCGGCCGACACCGGCCTGGAAGGTTCTGCGTTCCAGATCTCTGCGCTGGAAGCCTGGCTTTTCGACAAGGATGATCCGGTGCGCTCGATGACGACGATCTTTGCCACCAGCTTCATCGTCAACGACCCGACCGCGCGCGCGCAGATGGAGACCCGCGGCAACATCGTGCCATTGGAACCCGGCGCCACTGCCTACCTTGAGACCAACGCCTTGCGCCTGCGTGTGCGCGTCATCGACGTGCTGTGGGGGACGACCGGATCAGCACCCTCCAACAGTTTTCTGGAAAGCGCGACGACGGAGATTTCCGTCTGGCACAAGGCCGTCGCTCCCGGTCAAGACCCTGCCAGTGCCCCTACCCTGCCATCCATGAACCCGGCGCATCCGACGCGCACCATTCCGGCGCAGCGGAGCAATCCGACGCAGCGGACCAGACCCTCGCGGCCGCCATCGGATGCCACGCAATCTTCGTCCAATCCACCGGAAGACCCCTATGGCGGACCCGGGGATTTCCGTCCAGTGGGTTAAACGCAATACCCGCCTGAGGCGGGCATGTGACCAGAATGTTTGCGCGCCCTCAGTCAGGCGATTTTCCGAATCCTGACGACCATCTCCCCGCCGGGTGTGCGGACGCGCACCTTGCTGCCCTTGCGACAGCCCATCAGCGCCCTCCCGATCGGGCTTTCAAGTGAGATCTTCCCTTCGCGCGGGTTGGCTTCGGCCGCGCCCACGATGCGGTAGGTTTCGTCCTCCAGTTCGCCATCCTCGCGTATGGTCACCACGGAGCCAATCCGGACAATGCCCAGGTTTTGTTCGTCACTGATGATACGTACGTTGCGCAACACGTTTTCAAGATACTGTATGCGGCCTTCCGCGAAAGCCTTTTGCTCGCGCGCGTCATGGTAATCGGCGTTCTCTTTCAGGTCTCCCTGGGCGACCGCCTCCTTGAGTTTGCGCGCCAACTCGGGGCGTTTGACCTCAATGAGCTGATCCAGCTCTCGCTGCAACTCCTCTTTACCTTCTGCTGTCAGCCAGCTGGGTTCAGCCATGAGCCCTGATTTCACTCAGTTCCGGAATGTCAGACTACTCACGGAGTATAGTTAGCCGGGTCGGCGCCTGTCAACCGGCAAGAACCCCCTGGGAACCTCATACCAGCAAAAGTTGACGGCAGCGCCAGGACGTGTTAGGCTGGTCGTGCTGCCAGTTGCGGGAGGATACAGGATGATGGATACGATTCAGATTGATGCCCCGGTGCTGACCGTCACCTCGAGTGCCGTGACTGTCATCCGGAACCTGTTGAGCGAGCGTGAAATTCCGAACCATGCCCTGCGCGTTTTCGTCAGCGGTGGGGGTTGTTCGGGCATGCAATATGGTATGGCTTTTGAGGAAGTCGCGCGCGACTATGACCGGGTGGTTGAAGTTGACGGCGTACGGCTGCTGGTCGACCCCAACAGCCTGATGTACCTGCAGGGCGCCACAATTGACTACATCGACAGCCTGATGGGCGGTGGCTTCCGCATCGACAACCCGAACGCGGTCTCCAGCTGTGGCTGCGGGCATTCCTTCCGCTCCGGCGAGGGCGAAGGCGAAGGCGAAGCCGGCTGTGGCAGCGGCAGTTGCAGTCACTGAGGCTAGCGCCTCCGCAACGAATTAAGCATCAACCCCAGCAAGCCACCGGCCGCCAGCAGCGCGATGGGCACGGCTGGCGGGATTTGATTGTTGCCTGATAGTGGGACGACAGGCTCGTCCGGCATTGCGGTCATTGTGGTTTCATCCCCGTCGGAAGCAGGTGCCACCAGTTCGGGCGGGTAGGTATAGGTCGGTAACAGGTTGCCCGTCTGCCCGGCAAACGAGTCTGACCCGGGATCTGCTCCTTCCTGACCCGGCACCGGCAGAATGCGGGAACGCGCGGTCATCGTCAGCAATACCCCCGGTGTCCGCAGGAAAGCGTCCTGAGTCTGCGTTGCACCGGCCAGTACCTGGTCCAGAACAACCGGCGTGGCCACGAGCAGATCCGGAATGGCACTCTCATCTCCCGACAGCGTGACCAGTTCTTCAAACACCCAGGCGCGCCCGTTTGGCGCAGTCACGAACTGGATTTGCAGCCAGCGGAACTGGCGCCCCAACACCGGATAGAATTCGCCCGCCTGGATCGTCCCCAACCGGTCCGATTCAATGTTCGCCTCTGCCCGCACGTTGACCGGCCCGGCTTCGGCCTTCGCCTCCAGGACGACGACAGCCGGTGACGGGGTGCGCGTGACGGTTGGGGTGGCCAGCACCAGCAAGACCGGAGCAGCGGTAGGGACGCTGATGCGCACCGGTGTGGAAGTCGCCACCTCCTGCGCCAGAAGCGGAGAATGCAGCAGCAGGCCGCTCAACAGGCATGCCAGCGCGCGGAAGGTTCGCGTGGCAATCACGCTCACGGCGTGCCGAAGTCCCAAATGCCAATCCAGCCCGGAGCCAGTGTTCGCGGCTCCTCATTCGCCCTGTCCGCATCCAGCAACTGAATCAGCGGGCCATTGTCGCTGATCTCCCCGTAGACGAGGAAGCGACTGTCCGGCGACCATATACGGTGGCTTTGGGCAAACTGGTCAAAGTAGTTCAGGTAGTAAAGCAATTCCGGTGTCGGGAAGAAAGCCGGGCTGTCCAGCGTTGCGCCGCTGGCTATATCCATTATTTTCCAGCGCACCCTGGGCAAGGGCGTCTGCGTTTGCGCCAGCAGGTGATTGCCTGCACTGGCGCTGATGTTGCCGGTCGGCAACGCAAATTCCAGCCAGGCGATGCGCTCTCCGTCCGGCGCCCAGACAAAGGCCAATACTCCCGCGCCCGGGCTGCTTGCCATTACTTCACCCGTGTCCGCATTCGCAACCTGCAATGCACCGAAGCCGCCGCCAGTCAGCTCGCGCCAGGCGACGTACCTGCCATCCGGTGACCAATTGTAGGCAACCACGCCCTCCAGCCCACCGGTCAACTCCAGTGTGTCATCACCATCCACGATCACCAGCGCTGTGCCGCCCGCCCTTTCGCGCACGCCCAGCAACTGGCGCTCATCTATTGGCGACCAGTGCGGCGCCTGGATTGCTCCCGGCGTCATTTCCAGGGTATCGAGCAAGCGGTCCTCATTGGCGTCGTAAATATCAAAGCGACGGTTGTTTCGCTGCCACAGCATGCGCCCGCCGTCATAGCTCCAGCTGAAGTAGAAAGGCGGCCCGCCGCGCAGGGCAATTCCCTCCGCTGCCACGCCGTCGGTCACCAGCTCCACAAACATGCCCTGCGTCGAACTTAACAGGATGGCAAGATGCCTGCAGTCCGGCCCGGCTGTGCAGTTTTCAGGCGACCAGTAGGCGTAGTTAAAGGCTTCGGGGCCGCGGTACTGAAGTTCTGCCGCTGCCCCGGGACCGTGTTGCACCCAGGCGCTGGTCACCAGTTCGCCATTCTCAATCGTATGACCGAACCAGGCCAGGCGCCCGTCAGTGGCCCAGGTCGGCCAGAGGTAACGACGTGTTTCACTGCTGTCTGCGGTGAGTTGAACGCGCCTGTCCTGGCGCGCATCGTAGCGCCAGACGTTGTAATTCTCGTCCAGCCAGGCGATCTGGCCGGAACTCATCTCTTGCGCATACCCGCTACCGGCGACTGCTAGCAACAGGCACAGAGCGAGCGCCATCATCGATCGTTTCATTACGGTCGCTCCGCCCTGTCCTGGCTGATGACTCAAGTGTATACGATTCGCTGCATCGGTGATATATTGGCGGCTGGTTGGGGAGCAGGAGCGCGTGTATGGCGAGCAAAGAGGAAATTGCGAAAATCTTCAGCGACATCGCCGCCAACCTGGATCCGGCAATGGCGGATGACCTGAATGCCACCATTCAATTTGACCTGGACGGGGACAACGGCGGACTGTACTGGGTTCAAATTGATGAGGGAAAAGTCGACAGCGGCACCGGCCAGGCTGAAAACCCTGAGATGACCATGAAGGCGCTCGCAGATGACTGGGCTGCCCTGGTTGCCGGCGAACTTAACCCGATGCAGGCCTTCATGAGCGGTAGATTAAAAATTCAGGGAAACATGAATCTGGCGATGAAACTCCAGGCATTGATCGGGTCCGCCTGAAGCAGTGGCGCTATTCAGCCTGGCCAAACTCCAGGTCCAGGTTGCCCAGGCTGGCACTGCCCAACGCATCCTCGATAACTTCCTGCAGGGATTCGTCTTCGCCAGCCTGTGCTTCCTCAGCCAGATCCTCAAGTCGCTGCTGCACCTGCTTCCCGCCAATCTCGCCCAGCGCCAGGATGGCAGTTTCTGAAATCTCGCGGTCATCATCAAGGGCCAGTTCTGCCAGGCGGGGCACCGACGCCTCGATCTCCAGTTCGCCACAAGCCTTGACTGCCTCATACAGCAGCGCCGCATCTTCCTCTTGCAGCGCCCCCAACACAGTCTCTTCCCAGCGTTCATCGCAGCTGCGGCCCATGGCATAGACAGCGCTCGCCCTTAAGCCAGGGTCGTCAGCATGCCACGCCTCAATGATGGCATCGGGCACGATAGCGTGACTGCTGTTTGAAATGGATTCCAGCGCGCGCCGACGCACAGCATCGTCTTCGTTCGAATCCTGCCACGAATCAATCAGTACCCTGTGCAAGGAATCGAGTTCATCTTGCGCCAGTTTGCCCAGCTCGCCCGCCAGCACAAAACGCCCCAGCGCGCTGGCCGCAGCTGCGCGCACGCTGAAGGCCAGGTCTTCCCGGGCTATGGTAACCAGTCGTCGCATCAGCGACCTTGAGACATCTTCCCACAACAGGTCGATTGCCGTTCGGCGTACTTCCGCCGCGTCATCCTCAAGCGCCAGCATTCCGGGCGCGCGATAGTCCAGATCAAAGTTGCTCTCACCTGCTTCTGTCAGATTGCGCAGCAGGCTTGCCCGTAGCGCGGCGGAAAGCTTGCGCCACACAGCCGCATGGCGGAGCAGCTGCACTTCATCCAGGTCCGAAAGGCCATAGTAGATGCCGGGAGCCAGCGTACCACCGTCCCACGCCTTCAAGGTCTCCAGGGTGCTGCCAAAGTCCAGGTTGGCTGGCGTAGCAAAGTTTTCGTCGACTGCCGGGTCGCTGGTCATCAGGAAGGGTCTCCGTCAGGGGATGAGCAAGGTAACCGGGTTCATCATGTCGTTTATCAGGGTAACAAACATCAGCGAAAGCAGCAGCGCCATACCGAAGAGATGCACCATCCCCTCACGCTCAGGCGCCACGGGCCGGCCGCGGACCAGCTCGATCAGCACAAACAGGATGCGGCCGCCATCCAGTGCCGGCAACGGCAGCAGGTTGGTGATGCCGAGCGCGATGCTGATGAGCGCAATAAAGCTCAGAATCACGTAGGGTTGTTCCTGTTCAATGCTGTCCTGCAGGAAGCGCCCGCCCACCTGGCTGATAGCCAGGGGACTCATCAGGCGTGTCTCTTCCGGCCGCAAGCTGCCGGCAATCAACTGCCCAGGCAGATTCACCAGCGTCCTCACGAAGAGCGCCAACTGGTCCAGGCTGAAGCGCAAGGACTCGAGCAGGGACAGTTGCACCATCCTTTCCAGCCAGCCGGCCTCAACCAGCACCAGGCCACCGACGCTCCAGGCGGGCACGATGCCGATGCCGATTGCGCCTTCACCTGCCGGCGGGTCAAGGCGTGGCACCAGCGACAGCTCCAGCTGTTCGCCGGAGCGCACTACAGTCAGCGCGATCTCTTCGCCGCGGCTGGCCAGGGTTAACTGCTGCAGGTCCGTGAAGACCTCGAAGGGCTGCTTGTTGAAGGCCACAATCAGATCTCCAGGCGCCAGACCTGCCCTGGCTGCCGGCGACCCGGGGGCAACCTGGGCGACAAAGACCTGGGAGCCGATTGAGAGTTGCGGGAGCTGCAAATTTAGCTCACGTGTGGAGTCGCTGTCCTGCACTTCCAGCGTAACCTGCTCTCCGGCGCGCGCCTGCAACCAGGCCAGCAATTCCGGCACGGAATCGAAGTGTTCTCCATCCAGCCGGGTGATGCGTTCATTGGCGCTTAACTCCGGCAACAGAACGTCAGATCCATCGTCCAGCGCAACGATGCCCGCGCTGCCGCCCACGATCGTCGGCAGCCCGGTCAGGCCGACCAGCGCGAAAAGTAGCAGCGCTGTCAGCAGGTTGGCAGCCGACCCGGCGGACATGAAGACGATACGCGCCAGCGGACTGGCTTCATTCACTGACATGGGATTGCGGGCGGCACTGCCGGTAGTCAACGCTTCCCGCTGCAGCCGGTCGCGCTCTGCTTCCAGCTCTGCGGACGTGTTCTGGTTCACGAAGGTCTCGCCCAGGGGACGCACGAAGCCTCCCACCGGCAGCCAGTTGAGCGTGTATTCGGTGCCACCGCGCCGCAGCAGGGTGAGCGCTCTGGGCGGGAAGCCAATGCCGAATTCGAGGATAGTGATGCCGACTGCCTTGGCAGCGAGGAAGTGACCGGCTTCGTGGATGATGATGGCCGGAATTAGCACCAGGCCGAAGGCCACGATGGTCGACAATACGTTGTTTCCGACCAGAATTTCCAGCATCGCTCCCCATCCTGCGCCACTTTCCCGCATTATACTGGCATTCGCGGGAGTGGACAGACTGGCAAGCAGGGAGTGCTGCGCCAGGAACTGGTGCTGCCAGGCTATACTTGATGGCTTGCAGGAGACCGGTGCGGGAGAGTTGATGCAGACTGCAGGCGCGCTGTGGCGTGGTATGCGTCCAGGCCAGTGGAGCAAAAACGTCCTCATCTTCGCCGGCCTTGTCTTCGACGGCCAGCTGCTTGATGCAGACCTGTTTTTGCGTGTGTGCGCCGGCCTGCTGCTGATGTGCATGGTCGCCAGCAGCATCTATCTAATCAACGACCTCGCTGACCTGGATTCCGACCGCAGACACCCGGTCAAGCGCAAACGTCCCCTCGCCTCTGGCCAGATTACGCGGACGCAGACGCTCGTCACCGCCAGCCTGCTGGCGCTGTTCTCGTTGGCTGCATCGCTCCTGCTTCAGACACAGCTCACCCTGGTGCTGGGTGGGTACTTCCTGCTGCATCTGCTTTACATACGCTGGCTGCGCGATCTGGTCATTATTGACATCCTCACCATCACAGCCGGCTTTGTGTTGCGCGTGCTGGCGGGGGTTGTGCTGGTTCAGGTCAGCAATTTTTCTCCGTGGTTGTACATCTGCAGCGCCTTGCTGGCGCTCTTCCTCGCCATCGCCAAGCGCAGGCAGGAGTTGTTGCTGCTGGCCGATGAAGCCGGCGAGCTGCGCATCACCTTCCGCCAGTACAATCTCGCGCTGCTGGATGACATGCTGAGTCTGGTCACGACCAGCACCTTTATCGCCTACCTGCTGTATACGGTGGAGGCGGACACCATTCGCGTGGCGAATACCAACTCCGCGCTCATCACGATTCCCTTCGTGCTCTACAGCCTGTTTCGCTATCTCTGGCTCATGAATGTGCGCCAGTCGCACGCCACACCCGACGAGCTCCTGCTGCGGGACCGGCCACTGCAACTCGCCATTCTGCTTTGGGGCGCAAGCTTCATACTGATCATTTACCTGCCTGGTCTGCTCTCACCGTGATTTCGACCAGTGCACCGGCAAAAATTATCCTCTTCGGCGAACATGCAGTCGTACACGGACAACCCGCAATCGCCGTCCCCTTTTCTGCCCTGCGCGCCCGGGTCACCGTTAGCGGCAGCGCCCCGTCACTGGAAATCCGTTCGACCAAAGGCAGCCTGCTGGCAAGCCTGAGTGCACCACAGGACAGCGACCCCGACCTGCTGGCGCTACTGCGCGTCATCCTGCAGCAGTCCGGCATTTCTGCGCCGCCGGTGATCCTGTGTCTTGAGTCCGATATTCCGCTTGCCAGTGGCCTGGGCAGCGGCGCGGCCATCTCGGCCGCCCTGACGCGCGCGCTCGCCAGGGTCGCCGCCGCGCCACTTGATGATGAACGTTTGAACGAAATTGTCTTTGAGACGGAAAAACTGTTTCATGGCACGCCCAGCGGGATCGACAACACGGTCGTTGTGTACGAAAGGGCCCTCTGCTTCACACGGGGCGTGGACCCCGCGCCCGTGAAGCTGGCCCGCCCGATGCGTCTGCTGGTCGCCGACAGTGGCCAGCGCTGCGCCACCCGAATTCCGGTCAGCGCCGTGCGCGAACAGTTGCGCAGCCAGCCTGGCCCGACGAATGCCCGGCTGACGTCAATCGGCCAGATCGTTCGGCAGGCCCTCGTCGCCCTGGACGACGCTGAACTCGACTCGCTCGGACCACTTATGAATCGCAATCATGCGCTGCTGCGGGAGCTTGACCTGTCCTCCGAGCAGCTTGACAACCTGGTCTCCGCGGCACGGGAGGCTGGCGCAGGCGGCGCGAAACTATCCGGCGCGGGTCGCGGCGGTAACGTGATCGCGCTGGTCAACGAGAGGACAGAGCCGGCAGTCAGACAGGCCTTGCAGGCGGCGGGTGCCACGCGCGTATTGGCAACTACGATTCCGCAGTCGGGCTGACCCAGGCCAGATTGTGCAGCAAGGGGATTAACCCTGAGGCATCCCAGGCCAGGCCTGCCAGCCCGTCGGCGACAGCCACGAGGTTAACCCGTTCACGTAGTGGCAGGATCAGCGCCTTGTCCATGATGATTTGCTGCGCCCGCGCGTACAGGCTGAAACGGGTGCGCTCCTCCGTGGCAACCAGCGCGTCGCGCAAGACGCCATCCAGCTCCGGGTCTGACACTCCGCTCCAGTTGAGGGGGCCGTCGGTCACAAAATAGTCGGCCAGCCAGGCCGGATCCAGGCCAGGCGTGCCCACTGCCACCAGATTGTATGCGCCATTTCTAACTGCCTCGCGCATCGCAGCAGCGGTCGGCACGGGAATCAGTTTTGTGCGAATGCCTGGTATCCGCCACTGCTCGCGCAACAGCTCCGCGAGCTCTGGCATGGAATCTCTGGGAGGCACCAGCAGGTCAAGCTGAAACGGGGCGCCTTCAAATTCCAGCCAGCCGTCACCATCAGCGTCCTGAAACCCGGTTGCCTCCAGCAAGCGTTCCGCCTGCGCACTGTCCAGCGCGTAGAGCCCACGCATGGCGCTGAAAGCAAAGAGCGTGCTTTCCGCAAGCGGCCCCCAGGCTACCGGCGCCACCTGCTGGCCGGTTTCATTGGCAATTGCGCCCCGGTTGGTGCTGAATAGCAGCGCCTGACGCAGCGCGCGCAGGTTGGTGGGGAAGCGGGCAATGTTCATCATGAACTGTAAAGGCTGACCGGGGACACTGATCGAGACCTGACTCATACTGCTGGCGTCATCCAGCAAGCGTAACTCTGAGGGCTGCAGGCCGCTCATCACCTGCACTTCGCCCGTTTTTAAGGCCCGCGTGCGCTCTGCTTCTTCGTGGAAGAAGCGGAACTCGATGACCTCAACTGCATTCTCGCCTGGTTGCTCGTAGAATGCCGGTCCCCAGTCGTACTCCAGGTTGCGCCGCAGCACAATGCGTTCGCCAGGGACATATTCCTCGAAGATAAAAGGGCCACTGCCCACCTGATGATACTGGTAGCGTGTCGTCGACCACGCCTCCAGCGCCGCCGGGCTGGCGATGGCGAAGTCGGGTTGTGACAGCGCATCTGGCAGCGGACTCCAGGGTTCGCTGAGAACGATGCGAATGCGATAGTCGTCGATCACTTCAACGTGGCTGATGCGCTGTCGCCATGTGTCATCGCCAGGCGCTGCATTCTCTGACGCAAGGATTCGCGCCAGATTTACTGCCACGGCCTCGGCGTTGAAAGCGCTGCCGTCGTGGAACTCGACGTTCTCACGCAACTGCAGGGTGAGTGCCAGGCCATCGGCAGCGAGTGACCATTGCAGCGCCAGTCCGGGCACCAGTTCCCTGCTGACCGGGTGTCGGTACAGCAGGGTGTCATAGACCTGGCGCAGCGGGATGCCAGTGCTGACGTTCCGGTGCAGATGCGGGTCGAAGCCGGCTGGCTGTTCCGTCAGCCCAAAGACAATGCGATTGGTCCGCGCCTGCCTGGAGTTCGCCGCTGCACAACTCGTGCCCGTCAGCGCCAGCAACAGGCAAACTGCGACCAGGACCCGCATATCGGGTAAACTGACCAGTACTCGCATCCATTCACTATAGTGAGCAGTTGGCCACGCGCAAATGGCGCTTCCGGACCCACAGTTTCCTTCAGGGATTGGCACCCGTGCACAGCAGCGAATCTGGGAAGCCGCGTTGCTGGAGTGCTCGGCTCTCTTCGGTCTGGCCCTCGTATTGCAAGGCATCCCCCTTTCGCTGCCATCTGGTCTGCGAACGCCAGTCTATCTACTGCTGGCTCTGACACCTGCCCTGCTCTGGCTGGGGAACAGCTGGTTGCGCGGCGGGTACCGGCCACCAATTCGCAGCGCCACCCTGGGCTGCCTGCTGATCTGCGGCCTGGTGTGCAATGCGCTTTGCCTGCCGCTCATCAAGCAGGTGTATGAAGTTCAACGCTGGCTGCCGCTCGAAAGCGCAATCAACCGCATCATCGGCTACAGCCTCACGGTTGGCCTGACTCAGGCCATTGCGCTGTGGCTGGTGGTGCGCTACGCCGTGCCAAGTCGTGACCTGCAGCTGCGGCTGGATTTGCTGGTTTGCTGTCGCGCGGCGGCGATCGGCTATGCGACCGTGGCGGGTCTGGATTTCGCCCTGGCTGCCGGGCCAACCCTGAGCAGCCAGGCATTTAATGTCTTCAACACCACGGTCGCGTTGAATTGTGTGGGCATTATTCTGGCCTACGCCGTTGCGGAACTGTACTTCAGGCGCAACCTGTTCCTGCTGCTGCCCATGTTGCTCACCGCCTTTGCAGCCCTGGTCGCCGGCAGCGCCATTCCATTGGTGGCCGGCTTCAGCAACGCGGGCATCAGCGCGCTGCAGCCTGTGGCGAGCGTCAACCCGCTCTTCGGCAGCCTCTATTCACTGGGCCTGTTGCTGGTGACCTGGGTCGTCTTCCGCTTCCTGTTCGCAAACGCCGGTTCCGAAGCAGGTGCTGCGGGGAGCGGCGATGGCATTTCCTGACGACTTCCCCGCAGTACGACCACCTGGTCAACGGCAGCGCTGGGCCAACCTGCTGGTGCTGCTGTTCGGGCTCGGCGGCCTGTTCTTCAGCCTGCTGCTGCGCGAGCAGGTGCTCGGCGCCACCGTGGCCTACAGCAATCTGCAGGCCGGCATCAATGCTGCCTACCCGGTAAACTGGCTGCTCGAAGAAGGCGGCAGCGATCATATCTTTCGCATTCGCGACATGTCGGCGCCTGGCTTCGCCACCACCCTGCAGGTCGCCGTACAGCCGGTCACGGATGAGAGCGCAGCGCGCAACATATTCGACGCGCTGACCCTGCAACGCTCCCGCACACTGGCGGCCTACACCGTCACCGCTGAAGAACCCTACGTACTGCCGGACGGCCGTGAAACGAGTTCCGTGAGCTACAGCTTCGTAAGCACTGGTAGCAATCCATTCCTGCGCAGCGTGCCCGTCATCGTGGAAGGTCTGGATGTCCTCATTTTCGACCGGGACCAGGCGCTCGTAATTACCTGGCGCGCCAACACAGAAGTCTTCGAACGTGAACTGCCCCATTTGCAACGCTTTCTGCAAAGCCTGGATTTCTGAGATGCGCCACGGATGGATGTTGCCTGGGTTGCTGCTGCTGCTCCTGTCGGGTCTTGTAGCGCAGGCGCAGCCGGAGTCCGACCTGGAACGCATTCACCGCGCCACTGTGTACATCATGCAGGTGCGCTATGAAGACGAGGTGCCCGTCATCACCTGCGCCGGCTCCGGCACCGTCGTCAACCGCAATGGTCTCGTGCTCACCAACGCCCACTTCACGCAAACCAGCGCGACCTGCCCTGGCGACACCTTGATCGTCGCCTTCACGATTAAGGAGGGACAATCGCCGGTTCCCCGCTTTCGCGCCGAAATTGCCCAGCTGGATGCCGGACTCGATCTGGCCCTGTTGCGCATCACACGCCAACTGGATGGACGCCTGCTCGAGTCAGACTCACTTGCCTTGCCCTTCGTCGAGCCCGGCGATTCAGATTCGCTTTCGCTGGATGACACCATGACCATCGTGGGCTTTCCGAATATCGCTGAAGATCCCGTGGAGCTGCGCCGCGGCACCATTATCGGTTTCACCCGCGAGCCGGGCGCCAGTACGCCCTACTGGATCCATCTGCTGGCTGAAATCTCCGGCACCATGACGGGAGGCGGGGCCTACAATCAGGCCGGTCAACTGGTCGGCATCCCCACCACGGCGCCGCTCCGCGCCGGGGCGGTCAGTGGCACTTGCGCGGCCTTGCAGGACAGCAACCAGGACGGACTACTGAATCGCGACGACACCTGCATTCCACGCGGCAGCGAGATTAATTCGCTGCGTCCCGTCTCCTTCGCCCTCCCTCTGCTGCGGGCAGCCTCACTGGGGCTCAGCATCGACTTGCCCCGGCAGGCCGCTCCATCGCAAGGGATGGAGGACGCTCCAGTTCTGGAGCGGCTGTTTTTCGCGCCCGCAGTAAACGAAGCCGGCATGCCAAACACGGTCGTTGGCCGCCTGCCCGCTGGCAGTAATGGCCTGTACCTGTTCTTTGACTATCGCAACATGACACCCGAGACGGTGCTGGAACTGCGCGTCACCAGAGACGGTATTCCGGATCCTGGTTTTAGTCTGGCGCCTGTACGCTGGCGCGGAGGCGAACGCGGTCTGTGGTATATCGGCAGCAGCGACCAGCCCTGGCCCAACGGCGTTTATGACTTCACCCTCTTTACCGATGGACTCGCTGCAGACAATGCGCGTCTGGTCGTCGGCGGCGGCGCAGATCCGGTGCCAACCTTCAGCGACCTGGTCTTCGGCATTGTCGACCGCAGTGGCACACCGCTCGGAAACGGCTTTGTGCTGCCGGCCGGGAACATCGCCAATGCGCGTTTCATCTTCCGCAACATGCGCCCTGAATCGATCTGGACGGTGGTCTGGTACTTCAATGGCCGAGAAATTGTCCGCACCGAAGATCAATGGGCGGCAGTGGATGGAGAAAGCGGCACCAAGACCATCCAGATCGAGGACCCGGGCGGGCTGCCTGCGGGCGTCTGGCGTGTCGAGCTTTACATCGACAGCAAGCTTTCAACGACGTCCGACTTTGTCATTGCCGGCACCCAGCGCGGCGTGTTTCCGCAGATATTCACCAACGCGCGTTTTTCCTTCGTCGCCGACCGCATGGCAGGAGCAACACTGAGCCGGGGGCGGGCCGGCGCAGCAAGCGGCATGCTCAACGCGAGCTTCGACTGGCAACAGATTGCACCGGGAACGCCCTGGCAGCTACGCCTGCTGGTGGATGATGAGCCGTTCTTCGATCGTAGTTTTCCCTGGGTCAATCCTGACACGGGCAGAGATTTTCCAGCGCAGATTCGCAGCGCTGGCGCGATCCCGGACGGCACCTGGAGCATGCAGTTGCTCGTCAACAACGTGCTGCTGGCCTCTGCAGAAACCCAGGTGGGCATTGGCCGCCTGTTCGTCGACCGCTTCGCCAGCGCCGAAGGACTGCGCTTGCGCGGCCGCATCATCGATGGAGACAGCGGCGCCGGGTTACCCGGCATCAACTTCGTGCTCATCACGGAAGATTATTCCATCGCCGATTTCGAGTGGCTCCAGCACCAGATCTTCGCGACCGCCCGGACTGACCGCAACGGTGATTTCGAAGTCGAGCGACTGCTGCAGCGTGACACACCCTACAGCGTCATCATCAACGCCGATGGCTGGCTGCCCCTGGTGGCTGACGGCTACGAGTTTGATGCAGGCGCGCCCAATCCGATTGAGCTCATCATTCCGCTCACCCGCGATCGCTGATGCCTGCCCGCGAGCGACTGGACATCCTCCTGCACCAACGCGGTCTCGCGCCCAGCCGCGCACGCGCACGCGCATTGATCATGGCGGGTGAGGTTCTGGTCGACGGCGCGCGCGTCGACAAGCCAGGTGTGCGCCTTGCACCCGGGGTTGTGCTCGCCCTGAAGGAGCGGCCGCGCCATGTCAGCCGTGGCGGCGACAAGCTGGCGGCTGCGCTGGATACCTTTCCCATCGAAGTGACCGGGCGGCTGTGCGCTGACGTGGGCGCCAGCACGGGCGGATTCACAGATTGTTTGCTGCAGCGGAGGGCCGCGCGCGTCTACGCCATTGACGTCGGCTACGGCCAGTTGGCCTGGACTTTGCGCAATGATGAGCGCGTCGTCGTCATGGAGCGCCAAAACGCCCGTCACATTCAGAGTCTGCCCGATCCCGTCAGCCTCGTTGTCATTGATGCGTCCTTTATTTCTCTGCGACTCTTGCTGCCGGTCATACGCACCTGGCTGTCCCTGCCGGCAGACGTCGTGGCGCTCATCAAGCCGCAATTCGAAGCCGGCAAGAAAGATGTTGGCAAGCGTGGTGTGGTGCGGGACCCGGATGTGCATCGCCGCGTGCTCAATGAAGTTCTCACCTTTGCCAGTTCACAGGACTTTGACGTTCAGGGCTTAATTCGTTCGCCATTGCAGGGGCCGGCCGGCAATGTCGAGTTTTTGTGTTGGCTGACGGCCAGCCAGTTTTCCCCGGCCCAGGATGCACCGGACTTCGAAAATCTGATTTCAGCTGTCATGTAATCGCCATACCCGACACCGGCGGACGCGCGTATACTGGTCGCAGCGCAATCGGGCGGGCCACCAGTGATCCCTGAACGAATCCGAAATTTCTCCATCATCGCCCATGTCGATCACGGCAAGAGCACGCTTGCCGACCGGCTGCTGCAACTCACCAACACCGTCGCCGAGCGCGACATGCAGGAACAGCTGCTCGACAACATGGACCTGGAGCGCGAGCGTGGCGTCACCATCAAGGCGTCGGCGGTGCGCATGCTTTACCAGGCGCGTGACGGCCAGGACTACCTCATCAATCTGATTGACACGCCGGGCCATGTTGACTTCAGCTACGAGGTCAGCCGCGCGCTGCAGGCCTGCGAGGGCGCCGTGCTGGTTGTGGATGCCAGTCAGGGCATTGAGGCGCAGACGCTCACCAACGTCTACCTGGCGCTTGAGCAGGACCTCGAAATCCTGACGGTGATCAACAAGGTCGATCTGCCCGCTGCCGACCCGGACGAGGTCGCCCGGAAGTTGCAGGAACTGCTGGGCACGCCAGCGGAAGACATGTTGCGCATCTCCGCCAAAAGTGGCGCCGGCGTTCAGGACGTGCTGGAGAAAGTGGTCGCGGACGTCCCGCCCCCGCCGGGTCTGACGAACGCGCCGTTGCGCGCGCTCGTGTTCGACTCACACTACGATTCCTACAAGGGCGTGATCGCCTATGTGCGCGTCGTGGACGGTCAATGTGGTCAGCGCGAGCAACTGCAGCTGATGGCCACCGGGTCGCACTTTGAAACCGTCGAGGTCGGCGTCTTCAACCCGGCCATGCAGGTCATGGACAGCCTCTCCGTCGGCGAAGTCGGCTACATCGCCACTGGCCTGAAAACCCTGCAGGAATGTCGCGTGGGCGACACCATCACCACTGCCCTGCATGGCGCGCAGCAAGCCCTGCCCGGTTATCAACAGGCAAAACCCATGGTCTTCGCGGGGATTTACCCCGTCAACAACGAGGACTATGGCGCTTTGCGCGATGCGCTGGAAAAGCTGCAGCTCAATGACGCCTCCCTCAGTTATGAGCCCGAGACTTCACAGGCGCTCAACTTCGGCTTTCGCGCCGGTTTCCTGGGCCTGTTCCACATGGAAATCGTGCAGGAGCGCCTTGAGCGGGAATACGACCTCGACATTCTGGCCACGGCGCCAGGAGTGGAGTACGTGGTACTCCTGCACAGCGGTGAGATGCAGCGGGTCGACAGCCCGGCGCGTTTGCCGGATGAAAGCATCATTGACGAAATCCGTGAACCCTGGATGAAGATCCAGATTTACACGCCTGGCGAATTCATCGGCGCCATCATGGAGCTGTGTATCCGCAAGCACGCGGAATACGAGACGACCGAGTACCTGGATAGCAGCCGCGTGATTCTGCACTTCCGCATCCCGCTCAACGAGATCATCATCGACTTTTATGACCGGCTCAAAAGCGTGACACGCGGGTACGCGAGCCTGGACTATCAGTTCGAGGGCTACCGCACAGGCGATCTGGTTCGTCTGGAAGTGCTGGTCAACGGGGAAGCGGTGGACGCCCTCGCTCTCATCGTCCATCGCGAGGACGCCTACCACAAGGGACAGCAACTGGTGAGCAAGCTCAAGCGCCTCATCCCGCGCCAGCTGTTCACGGTGCCCATCCAGGCGGCCAGCGGCAAGCGCATCATCTCTCGCGCCAACGTCAAGGCGTTGCGCAAGGATGTGCTGGCGAAGTGCTACGGCGGCGACGTTTCGCGCAAGCGCAAGCTGCTGGAACGTCAGAAGAAGGGCAAGAAACGCATGAAGATGGTCGGTCAGGTGGAGGTGCCGCAGGAAGCCTTCATGGCGCTGCTGCGCCTTGACGACGACTGATCAGCCAGCGCCGCACCAAAGCCGCCTGGCCCGCCGGTAGCGCGCCGTCGGCCACCAGCTGGTCAACCAACTCTGGCAAACTGAACAGGGAAACCAGCGGCAGGTGCCCCAGACAGTGCCGGCCATCGCCCAGCAGCAGCAGGGCAGCCTTCACCTCCAGGCCAACAGTTTGGGCGCGCCGCGCCAACTCGAGCAGTTCTGATTCTTCATTTATTTCACAACAAAGCAGCAGGGTCGGATGACCGATGTCGTAGGCGCCGACCAGATCACTCACGGTCGCGTCGTGCGTGCCGCGGCTGTAGACCAGTGGCACGCCGGTTTGCAACGCCAGCGCAGTGCCCAGGGCCAGCGCATCGGGCGCCGCCAGCAAACGGTCCACTCCGGACACCTGAGCTGCGGCCAGTACGGCCAGCTCCTGTAGCAGCTGCGGGAAAGAGGGCAAGAGCCCGCAGTGAAAGCACAGCGGCGCGTCACCGAAGCGTCCGAACTGCAGCAGACCACAATCCAGCAGGGCGTCGGGAGCCAGCTTCATCCCTCACCGTCACCTAGCATGCGCCAGGCCTGAGCCATGCTCCAGGTACCTGTCCACAGACGTGCTTCACGCGCCCTGGGGCCAAAGCCATACACGCGTGAACTGACCGATCCATCCACACTGACCGCGACTGCCGTGCCCACGTCCCGGTCTGCCTGGTCTTCCAGACGATCAGGATCGCTGATGACGACTATCGCGACCTCTGCGCCATGCTGCTGTGCCAAGGTCCGGACGTAGCTGCTGGCCTGCTCCCGCAGCGCCTCATTTGCAGCAGGCAGCGCAGCGGGGCTGTCATGGGCCTCCGCGTGACACAGAACCTGACGATACTCCGGCACCGTACCCAGGCGGTCGACCAGGGCGTGACCCAGGCCCGTCTCGCTGAGCGCCAGGTTGCGCCCCGTTGCTGCCATGCGCTGCACCAACGCAGCCTCGATCGAGTCGTCGCCGGTGCCAAAGAGCCAGGGGCCGACGCGCTGCTGCAACTTATGCGCGACTTCGGCAATGAGGGCGTCCGCCAGAGCGCCGTCATCGGCCCGGGCCGTGACACGAATGTCCACAACGCCGCTGTGCGCTGCCAGGCCCACGGTCGGGTTGCTCGCCTCCAGCAGGTCCTTGCCAATCAGGTTGTCCAGCGCGCTTTCCCCGATCCCCGCCGCGCGCAAGACATGCGCCCGAATGACCCCCAGCCGGTATCGTTGCTGCAGCAGGGGCAACACCCGTTGCGCCAGCACAAAGCGCATTTCACGCGGAACGCCGGGCAGGCTGATGACGATGCTGCCCTCATGCTCTACGAGGAAACAGGGCGCAGTCCCCACCGGGTTTTCCAGCAGCGTGGCATCTTGCGGCAACCAGGCCTGGCGCCGGTTATTATCGGTCATGTTGGCACGAAAACCGGCGAAGCGAGACGCAATGTCGTCCAGCAGCGACTGATGAAAGACCAGTTCGCGTTCAGTAGCAGTCGCTACGCCCTGGCGCGTCATGTCATCAACTGTCGGGCCCAGCCCGCCCGTGGTGATCACCACATCGGCGCGCGCCAGCGCCTGGCGCACGGCCTCGGTGATGCGCATTTCATTGTCGCCCAGCGAAGTCATCAGATACACGCTGATGCCAATATCCCGCAAGGCCCGCGCGATATGCACCGAGTTGGTGTCTGTGATTTCTCCGAGCAGAATTTCGGTGCCGATACTGAGAATTTCCGCATTGATATGCTGCGCCATGGTCATCCTGGATGTCCGCCTCACCCGTAGCATTCTAGCGCGCGCAGCAGTCTGGCAGGAAATCTGAAGGGATTTGGTTTAAAATTTGCAATCTTTGGTGCGACTGTCTATACTCTTGCAGAAGTTGACAGGAATTTGCATTCAGCAACATTTTTATGCAGAATCCACAAGTGGTGCCTTGCAAGTATTTCGAATCCAGTGTGATGGAGGACATTCAGTGGCCAGCGTAACCTACCGCAACGTACACAAATCGTTCGGCAATACCGTCGTCATCACGGATATGAATCTCGAGATTGAGGACAAGGAATTCCTCGTCTTCGTCGGGCCTTCGGGCTGCGGCAAGTCCACCAGCCTGCGTATGCTGGCAGGCCTGGAGGAAGTGACCGCAGGGGAAATTATGATTGGCGACCGCGTGGTCAACAACGTCGCGCCCAAGGATCGCGATGTTGCCATGGTCTTCCAGAGCTACGCGCTTTATCCGCACATGACGGTTTATGACAACATGGCCTTCGGTCTGCGCCTGCGCAAGACTCCCAAGCAGGAAATCGACAGTCGCGTCAACGAAGCAGCCCGCAGCCTCGGCCTGATCGAGGAAGACAAGGGCATCAACCTGCTCGATCGTCGCCCGCGCCAGCTTTCGGGTGGCCAGCGTCAGCGTGTGGCGGTAGGCCGAGCCATTGTGCGTGAGCCGGCGGTCTTCCTGCTCGACGAGCCGCTCTCGAACCTGGATGCCAAGCTGCGCGTGCAGTCGCGCGCGGAAATCGCCAAGCTGCACCAACGTCTGGAGACCACCTTCATCTACGTGACCCATGACCAGGTTGAAGCCATGACCATGGGCACGCGCATTTGTGTGCTCAACGAGGGCATCATTCAGCAGGTCGATACGCCGCAGGCGCTTTACAGCAACCCTGCCAACATCTTCGTGGCCGGCTTCATTGGCAGCCCGGCCATGAACTTCTTTGATGCAACCATCAGCGCGAATGGTGAAGACCTCAACGTGGACGCCGGCGCCATTTCAATCAATGTTGACGCGGCGCATGCCGCGGCCTTCCGCAGCCATGTCGGCCAGGAAGTCATTCTGGGCATTCGTCCCGAGGACATTCATGATGCGCGTTTCCAGCCATCCGGGATTACGCCCTCCATGCTTGAGGCTACCGTCGATGTTGTTGAGCAGATGGGCAACGAGGTCGTAGTCTACCTGACGGAGAAGGGCGCGAGCTTCGTCTCCCGCATGGATCCGCGCTGCGACGCCGAGTTGGGTGACCGCCTGAATATCGCAGTAGCCATCGACAACATCCACATATTCGACCCGTCCACGCGTGAGTCGCTGGATTACAACTTCAGGCTCGAGCACGGCATGAGACTGGAAGCGTAACCAGCTTCGATGAAACTGGGAGCCGCCCGTAGCCCGGGCGGCTTTTTTTACGCATAATAGCCGAAACAAGTGCTCCCACAGGAGGACGCAAAGGCCAGTGAAGCTTGAGATGCACAGCTCGGCGGAGATCTTCGCTCAATTGCAGCCTGAGTGGAATGCGCTCGTGCAGCGCAGCGCTTCCAACCGGATCTTCAGTACGCTGGAGTGGCAGGCCGCCTGGTGGGAAGCCTTCAATCCGGGCCCGCTGCATCTACTGACCTGTCGCGACGAAGAGCAGCGATTGCTGGCCATCGTGCCTCTCTTCGTTGACCTGGAACCGTCCGGCGATCGGGTACTCTCACTGGTCGGCTGCAAGGAAGTCACCGACTATCTGGACATGATCATCGACCGGGAGCAATTGCCGGACGTCTTGCCGGTTTTGGCCAACTGGCTGGCCGAAGCGCACGTCGACTATGATCGCATCGAGTTCTGCAATCTGCCAGCGGCCTCACCCATGCTGGCGGCCATGCCCGGGCTGCTGCGCAAGCGCGGCTTCAAGGTTGAAGTGGTCCATGAGGATGTGTGCCCGGTGCTGCAGCTGCCCGCCAGCTGGGGGGACTACGTCTCCTCACTGGACAAAAAACAGCGCCACGAGCTGAGGCGCAAACTGCGCCGCGCCCAGGGAAACGCCCAGGAATTCGACTGGTACATCGTCGGCCCGGAACACGACCTCGACGAGGAAATGACCCACTTCCTCGCGTTAATGGCTGCCAGTGATCCATCCAAACAACGCTTTCTGGAAGATCCCGGCAACCTGTCCTTTTTCCGCAACATCTCGGCCGTCATGCTGGAACGTGGCTGGCTGCGCCTGAACTTCCTCACCATCGCCGGGGAACGCGCCGCCACCTATCTCAATTTCGTCTATAACGACGAAATGCTGGTCTACAATTCCGGGCTGCAGCCGGACGCCTACGGCCACCTCAGCCCAGGCATCGTGCTGCTCGCCTGGAACATTCGTCACGCCATCGAGAATGGCATGCGCGTCTTTGATTTTCTGCAGGGCAATGAATCCTACAAGCACCAGATGGGCGGCCGCGACGAAGCCGTGTTCATCCTCTACGCCTCAAGGGAATAATGCGCGCCCTTAGCCGCCGTAGGAATTGGGGATGTCGGCCACGATGACCGAGACCCAGGGTTCGCTTTCCTGAATCTCCAGCGCGTCATCATCGCTCACGCTGTTCTGTCCCTTGTGGTACAACACATCATTGAAGGAATCGTACTTGTAACGGCGATTAACCCAGCCGTAGAGATGGTGCTGGAAGACCACGTTAAACTGCACCGCGTCATCTTCTGGAACCATGAGCTGGTCAACGAGCCAGACCGGGGCGTACTGCTTAACATGTGGGATGACCTTGGCGTCCCGCTTCTCCAGAATACGCATGTCGTCCGCCATCGCACTTCTCCTGCCGGTTACTCGCGTCGGCATTGTACCTGAAGCGCTGCGCCCTGCAAACGCCCGTTCAGCGTGCAGGCGCGGACTGACAATACAGACCATTCCCGGCTATACTCCGCGCCTGTTCTGATAGTCGGAGGATGCCTGTGCCAAGCACCCTGCTCAGTGTCTATGACAAGAGTGGTCTGGTTGAACTGGCGCAGGCTCTGACCACAGCCGGCCATGAGCTGGTCGCCAGCGGTGGCACAGCGCAAACGCTTGCTGAAGCGGGCATGCCGGTAACCTCCGTTGCCGACCTGACCGGACAGGCGGAGATGCTCGGCGGGCGCGTCAAAACGCTGCATCCGGCCATCCACGCCGGCATTCTGGCGCGGGACAGCGTTGACGATATGGAACAACTGGCGCAGGCCGGCTTTACGCCAATCGACATCGTCGTCTGCAATCTCTACCCCTTTCAGCAGGTCAGCGCCCGGGCAGGGACTTCGCTGGAAGAGGCGATCGAGCAAATCGACATCGGTGGCGTTGCGCTGTTGCGGGCTGCGGCCAAAAACTTCGCGCGGGTCGTCACCCTGTGCGACCCGGAAGATTACGAAAGTGTCGCAGCGATGGTGCGTGAGGGTCGGGAAGTCGACCTGGCGACCCGGCGCATTCTGGCGTCGAAGGTCTTCGCGCTCACCCAGGCGTACGACGATGCCATCCACGCCCGCTTGCTTCAGGAAGAACCCGCCTCCACACAGGAAGACGAACCTCCTGCCCGCATCAAGCAAACCCTGCACCGCTCGGGAGACTTGCGCTACGGCGAAAACCCACATCAGGCCGCGGCCTGGTATAGCCTGACGCCAGGCGCAGGCCCGCTGGGCGGCGAACTGCTGGGCGGACAGAAGCAACTCTCCTACAACAACTACCTGGATCTCAACGCAGCCTGGCGCACGGTCAGCAGCTTTCCCTGCCCCACCGCCGCCGTCATCAAGCATCTCACGCCCATCGGTATCGCCAGCGCTGACGACCTGGCTGCGGCCTGCCTGCAGGCGCTGGCTGCCGACCCGCTCTCGTCTTTCGGCGGTGTGATGGCTGCGAACCGCAGGGTTGATGCGGCCTTCGTGAACGCTATCGGGAAAGTCTGGGTCGAGGCCATTGTTGCGCCGGACTTTGATCCGGAGGCGCTCGCCTTGCTGGGTGCGAAACGCAGGAATTGTCGCCTGCTGCGTCTGTCGCAGCCACTGTCCGCCACCGCCTGGGAGCAACGCAGCGTGGCTGGCGGCCTGCTGCTGCAGCGTGCTGACCTGGGCGATCCGCCTGGCACAGAGTGGCGCACCGTTAGCGCGCGCGGACCGGACGACAATGAACGGGCAGCGCTGGATTTCGCCTGGCGAGCAGTACAGCACGTGCCCTCCAACGCGATCGTGATCGCGCAGGCGGGAGCCGTCGTTGGCGTGGGCTGCGGTCTGCCCAGCCGCGTCGATGCCGTGGAACTGGCCGTGCGCAAGGCGGGCGCGCGGGCGCAGGGAGCCGCGCTGGCCTCAGACGCCTACTTCCCCTTCGCGGACGGTGTCGCAGCCGCCATCGCCGGCGGAGTCAGCGCGATCATTCAGCCGGGCGGGTCGCTGGGCGATCCCAAAACGATCGCCGCTGCCGATGCGGGCGGCATCGCCATGGTCTTCACCGGCACGCGCCATTTCCGTCACTGACGCTTGCCCGTGCCCTGGCCTTTCGCTATACTTTTGCTGTTGCCACCCTGGCTCAATGGCAGAGCACGCGCTTCGTAAGCGTGAGGTTGAGGGTTCGAATCCCTCGGGTGGCTCAGATGCCCACCCCCTGTGGGCATTTCTCTTATCCGGGGGCGGTTCATGAGTAAGGGACGTCCAGTGACCATCGGCATTTCCGGGGGCGCGGGCTCGGGGAAATCCACACTCTCAAACGCGATTCTCGAGCGGGTCGGCGCCGATCGCGTGGTCTGGCTCGCGCATGACACCTACTACCGCGACATCAATCACATCCCCCTGCATGAACGCAGCATCCGCAACTTCGACCATCCCGACTCGCTGGACACCCATCTGCTGGTCTCCAACCTGAAAGAATTGCAAGCCGGCCTGCCGACCGAAATCCCGCAGTACGACTTTCGCGAGCATCGTCGCCTGCCCTGCACAAAAACGATTGCGCCGCGGCCGGTCATTCTGGTGGAAGGCATCCTGATCTTCGCCGAAGCCGCGCTGCGCGATTTGCTGGATGTGCGCATCTACGTCGAAACCGATCCTGACATCCGCTTCATTCGACGTCTGCGTCGAGACATCGCCGAACGCGGCCGCACCATGGAGTCAGTGATGGAGCAGTATCTGAAAACTGTGCGTCCCATGCACATGCACTTCGTGGAGCCTTACCGGCATCACGCCGACATCATCATTCCTGAAGGCGGCATGAACGAGGTCGCCATCACCATTCTGGTGGACCACGTTAGCGCCATCCTTGATCGGCATCAGGAGCATTGACGACGCAGGTTACCCCGTGCTACACTGCGCGTAGCAACGCTGACCGGGAGGGTCCGGCAGGCTTTCGCGCCAGAGAGGCGGACCACAGGCTGCAAGTCCGCCAGCGTAACAGCCCGACTGTCGCCCGCGAGTTGCTCCGGTGAAACTGTTAAGCGTCACAGCGTAGCCGGAGCCGGAGACGCCCGTTATCGCGTTTGAGCGCCCTGCCGCTGGCGGGGAAGCAAGGTGGTACCGCGGAAGGTGGATCCTTTCGTCCTTGTCCGGGCGAGAGGATTTCTGTTTAAGGAGCCTGACATGCCCATGCCCAAAAACTTCGACTTCGCTGAAGCCGAGGGTCGCCTGTACGACTGGTGGGAGCGCAACGGCTGGTTCCGGCCAGAGGTCGCGCCGGCGGATGCTGAACCCTTCGTCATCAGCATCCCGCCGCCCAATGTGACGGGCGCGCTGCACATCGGCCACGCGCTCTTCGTCAGCCTTGAAGATTTGATGATTCGCCACGCGCGTATGCAGGGCAAGGCCGCGCTCTGGGTGCCCGGCTCGGATCACGCCGGCATCGCGACCCAGTTGCAGGTCGAGAAGATGCTGGCCGAAGAGGGACGCACGCGCCAGCAAGTCGGCCGCGAGGAGTTCCTCGAGCGCATCTGGGCCTACAAGGAACGCTACGGCGGCGAAATCCTCAACCAGTTGCGGCGCATGGGCGCCAGTTGCGATTGGGAGCGCGAGCGTTTCACGCTGGATGACGGCCTCTCGGAAGCAGTGCGCGACGTTTTCATCGCGCTCCACGAACAGGGCCTCATCTATCGTGGCCCGCGCCTGGTGAACTGGAGCCCTGGTCTGCAGACCGCCGTTTCGGACCTCGAAGTGGAACACTCCGAAGAGCCGGGCAAGCTGTATCTCTTCAAATATCCGCTTAAGGGCGGCGGCCACATCCCGGTGGCGACCACGCGCCCGGAGACCATCCTGGGCGATACGGCCGTCGCCGTGCACCCCGGGGACGAACGTTACTGCCACCTGGTCGGACGCACCGCGCTGGTGCCCATGCTGGAGCGTGAGGTTCCGGTCATTGCCGATGAGCAGGTGGAGCGTGACAAGGGCAGCGGCGCGCTAAAGGTTACCCCCGGCCATGACCCCAATGACTTTCTCATCGGTGAGCGTCACGGCTTGCCCGTCCTCAACATCATGAACCGTGACGCCAGCATGAACGAAAGTGTCGGCCCCTACGCCGGACTCGACCGCTTTGTCTGTCGCAAAAAACTGTGGGCGGACATGGAAGCGGCCGGTCTGACGCTGAAGGTTGACACCGTTCAACACAGCGTGCCCCGCAGTCAGCGCGGCGGCGAAATCATCGAGCCGCTGATAAGCGTCCAGTATTTCATGCGCATGCAACCATTGGCAGAGAAGGCCATCGCAGCCGTGCGTGACGGGCACATCCGAATCGTGCCGGAACGCTTCACGAAGGTCTACTACCACTGGCTGGAAAACATTGAGGACTGGTGCATCAGCCGCCAGCTCTGGTGGGGGCATCGCATTCCGGCCTGGTACGGCCCGGATGGTGAACTGTATGTAGGCAAGGAAGCGCCGAGCGGGGATGGCTGGACGCCAGAAGACGACGTGCTCGACACCTGGTTCAGCAGCGGCCTGTGGCCCTTCAGCACGCTTGGCTGGCCGCAAGACACGGCTGACATGCGCCGCTTCTATCCCACCTCGATGATGGAGACCGGCTACGACATCCTGTTTTTCTGGGTGGCGCGCATGATCATGCTGGGCCTCTGGTTCACCGACGAAGTGCCCTTCCACACCGTCTATCTGCACGGCATGGTGCGCGACGGTCAGGGGCGCAAGATCAGCAAGACGCTGGACAACTCCATCGACCCGCTGGAATTCATGGACCGCTTTGGCGCCGACCCCCTGCGCTTCACCCTGGTGACCAGTGGCACGCCCGGCAACGACGTCAACGTCGACGAGAACCGCATCGAGGGCAACTGGCGTTTCGTCAACAAGCTGTGGCAGATGGCCAACTTCATCCAGCTCAATCTCGGCGATGACCTGCCGTCATGGACTCCTGACAACACGCCGCACGACCTGTATTCGCGCTGGATCCTCTCGCGCCTGGAGACGCTGGTGCGCAACACAAACCGCCAGTTTGACAGCTACCTCTACGGTGAGGCCGGCCGCCAGATCCACGACTTTCTCTGGCATGAATTTGCCGACTGGTACATTGAGGTCAGCAAGGTCGCGCTCTACAGCGAGGACGAAACCGCGCGCCGGCGCACCCTGCAGACGCTGGTGCATGTGCTCGAAACCTGCCTGCGCCTGCTGCACCCCTTTATGCCCTACGTAACCGAGGAAGTCTGGCAGCATCTGCCACATGAAGGCGAGACGCTCATGCTGGCCTCCTGGCCGACCGATGATGGCAGTCTGCAAGACTCGCAAGCAGAAGCCGTGATGGACACCCTGGTGGAGCTGGTGCGCGGGATTCGCAATGTACGCTCGGAATACAACGTTCCACACGGACGCGCCGTGCAGGCCTTTCTGCGGCCTGGCGACCTGGGTAGTTGGCTGGCCGAACTGCGCGTTCTGTTCGCCCGTCTCTGCCGCGTGGAGGACGTTTCCCTGCTCGACGCCGATGCGTCGGATCCAGCCAGCTGTGCCACCGTCGTGGTCAATGACACCGCGGTCTTTCTGCCGCTCGCGAAACTGGTCGACGTTGCAGCGGAGTGCGAACGCCTAGGCAAGGAACGCGACCAGTTGCAGCAGCGTCTGCAGCGCTCGCAAAACATGCTGGCCAACGAGCAGTTCGTTGCGCGCGCGCCTGCAGCAGTTGTCGAGCGTGAGCAAACCAACAACTCGGAGCTGCAGGCGAGCCTGGCGCTGGTGGAAGCGCGTCTCGGCAGCCTCTGCCCCTGACGCCCATGCTATACTGGCCGCAGCGCATGGCGATGTGAAACCCTATGCCCATCCAGCTTTTGCATGAAGACGTGATTGCCCGGATCGCTGCGGGCGAGGTGGTTGAACGACCGGCCTCGGTCGTGCGTGAGCTGGTCGAAAATGCCCTGGACGCAGAAGCCAGCCGCATTGAGGTTAAGGTGGACGGCGGCGGTCGCAGCCGCATTCTGGTCAGCGACAACGGACTGGGCATCCGTGCCGATGAGCTTGAGCTGGCTTTTCAACGCCACGCGACCAGCAAGCTGGGCGATGCCGAAGACCTCAACCATATACGCACCCTCGGCTTTCGTGGTGAAGCGCTGGCAAGCATCGCCGCGGTCAGCCGACTGCGCGTGCAAACACGCGCCGCCAGGGAAGCGGTCGGCAGCGCCCTGCTGCTTGAAGGCGGCGACATCCTTGAGCGCGAAGCATTGGGCGCGCCCGCCGGCACCAGGCTCACAGTCGAGAATCTGTTTTACAACGTGCCCGCGCGCCTCAAATTCCTGAAGTCGCCACTGACAGAGAAGCGGCATATCGCCCAGGTAATCAGCCGCTACGCGCTTGCCTGGCCTGGGGTGCGCTTCACGCTGGAGCAGGACGGCCGTGAACAATTTCGCAGCAGCGGCAACGGCGAACTCGCCGACGTGCTGGTCGCCACGCTGGGACGGGAGACCGCGCGCGACATGATCCCGGTCGAGCCCCAGGCCAAACAGCAGGAAAGCGTTCTGGTGAGTGGCTTCACCTCGGCGCCGGCCCTCAATCGCAGCGACCGTTCGCGCATCACGCTCTTCGTCAATGGCCGCCATGTGCAGGACTCAAGCCTGACATTCGCCGTCATTCAGGCCTATCACACCCTGCTGATGAAGGGCCGCTTCCCGCTGGCGGTGCTCATGATCAGCCTGCCGCCCGACCAGGTGGATGCCAACGTGCACCCGGCCAAATCCGAAGTGCGCTTTCAAAGTCCGCGTGAAGTCTTCAGCGCCGTCCAGCGCGCCGTGCGCAACGCCGTCACCGCAACCAGTGGCCCCGGCAGCAAGCCAGTCTTCGGCTCGATGCCCCGGACACCAGCGGCGGACACGCCCTTCCCCGCGGCAGCTACCGTCTGGCCTGGACAATCCAGGGCAGCGCTATATGCGGAGGATGATTCAGCGCTCACGGCCATTCCCGCCAGCCCTGCCGGGCCGCAGCGTCCGCGCACGCTGCCGCTCTTGCGCGTCATCGGGCAGATCGGGGCCAGTTTCATCGTCGCCGAAGGCCCGGCCGGCATGTACCTGATCGACCAGCACGCCGCCCACGAACGCATCCTCTACGAACAGTTCGTCGAGCGCCAGGCGCGCGAAGAAGCGATGTCGCAACTCACCCTGGCCGCGCAGACGCTGGAACTCCCGGCTGCGGAAGCCAGCCTGGTCGAGGCCAGTCAGGAGCAGCTGCGCGCGATTGGCTTCGAGCTGGAGCCCTTTGGCGCAAACACATTTCTCATCCGCAGTATCCCCGCGCTGCTGACGGACGTGGAACCGCGCGAAGCGGTGCACGGCGCCCTTGAGGAACTTGAGCAGGGTCGCTCACCTGGTGAGACCCCCATCGAACAGCGGCTCATCCGGCGCGTCTGTCAACAGGCTGCCGTGAAGGCCGGCACCGTGCTCAGTCGTGAGGAGATGCAGGGCCTTGTGCAGCAACTGGAACGTACCCAATCGCCGCTGACCTGCCCCCACGGCCGCCCCACCCTGCTGCACATGTCCGCCGAGCAGCTGGCGCGCGAATTCGGCCGCCGCTAGTTCGCTCCTGCATCAGGGAGCGCGACTGCTCCAGCGGAATCGACGCGGCTGCGGATAGCCGCTGACGATCTGGTAGACACCCCTGGAATCGGCGCGCGCAACGCTCAGCGTCCAGCTCATCTCGCGCGCCTCCCCTTTTGTTGGCGCCAGGCTTTCAGGCAGCAACAGGGAAGTCTCCCGCGTCACCGCGTTGTGCACCACGCCACTCTCGTCCGACAGCTGTACCAGATACACATCGCCGGCAGCCAGGACTCCGACGCTCAACCACTGCAAACGGATGGACGTCGCAGGAACGATCGCATCCTGAGGCGGCGCAATTGCGCGCGGCGGCTCCCAGGTGGGCGTGGGGGTGGCAGTTTCGTTGCCGGTAAAAGTGGGAGACAGGGTGGGCGTGGACGTGGGCGCAGGCACACGCACGGTCTGGCCGACCGAGAGGAAGGGATTGCAGTTGGGGCCACCGCTCGCCACCCCAAAATCACAGCCGCCGAAAGATATATCCGGGTTGAGGATCGAGATAATCTCCAACGTGGTGTTGTGTTGCGCCATGATGTCCACCACGGTTTGTCCCGCATCCACCACATGCTCGTTGATTGACGTCGCATAATTCAGGCCCGTTGCCGGCGATGTGGGCGCAAAGTCTTCGGCCAGCGATGGTGGAACTGCCAGCGGCGTGTAGTCCGCTGGCAGGGGTGTGGCGCTGGGACGCGGGATAAAAATCACACTGCCTTCGCCGGGCAGCAGATTCGCGCTGGTCACATTGTCGTTCAGGCGGACTATTTCATCAATCACGTCGAAATTTCGATAGCCATAGCGCTGGATGATGTAGCCCAGGGTCTCGCCCTGCTGAATGATGTGGCGCCACGGGCCGCGTGTCGGTGCAGGCGCGGCAGTCAGGACGGGCGGCAGCGGAGTGATCGTCGCCACAGCCAGTTGAATGACGGACGTAGGCTCCTGCGCCACTTCAGGTGACCTTGTCGCTACCGGTAGCGGCAGCATCGTCGCTGGCGCGGGTTCGTCCACGCGATCCAGGCGGGCAAAGTTGCAGCCAGCCAGCAGCAGCGCACAGCAGAGACGCCACGCAACCTTCACGAACGGGTCTCCCACAGAAAGGTGCGCGCCTCTGTTTCCAGGGGGGCGCCTGACTCTCCTGTTATCAGCTGAACCCGCCAGCGATATCCATGCCAGCCCACATCCTGTTCCTTCCACACAGCTGGCACGACCAGGCTCAGGCCAGTCGTCGATTCCGAGTAAACCTGCTGCCCGGATAAACTTTCCACCACGACGCGCCAGGTCTCGCCCGCCGCCAGCGCG
Organism: Phototrophicaceae bacterium; assembly: GCA_965197455.1. Lineage (GTDB taxonomy): Bacteria > Chloroflexota > Anaerolineae > Aggregatilineales > Phototrophicaceae > JAGWBD01. The sequence continues at coordinate 625,835 of OZ240208.1, read as the reverse complement.
CCCGATGCAACCCAGCGCAGGGTGACCAGCTCGTCACTTGTGAAGTTCTGGTTGTTCGGTGGGCTATAGGCGGCGGGCGCATTGACGACAGGCGTGAAGGTCGCCGTCGCAATGCCCGATGGCGTTGGCGACAGGGTGGCCGTGGGCGTAGGCGCCGGCACGCGCAACTCCTGGTTCTCGAAAACCGTCACCACGCAACTCGGCCCGCCGGTTGCCTGTCCAAAATCGCACTGCGAAAAAGCGACTTCCGGGTTCAGTTCCGAAAGCACCTTGAGGTCTGTGCCATAGCGAAAGGCGATGCCAACGATAGTCTCCCCGGTTGCAACCCGGTGCCACTGGACGCCAGCCTGCAAGGTGGGCGTGGAGCGGGCCGGTGCGCCAACGAAACGGGGGCGCGCAGGCCCGACGGCCTGGTCGCTGGCGGACACGGCAGCTGCCGGATTTTCGGGTGGCAGGTCTGTAGCCGGGATGGCGGCAGCTGTCGTGGTTGGCCAGGGGATGTCGATCTGCTGCCCCACTTGAATCAGGTCTGCGGCGGCCAGGTTGTTGCGCTCAAGCACCAGCTCAATCACATCGAGGTCCCGATGTCCGCAACGTGTGAGCAGCGCAATCAGGCTGTCACCACTGCGAACCTGCTGCATGCAGGGAAGAGGGGTAGCAGTGAAGGTCACCGATGGCGCCGGGCGCGGAGTCGCAGTTACTGTGGGCAGAAAAAGTGTGGGCCGCATGGTGTCAGTCGCTACAGGCGTGTCCGTCATGATCACCTGCATGGTGGGCTCCGCAGCAGCAGCGATGTTCAGCTGCAGCCAGTTGACCAGCAGCAGCCCACTTGCCGCACAGAGCAGACCTGCCAGCACCAGCGCCAGAATGGTCAGGCAGGTGCCGCCGCGCCAGCGCAGTCGACTCTCTGCCAGGTCGGCCTGGCCCGTCTGTTCCGGCGCATAAGACTCCGCGCCTTCCTGATACTGGGGAACCCGCTCCAGCCCAGCGCCACAATGCGGGCATTGCCCGCTTTCTGCTGAGCAGTGTGTGTTACATATGGGGCAGATCTTGATGGCCATTCAGCACGCCCCTGACGCGCCTCCGCCACGGAAGATCATGGCACGCTTTGGTTTGTTTCCTGGTGCGGGAATGTGAGCAGGGTTTTTAGCGCGCCTGGGCGGGCTGCCTGCTGCATGGCCTGCAGCCCGTCCTGCAGCGGCAAGCGCATTTCAATCATGGACTCAACGTCCACCAGGCCCTGCTCCAGCAACTTCAGCGCCGGTGCGAACGGGCCACAGCGACTGCCGACGATACGAATTTCGCGCACGGCTACCTGCGTCATGTCCACCTGTGGCTCACCACGATAGGTGCTCTTCAGCACGATAGTGCCGCGTGAGCGCACCAGACGCAGGGCGTCCGCGAGCCCGTTGGCGGCGCCACTCACCTCAACCACAATAGGGGCGGACTGCGCCGGGATATCCTCAATACGCAGCGCCGGAATGCCCCAGCGCTGCAGCAGGTTGGCTTGTCTGGAGTGGCGAATGATGGCCGCCACTTCCGCGCCTGCCAGATGCAAAACCTGGGCAATCAGCAAACCAAGCTTGCCGGCGCCCAGCACCAGCACCTGTGAACCTGGTGCGATATGCACCGCTTCGGTGACCTGCAGCGCCGCTGCCAGCGGCTCGGTGAATACGGCCTGTTCATCGCTCACTGCATCCGGTACCTGATGCAGGTTGACCAGCGGCAGACGCAGATAGTCGGCAAAGGCGCCCGGGTAGTCGCGAATGCCCAGAGTTTGACGCGCCGGGCACTGGCTGGTCACGCCGGCGCGGCAATACGCGCATTCCCCGCAATAGATGGAGATTTCTCCGGCGACGCGTTTGCCGCGCCAGGCCTCCGGCCCGTCCACTACTTCTCCGCAGAATTCATGCCCAGGAATGCCACGAAACCCGTACATGCCGCCCACCAGCTCCAGGTCCGTGTTACAGATTCCGGCGCAGCGTGTGCGGATCAGGACCTCATGCGCTTCCGGAAGTGGCAAGGGCGCATCCTGTTGTAGTCGTAGCGCTCCGTCATACACAAGGGCGCGCAAGTCAGGCCGTCCTCTCCTGCGCCCGGCGGCCAGGCGAGCCTGTTTCCCGCTCTTCCCAGGCGACCAGCAAGGGCACTGCCGTGAAGATTGAGGAATAGGTGCCCGAAAGCAGGCCGACGAACAGGATGAAGATAAAGTGTCGAATCGTCTCGCCGCCAAACAGCAGAATGGCGGCCATGATGAAGAAGGCGTTCAGCTGGGTGCCCAGCGAGCGATGGATCGACTCCAGAATGCTGCGGTTGACGATGGTCTCCCAGGGCTCCCCCAGGTACTTCGGGACGTTTTCACGAATGCGGTCGAACAACACGATGGTGTCCTGAATGGAAAAGCCGACGATGGTCAGCAGCGCCGTCAGAAACAGCGCATCCGCCTCCCAGCCAAGCAGCAGGCCGGTCAGCGACATTACACTGGCGACAACCAGCACATCGTGCAACATGGCTGCCACCGCACAGACGCCATAGCGGAAGGCGCGTGGCACCTGACGAAAGGCCAGCACGATGAAGCCGATCACGACCAGCGTGGCCACCAGCACCGCCACCAGCGCCGCCTGCGTAACTTCCTGCCCGATCGTCGCCGACACGCTCTCACGGCGCATCAGGTTCATGTCCAGCGGCGCCAGACTGTCCAGCGTCGCGATGATGCGCTCCGCACTCGCTGCTTCCTGAATCGTGGAACGTACGGACCAGCGCCGATCCTGCGCCTTGCCCAGTTGCTGAACGATGATGTGCTCATCGCCGAAGTCAGCGAAGACCGAACGCAAATCGGCTTCGCTCACACCTTCTTCCGTGAAGGCCAGTTCGTAGATGCTGCCGCCGACAAAATCGATGCTCAGCCGAAAGGGAGAGCCCGTGCTCAGGGTTGACCAGAGCATCACAAGGATGCCGGCGCCCAGCACGACGGTCGAGAGCATGAAAAACAGGCGTCGCTTCTGAATCAGGGAGTACATCGGCTATACCCCCGGCAACCATCTGCGTTGATCTTGCGAGCCACGCAGCAAGGCTACGAAGAGCTGCAGAAAGGTGCGCGTGACCAACACCGCCGTGAAGAGATTCAGTACCAGTCCCAGGCCCAGCGTCACCGCGAAACCACTGACAATGCTGGCGCCTGGAGTCTGTCCGAAGAGAAACAGAATAATGCAAATGATGATGGTCGAGACATTTGAATCGCGAATGGAAGTCCAGGCACGGTCAAAGCCTGCGCCGAGCGCATCCTCAACTGCCTTGCCGCTGCGCAACTCTTCCTTGATGCGCTCGAAGATGAGGATGTTGCCGTCAACCGCCGTGCCGATGCCGATCAAAAAGCCCGTGATGGCCGGCAGAGTCAGGGTGATGGGTATCAGACGGAAGAGCGCCAGATTGATCAGGATGAAGACCAGCAGGGCCAAATCAGCTGCCAGGCCCGGCAGACGATAGTAGACCAGCATGAAAATCAACACGGTAATCACGCCAATCACGCCAGCGCGGATGCTCAGTTCCACGGACTCCTGGCCCAGCGTGGCGCCGACCTGCGCAGTGCTCTCCACACTCAGCGGGATGGGCAGCGCGCCCGAGCGCAACTGCAGCGCCAGCGTCCGCGCCTCATCTTCCGTGAAATCGCCCGTGATGATGCCGCCGGTGCTCAACTCCGCCTGAATGACCGGCGCCGACAACACCACGCCATCCAGTACTATGGCCATCGGCTGGCCGATGCTGTTGGCAGTGAAGGGACCGAAGACTGCGCCACCTTCCTCGTTGAGCTCAAACTGGATGAGCCAGCTGCCCGCGCTCATCTGGTCGAAGCCGGCCACGGCCGCTTGCAGGCCCGCGCCGGTCATCACCGTGATGAAGGGTTGCCGCGTCAGAGGGTTGACGTGTGCGGGCGCTTCTGACGGACTGCTGTCCGCCTCGGCTGCAACATCGGGTAGAGGCTGCGCGCGTCGCTCCTGAATTTCAAGCTGGGCCGTCGTGAGGATGCGTTGGCCGTCAAAGTCCTGTGCCTGTGCGCCGAGGCCGTTGAAATCGACGAACTCAAGTAACGCCGTTTGCTGAATGGTAGCGACCGCCTGCTCGGGGTCGCTGACGCCCGGCAGTTCCACCAGAATGCGCCCGCTTCCCGGCAGCACCTGGATCGTCGCCTCGCTCACGCCCAGCGCGTCGATGCGGCGTGCTACATTGTTGGCCGCCTGCCCCAGGTCTTCAGCAGTGTATTGCTCCGGCGGCAGATCTGCCTTCAGCAAGACCCGCAGCCCGCCTACCAGGTCCAGCCCCAGGCTCTGCTGCACGGACAGGAAGAACTCCGGCTCCCCGTCGCCGTTGCTGTCGATGACCAGGTCTTCGCTCTGTGGCAGGCTCACCCGCAGGGCAAAGGCTGTCAGGATGACAATCAGGATTAGCCAGCGGATGTGTGACCTCATGCCCGCCTTTCAGCTTCCTGCTTGCGCCCCTGGCTGGATTGGTGCGCCAGTTCATCTGCATCGAAGGGCGACAGCAGTGAAGACGCGACCATGCGCACCTCCAGGCCCTCAGCCAGCTCCACCTGGGCGACACCCTCGTGCAAGGCCGTCACGCGACCGATGAGTCCGCCGGCGGTGATGACCTCGTCGCCCTGCGCCAGGCTGCGCACAAAGCGCTGCCGCTTCTGGAAATCACGCTGGCGCGGGAACAGCACCATGGACCACCAGGCGCCCAGGCCCAGCAGCAGAATGACGGCCACAAACAGGATTTCCTGCATACAATCTCACGCTCCGGTTGACCCGGACAGTATACCCCTGCGCGCAGGTCACTCACAGGGGCGCTTGACAGTCTCTGTTATCCATTTCAGAATAGACGCGCGCTTCCCGGGCAGATTCAGCCCCGGCGCTTCCGCAGTTTCACCAAAGAGAGGCAGCAGCTATGCGCGTCGAAACCAACCATCGTCTGGTGCAGCGCAACCGCCGCATCGCCCAGTATCTGTTTTTCTTCAGTCTGGCTGTGCTCATTGGCGCTTTCGTTTATGTCAACACCCAGGCCCTGGGCGGGGATCTACCAGACCCTGGCTCGCCAGAGGCCACGCTTTCGCTCTTGCTGCCCGCGCTGGTGCTGCCTTTCGGCGTCATCACCTCCATGGTTTCCGTGCGCATGACCAACAACTGGATTCGCCAGCCGCGCCCGGAACTGGCGCTGCAGTCCGGCTTGAAGGGACTGAGCAACCGCAGCGTGCTCTACAACTACCTGCACCTGCCGCTGCGTCATCTGCTGATCTGCCCACAAGGTGTGTTCGCCATCACAACGCGCTTTCAAAACGGAAGCTATCGCGTCAATGGCGAGCAATGGACGACGCAAGAAGGCTTATTCAGCCAGGCTACCCGTTTCTTCCGCCGCGATGGCATCGGCCGGCCCGCCGCCGAGGCACGGGCCCAGGCAGCCCGGATTCAATCCAGCATGCCGGCAGGCATCGCAGTACAGCCGCTCATCATCTTCGTCGACCCCGCCGCCACCTTTGACGTTCAGGACAGTGAGGTGCCCGTGCTCTACGCGGACAGCAAGCAACAGCCCAACCTCAAGGACTATTTGCGCTCTATTCCGCAAGAAGCGCGCCAGACGCTCACGCCGGCACAGATCGAGGACTTCGAGGCGGAGACGCTCGCCGGTTGAGCATGTCACGCGCGCAGGCACTCACGCTGCTGGTCGCGCTGATTCTGGCGGGTCTGGCGTTGCGCCTTCATCGCCTGGACTATTTTTCTTTCCGCGGCGACGAAGCTTTAACCGTCATCAACTGGGCCAGTCAGCCGCTGCTTGAGACGCTGCAAGGCGAAATCCCGCTAAAGGACCCGCAACCTCCGCTGTCCTATGCGATCTTCCGCGGTTGGGCGCTGCTCTTTGGCACCGGCGAATTCATGATGCGGCTGTTGCCGGCGCTAATAAGTCTGGTCGGAATCGCGGCCATGTACGCGCTGGCGCAGTACATTGGCGGGCGCGGCGCCGGGCTGCTGGCGGCGACCTTGTGGCTGCTGCACCCATTTCTGGTCTGGCATGCCCAGGACGCCAGACCTTACGCCATCTGGGTCACTGTCAGCACCTGCGCCGCCTGGCTCGCCCTGCGCGCTCTGAAGCGCAACCGCCTGCCGGACTGGCTGCTCTATGTTGTGTTTGCCACGTTGGCAGCCTACCTCTACTACCTCGAACTTTTTCTGCTGGTCGCCCTCAACTTATATGTGTTTCTCAGCCATCGCAGCCGCGGTCGCACCTTGCGACGCTGGTTGCTCGCGCAGCTGGGCATCGGCCTCCTGTTGGCGCCCTGGTATTTGCAGGACAGGCTGCTGCTCGGCAGCGGCTATGGCGGCACGACAGGCGGCCTGGAATCCTTGCGCCTCTTCACCTGGATATTGCCCTCGCTGCAATTCGGTCGCAGCCTGCCAGTTGACTTGCTGGAACGCAGCGCACTGCTGGTGATCTGTGCGCTGCTGGCCGGGCTTTGGTTTATGGCGCGCAGAAGTGCTCAGTTGGCACTTTTCGCCAGCCTCGGCGCCTTCCTGCCGCCCCTGCTGCTGGGCCTGACTTCATTGCGCCTCGATGTATTTACCCCGCGCTATGTGCTTGCCAGCATCCCGGCTTGCATTCTGTTGCTCGTGGAATTGGGCAGCGGTCTGTGGCAACGCGCCTGGCCGGCCCGCATTCTGGCGGGCGTCATCTTCGGCACCTGGCTGGTCCTGATGCTGCTCAGCCTCGGCAATGCCTGGAACAACCCCGCTTTCGCAAAAGCGCCTGACTGGCGCGGCCTGGTCAACTATCTTGACATGGAGGCCAGGTCCAGCGACCTGGTCATTCAGGCCGCAGCCGACGAAGCTTTCACGCTGTACCACGCCGACGCGCGCGCTTCGCTGCGCCTGCCCGCCAATCCGCGGCAGGAACTGGCAGAGATTCACGCCAGGCTTGAGGCCTCTTTCTCAGCCTACGAAAGCATCTGGCTGGTCGCCAGCCCACCACCTGGCTGGCCCAATCGTCTGGTTGCAACGGACTGGTTTGCAAAGCACATGCAACTCATTCGCGAAACGCAAATTGGCACACTACCTGTTCGGCAGTATCGCACCTGGCAAGTCCACGAGCACGAGCTTGCCGCATCGCCCCTTGCAATCTTCGGCGACGTGGCTGGTCTGGCTGCCCTGAACCAGGGGCGCACGCCTGATGCGCTCCTGCTTGAGCTCGTCTGGCGCGTACGCGGCCCGGCAGCAGTGAAACTCAAGGGCTTTGTTCACCTGTATGGCGCGCCCCGACCCGACAGCGGCTCGACCCTGTGGGCCCAGGATGACCAGCTTGTTCAGGACGGTCGGGTCGACAGTCGCAATTGGGCTCAGGGAGACTTGCTGCGCGACGTGTATGCCCTGCCACTGGAAGGCGTGCCGCCTGGAATCTATGAACTGCGCGTCGGCCTCTACGACCCTGAGAGCGGCGCGCGCGTACTGCTTGCGAATGGAGAGGATGTCTATCAGGCCGGATCGGTCGAATTGTCAACGCCGACTGGATGAAACAACTCAGACGTTCCAGGCCTGCAGCACGATGATGTAAAGCGGAATCAGGCCCGCGACGGCCAGCAGGGCCACGAAGGCCAGCGCAACAGTGACCAGGTCTATGCCTTCGAGCAGCGCCCCCGGGCTTTGCTCCGGCGCTGGCGCCATGTCTTGCTGAACAGGTGTCGCCCGCTTCTCTGACGTACCGGGGCGTGGCGCGGGGACGGCCGCGCCGCTCCCTTCTGCCACAGCAGCAGACCGCGACGGCGCCGGCACGGAGCTGCGCCCGAAGCTGCGGGCAGGAGCGGGCGCAGTGTAGGCCTTGCTGTGTACGCGACAACTGTTCAGGACCTTGCCCAGCTGGTCTGCCGTGCGAAAGCGCGCCGTTGGCTCTTTCTGCATCACCCGATGAACAATTTTTGAAATGTTCTCGGGGACGGCCGGGTTGACATCAATGACGTGCGGCACGCGTTTGTTCACATGTGCCTGCGCCAGCTCCTGCGGGCTGTCGCCGCTATAGGGCAGTTCTCCGGTCAACATTTCAAAGAGCACCACACCGATCGAGTAAACGTCCGCCGCCGGTGTGGGTCGCAACCCTTTTGCCTGCTCGGGCGAATAGTAATGCGGGCTGCCCCAGACAATCTGCTGCTCGCTTGCTGGCAGGGTGTCGCTCAGGGCCTGAGCAATGCCAAAGTCAGCCACCTTGACGCGCTGCTCTTTGGTCATCAGGATGTTTTGTGACTTGACATCCGCATGCACATAGCCGGATCGATGCGCGAAGCCGATACCGGCGCAAATCTGGATTGCATACTCGAGCGCCTGATCGACCGGCAACAGTCGATCGCGCCGGATAATCTTTTTGAGGTCCTGGCCTTCCACGTATTCCATCACCATGAAATGCGTGTCCTGGTCGCTGCCTACGTCATGCACGGTGACGATGTTGGGGTGCGCCAGACGTGCGACCGAGCGGGCCTCGTTGCGAAAGCGTTTCACGAACCCGGCGTCGCTGGTCAGGCTGGGACGCAGCACCTTGATTGCGACGGTACGCGCCAACCGTTCGTCGAGCGCCTTGTAGATGACCGCCATCCCCCCCGAGCCCAGCTGGCCCAGGAGCCGGTAACGCTTGTTGAGAAAAGTGTCGCCTGCTGCCATGATTTCGTCTGCGTTGCCTCTCAGTTTTCCAGTGCAGACCCTGACAATTTTTCGGCCGCCTGCAAGGCGCTGCGGTCCGTCAGACTGGCAATGAAATCTACCACCACGCGGCTGTGCTCGCCATGCGCCAGGCGAGCGCGCCAAGGCTGCGGCAGCGTCTCCGGCCTCGCCATACAGCCATGATAAATCACGTCAAGGCAGCGTTCTGCGCGTTGTGCCATCTGCGCAATGCGCTCGTGCTGGTACAGATGGACGTACAGAAAGTCCGCCAGCTCCTGATTTCTGTCCAACAGCCACTGGCTGTGTCCGACCACGTCCACACCATGTTGCTGAATATCCTGCGTTGTCGCTGGCTTCAGCGCCTGCAGACCCTGCGCTGATGTTTCCAGCACATCAGAGACTTGCAGCCCAACCAGCTCGCGCACGAGCTGGTGTCGAGTCACGTCATCCGGCAAGCCGCCGCGCCAGCCGGTCCGGCCACAAAGCACGTGCCAGATCTCCAGGGTCTCAAGCGCATCCGTGCGCAACAAACCGGCTTGCAGGCCGTCATCCAGGTCGTGCGCGTTGTAGGCCAGCGCGTCGCTGATGTTGGCGATCTGCGCCTCCAGACTGCCGCGCAACCCTGCCTCGAACCCCGCGAGGGCCGCCAGGTCGCGAACCGTTTCGTGCCGCAGAATTCCTTCCAGAGTCTCCAGGGTCAGGTTCAGACCGTGCCAGCCAGGGTAGCGCCGTTCCAGACGGGTGACGATGCGCCAGCCTTGCAGATTGTGGTCGAAGCCGCCCACGTCGGCTGCCAGGCGGTCAAGCATGTGCTCGCCGACATGGCCAAAGGGGGGATGTCCCAGGTCATGCGCCAGGCAAATCGCCTCGACCAGATCCTCATTGGCTGCCAGCGCCCGCGCCAGCGTCCGTCCAACCTGCGCCATCTCCAGCGTGTGTGTCAGGCGCGTGCGATAGTAATCCCCGGCATCGTTGACGAACACCTGGGTCTTGTATTCCAGGCGGCGAAAGGCTGCCGAATGGATGATGCGATCGCGATCGCGCTGGAACGCCGTACGGTGTGAGGGCTCGGGCTCCGTGAACTGTCTGCCCTGGCTGCGCCCGCTGAGCAACGCGTAAGGCGCGAGCACAGCAGCCTCGCTGCATTCCAGCTGCTCCCGATTCCGAATCATGCCGCTTTCCTGCCTGCCCGCCTGTCTTGTCTTCATTGTAAGGGCGACCAGCGCTTGTGCAACGACCGCCAGCAAGACTGCAATATGCTATACTAACATTGGCGACGGTGCGCCGCGCCAGATAGTGAGGCGATGCCTGTGGACATCAACATCAATCAGACTGCACGCATGATTGAATGGCTGGACGAGGAGCGCCGCCGCGACAAGTCCAGCATCGCCCTGCTCGAGGAGCGACTTGCCCGCCAACAGGAAATGCTGGACGCACTGCAAACCCGCCTCAATGGGGTGGAAAGCGAACATTCCACCCTGCGCAACAGCCAGCCTGGCGCGAACCGGGAGAATGAAATCGTCGAAGGCCTGCGCTCGGAGTTGCTGCAACGGCTGGAGACCGGCGAAGCGCGCCGCAAAAACGCAGAAGCGGATGTCGGTCGTCGCGCAGAACTGCTGCGGGAGCAGTTGGAGCGGCCCTTGCGCGAACTCGGCAACAAGGTCGAGGAACTGCAGCGCAAGCAAACCGGCATGCCATCCATGCAAATCGAAAGTGACCGTGTCACCAGCTCGATGTACGAACTGAGTCAGCGCATGGACGATCTCTTTCGCAGGCTGGAAGAACCGGATCGTCGCCTGACCATGCTTGAGGAGCAACGACGACAGGACAGCCGCAGCAACGCCGTCACTGCCGCAGAACTGCCAGAGTTGCAAAAGCAGATTGACGCTGATCGCAGCAAACTGGAGTTGCTTGAAAACCTGGTGCTGCGCACGGAAGGACAGTTGCGCGAGATTGCGACTGGCGAGCTGGAACGGCGTGAAACAATTCAGACCTTCATTGACGGCCAGGTGCTGCAGACCCAGCAAAGAGAACAGCAAATCGAGGCCTACGGCGCCCGCTTCATTGATTTTGACGGCACCATGGAGCGCTTCACCCGGCGTTTCGAAACCTGGGGTGAGGTCTTTCGTGAGATGAAGGCGCTGGTGGAGCGCTTTGAACGCGGCCAGGAGCGCCTTGAGCAGCGCTTCAACGAACTGATCGAGGTTCAGCGAATCGCTGAGGAGCGCCTGCGCCAGGACTGGGAGCGGCTTGGCAACGAGGATCAGCGCCGCCGCAAGCAGTTCACCCTGGCCAACGATGAAGTCTGGCGCAGCCATGACCGCGAGTTTGAACGCTTCGTCAAGGAGATTGACGAACTGCGTGAGCGCTTTCCGCCGATCGAGGATGCGCTGGAGCGCATCTGGAATCTCGAGCGCGAACGTGTGCGCCGCTACCACGAGCGTGATATTGCGCTGCTGCAGGATTATGACCAGGAGCAGGACACCAACTTCCTTCAGCCCGGCGAAGACGACGTTCCCGGCGCCAACGGAACTGACAGCGCAAACGACTGACCATGCGCGTTATCGGCACCGCCGGCCATGTCGATCATGGCAAATCCACACTCGTACAACGCCTGACCGGCATCGATCCTGACCGCCTCGCTGAAGAGAAGGCGCGCGCGCTCACCATTGACCTGGGCTTCGCCTGGCTGACCCTGCCGGACGGGGAAACCCTGGGCATCGTCGACGTCCCCGGACATCGTGACTTCATCGAGAACATGCTGGCGGGCGTTGGTGGCATTGATGCGGCCCTGCTGGTTGTGGCCGCGGACGAAGGCGTCATGCCACAGACCCGCGAGCACCTGGCCATCCTCGATTTGCTCGGCATTGATGCCGGTCTGGTCGCGCTGACGCGGGTGGATCTGGTCGACGATCCGGAATGGCTGGAGCTGGTCAAGGAAGATGTGCTCGAGTTGCTCGACGGCACTTGCCTGGCTGATGCGCCGATGGTGCCGGTTTCGGCCACAACAGATGTGGGTATTAACGAGTTGCTGGATTGCCTCGGCACAGTCCTGGCCACACGGCAGGAACGCCCGGATGCAGGCCAGCCACGTTTGCCGGTGGATCGCGTCTTCACCATGAGTGGCTTTGGCACGGTTGTCACCGGTACCCTGACCGGGGGCGCGCTTCACATTGGCGACGAGATCGAGCTGCATCCAGGGTCTCTGGGCGGACGCATACGCGGCTTGCAGAGTTACCAGCAGAAAGTCCAGAGTGCACTTCCCGGCACACGCGTGGCTGTCAACATCAGTGGTCTTGCAAAGGCAACGATCGCGCGCGGTCATGTATTGAGCAAGCCTGGTCAACTGCGCAGCACCACGCTGGCGGACGTGACCTTTCGTTACCTGTCCACTGCGTCCCGTCCCCTGCGCCACAATGCAGAAGTCAAGCTTTTCTCTGGCACAGCCGAGACCAGCGCACGTGTTCGCCTGCTGTCGGGTGATGAACTGACGCCGGGTGCCAGCGGCTGGCTGCAACTGCGCCTGGCCAGGCCGGTTCCACTGGCGTACAACGACCGCTTCATCTTGCGCCGTCCCTCCCCCGCAGAAACAATCGGCGGTGGAGTCGTCATCGACCCGCATCCCGGCCGCAACTGGAAGCGCAATCAGACGCAGGTGCTGCGTCGCATGCAAATAAACGCCGAAGGCAGCCCGGCGCAACGGCTGGCGCTGGCCGCCGGTGGCCGCAAGCCGCGCACGCGCAGTGAACTGCAACTGGCGAGCGGCTTCGGCAGCGCCGCGCTGGAGACCGCCCTGGCGGATGCCTTGCAACAGAATCTGCTGGTCGCACTGGCTGGCCCGCGCTGGCTGGCGCGGTCGGACTGGCAGGCGTTGACGCAACAATTGCAGGCCCTGCTGGCAGACTTCCACCGACACTATCCCCTGCGCCGCGGGATGCCGCGCGAAGCCGTGCGCAGTCAGTTGCGACTGGAACAGACTACGCTCACTGCCCTGATTGAACAGGATGTCGCAGTAGACAGTGAGGATGACGTCGTTCGACTGAGCGCACATGAGATCCGCTTTACGCAGCAGCAGCAAGACCAGGCGGACAGGCTGATGACGCTACTGCAGGAAAACCCTTACACGCCACCTTCATGGACGGAGGCCGTGGCTGTCACTGGCGAGGAACTGCTTGGCGCACTGCTGGAAAGCGGGGCGATCGTGCGCGTGGCACCTGAAATTTTGTTTGGCGTGGCTGCCTGGCGCGAGTTGGTGCGGGCCGTTCTGGAAATCATTGAGCGCGATGGCTCCGTCAGCGCCAGCCAACTGCGAGACCGCTTCGGAACTTCGCGCAAATACGCAATTGGCTTGCTGGAGTCACTCGACGACGCGCGCGTCACCCGGCGCAGGGAAGACGTGCGCGTGCGCGGCTCCGCCCCGGTTCCTGCCGGGGTCAGTCAGGATGGACCTCAGGCGAATCCGTAGTTTCGTCGCTGACGCGTGAAATGCGCGCCCCCAGCGAATTGAGAGTCTCCTCCACCCGTTCGTAGCCCCGGTCAATCTGCTGGATGTTGGCAATACGCGTCACGCCCCTGGCTGCCAGCGCCGCCAGCAACATCGCCATCCCTGCACGTATATCCGGGCTGGAGATGTAGTTTGCAGCGCGAAAGACCGTTGGGCCCTGTACCAGCACGCGATGGGGATCAAGCAGGGTGATGCGCGCCCCCATTCGCGTCAGATTGTCCGTGAAGAAAAAGCGACTCTCGTACATCCAGTCATGAAACAAGACGGCGCCGGCACTGCAGGTTGCCACCACCAGCGCGATACTCATCAGGTCCGGCGGGAAGCCTGGCCAGGGCTGCGCCTTGATGACCGGGATCCGTCCACCCATGTCGGGCACTACGGTCAGGGATTGCTTGCCAGGCACAAACAGGTCTGCGCCGCGCACTTCCCAGTGCACGCCGAGGCGTCCAAAAACCATGGCGATCATGTCCAGGTAGCCGGGGTCGGCATCCTGAATGAGCAGCTCACCGCCGGTGACCACCGCTGCGCCGATGAAACTGCCGACTTCCATGAAGTCCGCGCCGACCCGCGCCTCGCCACCGCGCAGGCGTGTGACGCCAGTGATCGCAATGCGATTCGAACCGGCACCCTCGATTTTGGCGCCGAGCGCGTTCAGCATGCGGCACAGGTCCTGGATGTGAGGCTCGCCAGCAGCGTTGTTGAGCACCGTCCGGCCGCGCGCCAGCACCGCGGCGAGAATGAGATTCTCGGTTGCCGTGACGCTCGCTTCGGGCAACAGGATTTCAGCGCCACGCAGCTCGTTGGCGCGCATGTGGAGCGCGCGCCCGTCAAACTCGACCTGCACGCCCAGTTGACGCAATGCCACGATGTGCGTGTCCAGACGGCGCTCGCCAATCAGGTCGCCGCCTGGCAGCGGCAGAACAGCCGCGCCCCTGCGCCCCAGCAGCGCCCCAGGAAATACCACGCTGGCGCGGATGCGCGTCGCCAGGTCAGCGTCCAGTTCTGTGTGCCGCACCTCCCGCGCATGCACTCGCAGTGTCGCCGGGCCTGTCCAGCAAACTTCCGCGCCCAGTTGGCGCATCATCTCGATTTCGACGTGCACGTCGACGATGTCCGGCACGTTGTGCAACAGCACCGGTTCGTCGGTGAGCAAACAGGCGGGCAGCATCTTGGTCGCGGCATTCTTGTTGCCGCGCGCGCGCATTGTGCCAGTCAGCGGACGGCCGCCCTCGATTATGAACTGCTGCATGGCCAGGTCACCTCGATCCGGTCGCCCAACTGGTTGCCGAATCGCTTTGCTGCGTTACCCTGATTGACCGCCAGTTCCAGGAAGCCGCTGCTGCCAATGTAGGCCACAGCCTCTCCAGGCGCCACCGCGCTGAAGGTGCTGCATACGCCCTTGAAAGCATGACAGCCAGACTGGATGCACACGCTGCTGGCGGGCAGGACACAGGAAGCAGCATTGCCAAAACGCGTTTCAAGACTGAGTTCGTCCGGGCCTGTCCAGCGAAACCTCCCCAGGCTGGTCACCAGGTTGCCAAAGTGGTCGATGTGCAGCACTTCGACAGTGAACTTGCCTGGCTCTGCTTCCAGCAGGGGAACCGGCAGTTGCTGCAGATCAGAGATCGTCGGACCCAGCTCCGACAGCGTCCGTCCACAGGCCAGGTGTGCAGCCAACGGCGCAAAGACGTCCCTGCCATGAAAGGTCTGGCTGGCATCAGTAAGATGCCACCGGGAGTCCACAGCCGCGACAGCCTGCTCCAGTTGCGTCTCCGCCAGCAGCCACGAAAGCAGGCCGTTGTCTGGCGCGACGAAGAACATACCATCCGCCGCGACGGCCACAGGACGTCGCTCGCTGCCCACGCCTGGATCCACAACGACCAGGAAAATCGTGCCGGCAGGGAACCAGCGCCAGCCAGTCAGCAGGGTGAACGCCGCCTGCCGCAGATCCTGCGCCTCAATCTCGTGCGAAATGTCGATGAACTCCGCCGCCGGGCAGATGTTTCGTATCACGCCCTTCATCACACCGACCGAGGGGTCGCGCGTGCCAAAGTCGGTCAAAATGGCGATCGTTGCTTTCACAGATGTTCCTCAGTCTTCCTGCGTGCATTGTAACAGCGAACGGCCCGCTACCCGACACTTGACAGGCTGGCTAACCGGGGCTAACCTGCCCTTATGGACTCGGGGAACTGTGACGTGGTCGCACAGTCTGGCGCACATCATCATGCGGGTGACGTTTGTTGAGTGGCGCCGGGGCCACCCTGTCCTGATCCCTGAAGTTGACAGGATTGCAAGTCCCGTGCCACGGGGCTTTTTTGTTGTAAAGAGCTGGAAGGAATGCACATGCTGGCTGTGATCGACTACGGCGCCGGCAACCTGCGCAGCGTCGTGCATGCGCTGCGCACCCTGGGTGTGACGGACATGCGCATCGTTCAGGACGGTGCGGGCTTGCAGGGAGCGACGCGCATCGTTCTGCCTGGCGTGGGAGCCTTCGGCGCCGGTATGCAGCAGTTGCGGGCGAAAGGCTTTGTAGAGCCGCTGACTGCGGCAGTGAGTGCTGGCGTTCCCTCCCTGGGTATCTGCCTCGGCATGCAGTTTCTCTTCGAAGGCAGCGACGAAATGGGCGACCACACTGGCCTTGGGCTGCTGCCCGGCCACGTCACCCGTTTCGCGCCCCACCCGCAGCTGAAGGTGCCGCACATGGGCTGGAACCGGCTTGTTCCTCAACGCCACTCTCCCCTGCTATCAGGCATCGACGGCGGCAGCCAGGTTTATTTCGTGCACAGCTACTGTTGCGTGCCGCAGTGTCAGGATGACATCATTGCCAGTACGGACTATGGCAAAAAATTTGCCGCCGCCGTGCAACGTGGATCGCTGTTCGGCGTACAATTTCATCCCGAAAAGAGTCAGCGCGTCGGTCTGCAGCTGCTGCGCAATTTTCTGGAACTGGTTTCATGATCATCTACCCGGCGCTGGACCTGCGCGCTGGTGCGGTGGTGCGCCTGCGCGAGGGAGACCCGCAGCAGCAGGTCACCTTCAATCGCGACCCGCTCGCTGCCGCCCTTGCCTGGGTTGACCAGGGCGCACGCTGGCTGCACGTGGTCAATCTGGACGGCGCCTTCTCCGAAGCGAACGAGAATCTGCGCGTTCTCAAGCAGCTCAGTGAGCTGGACGTGCCGCTGCAGTTTGGCGGAGGTCTGCGCACCCTGGGCCAGATGCAGCGCGCCTTCGCCTGCGGCGCAAGCCGTATCATACTGGGCACCGTCGCCATCCGGGAGCCAATGCTGGTCGTCACGGCGGTGAAGCGCTTTGGCGCGGAATCTGTCTGCGTGGCCCTAGACGCCCGCGACGGCCACGTCACCACGCACGGCTGGCAACAGGCCACCGACACCACGCCCGCACAGCTCGGCGTGGCCATGGCGCAGGTCGGCGTGCGCCATGCCCTGTTCACCGATGTCAGCCGCGACGGGCTCCTGAGCGGAGTCAATATTGATGCCACCGTTCAACTGGCCCGCGAAACCGGCCTGCAGGTCATCGCCTCGGGCGGTGTGAGCACGGTGGCAGAGATAGAGGCGCTTCGCGTCAGCAAGGTCGTCGCCGGCGCCGTCATCGGTATGGCGCTTTATCGCGGCCAGCTTGCCCTGGCCGACGCGCTGTCAGCCGCGCAAGGAGCATGAAATGTTGAGCAAGCGCATCATCCCCTGCCTGGATGTGCTGGAAGGACGCGTCGTCAAGGGCGTCAACTTCGTCGATCTGCGCGATGCCGGTGACCCGGTCGAGCAGGCCATGATTTACGATCGTGAAGGGGCCGACGAACTGGTATTTCTGGACATCACCGCCTCGCATGAGCGGCGCAACACCACGCTCGACATGGTACGGCGCGTCGCCGACAGCGTCTTCATTCCCTATTGCGTCGGCGGCGGCATTCGCAACCTGGAGGACATACGCGCCACGCTGCTGGCCGGCGCGGACAAGGTCTCCATCAACAGCGCAGCCATCCGCACTCCTGACCTGATCGACGCCGGTGCATGGGCTTTTGGCAGCCAGTGTATCGTCGTGGCCATCGATCCGCGTCGCCATGAAGATGGCAGTGATGAAGTGTATATTAATGGTGGGCGGGTGCCGACTGGACGCAAGGCGGTTGAGTGGGCGCGTGAGGTTGAGGCGCGTGGGGCAGGAGAAATCCTGTTGACCAGCATGGACGCCGACGGCACACTGGATGGCTACAACATTGAGCTGACCCGGGCGGTCGCCGA
This sequence comes from Phototrophicaceae bacterium, assembly GCA_965197455.1. Classification (GTDB taxonomy): domain Bacteria; phylum Chloroflexota; class Anaerolineae; order Aggregatilineales; family Phototrophicaceae; genus JAGWBD01. The sequence goes on along the minus strand of OZ240208.1, from coordinate 608,385 downwards.
TGCCGTCTCCATTCCCGTCATCGCTTCCGGCGGCGCCGGGACGATGGAGCATTTTCAGCAGGCGCTTACTCTGGGGCGCGCCGATGCCGCGCTGGCAGCCAGCGTGTTTCACTTCAACCAGTTGCGCATCGGCGAGCTTAAAGGCTGGCTGCAGGAACGTGGCGTACCAACAAGGACAGGTGGGTGGGACTATGATCGACTTCAGCGAGATTAGCTGGGACGCGCAGGGCCGGGTGCCGGTCGTCATCCAGGATGCACAGACGCAGCAGGTGCTGATGGTTGCCTGGATGAACGCAGCATCCCTGCGCCAGACCCTTGCGCTTGGCGAGACCGTGTTCTGGAGCCGCAGCCGCGAGGAGCTGTGGCACAAGGGCGCGACCTCCGGCAATATCCAGCGTGTGCGCCGTATCCTGGTGGATTGCGACGCAGACACCTTGCTCATCCAGGTGGATCCCGCCGGCCCGGCCTGCCATACCGGCGCTGTGTCCTGCTTCGCCCGTTCGCTGGACGAAGTGTCAGCACCTGCCGGAGCATCCTGATGATTGACATGCTCGACGAACTGGAAACCCTCATCTACGAGCGCAAGGTCAATCCGCCTCCAGGCAGCTACACGGCCAAACTCTTCGCTTCCGGGCCCAACAAAATTGCACAAAAGGTTGGCGAGGAAGCGACCGAGGTCATCGTTGCTGCCCTGGGTCAGGGACGGGAGGAGCAGGTCATCGAGTTGGCTGATCTGGTCTATCATTTGCTCGTCCTGATGGCAGAACTGGATATTTCGCTCGACGACCTTCGCGCTGAACTGGCGCGCCGCCACATTCCACGATGAACTCTGGCCCTCCACCCGGAATCTTCGTCGCCGAAAGCGAAGTCGAGGTGCGCTACGCCGAGACGGATGCCATGGGCGTGGTGCACCATGCCAGCTTCGTCATCTATCTTGAGTTGGGCCGCACCGGCTACCTGAGTCGACGTGGCCATGATTACGCCAGCTTCGAGCGCACGGGACACCATATGGCGGTCGTCGAGCTCAATGTCCGCTACCACCGGCCAGCACGCTACGGGCAGCGCCTGCTCGTGCGCAGCTGGATCGCTGCCATGAGCAGCCGCTCAATCACCTATGAATACGAAGTTCTGGACGTGGAAGATGGCGCCTGTCACGTGACTGGCAGCAGCCGACATGTCTGTATCACGCAGTCTGGCCAGGTGGCCAGGATACCCGAGCCCTGGAGTTCCTGGCGCGACAGTCAGGCAGGGTAACCCTGCGCCCCCGGAGAGAATCGAACTCCCGGCCCACTGTTTAGAAGACAGTCGCTCTATCCACTGAGCTACGGGGGCCTGGCAGCATTGTAGGCCCCGCCGGCAAGCCCTGTCAAGCAGCCGGGCACTGCCTGCCGCAGTTGCCTTCAGGCAGGCAATGTGATAAAATGCACATGGAATAAATGTCGCTTTGCCAGGTGTTTCCACGTTCGCAGCCAGCGCAGTCGCTACCCGGCCTTTTGGTTAATGGCGCGCGCGCCAGTTTGGTAACAATGGAGTGAATATGCTTGATCAGGAAAAGGTTCTGGCCTACACCGAGGACAACATCCAGAAGCTGGATCCGATCGAGCACATCCGTTTGCGGCCCGGCATGTATGTCGGCGGCACAGACAGCAGCGCCCTCCACCACCTCATCTACGAAGTGGTTGACAACTCTATCGACGAGGCGCTGGCCGGTCGTTGTGACCGCATCAAGGTCACGCTGCATGAAGACAATCGCGTAACCGTCTCTGACAATGGCGTCGGTATCCCCGTGGGTATTCACAAGACTGAAGGGGTCTCGACCCTGGAGCTGGTGATGACCCAGGTCGGCGCCGGCGGCAAATTCGACGACCGGGCCTACAAGGTCAGCGGCGGCCTGCATGGCGTCGGTCTGTCCGCGGTCAACGCCCTTTCTGCCGATTTCACGGCTGAAGTGCGCCGTGAAGGCTGGCTCTGGCGCCAGTGTTATGAGACTGGCAAGCCGGTCAGTAAAGTGGAGAAGGTGCGCCGGTTGCGCAAGGGGGAAGGCTCCGGTACCTGCCAGACCTTCACACCAGACTTCAGCATCATGGATCGCAACCCGTTTGACTATGACACGCTGGCGCGGCGCTTCCGTGAAATGGCCTTCGTCACCCGTCGCGTGCACATCACACTGCGGGACGAAAGCAACGGCAGCTTGCCGCAGGAGATCAGCTACTATTTTGAAGGGGGCCTGCATTCCTTCGTGCGTTACCTGAACTGGCGCCGCAGCACGCTGCACAGGCCGGTTTACGCAGAGCGCGAGGTCGAAATTTCGCCGGAGGGCAAGACGCCCTTCAACATCGGCGTCGAGCTGGCTTTCCAGTACACGGATTCCGCCAACATCACCGAGCTGGCCTTCGCCAACACCATCGGCACGCCCGACGGCGGCTCGCACATCAACGGAATGCGCACGGCCCTCACGCGCGTCATCAACCGCTTCGCGCGCAAGAGCGGCTTGCTGCGCGAGAAGGATGCCAACTTCAGCGGCAACGACACGCTTGAGGGACTGACGGCCGTCATCAGCATCAAACATCCCGACCCCCAGTTTGAAAGCCAGACCAAGGTCAAGTTGCTCAATCCTGAGGTGCAGGGGGCGGTCTCACAAGTGCTCTCCGAAGCGTTTCAGGAGTTTCTGGAAGTCAACCCGCGCGATGCGCGCCGTATTGTTGACAAATGCATGACCAGCAAGCGCGCCCGTGAAGCCGCGCGCAAGGCCCGCGACCTGGTGCGCAGCGGCCCCAGTTTGCTGGAGAGCAGCACCTTGCCAGGCAAACTGGCCGACTGTTCCTCACACGGTCCGGATTCCGAAATCTACATCGTCGAGGGCGACAGCGCAGGCGGCAGCGCCAAGCAAGGTCGCGACCGGCACTTCCAGGCCATCCTGCCCCTGCGCGGCAAGATTCTTAACACCGAGCGCGCGCGCATGGACAAGGTGCTGGACAACAACGAAATCAAGGCCATGATTTCAGCGTTGGGTATTGGCATCAGTGACGACCTCAATGTGGGGCGTCTGCGCTATGGCCGCGTCATCATCATGACCGATGCAGATGTCGATGGCAGCCATATTCGCACCCTGTTGCTGACCTTCTTCTTCCGTCACATGCAGTCGCTCATCACCAACGGCCATCTCTATATCGCCCAGCCACCCATCTTTCGCCTCGCCCAGGGGAAGAAAACCGAATACATTTATCCCTCCGCCGGCAAGCACGAGACGGAACTGCTGGCCGAAGCGCTGAAGCGACGCAAAAACCCGGATTCAGTGCGCATCAGCCGCTACAAGGGTCTGGGCGAGATGAACCCGGATCAGCTCTGGGAGACGACCATGGACCCTGCAACGCGTACCCTGCTGCAGGTCACCATCGTGGACGCTGCCGAAGCGGATCGTGTGTTTGACATGCTGATGGGCAGTAGTGTGCCGCCGCGCAAACGCTTCATCCAGACCCATGCCAGGAGCGTGCGCAACCTGGATGTGTAAGGTTGTTGCAGGCGCGTGGGACATTGTGACGCTATGCCTGGCTGGAATCACCCCCGACAGGACTCGAACCTGTGCCTTTGCCTCCGGAGGGCAACGCTCTGTCCACTGAGCTACGGGGGTTTATACCCGGATGCTAACACAGTGCGCCTGTCGATTCAAGCACTCCACCTGTTGAAACGTATCCTGCTCTGTCTGGTGCTGGCCCTGTGCGCCTGTCAGTCCCTTGCCCCACCCGACCATGGTGCAACCCAGCGGGCACGGGAGCGACGCATCCTGAACGAGGCGACGTCTATCGCCCGCGCCGCTGACACGGACCGCCAGCGAGTCATGGCCACTGTAGAGCTACAGGCCACAAAAATCTCTGCATTGCAGCGAGAAAATGCCGGGTTGCTGGTGACTGTGCGCGCCGGTGACGCGCCGGCACAACGCGTGGTCGCCGGTACGGGCCAGCGCCCTCCGCTGACGCCGGGCAGTCGCTGGTTCGCCAAGACCGGCATTTCCCGCTTCATCGATACGGTGAACGACTGCGTCATTTCTCCTCAAATCAGTTTCACCAACGACGCATCCATCCTGTATGTGACCTGGAAGGCCTGGAACGTCGCTGCCGGTTTGCGCATGAGCGTGCAATGGTGGTATGAGGGTCAGCCGGTGCACAGCGAGGACTATCCCTTGACGCGAGCCTGGAGTGAGGCCTGTTTCTGGTTCTCAATCACGCCCGAAATGGTGCCGTTTACGCCAGGCAGCTGGACTGTGCAAATCTTCGCCAATGGCGCGTCGCTCGAATCACCACAATCCTTCAGCATGCGTAAAGCTGAAATGATGATGGACGACGGCTAAAACATGTCACGTCGCGGTCTCACCAGCCTGCTTCTGTCTTGCGTCCTGCTGTCAGCCTGTCAGCGCAACACAGCGTCGCCTGGCTACGTCGTGCCACTCGCTTCAACAGCAGCGGCAACCCTTGTCCGCAATACCCTGGTGCCTACCGCCAACCTGGCAACCTGGACTCCGACTTCCACCCACACACCCACTGCAACCGCCACTCCAACTGCCACTCCCTCCGTCACGCCCACGCATATTGGCACGCCCTTACCCAGGGCGACCAATGCGCCTACCTGGACGCCACCGGCACAGCCACCGCCGCGCCTCAACGACCACTATCGGCTCAGCCGCCCCATCGCCAGCGGCGCGACCAACTGGGTCGATCGCACCTATCCCTATGGCAGCACCAGCGGCCGGCGCCTGCCACTGCACCACGGCGTCGAGTTCGTCAACCTGCGTCACACTCCCGTGCTGGCCGCCGCCGCTGGCACAGTTCACTTTGCCGGTTACGACTCCGAAACGCAGTTTGGCCCCGCGCTCGATTACTACGGCAAACTCGTCGTCCTGCGCCACGCTGCCGGCACGTCCCAGGGACAGGCGCTTTACACGCTCTACGGCCATCTCGAGTCTGTCACGGTCGTGAACGGGCAGCGCGTGGTGGTCGGTGACCAGCTGGGTCTGGTCGGCGACAGTGGCGTCGCCAGCGGGCCGCATCTGCATTTTGAAGTCCGCGTCGGCGACCCGGCCAGCTTCGGGGCCACGCGCAACCCTGAGCTCTGGCTGGGCCCCTTTCGCAAATATGGAACTCTCGCCGGGCGCGTCCACGACTCTGCCGGCAACCTGCTGCGCGACGTCACCATCAGCGTGCGCTCGACCGATCTCTCCCGCTACGCCTGGTCCTACGCGGGCCCCGAAGTTAACAGTGACGCAGACTTCAGCGAGAACTACGTCCTGGGCGACCTGCCCGCCAACTACTACGAAGTCACGGTCGGCGATAACGGGCGCGTTCGTTTCCGCCAGGTCATCTACGTCTGGCCCGGGCGAACCAACTGGCTGGAGATCCGGTTGCGAGATTAACACCTGTCTTCACAAACGGGTTGCGCATCAGCCTTTGTGTAGATAAAGTCCACGATAGAATTTAACGTTGAACAGGCAAAGGAAAATGCCGTGACTCCCTACAGGTTTCTGTTGCTCTTGTTAGCCCTGCTGCTCACTGTGGTCGGCCCGCTGGGCGCCCAGGGTGAGAACATCCTGCTCTACGGTGGCAACCAGGATATCGACAATATCGACCCCGCCTCCGGCGAGAACTACTCCATCAATGCCGCCCTGCGCAGCATGTACGATGCGCTCTTCATCAACCGTGGCAGCGACGTCCTGCCGCATCTGGTCAGCGACTGGGAAGTCAGCGATGACGCCTCGATCTGGACCTTCCAGCTGCACGACAACGCTGTCTTCCACGACGGCAGCCCGGTCAACGCTGCGGCCGTGGCCTACAGCTTCAACCGCATCCTCGAAATCAACGGGCCGCCCAACTTCCGCTGGGGCAACATTGCGGATATGAGCACCGTGGAGGCCATCGACGAACTCACGGTGCGCTTCACGCTGACCGAGCCCTTTGCGCCCTTCATTGGCACGCTGACGCAGCTCTTCGTTGTGAACCCGGCTCTGGTCGAAGAGAACCGCGTTAACTCCGCCGGCGTCGACGATTTTGGCCAAGAGTGGATGCGCGGGAATGAGGCCGGTTCCGGCCCCTTCACCCAGGGCCGCTGGGAAATCGGCAACATCTACGAGTTCGTCGCCGTGCAGGATTACTGGGCCGGCTGGACCGGAGAAGGCAACCTGGACGGTTTCTTCTGGATCATCCAGCGCGAGGGAAGTACGCAGCTCAACTCGCTGCTGGCCGGCGAAACCCAGATCGCCGATACTATCCTCGCCAGTGACAAGGAACAGGCTGCCGAGGAAGATGGTTTCTTCATCACGGAGGATCCGGGCCTGTTCACGAACACCATCAAGATCAATACCCAGGGTGATTACACCAGCGACATCAACGTGCGCAAGGCCATCGCCCATGTCATGAACTATCCGGCCTTGCCGGAAGTGCAGGACGTGAAAGTCACGCTGCTGCCCGGCCCGACTCCGTCAAATTTCCCTGGCTTTGTCCCCGACCTGGATATCCCGGACTACAACATCGAAACAGCGCGTGAGTATCTGGCCCAGTCTCCCTGGCCGGATGGCGGCTTCGAGCTGGACTATGTGTACGTGACCGACTTCGTGCGCGAGGAGATCCCCGGCCTGCTGCTGCTGGAAGGCCTGCGCGAGCTGAACATCACGCTCAACATGGTGCCCACGCTGTGGCCGGACATGGTTGCCTCCTGCAACGATCCCGCCACCGGGGCGCACCTCATCAACATTTACACGCTGCCGCCTTTCTCGGATCCGCACGCCCACCTCTACAACCAGTATCATTCCAGCCAGTGGACCAGCGGCGCCGGCAGCTTCCAGTCCTGCAGCTTCTACCAGAACGAGCGTGTGGACGATTTGCTCGACCAGGCCCGTTCACTAGGCGACCAGGACCAGCGCATGGAGCTTTACTCCGAGGCACAGACCCTGATCGCTGCTGACCAGCCAGCCATCTGGATGTACACCGAAGACAGCCTCATGGCCTTCAACGACTGTGTCAAGGGCTACGTGTTCTCGCCCTTCTATCCCATCACCGTCCTCTTCCAGGACCTGTGGATGGACAACTGCGGCTGATGCTGCGCAAGTATGAAACCGGGTTTGGGGGGCGTTCCCGTTCAATACGCCCCTGCTGGACTTCCACATGACGCTGCGCCTGTATCTTGCCCGGCGCGCGTTGATGGTTGTCCCGCTGCTGTTGGGGCTCAGCCTGCTGACCTTTACCATCTCCCGGCTGGTGCCGGGAGATCCGGTCGGGCTGGCGGCCGGGCCCCAGGCAACCCTTGAAATCCGTGAGCAGTTGAGTAAACAGTTCGGCCTCGACCAGCCCCTGCCCGTGCAATATGTGAATTACATTTCCGGAGTCCTGCAGGGCAACTGGGGCAGCTCCCTCTATACAAGACGTAAAGTTATTGATTCCTTGCGCGTATACTTTCCCGCCACGCTGGAGCTGACGCTGGCCGCAGTCTTTCTGGCGACCTTCATCGGCGTGCCCGCCGGCGTCATCTCGGCGATGTATCGCAATCGCCTGCCGGACCACATCGCCCGCGTGATTTCCCTGTTCTTCGTCAGCTTTCCGGCTTTCTGGCTGGCCATGATCATGCAAACCACGCTGGGGCGCTATGCCGGTCTGGTGCCTATCGGGCGCCGTTTTCCGGTCCTCATGGCCCCGCCGACATCCGTGACCGGTTTGTATCTCGTGGACAGCGTGTTGTCGCTGAACCTGGAAGCCTTCAGCACGGCACTGAATCACATCATGGTGCCCGCGCTCGTGCTCTCCTTCGGCGCGCTGGCCAGCATCACGCGCATCACCCGCGCCAGCATGATCGAAATTCTCGAGCGTGATTTCGTGCGCTCCGCCCGTGCCATCGGCATTCCCGAGCGCGTCGTCATCGGCAAGTACGTGTTGCGCAACGCCTTTATCGCCACCCTGACCGTCATTTCACTTAATTTCGGCTGGCTAATGGCCGGCGCTATTCTCATCGAGACAATTTTTGACTGGCCTGGCATCGGCCTCTACGCCGTGCACGCCTCGCTCAGTCTGGATTTCCAACCCATCATGGGCATCACCATCGTCTATGGCGTCGTATTCAGCCTCGTCAATATCCTGACTGACGTAGCCTACGGCATCCTGGACCCGCGGATCCGCTATGGCTGAGACGACTGAAAGATCTCTGCGCGAGCTTCAGGCAGAGGCGCGTTCCGCCCGTCAGGAAAACCTGCGCCGCAGCCTTTACCGCTTCCGCTCCAACTCACTTTCCATGATCGGCCTTGCCATCCTGCTCTTCATCATTTTCATCGCCGTTGCCGCGCCTTTTCTGGTTCCCTTCCCGGAAGACTCCGGCGGCACAACCCATTTTATGGATCGCCTGCTGCCGCCCGGGCCGGAACATCCCTTTGGCACGGACAAGGTCGGACGCGATATTTACAGTCGCGTGCTGATGGGCACCGGCCTGGCGCTGCAGGTCGGCGTGGTCATCATCGTGCTTGCCACCACCATCGGCGTGACTGTGGGCGGAGTGGCAGCCTATTTCGGCGGTTCTGTCGACGACCTGTTGATGCGCATCACCGACATCTTTCTGACCGTGCCGTCGCTGGTGCTGGCCATCGCCTTTTCTGCCGCACTGGGCAAGGGCATCATCAACGCCATGATCGGCATATCGCTGGTCTGGTGGCCGGGCTTCGCGCGCCTCACACGCAGTCTGGTGCTTTCCTTGCGTGAGGAAGCCTTCGTAGAAGCTGCCTATGGCATTGGCGCCAGTCACGCGCGCATCCTCTTCCGCCACATTCTGCCCAACGCCGTCTCACCCATCATCATCAAAATGACCACGGACTTCGGCTTCGCGGTGCTGACCGCCGCCGCGCTGGGCTTCATTGGCATCGGCGCGCAGCCGCCCACCCCCGAATGGGGCGCGATGATTGAGGATGGACGGCATTACTTCCCGAAAGAATGGTGGATCGCGGCCTTCCCCGGCATGGCCATCTGGCTGCTGGTCTTCAGCTGGAACCTGCTGGGCGACGGCCTGCGCGATGTGCTTGATCCGCGTGCGCGGCGCTAGGCGGGCGGGGAGCATGGCATGAGCGAAGCGCTGCTGGACATTCAGGATCTGCACCTCGAGTTCGACACCTTTGACGGCGTCGCGAAAGTGCTGGCCGGCGTCAACCTGACCATGCAACGTGGCGATGTGCTGGGCCTTGTGGGCGAAACCGGTTGTGGCAAGTCCATGACGGCGCTGGCCATTCCGCGCCTCATTCGCATGCCGCCGGGTCGCATCCCCCGGGGCCGCATCCTGTTTAATGGCGAAGACCTGCTGGAGCGTCCGGCCAGTGAGATGCAAAGCTTCCGCGCACATCACCTCGGCATGATCTTTCAGGATCCGGCCACCAACCTGAACCCGCTCTTCACCATCCGCGAACAGCTGATGGACGCAGTCCTGTATCAGCAGGCCGATGTGCAAAGTGTCCCGGGACGCTGGCGCGGCTTCATGCCATCAGCGCGCCAACTGCGGCGCCATGCTTATGAACGAGCCCTCGAACTTATGCGTCTGGTCGGCATCCCGGATGGCGAACTGCGCATCAGCGACTACCCGCACCAGTTCAGCGGTGGTATGCGCCAGCGCGTGATGATCGCCATGGCCCTCGCCGGTGAGCCCGACCTGCTCATCGCCGACGAACCCACCACGGCGCTGGATGTCACCATTCAGGCGCAAATCCTGCGCCTCATCCAATCGCTGGTGCGTCAACTGGGGCTCACCGTGCTGCTAATCTCGCACAACCTGGGCGTGGTCGCCAACACCTGCGACAAGGTCGCCGTGATGTATTCCGGCCGAGTTATTGAGCAGGCGCCGGTGCGTGAACTCTTTCGCAATCCTGGCCATCCCTACACCCAGGGGCTGATTCGCGCCGTCCCCTCCAGCCAGACCCTGCGCGGCGGCCTGCAGGGCATCCCCGGTCTCATTCCCAACCTCATCAACCCGCCGCAGGGCTGTCGCTTCCATCCCCGTTGTGAACATGTGCTCGGGCACTGCAGCAGCCAGGTGCCTGGCCCCGGCAACATCGGTGACGATCACCTCGCCTTTTGCCACCTCTTCCCGGAGGGTGCATGAGCGAGACCCTGCTGGAGTTGCGCAATCTGCGCATGGACTTTGTTCAACGCGGAGGCCTCTTCGGTCGGCAGAAACAAATTCTACGCGCCGTCGATGACGTTAGCCTGAGCGTGCCACGGGGCAAGACTCTCGGTCTTGTCGGCGAATCCGGTTCGGGCAAAACGACCATCGGCAAATGCATTCTGCGCCTCATCGAGCCAACGGCTGGCGAGATTATCTACGACGGTGAGGACCTGCGCGCGCTTGATGCGCGTCAGCTGCGCGCCCGGCGTGCCGACATGCAAATGATTTACCAGTCGCCGGCTGACTCGCTCAACGGCCGCATGACTGTCGGCCAGATCATCGGCGAGCCCCTGTGGATCCACGAAAGCATCAACGCCAGCGCTGCCCGCGGGCGGGTGCTGGAGTTGATGCATGTCGTCGGCCTTAAGGAAGAGCACTACTTCCGCTATCCGCATGAATTCAGCGGTGGCCAGCAGCAGCGCATCGGCATTGCCCGCGCCCTGGCGGTGCGTCCCCACCTGGTCATCCTGGACGAGCCAACCTCGGCGCTTGACGTTTCCGTGCAGGCGCAGATACTCAATCTGCTGCAGCAGTTGCAGGACCAGTTCGGCCTGACCTACCTGTTTATTTCCCACGACCTGAGCGTGGTGCGCTACATGTGTGACGAGGTCGCCCTGCTCTACCTGGGCAAGATCGTCGAGCAGGCGCCGGTCGAAACCATCTTCGAGGATTCGCGCCACCCCTACACCCAGGCTCTGATTTCTGCCATCCCGGAGCCGGAACCGGATGAGCAGCGTGAACAGATCGTTCTCAAGGGGGATCTGACAATTGGTCGGCCCGGCCAGGGCTGTCCCTTCGCACCGCGCTGCCATGCAGCTACATTGGCGCGCTGCGAAACGGAGGAGCCGCCATTGGTCCTGGTAGACTACGCCCATCAAGTTGCCTGTCACCTCCACCCGGGAGCCGCCTGATGCTGACACAGGTCACACTTGATGATATTCATCCTATCTCTATCGGCGCCGGAATCCTGGGCACGGGCGGCGGCGGCAACCCCTATCTCGGCGCACTGCATCTGCGCCAGGTCCTGCAAAAGTACGGTCCTCAGCCCATCCTGAACCCGGACACGCTGCCCGACGATGCCAGTCTGGTGGTTGCTGGCAACATCGGCGCGCCCGTCGTCAGCATCGAGAAGTTGCCCCAGGGTGAGGAGATGTCTGAGGCAGTCCGTCAGCTGCAAAATCACATTGGCCGCGAATTTGATGCCGTTCTGATTGCCGAGATCGGCGGCGCCAACTCCATGCGGCCGCTCATCGCCGCCCGGCAACTGGGCATCCCCGCCGTGGATGGCGACGGTATGGGTCGGGCCTTCCCCGAAATACAGATGACATCCTACCTCTTCGAAGGCCTTGTGCGCGTCACGCCCTATGTAATCGTGGATTCTGCTCATCGCTACGTGCTGGTGCCACAGACCGTCAGCGACAAGTGGGGCGAGCGCCTGGGGCGCAACATCGCGGTCAGCATGGGCGCGCGCGGAGCCCTGGCCGGTTGTGTGATGAGTGGCGCCCAGGTGCGCAAGACCATCGTGAAACATACGCTGAGTCTGGCCCACAGCCTGGGCAGCGCCGTGCTGGCTTCCCAGGGCGATGATGTTCCCGCCGTCGTGGCCGAACAGTTGCAGGGTGAAATTATTTTTCGCGGCAAAATCAGCGATGTTAACCGCCGTATCGTGCGCGGCTTTGCGCGCGGCAACCTGACCTGCGTCAGCTTCGACGATGCTGACGAATTGAAAATCGTTTTTCAAAACGAGTATCTCATCGCCTGGATCAACGGCGAGATTAGCGCCACTGTGCCCGACATGATTTGCATCGTCACTGCCGAGACAGGCGAACCGGTTCAAACCGAGTTGTTGCGTTACGGCACGCGCGTGGTCGTCATCGCAGTACCGGCGGCCGCCGAGTTACGTACGGAAGCCGCGCTGAAAGTTGTCGGACCAGAGGCCTTTGGCTATGACGTCCCCTGGAGTCCCTTGCCAGGCGGCCGCATCGGGCTGCCGGTTCCCTGAGCAAACGATCTGCCATTGTCATTTAACCAAAATGCGAAAGGAGCAAGTGTGCGCATAGGAATTGACGTCGGGGGCACCAACACAGACGCGGTGCTGATGGACGGCCAGAACGTCATCGGCTCGGCCAAGACCCCGACTACAGCCAACGTCACTGACGGCATCACCAGCGCCCTCGACAGTCTGCTGCAGCAAACCGCGCTGGCGGTCGACCGCATCGACGGGGTCATGATCGGCACGACACATTTCACCAATGCCGTCGTCGAACGTCGTCACCTCACCCAAACGGCCTGCATTCGCCTTGGCCTGCCAGCCACCGCCTGCCTGCCGCCCATGGTCGACTGGCCGGATGAATTGCGCGAGGTCATTGGTGGCCACGTCTATCTGGCGCATGGCGGAAACGAGTTTGACGGTCGCGAAATTTCACCCTTTCAACCGGATGAAGTGCGCGGCATTGCCGAACAGATCCGAGACACGGGCATCAACGTCATCGCCATCTCCTCCGTCTTCTCGCCGGTCAACTCCCGTTTTGAGGAAGATGCCGCAGCCATTGTGCGCGAAGTCATCCCCGACGTCACCATCACGCTCTCCAGTTCCATCGGGCGCATCGGGCTGCTGGAACGCGAGAACGCAGCCATCATGAATGGCTGTCTGCGCTACCTGGCGCAGCAGACCATCAACGGCTTCCGCGCTGCGTTGAAAAGCATGGACATCAAGGCGCCCTTTTACATCAGCCAGAATGACGGCACGCTGATGGCTGCGGACTATGCAGCCGACTTTCCGGTGCTCACCTTCGCCTCCGGCCCCACCAACAGTATGCGCGGCGCTGCCTTCCTTAGCGGCCTGCGCGATGCCATCGTCGTTGATGTGGGCGGTACGACAACCGACATCGGCGTGTTGCGCAACGGCTTTCCGCGTGTGGCGGCGCTGGCAGTGGAAATCGGCGGCGTGCGCACCAACTTCCGCATGCCCGACACCATTTCCATCGGTCTGGGTGGCGGCAGCCTCATTCAGGCCGATCCATTGCAGGTCGGGCCGCGCAGCGTGGGCTACGAGCTCACCTCACGCGCGCGCGTCTTCGGCGGCGATACCCTGACCGCGACTGACATCGTGGTCGCAGCCGGCCACGAAGCAATCGGTGATGCTGGCCGGGTCGCCGGGCTGGACAGCGCTTACGTCACGGCGGTCGAGGACCGCATCGAGGATATAGTCAACGTCGCGGTGGATCGCATGAAGACCAGCGCCACCGAAGTGCCGGTCATCGTGGTCGGCGGCGGCAGCATCCTCATCCAGCGCAAGATTGCCGGCGCTTCGGAATTGATGCGGCCCGACCACTTCCCGGTGGCCAATGCCATCGGCGCTGCCATCGCCCAGGTGGGCGGCGAATGCGACCAGATCTTTTCGCTGGCCGAGATGAGCCGCGACCAGGCGCTGGAAAAGGCGCGCGCGGAAGCGACCGGGCGCGCAATTGCAGCCGGCGCGGACACGGACAGTGTGGAAATCGTGGAGGTCGAGGAAGTGCCGCTGGCCTATCTGCCAGGCAACGCGACGCGCATCATGGTCAAGGCCGTCGGCGACCTGGAGGAGGGCGTGTAATGCGCGTCCTTGACGAGGCAGCCATCGAGGACATTGCGCTGGGCGCCGCAGTGCTGGGCACCGGCGGCGGTGGCGATCCCTACATCGGCAAGTTGATGGCGCGCGAGTCAATTCGCCGTTACGGGCCGGTTGACCTGTATACCCTGGACGAACTGGACGCGGAGGACCTGATCGTTCCCACGGCCATGATGGGCGCGCCGACCGTGATGGTCGAGAAGATGCCCAACGGCGACGACATCGTCAACGCTTTCCATTCTGTGGGCAAGTACATCGGCAGGCCCATTCGCGCCACCATGAGCATCGAGGCCGGCGGCCTGAATTCGGTCGTGCCCATCTACACGGCGGCGCGCCTGCGCCTGCCCATGGTCGATTGTGACGGCATGGGCCGCGCCTTCCCCGAAATCCAGATGGTGACGCACACCCTGCACGGCATCTCCGCGACTCCCTTCGCCATGTCTGACGAACGTGGCAACACAGTGATTATGGAGACCATCGACAATCACTGGACGGAGACCTTCGCCCGCAGTGTGACGGTCGACATGGGCGCGATGGCCATGATCGCACTGTACGCCGCCACTGTCGCCGAGCTGCGCGAAGCGGCCGTGCACGGCACCATCAGCCAGGCGCAGCGCATCGGCGAAACCATCCGCAACGCCCGCCGGCAGGAGGAAGACCCGGTGCGCACCGTGCGCGAGGCGGTCGGTGGCTTCACCATCTTTCGCGGCAAGATCAGTGATGTGCAGCGGCGCACCGAAGCCGGCTTCGCCAAGGGGGAAGCCTTCATGGCCGGCATTGAGCAATTCGACGGCCAGCAGCTGCGCCTCGCCTTCCAGAACGAGCACCTGGCCGCCCTCATCGATAACAAGGTCTGCGTCACCGTGCCCGACCTCATCGCCGTGCTGGACAGCGAAACCGGCGAGCCCATCACCACCGAAGGTCTGCGCTACGGCTTCCGCGTGGAGGTCATCGCCTTTCCCTGTACGCCGCGCTGGCGCTCGCCTGATGGTCTGCGCCTGGTTGGGCCGCGTGTCTTCGGCTATGACGTCGACTACGTTCCGGTCGAGGAGCGTTACGGACAGTGATTCGCAACATTGGCCTTGAAGAAACGCAGGCGCTGGCGCTTGGCGCCGGCATCCTGGGCACCGGTGGTGGCGGCAACACCTATCTCGGCCGACTGCGCCTCGAGCGTCAGTTGCGCCTGAGCGGAGTGCCCTGCCCGATTGTGCATGTGGACGAGCTGCCCGATGACGCCCTCGTCGTCGGTGTGGGCGGCATGGGCGCACCCACCGTCGGCATCGAGAAAATCGAGGCTGGCAATGAAGTCGCCCGTACCGTGCGCGCACTGGCGTCTCACCTTGGGCGTGACTTCGACGCGCTCGTCATCAGCGAAATCGGGGGCTCAAATGCACTGGGGCCGCTGATCTGTGGCCTGCAACTGGGCCTTCCGGTGCTGGACGGAGATGGCATGGGGCGCGCCTTTCCGGAGCTGCAAATGGACTCTTTTTCCATCGGCGGCATCCCGGGCAGCCCGATGGCGCTCGGCGACTGTCATGGCAACATCGCCATCTTCGAGCGCCTGGCCAGCCCCGTGCAGGCCGAAGAGTGGGCCCGCAATCTGACGATTGAAATGGGCGGCAGCGCAGCGCTGGTGATGTCGGTGATGACGGGCGCGCAGGTAAAGGCCACCCTGGTGCGCGACACGCTCACGCTCGCCCTGCGCATGGGTCAGGCCGTGTTGCGCGCACGGGAGGACAAGCAGGACGCACCGGCTGAACTCATCGCCGGCCTCGGCAACGGCCGTGTGCTCTTCGAGGGCAAGATTGTGGATGTAAATCGCCGCACCGTGAAAGGCTTCGCGCGCGGGCGCATGCGCCTGCAAGCCTTTGACGACCCGCAAGAGCTGCTGGAAATCGTCTTCCAAAATGAAAACCTGGTCGCCTGGCACGGTGACGAGGTTCTGTGCAGCGTGCCGGATCTCATCACGCTTGTGACACTGGAGGACTGCACGCCACTGGGCACGGAGATGTTGCGCTACGGCCTGCGCGTGGCTGTGATCGGCATGCCGGCAGCGCGTGAGATAAAAACGCCGGCCGCGCTCGCTGTCGTGGGGCCGGCCGCCTTTGGCTACGCAGAGGTTTCCTACCGGCCGCTGCCGGGAGACCTGCTGCCGGCCACGTCCTGAGCTCGTTCACGACCCAGCCACAGCAACACGCCCAGGCCGCAAATGATGATCACTGACAGCAGCAGCAGCGATGCCAGCTTGAAGGTGCGGC
The DNA here is from genome assembly GCA_965197455.1 of Phototrophicaceae bacterium. Taxonomy (GTDB): domain Bacteria; phylum Chloroflexota; class Anaerolineae; order Aggregatilineales; family Phototrophicaceae; genus JAGWBD01. Next base: position 592,341 of record OZ240208.1, on the reverse strand, counting down.
TCTCCAGAATGAGCGTCAGTGTGCCGAAGCCTGTGCAGAAGAGATAGTAGCCGAGCACGATGCGGCGCTGGCTGTAACCCAGGTCCAGCAGGCGATGATGTGCATGTCCCCGGTCGCCGCGAAAGGGATTGCGTCCGGCCAGCAAACGGTTGAACATTTGCCACAGGGCATCCAGGATTGGCAGCGCCATGACCATCAGCACGGTCGCCATTTTTGCGCCGCCAATGATGCTCAGGCAGGCGATCAGAAAGCCCAGCAGGTAGGCGCCGCCGCCGGCGAATATGCGCGCCGGATAGAAATTGTGGATGAGAAAGCCCAGCGTGGCGCCCATCAGCGCCAGTGGCAACAGACTCACACTCTGTTGCGGCGGTTCAAGGATGACGGCGCTGTTCAGGAACAGGACGCAGGCCGCAATAAACACCACCCCGTGTGACAATCCATCCAGTCCATCCAGAAAGTTGACCGTGTTGGTCATGCCGACGATCCATGCCAGCGTCAGCGCGACTGTGACGATGAAGGGCCAGGCAGGTGTCTGCGTGCCGGTCAGCGGGTTGTTGAAGCTCTCGATGAAAATATGATGGTGGATGGCGATGCCGGCCGCCACAAACTGCGCCAGAAACCACCAGTGCGGTTTCAGATCGAGCCAGTCATCCAGCAGGCCCGCAACGAAAATCACCGAAGCGCCGAGCAACAGGCCGGTGAGGCGCAGCGTTTCTTCCGGGTCGAAGCGCGGCACATCCAGCAGCTGCGCGACGATCACGGTGAGCGTGAAGCTGACGAAGAGGACGCCGCCGCCCAGCCGTGACAGCTGCTTGCGATCGCCCTCGTTGCGCCGCCGGCCAGACATCTGCGTCACGATGCCAAGACGCTGGCCCAGCCAGATCATGGCCGGACTGGCCACAATGGCCAGCGCCAGCGCCAGGAAGAAGGTGATGACGAAGGCAGCGATTACGGTCAAAAGGTCTCACCCCTTCATCAGGAACGGCTCAGGCCCTAGGCCTTGTAGGAGCCGGCGGTTACGTCGCCTCCGGTGCCGGTCCAGTTGGTGTGGAAATACTCGCCGCGGGGCCGGTCAACCCGTTCATAGGTATGCGCGCCAAAGTAGTCGCGCTGGGCCTGCAAGACATTCGCCGGCAGACGCTCATGCCGGTAGCCATCGTAAAAGGCGAGCGCGCTGGACATGGCCGGCACGGGGATGCCCGCCTGCGCCGCCCAGGCAATCACGCGCCGCCAGCCATCCTGCGCCTGCGCGATTTGCTCCCGGAAATAATCGTCCAGCAGCAGGTTGCCCAGCTGCGGATTGTTGTCCCAGGCGGCGGTGATGCGATCCAGAAAGGCCGAGCGGATGATGCAGCCCTCGCGCCACATTTGGGCGATGCCGCCATGGTTCAGTTCCCAGCCCAGCGACTCGTCCACGGTCTGCAGCAGCATGTAGCCCTGCGTATAGGAGATGATCTTGGAAGCGTAGAGCGCCTGCTCCACATCGTCCAGGCGCAATTCTGCCGCAGGCGTCGTCCCGTTGGGTCCTGACAGCACAGCAGAGGCCGCGACCCGTTCCTCCTTGAGCGAGGACAGAACTCGCGCAAAGACGGCCTCGCTGATCAGGGTCAGCGGCGTGCCATGGTCCAGCGAAGCGATTGCGGTCCATTTGCCGGTGCCCTTTTGACCGGCGGCGTCCAGTATCTTCTCAACCAGAGGCGCGCCGTCCTCATCGCGATAAGCCAGAATGTCGCCCGTTATCTCAATCAGGTAGGAATCGAGCAGCCCCTCGTTCCAGCGGCGAAAGGCCGAACTCATCTGGTCATGGTCGAGGCCCAGGCCGGCTTGCAGCAAATGGCAGGCCTCGCTGATGAGTTGCATGTCGCCATATTCGATGCCGTTGTGCACCATTTTGACGAAGTGTCCGGCGCCATCACGGCCCACCCAGTCGCAACAGGGCGTGCCATCGGCGACCTTGGCCGCAATTGCCTGAAAGACGGGTTTGAGATGCGGCCAGGCTTCCGGCGACCCGCCCGGCATGATCGACGGACCGTGACGCGCGCCCTCCTCGCCGCCCGAGACTCCCACGCCGGCGTAGAGGAAGCCTTGCGCCTCAAGCTCCTGGGCGCGGCGGCGCGAATCCTCGTGGTTGGAATTGCCGCCATCAATGATGATGTCGCCCGCTTCGAGGTGTGGCAACAGCTGCTTGATCACGACGTCCACGGCGCGGCCCGCCTGCACCATCAGCATGACCCGGCGTGGCCGCTTAAGGGCAGCGCTCAACTCAGCCAGGGAGTAGGTGCCAATGATGTCGCGCCCCTTCGCTTCCCCCTCGATAAAGCGCGTCACCTTTTCAGTGGTGCGGTTGTAGACCGCCACTGTAAAGCCCTTGTCGTTCATGTTCAGGATCAGGTTCTGGCCCATCACCGCCAGCCCGATCAATCCAATGTCCGCCTTTGCAGTCATTCCCTCTCCATATTCAGGTTCAAACGACTGGCGGAAGCATAGCGCAGCCAGCCGCGATTCAACAGCGTTCGTTTGCGCCGGCAAGTGCCGCAGCCACCAGTTCCACCGGATGCCACACCGTGAAACCTGCTTCGTGAATCTGGGTGCGGCAGGAGCTGCCTGGCGCGGCCACCAGGGCTGCCGGATGCGCTCGAATCGTCGGCAACAGGCGCTGCTCGCCTATTTTGAGCGACAACTCATAGTGCTCGTAGCCAAAGCTGCCGGCGACGCCGCAACAGCCGGAGTCAATCTCGCGCACCGTTGCGTCTGGAATGCTGCGCAGCAGGGCCAGCGTGTCGGCCGTCCCCCACAGCGCTTTCTGGTGGCAATGCCCATGTAGTAGAATCTCGCGCTTTTGCCCGTCCCAAACCGGTTCGCGCCCCGCCAGCTGCTGCCCCAACCAGCTCTCCGCGCTGACGCACTGCTGCGCCAGGGCTTTGGCGCGCTCCTGCAACTCAGGCGCCACCAGGCCGGGCAGATCGTCGATGAAGGCGGACTGGCAACTGGGTTCCAGAAATAGATAGGGGCCCTGCGCCGGATCGAGCTGACGGACGTTTTCCTGCGCCAGTGACTTTGCCAGATCGAGCATCCCGTTGGAGATGGCCGGTCGGCCGCAACAGCCCTGTCCGGGCAGGCGTTGGACACGCAGACGCAGGCCCAGGGCCTCAGCGACCCGCAGCAGCGCCAGACCCGGCGCCGGGTGATTGAACTCGGTGAAGGTGTCGACGATGAGCGTGGCGTCGGTCTCACCGCCAGCGGACTCAACCATTTGCGTCAGACGTTGTGGACTGATGGCGGGCAGCGGACGTGCGACTGGCAAGCCTAGCTGCCCGGCCAGAGCCTGTCCAGCCTTGCTGCGCAGCGCCAGATTGGCCATGGCTGGCCACCGACTGCCGAGGGCGTTGAGCCGATGAATGTTGGCGAACAGGCGCGTCTTCAGCGGCACGCCGCGCAGGTCGTGGCGCAGCGCCATAGTCTCGGATTTGATGCGCGCCATGTCCACTGCCGAGGGACATTCAGCCTTGCAGGCCTTGCAGGAGAGACAGAGTTCGAAGACCTCGTGCAGGGCGTCGCTGCCGAGCCCCTCCGGCTGCAAATGCCCGGACATGGCCAGGCGCAGCGCATTGGCGCGCCCGCGGGTCGTATGTTCCTCGTCGCGCGTCGCCATGTAGGAGGGACACATCGTGCCCACATCTTCCTTGCGGCAGACCCCCGCCCCGTTGCACATTTCGACGGCGCCGGCCAAGCCGCCATCCGCGCTCCAGTCGAAGCGCGTGCGCGGCTCCTGCATGACGATGGCTGGCGCAAGGCGCAAGGTCGCTTCGTCGTCCATCGCAGTGAAGTCAACGATCTTGCCCGGGTTCATCAGATTTTCCGGGTCGAAGGCCCGTTTGACCTCGCGAAAGGCCGACATCAGCGAAGCGCCGAAAAGCTTGCGGTTGAATTCAGCGCGTACCAGGCCGGTGCCATGTTCGCCACTGATGCTGCCCTTGTACTTCACCGCCGCGTCCGTCGCAGCCTCGGCAATGAATCGATATTGTTTGCGCCCCTCTTCGGACTTCAGGTTGACGAGCGGTCTCACGTGCAGGCAGCCCGCGCTGGCGTGGGCATAGATGGCGCAGCTTGTGCCTGCCTCACGCATGATGTGTTCGATGTCGCTGATGTAGTCCGGCAGGCGCTCGACCGGCACGGCCGCGTCCTCGACAAAGGCGATTGCCTTGTCCGGGCGCCGTTCGCTCATCAGCAGGCCCAGGCCGGCCTTGCGCACCGACCACACCTGTTGTTGCTGGGCCGGCGTGTGCGCCAAAGTCAGCGCGCCACGATGCCCGTTGCGCCGCAGCATCGAACGCAGCCGCTCGACGTGGCTGCCCAGCTCTGCATCGCTCTCCCCGTAGAACTCGACGATCTGCACCGCCGCCGGGTCGCCCTCAATGAACTCCGCCAGTTTTGGCGCAAACTCGGCGCTGGCGCGCGTGCGCTCCATCAAGGTGCGGTCCAGCATTTCGATGGCGGAGGGGTTGAGCTCCAGCAGGCCAGGCACCGCCTCCAGCGCAGCGCGCAGCTCGTCGAAATGCACCAGCGCCAGGCGACGCATGGCCGGCGTCTGCACCAGGTTCAGCTCGGCCGCGACAATCGTGCCCAGCGTCCCCTCGGAGCCGGCGAAGAGCCAGTGCAGATCAACCGCAGCCGGATCGATTTTGTTCAGGGCATAGCCCGCCACCGTGCGGAAGGTCTGCGGCCAGCGCGCCCGCATCTCCGCTTCCTGCTCCAGTGCGAGCCCGGCGATGCGCTCGCGCAGGGCCCGCAGGCTGGCCCGATCGGCATCCAGCCAGGTGCGCTCGCCACTGGCCAGCACGACCTCAAGGCGCTTCACATGGTCGGCCGTCATGCCATAGAGAATGCTGTGCGCGCCGGTGGCGTTGTTGCCAATGCAGCCGCCCAACGTTGCGCGCTCGGCGCTGGCCGGGTCAGGGCCGAACATGAGTCCCAGTTCGACCAGCTGCTGGTTCAGCTGACCCAGCACGAGACCTGGCTCGACGACGACGCTCGCCTCGTCCGCGTTGACTCCGCGCACCCGACGCATCCACTTGCTGAAGTCCATCACGATGGCGCGGCCTACCGTCTGGCCGGCCAGACTGCTGCCGCCGCCGCGCGGCAACAGGGGCGTTTGAAACTTGCGCGCCAGCTCGTGGATGGCCACGACCTCATCCGCGTCGCGCGGCACCGTCACCCCCACCGGCATGATCTGGTAGTTGCTGGCGTCCGTGCTGTAGAGCAGGCGCGACATGTGGTCGAAGCGGACCTGCTCCGCGCCAATGGCGCGCTCCAGTTCATGGACCAGCTCGCGCGTTGCCTCCTGCTGCCCAGGCATCACCAGGTTGCGCGCCCACCAGACAGGTCGAAGATGCAGCCGGTGTTGAAACTGGCCTCGCGCGACACGATCCAGCAGGCCAGTGCCGCCACCTCCGCCACCGTACCCAGCCGCCCCATCGGAATCTTTTGCGCCATGTACTCCATCATCTCTTCCGATATGCCCGCATTCATCGGCGTGCGGATGACTGCCGGCGCCAGGCCATTGACCGTGATGCCGCTGGTGGCATATTCCTTGCCCACGCCCTTGACGAGCCCGGTGATGCCGGCCTTCGAAGCCGCGTAGCCAGCCATGCCCGGATTGCCTTCCTTGCCGCCGATCGAGGCCAGCTGCAGGATGCGGCCGTATTTCTGCGGCAGCATGGCAGCGATGGCCGCTTTGGTGGTCAGGAAAGCGCCGCGCAAATTCACGGCCAGCACGCGGTCAAAATCTTCGGCGCTGTAATCCACCAGATTCACTGTGGTCGGCCCGGCGATGCCGGCACAGTTGACCAGGATGTCGAGGCGCGCATGGCGCCCGAGCACCGCCGCCACGCACTGCTGCACCGAGTCCTCGTCGCGCACGTCCAGCAGCAGCGAGTCCGCTACGCCGGGCAGCTCAACAGCGTTCAAATCGCCGATGACGACGCGGCCACCTTCGCCTGCAATGCGCTGCGCAATGCCCGCGCCTATACCGCTGGCGCCGCCCGTGACCAGCGCGACCTGGCCGCTGAAACGCTGCTCAGTCATGTGACATCACCGCAAACTGCGGAGGGTGTTGCCGGTGAAAGCCGGTCGCTGCCTGGTACGCCTGGGCAACATTGAGCAGCTCCGCCTCGCGGTTGAGGCCGCCAATGAAGCTGATGCTGGTCGGGGAGCCTGCTGCGTTGAAGCCGTTGGGCAAGACCAGCGCGGGATGCCCGGTCAGGTTGGTGAGCGGCAGGACATTGCCGGCGAAACAGGGCGTCACCAGCACATCGATCTGCTGCATCAGGGAGTCCATCTGCTGCATCAGCTGCATGCGGTAGCGGTTGGCCTGGATGTATTCGACCGCCGGAATGAAGCGCGCCGCGCGCAGCTGGTTGGGCCAGGCAGAGTCATCCTGACGCTTCAGCAGATCATCCACATTCTTGCGCGTCATTTCGTCGAAAGCAGCCGCTGTTTCTGCCAGAAGCACGACCATCATGGAGTCCAGATCGTCCGGTGGCAGCGACACCGGCTGCAACTCTGCCCCCAGCGCACGCAGCGTGGCCAGCACATTGATGTCGTTCTCCCGCACACTTTCATCATCGTCCGGCCCTGCTTCTTTAGGCGCAAAGGCCTCAGGCACGTAGCCCAGGCGCAAGCCTTCCAGGCCGCGTCCTGGCTGCCAGTGGAAGGGCACATCCGTCACTGTCATGTCATGGCCATCCGGGCCGTATATTGCGGTGAGCACCAGCGCGCAATCCTCAACAGATCGGCATATCGGTCCGAGTTTGTCCATCGACCAGCTGAGCGTCATCGCGCCATGGCGGCTGACGCGGCCGAAGGTCGGCCGCAGGCCGGTCGCGCCGCAGCGCGCAGAAGGTGAAACGATCGAACCATGGGTTTCGCTGCCAATCGCAAAGCCCACCAGACCGGCTGCCGTTGCCGCGGCCGGGCCCGCCGACGAGCCGCTGGAGCCTTCCTCAAGATTCCAGGGGTTGCGCGTCATGCCGCCAAACCAGACGTCGCCATTGGCCAGCGCGCCGAGGGTTAGCTTGGCGACCAGCACCGCGCCCGCCTGCTCCAGTCGCTGCACAACGGTGGCGTCCACATCCAGCATTTGCTCACGCCAGGGAGTCGCGCCCCAGGTCGTCGGGTAGCCTTGGGTCGCCAGCAAGTCCTTGGCGCCCCAGGGGATGCCCTGCAGCGGCCCGCGCCAAATGCCGCGCGCCAACTCATCATCGGCGCAGCGCGCCTGTTGCCGCGCCAGCTCCACCGTCAGCGTGACCACGCATTCCAGCTGCGTCCCATAGCGCTGCAGGCGCGCCAGATACATTTCCGTCAGTTCCAGCGAGCTGACCTGGCCGCTGCGCAGCAAAAGCGCCAGTTGAGCGACCGGCCAGAAGGCCAGCGACTCGAGGTCTGCAGGTCGTTCCGGCACAGCAGCATCGTCGAAGGTGTAGCTGCGTTTAACGGCGGGCACAGCTTCAGCGCCCGGTAGTTGCGGACTGAAATACAGCGGCATTGCGTCATGGTTGGCCAGGCGGGCGAAGGGGCCTTCACGCAGTTCAGCGAAATGACCGGCCCGCTCAGCGAGACGGCCAGCCATTAACTCGCATTCATCCTCTGTAAAGTCGAGCCCGATGAGTCGGCCGGCCGTCGCAATTTCCTCGATAGCCGGCAGTTTGTCTGCGTTGGCTGCAGCGTCCTCACTCATGCACTGGCATCCGGCAGCAGCAATTGCGGCTCGTCGGTGCAAATGCCATAGATCCCCAGCTGATACAGGTCGCGAATAACTTCCGGGCGTTCCTCATGCCAGATCATGACGCCCAGCCCGGCTTCGCGGGCCGCCGCCAGCCAGTCCGGCGCGAGCAGGTCCTGAGGTCTGTCGAAGCGCTCCCAGCAGGGATGCACGAAATCGGCATTCAGTGAGCGGGCCAGCTGCACCGGGTCCAGATGCTGTGCAGCAAACAGAATGGAAGTCATCGCCTCGGGGCAAAGCGCCTTGAGCTCGGCCATCCAGTCGGCGCGGAAGGAGCCGAAAACAGTCGCCTGCAGCATTCTGTAGCGCTTGAAGAGCGCAATGACTTCCAGTGCGGCAGCTTCATCGTCGGCGTCTTTCACATCCAGGTAAATGCCCAGCTGCAGCTCGCTACAGGCCTTGATGGCCTGCTCAAGCGACAGCACGGGCTCAAGACCCGGCGGCGTGAGCTTTTGCAGTTCGTCCCAGCTAATGTCGCCAATGCTGCCCTCGACGCCGAAGACGCGCTGCAAATTGCTGTCATGGGCGACGACCGGGACCTTGTCCGCGGTCAGACGCAGGTCGAACTCGACCATGTCCGCGCCCAGCTCAGCGGCAATCCGGAAGGATTCCACCGAGCTCTCCTGGGCGTGAGCGGAGGCGCCGCGATGGGCGATGCGCAACACCCGGCGTTCAGGCAACGGGATGCTGGCCTCCAGCTGCGCCAGCAGGTACTTAACCCGCCCAGGGATCCACGCATCCAGCGCCTCCCAGGGAACGGCGACGCAATCGCGCAGGTCAACCACCTGGGAAAAGTCCCAGGTCGGCGTGAAGCTCTGCCGCTCCAGCCAGGTCCATACCAGCTGGTTGTTGAGCACCGTGCGCTCGTGAATGCGGCCGGCGTAGAGCGGCGTCACGTGCACGCCGCCCGTGCCGGCGCGCTTGCCGCAGGCGTTGGCCGTGCGCTCCCTGCGTTCGAGCAGCCATTCCGGCGACGGCGCAAAGGCGTGCTTGCCTGGCTCGGAATGGACGATTACGCGCCCGTCCTGCAACGGCGGGCCGCCACCTGTGGCGCGCAACACATTCCATTCACCGTGCCAGCTGGCTTCGACCACCACGACCTCATCGTCAGCGGACAGGTAGACCCAGACGTGCTCCAGTTCGTAGAGATGCCCGATGTCCCAGTCCCACCAGATCGCGTATTCGATCGCGCTGGCAGCGCCAGGTGGCAGCGTGATATGGCGCGGAAACGACGGCGAGTCGCCTTCGTTGCGAAAGAGGGTGTATCCGAAAGCTGCTGGCAGAAAGGGCTCGCGCACGTCCATGCGCAACAGGGGCGCATGGCGCAGGGCGAGCGCATGCCCGGCAGTCGAGCGTGGCTCGCCCCTCAATCCCTCAAGCTGCTGGTCGCTCATGTCACCTGTCTGCCGACGCCGCGTTCAGCCGCCGTTCTGCGCGCGCAACGCCTGCAACACGCGCGGCGCCGTCATCGGGATGTCAGTCAGGCGCAGGCCGGTGGAATGGGCGATGGCATTGGCGACCGCTGCCGGCGTTGGCACCACCGGCGGCTCACCCACACCGCGCGCGCCAAAGGGGCCGTGTTCGGACGGCACCTCGACAATGATGGTTTCGACGTCAGTCGCAGTCTGCATGGAGTCCGGCAGGGTGTAGTCCATCCACGAGCCGGACAGCAACTGGCCGTCCTCGTCGTAGGCCATCTCTTCGTAGAGCGCCCAGCCCAGCCCCTGGGTGGCGCCGCCGACCATCTGGCCTTCAACCGCCAGCGGGTTGATGGCGCGCCCGGCATCCTGCGCAATCACATGCCTCAGCACCTGCACCGCGCCGGTCTCCTGGTCGACGTCGACCTCGATCAGCTGCGCGCTGAAGGCCGGCGACTGGTCCGTAACTGCTGTTCGACCGTGACCAAGGATCGGCGCATGGCGTGCGCCGAAACCCAGGCCCTTGGCGACGACATCCCCGAGCGCAATGGAGCGCGTCGGCGTCCCCTTCACCCGTATTTCGCCGTCGACGAGCTCGAGATCTTCTGGGTCCGCCTCGAAATCTTCAGCGGCGATCGCCAGCACCTGGCGGCGCGCATCTGCAGCTGCTTCACGGACTGCCAGGCCATTGCTGTACAGCGTCTTGCTACCTCCCGAACCGGCGGAATAGGGCGAGGTATCGGTATCCCCGTCAACAATCATTACCTTGTCCGGCGAGACGCCAAAGGCCTCGGCAGCGATCAGATTGAAACTGGTTGACACGCCGCTGATGTCCATCGCGCCGGTGTTGATTTGCACAATGCCGTCGAGGTTGACACCACAAATCGCCGAGGCCGCCGAAACACCGCCCATCCAGCCGCCCAGCGCAACGCCTACACCACGCCCGGCCGCCTTGCTCTGCTCGCGGTTCTGCCAAAGCGGATGGGACTGGACTGCCTCAAGCGTTTCGCGAATGCCCTGCGCTGGCCAAGGGCTGCCATCCGCCTGCATATCGCCTTCTTTCGCGGCGTTCTGCAGGCGCAGGTCAATTGAATCCACCCCCAGCTGTGCGGCGATTTCGTCAATCGCCGTGTCGATGACGAAAAAGGCGGTCGGGGCGCCAGGAGCGCGATAGGCGCCTGAGGAGGGCTTGAAGGTCAACGCCTCATGCACCTTGATTTCGAGGTTGGGGACCGGGTAGTAGCTGCCCACCTGGTAGCCGACGAAGCCGGCCAGGTTCATGGGGTAGCAGCCTGAGTCCATGGTGACGTCCGCCTGCAGCGCCGTCAGCGTGCCATCCTTGCGCGCGCCCAGACGCAGCTTCACGCGCAGGGGCGGCGCCGGCGTGGTCGCCGAAATCTCCTCGCTGCGCGTCAGGGACAGCTTCACCGGCCGCTTCACCGCCTGGGCCGCGAGCACGACCAGCGGCTCGTATACCGTGAACTTGGCGCCGAAGCCGCCGCCAACGACGGTGCCCTTCACCTTGACCAGCGATTCAGGAATGTCAAGGATTTCGGCGATAGTGCTGCGGCCGCCATAGGGGTCCTGGGTGCTGGTCCACACATCCATGCCGCCCGTCAGGGGGTTCGGCTGCGCCAGCGTGCCGTGAGTCTCTAGCGAACTCTGGTGCACCATCGGTGAGGTGTAGGTGTGTTCCACGATGATGTCCGCCTCGGCGAACCCGGCCGCGAGATCACCGCGTGCCGTCGTGCTCTCGGCAGCCAGGTTGCTGGGCGTGTCATCCTCTTCTTCTTCAGAATCGCCGCCGCCCGCACCGGCGCCGTGCTCGCCGGCATCGTCCGCGCCCTTGGGAATGCCCTCCGGCCAGACCAGGGGCGCATTTTCTGCTACTGCCTCATCAAAACTCATCGCGGCCGGCAGCGGCTCATAGTCAACCATCACCAGGTCGGCGCCGTCCGCCGCCGCAGTCTCGTTGTCCGCCAGCACCAGCGCCACCGGTTGCCCGACAAAAATGACGCGCCCGCGCGCCAGCAGCAGCCGGTTGCGTGAGGAAGGCGCGAGATCCGGCAGGTCTTCGTGGGTCAGCACGGCGGCAACGCCCGGCACGGCCAGCGCGGCGCTGGCATCAATGTTGTTGATGTTGGCGTGCGCGTAGTTCGAAGGCACAAAGCGCGCGTGCAACAGGCCCGGCATATCCAGGTCCGGCAGATAGTTCGCCAGGCCCATGACCTTGGCCTTGCCGTCAATGATCCGCTTCGGTTGCCCAATGGCAGCAAACTCGCTCATTTTTGCTCTCCAGATCGCATAGAGGTCGCTCAACAGGAGCAGTATAACCTGCGCGCGGCCTGCTGTCATCAAAACATCAAATCTGAAGCGGCGTGAATTCTTTCTTTGCAGCAGGTCAAAAAGCGGTTTATACTTCCGCGCAGTTGTTGACCAGTCACAGGCTAGGCCATGAACCTGAGCGGCAGCTATCGCTTCACCGAACCGCGGCAGCAGGTCTGGGCCACGCTGATGGACCCGGATGCCATCTCCGCGGCCATCCCCGGCGTCGAAGAGTTCGTGCCGATTGAGGGCGAGGAATACTCTTGGCAGGCAATTGCCAAAGTCAGCATGGCTGCGGTCAGCGGGCGCTTTGCAGGCAACATCCGTATGAGCGAGATTGAGGCCCCCGAGAGTTACCGGCTGTCGATCAGCGGAGAAGGCCAGGGCAGCATTATCAGTGGCAGCGTGTTCATGAAACTGGAGGACGCCGACGGAGGCGCCGCCACCACGCTGCACTGGGACGCCGAGGCCAATATCTCCGGCAAGCTGGCGCGGGTCGGTCAGCGCCTCATCAAGGCCGCAGCCGGCATGATGAGCAAGCGCTTTTTCAGCGGACTCGCCCGACAGATCCAGACTGTAGCGTGACCTTGCCTTGCGCGAGAGGAGCCCTGCCTGTGACGCGAACGTCTCTTTCCTGGTTGTTAACTACTGTTGTTCGGAGGAGCCATGAAGATCAGCGTTAATGTGAACGGCAGCACCTGTGATAACGATGTGGAGCCCCGTACCCTGCTCGTGCATTTTCTGCGCGATGAACTGGGGCTGACGGGCACCAAGATCGGGTGTGACACCAGTCAGTGTGGCGCCTGCACCATCCACATGGACGGCAAGTCGCTCAAGTCCTGTACCTGCCTGGCTGTCCAGGCGGATGGCAGCGACATCACCACCATTGAGGGGCTTGCGCAAAACGGAGACCTGCATCCCATGCAGCAGAGCTTCTGGGACAACCATGGTCTGCAGTGCGGCTTCTGCACGCCCGGCATGATCATGGCCACGACAGCCCTGCTGGCCGACAACCCGAACCCGGACGAGAACGAGATTCGTCACGGGCTGGAAGGCAACCTCTGTCGTTGCACCGGCTATCACAACATCGTGAAAGCCGTCGCCGCGGCAGCTCAGGCAGGAGGTGAGTAGATGGCTTTGGTGGGCAAGTCCGTAAAACGCACGGAAGATCCACGACTAATCACCGGTGAGGCCCGCTATCTCGAGGACATCACGCTTCCAGGCATGGCCCATGCTGCCGTCCTGCGCAGCCCGCACGCCCATGCCAATATCATCAGCATCAACACCGAACGCGCAGCCGCCGTGCCAGGCGTCGTCGGGGTTTTTACGGGTGACGACTTCATGGATGTCAACCCCCTGCCCTGCCCCTGGCCGGCCGGTGGCGTGGAAAACAATCTGAATACGCCGCGCGCGCTGGAAGTTGGCAAGGTGACCCACATCGGCGCCGGTGTCGCGGTCGTCGTTGCCGAGGACCGGGCCACTGCCCAGGATGCGGTCGACATGATCGACGTGGAATGGGAAGTGCTGCCCACGGTCATCGACGCCGAAGAAGCCACTTTTGAGGGCGCGCCGCAACTGCACGAGAACGCGCCCAACAACATCTGTATGGAGTGGGACTGCGGCAGCCAGGACGGCACGGACCAGGCGCTTGCGTCGGCCGATGTCGTTGTGAAGCAACGGCTGCGCAACCAGCGCCTGATCCCCACGCCGATGGAGACTCGCGGCTGCATCGCCCAGCATCAGCCGGCCACTGGCGAATACACGGTCTGGCTGACCTCGCAGGCGCCGCATGTGCACCGCCTGCTCTTCACCGCCTTCATCTTCGGCATTCCCGAGAACAAGGTGCGCGTCATTTCGCCGCAGATCGGTGGCGGCTTCGGCGCCAAGATCTTTATGTATCCCGAGTATGTGCTCGTAACCGCCCTGTCGAAGATGGTCGATCGCCCCGTGCGCTGGGTGGAGACGCGCTCCGAAAACTACATCGCGACCACGCATGGCCGCGACCACGTGACCGATATCGAGGTCGGCGCCAACAAGGACGGCACCATCACTGCGCTCAAGGTCAAGACCTATGCCAACCTCGGCGGTATGCTTTCTACTGTCGCGCCCGGCATCCCCACCACGCTTTACGGGCGTATGCTCTCCGGCGCCTACAAATTCCCGAATATCTACTGCCATGTCACCGGCGTCTACACCAACACCGGCATGGTCGATGCCTATCGCGGCGCCGGCCGGCCGGAAGCCACCTACGCCGTCGAACGCGCCGTGGACCTGGTCGCCAGCGAACTGGGCATGGACCCGGTGGAGATACGCCGCAAGAACTTTGTGCCAGCGGACGCCTTCCCCTACGACCCGGTCGGCATTCTCAACGGACTGAAGTATGACAGTGGCGACTACGACAAGGCGCTGGACATGGCGCTGAACATGGTCGGCTACGAGGATTTCCGCGCCGAGCAGGCCGCCGCCCGCGCCGGGGGACGCTATCTCGGCATCGGCTTCTCGACCTACATCGAGATTTGCGGCATTGCGCCATCGGCCTGGATGTTCAACGAGGGCTGGGGCGCGGCGCTGTGGGAGAGCGCCAACGTCCGCATGCACATCACCGGCGATGTCGTCGTCACCACCGGCTCGCAGTCGCACGGCCAGGGCCACGAAACCAGCGTTGCCCAGCTGGTGGCGGATGAACTGGGCGTTTCAATGGAACAGGTTCACGTTCAGCACAGCGACACCCTCGGCACGCCCTTCGGTTACGGCACCTACGGCAGCCGCAGCACCGCCGTCGGCGCAGTCGCAGTCTGGCGCAGCGTGCAGCGCATCAAGGACAAGGCGCGCGCTATCGCGGCGCATCAGTTGGAGGCCGCCGTCGAGGACGTGGTCTATGAAGACGGCAAGGTCTTCGTCAAGGGCTCGCCGGAGGAAAACAAGCTTCCGGTTGGTGAGTTCATGGGCATTGCCACCGCCGCTGCCGGCGGCTGGGACCTGCCGGAAGGGATGGAACCCTTCCTCGACGAGACTTCCTACTACGATCCGCCGGACTGCACCTACCCCTTCGGCACCCACATCTGCATCGTCGAGGTGGACCCCGAGACTGGCAATGTAGAAGTCAAACGCTACATCGCGGTCGATGATGTCGGCAAGGTGATCAACCCCATGATCGTTGATGGTCAGGTCCACGGCGGCATCGCCCAGGGCGTGGCCCAGGCGCTGTGGGAAAGCGCGCAATACGACGAAAATGGTCAGCTGGTCAGCGGTTCATTGATGGACTACGCCATCCCGCGCGCAGACCTGTTGCCCTCCTTTGAGCTCGATCGCACCGAGACTCCCTCGCCCAACAATCCGCTGGGCGTCAAGGGCGCCGGCGAAACCGGCACCATCGCCTCCACCCCGGCCGTCGTCAACGCCGTGGTGGATGCTCTCGCGCACTTGAACGTGCGCCATATCGACATGCCGCTGACGCCGAACCGCGTCTGGCAAACCATCAGGATGCACAGCAACGGAGGAGATAGCTAATGTGGCCAGGCGAATTTGAATATGCCCGCCCCTCATCGGTGGCGGAAGCGCTGCAACTGCTGGCGGACAACGAGGACGCGAAACTGTTGGCTGGCGGCCACAGTCTGCTGCCCGCCATGAAGCTGCGCCTGAACGAGGCGCCGCTGCTGATTGACATCAGCCGCATCGCAGGGCTGGGCGACATCAGCAACAACGGGTCGCTTTCCATCGGCGCGTTGTGCACCCATGCGCAAATCGCGGACTCGGCCGAGGTGCAGTCGGCTTGCAAGGCGCTGGCGTCGGCCACCGGCATGGTGGGTGATCAGCAGGTACGTAACTGGGGCACGCTGGGCGGCAATGTGGCCCACGCCGACCCGGCTTCCGACCCGCCAACCGTGCTCGTCGCCTTCAACGCCATGATCAACATCATGGGCGCCTCCGGCGCTCGCAGCGTTGCAGCCAGCGACTTCTTCGTCGATCTCTTCACGGTCGATCTTGAGCCGGGCGAGATCATCACCAGCATCGACATCCCGGCACACGCCCATGATGGCTGTGCCTACGTCAAGATGTCGCATCCCGCCTCGCGTTACGCGGTGGTCGGGATCTGCGTCGTCCTGCATCAGGTCGGCGGCAGCTGCACCGGCGCGCATGTCGCCGTGGGTGGCGCAACCGTCCGCCCCATGCGCTCGCCTGGCGCGGAAGACGCGCTGTCAGGCAACATGCTGAACGCTGCCACGCTGGATGCGGCGGCGGCGGCGCTCAAGGCGGACATCGCCGACGAGCTGATTGGCGACATGAGCTTCCCGGAAGACTACCGCCAGGAAATGGCGGGGGTCTACCTCAAACGAGCGGTGATGGCTGCCGGCGGCTAAACGCAGCATTCCCGTAACCAGCACTTCGGGTTACCATACCAGGCAATTCAGGGCGAGGGTCACCTCGCCCTCCTGGTTCATGTCGGGGAGACTGCATGTTCGATTCCGTCAATGCGGTACAGCAAACCCTGCAGCAGCAGGACTACATCGCCGAACGCGGCCTGGCGACCGCCATTTTTCTGGCGCTGCGCCTGGGACGGCCCCTCTTTCTGGAAGGCGAGGCCGGCGTCGGCAAGACCGAAATCGCGCGCGTGCTCTCCGCCGCGCTCAACAGCGAGTTGATCCGTCTGCAGTGCTACGAAGGGCTGGACGCCAGCAACGCGCTTTACGAATGGAACTATGCCGCGCAGATGCTGCATCTGCGCCTGCTGGAGGCCAGTGGCGCCAGCCGCGAAGAAATGCAGGCGGGTATCTTCTCACGCCGTTTCCTGCAGTCGCGGCCCCTGTTGCAGGCCGTCGAGGGCGGCGCCAATGGCCAGGCGCCGGTGCTGCTGATCGACGAAATTGACCGCGCCGACGAGGAGTTCGAGGCCTTCCTGCTCGAATTGCTCTCCGAATTCCAGGTGACGATACCCGAGCTGGGCACCATTCGCGCGCAACAGCCACCGGTCGTCGTGGTTACTTCCAACCGCACGCGCGAGGTGCATGACGCGCTCAAGCGCCGCTGTCTCTACTACTGGATCGACTATCCCTCCTTTGAAAAGGAGCTGCGCATTGTGCGCACCAAGGCGCCGGATGTTGAACCGCTGCTGGCTCGTCAGGTGACGGCCTTCATCCAGGAGATGCGCGAGCTGGAGCTCTTCAAGTCGCCCGGCGTGGCCGAAACCCTGGACTGGACGGCGGCGCTAGTTGCGCTTGACCAGCGCGCCCTGTCGCTGCAGACGATCGCTGAAACCCTTGGCGTGATACTCAAGTACCAGGATGACATCGACCTGCTGGGCGCCGACAGCCTGCAGGCGCTGCATGAGCGCGCCATCGTGCAGGCACAGACCAACCCTGCCCTGGTGCCATGAACACTGCGCCCCTGCTGCCGGACGGAAGCCTGCATCAGGGCGGCCAGTTGCTGCACAATCTCTTGCTCTTCGGTCGTATGTGTCGCGCGCTGGGCATGGCCGCCACGCCCAATCGCATGATTGAGGTGGCCCACGCCCTGGGTCACATTGATCTGGGCCAGCGCCTGGATGTTTACCATGCCATGCGCGCGCTCATCGTGTCGCGCCAACGCGACCTGGAGCTGTTTGACCGGGCCTTTGACCTCTTCTGGCGCCGCCCCTTCGACAACTGGGCGCAGATGGATATGCCGCCGCTCGTCGAAGACGATCCCAAACGAATGAAGTTTCTGTTGCCGCCGGGCGCCAGTCCGGTCGATCCGCAAAACTCAAACAACAGTGCGCCAGACCTGAAGCTGACGGCCATTGTGCCTACATGGAGCGCGCGCGAACAACTGCGCTACAAGGACTTCTCGGAGATGAGCCCCGACGAACTGTCGCTGGCGAAACGGGTGATGGAACGCCTGCCGCGCTCGCTTGATTTCCGGCGCACACGGCGTCTGCGGCCTGGTCGCGGCAGGCGCATTGACCTGCGCCGCGCGCTGCGCCACAACCTGCGCCATGCCGGCGAGCTCTTCACCCTGCCCACGCGCACCCAGGGCCTTAAACCGCGCCCGCTGGTGCTCATCTGTGACATCAGCGGCAGCATGGAACGCTATACGCGCATCTTCCTGCACTTCATGCACACCTTTGCTGCCGGCATGAACCAGGTCGAATCCTTCGTTTTCAGCGTGCGCCTGACACGCATCACGCAGCAGATTCGGCACAAGTCCGTCGATCAGGCGCTGCAGGATGTGGGCTCCAGCGTCAGCGACTGGGGTGGCGGCACCCGCACCGGCGAGGCCCTGCGCGATTTCAACTATCGCTGGTCGCGTCGTCTGCTGGGCCGCGGCGCCATGGTGCTCATCATCACCGACGGCTGGGATCGCGGCGATCCCGTCACCCTGCGTCAGGAGATGGAACGCCTGCAGCGCAGCTGTCACCGCCTGATCTGGCTCAATCCCCTGCTCGACCTGCCGCAATATGAGCCGCTGACGCGCGGCGCCCAGGCCATGCTCCCCTTCACCGATGACTTCCTGCCCTTGCGCAATCTTGATAATCTGGAGATGGTGGTGCAGGAGTTGCAAAACCTGGCCAGACGGGGCTGAAAGGACGGCTGTCATGCTCGACATTCTGGATACCGTTTCCCGTTGGCTGCAACAGGGTCAGCAGGTCGCCCTGGCGACCGTGGTGCAAACCTGGGGCTCCGCGCCGCGCGCCACCGGCTCGAAAATGGCGGTGACGCAGGACATGGCGCTGGTTGGCTCGGTCAGCGGCGGCTGTGTCGAGGGGGCTGTCGTGGAAAGCGCGCTGGAAGGCCTTGCCGACGGCCAGCCGCGCATGTTGACCTTCGGCGTCAGCGATGACGAAGCCTGGGAAGTTGGCCTGACCTGCGGCGGCAAAATCAGCGTCTTCGTCGAACCGCTGGACGCGCAGTGGTGGGCGCAGCTGACGCCCCATGTACAGCAGCATCGTCAGGCCACCACGGTCACGCTGCTGGCAGGTGAGTCAGCCGGCAACAAGGTGTTGCTGGGCCCGGATGAATCGCTCGCATATCATTCGCCAACGCTTTCGTCCGCAGCGGCGCAGACGCTTGTGCAAACTGCCGGTGCCCGCACCGGGCGCCTGGAACATGAAGGCCTGGATGTCCTGGTCGAACAACATATGCCCGGCCCGCAGCTGATCCTCGTCGGTGGCGTGCACGTGGCCATGCCCCTGCAGGCTTTCGCGCGCGAACTGGGTTTCCGCGTCGCGTTGATCGACCCGCGCCAGGTCTTCGCCACGCGCGAGCGCTTCCCGGATGTCGAGCAGATACTCCTCAGCTACCCCGACAAGGCGCTGCAGCAACTGGGCCTGGACAGCAACAGCTATCTGGCGGTGCTGACCCACGACCCCAAGATTGACGATCCCGCGCTACTCACCGCCCTGCCGGGCCCGGCGCCCTACGTCGGCGTGCTCAGCAGCCCGCGCACGCACAGGCAGCGTCTGCAGCGATTGCATGCCGCCGGCCTGACGCCGGCACAGACTGCGCGTATACGCACGCCCATTGGCCTTGAGATCGGGTCGCGCACGCCGGCGGAAATCGCGCTCAGCATCATGGCCGAGATCGTGTCCGTGCGCAGCGGAGCCGACGCGTGAAATTTGGCCCGGTGCCGCTGGCCGAGGCCGTTGGCAAGCTGCTGGCGCACAACCTGGTCGACGCCCGCGGCCACCGGCTGCTGGGCAAGGGTCGGCTGCTGGACGCAGCAGATGTCGAGAAGATTCGTGCGCTGGGACTGCAACGCGTCGTCGTCGCCGCTCCCGGCCCGCACGACCTGGACGAAAACGAGGCGGCGCGCCGCGTCGGCCAGGCCGTGGCCGGCGCAGGAATCCGCCTCGTCACGCCGGGCGTCGGTCGCGCCAACCTGGTCGCCTGCCACCACGGGCCAGTCTCCATCAACGTGCCCGCGCTCACCGTGCTGAACAACATTGACCCCGGCATCACGCTGGCTTCATTGCGCAGCCACACGCTGGTGCAGCAGGATGAGCTGGTGACGCTGGTCAAGATCGTGCCCTTCGGCATCTCTGAAGCACGCGTCGTCGATGTGGAGACCACCGCCCGCAGACTCGCGCCAGTAATCGCGCAACGGCGCATGCACAACCTGGACGTCGGTCTCATTATCTCCGGCCCGGAGCGCGCACAGGATCGCCTGCAACGGGCTTTCGAGCCGCCCACCCGTGACCGCCTTGAGCAGCTGGGCAGCCGTCTCAGCGCGCTCACCCTGGCCGCTCACGAACCGGAAGGCATTGCCAGCGCCATTCGCCAGCAGCTGGCCGCCAACATGCAACTCCTGCTCATCGGCAGCGTCTCGGCCATTATGGATCGCGACGATGTTGTCCCCACCGGCCTGCGCCAGGCCGGCGGCACGGTGACTCACTTCGGCATGCCGGTCGATCCTGGCAGTCTGTTGCTGCTTGGCTATGTCGGCGACGTGCCGGTGATTGGCGCGCCGGGCTGCATCCGCTCGCCGCGCACCAACGTCATCGACCTGCTGCTGCCACGCCTGCTGGCTGGTGAACGCCTGACGCGCGCCGATCTGGTGGCGCTGGGGCATGGTGGCTTGCTCGCGGACATCAGCGAGCGACCCATGCCACGCTCACAGACCAAAGGTCAGGAACCTCATGCAAGTGACTGACACAGCGCCGGCAAGCGCGCTTTCCCACCTGGAGTGCGGCTGGTGCGCAGCGATCTGGCCGGCAGATCAACTCATCAACCTCTGCCCGGATTGCGAGCGCCCATTGCTGGCGCGCTACGACATGCAGCAGGCGGCCAGGACGCTTGTCCCGGACGCTCTGTGCAGTCGGCAGGCCAATCTGTGGCGCTACGCCGAAATGTTGCCGGTGCGCCAGCCTGCGCTGCGCAAGACCCTGGGCGAAGGCTACACCCCGCTACTGCCCCTGCCGCGTCTGGGAGAAGTGCTGGGACTGAAGCGCTTGTATGCCAAGGACGAGGCCGCCAACCCGACCAACTCCTTCAAGGCTCGTGGCCTCGGCGTGGCGGTCAACCGCGCGGCGGAGTTGGGCGTACAGGCGCTCGCGATCCCAACCGCCGGTAACGCGGGCAGCGCTATGGCCGCGGCGGCCGCGCTGCACGGGCTTCCCGCCTACATATACGCGCCACAGGACCTGCCCGCGCCCTTCCTGGCAGAAATGCACGCGCTGGGCGCAGAAATCACCCTGGTGGACGGTCTGATCACGGATTGCGGCAATCTGGTGCGGGCCGGCGCGCTGGAAGGCCGCTGGTTTGATGTCTCAACCCTGAAAGAGCCCTACCGCATTGAGGGCAAGAAGACGATGGGCTACGAACTCTACGAGCACTTTGACTCTGCGCTGCCAGATGTCGTCATCTACCCCACTGGCGGCGGCACTGGCCTGATCGGCATGTGGAAGGCCTTCCACGAAATGGCGCAGCTGGGCTGGCCGGGAGTGGAACAGCGGCCGCGCATGATCAGCGTGCAGAGCAGCGGTTGCGCCCCCATCGTGCGCGCCTGGCAGCAAGGTTCCGAAACCGCGGCTCACTGGGAGCAGGCCGCAACGATCGCCGACGGCCTGCGCGTCCCTGCCGCGGTCGGGGATTTCCTCATTCTGCGCGCGGTGAAGGAAAGTGGCGGTCAGGCCATCGCTGTCGACGACGAAGACATTCGCACCGCTATGCTCGAGTTCGGTCGTCTGGAAGGAATGTTCATCGCGCCCGAAGCGGCGGCCACGCTGGTTGCGCTGCGCGCGTTGCTGGACGAGGGCGCCGTTCACGCAGATGAGCGCATCGTGTTGTTCATCACCGGGGGCGGCCTTAAATACTACAATCTGAGCGCGCCGCCGACCTGAACCTGCTCAACTGGCCGGGATGGCGACCTCGTAGTCCGCGGCCAACGCGCACAAATCATCCCAAACGCTTTGGGGCAAGGGCACGCCCGACTCGCTTCGTTCGGCGCTTGAGCGCTGCTCTTTCTCGCCGGGCAGCAAGACCTCGTCGAATCCCGCAGCCGGCTCGACAGCCTTCACCCTGGCCAGAAACTCGCGCGTCATCTGCTCGAAGTGCTCCAGCTCGGTGAAGGCTTCAATGTCCAGCGCGAGGATCAGTGTGGGGTTGCCAGTGCGAAACTCCGCCGAAGAGACCGGGCTGAAGCCGCACAGAATGCCGGGGATGAGCTCCATCATCAGCGACAGCCCATAGCCCTTGTAGCTGCCAAAGGGCAATAACATGCCACCATCCTGGAATGTGGCGGGGTCTGTCGTGGGAACGCCGTTTCGATCCAGCAACATGCCTTCCGGAAAGGCCTCGCCCTTGCTCAGTGCCACACTGACCTTGCCATTGGCCACGACTGACGTCGCAAAGTCCAGCACCAGCGGCTCACTGCCCGCCTGCGTCGGCACAGCCCAGGCCATCGGATTCGTGGACAGCAACGGTTCGCGCCCGCCCCATGGCGCCACGGACACCCGCACCACAGTCCCGCTGGTGAACACGATGCCGACCAGACCCTGACGCGCCAGCGTTTCGGCGTATTCGCCCAGCCGGCCGACGTGGTTGACCTCTTCCAGCGTCACGCAGCCGATTCCCTGTTCCTGCGCCAGTTCAGCCACCAGCGCCGTGCCAAACTGCGCGCCGACCTGGCCGAAGCCGCGTCTGCAGTCCACGCTGGCAATGGCGCCGGCGCGACGCCGCAGTCGCGGTCGGGCGTCAGGGACGAGATCACCCTTGCGCACCATGTCGACATAAAGCCTGGCGCGCATGATGCCGTGCGAATCGTGGCCGGTCAGGCTGGTTTGCACCAGCGAGTCCGCGACCATCCGCGCGATGTCATCGGGCGCGCCGGCGGCCATGAAAACCGCAGCGCCAAGGTCGCTCAGGGTTTGCGCCTGGATTCGGGGCATCAGGTCTCCGGTCACAGGGTCCTGGCAGGCATTCCGGGCTACTGCGTGACGCCTGCCATCATCAGTCCCAGACTTTCGACATTCGCGTCCTCGCGTTGCACTTCACCAACCACACGTCCCTCATAAAACACGACGATGCGGTCCGACAGGGCCATGATCTCGTCGAGATCTTCGGAGATGAGCAGGATGGCGACGCCGTTGTTGCGCTGTTGCATCAACTGATCACGGATGTATTCCGAAGCGCCCACATCAACGCCGCGCGTCGGCTGGGAAGCCAGCACGAGCAATGGCTCCCGCGAAAGCTCTCGTGCCAGGATGAGCTTTTGCACGTTACCGCCCGAGAGGTTCTTCACTGGCGTGTCCTGACGTGGCGTTCGTATATCGAATAACCTGATCAGACGCGCCGTGAACTCGCGGATGGCGTCAAAGTTGAGGAAAGGACCGTTCCGGAACTCCGGCGCGCCGTGTCTTTGCAGGATGGAGTTCTCCGCGACCGAGAAGCTGCCAATGGTTCCGTGGCGGTTGCGCTCTTCGGGAATAAATGACAGCCCGCTGTGCAACCTCTCCTGCACCGACTGCTGCAGCAACGAATGCCCCGCCAGCAACACCTCGCCATCCGTGGCCAGGCGCAGGCCGGCCATGCATTCGGCCATCTCTCGCTGGCCGTTGCCGGAGACACCGGCAACGCCCACGATTTCACCTGCGCGCACTGTCAAATCAACGCCCTGCAGGGCGGGCAGATCACGATCATTCTGTGCGCACAGGTTGCGGATTTGCAACTGCACTGCGCCCATCTCTGTCTTCACCCGGTCGGGCTGAAATTGTACGTCGCGCCCGACCATCATGCGTGCCAGCACACTTTGTTGCACACCGTCGTTGGGGATGGTATCCACCACGCGACCGTCGCGCATCACGGTGATCCGGTCACTGAGTTCCTGCACTTCGTAGAGTTTGTGTGTAATGAAGATCAGCGCGTGCCCCTGGTCGCGCATTTGCTTCAGCGTCTTGAAAAGCTCGTCGACTTCCTGGGGAGTCAACACTGCTGTGGGTTCATCAAGAATGATGAGCGCGCCGCCGTGAAACAGGGCCTTGACAATCTCAACCCGTTGTTGCTCGCCCACCGAAAGCTGCCAGACCCGGGCATCCGGGTCGACCTTCAGGCCATAGACCTCCGCAAGCTCCAGCAAGCGTTTTCTCACACGCCCAAGATCCAGCAATGGCCCGCCCTTCACACCGAGGGCGACGTTTTCTGTAACCGTCAATGTGGGTACGAGCATAAAATGCTGGTGAATCATGCCAATGCCCTGCACCAGCGCGTCGGAAGGCGAACGGATTTCGACCACCTCATCGTTGAGGCGGATTTCGCCCTCGTCGGGCTTGTAGAGGCCGTAGAGCTGGCGCATCAACGTGCTTTTGCCGGCACCGTTTTCGCCCAACAGGGCGTGGATTTCGCCGGCACGCACATCGAAGTCCACCCGATCGTTGGCCAGTACGCCAGGGAAATTCTTGGTTATGCCTGTCAACCTGGCGTGGTCGATACGACGGTGGCCGGAAGGAAGCGAAACTGGATCGTTCATAGGCTGCATTCCAGGTCATCCTGGGGAGACGCCCCTCTCCCGTGAGGAAGAGGGACGAATCTTCTGTGAAGCGAGCGCTTCAGCTTTATGACGGTTCGCGCGCAACCACGATGTCGCCGGAGAGAATGTTGGCCGCTGCCTGACCTGCCGCCGCCAGGATTTCTGCCGAGATGCTGACGGAGCCAAACACAAAGCTCTGGCCACCATTCGCCAGGGTGAGCTTGTAGGCCACGCCGCCCATCTGGCCCTCCTGGTGCCGCTGAATCATGTCAAGTAGCACAGGGCCCCAGTTGTATACCTGCGAGGCCACAACCGCATCCGGCCACTGCGGGCTTTGGTCACTCTGTGTGGCGAACCAGTAACCGCCCGCGTTCTCCACGGCCTCGATCGCTCCAACCACCATCTGCGAAGTGCCGGTCAGAACGTCTGCGCCGGCGGCAAGATGCGTATTGCCCACTTCGGTGCCGGCCGCGACATCACTGAAGGAACCGACATAGGCGAGCAACACTTCGACATCCGGGTCGGTGTCCTGCACACCCTGCGTAAAGCCGACGATATAAAGCAACGCATCACCGGCCGGGATCGGCCCGACAATGCCCACCACGTTGGACTCGGTCAGGTGCGCAGCCATCACGCCATTGACATACCCGCCCTCTTCAGCGGCTGCCTCGTAGGCAAAGATATTGCCAAGGCCCTCTTCCGCACCGGTATCACTGGCAGTGCCCCATGCGAAGGAAGTCTCCGGGAAATCCGGAGCGATATCGAATAGCGAAGTTCCATACTGTGTACCATGCGCGATAACCAGATCATACCCGTCCTCGGCATAGCCACGCAGAGTTTCGGCCGCTGCCGAGACATCGAACATGCCCTCGGTGTAGGCAATCTCCATGGCGTCCTCGCCACCCAGTTCCCCTTGCACCTGCACCAGACCGTTATAAATCGCCTGGCTCCATGACAGGTCCGTGATACTGCTGGGCATCACTATTGCCACCCGAACCTGGTCCTGCGCTGCCATTGCGCTTGCGCCAAGCAGCGACACCAGTACAACCAACAAAATCAACTTGCGCATTTCATCCCTCCTGTCTAGTCAAGCTTGCAATCGCCGGCCAGTGCCGACGGATCCACCAACTCAGTTTTCCCCTCGTTCAAAGGGTTTTGTCAACGCTGCCGGTTCGCGGCGCTGTCGGTCGCGGGCAAATATCAGTACGACAATGGTGAGCAGGTAGGGCATCATGATCAGCAGATTAGCCGGGATGACCTCGCCCTGCACCCGCACA
The DNA here is from genome assembly GCA_965197455.1 of Phototrophicaceae bacterium. Taxonomy (GTDB): domain Bacteria; phylum Chloroflexota; class Anaerolineae; order Aggregatilineales; family Phototrophicaceae; genus JAGWBD01. The sequence goes on along the minus strand of OZ240208.1, from coordinate 567,103 downwards.
TCCAGCACCTGTACCCAGATTTGCAGGTTGTTGGCAGCGCTGAACAACAGGGCGCCCAGCATCACCTTCCATGGCGACCAACCCCCAAAATAGACCAGCGCCACGGCGATAAAGCCGCGTCCCGCGGTCATGTTTTCCTGAAACACGCCCGTCACTGCCAGCGACATTGATGCACCCGCCAGACCCGCCATTACGCCACCGAGGATTACCGTCGAATAGCGTACGCGGGCAACATTCACCGCCATCGAATCCGCCGCGACCGGATTCTGGCCAACCGCACGAATCTGCAGCCCCCAGGTCGTTCGGTTCAACACCCACACCGAGAGCGGAACGAGCAGAAATGCGAGGTAGACCATCGCGTTCTGATTGAATAACACCTCTCCCAGCAGCGGCAGCTCGCTCAACAGCGGGATGCGCAGCCGCGGGACGGATTCAGCCACGATGACTCCGTCAGCCAGCACCCGAAACAGGAGCGTTGACATTCCCAGACCAAACAGCGTCAGCCCGATTCCACTGATTCCCTGTTCCGCTTGCAAGGTCACGCTTATGAAGGCCATAAGCAGGCCCAACAGGCCGCCGACCAGCATGCCGGTCAATACGCCGGTGAGCAACCCGGCGTTCATGCCCTTCTCGGAAACCACGTAGATCGATGCGAAAGCACCCATCAACATGATGCCCTCTACGCCCAGATTCAACACACCCGAGCGTTGCGCAAAGACTTCACCGAGTGCGGCCAGCAGGAAGGGCGTGGCTGCCGCCAGCGTCAGTGCGGAGGCAGCAACCAGAATCTCCAGCAGCGTGCGTTCAGCGCCCATCGTCACCCTGCTCCCGTCGGCTGGATGCCGGCGACATCGGGCCCGGTTTCAGGGCCGGTGGTCGCACTGATCAGGTGGGCTACCCGTTTCGCGGCTCGTCGGCGCACCCACAGGTCACTGCTGACGACAAACAGAACAACGATTCCCTGCAGGGCAATGATCGTTGCAGAAGGCACCTGAATCGTGCGCTGCATGCGCTCGGCGCCCGTCAGCATCGCGCCAAAAAAGAAGGCTGAGGGAATCGCGCCCAGGGGATGCAGACGCCCAAAGAGCGCGACCACGATCCCGGCAAACCCGTAACCGACAGCGAACCCCTCGACCATGCGATGCGGTACGCCGATCAGTTCCACAGCTCCCGCCAGCCCCGCCAGCGCGCCACTCAGGGTCAGTGACAGTGTGAGATAGAGCGGCACCGAGATGCCTGCATAACGCGAGGCATCACGGTTCTGGCCGACAGCGCGTATGCGATATCCCAGCGGCGTGCGCCACAGCAGCAGCCAGATCACTACCGCCATGATGAGGGCAATGAACAGACCCGTATGCAGGCGCGTGGGAGGCATCAGCCGCCCCAGCCAGACGGCAGACGGCAGTTTGGCCGATTGCGGGATGCGCGTTCCCAGCTCAATCTCTTTCGGGTCGATGAGCGGACCGCTGAGGAGGAACAGCAGCAACTGGATGGCGATCTGGTTCATCATGACCGTGCTGAGGATTTCGTTGACTGCAAATCGTGCTTTCAGATACCCGGGCACCGCACCCCAGAAAGCGCCCGCGCAAGCACCAACCAGCAGCGCCAGCGGCACGAAGATCAGCGCTGGCAATCTGTCGCCCACGCCCACCGCAAAGGCGGTTACCGAGATTGCGCCAAAGAACAGCTGGCCTTCAGCACCGATATTAATGACACCCCCGCGAAAGGCGATGCAGATGCCGATTGCGACCAGCAACAAGGGAATGGAACGTGTGATGGTGTTAAAGAGGCGAGCGGGGTTCCCGAACGCGCCCTCCCACATTGAGCCGTAGGCTTCAATCGGGTTTTGTCCAAGCGCCAACAGCATTAAACCGCCCAGGATCAGCGCCAGCACGACGGCCACTACTGGCGCCAGCACGACGGCTGGATCTGTGTCAGTCAGGAATCTGCGTCGTTTCATGCAGCCGCACTATCCTACGCTCCGGGTTCAAGGATGCTCCTGGGAACGGGATACTAACACACACTGCCCATGTTGCCGAAAACTCGAACAGGGTTCTGCATTCTGTCGCAGCCCGTCCATCATCCCGACCTTGTGAACAGTGAAACCGACAGAGGGATTTGCACATTGTACTGAGCGTTGCTACACTGGTTGCAACCGTGTGCAGTCGGTGATCCATCAAGATGACCGGCGCGGGCCCATAACTCCCGCGAAAAGTGCTGCCTGGAACGTAATCCTGCCCATGAGGGGGGGACGCGCTTCGTGCCACTTTGGGAACGTTATCATGCGCCTTGCACCGTAGCTGGTGCGCTCACTTGCCTGAAACAATACAATGGCGAGGCCAGAATCATCGCAGGCGGAACCGACCTGCTGATTGATTTGCAGCACGTCGAAAAGGGAGCCCATTCGCTCGCAGCCCTGGTAGACGTCACCTCGGTGCCTGAAATGACGCGCATTGCTGCGTCAGATAACTGGCTTCATATTGGCGCGGCCGTCACGCATACGGCCATCGTTACCTCGCATCTGCTTGAACGGGAAGCGACCTGCCTCGTTGAAAGTTGTGGCGTGGTTGGCGGCTTGCAGGTGCGGAATGTCGCAACCCTGGGCGGGAATGTCGCCCATGCCCTGCCCGCCGGCGATGGCACGACCTCATTGGTGGCTCTGGCTGCCGAGGCGGATGTGGCGTGGCATGATGGCCGCCGCGAGTGGTTACCCGTCACGCAGATCTTTCATGGCCCAGGCGTTTCGGCGCTCGATTCCACACGTGATGTGCTGGCCGGATTCCGTTTCAGAATCGGCTCCGCCGGTTCGGCCAGCGCCTTCAAGCGAATCATGCGGCCGCAGGGCGTTGCCCTGCCCGTGCTGGGCTGCTCTGCATGGGTGCAGCTGGACGAGGAACGGGACAGCTTCGCGGATCTCCGCATCTGTATCGGCCCGGTCGACCGTGTGCCGGTGCGCGCCAGTCTCGTCGAAGACGAACTGCGTGGTCAGCCCGTCTCAGACGAAGTCATGCGTCGTGTGGCCGCAAGCGCTCGCGAAATGTTGCATCCGCGCGCCAGCAAATACCGCGCCAGCGCGGAATATCGTTCACATATGATCGAAACCCTCCTCAATCAGGTCCTGCCTTTGGCCGTCGAACGGGCGCGCAGCGGGGTTGCGCAGGCCGAAGGCGTTGGGCTTGGCTAGCTTTGACATGGAGAGCAAACCATGACTTCCCTTAAGCTGACAGTTAATGGCGTTGCACACGACCTGGATGTGCCGGAATCGCGCACCCTGGCCGGGATGCTGCGCAATGACCTCGGTCTGACCGGCACCAAGATCGGATGTGACGAGGCTGAATGCGGCATTTGCACCGTGCACGTGGATGGTGTGCCGGTCGATTCCTGTATTTATCCGGCCTTCAAGGCACAGGGCAAGACGGTGCGCACGGTTGAGGGGCTGGCCAGCTGTAACGCCTGTGGTGAAGAGCAGTTGCACCCGCTGCAGCAGGAGTTCATCAATCATTGCGCCGTACAGTGTGGCTTCTGCACGCCCGGCCTGATGATGACCTCCGCCGCCCTGCTGGAGGAGAATCCCGAGCCTGACGACCACGCCATAAAGGTCGCGCTCAAGGACACCTATTGCCGCTGCACCGGCTACAGCAGCGTAATGCGCGCTATTCATTCCGCCGGCAATCTCCTGCGCGGCGAGCAACCCTTGCCGCCAAACGAGCCTGCCATCGACGAGCCGCTGAACAGTGTCGGCCATAGCGAGCTGGTTCCCGATATTGTCGACCGCGTCACAGGACGCGCGCAGTACACAGATGATTACATCTTCCCGGACATGATCTATGCAAGGACGCTGCGTTCGGCGTATCCGCACGCTTTGGTGCTGCGCATCGACACCAGCCGGGCCCGCGCCCTGCCTGGCGTGCACGCGGTGCTCACCCGGGCGGACATCCCTGGAGAAAATATCCATGGCCTCGTCTCGCTGGATTGGCCGGTGCTGATTGGTGAAAACGAGACCGTTCGCTACATGGGCGATGCGGTCGCCCTCGTCGCTGCGGCAAGCGCCGACCTTGCAGAGCAGGCCATGCAGTTGATCGAGGTGGACTACGAGCCACTGCCGGTCGTCGCGGATCCGGTCTACGCGCGTTCGCCCGAGGCGCCCCATGTGCACTCCGGTCGCGAAGACGGCAATCTGCTCAAGCACATCAAGGTGCGTCATGGCGACCTGCAGCGCGGTTTCGACGAAGCCGACGTCATCGTGGAGCGCACCTATCGCACGCCGATTATTGAACATGCCTTTCTGGAGCCGGAATGCGCCATCGGCATCCCGGCCGGCTTTGATGAGGAGCATCGCAAGCTTACGATTTACGTCGGTTCCCAGATCCCCTATCAGGACCGCAACCAGATTGCGCGCGCAATGGACCTGCCCGACGAGGCTGTGCGCGTGCGCGGCACGCTCATCGGTGGCGGCTTCGGTGGCAAGGAAGACATCGCCGGGCAGATTCATGTCGCGCTGCTGGCCGACGCAGCGCAGCGTCCGGTCAAGATGCTCTATTCACGCCAGGAGTCGCTGCTCTTCCACCCCAAGCGGCATGCCACGATCATTCACCTGCGCACAGGAGCGCGTCGCGACGGCCGCATCACCGCAGTTGAAGCGGAGCTCTACGGCGATGCTGGCGCCTATGCCAGCCTGAGCGACAAGGTGATGACCCGTGCCACCACGCACGCCACCGGGCCCTACGATGTCCCCAACGCGCGCGTCGACTGCTATGCCATGTACACCAACAACCCGCCTTCGGGCGCTTTCCGCGGTTTTGGTGTCACGCAAAGCGCCTTCGCCGTCGAACAGAACATGGATCTGATCGCCGAAAAACTCGGCCTTGACGCCCTTGAGCTGCGCCGCATCAACGCGCAGAAGGTCGGCGTGGTCACCGCCACCGGTCAGCGGCTGCGCGAGAGCGTCGGCCTGCTGGAGACGATTCGCCAGTGTGACGATGACTTGCGCGGCGCGGCCAACGGTAACTTCCGCTGGGGTTGGCGCGATGGTGACATCGCCTGGGGCTGGGGCGTGGCCTGCGCCTACAAGAACACGGGCCTTGGCGGGGGCGCGCCGGACAAGTCAGCAGCCGAGGTGGAGGCCTATGATGACGGCACCATCGAGGTGCGCACCTCCTCCGCAGATATGGGCCAGGGGCTGGTCGCCGTGCTGGCGCAGTGCGCTGCCGAGGAGTTGGGTCTGCCCTACAAGCAGGTGCGCGTTCTGCTTTCAGATACGGACCTGACGCCGGACGGCGGGCCGACCACTGCCAGCCGCCAGACCTTTATGAGCGGCAACGCGGTGCGCCATGCCGCCATCGGCCTGCGGGACGCCCTCAGCAGCGTCGTCTCCGAGGAGTTTGACTATCCGCCGGAATCGCTGCGCTTCGAGGAAGGCCTGGTGCGCGTCAATGGCACCAGCGTCAAGTTTGGCGAGGCGGTAAGCATGGCCCGCAACCAGGGCTTCGCGACCCGCATCCTGCACGAATACTGGGGGCCGCAGACCCAGCCGCTGGGCACCGGCGGCGACATGCACTTTGCCTTTTCCTACGCCACCCAGATCGCCCTGGTCAGCGTCAACCTGAACACCGGCAATGTCCACTGCGAGAAAATCATCTCGGCCACCGATGTTGGCCGCGCGATTAATCCGCTCCTGCTACAGGGACAGATTGAGGGCGGCATCGTGATGGCCCTCGGCAATACCCTGACGGAAAGCTACATCGTTGAGGATGGCGTCCCCTGGTCCACCTTGCTGGCGCGCTACAAGATGCCCAGCATTAAACATACGCCGGAGATCATCAGCCACCTCGTCGAGGACCGCGCTTCGGAAGGGCCTTATGGAGCCAAGGGCGTCGGCGAGATTCCCTCAATCAACACCATGCCGGCCATCACCAATGCCATCTACAACGCAGTCGGTGTACGCGTCTTCAGCGTCCCGGTCGACCAGGATGCCCTGTTGCTGGCCTTGCGTCGCGGCGAGACCGAAGTGCACACCGCCTGGCAAGATGTGCGCGAGCAAAAGCAGCACGCCTGAGCCCGCTCCCCCGCGGGTCGGGGAGCTGCAGCATCGACAGTCTGCTGACAGCGGATGAAATCGACGCGACAGAATCTGGCGGCTCTGGCCCGTCGCTGGCCGCTGCTGCTGCGCCTGACTCTGATCGCCCTGCTGTTCAACGCGCTCCTTCCTGCCGAACCGCGCGCCACCCCCCAGGCACAGCAAACCGTGGTCAGCGCCCTGCCGCAGCTTTGCGTGCACACCCGCCTCATCGACGAAGTGTGGGAGTGGAAGATTCAGCGCAGTTTGCAGCTGGTGCGCGAACTGGGCGCGAACACCATCGTCGAGTTCTTCCCCTGGGCCTACATGGAACCGGCGCCGGGGAACATCAACTGGGGTCTGGCGGATCGCATCATGCGCCACGCCCGCAACCAGGGACTGCGCGTCATCGCCCGCATGGGGCTGGTGCCCGCCTGGGCGCGCCCGGATGATGCTGACTCGCGCCCCGGCACGCTCAACTCCCTGCCGCGCGCGGCCTGGGGCGATTTCGCGAATTATGTCGCTCAGTTTGCGCGCCGTTACAAAGACGACCTGCAACACCTGGTCATCTGGAATGAGCCAAACCTCGCTTTCGAATGGGGCTTCGCATCGGTGACGCCGGCAGACTATGCGGCCTTGCTGCAAGTGGTGCATGAGGCGCTGCGCAGTGCCAATCCTGCTACCATTCTGCTGGCGGCGGGTCCGGCGCCTACCCTGGAGCCAGCCGGCAGTCCTCATGGCATGAATGACCTGGCCTGGCTGGAGGCCATGTATGCAGCCGGCGCCGCGCAGTGGAGCGACGGGCTGGCACTGCACAGCTACGGTTTTGTGGACGCACCGGACGCACCTCCGTCTATTGACCAGCTCAACTTCCGCCGCGTCGAGCTGCAGCGCGAGATCATGTTGCGTTATGTCGAGCCGGGTGCGCAGCTTTTCCTCACCGAGACTGGCTGGAATGATGATCCACGCCATGAGCAGGCCGTAAGCCCGGCATGGCGCATTCGCCATACGCTTGACGCCCTTGAGTTTGCCGGGCAAAGCTGGCCCTGGCTTGACAAACTCTGTCTGTGGGCCCTGCGCTATCCCGCGCCCGCCAGCAGCTGGCGCGACGGCTTCACGCTGGTCACGCCCGAATTCCTGACGAAGCCGCTCTACCACGCCATCCAGAACCTGGCTCTCGGTCGCGCACAAGGCGCTGAACTGTGGCTCGCCCCGCCCGCCGCGCCCGCCTGATCGCGCTGGCGCTCATCGCCCTGTTGGCGCTTGCGGCCGTTCTATGGCCACGTCAGGCAGAGCCCGTTGCGATTGAGACGCTCTTCCCGTCTGGCGAGCTACGCATCGGTATCGAAGCCGCCGTGCCTCCCTTCGTGACTTTGCACGATGGCGCACCAGCGGGACTGGCGCTTGATCTGGGGCGAGCGCTGGGTGAGGAGCTCGGACTGCCAGTTCGCTTCGTCACCCTGGGCAGTGACAGCCGCTTCGATGCCTTGCGCATCGGGCAGATCGACGCCCTCGCGGTCGCTGATGCGCGCGCGACCTGGCGTGAGCCCGAAGTGCTTGCGACGCGCGCCTGGTTCGATGCGGGACTGGTGCTGGTCAGCCGCGACGCACAGCCGCTTAATGCGATATCAGCGCTTGCCGGTCGCTCGCTCGCCTACGCCCTCGGCTCCACAGCCGATGCTGAGGCGCGCCGCTGGGGACGACGCATCGCCCCGTTTCAGACGCTGCCCTATGAATTGCCGCAGCATGCGCTGGACAGCGTCCGCTTCGGCGTGGCGGATGCGGCCCTGGTCGATGCCATCGACGCCCGCCTGCATCTGCGCGAGTTTGGCTGGAGCGGTCAACTGCGCCAGGTCAGCGAGCAACACCTCGCGCTCGCCCTGCTCGCTGAACCCGGCAAGCGCTGGCAACGCGTCGACCGCGCGCTGGCGGCGATGCTGGCAAGGGGCGTCGTGGCGCAGCTGCTGCAGCGCTGGCTGTAAGCCTCACATGGAAAGCCCTGCCCCGCGTGGCTATACTGACACGTATGCAACGTATCGGCCTTGATGCGCGTTTGCTCGCCTACCGCCAGGGTGGAATCGCAACCTGGATTCGTGAAGTCATAAACGCCCTGCAGTCGCTGAATCCCGCGAAGCACATCACCATCCTCGAAAGTCGCAAAATGCGTACATCCAGCGCCGGACGCTTCGCCCGGGCCACGCTCTACACACCCTGTCACCACCGGCTGGAGGCGCTGGCGCTCAGCGCCGAATTGTTGCCGCGCCGCCTCGACCTGCTGCACAGCCCGGATTTCATTCCGCCCCTGCGCGGCGCGCGGCGACACGTCATCACCGTCTATGACCTCACTTTTCTGCACTACCCACAGTTTCTTACGCGCGCCAGCCGCCGTTACTACAATGGCCAGATTCGACGCGCCGTGCGTCAGGCCGATCACATCCTGACCATTTCCCACGCTTCGCAACAGGACCTGGTCGAGCTGCTGGATGTACCATCCGAACGCATCACGACCCAACATCCAGGCGTCGCCGCGGAGTTCAGGTCACCACATCCCGCGACATTGAGTGAGCAGCGTCAGCAGCTGGATTTACCCGAGACTTTTCTGCTCTTCGTCGGCACCTTCGAGCCGCGCAAGAACATCGCCGGCCTGCTGGAAGCCTGGCGTCGCCTGCGAGCGCAGTTGCCGGACGCGCCGCCCATCGTTCTGGCGGGACGCCGTGGCTGGCTTTTCGACGAGACCATGCAGCGCATCCATGACATGCGGCTCGATGAGCACATCATCTGGCGCGAAAATGTCCCGCAGCGGCTGATGCCGGCGCTCTTCAGCCTGGCGACGGCCTTGGTGCTGCCCTCATTCTACGAAGGCTTTGGCTTTCCGGCGCTGGAGGCCATGGCCTGCGGCACCTTGCCCATCGTCAGCAACGTATCCTCGCTGCCCGAGGTTGTCGGCGAGGTGGGGCTTCAGGTCGACCCCGACGACCCGGATGCGTTGGCCGCTGCCATGCTGTGCGCGCTGAACGACAGCGCCTGGCGCGACGCACAGTGCGAGGCCGGCTTGCAGCGCGCCGCCAGCTTCACCTGGGACAAGAGCGCCCGCGCCCTGCTTGCGGCCTGGGACAAGGTGCTTTGAGCTGATGCGCATTCTGCTGCTGACGTCCACCCTGCCCTGGCCACCGCACCAGGGCGGAGCCATGCGCAGTTTCGGTCTGCTGCACGGGCTCTACAGGGCGGGTCACGAAGTAACGCTGCTCAGTTTTGGCGAATGGCTTGAGCCGGAATCACCTTTGCACGAGGTTTGTGCGCAGGTCATTCTCGTGCCGGTGCCGCAGCGCGACACGCGTATGCGTCTGCGCGACGCCTTGCTGACGAGCAGGCCCGACCTGGCGCTGCGCCTGGAAAGCGTCCAGATGCGTGAACATCTGGAAAAGCTGTTGCAATGGCAACGCTTCGCTGTGATCCAGTTCGAGAGCCTGGAAATGTGCGCCTTCCTGCCCCTCGTACGCAGCCTGCAATCCACAGCACACTGCATTTACGACGCGCTCAACGTCGAATTTCAACTGCAGCAGAATCTCTACGCCGTAGACCGGCAACAGCCTGCGCGCTGGCCGGCCGCGGCCTGGTCCTGGCTGCAGGCGCGGCGCATCACCCGCTTCGAACGCTCCGTCTGCCAGCAGGTGTCGGGCACCCTGGCTGTTTCAAACGATGACGCAGCGCTGCTGCAATCGCTGGCGCCACAGCGTCCGGTGCACGTGGTGCCCAACGGCATCTTCGTCTCTGACTACGACGCAGCGCCAGGGCAGGTTAACCCGGTGCCAACCCTGGCATTCACAGGCAAGATGGACTACCGGCCCAACGTGGACGCCATGCTGTGGTTCTGTGCCAGCGTGTTACCGCTGGTGCAGCGCGACAGTCCCCATTGCCATTTGAACATTGTGGGTCAGTCGCCGCACGCAAGTTTGCAATCGCTGGCCGCCAACCAGCGGATCACGCTCACCGGGCGCGTAGACCGCATCCAGCCCTGGTTACACGGCTGCGATGTCTATGTCGTGCCCCTGCGCATGGGCAGCGGCACGCGCCTCAAGATTCTGGAGGCCATGGCCAGCGGCTGCGCCATCGTGTCCACTTCGCTGGCGGCAGCCGGTCTGCCGGCAACGCTGCGGGAAACCTTGCTCATTGCGGACAGCGAAGCGGCCATGGCCGAGGGCATCCTCAGCCTGCTCGACGACCCGGCCCGACGCCGGCGCATGGGCGACGCAGCGCGCCGCGCCGCGCTGGAAACCTGCGACTGGTCGGCCATTCTGCCGCGTCTGCTGGCCGCCTGGGAAAGCTTCGGCGTTTGAAGCGTGAAGCGCTCGTCGCACGCAACCTGCGCCTGAGCGCTGCCCGTCACGCCGGCTCGCCGCGCCAACGCGCGCGCCAGATGTTTCTGCGCTCCCTGGTAACCCTGCCGCTGCCCCCGGCTACGCAGGCTGAAAGCCAGCGCATTCTGATCATCCGGCCGGATCACCTGGGTGACGCGCTGTTGACTATGCCGGCCATCCTTGCTCTACGCGACTCATTCCCGGCTGCCGACCTGCAAGCCCTGGCCAGCCCCCAGGCTGCGACGGTGTTTGCAGAATCGCCGGCGCTGCATGGCGTGCAGACCCTGGAGTTTCCGGGCATCAGCCGCGCTGCACAGCGTGGGCCGCTGGCGCCCTGGCAGCTGGCGCTGCGCACGGCCAGGCAGCTGCGCAGTGGCGGCTTTGAGTCTGCCCTGATTCTGCGCCCGGATCACTGGTGGGGCGCGCTGGTCACCTGGCTGGCGGGGATCCCGCAGCGCATCGGCTTCGACCAGGCGCAAACAACACCTTTCCTCACCCGGGCCATTCCACTGCGCCGCGAGCACGCCCTGCTGCGCAACCTGCGTCTGGTCAGCGCCCTGACCGGGCAGCCCGTAAATGAGCAGGCTGAGCTACGGTTCCCGCTTACTGACGCCCTGCGCGACTCGGCCAGGGGCGTGCTGCGCAACAGTGGTATAGAGCCGGACGCGCCTTTCCTGTGCATTCACCCTGGCACGGGTGCTTTGCTCAAGCATTGGCAAGAGGAGCGCTGGGCCCAGGTGGCCGACAGCCTCGTTGACTCGCTCGGCGCGCAGCTGCTCTTCAGCGGCAGCGCAGCGGAAGCAGCGCTCGTGCAACGCATCACTGAACGGATGTCCCAGCCTGCAACCAGCATCGCCGGCTTGACCACTATTGGCCAGCTGGCAGCCTGTTACGAAAGCGCGCAACTGGTGCTGGGCCCTGACAGCGGCCCGCTGCATCTGGCCACCGCCGTCGCCACGCCCACTGTGTCGCTTTACGGGCCCGCCGATCCCGTCGAATTTGGTCCCTGGGGGCTGCCCGGACGCCACGTCACCCTCGCCTCAAACATCGGCTGCCGGCCCTGTCGCGTGCTGGACTGGGGTGCTGATGATGCGGCCCTGCATCCCTGCCTGAGTGACATCAGTGTAGGGCAGGTGCTGGCGGCGGCGCTGTCACTTCATGCCAGCTCAGCTCAGTCGTCGCTGCCGCTGAAGTAGGAACCTGACCCCGTGCTCAACGCCTCGTTCATGGGGCGCATCCCTACCAGAAAAACGCGCGTCTTCGGCGGCTGCAACAGGGCGTAGAGCACCGCATCAGCCACGCCTTCCGCCTCCTGCATCCCGTCCAGCACTGGGTCGCCCGGGGTGCGCGTCCCGTTGTAGAAGCCATACTGCGTGTTTGTGCCGCCCGGCGCGATCACACTGACCTTGACGTTTCTTGGCCAGGCTTCGTAGTCGATGGACTGGGCAAAGCCCATCTGCGCAAACCTGGTCGCGCAATAAATCGGCTCGTTGGGCAGGCCATTTAAGCCGGCCACCGAACTGATGAAGATCACGGCGCCGTCCCTGCGCTTGAGCATCGGCGGGAAGAAGGCCTTGGTACACAGCCAGCTCGAGCGCATGTTGGTGTTCATAATCCAGTCGAAATCAGCTGTGCTGAGCGAAGCGACCGTGCCGTTCTTGCCGACGCCGGCGTTGTTCACCAGAATGTCAATCTGGCCGAAGGCGGCGCTGGCGGCCTGCGCCAGGCTCGCCACGGCTGCCTCATCGCTGACGTCGCTCGGCAGCGCCAGCGCCCGCGCGTCACCGGGCAACGCATCGATCTCCGCCGCCAGTGACTCGAGATCGGCCCTGGTGCGCGCAGCCAGCATCACGTGAACGCCCTCCCGCGCCAAAGCCAGCGCGGTCGCCCGACCGATGCCCTTGCCCGCGCCAGTGACCACTGCTGCCTTGCCGGCCAGCCTGCCCTGCCCCATGCCACACTCCTCTCGCTGCCGCCTGCCCGCGCGAGTATAGCGTGTGGCGCGGCCACGAAACTGACGCCTGCGCGCTACTGTGCTAGACTGGTGGCAGGCTAAACCGGAGGCATCGCATGTCGCAGTCAATCGGCGTTTTGACCGCAGGGGGCGACAGTCCAGGACTGAACGCTGCCATCCGCGCACTGGGCAAGACCGCCATCAGCAAGTACGACATGCGCGTCATCGGCTTTAGTCAGGGCTTTCGCGGCCTGATGCAGAACCGCACCGTCGACCTGCATGCCGGCGCGCTCTCGGGCATCCTGACCGTGGGTGGCACCATCCTCGGCACCAGCCGCGACAAGCCTCACAAAATGCCCGTCGGCGACAAGATCATGGACATGACTGATGCCATGCTGGACACTTACCAGCAGCATCACCTTGATGCCCTGGTCTGTATCGGCGGCGGCGGCACCATGCGCAATGCCTGGCGCCTGGCTGAAAAGGGCCTCAATATCGTGACCCTGCCCAAGACCATTGACAACGACGTTTATGGCACGGATGTCACTTTCGGCTACGACACGGCGCTTTCCATTGCCACGGAAGCCATCGACCGGCTGCACAGCACCGCGCACAGCCACCACCGCATCATCATCGTGGAGGTCATGGGTCACAACACCGGCTGGCTGGCCCTGGGTGCCGGCCTGGCCGGCGGCGCCGACGTCATCCTCATCCCCGAAATCCCCTACGACATCGAAGTCGTGGCGGATTCAATCATGCGCCGCAGCCAGGGCGGCAAGCACTTCAGCATCGTGTCGCTCTCCGAAGGTGCCTTTTCTGCGGAGCTGGGTGATCAGTTTGAGAAACTTAAGACAGGGATCAGTGAAGCCGACGACAAGTCGACGCGCAAGCGCCTGAAAAAGAAATTGCGCGCGCTCCGTGCCGAGCACGCGGACATTACGCATGAGCTCACACGTCAGCTGGAAGAGATGACGCGCCTGGAAACCCGCGTGACCACGCTCGGACATGTGCAGCGCGGCGGCGCGCCCACTGCGGCCGATCGCCTGCTGGCGACCCAGCTGGGCACTGCCTGCGCCGACTACATCCACGCCGGTGTGTCCGGCGTCATGATTGCCTCGCGCAACGGCGGTACGGAAGCCGTGCCGCTGCAAGACGTCATTGGCAAGCGCAAGACCGTCCCGCTCGATCATCGCTGGCTGGATACGGCGCGTGCGCTGGAGATTTGCCTGGGCGATCACTGACGCGCGAATGCGTCCGGTGATTGCGGGCGCACCACCAGCGTTCGTTCGTTGCGATAGCTGACCATTCCCTGGCTGGCGCCGCGGATGCGCCGCACATGGCGCCGCAGGGTCACGTCCACCGACACCCTGTTCTCAGCCCGCGCCGGACAGAACCAGGCCGCCAGCGCTGCCGCCTGCTCAATCACAGTTTCCGGAACAGGCCGGCCATCCTCCCTGACGATCACATGCGCGCCTGGCAAGCCGCGTGCGTGCAGCCACAGATCCGCGCCTGAGCTGCGCTCGAAGGTGACCTGTTCATTCTGACGGCTGTTGCGCCCCACCCGGATCACGAAGCCCTCCGGCGTCACCAGGCGCAGCGCCGCGCTGCGTTGCCCACCCGGCCGCACGCTGCGTCCGCCGCGCCACAGGCCCTGTGCCTGCAGCAAGGCTTGCACCTCGTTGATGTCCGGCCAGCTGCTCGCCAGCTCGAGGTCGCAATCCAGCTGCGCCAGCGCCTGCAGTTGTCGCTTCGTCTGGCGCAAGAGGCGCGGCACGTCCTGCAGCGCGCGTTTGGCCTTCTCGTAGCGGGTGAAGTAGCGCTGCGCGTTTTCCAGCGGCGACAACCCGGGTTCGAGCGGGATGATCAGCTCGGGCCCTTCCACCTCATACTGCGCACGCAGCTCGCTTTGGCCAGGCGTCATGGAATACTGGTAAGCCAGCAGCAATTCACCGCTCTGCCGCAAACTTTCGCGCTCACGCTCGTCCGTCAGCGACCGCTGCAGCGCAGTCCGCCGCGCTTCCAGACGGGCGCGCGCTTCACGCAGCGCCTGCGCGACCGGCTGTTTTGCCGCATGGTAGGCGTCCGTGCCGGTGACCGCGCCGTACCAGGTGACCAGCGCCTCGTTGATGGAGGCAGTTGGCCGCCAGTCCGGCAGGCTCTGTAACGGATAGACGCTGAAGGCTGCCGGCTGCGCCTCTTCTCCGGCCAAACCCGGCTGCCAGTCGCGGACTGCAAGCGGTTCGAGGATGGAGCGCAACGCCGGCCACAAGGCCTCCGCACTCGCATCCAGCGCGCGCTGGGTCACTGCCGCGCCGCTGCGATACACCGCCTCCCGCGCCAGCAAGGGGCTCACGCCCAGCAACCTGCCGCTCAGCAGCTGATGGGTGCGCCGCTTTGGGTCCTCGTTCTGCTCGAGCATCGCGCGCAGGTCGTCCACGCCCAGCTGCAGGGGATCGTGGCGACCGCGCTGGGGTGGCGGCGCCTGGTAGGGGTGGGAGGGCAGACTGGTGCGCATGCGATTTTCGTTGGCGTGAATCCGTCGCACGCACTCCAGAATCACGCCGTTCTGCAGCAACAGGACGTTGCTGCGCCGCTCCATCGGCTCCACGATGATCTGGACTTCACCCTCGGGGCCGATCACGTCGAACTGCACCACCCGCTCCCACGGCGGCTGGGATATCTGCAGCAGCCGGCCGCCTTCCACATAGCTTCGCAGCAGCAAGCCGATGGGCAGGGGACGCTCAATGCCACGCCGCAGCCGCTCCGGCAGCAGATGCAAACGTGGCACCTGATTGTCCGCGCTCAGGTAGAGCCAGTGGCGTTTGCGTTGCGCGTAGATCTCCAGGCCGAGGCCAGTCTCGTCAACATCCAGCACATCCTGGATGCGCCCGCCGACGAGTTGTGTCTGAAGCTCTTCAACCAGAGCGGAGAGGGTGAAAAAGTCGAGATACATGCGCCAGCACGAGGGGCGGCGCGGAGTCAGTTGCCGGATTGGGCTCCGGCCGCAGCAGCCCGTTTAACGCCCCGGTGCAGCAACCAGAGCACGATGCCGATCGTGACGCCCATGCCCAGCAGGTTGACGAGCAGGAAGCCGATCATCATCATCAACTGTTCGGTCTGCCACGGGGCAGCCGTCATCACGGAAGAATCGGGCGCCGTGGTTTGCACGATGAAGAAGCCGTCCAGGCCGCCGCCCAGAAGCAGTCTCGTCACGCCCCCGCCAGCCAGCAGCAGCAACACCAGAGCGGACAACAGCGCCAGTCTTTTCACCGCGGAACCCCCTGCACCAACCTGCTCAACAACCCTGCGAGTGTAGCGTACCGGCCTGCGACTGACAAGTCTGTCACAGCGCCGCGTCCAGCCGAATCTGCTGCTCACGCTCCGGCCCCACGCCCACTGTGCGCACGGGCGTATCACAAAGCTCGCCGATGCGGCGCACGTAACGCCGGGCTGCGTCCGGCAGCTCCTGCTGGCAGCGCATGGCCGAAAGGTCGGCATCCCAACCAGGCAGGGTTTCGTAAACTGTCGTGGCGCGCTCCATTTCCGCCATGGTGCCTGGCGGATAGCAAAGCCGCTCGCCATCCAGCTCCCAGGCGACCGCAATCTTCAGCTCTTCCAGGCCGCTGAGTACATCCAGCTTGGTCAGGAATAGCTCGGTGAAACCGCTCACCTGCGCTGCGTGACGCAGGATCACCATATCCATCCAGCCACAGCGCCGGCTGCGCCCGGTGGTGGTGCCAAATTCGTCCCAGAAATTTGCGCCCGTGCCGCGCAAGCGCTGCGCCAGTTCGCCGTCCAGTTCGGTCGGCATGGGCCCCGCGCCCACCCGCGTGGAGAAACATTTGGTCACGCCTACAACCCGGTCCACATGTAGCGGCCCGAAGCCTAATCCAACCAGCGCGCCACCGGCCACCGGCGAGGAACTGGTCACAAAGGGATAGTCCCCGTGATCCACATCCAGCATCGTGCCCTGGGCGCCTTCGCACACGACGCGCGCGCCCTCCTGCAGTCGCCGGTTGATATAGCGCGACGTGTCCTGAATGTAGGGTTTCAGTCGCTGAGCTGCGTCAATCCACTCCAGCGCCGTGGCCTGTGCGTCAAGCGGACTGTCGCCGGCGCGGGCCAGCGCTTCGTTGGCGCGCTCGATCGTCTCATGGACGGCGTCCGCGAAGTCCTCTTCGCTGTGCATCAGGCCCGCGCGAATGCCGCGCCGACCGGTCTTGTCGAGATAGGCCGGCCCGATGCCGCGCAGGGTGGTGCCAATGGCCTGCTCGCCCAGGGCCCGCTCGCTGGCGCGATCCAGCGCAATGTGGGCCGGCGTGATGATGTGCGCGCGCGTGCTGATGAGAAAACGCTCCGGCGTGATCTTCACGCCACGCGCAGTGAGCGCGTCCATTTCGGCCAGCAGGTTGACCGGGTTGATGACCATGCCATTGCCCAGCACGCAGCTGACGCTCTCGTGCAAAACGCCGGAGGGCACCAGATGCAGTTTGAAGACCTCGTCGCCAACAGCAATCGTATGGCCGGCGTTGTCGCCACCGGCGTAGCGCGCGACCACATCGGCCTGCGCGCCCAGCACATCCGCCACGCGCCCCTTGCCTTCGTCGCCCCACTGCGCCCCGATGATGATGCTCACCGGCATTGTCGCATCTTCAGTCTCCTAACTGACCTGCCAGGCAGCGCCCAGCACGATGCTGACCTGGGGTTCGCCCCAGACTTCCAGTTCGCCATCCGGCCCCAGCGCCAGCGCAGATTGCGGCCCGATACCCAGCGCCACAGCCTGCGGCTCATCGCTCAACAGATCGCGCGCTTCAGCACTGGTACCAACCTCGGCAGCGCCCGGCAGAATCAACGTCCCCGGCAACCACGCCAGACCGCAGGCGCGGCTGTCATTCCCAAACAGGACCCAGGCGCCTGCGTTCATCGCGCCTGGCCCCTCCAGCAGAACCAGCGCCCCCTGTTGCCAGGCCCTGCGGATTCCTTCGCTGATCGCGCCCGCCAAGGCATCATGCACCAGGGCGGCGTTCGATTCAGCGCCCACAACCACAATACCGGCCTCCGCGAGCCGCGCGCGCAAGGTATAGTCATCCTCGACAAATGCGTCCACGATGTAGCCGGACTGCGCGCCCAAGTCTTCAAATTCGTTCAGCAACTGCTCCACTGCCTCGTTTTCACCGGCGCAGGCCAGGACGGCGATCCCGCCATCCGCCGCGGCGACCGCCAGCGCCCGCGCCCGAATGGCTTCGCTGCCGGCCGCGCTGCCGGCAAGTACCAGCCAGCCGCGCGCCTCCAGCCAGCGCAACGCCGCTCTCGACGGCATCACCCGCCGCCTGGGCCGAACACCCCGCTCAACGCAAGGTGACGACGAAGAATGACTCGATGAGGCGCGCTGCGCCAGCCGGCGCGCGCGGGTCGATGTGGCGCGAGCGAATGCGTTCCGCCAGCGAGTCCATGTCACGGATCTGGCTCTTGTGCTCGCGCAAGGAACGAATCTGGGTGTCCACGTGGTCGGTCACGTCTACGTAAGTGTTCGGGTTGACCGCGCCGGCGATGTAAACCAGGCGCGCCTTGTGCGCCGAAAGCCCTTCGTCCCGTTCCATCTCAAGGAAGTTCAGCCGGTCACGCGCGGTGGGAAACACCGCCGCCAGCGTGGCTTCGCCGATGGCGCGGTGATCCGGGTGATTGATGCGGTTCTCGCCGTACCAGTTCTGTGGGTCGCAGGTGACCACGACATCCGGCCTGAAGCGCCGAATCCCCCGCACGATGTCGCGCCGTAGCGCCAGCGAAGGCGCCAGTTCGCCATCACCGTGCCGCAGGAAAACCACTTCCCGCACGCCCAGAGCCGCTGCCGCGTTCCGCTCTTCTTCCTCGCGCATCTCCACCAGGCGTTCATGGGTCATGTCGGGATCGGAACTGCCCTTGTCGCCGCTGGTGGCCATCAGAAAGGTGATTTCCGCACCTTCCGCCGCCCAGCGCGCGAACGTCGCTCCAGCGAAAAACTCGGGGTCGTCAGGGTGCGCGAAGACCCCCAGTACGCGCTGGATGCTTTCCTGCCTGTCTTCACTCACGAGGCGCTCCTTGTCAAGCCTGATCGCTGTTCCGTTCACCCGGTTTCTTGCCACATTCACAGGGCTCGTCGCCATGTTTGTTGCACGGCTCTTTCGACTTCTGCGCCAGGGCCCGTAGTTCGGCCAGCGGCACCAACTCCTCACGTTTGACCAGTTTGCGTCCCTCGGGCGTGTAGACGGTCACCGCATCCTGCAGCGGATGCACGTCGATTACCTTGCATTCGCCCCAGGGCGTGCCCATCATCTTGCCGCGTCGCGGCAGATGCTTGCGCGCCTCAGCATATTGCTCGTATTCGTAGACCAGGCAACAGCGCAGACGCCCGCACATCCCGGTGATTTCCGAAGGGCTGAGCGATATCCCCTGGGCCTTGGCCATCTTGATCGAAATCGGACTGAAATCTGTGAGAAAGGTGCTGCAGCAACGCAGTTCGCCACAGGCGCCGTAGCCGCCCAGCAGGCGGGCCACGTCGCGTGGGCCAATCTGGCGCATCTCCACCGTCGCGCTGAATTCACGCTGCAGGGCGCTCCACAGCTGACCCGGGTTGACCTTGTCCTCGGCCGCATAGAGAAAGGTCAGCAGACTGCCATCGTAGTTGTATTGCGCCGCGACAAACTTCACTTCGCGCAAATTGCCGAAGGCGGCTGCCTTTTCGCGGCAGAGGCGCAGCGCATCGTTCTGCTGCGCTTCCCAGTGTTGCCGCAGCGCCATGTCGCGCGAAGTGGCCTGGCGCAGGATGGGTGCGTGGCGCTTGCCGCGCCTGCCCTCCGCTTCTGTGAAGCCCATTACCTGGCCCATTTGCCGGCCACGTACGGTTTCCACGATGACGTAGTCCCCTGCCCCAAGCTGCGGGAAGGCGCTGGGGTCAAAGTGGTAGAGCTTGCCCACCTTGGTAAAGCGGATCCCTGCGACGGTATCCGACTTCTCTTTTGTGGCCTGCATGCGATCCGTCCTGCTTTTATGCACCACGTACATGGTACCGCACAAGCGGCCCGCTCTCAAGCATCCACGGCAGCAGGCACTACCAGTGTCGTTGCTTGCATGGAGTTACACAGGGAGCGCAGCGCACGCGGGCAGTGAGCTGAAAGTTAATAACGGTGGAAGTAGCGTTCCATCTCCCAGTCCGTCACCTGCCGGTTAAAGTCCTCGACTTCCTGGCGCCGCGACGCGAGAAAGCTGTTGCTGATGTAGGGGCCCAGTGCCGACAGAATGGTCTCGTCGGACTCCAGCGCGATGAGCGCTTCGTCGAGCGTGGCGGGCAATACCTTCATGCGACGTAGACGCGCCCGATCCTGACCCAGCAGGTCTTCCTCAAGCGGATCGGGCAAGGACATTTTTTGGCGAATGCCGTCGAGACCGGCAACGAGCATGACCGCCGCTGCCAGGTAAGGATTGCTGGAAGGATCCGGGCAACGCAACTCCAGGCGAGTGTGCGTGCCTCCACCTGGCATCAGACCTGGAACGCGAATGAGGGCCGCGCGATTGATGTGCGCCCAGGTCACGTAAACCGGGGCCTCGATGCTTGTCCCCAGACGTTTGTAGGAATTCACCAGGGGCGCCAGCACCGCGACCATGGCGCGCGCATGGTGCAACTGGCCGGCCAGGAACCAGCGCCCGGTCTCCGACAGGCCGTATTCATGGGCCGGGTCGCTGAACAGGTTTTCACCAGTGTCGATCGCATGCAGGCTTTGATGGGTGTGCATGCCGGAGCCAGGCAGGTCCCGCCGCGGGCGCGGCATGAAGGTGCAGTGCAGGTCATTGTGTTGGGCAACTGACTTGAGCGCCACGCGCGCGGTCAACACCTGGTCAGCCGTGGTCAGCGCCTCGTCATAGCCGAAGTCAATCTCGTGCTGCCCTGAACCGATTTCATGATGCGAAGAGAGGACCGACATCCCCAGGCCGGTCAACGTCGCCACCATCTTGCGCCGGATGGACTGGCGGAAGTTGGTGGAGAGGTCGAAGTAGCTCACCGTGTCGTGCGGCCAGGCGGGCTGTGCGCCACCCTGCTCGTCCAGCTTAAAGAGAAAGAACTCCAGTTCAATTCCTGTTCGGAAACTGAACCCCATATTGCGCGCCTGCATCAGGGCGGCCTGCAGCGCACGGCGTGGATCACCGGGAAAGGGTTCGCCCTGGGGCGTGTGCACCTGACATATCAGGCGTCCGACACGTTCCTCCGGCCGATCCCAGGGAAGCATGGCGAAGGTGTTGCTGTCCGGAATCAGCCGCAGTTCGCTCTCTACCGAGCGCGCGCCGCCTTCAAGCGATGAGCCATCAAAGAGAACGCCATGCTCAAGCACTTCCTCGATGCGCTCCGCCGGGATGATGATGCTCTTGACGCCGCCCGAAATGTCGACGAACCACAGATTGATGTAGCGCAGGCTATTCTGCCTGAAGATTTCGATAACCTGGTTGCTGTCCGGCATGTTCCCTCGTCAGCTGCTTGTCAGGCAACTACCCAGTCTGGACGAACCGGACGGGCATTTCCTTTGCGCAATCACCAAATCTGCCTGCCTTTCCCCTGGTCAACAGAACCAGGTGACTCATCCAGCAGGCCCAGGTGTCCCAGCATGGCATCAATGGCCAGCAGATAGCTACGCCAGCCGAAGCCGCCGACCATGCCGACGCACACCCCGAGCAACATTGAGTTGTGGCGAAACTCCTCGCGGGCGTGCACGTTGGACAGATGCACCTCGACGGCGGGCAGCCCAACCGAAGTGATGGCATCACGCAGCGCCAGTGAGCTGTGGGTCAGGGCTCCGGCATTGATGACGACGCCGTCCACTTCCCCGCGCGCCGCATGCAGGCAGTCAATCAACGCGCCTTCATGGTTCGATTGCAGCGTCTGCAGGCTCACGCCATGCGCTGCCGCATGGCGCTCTGCCAGCGCGTTAATTTGCTCCAGGGTCATGTCCCCGTAGACTTCCGGCTGCCGCACTCCCAGCAGGTTCAGGTTCGGTCCGTGCAACAGCAGAATTCGACGCTTCAGCATGACAGCTCCTCCCGCTCGACGACGCCTTGCAATTCATTCAGCACTTCGATCACAGCCGCCATCGCAACATCCTCAACCAGGGTCGCATCATGCAGCGCCCGCAGCAGCACAAAGCGGACGCGACCCGCGCGGCGTTTCTTGTCGGTCGCCATGGCCGCGCAAATCGCTTCTGCATCCACGCCGCCCAGGCGCACCGGCAACCCGGCGTCGGCCACAATGCGCTCGACCTCGTCGGCCAGGGCCGGCGTGCACAGCCCCAGGGCATGTGACAGACGCGCGGCGGCCACCAGGCCGAAGCCGACGGCCTCGCCATGAGCCCAGCGGAAATCCGTGACCAGCTCAATGGCGTGCGCGAAGGTGTGGCCCAGGTTGAGATGGGCGCGCACGCCCCGCTCCAGCGGGTCCTGCTGCACAATGTCCACCTTGACCTGCACCGCCCGGCGCACCAGTTCAACGGCGCGCTCGCGGCAATGCAGCGCAGGATCAAGCAGCTGCGCGTCCGCCAGCAGACCGTGTTTGAGCACCTCGGCCATGCCGTTGCTCCATTCACGTTGCGGCAGCGTCGCCAGCAAGTCAGTGTCGATCAGCACCGCAGCCGGTCGCGCGAAGCTGCCCACCAGGTTCTTGCCTTCCGCGATGTCAACGCCGGTCTTGCCGCCCACGCTGGCGTCAACCATGGCCAGCAGCGTGCTGGGCGCCATAACCAGGCGCAGGCCGCGCAAAAATGTGGTCGCGGCAAAGCCGAAAGTGTCGCCCGCCACGCCTCCGCCCAGCGCCAGTATCGTTGCCTGACGATCGAGATCGGCGGCGACCAGGTCGCTGTAGATGCGTGCCACCGTCGCCAGCGTCTTGTGCGACTCGCCATCCGGCATGGTGACCAGCGTCGCGTCCGGCAGGCGCGCGACCAGCGCCGCGCCGTGCAAGGCGGCGATGCTGTCAGTCGTGCCCACGGCCACGCGGCCGCCCAGGCCGCACTCCGCGACCAGACGCTCAGTCTGCTGCAGCAGACCGGGCTCGATGAGGATGTCGTAGCCCTCGCCCGGCCCCGTTACCCGAATGCGCGCCACAGCCTCACCACTTCCTGCGCCACGTCCTGCGGCGCCCTGCCATCCGTCGTCAGTTGCTGCGGCATGCTTTCGTAGCTTGCCAGTCGCTCTGCATACAGCGCCTCCCAGGCGCCGTTGAACAGCGGACGTCCGCTTTCATGTGCCAGGCGATTGCGAATGCACTCCGTTGATGCCAGCAGGCAGACGAGCATGCCAGTCTGACCCAGCGCATGTCGGTTCTGTTCGTCCAGCAGGGCGCCGCCGCCGGTGGCGATGACCAGGCCCTCTTGCCCTGCCAATTCGCGACAGACTTCACGCTCCAGCGAACGAAAGCGTTCCTCACCCTCTTCGGCAAACAGTCGTGCAATCGACTTGCCGGCGCGAAACACGATGAGGTTGTCGCTGTCGACGAAGGGGCGTTGCAGCAGCTGCGCGACCAGGCGGCCCACAGTCGTTTTGCCCGTCCCCATGAATCCGGTGAGGACGATATTAGCCTTCATAGCCGAAGCGCCACTCCACGTTGTCCATCTCCAGGTCGCTCAGGCGTGCCTGACGCAGGCTTTCAAAGCGCGGCCGCATCTCCTCAATACTATCGCCGCCCAGCTTCTCCAGCAGCGCTTCCGTCAACACGATGGCCAGCACCGCCTCACCCACCGGTACCCCGCGCGGCAAGGCGCAAAAGTCGCTGCGCTCATAGGTCGTGGCTTCCGCCTCGCCGCTGGCCAGGTTGACGGAGCCCAGCGCGCTCAAAACCGTCGAAATCGGTTTCATGGCCACGCGCGCCACGATCGGTCCGCCGGTGGAGATGCCGCCTTCAATCCCGCCGGCGCGGTTGCTTCGCCGCATGAGCCTGTCGCCATCTTCAGCCAGTACAATTTCATCATGCACCTGGGTGCCACGTTTCGCCGAGTTGGCGAAGGCCGGGCCGATCTCCGCGCCCTTCATCGCCTGAATGCCGACCATCGCGCCCACTATGCGCGCGTCAAGTCGCAAGTCATGCTGGACGTAGCTGCCCAGTCCCGGCGGCACGTTCAACGCCACCAGCTCCATGATGCCGCCCAGCGTGTCCTTTGCGATGATGGCCTGGCGGATTGCCTCATGCATGCGCTCCGCCACATCCGGATCCGGGCAACGTACATCGTTTTCCGCCGCCGCGCGGAAGCGCGCCCTGTAGTCGTCTGCCTCATCGTCATTATGATAAGCGGCCACATCGTCATCCACATAAGCGTCCACATCGCCAATTCGCGTGACGTACCCGCCGATGACGATGCCGAACTCCGCCAGCAGGCGACGACAGATGGCGCCCACGGCCACGCGCATGGTCGTCTCGCGCGCGCTGGCGCGCTCCAGCGAGAGGCGCAGATCGCCATAGCCATACTTGACCGCGCCGGTGAGGTCGGCGTGTCCGGGACGCGGCGTAGTCAGCGGCACGATGTCCCGCTCGCGCCAGTTGCGCCAGTCGCGGTTGGCGACCGTGAGCGAAATAGGACCGCCGGTGGTGCGTCCGTTCATCCAGCCTGCGCTAATCTGCACCTGGTCCTTCTCAATGCTCATGCGCCCGCCTGCGCCGTAGCCCTGCTGCCGCCTGAACAGCTCACGGTTGATGTCTTCCGGCGTCAGCTCCAGGCCAGCCGGCAGACCATCCACAATGGCGCTGATTTGCGGGCCGTGACTTTCGCCCGCTGTGAGGTATCGAATCATGGCATCTCTCCGTAGCGCCAGGCGCTCACCCTGCGGCGGCCAGCGCTGCTTCAGCCGCCGCGCTCATCACGGATATGTCAGCCGGCTGGCCGGTCCAGATTTCGAATGATGCCGCTCCCTGCCGCACCAGCATCCCCAGGCCGCCGATGGCGCGCCCACCCTGCGCCTCAACCAGCTCCATGAAGCGCGTGCGAGCTGGCCGATATACCAGGTCATAGGCGGTCGCGCCCTGCGGAAACGCAAGTCCATCCGGCCACGGGCAGCTCTCCGTCTGCGGCCACATTCCCAGCGAAGTGCAGTTCACCACCAGCGCAGGTCCTTCGCGCGCCGCCTGCTCCAGCGTGAGCAGGTTGACGTTCGTGATGCCTGCCGCCCGCTGCAGGTCAGCCAGCATATTCTCGGCCCGCGACCGCGTGCGATTGACCACGGTCACTGCGGCGCCGGCCTGTGTCAGTCCATAGACTGCCGCCCGGGCCGAGCCGCCGGCTCCCAGCACCAGGGCGCGTGTGCCCGCCAGCGACACGCTATGCGCGCGCAGGTCGTCAATCAGGCCGATGTGATCCGTGTTGGTGGCGCTGTTGTCGCGGAAGTTGATGGTGTTGGCGGCGCCAAGCGCCCGCGCAACCTCATCCGGGCGCACATGCGGCAACACAGCCTGCTTATGCGGCACCGTAACGTTCAGACCGACAAAGCCGCCTTCGTCACGCAGGGTGCGCAGACTGTGACCCACGATGTCCGGCGGGATGGCAATGCGCTCGTAGCTCCAGTCCGTCAGATCGGCGGCCTGCAAGGCGGCAGTCTGCATCTGCGGGCTGATGCTGTGCTCCACCGGCCATCCGATTACTCCCACCTTGTGCAGCAAGTTTCCCGCTCCTGCTATCAACCTTGTCACCGGCCTTTGTTCAGGACGGCATTTCCACGCGCAACGCGGCGCCCAGCTGCTGCAAGGTTTCCGCAAAGCCGGGAAAGGAGTCGCCGACGCAGGCTGCATCATGGACCGTCGTCCTGCCCCGCGCCACCATGCCGGCCAGCGTCAGGCTCATGGCGATGCGGTGGTCATCATGGCCTTCAACGTCAGCGCCCTGCATGGTCTGCGGCCCATCTATCACGAAGCCATCCTCGCGCTCCTCGATTTGCGCGCCAAGACGTCGCAGCTCAGCTGTCATCACCGCCAGTCGGTCGGTCTCCTTCAGGCGCAACTCCTGCGCATTGCGCACCGTCGTGCGACCCTTCGCACACAGGGCGGCCACCATCAGCGCTGGAAACTCGTCGATCATGCGCACCACCAGTTCACCACCAACGTCGATGCCGCGCAAACTGCTGTGCCGCACCGTCAGGGTGCCGGCCGGCTCACCAGCTTCCTGCCCGGCGTCGCTAACGCGAATGTCCGCGCCCATCAGCTGCAGCGCATCCAGCAGGCCACTGCGCGTGGGATTGAGATTGATACCGGTCAGGCACAACTCGCTGCCTGGCACAGTGGCGCCGGCCACCAGCAGAAAAGCCGCCGAAGAGAAATCACCCGGCACCCTGAATGACAGCGGCCGCAATTCTGCGCAGGGCTGCATGGCAATAGTCCGTCCTTCATTGCGGACGTCGACGCCCGCCGCGCGCAGCATACACTCAGTGTGGTCACGCGTGGGCGCCGGCTCGATGACCACCGTCTCGCCCCTGGCGAACAGCCCGGCCAGAAGCACGGAACTCTTCACCTGGCCGCTGGCGACCGGCATGTCGTAGCGAATACCCCGCAGCAGTGTAGGCTCGACGCGTAAGGGCGCGCGGCCCTGTTCGCCACTGATGTCCGCGCCCATTTGCCGCAGCGGCGTGATGATGCGTTTCATAGGTCGGCGGCGCAACTGGGCGCTGCCATCAAGCACACTGGCGAAGGGCTGCCCCGCCATGACGCCGGCCATCAGGCGGATGCCAGTGCCGGCATTGACGAAATCGAGCGGTCCCTCTGCTGCCTGTAAGGCGCCGGTGCCGTGGATTTGCAGTTCGTCCGCAGCGGGCCGGTCAACGCGTACGCCCAGGGCCTGCACGCTTCGTAGCGTGGCTTCGGTGTCGCCCGCCGCCAGCCAGCCGCGCACCTGTGATTTGCCCTGCGCCAGCGCGCCCAGCATCACCGCCCGGTGCGAAATAGACTTGTCGCCTGGCACCGACATCGTGCCGGCCAGGTCCCGGGAAGACTCAACGATGAGGCACGTTTCTTCAGGACTGGACATGTTTCGCTCCATTCGTGGCCGTCCACTCCCGGCGCGACTCGCTGATGGGCTGCAAGGTAGCGGCCAGGCGCTGGTCATCGTGCGAAATGAGCATGGCCTCGAGTTGCGCCAGTTGCATGCGGAACATGGCCAGCAGGGTTGCCACGGCCTGGGTGTTGGTGCTGAGAATGTCGCCCATCATGCGCACATCGCTGCCGGCCAGGCGGGACATATCGCGAAAGCCGCCGGCCGCCAGTTCCCAAACAGCCTCGTCCGACTCGCCTTCGTTCGCCACCGTGGCCACCAGCGCAGTGCTCAACAGGTACGGCAGGTGACTGATGGCCGCCACCACGCGGTCGTGACGCTCGGCCTCCATTTCGATGGGAACGGCGCCCAGCGCCAGCACCAGCGCCCGCGCGCGCAACAGCGCCGAAGGAGTCGTGCGTCGGTTGGGGCAAAGCACGAAGGGGCGATCGCGAAACATGGTGGCATCGCTTGCGCCCACGCCGCTTTGTTCACGACCGGTCATGGGGTGGCCACCCACTGCCAGAATGCCGATGGGCAGGTCCTGCATCGCTTGCCCGATGCCTTGCTTGGTGCTGCCCAGGTCGAGCAAAAGGGTGTTGGAGCGCATGTAGGTACCCAGGCGCTGTTCCAGCATCTCGATGATGCTGCGCACCGGCGTCGCCAGCACCACCACGTCGGCATCGGCCACGCCCTCGCGCAGGTCCGCCGTGGCGTGAGCGACGATGCCACGCTCCAGCGCAAGCTCGCGCGCGCTGGCGCTGTCCTCAACGCCAGTGACCCGATCCGCATGTTCCTGCAATGCGAGAGCCAGTGAACCGCCCATCAACCCGAGCCCTACCACCGTCAGTTGCCGACAGTGGAAGCCGCTGGCAACCGCGCTTTCCGCGTCCGGCATTTCCATCTGCTCGTTCAAGATTTCTCCTCGCCGGCCAGATCCGGCCGCAGCACCGACGCCCCGCGCAGGAAACGATGCTCAAGTTCGTCCAGGCCCTTGTCCGTGTTCCAGTGCAGCAGCACACGGATGCAAAGGGGTACGCTCTGTAACACCGGCACCTCTTGCATGCCCATCAATGCCACGCCGCTCCAGCCCAGGTCCCGCGCGGCGCGCGCCGGAAAGGCCGCAGTCAGGTCTTGCGTGCTTGTGAACAGCACGCTGGCAAGGTCCTGCTGTTCGATGCCGTTCGCCACGACCAGGGCCGTGAGCAATTCGCGCGTGGCGCCCATAATGGCGTCCGCACTGTTTTCTGTCACAGTTGTTGCGCCGCGCACTCCCCGCAGCATCATCGGCGCCTTCCTGCCAGGCAGACAAGCATGATGTTCCCCAGGTTACAAACAAAAAAAGACGCGGAGCCTGTGCCCTGCGCCCGGACGTTCCCCATAACTTTCGGCCCGTCTCACCGCATGCTGGCGTACAGCGCTCCAACCGCCTCGCAGGAGGGGTAAAAAAACTGGATTTCAGCGCTGAACAGAGTCGCCACGACACACCCGCCTTGCTTCTTACAAGGGGCATGATAGCAAGGCATGCAGTGACTGTCAACAAGGCTTCCTGGTGCTCAGCCATCCTCCAGCGCTGCGCGCAGGGAGGCCGTCAGATCGACAACAGCTGCCTGGCCTTTTTCGGCACCGGCCCGCACGAGCGCACTGGCGACCACGAAGCCGTCCACCAGCCCGTTCATGCTGCGTGCCTGCGCTGGTGTGCTGATGCCGAAGCCCAGCACCAGACGCTGCTGCGTCCCGGCGCGCACGCGCGCAATATAGTCGCGCAGATCGGGCGGCAACTCGCTGCGCGCGCCGGTGACACCGGTCAGGGACACGCAGTAGATGAAGCCGCGCGCGCGTTTTGCCACCAGTCGAATGCGCTGATCGTCGCTCGTCGGCGCCAGGAAAAAGATCAGCGCCAGACCTGCGCGTTCACAAAGGGCGTTAAGTTCCTCTGCCTCCTCGGGCGGCAGGTCCGGGACGAGCAGGCCATCTGCGCCGGCCACGCGGATGTCCTCGACGAATTGCTCCAGACCATAGGCCAGCAAGGGATTGAGATAGCCCATCATCAGCAAGGGCTGAGTCACGCCGCGCGCGCGCAGCTCGCGCACGACCTCCACACAATCATTTACGGTGACCCCCTGCTCCAGAGCGAGCTGGGTCGCTGCCTGAAGGGTGGGCCCGTCCGCCAGTGGGTCACTGAAAGGCATGCCGATTTCCAGGCCATCCACACCAACCTGCGCCATGGCCGCCAGCGTATCAATTGAACTGCCCAGGTCCGGATAGCCCACCGGGAAATAAGGCAGAAAGGCAGCCCGCCCCTGGGCCTCCGCCGCTGCGAACATGGCATCCAGCGCCTGCAACCTCATCAGCGCCTGTCCTCCAGCTCGTGAATCACAGTGTCGAGGTCCTTGTCGCCGCGACCCGACAGATTGATCAGCATGATTGAGTCCGGCGGCATGGACGGCGCGCGTTTGACCGCCTCGGCGACGGCGTGCGCGCTTTCCAGCGCAGGGATGATGCCTTCCAGGCGGCAGAGCATCTGAAAGGCTGCCAGCGCCTCCTCGTCCGTCGCCAATGTGTAGTGGGCTCGCTCCTCCGCGCGCAACCAGGCGTGCTCCGGCCCGACCGACGCGTAATCGAGACCGGCAGAGATGCTGTGCGTGTTCATGATCTGGCCGTCGTCATTCTGCAGGACGTAGGAGCGCGTGCCATGCAACACACCCGGTCGGCCCAGCGCCGGGTCCGCAAAGCGCGCCGCATGTTCGCCGCTGGCGACGCCGCGTCCACCCGCCTCCACACCGATCAGATCCACCGCTGCATCATCGCGGAAGGCATGAAACAGGCCGATGGCGTTGCTGCCACCACCGACGCAGGCAACGCAGACATCCGGCAAACGTCCGGCGGCCTCCAGCATCTGCGCGCGCGCTTCGCGGCCGATCACGCTCTGGAACTTGCGCACCATCAGCGGATAGGGATGCGGCCCCAGCGCCGAGCCAAGCAGATAAAAGGTGTCGCGGACGTTCGTCACCCAGTCGCGAATCGCCTCGTTGATGGCGTCCTTCAGAGTCCGGCTGCCGCTCTCGACCGGGATGACATCCGCACCCAGCAACTGCATGCGAAAGACATTGGGTTGCTGGCGCGCGATGTCGACGCTGCCCATGTAGACATGACAGTCCTGCCCCAGCAATGCCGCGACGGTCGCGCTGGCCACGCCATGCTGACCCGCACCGGTTTCCGCCACGATGCGCTGCTTGCCCATGCGCTGCGCCAGCAGGGCCTGACCCAGGGCGTTGTTGATTTTGTGCGCGCCGGTATGCGCCAGGTCCTCGCGCTTGAGCCAGATGCGCGCGCCGCCCAGATGGTCGCTCAATCGAGCCGCATAACTAACCGGCGTTGGCCGGCCGGTGTAGCTGGCCTGCAGCTGCCCCAACTGCGTCAGAAAACACTCGTCCGCCATGGCCTTGACGAAGGCGGCCTCAAGCTCGTCCAGCGCAGGAATGAGCGTCTCGGGTACGAAGCGACCACCAAACTCGCCGAAGTAGCCGCGCGCATCCGGCAGTGTAGGATCGGCAACTGTGTTTTCCGTCATCATCGGTACTCCAGTTTCTGTGCAAGGTCGCGCTCACCGTTCAGGGCACGCCGGGCCAGCCGGAAGGCTTCCTCGAAGAAGCCGTCGCGCGACGGCACAAAGTCCGCCAGGGTGATGGCGCAGCTCCCGCTGGCGGACTGCGCAGGCACACTCATCTGCTCACCGCCGAAAAGCGCCAGCCCGTCATCCAACGTCACAGCCACCAGGTCCTCTACTTCGGGCGCCATCACCGGATACTCTGCAAGCGGGCGTTCACTGACATACACAAAGGTATCGGCAATCTCGTGGTCGATGAGCCCCTGCCAGCGCGCCTGCACCTTGCGTCTGCCGCAGGGAATGAGCGCGGAGAAGGGTAGGGTCACGCCCAGCTCCTCGCGCATTTCGCGCAGGCCATCCTGCACCACTTCGCCCGCCTGGTAGTGGCCGCCCACAGTGACGTCAAGGTGCAACGGGAAGGTCGGCTTGTGCGCGCCACGCCTTTGCAACAGCAGCCAGTCAACGCCCTGCTCGTCACGGCGCACGACCCAGCAATGAAACACGCGATGCCAGTCGCCGTCGCGATGGACGGTAGCGCGCTCCTTGACGCCAAGATGCTGGTTGTTCCCGTCGTAAATGTCCAGCAGCTCGGTCATGGCTGGCCTTTGGCTGCTGCGATGAAGGCGCGCACCTTGCCTTCATCCTTGACGCCGGGCGCGCGCTCCACGCCACTGGCCACGTCTACGCCCCAGGGTTGCAAGGCTCGCACCCGTTCAGCGACGTTGTCCGCGTTCAGGCCGCCAGCCAGCATCAGACGCGGCACCTGGTTCAGCAAGGCGCGGGCCACCTTCTCGCTGGCCTGCTCGCCGCTGCCGCCATAGAGTTGCGGATGCCAGGCATCCAGCAACAGTGCCGGCAAGCGCTCATCAGCCGGCGTGTGTTGGGTAAAGCGTCCGGCAGCGGTAAGCGCCTCTGCTTCCGAGCGAGGCCGCAAGGCCTTGAAAGCGCTGATTGCTCTCAGCTCCCGCACCTGCAACGCCTCCGGCCCCTCATCGCCACTGAGCTGGGCGCAGTCGAGACCGACCTGCGCGCAGATGTGCGCGATGCGCGCCGGCGTCTCATTGACGAACACGCCCACCAGTGCGGGACACTGGTCGCCCAACGCTGACCGCAGCCGGGCGCAGATGTCTGCCGCTTGCCCTGTCGTCAGATAGCGTGGACTTGCGGAGAAGAAGTTGAGGCCGAGCAGATCCGCGCCAGCGCGCGCCGCCATCAGCGCATCCGCGGCCGAGGTGACGCCGCATATCTTGACGCGTGTGTATTCGTTCAAAACACGGGGTTCCCGGCGTCAAGCAGCGTAGCCCTGTGGTTGCCGCCGGCGAAGCGCGCCAGCAAGTCGAGCAGGTCCTGCTGCGCCTGGGCGACCGCTTCCGCACCCTTTTCATGCTGCGCCTCACAGGTGATGATCGCCTCCGTCGTATTCGCCTGGGCGGCGCTTTCTGCGCTTTGACGCCAGCACCAGCGGCGCGCAATCACCAGAGCCGTCGTATCAGCAAAGATGACCTCACCGGCAGCCGGCTGCTGCGCTTCCTGCTCACCCAGGCCAGTGAAGCGTTCGCTGCCGTCGGAGAAACGCACGGTGACCGGCAACTGCAGGGCACGCGTATCGAATACAGCGATCGGCAATTCGTGGCGGATGCTGACCAGGTTACCGATATCGACCAGACGATTGATGGAGGGAATGTCTCCCTGCTTGGTCAGGCGACGCAGCAGGGCCTCGACCGCGCTGCGGTACTGTGTCGGGCGCAGACCAAAGCCGCTGAAGCAGCGGCGCCAGGCTGCAATTGAAGGCAACGCGCTCAGCGGCTGGTCGCCAATGCGCGCCAGCGTGGCCGCCTGCTCCTGCGTATACAGTTCCCGCAGTTCCGCGCTGCTGGCACCGCCCTGCAGCCCCTGGGCGTGGATGATGGCGCCCCGCGTCTGCGGAAAACGCTCCAGCAAATCCTTGTCATAGCCAAACAGAGTCATGGAACACTCTCCCTCTTTACAGCGCTCAACCGGCGCACACTCGCTGCCAGATCACTGGCTTTCATCAGCGTCTCCCCCACCAGCACAGCATGCGCCCCCAGGCAGCCCATCCGCCGCACATCCTCAGCATCTGCGATTCCGCTCTCGGCCACCAGCAGGGTCTCCGCCGGCACCTGACGCGACAGACGCGCTGTGACATCCAGGTCAACCACGAAGGTCTTCAGATCACGATTGTTGACACCGAGCAGCCGCGGCTTCAGGTTAAGCGCGCGCTGTAACTCTTCCTCATTATGCACTTCAACCAGCGGCGTCATGCCGAGCGCCAGGATCTGTACATGCAGGTCGGCCAGCTGTCCGTCGCTGAGCGCGGCCACAATCAGCAGCACGGCGTCGGCGCCGCTGGCACGCGCAGCCTGCACCTGCCAGGGGTCGAGTACAAATTCCTTGCACAGTAGCGGCACCTTCACCGCGGCGCGCACCGTCGCCAGATCCTGCAGACTGCCCTGAAAGAAGCGGGCGTCTGTCAGCACCGAAATGGCCGCGGCGCCATTGGCCGCATAGGTCGACGCCAGCCGCACCGGGTCGTAGTTTTCGCTGAGCTGGCCCTTGCTGGGCGAGGCCTGCTTGCATTCGGCAATGAGCGCAACAGTGTTCCGACGCAAGGCCCCGGCGAAGTCGCGCGGGGGCGACTGCGCGGCGCACTCGTCAAGCAGTTGCGCCAGCGGCCGCTGCCGTTGCGCACTGGCGACTTCTTCCTGCTTGTGCGCCAGGATGCGGTCCAGCACGCTGCCGGTGCGAACAAAGGGTGAGCTCATGCCGCGAAGGCCTGGCTGGTCGCAATCAACGCGTCCAGCTTCGCCAGCGCCGCGCCACTGTCAATGGTTGCGCGCGCCAACTCTATGCCCTGTCCCATATCCTCGACGACGCCGGCAGCCAGCAGGGCCGCGCCGGCGTTCAGCAACACAATGTCGCGCTTCGGCCCCTGTTCGCTGCCATCCAGAACGCCACGCAGGAATGCTGCATTGAGTGCTGCATCGCCACCTCTGAGCTGAGCAAGCTCCGCTCGTGCCAGCCCGAAATCGACAGCATCCAGCGAATAATTGCGGACACTGCCGTCGCGCCAGTGACTGACCCGGCTGGGTCCGGTCGTTGTCAGCTCATCTAGGCCACCATGTCCGTTAACCACCAGCGCCGACTCCGCGCCCAGCTCGCCCAGCACCTCAGCCAGGGTCCCGGTCAGCTCCGGCGCAAAGACGCCCAGCAGCTGACGGCGCGCGCCGGCAGGATTGGTCAGTGGGCCGAGGATGTTGAAGATGGTGCGCAGCTTCAGTTCACGCCGCGGCCCGATGGCGTGCTTCATGGCCGGATGCAGCTGGATAGCGAAGAGAAAGCCAATGCCCTGCTCAACCACGCACTCGCCAACCTGTTGCGGCGTGAGATCGAGATTAACACCCAGTTCGGCCAACACATCGGCGCTGCCACACTGACTGCTGGCGGCGCGATTGCCGTGCTTGGCGACCTTCACGCCGGCGCCCGCCGCGACGAAGGCGACCGTCGTACTGATGTTGAAGGTGCCGGAGCCATCGCCGCCAGTGCCGCAGGTATCCAGCAACTTCGCGCCGTCAATGCCGGTAGGGACGTGCGTGGCGTTTTCGCGCATTGCTCGCGCGCTGCCGACAATCTCCGCGCGCGTCTCGCCCTTGATGCGCAGGGCGATCAGATAGGCGCCGATCTGTGCGTCGGTCACCGCGCCGCTCATGATCTGGTTCATCACCGCCTGCGCCTCGTCCGACGTCAGGTCCTCGCCGCGCACGAGCTGCTCAAGCGCCCGTTGCATGTCCATGTTGACTCCTCCTGCCCTGTCTCGCCGCGGCCGCTCAGGCCTGCATCTCAAGGAAGTTCTGTAACATCTTTGGCCCGGTAACGGTGAGGATGCTTTCGGGATGAAACTGAACGCCGACCAGCGGCTGCTCGCGGTGGCGCAGGCCCATGATCTCGCCCCTGTCCGTCCAGGCAATGATTTCCAGTTTATCCGGCAGCGTTTCCGGCTCAACGATGAGACTATGGTAGCGCGTTGCCACGAAAGGATTGGATATTCCGTCAAAGAGTGGATCGCCCTTGTGATGAATCATGCTGATTTTGCCGTGCATCAGTCGTCCGGCCCGCTTCACCACGCCGCCGCAGGCCTGACCGATGCACTGGTTGCCGAGGCATACGCCAAGGATGGGCGTGGTCGATCCCAGTTCGCTAATGACCTGGAGGGAGATGCCACCGTCATCCGGCGTGCCGGGCCCGGGTGATATGACGATCTGCTGCGGCTCCAGCGCGCGAATCTCATCCAGCGAGATTTTATCGTTGCGCGCGACCACGATCTCCGCCCCCAGCTCCCCCAGAAACTGCACGAGGTTGTAGGTAAAGCTGTCGTAGTTGTCGATCACCAGAATCATCGCTGCTCTCCTGACTGCATTGCAAGGCCGCTCATCCGGTCAACCCCTCTTCCGCCTGGCGCACGGCGAGCGCCACGGCGCGCGCCTTGTTCACCGTTTCCTGATACTCCGTTGCCGGGTCGCTGTCGGCCACAATGCCCGCGCCCGCCTGCAGGTAAAGCTGGTCGCCCAGCATCAGCAGGGAACGAATGGTGATGCAGGAATCCATCGAACCATCGAAACTGAAGTAGCCGATGGCGCCGCCATAGGGGCCGCGGCGCGTGCCCTCCAGTTCCTCGATTATTTCCATCGCGCGCACCTTGGGCGCCCCGCTCAGCGTCCCGGCCGGGAAGGTGGCCGCCAGCAGATCGAAGGCGTCCATGTTGGCGCGCAAACGTCCGGAAACTTCGCTGACGATGTGCATCACGTGAGAATAGCGTTCGATGTACATCATGTCCGGCACGCGCACCGTGCCATAATCGCAGACGCGTCCAAGGTCGTTGCGCCCCAGGTCCACCAGCATGACGTGCTCGGCGCGCTCCTTGGGGTCGGACAGCAACTCTTCGGCCAGCGCCTCATCCTCGGCGTCCGTGCTGCCGCGCGGCTTCGTGCCCGCAATGGGCCGCACATGCGCAACGCCATCCTCAAGGCGCACCATCATCTCCGGTGAAGCGCCCATCAGGGTCAGGCCATCGCCGTAGTGCAGGAAGAACATGTAGGGCGAAGGATTCAGCGCCCGCAGCGCGCGGTAAATGGTGAAGGCCTCCGCATTGCTGCGCCGCTGAAAGCGTTGTGACAGCACGATCTGGAAAGCGTCGCCGGCGGCGATGTACTCGCGCGCCGCGCTCACATTGTCCTCGAATTTCTCGCGGCTCATGTTGGAAGTAAATTCGTCATCCAGCGGATGCACCGGCAAATCCGCAACCGTCAGCGGCTGCTTCAGAATGGCGGCCAGCTCATCGAGGCGACGGTTGGCGTCATCCCAGGCCGCGTCGGGGTCGCCCTGATTGTGCGCGTTGGCCAGCAGGATGAGCCGGTGCCGAACGTGATCGAAGATGACCAGGGTGTCCGGCAGCATGAAGGCCGCATCCGGCACGTCCAGCTCCTGCACGGCGCTGTCCGGCAACTCTTCGAACCAGCGCACAACGTCGTAGCTGATGAAGCCCACGGCCCCGCCAACAAAGCGCGGCAGGCCTTCCAGCCGCACGGGTCGCACGCGTTCGAATTCCTGTTTGATGGCCTGCAGCGGATGTTCGCCCGGACGCAACGCCTGCGTGCTGCTTACGCCATGCAGCTCACGCGTGACCTGGTTGCCGCGTACGGTGATGAGGCCCTTGGGGTTAACTCCGAGGAAAGAGTAGCGCCCAACCTGCTCGCCGCCCTCCACACTTTCCAGCATGAAAGAGGTTTTGCCGGCCTGCGCCAGTTTGATGTAAACCGAAACCGGAGTTTCGAGGTCGGCCAGAACGATACGGTAAACCGGGACCAGATCGCCCTGTGTGAACAGTTGCCGAATGTCAGCGCGCGTGGGCAGGGTTTGAGCGCTACCGGCTGCCGGCCTCACAGGTGCTGTCGCTGTTGCCATGGTGGCCTCCGTACAACAAAAGAATCCCTTCGCCTGTGAGGGACGAGATGGGATTCCCGCGGTGCCACCCTGATTTCTGCCTTGTCGGCAGACACTCCGGAATACGGGCCAGTTGGCCGATACCCTGCGCCCTGATAACGGTGCGCTTTCCGTCCCCGACTACCAGACCAGTCCTTCGTCGGAGCGACTCCCCGGCCCATTCAGCACCTGCGCTGCTGTCGCCTTCCCAGCTTCCGGCGACTCTCTGAAACCCGCTTTGGTACCTACTCTTCCGGATCGCAGTCTTTACACTAGCTATTCAATTGTGGTGATGGTAACGCAGGACGCATAAGCTGTCAAGCAAAATAGTCAATTCAGGTATACTGGTCTGCGAAGTTGACCACGCTAGCAGGCAGGCTATGGCGCTGACCAATCGCGAAATCGCCGATACCTTTGACATTGTCGCCGACATGTTGCAGCTGCGCGGCGACGTCATTCACCGCGTACTCTCCTACCGACGCGCAGCCGGGACCATCCGCGAGTTACCGCGCGACCTGCGCGCCGTATCCGCCGAGGACGGACTCACCGACCTGCCCGGCATCGGCAAGACGCTGGCGGACAAGATTGACGAGATGCTGAGCAGTGGCGAGCTGGAGTTTTACAATCGCCTTGCCAGCGAAATTCCGCCCGGACTGGTGCGCATCATGCACGTCAATGGTGTGGGCCCCAAGAAGGCGCGCCTCTTCTGGGATGCGCTGAACATCACCTCGCTGGAAGACTTGCAGGACGCCGCCGGGACCGGGCAACTGCGCGCGCTGAAAGGCATGGGCGCCAAAAGCGAACTGCGCATCCTTGAAGGCATCGAGGCCCTGGCGCGCTACACAGGACGCATGCCCCTGGGCAAGGCCCTGCCCGCGGCGCAGGAACTGCTGGACATCCTGCTCGCCCTGCCACAGGTGGAGTCCGGCGCTGTCGCCGGCAGTATCCGGCGCGGCCGCCCCACCATTGGCGACGTAGACTTGCTGGTCGCCAGCGCTAACGCTGCGCCCGTCATGGACATCTTCGTCAGCATGCCGCAAGTGGCGCGCGTGCTCGGCCATGGTCCGACGAAGTCTTCGGTGGAGCTGCACAACGGCCTGCAGGTCGATCTGCGCGTACTGGCAGCGGCGCGCATGGGGACGGCGCTGGCCTATTTTACCGGCAGTCAAGCGCACAACGTCCGTTTGCGCGAGCGCGCATTGCGCCTTGGCTTCAGCCTCAACGAGCACGCCCTGCGCCCGGTGGCGGCTGACGGCTCATTGATCGATGACGCCGGGGGCCACATACTCTGCGCTGATGAGGCCGAACT
The DNA here is from genome assembly GCA_965197455.1 of Phototrophicaceae bacterium. Classification (GTDB taxonomy): domain Bacteria; phylum Chloroflexota; class Anaerolineae; order Aggregatilineales; family Phototrophicaceae; genus JAGWBD01. Next base: position 529,796 of record OZ240208.1, on the reverse strand, counting down.
GTACCGGCGGCTCCAGCTGCCTTACATCCCGCCGGAACTGCGTGAGGATGCCGGCGAGTTCGATGCCGCGCAGGCCGGCAACCTGCCTGCGCTCATTCAGCTGGAAGACCTGCGTGCTGACCTGCACATGCACAGCACCTGGAGCGACGGTCGCCTGAGCATCCGCGAGATGGTCGCTGCAGCCCGGGCGCGGGGGCGCGAAACTGTGGTCATCACCGACCATTCGCACTACTCCGCCATCGCCAACGGCCTCGATGCCGACCGTCTGCTGCGGCAACAGGTGGAGGTGCGCGCAATAGACGCAGAATTTTCTGATGTGCGTGTGTTGCATGGCGTTGAGATGGACATCCGTGCCGATGGTTCGCTGGACTATCCGGATGAAATCCTGGCGCAGCTGGATTTTGTCATTGCCTCACTGCACTATAGCCTGCGCCAGGAACGCAGCGTCATTACACGCCGCCTGCTCAACGCCATTGAGAACCCCCACGTTGACCTAATCGGTCACCCCCGCGCCCAGCTGATTGAGCAACGTCCCCCGGCTGACCTGGACATGGACGCGGTCTTTGCAGCGGCTGCACAATGCGGCACCGCGCTGGAGATCAACGCCAACCCGCATCGTCTCGACCTGGAGGCTCAGTACGCCCGCCGCGCTGTCGAGCTGGGTATTCCGCTGGCGATTAACAGCGACGCGCACGAAGAGGCGCAGATGGATTTGCTGCCCTTCGGCATCCTGACCGCGCGCCGTGGCTGGGTGCAGGCAGAAGATGTGATCAACACCTGGCCGCAGCAACGCCTGCTGGCCTGGCTGGAGCGTCGTGGTTGATGGCAGCCCAGGCGCGCGCAGCCGAACTGCGCGAGGAACTGCAACATCACAACTATCAGTACCATGTGCGTCACGAGCCGCTCATCAGCGACGGGGAGTACGACCTGCTGCTGCAGGAGCTGCGCGCGCTCGAAGAGGCGCAGCCCGAACTGATAACGCCTGATTCGCCCACGCAGCGCGCCGGCAGCGATCTCAATGACGAGTTTGGCAAGGTGCCACATGTCACGCCCGTGCTCAGCCTGGCCAACGCCTTCGACGCAGAAGACCTGCGCTCCTGGCAGCAGCGCAACCTGCGCCTGCTGCCGGAAGGCACAGCGCTTGCCTACACCCTTGAGCCCAAGCTGGACGGCCTTAGCATCGTCCTCACCTATCAGGACGGTTTACTTACCCGGGCGGCCACGCGCGGCGATGGCGAAACCGGCGATGACGTCACGGCCAATGTACGCACCATCCGCAGCCTGCCGCTGCGTATTCCGGTCGATCCGGAGGGTCCGGCGGCGCCGGCGCTGCTTGTTGTGCGCGGCGAGGTGTTCTTCCGCAAGGCAGACTTTGACGAACTCAACCGGCAGCAGGAAACGCAGGAGTTGCCACGTTACGTCAACGCTCGCAACACGGCGTCCGGTACGCTCAAGCAGAAAGATTCGCGCATCACGGCGGCGCGTCCGCTGAGCGCCTTTGTCTACGATGTGCTCGCCGCCACCGGGTTGCAGGGAGATACGCAGCATCAGTTGCTACAGACCCTGGCGGAGCTGGGCTTCCCGGTGCCGCCGGAAGTTCAGCACTGCGCAGACCTGGAGGCGCTGGTCGCGCTGCTGCCCGCATGGGAGCTACGGCGCAACGAGTTGCCCTTTCAAATTGATGGCCTGGTCGTCAAGGTGAACGACCTGCAGCGTTCACGGCAACTGGGCGTGGCAGGCAAGGACCCGCGCGGCGCCATCGCCTGGAAGTTCCCCGCCGAGGAAGCCTCAACGAAGCTGCTGGACGTCACAGTCAACGTCGGCCGCAGCGGCAAACTGACTCCCGCCGCAGTGCTCGAGCCGGTCTTCGTCGGTGGTGTGACCGTCTCCAGCGCCAGCCTGCACAACTACGACCAGATCGCCAGGCTGGATATCCGCCGCGGCGACACAATCATTGTCAAGCGTTCGGGCGACGTCATCCCCTACATCGTTGGCCCGCTGATAGCATTGCGCGACGGCAGCGAAGAGGAAGTCCGGCCGCCGGCGACCTGCCCCTTCTGTGAACACGAGGTCGTGCAGCCGGACGAAGCTGTCGACTGGCTCTGTGTGAATCCAGCTTGCCCGGAACGCGTCTTCCGCCAGGTTGAATTTTTCGTTTCGCGCTCCGCCATGGACATTGAGGGCATGGGCCCGGAGACCATCCGCACCCTGATCGCCGAAGGACTCATCCACGACGTGGCCGATATCTTCACGCTGGCGGAGAAGCGCGAGCAACTGCTTGCACTGGAGCGCTTTGCCGAAACCAAAGTCGATAACCTGCTGGCCTCCATCGAGGAGGCGAAGTCGCGTCCGCTGGAGCGCATCCTGGCCGCCCAGGGCATCGACGGCGTGGGCGGCACGGTGGCCGGGCTGCTGACACGTGAACTGCGCAATTTTGGCTCGACGTCAGAGGAAGCCGGTGCCTTCGAGCCATTGCTACGAATGGCGGATGCAGTGCGCGCTGCCAACGAATCGTTTGCCCCGGCCGCTGCCTCACTACTTCAGGGATTTTACGATTCTGAGGAAGGAGTGTCGCCAGCGCAGCAGCGGGCCCTGCGTCAGTTGAACAATCCGCTCGTTGAACTGGCGCCGCGCTTTGTTGATGCCGACCCGGAAGCTATGACGCAGCGTCTGCAACGCGCGCTCAAAGCACTACTTCCCGCAGGCGAAGTCGACCTGGCCGGGTTGGTCAGTCCACTGTCTCTGATGACGAAAGCGGCAGCGCCGTTACTGCGCATCGAGGGCCTGGGGCCGGTGTTGACGCAAAATATCCTCACCTGGTTTGGGGACGAACATAACCAGCAACTGCTCCGGAAAATGGCGCAGGCCGGCGTCAACCTGCAGGCGCAGCAGCCAGCAGAGTCGGTCGCGAGCGCTCTGCAAGGCCAGACCTTCGTGCTCACCGGGACCTTGCCCACGCTCTCCCGTTCGGAGGCGAAAGCGCTAATCGAGGCGCAGGGCGGCAAGGTTACCGGCAGCGTCAGTGGCAAGACCAGCTATGTGGTCGTCGGCGCAGCGCCGGGCAGCAAGGCGACGAAAGCCGAAGAACTGGGCATCCCCTTGCTCGACGAAGAGGGTCTTCAGTCGCTGCTGACAGGTGGCTGAGCGAGCGCCGGTTCTTTCTCTGAATGCAATGAGGCGAGTTGCCTGAGTTTGGCGCTGGTTTGCAGCCAGCTGCTTTCGCTTAGACCGAGCTTGTCGCGGATGACATCCGGCGCCATGCCCGCCTGCCAGTCGCGCAAGGCACTGGTCCAGCGCAGCGACTCAAATGACAATCGCTCCAGCCCGGCATCCCGCGCGAGTTTGGCCAGCACGTGTTCCAGATTGCGCGCACTGCAGTTAAAGACGCGCGCGTCATCCGCTTTTTCCTGCGCCAGCCAGGCATCCAGCAGCGGCAACAGGTCTGCCTGCAATCCTATGCGCCGTTCACGCCAGGGGTTGCGCGCCTGCTGCTCCGGCTCCAGGGTCGCCGCGACGCCACGCATTTGATAGCGCACTGTGAGCACTGGCGGATCGCCGCCGCGCTCAAAGTCCTCGCGCCGCAGCCGCGCCGTCTCCCCTTTCTTGATACCGGTTTCCAGCAGGAGGCGCAGCAGCAGCTCCGGCCGGGCATCCGGCCTGCGTCCTTCTCCGGCGCGCCGGGCGAACGCCAGGGCGCGGGAGACTTCCTGCATCGTCAACACACGGGCCAGCGGCGCCGGCCCGGAGCGCTGGGCAATGGTCAGCGCCGGATCCTGCGCAATGGCGTCGAGTGAGCGCAGCCAGGAGAAGTAGACCTTGAGCGTGGTGACGCGGCGCGCCCAGGATTTGCGGCTACAGGACACGCCGCGCCCGTGCTCCAGCCAGTCCAGGAATTCGTTCAGCCGCTCCGTCGTGAACGCACCGACCGGGAGATCGTCACGCGCATGTTCGGTCAACAGCCGCAGATCAGAGCGAAAGGCGCGCAGGGTATGGCCCGACTTGCCGGCGCTTAGCAGATGCTTTTGAAAGAGCGGCAAGGTTGCGGAAAACAGCGTATAGCGGCTGATCTCCGCTTCCTGCTGCGGCTGAAACAACGGCAGCTGTCGAACCTGGCTCATGTGGCTCAATTCTCCTGATTGTCCGATCCGGCCTTTTCAGCGCCTGCACACCCAGGCCGGGTTGCCATAGCGTTCAGACTCCAGCTCTGCGGCCCGCTTCAGCTCAACACGAGTTAAGTCCGAATCGAGAAAGTCAACATCGCAGTCAGTGCGAAAGGCATTGACCAGGGCTGCTATCACCTGCGTAGAGCAGATTTTCTTGCCGCCTGACGCTTCGGCCAGGGTCGTCGCCCCTTCACGCAGTTTGGCTGCTGCCAGCTCCCGCCTGGAGTCATCAGAATAGCGCAGCAGCTGGCAAATGGCAGCAACGTCTCCGGTCAACGGAAGTGATCCATGTTGCAGCATTCCATAGCGGCGTTGCACCCGAGCGCTGCCCAGCAACTTGCGTCCGGCCACAGCCAGCTCGTATTGCGCTGGCGTCGCGAAGCAGGCCGGGTCGGCGGAGAGTCGCGTCGCCTCCTGCTTCACAATCACCGGGATGCCCAGCAGCTGCAGGGCCTTGTATAGCACCTGACTGATACGCTGGTAGCCAACGCTCAGCGAGCCCGCAGACAGCGGATGCCCGGCGGGCAGGATCAGGCTCCAGGTCAGTTCCTCAGCATGCAGAATGGCGCCGCCGCCGCTCGGCCGGCGCACCAGCGTCGCGCCGTGCCTGAGCAGGCGTTCCATATCCACCACGCGGCAGCGCTGCCCGTACCCCAGCGACAGGCAATGGGGCTGCCAACTGTAAAACCTCAGCACCGGCTGTGCACTGACTTCCAGCAGCAGGGCCTCATCAAGCGCCATGTTGCGCGCGCCGCTGGCAGGCTCGCTGATGATCAAACGCCATTGACGCATTTCGGAGTCCAGTCTATACTCCCGCGCCCGGGGTGAGAGTCACGGCAACGATTCCATGAGCGAGCAAGGCACCTTGCGCAAAGCCGGCGCAATCCCTGCCCCGCAACGGGCACGCAGCTCTGGCGCGCGAGAACGGGCGCGCAGACGACGTGTCCGGTCGCGACGCGGCTTCGAGTGGGCCTGGGTCGTCGTCTCGCTTGCCCTGCTGGGTATCGTGGTTGTCGTCAGCATGATGGCCTCGCTGCTCCTGCGCGTAACGCGCAACCGACCGGAGGCCTTGCCAACCGCTGCAGCCGTGTTGGCTGCTCCGGTAGACCCGAACGCCGGTTTCGTCAGCGCCGGGTCGGGCAACGAAGAAGCGATTCTCCTCAATGACGGCAGCAGCTTCGAACCCACACCCTGGAACGGCGTATCGCGCTTCACTGTGCTGGTCATGGGGCTGGACCGACGTCCCGGCGAGACCGGTCTGGGCTACCGCACCGACACGCTTATGCTCGCCAGTATCGACCCGCAGAGCAACAGTATCGGCATCCTGAGCATCCCGCGCGATCTCTACGTAGAAGTACCTGGAATTCAGTATCCGCAACGCGTCAACACCCCCATGGTGCTCGGCGAACTGAAGCAGCCGGGCTTCGGGCCACGCCTCGCCATGCAGACCGTGGAATACAACCTGGGCATGCGCGTCCATGACTACCTGGCCGTCGATTTTAACAGTTTCGTGCGCCTGATAAATGCAATCGGGGGTATCGAAATCGACGTGCCTGAAAGCATTCGTGACCCCTTTTACCCGGACATGAACTTCGGTTACAGCCCCTTCTACATTGCCGCCGGCCAGCAATTGCTGGACGGACAGACCGCGCTGAAATACGCCCGCACCCGACACGGCGACAACGACTTTCAACGCGCTGAACGGCAGCAGGCGGTCATGTACGCCATGCGCGACAAGCTGCTTGATCCGGCTCACCTGCCGGAGCTCATCATTCAGTCGCCCGGTCTGTGGGCAGCGCTGCAGGACGGATTCTATACTGACCTGACGCTTGAGCAAGCGTTGCAGCTTGCGCTTTACCTCAAGGACATTTCCGGCAGCAGCATCCGCACTGGCGTGATCGACGACCGCTACGCCATGGACTACACTACGCCCGAGGGCGCCCAGGTGCTGGTGCCGGACCGCGCACGTCTGGGTGAACTGCTGACGACGGTCTTTGGCGTCAGCTATGGTGCGTAAGCCGCAGACCTGCGCAGTGAAACCGATGAACTCTGACAAACGGACCCGCCCGGCCGTGTGAACGCACTGCCTTGAACCTGCATTCGCAGGGCGGGCGTCCCGGCCACGACTCACCCCCGACCAAAGTCGGGGTTTCCCCGTCGCCATCCGACACCCGGTCGTTCTGGTGTTGGCTCAAAACGTCCTGGCGTCATCACGAACAGGGCAGATCCAGCCCCTGTATACCATGACTGCATTGGCCTGGCAATCCTGCCGGATTCGCTTGACATGAATGACGCGCCTGCCATAATCCTGCTTCAGGAATCACCATGATGGGGGAGCAGATGACTGACAAGATGATGCGTGCCAGCCTGGCCGAACTTATTGGTACTTTCGTGCTCGTTTTCATTGGCTCCGGCGCTGTGGTTGTGGCGCCCTTGTTCGGTGTGGTCGTGCCGGCGCTGGCGCACGGGCTGGTACTGCTCGTCCTGATCTACACCTATGGCCACATTTCAGGCGGCCAGTTCAACCCCGCTGTCAACGTGGCCCTGTTCGTGGGTGGCAAACAGGATGCAGGACAGACCGTCCGTTTCCTTGTCATGCAGTTCCTCGGTGCCATTCTGGCCGCCTGGCTGCTCTCTGTGATTGTGCCGCACAATGACCCCGTCTTCATGGCAGGATTCCTCGGTGAGGCGGGTTTCAACTTTGGCCAGACGACCGGCGTACTCACAGTAGACTATCCCGGGTCTGCGTTGCTGCTCGAGGGCGTTCTGACTTTCCTGCTGGTCAGCGCAGTCTATCAGGCGGCAGTTTATGGCAAGGCCGGCAACATGGCGGGTGTGACTATTGGGCTGACGCTGGGGGTCTGCATCTTTGCCGGCGGCGCACTGACCGGCGCATCGCTCAATCCCGCGCGCACCCTGGGCCCAGCCCTGATCGCCGGCGACCTGAGCTACGTGCCCGCCTATTTCATCGGCATCTTCGGCGGCGGCATCATCGGCGGCCTGTTCCACGCCCATGTGCTAAACAACAGCGAAGACTAGCCTAACTGTCCACTTGCTCTGGCAGGTCGAGCCGGATGTGCAGCTCGGCCAGCTGGTCGTCGGTGGCCGGCGAGGGCGTCTGCGACATGATGTCCATGCCAGTTTGCGATTTGGGGAAGGCGATAACCTCGCGGATGTTGGGTTCGCCGGCCAGCAAGGCGACGATGCGGTCAATGCCCCAGGCGATGCCCCCGTGCGGCGGCACACCGTACTCGAAGGCCTCCAGCATGTGGCCGAACTGTTCGCGCGCCTCATCCATTTCTTGGCCGATGAGCGGGAAGATTTTTTCCTGCAAGGCTCGGTCATGAATGCGGATGCTGCCCCCCGCCACTTCAAAACCGTTGCAAATCATGTCGTATTGCGAGCCGCGCGCTTTGCCGGGTTCGCTGTCCAGCAACGAAACATCTTCAGGCAGTGGCATCGTAAAAAGGTGCTGTGAAGGATCCCAGCGCTGCTCGTCCTCGTTCCACATAAACTGCGGGAAATCGACCACCCAGCAGAAGGCCAGCTGCTCCGGGTCAGTCAGACCCAGTTCCGCGGCCAGATGACGCCGCAGCACATCAGTGATCGACCACACGATATCACGCCGGTCTGACATGAACAGCAGCAAGTCACCTGGCTGCGCGCCCACGCAATCGAAGAGCGCCACCTGTTGCTCGACCGTGAAGAACTTGCCAATTGGCCCCTTCACCGCGCCCTGAGGGTCGCGGTCCAGCGCCATGTAGGCCAGGCCCTTACCTCCTGCCGTCCGCGCGAGATCCTCCAGGCCACGGGCCAGCGCGCGCAGGCGGGTCCCGCTTAACTCACCCGCCATGCCCGGTACGCGCAACACCTTGACCGGCTTCCCGGCGGCCACGTTGTCGACAAAGACCTGAAAGGCGCTCACGCCGGCGATGTGACTGACATCCACGGCGCTCAGATCATAGCGAATATCGGGCTTGTCGCTGCCGTAGCGCTCCATCGCCTCCTGATAGTTGATGCGCGGAAATGGCGTTTCTTGCAGACGTCGCTGCGGTGCCACAGTCTGCGCCAGCGCAGTCATCAGGGTCTCGTTGAGCGCCATGACGTCCTCGCGCTCGACAAAGCTCATCTCAAGATCCAGCTGCGTGAACTCCGGCTGGCGCTGACCGCGCAGGTCTTCGTCGCGGAAGCAGCGGGCAATCTGAAAATAGCGTTCGTAGCCGGCCACCATCAGCATTTGCTTGAGCTGTTGCGGGCTTTGTGGCAATGCATAAAAACTTCCGGGTTGCAACCGACTGGGCACCAGGAAGTCGCGCGCGCCTTCCGGCGTGGTCTTGAACAGGATCGGCGTCTCGATTTCGACGAAGTCGCGCTCGTCCAGCCAGTCGCGAATGAACTTGATGGCCCGGTGGCGCAGCAGCATATTGCCCTGCATCTTCGGTCGGCGCAGGTCGAGATAGCGGTGCTTCATGCGCAGCGTCTCGTCGATGCTGTCCTCACGGTTGATGTAGAAGGGCGGTGTTTTGGCGGGGTTGAGCACCTGCAGTTCGCTGGCCAGCACTTCCATGGCGCCGGTAACCAGTTCCGGATTGGCAGTGCCTTCCGGGCGGATGCGCACACGACCGCTGACCTGCAGCACATATTCGTTGCGCGCTTCGCTGGCACAGGCATGGGCAGCGGGCGCGTTCTCCAGTTCGGCCACCACCTGACAGATGCCGGAGCGGTCGCGCAGGTCGATGAAAATGACGCCGCCCTGGTCGCGCCAGCGATTTACCCAGCCCGCCATAGTCACCTGTTGTCCATCGTGTTCCGGACGCAACTCACCGCAGTTCATACTTTTGAGCATGGACTTCCTGCCTCTCCAGCGGGCTCTTCGCGGCGAACAGGATAGCACGGCACAAACTGAAAATACACGGCGCGTCCGCAAACCCGCTGCCTGAAAGAAGCGCCAGCGCCTGCGTGCTATACTGCGCGCATGTGGATCCGACCCCTCAGCAAGCGTCAACTGGGCCTGCTATTGACTGCCATTGGTGTGGCGGGCCTGGCAGCTGTGCTCGCCGTCGATGTGCTTGATCCCGGTCGTGAAGGCGGCATAGGCCCAACGCAGCAACTCGCGCTTGGCGGCCTGCTGCTGATCGCGCTTGGCGGGCTTACCCTGCTCCCACTCGGCGACCGCCCGGCCTGAGATGTCAGGCCGCAGCCTCATTTTCGACAACCTTTCCGTGCGCCTGCAACAGGCGCTGCTGGTGCTCGCCCTGCTCTTGCTGGCCGTTTACCTGGCCGTGTTCCTGGCCTATGCCGCCAACCTGATTCAATTCCCCTTTGATTACGACCAGGGCGAAGGCTTTGAGCTCGTTGATACGCTGCTCTTCAGTCAGGGTCGCTGGCCCTACCAGGACATTGAGGTCTACCCCTTCTACTCCAGCAACTATCCGCCCCTGTTTCATTTGCTGGCCGTGCCCTTCGCCTGGGTCTTCGGGCCAGGCTACGCCTACGGCCGGCTGCTGGGCACGCTGGCCACGTTGATCGCTGCCACGGCCATTGGGTACGCCGTCCGGCGCGACGGCGGCCGCAGGCTGATCGCCACGCTTTCCGGGCTGGCCTTCATCGCTTCCAACACCATCTATCACATCGGGCCACTCTACCGCCAGCACATGAGCATGGTTATGTTCGAAACGCTGGCCGTGGTCGCGCTGGCCAACGTTGACCGGATTTCCGCGCCGCGCCAGCGCAGACACCAATTGCTACTCGGACTCGGCCTGCTGCTGGCCGCCGGCTACACCAAGCAACTCGCCCTGGCGACGGCCGTGGCCGCCCTGGCCTTCCTCTTCATCCGCCAGCCGCGGCGCGGTCTGCTGGCCGCCATTGCGCTTGCGCTCAGCGGCGGCGCGCTCTTCCTCTTTCTCACGTTCGCCACCGATGGCCAGTGGTGGCTGCATACTATCAGCGCCAACGTGAATCGCTACGATCCGCAGCAGGCCCTCGGCCTCTTGCGCCAGTGGTTCGGCCTGCATGGCTTCCTCATCGTGCCGGCACTGCTGCTCCTGCTCCATGAACTGTATTTCGAGCGCCTCTCCATCTACAGCCTGTGGTTCATGGCTGCCCTGGCCACCGGACTGCTGGCCGGTAAATGGGGCGCCGGCGACAGCTATTTCAGTACCGCCATTGCCGCCACCTGCGTGCTGGCTGGCATCGGAGCCAGTCGTCTGCAGGCGCGCATGGCAGGCAGACAGGGCCGCCTGGCAGGCGCTGCACTGATGCTCATCCCCCTGCTCTTCCTGGGCTATGGACGGGCCGTCTTGCATCTGCCGACGACCACGACGCCTTTCCGCGCCAGCGCCAGCATCCTGGGTATACAGCCCAACGCCCGCAACGGTCTGTATGACTCGGCACGCACGGTTGCCGGCGACTTCCCGCCCGGCTATGCGGACATTGGTCACCTGACCAACGCGGCGGACGTCGCAGCCGGTGAGGAGCTGGTCGCGCTGGTACGTGAGGCAGCAGGCCCGGTGCTCAGCGAGGACGCCTCCTTCAGCCTGCTGGCTGGCAAGGACGTGGTGACCAACCCGACCCAGCTGCTCAATCTCGCCAATAACGGTCTGTATCAGGGCGACGCGCTGGCGGCCATGATTCGCGGGCAGGAATTTGGACTCATCATTTTGCGCGCGGCCTTCTTTCCAGGAGTCGTGCTGGATGCCATCGGCGCGGCCTACGAGCCGACAGGCAGCATCGCCATGAACGGCTTCGATTACATTCTGTATCGTCCGCGCGTATCGGCGCCCACGACATGACAACGGCTTTCATCACGCACCCCCGCTTCGTAGAACACGAGCTGCCCGGCCACCCGGAGTCGCCGGCCCGCATGCAGGCCATCTGGCAGGAACTGGAGCGCAGCGGACTGACCGCGCGCATGCTGCAACTGATGCCCGCCCCGGTCAGCGACGAGGCCATTCTCATGGCACACAGCGCCGCCTACCTTAAAGTTCTGAAACGCGTAGCACTGGAGTACACACAGCAAACGGTCATGCTGGACCAGGACACCTGGATGACGCCCGGCTCGCTGGAAGTCGCACGGCTGGCGGCTGGCGCGGCGCTGCAAGCTGTGGACGTTGTGCTGGAGGGTTCAGCGGACAACGCCCTGGTGGTGGCGCGCCCGCCCGGCCACCACGCCGCCCCCAGGGGCGCGATGGGCTTCTGCCTGTTGGGCAATGTGGCCATGGCAGCGCTGCACGCCTGCGAGCAACACGGCCTGGAACGTGTCATGGTCGTGGACATTGATGTGCACCATGGCAATGGCAGCCAGGACATTCTGTACACGGAAGACCGCGTGAGCTTCCTGTCAATCCACCAGTCGCCACTGTATCCTGGCACCGGAGCGGCGGACGAGACCGGCACAGGACGCGGTGCGGGGTACACGGTCAACATTCCGCTGCGCGCGGGTCACGGCGACGCCAGTTACCTGGCGCTCTTCAAGGCGCTCATCTGGCCGCTTGTCCGGCGCTGGCAGCCTCAACTCATCCTCGTATCTGCCGGCTACGATGGGCATCACAAAGACCCGCTGGCCAACATGCGCCTGACGCTGGGCGGCTACGTGGACATCACGCGCGAGCTGTTGGCCATGGCGCAGGAAATGTGTGACGGGCGCATTGTCTTCGTGCTGGAAGGCGGCTACCAGCTGGATGTGCTGGCGCATGGTCTGCACAACCTGGCGCAGCAGCTACTGGGGGATGACGGATTCAGCGACCCCTTCGACAACCGCAACCTGAAGACACGACAGGATGTCGCATCGGTGATTGACAGGATTCGGCGCATTCACAAACTGTGACGGGGTTCAGCCCTGCTCCAGCGTCTGGCGCAGTCGGACGATGGCATCGAGATGTCCCTGCAGCACGTCACTGCGGTCCAGCTCGCGAATGCCGAGCACATCCAGCCGACTGTAAACCGGGACGAGCACCTGCTGGCCATACTGCGTCAGTCGGTTGCGCTCCTGCTGGGTTATCTCCAGCAGCGCCGCGCGCAAACTGTCCTGCATCTGTCGGACCTGCGCGTCAAACTCCGCGCGTGTTTCCTGCGCCAGGCGTCGATAACGACGCATGGCCAGGAAGCCGCCGATGGCCGCCAGCGGCGCGCCAATCACGACGGCCGGCAGCGCAAGGGCAGCGGCGCCCACGCCCAGCACCGGCCCTGGCGCTGCGAAGCCCAGCACAGTCACCAGCAATCCGCCAATTGCGGTGACGGAGGTGGTGGCAACGCCGTTGAACCTGGCCAGGTTGGCGCTGCGCATTTCCTCCAGTGCTGCGGCGCTCACGCCGGCCTGCATTTCCTGCCTGGCGATGTGCAGCGCTTCCTGCAGGCCCTCGCGCTGGCTGATGTAAACCGTGGCATCCAGCCCACCAGGCTCCTGCTCGAGCAGATCCGTCAGCTGCTGCAGGCGTTCGACAACACCATGCCAGTAGAGACGGCTTTGATCCAGCATCGCGCTGATGAAGGCAGAGCTGACCTGATCCAGCTCCTGCAGCGCCCGACCGACCACCTCTTCCTTGAAGGTCGTCTGCAGGGCTTCACGACGGCGCGCGCGACCCAGCCGTCGTAACGAAAGGTTGTCGTCCAGAAAGCAGTGTCCGCGCCCGCGCAAGTCAGCGAAGATCCGGTCGCATTGTGTCTGCGTCTCCTGCAGGCGAGCCTCCAGTCCCAGAGACTGCTGCTCCAGTTCGCTCTGCACCTCATCGACCCGGGCGCGGTCCGCCTGCAGCGAGTCAAGGCGCGTCTGCAACTGAGCCAGCCAGTCCTGTGTGATGCGTTCCGCCAGCGCCAGCTGCGCCAGCAACTTTTGCTGCGCCGGCGGCGACTGGCGCATCAGGCCCAGCAAGTGCGCGCGCACGGCGTCCACGCCGTCGGCATCTCCATACGCCTCGTTTTCCTGCGCCAGACTCTGCCGCGCCGAGACCATGAAGATCAGCGGCTGCAGATCCAGCAACTCACGCGCCTGGCGCTCCACAAAGCGGCGCACTTCGGCCTGTTCCGCCAGCTCCAGCTGGTCAATCTGGTTGATGATGAGGATGATTTTCTTGCCATACTGCTGCGCCAGTTCGAGGTAGATGCGGCCGGTTTCAGCCAGCGCGCGTCGGGCCGGAATGACGAAGAGCACCAGGTCGCTGCGATGCAGGAATTCAAGCGCGATGCGTTCGTGCGAGCGAAACACCGACCCGGTGCCGGGCGTGTCAACCAGAGCCACGCCTGGCGCGCCGGTGCCAGGATGCGCCCACTCACGCAGGCCATCCTCACGCAGGAGCGGCTTGCGCCGCGCCTGCTCCGCATACAGCACGAGGTCGATGGTGCCAGTAGTGGGCGTGATGCCGGTGGGCAGCAGCTCTTCGCCCAGCAGCGCGTTGATGAAGCTCGACTTGCCGGCGTTGAACTCGCCGACCACGGCCACGAGAAAGAAGGAGTCGCGCAGGTCACGCGCCACATCCTGCAGACGCTGTTTGTCTTCCTGCGCAGCGGCGCCAATCTCGCCCAGCGACTCCACGATCGTCTGCAGCAGCGCAATTCCCTCCAGCCGCAGGACATCCAGCGCGCCGGCGGACCTGGGCTCAGTCGGGAGCATCGTCGCCCCCGGTAATCTGAAGCGCGCGCTGCAGCAGGCCGCCGGCGCCCAGGGTTGGCAAGGCAGCCTCAATGGCATCCAGTTCACGCGCTGCGTGTTGCAATTTTGTGCGCTGCGACCGCTGTAGCTGCGTCTGCGCGATGACCAGGCGCGTCAGGGGCGCGACGGTATCGCGCCGCAGTTGCATTCCGCGTTCCATCTGTAGCAGCGCCGCCTCACGCAATGCTGCGCAGTATCGCTCGCGCAGGGCACGTAGTTGACGGGTCTGCTCAGCGGCGATCACCCGTCCACGCAAGGGCAATATCACAAAACCCGCCAGCATCAGCAGCGGCGTCGCCAGCAGCAGCAACAGAAATTCCGGGCCGGCGGTCACAACCTGCGAAATGAAAATAGCGGCAACCAGCAGCAGAATTTCGTAGACCACCAGGTAGAGCCCGTTGTTGCGCAGCTGACGGTCAAGCGCTTCCGTATCCGGCCAGCGCGATTTCACAAGGGTCTCTTCCAACCTGGCAGGCAATACCTCAAGCGTGCGTCGGTCGTAGGTCTGCGGCAGCCGCAGCTCTCCAATCAGTTTGGCCTGAATCGCTGGCGGCAGCGCGTCCAGTTCGCGCCCGGCATATCCCACCAGATCATCCAGGTCCTGCATGTCCTGGCCTTCCAGGCGTGGGCCGGTGCGCGCGCTGATGGCGGGCAGTTCGTCAAGCGGCCCTCGCACGCGCGTTTCGGCAAAGACGCGCTCGACATAGCTGCGTCCGCCGTCGCGCCGCGTCAGACCGCCAAGGCCCACCAGCTCCAGCAAGCCGCGCCGGAACAGGTCAGGCCCCCGACTTATTCTGTAGAGATCCCGCACCGCTGTATGGACCTGCGCGCCAGCCTCGTCCAGGCAGGCGCCAGCCTCGTCAACGATGCGTTCAAGCGCCGCTTCCTGGTCGCGCCGCTGGGCCAGCAACTGTTCTTCAATGTTGGCGGAAATGTTTTCGCAACGTTCCGTGGCCACCTGGTTCGCGTTCAGGGATTCCTCAGCGACGCGCAAAACATTGCGCGTAATCTGCATGGGTGTGCGCAGCTTCTGCCGCAGGCGCGTCACATCGCCCAGTTGCCTGTCCACATAGTGCACAATGCGTTGCATGCCGCTCGCGCGCCAGGCAGCCTCATCCAGCGTCCCGGCGCGCCAGGCTTCCTGTCCGTCGCGCGCAGAAAGCGGCCACACCTCCGCCTCGCTTTCCAGCTGCGCGCGGCTTTCCTCGCGCACGAAGTCAAGCACGCTGCGCGCCTCTTCTTCACTGAGCAGGTCAATCTGGTTCACGAGCACAATGACGCGCGTGCCATAGCGCTTTAGCTGCTGCAGCGACGCCAGATTTTCCGCTGTCATCGCCTGGGTGGCCAGCATGACCAGAAAAACGATGTCGGCGCGGTGCAGAAAGTTGCGCGTGATTTCCTCGTGGCCGCGAAAGACCGATTCCAGCCCGGGCGTATCGACGAAACTCACCTTTTGCAGCAGCGGCGAGGGATAGAACACAGAGGTCACACCGCCGTCGGATTCCAGCGTCTCCTGCTGTTCGCCGTAGCGCAGGATGCTGATGTGGTCGGTGGTCGGCGTGACACCGACAGGCATCAGGTCACCCCGTCCCATCAGGGCGTTGATGATGCTGGACTTGCCGGCGCTGAAAGGGCCGACGAAGACGATGAGAAAGGGATGATCCGCGTGCAGCAGGGCATCGCGCAGTTGATCGCCCGTCCCGGGCGGCAGACCATCCAGCCTGGGCAAAAACTCCAGCAGCTCTGCGATCACTACGCTCTGACGGCGGCGCATCGTATCGTAGGCCGCAGTCAACTCTTGCGCGTCGCCCCTGTCCTCCGCCACACGGTTTCTCCGCTCTCCGGGATTGCTTCAATCATAATGCGGACGGCCAGGCGCGGCAATCCTGAGCAGTCTGCCCAGCTTGACAGCCCTGACCCGGCGGCTATGATGCAATCCCTTGCAGGTGCCTGGCCATGCTCAACGACTCGCTGCGCTATCGCGACCACCAGCTCTACTGCGATTCACTGTCCGTGGCAGACATCGCGGCCCATACCGGCACGCCCGTCTACATCTACAGCCTCCCGCGCGCCCTGGCCAACCTGCAGCGCATCCAGACAGCCTTCGCCTGGGCGGACGCGAACATTCACTACAGCGCCAAGGCCAACGCCAGCCTCACCTTGCTGCGCGCGCTCATCCACGCCGGCGCAGGCATCGATGCGGTGAGCCAGGGAGAGATGCAACGCGCGTTGCTCGCGGGCGCCAGCGCCAGCGACATCGTCTTCGCCGGCGTGGGCAAGACGCACGCTGAACTGTCCTGGGCGC
Organism: Phototrophicaceae bacterium; assembly: GCA_965197455.1. Classification (GTDB taxonomy): domain Bacteria; phylum Chloroflexota; class Anaerolineae; order Aggregatilineales; family Phototrophicaceae; genus JAGWBD01. The sequence goes on along the minus strand of OZ240208.1, from coordinate 513,682 downwards.
GGGGTCAGAATGTGGGCTGGATCAACGTAGAAAACCTGGGCGAGCTTGAAATGTTGAACCAGCTGGCCGGGTCAGCCAGAACGCGCATCGCCCTGCGCCTCAATCCGCAGGTCAGGGCCAGCACCCACCCTCACATCGCGACCGGTCATGGCGCAGCAAAGTTTGGCCTGACTGCGGCGGTGATTCGCGACATTCTGGCCAGCCAGGCAACCTTCCCGGCGCTGGCCATCGCCGGCCTGCACCTGCACATCGGCAGCCAGCTGAGCGATCTGCAGGCCACACAGGCGGCCATCCGGCTGGCGCTGGAGCTGATGGAACCCTACCCGGCCCTGCGCAGCCTGAACATCGGCGGCGGTCTGCCCGTTGCCTACAGCCCGGAGGACAAGGTCCCGGATGTCCCGGCATTTGCCCAGGCCCTGCGCCCGCTGCTGGAAGGACGGCCGCTGCTACTGGAACCTGGCCGTGCCATCGTTGCCGACGCAGGCATCCTGGTGACCAGCGTACTCTACTGCAAGCAGCAGGCCGGGACCCGCTTCATCATCACGGATGCCAGTATGAGCGAGTTAATCCGGCCTGCACTTTATCAGGCTCAACATGCCATCGTCCCGCTGCAGCGCAACGACGCCATTGCGACGGAGCCGGCGCAGGTGGTCGGCCCGGTCTGCGAAAGCGCCGACCAGCTGGGCCATGACGTTCCCCTGCCACCCCTGCAGCCTGGCGATCTGCTGGCAATCCTGGATGCCGGCGCCTACGGCATGGTGATGGCCAGCAACTACAACCAGCGGCCGCGGCCGCCGGAAGTGGCCGTCATGCCCGACGGACAGAGCTGGCACGTCACACGTGAACGCGAAACGCAGGAAGACCTGATGCGCGGCGAGCATATGTTTTGAGGTGTACTGGAAGACTGCCGTTCCGGGACCACAATGGTGATAGGTAGACTCGAACTACCGACCTCGAGATTATGAGTCCCGCGCTCTAACCGGCTGAGCTATATCACCATGCCGAGCGATAGCGGGGGCAGGATTCGAACCTGCGACCTCCGGGTTATGAGCCCGACGAGCTACCTCTGCTCTACCCCGCAATGTGCCACATAGCATGACAGCCCAGGGCATGCTTGTCAAGTCCTGTTTTGCCTGCGCTCGCCTGCCAGGCTATGGCAAGAAGCCGCAATTCTGCTATACTTTGAGTGCGAACAAATGTACAGAAAGCAGCCATGCCAGCCTTCCAGATTGTGTCACCCTTTCAGCCTACCGGAGACCAGCCCGAGGCGATTGTGCAGCTGACGGACGGCCTGTTTGCCGGGCACGACCATCAGACCCTGCTGGGCGCAACCGGCACCGGTAAAACCTTCACCATCGCCAACGTGATCGAGCGCACGCAACGCCCCGCCCTGGTGATGGCGCACAACAAGACCCTGGCTGCGCAACTCTATTCAGAGTTCAAGGAATTGTTCCCGCGCAACTCGGTCGAATACTTCGTCAGCTATTACGATTACTATCAGCCGGAAGCCTACGTTCCGCGCCACGACCTCTACATCGAGAAGTCGACCAAGGTCAACGACCACATCGAACGCCTGCGCCTGGCCGCCTGCGCCGCGCTGAACTATCGCCGCGATGTCATCGTAGTCGCCTCCGTGTCCTGCATCTACGGTTTCGGCGACCCCAGCGCCTGGCAGAAGCTGGTTGTGGAGCTGAAGACTGGCGAAGTCATCCGGCGCGACTCGCTGCTGCGCAAACTGGTCACCATCCAGTACACCCGCAATGACTTCGATTTGCGCCGCGGCACCTTTCGCGCCCGTGGCGACACGCTCGAGATCTATCCCGCTTATGCCGAGACCGCCTTCCGCATCGCGCTCTTCGGCGACGAGATTGAGCGTATCGTCGAGTTTGACCCGCTCACCGGCGAGCTGCTCACGACGCATGACAGCCTGCTGGTCTACCCGGCGCGCGAGTACGTAACCGACGCCGACAAGCTGCGGCAGGCAGTGACCGACATCGAAGTTGAGCTGGAGCAGCAGCTGGCCTTCCTGAAGTCGCAGGACAAGCTGGTCGAGGCCCAGCGCCTGGAACAGCGCGTCAACTACGATATTGAAATGTTGCGCGAAGTCGGCTTCACCAGCGGCGTCGAAAACTACTCGCGCCACCTGGAGCAGCGCGCGGAGGGCAGCGCGCCCTTCACGCTCATCGACTACTTCCCGGAAGACTTCCTGCTGGTCATCGACGAGAGTCACATGACCGTGCCGCAGATTCGCGCCATGATCAAGGGTGACCGCAGCCGCAAGACCGTGCTGGTCGATTACGGCTTCCGTTTACCCAGCGCGCTGGACAATCGCCCGCTCCAGTTCGATGAGTTTCGACAGCGTACGGGTCAGACTATCTACACTTCGGCGACGCCCGGCACCTGGGAAAAGGAAGTCAGCAAAGCCACCGTGCAGCAGGTCATCCGCCCCACCGGCGTCCTCGATCCCATGGTTGAGGTGCGACCCATCGAGGGGCAGATTGACGATTTGCTGCAGGAGGTGGCCCAGCGCATCAGCGTCGGCCAGCGCGCGCTCATCACCACGCTCACCCAACGCATGGCCGAGGACCTGGCCGATTACCTGGTCGAGGCCGGCATCCGCGCCCAGTATCTGCACGCCGAGGTGGACACCTTCGAACGTGTCGAGATTCTGCGTGACTTGCGCCAGGGAATTTACGACGCCGTCGTTGGCATCAACCTGCTGCGCGAAGGTATCGACCTGCCCGAAGTGTCCCTGGTCGCCATCCTCGACGCGGACAAGGAAGGCTTTCTGCGCTCCGAAAGCGCGCTCATCCAGAATATTGGCCGTGCCGCCCGCCACATAGACGGCAAGGTCATCCTTTACGCCTCCCGCATTACGCCTTCCATGGCCCGCGCCCTCGACGAGACGAGACGCAGGCGCGAGCTGCAACACGCGCACAATCTGGCGCATGGCATTGAGCCCGCCACCATCGTCAAGCAGGTGCGCGACCTGACCGATCGCGTGCGCACCATGGTGGCGGAAGACAGAAAGTCCGAGGCCGGACTGGGGGACGTCTCGCTGACGGAGTTGCCGGCGGACGAGAAACTGCGGCTGATCAAGGAGCTGGAGCGCGAGATGAAGACCGCCGCGCAAATGCTGGAGTTCGAGAAGGCCGCCATCCTGCGCGATCAGATCGTCGAGCTGCGTTCGGCACTGGTGTTGCAGCAAGCTGGCGGCAATGCGCTGGAGGCGGAGCTCCAGCTACAGACGCTTGACCTGGACGCTCAGGAAATCCTGTAGCGCCAGTTGCCGCCCACCATCGTGGCCAGCACCTGAGTCTCCGGCAATTCCTCCGGATCACAGTTCAGCACATCGCGATCCAGCACCACCAGGTCCGCCAGGTGGCCTTGCGCCAGCCGTCCCAGACGATCGTCCATGCCCGCCGCCCAGGCCGACCCCAGCGTGTAGCCATGCAGCGTCTCGGCGGCGCTGAGGCGCAGCTCCGGCAGCCAGCCTTCAGGCCCGGGCGAGCCATCCGGCCGGCGCCGCGTAATGGCAGCGTAAAAGCTCTTCAGCGGCTCAAAAGGCTCCACCGGCGAATCGGTGCCCAGCGCCACGGGCGCGCCTGCATCCAGCTGGGCGCGAACGTTGTAACTCCAGCGCACCCGCTCACCCCAGGCGCTGTCGGCCGCTGGATAATCCGAGGTTGCGTGAATGGGTTGCATGGAGGCGACCACATTCAGCGCGGCCAGACGCGGTATATCTTCCGGGTGGATGAGCTGGACATGCTCGATCCGGTGACGCAGCGTGTCGGGCGTTTGACCGCGCTCGGCTTCTTGCTGGCGCGCAAGCTCGAAAACATCGAGGACATCATGTACGGCGCGGTCGCCGATGGCGTGGATGGTGGTAGCCACACCGGCTGCGCTGGCGCGACTGACCAGCGCCTGCATCTCCTCGCGCTCGACCAGGGTGACGCCCAGATTGTCCGGTTCACCTTCATAAGGTGCGAGCATCAGCGCCGTGCGCGGCCCCAGCGCGCCGTCCGCGAAGATCTTTTGCGCGCCGATGCGCAACCAGTCATCGCCGAAACCGCTGCGCAAGCCGCTGTCCAGCGCGGCGTCAATCCATTCATGATTGATCTGCTTGGTCACGCGTAGCGCCAAATCGCCCCGCTCGCGCAGAATCTGTAATGCTTGCAGGCAATCCGGGCCGTCGAAATCATGCAGGCCGGTCAGTCCGGCGGCCAGCGCCTGCTGCTGGGCCGTGGCCATGAGCGTGGCGAGATGTGCAGGAGTTGGCTGCGGGAGGTGGGCGCTCACCAGCTCCATCGCCGTCTCCAGCAAAATGCCGGTGGGTCGACCCTGCGCATCGCGTTGAATCACACCGCCAGGCGGATCTGACGTCCCGGCATGCAGACCACAGCGACGCAGCGCTGCGCTGTTCACCCAGGCGGCATGGCCGCTTTTGGCGCTCAAAAACACCGGGTGTGCCGGCGCCACGCGATCCAGGTCAGCGGCTGTCGGGAAGCGCGGCGGCTGCCAGTAGTCCTGCGACCAGCCTTGTCCAACGATCCACTCTCCTGGCAAAGTCTCCTGCGCGCGCTGTGCCACGCGTTGCAGCGCCTCTTCCATGGAGGGCAACTCGAAGACATTGACCTCCTGCAACGAGCGGGCTGTCATGGCCCAGTGGATGTGCGCGTCGATCAGGCCTGGGATGACGTGCTGACCACCCAGATCATCGCGTGCGCTGTCAGGCCCGGCCAGCGCCAGCATCGCGTCATCCGGGCCCGTTGCCACAATGCGCTCGCCGACCAGCGCCAGCGCGCTGACCAGCGGACGGCTTGCGTCCTGCGTGCGAATGTGGCCGTTGTAGAGAACGCGATCGATGACGCTCATGGTCGCTCCAGAAGTTTCAGGGCGTCTTGCGCTTCCTGCACAGTGGGCGCGCCTTCCAGCCAGGGACGCGTGATAGTGGTGGCGCCCAGCTGCGCGGCCACCTGGCATACGCGCGGCATATTCTGTTCGAGATGCTGTGAACAGGCCAGCACCGCTCCGGCGAAAACATCGCCTGCGCCGGTGGTGTTCACTGCCGGCAATTGTGGCGTTGCGTAGTCGTAGGGGACGCCATGGTGATAGCAAGTGCCGCCGCGCTCGGCCCGCGTCACAAAGAGCCAGGGCACACTGGCCGCGTAATCCGCCTCCAGGTCAGGCTCGGCGGCGATATCCTCTTCGCTCAACACCACGATGTCAACGTGGCGCAATACCTCGGCATCGAACCAGTGGCGAAAGCGCACCAGGTTGTTTTCATCGCGTTCGCGCAGCCAGCCCTGGGGTGTGAGCAATACGGTGGCGTTCGGGAATTGCGCCGCCAGGGCCGGGTCGACTTCCCCGGTCAAGGGCGCCAGATGCACCAGCCTTGTGTCGCGCCAGTCGTCCGGCAAATCCGCAGGACCCAGCGGCGCTGCAATCTCGCGCAGAATCTGTGTGCGCCTGCCAGCTTCATCGTAGAGGTTTTCGAAGGTACTGGTTTCTTCGCCGGGGACGATGTGCAGCGCGTCCACAAAGGGACGCAGCCCCTCCAGCAGCGGTTCCTGCCTTGCGACGCTGGTCAGTAAACGCACCCGCAGGCCCAGCGCATGCGCCGTCCGCGTCGCGTAAGATGCGGTGCCACCCTGCCGGCGTATGCCTTGCAATGTCAGGTCTGCGGTCATGTGACCGATGACCAGACAGGTCGACCCTTGCATCAGTCCTGGGCGGGAATGATGTTGACCTTGCGCGCCTGACCTTCACCGCTGCTTTCGGTGGTGACATCCTCGCGCTCGCGCAGCGCCAGGTGCACAATGCGGCGCTCGTAGGGTGGCATGGGCTCCAGCGCCACGGGGCGTCCCATGCTGATGGCCTGGTCCGCCATGCGTCGGGCCAGCGCGTAAAGCCGGTTCATGCGCCGCGCCTTGTAGCCACCGACGTCCACGACGATGTTGGCGCGCCGCTGCAATTCGCGGCTGGTGACCAGGCGCGTGATGTACTGCAGCGAAGCCAGGGTCTCGCCCTTGCGCCCGATGAGCACACTGAGGTCACTCTCGCCAATGATGTCCAGCATCCAGGGCGGCTCTTCCTCGTCGGTCGCTTCGGCGCGCAACACCTGCACCTCGGCGCGGACTTCCATGCTTTCCAGCAGCTCGGAAAGCACAACCTTGCCGACTTCAGCATCTTCTTCCACTTCGTCTTCATAGAGTATCGCCGGCGCTGGCAGATCAGATGCATCGTCCAGCGAAGACTCTGCCACGACTTCCTCACCCATTTCGTCCGGCTCGTGTGAATCCAGCGCAGATTCATCATCAACAGAGTCGTCTTCAGCTTTCGCTTCCTGCTCTTCCATGACGACCGGCACTGGCGTGGTCAGCAATTGCAGCCGCACCCGCGCTGGCCGCGCCCCCAGGCCGAACATGCCACGGGCGGGCTCTTCGAGCACCTCGACGAGCACGTCATCCGGCCCCACACCCAGCTGGGCCAGGCCCTTGGCGACCGCCTGTTCAACGTCCTCGCCGGTGATCTCGATTGAACGATCTACATTCATCCTGCAAATCCTCAATTCTGGTGAGCGGCCGACCTGCAAACCTGTGCCGCTCCCGCCTCAGCGGTTGCGTGACTTCGTCTTGCGCGGACCCTTGTCGTCGTCATCGTCGTCCCGTCTGCGTCGCTTCCCGGCGCGGGGGGTGGCCTTTGGCGGCGCAGGCTCTGACGCCTGGTCGGTAAGTGCTGCCGCAGGACGACGACGTGGCAGATACTTGCGCAAATCCAGCTTCGATTGCCCCATCAGGCTGTATTGAATGATACCGATGAGGTTGGAAATGACGAAATAAATCGAAAGACCCACCGAGAATGACAACGAGAAGAAGCCGAACATCAGCGGCATGATGGTCGTCATCGACTGGGTCATGGCCTGGGCCTGGTTGGGGCGCCCGTCCGAGCTGCTCTGCGTCGGCGTGGGCGTCACAGTCAGCTTGGACTGCGCCCAGGTCGTCACCAGCACCAGCACCGGCAGGGCCAGCGCCCACTGCGGGTTGTTGGTCGGCGGCTGACTGAGATCCATGCCCAGCCACAGGTTCTCCAGCGGCACCAGATGATCCAGGCCCGGCAGTAGAAAGCGACCTGAAAGGTCGAGCAACTGGAATGGCGTGGCCGCCAGCGTGAAGATAATCGCCTGGTACAGGCCGATCAGAATAGGGAACTGGATGAGCAGCGGCAGGCAGCCGCCAAAGGGGTTGACGCCATGTTCCTTGTAAAGCGCCATCTGCTCAGCCGCCAGCTTCTCGCGGTCGTTTTTGTGTTTCTCCTGCAACTTCTTAAGTTCAGGCTGCAACTGCTGCATACGTTTAGAGGATCGCTGCTGCTGTGCTGTCAGGGGCAGGATGGCGAGGCGCACCAGCACCGTGAAGACGACGATCGACAGCACCACGTTCTGGCCCAGAATCGAGTAAAGCAGGGTCAGCAGGGTGATGAAGGGATTAAGGATCAGATCCCACATGTGGCCACGTCTTCCCCTCTGCTACGCCAGAGAACTAGCGACTGTAGGTCCAGCGGCGTTCACCATTCTGTACACCATAGGCGATCAGCGCTTCCTCGTTGGCCAGGGTACTGACCGCCAGCAAGGCTTCCTCGTCCGCGCCCTGATTCAACAGCAACATGTCCGAAACGACTTCGCCAGCCAGTTCGCGCGTGAAATAGGTGCGGCCATCATCGCGATCCAGCCAGTACAGCTTCTGGTCCCGCGAAGCGACGATCACATACTCTCCGCTCACCACTGGCGTCGCGCGGATGGCGCGTTCACTGACTTCGGCGCGCCACAACAGACGAAAACTTCCGTCATCAATCTGCAGCGCGTAGGCATTGCCGCCGAGGTCAGCAGCGTATAGCACACCGTCCACGATGGCAGGCGCGCCCCAGACCCAGTCTTCGGTTGTGAATTCGCCGAGAATGCGTCCCTCCGGCGAAATCTCGAAAATCTTGCGCGAGAAGCTGCCCGTGTAGAGCCGTCCTTCATGAACCACCGGGGCCACCGGCGCCGCCCCGCCCAGGTCCAGTCGCCAGATTTCAGCCCCGTCCTGCGGGTTTAGGGCGTAAAGTTGGTGATCCAGCGAAGTAAAAAGCAACATTCCATTCAGCAGCAGGGGCTGTGACCAGATACTCTGGCCGGTATCGAAGCTCCAGACGACTTCATGGCTCCTTCGATCAAGCGCCAGCATCGTGCGCTCCGCGCCGACGAAGATCAGGTCTTCGCCCAGCAATGGCGAAGCCAGCACCCGCCCCGGCAACTCCTTGCCTTCCTCAAGCAATGAATCCGCCCGTGCCAGATTCACCTCGTACAGGCGCTCACTATTGCTCAGCACCAGCAAGTTATCCTCGTCCAGCAATTGGGGAATTGAGAAAAACTGGTTGGGCGCATCCTGCGGACCACCAAACTCCCAGATGCGCGCATTGCCTTCCCCGTCCACACGCACTTCGCCGTCCGCATTGCGCAGACGCACAGGCTGCCCGTTGCTGGAGTCGATCATGATGATTTTGTTGTTATAGGTCAGCAGGATATTGTCGCTGTCCCCGAGCGTGCTCAGCACGGGCCAGCCCGCTTCCTGACGGATGGGCACACAGGCCGCAACCCCCAGCAGCAACGCGAGCAGCAGCAGGCGACGCAGTGATACAGGGTTTGCTTGCCGGGGGAAAACCTTATTCAAGGTCCGGTACCGGGTCATATCCGCCTTCGTTAAGGGGATGGCAGCGGGCAATACGTTTCACTCCCATCCAGCCACCGCGCAACAAACCATAACGTTCAATCGCCTCGTAGGTATAGACCGAACAGGTGGGATGGAAGCGACAACTGGAGGGCAGCACGCGCGAGACCGTGCGCCGGTACCCGCGTATCGCCAGCAGGGCAACCCGCCTCATCCACCTTCGCTCCTGACTTCCAGCAACCCGGCCCGTCGCAACTGCTGCTGCAGCGCGCAGCGGACAGTGGCCTGGGATTCTCCGGCAAGCGCTGCCCGCGCCACAATCACCAGGTCATGACCCGGTTGCAACTGCGGATGCAGGCTGCGCAGGGCCTCGCGTAGCAGGCGCCGCAGACGGTTGCGCGTCACGGCATTCCCCAGGTGCTTGCCGGTAACCACACCATAACGGTTGTGAGGTCGCATCCCCTGGGCCACGCCCAGCCGCAGCAAGCGACTCGCGTAGCCGCGGCCACGGTTGCGCACACGGCGAAAGTCGGCGCCATCCCGCAGGCGCAGACGCCGTTCCATGCCCGCGCTCAGGCCTTCCAGTTGACTTTCTTGACGTGATTGGGGGTGACGGTCAACACATGCCGGCCACGCCGCCGCCGGGCCTGCAATACGCGCCGGCCGCCCTTCGTGTGCATTCTCTGGCGGAAGCCGTGAACACGCTTGCGTCGCCGAATCTTGGGCTGATATGTGCGCTTGGTTGACATAGTCGCTTTCCCCGCCCTTGTGCCTGGTCGCCCCGGCAACAGCGCTTCACTGTCGCTGACGGGGGCGCAGTATACATGAGCGCCAGGCGGGGGTCAACCCGACGCTTGTATGTGCCCCCTGCCTTCTGTATACTGCGCCGCATCCCACTTCGGGCCCGTCGCCGCAACATTGGCCCTGTGCCCCCGGCCGGAGGCAAGATGCCCGCTCCGCCCCAGTCACGCAGCCTACTGCCCTTCACATTCAAGCCGGAAGATGTTGACTATATTGGCAACCTCTTGCTTGAGCAGGAGCGTCCGCTCACCACGCTGACTCTGGCGCGCATGGTAGTCAACGAACGGCTGGAAGCCGAGCGCCGTTCCCTGCAAGAACGTTTCCGCAACGCCCGCTTCTACAACCCCGCCGAGGCCTTCGACACCGGCGACCGCCTCATCTTCCCCGCCCTGGATTATGTAGCCGGCGAAGTCGTAGACCAGCGGGCAGGCAACCAGCCCGGTCTCGATCCCTTCACGGTGATTTCAGTAAGCTTTGGCGAAAACGGGAAAACGCGGGAATTCGCGTCCCAACTCGACTTGCCGCACGTGCTCAGCCACGCCGGGGACGATGAGACCCTGGACCATTTCGGGCCAGCGTTCACTGTAGATGAAATCATTGAGCAGTCGGGGCCAGAAATCCTGGAGGAGCTGCAGGAGAAACTCTTCGACGCTGGCAACCTGATCCGTCTCAAGAGTGAATGGTTTGTGCGCGAGCTCTTGCTTGAGGTGGGCGAATCGCACCTCAATCTGGCGGAGGCAGTGCTTGACGTGCATGGCGGCGGGCCCTTGCCAACAACGGGTATCCTCGAACAGATCGGCGGTCTCTCCGGCTCGCCGGCGCTGCACGAGTTCTCCATGAATTACGGTCTCTTGCATGACGAGCGCTTCGACGAGGTCGGGCCCACCGGTGCTGTGCTCTGGTTCCTCAAACGTATGGAACCGCCGGAAGTGCAGACGACACCCCCGCCCCTGCGCTTCTCCCGGATAGAGCACGACCGCAGTCTGCTTGATGACGACATGCTGGATCTTGAGGCCGACATTGACGACGAGCTTTCGCCCCTGCGTTATGCAGGCGACGAAATCAGCAGCGCCGTCGTCACCCTGATCTACCCCCACCGTCGTCTGGGCACGCTGCCGCTCAACGCGCGCCTGCGCACCTTCTTCCCTACTGCGCGCCAGAGCGAACGGGTCCATGTCACGCTGGTGGACGCCAGTGACGGCGAGGAGTTCCCTGGCTGGATTGTGCGCAGCGAGCGCTTTGTCTGTGGTTTGGGCAATTTCTATCGCAAGTATGGGCTGCCGGTAGGCGCTTACGTTGAAGTGAGCCGCGACGAAAAAGCGGGGCGTATCCTGCTCAACCTCAACCATCATCGTCCGCGCGCAGAATGGGTGCGCCTGATTACGCCGCACGAAGACCAGCTGGCATTCGAGGAAGCCAGGCGGTCTATCGGCGCACATTATGATGACCAGATGGTGCTGGGCGCGGAAGAGCCGGGCGCCGTCGATACCCTCTTCGAGACGACCTTGCGGCAAAGACGCCCCTTCGAGCACAGCATCAGCAGCGCCCTGCGCGCGCTTGCGCCACTCTCGTCCCAGGGCGCGGTACACCTCAAGACGCTCTACAGTGCAGTCAACGTCATCAGGCGTTGTCCGCCCGGTCCGCTGATGGCGGCCCTGGCCGCCAACCCGGATTTCGAGCATGTCGGCGATCACTACTGGCGCATGTCGCGGCAAGGCAGGTCCTGATGGCCACCGGTACCGGTCGCTCCGGTTTTCTCGTCAAGCCCACACTGCGCACGCGCTTCTTCATCGACTATGAATGGTGGCAGCGCAGCCGTGAAGACCTGCGCATCTACCTCCTCAGCCACATCCAGCCCACGCAGCGCGAACAACTGGCTGGTCAGCCCGAGGAACACCTGATCGACTACATCGACCCGGACACCGGCGAGGTGTTCCGCATGAACGAGCTTGCCCTTGCCGTCCGCCAGGCCGCTGCCGCTACCAATTTCATCAATCCGCAAACTTCACTGGTGGACAGCGTGTTTCGCGTGTTCCTCGCCAACAACAATCAGCCGCGCACGCCGCTGCAGCTGGCCGAAACGACCGGACGCAACGCCACCACCATCCTCAAAACCTTTGGCAGCACACGCATCTACAAGGGCGTCCGACCCTGGATCCCCGAAGAGGATACAGCCTCTTCATGAGTCGTGTCATCAACGTCGACAGCACCGGCAAACGCCGCAACCAGGTGCGACGCACCATCGCAGAATTGCTGCGCCGTCTGAGCCAGAAACCGCAGCTTGACGAGGATGCGCGTGACATGCTCGCGATGCTGGTCTTCTGTCTCTGTGAAATTGATGACGGCATTGAGCAGAGCGCGCAAGTCTGGGAGAATCGCAACTACTGGGTCAAGGCCGAGGAGCTGCGCCAGCGCTGGCGCTGGGCCCGCCGGCATGCGGAACAACTGCGCGAAATTCTTGTCAGCGACGAGCCAGGTGAACTGTCGCCGCTGATCGCCGCCCTGCTGCCCCACTTCAGCGATGTGCGCATCAACCGCTACGTGCGCAAGCCGGGACTGTGGCGTGACTGTTACCGACGTCTGCTACAGGAAGACGCAGCAACGGCCCACGCGCACAACTAACCAAACACAATCCCCAGGTCGCGCGCCATCTGCACCATTTCACCGCCAGGGTCGACACGCTTCATATGCAGGGCATCTTCCAGCGGAATGGTGACGATCTGCGTGCCCTGCAGCGCCACCATCTGGCCCCAGCGCTCCTGCGCCACCAAATGCGTCGCCGCCGAACCGAAACGCGTGGCCAGCCAGCGGTCCCGCGCCGAAGGCTGACCCCCACGCTGCAGGTGGCCCAGCACAGTGACGCGCACCTCGGCGTCCACGCTACCCGCCAGCGAACTGCCCACGTTGTGACCCATGCCTCCCAGCCGGCCTTCGGAACCGTTCTGCCCCTTGATGTAGTAGAGTTGACTGCCACCAGCTGGCGCAGCGCCTTCCGCCACAACGACCAGACTGTAGCGACGACCGGAAGCCTGTAGCTGGCGGATCTTGTCGCTGACTACCTCGATGTTAAAGGGGATTTCTGGGATCAGGATCGCGTCAGCGCCGCCCGCAACGCCCGCCTTGAGCGCGATCCAGCCAGCATGACGGCCCATGAGTTCGAGCACCATGACACGATGATGACTCTCGGCGGTGGTGCGCAGCTTGTCCAGCGCCTCGGTCGCGGTGTTGATGGCCGTATTGAAGCCAAAGCTGACATCGGTCTCGCTGAGATCATTGTCAATCGTCTTGGGCACGCCCACGATCGGCGCGCCCAGAGCGGTCAGGCGATGCGCAATGGCCATCGTGCCGTCGCCACCGGCAACGATGAGCGCGTCCAGGCCGCGAAGCTTCATGCGCCCAACAGCTTCCTGCGAGACGTCCTCAATCGTTACCCTGCCGTCGGGTTGCTTTACGCGCAGCGCGAAAGGGTTGCCACGATTGGCTGCGCCCAGAATGGTGCCGCCACGCGCCAGCAAACCGCGTACCCCGTTCACGTCCAGCGGGATGCCCGGCGTCCCCGCATACAGGCCGTCAAAGCCGTCGCGGATCCCGATCACTTCCCAGCCGTAACGCCGGATCGCGGTCAGCACGACCGCGCGGATAACCGCGTTGAGACCGGGCGCATCGCCGCCGCCCGTCAGGATGCCGATTCGTTTCGTCATTTCCATGCCACTCTTTCACAAACAGGGCACCACCTGTGACAGGCGCGCCCTCTACTGGCAATCATACCATCACTGGCTGCACAGTTGAATTGGACGATCATGCCTCCGGGGATACAAATCCCTTGTGCATATTGCTGGTGATCGGCTATACTTCCTGCACGGTAGTCTTCTGATTCTCCATGCAAATTGTGCAGTTTAGCTGGTGGGCCGATGACCGGTTTCATCGAACGGATCAGCGTAGAGGATGTGCGCAAGCAGGCGCTGCCGCTTGGCACGCACGTGGTGGCCGGCAGCGAAATGCTGGGCCGCCCGGTGTCCTGGGCGACCGTTATCTACCAGGAATACCCCCTGGCAGCCCGCTTGCCGCGTCAGGGAGAAATCATCCTGGTGGCCAGCCAGCCGCGAAACAGCGCGCCGGTCACCACCGAGATCGATGTGGTGCGCCACGCTGCCGACACACAGGCAGCCGCACTCGTGCTCAGCGACACGCCCTCACCGGCGACGCTCGCTGAAGCCAATACGCGCAGCATCCCGCTGCTGGTGCTGCCGGGCAACTCAAGTATCCGCAATGTGGAGCAAGCGGTCGTCAGTCTGCTGGTGGACCGCAAGGGACAGCTGGAACACCGGGGCGCCCAGATTTACCGCCAGCTGGCCCGCATCTCTTCCAGCAACGGCGGGATGCCCGAACTGATCAATGCCATGTCACGACTGACTGACAAAACGGTCGTCATCCAGGACAAGCGTCTGCGCGTGCTCTACAGCTCGGTACAGCCGCACATGGCCGACAGCTGGGATGATGTCGCTCATTTCCTGACACGCCATGACAACCTGCCCACCGATTTTCAGGACCGCTATCGTGTGAGCGAGATCGACACCGCCGTGCTGATGCAGGCCATTCCCACGCCCGGTCTGGCGCGCCTGGTATCGCCAGTTGTTGCCGGTGACGTGGGGCGCGGCTATCTCTCCATCGTTGGTATTGATACCGACCTGGACGATGTCGATACCCTGGTCACCGAGCACGGCGCCGCAGCCTGCGCGCTGGAGATGGCCAAGGCCAAGGCCGTCAGCGACACCGAAAAACGCCTGCGCGGGGCATTCCTCGACCGTCTGCTCATCGGTGATGTCAGCCAGCAGGAAGCGGTGAGCCAGGGGGAACGCTTTAACCATGTCATGAGCGTCACTCATACGGCCATTGTGCTTGCCTGGCAGGGAGAACCTGCGCCCGCGCTCCGGCGCCTGGAGACCCTGGTCAAGGGCGTTGTCGCCCACAACCGTGCAAATGCGCTCGTCTGGCATCGCGAACGGGAACAGGAGGTGCTGGTCTTTTTCGCGCCTGACCCGGACAGCCCGGTCGATTCGGGGCTGGCGCTGGCGCAGGACTTCTGCACCCAGGCGCGGCGCCAGTACAGCAGTGCGAGCGTCGCCATCGGACTGGGTCAGACAGCGCGCGAGGTCAGCTCCTGGCGCAACAGCTATCGTGACGCGCGTCAGGCGTTGGATCTGGCCAGGCGGCTGCAGACCGACATCCCGCTTTACATTGGCGATCTGGGCGTCTTTCAGCTCATCCTTAGCCTTTCGGACCGCGACCGCCTGGTCGAGTTTTGTGACCGCAACCTGGGTTCCCTGCGCGACTACGATCATCGGCAGCACGCCGACCTCGTCAAGACTCTGGAAGCCTATTTCCACTGCAACGGCAACCTGAGCCGAACCGCCGAAACCCTCATCGTGCATCGCAATACCCTGCTGTATCGCATGAACCGCATTGAGGAAATCGCTGGTATCGACATGAAACGGCCCGAAACACGGCTGGCCCTGCATCTGGCACTCACCATCCGCCGTCTGCTGGCGCTCGCCTGAATGCCCCGGACCAGACCACCTGTCCCGTCAGCTGAACCTGCGCTGAGGCTTGCCGCAGCATTTGCCTGTGCACGCTGCACAGTGCGTGGTACACTATGTTCTTGCAGATTTATACTTCCATGTCGGCCATGATTTGGTTGGCGGCTTTATTCTGGTTTGCATCGCCCGAAATGGAGTTAGGTGACGCCAGCCATGATGAGTGAAAAGTATCCTCCCCAGGTTCGCGATTACGGTCTGCACCCGCTGGACCGTAATGAACGCGATGCCTGCGCGTTGATTTGTGCGGTGCGCAAGGGCGCCGAAGCGACTCATGGCAACGTAAAGCGCACGATCGAAGCCTTGGCGCGCATGGGCCACCGCACCGGTTACATCGACGGTGAGGGCGATGGCGTCGGTATCCTGACCGACATTCCACGGCAACTCTGGACGCGCAAACTGGCCCAGGTCGGGCTGCGTTCATCCCTGGCAGCGAGCTCACGTTTCTGGGTGGCCCATGTATTCATTCCAGCCACCACGCTGAGCCAGGCGGAACAGCTCGTCGAAAAGATTATCCTGGAGATTACCGCCGCTGGTCTGGAGGCCCTGCTCGACATGCCGGGCATGGTCGACCCCAATGTTCTGGGTCGCAATGCCGAACAGAGCGCTCCCGTTTTCTGGCAAATCGCCGGTGTCAGCGGCAGCGTGCCAAGGGCCGACCTCGACCGCACGCTCTACTCGCTGATGTCACGCCTGGAGCGTGAGCTGGAAGTCCACTTTTCCTCCTTCTCTTCTCACAGTGTCGTCTACAAGATGCAGGGCACCGTCGAAATCCTGCGTCGTTACTACCCCGAGCTGCGCGATCCCGACTACGCGTCCACAGTCACGCTCGGACATGCGCGTTACAGCACCAACACCAATCCCATATTTGAACGCGCCCAGCCTTTTGATGTACTGGGCCACAACGGCGAATTCAACACGATCTCCCGCTTTCGGATGGAAGCCAGCATGCTCGGCATCGAGCTCGACAACGCCAATTCCGATTCGCAGGACGTCGATCGCGTCATTTCAGCGCTCTGCAATGACTTTGGCCTGGATCTGATTGAGGCCATTGAGCTCGTTTTCCCGCCCTTTGAGCACGACCTGATCCGCAATTCGCCTGAAATCCGCACGATGTACGAGCAGATGCGATTCAGCTTCGGCCCCTTTGCCCAGGGGCCGTCCGCAGTTGTAGCGCGGATGGGCGAACTGGCCGTCTTCAGCGTGGATGCCCTGGGTCTGCGGCCCCTTTGGTTCGGCGAGACCGAGAAAGAGTATTTCGTCAGCTCCGAGCGCGGGGTCTATCCGCTGGACATGATGTCCTCCGACCCGCGGCCGCTGGCGCCAGGCGAGAAAGTCGCGCTGCGAATAGAGCAGGGCCGACATATTGAGGTGCTGGACTACCCGGCCATCCAGCGGCACGTGTTGCAGCGCTTCCGCTCGCGCGGCATCCATTTCTCCTGGATGTCGGGCGGTATCCCCGCCCTGATCGGCGGGAATGGACACAACGGACGCAGCGCCAACGGCCTTTCCCACCCCACTTCCGACGACCTCCCTGTCCCGCGCGAGGAACAATTCACCCCTGCCGTGGGCGCGGACCCTGTCCCGGCCCGGCCCGGCGGCAGCCATGGCGGCGGCGCGCAGCTGCAGACGCTGGAACGCAGCGTCACGCAGGCCAGGGTGCTGCCCTGGACGGAAAAGGCCACGCCCGTCAATCTGAAGGTGCTGGCTGCCATGGGTTGGGAGCGATACCATACCAGCCTGATCGACAGCATGGTCGACAACGAGAAGGAACAAATCGGCTCGCTGGGCTGGGATGGTCCGCTGGCCGCCATGTCACGCACCCGTTCCAACCTGACGGACTACTTCAAGGAAACCGTAGCCGTCGTCACCAACCCTTCGATTGACCGCGAACGGGAACGCTCGCAGTTCTCGACGCGCGTACTGCTGGGCGCGCGTCCGGAAATTGGCCATTTCGCCGACGTGGAGAACCGCCTGCTGCAGCTGGAGACTCCGCTGCTCACTGGCGGGCATCCTGGTCTGTCGTCTGATGAAATCATGCGCGAGGTCGCCCGGCTGCACGGCACGCGCACACTGGAAGACCTGTGCGACTGGTTTGACGACTCCCTGACGCGCCTGGCGCTGGTCACCGGGCCGGCAGAAAGCGTCGAACAGGCCCTGCAGCGCCTGCAAGCAACTGCCATCGACGCAGTTCTGGGCGGAGCGCGCTGCCTGCTGCTGGATGATGAAGAGTCGCTGTCGGGTGAGGGCCTGTGGCTGGATCCTGCGCTGGCGACCATCGCCATCGACAAGGCCCTGCGTGAGGCCAATTATTCGCCCAACCTGCGCCGGCGCACCGGCATCATCCTGCGTTCCGGCGCGCTGCGCTCCCTGCATGATCTGGCGCTTTGCATCAGCCTCGGCGCCAACGCCGTCGCGCCCTACGCCATCTACGCTGTGGCGCTTAAGCAGGCCCCGCGTCCAGCGCGTAAGCCGCTGAGCGCTGAGGATACGCTGAGGGCGCTGGAGTCAAGTGTGAAGATTTTGACCGCCGGCCTGCAAAAGGTGACTTCGACCATTGGCTGCCACGAGCTGCGCGGCTACGGTCATTCCTTCAGCTCGGTGGGCCTGACAGACAGCGTGGCCGGGCTCTTCGGCACGCCCAACTACTTTGGGTCAGCCGCACGCGGATTGACCTGGGAAGGCATTCAGGCGGACGCCGAGGAACGCGCCAGTGATCTGCGCGGAGATACGCGGGCCAGGTTGGCCAATGCCGATCGCTTCTATCCCAAGATGTGGAAGAAAGCTGAAGCCGTTGCCCACGGGGAACTCTCCCTCGAGGAATACACCGACGTCTTGCTCAATCTCGAGGATCGCATCCCCATTGCCATTCGCCACACCCTGGGGCTCAGGGAAAGCGATGAGCAACTCAGTCCCGATGATATTGACACGTCGATTGCCGGCAAGGGACGCCGGCACGCCATGCCGGTGCTCATCACCGCCATGTCTTTCGGGTCCCAGGGAGAGCTGGCCTACCGGGCCTACGCCGAAGCGGCCAAGCGCCTGGACATCCTCTGCGTCAATGGCGAGGGCGGTGAGCTGCCGGAGCTGATGGGCCTCTACCCGCACAATCGCGGTCAGCAGGTCGCGTCCGCACGCTTTGGCGTCAATGTCGCCTTCCTCAACTCGACCGGGCTGATCGAAATCAAGATTGGTCAGGGCGCCAAGCCCGGTGAGGGCGGCCACCTGCCAGGTTTCAAGGTCACTGAACAGGTCGCCGCGGCCCGTCAGACCGTCCCTGGCGTCGGGTTGATCTCCCCCAGCAACAACCACGACCTCTACTCAATCGAGGACCTGGCCCAGCTGATTGACGAGTTGAAGACCGCCAACACCAACGCCAGGGTTTCTGTGAAGATTCCGGTCGTGCCTGGCGTCGGCATCATCGCCGTCGGCGTCGCCAAGGCCGGCGCGGATGTTATCGCGCTAACCGGCTACGAAGGTGGCACGGGCGCCGCGCGCGCGCACGCCCTGCGCTATGTCGGGCTGCCGGTAGAGATTGGCCTGTGGCTGACGCATCGCGCGCTTATCGACAGCGGCCTGCGCGAACGCGTGGAGCTGTGGTGCGACGGCGGCATGAAGAGCGGCCGCGACGTGGTAAAGATGATGTGCCTCGGCGCAGATCGCGTCGGCTTCGCGACCATGGCCATGGTTGCCATCGGCTGCACCATCTGTCGCAAATGCCAGGAAGGTACTTGTCACGTCGGCATCACCACCCACATCAAGACGAAGGCAGAGGCGAAGCAAAGGGGCCTGCCCTCGTTCGAACCGCGCGACTTTGAGCTGTCGGTGGACGGGATCTGCAATGTGTTCCAGATGCTCGGCGAGGACATTCGCAAGTGGACGGCGCGCCTGGGCGTCAGCCGCACGAGTGACCTTGTGGGACGCGTCGACTTGCTGACGCAGACGGCCATGCACGAGCGCCTGGATCTGGATGTGCTGATGCAACCTGTCCCGCCCGTTCAGAAGACTCGCATGCAAAAGGGCGTCGGTCGCCTGGTGACCCGGCCGCGCAACACGCTCAGCAAGCAAATCACGCAGGTGCTGGCCGAGAACGCCGCCCAGGGCTTCACCGAGATGACCTACGATGATGAAGGCGTGATGGCCAGCGATCGCGCGCTCGGCACACACCTCTGTGGCGCGATCAAACGCGGTTTCCCGAACGCTCACGAGATTGAAAACGTCCATCTCACCTTCAGCAATTCCGCCATCGCCGGCAACGGACTCGGCGCCTTTACCGATGCGCCGGTGAACATCGTCGTGGAAGGTGGCGCCCAGGATGGAGTCGCCAAGTGCGCTCGCGGCGGCAATGTCACCATCCTGAAAGGCCTCAACCACAACGGCAAGCGCCTTGACGGTTCGGTGGGCAAGAGCTTCGCCTACGGCGCCCAGGGCGGCTTTTTCATCGTGCAGGGCTGCGCCGACACCCGCGCCTGCATCCGTTTCAGTGGCGCGGACGTCGTCTTCGGCGGCGAGCTCACGGAACCGCTGCGGGATGAACTGGGCGGCATCGGCGCGCGCGCGCACCTGAAGGGCTACGCCTTCGAATACATGACCTCCGGTCGCGCGCTGGTGCTCGGTGACCCCGGCCCCTGGATGTGCGCCGGCATGACTGGCGGCGTGATTTACCAGCGCATTCAGCCGGACATGAACCTGACGGTCGATGCCATTCGCAGCCGCATCGCGCCGGGCGCCTCGGTGGACATCTATTCGCTGGATGAAGAAGACGTCAGCGACGTGCAGGAATTGCTCGATACCTATATCAACACCCTGGAAGAAAACCGGCAGGCGGATTCGGTGCAACATCTGTATACCCTGAAATCCCGCCCGCAGGACTACTTCATTCGCATTTCGCCGCTGCAGCACGAACCGGAACAATAGTCCGTTCCGAACCGCAGGCCAGGCATCAGTTTTGCGACAGAACTCCCCCTTCGTCGTACTAATGGATAGTCAGTTCAGGGGGAACTCAAGGAACCATGGAACGCAAGTTGTATCGTTCGCGCAGCGAGCGTCAGTTGGCCGGCGTCTGCGGCGGGCTGGCCCACATGTTTGGGATAGACCCCACGATCGTGCGTCTGCTCTTCATATTTCTGGCGCTGGTCGGCGGGCCCGGCCTGCTGATCTATCTTGTGTTGGCCATCTTCGTGCCGGAAGAGAAGCGCAAAATCATCTTCGAGGAAGACATCCCACTATCCTGACGCAGACCGGTGTCACTCAAACGATGACATTCTGTACGCCTGGCACCGTCGCCAGCACGCGCTGAATCTTCAGCGCCAGGTGCAAAATCAGGCGGTTGTCGGCGTCATCAAGGTCCAGGTTGGTCAGGCTGTTGATACGCTCCAGGCGGTAGACCAGCGTGTTGCGGTGTACGTCCAGCTCCTTGGCCGCCCGGGCCAGGTTGCCGTTGGCCTGGAAAAATCCGTTCAGGGTACGGATGTATTCGCCCTGACGGCGCTCGTCGTGTTCCAGCAGGGTTGCGAGCGTCGCCCTGTGAAACTGCTCCAGATCCTGCAGATTGTGCTCCTTCAGGGCCAGCAATAACTGATACAGCTTCAGGTCTCCATAGTAGGTCGCCTGGTCACTTTCGCCAAGTTCGTTGGCGATCCCCAGGGCGTCGCGGGCCTCGCGCCACGCCTCACGCATGGCTGTCAACCCGCAGCAGGGTCGACTGATGCCCACGCCGATTTGCCCACTGTTTACCCTGTCCCCCAGCAGAATTCGCTGGTCATTGATGGTCTCGCGCACGCGCATGGGCCGCGTCCCGTTGTTCAACGGGTAAAGCGCGACGATCATGTCGACATATTGCCCCACCGCGCCGCCAGTCTTGCGCCGCTGCATGTCGTCGCGCACCAGCCCGACCAGTGACTCCATGGGCTCACTAAACATTTCGTTGACGGAGCGGAAGACCGCAACCATGCTCGTGCCGTCGGTGTCAAAGCCGGCCTGGCGGGCGCGCGAGGCCATCATGTCGTCATCCGCCTGGGCGCCACTCAGCCACATCTGCACCCAGTCGCCGCGCGTTTGTTCCACGGCAAAGGCGATCGCGCGGTTTCGCGCCAGTTCAATCGCGCAGACATCGGCGCCATAGCCCAGTACCAGACGCGGAAATTCATCCAGCATCCGCTCGCGCGTGACCAGTGAAAGCCAGCCCGCAACCCTTTTCTCAACCAGCAGCACAGTCGTGTGACCCGACGGGCTGGCCACGATATTGCCTTCACTAACCGGGGCTTCCCGTTCCAGCCACTTCTGGAAGGCCTCAACCGAAAAGTCGGCTCCCCGCTCCCGGCCGTTGTGGCGCCGGGCAAGATTGGGAGAGACCCGCGCCTTGAGTGCACCAGTCTCGTCATGCAGCACGACCGGGCAGGCAGTTGCCCGCGCCACGATCTGCAGCAGACTGGCCAGATCATGATTCTCCGCGGCGCGGCGCGTCAACTGACGCTGGATTTCCAGCGCGCGCTGATTCAGCTGGGCCGCCTGGTTGACGATCAGTGTATTGATGGCGCGCTCGACGCTGGGCAGATTGCATTCAGGTGGCAGCGCCAGCAGGCTCACATCACGGCTGCTGGCACTGACGCGCGCCGCGTCCGGGATGTTGTCCTTCACAGCGATCACCTGCACGCCGGCAGCGGCCAGGCTCTCAATGACTTCCACCAGGGTGATGCGGCTATTGTAGGCATGCAACATGTCCATCGATAGCAGCACCAGTTCCCCGCTGACAACATCCGGCAAGGCCGGCGGTTGCGCACGGATGGTGACTGACCAGCTGATTCTCGTCGTCGCCCTCCCCGTGATGAGGGTAGTGCCCAGTGGCAGCGCAAACTGCATCAGGGCCTGGACTGTGACGGAATGTTTCGTCGACATGTACAGTTCCAGTCGCTTATGACAGAATTGTCACGCAACAAGATTGTATATTATCGTCACATATAACGAATTCAAGTGTCACTTATGGAAATAATGCCAGAATTGCAAGGAGGTATTCACGAAACACAGCAGGACAACTGCCCGTAGCAATTCTCTTGCTGTGTATTTTGGCTAATTCACAAGATTATCCCTGGTACAAGATCTGCTTTACGCCCAGGTGCAGGCGGGATTGACCAATGCGGTATTCGGCGTGTTGCCAGCCACCATCAGCCGTGCCTTCCTCCAGGCTGTCGCAGAGCGTCTCGCTGCGGATACTGTTGGCAAATTGCGCGATTGCCCTGGCCAGGTCCGCATCCGCACGGTAACGGATGGCGATGCGATCGTTGAGTTGGAAATCAGCCTCGCGGCGCAGGGTCTGCACCCGGCGCACCACCTCCCGCGCCAGGCCCTCGTCGATCAAGGCAGGGGTCAACCGGGTGTCCAGCACGGCAACGTTGCCACCTTCGGCAGCCATCACATGCCCGTCCGGCACCCTGCGCGTGATTCGCACTTCAACTTCTTCTGGCTCGACCTCAAACTCACGCCCGTCCAGTTCAAGCGTGACCGCGGCGCCCGCTTGCCACTGCTGCGCCCAGGCGCGCATCTGCTCCTGCATTCCATCCCGCAGCACGGACTGCACGCGCCGAAAATCCTTGCCGAATTTCCTGCCCAGATGCTGCGGCAGCGGGTTGAGCTCGACCTCTTCCCGCACCAGCGACCCAGCCTCTGCGGCCGGCAGAAAAACGGGCTGCTTCACGTTTAGTTCGTTACAGATAAGTTCGACATGGCGCTGCAATGCCGCCGGATCCGCGCCTGGGCGCAACACAAAATGCGCGCTGGCAAGGGGTTGCCGCACCTTGATGCCGGCCTCGTTGCGGGCGGCCAGCCCCAGACTGACCAGCTGACGCACTTGCTGCATCTCGTCTACCAGTTCAGGCCGAATGATGTTCTCGTCCGCCTGCGGCCAAAGCGCCAGATGGACGCTGTCTGGCGCTTCCGCGTCCGCGTCAGACACAAGGTTGCGATACAGTTCCTCGCTCAGAAATGGCATGGCCGGGGCAATCAACTTGCTGACCGTGACCAGGCATTCGTAGAGCGTGGCGTAGGCGCCGGCCTTGTCGGCGTCCTGTTCATTCTTCCAGAAGCGGCGGCGACTGAGACGCACGTACCAGTTGCTGAGCGCCTCCACAAAGGCCTGCACTGGACGGGTCGCGCCGGGGGCGTCGTAGTTCTCATAGGCCGCCGTGACGTCCGCCACGGTCTGGTGCAGTTCGGCCAGCACCCACTGGTCGAGCAGGTCGCGATCTTCAAGCGCCGGGCGGGGGCTGTGCAGCAGCGACCAGCCATCCAGGTTGGCGTAGGTCACGAAAAAGCTGTAGGTGTTCCACAGCGTCGACCAGAACTTGCGCATGACGTCCGCGACCATCTCGATGGAGAAGCGTTTGTTGTCGCCTGGCGGGCCGGCGGTATAGAAATACCAGCGCATGGCATCGGCGCCCTGGCTGTTGATTACCTCCCAGGGGTCGACGACGATGCCGCGACTCTTCGACATCTTCTTGCCTTCGTGGTCGAGGATGAAGCCCAGGCAAATGACGTTGCGGAAGGACACTTCCTCAAACAGCATGGCGCTGATGGCGTGCAGCGCGAAGAACCAGCCGCGCGTTTGATCCACCGCCTCGCAGATGTAGTCCGCCGGGAACTGACCTTCGAACTCAACGCGCCCCTTGTGCGGATAGCCCCATTGCGCCAGGGGCATGGCGCCGCTGTCAAACCAGACATCAATGACTTCCGGCGTGCGGTGCATGGTGCCGCCACCCTTCGGATTGGGGAAGGTGATCTCGTCAATCCAGGGACGATGCAGATCCAGCTCCGGCAAGTCGCGTCCGGTCAGCTGCTCCAGCTCGTCCACGCTGCTGACACAGACCATGTCGCCGGTCGTGTCATCCACCCAGATGGGCAAGGGCGTGCCCCAGTAGCGCTCGCGCCCCAGCGACCAGTCCTTCAGGTCGTCCAGCCAGTTGCCGAAGCGGCCGTCACGAATGTGTGACGGCACCCAGTTGATGGTCTGGTTCAGGTCAACCAGCGTATCGCGGCAGGCCGTCGAGCGAATAAACCAGGTCTCCCGCGCGAAGTACATCAGCGGTTGTTCGTCGCGCCAGTTGTGCGGGTAACTGTGCTCATAACTGCCGACGCTGTACATCAGGCCGCGTTCGCTCAGGTCGCGGATAATTTCCTTGTCGGCGTCCTTGAACCACATGCCCTTGAAGGGTGTGGCCTCTTCAACGAAGCGACCATCCTCCACGACCGTACGAAAGAGTGGCAGATCATGTGCCTCGCCCAGCGCCATGTCGTCGACGCCATAGGCTGGCGCCACGTGCACAATGCCCGTGCCATCGCCGGTGCTGACATAGTCCGCGGTGACGACGTAGGCATACTGCTGCTCCGTCGGCAGGAAGGTGTAAAGCGGCTGGTAGCGCAGACCGGCCAGCTCACTGCCACGCAGCCGGCGCTGGACCTGATAGCGTTCCGGCGTTTCCAGCACCTGTGACATTAGCCCTTCTGCCAGGATAAGTTGCTCGGCTTCACCATCTTCTCCTGGCCCTTCCACCTGGACATAGTCAATGTCCGCGCCCACTGCCAGCGCCGCATTGCCCGGCAAGGTCCAGGGCGTCGTCGTCCAGGCAAGCAAGGAAACGCCAGGCTGATCGCGCAGCGGGAAGCGCACGATTACAGACGGATCGGTCACCGTTTTGTAGCCCAGCGACACCTCGTGACTGCTGAGCGGCGTGCCGGAGCTGGGGCTGTAGGGCACCACCTTGTGGCCGCGGTAGATTAACCCCTTGTCCCACAGCTGGCGCAGAATCCACCACACGCTCTCGATATAGTCGTTGGTGAAAGTGACGTATGGATTGTCGAGGTCTGCCCAGAAAGCGATGCGCTCGGTCAGCTCTTCCCAGTCCGAGATGTAACGCTGGACGCTGGCGCGGCACTTGTCGTTGAAGGCCGCCACGCCATAGTCTTCGATGTCCTGCTTGCTCGTCAGACCCAGTTCCTTCTGTACCTGGATCTCAACCGGCAGCCCGTGCGTGTCCCAACCGCTGCGGCGCAGGCAGTAGAAGCCTTGCATCGTCTTGTAGCGCGGGAACATGTCCTTGAAGGCCCGCGCCAGCACGTGGTGGCTGCCAGGCTTGCCATTTGCCGTGGGTGGCCCTTCGTAAAATACGAAGCCTGGCCCGCCCTCGCGTTCGTCCATCGTGCGCTGAAAAATACGTCTTGCGCGCCAGAACGCAAGTTGCTCCTGTTCGAGTTGCTGTACGTCGACCCGCGAGTCAACAGCCTTGAACATGGTTCATTCCTTTCCGTAGCCTGTGCCCTTGCCTGACCGGGAGAAGCTGACTCTTGCTGTCAGCCCGGAATGAACCGCGGCGCGAGCGATACCCTCGCTGCCACGCAAGCACCTCCTGCCCCTTTACCTGACCTGCCGATAATACTCTGGCAGGCCGCCTGGATTCAACCGGGTGTATCTGCTGGTCGATTGTCCAGCGCCTGCAGCTGTGCCGCCAGCGCGCGCCCGTAGTCCGTCTGCGCGTGACGTTCGGCCTGTGCCAGTAGCCAGGGTCGACCGGCGCGCACGATCTGCGCAGCGGGTGCTTCTACAGCCTCAAGTTGATGCAACAGATGCTGGCCAATCAGCAGGCGTCCGGGATCATCCGTCGCTGACATGCCGGACTGCAAGGGCTCGCGCGCTTCCTCACGACGACCGGCATGGAACAGCGCTTCGCCGAGATCGAGCTGCACGATGGCAGGCGCGCCCGCAGCCAGCGCCTCGCGCAGCGCATCGACGGCAGCGCTGTAGCGCCCCTGGGACAACAAGGTCCGCCCCAGCCCGGTCAGCGGGAAGGCATGGCCTGGCCGCTGCTCCTGCGCTTCACGTAGCACCGTTTCACTGTCTTCCTGCAAACCTCGCTGACGCAGGGCGTTGCCCAGCAGCGTCAGGCTGCGCATATCCGCGCGACCGGCTGCGCGTCGGGTCTGCAGCAAATCGCAGGCGGCTTCGAACTCCCCGTCCAGGTAGAGCCGTTGCGCCTGAGACCAGTCGCTGAGCATGCGGCGCCACGCCCACAGGAACACCATCTGCAGGCCCAGCCCCAGGCCGCACACACCAGCCAGCCCGATGCGACGCGCTTCCGGCGGACCCGCCAGCCACAGCCACAGCAGCGGCATCAGCGCCAGCAAGCCCAGCATGAGCGCCAGTCGCGCCGGCCTTTCCCAGTTGCGCAGACCGCGCCAGAACTCACCGAAGATGTGAATCATGGGAACTGACGTGTGAGCACAACCGGAGTCATGGAACCAGCATCTCCAGGGCTGCGTCCTCATCCATCAAGGTTTGCGCCAGCTGAATGTCTTCTGCGAGCACCTTGCGCAATGGCGCGGCCTGGTCATGCGCCAGCAGTCGCTGCCATTCTGCCAGACCACCCTGCTCGGCGCGCAGCTGCTGCAGCGATGCCTGCGCCCCCGCCCTGTCGGCCATGCGCATCTTCGCGCGCGCCAGATACAGTTGGAGCAGCAAGCGGTGTCGCGCGTCCGGCACCTGTCTGGCCAGCGCCTCACACAAATGGCCCTCCGCTTCCTGCGGAAATTGCAGGCGATCCTCGACCATGCCCAGGTTGTAATACGCGACCCATTCGTCGGGCGCCAGCGCCAGGGCGCGCAGACCAGCGTCGCGTGCTGCATCGTGGCGGCCGGCCTGCAGCAGCACCTCGGCCATGCCGTTCCACGCGCCCGGGTCATCTGGCGTAAGCCGGGTCATGCGCTGGTAGTCTGCGCAGGCACGCTCCAGATCTCCTGCCAGCCGCAATATCTCGGCCCGCAGTCGATAATGGGCCGCCACCTCAGGCTCGGCCAGCAGCAGCGCGTCCATGGACGTCAACGCTTCGGCGTGTTCTCCGCGCCGCAAGGCCCTGATGGCCTGCTGTGCCAACTGTGGCTGACGCGGGCGAAAGAGAAAGATGCCGGCCAACGCCCAGCCCAGCGCCACCCCTGCCAGCGGCAACAGCAGCCTAGGCTCCCCGGTCAGACCAAACAGCAGCGCGCCAGCCACCGGCAACAAAATCACCAGCCAGCGCCTGCGCGCGGCCGGCTCCAGACTGGACACAAGAATGAGCACCGCACCCACCGGTACGCTCAGCGCCAGCAGCGTCTGGACGGTGGTGACCCAGGGCATGGCTTCCGCGTCGAAGGTATTGAGCACCAGACTGGCCAGCCCGGTCATTGCCAGTAGCAACAACAGCGCGCGCAGTCGCGCCGTGCCCAGCAGGTTGCGCAGTGGTTCAATCATGGCGCCGCGAGTACTGCGTCAACTGCAGCGTCTGCGCTTCTGTTTCACAACGCAGCACCACGTCATGCGCATCCAGCCAGCAGGCCCAGGCAGCATCACTCCAGCTGCAACATTGCGCCGACCGCTCGCGCCCGCCTGCGACGATCTTTTCAGACGCCTCGCAGTGGGCCCAGGCAGAACTGCGCTTCCATACCAGGCAACCATCATCCAGCGACATGCGCAACAACGCCACAGGCTGCTTCATAAGCCGCGCCTGCGCCAGCGCCATGCCGGCCAGATATATCCCTGGCGGCACCATCAGGTAGTCCGACTCCATGTCGATTCGCTCTTCGCTCTGACTCTCCCCACATTCAAGGGAAAGAACGGCATGGTTGCTGAAGCGCGTGCAACGCAGACGCGCGCCGGGATGCCCGTCCGCGCCATAAAGCTGCTGGTCGATGCGTTCGAAATAGCCCTCTGCATTGCGCAACGCTTCCTGCAACAGACTGCCCCCGCCACTCGCGCGTCCGTCAACGTCGACGCGCAGAAACAGCGCGCCGGCGCCGACCTCATGTGCGCTCCAGTGTTCGCGCAACCCGTCCGGCTGCACGTAGACGCCGCTGGCGACAAAGCGTTCGCGCAAACCGGTCGCGTGCAGACGTCGCATGGTCTGTGGCTGTTACAGCTGGAGCGTGAGGCGCTTGTTAATGCGGCCCTTGCTGCGGTATTCCGCGATGCGCAGCGGCCCGACCTCGCGTGTGTTGGCCACGTGCGTCCCGCCGTCCGCCTGCAGATCCAGCCCCTGAATCTCGACAGTGCGCACCTGCTCGATGCCGGCTGGCAGCAAGTTGATCTTCGTGCGAATCAGGTCCGGGATGCGGAAGGCTTCCTCGCGCGGCAGGATGTTGATGTGGATGTCGCGTTCAGCCGCGACCTCCACGTTGATGGCGGCCTCGATTTCGGCGACAAGCTGCTTCTCCATGCGCTCAAACTCGAAATCCAGGCGGCCGCGCAGGAGCTGCATGTTGCCGCCGGTGACGCTGGCGCCGTAGTCGCGCCAGACTACGCCGCAGAGGATGTGCAGTGCGCTGTGGGTCCGCATCAGCTGATAGCGCTGCTCCCAGTCCAGCTCGCCGCGCACTTCTGCACCGACTGGCGGCAGCTCACCTTCGACAAGGTGCAGATAGCCGCGTTGCACGCGCTTCACCGGTAGCGCCCGGCCCTCGTGAATCAGCGTCCCGGTGTCACAGGGTTGACCGCCGCCGCCAGGATAGAAAACGCTTTGGTCGAGGATGACGGCATTCTGCGCCTCATCAACTGCGCTTACGCGCGCCTCGAAACTGCGCAGGTAACTGTCTCGCTGATACAGCGGCTCCGTCACGACTTCTGCTCCGTCAGCCCGGCGCGCATGCGGATCTGCCAGGGTTTGCCGCCCATGCTGCGCCAGAAGGCGATTGTGGCCGGATTATTGGCCGGAACATGCCACTCGAAATACTCCAGCCCACGTTCCTGAAACCAGTCCGTCAGGGCCGTAACCAGCGCACGACCGTGTCCCTGGCGCCGACAGTCAGCCTCGACAAAAATGTCGGCCAGGAAGCCACCTGCCTGCTGCTCGAACATTTCAGGCAGCAAGTCCACAATCACGCCCAGCACGTAACCCACCACCCGGCCATCTACCTCGGCGACCAGTACCCGGGTATGGCTGTCTTCCAGGCGGTCGCTCAGACTTCGTCCGTACAGCCGGGCGCCGTCGGCTGTGGCGCGCGGCATTGCCGGGTCCAGCGCATGATGATGCGCGACCAGTTGCGCCCACATTTTGCCAATCATGATGGCGTCGCTGGCCACTGCTGCCCGTATCACGCTTTAACCCTCATCAAGCCGGTCATTTCAGTCGCGCCGAGGCTGTGCCAGAACGCTTGCTCCACCGCCTGGCGGCCAGATACATGCACGATGATTTCCTGCAGTCCGCGCTGCCGGAACCATGCACACAGGGCAGCCCACAATTTTCCACCCAGCCCGTTCAGGTCGCTGTGCAGATCCACTGTCAGCTCCAGCACATGCCCCTGGCGCAACGGCAGCAAGCCTGCTTGCCCAGGACGCTCGCAGCCGACAACGAAGCCGGCAGTCTGCTGCCTTGCCAGCGCGACCAGAAGGCAGAAGTTTTCATCCTGCAGCCAATTGCGCATCGTGTGAGCCCGCATTTCAGCGCCATCTGGCGCCAGCCGCAAACGTCGGTCGCCAATTTGCTGCAGCGCCATCTTCTCCAGCCAGAGAGCGACTATGGATGGCAAGTCTTCCGGCACGGCCCTGCGAATCTCGACGTCCATCTGTGCAGGCTACCATAGCAGCGGGCAGGTCAAAACTCAAGCAGGGCGGCGCGTCACTTGCCCTGCAGTGATGCGCGAACTACAATTGCGGGCTGGCGCTTCACAGTGGGCAGGAGGAGCGAGATGGCAAGTAGCAGCGTTGACGATCAGGTACGCCGTGCATGGCAAAATCAGCGCGTTGGCAAGAGTGGCGACGCAGTGGACGCCTTCGCGCAGATTGTCAGGGATCACCCTCAGGATATAGATGCCCGCTACGGGCTGGGTCTTGCGCAAAGGTCCGCTGGCAAGGCTGAAGAGGCCGTGCTCAGCTTCCGCGGCGCACTGCAGCTGGTGGAAGAAGGGCAGCGGGTCGAAGACGAGAAGCGCGACGATGAAGATCACATAAAAACTCCGGAAGACGACCGGCTGACGATGCTCGCGCGCATGCTAAACCAGAGAATCGGCGAAATCGAAGGCGGCGGGTGAACAAACGCGAGCGGCTCGTCAGAACCTTTGCTGGCGAGCCGACGGATCGTACTCCGGTTTCGTTCTGGCGCCACTGGCCAGGCGATGACCAGCGCGCGGCGGATTTCGCGCGCGTCCTGATTGATTTCCAGCGCAAGCACGACCTCGATTTCATGCGCATTCTGCCCGCCAGCAACTGGCTGGCCATGGATCATGGCCTGCAGGACGCATGGCGCGGCGCGCTCGACGGGACACGCCACGTCACCCGGCATGTCGTGCAGCGCTCGCTGGACTGGAGCGGTCTGCGGCCACTGACACCCCTGCGCGGAGTGGCTGGACGACAGTTGCAGGCCCTGCGTCTGGTGCTCGCCGGGCTGGACGATGATACGCCCGTGCTCATATCCCTTCCTTCTCCCCTTGCCCAGGCTGACCAACTGGCCGGACGCACCCGCTTGCTGCGGCATATGCGCATGAGCCCGGAGCGCTTGCGCGCAGGCCTCGAAATGCTGACCTCCAGCACGCTGCGGATCATTGACGAATTGCGTCCGCTGCCTCTGGCCGGCATCTGTTACGAACTGTCGCTCGCCAGCCATGACATCCTCTCCATGGATGAATACCGGACTTTCGGCTGGGCCTTTGACCAGGTGATTCTGGGAAACCTGCCAGGCACCTGGTGGTTCAACATGGCCAGCTTTCCCGCCAGCTCACCAATGTTCCGCCTGGCCGGTGAGCTGACACTGGCGGCGGTGAACTGGGAAGACCAGCCGGGTCAACCGGATCTGATCTCCGGTCGTTCCCAACTCGTTGGCGCTGCCTGTGGCGGTCTCGCCGCCAGGGAGCATCTGCACGACGGCACGCCCGCCACGATTCTGAATCAGGCGCGCACAGCGTTGCAACTCTGCGGCGCTCGGCGGCTCATCCTTGCACCCGGCTCTCCCCTGCTCGTCACCACACCACAATCCAATCTGCATGCCCTGCGCCAGGCGGTCGAACCGGGCGGCAATGTCGCCTGATGTCGATCAGGGTTATTTCCGGCACGGCCAGGGGCCGGCGCCTGAAATTGGTGCCGGGCGAAGGCTCGCGGCCCGTAATGGACCGGGTGAAGGAAGCCTGCTTCAGCAAGCTGGGCCGTCGTGTTCAGCAGTCCCGCTTTCTGGATCTGTACGCCGGCACCGGCAGCGTTGCAATTGAGGCGTTGAGTCGTGGCGCTGCGGAGGCGCTGCTGGTCGAACGCGACCCGCGCGCGCTACGCATCATCCGCGAAAACCTTCAGCTCGCCCAGGTGAGCGAGCGCGCCAGGGTGCAGCGCGCGGATGTGCTCGCCTGGCTGCGCTCGGCACCGCCACAAGCCTTTGATCTCATTTACATCGCCCCGCCACAATACAAGGGGCTGTGGTTGCAATCCCTGCAGCTGATCGATGAACGGCCCGGCTGGATTCACGAGGAAACGCTCGTCATCGCGCAGATTGACCCCATGGAGAAGCAGGTGTTGACGCTGAAGCGTCTGGAGCCCTTTGACGAGCGACGTTACGGCAACACGCTGCTGTGGTATTTCCAGATGATTGAGGAAGACTCTGAAAGCAGTTCCCGGACTTAAGGCGCGTCGCCCGTTGCCAACCAGGCGCGCGCGGCAGCCAGCGCTTCTGCCCGGGTCTTCACCTGGCCGCTGACCTGAGCCTCGCGGATTTGTTCAAGCAAGACTCCCACCTGTGGGCCAGGCGAAAGCTTCAACGTGCGCATCAGCGTCTTGCCGTCCAGCAGTGGCTCAGGCGTGTCCACGTGTTCGAAGTGGGCCTGCAGCAACCGTGAAAGACGCTCGACGAAGGACAGCCAGTCATCCTGGTCAAGTCGGCTGCCAGCCTCGCCCAGGTAGCGGGCCGCAGCCAGCAGACAAACATCTACACCAGCCACGCCAGTCTTGCGCCAGAAGCGATACAGGTTCAGGTCTGTCGGCTCGGTCAGGGTCTCGGGTTCGCCTTGCCAACGCAGTATTGCGCCCAGGCGCTCACATTCGGCATTGGCCAGGCACAGCGCGCGCGCGCGCGCCACAGCGAGTTCCTCAGCGACTGGAGCAGCGCCCGCCGCGCTGAACATGGCCGCCAGCATGAGCAGGGCGCTGTGCGGGCGGCCGTTGGGCCAGCTGTGTTGCAAATGCTGCTGCAACTGTGGCCGCCAGCGATCCAGCTGCATAACCAGCATCCCGACGCCGAGTGACGCCCCGTGCTGATCGCCGCGCCGTGGCCCGAAGGCTGCGACGATTTGCCGCAGAGTTGTGAGGCTGGCCAGGGTTTCCTGCCAGGCGTCCGGGTAGACGTCGCCCTGCGCAGGCCCTGTCTGCAGCTCACCCGTCTCCGGCACAATCTGCTCCAGCAACCCGACGGCGCTGGCTGCGCGCAACGCTGCGCCCACCCGCGGCAGGGCCAGCAAGCGCCAGAACTCATCCCGCACCCGCTCTGCAGAACTGTCAAACAGCCGCTCGCGCTCTGCGCGCAGGGCCAGGCGCGTTTCCGGCTCCAGCTTCAGGCCAAACTGGGCGGCCAAACGCAGCGCCCGCAGGGCGCGCAGGGGATCTTCGTGCAGGGAGGTGGGGCCGCATTGACGCAAGACCTTCGCGCGCGAGTCCGCCTCGCCGCCAAGGGGATCGATGATCAGGGTGCAGTCTGTGGCCAGTTCGACGGCCATTGCATTGATGGTGAAATCACGATCGGCCAGGTCGGCCAGCAGACTGGCGCCGCGCATGCTGGCGACGTCGACAGTGATCTTGCCGTCAGGGCTATCGAGCAGGGCCCGCGCCACATCGCGTTCGCGATCCAGCACGTAAAAGTCACCGTCCAGCACGTTGGCGATGCGCCGGGCCAGGCGAATGCCACCCTGCGCGACCGCCAGGTCAATGTCGTGCACCGGTCTCCCGGCAAGGGCATCGCGCACCGCGCCCCCGACGATGTAAACCGGCTGTCCGAATTCTACAGCGAAGGGTCGCAACTGGTGGACAAGCTCCGGCCACAACAGCGGCCGCCAGGGTTCGCGCGGCTCCGGTTCAGGCATCGCCCAGGACTGACAGGTCCACCACGCCGACAAAAGGCAGATTGCGATATTTTTCGTCCAGATCCAGGCCGTAGCCGAAGACGAAACGGTCCTCAATCATAAAGCCGGTGTAGTCGACGGGAATGTCGACGCTGCGGCGCGAGGCCTTGTTTAGCAGGGCGCAGAGCTTCAGGCTGGCGGGACGTCGTGCCAGCAACATGTCCATCACATAGCGCAGCGTTTGTCCGCTGTCGATGATGTCTTCCACGATGAGGACGTGCTGGCCAGCAATCTGGGAACTCAGGTCCATATCGATACGGACCTCGCCGCTGGATTTGCGTGCGCCGACGCCGTAGCTGGAGACCGCGAGAAAATCGATGGCATGCGGCACGTTGATGTGGCGCATCAGGTCCGCGAGAAACATGACCCCGCCCTTGAGCACGCAGACCAGCAACAAATTGGGGCAACCCAGGTAGTCGGACGAGATTTCGCCTCCCAGTTCGGCGATGCGCGTCCGCAACGCATCTTCGGTTATCAGGACTTCCTTGAGGTAGCGCTCATGATC
The DNA here is from genome assembly GCA_965197455.1 of Phototrophicaceae bacterium. Lineage (GTDB taxonomy): Bacteria > Chloroflexota > Anaerolineae > Aggregatilineales > Phototrophicaceae > JAGWBD01. Next base: position 479,966 of record OZ240208.1, on the reverse strand, counting down.
CCCGGTCACTCATTCTCCGTCCATCAGATGCGCTGATAGCTGTTGTCAGTCTAACACAGGGGAAGATGCAACTTCCAGCCTGGGCGACACAATCCTTGCAGGACTGGAAGACCTTACACACGCTTCGGCTGGACTGGCTGTATGCCGTGGTGCGTCTGCAGACTGCGCACCCGCAGCGGTTCCTGCTTCAGGGCACGGATGCCGCGCGCCGCAGCCGCCGCCTGATTGAGCGTCGTGATGATGGGCACACCAAACTGCCAGGCGGAGCTGCGCATCAACGAGCCGTCACTGTGATTCTGACGGTCTGTCGGGGTGGTGATCACCAGCGCAATCTCCCCGGCGCGCAGCAGATCCACCACGTTCGGGCTTTCCTCACCCTCCTTGCGTACGGTACGAGCCGGGATGCCGACCAACTCCAGCATACGCGCCGTGCCCTCCGTGGCGGCCAGCTCGAAGCCCATCCGCAGAAAATCTCGCGCAATAGTAGCGACTTCACCCTTGTCCTCATCGCTGACGCTGAAGACCACCATGCCTTCCGTCGGCAGGCTGGCGCCAGTGGCGATCTGCGCCTTGACAAAGGCGTGGCCAAAGTTGGAAGCGTGCCCCATCACCTCTCCGGTGGAGCGCATCTCGGGTGAGAGACGCGCGTCAGCGCCAGGAAACTTGCGAAAGGGCAATACGGCTTCCTTGACGAAAAAGCCGTCGACATGTGGCTCTTCTGTAAAGTCAAGCTCGACCAGAGTCTTGCCGGCGGCAATTTGCGCCGCGATCCGCGCCAGCGGGACACCGGTGGCCTTGCTGACGAAAGGCACCGTGCGGCTGGCGCGTGGATTGGCCTCCAGCACATACACGTCATCGTCCTGGATGGCAAATTGAATATTGAACAGGCCCAGCACGCCAAGCGCCATCCCGATACGTTGCGTGTACTCGCGGATGGTCGCGAGCTCAACCATGCCGAGCTTCCAGGCCGGCAAGACGCAAGCCGAATCGCCGCTGTGCACCCCGGCATTTTCAATATGTTGCATGATGCCGCCGATGGTCACCCGCTCGCCGTCGCAGAGCGCGTCCACGTCCACTTCCCGGGCCCCTTCGAGGAACTTGTCGATCAGCAGAGGCAAGCCGACCAGGTCAAGGTTTTCGATCAACCAGGCATCCAGACCTGTCTGGTCGAAGATGATCGCCATGCCGCGCCCTCCCAGCACGTAGCTGGGCCGCACCAGCACCGGAAATCCGATTTCATGCGCAACTGCCAGGACTTCGTCGCACGTGTTGGCGGTGGCGCCGGCCGGCTGCCTGACGTCCAGCGCCGTCATCAGCGCGCCAAAACGTTCGCGGTCCTCAGCCAGATCGATGGCCTCAAAGGGGGTGCCGATGATGGGCGCGCCAGCCTCATGCAAGGCTCCGGCGATGTTCAGCGGCGTTTGGCCACCAAACTGCACCAGGATGCCTTCGGGTTGCTCCGCGTCAATGATGTTGAGCACGTCGCCGGCGGTCAGCGGTTCAAAATAGAGCCGGTCGGCCGTGTCGTAATCCGTGCTGACGGTCTCGGGATTGCAGTTGACCATGATGGTCTCGTAGCCCATGTCGCGCAGCGCGAAGCAGGCATGCACACAACAATAGTCGAACTCAATTCCCTGGCCGATGCGGTTGGGGCCGCCGCCCAGCACGATCACCTTGCGCCTGTCGGTGGGCTCGGTTTCGTCGTCCACCTCCCAGGTGGAGTAGAGATAGGGAGTCTTCGCCTCAAATTCGGCGGCACAGGTATCGACCCGATAGAAGGTCGGGCGTACGCCCAGTTCCTTTTGCCTGCGCCGCAACGCCTGCTCATCCACCCCCAGCAAACGCGCCAGCCAGCCATCGCTAAAGCCCTGACGGCGCAACCTGAGAAAGGTCTCCCGGCCCAACTGCTCCAAAGTCACCGGCGGATCCGTGATGGATTGCTGCGCCCGCACCATCTCGATCATTTGCTGGACATACCATGGGTCGAAGCCGGTTTCACGCGCAATGTCCGGCAGAGACTGATTGCGGTTCAGCGCATCGGCCACCCGGAACAGTCGCTGGGCTGTGGGAACGCCCAGGTCTTCGCCGTCGTCTTGCGTGCTGCCGCCAAAGCCAGGCTCGCCAATGTCCAGCGAGCGCACGCCTTTCTGCAGGGCTTCGGGGAAGGTGCGGCCGATCGCCATCACCTCGCCCACCGCCTTCATTTGCGGGCCCAAAACGTGCCGAACTCCGGTGAATTTCTCAAAGTTCCAGCGCGGAATCTTGACCACGACATAGTCGAGTGAGGGCTCGAAGCTGGCCGGCGTCTCGCGCGTGATGTCATTGGGAATCTCGTCGAGGCGGTACCCAACTGCGAGCAGCGCCGCGAGTTTGGCGATCGGGAAGCCGGTCGCCTTGCTGGCCAGTGCCGAGGAGCGTGACACGCGCGGGTTCATTTCGATGACATACACCTCGCCATCGTCCGGGTTAACCGCGAATTGCACATTGGCACCACCGGTGGCCAGGCCCACCTTTTGCAAGACCTCCCTGGCCATATCGCGCAGGCGTTGCATCTCCTTGTCGGTCAGCGTCTGGGCAGGCGCCACCGTGATGCTGTCGCCGGTGTGCACGCCCATCGGGTCCAAATTCTCGATCGAACAAACGACAACGAAGTTGCCGCTGTAGTCACGCATGACCTCCAGCTCATATTCCTTCCAGCCGAGCAGGCTCATGTCAACCAGCACTTCGTCCGCCGGGCTTTCCTTGAGGCCGCGCTCCACCACCTCGCGCAGCTCCGCCGCCGAGTAGGCCACGCCACCGCCCGAGCCGCCGAGCGTGAAGGAGGGGCGCACCAGCACCGGGTAGCCCAGCACTTCCGCCGCTTTCAGGGCGTCGTCGATGTTGCCCACCACTTCGCTGCGGGGCGAACGGAGCCCGATTTCATCCATGGCGTTGCGGAACAGCAGACGGTCTTCGGCCAGTTCAATGCTGTCGGTGGAGGCGCCGATCAACTCCACCTTTAACTTGTCCAGGATGCCCTTGTCACGCAGTTCCAGCACGAGGTTGAGCGCCGTCTGGCCACCGACTGTGGGCAGGATGGCGTCGGGTTGTTCGATTTCGAGAATGCGTTCACAGATTTCGGTGGTTAGGGGTTCGACGTAGGTTGCGTCGGCGAATTCCGGGTCCGTCATGATGGTGGCGGGGTTGGAATTCACCAGGATGATGCGGTAGCCCTCTGCGCGCAAGGCCTTGCAGGCCTGCACACCGCTGTAGTCGAACTCGCAGCCCTGCCCGATTACGATCGGCCCGGAGCCGATCACCATGATGCTGTGGATGTCCCTGCGCGCCGGCATGGTCTCCCCGTTTAATCTGGCCCGGGAACGCCGACCTGACCATGACCCTTGTGTACATTCGCCACAAATTCGTCAAACAAATACAGGGAATCGTGCGGGCCAGGCGCAGCCTCCGGATGATATTGCACACTGAAGACACCTCGCTCGACGTCGCGAATTCCCTCGATACTGTTGTCATTCAGGTTGATGTGCGTCACTTCCGCGCCGGAAAGCTGGCTGTCCTCGCTCACCGCGAAACCATGATTGTGGGAACTGATTTCAACGACTCCGGTCAGCAGGTTGCGCACCGGTTGATTCCCGCCACGATGCCCGAAGAACATCTTTTCAGTCTTGCCGCCCAGCGCCAGCGCCAGTATCTGGTGTCCCAGGCAAATTCCAAAGAGCGGTGCCTTGCCCACCAGTTCGCGCGCTGTGCGGATGGCGTACTCCACCGCGGCGGGGTCGCCCGGGCCATTGCTGAGGAACACGCCGTCCGGCTGCAGCGCGAGCACCTCCGCTGCGCTGGTGCAGGCAGGCACCACGGTGACCCTCAGCCCCCGGTCTGCCAGCATGCGCAGGATGTTGCGCTTGATGCCGAAATCCAGGGCCACGATCAACGGGCCGGTGGCCTCGTGCTGTGTCCCGCGATACCACTGCGGATCACTGTGCCCGACCCAGTTGTAGGGCTCCAGTGTGGTCACCGCATCGACCAGGTTGGCGCCGGACATATCCACCGCGTTCTGCGCTGTCTCAATCAATGCTGCTGCATCCCGCGCCGCTGGCCCGCTGGCGATCGCCGCGCGCATCACTCCCTGCGCCCGGATGTGCCGCACCAGCGCCCGGGTCGCCACCCCCGAAATCCCGATAATGCCCTGCTCGCGCATCCAGTCGTCCAGCGCGCCCTGTTCACGCCAGCTGCTGACGACCGGGCTGAGCGCGCGCACCACGAAACCGGACACCCACACCCGTTCCGATTCAACATCCTCGGGGTTCACGCCGGTGTTGCCGACGTGAGTGACGGTCATGGTTACAATCTGCCGGTAATAGGAGGGGTCAGTCAGAATTTCCTGGTAGCCGGTCATGGAGGTGTTAAAGACCAGTTCGCCGGTCGTGACACCTTCTACTCCGAAGCCTGTCCCCGGGAAGATGCGACCATCCTCAAGGGCCAGGCAGGCGTCCATCAGGTCCTGTATTCTGCATTAATTGAAACGTACTCATGGCCGAGATCGCAGGTCCACACCCGCGCCTGGCCAGGCCCCTGGCCGACCGACAGTCTGAGAGTGAAAGTCGGCTGACTCACGATGGCAGTCGCTTCCGCCTCACTGTAGTCGACCGGCTCGCCGGCCCGCATCAACTGCAGCGGCCGGGCCAGGGTTTCCCCTTCACCCAGCCAGAGCGCCAGCCGCTCCGGCTCAAAGTCGACGCCCGCGCGTCCCGCCGCTGCCGCGAAGCGACCCCAGTTGGCGTCGCTGCCGTAGAAAGCGGTTTTGGAGAGGGCGGAAGTGGCGATGGTGTTGGCGATGCGACGGGCCGCCCCGTCGTCCGACGCACCCTCAATCTCAAGGGTAACAAAGCGGGTCGCGCCTTCGCCATCCTTCACAATCGCCTGCGCCAGCTGAATGCAGACCTCCTGCAGCGCGTCACGGAAGGCCGCGCGGTCTGCTCCTTCCGCCGGCGCGACGCCGCTGGCGCCGTTGGCCAGCAGCAACACCGTATCATTGGTGCTGGTGTCGCCGTCGACCACGATGCAGTTGAAGCTCACCCGGTTCACTTCTTCCAGCAACGCCTGCGTCTCTTGCGTCGTCAGCAGGGCATCTGTGACGACAACCGCCAGCATGGTCGCCATATCGGGCGCGATCATCCCGGCGCCCTTGCTGATGCCCGCGATCTGCAGCGTTTTCCCCTCAGCCAGATGAACCGTGGCTGAAGCCTGTTTGGGAAACTTGTCGGTCGTGCGGATGGCGTCAGCGGCGGCCTGCCAGCCAGCCGTGTCCGACGTCGGCGCGACCTTGGCGGCGCCCTGGCGGATGTTCTCCATTGGCAGCTGCACCCCGATGACGCCGGTGGACATCACCAGCACCGACTGTTCGTCGCAACCGAGTCGCTCTGCAGTCAAGCGGCCCATCTTGCGCGCATTTTCCATGCCTCGCACACCGGTGCAGGCATTGGCGCAGCCGCTATTGATGGCCACTGCGCGCATACCGCCGGCGTTGGCGCACAGCAATTCCTGATCCAGCAGGACAGGAGCGGCCTTGACCAGGTTGCGCGTGAATACGCCACCAGTCGCGCAGTCCCGGTCGCTGACGACGAGTGCGAAGTCCGGCACAGCGCCGCCCTTGATGCCGCAGGCCAGACCGCCGGCACGGAAACCGGTCACGCCGTTGATGTCTCTCCGCAGCTCATGCATCGCTGATGGCCTCCAACATGGCCGTCAGATGCCCGATCAAGGTGTCGATGTCACTTCGTTGCGCGACCAGCGGCGGCACAAAGCGCAACACCTGCTCGCCCGCGTTCAGCAGCAGCAAGCCATGCTCATAACCGGCGCTCACCAGCGCTGCCGAGGGGCATTCCAGCTCAATGCCGACGAGCAGACCGCGGCCGCGAACTTCCGTGATGAGCGGGCTGTTGATCTCCTCCAGGCGCTCCATCAGGTATTCACCGACATCGCGAACATTCGCCAGGAAGGCCGGCTGACTGACCCGTTGCAGGACTTCCAGCGCGGCCGCCGTAACCAGCGGGCCACCGGCAAAGGTGGAGCCGTGGTCGCCGGGCTTGACGGCGCCTGCCACAGCTTCCGTGACCAGAATGGCGCCGATGGGCAGGCCGCCGGCCAGCGGCTTGGCCGCCGTCAAAATGTCCGGCGTGATGCCGCTTTCCTCGTAGGCCCACAGCGAACCTGTGCGCCCCATGCCACACTGGATTTCGTCGCAGACCAGCAGGGCATCATTTTCGTCGCAAAGTGCACGCAGGCCTTGCAGAAACTCCGGCGTCGCGATGTTAATTCCGCCCTCGCCCTGCACCGGCTCCACGAACACCGCAGCCGTATCCGCATTGATGGCCGCGCGCGCGCTGTCCAGGTCGTTGAAATCCGCAATGGTGACGTCCGGCATCAGCGGCCGGAACGGCTTCTGATACTTTTCGCGCGGTGTCAGGGCCAGGGCGCCGATGGTGCGGCCATGGAAGGCGTTGGCGAAAGCCACGATGCCGGTCTTGTCCGGCTTGCCCGCCTCGTAGGACACCTTGCGCGCAAACTTGATGGCGCCCTCGACGGCTTCGGCGCCGCTGTTGCAGTAGTGGACGCGGTCTGCAAATGAAGTCGCACACAGCAGTTCAGCCAGTTCGGCATGGGCCGCTGTGTGATAGAGATTGCTGGTGTGAATGACGCCGCTGGTCAAGGCCTGCGTAATGGCCGCATTAACGCCGGCGTCGTTGTAGCCGAGGGCGTTAACCGCGATGCCGGCCACAAAATCGAGATAGCTCTGACCTTCACTGTCATATACCGTCATGCCCTCGCCGCGCGTAATGACGATAGGTGGACGGCCATAAATCTGCACAACATTGGCGCCTTCCAGTTCAACGACCCGCTCCAGTTCGCTTGTCATACCTTGTCCCCCACCCTTTCGTTATTCCGTCCTGTAATCCGCTCTTCCATGCGAAAGAGGGTGCCACCTGCTGTCCCAAGCCCGGCAAGGTTGGTGATGAGCGCCTCCGGCACGCCGGTTGCGAGCGCATGCAGGGCCGTCTCCACCTTCGGGATCATACCGCCGAATATGTCTCCCTGCGCAATCAGCGCGCGCGCGCGTTCAGCGTCAAGCCCGGGCAGACGCTGTCCACGCAGCATGACGCCGTCCACATTGGTCAGGAAGATGATGCGACTGGCGCCCGTCGCCACGGCCAGGGCCCCGGCGACATGGTCGGCGTTGACATTAAATGCGCTGTCCTCACCCAGACAGAGAGGCGCGATCACCGGCGTGATGCCTCTGGCCAACAGATCGTCGAGGACATCCGCGCGCACCGCGCTGACCTCGCCGGTGTAGCCCATGTCAATAGTGTCGTGCTGCATTTTCCGCGCACGCATCAGGCCGCGGTCAACCCCGCTCAGCCCCAGCGCATCAATACCAGCCTGCACCAGAAAGCGGACCAGGCGCTTGTTCACCAGGCCGCACAGCACCATCTCGACCAGCGCCAGTGATTCGCTGTCCGTGACGCGCACCCCTTGTTCATATTGTGGCTGAATGCCCAGACGCTGCTGCAGTTCGGCGATTTCCACACCGCCGCCGTGCACCAGCACCAGCGGCAGCCGCAGCTCACTCACACAAGTCGCCAGCTTGCGCAAAAATGTCACGTCGCGCAGATCATGCCCGCCGATTTTGAGAATGACAGGACGCATGTTATGCCTCCGCTTCCAGGCCGGCCGTTTCCTCAAGGCCAAACATGAGATTGAAGTTCTGAATCGCCTGGCTGGCCGCGCCCTTGCGCAAGTTGTCCGTTACGCTGGTGATTTGCAACCAGCGCTCAAGCACCGGCAGCACACTGATGACGCAGCCGTCGCGTCGCGCGACCTGCGCAATCGTCGCCTGCTCGCCAGCCGGCAAGACCCGTACCATGGGCTCGGTTTCATAGGTTTCTTCATATAGTGACTGCGCATCGGCGGCAGCAAAGCCCTGCGCCAGCGTCACCGTGATGCTCGCCAGCAGACCGCGGTCGATGGGCAGCAAATGCGGTGAAAACAGGACCGGCCCGACATCTCTGTCGAGTTTACGCAGCTCCTGCTCCATTTCGCCCACGTGCCGGTGCGCGCGACCAGTCTTGTAAGGCACCAGGTTGCCAAACAGTTCCGGGAAGTGCGTGACGGCGGAAGGCGTGCGCCCTGCGCCGGAGGCGCCGGACTTGGCATCGACGACAATTGGCGAGTCTGCTGCGATGGCATGGGCTCGCAGGAGCGGGTACACGCCCAGTAACATTGTGGTCGGGTAACAGCCAGGCACAGCGACCAGGTCAATGCCGCGCAACTGCGCCCGGTTTATTTCCGGCAGACCATAGGGAACCGGCAACAATTCCGGTTGCGCATGCGGTTCCGCGTACCACTCCGTCCAGGCTTCGGCGCTATCCATGCGAAAGTCCGCCGACAGATCGATGACGCTGGCGCCCGCACCCAGCGCTTCCACGGCTACCCTGGCCGAAGCGCCATGCGGCAGCGCGAGAAAAACAGCGTCAACCTCACCAGGTCTTGCCTCTTCCGGCGCGATGTAACTCAAGGTGCTACCGGGCACTGCCTTGCCACGTTGGCTGCCCGATGTCGCAAAGGTCAACTGCGCCTGCGGATGTCTGGCAAGCAGCGCAACCAGCTCCGCGCCAGCGTAGCCAGACGCTCCGTAGATTCCTGCCTTGTAGCGTTGCATCATGATTCTCCAACCAGATTTGGGATCCGGCCAGCACTCAGCGCGGCCAGGAAACAAATTTGCATGCTATCCAGGTAGTCAGCCCAGGCGCCCTCACTTGTCCAGACCACAAGGAGGCTTTCAACCCATGCTGCATCGCCGCTCGTGGCACAACAGAAACTTCATACGAAACTGAACGCAGTGTAGGCAAGCCTGGATGGGCGGTCAACCGCTCTGTGCATATCCTTGTGCAGGCTGCGGTTTTCCTTGTTCGAATTACCCAGGAGCCAACGCTCCAGGTTGCGCCAGGGGTACCTTGCTTGACAGTTGTCACGATGTGCAGTACGCTTTCTTTTGATGGGTTCGTAGCAAAATTTGCAATCATTTTGGATTGTGTTACGCTCTCCAGTCCTGTCAGATTCCCCTGTGGCTTTCTCTTCCCGGGTAAGAAACCTTTTACGTAGAAATTTGCGCACCGACCTTGCGCGTGTTTTCGCAGGGGAGCGTTTGTGTGTGTGATGTCAGACGGCCGAGATGAAGGTGACAATGATCGCAACGAAAGAAGCAGGCAGCGAAGAAGTTTTCACGCGCATCATGCGACAGGCGCGTCGTCAAGGTGCCATATCCACAGAGGAAATCCTTGCCAACCTCCCCTTCCCGGAGCGGGATGTCCCGCTGCTTGAAGATGTGATGGAAGGGCTGCAGAAAGCCGGCGTTGAGGTGGATGTTGCGCCCCGGTCCCTCCCGAGCAGCAGTGAGCCAGACCCGGTGCAGACACTGGTTGCAGATGGTGTGCAGCGGACCGGAGAAGCTGCCAGACCCTGGTTGCTGGATGAAAAGGACATTGTTGAGGACCTCGGTTACCAGCAGGCTCTCGAAACCGACGACGTTGTCGGCCTTTACCTCAAGGAAGCGGGCCGGGTCAGTCTGCTCAACGCTGAAGAGGAAGTCGAGCTGGCGCGGCGCATGGAAGCGGGCTGCTTCGCGCAGGAGCAGCTTGAGCTTGACGGTCAGTCGCTGCCGCTCGACGATGTGTACACCCTGCAGGAAATCGTAGAGGATGGCGAGGCAGCCCAGGAGCATCTGGTGCGCGCCAATGTGCGCCTCGTCATCAGCGTCGCCAAGAAGTACATCGGGCGTGGCGTTCCCTTCCTCGATCTCATTCAGGAAGGCAACATCGGGCTCATTCGCGCCACCAACAAGTTTGAATATCAGCGTGGCCACAAGTTCAGCACCTACGCCACCTGGTGGATCCGCCAGGCCGTCAGCCGGGCCGTCGCCGACCAGGGACGCACCATTCGCGTCCCGGTGCACATGGGCGACCAGCTGAACCGAATGCGCCGCTTCCAGTTGCAGTTGACCCAGGAGTTGGGTCGCGACCCCTCCATCGCCGAGTTGGCCATCGGAATGGAAACCACACCGGAAAAGGTCGAGGATCTGATGGAGATCTCGCGCCGTCCGGTCAGCCTGGAAGCGCCCATTGACGAGGACGGGGACTCCTCTTTCGGCGACTTCGTCGAGGACGTGAGCAGCCCGGCCCCGGCGGACGAAGTGGCTTCACACCTCCTGCACGAGCAGCTGGATGAGGCACTCGACCGCCTGCCGCCGCGTGAAGCGCAAATCCTGCGGCTGCGCTACGGGCTGGAAGACGGGCGCGTCTACACTCTGGAAGAGGTTGGACAGACGATTGGGGTGACCCGCGAACGAGTGCGTCAGCTGGAGGCCCAGGCGCTCAATCGTCTGCGTCAGTCTTCCGCGCGGGTCAAGCTGCGGGACTATCTCTACGAGGAGTAGCTGGTGTTGGCCCGGCATGCAGACCAATCTGCGGACCTGTGTCCCCGGGCGCAGCAATGAGCTACGCTGACCAGATTGGGCGAAGTTGTTTTCTGTCGTCGCCGAGCACCAGTTTAATACCATTGATGACATTTGCCGGTGGCATTAGACATGCCCGGTCTTGCCAGGCAGCGCGAAACTGCACAGCAAGCGCAAGTCGTTGATATGATGGACCGGGTTGGTTTCGTCATCCGTGATGGCCGCGAGCGTGACATCCATTATTGTACGCAACTGGATCACAGCTACCGCACCCAGATCGCCTGGCAGATGCGCTTTCAGAACGATGGCGATCAATTCGACATTCGCTTTCACCCGGAGCGGCTGCCACGCGACCTTGAGGCGGTCTGGAATGCCAGCGAATACCGATTGCGCATAGCCATGCCGCCAGAACACTGCATGCTGGTTGCCGCCAACCGCCACTCAGGCGAACTGCTCGGCTATCTCGCGCTGCATGCCGACCCGGTGCACGACCTGGCGCGCCTGCACGATCTGGTCGTCACGAGACCCTGGCGCCGCAACGGCATTGGCACGCGCCTGCTACAGGTTGCGCGGCAGTGGGCGCGCGAGCGCGAGCTCATGCGCCTGGTCGCCGAGGTACAGACGCGCAATTTCCCGGCGATCCGGTTCTTCCAGCGCGCCGGACTGAGATTCTCCGGCTACAGTGACCATTACTTCCCGCAGCACGAAATCGCCGTGTTTTTCGGGGAAATGCTGCGCTAGGCCATGACTGATCTACAGACCCTGTTTCGTCTGTTCCTCGAGCTGGCCAACGAAACCCTCACTGCAGTTATCGTCATTGTTTCCGCCTCCTTGCTGCTCTACAACCTCAGCAATAATCTGTATGTGCGCGTCGCGCGCGTCTCCAGCGTGGTGCTGGCCTGTGTGACCTGCGCCTATGTGGCGGATGTCTTCGTCTCGCTGCAGCCTGAGCAGTACATCCACGAACTGGCCCTGCGTCTGCAGTGGACGGGCATCGCCTTTGTTCCGACCGCGCTCTATCATCTCTCGGACGCCTTGCTGGCGACCACCGGTCTGCCTTCACGCGGGCGTCGGCGACGCGTCATTCGTACGCTCTATGCCCTGGGTATCTTCTTCCTCCTCGTCGCACTATTCGACAATTCACTCACCTGGCCCGGTGACACAGGCCCACAGACACGCCTGCAGGCCGGCCCGCTCTTCCCGCTCTACATCCTGTACTTCCTTGTCGTCACCATCGCCGCCCTGCTCAACGTCCTGCGCGCGCGCCGGCGCTGCCTCACCCGGGAGACCAGACGACGCATGGGGTTTCTGTTGTTGGCCATGCCCACCCCGGCGCTGGGGCTCTTTCCATGGTCGGTGTTGCTGGCGCCGGAAGCGGACCCCGGATTTCTGCAGCTCTCCCTCATTAACCTGTCCAATGTGATCGTCGTGCTCATGCTGCTGTTCCTTGCCTGGCCATTGACCTTTTTTGGATCACGGCGGCCAGAGAGCCAGATCAAGGTGGGGCTGTTGCGCGCCTACCTGCGCGGGCCGGCCTCGGCAATTCTCGCGCTGGTCATCATCCTCAACATGGGCCCAGCCACGGAAGTGCTTGGCCTGCCGGCTCAGGAATTCATGCCCTTCGCCGTGGTTGCAGCGCTGCTGCTGTGGCAATGGGTCATCCACCTGTTCCTGCCACGCTTCGAACAATGGCTTATCTATTCTGATGAGGATGAGGATCAGCTCGGCCGGCTGCGTAACCTGGATGAGCAGATGCTCACGCGCAAGGACCTCGAATCCCTGCTGGAAGCTACCCTGGCCACCCTCTGTGACAACCTGCGCGTGAGCAGCTCCTTTGTGGTTTCGCTGCTGTCGGCGCACCCGGAACTGGTCGCCAGCATTGGCGCGCAGCAAGCCGGGCTGGAGCAGCCGGAAGATTTTCTGTCCGGATTGCGCGAGCCTGGTCCTGAAGATGCAGAACAGGCGCCTGGCATTCACAGGCGCGGCGACTACTGGTACTTGCCCCTTTACAGCGCCCGTTCGCGCAACAATGCTGGCACGCCCGTCGGCGTGCTTGGCTTGCAGGCGCGCCTCGACGACCTGGAGCTTTCGGCTGAAGAACAGCAGGTGCTCGACTCGCTCACGAAGCGTATTGCCCAGGCGCTCGACGACATGGCGCTGCAGGTCGAGATCACCGCGGCGCTTGAGGGGTTGCTGCCCCAGTTGAGCGTCGCGCGCCAGTCAGGCGCAATCGGTTTCCCCTTTAACGTTCGGCCCGCGCCTGCAAACGGCGATGTGCTGGATCCTGGCCGCTTTACCGAGCTGGTGCGCGCCGCGTTGCGTCACTATTGGGGTGGCCCCGGCCTTACCCGTAGCAATCTGCTGGAGCTAAATGTGGTTCGTGCTGCTCTGAACGAGGAGCAAGGGCCCGCCAATGCGCTGCGCGCCGTGTTGCGTCAGGCAATCGACCTGCAACGCCCGGATGGCAAGCGCCGGATGACCAGTCCCGAATGGACGCTCTACAACATCCTTGACCTGCGCTTTATCGAGCGGCGGCGGGTGCGTGATGTGGCGGCGCGGCTGGCGCTCAGTGAAGCCGACCTGTACCGCAAGCAGCGGGTCGCCATCGAAACCGTCGCCACCGCCCTGCTCGCCATGGAGCAGCAATCCCGGGTCAATTGACAGCCACGACTGCCAAATCTATACTTTAGTCGGGGTTGCGGGTTGCCTGCATCCGGCTCCGGGCGCGCAGTGGCCCCGCCCTGGCAGCAGTTCCGTTCTAAACGAAGAGGGTCCAGTGAGCCGGCATCCACGCGCTAACGAGGCTTCCCCGCCGGAGATTCCGGAACACGAGCCGCAGACTGTATACGACGACCCGGGCGAACCTGACTTTCTCGATCGCTTTCTTGAAAGTGTTCCACCCTGGGGCAGTGAGATTGCGGCTGTCGTGCTGGTCGTTTTCGGTATTGTCTCCTTTCTTTCACTGTTCGATATCTCACCGGATGCGACGGTCTCGCGTGCCTGGTCCAACGCACTCTCGGGCGCCTTCGGCCGTGGCAGCCTGCTTATTGCCATCGGCATCACTGGCCTTGGTGTGCTGATTTTTCTGCCGCGCTTCGGCTATTCGTTGCGGCTGCCACCGCGACGTATTTTTGCGCTGCAATTTGCCTTTCTGGCTTTACTGGCCATCCTGCACCTCACGGCCGGTGACGCTGAATTGCGCGCTGTGGCCCGTGCCGGTCATGGTGGCGGCATCGTTGGCTGGGGCCTGAGCGTTGTGATCGCCGGTCTGTTCAGCTCGGTGTTCGCATTGCTCTTCTATTCCGTCATCTTTTTGCTGTGTGTGGGCGCACTTTTCGGGCTGGAAAGCAAGCATGTCACCGGGTTTCTGCAACGTGCCAGCCTTCGCATCCGCAGCCGCGGACAGTCCCTGACTCCCGCCATGCCAGAACCTCCTGCGGTACAGGCTCCAGGCCCGACTACCAGGCCCACAGCAACTGCTGCGCGCAGGAAAAACAAACTGAACATCGTGCGCATCCGACCCAACCCTGCCAATCTGCCTCCTTCGCGCCGGCTTCGCTACCAGACCCGCACGTCGCCACCAGCTGAAACGCTGCCGGAGCAATCCGCGCCGCTCGCAGACCTGCGGCCAAGGCCCGGCGTCATGCCGCTGCCCGACAGCAATCCTCCAGCACTAGCCAGGCGCAGACGCAGCGAAGTGCGCCTCGTCGAACGACCTGACGGCCGCGTGCGCCGCCACTTCACTTTCGATCACGGCCCGGAAGAGCGCCTGATGGTGGAACGCAGCGAGCAATTGCCGCCACTTGAACTGCTCTCCGATGTGGCCCTGCTGCCGCCCGACGCCGGGGAAATCAATCGCAACATTGTTCTGCTGGAAAACACCCTGCTCGAATTCGACATCGACATTGAAGTCGTGGATGTGCAGGTCGGCCCGACCACCACGCGCTACGCCATTCAGCCCTATCGCGAAAACCCTGAAGAAAGAAGCGGAGCGGTATTCAGCCGCACCCGCGTCAAGCACATCGTTTCGCTGACCAATGACCTGGCGCTGGCGCTGGCCGCGCGTCGCCTGCGCCTTGAAGCGCCCGTGCCCGGCAAGAACTACCTGGGGCTTGAAGTACCCAATCACAAACCCGCTGTGGTTGCGCTGCGCCCGATTCTGGAAAGCCAGTATTTCTTCAGCCGGCTGCGCCGCAGCAATTCCTCCCTGCTCATCCCGCTCGGACGGGATGTTGCCGGCAAGCCGGTGGCCGTGGACATTGGCCAGATGCCCCATTTGCTCATCGCCGGCGCGACCGGCACGGGGAAATCCGTCGCCATCGGCGCCATCGCCACCTCCCTGTTGCTCAACAACACGCCGGCGGCGCTGCGCCTGGTCATGCTGGACCCCAAGATGGTCGAACTCAGCCGCTTCAATGGCATCCCGCACCTGGTCGGCCCGGTGGAAACCAGGCTGGTGCGCATCCTGGAAGTGCTGCGCTGGTGCACGCGTGAGATGGATCGCCGCTACCGGCTGCTGGAATCTGCCGGCGCGCGCAACATCGAGGCCTTCAACGCACGACCGGCGCGCCGTCAGGGTGGCACCCACCTCCCCTGGATCGTCATCCTGATTGACGAGATCGGTGACCTGATGCAGGCCCACCCGGATGAAACGGAACGGTCGCTGACGCGCCTGGCGCAAATGGCGCGCGCGGTTGGCATGCATCTCATCGTCGCCACCCAGCGCCCGAGCGTGGATGTGCTGACCGGGCTCATCAAGGCCAATTTCCCGACGCGGATGGCCTTCGCGGTGGCTTCCGGAACAGATTCACGCGTCATTCTGGACACGGTTGGCGCGGAAACCCTGCTCGGTAATGGCGACATGCTCTATCTAGCCAATGATGCGGCCGGGCCGCAGCGCATCCAGGGCTGCCTGGTTGAAGAAGAAGAAGTCCGTGCCGTCGTCGACTTCTGGCGCCAAAGGGCCGCCCAGCAGCCACAAGGCCAGGCGCAACCGGCCGAAGCTCCCTGGGAGCAGGGAATGCGCCGGCGTCAGTTGCTCTCCGAAACCGACCCCATGCTGGAGCAGGCCGTTCAGGTCGTGCTCGAAGAAGGAGAAGCCTCTGCCTCACTGCTGCAGCGACGGATGGGCCTGGGCTACCCGCGCGCCGCCCGCATCATCGACCTGTTACATGAACTGAATGTCATCGGGCCGCCGGAAGCCGGCGGGCGCGGCCGGCGTGTCCTCTTCCAGCCAGGCGAAGACCCGCTCGCCGGGCAGCTGCAGCGTCCTTCATCCTGACAGGCCTGGCCGCAGTTCCATTCCTTCATCCAAACCTTCGATTGTTTCAGGCGTATCGTTGCCCGCCCGGTTGACATAGGTAGACACCGGCCAGGCGCGCATGAGCTCCGCTGCGCAGGGTTTGAGCAGATCCTGATGCACTTCGCGGTCCGCTGACTGCAACCAGGCACCATGCTCCTCCGGCGCCAGGATGACAGGCATGCGATGGTGAATTGAGGCCATGAACGCGTTCGCTTCGGTGGTGAGAATGGTGGCGCTGCGCAGTTCATCACCCTCCTGGCTGTACCACTGCTCCCACAGACCGGCAAAGGCAAAGAGCGGCCGGTCATGCAGACTGATGTAGATGGGCTGTTTGGCCGCGCCAGCCCGCTGCCACTCAAAGAAGCCGCTGGCTGGTATGAGGCAACGCTTGCGCCGAAAGGCGGCGCGAAAGGAAGGTTTCTCCGCCGCCGTTTCGCAGCGCGCGTTAAACATTTTGTAGCCGATTTTCGTATCTTTGGCCCAACCCGGCACCAGGCCCCACTTGTGCCAGGCCAGTTCCTGTGGCCGCTCATTCGTGATGACCGCGATCTGCTGCGCGGGCGCGATGTTGAATCGTTGCGGCAGAGGATCTTGCAAATTGCGCAGGTCGAACACCTGATTCATCACGTCCGCCAGCGCCACCAGCACAAATCGACCACACATGAGCATCCTCCATGAGCCGGTTGAGACCCCTGCTTAATTATATCCAGGTGGCTATGTAAGCGGCCCTGCGTCTGTGCAATACTGATTCCATGACCGCCAACCCTTCAAAGCAGCGCCTGCGCATCACCTTTGGCAAGTTCGCCGCGCTGAAATACACCAGCAACCTGGACGTTGCCAAGATCTGGGAACGGGTGTTGCGGCGGGCAGATTTACCCCTGCTCTACACCCAGGGGTTTAATACCCGGCCACGTTTACAGCTGGCCACGGCCCTGCCACTGGGCATCACCAGCGAGTGCGAGTTGCTTGATGTCGCTTTGCGCCAGCGGATTGCGCTGGAGGGTCTGGCGCCACAGCTGCGCTCAGTCAGCCCGGACGGACTGCGCATCTATAGCATTGATGAGGTCGACATCGCAGGAGCGGCGCTGCAGACGCGGGTACGAAGCGCGCGCTATCTGGTGACCTTTGAGGAACCCGTGCCTGCTCTGGATCAGCTGGCCGGGGATTTGCTGGCGCGCGCCAGCATCCTGCGCAGCATCCAGCGCAAACGGCGCAAGGTCGAGAAAGACCTGCGCCCGCTGATTCATGAACTGGTCGCCGACGACCCGCAGACCCTGCGCATGCGTGTTGCCGTGGGCGACCGCGGCAACCTGCGCCCCCAGGATGTATTGCAGGAGATGTCCCTGCACGAATACTGGCATCGCATTCATCGCCAGCAACTGTTGCTGGACGAAACGGAGGAACTGTCATGCAACTAACGCTAGCGCAACCAGTCGCCGCCGCGCTGCAGGCCGGAAGGCCCGTTGTGGCGCTGGAGTCGACCGCCATCACCCACGGCCTGCCCGCGCCGCAAAACGTCCGGACAGCGCTGGACATGGAAGCCGCCATCAGCACCGTCGACGCGCAACCGGCGACCATTGCCGTGCTCGGCGGTCGTGTCATCGTCGGGCTTGACCAGGCACAGATTGAGGCGCTGGGGCAGAACCCGTCAGAAAATGTGCGCAAGTGCAGCCGCCGCGATCTACCGATTGTGCTCGGCCTTGGCGAGGATGCGTCCACCACCGTCGCCGGCACCATGATCATCGCGGAGCAGGCCGGCATTCGCGTCTTTGCCACCGGCGGCATCGGCGGCGTGCACAGAAACCAACCCTTCGACATCTCCGCTGACCTGATTGAACTGGGCCGTACACCGGTCGCAGTAGTCTGCTCCGGCCCCAAGTCCATCCTTGATCTGGCGCTCACGCGCGAGGTGCTCGAGACCCAGGGCGTGCCGGTCATCGGTTTCGGCACCGACAGGATGCCTGCTTTTTACTCGCGCAGCAGCGGTCTGCCGGTGGATGTGAGCGTCGATTCTGCAGCGGATGCCGCCCGCATCATCCGCGCCATGTTCGATCTCAAACGGCCCGGAGGGGTGCTCATTTGTGTGCCGGTGCCGGCCGATGTTGCGCTTCCCCGCGATCAGGCCGAGGCGGCCATCAAGCAGGCCAACGAAGAGGCGGAGCGACGTCTGTTGAAGGGGCCTGCGCTCACGCCTTACCTGCTTATGCGCGTCGCGGAGTTGACCAAAGGCGCGTCACTGACCGCCAACCGGGCGCTGCTGGCCAACAATGCGCGCGTCGCCGCTGAAATCGCTGCAGCGCTCTGAGCGCCGCTCTGGGCCTGGAATCGCCGTCAACTTGCGCTATACTGCGATCAACCTCAGGTAGTGAGCCCTGCAGGAGACCTGCCATGCGACCGGAGCAAATCGAGCAGCTGCTGGAACGCGTCCTGTTGCAGGTGGAACGGCCCGGGCGTTACGTGGGCGGCGAGTACAACAGTGTCGTCAAGGACTGGGATGCAGCGGATGTTCGCGTAGCGCTGGCCTTCCCGGACCTCTACGACCTGGGCATGTCCAACCTGGGCATCATGATCCTCTACGAGCAACTAAACCGACAGCCAGACATGCTTGCCGAGCGCGTCTTTAGTCCCTGGGTGGACATGGAAGCGGTCATGCGCAAGGAGAGCTTGCCGCTCTATTCGCTTGAGACGAAGCATCTGGTGCGCGACTTTGACCTGCTGGGCATCAGCCTGCCCTACGAACAGCTCTACACCAATGCACTCAACATGCTCGACCTGGCGGGCATGCCGCTGCGCAGTGACGAACGCGACGAGACCTTCCCGCTGGTCATCGCCGGCGGCCACGCCTGCTTCAACCCCGAGCCAGTCGCCGACTTCATCGACGCCTTCGTCATCGGCGAGGGCGAGGAGATCATCGTCGAACTGGCGCGTTGCGTCCAGCGCATGCGCGGCCGTTCACGCGAAGACCTGTTGCGCGCCGTAGCCGGCATCCAGGGCATGTACGTGCCGCGCTTCTACGACGTCGACTACCATGCCGACGGCACTGTCGCAGCCATCACATCCAACCGGTCAGAAGCGCCCGGGCGGGTGCTAAAACGCATTGTGCCGGTGCTGCCGGAACCCTTTACCAACTTCATCGTGCCCAACATCGACACCGTGCATAACCGGGCGCCGATAGAAATCATGCGCGGCTGTACGCGTGGCTGCCGCTTTTGTCACGCCGGCATGGTCACGCGGCCGGTGCGGGAACGTCCGGTAGAAGAGATTCTGGAGGCCATCGGTCGCATCACGGCCAGCACCGGTTTCGAGGAAATCAGCCTGCTCAGCCTGTCCTCATCGGACTATCGCCAGGTGCACGAGTTGGTCAGCGCAATTCATGATGAGTATGGCGGCGCCGGCCTCAGCCTGAGCCTGCCCAGTTTGCGAATCGAGACCGCCAGCGCCGGGTTGCTGGCGAAGCTGGGCGATACACGCCGCAGCGGTTTCACTTTTGCGCCCGAGGCCGCCACCGAGCGCATGCGCAACCTCATCAACAAGTATGTGCCCACCGCGCAGGTGCTGCAGACCGCACACGATGTATACGCTGGCGGCTGGCGTACCATCAAGTTCTACTTCATGATTGGCCATCCGGATGAGACGCTCGACGATGTGTGGGCCATCATCGATCTGTGCAAGGCCGTCCTGCGTGAGGGGCGCAAGGTGCTGGGCAACAAGGCCAACGTCAACGTGGGCGTGAGCACCTTTATCCCCAAGCCGCACACGCCTTTCCAGTGGGTGCCCCAGGATTCGCAGGAACAGGTGCTTGAGAAACAGCGTTTGCTCAAGCGTGAACTGCGCGGCCCAGGCCTGCATTTGCGCTGGAACGACATCGAATCCAGCGAATTTGAGGGCTTCCTCAGCCGCGGCGACCGGCGTCTGGGTCAGGTCGTACAACGCGCCTGGGAGCTGGGCTGCACCTTCGACGCCTGGCAGGATCGTCATCATCACGAACGCTGGTTGCAGGCCTTTGCCGAAGCCGGCCTTGACCCGGACTTCTACAACCATCGCACGCGCGGCGACGACGAAGTCTTCCCCTGGGAACACATCGATGTGGCCGTGCACCGCAAGTTCCTGTTGCAGGACTATCACATGAGCCTCAGGGGTGACACGCGCGTTGACTGCCGCGACAAGTGCTTCGCCTGCGGCATCCTGCCCAAATTCACGGAAACCCGCAGCCAGACGCCGGCAGCAGCCTGGGAATGTCCACCGGTGATACCGATTGCCGAGCGCAAGCGCAATGCCAACGTTACGCTCATACCCTGAGCCAGGCGATTCTGCTCCCCATGCGCATTCAGGTTGAAGGCGGACATGCGCTCAACGGCACCTGGCAGCCCTCCGGAAACCCCAACGCCGCCCTGGCCCTGCTGGCGGCGTCGCTGCTGGGCGATCAGCCCGTCACCCTGTGTAACATGCCGCACACAGCAAGTACGTCGCGCCTGATCCAGCTGGTGGAGTGGCTGGGCGCAGAGATCAGCTATGTCTCAACCTCAACCCTGCAGGTACACGCTGACCAGCTGTCGCGGCGCACTCTGACTCAAGAGGAACTGGACACCGCCGGGGCCATCCTGTTGCTTGCGCCCCTGCTGGCGCGCTGCCGTCACGTTCGCATCGAAAGCGAAGCGCCCCGCAGCCGCATCCTCACCCATCTGGACGCCTTGCGTGACCTGGGCCAGGATGTGCTGCTCTTGCATGGTGCCGTTGAAATCCGCGCCATCGCCTGGGAGAAGCGCGAGATTCTACTGGGCAGCGCCAGCGTAACCGCAACCGGTATCGTGCTGATGCTGGCTGCGACGCTCGGCCGCGAGACCATCATCCACAACGCTGCCAGCGAACCACATGTGCAGGAACTGTGCCGCCTGCTGCAGGCCATGGGCGTGCAAATCAGCGGGCTGGGCTCCAACTTGCTGCATGTCCGGGGCTGCGCGGACCTGAGCAGCGCAACGGCGCACATTGGCCCCAACCACGTCGAAACAGCCAGCATCGCGGCCATTGCTGCCCTGTGTGGTGGACGCGTGACCCTGCGCGGCATTCGCCAGACAGACCTGCGTATGATTGCGCGCGTGTATCAGCAACTTGGGATTCAACTGGACCTGGATGCCAATGCCCTGTTCGTACCTCATCACGAACAGTTAACCCTGCCTGACCGGGCCGGCACTACGGACACCCACGTCGAGAGCGCGATCTGGCCCGGCTTCCCCTCCGACCTCGTTGCCGTCGCCACCGTCGTGGCCACCCAGGCGCGCGGCACCACGCTCATTCACGAGAAACTGTTCCACAACCGCCTGCTCTTCGTCGACCGCCTCAAGGCG
Organism: Phototrophicaceae bacterium; assembly: GCA_965197455.1. Lineage (GTDB taxonomy): Bacteria > Chloroflexota > Anaerolineae > Aggregatilineales > Phototrophicaceae > JAGWBD01. The sequence continues at coordinate 458,815 of OZ240208.1, read as the reverse complement.
ATGGGCGCGCAGATCGTGCTCTGCGACCCGCACCGCGCGATCGTGGTCGGCCCGGCTCCGCTCTACGGGGTTTACATGCCCACTCCGGACATCCGCGCCGGCCTGGGCATGCTGGCCGCAGCGCTGGTGGCCCAGGGCCGCTCGACCATCGACAACGCCCAGGCAATCGAACACCATTTCGGCTCGGTGTTCAGCAAGCTGCAGGCGCTTGGGGCGCAGATCACGGTCGAATGAGCCTGCCCGCTTTGCGTTATTCGGAGGTAGACGGACTGCGCTGCGGCTATGTTGTGGCGGGTGACGGCCCGCCGCTGCTGCTGCTGCATGGCTGGGGCGCCAGCCTCGAACTCATGTGGCCACTGGCAGAGCAACTGGCTTCAGCCGGGTTCCGCGTCTACGCGCCTGACTTCCCCGGCTTTGGCAGCAGCGATCCGCCGCCCGTTCCCTGGTCAGTGCGAGATTATGCAAACTTTGTGCTGGAGTTTCTCGATCAACTGGGACTGCAACAAGTCGACCTGGGCGGGCATTCATTCGGCAGTCGTGTCAGCCTGATGCTGGGAGCAGACTCGCCGCAACGCATTCGCAAGTTGTTGCTCTTCAACGCAGCCGGCTTGCGTCGCCCGCAACCGCTGCTGGCCCGCATGCGACTGAAGCTGTACCAGAGCCTGCGCTCGACATTGCGCGGTCTGCGCCTGACCACCTTGAGCGACGGACTGGGCCAATGGTATCACCTGCGCTATGCCTCCGCTGACTATCGCAATGCACAAGGCGTCATGCGCCCAACCTTCGTGCGCGTCGTCAGCGAGGACATGCGCCCCTTCGCCTCGCGCGTCCGCCCACCCACCCTGCTCTTCTGGGGCGACCAGGACACAGATACGCCGCTGTGGATGGGGCGAGAACTGGAAGCGGTCATCCCCGATGCCGGCCTCATTATCTGGCAAGGCGCCGGCCATTACAGTTACCTCGACCGCCTCACAGATACGGCTCGCGTCGTGACGCATTTCCTGCGCGAAACTGGCTGACGATGTTGCTCATTTTCAGCGCCCTGCTCTGGCTGGTCGGTACGCTAATCCGCATTCTGCGTCAGGCGCTCTATCTGCAGCTGGAGGAATATCAGGACGGGCGCTACCTGCGCTGGCTGTTCGCTCGTCGATCCCACTGGTTGCCACAACGCCCCCTCCTGGCCGGGCTGGTCGGCACGGCGCTGATGTTGCTGCTGGCCGAAGCGCCGGAATCTGCGCTGCCTCAGGCGCTGGCCTTGCCGGTTGCGCTGCTCGCCTGCTGGCCGCAAACGACTGGCGAAGTCAAGAAAGGCTTTCGCGCCACCTGGCGCGCCAGACGTCTGCTCGGCGCAGCGGGTCTGCTGGCTGTTCTCAACGCCGCGCTGCTCCTGCTGCTCGTCGACGGATTGGCAGTTGAAAGTCTGCACCCCGTCCTGCTGACCGGCTCTGGTCTGCTGCTGCTCTTGCTGGCGCCTTTGCATCTGGTCTGCGCCAACCTGTTGCTGCGTCCGGTGGAGACCTTCCTGCGCCGGCGCTTCATTGCGCGCGCGCGCCATATTCTGGAGGAAGCGCGCCCGACCGTGATCGGCATCACTGGCAGCTTCGGCAAAACGACCACCAAGGTCATTCTGCAGCACCTGCTCAATGGCCGCTTCCGCGCCGGCGCAACCCCCAAAAGTTACAACACGCTGCTGGGCGTATGCCTCGCCATCAACCAGGACCTCGCCGAAGACCGCAGTCTCGATTACTACATCGTGGAGATGGGCGCTTACATCCCTGGCGAAATAGCGGAAATATGCGAGCTGGCCAGGCCGCAAATCAGCCTGGTCACCGCGATTGGACCGCAACACATGGAGCGCTTCGGCAACATCCAGAACATCGTCACTGCCAAGTACGAAATCATCAGCGCCCTGCCCGCGGACGGTCTCGCTTTTTTCAATCGCGACAATCCTCATCTGCGCGAGATGGCGGCCCGCGGCTATCCGGACACTGTCCTCACGGTCAGTAGTGAGGAAGTGCCGGAAGACGCGCTTTCCGATGACCCTCGCCTGGTCGCCACCGACATCCACGAGAGCCTGGACGGTCTGCGCTTCACGGTGCTTGACCGCGGCAGCGGAGAGCGTGAAGCATTTGCAACCGGGCTGCTGGGCCGGCATAACGTGAGCAACATCCTGCTGGCTGCGGCCGTCGCCCTGCATGAGGGCATGACCCTGAGCGAAATTTCCTGGCGTGTCCGCAACCTTCAGCCGGCCGAAGCGCGCCTCGTGCGTGAGCAGACTGCCGCCGGCATCACGATCATCAACGATGGCTACAGCGCCAACCCCTCCGGCGCGCGCCATGCCTTGCAGGTGCTGGGTATGCACCCTGGACGCCGCCTGCTCGTGACTCCGGGCATGATTGAGCTGGGGGACCTGATGGAGTCCGAAAACCATGCGCTCGGCGTGGAGGCGGCCAGACACGCCAGCGACGTCATCCTCATTGGCGCGCAACAAACGCAGCCACTGCGCGCCGGCCTGCTTGTCGCCAACTTCCCGCAGGAGCGACTTCATACCATGGAGACGCTCACCGGTGCCATCGCCTGGTACGAAGCGCAGCTCCAGGCAGGCGATGCCGTGCTCTTTCTCAACGATTTACCCGAAAACTGGAGTTGAGTCGCTACCCGTACGCGCCCGTTTGTGTCAGAATGCCAGGCGCAACCGACAAAGTGGAGATTCATCATGACCTATCATCCCGACCGTCTTGAACACGCGCGCACGCTGGCGCAGCAAATTGTGGCCTGGCGTCGCGACTTTCACATGCACCCCGAGCTGGGCTTTCAGGAGTTTCGCACCGCGCGCAAGGTTGCCGAAACGCTGAACGATCTGGGCTTCGAAGCTGAAACCGGCGTCGGCAGGACCGGCGTGGTCGCGCGCATTGGCGAAGGCAAGCCCGTGGTCGGCATCCGCGCCGACATGGACGCCCTGCCCATCGACGAGGAGAACGAGGTCGAGTATCGCTCGCAGACGCCCAACATCATGCACGCCTGCGGTCACGACGCCCACACCGCCATCCTGCTGGGCGTCGCGCAGATGATCAGTGAGATTCCGGAGAGCGAACGGCCCCCCGGCGAGATCCGTCTGCTGTTTCAGCCATCCGAAGAGATGCAGGATGACGAAGGCCAGAGCGGCGCCATGCGCATGATCGAAGATCGCGCGCTGGCAGGCGTAGACAACGTGCTGGCGTTGCACATGGCCAGCGGCATTGAGTCTGGCAAGATTGAAATCCGCAGCGGTTACGCCATGGCCAATCACGACGCCTTTCACGCCACCATTACCGGCGATGGCGGCCACGGCGCAATGCCGCACCGCGGCACCGACCCGGTCTTCATGCTGGCGCAGATCATCAATGCCATCTTCGGCATTCGCGCCCGCCGCATTGACCCCGTGCAGCCGGCGATCATCTCCATCGGCACCATCCACTGCGGCATCGCCTCCAACGTCATCCCTGCCGAAATCGAGATCACCGGCACCATTCGCTGCTTTGACAGTGAAATTCGCGCGCAACTGGCGCGTGAGCTGGAGAGCGCGCTGGGTATTTCCCGCGCCATGGGCGGTGACTACACCCTGGTGATCAAGGATGGCTACGATGCCACCTACAATGACCCGGGAATCTCCAGCCTGGTGCAGGACATCGCGACCGACATGGCAGGGCCCGACATACTCAGTGAGCCACAGGTCATGCTGGGCGCCGAAGATTTTGGCTTCATGACGCAGCTGGCGCCCGGCGCCATGTTTCAGTTGGGCGCGAAGTACGATGAGCTGGAGCGCGGCCACCACACACCACGCTTCGACATCGACGAGTCTTCCTTCCCCCTTGGCGCGGCAATGCTGCTTGAGTCCGCCTTCCAGCTGTTGCGCAAGTCTGCATGAGCGCGCGCCGACAGACGACGGTCGCCGTCGTTTTCGGCGGGCGCAGCGTCGAGCACGATGTGTCGATCGTCACCGCCAGCCAGATCATGCGCGCGCTGGACAGCGACCGGTACGAGCTGGTGCCGGTCTACATCAGCCGCGAGGGCCGCTGGTTCGGCGGCGAACCACTGCTGGAACTGGCCAACTTCGATGGCGACGTCACAGCGCATTCAGCTGTCTATCCTGTGCTGCTCTCGCCTGGCACGCAGCATCACGGGCTGTTGCTTCAGCCCCTGGCAGGGCGCTTGCGTAGAAGTAGCCTGCAGCGCATCGACGTCGTCTTCCCGGCCCTGCACGGCACCCACGGCGAGGACGGCACGCTGCAGGGTCTGCTGGAGCTGGCGGACATCCCATACGTGGGTTGCCTGACGCTGGGCTCGGCGCTGGCCAATGACAAGATCAGCACGCGCGCCCTCCTGCAGCAGCATGACATCCCGCTGGTGCCTGCGCTTGACGTGCAACGCAGCGAATGGCTGACGCAGCCGGACATGGTGCTGGCGCGCATCATGGACGCGCTGGAGTGGCCGCTCTTCATCAAACCGGCGACGACCGGCTCCAGCATCGGCATCGGCCGCGCCGACAACGAACAGCTGCTGCGCGCCTCCATCGATGTAGCCGCCCATTTTGACCGCCGCATCCTGGTCGAACAGGGTGTCACCGGTCACGTCGAAATCAACTGTTCCGTGCTCGGCAACAGCCCGGACCTGCGCGCATCGGCGCTGGAGCAGCCCTTGTCCTGGGACGAGTTCCTGACCTATGAAGAGAAGTACCTGCATGGCCCTGAAGGGATGAAGAACGCAGGGCGTATCATCCCCGCCCCCATCAATGCAGCGCTGACGCAACGCATCCAGCAGCTTGCCCTGCGCGCCTTTCGTGCCATCGACGGACACGGCATCGCCCGCATCGATTTCTTCGTCAAGCCGGAGCAAGAGGCCGTCTGGCTGGGGGAGATCAACACCATGCCTGGGTCGCTGGCGGCCTGGCTATGGCAGGAGAGCGGGCTGTCCTTCAGCGCGTTGGTGGAGGAGTTGCTTGATCTGGCGCGCGCGGCCCACGCTGCAAAGCGGCGCAACAGCTACGACTACCGAAGTGAGCTCATCAGTTTGACGCGCACGCGTGGCGTGAAAGGCGTCAAGGGTCCGAAGTCCGCGCCACGAGCTTGAAGCCCTGCATGGAAGGCATCTGGCGCCTGTGCTATTCTGAAAGTCATCCCGGTCCCAAAATCTGAGGCCCGACCTTGCCCTATCAATCCAGTGGCGGTCGTCGCAGCAGCGTGCAACTCGGCGTCGGTCGCGGCACGCGGCCCGGCGCTGCGCCCACGCCGCTGACCCAGCGCAACCTGGATGGTATTCCAGGCTGTCTGGCATGGCTGGCCTTGCTGGTCTCGCTGGCGCTGGCGGTCGTTGCACCCTACAGCATCCTGCTGCTGGCTTCGTTGCTGGGCCTGTATTCCGCCCTGCGTTTCCTCTTCGCCGGCATCGCCAACTTCATGGGTCTGCGTAAAATCCGCGCCTGGCAGCAGACCGACTGGCAGGTGCACTGGCAGCAGCAGGCCGGGCCGGATTCCCTCAACCCTGACGAAGTGCAGCATTTGATCCTCATCCCCAACTACAGCGAAACTGTCGCCACCCTGCGCGCGACACTCGAAAACCTCGCCCGCTATCCAGAGGCCCGTCAACGCATGTCCATTGTGCTGGCGATGGAGGCCGCCGAAGCGGGTTCAGTCGCGAAAGGGGAACAACTACGTCAGGAATTTCGGACGCGCTTCGCAAACCTGCACTGCAGTGTGCATCCACGTGGCCTGCCCGGGGAGATGCAGTGCAAATCCGCCAATCTGGCCTGGGCTGCGCGCTGGGCCCGCCAAAACCTCGTGGGAGACGGCAAGCTGCAGCTCGACAATCTCGTGATGACCAGTATGGACGCCGACACCCTGTGGGACACCCGCTATTTCAGCGCACTCACCAGCCTCTTTGCCCTCCACCCGCAGCGACACCTGCGCTTCTGGCAGGCGCCGATCCGCTATCACGCCAACATCTGGGACATCAGCCCGCCCATGCGCCTCGTCAACGCCTACTCAACCGCTTTCGAGCTGGCCTATCTGGCCGCGCCCTGGTGGCTGCCGCTGCCAATGTCCTCCTATTCGCTCAGCATGCGCCTGCTGGAGCAGAGCGGCTATTGGGATGGCGATGTCATCGCGGACGAGTGGCACATGTTCATCAAGTCCTGGTTTGTGCGCAGCGGCCAGGTACGCCTTGAGCGCATCTTTTTGCCCTTTGCCGCCCACGCCACCACCGGCAACAGCCTGCGCGAGGTCGTCGTCAACCGCTATCAACAGACGCTGCGCCACGCCTGGGGCAGCAAGGAAGTCGGCTACATCATCGCGCGCATGCTGGAGCGGCCAGATGTCGAATTCCGCGTGGCCTTCCAGTTGCTCTTCCGCGTCGCCCATGACATCCTGCTGGCCGGCGCTGGTTGGGTGCTGCTGACCGTGGGTTCACAGGTGACCTTTCTGTTTCACCCGGAGATTCTGCAGGAACTGCTGGAGTTGAATGTTCGCAGCCCGGTATTCATGGCACTACAACTCAGCTTCCTGCTCGTGTCGGTGCTCTGCGTTGTCCTCTGGGCGCAGGACGTCAGCATGCGGCCGCCTCGCCCCGCTGACCGTCCGCAGACCCTGCGCGAGCGCCTGTTGACCCTGGCCAGCTTTCCGCTCATGCTCGTGCTGGCGCTGGTGTTCGTGGCCCTGCCCACGCTGCAGGCCCAGACTCGTCTTATGCTGGGTATTCCGCTACAGTTCCGCGTGACGCGCAAAAGCTGATTGCCTGCACACAAGGAGCCATCAATGGCGAAAGTTGGTTACATCGGTCTGGGAATCATGGGCGCGGCGATGGCGCGCAACCTGATGAAGGCCGGGCATAAGCTGGTCGTACACAATCGCAGCCGCGCAATCGTGGCTGCGCTCGTCAGTGAAGGCGCGACTGCCGCCAACTCTCCTGCTGAAGTGGCCGCCCAGGTGGAATTCGTCTGCACCAACCTGCCGGATTCACCAGACGTGGAGCAGGTCGTGCTCGGCGCAGACGGCATCCTTGAAGGCGCGCAGGCAGGCCTGATTTACATTGATAACAGCACCATCAAGCCGGAAACGGCCCGTATGTTGGCAGACAGGCTGGCGGAGAAAAACGTGGCTGCCCTGGATGCGCCCGTCAGCGGCGGCGATGTTGGCGCGCGCGATGGCACACTGACCATCATGGTCGGCGGCCCGCAGGCGGCCTTCGACAGCGCCGTCCCGCTTTTTGAAGCGACCGGCAAGGCCTGGGTGCTGGTGGGCGACAGCGGCGCTGGCCAGATCGCCAAGGTATGCAACCAGATCATCGTGGGCGCGCAGATGGCTTCGCTGGCCGAGGCGCTCATCACCGCCCAGAAGTCCGGCGTCGACCCCCAACGTGTGGTCGAGGCCATCAAGGGCGGCGCAGCCCAGATGTGGACACTGGACGTCAAGCCGCCACGCCTGTTCGCCGGCAACCGTGAGCCTGGCTTCAAGGCCTACATGCAGCACAAGGACCTTGGCATCGTGCTCGACACCGCCCGCACCTACGGCATCCCGATTCCGGTTACCTCGGTCATCCAGCAACTCTTCACCGCCATGCTGGAGCAGGGCAATCGCGAGCAGGACAACAGCGCTATCGTCAGCGTTTACGAATCACTGGCGCACATTCGCCTCGACGAACCCGACAACCAGGGCTAGCCAGGCCTGTGCCTGCGCCGCTGATCAGCCAGGCTGGCAGCCGGCAGGAGACTTTGTGAAAGAACGTGTGCAAAAGCTGATGGCTCAGGGCGGCATCGGCTCGCGTCGTGCCTGCGAGGAGCTCATTCGCCAGGGGCGGGTGCGCGTCAATGGAAGCGTCGCCGAGATCGGCGCGAAAGCCGACCTCGCCAGCGACAAGATCGTGGTTGATGGCGAGACCCTGCGCCTGCGGGCCGGCAAACCGGACTACATTGCGCTGAACAAACCGCTCAACGTGCTTTCCAGCACCGCGCGCCACAGCAAGGACGAGCGCAGCACCGTGCGCGAACTGGTACGTCGCCCCGGGCATCTGTTCATGATTGGTCGCCTGGATGCCGACAGTCAGGGTCTGATGGTGCTCACCAATGACGGTGACCTGACACATCGCCTGACGCATCCCAGCTTTGAGCACACGCGCACTTATCGCGCCACGCTCTACGGCCTGCCGGACTCCGCCTCCATCCGTAAGTGGGAGCGCGGCATCTGGCTGCCCGAGGAAGAAAGCAGGACCTCTCCCTGCGTTGTGCGCGTCGTGCGCAACAGCCAGGGCCTGGCCGTTATCGAAATTGTCATGGCCGAGGGCCGCAAGCGCCAGATCCGCCGCATCGCCAGCGCGCTGGGTCACCCGGTGCGCCACCTCACCCGCACCCACATCGGGCGCCTGGGTCTTGGTAATCTGCAATCCGGCCAGTGGCGTGAGCTAAACGAACAGGACCTGACCCAGCTGAAAACCGCAGACTCTGCGCTAAAGCGCAATCTGGGGCCAAAGCCGGCGCGCGCGCGTCCGGGCCGACCTGCCCCAAAACGCCCGCGCCGCAAGTATAGCCGTCCACCTGGCAGGAAAGAACGCCGTTGAGCGCCAGGTCGGAAGTCCAGGCCTATCTGCAGCGCCAGGACAGCAGTTGGCTGAACTGGCGCCGCAGCGTCTTCCGCGCCGCCATCCGCTTCATCTCGTTCAACTTCAATCGCCTGACCGTAAGTGGTGCGCAGCACATCCCCGCCAGTGGCCCGCTCATCATGATGATTAACCACACCAGCGGCCTCGACCCCGGCCTCATCATGGCCGTCACCACCAATCGCTTCGTCATTCCCATGACCAAGATAGAAAACACGCAGTTCTTTCTTGGTCGCCTGGCTGTCTGGTGGTGGGATTGTTATACGGTGCGGCGCGGTGAACTGGACCGTCAGGCCCTCTCGACTTCCATCGAGCTGCTGCGCGACGGGCAGTGCATCCTCATCGCGCCTGAAGGCACGCGCCAGCGCCAGGGGGGTCTGGCACGACCGAAAGAAGGCCTGGCCTGGATTGCAACCAAAGCGGATGCTGCCATCCTGCCCTGCGCGATTTCCGGCGCGCGCGGCTGGCGAGACAAATGGCTGCGCCTGCAACGGCCGGAAATTCACCTGCGCTTCGGTCGACCCTTCCGCTTGCGCAAGGACGGCGCGCGCCGTGTAGCGCGTGAGCGGCTGCAGGAGATGACGGACGAAGCCATGTATCAGCTGTCGGCAGCGCTGGTTGACCCTGAATTGCGCGGCGCCTACAGCGACCTGAACCAGGCGACCAGCAACAGCCTCGAGTTTCTTGATTCGCTTTAGCTAACTGAAGCTTCCCCTGCCCTACTTCAGTCCGCTCAACGCCAGGCCGCGGATGAAGTACTGCTGCAGGAACATGTAGATCACCACAATCGGCAAGAGCGAGAGGAACGTGGCGGCCAGCAGCGCGCCCGTCTCGTGGCGGACCCAGCCCGCCAGGTTGGCAAGAACCGCCAGACCCAGCGGCAGGGTCTGCATCGATACGTGTTGCGAGATGACCAGCGGCCAGACCAGGCTGTTCCAGCTGCCCATCAGGGTCATCAAACCGACAGTCAGCAGGGCCGGCTTGGCCATGGGCACGATGATGCGCGCGTAGATCTGCAGGCGACTGGCGCCATCGACAAAGGCCGCGTCCTCAATGTCGCGCGGAATAGTGCGGAAGAACTGCCGCAACAGAAAGATACCCATAATGTTGAGCATGCCGGGCACGGCCAGACCCTGATAGGTGTTCAACCACCCCAATTGACGAATAACCAGGAAGGCAGGAATGAGCGTGACCCAGCTCGGGATCATGATCGTCGTCAGGATGACCATGAACATGATGTCGCGCCCGATGAAGCGGATGCGAGCGAAGGCGTAGGCCGCCATTGAACAAATGAGCAGCGCGCCGCAGGTCGTCAGCACCCCCACGATGATGCTGTTAAGGTAGAAACGCGCGAAGGGCATGATCTCGAAGACCTTGGCGTAATTCTGCACCATCCACTCAGTCGGCAACCAGTGCATCGGGATGCGTCCAATATCAGCATTGGTCTTGAAGGAGCTGAGCACCATCCAGACGAAGGGCAGCGCCGTCCCGATGCCACCCACGACGACCAGGGCGTATTTAAGTACGGGGAACAGTTGATGCCTGGCTTCAGCCAGGGCAGGCGATCCGAATCGCGCGGTCGCAAGCCGTTCAGCGGTCATAGTTTACCCAACGCCGTGACAGACTAAAGTGCAAGGCGGTTATGATGAAAATGATGATAGCCATCACCCAGGCCATCGCCGAGGCATATCCCATGCGCAACTGGCCCCAGGCCTCGTTGTAAAGATGCAGCGCAGGCATAAGGGTGGCGTTGGCCGGGCCGCCACCCGTCATCACGAAGGGAATTTCAAATTGCACCCAGACTGTGATGAGGGCATTGGTAATGTAATAAAAGATGGTCGGCGACATCAGCGGCAGGGTGATGCGCCAGAGGCTTTGCAAGCCCGTGGCGCCGTCCACTTTCGCGGCGTCGTAGTATTCCGGCGGTATATCCAGCAAACCGGCCAGAAACACGATCATCCAGAAACCGGTGCCGGCCCAGACCACCACAAGCGAAACGGAAAGCAGGGCCCACTGGGTGTGGCCCAGCCAGTTCGGGCCTTCCACGTTGACGTAGCGCAACAGGCTGTTTATCAGGCCATGGTCCTGCTGATAGGCAAAGCTCCAGACGATGGCGATGGCCACGCTGGACGTTACGGTGGGCAAAAAATACAGCGCGCGAAAGAAGGTGCGTCCACGGATGCGCTGTACGGCCAGGGCCACCGACATTCCCCAGACCAGACCAAGCGGGATGGTGATGGCGGCGTAGACCAGGGCGTTACCATAGGCCTTTAGAAAGACCCTGTCCTCCATCAACTCGGCGTAATTGGCCAGGCCGACATATTTGTCAGTGAAAAGAGGGTCCCATTCACGAAAGCTGAGATAGAGGGAAGAGACCAGAGGGTAGGCGGTAAATACCAGTACCCACAGCAGGATTGGCGCAATGAAAAGCCAGCCCGCGATGTTGTCACGGCGATTGGTTACAGGTAACCGGGACCTTACTCTGGCTACCAGCCCTCCGCCGCTCTCCGCGGCAGTGCTTGCCATACAGTCCTCCGCGAGCCAGCATTTCCCCGTGCCCGCCCGGATGGACGGACACGGAGTTTGCAGCTAATCGGGTTCAGCCACCAAGAGCTGCGGTCACCTCGGCAGCAACCTCAGGCAGAACATCTGCAGCACTGCCCTCGTTCGAGTAAATCAGAGCGATCTTGTTCAGCGCGGCGTTGACCTCACTGCTGAACAGATGACCGATTTCCTGGCGGGAAAAGCCGTTTTCCAGCAAGGCGCTCATGAACTCTCGCGTCATGCCCTGCGGCTGGTTATCCGGCCACTGGTCAAAGCCCGCTTGTTCGAGCGCACTGTTCCGCACCGGCGGGGACGAGAGCGAAACAAACATGACGTCCGTGGCGAATTCGGCGGAGGCATAGGCTTTCATGACCTCCCAGGTGGCGTCCCTGTCCGGCGCCGTCTTGGGAATCACCCAGCCGCCAGTGAAGTTGGGGATAAAGTAGTTCTCCGAGCCGGCCATGCGCGGCGGCAAGCCAACGTCCCAGGTGAAGTTGATTTCGTCGCTTTTGAAACGGAAATAGCCGGCCTGCCAGGTGCCATCGAGCAGGATGCCCAGTTGCCCGGCCAGAAACAGCTCGTTGGCGCCCGTTTGCAGGGAGCCCGGCGCTACCGTCGAGCCGTCCTCATGCATCATCTTCTGGTAGAGGTCGAGTATGGCAATGGTGTCTTCATTGTCCAGCAGCGATGCAGTCACGTCATCGTTAAAGGCCATCTGACCGGCAAGGCCGGGTAAAAGATCGTAGGCCCAGTCCGAACCGGAGCCATAGCCATATTGCACGATTTGGTCACCGTCGGTCTTGGTCAAAGCCTTCGCCCACTCGCGCAGGTCATCCCAGGTCCACATGTCCGTAGAGGCCGGTGGCGTGATGCCCGCTTCCTCAAAGAGATCAACGTTGAAGTAGCAGTGGAAGGCGCCCCGGTCGTTGGTCATGCCGTAGAGCTTGCCGTCATAGGTCCATTCAGCAAGCGCTGCGGGGTCAAAGTCACTCAGGTCGAAACCATCGCGTTCGATCAGGTCGTCGATGGGGTCAATGACGTTGCGATCCAGCATTATCGGCGTGTGGTAGGCATTGAAGGTAATCACGTCGTAAGGGTCGTCACCGACCAGGCTGGTGAATACCTTGCTGAAGAAGTTCCCGCCGACGTATTCGTATTGCACGGTTATGCCACCGCCGTCGGGTGGGAATCTGGCATCCATGAATGCCTGCGCGCCCACGAGTTCGTGCGGGCCCCACCAGGTTGGAATGGTCACCACCTCCGAGCTTTGGGCGGCGACTGCGGTCGCGCCTAGTCCGCCGAGATGGCCCGCCAGCGCCGCGCCGGCGCCGGCCATGCCGCTGCGCTTCAGAAAGTCCCTGCGTGAAAGTCTATTGCTCATGTCTGTCTCCTGCTGTCTTGGCCAATAAAATTCGCTTCTCTGTCATGCGTCGGCAAAACGCCAGCCTGCCCGTTCGCAGCACAACAATCCTGACACTCATTTCGTTCCGGCGCCGTTCTCCTCCAAGGCTCGCCTGCCAGGTAACCATTACCATGGTCCGGCCAGTATACGATACCTGCAACAGATTCAGGACGGGCCAAAGATAACCAAGCTTGTTGAAGTCTGCAAATTTTTCACAATTGAGGCAGAGACCTGTGTCCGTACAAAAACATGACTCCCGGATTCTGCAGGTCCCGTCAATCGTCAGACCAGCGCCACTTGACAATCTCGCAGGCCAACCCCTATACTGCCTTCGCCTGGCGCGTCCAGGTATCAGACGGGCCGTTCAGGAGACAGACCGTGGGGCCGCTACCCAAACGCAAGATTTCCCGCACCCGGCGCAACAAGCGCCGCTCACATCACGCGCTCACGCTCAATCACCTGATTGCGTGCGAGAGCTGCGGCGAGTATCACGTCGCGCATCACGTCTGCCCCGCCTGTGGCAGCTACCGGGGTGAAGAAGTCATCGAGGTGGAAGCGGACTGACAACGCGTCGTTCGCTCTTCCGTTCGTGAACAGCCATACAGAAACCGCCTTCGTCTTCCCGGGCCAGGGTTCGCAGCTGGTGGGCATGGGACAGGACGTTGCCGCGGCCTTCCCTGTCGCACAGCAAACCTTCGCCGAGGCTGACGAGCTCGCCGGTTACCGTCTGAGCCGGCTCTGTTTCGAGGGCCCGGCCGCTACCCTCAATCAAACGCGCAACACCCAGCCCGCCGTCTTCGTCACCAGCATCGCCATCCTGCGCGTCCTGCAGGCCGCCTTGCCGAACGCAATCCCCTTGATGGTTGCCGGCCACAGCTTTGGGCAGATCACGGCGCTGGTCGCTGCCGACGCGCTCAGCTTCGCCGACGGCCTGGCGCTGGCTCGCGAGCGCGGTCGATTGATGGACGAGGCGGATAGCCGTGCTCCGGGCGGGATGGCCGCCTTGCTGGGGCCGCAAATTGATGCAGTAGAGGAACTGGTTGCCAGGGCGCGTGCGCAGACCAGCGGCATGCTGGTCGTCGCCAACGACAACTGTCCCGGCCAAATCGTGATTTCCGGCGACGAAGCCGCCCTGGCCGCCGCGCTGGAGCTGGCCCCTGAATTCCGGGCGCGCAAGAGTGTGCGCCTGCCCATCAGCATCGCCGCGCATTCCCCGCTGATGGCGCCGGTCAACGACGAGTTCGCCGCGCGCGTACGCGCCACTGCCATGCAGCCGCCCGCCATGCCCGTTTACGGCAACCTCGGCGCCGCGCCCTTGACGACCGTGGCAACCAACCGCGCCGAGCTGGAAGGTCAGTTGACCGGCGCAGTGCGCTGGCGCGAGTCCGTGACAAACATGATCGTGGACGGCGCTGCACGCTTTATCGAGATTGGGCCAGGCACGGTGCTGACGGGTCTGTTGCGTCGAATCGACCGCAAGACGCCAGGCATCGCGCTCAATAACGCGGAGTCCCTGCAGCAGTTGCTCGCCGCAGGCTTCTGAGCCGGCGCATCACGCTCGCAGCGCCGGAATCACCTGCTCACCGATGATACGAATGCCGTTTCCTGACTCCAGACCATGAGGCGTGCCAAACTCCACCCGCGTTGCGCCGGCATCGTAAAGCGCTTCCGCCTGGCGGATGAGGTCCTGCGCGTCGCCCGAGAAGGCAAACTTGTCCAGCAGTTCGTCCGAAATCAGCCTTGCCGCGCCCTCGGCATCCTGCTGACGTGACAAGGTTTGCAGCCGCTCAATGAACTCGGGTTCAACGTCTACCGTCGGGTCCAGGGCCGCCACGATGGGCAGATACAGCGCGACGCTGCGCCGAGCAGCCGCCCGCGCCCGTTCACGTTCGTCATCCGCCACGCAGACCGCGCCAACGGATATCGCGACGCTACCCAGATCACGCCCGGCGCGCTGTTCGCCCTGCACCAGCCAGCGCTGTACCTGCGGCACCATGGCAGCGCTGGCGCTGCCACCAACCTTGAGTTCGTCCGCGATTTCGCCGGCCAGCGCGCAGAGTCGCGGCCCCCAGCTGCCAATCATCACCGGTACCTGTGTGCCGGACGGCAGCGCCCAGGGGGAGTAAGCATGCTCCGCCAGGGAATACACGTCGCCGGCCAGGCCGCCCGTCGCACCGCTCAACATGTAGCGGATGACCGCCACGCCCTCGCGAATAGCCTGCAAGGGTCGCTCGGGCTCTGCCATCCCGTAGTCTTCCAGCCAGGCGCCGCGCACCAGACCCACGCTCACACCGCCTCGCGCCAGATGCGCCAGAAAAGCCGTGTCGGCCGCGATGTCCACCGGCGTCATGCGCGCCAGCGTCACGCCGGCCGGCCCCAGGCGCGCGCGCCGGAGATGCGGCGCCATCAGCGCCATTGGCAGATACGAAGGCGTGAAAGGCAAGTCGCAGTAGAGGTGCACCACATCAACATCATACTGGTCAATCAGCCGCGCCAGCGCGATGTACTCAGAAGGCCTCTTGTCCGTCTGAACACCCAGACCAATTTGTCTCATGTCAACTCGTCACTGTCCAGCTGTCGACGTTGCAGCCGCTCGATTTGCAACACCAGGCGCTCTTCCGGGTCGGGACAGGTGATTAGTGAGTCGCGCGCCAGCCAGTCGTTGGCTTCCAGTTCGCGTTGCTTCGCCGCCAGAAAGGGTAGCACCGACGCCAGCGCGTACACACAGAAGTGCTGCCCGGGCGGCAGCCGCAGCCGGCTGCTCTCCGTCAATTCGAAGTAGTCGCCAACGTGCATGCCGCAGACCGACTCGCCTTCGATTTCAATTACAGTGACGCGCAGGTCGTACAAGTGAAACTCGCGGCTCACGGCTTGCCTCCCCGAAACCAGGGCAAGACCTCGCGCCCGATCAGCTCCAGCGCTTCCAGCGGATCCGGCCCCAGCGGCGGGCCAAAGCTCAGGTGACGCGCGCCCATGTTCACCAGATCTTCCAGGCGTCGGATGAGCGTACGTGGCGTGCCGACCACGCCGATGCGCAGCATGGCTTCGTTGACCAGGGCGCTGCCGCGCGACAGGTCCTGTTGCTGCACCACTGCGCGCACAATCTCGTCAAAGTCGGCGCGCACCAGCCCCAGGCGCGCCAGAATCGTCGGGCTGAGCGCGTGGCCATAGTGCGCGATCTTCGCGCGCAGGGCGTTCTCGGCCGCTGCATGGTCAGCAGCCACCGAGCACCAGATACAGGCCGCCACATCAATGTCGGCCAAATCACGACCGGCTGCCTCTGCGCCCTGCCGGATCTGCGGCATGACCCAGGCGTAGTGCTCCGGCGGGAAGAGCAGCGGCAGTCCGCCGTCCGCATGTGAGCCGATGGCCTGCAACATGCGCGGACTCATCGCGCCGAGATAGATGGGCAAATGCTTGCGCACTGGCGTGAAGCGCAGCCAGGCGGAGTCCGTCCAGCGCAAGAACTGGCCCTGCAGTGGCGCGCGTTCCCCGGCCAGCAACTGACGCAGAACCTGGATGGTTTCGACCACGGCGCTGAGCGGTCGCTGCTGCTCGATGCCCACCCACTTCAGGAACTCGCCTGCACCGGCGGCCAACCCCAGACAAAAGCGTCCGCCAGACAACTCGTCGAGCGTCGCCGCTGTCATGGCAATCTGCGCCGGATTCAGGGTGTAGGGGTTGAAGATGCCGCTGCCGATGTGAATGCGTTGTGTCTCGCGCGCGATAGCGGCCAACATCACGCTCGCGCTGCGCAGGAACAAATCATCGCTCAGCCAGAACTGGTCAAAGCCGGCGCGCTCCGCTGCAACTGCCAGCGCAACAGTCTGGTTGACCGGCAGGTCGTTGTTCAGGCGGACGCTGAAGCGCAAGTCAGCTGTCCTGCGCGCCGGCGCCGATGATGGCGTCCGCCTCGATCTCGACCATGTAGTCAGCGCCCGTCAGTTGAATGCCGCCGATGAGTGTATTGGCCGGCAGGATTGCGCCGAAAATCTCCTTGTGTGCGCGCGCCGGCCCTTCCCACAGCGCCACTTCCGTCACATACACGCGTGTGCGCACCACATCTTCCAGTGAGGCGCCGGCTTCCTGCAGGGCGCGCTCGATCTTGCGGAAGATATACAGGCTCTGCTCGTAGGCGTCCGCGCCCTGGACATGCCCCTCCTCATCGGAGGCGGTCGTGCCTGAAACGCAGACGACATCCCCGAAGCGCACCGCGCGCGAATAGCCGGCCCGTTGTTCCCAGATGCTGCCTGAAGAGATGTTCTGCCGCCTGTGCATGGCGTCTCCTGTGCAATTCCGTTGTGCGTTCAGTCGATGACGACCAGGTCCTGATAGCCAGTCGTCAGCTTCTCGCCACCGC
The DNA here is from genome assembly GCA_965197455.1 of Phototrophicaceae bacterium. GTDB lineage: Bacteria > Chloroflexota > Anaerolineae > Aggregatilineales > Phototrophicaceae > JAGWBD01. Next base: position 441,884 of record OZ240208.1, on the reverse strand, counting down.
CCGGCCGCGCCACTACGACGTCTTCCACGCGCGCCGACCAGGTTTCGAACTGCATGATACTGGGTTCGATGGTGAAGAGCATGCCCTCACGCAACATCGTCTCGTCGCTGGCAGTGAGGAAAGGCGGCTCGTGTACGTCGAGGCCGATGGCATGGCCCAGCCGGTGACGGAAGGCCTCGCCGTAGCCGCCATCCTCGATCACCTGGCGCGCGGCGGCGTCCACCTGCGCGGTCGTGTGCACGCCGGACTGCAGGGCTGCGATGCCCGCTGCCTGGGAAGCCATTATCAGTCCATGGATGCGCAGGAGCTCGGTATCCGGCTCGCCGAAACTCATCGTGCGACCGAAATCGTAGCAATAGCCTTCATGGATCGAGCCGAAGTCAAAAAGAATGGAGACCGGCGGATTCAGGGCGCGCTTCATGCTGACGGTTCGCTGGCCCATGAGGAGCGGATGTCCGGGGCCGGAGTTGTAGAGCGAGGTGGTGAAGGATTCGCCAAGCGAGCCATGGCGGCGCAACTGGAAGTTCACCTCGCTGATGATCTCCCTTTCGGTCATGCCATGTTTGAAATTGGCGATGGCGGAGGTAAAGGCCGCTTCGGTGATGACGCCCGCGGCGCGCATCACATCGATTTCGTCCTCGCTCTTGATGACGCGCTGGCGCCGCACAACCTCGGTCGCGGAAAGGAAACGCGCGTCGGGCCGCAGCGTCTGCAACCCGATCAGGGTTTCGGCGTGGCTGCGGTCACCGGTGGCGATGCGCGGCTTCGCAGGCAGCGAAAAGCTGTCCAGAATCTCCGCGACGAGCACAGCCGGGTCATCGTGATCGCCCAGTACGCGGATGTCCACCCCCTTTGTGGATTTCAGCCCGCCAAAATCAGCCGTCATTCGAGGTAAAGCCAAAACTGCCGTGCGACCGGGACGCAGCCACAGCCCTTCCAGCCAGGCGCCGGGGTGCATCGTCCAGCCGAAAGTGGGCAAATCGCGCGGAACGCCGGTGAGGTATTGCAAGTCGGCAGAAATGGGCAGAAAGGCCAGATCCGCCAGCGGAGCCAGGTCTTGCTCAAACTGTGCCAGACGTTCGCTGTAATTCATCACATCCTCCGTAAAAGAAACGGACTATAGCACAGGTGCTACGCCGCGCCCGTTTGACGCATATATGCGCGAACGCTATACTGACCACGGATACATACAATTGGGCAAACACGACAGGAGAACGATCCATGCGTAGACCACTTTTATTCGTTCTGGTTATGGCCATTGTGCTGCTCGCTGGCGCCGGGCTCGCCGCCCAGGATGAGCGTGTGCTGGTCATCGGTCATACCGAGCAGACCGACTTCTACGATCCGGCCAACGGCTTCACCGGCACCACCAGCATGGTGCGTCGCGCCACCTACGACACGCTCGTCACCTTCCCCGACGAGGACGCCAGCGAGATTCTCCCTTCGCTTGCTTCGTCATGGAGCGTTTCTGACGACGGCCTGACCTACACTTTTTCGCTTGACGAAGCGCCACGCTTCAACAATGGCGACAGCGTCACTGCCGACGATGTGGCTTTCTCGCTCCAGCGCCTGAAGTATGTAAGGGGTCACCCGTCCTTCCTGGCAGATGGAATCGAATCCGCCGTCGCCAACGAAGATGGCACGGTGACCGTCACCCTGCTGGACGTACGCCCCACCTTCGTGACTGAACTAGCCAACACGGCCTTCTCGATCACCAATGCCGACGTCGTTCGCGCCAATGGCGGAACGGATGGCATGGATGCAGCCGAGACTGACGCTGCCGCCGAGTACCTCAACCAGAATTCGGCCGGTACCGGTCCTTACCAGCTTGAGAGCTGGGCGCCGCAGGACGAGACCGTGCTGGTGCGCAACCCCCACTTCATTGGCGAAGCGCCCTACTTTGACCGCATTCTCATCGTCAACATTTCTGAAGCGGCCACGCAGAAGGCAGCTCTGGAGTCCGGGCAGATCGACATCGCCACCGACCTGAATCCCGACCAGATCGCCGAACTTCATGACAACCCGGACGTCAATGTGTGGAGTGGCCCTGGCCAGTGGAACCACTTCCTGATCATGAACGCCGATCCGGAAATTGGCGGACCGGTATCCGATCCAAAGGTTTGGCTGGCCGTACGCCTGGCGCTGGACTACGACGGTTACCGTGAGCTCTGGCCCGGCAGTTCGACGCCCGGCACCGTCATGAACATCTTCCTCGCCGGTGCTTTCCAGCAGGACCGTGCCCTGAGCCGCGATCTCGAACGCTCGAAGGCCCTGCTGGCCGAAGCCGGTTATCCCGATGGCTTCGATATCGATCTGAAGTATCCGGACTGGAATGCCTTCGGCATCGACATGAACATTAACGCCCAGAAGGCCCAGGCGGACCTGGCTGAGGTCGGCATCAATGTGAATCTTGCGCCAGGTGAATTCGGTGCCGCCCTGGAGGAGTACCGCCTCGGCAATGCCGGCTTTGGCTACTGGCTCTGGGGACCGGACATCAACGATCCTGTCGACGTCCTGGCTTTCGTGCCCGGTGGCAAGGTCGCCACCGAGCGTCTGCGTTTCACCGAGGAGCGGGCGCCGGCCGAAATCCTTGAATTACGCGACGCCGTCAAGAGGGAGAGCGATGCCGCCCGCCGCGCTGAACTCTTCGAACAGATCCAGCTCTGGCTGCAGGAAAGCGGCAACTTTGCGCCCTTCCTGTATCCGGCTACACAGACGGCCCTCCGCAATGGCATTGTTGGCTACAACTGGCACCCGCAGTGGGTGATGGATGTCGCCTTAATCAGCCGCGACGAGATGTAATTCTCCTCGCTCAAACGCAAGGATGGCGGGGCCCCAGGCTCCGCCATCATTCTTAAGCAGCACGAGGGGACTCCATGCCGCTTCAGGTCTTCTTCCTGCGCCGTCTGCTGCTGACCATCCCGTTGCTGATTGGCATAACACTGGTTTCCTTTATTATCGCCAATGCCGTCCCCTCGGACCCCGTCTCCGCCAACATTCCACAAAATGCTTTTGACAACGAAGAGATCATTGCGGCCTTTCGCGCCAAATGGGGACTGGACAAACCGCCGCATGAACAATACCTGACCTATTTGGGCAACCTGCTGCGCGGCGACCTTGGCGTCTCGATCAAGACTTCCAAGCCGGTGCTGGAAGATATCCGCCAGTTTCTGCCGGCGACCATTGAACTGGCCGGCTTCGCCATAATAATCGGCATGGTGCTGGGCATTGGTACCGGCATCATTTCTGCCATCTGGCGCAACAGCCTTGCGGACTACCTCACACGCAGCTATGTGGTTGTCGGAGTCAGCTTCCCAATCTTCGTGCTGGCGCTGATTGGCCTGAACGTGTTACACGTCCATTGGGGGATCGTGGCCGGCCCCGGCCGACTCGACTTTATCATCCGTGACCCACCGGCGCGTACCGGGCTCTTCATGGTGGATGCCGCACTTGCCGGTCAGTGGGACAAGTTTGCCAATGCCTTCTCACACATTATCCTGCCCGCCTTTGTATTGGGCAGCTACGTCGCCGGCATTATCGCGCGTATCACACGCTCCTCGATGCTGGAAGTTCTGGGGATGGACTACGTCCGCACAGCCCGCTCGCGTGGATTGCGTGAACGTCATGTCGTTTTGCGTCATGCCCTTTCCAACGCCATGATCCCGATCGTTACGGTCATTGGGCTTTCCACGGCCAATCTGATGACCGGGGCCGTGCTGATCGAGTCAATTTTTGCCTGGCCCGGAATCGGTCGCTACGCCTTTCGAGCCGCCACGTCCCAGGATTTTCCCGCTATTATGGGTGTCAGTGTCCTTATCGCCTCCATCTACGTCATGGTGAATTTCATTGTCGATATCCTCTACTACTTCATCGATCCGCGCATCCGCGTCGCCTGAGCGCATCGCGCTGCTGCGCTATCACCTGCGCAACCACCCCATGGTGCTGGTGGGCCTGCTGGTCGTTGCGGGATGGTTACTGGTGGCCTTGCTGGCGCCTGGTCTTGCCAGCCATGACCCGCTGGCCCAGGATGTCTCACAGCGCCTGGACAAGCCGGGCGAAAACGGACACAACTGGGGCGCAGATGCGCTGGGACGCGACATTCAGACCCGCGTCTTGCATGGCGCGCGCATCACCATCCCGGCGGGCATTGCGGTCATCATATTTGGCAGCATCATCGGTGTCCTGATGGGAGCCCTGGCTGGCTGGCTGGGCGGTCTTTGGGATGAAATTCTGATGCGCATTACCGAGCTTTTCATGGCCTTTCCTACCATTATCCTGGCCATGGCTATCACTGCCGCCCTGGGGCGCGACATTCGTAACGCCATCATTGCGCTGGTCATCGTCTGGTGGCCCAGCTACGCACGCTTGCTGCGTGGCATTGTGCTGGAAATCAAACAAAACGAATATGTGGATGCAGCCCGCAGCGCCGGCGCTACAGGTCCCTGGATTCTGTTTCGCACCATTCTGCCCAATTCGATCGCGCCTGCCGTCGTGCTCATGACCCTCGATATCGGCAATGCCATCCTCACCTTCGCCGGCCTGAGTTTCCTCGGCCTTGGCCCGCCGCCAACCTCGCCTGAATGGGGCAGCATGGTCAACGCCGGCCTGGACAACTTCAGTCAATGGTGGATGTGGCTTTTCCCCGGCATGGCCATCGCCAGCCTTGTGATGGCCTTCAACTTCATTGGTGATGGCATCCGCGACATCTTTGACCCGCGCCTGCGCCGCGACTGAGCGCATGCCGCAGGCGCAGGTGCAAGACATCGCCGCGCGCCTGAGGCGCATCCCGTATCTGCAGCCACGCAGTATGCAGCCCCTGAGCGGTGGCATGATCGCCGCGGTGTATCGGGTTGCGCTGCAGGACGGTTGCGATGTGGTCGTCAAGGCCGGCGCAGACGACAGCCGCCTCGACCTGGAAGGCGACATGTTGCGGCACCTGGCCAGCGTCAGCGAGCTGCCCCTGCCGCCGCTGCTCTACAGCGCGCCTGACCTGCTGGTGCTCGGTTTCGTTGAGGGCAGCAGCGAACTGGACACCCCTGCGCAGGAACACGCCGCGGAGTTGCTGGCGGCACTGCACGGCATCACATGGACGCACTACGGCCATGCGCAGGACACGCTCATCGGCCCGCTGCACCAGCCCAATCCGCCGACCACGTGCTGGATTGACTTTTTTCGCGAGCAGCGTCTGCTGTATTTTGCGCGCGTGGCCCTGGAGGCTGACACCATTTCCGCGTCGCTTTGTTGCCGCCTGGAAGCCCTCGCCGGCAAACTCGAACGCTGGTTAATCGAGCCAGCGCAGCCCGCGCTCATCCACGGCGACGTCTGGGCGACCAACCTGCTGGCCAGAAAAGGGCGCATCACCGCATTTCTCGATCCCGCCATCTATTATGCTCACGAGGAAATCGAGCTGGCCTACACGACCCTGTTCGGGTCGCACGGCCGCACTTTCGGCGACTGCTTTTATCGCCGCTATCAGGAGCTGCGGCCGATCGCGCCCGGCTTTTTCGAAGAACGGCGGCACATCTATAACCTGTATCCCCTGCTGGTACATGCCAGAATCTTCGGCGGACGCTATGCCGCGGAAGTCTCCCGTACGCTGCAACGCTTTGGTATATAGATAAGTTGCATATTTACATTTATGCATTTAGTCTATGGTATATGTGAGTGTGTGCGTTTACTATCTGCGCCAGTGTACGGAACCTGTGCGAGCAAACTGACGTGATTCTGTTCAGCGGCGCCAAGGCCAAGAAGATCCCTGCCTGACCTGTTTCGGGATTTTCACCGTGGCTCGCGAATGAAGCGAACCTGCCCGAAACAGAGGGGCAGGTTTTTTGTTGCCAGTTTTTCGACCGTGTGTGTACGACTCAAGGAGACCAAAATGACCAGTAACGCCTGTCCTGAATGCGAAGCCAGCCTCGGCATTCCCGCAGATGTGATGCAGAACGAACTCATCGCCTGCGTCGATTGCGGAGCTGAACTTGAGATCATCAACCTCGACCCGGTGCAGCTGGAGCTGGCGCCAGAGATCGAAGAGGACTGGGGCGAGTAACATGCGCATCGGGGTGCTCATCACCCATATCCGCGCCGAGGAAAAGCTGCTTGTTGCAGCGCTGCGCGCGCAGGGCGCCGACCCGGACGTCCTGCTCGACCGCGATCTGCTCTTCGACCTCGTTGCCGGCCCGCAACAGGCATCGCCTGCCGGCCGCCCCTGGCGCGACTATGACCTCGTGCTGGAGCGTTGCGTCAGCACCTCACGCGGACTCTACGCGCTGGCAGTGCTCAATGAATGGGGCATTCCTACGCTCAACAGTTACTACACAGCAGCGCTCTGCGCGGACAAGCTGCGCACCAGCCTGGCCTTCAGCACAGCCGGCCTGCCCCAGCCAGACACCCTGCTCAGTTTCGAGCCGCGGACGACCTTGCAGGCCTTTGAGCGCCTTGGCTATCCGGCCGTGCTCAAACCCGTGACGGGGTCCTGGGGGCGGCTGCTGGCGCGCGTGAGTGACATCGACGCCGCCGAGGCGCTGATCGAGCACCGCCAGACCCTCGGGGACTACAACCATCACGTTTATTACAGCCAGGCCCTGGTGGACAAACCGGGGCGGGACATCCGCGCCTTCTTCATTGGCACGCGCACCGTCTGCGCCATCTACCGCAGCTCGCCGCACTGGATCACCAATACTGCGCGCGGCGGCTCGGCCAGTAACTGCCCGGTAACACCGGAGCTGGATGATCTCTGTCAGCGCGCCGCGGCAGCGGTTGGCGGCGGCCTGCTGGCCATCGACCTGCTGGAAGACCCGGACGGTCAGCTGCTGCTCAACGAAGTCAACCACACCATGGAATTCCGCAACAGCAGCGCACCCACTGGCGTCGACATTCCGGCGGAAGTGGCCTCCTACGCGCTGGCGCAGGCACAGGTGCCCGCGTGACAAGAGTCGGCATCGTCGGCGGCAGTGGCTACACCGGTGGCGAATTGCTGCGTCTGCTGCTTTTCCACCCCGAGCTGGAAGTGGTTCAGGTCAGCAGCCGCAGCCAGGCGCGGCGTCCCTTGCACCACGTCCACCCCACCCTGCGTGGCGTCACCCCTTTGCAATTCATTCAGCCGGACGCGCTGCAACCTTGCGACCTGCTCATCCTGGCGCTGCCGCATGGCAACGCCGCCCGCGACATTGAGCGCTACGCCGCGCTTGCGCCCAGGATCATCGACCTATCCGCCGATTTTCGCCTGGACGAGGCAGAAGCCTGGGAACGCTGGTACGGCGCACCTCATCCCGCGCCAGAATGGCTGTCACGCTTCGTCTACGGCCTGCCAGAACGCAGGCGCGCAGAGCTACGCGGCGCAATGTATGTCAGCGGCGTCGGCTGCAACGCCACGGCCATCAATCTGGCGCTGTGGCCCCTGGTCGCCGCAGGCTGGCTGCAGCGGGCCGCCATCGAGCTTAAGGTGGGCTCATCCGAAGGCGGCGCGCGCGCCACAGCCGGCTCGCACCATCCCCTGCGCAGTGGCGCGGTGCGCACCTACAGCGCCAGCGGGCATCGTCACATGGCCGAAGTCGAAATGCTGCTTGGCCCGGAGTTGCCGCTGCATTTCTCGGTGACGGCCATCGAGATGGTGCGCGGCGTGCATCTGCTGGCGCACTGCGACCTGAACGAAGCGCGTGACGAAAAATCCATCTGGCGCCTGTATCGCGCGGCCTGCGCCGACGAACCCTTCCTGCGCCTGGTGCGCAGCCGCAGCGGCCTGCATCGCTTCCCGGAGCCGCGCGTGGTGGCCGGCACCAACTTTTGCGACATCGGCTTCGACCTGGACGCTGACGGGCAGCACCTGGTCGTCCTCGCAGCGCTCGATAATCTCGGCAAGGGTGCCGCCGGCTCGGCTGTGCAATGTCTCAACCTGATGTTCGGGCTGGACGAAACGACCGGCCTGACTTTCCCCGGCATCTTTCCCTGAGGGAGAACCATGGTAGCAAACCTGCTGGTCGTCAAACTCGGCGGCGCGGACGGTGTGGACCTCACGGCCGGCTGCCACGACCTGGTGGCATTCCTGCGCTGCGAGCGACGCCCGCTCATCCTCGTGCATGGCGTCAGCGCCGAGGCCGACCGTTTGTGCGCGGCAGTCGGACATCCCGCGCGCACCCTGACCTCCCCCTCCGGTCACAGTTCACGCTACACTGACCCGCGTACCCGCGACCTGTTTGTGCAGGCCGCCGAAACGGTCAACGAAGAAATCCTGGCCTGCCTGCGCGACAGCAACATTGATGCAATCGGCCTGTCCGGTGCGGCCACGGTCGTGCGGGCGCGCCGCAAGCAAGCCCTGCGCGCCATGGTTGACGGACGCGTGCGCATCGTGCGCGACGACTACAGCGGCACCATAACGGACGTCGCTGTCCAGCAGTTGCAACACTACCTGGCAGCGGGCCGCATGCCGGTGCTACCGCCCCTGGCCGGCAGTCCCGACGGCCTGCTCAATATCGACGGTGACCGCGCCGCCGCCGCTGTGGCCGCTGCGCTGGGCGCTGACGAGCTGGTCATCCTCAGCAACGTCCGCGGTCTTTACCGCGACTATCCGCAGCTGGACAGTTTCGTGCCTGAAGTCACTCCGCAGCAAAGAGAATGCGCGCTGGACTGGGCGCAGGGCCGCATGAAACGCAAGGTGCTGGCGGCCGGCGAGGCGCTGGATGGCGGCGTCACGCGCGTCATCATCAGCGACGGGCGTACGCAGCATCCGGTGCAGCAGGCTCTGGCCGGTGCCGGCACGGTATTCCTGTCATGAACGCGAACTTGAGCACAGTCAACGCACAGGAGCGCGAAACAGCCCACAGCTCCGGCGCCTATTTCAAGCGCCCCCTGAGCCTGGTGCGCGGCGCTGGCAGCAGCGTGTGGGATGACAGCGGCCATCGCTACCTCGACGTCACCAGCGGCCAGGGGGTCGCCCTGACCGGTCACGCCCACCCGACCGTCGTGGACGCCATTGCGCGCCAGGCCGGCGAGCTGGTCACCTGCCCGGAGATTTTCTACAACGAGCGCCGCGCGCAACTCTATGCCCGCCTGGCGGAGCTGACGCCCGGCGACATCGGCCGCTTTTTCCTCTGCAACAGCGGCGCGGAAGCCATGGAAGGCGCGCTGAAAGTTGCCCTGCTGCTCAGTGGGCGCAGCAAGGTGCTGGCCACGCGCAACGCCTTTCACGGCCGCACCCTGGGCGCGCTGGCGCTGACCTGGAATCCGAAGTATCGCCAGCCTTTCGCCAGCTGGAACGCCGGCCAGGTTCAGCATCTGGCCTTCAACGACCTTGAAGCGGCGCGCGCGGCAATCGATCAGGAGACAGCCGCCGTCGTGATTGAGGTCGTGCAGGGCGAAGGCGGCGTGCACCCTGCGGATCATGTCTGGCTGCGCGGACTGCGCCAGCTTTGTGACGAGCGTGGCGTCTTGCTGATCATCGATGAAATCCAGACGGGCCTGGGCCGCTGCGGCAGCTGGTTCGCCTGTGACCAGGCCACTGTGACGCCCGACATACTCACGCTCGGCAAGGGACTGGCGGGCGGCGTGCCCGTCGGCGCGGTCTGCTGGCGCTCGTCACTGGGCACGTTGCCGCCTGGCAGTCACGGCAGCACCTTTGGCGGCAATCCCCTGGCCTGTGCTGCCGCCAAGGCGACCCTGTCCGTCTTGCAGGACGAGCAGTTGCCGCAGCGGGCGGCGCGACTGGGTGCCTGGCTGCTTGACGAATTGCGGGGACTGCAACACCCGGCTGTACGCGAAGTGCGCGGACTCGGCCTGCTGGTCGGCATTCAGCTGCGCGGCCGCGTGACGCCCGTGCTGAAGCGCCTGCAGGCGCGCGGGGTGCTGGCCCTGCCCGCCGGCTTCAACGTGTTGCGCTTGCTGCCGCCCTTGGTCATCACCGAAGCGGAGCTGCAACAGGTCATCGAAGCCGTCCGCGAGTCGCTGGATGACTGAAGCGGATTGCCCCGACAACCTGAATGCCGAAACGCTGCTGCAGGAGCTGGTCGCCATACCAGGCGTGACCGGCGCGGAAGCATTGGCCGTGCACCACCTGGTCGACTGGATGGCTGGCCAGGGCTATGACGAGGCTTTCGTTGACGAGGTGGGCAACGCAATCGGCATCCGCGGCCAGGGTGAGCATGACCTGCTGCTGCTGGGTCACATCGACACCTTTCCGGGCGAACTGCCCATCCGCCGGGAAGGTCGGCTGCTGTATGGACGCGGCGCCGTCGATGCCAGGGGCCCCTTGTGCGCCTTCGCAGTCGCCGGCGCGCGGGCTGCGCTGCCAGCGAATTTGCGCCTGGTGGTCGTCGGCGCGGTCGAGGAAGAGGGCAGCAGCTGCGGCGCGCAGCATCTGCTTGACCGCTATCACCCCTGGGCTTGCGTCATCGGCGAACCCTCGCGCGCGGACCGCATCACGCTGGGTTACAAGGGACGGCTGCTGCTCGACCGGGAGTGGCGTGGTCCGCTGGCGCACAGCGCCGGGTCTGCGCAAAGCCCCGGCGAAAACGCGGTGGCCTGGTGGCAGGACCTGCTGGCCTTTGTTGAGCGCCAGAACCTGGGGCGCAAGGGACTCTTCGAGCAGCTGGGCGTCACGCTGCAAGCCATCAACACCCGGGAAGAGGGAGCCTGGGGCCGTGCTTCATTGACCGCCGGCTTTCGCCTGCCGCTGCACATCACGCCAGACCAGCTCGCGGCCGAACTACCCGCCGCAGGCCCTGGCGCCACGCTGCACCTTCGCGGTCACGAGCGTGCCTGGCTCAGCCCGCGCGACACCGTACTCAGCCGCGCCTTTCGCCGCGCCATTCGCGCGCAGGGCGATCGGCCGCGCTTCGTCACCAAGACCGGCACCTCGGACATGAACCTGGTCGCGCCGGTCTGGAATTGCCCCATCGTCGCCTACGGGCCAGGCGACTCGAAGCTGGATCATACGCCTGAGGAACACATCGACCTCGACGAATACCTGCGCGCAATTGGCGTGCTGGTCGCGATGACGGAGGCGCTGGTTCCCGGCTGACCCGCCGCCACTCTATTGTGCGCGGCTCAGCCGAAGGGAACGGACGTGCCGAGTCCCTGTCGCTGCGCCTCGCGCCAGATCAGCTGCGCCGCCGCCAGGTCTTCCACCGCCAGGCCCAGCGAATTGAAGAGCGTGATCTCGTCATCATCCCGGCGCCCCGGTGCCTGTCCCAGCAGAATTTCACCCAGTTCGGCACGGATGTGATCTTCGCCGATGGCACCTTCCTGCAGTGGAATCAGAAAGTCGCCGGATTCACTGAGCGCTGATTCGCGGCGGTCGACGAAGAGTGCAGCCATGGCCATGGCCGCAGAATCCACCTCGCGCGTCGTGGCGGTGGAAGCGCCCACGGCGTTGATATGCGCTCCCGGCGACAGCCAGGCCCCCTGCAACACGGGCTCTGCAGTGGCCGTCGTCGTGCAAATCAGGTCCGCTCCGGTGACGGCGGCCTCGGCACTGTTAACCGCCTCGACTTCCACTTCCAGGTCAGCATCCGCCCAGCGCGCGTAGGCCTCGCGGTTGGCTGCGTTGCGGCTCCACACCCGTACCCGCCGCAGGGGCCGCGCCTCCAGCATGGCCTGCAGATGCGACCGCGCCTGCACGCCTGACCCCAGAATCGCCAGATCACCGGCGTCCGCGCGCGCCAGCAGCTGCGTCGCCAGGCCGCTGACCGCGGCGGTGCGGATGGCCGTAATTTCGGTCGCGTCCATCAACGCCAGCGGACGGCCATACTGCGCATCGAAGAGGATGACCGCGCCCATATGCGAATCATACGGTGTGCCATGGTTGCCCGGCATCACCGTGATAACCTTGATGGCCATCGCCTCCTCCGTCAGCGCCGGCATGGCCAGCAGAATGCCGCGTTGTTCCGGCAACCAGTTGGCGCTGCGCAAGGGATTCTGCGCCTCGCCACGCCCCAGCGCCATCAGCGCGGAGCCCATTGCCTCCATGCAGGCTGCCATCGGCAGCAGTTTACGTACCTCGGCCGCATTGATGACCAGCAAGTCCATCACGTCCCTCCTTCACATGGCGTTGGCCGAAAACAGGCCGCCCTGCCGGTACTGTAACGCCTCGGCGATATGTTCGACCGCGACAATCTCGCTGGCATTGAGGTCGGCAATGGTGCGGCCCAGCTTCAGCACACGGTGATAGGCGCGCGCGCCCAGTCGCATCTGCCGCACCGAGGCCTCCAGAATCTGGCGCGCATCGTCGCTCAGGGCGCAAAGCTCCTGCACCTCTCCAGGACCCATGTCCGCGTTGGCGAAGATGCCGGAATATTCAGCAAAGCGTTCGTTTTGTCGTTCGCGCGCCGCCAGAACTCGCTCCTTGATGCGCGCTGAAGGCTCGCCGGGCTCAAGCGCCAGCAGTTTGTCATACTCTACCCGCGGCACATCCACATGCATGTCAATGCGATCCAGCATCGGGCCGGAAATGCGATTCTGATAACGCTGGATGTGGGTTGGCGTACAGCTGCAGCTGCGTGCCATGTCGCCGAAGTGGCCGCAGGGACAGGGATTCATGGCGGCCAGCAACTGGAAGTTGGCCGGGAAAGTGAGCGAGCCGCTGGCCCGGCTGATGGTGACCTGGCGCTCCTCAATCGGCTGGCGCAGTACCTCCAGCATCCGTTGGCCATACTCCGGCAGCTCGTCCAGAAACAGCACGCCGCGATGCGCCAGCGAAATTTCGCCGGGACGCGGCACTGGCCCGCCACCCACCAGGCCGGCCTGCGAGATGGTGTGATGCGGCGCGCGAAAGGGACGGAAGCGCAGCAGCGGCTCTTCACTGTGCAACATGTCGGCGACCGAATAGACGCGCGTGGCTTCCAGCGCCTCCGCCAGCAGCAAGGGTGGCAGGATGCCGGGCATGGCGCGCGCACACAGAGACTTGCCGGCTCCCGGCGGCCCTTTCATCAGCAGATTGTGGTTGCCGGCAGCGGCCACTTCCAGCGCGCGCTTGACGTGTTCCTGACCCTTGATGTCGGCGAAGTCTATCATCCCTTCCGGCAGCGGCTCCGTGCCGTCAGCCGGCTGCGCCCGTTCAAAAGGCGCGATCGGGTTCAGGCCGTAGACGTGTTCAACCAGCTGACCCAGGGACTCGACCGGGATGATATCCATGTCTTCGACGAGGCCCGCTTCCGGCGCATCACCGGCGGGCACGTAAACCGTTTTGAACCCTTCTTCACGAGCGGTGTGCGCCATGGGCATCACACCCTTCACATGACGCACGCTGCCGTCCAGCGACAGTTCACCCAGGAAAATGGCCGCGCCCAGCGCGGACTCCGGCACCTGGTCGGTCGCCGCCAGCACGCCTACTGCAATCGCCAGGTCGTAGGCCGGCCCGTGTTTGGGAAGGTCGGCCGGCGAGAGGTTGACGACGTAGCTCTTGTTCGGGAATTGAAGCCCTGAATTGCGAATGGCGGCGCGCACCCGTTCGCGGCTTTCGCGCACCGCCGAACCCGGCAGTCCGACCAGCGAAAAGGAGGGGATTCCGGCGCGGGGGTTGAAATCAGTTTCAACCTCAATGATACAGCCGTCCAGACCGACGACGGCACAGGCACGTACGATGGAAAGCATGGCAGATCCTTGTCGGGTTCAGTGTGTCAGCCACCCGACAGTATACCTGCCCCTCAAAGCAGGCGCCCGACTTCCTGCTCCCAGGTGCCGCTGACGCGCTCGCCATACTCCCGCTCACCACCGCTGGCCTGCTCGCCGGACAGCCAGGGAAGCTCGCCCAGCTTCTTTTCGTGCCAGGGAATGTCCTTCATCGCGCCATTGACGAAATGGTGGGCGATGCCGGCACGCTCGCGGGCCGTGCTGTTGGCCCCGGTGCAATGGGCCACGCCATAGGCGAAAAAGGCCGCGCCACCCGCGGGCAGCTCAATGGCCACAGCGTCCTCTTCCGGCGGGTAGCAGCGAATGTGATGGTCGCTGAAGGGATCGCGCGAATGCTCGTAGGCCTCGCGGTAGCTGCCGGGAATGACGCGGATGGTGCCGTTGGCGACATTGGCATCGTGCACCGCCGTCCACATGGCCGTGCCGCGCAGGGGATCCGGGATACGGAAGTAGGCGTTGTCCTGGTGCCAGTTGGTGCCGGCGCCGTGGCCGGCTGGTTTGAGAAACACCTGGTCCAGATGCAGGATGACCGGGTCACCGATCAGCTGGCCGACCGCCTGCGCCACCTTGTTGGCGAAGGGCATGGCGCGGAAGAACTTGCTGTGCGGATACATGGGGCACAGTTGCAGGTTGGCCGCCGTCTGCGAGCGCGTCACCCCGTCGCCCTCCACGCTGACGTTGTGCAACAGACCCTCGTCTTTAAAGCGCTCCAGCTCCACGCGCATGGCGGCGATTTCCCGCGCCGTCCAGAACTGCGGCACGCCCAGCCAGCCTTCCTCACGAAACTGTTCCACCTGTTGTGTCGTAAATTTCATCGATGTTCACTTTCACGCTACCATCCGTCCAACAGACGCGAAGTATACCCCGCAGGAGGAAGACAACATGGCGTTCAACGGCCTCACTTCAGGCATGGGCGACCTGGCGCGCCTCTCCAGCGCGCGCACCCGCTCCATCTGCGCCGAGAACCCGGACGGGGCCAAAGGCCGCGGCGATCTCTTGACCGAAGGCACCGGCGCGCAGGCCGCGCGCGACCTTGGCCAGGGCTGGAAGGTTTCGCCCAGCATACGCATCCAGGCCGGCGAGCTCGTCACCCTGGCGGACATCACGGGGCCGGGCGCCATTCAGCACATCTGGTTCGCCGTCTCTCACGAAAGCTGGCGCCGGCTCGTGCTGCGCTTCACCTGGGATGACGAGCAGACGCCCTCGATCGAGGTCCCGTTCGGCGATTTCTTCTGCAACGGCTGGAATGTGCACTGCACGGTCAGCTCGCTCGCCATCGCGGTGAATCCTGTCGCCGGCTTCAACTCCTACTGGCAGATGCCCTTCCGCCAAAGCGCCCGCGTCACCCTGGAAAACATCGGTGAGGAGCAGGTCACCTGCTATTACCAGATCACCTGGACGGAGACGGACATCCCCGCCGACGCCGGTTACCTGCATGCGCAATGGCGCCGCAGCAATCCGCTGCCCGCCGGCGAGGTCTACACCCTGCTGGAAAATGTGAGCGGCCAGGGCCACTACGTCGGCACCTACATGGCCTGGGGTTCCAACAGCAGCGGCTGGTGGGGCGAAGGCGAAATCAAGTTCTACATGGATGGCGACGAAGCGCATCCGACTATCTGCGGCACCGGCACCGAAGATTACTTTGGCGGCGCGTGGGGCTTTGAGCTGCCCAAAGGGACCTACAGTGAATTCTGTTCGCCCTACTCCGGCATGCCCCAGGTGTTGCGCCCGGACGGCTATTTCAGGAGCCAGGCGCGCTACGGCCTTTACCGCTGGCACATCCTCGACCCCATCCGTTTTCAGGAGGATTTGCGCGTGACCATGCAGGCGCTGGGTTGGCGCAGTGGCAGGCGCTACGAGTTGCTACAGGACGACATCGCTTCAACGGCCTTCTGGTACCAGTCCGAGCCGCACGCGGCCTTCCCGCAACTGCCGGACGTGGACGGGCTTGAGGTGCTGTAAGCGAATTCAGCGCGTTCAGGGGCCGGGTTCGCGCAGAAAGCGCTGGCGCGTGGCGCGCGTCGCTACCAGCTGTTCTTCATCCAGCAAGGACCACAGGTCTGCGGCGCTGACGATCTTGCCGGCGCCGGCTTCGGCATGGCGTCGCAGCCAGGTGAAAAAGGCCTCGTCCCCCAGGTCCTGCCGCAGCGCATGGATCAGCCGCGCTCCCTGCAAATAGACCGCGTTGATGTAGGGCCGCCGGGCCGGGAAATCGTAGACTTCGTTGTCCACGAAGCCGGACGGCGCAAAGCGGTCGATGCGCCACTCCCACCACCAGTCCACCAGCTCCGGAAAGTCCGCTTCCAGCAACAGCAGTTCACTGTAGGTTGCCAGCGCCTCGTCCAGCCAGGGTTCCTGCGCCTGGTCGTTCGCCACGGACGCGTACCACCATTGATGCGCGACTTCATGCGCGGTGATGATCGTCAGAAAACTGGCCGGATCGCCAGTCCAGCTGTCGAACCAGTCCTGACTGACGAAGACCACCCCGCTGAACTCCATGCCGTCCGGGAAGTCGCCCTCGACGACGGCCAGGCGTTGCAGCGGCAGCGGCCCGAAATGCTCGCTGAAGCGCTTCATACTGCGCCGCGCGATATCCAGCGCATAGGCCGCCGCGCCCGGCGCATGGGTTGACTCCTCCAGGCTGTAAAGCTCGATGACGCTGTCGTCCGCGAACGTCGTCTCCGTGCGCTGCCACGCCGCCCCGAGACTAAGCGTGAAGTCGCGCGCCGCCGACACGCTGAAATGCCAGCGCTGCGCATCTGTCTGCGTCTGCTCCTCGGGTCCTACCACCACCAGGTCTGACGGCGCGTCATCGACGTAGAGGCTGACTTCCCAGGCTGCCAGATCCTGGGCGGCATGTTCGCCCACTGCGGCAGCCTCCGGCGCCAGCCAGCTTCCCTCACGCAGGGGCGCCACCACTGGCAGCCAGTTCCCCAGGTTGAGCTGTCGCGGGCTGTAACCGAGCCAACCCAGGTAGTCCTCCGCCTCGTCCTCGATGGCGGGCACTGTCACCTGGAAGGCCAGTGTGAGGCTAATTGCGGCGTCCGGCTGCAGGGCCTGCGGCAAGCTGATGACCAGCTTGCGCCCCTCCAGGGTATAGACCAGCGGCGTCGGGCCAGCGTTCACTCGTTCCATGACCACGTTATCGTTGCGACTGGCTTCAACCAGCAGCAGCAGTTCCGCCAACGGCGCAGCGCTGTGGTTCACATACTCGATTTCCTGCTGCACCTGCAACTCGTGCCGCGCCAGGTTGAGACTCGCGCTGACCCTGTGGCGCGCCGGAAGCGGTGGCCCGGAAGCGAGCGTGGCAGTTCCGGTCGGCATGACTGTCTTTGCAGGCCTGGGCGTGAGCGTTGGTGGCTGCGAATTCCGGGTTGGGTTCGGCGTCGGCGAGACCGTCAGGGAGCAGGCGCAAAGCAGGGATGCGGTGATGAGCAGGGTGGTGAGGCGCAACATGCGTCGCAGAATACACCTGTGTTTGAACAGCGACCAGTGCGTGGCTCTATTGAAGTTAAGGTTGGTCTGTGGCAAAATGCGCCGCTGTGGTCAAACGGGCGTGAAAGCCCGCAAGGAGACTCACCTGCCATTCCTTTCACTCAATCGCAGCTTGCGTGGCCTCCTGCGTCTGACGCGCTGGCGGGAATTCGTTACTTTCGTCGTACCCCTGACCTTGCTGGGCTCCCTGCTTGCTGCCCGCGCCAACGCCATTCTGCTGGACTGGCGTCTGCCAGCCATCATCGTGGCCAACATCATGGCGGTGGCCTACGCCTTCATGATCAATGACATTGAGGATGCGCCGGACGACGCCCGCGACCCGGCGCGCGCAGCCCGCAACCCGGTGGCCAACGGAGAAATCGGCAGGGATCTTGGCTATGCCGCCTGTCGCACCCTGGCCCTGTGCACGCTGGTGCTTTATGCAACGGGCGGCCTCCAGGTCTTCCTCATCGGTCTGCTAACCCTGCTACTGTCACACCTTTACTCATGGCGGCCGGTGCGGCTCAAGGCCTGGCCGGTGACCGACGTGGTCTCCCACTCCCTGATGCTGAGCGGTCTGCTGCTGCTGGCTGGCTACTTCCTTTACGATGCCAGGCCCGGCGTCGTCTGGCTGGTGGCTGCCGCTGCCACGCTGTTCTCGGTCTATGGCCAGCTTTACAACCAGCTGCGCGACATTGACATGGATCGCGCGGCCGGCCTGCACAACACCGCCATCCTGCTGGGCGCGGTCAACGCGCGCCGGGCAATGTATCTGTCAGTCGGCCTGGCGGCGCTGTGTTTGCTGGCGGCCTTTGCGCGCCAGGTGTTCCCGCTGTGGCTGGGTCTGGCGCTGCTCGTCAGTATTGCCGTCAGCATGCTTTTCCGCCCTGCCTCCGACATGCGCGGCGGCCAGGCGCTGGACGTCAGTGGTGCGGCCCAGGTACAGTCGCTTATCACAGTCAACCTCACCACCGGTATCTGGCTCGGTCAGGTGCTCATCGTCCAGTTCTTCTTCTCTTCCTGAAGCTGGCAACACCCGATAGTCCATGACCCCGGCCGATTTGCATGCGGTGCTCTTCAACATGTACATCCTGTACATGCTGGCGCTGGGCGTCTGGGCGGGCAGCATGGCGGCGCGCGCTGCCTCAATCAGCGGCGGTTTCTGGGGTTCGGTCGCCGTCAGCGCCGGGCTGGCTGGCGTAACCCTGCTCATCGGCATCGCGCTTTCCCTGCAAGGTCTGCGCCCGCCACGTTTCCTGCTTTACTACCTCTACATGCTCTTCCTGCTCATCATCATGCCCGGCCTCTTCACCTTGCTGCGCGGGCGTGACGATCGCAGCGCTGCGCTGGCCTTTTCGCTGCTGGCCTTCTTCAACGCCTCAACAGCCTTCAGCATGGCCCAGCGCGGCGTGACCGGGCCCTGGCAGATGCCTGCCGCCTGAGTCCCCTCTGCGCTATACTTCAGACTCCGTCGTGGAGGACACGAACCCTGAGCCCGGCCCGCAGCCCCATCCCGGTGCCACTGCCATGAGCGCGCGCGTCGCGCAGCTGATGTCGCGTGGCAGGGTGCAGACGCTGTCCGCTACATTGCGCCTTGACGAAGTTGCGCCGCGCCTGCGTCGTATTGGCCACAACTGCTGGCCTGTGCTGGACGCTGACCAGGTCGTCGGCCTGCTGCTGCAACGCGATCTGGAACGCGCGCTGGAACATGATCTGGGCGCGTTAAGTGTGCGCGACATCATGCAAACGGGCGCGATTTGCCTGCGTGAGGACGAGGAATTGCCTGCGCTGGAGGCGGCGTTGGCGTCACACGGGCTCAGCAGCGTCGCCGTCATTGACGCGGCTGGCCAGCTGACGGGGATGGTTTCACGTGGCGATTTGCTGCGCCATAGTGCGACTGCACCAGAGACAATGCGTGAGCTGTCGCTGACGGACATGCCGCAGGCCGGCCTGATTCTGCGCATCGCCGACGAGGCCAGGCGCGCCAACATTGCCTTGTGGCTGGTGGGCGGTACGGTGCGCGACCTGTTGCTGGGTCGACCCTGTGACGACATCGACTTTCTCGTTAAAGACTCGCCGCATCGCTTCGCCAGAGCCTTGCGCAAGCGACTGGGCGGACGGCTCAATCCACCGACGCCCTTCGGCACCCTGCGCTGGGTGCTGGACGAGCAGCTTGCCGCAGAGGTCGGCCTAGCGCCCGATCAACTGCCGGCACATGTCGACTTCGCTGCCACGCGCGCGGAAACCTACGCCCATCCGGCTGTGCTACCTGACGTTTACCGCAGCAGCTTGCGCCAGGACCTGGGCCGACGCGATTTCAGCATCAATGCGCTCGCCGTCCAGGTCGCGCCGCAGTCAGGCCCGGTCATCGATCAGTTCGGCGGCCTTGCAGACCTTGACGCCGGCCGCATCCGCGTGCTGCACAGCCTCAGCTTTTGGGATGACCCCTTGCGCATCGTGCGCGCCTGGCGTTTCCGCGCGCGCTTCGGCTTCGAGCTTGAGACGCGCACAGCAGAATTAATGCAGGTTGCGCGACCCGCGCTCGGCCGCGTTACCGGAACGCGCTTGCGCAACGAGCTTGAGTTGTTGCTACAGGAAGACGACCCAGGCAGCGCTCTGCTCGCCATGCAGCAAGCCGGTCTGCTGCATGCGATGCATCCTGCCTTTTGCGTCCCGGCGGACATCAGCGATCGGCTGCGCCGCGTCCTGCAGCCGTCCGGGTCACCTGCCCCGCCAGCCCGCCTGACGCGACTTTGGCATGCCTTGGCCACGGGCATTGCGCCCGACATGCTGGCTGCGTATTGTGAGCGCATGCTGTTCCCGCCAAAGCTGGGCCGCTCGCTGCTTGGTGCCACTTCGCTACTACATAAAGCAGGTCCTTTGGCGGAACCTGGGGCAAACACGCTGCAGATCGTGGAACGCCTGGGCCATGTCCCCTTCGACGCCGCCTGGTGCGTCTGGCGCCTCACTGACCACCCGCTCGTGCGCGCGAGAATCGAAGACTATCTGCTGCGCTGGCCACAGACGCGCGCGCTGAGCACCGGCCATGAACTGCGCGCAGCCGGCTTGTCGCCCGGGCCCGCCATGGGCCGCATCTTGCTGCAGCTGCGCGTCGCCTGGTACGACGGAGCGATCAGCAACGCGCCAGAGGAAAACAATTTGTTACAGCAACTGGTGGCCGCAGAGCAGCAGGTCGAGCGCGAGGATGAGGACGCCCAGCCCTGACAGAATAATCGGCGCGACAAGCAATCTTCACGCCCATCGTACGAAAGATAAGCGGCCAGGTCGTCGTCCAAATGCCATACGGGATACCTGCTACAATCCCGCTAATGATGATGAGAGAGTGACGACATGGAATCGCAACTGACGCTCTGGCTGGCTTTTATCGCCGGACTGGTTTCCTTTATCTCCCCCTGCGTGCTGCCGCTGGTGCCCGCCTACATCGGCTACATGGGCGGTCGCGTTACCCAATCCGTCAGCAACGTAGCGCTGGCAGGCGGAGGACAGGTGGCAACAGTCGGCGCGGGCCAGCGTCTCGTGACCGTGCTGCACAGCCTGTTCTTCGTCGGCGGCTTCAGCCTCGTATTCGTGGGCATCGGCCTGTTGTCGACAGCCTTTATCAGCGCCATCGGGGGCCAGAACATCGGAACAGTCACCGACCTGATCGGGCGCATTGGCGGGCTGGTCATCATCTTCTTCGGCCTGCACTTTTCCGGCCTGCTGCCGGGTTGGCTGGCCCGCCTGCGCGGCAAGGAAGCGCTGCTGGCCAGCCCACTGACCAGCCTGGTCGTGGCCCTGGTCGGCGGCGCGCTCATCCTGTGGGGTTTCTCAGGCACCGTTGCCATCCAGACCTCGGATCTGTGGCAGTGGGCGCCCTGGGCGCCGTCTTTGGGATTGTTGGTCTTTGGTGGTTACCTGGCCTGGCTGCTGCTGGGCGGCGCCTTCACCGATGGCGTTCGTTTCTGGCAGGCGAAAATCGACCGCCTCGGCGAACTGCTCTACGCAGATACGCGCCGTGAGTTACAGCGCGACTCGAGTGGCAACGGCTTTGGCAGCTCAGCATTGATGGGCGTGGTATTCTCCGCCGGCTGGACACCCTGCATTGGCCCGGTCTATGGCGCGGTGCTCACCCTGGCGGCGAACGGCGGCGATGTCGGCCAGGCCGGCACCCTGCTGTCCTCCTACTCGCTTGGGCTGGGCGTGCCCTTCATGCTGACCGCGCTGCTGCTGGACGGCGCACAAGGGTTGCTGCGGCGTTTGCAGCGTCACCTGCGCAGCATCCAGCTGTTCAGCGGCGCCTTCCTCATCCTGATCGGCCTGCTGGTTGCGACCGGCACCTTGCAGCGGCTCAGCGCAACCCTCTCCACCGGCGCCTATGCCGAAGCGGCCATCTCCCTGGAAGAGCAGGTCCTTGAGGGTCTGCTGGAAGACCATTCAGAGGAGGCGACTGATGCTGTTGAGCAGCCCGCCGCGCAAGCCCCGGGCAGCCTCAGCTCGCTGGCGGCCAGTGCCCCATCCACCGGCACCGCGCCGGGTCAGATCGCGCCTGATATTGATACGCCTGGCGACGACGGCCAGCAGCTGCGTCTGAGCGACTATCGTGGTCAGGTCGTGCTGCTCAACTTCTGGGCGACCTGGTGCGGACCCTGCCGCATCGAGATGCCTGAGTTCGAGGAAGCCTATGCGGAAAATGCCGACAAGGGATTCGCCGTCATTGCGGTGAACAACGCAGAATCAGTGGCAACTGTGCAGGCTTTTCGTGACGAAATGGGACTCACTTTTCCGCTGGCCATGGATGAAGACGGCAGCATTCAGTCGCGCTACGGCATCTTCAACTACCCCAGCACCCTCTTGCTGGACCAGCAAGGTAAAGTGCTCTCGCAACATTTCGGCGCGCTGACCGCGGAGCAGATTCACGAGCTGGTCAGCGGAGCGCTCACGGCCTGAGGGATATCATCGCAACCCCCGTGCCCGCAAGACGTAACTCATGAGCGAGCCGCGCAGGTTCCGGCAACGCGCTGCCAGGCGACGCGACCGGCTGCTGCTGGCCATCTGCCATCGCTGGCTGGGCATCGTGACGCTGCTCATCGCGCTGTATGTCGCCCTGCCCTTCGTCGCGCCCCTGATGATGAAGGTCGGGTTGCAGGCGCCCGCGCGAGTCATCTACACGCTCTACAGCCCCTTCTGTCACCAGTTCGCCTTTCGCTCCTTCTTCATCGGAGGTCAGCAGAGCGTGTGGCCGCGTGAGCTTGCCGGGCAGGACGGCGTGGCTTTCGAGGACGCCGCGCTGGCTTCACCGGAATTTCGCGGGCTGTTTTCGCGCTACGCCGGCATGGACGCAAGATCGATCAGCCGCGCCGATCTGGAGGCCTACACGCCCGCGTTGCAGTTTGCCGCGCGCGCCTTCCCGGGTGACGAGAATTTCGGTTACAAGCTAACGCTCTGCGAACGCGACATAGTTATCTATGGCGCGATGCTCGTCGGCGCCCTGCTGTATCGTCGCTGGCGCAGCAGATTACGGCCAGCGCCCATCTGGCTTTATGTGTTGCTGGGGCTGGCGCCCATCGGTATCGACGGCTTCAGCCAGCTACTGGGCTACCCACCCTTCAGTCTGTGGCAGCCGCGTGAATCCACACCCGTCTTTCGCGTCGTCACTGGCGCGCTCTTCGGTCTGATGAATGTCTGGCTGGGATTTCCCTGGCTGGAGATCAGCTTCCAGGAGCTTCGCGAGCCGCTCGAAGCCCGTCAGCTGAATTCAGGAGGCACCGACTAACTCAGCCGGAGCGGCGCTTGAAGAGCAGGCGGTAGAAGTCGCCGCCCTGCAATTCCTCAGAGAGCAGCTCCCAGCCCTGCGCGCCGAACTCGTTCAGCTTGCGCGTATAAAAGTGCTCCACTGTGGTGAAGGTCTGGCCAGCCAGCACGATGCCAGCATCGGCCTGTTGCCGTTCGCTGGCCTTGACGAAGACTTCCAGATACTCCCAGCCACCGCCCACGGACGCCTCCGGTCTACCCGGTTCTGTCCCGGTCATCTCATTGAGTTTGGCCAGCCAGCCCTGCGCCGTTTCATTGGCCGGCATGGTTTCCAGTACCCGGCGCGCCGCGGCCGTCTGTTCCTCGGCAATCAACTGGCGCGCTGCACGCAACTTGACGTCGGACACTCGCTCGCTCCCGTTTCACATGCTGTTGAACTATAGCGCGTTGTTGCGGCTGGTTTGCGCCGTCTACCTGCGATAGCTGCGTGAATCCAGCACACGACCCAGCGTACGCAACAGGATTTCCAGATCAAGCAGGAATGAGCAATGGCGCACGTAATACAAATCGTACTGAAGTTTGACCTGCGTCTCGGCCACGCCAGCGGCGTAATCCTGGTGCACCTGCGCCCAACCGGTGACGCCGGGTAACAGCAGCTGGCGGATGCGGTAGAAGGGCAACTCCTGTGCCAGTCGCTCTACATGTTCCGGACGCTCCGGGCGCGGCCCCACCAGGCTCATCTCGCCGCGCAGAATGTTGATCACCTGCGGCAACTCATCGAGGTGCGTTCGGCGCAGAAAACGTCCCACGCGCGTAATGCGCGGATCATTGACTTCTGCAAACACGGCGCCGGTGAGTACTTCGGCATCGATTCGCATGGAGCGGAATTTCAGCATGCGATACAGGCGGCCATTGCGGCCTACGCGCTGCTGGGCATAGATGACACTGCCGCGTGAATCGAGCCCGATGGCCAGCGCGATGAAGGGCAGCAACAGCAATAGCGCCAGCGCGCCCAACCCTGCCAGTAAATAGTCGAGCACACTTTTCAGCACAGGCCACAGGCGCACGCCAGACTCGTCCAGTGGCAGGACGACCGACCAGTTCTCCCCTACCACGCCCACGGGCACACGCCCGGTGATGCGCTCATAGAGCACCGGCATCGGCAAGACATTCAGGCCGGCCACCGTGGCCTCCATCACGCCCTTCAGCGCTGCGCCGTCCAGCGCCTGCGTCGCGGTCACGATGATCTCGCTGACCCGGTTCTCCCGCGCCAGTGCGGGCAAATCCTGTCCGCCGCCCAGGTCGTCCTGGCCGAGCACGGCGACGACAGTGTAGGCATCGGCGGCCTCCTGCTTAAGCGCCTCGCAGATGAGTTGCACACCCTGCCCCTCGCCCACAATCAGTACGCGCCGCGCTTCGCTGGCCCAGCCACTGAGAGTGGGCCAGAGCATGCGCCAGAGCGCCACCAGCAGCGTGGAGACCAGGCCGAAGTAAATCATGAATAGACGTGGCAGTTCATTGCGCTCGGCCAGGAAAAAGACAAGTGTGTAGAGCAACAGGATCTGCAGCGTGACGCGCAGCAGACGCAGCGCCATGCGGGTCGGGCGCCAGTTTGGGCGAAGACGATAGAGGTCATTGGCATTGGCCAGCACAAGCCAGACGCCCGCAAAGAACAGGAACCAGAGCCCCTGACCCAGCACATAACGACCGGAGAAGTCACGGCTGCTGCTGAGCGCCTGCAGCGCCAGGGCGATGAACACGGAGAGCAGCACCGCGAGCACGTCGCCGGCCATCAACAGTCTGCGGCGCGCTCTTAATCGCAACTGGGGGCGCCAGTTCATCGGGACTCCGCGTGGTCCTGTGTCACATCCAGGTCAAATGGCATGGAGCGCAAAATATCCATAAGGTTCTTCGCCTGGCACGAATCGGTAGCACAAGTATACTCGACCATCGTTTGACATTCAGGTACGTCACTTGTGAACCCTGCGTTACAGCTCTACCAGATGCAGCAGATTGAACAGGAGGCCCGCCGGGCAACCAGCCGGCTGAAGGCTATCGCTGCGGCGCTGGCAGACGATGCCGGGATGCGGGCGGCCGAAGCCCGCTGTCAGGCTGCTCGCGACGAATTGAAACCGCTGCGGGCGCGTTTGCGCGATCTGGAGCTGGAGACTGCGGGCAATGAAGAAAAAATCCGCAACACCGGCGAGCAACTCTACAGCGGCGCTGTCAACAGTCCGCGCGAAATGCAGGACATGCAGCTGGAGGTTGCCTCGCTGACTCGTCGCAATGGCGACCTCGAGACCTGGTCCCTGGAGACCATGTTGTCAGTAGAGGAAGCGAACGGGCAGCTGGCGGAGGTCGAGAGCGCTTTGGCTGCGCTCATTGAGCGGCGCGGTGACGAACATCGCGAATTGCTGAGGGAGAGAAAGACGCTGCAGGACAGCCTGCCGCAACTGGAGACGCGTCGGCAACAGGCGCTCGGGAAAATCTCGCCGGAACTGCAGAAGCAGTACTTCGCGCTTAAGCCGCGCAAGGGTGGACAGCCGGTCGCGCGGATGGACGGTAACAGCTGCACCCTCTGCGGCGTTGCACAAACTCTGACGGCCGAGCGCGAGGTTCGTCTCGGTCGGCGCCTGATTACTTGCGCCAATTGCGGTCGCATCCTCGTGCATCCTGACGGCAGATAGCCCAGCTCCGCCGCCAGCGTTACAGCGCTACGCTGAAATTCCAGCCATGGCTTCAGCTACAGCTTAGCCCAGGATGCTGCGGATGATCATCGACAAAATCGAGATGCCGAAGAACACCACCAGCGGGCTTAAGTCGATCGCGGTGCCCTGTGGCAGCCGACGCCGAATCGGTTCCAGCACGGGTTCTGTCAGGTCGTAGAGCAACTGAACGATCGGGTTGCTGCGGTCAATATTCGGGAACCAGGTCAGCAACACGCGCGCCAGCAGGATGAGCTGGTATATCTGCAGAATTTGGGCGATCAGGTCGCCAATCGAGCCCATGTCAACCTCACTCCTGGCGTGGGCCAAAGATGGCCCGGCCTATGCGAACAATCGTTGCGCCTTCTTCCACGGCGACCGGATAGTCGTCCGTCATTCCCATACTCAGTTCGGGCAGCGACACGCCAAAGTCCCTGGCCAGCGCATCACGCAAAGCGGCCAGTTGTGCGAAGACCGGGCGTGTCTCCTCCGCATTCCCGACGATCGGGGCCATCGTCATCAGGCCGCGCACCCGCAATCCCGGTAGCCCCAGAATGGTCTCGCATTCACGCCAGAGCCTGGCACGCAACATGGCCTCTTCTTGCCACCTTGCAGCAGCAAGCCCGCCCTTGCTGGCCTCACCACTCACGTTGACTTCAAGCAGGACATCCAGCAATTCTCCGCGCGCAACCGCCAGCGTGGACAGGCGGCTGGCCAGTTTGACGCGGTCCACCGCATGCACCATCTGGAACAGCCCGGGAATCTGCCGCGCCTTGCGGCTCTGGATGTGACCGACCATGTGCCATGTGAGCGCATCCGACACACATTGCCTCACCTGCGGAATCTTCGTTACAGCTTCTTCTACGCGATTTTCGCCAAAATGTCGCAAACCGGCAGCAGCAGCCTTCCGGATGGCTTCCGGTGGCTGCAACTTGCTGACCGCCAGCAAGGTCACATCTGCCGGGTCCCGGCCGGCGCGCTGGCAGGCCGCCTCAATCCGCAGTCGGACCTGCGCGATGTTGGCTTCGATGCTCATAGCGTCATCACCGCGCCAAAGCGTCCGGTGCGCCCACCTTCCGCGCGATGCGAGAAAAACTCGTCCAGGCGCGAGGCGCTGCAGATGCCGGAGACTTCAATCTGGCGCAGGCCCGCGCGCTCCAGCAGCAGTCGGTTGCAGGCCCATAGGTCCAGCCAGGCCGTACCGTCTGCGGGTTTACGCCGCACCAGTCCCTCCAGCGTGCCGCAACAACTGTGTACTGCCGCTACCACCTCCTCACCCACCTGGTAGGCCTGCGGGCCGATCGAGGGCCCGATGCCCGCCTGGATGTCCGCTGGCCGGCAGCCCCAGGCATCCACCATGGCCTGCACCATGCGCCCGGCGATGTCCTGCACTGTCCCGCGCCAGCCGGCGTGTGCCATACCAATCACCTGGCGCAACGGATCGTAAAACAACAGGGGGACGCAATCTGCAAAACGCATCCCCAGCGGGGTGTCCTCTGCGGCGCTGAGCATGCCGTCGGCCTGAGCCAGCCAGCGGCGGCCGCAAACCGGGCCATTGGCCAGCACGATGTCGGCGCTGTGCACCTGCCATACGGTGCAGGCGCGTTGCTCCGACACACCCAGGGCACGGTACATATGTTTATGGTTGCTGCGCACGTGGCACGGGTCATCGCCAATGTTGCCGCCCACATTCAGCGAAGCCCAGGGCGCACAGCTGCTGCCACCCTGACGGGTGAATACGCCGTGTTGCAACTGCGGCCACTGCTCAAAGCGATACCATGCCAAGCCTTCGCGCTCTACCCTGAGCATTGGGTTTCAGCCCTTTCGCGGCCCGCTTGCCAGCAGCCTTAACACGCGACTATACTGCCTATTATGAACCAGCCGGGCGCGATTTACGACTCTTCGCCGCGGAACGTGCCGGCCCAGGGACGTCTGCGCTCCGCCACCTTTGGCACCCTGGTTCGCGGTTGGCTGGAGGCAGGTCTCGAGCTGCTTTTCCCGTCACGCTGTGCGGGCTGCCGGCGCGTAGACACCTGCTGGTGCGTGAGTTGCCAGGCGCTGCTGGACGAGATTCCCTTTCCCGCTCCACAAACATTCGCGGCAGGCCCGGTTGCAGCGCTCGCAGCCAGCGGTGTGCATGAGGGCCTGTTGCGTCAGGCCCTGCTGGCGCTGAAATACGAGCACACGCCGCAGCTGGCAGGCCCGCTGGGCGCGCGTCTGGCTGAGCTGGTCAGACGCCAGGCATGGCCGGTCGAACTGCTGGTGCCGGTGCCGCTGCATCCTTCCCGCGAACGCGAACGGGGCTACAATCAGGCGCAGTTGCTGGGGCTGGCGCTGGCAGAGCAGCATGGCGTCGTGCAGTGTCCAGCGGCCTTGCGCCGGGTGGTCGCCACCCGCGCCCAGGTCGGGCTGGACCTGCAGCAGCGTCGGCACAACGTCAAGGGCGCCTTCGTCGCTGACCGCCTGCTGGTACAGGGGCGCGCTGTGCTGCTTGTGGATGATGTGTACACAACCGGCGCGACCATGGGCGCCTGTGCGCAGGCCCTGCACGACGCCGGCGCGAGAACTGTCTATGGCCTGACCCTGACCAGGGCCGGGTCACCGGATGCACATAACGGAGGAGCGAAGCGATGGATGTGACGATTGAAGGCAGCAACATTCGCGTCAGTGATGAACTGGAGCAGTACACGCTGAACAAGCTTGACCGACTCGACCGCTATCTGCCGCGCATTCGTCTCGTCGAGGTCGATCTCACACACGAGAGCACCCGGCGCGGCAGCGACCTGGTCAGCGCGCAGATCACCCTGCACCATGAGCGCGGCGCCATCCTGCGCGCCGAAGAAAAAGTTGAAAGCGAAATTCGCCATGCGGTTGATGGCGCAGTCAACAAACTCTATCGCCAGATTCAGCGCTTCAAGGGCAAGCGCACCCGCAGGGGCCGCGACCGCTACGTCGCCAGCCTGGAGGAACTATCGCTCGCCGAGGATATCCCTGATGTGGGAGACTTCCAGGACGATTTTGCCGGCACGGACGACGAGCTGGCCGAGCTGCCCATTTCGCGGCGCAAGGATGTCGAGCTCAACCCCATGTCCGAGCTGGAAGCCATCGAACAGCTGGAGCTCCTCGGCCACGACTTCTTCATGTTCTTCAACGCGGACACGCTCATTATCAACGTAGTCTACCGGCGCAGGGGCGGCGACTACGGCCTGCTGGTGCCTCTGACGCCCTGAGGACGGGTCAGCCCGAACGAGCGAGCTGGCGCAGGCGCAGCAGAATACGAAACTCGTACCAGGTCATCAGCGCGCACAGGCGCAGTCCGTGCCAGCCTTCCTGCCAGCCGCGCAGTGTAAAAAAGCGCCAGCGAAAGTGACGCAGCGGTTGTAGCAGCGCAGCGCGTAGCGATGCCCGTTCGCCCTGCGCGAAGCGCATCTGCGCCGTCCGCTCGCTGTAGTCGCGCTGCTTGCGCAAAAACTGGCTCAAGGTGTCGTAGTTATAGTGCAGCAAGGGCTGCTCCAGCGTTCCCTGCTCGCCTTCCAGCAGCACCAGTTCGTGCACTGGCCGCTGCGGATCATAGTGGGCGGCGTCCGGCCGCAGCAGCCGCATCTGATAGTCCGGGTACCAGCCCGCCCCGCGCGTCAATCGACCGAAGATGATATTGTGGCGCGGCATACGCCAGCCAGCGACCTCCGGGCGATCGACGAGCGCTCTACGGATTTCGGCTGCCAGCTCCGGGCTGACCCGCTCGTCAGCGTCGACGAAGAGCACATGCTCCGCTTCGTCGCGCAATCGCTCCAGCGCAAAATTGCGTTGATCGGCATAGTCCATGAAGCGCCGCTGCTGCACCCGCGCGCCGACTCCCCTTGCCAGAGCGGGCGTTTCATCGTCGCTGAAGGAATCCAGCACCAGCACCAGGTCGGCGAAGCGCAGGCAGTCCAGGCAGTCGCGGATGTGGCGCGCCTCGTTACAGGTCAGCACAACCGCCGCCAGGGTGTAGCGACGCATCACGGGTCTCCCTCGCACTGCAGTTCGTCAAAAATGGATTCGTAGGCATCGACCAGCGCAGAGTCCTGCTCTGAAGCGCGCAGGTGTTGGATGCGCCGCTGCAGACCGCGCATGATCAGCTGGCGCGCTAGCCACACACGCCAGGACGAGTGATGTTTGCGGTACAAACGCAGGCGGCTTTGCCACAATCTTATGGCGCTCTCGGGTCGCGCCTGGTCGCTGCTGCGCCCTTCCAGGTGCGTGACGCGCGCCATCGGCACGCATAGCACATCCCAGCCAGCCTTGTGGATGCGCCAGGCCCAGTCAATCTCCTCGCAGTAAAGCGCGTACTTTTCGTCAAACATGCCGGTCGACTCGATCACTTCCCGCCGCAGCATCATGGTCGCGCCCAGCGGGAAGTCGATGGCGAAGGGTTGACCAGCGGTATACCATGCGCGCGGATAGCGTCCGTTGAAGCGTCCCTCTATCAATCGCCCCGGCAAGGGGAAGAACTCGGCCCAAAGCTGACGCAGCCCAGGAAACTGAAAGGCTGAATGCTGAAAGCTGCCGTCTTCGTAGCTGAGCTGTGCGCCGACCAGGCCAACAGCCGGCGCAGCGAAGAGTGCGTCATACAACGCGCGCGTGGCACCGGGTTGCGTGCGTGTGTCCGGATTGAGCAGATAGACGGCCCGCGGAAGTTGCCCGGATGAGTGTTGTCCAAAGCCCATGGCACGCAACGCCAGGTTGTTGCCGGCGCCGAAACCCAGGTTATGCTCGCTGGCGATAAGTCGCACCTGCGGGAATCGCTGCGTGACGGCTTCAGCAGTTCCGTCCTTTGAAGCGTTGTCAATCACCCAGACCTGGCAATCAGACGGCCCCTGCGTTTCCAGATCTTCGATTAATGCAGTCAGCGCGTCCAGCGCCAGTTGACGCACATTCCAGGTCACCAGCACCACGGCGAGTGCGGGCGCAGCGCTCTGTGTGTCGGCTGGCGCGGCGTTCACTCCACCAACTCGATCTCACGGCTGCCGACGTTGCGGTTGCGGATACTGACCTCGACATCCTCGTGAATAAGCCCGGCCCAGCAGTTTTGCGGGTTGCGCGCCTCAATATCAGTGAAGCGGATGCCGCCCCAAACCAATACCCGGGCGCCTGGCGGCAGATAGTGCCAGGTGTTGCCACTGACAGGATCAAACTCGTCGTAGAGGTCCGCCTCCGTACCCAGCGCCCAGCGCCAGGGATAGTCTGTCTCCGCTGTGGTGCAGTCGATACCGACGCGCCAGGCACCAGATTCATCGAAGGCTTTCAGCGTGGCTGCGCGCTGCCCCTGCTGATAGACCGTGCCGGGCGGCGGGCCTGAAGTGCGCAGCGGCACTTCACTGTAGTTCTCGACAGTCAGCCGGAAAACCAGCATCTCCTCGTCGACCTGCAACGTGAGCGCGGTCAGACGGTTGTCCTGGACGTTGTCCGGCATGGCGATTCGTTCGCCTGGATTGGCGGCCGTGGTCATGTAGTTCGCTTCCCAGGGCCGCACGGCGAAAGCCACGTCCACGCCAACCGATTGCGGCACGATCTCGGCCAGCGGCTTGCCGCCGTTGCGGAGAGTCAGCTGTGCGTGTTGCTCCACAATCTGGCCTTCATCGTCCACGGCGCGCGCCACCACTTCGTAGACTCCGTCGGGTGGCGGATCCGCGCCCAGGTCTACCCCACCCTCGTAATCGAAAATGTGGCGCCCGGGTTCCCCTGGTTTGCGTCCTTCCTTACGCGGCGCGACGTAGATGCGTTGGCCATCCTCGCCAACCAACCAGACCTGCAGTTGCGCGCCCTTGTCAAGAAAGACGTTGATTTCGCTGCGGTCGCTGATGCCATCCTGGTTGGGTGTGAAGACGTCAGGCCATACACTAAAGGTGATGATTTGCGGCAGCGGCGAGTCGGCATCCTGCACCGTGAGCGCGCCAGTGCGCTCGTCCCCTGCCCCGTCAGCCGCATCCTGCGCCAGCAGGCGCCAGGAATAGTTACCATCAGGCAACAGCCGGCGCAGCACCGTTCCCGCGACCTGTTCATCAGGCCGCGTCCAGCCGTCTACCACGCCGCCAAAAGCGACCGAGTACTCACCACCAACACGGGGCTCATCCTCGCGAAACACGTAGCGCGTGCCAGCGGCATCCTCGAATTGCAGGGTGATGCGGGCGTTGCGGGAAAGTTCGTACTGAAAGATGGCGACATCATCCGCGCCATCCGCGTTGGGGCTGATGCGCTGCGGCGTGAAGCCGGCTGCGGTGATGAGCGGCAGATCCGGCTGCAGCAGGGCCTGGCCGGCAATCAACACCAGCACTGCCCCGAGCAACGTCGCCAGCAACATCATGCCGGAGGGGATGCGCATTCGGAGAGAACCTCCTGCACAGGGTGACACGCCCAGTCTGGCCTGGCTGGCGCGCCGCGTCAAGTAGTTTACCGGCGCCATGCGCCAGGGTAGAATGGCTGGCAACAACCCTTCGGGAGGCCCGTCTGCGTCGATGCCAGGTGAATCGGGTGATTTCTTCAGTGTGCGTGATGCGCAGCCGGACGCCGCAGGCCTGATTACCTGCCCCGTATTGCCACTTTCCGGCAGCGCAATCTTCCCCGAAATCGTAACGACACTTTATCTCGACTCGCGCCAGGCCCTGCTGGCGGCGGAGGCCTCCAGGGGTCAACTGCAGACCGTCATTGGGCTCGCGCGCAAGGACGCCGGCGTCGAGGAACCCGGCGCGGACGATCTCTTCCGGACGGGCACGGAATTCGCGCCAGGACGCATTCTGCGCATGCCGGACGAGACCCGCAGCATCCTCGCCCAGGGACGGCGCCGCGTCGAGGTCGTCAGGTTCCTGGACACGGAGCTATACCTCTGCGCCTGCGCGCGCATCGTTGACGCGCCGACCGCTGCCAACGGCGACGACCAGGTGTTGATGAAGGCCGTCGTCCATATGTTCCGCAAGCTGGTGGAACTGAACACCGACATCCCCGAAGACATGCTGCTCTACGCGCTCAACGCTGATGATCCCGGCTGGCTGGCCGACCTGGTGGCCTCTTCGCTCTCGCTTTCGACCGCCATCAGCCAGCAGGTGCTCGAAAAGCTCGACCCGCAGGAACGCATCGCGCAGGTGGCGGAGCTGTTGCGACAGGAGCTGGGCGCGCTGGAGATTGAGGAAGACTTTAACAGCCGCGTTCACGATGAGCTCGAACGTGGTCAGCGCGAGATCTGGCTACGCGAGCAACTGCGCGTCATACAGGGCGAACTGGGCGAAGGCGACCTCTATCAACAGGAACAGGGTGAAGTCCGCCAACTGATCGATGAGGCGCAATTGCCACCGGAGCAGCGCGAACGGGCGCTGAAGGAACTTGCCCGCCTGGGCAACATGCCGCCCGCCACGCCGGAGGCCGGCATCCTGCGCACCTGGATCGACTGGCTGACCACCCTGCCCTGGTCACAGGCCAGCGAGGATAACCTCGACGTCGCGCACGCGCGCAAGGTGCTGGACGAGGAGCATTACGGCCTGCCCAGGGTCAAGGAGCGCATCCTGGAAGCCATCGCCGTGCGCAAGCTGGCCGGCGAGCGTATGGAAAGCCCGGTGCTCTGTTTTGTGGGGCCGCCAGGAGTGGGCAAGACCTCGCTGGGCGAAAGTATCGCGCGCGCACTGGGTCGCAAATTCGTGCGCGTCAGCCTCGGTGGCGTGCGCGACGAAGCAGAAATTCGCGGTCACCGCCGCACCTACATTGGCGCCCTGCCTGGCCGCATCCTGCAAACCATGAAGCGCGCCGGCACCACCAACCCGGTCTTCATGCTGGATGAGATCGACAAGATCGGCATGGATTTCCGCGGCGATCCGGCTGATTCCCTGCTTGAGGTGCTGGATCCTGAGCAGAACAGCAAGTTTTCGGATCACTATCTGGAAGTGCCCTACGACCTGTCGCAGGTGCTCTTCATCACCACCGCCAACGAACTGGACGGGTTGCCGCCAGCGCTGCTGGATCGTCTTGAGGTGATCGAGTTCCCCGGTTACCTGGAAGAAGAAAAGATTGACATCGCGCGCCAGTTTCTCATTCCCAAACAGTTCGCGCGGCACGGCCTGGAGCAGCGCAGCATTCGCTTCGAGCTAGCTGCCCTGCAAACCATCATTCGCGATTACACCTGGGAAGCCGGCGTGCGCAACCTGAACCGGGAGATCGCCAACATCAACCGCAAGCTGGCGCGGCTGGTGGCCGAGGAGCGCCCGCATCCCGTACGCATCAACGCGCGCATGGTGTCGCGCTGGCTGGGTCCGCCGCATTACATGGGGACACGCGCCCTGGATGGCCCCGCCATCGGCATGGCCACCGGCCTGGTCTGGACCTGGGGCGGCGGCGACATTGCTCTCTTCGAGGTTTCACTCTTGCCTGGCAAGGGCAGCCTGACCATGACCGGCAACCTGGGCGATGTGATGCAGGAGTCGGCCCAGGCCGCGCTCAGCCACGTGC
This sequence comes from Phototrophicaceae bacterium, assembly GCA_965197455.1. GTDB lineage: Bacteria > Chloroflexota > Anaerolineae > Aggregatilineales > Phototrophicaceae > JAGWBD01. The sequence continues at coordinate 407,856 of OZ240208.1, read as the reverse complement.
GCTCCCTGTCCAACATGTTCGTCCTGACCGCCGAAGAGCTGGAGCAGACGGACATCCACGTGCATGTGCCGGAAGGCGCAGTTCCCAAGGAGGGGCCGTCGGCTGGCATCACGCTGGCGACCGCGCTGATCTCGGCCATGACTGAGCGCGAGGTGCGCCCGGACTTCGGCATGACAGGCGAGATCACGCTGCGCGGCAAGGTGCTGCCAGTCGGCGGCGTACGCGACAAACTGATGGCCGCCCGCCGCGCCGGACTCAAGCACGTCATCCTGCCTTCCAGCAACCGCAAGGATCTCGTCGAAGTGCCCAAAAAGCTGCGTCGCAGCCTTAAGATTCATTTCGTGGATACGATGCAGCAGGTGATGGAGCTGGTGCTCCTGCCGCCGGCCAACGGCCATGTCCCTTCCGAACAAGACGTCGCAGGGCAGCCTCGTGCGCAGGAAGCCCTGGCACAAGAGGACGATGCATGAGTGCGGCCAGTTATGATCTGGTCACGCTGGGTGAGAGCATGTGGCGCCTGTCCGCACCGGGTCAGGAGCGCCTGGCCACGGTGCGCAGTCTGGACCTTCAGATTGGCGGCGCGGAGAGCAACCTTGCCATCGCCCTGGCGCGCCTGGGAAAACGCGTCGCCTGGTGGTCGCGCCTGCCACAAAACGCTCTTGGCGAACATGTCATGCAAACCCTGCGCAGTCATGGCGTCGACATTTCCGGCATCTGCCTGGATGCAAGCGCAGACGCACGCCTGGGCATCTATTTTATCGAGTTCGGCGCTGCACCGCGCCCGACCCGTGTCATCTATGACCGGGCAGGCTCGGCTGCCAGCCGGATGCAGCCCGGCGACTTTGACTGGTCAACCATGCAGCGGACGCGCCGCCTGCATTTGAGCGGCATCACGCCCGCGCTCAGCCCATCCTGTCTGGCCACTGTTCGACGCGCCATTCAGGAAGCGCGCGCTGCCGGCACCCGCATCACCTTCGACCTGAATTATCGCGAAAAGCTCTGGTCCTGGGATGCCTGTCGTCCGGTAGTAGACGAATTGGCCGCGGCCAGCGATCTCGTGATCAGTGCCGCGCGCGACGCCCGCAGCCTGTTGCAGTCCCGGGCAGAGGCCAGGTCGCTGGCGCAGCGCCTGCACGAGCGCTGGCATGGTCCGACCATCGTTCTCACCCAGGGCGCGGACGACACACTCGCCTGTGACGGCAATGATATTCACGACGCGCCGGCTTTCCGCAACGTGCAAATCGTCGATCGCATCGGTGCCGGCGACGCCTTTGCGGCCGGCCTGCACTGCGCCCTGCTGGACGGCCTGCCATTGGCGCAGGCACTGCGCTTCGGCAATGCTGTGGCCGCGCTTAAGCTGACCATGTCCGGCGACATCGCGCTGGTCAATCGGGCCGAGGTGGACGAACTGCTCGCCGCTGGCGGCGGGGACATTCAGCGATGAACCGGATCCCGTCTGCGCTGCGGATTCTGCTTCTGCCTGCCCTGCTGATGTTCGCGTGCAGCCCGGGCGCACCGGAGCCAACGCCCACCGCCACCCTGTTCCCGGAAGTGGCCGCTACTTCATCCCCGACCTCCAGTCCGGCGCCAACCCACACGCCACTGCCTGCGATCGCACTGCCGGTGACCAGTACGCTGCCGCCAGTGACCCTGGTGCTGCCGGCCACCGTTGCGCCGACTGAATGCGCGCCGCGCGCGGAGTGGACGGGCAGCCACGTCATTCAGTCCGGCGAATCACTCTTCCTGATCGCACAGACTTATGAGCTCAGCATCCGCGCCCTGCAACTCGGAAACTGCATCCTCGACGCCAATTTCATTCAGGCTGGCCAAATCCTCAGCGTACCCGGTTCAGGCGAAACGCCGACTCCTTCGCAGACCGCACCTGGTCTCGCAGTCGGCACATCCACGCCACTGGTCTTCAGTGCAGACAGCAACGTACTGGCCGCCGGCGCATGCACCTTCCTGCGCTGGGAGATAGACAACATCTCGGCAGTCTACTTCGACGGGACGGCGGTAAGCGGGCGTGGCATACGTGAGGTCTGCCCGGAGCAGACGACTCGCTACACGCTGCTGGTGATTTATACGGACGGTGAGCAGGTACCGCACATTGTCGTCGTTGAAGTCAGACCCGCCTGACTTCCGTGCGGACATGAGCGACAGGCACGGGGCCTCCGGACGGGTCTCCCCTCCCCGATGAATGTGTTGCGCCTTCGCATCCTGTTTCTACTGCTGTTGCTGCCGGTCAGCGCCTGTCAGGCCCTGACGCTGCCCACCGCCACGCCCCTCCCAACTGCGACTGTAACGACCACGCCGACCATAACGTCCACCGCTACCCGCACGGCGATTCCCACAGCAACAGCCACGGCAAGCGCAACGTCCACACCCTCGGCTACACCAACCTACACGCCCACTGCCACGCCTTCTTCCAGCCCGACCACCACCCTGACGCCTTCCGTCACACCGGTGGCGGGCCCACGCTTCGTCTACGACAACTGGCGCATGGTCGAACTGGCAGACAGTCTGCGCGATGGACTCGATTCACCCCTGGTCGCTTTTATTAACCAGAACGCCCGCAGGGCCGATTACGATGTGCGTACGCCCCGCCCGACCACCAACAGCCAGACGCTCTACTTTGCCGCGCCAGTGACAGGAGGTGTGCGCCTGCCCGTGCTGGAAACGAACCCGGCCACAGTCTCCGGGATTACCGTTGCGCCTCCCGGAAACGGAGTTGCCTGGTTTGTCAGCGAGCCACTCGCCAACGCGGGTCTCTATCTGCTGGACCTTGAGGTAGGCATCAGCGGACGTGTGCTGGCATTTGAGTCCCGGCAACAGCGGGCGGTCATCGGCGAACCGCAGTGGGCCCCCGATGGTTCGCGCCTGGTCATGGCCGTGACCAATGCATGGGACATCGACATCTTCAGCGTGGCGCGCAATTCTGGCGCCTTTATCAACCTCTCCAACAGTGGCAACCGCGACATATGGCCCTCCTGGTCGCCTGACGGTCGCCAGCTGCTCTTCGTCTCGGACCGGACGCGCTGTCCAGGCGGCTGGACGCCAGGCGCGCAGGATGGCTGTGACGCGCTGCACGACGAAGTCATTGATGGCGGCAACCCCTGGCTGCTGGACCTGCAGAACGGGGCGCTGCGTCAGCTTTCCAATCGCTGGCTTTATGAAGCGCCTTACTGGGTGAATGATAGTCTGGTCGCCATCGCCGGCAATGAATTGCAGCGCAGCATCTCGCTGCTGGACATCATCAGCGGCGAGGAGCGCAGGATGCACCCGCTGGATGCCAGTTCTGGTCAGGGCGGCCTTTCTGAAGTCTGGTCGCCGGATGGCAACCGGGTCGTCTTGCAGGACACCTCGGCCACAGCCAGTCTGACGACCCTGTACGACGCGCGGGGGCAACGCATCGCTGGCTTTCCCAGGCTCACTTTCCCGCGCTACGGCATGGCAGCGGCCTGGTCACCGAACGGAGATCGCATTGCACTGGGCGGCATTGGTGGCAACTGCCCCTTCGGCATCCGCGTGCTTGATGAGCGCTTCAACGTCGTCGCCAGCGGCAGCATCCCGCCCGCCATGTGTGACCCGGCCTTCGCCAGTGACGGCCGCCTCGCCTTCACCGGCGTAAGTTCGCGAATCGATGGTCGTGTCGATGTCTATGTGGCCAACCGCAATGGCTTTGGAGCGCGCAACCTCACCAGCGACCTGCGCGGCCAGATTCAGTTGCTGGGCTGGGTGGGAGGCTGATTTCCACAACGCCCGTTGAACGCCGTTGCAAGGAGGAGTATCTTCGCAGGACAGCGAAGGGAAAAGAACAGCCATATGGATCAGCTTGCAGAGCGCGTTGCTATCGTAACCGGAGCCAGCCGTGGCATTGGCCGCGGCATCGCGCTTGAGCTGGCGCAACGCGGCGCGGCAGTGGTTGTCAACTACGTCAGGGACGCGGACGCGGCGGCGGACGTCGTGGTGCAGATAGCAGAAGCTGGCGGCAGGGCCTGCGCCGTGCAGGCCGATGTCAGTGAGGAAGCGGACGCCACTGCGCTCATCAAGGCGGCCAATGACGAATTCGGGCGCCTCGATATTCTCGTCAACAACGCGGGTATCACGCGTGATAATGTCATCATGCTGATGAAGCCGCAGGACTTTGACGACGTGCTGCAGACCAACCTGCGCAGCGCCTGGCTCTGTTCACGTATGGCGGTGCGCAGCATGATGCGCAAACGCTACGGTCGCATCGTCAACGTGAGCAGCATCAGTGGGCTGCTCGGTCAGGGCGGCCAGACGAATTACAGCGCCAGCAAGGCCGGCCTCATCGGCCTGACCAAGGCGCTGGCGAAGGAAGTGGGGCCGCGCAACATCACGGTGAACGCGGTGGCGCCCGGCTTCATCCTCACCGACCTGACACGCGAACTGGCCGAGCTGACAGAACTGGCGCGCGAGTACGCTGCCCTGCGCCAGCTTGCCACAGTCGAGGACGTCGCGCGCGCAGTCGCTTTTCTCGTTTCGGACGACGCCGCCCGGATTACCGGTCAGGTGCTGGCGGTAGACGGCGGCACTGCGATCTAGCAGAGGAGGCCGGCAACACATGACCACGATATTTGCAAAGATTATTACGCGCGAGATCCCTTCTGACATGGTCTTTCAGGACGACCAGGTCACGGCCTTTCGCGACATCAAACCGCAAGCGCCTACGCACATCCTCATTGTGCCCAATCGGGAAATTCCAACCGCCAACGACGTGTCAACGGCGGACGAACAGCTGCTGGGTCACATGCTCGTGGTTGCCACGCAGCTGGCGGCTGCGGAGGGAATCGACGCCGACGGTTACCGGCTCATCATCAATTGCAACGAACACGGCGGCCAGGAAGTGTTTCACCTGCACCTGCATCTGCTGGGCGGCAGGTCCCTGGGCCCCATGCTGACTCGCAGCCAGTAACGCCTTACATTGACTTAGCCGGAGGTCAACGCTTCGGCGATGGCCGTCTCGACTGCAGGCAACAGGGCGTCGACGCGCTGGCCATTGACCAGCACGGTTGGCGTACCGCGGAAGCCTTCGGTGCGGCTGGCCTGGGTGTTGGCTTCCAGCAGCACGGCATCCGGGCGATCGCTGCTCATGCATGCGTCCCATGCGCTTCTGTCAATTCTCAGGCTGTCAATACCGCTGCTCAGTCGATTGCTGGCGTAGGCCTGGTTGCCGAAGGACTGCTGCCAGTCGAAGAGCGCGCTGTGGAAGACCCAGAAAGCGTCCTGTTCACCGGCGCACAGGGCGGCGCGGGCCGCGCCCTGGCCATTGGGGATTCCGCCGGTGCCGTAAAGCGGGATGTAAGTGAAAGCCACATCACCTGCGCGGGCGCGCGTAACAATCATCGGCGTGACGGTCTGGTAGAATGTGCCGCAGTGCGGGCAGTCAAAGCTCGAAAACTCGCTCACCTGCACCGGGGCTTCCGGGTCGCCCAGCAGCGGGAAGCCATTCTCCGTAATCGACTGCGGAATGTCCGCATAGATATTGACAGTCTCCTCGCTCACCGGTGCATCGGCAGGCTGACTGCTGACCAGCACCAGCACCACCGCCAGGACCGCGACAGCCACCACTGCGCCCAGCATCAATATCTGTCGATTGCGTTGTGATTGACGTTCTCTCGCCCTGCGCCGGTCGCGTGTACGTGCGCGGTCACTGCTCATAATTCTCTCCCGCCACCCCGTGTTGTCGGGCCGCAGTGTAGCCGATTTTCTCGTTGTCGGGAACACCATTTTACTCGCCCTGTTCCGGCTGACCGTGGTCGCTCCTTTGCCTTTTCTGCTACACTGCAGGCAGGTCAGACCAGTACTACAGCGGAGGACAGCGGGAAAACGATGAACAAACCACTGGACAGCTTTGGAGCCCGCAGCAGCTTCGATACCGGTAGTGGCGAGGCCATGGTCTATCGCCTCGACGCCCTGACCCGCCGTGGCATCGGTCATGTCGATCGCCTGCCCTACAGCATTCGCGTGCTGCTGGAAAACGCGCTGCGCAACCTCGACAACTTTCAGGTAGATGAACAGGCCGTCGTGAACCTCGCCTCCTGGGACGCAGCAGCCTACAACCCGGTTGAAATCCCCTTCAAGCCCGCCCGCGTCATCCTGCAGGACTTCACCGGCGTGCCCTCAGTCGTTGACCTGGCGGCCCTGCGCAGCGCCATGCAGCGTATGGGCGGCGACCCCAACAAAATTAACCCGGTCGTCCCGGTTGACCTGGTCATCGACCACTCGGTGCAGGTGGACGTCTTCGCCCGGCCGGATGCTTTGCCGCGCAACGCCGAGATGGAGTTCCTGCGCAACCGTGAACGCTACGAATTCCTGCACTGGGGCCAGAAAGCTTTCGACAACTTCCGCGTGGTGCCGCCGGCCACCGGCATCGTGCATCAGGTCAACCTTGAGTTTCTGGCCAACGTGGTGCAACGCTACCAGGGGGCCGGGGGCGAGCTGGTCGCACTCCCGGACACCCTGGTCGGCACCGACAGCCACACCACCATGATCAACGGCCTGGGCGTCGTTGGCTGGGGTGTGGGCGGCATCGAGGCCGAGGCTGCCATGCTGGGTCAGCCGGTCTACATGCTTATGCCCGAGGTGGTCGGATTCCGTCTGACCGGCAGCCTGCCGGAAGGTGCCACGGCCACCGACCTCGTGCTGGTCGTCACCCAGATGCTGCGCAAGAAGGGCGTGGTCAGCAAGTTCGTCGAGTTCTACGGCAGCGGCCTCGACAGTATGACATTGCCCGACCGCGCGACCCTCGCCAACATGGCGCCGGAATACGGCGCGACTATCGGCTTCTTCCCGGTCGATGACGAGACGCTCAGCTATATGCGCCGCACCGGCCGCGACGAGTCGCAAGTCGAGCTGGTGGAGCGTTACTGCAAGCTGCAGGGGCTCTTCCGCAGCGCAGACTCGCCGGACCCGGAATACAACGACACGCTCAAGCTGGACCTGGGCAGCGTGCAGCCCAGTCTGGCCGGGCCGCTGCGTCCGCAGGATCGCATCCTGCTGCAGGACATGCAGCCAGCCTTCCAGCGCGCCCTGCGCGCGCCGATAGGGCCACAGGGCTTCGAGCTTTCCGAATCGCAGCTGGCCAGCAGCGCCCGTCTGGCGCAGAACGGCCACACTGAAGCGATGGAACATGGCGCTGTCGTCATCGCCGCCATCACCAGCTGCACCAACACCAGCAACCCATCGGTCATGGTCGCTGCCGGTCTGCTGGCAAAAAATGCCGTGGACAAAGGCTTGACGCGCAAGCCCTGGGTGAAGACCAGTCTGGCGCCCGGCTCCCGCGTCGTCACCGCCTATCTTGACGAAGCCGGCCTGACCCCCTGCCTCGAAGAACTGGGCTTCCATACCGTGGGCTACGGCTGCACCACCTGCATCGGTAACAGTGGCCCGCTGCCGCAGGAGGTTTCCGAAGCAGTGCGTGAAGCGGATCTCGTCGCCGCGGCGGTGTTGAGCGGCAACCGCAACTTCGGCGGCCGTATCAGCCCGGACGTGCGCGCCAACTACCTCGCATCACCGCCACTGGTCGTGGCCTACGCCCTGGCGGGCACGGTTGATATCGACCTGCAGCGCGAGCCCCTGGGCCAGGCGCAAGATGGCAGCGACATCTTCCTGAAGGATATCTGGCCTACGCAGCAGCAAATCCTCGACACCATCCAGAACAGCCTGACTCCCACCCTTTACCAGCAGCAATATGGCAATGTCTACGATGGCAACGCCACGTGGAACGAAATACCCAGTCCGGATGACGCCGTCTACGCCTGGGATGCGGAGAGCACCTACATCCAGGAGCCGCCCTTCTTCATCGACCTGGCGCCGCAGCCGCAGTCGCTGCAGTCCATTTCGGGCGCGCGCGTGCTGGTCATGGCCGGCGATTCGATGACGACCGATCACATCTCGCCGGCAGGTGCCATCGCCGTCAACGGGCCTGCCGGAATCTGGTTACAGGAGAGCGATGTAGGGCCGCAGTACTTCAACAGCTTTGGCTCCCGCCGCGGCAACCATGAAGTGATGATGCGCGGCACCTTCGCCAATGTGCGTCTGCGCAACCTGCTTTTGCCCGGCACGGAAGGCGGTGTCACGCGACACTTCCCGAGTGACGAAACCCTGCCGATATATGATGCGGCCATGCGCTACATCGCGGAAGGCACTCCGCTGGTCATACTCGCCGGCAAGGACTATGGCATGGGCTCCAGCCGTGATTGGGCAGCCAAGGGCACGCAGCTGCTGGGCGCGCGCGCCGTCATCGCCGAAAGCATCGAGCGCATTCACCGCAGCAATCTGGTGATGATGGGCGTGCTGCCCTTGACATACGTGCCGGGCGAGACCGCGGAGTCGCTGGGGCTGAGTGGCACGGAGCACTTCGACATCCCGGTGCCGCAGGACATCAGGGCCGGGCAACGCCTGACGGTGACGGCGACCGATGCCGCAGGGCAGGTGACCCAGTTCGAGGTCGACGTGCGCCTTGATACGCCGGTCGAGGTGGAGTACTACCGCAATGGCGGCATCCTGCAGACCGTGCTGCGTAACTTCCTGCGCGAGTGAGCTCAGTCCTCGCAGAGGCTCAAAATCTGCGGGCTGCCGCTCGAGCGGGAAATCACGCCGCGGGCGATCAGGTCCAGCTTGACGGTCTCGGCATACCAGCCGACTGACCCCTTGAAGTCCGTCAGGCGTTCGCCAACGGCGACCATCAACTCTGTGTGAGTCAGTTCGCCACCAGCTTCGCGCAGCGAATCCAGCAGGGCCGCGCGCACCGGATCGTACTTCGAGCGCACAATGTTGACGCCTTTTTTGCCCTCCGGATGCAGGGTGAGGATGCGTTCTTCACTCATTCGCGGGTGGTCAATGTATCGACCGTGATAATCAGTGTGTTGCCTTCAGAATCCTGAATTGACATCCAGTTGCCCCAGGGTTCCGCCACGGGCTTCTGCAAAATGGTGACACCCTTGCTGCGCAGGTCTTGCGCCAGCTCTTCCAGTTCTGTCGCCAGCAAGGTCAGTGACTGGGGCTTGCCGACCGTCCCGGCGTAGTGTCCCCAGTCATGGTCGTTCTCGTCTGTCTTGTACAGGTTGATGATGGTTTCTGCACCTGCGGGCGCAACTTCAATCCACTTCCGGTCCGAGCCTGGGTACAACGGCGCTTCGACACGTAACTCCATGCCCAGCTTTTCGGTGTAGAAGGCCTTCGCCCGTTGCTGGTCTGCTACAAATACCGAAACCGTGTTCACTCTTTTTAGCATGCCGGGCTCCTCGTGCATCTGGTAATTTGTCCAGTGTACCCATCCCGTCTACCCTTGTGTAGACTGCTAAACAGGATGCAAACAGGCAGGCAGATTCGATGACGCGAGCGCAGGTCACGGTCTACACCGACGGCGGCGCCAAACCCAATCCTGGCGGTCCCGGCGGCTGGGCCGCGTTGCTCATCAGCGGCGCGCACCAGCGCGAGCTAAGCGGTGCCGAAGCGGCCACGACCAACAATCGCATGGAGCTGACTGCGGCCATCATGGCGCTGGAAGCTCTGAACGAGCCCTGCCAGGTCACGCTGTGTACCGACAGCCAGTACCTGAAAAACGGCATCACCCTGTGGCTACCCAACTGGCTGCGCAAGGGCTGGAAGACCGCTGCGCGCAAGCCTGTGAAGAACCAGGACCTGTGGCAACGTCTGTACGCAGCCAGCCAGCGCCATGAAATCCGCTGGCGCTGGGTGCGCGGACATGCCGGCGACCCGGCCAACGAGCGCGTCGACCGCCTCGCCAGCGCCGCGCGCGAAACGCTGACATAGCCGGCGCCGCCTGCTATACTCCGTCCGCCTGAGTCTCAGTTGACGGAGCAGCCATGCCTACCTACGCCAGGCGCGTTGCCGGTTTCGGCACGACCATTTTCGCCGAGATCAACAACCTTGCGCTCCAGTACGGAGCGGTCAATCTCGGCCAGGGCAGGCCGGACTTTGACGGTCCACCGGAAATAGTCGAGGCGGCGGTGCGCGCCCTGCGCTCCGGCGGCTGCAATCAATACGCGCCGGGTCGGGGCATTCCCGAGCTTCTGGAAGGCATCGCCGGTCACGCTGCTGCATTCTACAACCTAGATATTGATCCCGAAGCTGGCGTGCTGGTCGCACCGGGTGCCACCGAAGCCATCTTTTGCTCCATCATGGGCCTTGTCGACCCCGGCGATGAAGTTATCGTCATCGAACCCTTCTACGACAGCTATGTACCTGGCATTCAGATGGCCGGCGCCACACCGGTCTACGTGTCGCTGCATCCACCAGACTGGGTTATTGACCCCGCCGAGTTGCGAGCTGCCTTTAACGAACGCACACGGGCCATCATCATTAACACGCCCAACAACCCCACCGGTCGCGTTTTCACGCGCGAGGAACTTGAGCTCATCGCCGAACTTTGCCTGAAGCACGATGTGCTTGTGATCTCCGACGAGGTCTACGAGCACCTGCTCTTCGACGAAGCGCGTCACATCCCCATCGCTACCCTGCCCGGCATGTTCGAGCGCACGGTGACCGTCGGCAGCGCGGGCAAGACCTTCGGTATGACCGGCTGGAAAATTGGCTGGGTTTACGGGCCGCCCGAGCTGATTACCGGCGCCTGGCGCTCGATCCAGTTCACTTCCTTCGCCACGAATCATCCTTCCCAGGTTGCCGTAGCCCACGCCTTCACACTGGGCAGCAATTACTATGAGGAGTACCAGGCGCTGTATCATGGCAAACGCGAGTTAATGATGCAGGTGCTGGCAGGAGCCGGCCTGAAGTCCATCATGCCGCAAGGCACCTATTTCGTGATGGCCGACTTTTCAGACCTCTTCGACGGGGATGACATCGCCTTCACAAATCACATGGTCACCGAAATCGGCGTGACCTGCATCCCGCCCTCGGCCTTCTTCACGCCGGAGCACCACCATATCACAGCCGACTACGTACGCTTCACTTTCTGCAAGAACGATGACACCTTGCTCGCGGCCGGCGAGCGCATGCGCAAGCTGAGGGGGTAGTGCCGCTCAATCTTCCGGGATGTGTTCGCGCAACTGGCAAATGAATGTCATCTGCCCGGATTGGAGCTATCCCGGTTTCTCATTGACGGGCTTTACACCTAGGTAATAAAAGTGAGTTGCAGGGAGTAATTGAATTCTGGCATTAGAAATTGACACATCCCCCCTCGTCTCCCTCGCTGACATCGAAGCCACGCGCCCGCTGCTGGACGCGCATTTGCGGCGCACTCCCCTGCACAGCGCACAGCAGCTGGGAGAAATGTGCGGTGTGCGACTGCGCTTCAAGGCCGAGCTGCTGCAGAAGACCGGCTCCTTCAAACCGCGCGGCATGCTGAATTGTCTGCGCCACCTGAGTGAGGAAGAGAAAGCGCGCGGTGTTGTTACCATGTCCGCCGGCAACGCCGCCCAGGCGCTGGCCTTCGCAGCAGCCCGCCTCGATATCTCGGCCACCGTCGTCATGCCGCAACAGGCCTCGCGCAGCAAGGCCGCCGCCACCGAAGGCTACGGCGCGCGCGTCCTGCTGCATGGCGGCATGCACGACTTGCTGCCGAAGGTGCAGCAACTGCAGCGCGATGAAGGGTTGACTTTCGTCCATCCCTTCGACGACCTGCGCATCATCGCCGGTCACGGCACACTCGGCCTGGAGCTGCTCGAGAATGGCCCGGCGCCGGACCTCGTCATCGTGCCGGTTGGTGGCGGCGGCCTGCTGTCCGGCGTGGCCGCCGCGCTGAAACACAAGCACCCGTCCACACGCGTCGTTGGTGTTGAACCTGAAGGTGCCCCTGCCCTGACCCGCAGCCTGGCGACGGGAAGTCCCGAGCGACTTGAGCAGGTGCAGACCATCGCCGACGGGCTGGCGGCGCCCTTCGCCGGTGCCCATTGCCTGCGCCACGCCCAGGCCTTCGTCGACGAGATCGTGCTGGTCAGCGACGAAGAGATTGTTGCAGCCCTGCGCCTGATTCTGGAACGCTGTAAATTGTTGGCGGAGCCGGCGGCGGCGGCCAGTTTCGCAGCCCTGTTGCACAACAAGGTGCAGGTCGAGTCGGGCGCGGAAGTCATCTGCGTGCTCTCCGGTGGCAATGTCGACCGATCGCTGCTGCGCAGCCTGCTATGAGCAACCGCATCTACTTCGGCGACAACCTTGCCGTCCTGCAGTCCCTGCCGGCGCGTGAGTTCCGGCTCATCTACATCGACCCGCCCTTCAACACCGGTCGCCAGCAGCGTCGGCGACGTCTGCGCACTGTGCGCGATAATGCGGGCGACCGCAAGGGCTTCAAGGGAAACCGCTACCGGAGTGAGGTGCTCGGCGAACGCGCCTTCGACGACAGCTTCGCCGATTACGAAGCCTTTCTGCGGCCGCGCCTCGAGCAGGCCGCGCGCCTGCTCAGCGACGATGGCAGCCTGTTCTTCCACATCGACTATCGCGAAGTGCACTACTGCAAGGTGCTGCTTGACAGTATCTTCGGGCGCGACTGCTTCATGAACGAAATCATCTGGGCCTACGACTACGGCGCTCGCAGCAAGTCGCGCTGGCCGGCAAAGCACGACAACATCCTCTGGTACGTCAAGAACCCGGACTCCTATGTCTTCAACTACGATGCGATCGACCGCATCCCCTACATGGCGCCGGGTCTGGTGACGCCGGAGAAAGCCGCGCGTGGCAAAACACCGACCGACGTCTGGTGGCTGACCATCGTGAGCCCCACCGGCAAGGAGAAGACCGGCTACCCGACGCAGAAGCCGCTCAAACTGCTCGAGCGCATCATCGCGGTGCATTCGGACAAAGGCGATCAGGTGCTGGATTTCTTCGCCGGCTCCGGCACGACGGGCGTCGCCGCAGCGCAGCTCGGTCGCGACTACACCCTCATCGACAACAACGCCGAAGCCATCCGGATTATGCAGCAACGCCTGTCCTGCGCTCAGGTCATTCACAAGTCGCCAACCTGACCAGAATGCGAGCAGCGCGGGCTGATTGGACTGGCACAATCAAAGAATCCATGATAGTATTATTTAACGATTAATCAGATTATTCCGATTAATCGCACGGATATTTTGCATGGGTGATGCGGATGGCAGGAAACATGGCGCAGCTCGACCTGGACTCCGAACTGCTGGGCTTTCTCGCAAGCGGCCGCTTTCAACCTGGTGACCGCCTGCCGACCATCAGCGAATTGCAGCATGAAGATCTGCTGGGCCTCAGCGCCGGCAAGGTCCGTGAACAGCTGGAGGTCGCGCGCAACCTGGGCCTTGTCGATGTGCGCTCCGGTACCGGCATGCGATTGCGCGACTGGCGCTTCACGCCGGCAGTGCGCCTGAGTTTATTCTGTGCGCTGGCGCTGGACGAGGGCAACTTCGAACTCTTCAGCGAACTGCGCAAACACCTCGAGTTGGCCTTCTGGGATGAAGCCTGCGCCCTGCTGAACGACGACGATCTGGACGCGCTGGAGCAATGTATCGAGAGCGCCCGCGTCAAGCTCAGTGACGACCAATGGATCCAGATTCCCAACCAGGAACACCGTGATTTCCACCTTGGCATTTTCCGGCATCTGCAGAACCCCTTTGTGCAGGGACTGTTGGAAGCTTATTGGGACGCCTACGACGCCGTCGAAATTAACCGTTACGCAGACTACGCTTATCTGCAGACTGTCTGGGACTATCACGGGCGCATCCTGCAGGCCATCCGCGACGAGGATTTCGAGGCCGCGCGCGACCATTTTCAGCAACACACCGAGCTTCTGCGTTACCCACCACGTCGGCAGCGGATGCCCGTTACCGATACGAAAGTCCTGACGAGAGCCGCCGGATGACGGTCTGTCGGCAATCTGTCGCAGGAAGAGAAAAGGAGCCAGGCGCGTAAAGCGCACACATGCCATGAGTATCGCAGAGATTCAAATGCACCCGGAGTCGCTGGCAGAGGAACGCGCAAGCCAGATCAACGACTTCGCGTTTATGGTAGCCACCAAAAACGGCTCCGGCAGCCAGACATCCAACAATGTGCTGGTGCGTTCCCTCTTCCACATGGGTATCCCGGTCAACGGCAAGAACCTCTTCCCTTCCAACATCAAGGGTCTGCCCACCTGGTACACCATCCGCGTCAGCGGTGAAGGCTACATCGCGCGTCGTGACACGACCGAAATCGCCATCGCCATGAACGAGCTGACCGCCGCGGAGGACATCGCCAACCTGCCTGAAGGCGGCGTTGTCATCCTGCCCCAGGAGTGGAAATGGGGCCGCTCGCGCGAGGACGTCACCTGGTACGAAATCCCGGTGCGCGAGACCATTCGCCAGTTCAAGATCCCATCCGCGCGCCGCGAGCAGGTCGGCAACATGGTCTACGTCGGCGTCGTTGCCAACCTCTTCAACATCCCGCTGGAGCTGGTGCACCAGGCGCTCTCGGACCAGTTCCGTGGCAAGGCTGCGCCGGTCAACATGAACTACGAAATCATCGAAACTGCCTGGGAATGGGCCAGAGACAACCTGATCAAGCAGGACCCCTATTACTTCGCCCCGCTAAGCCTGACCGAGGGCAAAATCCTCATCACCGGCAACGAAGCCGCCGCGCTTGGCGCCATCTTCGGCGGCGTGACCTTCGCCTCCTGGTATCCCATCACGCCCTCAACCAGCCTGATTGACTCGATACTGTCCTTCCGCCATCTGCGCAAGGACCCCGAGAGCGGCAAGGACACCGTCGCCGTAATCCAGGCCGAGGACGAAATCGCCGCCATCGGCATGGTCGTCGGAGCCGGCTGGGCCGGCGCGCGCGCCATGACCGCCACCAGCGGCCCAGGCATCAGCCTCATGTCCGAATTCGCCGGCCTCGCTTACCTGGCCGAAATCCCGGCTGTCATCTGGGACATCACACGCATGGGCCCCAGCACCGGGCTGCCCACCCGCACCAGCCAGGGAGACATCCTCCCCGTCTGTTTTCTCGGCCACGGTGACAGCCAGCAGGTGATCCTGTTACCGCGCGATCCAAACGAGTGCTTCGAGTTTGGCTGGCAGGCCTTCGATCTTGCCGATGCCTTGCAAACGCCGGTCTTCGTGCTCAGCGACCTCGACATCGGCATGAACAACTGGATGTCGGAGCCGTTCGAGTACCCCGACAGATCCATGAACAAGGGCAAAACCCTGGACAAGATCGGGCTCGAGGAGTTCTTCGCGGCAAAGGGCGAGTGGTACCGCTATCGTGATTACGATGGTGACGGCATTCCCTGGCGCACTGTGCCCGGCACCGATCATCCCCGGGCCGCCTACTTCACGCGCGGCACCGGCCACAACGATCAGGCCGAATACAGCGAGCGCAGCGAAGACTGGGTGGAGAATATGCAGCGGCTGCGGCGCAAGTTCGAGACGGCGCGCACGCTCATGCCGGCGCCGGAGATTGAAACCAGCCCAGGCCTGCACATCGGCATCATCAGCTACGGCTCCAACGACCCGGCTGTGCAGGAAGCGCGCGACCGCCTGCGCGCCGACGGTATCGACACCAGCTACCTGCGCATTCGCGCCCTGCCGCTCAAGCCGGAAATCCTGACTTTTATCGAACAGCACGATCGCATCTACGTGGTCGAGAACAACTTCGACGGACAGATGACCAGTCTGATTCGCATCGACATGCCGAAAGACAACAGTCACGTGCACCCGCTGGCGCTGGGCGATGGCCTGCCCATGACGCCAGGATTTGTCTACGAGAGCATTCTCAGCGAGGAGCGGAGTTAGCATGCCAAGAATCGACCGTACTAACGCGCTCGGCCTCAGCCGCAAAGACTACACGGCCGGCAAGAGTACGCTCTGCCCAGGCTGCGGCCACGACTCGATCAGCAACCAGATCATCCGCATCGCGTATGAGATGGGCCTGGAACAGCACAACGTCATCAAGATGAGCGGCATCGGCTGCTCCAGCAAGACGCCGGCCTACTTTCTCGGTCGCTCGCACGCCTTCAACACGATCCACGGACGCATGCCTTCGGTAGTCACCGGCGCCACCACCGTCAACAGTGACCTGATCGCCATGGCTGTTAGCGGCGACGGCGACACCGGCAGCATTGGCCTCGGCCAGTACAAGCATTTGCTGCGTCGCAATGTGCCGATGATTTACATCATCGAGAATAACGGGGTTTATGGCCTGACCAAGGGCCAGTTCTCCGCCACCGCCGATGAAGGCCAGTTCCTGAAGTACTACGGCGACAACGACCTGCCGCCCATTGACCTCGCGCTTGAGGCTATCATCAGCAACTGTACCTTCGTCGCCCGCAGCTTTTCCGGCGATCCCTCCCAGGTGCAGACCTTGCTCAAGGCCGGCATCGCCCACAAGGGCACAGCCGTGCTGGACATCGTCAGCCCTTGCGTCACTTTCAACAACGCGCCGGATTCGACCAAAAGCTATCCTTACGGCCGCGAGCATGAAATCCCCCTTCACGAGATCGACCTGCTCATGCCGGACTTCGTCGAAGAGCGAGAAGAAATCTTCATTGACGAGTATGAGGCCGGCGAAATCATCGAAGTGCCCATGCACGATGGTTCACGAATTCGTCTCAAGAAGACTGAACGCGATTTCGATCCGCGCCAGCGCGTGCAGGCCATCAACCTCCTTGAGGAAGCCCGCATGGACAATTTGCTGCTCACCGGGCTGCTATACTACGAAGAGCCACGAATGACCCTTGCCGAGAGCGAGAACCTCTGCGAGCGGCCGCTGACGCAGCTGCCTGAAGAGTTGCTGCGCCCGTCGCGCGCCGCGCTCGAGCAG
This sequence comes from Phototrophicaceae bacterium, assembly GCA_965197455.1. Taxonomy (GTDB): domain Bacteria; phylum Chloroflexota; class Anaerolineae; order Aggregatilineales; family Phototrophicaceae; genus JAGWBD01. The sequence goes on along the minus strand of OZ240208.1, from coordinate 391,095 downwards.
TTGATGCAGGGCATGATGTAAAGCTCCTTCGCAACGCCCTGGTTCACCCCGGCGGTTTCCGGCATTCCCGCGAATGTTGTTATATTGGCACGCCTGAAAGGACGTCTTGATGATCGATTTTGCCAGACTGGATGTTGAGCAGTCCCTCGCCACGCTGGAGATTGACGCGTCCGTCGGGCTCGCGGACGAGGAAGTCATGCGCCGCCGCGAGCAGCATGGGCGCAATGCCCTGCCTGCTGACAAGGGGATCAACTGGCTACAGCTCATCCTTGGTCAATTTCGTGACCTGATGGTCATCATCCTGCTCGTCGCCGCAGGCATCTCCTGGTTCCTGGGCGATGTCAAGGATGTGGTGGTGATTCTGGCGATCGTGCTGCTCAACGCCGCGCTGGGCATCAGTCAGGAGTATCGCGCGGAGCAGGCCCTGGCCGCCCTCGGCGCGCTGCAGGTGCCGCAGGTACGCGTCCGCCGCCATGGCGCAGTGCATCAGATCAGCGCCGAAGAGCTGGTGCCTGGCGACATCGTGCTGCTGCAGGAAGGCGACCGCGTTCCCGCCGATGGCCGCCTCATCGAGTCCGTCAATCTGCAGCTGGAGGAGGCTGCCTTAACCGGCGAATCCGTCCCGGTAGAAAAACAAACGGCAGCGCTCGCAGGCGAGGCGGACATCCCGCTTGGCGATCGCGCCAACATGGTCTGGATGGGCACCTCGGTCAACTACGGTCGTGGCGTCATGGCCGTCACGCAAACCGGCCTGGCCACCGAGCTGGGCAATATCGCCGCCATGCTGCTGCAGGTAGAGCGCGGCATCACGCCGCTGCAGCGCCGCCTCAATCGCCTGGGTCAGACCCTGGCCATCGGCGCCGGCATCGTCGTCGTGCTGGTCTTCATCGCCGGCCTGCTGCGCGGCATCCCCTGGCAAGAGATGTTCCTCACTTCCATCAGCCTGGCGGTGGCCGCCGTGCCCGAAGGCCTGCCCGCGCTCATCACCATCAGCCTCTCCCTCGGTGCGGGACGCATGGTGCGCAAAAACGCGCTGATTCGGCGCCTGCCCGCGGTTGAGACACTTGGCTCGGTCACCGTAATCTGCTCAGACAAGACCGGCACACTCACACGCAACGAAATGACCGCGACCGACATCGCCCTGCCGCAGCACGCCGACCTGGTCATCAGCGGCATCGGTTACAACGTTGAAGGTGAGCTTGGTCTGCGCGACGGAGATCCCCTGCCCGCAGAGTCGCTGCGGCCTGACAGCCAGAAACCTGACCGCACCATCATTCGCGTCATCCAGGCCATCACCTTGTCCACCAACGCCTGGCTAGAGGAAATCGGCAACGGCACAGCGCTCAACGTGGTCGGCGACACGACCGAGGGCGCCCTGCTGGTGGCCGCGCGCAAGGCCGGCATCACTCGCGAAGCGCTGGAGCAGGAACTGCCGCGTGTGGCCGAGCTGCCCTTCAGCAGCGAACGCAAGGCCATGACCACCGTGCACGAAGTGCGCGAGGGGCATAAAGCGGCCATCTTTCCGGCCACCCGCTACATCGCCATCACAAAAGGGGCACCAGACCAGTTGCTGGAGTGGGCCACACAGGAAAGCACGGCGCAGGGCTTCCAGGCGCTGGATGCAGAGCGACGCGCGCTGTGGCGCGAGCGCATCGACGGCATGGCGCAGCAGGGTCTGCGCGTGCTGGGCATCGCCTGGCGCCCGCTGGATGAATTGCCCGACACGCTCACGCCGGAGATAGAGCGCGAGCTTGCGCTGCTGGCGCTGGTCGGCATCGTCGATCCCGCCCGCCCCGAGGCCCGCGACGCCGTCCATACCGCCCGTGGCGCCGGCCTGCGCAGCATCATGATCACCGGCGACCACGCCCTCACCGCCGAAGCCATCGCCCGCGATCTCGGCATTCTGGCGGCTGACGAGACAGCCCTGACCGGCACACAGATAGACGCGCTTGATGACGAGCAGCTGCGCGAGCGTCTGCAGCATACCTCCACCTTCGCGCGCGTCTCCCCGCTGCACAAGCTGCGCCTGGTGCAGTTGCTGCAGGAAAAGGGAGAGACGGTCGCCATGACCGGCGACGGCGTCAATGACGCACCCGCGCTCAAGCAGGCGGACATTGGCATCGCCATGGGCATTACCGGCACCGACGTCAGCAAGGGCGCCGCCGAGATGGTGCTCACCGACGACAACTTCGCCTCCATCGTGCGCGCGATCGAGGAAGGCCGCGTCATCTACGACAACATCCGCAAGTTCGTCAAGTACCTGCTCAGCTGCAACGTGGGCGAAATCCTGGTCATGTTCGTCGCGCTGCTCATCGGCCTGAAAATTCCCCTGCTGGCCATCCAGATCCTGTGGGTCAACCTTGTCACTGACGGCCTGCCGGCCATCGCCCTCGGCTTCGAGCCAGGCGAGGAAGACGTGATGCGCCGCAAACCGCGAGCGCGCGACGAGAGCATCCTCGCCGGCGGGACGGGCAAGTACATCCTGCGCGTCGGCGTGCTCATCGCCATCCTCACGCTCGTCGGCTACGCCTGGGGCTACACCTCCCTCGGCATGCAGCCCTTCAGCGAGACCCTCGGCCTGGAATACATCAGCGCGGACGGCCTGGCTGACATCGTTGACGTCACGCACATCCCGGCGGACTGGGACGCGCTGTCGGCAACGGAGCGCATTGACACCTGGTTGACGGGCGTTGAACCGGGCGGCGAAGGCAGCCACACCGGCCTGCTGGCAGAGGCGCAACGCATCCCGCGCAGCATCGCCTTCACCGTGCTGGCGCTGACGCAGATGTTCGCCGTGATGGCCGTCCACGCCGGCGAGCGGGCGTCGCTGCTGCGCGTCGGCTTCCACAACAACCCGCTGCTGCCGGCCGCCATCGCCCTGACCGCCCTGCTACAATTGCTGGTGATCTACCTGCCCGCGCTGCAGCCGGTCTTCGAGACGGCCGCCATTCCGCCCGGCCACCTGCTGGTCTCGGTCACGCTGGCCTCGCTGGTGCTCGTCGCAGTAGAATTGCAGAAACGCTTCTTTCCGCTGCCGGAACTGGAGAACGCCTGATGGCACTGACCGAACACACTCTGAATGACGCGCTGGGCACTCTGCTGCAGGGTATGCGCAAACGCTGGCTAGTTCGCTCTGAAGAGCTGCGCACAGTCCAGAGCAGCGCTCGACGCCCGGACATGTTAATCACCGAGGATGGCGCCCTGCCCCTCGTCATTGAGCACGAGATCATGCCGGCTGTCGCGGTCGAAGACGAGGCCAGAGGACGTCTTGGCCTGACGCTGCGCGACAGCGGCAAGCCTGTCCAGGTCGTCATCGCCCTTCGCAGCCCACAGTCGATTGCCGATGGCGAAGGCGGCGAAGCCCTGCGCCATCGCTGGCTCGATTGCGACTCGCTGGAGTATGTGCTCTTCCGCAAGTTACCGCGTGAGGATATTACACGCTGGCCAAAGCGCGGTTGGCATCCTGGTTCAGTGTTCGATTTGGCACTACTTATACAAAAGGCCGCGCGACCAGGGGAAGAAATAGACGCGCTAGCTGACATCCTTGAGCAGCAAATCGAGTGGGCTGCGAACGCCTTCACAATTACTTGGTCTGAGGATGACCAAAACGCCAGCAAGATGCTTACCGAATATTTGCGTATCGAAGACGACGGTCTGCAGACTCGGCGGATGGCCATGGCAATTCTCGCCAACGCGCTCATCTTCCAACAGTCATTGGCGCTGCAGCTGGACGACATCGAGCCACCCTCTCGCCTGTTCAACACAAACCAGCTCGTACAGGGTGTGGTGCTGCAGCACTGGCGCTCCATCCTAGAAATCAACTACTACCCAATTTTTCAGGTAGCCAGCAACATCCTTGCATGGATGGACGACAAGGATACGGCCAACGATATCCTTCAAACCCTATACCAAGCCCTCGTGCAACTTGACAAGAGTTCGGCCCGCTCACACGACCTGACCGGCTTTGTCTTTCAGCGCCTTATCGCCGATCGCAAGTTTCTTGCAACCTACTACACTCGCCCGGAGTCGGCAGAGTTGCTGGCGGCACTCGCGTTGCCGCAGTCAAGACCTTTGGCGGACTTGGACTGGGGGGACGCGGACACGCTCTCCGCACTGCAGATCGCCGACTTCGCTTGCGGAACAGGCACGTTGCTCTCGGCCGTCTACCAGCGTCTTGGCGCGCTGCATGAGCTGGATGAAGGCGACGCCGCCGCGTTGCATCGAAACATGTTGGAGACGGCGCTGGTAGGCTGCGATGTACTTCCTATGGCACTTCATCTGACTCTTTCGATGCTAGCCAGTGCATATCCAGATATCCCTTTTGAAAGCTGCAAAATGCTCACAATGCCCTATGGCAGACAGGAGCGCAGGTTCGGTAAACCGGGTGAATATGACTACGCTTTGGGTTCATTGGACCTGCTAGATTCTCGAATTGCGCTTCCAACACTGCCAACTCGCCCGACTGCTATAGAAGGCAGAGGCGAAACTGCTGCGCAGGAGCGACATTTCATTGACAACGATAGTTTCGACCTCGTTATTATGAACCCGCCATTTTCCCGACCAGGAGGCCAAGAAGGCCGGAAAATTGGAGTGAGTGTTCCAGCGTTTGCAGGTCTGCAAAACACGCGCCAAGAGCAGCAAGCGATGTCAAAGATACTGTCAGGAATGGCAGGGAATCTGAGCTATGACGGGAAAGCCGGTCTCGCATCTGCGTTTATTTCTATGGCTCACATGAAGTTACATGAAGATGGCACCTTGGCTTTCGTGTTGCCGGTAACAATGGTACAAGGTGAATCATGGCGCAAGGTAAGAAAAGTAATCTCAAATCATTACAGCAATGTATTTGTCGTATCAGCTGCAACAAGCAAAACCAAGGAGCGGTCGTTTTCTGCTGATACCAACATGGGTGAGTGCTTGGTTGTCGCGACGAAAGCTGAAAGGCCGGTCACTCCAGGTCGTGCAACATTTGTTTGTCTCGAGGGAAGACCATATCTGCATGGGGCGGGGGAAATAATTGCAAATCTGGTTCATAAACGTAGGAAGGATGGACTAAGAACAATTGAGGAATTGGTCTCCAGCAACACATCGCTACAAATAGGAGATGAAATTGTTGGCAAGATCATCGACGCCCCTATTGGAGAAGGCCCTTGGCATGTGGAGGGAATTCTGGACATGGCGTTGGCGCAGTTCGCACATCATCTCGCCCTAGGGAGCTTACATCTGCCGAGTTGGCCATCAGGTTCCTTAATACCTATGACAACAGTTAAGTCTCTTGCTGTCGTCGGTCCTTACCATCAAACACTTTACAGGACTGACGGCAAAAGCGCATTTAAAAAGGTAAGCAGTTTTACTGATAGCGACTCCTACCCTATGTTGTGGACGCACGATGCAACTAGGGAAAACTGTTTCGTAGTACTGCCAGACAGCCACGGAATCCCGAACAATCACGATCATGCAACTAGGCTCGCCAAGACTGCGTCCCACATCCACCACAATCGAGATTTCCGATTCAACTCACAACCTCTCGCAGCCTGCTGGACAGACAGGAAATCCTTGGGTGGGCGAGCCTGGCCATCAATCATTTTCCAGAACGACGAATTTGAGCCTGCCTACTTGTTGTGGGCGAATTCGAGTCTCGGACTTCTGTGTTATTGGTGGCAATCCACGAAACAACACGTAGGACGTGGGAGTATTCCTGTAACTGCAGTAGGCGATATCCCCACCCTCGACTTGCACGCACTGAGCGACGAGCAGCTGGCCGCCGCCGGACGCATCTTCAAGGCCATGAAGCACTGCCCCATGATGCCCTTCAACCAGATCGACGAAGACCCCGTCCGCGCAGAACTTGACCGGCGTCTGCTCACTGAAGTGTTGGGCTTGCCAGTAGAACTTTGTGCGCCAAATGGTCCTATGGACTTGCTGCGCCGCAAGCTTGCCGCCGAGCCTTCAATCCACGGCGGCAAGAAGAGCAAGGTGACGCTTGATGTACCGGAAGCCTGCCTGCCGGACTAGAGCACCCGGCCCTGCATGCCTGCCGGGCGCGCGACACCCATTCGCTTCAGCACCGTCGGCGCCACGTCCATCAGCTGGCGCCCGCGCAGTTCGCCACGACCTCGTCGCCCCGCCTCGCGCAGCACGAAGAGCCCCTCCATCGCGTGATTGGCGCCGTCCGCGCCGCGGTCGTTCTCCAGCGACCAGTCGCGCCCGTGCCCGAGCGTGCCCAGCGCGCGCCAGTGCAGGTCGCCGAAATAGACCAGCAGGTCCGGCGCCAGGCCGCGCACTTCGCGGTAAATCTCGCGCGGCCTGAAGACCTGCGTCGGCAGCGACTGTCCTTCCGGTCCGCGGATGTCACAGAGTCCGGCGGACAGTTCATCCAGCAGCGCTGGCATTTGCTCCGGCGTCACGCAGCCCTGCGGCTCGCGCCCGACCAGGTTCAGCCAGACGCGGCCGCAATAACCACCTTCGGCCCAGGCGCGCGTCCGCGCCCAGTCCACCTCCAGCTGCGCCAGCGACGTGAGCTGGCCAGCGGGCGGGTCGCGTTTCAGGCGCAGCCAGCCCGCGCGCCAGAGCCACTCGTTGACGCAGATGCCGCCGTCCATGCGTTTTGCGCCGTGGTCGCTGACGATGAGCAGGTCGCAGTCGTCGCCCGCCAGCGCGATTACTTCGCCCGCCATGCGATCGAGCATGCGATAGAAATCGCGCAACGCCTGCTGCCAGCGTCCGCCGGGCACGTGCGCACAGTGCTGCGCGTCATGGTCGCTCCAGAACACGTGCTGCATGCGGTCCAGCGCCATGTGGACGTGCAGCGCGAAGTCCCAGGGCCTGGTGCGCAGACAGTGACACAGCAGCCGATGCTGCGTTTCGGCCATGTCAATCAGCGCCTGTAGCAGACGCTCCTTGTCCCATGCGCGAAAGTCCGGCACATCGAAGGGGTAGTCCGGCGCAAGCTGCAGCACTTCCTGGCGGAAGACGGCGGGCCAGCTGCAGGCGCTGCCACGGCCTGGCGTCAGCGGTCCGCTGAGCAGGTGGCCGCGCATGGGCTGTACTGGCCACGTTTGTGGCAATCCTGTGACCGCGCAATCGCGTCCGGCTGCGCCCAGCAGATCGTGCACACGCGGCAGCTTGACGGCGCGGCTGTCCGCCAGGCGCTGCTGCAGATAGGCACCTGACTGGCGCTGGCGAAAGCCGTAGATGCCCAGCTCGCCGGGGTCGCGCCCGCTCAACATGCTGGCCCAGGCAGGCACGGTGATGCAGGGGATGCAGGAGCGCAACTCGCCCCAGCTGCCTTCCCGGCGCAAATTCGTCAGGACGGGCATATCGGCGGCGAACTGGTCGAAGGCCAACTGCGGGCTGGCGCAGTCCCAGCCCAGCAGCAGCATGCGTCGGCGCCGACGCAGAAGCCGCATGAAGCTCAGGCCGGTTGCGCATCCGGTTGCGGCGTCTGGATGAGACCGCGCTCGCGCAGCAGGTCGAGCACGGTGGCGGCGTTCTCCTCGGCGTCACGGTTGACGGTCTGCAGCGTGAGGTCCGGATTAAGCGGCGCTTCGTAGGGGTCATCGATGCCGGTGAAGCCCTTGATTTCGCCGGCGCGCGCCAGGGCGTAGAGGCCCTTGCTGTCGCGTTCTTCGCAGACGGCCAGCGGCGTATTCATGAAGACCTCAATGAAGTCCGGGCCAATCATGTTGCGCACGTCGTTGCGCGTGGCGCGCCAGGGGCTGATGGCCGCGCAGATTACGATACCGCCGTGACGCACGAGTTCGGCCGCGACAAAGCCGATGCGACGAATGTTGGTGTCGCGGTCTTCCTGGCTGAAGCCCAGGCCTTTGGAGAGATGAGTGCGCACGATGTCGCCATCCAGCACCGTCACCTGGCGGCCATGCTCCAGCAGCATCACGGTCAGCAGGTCAGCCGTGGTGGTCTTGCCGGCGCCGCTCAGCCCGGTGAACCAGATGCAGGCGCCCTGGCGATGACGTGGTGGACGGGCGTCGCGCAGGATCTCCGCCACTTCCGGGCGCGTGAACCATTCCGGCAACGCGCGTCCACGGCCAAGGTACTGCTCACGTACCTGGGTGCCGGAGATATCGGCAACCGGCGTGCCCGTTTTGATCTGGGTGATCTCCTCGAAACGTTGCTCGGTCGGCAGATAGACCAGTTTGCGGAAGGGAATCACCCCCACGCCCAGCTCTTCCTCGTGCGCCTGCACCAGCTCCTGGGCGTCGTAGGGGCCGTAGAAAGGTCGACCCTGCGTGTCATCGCCCGGACCGGCGTGGTCGCGCCCGATGATGATGTGGTTGGCGCCATGGTTGCGGCGGATGATGGCGTGCCACAGGGCTTCGCGCGGTCCGCCCATGCGCATTGCCAGCGGCAGTAGTGAGAGCAGTACCCGCTCGCGCTCATAGTAACGGTCGACCAGCGCACGGTAGGACCGCACACGCGTGTAATGGTCAATGTCGCCCGGCTGCGTCATACCCACCACCGGGTGCAGCAGCAGCACACCATCCACTTCCTCGATGGCGCGTTTTGTCAATTCCTCGTGCGCCCGGTGCAGGGGGTTGCGCGTTTGAAAGGCGACCACATCCTGGTGGCCATATTCGTTCAGCAGGGCGCGCGTCTCGGTCGGTGTGCGCCGCAGAAAGCGAAAGTCCTGATGCGGCGGCACCTGCAACACTTGCAGTCGGCCCGCCAGATTCAGCGGCCCCCAGCGATGCATCTCCGCCACCAGCGGATGACGCGCATCGAGGCTGCGGAAGATCTTCAGCGAGGCTTCCTCGCGGTCCCAGGCGTAGATTTCCTCCACCGACATGATCGCCAGCAGGTTGTTCTTGCGGTCGCGCAGGGCTATTTCCTGGTCGAGCCTGACACCACTGTCTGCACTGACGGGCAGTGTGACCGGTATAGGGAAAAGCGTGCCGTCGGCCAGGCGCATCTCTTCCAGCACCCGTTCATAATCCGCTTTGCGCATGAAGCCGTCCAGCGGTGAGAAGCCCCCTGTGGCCAGCAACTCCAGATCGCAGATATTGCGCTCACTCAACTGGATCGACGGCAGTGACCCGGCGCGCAGGTGTGCCTCTTCAAGCTCGTCTGGCGGCACCAGCAAGTCTACCAACGTGCCGCCCCAGGGAGAAATCAGACCGGACATCTTGACCTTCATTCCTGCTCCAACATCACTGACGTTACATTCGAAGGGTGTAAAATACGTTCGCCCAGCATACTGGCCGCTATATTGACAGCTAAGTCGGCGGTCTTGTTGCCTACATCCAGCATCGGGTTCACCTCAACCAGATCAAGCGAGCACACCCGTCCGTCATCGCCCAGTATTTCTGCCAGCAGCAGCGCTTCCCGATGAGTCAGGCCACCCGGGACCGGCGTCCCTACTCCTGACGCCACATTCGGATCGAGCGCATCCAGATCGAAGCTGACGTGCAGGGAAGTGACGTCACCCAGAATGTCGAGGGTCTCATGGACGACGACCGAAATGCCGCGCTCCTCGACTTCACGGATGGTGGCTACCTTGATTCCGCTTTCCTCCAGCGCGATGGCTTCCAGGGGGTCCAGGTCACGAATGGCAATCATGCAGACTTCGTCGGCCTGCAGCTTCGTTTCGCTGACTCCCGGCCGCGGGATGCCCTTTCCCATCAGCCAGGCGACCACCATGCCATGCACATTGCCGGAGGGTGATGTCGCCGGCGTGTTAAAATCTCCGTGCGCGTCAATCCAGAGCACGCCGGTCTTGCCAGGTCGCTGTAGAGAACTGGCTACGCTGCCCAGCGAGGCACTATGGTCCCCACCAAGCATGATCAGCTTGTCCTCCGGCCTGACGTGCTCCTCCACGTGATGATGCAAACTGCGTGCGATGTTGATGATAGCGCCCGCGTGAAAGGCAGGATGTCCGCCAAAAGACAAATGACGCATCATTTGTTCGGACGCGGCGACAGAAATGTCGCCCCAGTCGACCACTTCCCAGCCCTGCCGCTCCAGTCGCCCGGCGAGACCCGCATAGCGAATTGCGGTCGGACCGAGATCGACTCCCCGCTTTTCCTGACCGAGGTCCATTGGCGCGCCAAGTATGTGTACGCGACCCTGATGCATTTCATAAGTCATGAAAGCCTCCTGCCCGGTCCCGGCTCATTCAACTGACGGGCTCTTCAATGCGTGAAATGCGCCGCGCAATGTACACCAGGACGATGCTCAGCAGGTAAAGTGCCATCAGTGGCGCCATGACAAGCATCATGTTGACAGGATCGATGGTCGGTGTGATGACTGCAGCCGCGACAGCTGCGCCGATAATCGCCAGGCGCCAGTTGCGCATCAGCGCTGCCGTGCTGACCAACCCCAGCAACCCCAGCACGAAGAACACCAGCGGTGTCTCAAAAGCCACACCCATCCAGAAGATCAGCGAAGTGACGAAACTCAGATAGAGGTCAGCCGTCCACTCCGACCGGAAGAGATTTTCCTGAAAGCCTTCAAGGAATCCCAGTGCTGGCGGCATCAGTATGAACCAGGAAAAGACGACGCCCACCACAAAGAGCAACGAGATGGCCGGCAGGGACATCAGCACGATGCGCCTTTCCTTGCTCGTCAGACCGGGGAAGATGAACATCAGCAACTGGTAGGTGATGAGCGGGATGGCGAAGCCTGCGCCCATCATCAAGGCGACGCGGAAATAGGCGACCACACTACCCGTCGGCCCCAGGTTGACGTACTGGCAATCAATGTCGCTGTTCTGCAGCGCCTCGATGTCGATTTCCTCGCCGCGCTGCGCCGCTTCGTTGACCGCGACCACTGTGCAATAGGGCGTACGCAGGTAATCCAGCGCGGTGGACGCCAGCAGCACCCCGACCGCAGTGCCGGCGACCAGGGCGAGGGCCGCCCGGAACAGGCGCATGCGCAGTTCGTCGAGATGTTCGAAGAAGCCCATCCGCGCGCCATGGCCATCTTCCGGGTCCAGCGGCGCTTCGAAGGGATCCGGCGTCTGCGCCGGTGGGGGTGCCGAAGACTGGCGCCGACGCAGGCGAGGCAGTTTCAATGAAGGCACCTGTTCAGGCCTTGTCTTCCGTCTGCGTGGGAGCTTCGTCCCGTGACCAGGAGCCGACCTGCGCTGCTTCATGCCTGGACCAGGCGCCGAAATCATCATCAGCGCGCTTTGCTGCCTTGCGCGCAGTCGCCTTGATTGCCGGCGGAGTCGCACTGGCAGTGGAGGGCGTCACGGCAGCGGTTTTGGAGGCGGTCGGTGTGCCGAGCACCGGTTTCGACTCCAGCCCGGTTTTCAGCACGGTCTGGCTGCCGTTGCTGCCCCGCACCGTGCTGTTGGCGGATGTGGCCGTCTCTTTGGTAGTGGTCTTGATGTTGCCAAGCTCTGTGTTGACCTCGTCCAGGGTTTCCTGCATCGGGGCTGTAACCCCGCTCATCAGCTTGCCCGCCTGCTTGTTCAGCGAGCCGCGGGTGGGCACATCCTTCGGTAGCTGAATGCCTACGCCGGCCTCATCGAACTCCTTCTGCACGATATCGACCGTCTCGGACCACATGCGCCGGAACTTCGAGAGGTGCTGGCCCAGCACATAGGACCAGTGAATCATGCGTTTGGGGCCGGCAATTACCAGCATGATGAGCAGCACGATGAGCAGTTCACTGCCGCCGACGCCCAGTACATTCATGCGACTGGCAGTCCTGCGCCAGCCGGCGGCGCTGCGCCCAAATCGTTGCGAATCGCTTCCAGCTCAGCTTCCCTGTCCAGGGAGTCGCGGTAACCGCGCAAGGCCCGTACACGCGGACGCGAGGCATCGCCCTCAGGCGGAAGCGCTTCCTCATCCTCGGCGGCAATGGCGCCCAGCACGCCGTTGATGAAGTCAAACGATTCCTCGCTGCTGAACAGTCGCGCCAGCTCAATGGCTTCGTTGATGACGACGGCCACCGGCGCGCCCTTCGTGATGGCGAATTCGAGAATGGCCATGCGCAGAATGTTGCGATCCACCACAGCCAGTTGCTCCGGCGGCCAGTCGATGGTGTAGTTGCGCAAGGTGTCATCGAGAAACGCCAGATGTTTGCGTACCAGGGTCACCAGCAGCCGAACGTAGCGCGCCTGCTTGCGCGGCGCTTCCTGCGCGGCAACGCGCGCAGCAATCACGTCGACCGTCACATGTTTCGTGCAATCAAGTTCGAAGAGCACCTGCAACGCAATACGACGCGCGATGCTGCGCTCCGTCGCCGGTGGCATGTGCGCAATCTCAAGTATGCCGACCAGCGCCAGCAAGGAAATCTTTCGCTCGAGTTCCGCAGTCAACTTGTCGGGAAGCTCCTCCAGTGGACGCCAGCCAATTCCAAATACAGACAGGCCCTGCTGCGCCATGTCGTCGATAATCTCTTGCCATCTGGCACGTCGCCGCCTGTCCAGGAAATGCGGACCCTGAAACGTGTGCTCGTGCCGGACCCTGGCGAGCAAGGGGTCTGCCTTGCCCCTGATAATGGCAAGATAAGGCGCATCCGGGAACATGTGCGCCGCATGCTCGCCTCGAAGTTCGTGAACAGTCGTCAGGTCATTTTGCTCATCTTCGCCTGGCAGGCGAACCACGCGCTGTGGCAGATCCGAAACGGGCATGTCAAGGCCATCGTCGCCCCCCTCGAGCAAGGCGTTGCACGAGAGCGCAACAGAATGCACAATTCGCGAGACGTAGCGCTTGCGCTCTACCTCTGCGGGCCAAAGCCCTTCACGCACAGGCGCGCTGACCTTCGCTTCGGCAGGCGCGGCTCTCTCTTCGAATGCTGGTAACATCACTGTTCTCCTGAAAGCCACGCCATTTTAATTCAGAATTCGCCCGCTGGCCAGACAGGGAATGTTCATCTGCCCTGCTCAGGCGTGGGCTTCCGCGCTCGTCACTGTCAGCTGGGCCTGATGCCGCAACTGCGGCGGCGGCAGGATTTCAGGTACAGATTCGCCCGCCTGCACCATACGTTGCGCCAGGCGTGTGCGCATCACCGCGCGCACTTCCTCGTGCGATTCCCTGTCCACCAGGTTGTGCAGTTCCTCCGGGTCCGCCAGCAGGTCGTAAAGCCAGGTCTCCCCATAGCAATCCGCGCCACTGTCCTTCCAGCCATCCCGGTCACTTGCCTGCACGCCGTACTTCCAGCGCTGCGTGCGAATCGCACGCGCCACACAGGATTCGCTGATCTGAACGAAGAGGTCGTCAGGCCAGTCCTGCGACTGCTTCTGCACCAGCGGCAGGAACGAACGCCCCTGCATTTCCGCCGGCACCGGCAGACCGGCTGCGTCCAGCAACGTGGGCGGCAGGTCGATCAGGCTGATCAGTTGTGGCAGACAACCCCCGCCATCGAAGCCCGGCCCCTGCACGACGGTAGGCACGCGGATGGAGGCCTCGTGCAGGGAGCGTTTGTACTCCGCATTGCGCGTGCGGAAATGGTTGCCGTGGTCAGAGGTGAAGAGCAGGATGGTGTTCTCCAGCTGGCCCAGACTGCGCAGCGCGTCGATCAGGCGGCCCAGAGCTTCGTCCAGGCGGCGGATCATGCCGCAATAGCCGGCCAGATGACGCTGTGCCGAGCCACCAAGGGCGGCCAGGTCCGGCGGAGTCCAGCGCGCGCGATAGCGCTCTGCATAGCCGGTTGGCGCCGGGTAGTCGTCGCGGTGATTTTGATGGTGCGGTTCGATGTAGGAGAGGAAGAGGAAGTAGGGCTGTTCACGTGGCTGATCGATATAGCGGATGGCGGCGTCTGTCAGCGCATCAACGCGATAGCCCGGCAGTTTCACCGGCCGGTTCTCTTCGTCGTACATCTCCGTGTCATAGGCGTCCGAAGTGAATTCCAGGGCGTTGGAGGCCAGCCAGTATTCGTAGCCCCCTCGTTCCGCCGCCGGAACAGCAGCGCGGGCGTCATGCGCGAGGTGCCACTTGCCGATGTAGCCGGTCGTGTAACCCCCGTCGCGAAAGTGATGCGCCAGCGTGCGCGCGTCATGCGGCAGACCGATGCCGTTGCGGAAGCAACCGGTGCTCGTCGGATACATGCCGGTCTGCAGGATGGAGCGCGCCGGCCCGCAAACCGGCTGACAGGTGAAGGATTGCGAGACGTGGGTGCCCTCGTGCGCCATGCGGTCGAAGGTGGGGGTCAGATCCAGCGGGTTTCCATGCGCGCCGGTCGTATCCCAGCGCTGCTGGTCAGTGAAGAAGACGATCACATTTGGCGCAGTCATTGCCCCGTCCCTGTTTGCATGGTTGGTATCCGCTCGCTAGTATAGCGTAACCGCGTAGCCGACGTCTTCGAACCCATGCGCCTTGTTTATCTCGCGCTCGGCTGGGTCTGCGGCATTGTCCTGGCAGCCAACAACCCGGATCCCTCGCCCCGGCTGACGCTGGCCTGGATGGCCCTCTGCGGCCTGGCGTTGTTGAGCGCGTGGTTGCTGCGCGACTGGCTGCGCTGGCCGACGCTGGCGCTGCTCGCCCTGGCTTTGGGCGGCCTGCGTATGTCGCTGGTGCCCGCCGACAGCGACCTCGCGCGCTACAACAACCAGGGAGGAGTCAGCGTCGAGGGAGTCGTCAGCGCGGCGCCCAGGCTCCGCGACAGCGGCGTTCAGCTGCGAGTCAGCGCTGACACGCTCATTCGCAGCGGCAGGCGCGTCCCGGTCAGCGGCGAGCTGCTCGTGCAGGCCACGCATGCCAGGAACGTCGCCCATGGCGACCGCATCCGCGCAACCGGTATGCTGCTGCGTCCCGGCGAGTTTGACAGCTTCTCATGGAGCGACCAGCTGGCGCGCAGCGGCGTCTTCAGTGTGATGCGCGAGACCTCCGTGGAGGTGCTGGCCACAGGGTTGGGAGCGCCCTTGCCCACCGCCCTGTCCACCTTGAACGAGCGCGCCAGCCAGCAGGTTGCACTCCATCTGCCGGATCCCCAGGCTGCCCTGCTCAAGGGGATTCTGCTGGGCAACGAAAGCGGCCTGTCCCCCGCCTTGCGCCAGGCCTTCAATGACACGGGCGCGACACACGTCATCGCTATCAGCGGCTTCAACATGGTCGTGTTGAGCGGCGCCATCATGGCGTTGCTGCGGCGCACGCGACTAAAGCCGGGTCAGGCTGCATTCGTCGGCATCCTTGCCATCCTGTTCTACGCCCTGTTCGTGGGAGCCAGCGCATCCGTGCTGCGCGCTGCCCTGATGAGCAGTCTGCTGGTCTTTGCCGGCGCCCTGCGCCGCCGCGTATTCGCTCCGGCTTCGCTGGCCTTTGCCATCCTGCTGCTGTCACTGGAAAGCCCGACGGTGCTGTGGGATGTGGGCTTCCAGCTGAGCGTCTTCGCCACGCTCGGTATCATGGTCTTCGTCGCCCCGCTCGGCGCCGGCCTGCAACGCGCGCTCGTGTCTCTGCTGGCACCAGGTCCCGGTCGTCGCCTCGGTGACTTTCTGGCCGAGCCGCTGGTCGTCTCGCTGGCCGCCCAAATCGCAACCCTGCCGCTCATTTTGCGGTACTTCGAACGTCTGTCGCTGGTGTCGCTGCCAGTTAACCTGCTCATCATTCCGGCCCAGGCGCCCCTGCTCATCCTCGGCTTTCTGGCGACGGCCACCGCCTTCATCGCACCCCTGCCCGCGCAGTTGCTCTTCTGGCTCGATCTCTTGCCACTCAGCTGGACGACCGGAATCGTACAGGCCGCCGCCAGCCTGCCCTTCGCCGCCAGCGCATTGCGCATTGATCCGCGCCTGGTAGCTACCTTTTACATCGCGCTGGTGGTGGCACTGCTCATGCAAGCCGCACGCTACCCCTGGGCGACGCGCCTGGCCCATTCACTGGTGCGACACGCCACTGGCAGCCTGGCATTGCTGCTCGCCCTGAGCCTGGCCCTGCTGGCGGGCGCGGCACGGCTCAGCCAGCCGGATGGCCTGTTGCATCTCTGGCTGCTGGACGTCGGCCACAGCAATGCTGTACTGCTGCAGGGGCCAGGCGGCGAGCACATCCTGATCGACGGCGGACACGCGCCCTCACGTCTGCTGACCGCCCTGGGCGAACGGCTCCCCTTCCATGACCGCCGACTGGAGGTGCTGGTGCTCAGCAAACCGGACCCGGAAGCGATCGACACCCTGGATGCCCTGCTGCAACGTCATGAAATCGGCTTGCTGCTGCACAACGGACAGCGCGAGCCCGCGCCACAACTCGTCGCCGCAGCCGACAAGACCCTTGCCCTGCGTTCGGGTCACAACCTGGATTTCGGGGATGGCCTGCGCATTGAGGTGTTGCACCCGCAGCAGCAGCCTGCGGTGGACCAGCGTCTGTTGAACACGGCGGCGCTAACGCTGCGCGTTCATTTCGGGACGGTCTCGTTCCTGCTGCCCGCATCACTGGACCGCGCGGGCCAGCAGGCCTTGCTGGCAGCCGGCATCTCACCCCGGGCGACCGTGCTGCAGCTGCCGCTACACGGCGCCGCCCGCTCGCTTGACCCGGACTTTCTGCACGCGGCAGGGCCGCAAATGGTTGTGGTACACACAGATCCGGATGACCTGCGCAACCGTAGTGGTGATCCAAATCCTGACATACTGGCCATGCTGGATGGAACCCCGCTGCTGCGCAGCGACGCAACTGGCGCAGTGCACCTTTGGAGCGACGGGATCAGATTGTGGCGTGACGTGCTGCCGGCAGAACGCGCTGAGGACTAGACGGCGGCTGCCGGACCTGGCGTGCCTGGTGGCGCGAACTGCAGCTCACTTTTTGAAAGCACCCTGGCCGGGGTGATGACGGGCAGCGGTTCTTCCTCACGCACCGGGTAGTGTACCGGCGGCGTGATTTCTTCCTCATCAGCGTCAGGGCGTACCTGCAGTTGGGGCCGGTTGCTGGAGACTTCCTGGATGCCATTGCGCACCACGGTCAACAACCTGGCAACCTCCTGCTCCATGCGCGCCATCTCCTGCAGGATGTAGCGGTCTGCCTCGTCAGCAATCAACTCGGCTTCCTGACGCGCAGCCTCAATGATGTTGGCCGCGCGATTCTGCGCCGCCTGCACCGTGGCCCCCTCGTCAAGCAAGAGCTCCGTGTCGCGCCGGGCCTGCTGCACGATACGGGCAGCATCCTCCTCGGCCTGCGCCAAGATGCGATCCCGGTTGGTAAGAATGCGCCCAGACTTTTCGATTTCTTCAGGCACAGATATCCGCATCTGGTCAATAATCTCGAGCGCACGTTCCTCGTCCACCATCGTGTACCTGCTGAACGGGACGTGCTGCCCTTCGTCGACCAGGTCTTCCAGCCGGTCTACCAGATGCTGGATGTCCATGTCAGTCTCCCTGCAAACTACAGGATATCTCTTCCCTGTTACCAGTTATCTCATGCCACAGCAAAGCGTTGCTGCAGCGCTGCCGCAACATGCGGCGGCACCATGGCGCTCACGTCTCCGCCAAGTTGCGCGATTTCCCGTACGATGCTGGAACTGACATGAATGAAGTGTTCGTCCGCCATGACCGCGACTGTCTCTATCGTTCCGTCCAGTTGCCTGTTCGCCAGACTGGTGCGCAACTCCAGATCAAAATCGGAAGCGACTCGTAAACCACGCACGATCGCGACCGCACCCAAAGTGGCAGCAAATTGTACAGTTAACCCACTGTATTGTGCAACTTTTACTTTTTTGTTCCCCAAAAAGGCCGCGCGTGCCATTTCCAGTCGCTCTTCTGCACTGAACAGCAGTCGCTTTTGTGGCGAATCGTACACCGCTACCACGACTTCGTCAAATATTCGTGCGGCGCGCAGGGCTACATCAATGTGCCCATTGTGCACCGGGTCAAGCGACCCAGGATACAGGGCCAGTCGCCTTGGCATCATTGCACCCCTGTTCCAGTCCTGTTCAGCTGATGTCGCTGCGCTCGTCCCGCAGCCGTTCCACGCGCCGCGCGAGCAGTTCGTGCTGCGGCAACTCCAGCGCGGGGTCTTCCGCGTTGATCGTGCGCGCTTCACGCCGGGCCAGCGCCACCAGTTGCGGCGACATAAATTCCGCCAGCTGCATCAGACTTCCGCCGCTCTGGCGAGTACCCACGAGATCGCCTGGGCCGCGCTGCTCCCAGTCCAGTTCGGCCAGTCGGAAGCCGTCATTTATTTGTACCAGCGCTTCAATGCGCTCACGCGCGGCAGCAACGTCACTGTCCGGGATGAGCAGGCAGGTAGAGGCGTATTCGCCGCGCCCTACTCGTCCGCGGAACTGATGCAGCTGCGCCAGACCAAAGCGGTTGGCCCCCTCGATCACCATCACGCTGGCGTTGGGCACGTCCACGCCCACCTCCGCCACCGAAGTCGTCACCAGCACGTCATGGTCACCGCGCGCGAAAGCTGTCAGCACCTCATTCTTCTCCGCCGCTGACAGACGCCCGTGCAGGAGGGCCACGCGAAAGCGGAAGAATACCTGCACCAGCTCATCGTAGGCCTGCGTCGCCGCCCGTGCATCAATTCGCTCCGATTCCTCCACCAGCGGGTGTACGATAAAGGCTTGCCGCCCACGCGCCAGTTCTGCATCCACGAAACTAAAAGCCCGTTCGCGCGCCACCGGATCGACAATTGCCGTGTGCACGGGCTTGCGCCCAGGCGGCAGTTCGTCAATGACTGACAGGTCGAGGTCGGCGTGCAGGGTCAGCGCCAGCGAGCGGGGTATAGGCGTCGCCGTCATCATCAGCAGATGCGGGTTGCGCCCCTTGCCGCGCAGGGCCTTGCGCTGCTGCACGCCAAAGCGATGTTGCTCGTCGATTATTGCCAGGCCCAGGTCGTGGAAGTCCACCCCTTCCTGAATCAGCGCCTGTGTGCCGATGACGACATCCAGCGCGCCGGATGCCAGGGAGTCAAGGATTGACGCGCGCTCTGCCGCCGGAGTCGCTCCGGTCAACAATGCAATCGAGGGCGCTTCATCACCAGGTAAGCGCGCCAGCGTGGCCGTGAGATTGCGATAGTGCTGTTCGGCCAGCACACTGAGCGGGACGATCAGGGCTGCCTGCTTGCCTGCCTGAACCGTCAGCGCCATGACGAGCGCGGCCACGGCGGTCTTGCCCGAGCCGACGTCACCCTGCAGCAGGCGATTCATGGGAACGGTCGACGCCATGTCCTGGCGAATGTCGGCGATGGCTCGCAACTGGGCCGCGGTCAGGTTGAAAGGGAAGAGCGCGAATTGCAGAGCTGACAATGATTCATCGCTGATCAACATCGCGTCCGCAGGGCTGGCCTGCCACTGACGGCGACTTTCGAGCACAGCCAGCTGCAACTGCAACAGGTCATCGAAGACCAGGCGCTCGCGCGCGTGTAGCAGATGATCCGGCCCATCCGGGAAATGGGCCTGTTGCAGCGCCCATCCCAGGTCGGCCAGTTCTGTTCGCTCAAGCGTTGCTTCCGGCACATAATCAGGCAGGCGCCCCGCCAGGTCGTTGATGAAATCGCGCATCTGCCGGCGCAGGCTGCGTTGCTTCAGACCTTCTGTGAGCGCATATACCGGCACCAGCCCGATGGTTTGCAAATTCTCGGTTTCCAGCGGCTCCCACTCCGGCCCGCTCATCTGCAGACGCGGGCCCCAGGTTGAAGTCTTGCCGGAGAGCACGATTGAATCGCCGGCCTTGATCTGGCGCTCCAGCCAGCGTTGACCGAAGAAAACTGCGTCCAGCTGGCCGCTTTCATCCTGCAGCGTCAGATAGAAATCGCGTCGGCCCCCTGCCACGGTGCGCAGGCCGGCCCGCTGCACCGTGCCGACAACCGTGGCCTGCATGCCTGGCTCCAGCCGGGAGAGATAGCAGACCTGGCGATAGTCGTCGTGCCGTCGCGGCAGAAAGTACAGCAGGTCGGACAGGGAATGTACACCCATGCGGGCGAAGGCTTCCGCCGTGCGTTCACCGACGCCTTTCAGCGCTGTCACCGCCTGTTGCAGTTCACGCAACACTGCATCGCTGGCCCCGGCTTCCTGCTGGCCACGGGGCTGGCGTGGTGGCCGCTCGAGCGGCTTGCGCGGCGCAAGGTCAGGCATGGTGGCGCGCACGGTTCGGCGCGACTGGCGGGGCTGGCGGGACTCACGCTCACGGCCCTGGCGTCGGCCCCGCTGACTTTCGTTCCGCCCCCGTTCACGACGGCTGCCGCGACGGGAGGATTTCTCAGATGTCCGGGTGGAGCCTTCGCCCCCCGACCTGGAGGGCACGCGTGCCAGGATCCGGTCCAGCATATACTGCACCTGGGTAGCGCGCTCCTGCTGCTGTTCCGTGCTGCTGTAGCGCTGCATCAGCGTTCGCAGTTCATCGACCAGTTGCTGCTGTTCGCGAGTGCGCGCCTGACGGCGGGCGTCAGGCTCCCATACCCGGCTGTAGGCGCCGAGCCCACCCTCTACGGCAGAGTCATTGCAACGCTGTTCCCGTTCGAGACGGAGGATTTTGGCAAGGGTCTCCAGCGCTGTGGGCAAGTTAATCTCTCCAGCCGGCCTTGAGACTTGCAAAGCCAATCACGCCGGCGCCGAGGTGAGTGCCGATGATGGGGCTGACGTTGACAAGCCGGGGCGATTCCGGCGCAATGTCGGCAACCTCGCCAGCCAGCCATCTGGCGCTGTCAGGATTGTTGGCATGTCCAATCACCAGCCGGTCCAGTGGGGCTTCTGCGCGCAACAGACGCAACAACTCCAGGCGCGCCTTGCGGAAGGTACGCACCCTGGCCAGCGTCTCTGTCTCGGCATCTTTCATGGTAAGGATAGGTTTGAGTTGCAGCAAGGTCGCCAACCCGGCCTGGACCATATTCACCCTCCCGCTGCGCCGCAGGTTTTCCAGAGTATCCAGCGCCATGCACATGCGCGTGTTGGCGCGCGCGCGCTTCACCGCGTCCAGCACCTGCGCCAGATCGCCAGTCTCGGCAGCGACTTCAGCCGCGACCTGCACCTGGACATCCTGGCCCATGGAGAGTGTGCCGCTCTCAAGCAGGGTCACGCTGCCTTCAGGCAAATGTGCCGAGCCCAGGCGGAAGGCTTCATAGTAAGCGCTGATCGTACGGGGCATAGTAATGAGGAGCAGGTGGTCAGCATCGGAAATTAACCCGTCTAGGATTTCCTGCACCACACCGGGCGCGGGCGCGGCCGTCGTCGGCAGCGGATTCAAATTTTTCAATTCATCATAATACATGACCACGTCGAGGTTGGCACCGTCGAAGAGTGTGCTGTCCTCACCCCGGTTGATGTACCCCGGCACCAGGGTGATATTCAGTGCGTTCCGCTGCTCGTCGCTTAACTCGCAGGAAACGTCCGTAACGACACGAATTCGTTGCGATGCCATCACTCACCTCTTCGCTACCAGGCAGGTTACCACTGCAATTTACTCCACACTGATGAGGAAGGGATAAAGCGGCTGGTCGCCACGCACCAGTTCAAGCTCCACTTCCCCCAGTTGATCCTCCAACGTAGCGGCCAGGGTATCGGCTCCATGATCGTCCAGGCCATCGCCGTAATACAAGGTGACCAGCTCCCTTTCATCAGACAGCGCGACGTTGACCAGCCCGGACAAGGCATCCTCGATTTTGTCTTCCGCGACGCACAAGCGCCCTTCCACCAGACCAATGTACTGACCGAGCTGAATCTGCAGTCCGTCAATTTCCGCATCCCGGGTAGCCGTGGTCAGGGCGGCGCTGACCACTTCGCCCAGGGAGTCCTCCATGGCGGCAACTGCGCCATCCAGTTCCTCCAGGCGGTTCGGGCGATGCAGCATGGCCTCTATCCCCTGCGGCACGCTCTTGCTGGCAACCACGCGCACATCGCGTTCCTCAGCCAGCCGGGCGGCCTGCTGCGCCGCCAGTATTATGTTGCTGTTGTTTGGCAGCAGGATGAAAGCCTGTTGCGGCAGGTCGTCTATTGCGTTCAGGAAATCCTGGGCGCTGGGGTTCATCGTCTGGCCGCCGTCAATAACATGCGCTGCGCCCAGTTCTTCGCGGAAAATATGCGCCAGTCCGGCGCCGCCAGCCACTGCGATCACGCCGACCTCGCCCTGCTCCGCCACCTCTTCGTCGTTATCCCGCTGCAGGCGTTCATCTACATACTGCTCGTATTGCTCCTGCATGTTCTCGACGACCACATCGTTAAGCCACGCGCCCTGGCCAATAGCCCAGGTGATGGGTTCGCCGGGGTCATGGACATGCACATGCACCTTGACAAGTCGTTCATCGCCGACCACCAGGGTGGACCAGCCCAGCGCGTCAATGCCGGCGTGGATGAAGCTCACATCCATCCCCTCGCCATGCATCAGAAACTGGACATCGTAGCCGTAGCCCTCTTCGTCATCCGGCTCAAGCGCGCTCTGCCAGCGCTGTTCAGCAGCTTCTGATGCCGCGCCGGCCTTGAGCACCGGCTGACCCTGCACCAGGCGTAGCATGCCCTCAAGAATGTAGACGAGGCCTTGGCCGCCGGAATCAACCACGCCGGCCTTCTTCAACACCGGCAACAACTCGGGCGTATGCAGCAGGGAAACCTTTGACGCCGCCACCATGGTTTCTAGCAAAACCACAAGATCTTCCTCACCCTGCACTGACACGATCTGTTCCAGCGCCGTTCCCGTCTCGCGCGCCACGGTGAGGATGGTACCCTCCACCGGATCTGTGACCGCCTGATAGGCCTTCGCAACCGCCGCCTGCCAGGCAGAATTCAGCAGACCGGCGTCGAACTGATGCTGATCCTTGATGCCCTCGGCAAAGCCCGCCAGCAACTGGGACAGGATCACGCCGGAATTGCCGCGCGCGCCCATCAACGCGCCGTGCGCCACGGTTGCCCCCACCGCGCCCGCCGCGCGCGACGGCTCCGCTTTCAACTCAGCGCTGGCGCTGCGCAGGGTCAACACCATGTTTTTGCCGGTGTCGCCGTCCGGCACAGGGAACACATTCAGCGAATCAACCGTGCCCTGATTGCGCTCCAGCCAAGCCTGTCCGGCAGCGACCAGCCAGCGCAGCCGGCGCCCATCACATATGCGCGTATCCGCAGCCTCAGTCATGCGTCCCTGTCTCAACCCTTTCGATAGCCTTACGCAGCGCGTCCATGCCCGCTGCGACAGACTGACCGGAGCCAAAAACGCTGCTGCCGGCAACCACCAGGGTGGCGCCGGCCGTCACCGCCAGCGGCGTGGTTTCCACATTCATCCCTCCATCCACGCCCAGGGAGATGTCGCGCCCACTTGCTTCAATGCGCGCCCGCAGTTCCCGAATCTTTGGCAGCGTTTCAGGCATGAATTGCTGGCCGCCAAAGCCGGGGTTGACCGTCATCACCAGGACGTAGTCCAACTCCTGCAGCGCTGTGTCAAGCGCGTCAACCGGCGTCTGTGGATTGAGCGCCAGGCCACATTGACAGCCGGTCGCGTGCAGGGCCTGCATGGCAGCGGGCAGGCTGGACACGGCCTCGACATGCACGCTGATACGGGTTGCGCCCGCCCGCGCGAAAGACTCAATGTGGCGCAACGGCTCTACAATCATCAGATGTACATCCAGCGGCAACCGGGTTGCGCGACGCACTGCGGCCACCATTTCCTGCCCAAAACTGATATTGGGCACGAAACTGCCGTCCATCACATCAACGTGCAACCAGTCCGCACCGGCGGCCTCGGCCACGGTGATCTGCTCCCCCATCCGGGTCCAGTCAGCCGCCAGGATAGACGGCGCCAGTTCGACAGTCAACGCCCCGTCCAAAGTGTGTGTGCGAAGAGTGCGTAGCGTAGGTGCAACAAGTCAGGCGATGGGCTGGATGCTATCGGCTGCGGGCGGGAATTGCAAACCGGACAGCGCTCACAGCACGCGCCAGCCCAATTGCTGCAGACGCCACAGGGTGCGCTGCAACTCCTGTTCGCTGTGCGCCTGAAACTGCGTGGGCGGCTGTGTGAAGAATGACAGCGTCCACCTGCGCTGCCCCTGACTGTCAATCATAATTTGGCGGCGCGCCACACAGTCCGGCTCCGGCGCGCGCCGGCCGCAATCTTCCAGGCTAATGAGCCGCAGGTCCTCGTACTCGTCAACGTAGGCGAGGTCCAGCTCACCGACATTCAGGATGGCGTCACAGTCATAGCGCATTGGCGCGCGCCCCCGCCGTCAGCACACTTGCCTTAAGCTGGCCACAGCCGGCGTCGATATCAATTCCGCGCCGCACGCGGACGGTCGCGTGCACGCCATATTCCGCCAGGATTGAGACGAAGCGCTCCACTTCGTCTGCATCCGAAGGCGAGCCGGCAAAATCCGGCGTTGGATTGAGCGGGATGGCATTGACATGGCACAGCAGACCTTTCAGCAGTTTGCCCAGGGCATGCGCCTGCTCCATGGTGTCCGTCTCGCCACGGATCAGCGCCCACTCAAAGGTCACGCGCCGCCCGGTTTTGCGCACATAATCGTGGCAGGCGGCCATCAGTTCACGCAGGGGCCAGCGTCGGTTCACCGGCAGCAGCGCCCCGCGCTCCGCATCCGTGGCAGCGTGAAGGCTGATGGCGAGGCGCACCTGCAGGCCCTCATCCGCAAAGCGACGAATCTGCGGCACCAGACCGACCGTGCTCACGGTAATGTGGCGCGCGCCGATGCCGAGGTCGCTCATCAGGCGGCGAATCGCTGTCAGCGATTCATCGTAGTTGTGGAAGGGCTCGCCCATCCCCATCAGCACCACGTTGCTCAGCCGCTCACCGCGCCGGCCCAGCTCCTGCGCCAGCAGCAGCGCCTGTTCCAGAATCTCCCCGGCGCCCAGGTGGCGCGCAAAGCCCATTTGCCCTGTTGCGCAGAAGACACAGCCCAGCGCGCAGCCCGCCTGGGTTGAAATGCAGGCCGTGCGCCGCCGTCCGTCATAACTCATCAGCACGGCTTCGATGAGCTGCCCGTCAGCCAGACGATAGACGCGCTTTTGCGTGCCATCCCGGCTGCGCTGTTCACGCACCAGCGTAAGAGTGCCCACGCGCATTTCAGCCGCGAGCCGCGCGCGCAACGCTTGTGGCAGGTTCGTCATGGCCGCAAAGTCGGTTACATGGTGCTCGTAAACCCAGGCGCGAAGCTGGGCGGCGCGAAACTTCGGCTGACCCCACTCCCCCAGCAGCGTGACCAGTTCAGTCTGGTTCAGGTCAAGAAGATTGCGGATCGGCAGCCCTTGTTCATACGACAGGCCCATCACGCACCGTACCAGTGGCTGGTCAGGCCCAGCGTAAAGTTGTAGCAGAAGTGGGCGCAGATGGCAGCGAGCGTGCCATGGCGCAGACGCAGCCAGGCAAAAGCCAGTGACACGCCAAATATTGGCAGCAAAACGAATTCAGCGCCCGGCCTGGCGTGCAGCAGCGTAAAGCAGAGGCTGGTCAGGATTATACCAAAGACTGGTTGCAGGACGCCGCGAAACATCGTTTCCTCGCCAACAGCCGTTATGGCGGCGGACAAGAGCGCCGTGATCAATCCTGGCGTGAACTGGCTGGAATCTCCTGCGGCAGATTGCGGCCAGGTCACCAGCGCCCACAAAAGCCATAGTAATGAAACGAGCGCCACCAGCGCGATGCCGACTCCGGCAGCCAGCAACAGCCCTCTGCCCTCTGGCAGCCACAGCCCGAGGCGCGCGCGCGCCTGTGGCCAGTTTCTGCGTAGCGGATAGCCGACGCCGAGGGCGCTGAACAAGAGAAACAGGGACGTCGTCATAAACAGCGCTGGCAAGTCCCAGGGGTCAGCCCAGTCATCAGTCACTGCCGCCCAGGCCAGCGAACAGCCAACCACTGCCAACATTAGCGTCAGGGCTACGTTGTGCCGCATCGAAGCCGCTCGAAACGTTGCGCCTCCGGCCCGCAGTCGGCCTGCCAGCCACCCACGCCAATCCTGCGAGAAGACCGTCAACCCGGCGGGCAGACAAAGCACAAACGCCATCACAGCGACTGGCTGCCAGACGCCCTGGGCGCTGTCCCGGGCAAGGACGGCGCAACGCAACATCACGACCAGCGCGAGTATCTGCAGCGCACGCAACATAGCCGGGCCATGGCGCCATGCGCCTGACATTAGCGCCAGGGTCAATATCGAAAACCCCAGCATCAGGTTGCTGCCGTCCGGCATGCGTCGCGTCCTCGTGCGTAAGCCAGCCCAGCCGGCAGTATAGCAGCATTGACAGACGCAGCTGTCTGTGCCAGGATTCAGTCGCTGTCAGGGAGCGATGGCCGAGCGGTTTAAGGCGGTGGTCTTGAAAACCACTGTGGCGGCAACGCCACCGGGGGTTCGAATCCCTCTCGCTCCGCTGCTGACAGACCCGGGGAGGTGCCAGAGTGGTTGATTGGGGCCGCCTGCTAAGTGGTTGTCCGGGTTAGACCGGACCGCAGGTTCGAATCCTGTCCTCCCCGCCAGGTGCAAATTGCAGGACTGTGTTACCCGCAATACTTAATCAGACCGGTCTGGACAGCGTGCGCGCTGCCATGTAAACTGGCGCCACGTTGACAGCGAAGCTACAGGAGCTGCGGTGAGCGCCGCAGAAGTCGCCGATGGCCAACATTAAATCCGCGATAAAGCGTATCCGCCAGAACGAGAAGCGGCGTCTGCGCAACCGATCCCGGCGCAACCGCGCGCGCACGCTCGTCAAGAAGGCGCGGGTGCAGATCGAAGCTGGCGAATTCGCAAGCGCCGAGCAGGCCACGCTCGCTGCCATGCGCGACCTCGACAAGACCGCCAGCAAGGGCGTCATTCATCGGCGCAACGCTGCCCGGCGCAAGTCGCGGCTCATGAAACAGCTCAACGCCCTGCGCGCACAGGCCTGAGCGTCTCAACCAGCAACCAGTAAATCAGCCAGAGTCTCACCCAGGCGCTCGATCTCTGCGTCGGTGTTGTAATGCGCCAGTCCAACGCGCACCATGCCCTGCGCGTCATGCCCCAGACCTTCCATCAGTTCCTGCGCATAGTAGTCGCCTGACCAGACGAAGATGCCGCGCTCGCCCAGCGCAACGGCGATGTCCGCCGGCGCGTGACCTTCCACATTGAAGATCACAGTCGGCACACGCTGCTCAAGGCGCGCCGGATCGGTGACGCCCATGACCTGCACTCCAGGCAACGACTGCAACGTCGCCAGCAAGTGGCGACACATTTCGCGCTCATGGTCAGCCAGCGCAGCCATGGCCGCCTTGAACAGCTGGCGCCGACCGGAAAGCTGTGCGTAACTGGCCACGTAGGGGGCGCCGTACGTGCGCCCGATGTCTGCCAGGTAATCGAGCGTCGCGCCCAGGCCGGCGATGGTCTCGAAACTGGCCGTGCCCGTCTCCCAGCGCCAGGGCGGCAGGTCCTTTGCCGGGCGCACCTTGTCCACCGGCAGCTCCGCCAGCAACTCCTGCCGACCCCACAGGATGCCCAGGTGCGGGCCATAAAACTTGTAGGAGGAACAGAGCAGAAAGTCGCAACCAATCTCCTGCACATCCAGCGGGACGTGCGGCGCGCTCTGCACGGCGTCGACCACATGCAGCGCCCCGGCGGCATGCGCCATCGCCGCAATCTGGCGCACGGGGTTGAGGCTGCCGGCGGCGTTGGAGGCGTGCGTCGTGGCCACAATGCGAGTGCGCTCGGACAGCGCCGCCTCAAGGCTGTCCATGTCCAGCAGACATTCAGGCACGGTGAAATCGGCCATGCGCACGACCAGTCCATGCCGGTCTGCAGCATAGAGCCAGGGTGCGACATTGGCGTCGTGGTCCATGCGCGTCAACACAATCTCGTCGCCTGGGCGCAGGGTCTGCGCCAGGGCGCGGCTGAGCGCGAAACACAGCGTGGTCATGTTGGGGCCAATGACGATCTCGTCAGCGGACGGCGCATTAAGGAAGTCGGCGGCCGCTTCCCGCACGCCGGTGACCATGGCATCATTGCGTCGGCTGGTCACAAAGGGCCCGCCTGAGTTGGCATTCATGGTGCGGTAGTAATCGCCGATTGCCGCGATCACCTCTTGCGGCACCTGGGTGCCGGCCGGGTTGTCGAAGAACACAAAGGGGCGGCCGTCATCCCCACGTTGTTGCAGCGCAGGAAAGCGCGTGCGCAGATTGTCCACATCAATGCTCATGGTTGCTCCCTTGTAACCCTGAGTCCAGGTTCCGCTTCAGTGCCGCTGACCCAGTGCATCTCGCAACTCACGCAGCAGGCCAATGTAGTCTTCAGTGTAACTGTGCTCGAGTCGGCGCGGCCGGGGCAAGGGTACCGTCACATCGGCGACCAGGCGACCTGGACGCGAACTGAGCACCAGCACACGATCCGCCAGCAAGATGGCCTCGTTGATGTCGTGCGTCACCATCAGCACGGTGGGCTGTTCACGCGTCCAGATGCGCAGCAGATCCAGACCGAGCTGTTCGCGGGTGATGGCGTCCAGCGCGCCAAAAGGTTCATCCAGCAACAGCAGCTCCGGTCCCTGCAGCAGCACGCGCCCGATCGCCACGCGTTGTGCCATCCCGCCGGAGAGTTCGCCCGGCCAGGCCAGCTCGAAGCCTTCCAGGCCCAGCGTTGGCAGCAGCGCCCGCACCGCCTCATAGCGGGTCTCACGCCTGACGCCAGCCAACTCGAGCGAAAGCGCCATGTTGTCGCGCACCCGCCGCCAGGGCATGAGGTTGGCATCCTGAAAGAGGATCCCGGTGCGCGCACCATCCGGTGCGGCGCCGTCCAGCTGCACACTGCCCTGAGTTGGCGGCTGCAGGCCAGCAAGGACGCGCACCAGTGTACTTTTGCCGCAACCACTGGGGCCCAGCAGCGCCACGAAGCAGCCCGCAGCCAGTGTGCAACTCAGGGGACCCAGCGCATCCAGCAGCCCGTCTTGCGCGGCGGGGAACTGTACGCGCAAGTCCTCAATGCTGACGTTCACGCAGCTGCCCCGCCCGCCCGGTTACTGTCCTTGCTCAGGTACACACATCCTCATCGGCGCAGCCTGGCACGAAGCGGTTGGTGAAGGCCAGGTCGACGTCCGGCGCGACCTCCAGCAAGCCCGCCGTCTGCAGGACTTCGGCCGTTGTGACCCAGGCCGCGCGTTCGCTGTAGCCTGAAATCTCCGCCAGCCAGAAGGGGACGGTCTTCAGCAGCACCTTGTACTGGACCAGGTCTGCCTGTCCTGTAGGGTTTTGCAGCATCACCCACTCCCGCCAGTATGCCGCCTGCATATCCGTATCCGCATCTTCTGCCAGCAACTCGGCCCAGGCTTCCGACCATACCTGCAAATAGGGAAGTTCTTTTTCCGATACCAACCCCTCAACATACGTCGCGCTGGCCAGCATGGCCGCGGCCGGATTGGCGATAGCATCACGCAAGCCGCGGTCGAAGGCCGTCACGAATGCCTCGACCAGTTGCGGCTGCTGCTCAATGGTCGTTTCGTTGCTCACCACGCCATTGGATACGAGGTCAGCAACCGTCGTGACCGGGATGGTCGTGTACCCGCTCACGTCGCCGCAGTCGTCAGCCCTGATTCTGTCCCACAGTTGCAGCGGCTCGTTATTAAGATAGACCACGGCGGCATCAATACGACCCAGGCAAATGAGCTCCGGCACATTGAAGCCGACCGTCTCCAGCACGAAGTCCTCTTCCGTCATGTCGGCTGCGTCCATCAAGGCCACAAAGCCGCTCCAGGTCACGCCGCTGCGGCCATGGATGCCGACTGTCTTGCCGGCAAGGTCGGCCAGACTTTCTATCTCATTTGATGTCGCCTTGTGCGCTGCCACCACGCCCGCCGGAAAGCGCTGAAACCATTCATACACGCTGACGACCGGGCGACCCTGGGCCCGCGCCAGCAGCACCTGCTCCCCTCCGAAGATGCCCAGCTGCAGCTGGTTCGCCGCCACCAGGTCCACGCCATCGTGCTCGGCGCCATGCCGGATGCTCACGTCCAGGCCAGCCTCGGCGAAGTAGCCGTTCTCCAGCGCGACATAGACCGGTGCGAACTGCACGTTGGGAAT
The DNA here is from genome assembly GCA_965197455.1 of Phototrophicaceae bacterium. GTDB lineage: Bacteria > Chloroflexota > Anaerolineae > Aggregatilineales > Phototrophicaceae > JAGWBD01. The sequence continues at coordinate 361,250 of OZ240208.1, read as the reverse complement.
GTAAGTCAGAAAGAGTTCAACCTCCACCAGGTCCTGGGCAGTGGCCATGCCAGCAGACGTGGCCAGCAGCAGTAGAGCAAGCAGCAAGATTCGCATTCGTCCTCCTGGACTGTTCTTCATGAGTGGATTTGTGTCCCCCGGCCCTGGCGCTGCCAGGCCAGCAGCTGGCGTTCCAGCAACGCCACGATGCCATACAGCAGGCGCGCCATGGCGGCCAGTGCGAAGACTGCCACCAGCACCAGCTCGGTGTCATAGCGGCTGCGCGCCGATGTGATGACGAAGCCCAGGCCCGCGTCCGCGCTGACAAACTCCCCTACGACCGCGCCGATGACGGCGAGCGTCGCGCTGATCTTCAGGCCGCCAAACAGCACGGGCAGCGCAGCGGGAATCTCCAGCACGACCAGGGTTTGCCACTGTGTCGCGCGTTGTACGCGCAACAGGTCGCGCAACGACGTGGGAACATTACGCAGGCCGACAACCGTGTTAACCAGCGTCGGGAAGAACACAATGAGCGCGCTGGTGATGGCCTTGCTGGTCAGGCCACTGCCAAACCAGATAACCAGCAGCGGCGCCCAGGCGACGATCGGCGTCGATTGCAGCCCGATGATGAGCGGCGCCAGCGAATCCTCCAGCAGCGGGCTGCGCGCTGTGAGGTAGCCCAGCACCACACCAATCGTCACGCCCGCCGCCAAGCCAGCCAGCACTGCCTGCAATGTGACCAGGCTGTGCCGCAGCAGACTGCCGTCAACCCCTACTTCAAGAAACTTGTCGAAGACTGCGCCGGGCGGCGGGATGATGAAGGCGGGATACAGTCGCAACGCGGTGACCAACTGCCACAGCAGCAACAGGAGGAGCAGCAGCGCCAGCGGCGCGAGCCGACGGCGCAGCATGTTGCGCGGGGCGACGCTGGAAACCTGGAGATTGGAAAAGCGCTGCGCCGGGTTGCGCATGAGTGCACCTGCTGTAACGGCAGGCAACAAGCGGGGCACAGCGTCAGAAAGCTCGTCGCGGCCAGAAGCCAGCGACTACTGCATGGCGCGCCGCAGCAATGCACAGCGCGTCTTCAGCGACCTTCTCCCATCCAGCCTTTCACTGTCGGCTCTGGCTTTGCACCAGATCCACCGGCATGACCGCAGTCATGACGCGCCAGCCTGCAACACGGCTGGCGACTCGGGTCGCGGGCTCGACATTCACATGCCACACCGCCGGCCGGGAATTCCACCCTGCCCCGAAGATTGCCTGTATGTTCTGCAAATATAGCAGGTTTTCGCCAGAGCGGGAACCGGACCGCTCAGGGCCTTGCGCCGGCAGGAATCGTGAAATAGAAGCGACCGCCATCCCTGGCCGCATTGCTCTCCGCGTGGATGCGCCCGCCATGAGCCTCGATGATGTGGAGACAAATGGCCAGGCCAAGTCCGCTGCCTTCGCCGTCGCTGCGCGAAGGCTCTACCTGATAGAAGCGCTCAAAAATGCGCTCGGTGTGTTCCTCCGGCACGCCAACGCCACGGTCAAGCACGCCGAACAGGACATCATCACCGTCGCCTTGCGCCACGATGCGGATTTTCTTCCTCGGTGGCGACCACTTCAGCGCATTGTGCAGCAGGTTCATCAGGACACGTCGCAGCTTGTCCGGGTCACAAAGCACATAAAGATCGCCAGGGACCTTCTCCACAACCTGCACGTCCTTCGCCTCACAGAAGTCGTGCATGCGCTCGATGGCTTCTTCAACGACCGTGCGCGCCGGGGTGTCGACCATTTTCATCAAGGACTGCCCCGACTCGATCATCGAAAGGTCGAGCAGTTCTTCTGCCATCCACTGCAGCGCGTCGGTTTCGCGCGCAATGGCCTGCAGGGAACGGATGCTGTGCTTGCGCCGCGGTTTCTCGTTGTCGTGGAACAGACCGTCAATAATGAGGCGGATGTTCGCGACCGGCGTACGCAACTCATGCGAGATGTTGGCCACCATGTCGCGCCGTGCCCGGTTAAGCCGCACCAGCTGACTCACATCTTCCAGCGCCAGGCAAATGAGCGTTGCCTGCGCCGCCCCGACACTGATTTGCACCCGCACGCGCCACCAGCGCCCGTTCAGCAACAGCTGCTCTTCAAGGACACTTTCCTCGTTGAGAATGGCCTCACGCACCATGGTCTCCAGTTCGGTAGAACCGGTGAGCGTGGACAGCGTCTCTTCGCTTGCCTCCCCTGCGTCGAATACTTTGCGCGCAGCCGCGTTGAGGGCCAGCACGCAACAGCTTTCATCCACGACCACGAGCGCATTCCAGGAGCTGTCGACCAGCGCGCGCAGGGTTTCACGTTCAACCACTGACAAAGTTTCGGGACGGTTGGCTTCAGGTCGCGAAACGTTCATGGCCCTCCCTTTCGCTACGGGATGCCGGCAAGGAAAGCAGCAACAGACCGGCGCCAAGGGCAAGCATACCCGCCAGACTGCGACCACCAAAGCGTTCGTCCAGCAGCAGCACTCCCAGCATGCCGGCCACCAGCGGTTCAGCCAGAGTAAGCGTCACCGCGGCAGCCGTACTGATATGGCGCAGCCCGCGCGCAAACAGCAGATAGGCCACAGCCGTGGTAACCAGACCCAGATGGAGGATGACAAGCATGCCGCTCGTTTGCCCAACCCAGGTCAGGTCGGTCCACACCAGTAAGGGCAGCAGGATCAACGCGCCGGGTAGAAAGATGGCCGCGACCACCGCATTCGGCGGCATTTGAGTCAGAAGCTGCTTGCTGGCCAGCGCATACCAGGCATAGGCCAGGCCTGCGCCCAGGGACAGCAGCAGGCCCGATAGCTCCACGCGCGCAGACAGTCCGTCAACTGGTAGCAATAGCAGGCCACAGCCCAACAGCGCCAGCGCAGTCGCCAGCAGCCAGCGCTTGCCTGGCCGGACACCATACAAACGCCATTCCAGCAGACCAGCCAGCATTGGCGCGCTGCCGATTGCCACCAGTGTGCCCAACGCCACGCCATTGCGCGCGACACCGTTGAAAAAGCAAATCTGATAGATGGCGATCATCAACCCTGCGCTCGCAAGAGTGCGCAGGGGTAGTGGCCCGGCCCGTCTGAAGTCTCCGTTCAGGTGCGCGACGAGCGCCAGCGCCAGTCCACCGATCAGCAGTCGCAAGGCGCCCACACCGATCGCGTCCGCGCCCGCCGGCGCCAGCGCCATGGTGGTGCCCGTCGTTCCCCAAAGCGCTGCCGCCAGCAGAATCTGACCCGCTCCGTCAAGCTTCATCAGCCCTCGAAGCGGTAGCCGACGCCACGCACGGTCACGATACGCCGGGGCAGTGAAGGATCATCTTCAATCTTTTCGCGCAGCCAGCGCACATGGACATCGACCGTGCGCTTTTCCACGAAATTGTCTTCGCCCCATACCTTCGTCAGCAAGAGATCGCGGGTCAGCACCGCGCCGCTGTTTCGCATCAGCTCTGCCAGCAATCTGAATTCCCGGTTGCTCAGGTGAACTTCATCCTCACCGCGAAACAGCTTGTGCCCCTTTAGATCCAGACGCAGGTCGCCGGCGACAAGCTGCTCCCGGGGCAGCTTGTGCCCTGGCGCACGTCGCAAGACCGCCCGCACCCGTGCCAGAAATTCACCCAGACTGAAGGGCTTGACGATGTAGTCATCGGCGCCGCTCTCCAGGCCCACAATGCGATCGACCTCGGTGCCGCGCGCGGTAAGCATGATGATGGGCAGATGCGCCAGCGCGCTGTCCTTGCGCAACATGCGGCAAATGCTCAGTCCGTCGAGACTGGGCAGCATGATGTCGAGGACTACCAGATCTGGCGGCGTGGCCCGAATGAATGCCATGGCCTCCTCGCCATCTGACGCGCCATGCACCTGATAGCCATCATCGCGCAGCCTGACTTCCAGATTGCGCAACAGGGTTTCCTCGTCCTCGACGATCAAAACACTTGGCATTGATTCGCCTTCCGGCTTCCCGCCAGCTTTTTGCCTCTGTTCAGCCAGCGTCGCATATGGCGCGGACGCCACCCAACGAGGTGGCCTTGCGCACTGCGCGGCGGATGGACATGGCAACCACTTCGGCAGCGAAGGCGCCCACGACACTGGCGTCGGCAGCCTGTGTGCCGGTGGCCAGGGCGAACAGGGTGTCGCCATCATGCGCGGTATGCGCCGGCCGGATCACCCGCGCCACACCGCAGCTGGCCATCTGCGCCACCCGCGTGACTTCAGCCTTCGTCAGGCGCGCATTGGTTGCCACGACACCGATTACCGTATTGCTGCGCGCCTGGGGTTGCGTGAACTGCGTGCGCAAGACATCCAGCAATGGGATAAAATCCCCGGCTCCTGGCCCGGAGCGAAGCCCCGCCAGGATCTCTCCTTGCTCGTCCAAAACTTCCCCCAGGGCGTTCACGGCGACCAGCGCAGCGACCAGCAGACCGTCGCCGATATCGATGCTGGCGGAACCGATTCCGCCCTTCGTCGCGCGCGCATTGCCCGTCAGCGAGCACACCCGGCAGCCCGTGCCAGCGCCGACGCTCCCTTCTGCGATGGGGTTCATGCTGGCCTGCTCGCAAGCCAGATAACCCATATCCGGGCCTGGCCGCGCCGCAGTAGAAGCCAGTCCCAAATCATACAGGATGGCCGCCGGCACAATCGGCACGACCGTGCCGTCACCGGTGCGATATCCGGTTTCGCGTTCTTCCAGCCAGCGCATGACCCCGTCTGCCGCAGCCAGACCATAGGCGCTGCCGCCGGCAAGGAGAATTGCACTGACCTGGTCAACATGTTGTGCTGGCCGCAGCAGATCGGTTTCACGCGTGCCGGGGCTGCCCCCGCGCTGGTCAACACCTCCAACGGTTCCGGTTGGACACAGCACAACGGTGCAGCCGGTGCCGCCGTCACTGTTGGTCGCATGGCCTGCGCGAAATCCAGGAACTGCGGTGAGCGTATTATTGACTTGCATCATCATTATTGTCGAAAATGATTCGCGAGCGATCCTGCGGCAAATGCTGCGGGTCGGCGGGCGTCAGGATAGCGAGTGCGGTTTCGTAATCCCGCGGGTGCACCAGAACACGCACCTCACCAAGCTGCCCAATGTGAATTCCCATCGCGCTGGCGCCGGCCTGTTGATGCACCAGAGCCTGGATGCCCTCACTTTGAAGCCTGCCAGCGACGATTTGCGCCTCATGGGGAGCGTAGGTCACCCAGGCTGCCATCCAGTCAATGCGTTCGTTTGCATGGTCGCTCATGGCGCAAGTCTAGCACAGGCCCACAGGAATCAAAAACGTGCCGCAGCGGGCACGTCTCCGGTCTCACCATCTCATTGTCTGTCTGTCACTCACTCGCTGCAGCGGGCCGGTTGGCAGCGGCGTACTCTCCCACACCGTCGCCAGTGCAGTACCATCCGCGCTCACAGGCTTAACTGCCGGGTTCGATATGGTGCCGGGTGGACCCCCGTGGCTCCAGCCACCAACCAGCTCCCGCTGCTGCGTACGCTCGCGTACGCCTGCGCTTGCTCTCTTGCTCTCTATAATCGCATGGCCTTCGCCAGAGCACCCTCTTCTCCGTACCCCATCACAAGCTTTCGACCCTTAGTACCGGTCCGCTCCATACATCGCTGCACTTCCACGTCCGGCCTATCCAACTGGTCGTCTCCCAGTGGTCTCCCTCCCTCTCAGGAATGGGAACCTCATCTCGGGGCGGGCTTCCCGCTTAGATGCTTTCAGCGGTTATCCCCTCCGCAGTTCGCTACCCGGCCATGCCGCTGGCGCGACAACCGGTACACGAGCGCTGCGTCCGTTCCGGTCCTCTCGTACTGGGAACAGCTCCCCTCAAATTCCCCGCGCCCGCAGCGGATAGAGACCGACCTGTCTCACGACGGTCTGAACCCAGCTCGCGTACCGCTTTAATGGGCGAACAGCCCAACCCTTGGGACTTGATACAGCCCCAGGATGCGATGAGCCGACATCGAGGTGCCGAGCCTTGTCGTCGATGTGAACTCTTGGACAAGACCAGCCTGTTATCCCCGGGGTAGCTTTTATCCGTTAAGCCACGGCCCTTCCACCCGGTACCGTGGGATCACTAAGCCCGACTTTCGTCTCTGCTCGACCCGTTCGTCTCGCAGTCAGGCCGGCTTCTGCCTTTACACTCTGCGGCTGGTTTCCATTCAGCCTGAGCCGACCTTTGGGCGCCTCCGTTACTCTTTCGGAGGCGACCGCCCCAGTCAAACTGCCCGCCTGCCACTGTCCCGTCCGTCGCTCCCGACGGCCCGGTTAGGACCAAAATGCATCCAGGCTGGTATTTCAACAGCGACTCCACAAAGTCTGACGACCTTGCTTCACAGTCTCCCAGCTATCCTGCACAACATGCGCCCTGACGCCATGACAGGCTGCAGTAAAGCTCCACGGGGTCTTTTTGTCCTGCTGCGGGTAACGCGCATCTTTACACGTACTTCAATTTCGCCGGGTCCCCCGTTGAGACAGTGCTCCGCTCGTTACACCTTTCGTGCGGGTCGGAACTTACCCGACAAGGAACTTCGCTACCTTAGGACCGTTATAGTTACGGCCGCCGTTCACCGGGGCTTCATTTCAGAGCTTCAGGTGCGCTTCCGCACCCTGACCCCTCCACTTAACCTTCCGGCACCGGGCAGGTGTCAGCCCCTATACGTCACCTTTCGGTTTCGCAGAGACCTGTGTTTTTGCTAAACAGTCGGCAGAGCCTCTTCACTGCGACCTCCCCTCCCGGGGAGGCGTCCCTTCTCCCGAAGTTACGGGACCTTTTTGCCTAGTTCCTTAACGAGGGTTCTCCCGTTCGCCTGCGTATCCTCAACTCGCCTACCTGTGTCGGTTTGTGGTACGGGCGAATGGCTTCGTCGCCCAGATGCCTTTTCTCGCTCCGGAGTCCCGCCTGCTTCCTCCCTCTCGGGACGACATCACGGGTGTGACCCGCTTGTCACCGCAATCCACTCAGCGGCCAGACTTTCCCCAAAGTCGCACCTGCGCTCCACCATCCGGTACCGGAATATTAACCGGTTGTCCATCGCCTGCGCCTTTCGGCCTCGGCTTAGGCCCGACTAACCCGACGCGGACTGACCTTCCGTCGGAAACCTCGAGCTTTCGGCGAACATGGTTCTCACATGTTTCTCGCTACTCATGCCAGCATTCGCACTTCCACGCGCTCCAGCATTCCTCGCAGTCTGCCTTCGCCGCCCGTGGAACGCTCCCCTACCAGCCACCGCCTCTCGGCAGTAACTCCCGGGCTTCGGTGGGTGACTTAAGCCCCGTTCCATTTTCCGCGCCACCGCGTTCGACCAGTGAGCTGTTACGCACTCTTTCAAGGATGGCTGCTTCTGGGCCAACCTCCTGGCTGTCTCGACACGACGACCTCGTTTCCCACTTAGTCACCTCTCCAGGACCTCAGCCGCGGGTCCGGGCTCTTTCCCTCTCGACCATGAAACTCATCTCCCATGGTCCAACTGCCGTGTATCCACTGCCGGTATTCGGAGTTTGCCCGGGTTCGGTAAGCTTCAAGCCCCCTTGCCCATACAGTGCTCTACCCCCGGCACCTTCCGCACGACGCCAGCCCCAAAGCTGTTTCGGGGAGAACAAGCTATCTCCAGGTTCGTTTGGCATTTCACCCCTACACACAGATCCTCCCCGACTTTTGCAACAGTCGTGGGTTCGGCCCTCCCGTGCGTGTTACCGCACTTTCAGCCTGTCCATGCGTAGCTCACCTGGTTTCGTGTCCAATCCCTGCCACTCGCTCGCCCTCTTCAGACTCGCTTTCGCTCCGCCTCCAGGTGTCACTCCCTTAGGCTCGCCACAGAAATTGACTCGCTGGCTCATTCTCCAAAAGGCACGCCATTACAGCCTGGCTCGCGCCACGCCGCTCTGACCGTTTGCAGGCATCCGGTTTCAGATTCTCTTTCACTCCCCTCGCCGGGGTTCTTTTCACCTTTCCCTCACGGTACTGTCCGCTATCGGTCGTCAAGTGTATTTAGCCTTGGAGCGTGGTCGCCCCGGATTCATGCAGGATTTCTCGTGTCCCGCACTACTCAGGATCCCGACCAGTTTGCTCGCCTTGCGCCTACGGGACTCTCACCCCCTCCGGCGGGCCTTCCCAGACCCTTCGGCTTCGGCTTACAACCCTCCTGTCGGTCCTGCTACCCCCAAACTGTCGCCAGTTTCGGTTTGGGCTCCTCCGCTTTCGCTCGCCACTACTCGCGGAATCCTCTCTCTTCCTCGGGCTACTCAGATGTTTCACTTCGCCCGGTTCCCCCTGTAACCTCCCGGCTACAGTGACACCCCGCTACGGGTGCCGGGTTTCCCCATTCGGATACCCCCGGCTGCTGCGGCTGCACACGCCTCGCCGGAGCTTTTCGCAGTGTACCGCGTCCTTCGTCGGCACTTGACGCCAAGGCATCCACCGAATGCCCTTCATCGCCTGTCCATGTGATACGGAGAAATTGATGCTCTCGCGTTACTTCGCCATGCAATTGTTAACCTGCGCCCGCGCGCCCTTGCTCTTCCGCGCGGCCTGCCATCCTGCCATATGCCCCGCCCCCTGTCAAGCCCCGCCCGGCTGCCTTCACCCACACACCCCCCTGCAGCCCCTCGAATCAAAAAGGGCGCCCAACGGCGCCCCGCGCTCCTGCTGCTGCTCCCCGCTGCCGTGGAGATGAGGGGACTCGAACCCCTGACCTGTGCCTTGCAAAGGCACCGCTCTCCCGTCTGAGCTACATCCCCCCTTGCCCTGCCGCTCCCTGTGGGCCCGGGAAGACTCGAACTTCCGGCCTCACGCTTATCAGGCGTGCGCTCTGACCAGCTGAGCTACGGGCCCCCGCTCCCCGACAACATGTCAGTGAGAAGAAATGCGTCAACCAGTGCTCTCCCGGCTCCCTTGTTCTGCTTCTGTCTCCGCAGATGCCGACCCGCACCCTTCGATGCGTGCCAACATCGCGTCCCCAGAAAGGAGGTGATCCAGCCGCAGCTTCCGCTACAGCTACCTTGTTACGACTTCGTCCCGGTCACCAGCCCCGCCCCCGGCGGTAGCGCCCCCGTCAGGGTTCGCCTCCCGACTTCAGGCATGACCAGCTTCCATGACGTGACGGGCGGTGTGTACAAGGCCCGGGAACGTATTCACCGCCGTGTGCTGACCGGCGGTTACTAGCAACTCCGACTTCATGCAGGCGGGTTGCAGCCTGCAATCCGAACTGTGAACGGCTTTTCAGGATTGGCTCCAGATCGCTCCTTCGCTACCCGTTGTACCGCCCATTGTAGCGTGTGTGTAGCCCCGGATATAAAGACCATGCTGACTTGACGTCATCCCCACCTTCCTCCCGTTTGTCACGGGCAGTCGCGCCAGACACTTGTAACTGGCACCAGGGGTTGCGCTCGTTTTCGGACTTAACCGAACACCTCACGGCACGAGCTGACGACAGCCATGCAGCACCTGTCATGGCTCCCGAAGGTCAGTCGCCTTTCAGCTCCCTACCACCATGATGTCAAACCCGGGTAAGGTTCTTCGCGTAGCCTCGAATTAAACCACACGCTCCGCTGCTTGTGCGGGCCCCCGTCAATTCCTTTGAGTTTTAGCCTTGCGACCGTACTCCCCAGGCGGTGCACTTACCGCGTTCGCTGGGACACCCAGTACGCCGTAGCATACCGGACATCGAGTGCACATCGTTTACGGCATGGACTACCGGGGTTTCTAATCCCGTTCGCTACCCATGCTTTCGCGCCTCAGCGTCAGTTGTGAGCCAGGGTGCCGCCTTCGCCTCCGGTGTTCCTCCGCATCTCTACGCATTTCACCACTACACGCGGAATTCCACACCCCTCTCTCACCCTCAAGCCCCGCAGTCACCGACAGCCTCCCGGAGTTGAGCCCCGGGCTTTCATGTCCGTCTTGCAGAGCCGCCTGCGCGCCCTTTACGCCCAGTAATTCCGGATAACGTTCGTGTCCTACGTGTTACCGCGGCTGCTGGCACGTAGTTAGCCGACACTTGTTCCTGCGCTACCGTCATTATCGTCACGCAGAAAAGGGCTTTACGATCCGAAAACCTTCATCACCCACGCGGCGTCGCTGCGTCAGACTTCCGTCCATTGCGCAATATCCCTCACTGCTGCCTCCCGCAGGAGTCCGGGCCGTGTCTCAGTCCCGGTGTGGAGGACCACCCTCTCAGATCCCCTACCCGTCATCGCCATGGTGAGCCGTTACCCCGCCATCCAGCTGATGGGCCGCAGCCCCCTCCCGAAGCGTGTCGCGTTTCACCGCGACCCTTTCACAAGACCAGGTCCCCCCGATCCCGTCGTATCCCGTCTTAGCCGCCGTTTCCAGCGGTTGTCCCGGTCTTCGGGGCAGGTTAGCTACGTGTTACGCACCCGTGCGCCACTCTCCACCCCCCGAAAGGGGCTTCCCGTTCGACTTGCATGTGTTAGGCACGCCGCCAACGTTCATCCTGAGCCAGGATCAAACTCGCCGTTTGTCCTACCTCTTCGCACCAGTATTCTGTCGGCCCCGGTACCTGGCCCCAAGCCGGTCGCACCGGCCTTCCGCTTTCCTTCCCACTCTCATGTTGTCAAGCTGCGTCCCGGCCCTCCCTCGGGCCCCCCGCTACATACTCGCTCCGTAGCAGATCCACATCCTACCCCGCCCACGTTCCGTGTGTCAAGCCCCGGCTCACACGCTCACGTACGTTACAGCCCGCAGACCAGCTGGCTCCGGCCAGGAAAGTGAAAACAGCCTACGCCTCAGCCTCGCCAGCCCTACGACGTGCCTGGTACAAGGCGACTGCCATGAGTAGCGCTGCCAGGCTCATTGCCAATCCCAGAGTGAGCATCCCCTGCCTCAAATCAGACTGGCTAAACTCTTCTTCCTCACGCGCGCCCTGCTCAAACCTTCGGGACAGCTGCACCAGCGGCTGCATCACCCGGGCCTTGGCTTCGTGGTATTCAGCGCCGTGCAAAAGCTGCATCGCCGCGAGTGCATCGCCTTCAAGCACATATTCACCGCCAGCCTCAACCTGCAGGGCAACGGCATCCATTGCCTCGTTCTCCAGCACTGCAAGAACGTTGGACTGACCTTCGGCTTCTGACAGGAGGTCGGCTTCCACACTATTGATTCCGGCAGTCTGCATCAGCGACCGAATTGGTTCCGCATTGCCAGTCTCGCCCAGCCTTTGGTTGATTGCCAGTACGAAATCCCAGTAGGGGACCTGGAAATAAAGTTCCGGCCGCGGCGCATCACCGTTGCGGATATCCAGTATTTCCTGGAAGTATTCCCGGTAGCGCTCTTCACCTGTCACCGTGAAGAGCCGCGCCATGCGTGTCAGATCATCCGAAGTCTGACGCAAGCCGTCAGAAAGCAGGGCCTCGCTTTGACGTCTGGCTACGCTGAGGCCGCCATCATCGCTGAGCGCAAGAATTTGCCGGGAAAGGAACAGAGAGCCTAGCAGGAGCAGCAGCGCAACCATGTAAAATCGTGACTGGACTGGCCGTTGACGAATGACGATATAGACAACAACCAGGGCTGCCAGACCAATCAGGACTGACAGAATGTCCAGCCGCCCCTGCAAGAAGTTGTGTACGCTACCTTCCACAATCAACATGTCCAGCCCTGAACCTGACACCAGCCCAACCAGGGGCTGCATCACCAGGGCCTTGGCATCGTGATATTCCTGTCCATGCAGACGTCGCAGTGCCTCGACCGTTGCGCCGTCGAGTACGAAGTCGCCGCCATCTGCCGTCTGCGCCGCGACAACGTCCATGAGTTCGAATTCCAGTTCAGCGAGGATGTTGGACTGGCTTTCTGCCTCCTGCAGCAGGGACACTCCCTCTTCCGTCAGACCGGCGCGCTGCATGAGCGACTGAATTGATACGGGAGCGTTGGCAGCGCCCGGCCGCTCCCCGGTTGCCAGCACGACATCCCAGTAGGGAATATCAAAATACTGCTCGGGACGCAACGCAAGTCCGTTGCGGATGTCCAGAATTTCCTGGAAGTATTCGCGGTAAACCGGCTCACCCGTTGCTGCGTAGAGACGCACCATGCGCGTCAAATCGTCTGAAGTTTGACGCAGGCCATCGGCAAGTCGATACACCGTACTGCGACCACCCCCTGCCGAGCGGATGTCATTGACTCCCAAATAGGTTACCGGGACAAAAACAAGGGCGACAATCAGGATTAGCAGCGCGAAGGAGTGGGTTTTGGGGAGCCTGAGCCGATGCTGAAACACACCGTAAAGGCCGAGCAAGGCGGTTAGCCCGATCAGAACCGAAATGAGGACCAGCCATTGCTGCAGATAGGCCTGCACAGTGCCCGGATCACCCAACTGATCCGGGCCACTGCCGGCCATCTGTGCCAGCTGAAAAATTGTCAGGGCTTCTATGTCATAAAACCAGATCAGGCTGTGCATGCTGCTCATGAGCGATCCTTTTCAATTCACAGGAGACTGTGAAGCCAGTTCAGTCAGTTTAGCGGGCGCGTATAGCAACGCCACCCGCAAGGTTAAGTCAGAATATGGATGGGCCAGGATACCAAAGGGCATCGCCTCAACAGAGGCTCAATCCAGCATGCACACCCTGCCGTTCACATGCCAGGAGATTGCCGGTGGTCAAACTGGCGCGCGACGCGACATGGACATGGCACCTGTGACAATAGATGACTCACACAAAATGTATTGCAAATCCAGCATCAGGGTAGTGTTGCGTTATGAACCGGGTCTATAGCTGCGATTAATTCAGGTTGTCGTGGCCAACGCCTCCTCTTCAGACACTGCGCTGTCCCGCTCCGCGCCTGCGTCGCCGAGAGTGTCCTTCACGTAAACTTCCTGCACCAGCACCATCAGGATGGCCGTGAGTGGCACAGCCAGCAGGATCCCCAGGAATCCGAAAAAGACTGTTGCGACGATTTGGCCGAGCAGGACGATGATGGGTGGCACGTTGATGCGGTCTGCGACCAGCAACGGGCTGATTAGCTGACTCTGTACCAGCGAGATGGCATAGGTGACGATAATGATCCAGCCCACATTTTGTGGCTGCTGCAGAATGCCCACCACTGCCGCCAGCACTGCGGCCGTCAACGTGCCGAAGGTCGGCACGAAGGCCAGCAGGCCGGCAATGACGCCCAGCGCCAGCGCTTCTTCCAGCCCCAGCAGGGTGAGCCCGATCCAGGTAGCCAGCCAGACGAATACCATCGCCAGCAGGGTGGATTCCAGCCAGCCCCGCATGACCTGGTCCAGACGCGCCAGAATTTCACGCCCACGCCCGCGGTAGCCCGGTGGCAGCATGCGCAGCAGGCCATCCTCATGGGTGGCCGGGTCTGTGAGCAGATAAATGGACATGAAGACGATGATCAGCGTGTTCAACAGGGCCGAAGCCACGCCGCCCAGCACTGGAACAACCTGGACGCTGACCTGGCCAAAGGCGCTGACCAGTTGGTTGGCCACCTGTGTAATCAGCTGGCTGTCGACCTGAAAGCTCGTGACCACCAGCGAAATGGATTCCACCAGGGGGTCGCGCACAGCCGGCGGCACATAGGCGATGCCGGTGAAGGGCGCAGGCATCGCATTCAGCGACTCCCAGTACAGTTGCAGCAACATCACTCCGGCATTCACGCGCAGGGACAGGGTGGTCAGCTGCGTGGCCAGCAGCGGTAAGACCGTCAATGCGAGCACGATGAAAAACAGTGGGAAAATGAGCAGGGAAATGAGCAGCGCCGGAGTACGTTTCAAACTGAAGCGGCGCTGCAAAATGCGCATCGGCGTCGTGATCAGAACCACCAGAATGATGGAGCTGAGCAAGAGCAGCAACACGCTGCGCACCTGCCAGAATGCGACCAGTACGATAATCACCAGAAGCGAGGCGAATACCCGGCTGGCTGTACGGTTGGCAAGTGGTCTGTTGAGCATAAGGCCCGTGCCTTTCCGTCGCGAAGTATAGCATGTCCGCCAATTCAGCGCGTTATACTTCGTCACTGAATATAAATGAGGAACTGAAATGAGTGACGCTCTCACCCTCGCCCGCGCCAGCCATGAACTGGCGCTGCAGCAGCTGATGGAACTCGCCGCCATACCCAGCATCGGCACAGATCCTGCCCACGCGCAGGACACCTTGCGCGCCGCCAACTGGCTGGCCGACGAGATGCGCGCCATCGGCCTGCAGAATGTGGCGCTGCTACCTGCTGCCGGCAACCCGGTGGTCTATGGAGACTGGCTGGGCGCCGGCGCAGAGGCGCCAACGGTGCTCATCTACGCCCACTACGATGTGCAACCGGCCAGCCGCGCAGATGGCTGGGACAGTGAGCCCTTCGCGCCGCAGCTGCGTGACGGCCGTCTGTATGGACGGGGCGTCTCGGATGACAAGAGTCACTGCATCGTGACCTTGCGGGCCGTCGCTGCCCTGCTGGCCAGTGACGAGGTCTGCCCGGTGAATGTGCGCTTCCTGCTGGAAGGTGAAGAGGAGAGCGGCTCGCCAAGCTTGTTGCCTTTCCTGCGCGAGCATCAGGATCGCCTGCTGGCGGATACTTGCATCATCGCAGATGGCGGCTTCGAGGAGCCGGATGAACCGGTTATCGTGACGGCCTTGCGCGGCATCACGACCCTGGAAGTCTGCGTAAGCGGGCCGCGCACGGACCTGCACAGTGGTATGTATGGCGGCATCGTCCATAACCCGGCCCAGGTGATCGCTGAAATTGTCGCGCAGCTACATGACAGGGACGGGCGCGTCGCTGTGCCAGGCTTCTATGATGATGTGCTCCTGCTGTCAGCGGCCGAACGTGAATTGCTCAATCGCGGCGAGTTCAACGACGCGGACTGGGAGAGCCTGGTTGGTGCCCCGCAGGACTGGGGCGAGCCTGGTTTCTCGCGCGTCGAGCGCACGGGCGCGCGGCCGACGCTGGAGATCAATGGCATCTACGGCGGTTACACCGGTGACGGCTTCAAAACGGTGATTCCCGCGCAGGCCCACGCCAAGATCAGCTGTCGCCTGGTCGCCAACCAGAAACCGGAGCACATCTACAACCTGGTCTGCGAGCATATTCGCGCAATCGCCCCGGCAACAGTCGAGGTCAGCTTCGAACTACTGGGGCTGGGAGACCCGGTGCAGATCGATGTTGCCAGCCCGGTGGTACAGGCATTGAAGCGAGCCTTCGCCCTGCACTGGCCAGGCGAGGTCGGGCTGCGCCGCACCGGTGGTAGCGTGCCCATCATCGCCATGTTCCACGAGGTGCTGGGTCTCACTGGTGTTCCGCTTGGCTTCAGCACCAATGACAGCGGCATCCACGGTCCCAACGAGAACTATCGCGTTAACATGCTGTACAAGGGTATTGATACGACCGTGCGCTTTTTACAGGAGATCGCCAGCGGTCATGCCGCCGGCAGCTAACGGCCTTCGACAGCCAGCAGCTGGAACTGTTCCCACTCGGCAGCGTCGGTTGTCCAGTCTGCATAGATGGCTGCGCCCTGCACCCACTCCGCGGCCGGGCCCGCCGCTGCCAGACCCGCGCGCAGGCCATTGAGCGCCGAGATCATGTTCTCAACTTCCGGATCATGGCCGGGCGGTTCTGCGTCATAGGTCGGAATGCCGATCATTAACCGGGTGCCTTCGCCCAGCTCACTGACCGCTTCCGAAAAGGTCTGCACCTGGTAGGCCATCCACGTTTCATAGTCTGTCGCGGCGGACAGGCCGCTGTTGTAGCTCATGATGGCCATCTGGTCGCTGAGCAAGGCGACGTTCTGCTTGTAGTCACGCGACCACACGGTGCCTGGCAGAATCAGCGGCGGCACGGGAATACCTGCGTCCACCGGGCTCCAGTCCGGCGGAACCGCAACCGAGACGGGCACAGATTCGCCCAGACGCAGACGTACCTTGCGCAGCAACTCTACGAAATGCTCATCGCCATCCCAGACCGGCTCGATGTTGAGGAACACCCCGTCGAAGCCGAGTTCACGCACCACACTGCTGCAAAAGTCTACGACGGCCTGTTGCAGTTCCTGGTCATCCAGCCGGTAGCCAGCCTCGCCCAGATTTACCGGCAGGCTGATCCAGCCGTGCAATTCCAGTTCCGGCCATTCGTCCTTCAGCTGGGTCGCGAAGGCCTTGACCCGGTTAAAGCGCTCGGCGCCGCGCCAGGTCACGTCACCCTGCAACCAGCTGACCCAGGCGTAAACGGTACCGATTTCATTCTCCCGCAGGCGTTCCGCCAGCGACCGGATGTCGCGTGCCTCATGCTCCTCATAGGTCCATTCCGTGCCCAGCCACAGGGCGTTCGGCAATATCTCCGCCTCTGCCGGTTTCAGACTGCGCAGGAAAACCACCACACCGACCAGCAAAATCACGCCCAGCGCCAGTCCCGTGACAAGACGGACTACCGGAATACGCACTTGTGGCAGCGTGATGCTCACGCCGCCGGCCGGCGACAGATGTGAGCCCGCCGATTCCCGATTGCGCCGGCGCCGGTTCTGACGCAGCTGCTGGCGTTTGCGGGCATGGCCGCGGCGTTCAGCGGCACTATCACGAATCGTTCGTTCTCGTGTCACTGCGCGTTTCAACGAGCCTCTTTCAGATGGAAATTCTGCTCGAGCCGCGGAACCAGGTCGGCAGGCAGTCCCAGCCGCTGCATCACCTTGTCCTGCACCGACCACATGAGCGCGCGATCATGTCCTGCTTCGTGAGTGTAGCCCAGCAAATGCAGAGTGCCGTGAATCATCAACAACATGAGACTGTCCGTCAAGGCATGGCCAATCTGCTGCGCCTGCCGGGCTGTCCACGGCAGGGCTACCACCAGATCGCCCAGCGCCGGGGCTTCCCCGTCGACACCATGGGGCAGCGCCGGAAAGGAGAGGATATCCGTGACGCTGTCCACGCTGCGATGTTCGCGATTGAGCGCGCGCACCTGTTCGTCGCAGGTGAGCAGGATTGTCACTTCGCCCGGCGTCTCTGACTCCCCCAGGCGAAGGCCCAGTGTGGTGCGCACCGCCCGCAGCAGCGCTTCAGTTTCAATCTCCTGACCGGTTTCGTTGTACAGATGAATGGCGTTCACGTCTGCGGCACCTGCCCACGCGTACTTCCGCTGACCGCAGGCCCGTTGGCCGGAGGCTGGGCATGGGGCAAATCCGGTACTTCGGGCAACGGCCCCGGACTGTCTCCAGTAGCGGGCGCCATCTCTGTGCCTGGCGCAGCAAGCCGGGCCGGCTCAACCGGCGTCTGCCCCTGCGCCTGCAACGCGGCGGTAGCCGATTGCGTGATGGCCGGCGCAGCTGCGCTGACTTTCTGATAATCAATGCGCGGATGATAGACCGCCTGCAACATTGCCACCAACGTGCGCTGGATGGCGCGAATGTCATTCAGGGTCAGGCTGGAATTGTCCAGCTGACCGTCGTTCATCTTGTCTTCCACGATGCGCAGGACTATCTCCATTACCTGCGCGCGACTGGTGGGCACGATGGAGCGCACGGCCGATTCGCAGCTGTCTGCCAGCATCATCACGGCCGTTTCGCGGCTGCGTGGGCTGGGGCCAGGATAGCGATAGTCCGCAATGTCCACAGCGCTCTCGTCGCCGCCTGCGGCTTCCACTGCCTTGCGCCAGAAGACGAATACTTCGGTCGTGCCATGGTGCTCGTAGATGTAGTCCCGCAGGCGTCCCGGCAGCCGGTACTCACGGGCCAGTACCACTCCATCACTCACGTGACTGATGATGATGTCCGCGCTGCGTTCAGGATCTCCGAGCAAGTCGTGCGCGTTGCCCGCGCCAAACTGTTGGTTCTCGCTGAAGAAAATCGCGTTCGGAATTTTGCCAATGTCATGGTACATGGCCGCCACCCGCACCTGTTCCGCGTCCGCGCCGATCGCCAGCGCGGCCTGCTCGCTCAGGTTGGCGACCTGCAGCGAATGCTGGTAGGTGCCCGGCGCCTCCCGCATCAGGCGTCGCAGCAGGGGGTTGCCGGGCTGGCTGAGTTCAGCCAGCTTCAGGCTGGTGGGCAGGTTAAGGAACAACGTCAGCAGGTACATGCCGGCAATGGCGATGGCTGCTGCCAGTACGCCATTGATGAGGCTGTAAGGCAGGAGCACAGTTAACGAAGTGCCTGATACCCCAAGGTTGAAGACCACCGCCACCAGCATGTTGGCCAGACTGATAAACAGGCCCGAAAGGAAGAAGTTATTGAGGCGATCGGTGCTGCGCAGGGTCAGCATACCCATCAGCCCGCCGCTAATGGTGAGCGTGGCCAGCTCCAGCGAACCGGTCGTAACCAGACCCAACAGAAAAGAAAGATTGACGGTGCCAATCAGCGCAAGGCGCGGCGATGCGATGGCTACGTACAACAATGCCAGCGCCGCCGTCGGATACAGATACAGTTCAGCTGGCATGCTGCTCAGTTGCACCAGGCGGGCGCCCGCCAGCACCAGCATGAACAAACCTGCCAGCAACAGGGAAAAACCAGGCCTGGCCAGCAGGTTGCGCTCGAAGCGCACGATGTAGAGGGAAGTCAGCGCAAGCACCAGCAGGCTGGCGAAAAAGGCCTTGCCCAACTCCTGCAGCAGGCGCGTCTCGGTCTGCAGCAGACCCAGCACACTCAGGGCTTCCATGTCAACATCAGTGATCTGTTCGTTCTGGCGCACCACGACCTCATTGAAGGCAAAGGTGCGTTCCACCGGTTCAACCGCGTCCACCGCCGCCTGTCGCGCGGCCTCGGTGGCTTCTTCATTAGGGAAGGTGTTGGGCCGCAGCAGGTCCTCGACGACCGCGACGATGATCCCGGATTCTGTGGATGAGAAGCGGATGCTCACCTGGGTCGGCAATTGCGTGCGCACCACTTCCAGGTTGGTCGCGCGAATGGGCTCGCGCATGATGCGTTCGAGCACGTTGATGATCTCGCCATCAACGCTCTCCCAGGCATCGGCCGACATGTTCAGAATGCGGTCAATCTGTTCCGTGTCCAGCGTCAGCGACGTGATTTGCTGCAGGTCTTCGGCACGCTGGGCCACAGAACTGAAACTGTCCATGCGCACGTTGCGGATGTAATCCAGCACCTGATGCGCCAGCAGGCTCTGGGTGCGGCTGACGTTTGGATCCGGCGGGTCATACACCTGCGTGACTTCTGCTGCGGCCTCCCTGCGGTTCAGATCGATGAGCACAGCGCTCTCAAAGGTAATGCTGAAGGGTGAGAGGACGTTCTGATCCGCCACCTGACCGACGCGCAGATCACCACTGCCCGTCCACCAGGGAAGCAGCACGTCACTGGCGACGATGACCGTCGTCAGCAGTACAAAAAGCGTGGCCGCAATGATGATTCCCGGCACGTGCAGACGCCAGGAGTCGTCCGTCACCCGCTCGCTCATCCCTGACCTCATGCACCTGCCTGTCTGAGCTTGACTGTCTGCGCCAACCTGGCTGTTCGCTTTACACCCGTCACCGGCGCCACAACCGGATTCTGGCCCGCGTTGCCTGCGTTATGTCTGCAACTCCAGAATTGGCGTGGCCTTCAGCGCACCATTCTCGTAGCCCCCCAGCTGCGCCGGCACTATCCGGTTCACCATGGCGCGGGGATGCACAGCGCGCACCCGCATCCAGGTATCAGTATAACCGACGTTGATGAAGCCTTCAGGCGTCGCCCCTGCAACCTGCTCCCACAACACATCCAGCGTCTGTCCCCGTAGACTGGCAGCGTAACGTCGTTCCTGCTCCGCCCCCAGGGCGCGCAGGGTCGCGCTGCGCTGCCTTTTCCCTTGCTCCGGAACCTGCTGTCGCATTCGCGCGGCTGGTGTACCGGGGCGCCGGCTGTAGCGGAAGACGTGCAGGCCCGCGAAAGCCTGTTCCGCGATGAAATCCCTGCTGGCGGCGAAATCTTCCTCACTCTCGCCCGGAAAGCCGACCATGACATCCGTCGTGATGCTCATCTGCGGCACGCGTGCACGGATTGCGGCCAGCAACTCCCTGAATTCACGCCGGTTGCAGCGCCGGCGCATGCGGCGCAAGGTGGCGTCACAGCCGCTTTGCAGCGGCAAATGCAGATGCCGGCAGAGTCGCGCGTCCTGCCACAGGTCGAAGAAATCGGGCGCCAGCTCCCAGGGCTCCAGCGAAGACAGTCGCAAGCGCGGCATGTCCGTGTCCAGCAGCGCCGCGCGTAGCAGTGTGTGCAGGCCTTGCTTCATGCCCAGGTCACGGCCGTAACTGCCCAGCTGCACACCGCTCAGCACCGCTTCCTGATAGCCCAGCACCTGCAGTTCGCGTATCTCCGCCAACACTTGCGTCAGCGGCCGGCTGCGACCAGCACCGCGCGCTATCGTCGTCACGCAAAAGGTACAAGCGTGGTCACAGCCATCCTGCACCTTGACGAAGGCCCGCGTGCGCATGCCGGGCGTCGGCAGCGCCTGCGGCGACCCGTCCGGCATCGGTCCGGCCAGCTGATCCGCGATGCCGTCCTTGTCAAGATTGCCCACCACCTGACGCACATTGGGCAGCGCGCGCATTTCCTGCGGCGCCAGTTGCGCATGGCAGCCCGTTACCGTTATCCCTGCCTCCGGTGACTGACGCGCCAGCTCGCGAACCAGACTGCGGCTGTCCGCAGCAGCGGCCTGGGTCACCGTGCAGGTGTTGACGACGATTTGCCCAGCCTGTGCCGGGTCCTGCGTCAGCCCATGACCGCGGGTCATCAGATCACGGCCCAGCGCGTCCATCTCCGCCTGGTTGAGTCGGCAACCCAGAGAGCGCAGGTGTACCTTCACGCCTTTACTCCTCCGGCCTGCGGCATTCGCACCAGCAGATTGTCGAAAGCCAGTTGCACGCCGGCCTGCTGAAAGGACTGTGCCGCCATGGCAATGCGTCCTGCTGTCAACGACTCGTCCTGCAGCATCATGCGCATGCGACCGTCGACGCATTCACCCTCTGCCCAGGTGCTGCGGGCCTGCGCTGCGTCCGGGATGCATAGCGCAACCTGTTCATCGTTAATATAGAACTGCATGTTGCTGCCGCTCGCAAGGACGCGCAACCGGTTGCTGACCTCCAGACCCTGGCGAATCAGCGGCGAAGGAACCCACGCGCTCAGGATTTGCTGATCGCCGGCCAGAGTGCGCCGCAATTGATAGTAGCCGTCGCTACTGATGAGGAAGAGATAGTAGCTGCGCGACCTGGTGTAGCCCGGAGTCGGTAGACCGAATGCTTCCAAAGCAGGGGCCGGGCGCACTTCATGCAGACGAAAGAGAACGCCGTAGCCATTGTCCAGCGGCCCGGCCAGCGGCCTCGCCTCCACTTCCAGGTCAAAATCGGTGAGCTGCGGCCCGGCCGCCGCGTAGACCAGGCTATCGGGATCGTCTGCGCCCAGGCGCAGGGCGCCGTCCACCAGCTGCGCGGAGAGACGGCCAACAAAGAGATCCTGATCTGGCATGACGCTGGTGAAGTCTGCCGCATGCAGCAAGGTGCCAGGTTCCCCGCCGGCGACATACGACAGGTTCGCAGCCACCCGCGACACTTCGGTCAGGGCGGCCAGCAATGCGGCCAGGGTGAACAGTACCAGCAGGCTGCGCAAAATGCCTCGCCTCGTTAGTGCTACGACACGTCAGTCTGGCACAGCAGCCTGGCAGGTGCAAGCATCGGGCTGCGCTGGATACTGGACAAGCCAGGGTACAACTCTATAATCAAACTGGAGGAGTGGAACAAGGGAGCTGGCATTGGTCGAGTTAATGAAGCCGGACAGCATTCCGGTCGTAGAGGCGAACGGGGATGCCGGCTGGCAGCCGGACCCGAAACATCCGCGACGCCGGCCACCGTGGATCAAGGTCCGCGCGCCATCCGGCGACACTTACGAACGGGTGCGCGAGCTGATGCGCTCAAAGAGCCTGAACACAGTCTGCGAGGAAGCGCAGTGCCCCAACATTGGTGAATGCTGGGGCAAGGGTACCGCCACCTTCCTGATGATGGGCGATACCTGCACCCGTTCCTGCGGTTTCTGCGACATTCTGACGGGACGTCCGGCACCACTGGACTGGGCAGAGCCAAATCGCGTGGCCGAAGCTGTCCGCGCCATGGGCCTCGAGCATGTCGTCATTACCAGCGTCAACCGCGACGAACGTCCGGATGGCGGCGCGCCGATCTTCGCCATGGTTATTCGCCGCATCCGCCAGCTGCAGCCGGGCTGCAGCATCGAGGTGCTCATCCCGGATTTCAAGGGCGATGAAGCCGCCCTGCGCATCGTGATGGACGCCCGTCCGGAAATCCTGAATCACAACGTGGAGACGGTGCCGCGCCTCTTCCGCCATGTTCAGCCGCAGGATCACTACGAATGGGCGCTGGCCACGCTGCGCAACGCCAGGGCGCTTGACCCCCAGGTGTTGACCAAGAGCGGCATCATGGTCGGCCTTGGCGAAAGCATGGATGAGTTGCTGGCCACCATGCGCGATCTGCGCGCCTGTGACGTGGACATCCTGACCGTCGGTCAGTACTTGCAACCCGGCAAGAAATATCTGCCCGTCGAACGCTTTTACCTGCCCGCAGAGTTCGACTTCATTCGTGAAGAAGGCCTTGCCATGGGCTTTCGCTGGGTAGAGAGTGGGCCGCTGGTACGCAGCAGCTACCGCGCCGGCGAGCAGGTGCGCGCCCTCTCCCGTCGCAACGAGTTTCGCCTGCGTGTCACGCCGAACGAATGAGCCCGGACACCGGTTTTTAATACCCGCCCTCATCAAACGTTCACTTTTCGCCAACCTGTGATATACTGCCTCCAGTGTCTTCGTCAGCAGGGGCCGCCTGTGTAGCAGCAAGGGTGGTGGCCACGAGAAGCCTCAGGGGCCGGCGACTACGTGCTACAAGAATTGTTGGTTCGCGCAGATCAGCGCGGCTTCATTACTCTCGACGATATACTTGAACTGGTAGACGAACATCAGAACGCCCCCGCTCTTGATTCCCTCTACAACGAACTTGATGATATGGGAATTGAGGTACGGCAGGACGTCGAGGGAAACCAGACCCTGCTCCACCGGGATCGGGTAAATCCGGCAACGGCCAACAACGCCGACATTGGCGACATCAATGCTGTCTCCGCCGACGATCCCGTCGGCCTTTATTTTCGTCAAATGTCACAGGAACCCCTGCTGACCGCCCAGGACGAGATTGACCTTGCCCGCCGCATTGAGACCGGGCGCATCATGCGACAATGCATGGACGAGCCCGATGCCGGTTCACGCTACAACGACATTGAACTGGGGCGGATGCTGCGCCAGGAGATAGATGGTCAGGCTGCCCGCGAGCACCTGGGTCGCGCCAATACACGGCTGGTCGTCAGCATCGCCAAACGTTACATGAACCAGGGCCTGCCCTTCCCGGATCTCATCCAGGAGGGCAACGTCGGTCTGATGCGCGCCGTCGACAAGTACGACTACAAGCGTGGCAACCGCTTCAGCACCTACGCCACCTGGTGGATCCGTCAGGCCATCACACGTGCGCTCGCCCAGAAGACGCGCACCATCCGCATCCCGCTGCACATGACCGAGCGCATTCGCCAGATGTACCGCGCCGCCCAGTCGCTCGAACAAAAGCTGGGGCGTCGCCCAACCCCCGAGGAAATCGCCCGCGAAATGGACCTGCCGGCTGAAATTGTTTGTCGCATGATGGACGCCAGCCAGCACGCCATCGCGCTTGAGCGTCCGGTCGGCGAAGACGGCGACAGCGAATTCGGTGATTTCATTGAGGACCAGGATTCGCCCAGCCCGGTCGATGTCGCCACGCGCAACCTGTTGCAGGAGACCATTGAGGAAGTGCTGGCCGAGCTGACGCCGCGCCAGAGCCACATCCTGCGCCTGCGCTTCGGCCTGGGTGACGGTGAACCCCACACGCTGGAAGAAATCGCCAGCAAGTTTGGCCTCAGCCGCGAGCGCATCCGCCAGCTGGAGAAGGAAGCCTTGCGCCGATTGCGTCACCCGCGCCTGGCGCACAACCTGCGCGATTACCTCGGCTGACCCGCAGCTGAGCCAGCCCCTCTAATCACCTGCTCACTGGTATTGCCCTTCCTGCCATGCTAGATTCTTTTCGTGTTCCCAAATGCAACGAATGCCATTCACACAGCGCGGAGAGTCCAACATGACTGAATCCATTGCCCGCCACGCCTGGTTTCGCGGGGCCGTCGTCCCGCTGGAGGACGCCAAAATTAGCGTTCACACCCAGGCGCTTCAGTACGGCACGAGCGTGTTTGCCGGCATGCGTGGTTACTGGAACGCCGAACACGAACAGCTTTACGTCTTCCGCCCCTACGATCACTTTGAGCGCCTGCTGCAGTCCGCCGCCCTGCTGCGCCTTGAGCTCGATTACACACCGGAGCAACTGCTCGACAGTCTGCTCGAACTGCTGCGCGCCGAACAGCTGGACTGCAACTGCTATATTCGGCCGCTGATCTTCGCCGGCGGCGAAACCCTCGCCGTGCACATTCTGGGATCACAAGCCGAACTGGCCATCACGCTCATGCCTCTGGGCGAAGGCGGCTTCGTGAGCAAGGAGGATGGCTCGCACGTCAGTATCTCCGCCTGGCGCCGCGTGGAAGACAACGCCATTCCAGCGCGCGGCAAGATTTCCGGCTCCTACGTCAACTCGCTCATGATTCGCACGGACGCCATGCTCTCCGGCTACGACGATGCCATTGTGCTCAACAACGACGGCCACATCGCCGAGTGCAGCGTGGCCAATCTTTTCCTCGTGCGTAAAGGTGTGGCCATTACCCCGCCGGTGACCGCCGACGTGCTGGAGGGCATTGTGCGCCGTTCGCTCATACAGATGCTGCGTGAGGATATGAACGTCGAGGTGCAGGAGCGCCCCGTCGACCGCACCGAAGCCTATCTGGCAGACGAGATGTTCATGTGCGGCACCGGCGCTGAAATCACCCCGATCACGCGCATCGAACATCGCCAGGTTGGAACGGGCGAGATTGGCCCAATGACCGCGCAACTTCGCGAACTCTTCAAGGATGTGTTGTACGGACGCGATGAACGCTATCACCATTGGCTGGCACCAGTCTACGCGCTGCAGCCAGCGGCCGGTTGAATGATGGCGACCAACAATTCAGCCGCGTCCCCTCACACAGTCATCCGCGTCCGCAACCTCTCGCGCGAGCTGCGCCTGGGCAAGGTCAGTGTGCATGCCCTGCGCGATGTCAACATGGAGATTTACGCCGGCGAGATGGTGAGCATCGTTGGCCCTTCCGGCAGCGGCAAGAGCACCTTGCTCGGTCTGATCGGCGGCCTTGATTCGCCCAGCAGCGGCAGCGTGGAGATCGACGGCGTTGACATCACTCACATGAACGAGGATCAGCTCACCACCATCCGCAACGAAAAAATCGGTTTCATCTTCCAGTTCTTCAATCTCATCCCCACCCTGACTGCGCTTGAAAACGTCGCCCTGCCCATCCAGTTCGCACACAAGCCACAATTCCAGCCCATGCAGCGCGCCCGTGAACTGCTGGAGCTGCTGGGTCTTGGCGACCGCATGAACCACCGTCCCGCCGAGCTTTCCGGCGGACAACAGCAGCGGGTCGCCATCGCCCGCGCCCTGGCCAACAATCCACCCCTGCTGCTCGCCGACGAACCGACCGGCAATCTGGACACTGCGTCCGGCCTGGTCGTGCTGGATGCCCTGCGCGATGTGCAACAGCAGGCTGGCACCACGGTCGTCATCGTCACCCACGACCCGGAACTGGCCGGCATCACGGAACGGCAACTGACGCTGGTCGACGGACAGATCGTCACCGGGCAGCAGGAAGCAGTCCTTGAACGCGCCTGAACGCCCGGCTACCTGGCCGATCACAATAGCAGGCGTGCAGCGCGAGCTACGCCTGTTTGAAATCAGCCCGGGCGTGCGCATCGCTATCCTCAACATCCTTGGCGACAGCGAACTGGTCGCGGCTGCCAGCACAGCCCTGGCCAGCCGCCTCGAAGATTGCCGGGCAGAAGTGCTGGTCTCGCCGGAGGCCAAGGCCATCCCCCTGGCCTACGCGCTTTCGCTGGAGATGCAGCTGCCCTATATCGTTTTGCGCAAGTCACTGAAACCCTACATGGGCGACGCGCTGGCCACGGAAACCCTCAGCATCACCACCGGGGAACCGCAAACGCTCTATCTGGACGAACGCGACCGCCAGCTGGTGCATGGCAGCCGCGTAATCCTGCTCGATGATGTCATTTCCACCGGCAGCACTTTGCAGGGCCTGCGCCTTATCATGCTCAAGGCCGGCGCCAATGTTGTGGCCGAGGCGGCCATCCTCACCGAGGGCGATCGCGCCGGCTGGAGCAACATCATCGCGCTGGGTCATCTGCCCGTCTGGGTGGACTAGAAGCACCAGCCACACTTTCAGGCTTTCTGGTGTGTGATCGATCAGACTCACGCCTCTGGCATCTTCTCCAGCACCAGCAAATGCGACAGCCCCCACACATCCAGCGGCCCGCCTTCCAGACCCTGCAGCAGCGCGCGCATGACTCGCGCAGGTCGTCCGAAGCGTGTGACCAGATTGTCGTAGCCGCCGTAGATGCGCCGCATCTCCACCACGCGCGCGGGATATTCCTGTACCAGCGCCAGCAAACCGCGCCGCGTATAAGCGCGCACGTGCGGCGCCAGCCGGTTGCGCGCGACGTCCGGCAGCCAGTTGATGAACATTGTATTGCCAAAGTGATAGTGGCCGCGCCAGAAGTGACCATGCGTCTCAAAGGGATACCAGCGGTTGGGGCAGAAAATCACGGCGCGCCCACCCGGCTTCAGCACGCGCAACATTTCACGCAGCGCCTGCCGGTCATCCCGCACATGCTCAAGCACTTCATTCGAGAGCACCGTGTCAAAGCGGTTGCTGGCGTAGGGCAAGTGCTCGGCTGCTGCGACGAGCGCATGGGGCGTCGCTGCCCGCGCCTGCAGCGTACGTTCTGGCTCAATGTCGAACAGCTCGACCCTCGCCCGGAATCGCTGGCTCATTTCCGCAGCGTACATGCCGATGCCGCCGCCGGCCTCCAACACGAGCGCATCCTGCAGCCGCGCATGACGCGCGATCATCTGCAGCCGGCGCTCCTGGCCGGCGCGCCACACATAGCTGGGCTCACCGCGCAGCGCGGCCTGTGATTGTTCGGGCATATTATCAGAGTTTACCTGTGGCACAGAGCGACTAATTCCGCTAGAGTGCGTTAGTCTATCGGGAAGTGTAGAAGTCTGGCAAACGTCGGACAATGTCTGGCTTTAGCCTTCTGCATCCCAAAACTGTCAGCTAGTCAGGGAGACCCCATATGTTCCACAAGGCAAGAATTCTGCTCATCCTGCTCGTCCTCATGCTCGGCACCGGCCTCGTCGCACAAGACATGGAACCGCAGTACGCCGGCCTCGACATGGACCTGAGCGGCATCAACATCCGCATGGCCAACATCGGTGGCGGCACCTATGAAGCCATGTACGAGTCGATCCCGATTTTTGAAGAGGCCACCGGCGCCACCGTCGAAATCGTGGCCTTGCTGGATGGCTTCGCCATCGACCAGAAGATGAAGGTTGATTTCGCCACCGGCGCAGCGGACTACGACGTTTCCTGGGACCACACCAGCTTCATGGCCCAGTACACGAACTTCCTGATGCCGCTGAATGATTTCTTCAGCGCGGAAGAGCTGGCGGCTTTCAGCCCGGCCATCATCGCCTCCGCCACCGTGGACGGCAATGTTTATCTCATTCCCCGCCACGCCGATATCAGCCCCATTCACTACCGCCTTGACCTCTATGAGAGCGAGAAAATCGCGGCGGAGTACATGGCTGCCACCGGTGAAGCTCTGGAAGTTCCTACCACCCTGGAGCAGGTCGACCGTCAGGCGCGTTTCTTCGTCGAAAACGGCCACAGCACTTTTGGCTACACCCTCGCTGGCCGAGAAGAGGCCCTTACCGGCCGCTTCTACGAAATGCATTTCTCCAGCGGTGGTTCTCTCTTCAACGAGAACTGGGAGCCCACCTTCAATGACGAGATCGGTGTGGCCGTCGCCGAACTGCTGCGTGGCTGGTACATAGATGGCATTATCCCGGTTGACACCACCGACCTCCTCTGGGACGGTGTGGCCCAGTATTTCTGCAACGGAGATACGGCCATAAAGCTTGAGTGGTACGGGTGGTACGGCTACTTCCAGGACTCCGCCAACTGTGCCATCAACAACAACTTTGGCCTGGCCCGCGGCTTCACCGGTCTGAGCATCGGTGGCGACGCTGTGCGTCCCTCCGGCTGGGCCGGCGCCCACGCTTTCTCCATTCCGACCACCGCGCCCAACCCCGAGGCCGGAGCCCAGCTCATCAAATTCCTGTCCTCGGAGCGCGTGGCCTACGAAGAAGCCCAACTCGGCTATCTGCCGGTGCGTGGTGACGTATGGGAACGCATTATCGCCGACGCCGGAATGGCCGAGAACCCGCTTGACCGTGAACGGCTCGTGCTCGCCCAGCTCCAGGTTTCCGAAGACTTCAAGACTCCACCATTGATCGCCGAGTGGATTCCCTTCTCCAACATCTTCTACCCGCACATGCAGGCGATTTTGCTCGGTGACGTCAGCGCCCAGGAAGGTCTGGATCAGGCTGCTGCCGAAACCCGTGAATTGATGGCAGACGCCGGTTACTACGGCTAGAACAACACGTAATACGCTCTGGTCGGGCTCACGCCTGGCCAGAGCCGCTCCGATTGCCAGGACACCGCCACGACATGAGCCTTCAGACCCGCGCGCAGCCGGACAGCGCTGTTCCCGGGCGGGATATCGCCGAACGTCGCATCAGCGCGCGCTGGTTCCCGCTGTTTATGCTCCTGCCGGCCATCCTGTTCATCCTCGTTATCCTGCTCTTCCCGTTGCTCTATTCGCTTTACGTCAGCTTCACGCCCTACGAACTGCTGAAGCCCAACAGCCTGAAGTTCGAGCTGGCGACTGCCCTGCGCAACTACCAGAAGCTCTTCGCGGACGCCATCTTCTGGAAGGCCGTGCGCAACACCGTGGTTTTCCTTGCCATCTCCATCAATCTCAGTTACCTGATCGCGCTGGGTCTTTCCCAGTTGCTGGCGCGCGTCACGCAGGGGCAAGGGCTCATGCGCACCCTGCTGATGGTGCCCATGATGTTCGCGCCCATCCTGGTCGGCTTTCAGTTCCGCTGGTTCTTCAACGCCAACGTGGGGCTCGTCAACAACCTCTTGTATTCGCTGGGTCTGATGCAGGAACGCGGCCAAATCGCCTGGCTGGTGAGTGAGCCGCTGGGGATGTTCAGCATCATCGTGGCCTCGATCTGGATGAACCTGCCTGTGCTGACCATCATCCTGCTGGCCGGAACGCTTTCCCTGCCGCGCGAGACCTTTGAGGCCGCTGACGTCGACGGCGCCAACAGCTGGCAACAATTCCGCTTCATCACCTTTCCGCTGCTGGCGCCCTTCAGCTACATCGCGCTGACCATCCTGTCGCTCGATATCTCGCGCGCCTTCGACATCGTGCGCATCATGACCGACGGCGGGCCGGCGCACCGCACCGAGCTGATCTGGACCTACGTCACGCGCCTGGCGATTGAAAACACGAAGTTCGGCCTTGGCAGCGCCATGTCCTGGGTGACCGTGCTGCTGGCGGTGGCCTTTACGCTGTATTTCTTCCGTCAACTGGTACGTTCGCGGGTGGTCAGATGATCTCAGGCCGGGTCGGGCAGAATCGCCGCCGCAACCAGCGCATCATGAACGTGCTCGCCTGGGCCCTGCTCATCGTGCTGGCATTGCCCGCCTTCTGGATCGTCTTGACGGCTTTCCGCCCCAACTCCGAAGTCAACAGCTTTCCGCCCGTCTGGGTGCCACAGGAAATCACGCTCGATGCCTTCGCCACCATGTTCGGCCTCAACCCGGAGGAGCGCATGCGCGTCCCGGTTGAAAGCTACATGCGCAATTCCCTGGTCGCGGCCGGCATCAGCACCCTGGTCGCGGTCAGCCTGGGAACGCTGGCCGGCTACGCCTTCGCGCGCTTCCGCTTCCGCTTCCACACGGCGGCCTTCCTTGGCATCATGCTCTCACGCGCCATCCCCGGCGTGGCGCTCAGTCTGCCGCTCTTCATCCTCTTCAACCAGATGCGCCTGGTGAACAACATCTTTGCTCTGGCCGCGGTCTACGTCGCCATGAACATCCCCTTCAGCACCTGGCTGATGGACGGCTTTTTCCGGCAGATTCCGCATGACCTGACCGAGGCGGCCTATATCGACGGCTGTGGTTACTGGACTGCTTTCTGGCGCGTGGAGTTGCCGCTGGCCCTGCCTGGTTTCGCCACGGCAGCCATCTTCGCTTTCCTGGCCGCCTGGAACGAGTTTCAGATCGTCAGCGTGCTTTCGCGCAGCGCCGCCTCGCGCACCTTCCCGCCCGGCCTGTTTGATTTCACCGAACAGTTCACCTTCGACTGGCGCGGCATGGCGGCCATGAGCGCAATCATGATGGTGCCGGCCATCATCTTCGTCATTCTGGTGCAGCGCAACCTGGTCAGTGGTCTGACCTTTGGCGCCACCAAGGGCTAGATCCTCACTTCGCTACTAATCCGAATGGAAGAGCTCGTCAATCGTCTGCCACCACTCGCCTTCCGCGCGCGACTTGAGCGGGTTTTGCATAGGCATACAGATGTCCCACCAGCGTTGCGTGGCCTCGTCCGCGGCCATCTTCGCCATGTCGCCCTCGAAGTCGTCGCCGTGGTATTCGAAGTAGGCGAAGAGCAGACCTTCATAGTGGAAGATCGAATAGTTGCGCAGGTTGCAGTCTGAAATCTTCTGCAGCACCTCCGGCCACACATCCGCGTGCAGTCTGCTGTACGCTTCCAGGTGCTCGGGCTTGATGCCGATGACCTGACCAAAACGTTTCATATTCTTTCTCCCCTATCCTTCTGCGCGCAACATCTCTGCCGCCTGCACCAGCACCCGCAGCTTGTCGCGCGCAACATGGCGGGCGGTCATGCTGTAGCCGCAATCGCTGCTCAACCACAGCCGCTCCGCATCATTGTGCTTCAACAGCTCGCGCGTACGCTCAATGATGATGTCCGGCGTTTCGACCGCGCGCGCCTTGACGTCAACCACGCCGGCGCTCAGGAACTGGTCGTCACGTGCGTGTTGCGCGAACAGGTCGGCCTGCCACATGCCGCGATTGGCAAACTCCAGGTTCAGGATGTCCACGTGCATTTTGCTGAACCAGGGCGCGATGTGTTCGTAAGTGCGATGTGCCACCGCTGGCCGCCCCAGAAAGTTGCCGAAGCAGATGTGCAGGCCGATGGTCGCATCCACACCCTCGACCATCGCGTTGAACATGTCTACGAACTCCCCAAGCGGCACGAAGTCATCAATGGCCGAGGGCTCATCGACCTGGATGTGGGTCGCGCCAGCGGCCACCACGTCTTTCAGTTCCTGATTGAGCAGCGGCACCAGTGCCCAGGCCACTTCGCGCTTGTCGCGATACACCTGCCCCGGGTTGACGCGAAAGGCGAAAGTTACCGGCCCGCCCAGCGGCGTTACCAACGGCTTCTGTGTGCGCCAGCGCGCATACTGCAATTCTTCTACCAGGCCGAAACCCGTCGGCACGGCGATGCGCTCCGTCACGCGGAAGGCGTCGATCATGTCCGGGCCGGGATAGCCCAGCTGCCGCTCCCAGGGAATCGCTTCCACGCCGTGGATGTAGTCGTAGAAGCCGACCAGGAAATTGAAGCGCCGCATCTCGCCATCGGAGATGACGTCGAGGCCGGCCTCCTCCTGCTCCATGATCGCCAGCATGGTGGCGTCATCGAAGGCCTCGCGAATATCGACGCTGCCCATCTCGCCGCGTTTCACGGCTTCCCGCACCACGAAGAGCCAGCCCGGTGTGCCGTAGCTGCCGATGACCTGGGTCGGGAAGGCTGGCAGATCCTTGTAATGGTACATGGTTACTCCAGCGGTTTGCGTTGTCCTGTGCGCGGATAGTGTTCCTCGCGGATGAGGCGGTCTTCCTTGTAGATGTACCAGGGACAGGGCGCCTGGTGGTCGAGCGTGTGGTCCAGCGGGCGCAGCAGATAGCCGCGCGTGCGGCCCGGCAGCCACTCCATGGCGATGGCGCAGTGGGCGCAGTACCAGTGCACGTCCGTCTTCTGCCACACCCAGTCGTGCGCAATCTCGTTCACGCCGTGGGGCGCCAGTACCCAGGGGTCACGGCCGGTTTCCGGGTCACCCCGGCGCATGACGCCGCCACTGCCGCAGGGATCGAAAGCGACCATGAAGCGGTCGCCCTGGTCCGCAACGATGACGTCGCCGCGGCGGCGCGCGCCGCTGAAGTGACCGCCGCGCATGCCCTCCACCGTCAGGCAGACTTTCTCCCAGGGCGTCATCTCGTCCCAGGCTGCATAGCGATCGCCCCAGATGTCCTGGTGGGTGTGCAGCACGGTTTCCAGCACCCCCTCTTCATCATGCTCGCTGGCGATGAAGGACAGCTGGTCCTGCATCCAGGCCACTTGCAGATCATGCACGTTCAGGTAGGCCAGGTGCATACGTTCCAGCCAGTAGACGGCCTCGTCGTCGCACTTTTCCGCCAGCGCTGCCAGCGCCTTCTCTTGCTCCGGCACACCGAAGGGATACGCGCGAAAGGCGCGCATGACTCCAGCCGCGGCTGTCGTCGCGCTTGCGTCCGAACCGCCGGCCTTCAGGATGATGTAGCGCATGGTGTCCTGGATCCAGACATGCATGATGCCGTTCATGATGTCCATTTCCTGGCGGTAGTAACGCAGCAGGCTGGCAGCCAGCCCGCGCTCACCGGCCGCGATGGCTTCCTCGGCCAAAGTCTGCGAAGAGACACCGATGGTCTCGATGCTGTCCAGACGCAGCTCGCGGCCAATGGTCGCCGAGTGCGCGATGCGTACCTGCGCCAGCCGACTCATCTCAATTCATCTCCATTCCGCCGGAAACGTTGATGGCCTGACCGGTGATGTAGGCGCCATCATCCGAGCAGAGGAAGGAGACCGCCGCGCCGATGTCCTCGTTCGCGCGCGCCGCGCGCTGCAGCGGCACCATTTCCTCTACGCTTTTTTGCATCCAGCCGCCGCGCTCCATTCCGAAACGCTCGGACTGAATGCGGTCAATATCGTCCCACATTGGTGTTTCAACGATGCCGGGACAGATAGCGTTGACGATGATGCCCTGCGGCGCCAGCCACTCCGCCGCGCTCTGTGTGATGCTGATGGCCGCCCATTTGGCCGCTGAATAATGCGCCGCAAAGGGGCGTCCACTGCGGCCCGCCACGGATGAGAGATTGACGATGGCGCCGGGTGGCTGTCCCGAACTGATGCCGGCCTCTATCTGCTTCAACATCTGCACGGCTACGCGCTGCAAACAGAAAAACAGGCCGCGCTGGTTCACCCGCTGCAGCCAGTCCCACTCCTCCGGTGTGATTTCGTCGAAGGGCATGGTGTGCAGCACGCCGGCGTTGTTGACCAGGATGTCGATACGTCCCTGCTGCGCCACGACCGTATCGACCATCGTTTGAATCTGCGCTACATCGCCGATGTCGACCGGGTAAGGCAGCGCGCACCCGGCATACTGGTCCACTTCAGCAGCGGCGGCCTGCGCCCGCTGCGCATCGTACTCCGCGATGATGACCGTCGCGCCCTCCTGCGCCAGGCGCGCGGCAATGCCCTTGCCTATGCCCTGGCCGGCGCCGGTCACGATGGCGACCTTGCCCCTGTGTCGATTTGCAATCGCCGCCATGATTTATTTCCCGATTTCGGACGGTTGCAGCGAACGATGATCCGCGGCTGAACGATAGGCCGCGTGCACCACGCGCAGGGTGTTCAGGTTGTCCGCGCTGGCGGTGGGCGGCTCGCTGTCCGTTTCGATTGCAATCATCAGGCCCGCCATGGGCCCGACGAAAGCATCCGGGATCCACTTCTCGTCCAGCGTCAATTCGACCGCTTCCGCGTCCCTGCCCCGATAGACCAGCGTGTCAGGTCGGCCGTCAGGATAATCGTAAAGCAGACCGATGGTGCCCTCGATGGCGCCTTCCGTGCCCAGAAAGCGGAAGGTCGCCTCCGGCTCGCCGTGCAAATTGTAGTGGTTGGCCGCCACCGTGGCCTGCAGCCCGTCGGCATAGTCGAGCACGGTGACCGTCTTGCTCTCCCCGACCACCGGCGCCTGCTCTGCGTAGCGGGCGTGCCGACTGGTGACCCATTGCGGGTCGCCGAAGAGGAAGCGCAGCGAATCCAGATAGTGAATGCTGTGGTACATCACCTCAAGGCGCTGCGCCTGCGCCAGCCAGGGCCACATGTGCCAGGGCGTGGCAATGGACACCAGAATCTGCGCGTCAGTCGGCTGGCCAATCGCCCCCACACCAATGAGTTCCTTGCTGGCGGCGATGCCGGCATCCCAGCGCATCTGCTGGTTGCTGGCCTGCTTGACACCAGCCTGCTGCGCCAGCTCAACGATGCGCAGCGCCTCGCCGAAGTCTTCGGACAGCGGCTTCTGGCAGAGCATGTGCTTGCCCGCCGCGGCCACCTGCTCCACGATGGCCAGCTGTTCCCAGGCCGGCACGGCAATGTCCACGATCTCGACCGC
Source organism: Phototrophicaceae bacterium (assembly GCA_965197455.1). Classification (GTDB taxonomy): domain Bacteria; phylum Chloroflexota; class Anaerolineae; order Aggregatilineales; family Phototrophicaceae; genus JAGWBD01. Next base: position 326,749 of record OZ240208.1, on the reverse strand, counting down.
CGGGTCGGCCAGCAATTCTTCCAGCGACTTATAAACGCGCGCGATGTCGTTGGCCTCTGCTACAGTCTCTGCGGCTTCGCGGTTGAGGTCGTAAACGCCGACCGAGCGAAAGCCGGCCTTGCGGTAGGCTGGCATGTGCGCGTACTGCACGATGCCGCCGCAGCCCACACTACCAATGCCCATGTCCATGCGCTGCGGCAGCCGCGGGCGCCAGTTCACGTCCTGCGGATTTACGTTCATGGGTCCAGTCCAAGCCCGTAGAAGCTGTTGCCCGTGCCGCCCCAGATGGCCGCGCGCCCGGCTTCATCCAGGTCCGCAAGCGCCTTCGCGGTCTCGTCATGCACTTTTTTGTAGGTGCCGGCCAGGATGGCGACCGGCCAGTCGCTGCCGAACATCAGGCGGTCGGCGCCGAAGAGCTCCAGCGCGATATCGATCGACGGCTTGATGTCTTCCCAGGTCCAGTTTTCGAAGTCGGCCACCGCCGTGTTCAGACCGGAGACCTTGGCGTAGACCTTCGGGTTTGCGGCAGCTGAGGCCATCTGCGCCTGCCACTCACGGCGTGCATCCGCCTCCAGCGGCGGCTTGGCCAAATGGTCAATGACCATCTTCAGGTCAGGCACGCGTTCGGAAATCGTCGGCACCAGCCTGAGGTGATTGGGGAAGACGGCAACGACATCATAGGTCAGGTTGCGATCCGCCAGCAGTTGCAGGCCTTCGAAGGCCTCTTCCTGAATCACCCACTCCGGGTCTTCCTCTTCGTGAATAAGATGGCGAATGCCGCGGAAATAAGGGTTGCTGCCGTAGTCCTCGTCCAGCTTGCGCGCCATTTCGGCCGGGTCGAGCAGCGGCAGCCAGCCCACCACTCCGGCGACCCAGTCATTGGCCGCCGCCGTGGCCAGCATGAAGTCCGAATCCGCGTAGGAATCTGCTGCCTGCACAATGACCGTCTTGTTCATTCCGACTTCGGTCAGCTGCGGCGCAAGGTCGGGCGCCTCAAAGTTGGCGTAGATTGGGCCATAGGCCGGCACCAGCCAGGGGTAGTCGATTTTCTGCAGGTTCCAGAAATGTTGATGGGTATCCAGCTTCAGCATATTCTCCTCCTTTATTTGTCCATCTGGTGTGGCGCGGGACTTGCTAATTATCCAGTGTGGCCAGCACCTGGTCCACAAAGTGCGTGGCCAGCCCAGTATAGCCCGTCGGGTCAAGCAATTCCTTGATGCGCGCCGGCGTCAGGTGCTGCGCGATCAGCGGATCGGCGGCCAGCAAATCCCCAAAAGGGCGCTCCTGCTCGAATGCAGCCATGGCGCAGGCATGGACGACATCGTGCGCCCGCTGTCGCCCGATCTGTTGCGCCAGCGCAAACATCACGCGCTCCGCCAGCAGCAAACCGTCGGTCAGGTCCAGATTCTGGCGCATGCGCATTTCATTGACCTGTAACCCGTCCAGCACTCGCAGCATTAGCTCCAGGGCGCCGTGGCACATCACACTGAGCTCGGGCACCCAGGCCCACTCCATTTGCACAGCCGACCAGTCGCGCTCGTGCTCGTTGAGCAGCAGGGTGTCCAGCGCGGTAGCCACCTGGGCCTTCATCAGACGCGCCAGTGTTAATATTGACTCGCAAAGCATGGGGTTGCGTTTCTGCGGCATGGTGCTGCTGCCCACCTTGCCCGGCGTGTGTGGCTCCTCCAGCTCGCCAAACTCGGTCTTCTGCAGCTCGATGACCTCTTTCGCGATGCGCCCGCAGAGCGCGCCGCTCATGCCCATGACGACCGCGCATTCGACCACGTTGTCGCGCGAAGAGTGCCAGGCGATGGGCGCCACAGCCAGGCCCAGCTCTGTCATCAGCGCGCACTGCACCGCGATGGCATCCACCTCACCTTCCGCCATGCCGGCCAGCGTGCCGACCGCACCACCAAACTGGCCCACCATGACGTTTTCACGGGCCTGCGCCATCCGTCGCCGGTTCCGCTCCAGCTCCGCCAGCCAGCCAGCGACCTTGAAGCCGAAAGTGACCGGCAGGGCCTGCTGGCCGTGAGTGCGGCCAGCCATGGGCGTGGCGCGGTACCTGCGCGCCAGCCCGGCCAGCACCTGCGTCAGGGCAGCTGCCGTCTCATCCAGCAACGCCAGGGCATCGCGCAGCTGCAGCACGATGGCCGTATCCATGACGTCCTGCGTGGTCGCGCCCCAGTGCACCCAGCGCCCGGCATCACCCTCGCAGCGTTCGCTCAGCTGCCAGATGAGCGGCACCAGTGGGTGCACCGTGCGTTCGATGCCTTCGCGGATGGAGTCCAGGTCATAGAATTCGGCGCGCGCCTGGCGCGTGATTTCAGCCGCCGCTGCTGCCGGGACGAGCCCCAGGCTCGCCTGTGCCCGCGCCAGCGCTGCTTCGTAATCCAGCCAGCGTTGCAGCAGGGCGCGGTCTTCGAAGAGCGCGTGCATTCGCTGCGAGCCGAAGAGTCCGCTGAACAGTGCCGAGTCAATTACGTGTGCCGCCATCTGCGCTCCTGCGACAAGGGGTGCCGCGTCCATAACGTCCGGGGTGTCCGACTGTCACGCTTGCGCCTGGGCAGCCGGCGGAATCATAATGGACGCCACGGCGTAACGCCACCATTCACTTGCCGGAGACAGGAGACTTCATGCTCAAGGCCTGCTGGCATTTCAGCTTCACCGTAAGCGACCTGGAACGGTCGATCGTCTTTTACCGCGACTTGCTGGGCATGCGTCTGATGCATCGTCAGGAGCAGGCCAACGAATACACCGCGCGCCTGGTGGGGTATGCGAATGCCAGCCTGAAGATTGCCCAACTGACCATTGTCGGTCTGCCGGCCACGCGCTCCGGCCACATTCTGGAGCTGGTGGAGTATGTGCATCCGGACTGCGAGCCAACCGATACGGCCATCTGTCGTCCGGGCGCCGCGCACATGGCTTTCGAAGTGCGTGACATCCACGACATGTATGACCGCCTGGTCGCGCAGGGCGTGCGTTTCAAGTCACCGCCCAACGCCATCACCAGCGGCATCAACCAGGGCGGCCACACCTGCTATTTTCTCGACCCCGATGACATCACGCTGGAGCTGGTGGAGATGCCCGCGCGCGACGGCTGGGCGAGGCAGCAAAAAGGCGCCCACGATTGTGAGCGCCTGCATGCCCCATAGGGGACTCGAACCCCTGTTTTGGCCTTGAGAGGGCCACGTCCTGGGCCGCTAGACGAATGGGGCTAACACAGCTTCCCAGTGTAGCGTCCGCCTGACTGCTGTCAAGATGCAGCTCCGGCTTCGCTTTGTGCTGACCGCTGGCGGCATGTGCAGGAAATGCAAACAAAAGCAGATTTCGCCGTCATGTTAAAGATATGTTATAATTTTAACATGCATCGTCTGCCAGACAGTTGAAAGTGAAAGTCAGGCAACGATTCATGCGGTTGAGTTCGCATTCTGCGAACAAATTATGTTTCGAGGAGGAATTGCTCATGAAACGTCGCATTTTGTTTCTGGGGCTTGCGGTTCTGCTAATCACCGCCATTGGTGCAGCTCAGGCCCAGGACACTGTTGGCATCACCATCCGCTGTATTGCCAGCCCGCCTGAAGAGCTCTGGCGCTGCAACAACTTCGCAGAAGTTGAGGAACAGGTCGAGATGGATCTTGGTATCAATCTCGAACTTACCCTCATTCAGGACAACCCCGGTTGGGGCAATTACAAGCAGGAATTCGTGCTCGCTTCCGAGGCCGGTGAAGCGCCGGACATCATCCTCAGCGGTCACGAGGATATCGGTGCCTGGGGATCCGCCGGCCTGATCATTCCGCTGGATGACGTGATCGGCATGCACGAGGAATTTGCCGACATCGTGCCAAACCTCTGGAACTCGCAGAAGCTCGGCGATGTCACCTACGGCATTCCGCAGGACGCCGAGGCGCGTCCGGTCTTCTACAGCAAGCTGCTGCTGCGCGACCTTGGCTGGAGCGAGGAGGACATCGAGTCGCTGCCCGCCCAGGTGCTTGCCGGTGAGTTCACCTTCGCTGACATGATCGCGACCGCGCAGGCAGCCATCGACGAGGGCGTCGTGGACGAGGGCAACGGCTTCTGGCATCGCCCCAGTAACGGCCCCGACTTCCTCTACTACTACTACGGCAACGGCGGTGAGGTGCTAGGTGAAGACGGCGGTATGGTCGTCGACAGCGACGCCCTGCTGGCCACCTATGAACTGCTGGGCGGCCTGACCGAAGGCGGCGTCATGCGCTCTGACATCATCGGCGTCAACTGGAACGAGGTCTGGCACCCGACAGTTGCCCAGGCGGACACCGTGCTCTTCGCAGCCGGTGGCACCTGGAACTGGTCCAACTGGGCGATCAACTATCTGGCGGATCAGGGTGGCGACGAGTACCTCTTCGAGAACATCGGGCTCGCCCTCATTCCGGCGATGAGCACAGGCAATGCGCTCACGCTCACGCACCCGTTGTCCTACCTGATCAGCAGTGGCAGTGAGAACCCTGATGTGGCCCTGGCGCTCATCGCCGCCATTACCACGCCCGAAGCCAACAATCGCCACGCGATCGACAGCTTCCATCTGGGTATTCTCAACGCGCAGGTCGAATCGGCTGTGTATCAGGAGAATCGCCTGTTGAGCAGCGCGCACTACATGCTGGACAGCACCACCGCGCTGCCCAACCATCCGGGCTGGAATGCCTGGTCCAGCGCCTACTTCATTGGCATTCAGGCCGTCGAGACGGGCGAGGCCTCGCCGCAAGAAGCGGTCGACATCGCCATCGCACAGATGACCAACGAGATGGGTGACGGGATCACCGTTCGCTGACATGAGCCATTCAGCACATCCGGCGGGGGCTAACAATGTGGCCCCCGCCGCCTCACAGGTGGCGGCCCGCAGCCGCCGGCGTGCACTGCAGGCCAACCTGACGGCCTACAGCTTTATGGCGCCGGCCGGTCTGCTGGTGCTGCTCTTCTTTTTCCTGCCCGTCCTCATCGTGATTTACCTGAGTCTGACCAACCTGGCCAGCGTCAACTTCACTTCAAACCTGGCCGAAATGGAATTGGTTGGGCTGCGCAACTTCCGTACACTGTTTAATGACCAGTTCGCAAGGAAAATTTTCTTCAATACGATTTTCTATGTCATGTTTACCCTGGCGCTGTTCAATGTTTCCGCGGCCCTTGTCGTTTCCCTGCTCAGCGCACACATTGATCGCCGGGCCGGCTTTGTTTTCCGCGCCCTGTGGATCCTGCCGCGCATTACGGCCTCAACGGTGTATATCCTCATCTGGCGCCGCATGATGGCCGAGGCGCCCTTTGGCATCATCAACCAGATCAACACCGCCCTCGGCTGGCCCACGTGGAACTATGGCGCGGTCAACCCCTGGGTCTTCGTGATGCTGGTCAACGGCTTCATCGGCATCTCATTCGGCATGATCATCTTCACCTCGGCCATCGAGTCGATACCCAAAGACCTGATGAACGCTTCGCTGGTAGACGGATCCTCCTTCCTGCAACGCATCCGCTACGTCATCTTGCCGCTGCTGCGCTGGCCGTTGCTCTTCGTCGTCACCTACCAGAGCCTGTCGCTGCTGACCTCCTTTGAGCAGATTCTGCTGCTCACTGATGGCGGCCCCGGTCTTTACCGAACCGAGGTCTGGGCGCTGACGGCCTTTCACCGGGCGCTGTCCAACTACTACGGCAACGCGCAATGGGGCTACGGTTCCGCCTTCGCGGTTGTGCTGGTCATCATCGGCGTGGTTTTGGCCGTCGTCTACATGCGCGTCTTCCGCTTTGATGAGCTGGTCTCCGAACCGAAAATCGAGGTGCTGTGATGGCGTCCCTTGCAGCACCTGACGCCAGCATCTCCGGCAGCCTGCTGGTCAGCCGCTTCCTGTTGGCCCTGCGCAACGGCCTGCTGGCCGCGCTCGGCATGGCGCTGCTTGCCCTCGTCTTCAAGTCGCTGGTGGGGCCGCTGTTCGTCTCCGTCCAGGTGGACGAGACTGTCACGATCACGCTGTCGCGCATCTTCCTGATTTTGCTGCCCGTCGCTGGCTACCTGGCCGCCAGTACGGCCGCTCGCAACCTGCCGGACCGGCGCCATGCGCTCGTGCTGGCGCTGCTGGCCGTGTGCACCATCTACGTCCTGGTCGTCGGCGCGCAAGCCGCTCTGCGCGCCGGCCCCTTCGCAGCGCGTCCGTCGCTCCAGTTCAGCGCGAGGCAAACTGAGGAGGGCATCCTCGTTGAGTCGCTCGTGCCTGGCGGCACCGCTGAGACAGCTGGCCTGCAGGTGGGCGACCTGATCACCGCCATTCGCCGCGACCAGGTCACCCTGTCAGAACTCAACCAGCGCCTAAGCCTGGCAGAAGACGACGATCCTTTCCGCTTACGTTTTACACGCAACGGTGAAGTGGATCAGTTGACCGTACGCATCGTGCTTCAAAGAGACGTGGATAGCTCGGCAATCTTCACCGGCCTGATCATCGCGCTGGCCGTGGCAGCCCTGTCCATCTACTGGCCCGGGCGCTCGTTGCCCTACATTCTGCTGGCCCTCACACTCGTGCCACTGGTAGTTGGCTACCTTTGGCTCATCATCGCCACCTTTTCCTACCGAACGCGCGGCATCCTGCCGCTCAACAGCGAGGGCAACATTGGCGGCCTGACGCTGAAGAACTGGGGCTTTCTGGTAGGCAGAGACATCGCCGGCCTTGAGTTCAACGTCTGGCAGGTTACCCTGAATTCCTTCCTGCTGGCTATCTTCATGACCATCATCGTGCTGTTGGTCTCCTCGATGGCCGGCTACGCACTGTCACGGATGAACTTCGCGGGCCGCAAGACCTTCCTCTCCTTCACGCTCATCCTGCACGGCTTTCCGGCCGTAACGCTGCTCATCCCGATCTTTTTCGTGCTGCTCAACCTTGGCAACCTTCCAATAATCGGTGATCTCATTGGCTTTAACACTTTGGGCGGCATCACGCTCGTCATGGTCGCTTTCGACCTGCCACTGGGGATCTGGCTGATGAAGGGCTTCTTCGATAACATCCCCTGGGACATGGAACGCTCCGCCCTCATCGACGGCGCCTCGCGCTGGCGCGTCTATCGTGAGATCGTTCTGCCGCAGATCCGACCCGGATTGCTGGCGCTGGGCATCTTCGCCTTCATCGGCGGCTGGAATGCCTTCCTCATCCCGCAGACCTACAGCATCGGCTCTGGCACCGTCAACCTGCCGGTATTCCTCAACGAACTGATCGACGAGACCACACCGGTGGACTGGAACCAGGTGGCGGCTGTCGGGCTATTCCAGCTCATCCCAATCTTCGTCTTCTTCGTTTTTGCCCAGGAATATTTGTTGAATATTTACGCTGGTGGCACCAAGGGAAGCTCCTGAGAGGCAGCCGTATGGAAGTCGAAATCACAAATCTGTCCAAAAAGTTTGGCGATGTCGTCGGCGTAGAAATGCTGGACCTGGACATCAAGGACGGGGAATTCGTCGCCTTTCTGGGCCCCTCCGGCTGCGGCAAGACCACCACCCTGCTCATGCTGGCCGGCATCTACAAGCCGAGTACTGGCACCATTCGCTTCGGCGATCGCATCGTCAATCAGTTGCAGCCCAAAGACCGCAACATCGGCATGGTCTTCCAGAGCTACGCGCTTTACCCCCACATGACGGTTTTCGAAAACATCACCTATCCGCTTAAGTTGAAGAAGGTGCCGCGCCAGGAGCAGCAGCGCCGCGTCGAGGAAGCCGCCGACACCATGGGCATCGGTCACCTGCTGGACCGGCGCCCCGGTCAGCTCTCCGGCGGCCAGCAACAACGCGTCGCGCTCGGCCGCGCGCTGGTCAAGGAGCCAGACATCCTGCTCTTCGACGAGCCGCTCTCCAACCTGGATGCGCGCCTGCGCCTGACCATGCGTGGCGAGATTCGCTCGTTGCAACGTCGTCTCGGCATCACCTCCATCTATGTAACGCATGACCAGGTGGAAGCGCTGACCATGGCCGACCGCATCGCTGTCATGAACCACGGCCAGCTGCAGGCCTTCGCCACGCCCGACGACCTCTACGAACGACCAGACACGAAATTCATCGCCAGCTTCGTTGGCAACCCGCCCATGAATCTCCTCGATGTCGAGCTCGTTCAGGACAATGGCGATCTTCAGCTGCGCAGCGAGGCGCTGCAGCTAACGCTGCCACCCGAATATAGTGAAGGCGCGGCTCCACACCGGGGCGCTCTGACCTTCGGCATCCGGCCCGAAGACATCGGTCTTGAGGAGGAAACCGGGATCAGCGGTGAGGTCCTGGTGGTAGAGCCGCTGGGACGCGACGATCTGCTGGATGTCATCGTGGGCGCGCAGCACTTCCTGGTGCTGGCCGACCCCAAACTCAAGTTGCGCGCCGGTGACAGGGTGCATCTGCGCCTTGACATGGCGCGGGCGCACTTCTTCGACCCGCACAGTGAACGCGCATTGCCCTGGCGGTGAGTTACACGCGCGTCGAACCGCTTTCCAACAAACTGGCAGGTGAGACACCCGAAGTCATAACCGGGCCTGCACCGCAGCGCGTGGCCATGTTGTTGGGCATCGGCACCTTTCTCGCCCTCTTCAGCGACACGGCAATGTACATCGTTCTGCCAGTCAACACGGCCAGCGCCGGCATCCTGCTCAGCCAGGTCGGCCTTATGCTCGCGGCCAACCGGTTGGTGCGCATCGTGCTCAACGGGCCCGGCGGCCTGCTCATCGAGCGACTGCCGCGGCGCCATGTACTAATTGCCGCCCAGGCCTTCGGCATCGTTGCCTCGCTGCTTTATCTCCTGACCGGCTTCTGGCCGGTGCTGGCCGGACGCATACTGTGGGGCATCGCCTGGGTCGGCCTCTGGATCGCCGGCAGCGCATGCCTGCTGGATGTCGCGCCAGCGGAGCAACGGGGCAAGCTGACCGGCCGCTTTCACATGTGGATTTACGCCGGATTTGCCGGCGGCGCCCTGGCCGGCGGCCTGCTCAACGACTGGCTGGGCTATTCGCGCTCCTTCACTATTTTCGCCGCCCTTGGTCTGCTGGCGCTGATATTCTGGTGGCTGAAGCTGCCAGAAACCGGCAAGCTGCCCCGTCCCGCGCAGGCCACAGACAGCAATTCACAAGAGAACGCGGGCAGGCAACGGATTCGCCGTCTGCCATTAATCACAGTCATGCTCCTCATGGCGCTGAACTGGCTCATCTTCCACGGCATTATCGGCGCCATCCTGACGCTGCTGTTGCAGGAAAAGATTGGCGAAGCCCTGCTGCTGGGGGCGCTATTGTTGCCGCTGACCACCTTGAGCGGTCTGACCTCCGCCGGCAAACACCTGCTCAGCATGGTGGCCTCCCCGATCTCGGGAGCGCTGTCGGATCGACTGGGCGATCGCTGGCGCCTGATCCTCTTCGCCCTGCTGCTGGGCAGCGCCTCGCTGGCCCTGGCGGCCCGCGCTGAAGGTCTGCACGTCATCGTCGGCATCCTGACCGGCGCCATCACGACCAGCATCCTGCTGACCCAGACCACGGCGCTCGTCGGCGATCTCGTGCCGCACGAGCGGCAGCCACGAGTGCTGGGGCTGGTCACCACACTGGGTGACTGCGGCAGCGCAGCAGGGCCCCTGCTCGCCTTCGCCCTCATCGGGGCGGGCTGGTCACTTGCGAACGTGTTGCTGCTCGCGGCAGGCCTGCTTACGCTAATGCTGCCCTGGGTCGCCTTTATTACCTGGCGTGAAAGGCGTTTGCGCCACTCAGGCTGAGGCCTGTCCGCCTGTAACCTGGTCGACACCGATCAGCTCCAGCTCTTCTGCGAAGTGACAGGCAACGCCCGCGCCAGACGAGGTTTGCCGCCACTGCGGCACCTCCTGACGACAGCGATCCTGTGCGTAGCGACAGCGTGGATGAAAGGCGCAACCCGGTGGCGGACTGGCCGGGTCCGGCACTTCGCCACTAAGAATGATGCGCTCGCGCTCGCGCTCGGGGTCCATCGACGGCACAGCGGAGAGCAGCGCCTCGGTATAGGGATGTTGCGGCCGCCGATAGAGTTCGCGCGAACTGGCAGTTTCGACGATGCGGCCCAGATACATCACGGCCACTCGCTCGCTGATGTGCTGCACCACAGAAAGATCATGCGCGATAAATAGATAGGTTAGCCCCAGCTCCCGCTGCAGGTCTTGCAGCAGGTTGACCACCTGGGCCTGAACCGAGACGTCCAGCGCCGAAACCGGCTCGTCACATACGATGAGTTGCGGCTGCAGCGCCAGCGCGCGCGCAATGCCAATGCGCTGCCTCTGGCCGCCGCTGAATGCGTTGGGATAGCGATTCATGTATTCTGGCCGTAGCCCCACCCGGCGCAGCAGGTCGCCCACTTCAGCCTTTAGCATGCCTGGCCGCTTGCGCATGTGAATCACCAGCGGCTCGCTCACGATGTCCAGCACGGTCATGCGCGGATTGAGCGAGGAGAAGGGGTCCTGAAAGATCATCTGGACTTCGCGCCGGTAAGGCCGCAGTTGCTTCGCGTTCAGCGTGGTGAAGTTGACCGTCTCTTCCGACGCAGCCCCGTCGCGCCCCGAAAAGTGATAATGGATGTCGCCGGCTGTGGGTTGCCAGGCGCGCACCACGCAACGACCCAGCGTCGTCTTGCCGCAGCCGCTCTCACCAACCAGGCCCAGAGTCTCGCCGCGCCAGACATCGAAATCCACACCGTCAACCGCGCGCACATGCCCGGTGATGCGCCGCAACAGGCCACGTCTCACCGGAAAGTGCATCTTGAGCCCGCGCACCTCCAGCAACTTCTCGCGCTTCTGCGTCATGAGCCATGCTCCGTGTAAAGTGTGCAACGGGCAAAGTGGCCGGGCTCGATCTCCAGCATCGGCACGCCTGCCGGGTCTTCACAGGCGGCTTTCTTGTCCTTCACCGGGCAGCGCGGGAAGAAGGCGCAGCCCTGGGGCACACTGAAGGGGTCGGGGATAATTCCGGGGATGGGATACAACCGCTTGCGCTGGTCACTGCCCATCTCGGGCACGGACTGGATGAGGCCAACGGTGTAAGGATGCGCCGGGCGCATCAGCAGTGTCTTTCGATCTGCGATTTCCACGATGCGGCCCAGGTACATCACAGCAATTCGGTCAGCCATCTCGTTAATGACGCCCAGATTGTGTGTGATGAGGATGATGGAGGAACTGTAGTCCGCCTGTAACTGTCGCATCAGCTCGAGAATTTGCGCCTGGATGGTGACATCGAGCGCGGTCGTGGGCTCGTCGGCGATGAGCAGCGAGGGGTTGCAGGACAGCGCCATGGCGATCATCGCGCGCTGACGCATGCCGCCGGAATACTGGTGCGGGAAAGAGCGGATGAATTCCTTTGCGTTGCCGATGCGCACCGCGGTCAGCATTTCAATGGCTCGCGCCTCGGCTTCCTGCTGGTCGGAGTCCTGGTGCAGGATGATGGCCTCGGTAATCTGGTCGCCGATGCTGTGCATCGGAGAAAGCGAAGTCATCGGTTCCTGAAAGATCATGGCGATTTCGTTACCACGAATCGCCTGCATCAGCTCACTGCCCGGGTCTACCTGCAGCAGGTCGACTTCATCGCTATTGCTGCGTCGAAAGCGGATGGCGCCGCGAGGAATGTGCGCAGTACGCGGTGGCAGCAGGCGCAGGATGCTGTGTGCAGTGACGCTCTTGCCACAGCCGCTCTCGCCCACCACGCCCAGGGTCTCGCCATTGCGCAGACTGAAGTCGACGCCGTCCACAGCCCGTACAACGCCCTCAAGCGTGCTGAATTGCACTGCAAGATCATCAACTTCCAGCAGATTTTGCGGGTCCATCAGCGACCTCACTGTGTGTAGGGGTCGGCAGCATCGCGCAGACCATCACCCAGGAAGCTGAAGGCCAGAATCACGATGACGATCACAATGGCTGGCGACAACACCCATGGGTAAAGCGCCAGCGATTCCAGATTTTGCACTTCTTGCAGTAGCACGCCCCAACTGGTGGTTGGCGGGCGCAATCCAAGGCCCAGGAAGCTCAGCGAGGTTTCCGCCAGGATCATGGCCGGCAGCGAAAGGGTCGCCACCACGATGATCTGCCCCAGCGTGGCAGGCACCAGATGACGGAAGATGATGCGTGCGTCTCCCGCACCAGCCAGCCTTGCCGCCAGCACATAGTCGCCGTCACGAATCGCAAGCGTCAGCCCGCGCAGCTGGCGCGCCAGCCAGGTCCAGCCAATCAGCGACAGGATGATGGTGATGGCAAAGTAGGTCTGGGTTTGTGACCAGTTCGAGGGCACCGCCGTCGAAAGCGCCATCCACAGTGGAATGTTGGGAAACGCCCGCACGATCTCAATCAGGCGCTGAATGCCCTCGTCCACCAGTCCACCATAGTAGCCGGATGAGATGCCCAGCACGGTGCCGAAAACAAGACTGAGACTGACACCGATGAGACCGATGGTCAGCGAAATCTGGCTGCCCAACACGATGCGCGAGAACATGTCGCGCCCCTGGCGATCTGTGCCCAGCAGGCTGACAACGCCGCCCGGCGCTGCAAAAAGGTGCAGATCCGTCTCGATCAACCCCAGCCAGCGATAGCTGTCGCCGCGCGCGAGGAACTTCAGATATCGCTTGTTCTCCGAAATCTTGTACACGCGCCGCAGGTTGACGTCGAATTCCGTGGTGACATCGTAGACAAATGGTCGCAGCTGCCCCTCGTCGAACAGGTGGACCTGCTGTGGCGGCAGGTAAATCTGCTGCATGAAGCGCGTCGTCAGCGTGTAGGGCGCCACGAAATCCGCAAACAGCGCGACGAGATAAAAGAGCAGTACGAGGAGACCTCCGATGTTGGCTGCCCGATTGCGCCGGAAGCGACGCCAGATCATCGTCCACTGTGAGGCTGCAAAGCGTGCCTGCTGCTCTGTTAGTTCCTGCAATCCCGCAGTCAGCGGACTCTCGGCCGTCTGCTCCGCCAGTTCACGATAGAGCTCGTCCAGCTGCCCTGACTGACGCTCAATTGCGTTAATCCTGTCGCTCATGAGTAGACGATCCTTGGATCCAGCCATGCCAGCGCCAAATCCGCCACCAGATTGGACACGAGCAGCATCACTGACATCAGCATCAGCAAGGTACCTGCCACGAACATATCCTGGCTGAGCAGCGCATGCAGAAACAGCGGTCCGGCGGTCGGCACAGACATCACCACCCCGATCAGCGTCGAAGAAGATATCATCTTTGGGATCTCAAGCGCCACCACGCTGATGACCGGGTTCATGGCCGAGCGCACCACATACTTCCGCAACACGCGCGGTTCAGCCAGGCCCTTGGCCCGCGCCGTTGTCACAAATTGCTGGTTGAGCGTTTCCAGCATGCCATTGCGTACGATGCGCATGGTTTGTGCCGTGCTGGACAGCCCGAGGATGATGGCTGGTGGCCACAAATGCAGGAAAAAATCCCAGGCTTTCGCCAATCCCGGTGGCGCGACCAGAAACTCGGTTGACTGGGCGCCCAGCACATCCAGCCCCAGCAGGATGCCACCCAGGTAAAGCCACAACAGGGCCAACAGGAAGCCAGGCACAGACAGCCCCAGGAAGGCCAGCGCCGAGAGCGCCACATCGCCGAAGGAATACTGGTGGGTCGCCGAGTAAATACCAATCGGGATGGCCAGCACCAGCATCACCAGGATGGAGCAGACCCCCAGTAGCACCGTGTACAGGATTCGGTCGTCAATCAGGGGCCAGACGCCGGTCGCCCACTCGAAGGAATAGCCGAAGTCACCGCGCGGGAATCCCGTGATCCACTTTAAATATTGAAACATGAAGGGTTCGTCAAGCCCATAGCGCTCGCGCAGCAGATCCGCTGTTTCATTGGACATGCCACCGCCGCTGGTGCCCTGGATGGCTTGCAGCGTATCCAGAAAGTCGCCCGGTGGCAACTGAATAATGACAAAGGAAATAAAAGAGATCACGATGAGCATCGGGATCATCGAGACCAGTCGTCTGATTACATATGTCAGCATAAATTACCTCGCGGCGGCCGAAGTAAGGCGAGGCCGGGGTCGGAAACCCCGGCCTGCCCTTTGGCTTGTTGCTAGCTGCCGTCAGCGAAGTAGAAGTGGGCCGGGTCCTGCGTGCCTGGCGTCATGATGATCCAGTCCGAGGTGTGATTCTGCGCCACGTTCATGAAGTTGTTGAGGACTACGACTGCGTTGGGCACCATGCCCACAGTGCCGATCGCCCACAGGCCTGTGGTCGACATACGCACCAGCTCCTTGCCAATCTCAAGCTGACGCGCGCCATCGGTCGTGCTCTTGTATTCATCGTAGAGGTCCATCGCGGCCTTCAACTCGGCGCTCGGCTCAAGGCCGTCCATACCGCCGCTCTTGTACCAGATGCCATAGGCCGGGGCCATCCATGAACGCTCATCGAAGGGGAACTGGTAAATGGGATCGACCATCGGCACCAGCCCACGGTCCGTACCCCAGGTGGCGACCATGACCTCGTTTGCGCCGGCGCGTGGCCAGTACACATCACGCGTCAGGCTGTCAATCCTGGTCTTTATACCGACCGCATTCCACGTCTCCGCAGCCAGTTGAATGGCGTCAAAACGGCTGCCGCCACTGCCGACAGTCTCAACGACCAGCTGCAGCTCACTGCCGTCGGCGAAGCTGTAGAAACCGTCATCGCCCTTCACAAGGCCGATTTCGTCCAGCAGGGCGACCGCAGTTTCCGGGTCGTACTCGGCGTTGGCAGTTTCGATGTCTGCCTGGTAGTAGGGCGAGTCACGCACGACCGACTCGGTGCGCGGGATCCCCTGTCCCAGGAATGCGATCTGGTTGATGGTTTCCCGATCAATGGCGATGGACATCGCCCGCCGGAAACGTAAGTCCTGGAAGAGCTCGCGATAGTTATCCTCTGGATAGCTCTGGTTGAAGAAGAAGGTCAACGACGAAGCAGCAGCAGAGGGCCACAGCAACATGTGGTAACCGTTGGCCTCGGCGTTTTCCTGGTAGACCGGATACTGCGAGAGGTCGATGGCGCGCGCCTGCATACTCAGATCGCCGGCGATACCCATCACATTCACGCCAGGCGAGCCTTCCACGAGGTGGAAATAAACCTCGTCGATGTAGGGCAGCTGACGTCCCTCAACATCCACCTTCCAGTAGTAGGGGTTGCGTTTGGCGATCATCAGCGTCGTGCCTGGCTCATACACGCTGATTTTCCAGGAAGTCATCACCGGGCGATCGATGTTGTAGTCGAAGGACTTCTCCTCGAAGAGCTCGTAGGAGCCGGTCTCGCTGTAGGCCGGGTGGAATTGCTCCAGATAGTGACGCGGCGCATAGAAGCCGAAGCGCTCGAAGCCCAGCGGCCACTGATGCCCGTGAAACGCCAGGCCGACCGTTTCCGCCAGACCGTTTGGCCCAGCAAAGTGCAGCCGCAGAGTGTAGTCGTCCAGCTTTTCCGGCCGCATCGGCGCGCCACCGACAAGCCACTCACCGTGGACGGCCGCGGTGATATTGGTGTCATTCTCGATGGCTTCCCACCAGAAGAGCACATCATCCACCGTCCAGGGCGTGCCATCTGACCAGCGCAAGCCTTCGCGGAAATGCAGCGTCATCTCGGTGCCATCCTCGTTCCAGTCCCAGCTTTCAGCCAGGCCCGGCTGTACCGCGTCCGACGGATCGCGCGGCCAGCGCAGCACCGGGTCGTAGGTTACGCGGCCAAAAACGTGGAAGTCGTTGATACCACGCCAGGCGCGATGCCAGATGCCACCGTAGTCACCTACGCTGTCAATCGGCTCAACGACCAGCGGATTGGCCGGCAAGCGTTCGGCAACTGGCGGCAGGTCGCCCGCAGCCACCATTTCCGCCAGGGCCGGCGCTTCCATGTAGCCATCTTGCGCCACAAGCGGAATGGCCAGCATCAGCAACAGGCTGACTGCCAGAAGTGTAACTGTACGGGTAAATCGCTGTGTGTTCACGTCTCCTCCTGTTTTGTAGTAAGCCTTGCAGCAGGGCGGGACTGGTATTGAGCATTCGCATCCAGGATCCCGACCTAAGTGCAGTATACCTTAACTATTTCCTGGTACCGCAATGCTGTTGCCCAGGCCGTGTTTGCCACTGACCCCGGCATTCTCTATACTCCACCAAATTGCCAGACAGGGAGGCGATTGTGGCAGTCCCTAAACTAGATGCCTTCATTTATCCCGTTTTGCAACTCACCAGTGACGGAGAGTCACACAGCCTGCGTGAAGCAGAAACCTACCTGGCCGCACAGTTCAGTCTGACGCACCGGGAGCGCAACGAACTGACCGCCAGCGGCGCCCAGACGAAAGTGAACAATCGCATTAACTGGGCCAACACTTACCTGAAACGGGCCGGTTTGCTGCAAAGTGCGGGGCGCGGACTGTTTCGCATCACCGATGAGGGTCGGCGCGTGCTGGATACCGCGGCGGACTCTGTCAACATAAAGTATCTGCTGCGCTACCCTTCCTTCGCCGCCTTCTCGAAGCCTTCTGCACAATCCAGGCGCCGCCGCGCAGACCGCCTTCCCTTACCCATCTGGGACGAGGAAGATGTACAGATGCTCCAGGCCCGGCATTCCCGCGGGCCAGTGATGTCGCCGCGCCAACAGTTGCAGCAGGCCTTGCAGGTGGTGCTGACGCGCCTGCGCAGCCAGCTTGACGACGACCTGCTGTTGCGCCTCTCCAATGCGCCGCTGGCAGTCTTCGAGCAAACGATTGTCGACCTGTTGCTGGCGCTGAATTTCGGCCAGCTGGATGGCGAGCGCAAGCGCATCGACGTGCAGCAACGTGGCGAGACCGGCTTCGCAGGCATCATACGGGCGCGCAATGCCGGGGACGCAGAGCCGGGATTTCTGGCGCTTTGTCTCGACCCCCTGCTGTTGCTCGACTGGCGCGCCCTGCGCAGCACGGGCCTGGCGCTGCCTGGTCAGGAAGGCTGCAAGGGCATTCTGATCACCAGCGCCCGCTTCGCCGGTGACGTCCTCACTGCCAGCGGGCCAGGCGGCGACCATGACCTGCTGCTGCTGGACGGCAGGCAGTTGTCTGCGCAGATGATCGAGCACGGCATCGGTGTGCGCGTGGATCAGCAGCACACCACGCATGCAATTGTCGTGGATTACTTTGAGTAGAATCTCTGAGAAGGCAGCGAACAGCCTGGGTTTGTGGGCGCGAAGGGACTCGAACCCCTGACCTCACGGATGTGAACCGTGCGCTCTAACCAGCTGAGCTACGCGCCCCTGACTGACGGCGGCAAGTCTACCATGCGGCCTACTGCCAGGCAAGTTCCTGCCGCGCTTTGTCAGCTCTGCGTCTGTGTCCTGCTCGTCAGCTTGCTGTCTGCCTGTCAGTTGCGCAACCTGTTCGAGCCTGCCAGCCCTTCACCAGCGCCGCCTGTACCCACTGTCACCCCTCAAGGCTGGACGGAACTGGCGCCCGGTCTGCAACTGCACACTTCCCTGTCCACCGGCTCCCTGCTTGGCCAGCTGGTCGCCCTGCGCGTGGACCCCCAACGTTACCGCCTGCGCGCGCACTATCAGCCGGGTCAGGCCCTGGGTCTTGATGACTGGCTGGATGCGCTGCCCGGCGTCGTCGCCTTCATCAACGCCAACTTCTTCGAAAGCAACCTGCACATCAACGGCCTGCTCGTCGCGGATGGCGTCGCTCACGGCCAGCCCTGGCTGTCACGCGGCGGAACGCTGCTGGTGCGCGACGGCCTGCCTCAGCTGCGCCCCAGCCGGGTGCAGCCCTGGCGCAATGCCCCGCCGCAACAGGCCGTACAGGGCTTCCCCATGCTGGTGCTGGACGGGGCTCAGGCCTACAAGGGCCGCAGTTCGCTCGCCCGCCGCAGCGTGGTGGCGCTGGATAGCCAAGGTCATGTGCTGTTGCTGGCCACGCCCTTGCTGGGCATCTCCCTCGCGGATCTGGCCGCCTGGTTGGTTGCGTCAGAGCTGGACATCGTCAGCGCGCTGAACCTTGACGGCGGCGGCTCCACCCTGTTCTTCGTGAGCTCGGAACCGGCGACGAGCATCCTTTCACTGGACGCCGTGCCCGCCCTGCTGGCCGTCTGGCCGGAGGAATAATTCGTCCGTTCGCCCGCGTTGACCTTCGTGCAGGCTTCAACTACCATCGTGGCGCAGAGTTGTGAAGCAATTGGGACAGTTTGCCATGGCCATGCCAACGTTTAACGAAATTATGCTGCCATTTCTGCAAGCACTTCGTAACGAGAGTGAAGTACGGGTAAGAACAGTAGCTGAGATGATGAGTAGCCATTTTGAACTGACCAACGCTGAGCGTGCTGAGAGACTAAAAAATGGTGAAAAGAGAATAGTGAACAGGACGTGGTTTGCATCAACTTATCTATTCAAGGCAGGTTTGATAAGTCGTCCCAAACGTGGTTTTGTTGCTATTAGCACTGAAGGCAAAATGTTGTTGGCAACCAGCCCTGATTTCATCTCCGAAAAGCTGCTGATGAAGTATCCCAGTTTTGAAGAATGGAACGCCAGAAATAAGTCGGCAGATTCCTCAAATTGCATCAGTGACAAGGAAATGAGTATAAGTTCGGATACTCAAGAGCAGAGGCAGACGCCAGATGAAGCAATTGAGGCCAACGCTCGCCTGCTAAACGATCAACTGGCTGAAGAGTTGCTCCGTGCCATTCTTCAGCGCCCGCCGGAATTCTTTGAACAACTAGTGCTAGACGTGATGCAAGCGATGGGCTATGGTCAATTCGGAGCCGGACATGTCACTGGAGGCAGCGGCGATGGTGGTATCGACGGCATCATAGAAGAAGACAAACTCGGCCTCGAAAAAATCTATTTGCAGGCCAAACGCTACGCACCTGATAATTCTGTGAATCGACCAGTAATCCAGACCTTTGTCGGAAGCATGGCCGGCAGTGGCGCTAGCAAGGGCGTGTTCATCACCACATCCAAATTTTCGAAAGGTGCACAGGAAAGCGCCAGAAGTAACCCTCAGTTCCGTGTCGTTCTAATCAACGGGCAGCGTCTTGCTGAGCTCATGATTGACAACAACGTCGGTGTCAGTGAAACGACCAGTTGGTCTCTCAAACGCATTGACAGTGACTACTTTGAGCCTGAATCCTGATGCACTGACCAGCTTCAAACCGCGGCGGGCTCCAGCGCCAGCTCATGCAGGGAGATGACCGCGCGTTCGTGATGCTCCTCGGCCACGACGAAGGAAATGCTGCACTCCGATGCGCCCTGGGCAATGGCGACGACGTTGATCTCCTGCGTCCCCAACGTAGTGAATACCCGGCCGGCGATGCCCGGCGTACCACGCATGCCGGAACCGACCACCGTCAGAATGACTACTTCCTCCAGCAGCTCCACATGTTCGATCGCGCGCCGCCCAATCTCGGC
This sequence comes from Phototrophicaceae bacterium, assembly GCA_965197455.1. GTDB lineage: Bacteria > Chloroflexota > Anaerolineae > Aggregatilineales > Phototrophicaceae > JAGWBD01. Next base: position 307,378 of record OZ240208.1, on the reverse strand, counting down.
ATCAAATTCTCCCTGCAAGGCCTCCTGCACCGCATGCGCACGATCATCCAGCACAACGAAACAGAAGCTCTGCTCCGATGAGGCTTGAGAAATCATCAGGATGTTGGCGCCAACCTGCGCAGTGGCCAGAAAGGCGCGGCCGGCGATGCCCGGCACGCCCATCATCCCGCTGCCGGAGACGGTCAGCAGGCCAACGTGGGAAACGCTGGTCACTGCCTTGATGACCGTGGTGCTGTTCGCGCTCTGCGCGCCGATGAGCGTTCCCTCGTGCCTTGGGTTGAAGGTGTTGCGCACGCGCAGTGGAATGTTGCGCTCCTGCACCGGCTGTACTGTGCGCGGATGCAGCACCTTCGCGCCGTAGAAGGCCAGTTCGCCAACCTCCTGATAGGAAACCCGCGACAGCACGCGCGCGCGTGCGTCGATGCGCGGGTCGGTCGTCATCACCCCGTCCACATCCGTCCAGATAATCAGCTCGTCACAGTGGCTGTCAGCCGCGATGAGCGCCGCACTGTAGTCACTGCCACCCCGCCCCAGCGTAGTCGTTGCGCCTTCTGCCGTGCGGCCAATGTAGCCGGTGATGACCGGCAGCGCGCCCTCATCCAGCGCAGGCAGCAGCACGCGGTCGATGCAAACCTGGGTGCGGGAGCGTTCAACGCTGGCGTTCTGGAAATTGTCGTCGGTCACAATGAGTTGCGTGGCGTCAAACTGACGCGCCGGCAGGCCGGCTGCGTGCAGCGCCGAAGCAATCACACGGCTGCTCAGACGTTCGCCGAAGGACAGCACCTGGTCATGGATGCGGGGCGTCAACTCAGCGACGATGTCCAGCGCACCGCACACGTCCTCGAATTCGGTCACCAGCGCATCTACTTCCGCCTGCGCCGGCGCGCGCTGCGATTCGTTCGTAACCAGCTGCCTGAGCACTTCCGCGTGGCGCCGTCGCAGCTGCAGCGCGGTCTCCTGCCAGACAGCGCGCTCCCCCACTGCGGCTGCCTGCGCCGCCACAGTCAGCGCGTCGGTCACGCCCGACATCGCCGAGACGACGGCGATCACCTGCGCCCCTGCGTCAAAGGGCTCGCGCAGGATCGCCATCACCTGACTGATGGCTGCGACTGAACCGACCGACGTGCCCCCGAATTTCATTGTGACTCGCTGCATGTCGCGCCTCTCACTGTCTTAAGGCAACAAAAAAGCGTGTGGGTGATTTCCACACGCTTGTGTCCGTTCGCTTCTGGCAGCTTCAGGACAGGCAGAAATCCCCGCGCGCTGGTTCAGCGCCGGTAGTCATACCCGTCATCATCATTCCGCCAGCCAGTGCCTGCATCTGTCGCTCCGCTAACACGCCGCGCAGCATAGCCACTGCCAAACGGGCTGTCAAGCGTCTTCTGTAGACTTGCCTGACTGGCAGGGTTATGCTTTCGATATGTCTCCCGTCCTGCGCAAACGCCTGACCGCCGCCGGCCTGGTTGCTGTGCCCTGCGCAGCGGAGTCGCTGCATCAGGCTGCGCATAGCGAACCTGAAGGCGTTTACACGGTCAGCAACACGCAACAGGGACACAGGGTCATGCTGCTGGATGCGCATCTCGATCGCCTGCAGGAGTCGGCCGCGCGCGAAGGCTTTGCGCTTCAGCTACCGCGCGCGCGTTTGCGCCAGGCGCTGCGCAGCATGGTTGACGAGGCCGGTTTTGGTGAGGTTCGCTTCCGGTTGAGCGCGCCGCGCGCCACACCACAGGAGCTGCTCATCACGCTGGAACCCTGGCAGCCGCCGCCTGAGCGGCTGCGGCGTGAGGGAGTGTGTTGCGTCATCGTGCAGGAACTAAAACGTCACAATCCCGCCGCTAAAGGCAGCGCCTGGATGCATGAGCGACATCGCTTCACCCTGCCAGGCGGCTGTTACGAAGCGCTGCTCACTGGTCCGGACGGGACAATCCTCGAAGGCTTCAGCAGCAACTTCTACGCGGTTCATGCAGGCGCGCTGCGCACAGCCGCTGCGGGAGTCCTGGCCGGCATAGCGCGCAGCATCGTGCTGCAGCTGGTGCCGGATATCCTGCCGTTGCAACTGACACCCGTCAACATCAACGAACTGCCGGTGCTGGAAGAAGCCTTCCTGACCAGCAGCAGTCGCGGCCTGATCCCGATTGTTCAGATAGACGAAGTGGTAGTCGGCGAGGGTCGGCCCGGACCCTGCACCCTGGCCATCAGCCAGGCGTTCCGGCGCAAGGTAGATCAGCAACTGGAAGAACTTTAGCCTAGGTCAATGGCTCGCGGAAATCGTATATCCCGTCGCATATCGCCCAGCGCAGGCCGCAGTTTTGCGCGACCATGGCCTCCCCTTCCCGCCGCAGCCGCTCACCACTGCGCGGGCAACGGAAGATGTCCCCTTCTGCAGACCCGGCAGCACACTGCCCATCACGCGTCGCACGCAGGAAAACGCTTGGGCTCCACAGCGCGCCACTGTGTTGCAACAGGCTGTCCACAGTGACGAGCAACCCCGTCGGCAGCCTGCGTTTGAGCAGGTCCAGACGCAGCCAGGAGACCGGCAAGCGCGCGCCAACCGTGAAACCGACATCCGTCAGAATGCGCCGCATGTACTCCGGGTGAAAGTCAAAATTGAGCGAGACGAACTCCAGCGGCTCAAGAGTGTAGGGACTCCAGGTCTGCATCCCAAAGGCATGGCGCAATACGGCTTTCACATGTCGCTTGCTGGCATGCTCCAGCACCAGCGTCCCCTGTGCCTCTACCACACGCGCCATTTCAGCCAGGGCGCCTGGCACATCCGGCAAGTGATGTAGCACGCGCACAGTAGTGGCGGCATCGAAGGCGCCCACGCGAAAGGGTTGCTGACAGACATCCGCCGCGACGTAAACGTAGCGCGCATCCCGTCCCAGATTTTGCTGCGCATCCTGCAAATGCGTGAGCGAGTAATCCAGCAGGACGATCTGGTCGAAGCCCTGGTACTCGGGCGTAAGACGGCCATAACCCGCGCCCACTTCCAGCAACCGGCTCCCTGATTTGGGCAGCAGACGCCGCAGCGCCACGCGCTCCACGCGGTCTTCATAGTCGCGGTTCGCGTCTTCCCAGAATTCGCTGCGGTAGCGCGAGCCTTCGTAATCAATGATGTCGGGGCGCGGCGTTCCGCCCGGTGCGCTCACTTGGCCGGGCCCAGCCCGGCATCCTTGCGCAACTGGGCCACCTTGTCACAGCACTCCCAGGGGACTTCGAGATCGTCACGACCGAAGTGGCCGTAGGCAGCGACCTGACGATACTGCGGCTGGCGCAGGTTCAGGTCGCGCATGATGGCCGCGGGCCGCATGTCAAAGTGGCGGCTGATGAGCGCTGCCAGCTGCTCGTCAGTCAGACAGCCTGTGCCGAAGGTTTCAACAGCCAGCGAGGTTGGTTCCGCCTTGCCGATGGCGTAGGAAACCTGCAACTCAAATCGGGTAGCCAGGCCAGCGGCGACGACGTTTTTGGCTACATAGCGCGCCATGTAGGCAGCGCTGCGATCGACCTTGGTGCCATCCTTGCCGGAGAAAGCACCGCCGCCATGCCGCGCCACCCCGCCGTAGGTGTCCACGATGATCTTGCGGCCGGTCAGGCCGGCGTCGCCATGCGGCCCGCCGGTCACGAAGCGGCCGGTAGGATTGATGTGAATCTTCGTGTTTTCGTCAAGGAACTTGTGCGGAATCGTGCGGCGGATGACGACTTCCTCCAGCTGGCGCCGCACTTCTGCCTGTTCAATGTCCTCGTCATGCTGGGCGGAAAGCACAATGGCTTCGACGCGCCTTGGCTTGCCATAGGCGTATTCAACGGTGACCTGACTTTTGCCATCCGGGCGCAGCCAGGGGAGTTCGCCGCTCTTGCGCGCCTGCGCCAGGCAGCGCGACAATTTGTGCGCCAGCGAAATGGTGAGCGGCATCAGTTCCGGCGTCTCGTCGCAAGCGAAACCGAACATCATCCCCTGGTCGCCGGCGCCCTCACGATCGACGCCGACGGCGATATCTTCCGATTGCCCGTGCAGGGAGAGCAGCACACCACAGCTTTCGCTGTCGAGGCCGTAGGCTGCGTCGGTATAACCAATGTCACGGATGGTCTGGCGCACGATGGCCGTGAGGCTGTCATGGCTGACCAGCGCCCGCGTGCTGATTTCGCCCATCACCAGCACCAGACCGGTCGTGGTGGCCGTCTCGCAGGCGACGCGCGCATGGGGGTCAAGCGCCAGCATCGCGTCAAGAATGGCGTCAGAAATTTGGTCGCAAATCTTGTCCGGGTGGCCTTCCGTCACGGACTCCGATGTGTAGAAAAGGGACGGAGAATTAACGAAGGTCATACCGGTCAAGGGACAGCCTCCCGCCTTACGAACGGCGGCACTATAGCACAGGCTGCCTGACTGCGACAGTTCAGCCGGGCTGCATCAGGTAAAAAGCTGGCTGGTTCCCGAGCGCCCGAGAAGCACCTGAAACTCGTTGCGCATTGCGGCGTTCTCGCGAAAGGAGCCAAGCATGCTGCTGGTCGTCATGCTGGGCTCATGCTTCTTCACGCCGCGCATCACGGCGCAAAGGTGCACGCCTTCCAGCACGACGGCCACGCCATGCGGCGAAAGCACAGAATTAAGAAAGTCCGCGATTTGGCGCGTCATGCGTTCCTGCACCTGCAGCCGGCGCGCATACATGTCCACGATGCGTGGGATCTTGGAAAGGCCGACGATCTTGCCATTTGGAATATAGGCTACGTGGGCGCGCCCGACAAAGGGCAGTAGATGATGCTCGCACAGACTATGAAATTCGATGTCACGTACGATGACCATGTCATCATGGTCAACGTCGAAAATCGCATCGTTAATCAAACTCACCGGATCGATACGGTAGCCGGCTGTCAGCTCGGCCCAGGCGCGACCCACCCGCTCCGGAGTGGCAAGCAGACCCTCGCGGCAAGCATCTTCCCCGATGGCTGCAATGATTTCGGCCGTGGCTGCTGCGATGCGTGCCTGGTCCACCGGGAGCTGTCCGACAACATGCCCGTTGTCCGCAAGGCCGGGCTTCACTTCAGATGGTGCGACATCCTGCTGCGACCTGGCGTGATTGTTCCTGTTCCCGCTCATAGTGTGTCGCTTCCTGACCTGCGTTCTTCCGATTCATGATGATATGTTAACATAGCATCTTTGTGAGAGGAACGGCATGCCGGTTTGCTGTGAGAGTGATGAAACATGGACATCATCGAAATTGACAATCTGCGCCTGCGCTGCGTCATTGGCTTCAGTCCGCACGAACGCAAGGATCGCCAGGACGTCGTCATCAGCCTGCGCGTAGGCTGCGACATGCGCGCCGCAGCCCTGAGCGACGACCCTGAAGACGCGCTCAACTACCGCTGTCTGACCAAGGACATCATCAAACTGGTTGAGGCTTCCAGCTGGCAATTGCTGGAAACCCTGGCCACAGCTATCGCGCGCATCTGCGTACAGAAGCATGCGGCCGACTGGGTGCAGGTGCGCGCGCACAAACCGGGCGCGTTGCGTTTCTCGGATTCTGTGGGCGTCTGCATCGAACGGCGGGCGGCAGATTTCGATGCCGGCTGAGACGCAGGTCTGGCTGTCACTGGGCAGCAATATCTGTCCGCGAGCCAATCTGCACGCAGCCCTGCGCCTGCTGCGCGGGGCCTGTACACTCGAATGCTGCTCGCCGGTCTTTCGCACTTCGCCCCGGGGCGACTCCGACCAGGCTGATTTCCTGAATATGGCGGCACGTGTTTGCACCACGCATTCCCCCTCCAGCTTTCACCGTGTGGTTATCCAACGCATCGAGGCGTCTTTGGGGCGGGAGCGCGACCCGGGTAACCGCAACGCCGCGCGCACCATCGACATCGACATTGCGCTCTGGGGTGACGGGTCGTTTCAGTTCGGTTCCCCGCCGCGGCAGGTGCCCGACCCCGATATTCTGCGCTTTCCGCACGTCGCCCTGCCCCTGGCTGCGCTCGCACCCGACCTGCGTCATCCTGTGACCGGGCAAACCCTGGGCGCAATTGCCGCCCGGCTGGGCTCAAAAGGCATTGAAGAGTTGACGCTCAACCTGCATGTCGACGCCGACGCACTCTCGCCATAACCCGCGCTTCGGGTACAATGGCTGCGGGCGCGTCACCGCGAGGGAAGCCATGAACCTGCTGGAATACGCCAACATTCTGCTGCGACGTGGCTGGATCATGTTGCTGCTGGCGCTGGTCGCGGCGGGCAGCGCCTGGTGGCTGGGCGCCCGCCAGACGCCTGTCTATCGCGCGACCCAACGTGTTTTGATGCAACCCACACGCGCCGACTTCGGCCTGACCGAAGCCAGCAAGACCCTGCTCGGCAACCACGTCGCCTACCTGGACAGCGAGTTCCGCGCCCGCGAAGTGATCGACAACCTGCGCCTGGACATGACGGCGCGGCAACTCATCAGTGTGGTTACGATCGCCGCTGACCCGCTCAACCTGACCATCCAGATCGATGTCGACCTGGCGGACGGCAATCTGGCCAACGATGTGGCCCGCGAATGGGGCAACCTGCTCATTCAGTATCGCAACGCGGAAAACCAGCGCGCCCGCCGTGAAGACTATATCAATGCGAGCCTGCAGGACAACGCCCGCTACACCCTGCTGCGGCCAAGGCCCACGCTAAACGCCGCCGCCGGCGCCATCCTCGGCCTCATCCTGGGCGGCGCTCTGGTGCTGGTGCTGGAATACCTGGAAAGCAGCATCGTCCGCAACAGCGAAGACATGGAGCGCGCCACCGGCATCAGCGTGCTCGCCAACATTCCCCAGGCGGAAGGATAAGCCATGGAACTCGTCACCCTGCGCAAGCCGCGCTCCGCCGCCGCCGAGGCCTTCCGCACCCTGCGCACGAATTTGATGTTCAGCAGCGTGGAGCACCCGGTCAGCACCCTGCTGGTAACCTCGCCCGCGCGTGGTGAAGACAAGAGCAGCGTGCTCGCCAACCTCGCCGTCACCTTTGCCCAGGGCGGACACAGCACCATCCTGGTGGACAGTGACCTGCGTCGGCCCACGCAGCACAAAATCTGGGGCCTGGACAACAACCGTGGCCTGACCACCATGATGCTGGAGGAGGCAGCCCTGGCCGAACCGCCACTGGTCGCCACGGAAATCGAGGGTCTGAACATTTTGCCCTCCGGTCCGATGCCGCCCGCCCCTGCTGACCTGCTCGGCAGCCAGCGCATGGGCGAGATCATCGGCCTGCTGCGCGCCCGCGCCAGTTACATCCTCTTTGACAGCCCGCCCGTGCTGGCAGTCACCGACGCCGCCCTGCTGGGCTCGCAGCTGGACGGCGTGCTGCTGGTCATCAAGGCCGGCCACACACGTCGCGAGCATGCCGCCCGCGCCCGCGAGGCGCTGGAGCGCGTCAACGTGCGCATCGTCGGCGCGGTGCTCGACAACGCGCCACGCGAGAGCGCCGCCACGCGCTACGCCGACCCGACCTGAGCCAGGAGCCTGCCACGTGAAGGGATTGATCCTCAGCGGCGGCAGCGGCAAACGCCTGCGCCCGCTGACCTACACCCGCGCCAAGCAACTCATCCCGGTCGCCAACAAGCCCATCCTGCTGCGCGTGGTCGAGTCCCTGCGCGAGGCGGGCTTGACCGACATCGGCATCGTCATCGGCGCTACCGGCCCGGACATCCAGCAAGCGCTGGGCAATGGCAAGCAGCTTGGCGTGCGCATCACCTGGATTCAGCAGGACAGCCCTGACGGACTGGCGCACGCCGTGCGCGTCGCGCGCGACTTTCTCGGCGAGGAGCGTTTCGTTATGTTCCTCGGCGACAACGTCATCCAGGGTGGCATCCGCACGCTCATCGAGGACTTCGCCGCCAGCGCATGGAACAGCCAGATCGTGCTGAAAGCGGTCAATGACCCGCGCGCCTATGGCGTCGCCACCCTGCGCGAAGATGGCAGCATCGAAGGTCTGGTCGAGAAACCGCAGCTGCCACCTTCCAACCTGGCGCTGGTGGGAATTTACATGTTCGACCGCCACATCCACCAGGCCGTCGATGCCATTCGCCCTTCCGCCCGCGGCGAGCTGGAGATCACCGACGCCATCCAGTGGCTGATCGACGCCGGCTACCACGTGGCTCCACACGTGCATCAGGGCTGGTGGATCGACACCGGCAAGGCGATGGACATGCTCGAGGCCAACAGTCATGTGCTGACCGAGCTGACTCCTGATATCGCGGCGGACAGCCTGATCGAGAATTCCGAGGTCGATTCGCGGGTCACTGTGCAGGCTGGCGCGCGCATTCGCAACAGTGTGCTGCGCGGCCCCAGTATTATCGGCCGCAACACCCTCATCGAAAACAGTTTCATTGGCCCCTTCACCAGCATTTATCACGATGTCTGCATCCGCAACGCCGAAATCGAGCGTAGCATCATTCTTGAGCACAGCAGCGTCTGCGACATTAACGCCCGCCTGCAGGACACGCTCGTCGGTCGCAACGTCAGTGTGCAACGCGCCGCCGGCAAGCCGCAGGCCATCCGCATGAACCTTGGCGACCATAGCAGTGTCTGGATCCCGTGATGACCCCATCGATAAAACTGATCGCGCTCGACCTTGACGGCACCCTCTATGACCCTCACCAGGGCATAACCCCGGCCAACAAGGCTGCAGTTCTCGCAGCGCGCGATGCCGGCATTGAGATTGTGCTGGCTACTGGCAAGACTCGCGGCTCGGCGCTCAAGATCATCGACCAGCTGGGCCTGGAGTCGCCTGGCGTTTATGTGCAGGGCCTGGTCACCCACAACGGGGACGGCAGTATCCGCCGTCAGAAATACCTGGATGCTGAAACCGCCCGTGAGGTCGCTGAACAGGTCGGGGATGACATCGCGCTGATCGCCTACTCAGGCACGGATACCTGGGTCACGGACTTCGATCTCAACATCGAGATGCTCGTCATGTACGGTGAGCCGCGGCCAAAGTCCTGCGAGTCGCTGGCCGCATTGGCGCAACAGGTGCCGATCAACAAGTTTGCTGCCCTGGATGTTATGAATCCGGCCAAAATGAATGCGTTGCGCGCCCGCCTTGAACAGACCTTCGGCGACCGCGTGCAGGTCTTGCAACCCGGCATGGCGATCATGGTTGAGGTGTTGCCAACAGGCATCAGCAAGGGTGGCGCCCTGGGCGCACTGATTGAGGATATGGGCATTGCGCCGGAGCATGTGCTGGCCTGTGGTGATGGCGAGAACGACATCGAGATGTTGCAGCTGGCCGGCATCGGCGTGGCCATGGGCAACGCAGACGAAGTTGTGCGCGCAGCCGCGGACTTCGTCTCCACACCCCATGACGAGGACGGCGTCGCCCACGCCCTGGCGCATTTCCTGCCGCACATCGTAAAGCCAGGCGCTGCACTGGATTCTGCTTCGTGAAGAATGTCCTCGTCACCGGTGGCGCGGGCTTCATCGGCAGCGCCTTTGTGCGACACATGGTCGCGCAGCACCCTGAACTCAACATCATCGTCTTTGACCTGTTGACCTATGCTGGCAACCTGAACAACCTGCTGCCCGTCACCGATGAGCCGAACTATCACTTCGAACAGGGTGACGTTGCCAGGCGGGAAGACAGCGCGCACGTCATCAAACAGTATGAGATTGACACGGTCGTCAACTTCGCGGCGGAGAGCCATGTGGACCGCAGCATTCTTGCGCCGGACGCCTTCATTCACTCCAACACCGTGGGCGTGCATTTGCTGCTCGACGAGTCCTGCCGGGCAGGCGTCGGGCGCTTCCTGCAGGTCTCGACCGATGAGGTCTACGGCGACATTGCGCCGGGCAGTTTTTCACAGGAAGACGATGCCTTCCTGCCCAACAGTCCCTACGCGGCCAGCAAGGCCGGCGCTGAACTGCTGGTGCGCGCCAGCCATATCACCCATGGTCTTGACACGGTTGTCACGCGTGGCAGCAACACCTATGGCCCGTACCAGTACCCGGAAAAGTTGATGCCCTTCTTCATCACCGAGGCCATCGACAGCAACCCGCTGCCGCTCTACGGCGACGGCCGGCAGCAGCGCGACTGGTTGCATGTGGATGACCATGCGCGCGGTATCGTCTGCGCCCTGTTTCACGGTGAGTCGGGTCAGACCTACAACATCGCCGGCGAGCACCAGGCGCGCAACCTCGACGTCACACACCGCATCCTGGAGCTACTGGACAGGCCGGCGTCGCTCATCCGCCACGTACCGGACCGCGAGGGTCACGACCTTCGCTATGCCATGCGTTGTGACCGACTGCAGACGCTGGGCTGGCAACGCGAACACAATTTCGAGGATGCCGTCGCCGCCACTGTGCGCTGGTATCAGGAAAACGAATGGTGGTGGCGGCCCATCAAGTCTGGCGACTGGGACGAATGGTATCGCCGCCAGTATGCCGCGCGTCTGGCCGCCGCCGAACGCTGAGCAGACTCTCTCCACGCACTTGCGCCCGTGCTACAATGCCGCCACGAGCGACGGGAGAGTCATGCGAATCCTGGTGACGGGCGCAGCCGGCAACCTGGGCGGCCAGCTACTCCAAGACCTGACTAAGGCAGGACACGAGGTGCTGGGCGCCGATATCGTTGGCGACGAGGTCGCGCGACTCGACATCAGCGACTTTGTGGCCACGCGCGCGTTGTGGCAGCAATACCGGCCACAGCTCGTCATTCACGCGGCAGCCTGGACGGACGTGGATGGCTGCGCCCGTGACCCGCAGCGCGCACTGCTGGTTAACGGCTACGGCGCGCAACATGTCGCCCTGGCCGCCGCTGCGGTGGATGCGGCCATCGTCTTCATCAGCAGCAACGAGGTGTTCTCGGGGCGCGACCGCGAGCCGCTCGACGAATATGCTCCGCCAGCACCGGCCAACCCCTACGGCTACAGCAAACGCGTCGGCGAGATCGCTGTCAGCACGCACAACCCGCGGCATTACATTGTGCGCACGGCCTGGCTTTTTGCGCATGGCGGCCGCAACTTCATCCAGGCGATTCTTGGAGCCGCACAGGCCGGCAAGCCCCTGCGTGTGGTCAGCAATGAGGTCGCCAACCCGACCTACACCAATGACCTGGCGGCGGCGCTGGTGCGGCTCATCGACAGCGAACGCTACGGCATTTACCACTTCGTCAACGCAGGCGCCTGTTCGCGTCTGCAGTTTGCGCGCCATGTTCTTGACCGCAGCGGATTCGCTGACACGCCGATAACTTCCATCAGCAGCCACCAGTGGCCGCGACCCTCTACTCCGCCGGAATATGCTGCGCTGGCGAACCACGCCGGCCGACTGCTGGGCATTTCACTGCGTCCCTGGTGCGAGGCGGTGGACGCTTTCCTTGCGCGCGAAGGCCAGCTGCGATGACTGAAACGTCCGCAGCGAGCCCGCTGCTGTCGGTCATCATCCCCAACTGGAATGGCGCGCGCTTCCTGCCCGCCTGCCTCGATGCGCTGGCCCAACAGACCTGGAGCCCGCTGGAGATCATTGTCGTCGACAACGCCTCCAGCGACGATTCCTGCGCGCTTTTGCGGCGCGAATACCCAGAGGTACGGTTGATCGAGCTGCCGCGCAACCTTGGCTTTACCGGCGCCTGCAATGCGGGCTTGCGCGCTGCCAAAGGCGAACTGCCGGGCCTGCTCAACAACGACACCGAAGCGCACCCGAACTGGGCGGCGGCGGTTGTGGACGCCTTCCGGCGCCATCCGCAGGTCGGCGCTGTCGCCAGCAAGCTGCTGTTGCACGACCGCCGCGACCATCTGCACACAGCCGGCGACAGCTTTTCGCTGGATGGCCGCGCCAGCAATCGCGGCGTCTGGCAAAAAGATTGCGGCCAGTTCGAGCGCGAAGAGTACGTCTTCAGCGCCTGCGGAGGCGCGGCCGTGTATCGTCGCAGTATGCTCGACCAGATCGGCCTGCTCGACGACGACTTTTTCTTTTCCTGCGAGGACATTGATCTGGGCTGGCGCTCGCAGCTGGCCGGCTGGCGCTGTCTCTACACACCCGGCGCCATCGTGTATCATCATTTGTCAGCGACCGGCGGCGGGGTGACGGCCAGTTACTACGATGGCCGCAATCAGATCTTCCTGCTCGCCAAGAACTATCCCGCGGACCTGTGGCGCAGTCACGGCAGCCAGGTACTGCGCGCGCAGTGGCGTTTGTTGCGCGAGGCGCTGGCCGCCTGGCGTGGCGCGGAGGCCAGGGCACGATTGCGCGGGATGCTGGCCGGCATGCTGGGCCTGCCGCGCATGTGGCGCAAGCGCGCGTCAATTCAGGCCAGCCGCCAGGTCTCGCTGTGCTATCTTGAGGAATTGTTGGGCGAACACGCTCCATGACTGTCATGCCAAAACCCGACTCCACGCGTCCGCATTTGTCCATCATCATTCCGGCTCACAACGAGGAGCAGCGGTTGCCCGCCAGCCTGCACAAGATTGCTGACTTTCTGCAACAGCAGGACTACAACGCCGAAGTGATTATCGTGGAAAACGGCAGCACCGACCGCACCGTCGCCGTCTCCAGCGACTTTGCGGCAAGTCATCCCTGGGCGCGCGTGGTGGAGGCGTCGGTTCGTGGCAAGGGTCTGGCAGTCAAGGTGGGGATGCTGGCCGCGTGCGGCGAGTATCGCTTCATCTGCGACGCCGATCTCTCCATGCCCATTGAGGAGATCATCCACTTCCTGCCGCCTTACAGCGACGGTTATGAAGTCAGTATTGCAACGCGCGAGGGGAGCACTGCCCGGCGCATTGGCGAGCCATATCACCGACATTTGATGGGGCGCCTGCTCAATCGCATCATTCAATGGACGGCGCTGCCAGGGATGCAGGACACACAGTGCGGCTTCAAGATGTTTACGCGCAAGGCAGCTGAAGACCTGTTCAGCGTGCAGCAAATGGTCGGCATCGGCTTTGATGTCGAGTTGCTCTACATCGCGCGCAAACGCGGCTATCGCATCCGCGAAGTCCCCGTCACCTGGTACTTCGATCCCGACAGTCGCATGCGTCTGATTCACGACTCGCTGTACATCCTGCTGGAGATTCAGCAAATTCACCGCAACTGGCAGCGCGCGGTTTATGACCAGCCTGGCACATGAGCGCCGGCTGCAGCGTCACGGCTATCGCCACATCCTGGGGATGGACGAGGCCGGTCGCGGCGCCTGGGCCGGCCCGGTGAGCGTCGGCGCGGTTTGTCTGCCGCCCGCCCGCAAGGGTCTGGGCGCAGCGCTCGCGCAGGTGCGCGACAGCAAGGTCATGAGCCCGGTTCAGCGGGAACGCGCTGCAGTCAACATCCGTGAACAGGCGCTGGCATGGGGCATTGGTCAGGCGAGCCACCTGGAGATCGACGACCTGGGCATCGACCATGCGACCCGCCTGGCCATGCAGCGCGCGCTGGCAGACGCCTGCCAACGCAGCGCCGGCTTTCAACCCGACTGCCTCTTCCTTGATGCGCTCATCTGGCCGGAGATGTTGCCGCGCTATCCCCAGGTGACCCTGATCGACGGGGACGCGCGCTCGTTGACCATCGCCGCCGCCAGCGTGCTCGCCAAAACCTGGCGTGACGCCGCCATGCGGCGCCTGGCGGCTGAACTCCCCGGCTACGGCTTCGAACAGCACAAGGGCTATGGCACTGCCGCGCATCGTGTAGCCCTGAATACGCTTGGCCCGGCTCCTGTCCATCGCCGCAGCTACCGGCCGCTGCGCGTGCTCACAAGCGAAGTGGCGCCGTGAAACTGGCACTGGTGCACGACTGGCTCAACCAGGTCGGCGGCGCCGAGGATGTGCTGGCGGAGTTGCTGAAGCTGTGGCCGGACAGCCCGGTCTACACCAGCATTCACGTGCCGGAACGTATGCCGCCGGCGCTGAACGCGGCAGACATCCGTACGCTCTGGCTGGACCGTCTGCCCGGCATCCACAGTCACCATCAATCCTTTCTGCCGCTCTACCCTCTGGCCTGGTCCGGCCTGACGTTGCGCGACCAGGACGTGATCCTCAGCAACAAAAGTGGCTTTTGCACCTTGCTGCGCCACGACAAGCGCGCGCTGCACATTTGCTACTGCCTGACACCAACGCGTTATCTCTGGCAGCTGGATGAATACATCGAGCGTGAACGCCTCTGCGCGCCACTGCGACATGCCCTGCGCCCACTGGTTTCCCTGCTGCGTCGCCAGGATTTCGCAGCAGCACAGCGCGTGCACCACTTCATCGCCATTTCCAGCGCCGTGCGCCAGCGCATCCGCGATTGCTACCAGCGTGACTCGACGCTCATCTTTCCGCCGGTCGATACACAGCGCTTCACGCCTGCAGCGCAGCACGAGGACTATCTGCTGATCGTTGCGCGCCTCGTGCCCTACAAACGCATCGACCTCGCCGTGCGCGCCGCCAACCAGCTGGGGCTGCCGCTCAAGGTCGGCGGCAGCGGGCGTGACCTGCAGCGTCTGCGCGCCATGGCCGGTCCGACGGTCGAGTTTCTCGGCCGCGTACCGGATGAGGAGTTGCCACAACTAATGGCACGCTGCCGGGCTTTCCTCTTCCCGGGACATGAAGACTTTGGCATCACGCCGGTGCAGGCCCAGGCAGCCGGACGCCCGGTCATCGCCTTTGGCGCCGGCGGCGCGCTGGACACTGTGCTGCCTGGCCGCACCGGCGAACTCTTTCACGAACAGACGGTGGAGTCCCTGATGTCCACGCTGGCAGAGCTTGATGTCAATCGTTACGATAGCCATGCCATCCGCGCCCACGCCCTGTGCTTTGATACGCAGGTCTTTCAGCAGCAGATGCGTGCATTTGTCGGGCAGGCCCTTGATGCCTTCCACGCGCAGCAGCCCATGGTATGGCGCGACCCCTGCAGCTCATGAGAGACGACATGGAACTGAATGCCCTGGTCCAACTCCTGCGACGCTGGTGGTGGCTGATCGTTCTCCCCACCCTGATCGCCGGCATTGCTGCCCTGCCTTCCCTGGCCGCTGCCAACGTCGCCACCGGTGGCTACACGACCGTGTTGCACTACAGCGCCGCACAGCGACCACTGGAGCAATTGCCGCCGGAAAGCGACATGCAGGACGTGTGGCTGGCTTCTGAGCTGACGGTGAACGCGCTCAGCGCCTGGGCGCGCACCGAAAGCTTCCGCATGGAAATCCGCGCCGTCCCGGAGATACAAATTGGCGATGTTGTCCAGCTTGGTATCGCAGCAGACCATCAGCGCAGCATCGGGCAAATCTTTCTCAGCCACCCGAACCCGCAGTCGCTGGAGCGTATCGCCGACTCGGCCATCCACGTTTTGCAAACGAAGAATCGCAAGTACTTCCCGCAGCTTGGCGCAGAGACAGCCACGGTCACCATTCTTGGTACGCCGGTCATTGTTCCCGCGCCGCTGTCCCTGAGCTCGCGCCTCGCGCCTTTGCTGCGCGTTGCGCTTGGGCTGTGTGCCGGAATAGTGCTGGCCATGCTGGCGCACACTTTCGATCCGGCGCTGCGCAGTCGTGAAGATGTTGAAGCGTTGGGGCTGGTCGTTCTTGCCGCGCTGCCGCGAGAGTAATTTAGTCAGGTCGCAAGCGGACGCAATATGGCGCGCACCGGCGAAGCGCAGGCGTTTGCCAGGCGCAGTGGCAGGGCCACCAGCTCGTAGTCACCGTCCGGCACATCGCGCAGCCACAGACTCTCCAGCGTGACGATGCCGTGCCGACGCAAGGCGTGATGACCAGGCAGCGCAGTGGACTCTTCGGCATCCACCGAGGGTGAATCCAGGCCGAGCAGACACAATCCTCTGGTAGCCAGTACCTCAATCAGCGCCGCTCCCGGCCAGGGCCAGGCATTCGGCCATACATCTTCAGCAAGCTCGCTGACAGCGCTGCGCAGTAACAGGCGCTTTACTCCACGCAGCTGCACATGCGCCAGGTCCGCCGGTTGCAGCGGGCCGTCGGTGCGCGCCACTGTGACGAGTTGGGCCGGACCGATGCAGGCTGCCAGCGGCATCTGTTCGGCTGTGGCGCCTTCGTCAGCACAGTGGTACCAGGCATCCATGTGCGTGCCCAGATGCAGGGTCGCTTCCAGCGCGGTCAGGTTCACCGACGCGCCTTCGCTGCGGCGCAGCGTGTGGCGCAGCCGATACGGCTGATCACCCGGCCAGACCGCCGTCTGCGCGTTGACCGGCCGCGTGATGTCGTAAATCAAAACCCTGTTCTCCGATCAGCCAGCCCCGCTTCTGCGGGAGGCAAAGCGCTCAGTCTCCGTCTGCCCCGGACTCTGCCGGTGACGTGGATTCTGCAGCAACCATGGTGATTTTGCCGTCAATGAATGCGCCTTCCTCGGTTGATAGCGCGGTCGCGCGGATGTCGCCCCAGACGCGCCCGGTGCGCAGCAGCTGCACCTTGTGGCCACTGACATTGCCGCGCACGGCGCCTGCGATCGAGATGTGACGCGCGTTGATGTCGGCGTTGATGCGCGCCGTTTCGCCGACCAGCACGTTGCCATCAATCTCCAGCTTGCCCGCAAAGCTGCCGTCGAGGCGCACGTTGGCCGCGCTGTGCAACAGGCCTTCCAGCGCGCAGTTGGCGCCCAGCACCGTTTCAAAGCCCACCGGCACCGGCAGTGTGGCGCGGAGCAGGGGTCGCACTTCTTCCTGTCTGTCAGTCGTGGTCACGCCCTGCTGCTCACGCGAAATGGTCATCAGACTCTCGCTCCCCTGTGGCAAATCCTCGTTTCGCGCGGCCCACGTCAAAACAGGCCAACGATTTCGCCGTTCTCGTCAATATCGACCCGCTCGGCAGCCGGATGCGCAGACAGGCCGGGCATGGTGCGCATCGCGCCGCACAGCGGATAGATAAAGCCTGCGCCCACGCTGGCGCGCACTTCGCGCACCGGCAGTTCAAAGCCGGTCGGCGCCCCTTTCAACAGTGGGTCGTGGCTCAGGCTGAGGTGCGTTTTGGCCATGCAAATCGGTAGCCCGCCAAAGCCGTTCGCCTCGTAACTGTCAATCTGGCGTTCCGCCTGGGGCTCGTAGCTAACGCCAGCCGCGCCATAGATCTCTGTGGCAATGGTCGCGATCTTGTCCCGGATGGGCAGATCCAGATCGTAAAGGAAGCGGAACGTCGACGGTGTCTCCGCCGCGCTGACGATCATCTCTGCCAGCTCAGCTGCTCCGGCGCCGCCCAGGGCATGATGCCGCGCCTCGGCCGCGCCCAGCGCCCCGGCTTCCACGGCAATGCGCCGAATCGCCACAAGCTCTTCCGGATGGTCGCTCTCGAAGACGTTGATCGCCACCACTGGAGTCACGCCGTGACGTTTCACGTTCGCGATTTGCCTGATCATGTTGGCTGCGCCCAGCTCGACTTCTTCAACATTGCGCTCCAGCATGGCCGGCGGCAGCGGTCTGCCGGCAATGACTCGGTGGCGGTCGCTGTGCAGTTTGAGGGCCCGCACGGTGACGACCAGAACGGCCGCGTCCGGTCGCAAACCGCTGGCGCGACACTTGAGGTTGAAAAACTTCTCTGCGCCAATGTCCGCGCCAAAGCCGGACTCGGTGACGAGATAGTCGCCACATTTGATCCCGATCAGGTCGGCCAGCACACTGCTGTTGCCCTGGGCAATGTTGGCAAAAGGCCCGGCGTGCACCAGCGCCGGCGTGTTTTCCAGGGTCTGCAGCAGATTGGGGCGAAGCGCGTCTTTCATCAGCACGGTCATCGCGCCGGCTGCCCCGATCTGTCCTGCGGTAACCGGTTCACGATTCCGGTTTAGACCGACCACGATACGCGCGAAGCGTTCCCGCATGTCCTGCAGCGATGTCGTCACGGCAAGGATGGCCATCACCTCGCTGGCGACGGCGATGTCGAAGCCCGTTTCGCGCAGCGCGCCTTCCCACTTGCCGCCAAGGCCCACGACAATGTTGCGCAGCGCACGGTCATTCATGTCCACAACGCGCCGCCAGCTGATGCTGTCCGGATCGATGTCCAGTGGATTGCCGCGCAGCAGCCGGTTGTCAATCATGGCGGCCAGCAGATTGTTGGCCGCCGCGACCGCGTGAATGTCCCCTGTCAAATGCAGGTTGAAGGTTTCCATCGGCACGAGTTGGGAGTAGCCGCCACCGGCTGCGCCACCCTTGATACCGAAGGTCGGGCCCATCGAGGGCTGCCGCAGCGCCACCACCGAACGCTTGCCCAGGTGCTTCAACGCCTGTCCCAGACCAACTGTGGTCGTGGACTTGCCCTCACCTAAAGGCGTGGGCGTGATGGCAGTCACGTCGATGTACTTCGCGTCGGGTCGATCGCGCAGCTTGTCCAGAACCTCAAGGCGCAGCTTGGCGACATGCGGCGAGCCGTAAAGGTCAAGGTCCTCCGGCTCCAGTCCCATCGTCGCGGCAATATCATGACAATGCTTCAGGTCTGCCCGACGCGCAATCTCCAGGTCAGAAAGCATGGCTTCGCCTTTCGTCAACTCATCGGGTTAACAGTACCACAGGCCTGCGGCGCTCAGGCGCTGCGCAGGGAACTGGTGGGGCTGACCAGGGGCGTCGGTGTCGGCGCGGGCGTGCGGGTCGTGGCAGCCGGATCGGGCGTGATGGTGGGTTTGGGCGTGATGGTGGAGAGTGGTGTGGGCGTATCCACCGGGGTCGCGGTCGGGTTCAGCGCGCGCACCAGTGTACGGTGCATGTAAACGGCCTCGATGCGCCGTGTTCGGGGCTCTTCATCCAGCAGCAGCCAGGCCGGATCGGCTTCAGCCGGCGCAATCACGCACACTTCGTCGCCCTCATACCGCGCCCGCACAATGCGCGCCTCACGGGAGGGTCCCGCGCGGACAATCGCCTCGCGCACCACGACGATGAAGGGTTGGCATTCCGGTAGTGGCGTTCGGGTTGGCGGAGGTGCAAGAACGGCCGTGCTGGTCAGGAAGCGCACTGCGGTTGCGCTGGCTTCCTGCTCAATCTGCAGGACCGTCTCACGTACGCCCAGTCCGCCACTGCGCAGATAGCTCTGTACGCCCTGCCACAGATACCAGCCGGCAAACACCAGCGCCGCTGCAATCAGCATGATGAGCCAGGCCGGTTGAGATCCGCGCCTCATCGGTTCCTCGGGTTATCCGGACGTATCCCGATTTTACAATCAATTGTGAATTTTCACGCCGATAATGCCAAACTGGCAGAAACAGAAAAGGGCGCCGCGGCGCCCTTCTCATCTCGCGACCAGGGGAAATCACCCCATGTTGTCGATGATGGCTGTGGCAAAGGCGCTGGTGGCGACCTCGGTTGCCCCGTCCATCTGGCGCGCGAAGTCGTAGGTCACGACCTTTTGCGCCAGGGTCTTCTCGTAGGCCGCGCTGATCAGGTCCGCTGCCGCGTTCCAGCCGATGTGTTCCAGCATCATCACGCCGCTGAAGAGCAGCGACCCGGGATTCACCTTGTCCAGGTTGGTGTACTTGGGCGCGGTGCCGTGCGTCGCCTCGAAGAGCGCAATCTCGTCACCAACGTTGGCGCCGGGCGCGATGCCCACGCCACCCACCTCGGCCGCCACCGCGTCGCTGAGATAGTCGCCGTTCAGGTTGGTGGTGGCGATGACCTCATGCTCCCGTGGGCGCAGCAGCATCTTCTGGAACATGATATCGGCGATGACGTCCTGCAGCAGGATACGCCCTTCCGGCACCTTGCCGCCATGCTCACTGGCCACTTCATCCCAGGAAATGGTCTCGGTCGGAAACTCCTCGCGTCCGACTTCGTAACCCCAGTTGACGAAAGCGCCTTCAGTGTATTTCTGGATGTTGCCCTTGTGCACGAAGGTCACGCTCGAACGGCCGCGCTCCAGCGCATAGCGGATGGCAGCCCGTACGAGGCGCTTGCTGCCAAAGGAGCTCACCGGTTTAATGCCCAGGCCGGCGCCCTCAAAGAACCCGGTGGCGCCAAGCTCTTCACGCAGGAAGCGCGCCAGCTTTTCGTTCTCCGGCGTGCCGGATTCGTATTCGATGCCGGCGTAGATGTCTTCTGTGTTCTCGCGGAAGATCACCACATCGACGTCCTGCGGTTGTCGCAGCGGACTGGGCACGCCTTCGTACCAGCGTACCGGACGGATGCAGCTGTAGAGGTCAAGCACCTGGCGCAGGGTCACGTTCAGGCTGCGGAAGCCTCCACCCACCGGCGTCGTCAGCGGCCCCTTGATGCCGACCAGATACTCGCGCAAGGCGTCGAAGGTCTCTTCCGGCATGTAGTTGCCGTCATAAATGCCGGCTGCTTTCTCGCCCGCGTAGATCTCCATCCAGGAAATCTTGCGCCGGCCCTCAAAGGCCTTCTCGACCGCAGCATCCCAGATGCGCTTGCTGGCCGTCATGATGTCGTAGCCGATGCCGTCCCCCTCGATGAACAGCAGCACGGGGTTGTCCAGCACCTGCAGCGCGCCATTGCTTGCGGTGATCTTCTGCCCTGTTTCGGGCACCCTGATCTTGTCGAAGGCCATCGTTCGCCCGTCTCCTCTTCCGGTCCACAATAGCCGCGCAGTATAGCATAGATTGCGGCGCTGTCAGGGCGCCTCCGCGGCGCTCAGTCAGTAACGCCCCAGGGCGCGATGAGCACCTTTCCGCTCTGGCCAGTAAGTTGCAATTCCCAGGCCTGCTGGACGTCATCGATATCAAAGCGATGCGTTACCAGCTTGTCCAGTTGCGGCCCGACGTGGCGAATCTGCTGCATGATGCGCCGCCCCAGGCCCAGGTTGTAGTGCCAGGTACCTGCCAGCGTCAGCCCCTTGCGGATCATGTCCCTGCTGATGTAGACCGGCGTGGCATCGCCGCATTCGCCGACAAAGGACACCGCGCCCAGGCGCCGTACCGCATCAATGCACAGACGGTGCGCCGCCACCACGCCGGAGCAATCAACCGCCTTGTCAACACCACTTCCTTCAGTCAGGTCCATGATCTGCTCCAGCGCCCCGTCCGGTTCGAGAACGACCTCCGCACCGAGTTCCTGTGCCAGCTGCGCGCGATACGGGTTCATTTCGACGCCGATGACGCGCGCCCCCCGGTAACAGGCATTGATGACGCCACCCAGACCCACAGGCCCCAACCCGGTGATGAGCACGGTTTCGCCCGCCTGCAGATTGATGCGCTCCATCCCTGCGTAGGACGGCCCCAGGGCACAGCAGGCCATAGCCCCGTGCTCCGTCGAGATGTCGTCCGGAATCGGCAGCAACAGCAAGTCCTGCTTGAGCATATGCTGCGCAAGGGTGGCGCTGCCCGCCGGCGAACTGAAGCCCGCTCCCGCCAAACAGTGAATATAATCGCCACTGTTGCAATAGAAACAATTGCCGCAGGTCGTCTGAGGCATCACGACCACGCGCTGGCCCGGCTGAACGCTGGCCGGGCCAACGGTCTCCAGTACTTCACCTGCCGCTTCATGCCCCAGAAATTCGCCCACCTGACCACTCGCAAAGGCCTTGTACTCCGTGCACAGCGGCGCTACGGTGACTTTCACCAGCACGCGCTGCGCATCAGCCTGCAAGCCAGGAAAGTCTTTTACCTGCGCGCGCTTCTCGCCCGCAATCGTTGCCTGTTTCATATGCTGCTCCCATCGATTAATCCCTGACCCAATGCCTGGCCCTCGCGCAACAGGACCTGAACTGCATCCGGCGTGCGCGCTTCGGCGTATATGCGCAGCAGGGGCTCGGTGCCGCTGGGCCGGATGAGCAGCCAGCTGTCATCCGCCAACCAGAACTTGACCCCGTCTGTGGTGTCCACACGGGTCACTGCTTCCCCGGTCAGGCGGGCGGGCGCACTGTTGGTGATGCGCCGGATCAGCTCGCCCTTCGGCAACTGTTGACCGAGCGTCGCATCGATCCGCCCGTAATGCGCCGGGCCGAATTGTGCTTGCAGGT
Source organism: Phototrophicaceae bacterium (assembly GCA_965197455.1). Taxonomy (GTDB): domain Bacteria; phylum Chloroflexota; class Anaerolineae; order Aggregatilineales; family Phototrophicaceae; genus JAGWBD01. The sequence continues at coordinate 285,558 of OZ240208.1, read as the reverse complement.
CAGCGACAATTTCGTGCAGCGGTGCCTGCGCCTGCGCCATGATTTCCAGCAGCAGCAGGCCCATCAGGATGCCGTCCCCTTCCGGAATGTGACCGCGCACGGAAATACCGCCGCTTTCCTCGCCGCCGATGAGCACATCCTGCTGCATCATTAAGTCGGCGATGTGGTTGAAGCCAACCGGCGTTTCATGCAGTTGCAGTCCATAGCGCTGGCAAAGGTTGTTGATCATGAAGGTCGTCGAGATCGTCTTGACCACGGCGCCGCGCAGACCACGCTGCTCCACCAGGTGGCGCAGGGTCAACGCGAAGATTTGATGCGGGTCGACGAAGTTGCCCAGCGCATCAATCGCGCCAATACGATCGGCATCTCCATCCGTCGCCAGGCCCACGTCCGCCTGCACGCGCTGCACCGCCGCCACAAGCTCGTTCAGATAGCGCAGAATTGGCTCCGGGTGGATGCCGCCGAAACCTGGATTGAGCACATCGCGGATTTCATTAACCTGGCAGCGGGAACGAGAAAGGATGGTCTTGATAGCGCCGCGCCCGGCGCCCCACATGGCATCCACCATGATCGAGAGCTCACACCTGGAGATGAGGTCGACGTCCACCAGACTGCTCAAATGCTGATAGTACTCCCAGCCAGGATCGAAGCGGCGGATTAGCCCTTTTTCCAGGCCTGTCTCGTAATCCAGCGTTGCGGCGCTGCGGCCGGTTTGCTCGAGCGCGCGCAGTTCTACTTCGACCAGAGCGCATTGCTCCGGGGTTGCGCTGCCGCCATAAGCGGCCTTGAGTTTGAAGCCGTTGTAGCGCGGCGGGTTGTGGCTGGCAGTGATGACGATGCCGGCCGCGGCCCCTTTCAGACGGACATTCCAGGAGATGGCCGGCGTGGGCGCATCCGTGCGCGTCAGCCAGGCGATGATGCCATTGCCGGCCAGCACACAGGCCGCCTCCCTGGCGAAATGGTCGGAAAGAAAACGCGTGTCGTAGCCAACGACCATCTCGGGCGGCTCCGGGCCGACATGCTGCCGATGAACGGCCTGGGCCACTGCCTGGGTCACCAGGCGCAGACTGGCAAAGGTGAAGCTGTCCGCGATGACCGCGCGCCAGCCGTCCGTGCCGAAGCTGATCATAAAGCCGTCCCTGTTTCCCTGCTGCCCGAAATCTAATGCATATGGAAGCGCGCGCCATTGTACCACCCCTGCTCGCCAGTGGGCGCACTCCGGCACATACAGCAGCGCAATCTGTGCTATACTGCTCCATCAAATATGCTGATCTTCTGTTTCCTTGTGATCTGATAATTGATCAGGAAAGGAAAGCGCCCGGCCGGACGCCGGGTGCATTGTGTCATGCAAACTCCCGAATTGCGCATCGTCCCACTGGGCGGCCTTGGCGAAATTGGCAAGAACATGACCGTCATCGAGTGGGGCAACGACGCCATCCTCATCGACAGCGGCATTATGTTTCCCAATAACGACATGCTCGGTGTGGACTACATCATCCCGGATTTCACCTATTTGCGTGAGCGCGAAGACCTGACGCTTCACGGCATCCTCTACACCCACGGCCACGAGGACCACACCGGCGCCATCGCCCACGTCATCGAGGCCTTCCCCGGCACGCCGGTCTGGGCCACGCCGCTCACCGCCGCCCTGCTGAACGTCAAGCTGAAGGACGCCCGCCTGCTTGAACAATGCAAGGTCACCATCTTCCAGCCGGGCGCTGACTTTCAGGTGGGTCCCTTCCCCGTCGAAAGCTTTCACGAATGCCACAGCATCCCGGATTGCGTCGGCTATGGCATCAACACGCCACTGGGCCTCATTGTGCACACCGGCGACTACAAGTTCGACAACACTCCGCCCGATGGCCGGCGCCCGGATTACGCCAAACTGGCGGATTTCTCGCGCCGGGGTGTGTTGCTGTTGCTGGCCGACAGTACCAACGCCGATCAGCCGGGCTGGACGCCTTCGGAGAGCACGGTGGTCGCCGCCTTCGATGACGTCTTTGAGCAGGCGCAGGGCCGCATCATGATCGCCACCTTCGCCTCGCATTTGCAGCGCATTCAACAGGTGGCCGCCTGTGCCAAACGACATGGTCGGCGACTGGCCATCGCGGGCTACAGCATGAATGCCAACGTTCGCATGGCGCGCAAGATGGGCATCCTGCAGCTGGAGGAAGAGACGCTCGTTGAACTGTCAGCCAGCAACAGTTTGCCGCCGGAAAAGGTGGTCCTTATGGTGACCGGCACCCAGGGCGAGCCTTCCGCCGTGCTGGGACGTCTGGCCCAGGGCCGTCATCATCAACTGGAGGTTCAGTCGGGCGACACCATCGTAGTCTCGGCGCACGCCATCCCCGGCAACGAGGAGATGGTCTACCGCACCATCAACCGGCTCTTCCAGCAAGGCGCCAACGTTCTTTACGACCCGGTCGCTCCGGTTCACGTTTCCGGTCATGCCTGTCAGGAAGAAATGAAACTAATGCTCAGCCTGACACGGCCGAAGTATTTCGTCCCTGTGCACGGCGAGCTGCGGCATCTTATGGCCCACGCCCGGCTTGCGCATGCGTCGGGACTGCCGGAAGAAAACATTCGCGTCATCGAGAACGGCAGTGTGATCAGCGTCAGCGAGGACGGCCTGCAAATCGGTGAACGCGTGCCGGGCGGCTACGTCTTCGTCGACGGCAGCGGCGTGGGCGATGTCGGCCCGGCGGTGATGCGCGACCGCGAAACCCTGGGCAAGGACGGCTTCCTCGTGGTGGTGGCCAGTATTGACGCTGAAAGTGGTGAAGTTCTTGCGGGCCCGGAGATTCTCACTCGCGGTTTCGTTTACCTGCGTGAAGCCGACGAGTTGCTCGAAACCGTGCGTCAGACGGCAGCCGCAGCGCTCACAGAAGCGCGCGCGAGCCACAATGGCCGGCGGCGTGAACGTCTGCAGGAACGGGTGAGCCGCGTACTCTACAACGAAACCCGCCGGCGTCCGATGGTTTTCAGCATCATCAACGAGCAGTAAGGCGGCCTGGGTCACTGCCGCCAGGGCAGCAGCTTTCTTCGTAGCCAGCGGCGCAGAATACGATAGCGCGCCCAACCCCAGGATGTGCCGGCCCGGCCACTGTCTACGCCGGCCCGGCCCGTCGGCCCGTAGCGCTGGCGCATGTACATGTTCGTGATCGTGGTCACCGCTGCTTCGGCGACCGGAATATCCTGCACAATACGGCGCCTGCGTTCCGCCGGCGTCAGTGAAGGCGCCAGGCGGATGCCAAGCAGCCGCGTGTAACGTTCCAGCCGCGCCCAGGCGCGCGCGATCGGGTTGAGGCGACGCAGGCCGCGCCACTCCCACCACCACCACAAGAATAGCAAGAGCAGGAACAACAGGAGCAGCAGGAACAGCGCCGCCAGCACACTGTCCGGTAGCGGCGGCACATTGGACGAGCGCTCCGGCGCTTCGGGAACTGGCGGATTGAGTGGCGAATTTTGCGGTGGATCGACCGGCGGTGGCGCGCCCGCTGGCGCTGTCGGCGATGGCGTAGGCGTGGCGGTCGGCGTCGGCGCGCCCGCTAGCGCTGTCGGCGATGGCGTTGGCGTGGCGGTCGGCGTCGGTGATGGCGTTGGCGTGGGCGTTGACGAGGGCGTCGGTGACTCAAGCTCACCGTCCAGGCGTGACTCGTTTTCGGCAGTGGGCGTCGCGAAAGGTTGCCGGATTGCCGGGGTAACTGTGGGAGTTGGCGTGGGCGATTCCGCTCCAGTTGGAATGCCCTGGCGCTCCAGGTCCGGGCGATTCAGGGGCGCCTGGGCGGCAGTCGGCTCAAACTCGACCCAGCCGTAGCCAGGGAAGTAAACTTCTACCCAGGAATGTGCATCGCGTTCCAGCACCTCAAAGTGATCCTGCGCGGGGTCCCAGCGGCCCTGGGCAAAGCCGGCTGCCATCCGCGCCGGCACGCCCAGCGAGCGCAACATGACGATCATGGACGAGGCGTAATAGTTGCAATAGCCCTCCCCCAGATCGAAGAGCATCCAGTCGACCGGGTCCTGGCCTGACGGCGGCTGCGGTATGCGTTCGTTATAGCGAATGTTTTGCCGCAGCCAGCTCTCCAGCGCCTTCGCCTGATCGTAGGGCGTCACCGCGACAGCCTCGCTGACGATCCTGCGCGCCAGCTGTCGAGTGCGCTGCGTCACCGAGGGAGACACATAGAAGTACAGGCTGCTTACCCAGTCCGGCCAGGCGCTCCCGGCGGCGCGTAGCTGATCAGCGCTGGCCGTGGAGATCAGGCTGCTGACCTGGTAGCTGTCACCGCTGTTGAGCACCTGCAGCGGGCGAATCACCGAGACGTTGATGGACTGGATATTCTGGTCACGGGCCGGCGGTTTCAGAAAGCGGCCGTCCGCGCCGACGTAGCGCAGGTCGCTGCGCGTTGGCAGCTCGACTGAAGCGACCTGGGGCGCCGCATAGACCAGACGCGAGGCGCGCAGGGCCATGGTGAAGGTCTGATCGACCCGTTCACGCGCGCGGGATGCAAGCGGTTCCTGCGGCAATTCCAGCGGCGCTTGCGGGTCGGTCAGGCGCGTATCGGCGGCCGGCAACCAGCGCCCACTCTCATAGATATCAAACACGCGCGAACGCCAGTAGTAGCGGTGTCCCAGGGGCGCTGCGACCTGCATGACGACACCATCGCCCAGCTGCACGGCGCCGCCCAGTTGCAGGGCATCGCTGCCGTAGAAGTCCGCCGTCGCCGGCCCAGGCATTTCGCCCGAGGTAAAGAGCCGGTCCAGCAGTTGGGAAACTTCAGTCAGGGGTTCGCCGGCAAGATACTCTTCCAGCTGATCAAGCCGCTGCTGGAAGTCCGTGGCCGGCAGCAACCAGGCCAGCAGCAGGGTTATCAGGGCCAGCAAGGCGCCCAGACGATAAAACTGGCGTCGCAGCTGCGGCGGGACGCGCACGCGGTTGACGTACCAGTACCACTCACGCGCCTCAAGGCTGGAACGAATCACCAGCAGCAGCGCCAGGAAGAGGTAGATGCCCAGCCAGGGATCAAGGTTTGCGTTGCCCTTGTAGGAGAAACTGTTGGCAACCAGCACCAGGCCGGTGGGCAGCACGGCGCGCCAGACACGATCGACGCGAAAGACGTGCCAGACGGCGCTGTAGGCGAGAAACCACAGCAATGCCGCCAGCAGCAGGTTGAGAATCAGCACATCCTGGTTGATGCTCCCGACCAGCGCGTTGTTCACCCAGGTGACCACGCGCTGCAACACCTGGGTGATTCCCTGCAACAGGTCTCCAGGCTCTTTGACCGCCACCATCAGAATCACAGTGGCGAAGCCGTAGACCCAACTGAGCAGCAGCGCGAAGAACTCGCCGTGTTGGCCATGCGCCAGCCACAAGCCAAAGAGGATGGCTATCACCAGCACCGGGACGGCGATGTCCAGAGTCAACGGCCAGCCGGCTGCGCGCAGTGAGAACACTGGCATCAGCGACATGAGCAGCAGCACGGCCAGGGTGCCCGGCTCGGCTGCCGTCAGCAGACGGCGCAACCTTGAACCTTGTTTCCGCAGCCAGAGTGGCGGGGAATTTGCCTGCCGTGTTCCTGCGCTCACAGGACTATTTGCTCCGGGTGAAGGGACGCTATTGTACAGGTCGGGTCTGGCAGCAACAAGCGACAGGAAACGGGTGTTAATCTGGCGCCAGGCTTGCGTTAAGGTTATAGCAAGCAATATTCGGCAAGCTGTTCCTGACAACTGCCATCATGACAAGGAGCCCACCGTGGTCAGATATCTGTTGTTCGCCGGCGTTTTGCTGGCAACGTGTTTTTCAGTCGCGGCCCAGACAGGGCTTGCGCCGGCCCCCATCCTCAACGACGAGGGCGGCGCCCGCGTCCTGTCCGGTGAAATGAACTACACCAATCCATACCTGACCGACGGCGTGGCCGAACCACTCATCATCCTTGAGGACCAGGCTGGTTTCGTCGACCGCGACCGGGACTACACCTTCACCCCGGAATCGCAGGTAATGGGGCGCCTCACCAGTGACTTCTTCACTTCGCCTGTCACTTATGTGTTGCAGTTGCCTTTTGAACCACAGGGCAGCCTGCGCGACGTAGACAATGACGGCGACGAGGACAGCGGCGTCCAGATCTTTGCGGTCGCCTTCTGGACCAACATCTGGGGCCCGCCCGAGCTGGAGGAACGCGATCTGCGCGGTGGTGGCTGGTCGACAGCCTATGCCTCGACAGACACCAGCAACCGTTCGCAAACCCTGAACGAAATCATCGGCGGCAATCTGCTCGTCTACGCCCATGACGACACACAGGGCTTTCCCTCCGGCTATGGCGAGGACGGCCTGCTCTTCACGGAAGACGACCCCGCTGTGGGCTTGCCGGCCGGCTACACCCTGGTCAATCTCGACAGCGACCCCTTCACCTTCGACCGTTCGGCCGAGCCTGCAATTGACCTCATCGAGGGTGAAGCTTCCGAAGCGGACGACTTCTCGGAGCTCGACTACACGGCGGCCTTTGACGCCATGATCGACAAGTTCCGCCGCGAGTACGCCTTCACGGAGTACAAGGGCATCGACTGGGATGCGAAGAGCGAGGAGTTCCGTCCACGCTTCGAACAGGCCCAGGCGGACGGAAATCCCGAGGCCTACGAGTTCGCCCTGCGTGACTTCGCCTGGTCTATCCCTGACAGCCATGTCGGCGTCTCCTTCGGCCCCTCGGTTTACCGGGGATTCCGCGAAGCGATCGCCGCCGGCATCGGCATCGCCATTCGGGAGCTGGATGACGGACGCATCATCGTCAATTTCCTGCTTGAGGACAGTCCGGCGGATGAAGCCGGCATCGAGTTGCGCGCCGAAGTCCTTGAAATCAACGGTCAGCCCGCCGCCGGGTACGTCAGCGAAACAGTCGCCTGGTCAGAACCCTTCAGCCTCGAGGAACAAAAGCGGCTGCAGCAACTGCGCTACGCGACGCGCTTCCCGGCCGACAGTGAAGTCGAGCTCAGCTGGCGCAACCCCGGCGCCGAAGAGATCTCCAGCGCCGTGTTGCCCGTGAGCGATGAGCGCGACAGTTTCGACTTTTCCTCCTTCTTCCAGGGTCGCGACCGACACCGCTTGCCACTTGAGGTGGAGGAAATTGAGGGAACGGACTTCACCCTCGTGCGCATCCACTCCTTCAGCGACAACGAGCGCCTGACAATCGATCTCTGGGAACGGATGATCGAAGCCCTCAATTACTATGCCGTGCCCGGCCTGATCATCGACATGCGCAGCAACGGTGGCGGCAGCGGCTGGCTCGCACAGCAGATGGCGGCCTACTTCTTCGATGAGCCGCACGTGCTGGGCAATTCCGGCTTCTATGACGAAGACACGGAGGACTTCTTCTTCGACCCCGACACGGAACACGACTTCATCCTGCCACCCGAGAGTCAGCGTTATCATGGCGGGGTCGCCGTACTGATCTACTCCAGCTGCTACAGCGCCTGCGAATTCTTCAGCTACTACATGACCGTTGCAGATCGCGCAGGCATTATCGGCCACACCAGCACCGCCGGCGCCGGCGGTAGTGTGGAAACCTTCTACATGCCGGACGACATGGATGTCACCTTCACCATCGGGCGCGCGGTGGATGCACAGCAAGAGATTCACCTGGAGGGCATCGGCGTCGTGCCGACCCTGCGCGTCCCGCTCAACGAGGAAACGCTCTTCAGCGAAGGTGACCCCGTGCTTGAGACGGCCATTGCCTGGTTGGCCGAGTCCCTCGTAATTGTGCCCGAAGACGCCGGCGAGATTGCGGTTGGCGACGTGGTCACGGATCATATTCTGCAGCGGCAGCGACTGCGCTACACCCTGACCCTACCAGCCGGCAGCGTCACCGACATGCTGCTCGGCAGCGAGAGTGGCGAGCTGGACACCCTGCTCAACCTCTATGATGCGAGTGGCGAAACCCTGCTCGACAGTAACGATGACATCGAGTTGCCCGGTTCGGGCTCGGCCCTGTACGGCGTGGAGGCCGGTGACGAGGATCTTGTCGTGATCGTCGAGGTCACCACTTACAACGACGGTTCCGAAGGCGAGTTCATCCTCGAAATCGTGGACGCAGCAGCGGCCATGGAGGAAGAAGAGGAAGCAGCGGTTGAAGTCTGATTAACCCGGGGGAGTGGTCGTCAGGGCCACTCTCCGCCCGGCTCTCAGTAACTGCGAACCTTTACCGACAGCACTTGCCGTTCTCCGTTCGGGCCCAGTCCTGGCGCCGCCACCGGCTCCAGATCTTCCCAGAAATAGAGCTTCATGTTCACTTCATAGCTGCCTTTGCCTGCGGGCAAGGGCAGCGTCAGTTCGCGCAACTCGACATAGCGGCTGCCGGGCTGCCAGCGACTCGTCTCTTCGGGCGCATCCGGCGGCCAGAAGGGTTGCGGCGGGCCGTTGATTTCATCATAAATCCGGCCTTCACGGCTCAGCCAGGTGTGCACACTGAAATCGCGCGCTGGCGCTGAATCCGCCGACCACCACATTCGTAGCAGCAGCGTCTCGCCTTCGTGCAGCACCGGCTGGCCCGTAAGGGAGCGCGCGCCACGCATCAACTCGGCGCCATGAAAGCGCATTCCGTTGGCGTAGGGGATGCCCTGCGGGTCCGGCGCAGCTTCGTAGAGTTGCATCAGACAGCCCCAGGGCCCCACAAAGCGCCCGGGGATGCGGTCCTCAGCCAGTTGCGCACGCAGTTCCGGCGCCTGCTGGTCCGGGTTCAACACCCAGATGCGGCGCTGGCCCGCCGGCTCATCAATGAAACCCAGCCCGTTTGGCAGCCAGGCGCGCAGATGATAGTCCCACTCCTCGGCTGCGCCGCAACGATGCCAGTCGTTCGTGAGCAGCACATCGCCCCACTGCATCTGTCCGCGCAACCAGCGGAAGTTGTCCTCAAGCGGCGAAAGCACATCGAAAATCTGATAGGGACTGTCGCCAGGTATTGGCGCGAAGAGCGAGGCAGCCAACAGCAGCATGGCAACGCGAGTGCCCCGGCGCGGTAACCATGACAGACCTCGCGCCAGCATCAGGGCGATGCCTGGCATGATCCACCAGGTGTAGCGCCCGTGAAACAGGCCCAGCAGCGGGTTGGACAGGTACACCAGGAAGGGCATCCCCAGCGCCCACAGGATCAGCGCCAGCGCGACAGCGCCCTGCCTGCGCTCATGCCGCAGTATGAGCCACAGCGCGACGACGGCCAGCAGCGCCCACATCGGCCAGAAACTCCCGCTGAAGTCAACGAGGAGTTGCGCGATGGCCTCAGACATTGGCGGCCATGCAATCTTGCTGATGGCTTCCGGGCGCGCTATCACCAGTCCCGCAATGTCCAGCAGCTCCGGCAGCACCAGCAAGGCGGTAATCAGTCCGGGCAGCCACCAGCGCCAGATGCTGCGTCGGTAGACGATCAGGCTGTACGCGATTAGCAACAGAATGACCATCACGCCGGTGTAGGAAATGTAAAACATGAAGGTCATCGTCAGCGCCAGCGCCAGCGCGCGGCGTCTGCCAGGCCGCTCGAAGTATCGCTGTGTCAGCCAGAGCGAGAGCATGGTCAAGGGCAGCAGCAGCGAATAGCCGCGCACTTCCAGACTTAAACGAATGACCAGGCCGAGAGCCGACCAGGCCAGCAGCGCCAGCAAGCCCGCACGCCAGCCTCTCCAGCGCTGCGCGAGTCGGAAGGTCAGGGCCGCGCCGGGCAGAAAAGCCAGCGCCGACAAGCTGCGCAGCGCCAGCGGCTGAATGCCGGCGACCTGACTCCAGGCGCCGAGGATCAGGTAGTAAAGCGGCGGCCAGTCCTGGGGCGTCCAGCGCAGGATATCGTCGACGCTGCCGAAGGTCTGCCAGATCGACCAGACCTCATCAAGGTTCATCACGAGGTCGTCGAGACGCAACAAACGACTGCCCGCAACCAGCAACAGGGCAAGGGTGAGCAGAGGTAGCGGCGCCCGGCGGGTCATCCGGTCGCCCTCCGCAAGCGTCTGTCTGTCTTCTGTCTGGTCGTGGTGAAGCCGCTCATGTGGCTGCGCAATCCCGTGCGAGACTGGCAGTATAGCACTCTGTCAGGCTCCACAACGACGGGTATACTGGAGGCGCCAGGTTGACCGGGCGGTCGCCGGCCCTTCGGGGCTGGAGGAAAGTCCGCACTCCACAGGGCACGGTGCTGGCTAACGGCCAGGCGCGGTGACGCGACGGCAAGTGCAACAGAGAACTGATTGCCTCCGCAAGGGGGTGAGGGTGAAAAGGTGGTGTAAGAGACCACCGGCGTCGGCAGAGATGTCGGCGGCCAGGCAAACCCCACCGGGAGCAAGACCAGGCAGGCGCAGAGGGGTGGCCCGCTCCGTAGCAAGCGCCGGGTGGGTCGCTTGATTCCGCGAGGCAACTTGCGGGACAGATAGATGATCGCCGCCCCGCAAGGGGAACAGAATGCGGCTTACAGGTCAACCTGGCACGGCCGGCCGCATCTGCTCCCCCTTGGCCTGCGTCTCAGCGAACCGCCGCCAGACGCTCCATGTGCTGCTTGCGGAACTTCGCCACCTTCGGCGCAATGACTACGCGGCAATATCCCTGGTTCGAGTTGTTGATCCAGTAGTCCTGGTGGTAGTCCTCTGCCGGCCAGAAACGCTCCAGCGGCTCCACCTCGGTCACAATCGGGTTGCTCCAGAGACCGTCGGCGCTGATTGCGGCGATGACCTCCCTGGCGAGTACCGCCTGCTCGTCCGAATGCGTGTAAATCGCCGAGCGATACTGGCTGCCCACGTCCGCGCCCTGGCGGTTCATCGTGGTCGGGTCGTGAATTGTGAAGAAGACATCCAGCAGGTCACGATAGCTGATGACGTCCGCGTCATAGCTGACCTGCACGACCTCGGCATGACCGCTCGTGCCGCCGCATACCGTCCGGTAATCCGGCAGTTGCATATGCCCGCCGGCGTAACCGGAGACGACCCGGGTCACACCCATGAGTTGCTGATAAACCGCCTCCAGGCACCAGAAGCACCCGCCGCCCAGCGTTGCCTGCTCTATCCTCGCCATCGTTCTGTCCTTTCGCTGCTGTTCACGCCATCAGCTTAAAGCGGATTCCTTGCGAATCTCTAACCACGCGCATCATGCACCACGCGCCCGGCCACCATGGTCAGCTGCACCTGTGCTTCTTCGTTGAGCAAGATGAGGTCTGCATCAGCGCCTGGTTGCAGCGACCCCTTGCGTCCGTCCAGACCCAGCGCAGCAGCCGGCACGGCCGTGGCCATGGGCAGCGCCTGCGCCAGATCCAGCCCGGCATAACGCATCACCCGCCGCAGGATTTCGTCCAGCGTCACTGTGCTGCCCGCCAGCGCGCCGTCCAGCGTACGCGCTTCGCCCCCGCGCACGCTTACGGCCTGGCCTCCAAGTTCGAAATCGCCATCGCCGAGGCCGGTGGCGCGCAGCGCGTCGCTGATGAGCAGGACGCCATGGAGACCTTTAACGCGCAGCAGCAGGCGAATCATGGCTGGATGCACATGCAGCCCGTCACCGATGAGTTGCGCCAGGATGCGGCTGTCGTCCAGTATCGCGCCCGGAGTGCCCGGCTCGCGATGATGCAGGCCGGCCATGCCATTGAAGGTGTGCGTCGCCTGGCGCAGGCCACGTCCAGCCGCCGCCAACACCGTCTCGTAATCCGCCCCGCTGTGACCAATGGCGAACTCGATGCCCTGGCGCCGACCGGCGTCGATCAGTTGATCTGCGCCAGGCAATTCCGGCGCCAGCGTAATCAGCCGCACCACATCGCTGTGCAGCCACACGTCGTATTCCTGCGGATCCGGCAGGCGCAACGCCTCCAGCGCCTGGGCGCCGCGGTATGCGCTGTTGAGGTAGGGCCCCTCAATGTGGACGCCAAGGTGCTGCGCGCCATCCGCCGGTTGCGGGCAGGCCGCCACAGCCTCCAGCACCGCGACGATCTCCTCGCGCGGGGCGCTCATCGTGGTCGGTAGCCAGCTGGTGACGCCGTTCCGGGCAAAATGGCGCGCCATCGTTGTCAGGGCCGTCGGCGTCGCGTCCATCACGTCGCAGCCCAGCACGCCGTGCACATGCAGGTCTATCAGTCCTGGCGCGACCCACATTCCCTGCGCATCAAGTATCTCGCCGCCATCATCGCCCGGTTGACGCAGCGCGCGAATGCTGCCTTCGGCGACCACCAGCTCATGCCCACGCAGAACGCCCTGCGGCGTGAGGATGCGGCCGTTGCGGATGCGCATGCTTCGGCTCCGGGAACTAACGCGTGTCGCTCTGCAGATCCAGCCACGCCAGTTCGGCGGGGCTCAACTCCAGTTCCAGCGCTTCGATGTTCTGCTGCAGCTCCGCGCCACTGCGACTGGCGATGAGGGCGAAGAGGTTGAGCGGCTGGTTGAAGATGAAGGCCACGGCAATCTGCGCCACCGTCAGGCTCTTCTCCAGCGCCAGAATCTGCGCCCGCGCCAGACGCTCAAAGTTGTCCTCGTAGCAGTAGGCGTAGACCACCAGGCGGTCGAAGTATTCGCTGAAACTTTCCAGGTTGTCGGGGCGGAAGCGGCCGCTGAAGAAGCCGCCAGCCATGCTCGACCAGGTGAAGAGCGGCATCTGCGTCCCTTCGTACCAGGCGCGCTCATCGTGATTGCCCGGCCCGCTGATGCTGATGCAGCCTTCCCAGGGGACCTTCACCTGGTCGGCCAGGCTGAAGTTTGGGCTGCTGGCCCGGAAGGGCTGCGCGTTGTTGGCTGCCGCCCAGGCGTTGGCCTCCAGCGTGCGCTCAATAGACCAGTTGGAGCCGCCATAGATGCCGATCACGCCTTTCTCGTGATACTCGTTCAGTTTGGCGACGAGGGGCCCCACCGGCTTTGTCTCATCGTCGCGGTGCAGCAGGTAGATGTCCAGGAAGTCCGTGCCGCAGCGCGCCAGGGAATCGTTAATGTCGCTCTCGATGTCGTAGGGGGTCACGCGTTTGCGATCCTGCGAATGATGCGCGCCCTTGGTCAGCAACACAATCTCGTCGCGCACGCCGCGCGTCTTAAGCCAGTGGCCAAAAGTGCGCTCTACGTCGCCGCCACCATAGTTGTTGGCCATGTCAAAGGTTGTCAGGCCCAGCTCGAAGACCTCGTCCAGCAGACGCAGGCTGGCATCCATGTCTGACGAGCCGATTGCCGTGGTGCCTTGCACAATGCGCGAGACCGGCTTGCTAACGCCGTCGATCGTTCCGTATTTCATTGCCCTTCCTCCATCGGGTAGCGCAGACCCCACTGCGCGCGAATTTCGTCCATCGTCCGCATCAGCGCCAGCGACTCGTCCAGCGGCATGATCTCGCTTTCCAGTTGACCGGCGGTCATGCAGCGCGCCACCTCGGCCGCCTCATGGTTGAAGCCGTTGCCATTCATTGGCAACTCCATCTCCGTCGTCTCCTTCCCGTAAACCTCGAGCGTCAAACGCTCGGGAAACCAGAAGGGTGGATGCAGCGTGATACGGCCGAGCGTGCCGTTCAGCACCGCCCGCTGCGGCGTGCTGGTGCGAATGGCTGCGCTTATGGTCGTCAGCACCCCACCCTCGTAGCCTAGGATCATCGCGGCGTTCTCGTCAACGCCGGACTCGCCCAGGTGCGCCATGCTGGCGATGCGTTGCGGCGGGCCCAGCACCATTGAAGCAAACGACAGTGTGTAAACGCCGATGTCCAGCAGGGCGCCGCCGCCCAGCGCAGGCGCGAACAACCGTCCCTCCGGGTTGAAGCCAGTGCGAAAGCCGAAGTCAATGTCCAGCACCTGGAGTTCGCCGATGACGCCGGCGGCCAGCATCTCGCGCAACCGCACCGTGGCCGGCATGAAGCGCGACCACATGCCTTCCATCAGGAACAGCTGTTTCGCGCGCGCCAGCGTGACCACCTCCTCCAGTTCGGCAGCATTCATGGTGAATGGCTTCTCGCAGAGCACCGGCACACCGGCCTCCAGACAAAGCAGGCAGTTCTCGTGGTGGAAGGGGTGAGGCGTGGCGATGTAAATCGCGTCCAGGTCGGGGTCGGCAACCAGCGCCTCATAGGAAGCGTACCGTCGTTCGATGCCGTGACGCTCGCCAAAGACCTCGGCCGTCTCCTGCGTGCGCGAGCCGACCGCCAGCACCGTCGTGTCTGGCAGACTCTGCGCGCCCTTGACGAAGCGGTTGGCGATGGACCCCGTACTGATGATGCCCCATCGAAACATTTAACTCTCCCGTTTATGATCGCAGAATCTGGCGGGTAGTATAGCACGCAGTGACTTCCGGTCTTGCGAAGCAATGTATCGCTCGCCAGGGGCCGCCCGGCCTCGACAACGCTACAATCCTGGCAGAGATGGAGATTTCGCCATGCAGATTGCGCTACTGCCCGTAGCACCCGACGACAGCGCCTTGCGTCTCGCCGCCCAGATTGGCGTGAGCGATATTGTCAGTGGCCGTCCGGCCGGAGACAGTGGCCCGGTCTGGGACTTTCTCGCCCTGCTGCGGCTGCGTCAGCGCATCGAGACGGTGGGGTTGCGCCTCAGCGTCATCGAGAGCATCCCTGTCAGTGACAACATCAAACTGGGCCTGCCAGGCCGGGACGAGGACCTCAATTACTTCTGCGAATCGCTGGCCAACATGGGCGCCGCCGGTATCCCTGTGCTTTGCTACAACTTCATGTCGGCCTTCGGCTGGCTGCGCACTTCTCTGGCTGATCGCGGCCGTGGCGGCGCGCTGGTCAGCAGCTATCGCCATGCGCTTATGCAGCGCGCCCCGCTCACCGAACACGGCGAAGTCAGCGAAGAGCGCCTTTGGCAGAACTTCGAGTATTTCCTGAAGCGCGTGCTGCCCGTCGCCGAGCAGGCCGGCGTCAAACTGGCACTGCACCCCGACGACCCGCCCATCTCTCCAATTCGCGGCATCGCACGCATCATGCGCAGCGCCGCTGCCTTCCGCCGCGTTCTCGAGCTTGCGCCCTCGCCCAACAACGGTCTGACCTTCTGTCAGGGCAACTTTGCCGCCATGCGCGACGTGTCTGATGTGCCGGCCGCCATCCGCGAATTCGGCGCGCGTGAAAAAATCTTCTTTGCGCACTTCCGCGATGTCAGCAGCAAGGTGCCTGATTTCGACGAGGTCTTCCATGACGAAGGGCCAACTGACATGCTGGCCTGCATGCGCGCCTACCGTGACGTTGGCTTCACGGGTCCTGTTCGCCCCGATCACGCACCTACGCTTGAGGGCGAAAGCAACGAGCATCCGGGTTACATGCTGCTCGGCAAGATCTACGCTGTTGGCTATATGCAGGGGCTAATTGAAGCCGCCGCGCAGGCGACGGACTGAGGGCGGCGTCACCTCCTCCCGCGCTACAGGCTATGGCAGCGATGCGAGTCCCACGCTACACTGCCCGCGTTGATCCACGGATGCGCTGCGGGAGGGGATTCCATGGCACGACCAGTAACGCTGTTTACCGGGCAATGGGCCGATCTGACGCTGGACACCCTGGCAGAGAAGGCCGCCGACTGGGGCTATGATGGCCTCGAACTGGCCTGCTGGGGCGATCACTTCGAAGTCGATCGCGCCCTCGCTGAGGATGGCTATCTACAATCGCGGCACGACATCCTGGCCAAACATGGCCTGCACTGCTTCGCCATCGCCAATCACCTCGTCGGCCAGGCAGTCTGTGACCGCATTGATGCCCGCCACCAGGACATCGTCCCGCCCTACGTCTGGGGCGATGGCGACCCCGCAGGCGTGAACCAGCGCGCCGCCGAGGAAATACAAAACACCGCGCGCGCCGCGCAGGCCTTCGGCGTGGATGTCGTCAATGGCTTCACCGGCAGCACCGTCTGGCACATGCTCTATCACTTCCCGCCCACGTCGCCGGAGCTCATTGATGCCGGTTACCGTGAGTTCGCCGACCGCTGGAACCCCATTCTGGACGTCTTTGATGAGGTCGGCGTCAGGTTCGGCCTTGAGGTGCATCCGACGGAAATCGCCTACGATATCTACACTTCCGAGCTGACCCTGGCGGCCATCGACCGGCGACCAGCCTTCGGCTTCAACTTTGACCCCAGTCACTTTGTGCACCAGATGTTTGATCCGGTCAACTTTATTGACCGCTTCGAGGACCGCATCTATCACGTGCACGTCAAGGATTCGCGCCTCAGCCTGAACGGCCATACCGGCATTCTCTGCTCACACCTGCAGTTCGGCGATCACCGGCGCGGCTGGGACTTCGTCTCGCCCGGCCGCGGCGACGTGGATTTCGAGGGCATCATCCGCGCCCTCAACCGCATCGGTTACGAAGGCCCGCTCTCGGTCGAGTGGGAAGACAGCGGTATGGACCGCGAACATGGCGCGGCTGAATCGGTCGACTTCGTGCGCAATGCAGATTTCGCCAAGTCCGAACGCGCGTTTGACGCATCCTTTGCAGAGTAAGGAGAAAGTGTGATGAGCGAAGCAGGTGGAATCTCCCGCATGGGTACGGTGGCCGGCAGCGGCGAGGATGCGCCGCAACTGGGCATCGGCATGCTTGGCTACGCCTTCATGTGCAATGCCCACAGCAACGCCTTCCTTTCCATCCCCCACATGATGTATCCGCCAGTCGCCATCCCGCGCCTGGTCGGGCTGGCAGGCCGCAACGCTGAAAACCTGCAGGCGGCAGCCACGCGCTTCGGCTACGAAAACACCTATACGCGCTGGCAGGACATGCTGGAAAACGACGCTGTCGACGTCTTTGACAATGGCGGCCCCAACAACGTGCATGCCGGGCCCACCATCGCAGCCGCCCAGGCCGGCAAGCACGTCTTCTGCGAAAAGCCGCTGGCGCGCAATGCAGAAGAAGCGAAGGCCATGCTGGACGCAGCCGTGAAAGCCGGCGTCAAGCATATGGTCGCCTACAATTACCGCTTTGTGCCCGCCATTATTCAGGCCCGTCGCCTCATTGAGAGCGGCGCGCTGGGACGCATTTTCCATTTCCGTGCCGTCTATCTGCAGGACTGGATCGTTGACCCCGGGTTCCCGATGACCTGGCGCTTCAGCAAGGAAGCTGCCGGCAGCGGGTCACTGGGCGATCTCGCCTCCCATATTCTAGACATTGGCCGCTTCCTGGTTGGTGAGCCAACGCGCGTAATGGGCATGAAACAGACTTTCATCGACGAGCGCCCGGATGGCCATGGCGGACGCGCGAAGGTCGACGTCGACGATGCCGTAACTGCCCTGCTCGAGTTTGAGAGCGGCGCGCTGGGCACCATCGAGGCCACGCGATTCGCCCTCGGCCACCGCAACGGCAACATGTGGGAAGTTAACGGCGAGAACGGCAGCATCCGCTTTAACCTGGAACGGTTGAACGAGCTGGAAGTCTACTGGGGCGATGGCCGCCGCGAGACGCTGGGTTTTACCAACGTGCTCATCAGCGAGGACTACCATCCCTACTGGGAGAACTGGTGGCCGCCCGGCCACATGATTGGCTGGGAGCACACCTTCATCCACGAATTCCACCACTTCTTCGATGCCATCGTCAACGACCGGGATGTGGCGCCCTGGGGCGCGACCTTCTTGGATGGCTATCGCAACAACGTCATCACCGACGCCATTGAGGAATCCGCGACGACTGGCCGCATGGTTGATATACGCTACGAAGCCTGAGCGTTCAACGGGGGCTGGTCTTGCGCCTGCCCCTGTTACTCCCCGGCACCTGCCCGCAGCGATGCAATCAGTCCGCCGGCCGCGACGATCTTGCGCACGGTTGGCGGCAGGGGTTCAAAGCGCAACGTGTGCCCTGCAAGCTCCAACTCGCCAGTATCAATGTCCAGCGACAGCTCCGCACCGGTATGCGCCAGCGCCACAGCTCCAGGGCAAACCAGCGCCAGCAAGCCGCTGTTGATGGCGTTGCGGTAGTAGATGCGTGCGAAGGACTCCGCGATGACGGCGCGCAGGCCACAGGCCAGCAAACAGGTGACCGCCTGCTCGCGGCTGCTGCCATTGCCCCAGTTGCGGCCGGCCACGATAACGTCGCCGGGCTGCACATTTTCCGCAAAGGTCGGATCCAGATCCTCCAGCGCATGCCGTGCCAGCGCCGCCGGATCATGCTGCACGGAATAAGTGTACTTGCCAGGGAAGATGACGTCCGTGTTGATGTGATCGCCGTAGCGCCAGATGCGATGCGTCATGGCCAGCCTCTCAGGCCCCCGCCACCAGCACGTCGGCGGGATGCACAATCTCGCCGGCAACTGCGCTGGCCGCGACGACGGCCGGATTTGCCAGATAGATCTCCGCCTCGCGCTCGCCCATGCGACCGCGGAAGTTGCGGTTTGCGCTGCTGATACACACCTCGCCTGGCGCCAGCACACCCGCGTGCACGCCCATGCAGGGGCCGCAGCCCGGTGTGCCGATGCTCGCGCCGGCCTCAATCAGGTCAGCCAGCCAGCCAGCCGCCAGCGCGTCGGCCAGCACCTGGGCCGAGGCCGGAATGACCAGCAAACGGGCGCGCAGCGTTTGGCCCCGCACAATGCGCGCCGCCACCGCCAGGTCCTCCAGCCGACCGTTGGTGCAGGTGCCAATGAAGGCCATATCCACGCGTGTGCCAGCCAGCGCAGACACCGGTTGCGTGTTGTCGACGCGGTGCGGACAGGACACCAGGGGCTCAACCTCGTCCAGCGACACAGCCAGCCGCTGCGCGCAGGCCGCGTCCACATCCGGCAACAGCGCCCGCTCACGAAAGCTGGCGAGTCGTTCGCGCCAGTCCGCCGGACGCGTTCGCTGCAACTGATGCTCCAGCCACTCCCAGGTCAGCGCGTCAGGAGCGATGAAGGCGTTCTTGGCGCCCATCTCGGCCATCATGTTGACCAGGGCCGCGCGCATGTCCGCCGACAGGGTCGCCACGCCGGGCCCGTCAAATTCGACCGCCATGTAATTTGCGCCGTCCGCGCCCAGCTGACCGATGAGTTGTAGCGCCAGGTCCTTGGACATTACGCCCGGCGCAAGCCTGCCGGTCAGCGTGATGCGCAAGGTCTCCGGCACGCGCAGCCACAGCTGACCCGTCGCCCACAGCGCGGCGATTTCCGTGCGACCCACGCCGGCCCCGAAGGCGCCCAGCCAGCCGCAATGCGGGCTGTGGCTGTCCGCGCCCAGTAGAATCATGCCTGGGCCGATCGTGCCCTCTTCGCAGTGCACCTGGTGGCAGATGCCCCGGCCAATTTCGTGGAAGTTGTGGATGCCCTGCTCGGCCACGAATGTGCGGATTTCGGCGTGATTCTGTGCGTGTTGCGGCGTCGGCGGCGGCACAGCATGGTCTAACGTAATGGCCAGGCGTTCCGGATGGCGCACGCGCTGCTGTTGCAGCTGGCCAAAGATGCGAATAATGGCCGCGCTGTTGTCGTGGCTCAGAATGACTTCGGGC
The DNA here is from genome assembly GCA_965197455.1 of Phototrophicaceae bacterium. Taxonomy (GTDB): domain Bacteria; phylum Chloroflexota; class Anaerolineae; order Aggregatilineales; family Phototrophicaceae; genus JAGWBD01. Next base: position 266,188 of record OZ240208.1, on the reverse strand, counting down.
GAGATGTCCAGCACCTCGCCGGGCCGCACCTTTGCCCGGCCGACGTTGCGCGCCAGCACCTTCTCGCTGAAGGTCGCGGCCATCAGCCAGGCTCCGCCACCAGTTCCTGTAACACCAGATCGACATCCACAAGCGTGATGCGACGCTCGTCAGCCAGCTCCTTGATGCGCAAGGTGGCGGCGCGCAAGTCCGGCTCGTCCAGCGCCATGCCGAGCGTGGCCGCGCGGTCGCGCACCGCGTTCCAGCCCACCAGGCGATGTGCAATAGCAATGCTGCGGTCGATGCCGAATTCGTCCGGATCGATGGCCTCGTAGCTGGTGGGGTTTTGCAAGACGGCGTTGGTGTGCACGCCAGCCTTGTGATGAAAAGCAGTACGCCCGGTGATGGGCGTGTTGAAGGGCACCTCGATGCCGACCCTGCGCGCCACCAGCTCCTCGATTTCACGCAGCAGCGGCAGGTCATATTTGCGCACCAGTTCCGGGCTGACCGTGTAGAGACGCGCGACGAGACCGCCCAGCGCGGTGATGCCATTGCGCTCGCCAATGCCCAGCACAGTGGTATCCACGTGCGTGGCGCCGGCCTGCAAGGCGCACCAGGCGTTGGCAACTGCGCAGCCGCTGTCATTGTGACCATGAAACTCGATGTCGCAGTTCACCGCCTGGCGTAAACTGCTGATGAGGCTGTGCGTGCGCAGGGGGTCGGCGATGCCCACCGTGTCCGCAACGCCGACGCGATCCACGCCGGCGAGATCCATCGCGCGATAGACGGTGAAGACGTCCGCCAGGTTGCTGCGGAAGGTGTCCTCCGTGCTGAAGCGCGTCTCGATGCCCTGCGCCTTCAGCCAGGTGACGATCTCGCTACTGCTGTCGATAATCTCCTGCAGACTGCGGCCGTGACTGAACTGACGCATGTAGGCCGAGGTGCCGATGTAGATGTCCACGCCATCGACGCCACAATCTACCGCCAGGCGCGCCTCGTCCATGCGCGCGCGGATGTGCGTCAGCAGACGAAAGCCACGCGGCAGCTTCGCTACGGCGCGCAGCACCGCCTCGCTCTGCGGGCTGGCCAGCGGCGTGGTCAGCTCCATGTATTCCACCCCGAAGGCGTCCAGCGCCCCGGCGATCTCCAGTTTCTCGGGCAAGGTGAAGTGACCGCCCTCAAACTGCTCCCCCTCGCGCAGGGTGGATTCGATTACGTTGAAATTGCTGAAGGCCAGTTCCTGCATGTTGTCCCGTCTTCGCTACTGGTCATCATTCCAGATAAACATAAAGGCCTGCGCCGGTGTTCCGGGCAGGCCGTCAGGCAGGCAACAAATCCCGGATCACACTCCAGACTTGCTCCGCTTGAACATCTTGTGCGTTGAGTTGCTGCTCATTCCCGCTCCCCGTCGCCCGCGTTTCAGGCATGTTGACGTATTCTGACACAAGGACATCGATAATGCAAGCCATTCCCTGAATGCAACCGGGACAGCAGTTAGTATAGCGCAGCGGCAGGGCGCAGTTTACAATCCGCCACTGCTGTATTCATCCGCTTATCCTTGGTTCTGTAGGAGACCCCCATGCATCAAACTGCCCTGGTCGGTTGCGCCCATATCCACACGCGCGGTTTCGTGCGCCGCCTGAACGATCGCGCGGACGTTGAAGTGTGCGCCGTGTGGGATCATGATCGCGCGCGCGCCGAAAAATACGCCGCCGAGCTCAACGCTGCGCAAGTCGCCGAAGTGAGCGCGATCTGGTCCGATCCCGACATCGACGCCGTCGTCATCTGCGCCGAGACCAATCTGCACGAGGCGCTGGTGCTGGCGGCCGCGGCGGCCGGCAAACATCTCTTCGTCGAAAAGCCGCTCGGCATGGGCCGCAGCGACGCCGAACGCATGGCGCGCGCCATTGAGAATGCCGGCGTCCATTTTCAGACCGGCTACTTCATGCGCGGCATGCCAGCGCATCAGTTCCTGCGCGACCAGGTGCGTGCCGGCAGCTTCGGCACCATCACGCGACTACGCCACAGCAACTTCCACGCCGGAGCGCTGCGCGACATCTTTACGCCGGACTATCTGTGGATGACGCGCCTCGACGAAAGCGGCATCGGCGGTTTCGGCGACCTGGGCACTCATTCACTCGACATCATGCTCTGGCTGCTGGGCGACGTGGAGGCGGTTACAGCCACTTTCGCCAGCCACACCGGCCACTATGGCGGCCTCGACGAAACCGGCGAGGCGCTGCTGCGCTTCCGCAGCGGCATTCTCGGCAGCCTGGGCGCCGGCTGGCTCGATATCGAACATCCGGTCAGCGTCCTGCTCAGTGGCACCGAAGGCCACGCCCTCGTCCGCAACGGCGAACTCTACTTCAACAGTGCGCATGTCGACGGTGCCGACGGCAAGTCGCCCTGGACAGCGCTGCCCGAAGCCTGGCCACACGCCTTCGACATTTTCTTCAATCGCCTGGGCGGTGACGACAGTGCGTCGCTCGTCAGCCCGCAGGAAGCTGCCGCACGCAGCACGGTGATGGAAGCGCTCTATCGGGCCGCCGGCGACCAGGCGTGGGTCACCATCAGCAAGTGAGACCGGGGCCGCATAACATATGCGGCCCAACCTTTCAACTTGATTTGCCAGCGAACAGGAGCAAGACAACATGAGTTTGAAAGTGGGAGTCATCGGGGTGGGCGGCATCGCGCGCAGCCATATGCCAGGCTGGGCGGCCTCGGAAGACGCCGAGGTCGTCGCCGGCAGCGACATCAGTGAAGCTGCACTGCAGGACTGGGGCGCACAAAACAACGTCGGCCGGCTGGAGCGCGACTCCGCCGCGCTGATCAACGACCCCGACATCGACATCATCGACGTGTGCACGCCCAACAACTATCACGCCCCACTCTCCATCGCCGCCCTTGAGGCCGGCAAGCACGTCATCTGCGAAAAACCGCTGGCACCCACGCCGGACGCCATTCGCAAGATGATCGACGCGCGCGACCGCTCGGGCAAGACGCTGATGACCGCGCAGCACTTCCGCTTCCGCGGCGACTCCCGCGCCTGCAAGACTGAAATCGAAAGAGGTTCGCTCGGCGATGTCTACCATGCGCGCAGCTGGATGTTGCGCCGCGCCGGCCTGCCCGCACGCCCCGGCTTCGTGATGAAGCAGCACAGCGGCGGCGGCGCCACCATCGACATCGGCGTGCACATCCTTGATCTGACACTGTGGATGATGGGCAACCCGCAGCCAGTAGCCATCAGCGGCGTGGCCCGCTCGGACCTCGCCCATCTTAAGGGCGCCTTCAGCAGTTGGGGCGACATCCCGCCCGAGACGGATGTGGAAGAATTCGCTGCCGCCTTCGTGCGCTTCGAGAACGGCGCTACCCTGGTCATCGAGATCAGCTGGCTGCTGCATCACGACATCCGCAGCGAGGACATGCAGATGTGGCTCTACGGGGTGGACGGCGGCTGTCACTGGCCCAAATGCGAGTTCTATTCCACCAACTATGAAACGCGCCAGCACTACAATTCGACGTTGAAACTGACACGGGACGTCATGGAGCCGCACGCGCTGGAATGCGTCGAGTTCGCGCGCGCGCTGGTTGCTGGCGCGCCATCACCCGTGCCCGCCGAGCAGTCGCTGCAGGTAGCGACAATCCTCGACGGCATCTATCGCAGTCAGGCAAGCGGCGCAGAAGTGCGCCTCGACAAGTAAGCCAGGGAGGTTGACATGACCCTTAAAGTTGGAGTCATCGGCGTGGGCGGCATTGCCCGCACACACATGCCCGGCTGGGCCGCCTCGGAAGACGCTGAGGTGGTGGCCGGCAGCGACATCAGTGAGGCCGCCCTGCAAACCTGGGGCGAACGGAACGATATCACGCGCCTGGAAACGGACCCGGCCGCGCTCTTCAGCGATCCGGACATCGACATCATCGACGTCTGCACACCGAACCGCTACCACGCGCCGCTCAGTATTGCGGCGCTGCAGGCGGGCAAACACGTCATCTGTGAGAAACCGCTGGCCCCTACACCAGACGAGATCCGCGACATGATCGCGGCGCGCGATGCCGCTGGCAAGCTGCTGATGACCGCGCAGCACTTCCGCTTCAGCGGCACGGCCCAGGCGCTGAAGGCCGAGATTGACCGTGGCGCGTTGGGTGACATCTACCATGCGCGCGGCTGGATGCTGCGCCGCGCCGGTCTCATCCCCGGCCCGGGCTTCGTCCTGAAGCAACATGCCGGCGGCGGCGCCACCATCGACATTGGCGTGCACATCCTCGACCTGACCTTGTGGATGATGGGCAACCCGCAGCCAGTCGCTGTCAGCGGCGTCGCGCGCAGCGAACTGGCCGGCATTCCAGGCGCCTTCAGCGTGTGGTCCACGTCCGAGATTCCCGCAGCAATGGATGTCGAAGAGTTTGCCGCAGCCTTCGTGCGTTTCGACAACGGCGCCACACTGGTGCTTGAGGTCAGCTGGCTGCTGCACCACGACATCATCGGCGAAGACATGCAGATGTGGCTCTACGGTACGCGCGGCGGCAGCCTCTGGCCCAAATGTGAAATCTACTCGACCAACTACGAGACGCGCCAGCACTACAATCAGGCGTTGAAACTCACGAAGGACAGGATGGAACCGCACGCGCTGGAATGCGTCACCTTCGCCCGGGCTGTGGCCGAAGGTGCGCCCTCGCCCGTGCCGGCTGAACAGTCGTTGCAGGTGTTGTCGATCCTGGACGCGATCTACAGGAGTCAGGAGCTCGGGCGCGAGGTGCGCCTCGACGGCTGAGCGCGCTCAGGCCGGCAACTCGATCTGCACCTTAACCGAGGCGGGCGGCATGTGGCAGGCGTAGTCAAAGGCTGCCACACCGTCCGCGAAGTTGAAACGGTCCGTGATGAGCGGCTTGACGTCGATCGCGCCGCTGCTCATCAGGCCCAGCGCCCGCGGGAAGACGTGCGCGTAGCGGAAAATGTTCTCGATGCGCGCTTCCTTTACCTGCGCTTCAACCAGGTCAAGGTGTACCGGCTCGACCGGCATGCCGATGTAGACCACCGTGCCACCGGGCGCCAACGGCTCGAAGACGGAGGCCGCTGCCTGTGCGTTGCCACTGGCCTCGAAGACGATGTCTGCGCCCGTGCCACCGGTTAACCTCTTGACAGTTTCCGCCAGATTCTGCTCGCGCACATTTACCGGCACGATCGGGCCCAGCGTGGCAGCCAGGTCGAGCTTGGCCTGAATCACGTCCGTGATGAAGACGTGGCTACAGCCACCGGCCAGCGCCGCCAGCGCTGTGACCATACCGATGGGGCCGGCGCCGGTGACCACGGCCACGTCGCCTGGCCGAATGCGCGCCTTGTTGGCCGCGTGCATGCCCACAGCCAGTGGTTCGACCATGGCGCCTTCGGCGAAGGATACGTTGTCTGGCAGCTTGAAAGTGAAAGCGGCCGGATGCACCACTGTCGGACGCAGCACGCCATGCACGGGTGGCGTGGCCCAGAAGCGCACCGCCGGGTCCAGGTTGTACATCCCGAGGCGTGACTCACGGCTGTTGGGGTCGGGGATGCCCGGCTCCATACAGACGCGGTCGCCAACCTGCAAATGCGCCATGTCGGCGCCGGTCTCGACGATGGTTCCGGCTGCCTCATGTCCCAGAATCATCGGTTCGCGTACGATGAAGGGGCCGACACCACCATGCGTGTAGTAGTGTACGTCGCTGCCGCAAACGCCGACCGTGTGAATGGCGATGCGCACATCCAGCGGCCCCAACGCCTCCTGCAGCGCAATATCGCGCAGGGTCAACTCGTCCTTGCGTTCCAGCACCAGCGCTTCCATCGCGAATCTCCGTTTACTGCCGTTTATTCAGGCCGCGATTGTGAAACGCGCACAACCTCCTGTCAAGCCGGTCACGCCTGCTCCGTCGCGGGGGAACTGCCATTCCAGGGATCCCAGGCCCGTTCAGCCTGCGCGCGGAACTGTTTGGTGTAGAGCCGGTAGTAGTGCCCGCGCTGACGCAACAGCTCGCGATGCGTGCCCAGCTCCTCAATGCGCCCGTCCTGCAGCACCAGAATACGGTCGGCGCGGCGGATGGTGGAAAGACGATGCGCGATGATGAAGCTGGTCGCCTGCTTCATGACGACCTCCATTCCCTGCTGAATGAGCGACTCGGTCAGAGTGTCAACCGAGCTGGTGGCTTCATCCATGATGAAGATGTCAGGCTGCGCCAGCACTGCGCGCGCCAGGCTGATGAGCTGCTTCTGCCCGGTGGAGAGCAGCACGCCTCCCTCCCCCACGCCCGACTCGTAACCCGCGTCAAGACGCTGGATGAAGCTGTCGGCTCCTGTCACCCGCGCTGCCGCAAACACTTCTTCGTCATTCGCGTCCAGGCGTCCGTAGCGGATATTCTCGAGAATCGAGCCGGAGAAGAGCTGTGGCGTCTGCAGCACCATGCCGATGCGCGACTGGATTGCGCTCATGTTGAAGCGGGTGTAGTCCACGCCGGCGATGCGGATCGTGCCATCGCTTGGCTCGTAGAAGCGGCACACCAGGTTGACGACCGAAGTTTTGCCCGCACCAGTCGGCCCGACGAGGGCGATGGTCTCGCCCTGACGCACGGTGAGCGAAAAGTCCTGCAGCACCGGCTTTTCCGCCTCGTATTGAAAGTCGACATGGTCAAATTCGATGTCGCCTGCCAGCGAGCCAGGATCATAGGCCTGCGCCCGGTCGGTCAGTTCTGCCTGCGTGTCGATCAGCGAAAAGGTGCGTTCGGCCGAAGCGACTGCCTGCTGCAGCCCGGCGTAAACCCGCGCCAGGTCCTGGATGGGCCAGAGCATGATGATCAGGTAGGAGATGAAGGCCTGGATGCTGCCAATGGTCAGCGCGCCTTCCATTGCCAGCTGGCCGCCGCGCAGGACGATGAGCGCCAGTGCCAGCGCGCTGATGACCTGCACCAGCGGCAGAAACAGCGCCGAAAGCCAGGCGGCGCGGTAAGAGGCACGATACATCTCGTTGGTATGGCCGCGGAATTCGCGCAGGTTGGCACGTTCGCGCGTGAGCGCCTTGACCACGCGCACACCACTGATGTTCTCGTTAAGCGCGCCGGTGATGATGGAATTGATGCGGCGCGCAATCCGGAATTGCAGGACGATCTTCTGCCGGAACCAGAGCGCAACTCCAATCAGTATTGGCATCACGGTCAGCACAACCAGCGCCAGCTGCCAGTTAATATAAAGCATGAACGCTGAGGCAGCCAGAATGTTGGTGAACGCCCAGGAGGTGTCCAGCAAGCCCCAGGTGACCAGCTCGGCGATGCGCTCCGTGTCCGAAGTCAGGCGTGACATGATCCAGCCGACAGGCGTACGGTCAAAGTATCCCAGCGAGAGGGTTTGCAGATGTTCGAACAAACGCTGGCGCAGCTCATACTGCACACGCTGGCCGAGGATTCCCGTCAGGTAGATAAAGGTGAAGACACCGATCGCGAAGCCACACGCAACGATCAGATAGTTAATCAGAATGCCACCCAGCGGGCCTGTGTCCTGCGGCACAATGACCTCGTCAATGATGCGTTTGCCCTGGTAAGTGAACCAGGATTCCAGCACCGAGATTACGGTAATCGCGACCAGGAAACCCGCTACATGGCGCCAGTGCGGCCGCACCAGACCCAGGATGCGGCGCAGCGTACGCCCGTCCAGAACGTCCGAAAACTCTTCTTCCTCGAACCATGTGGGCTCAGGCATGGCTCACCTCCCGTTCCAGTTCCTCGTCGATGCGCTCCTGCACCTCATGCACACGCTGGTAGATGCCCTGCTGGTGCAGCAGTTGCTCATGTGTGCCGCGCTGCACGATACGTCCCTGCTCCAGCACAAGGATGAGATCGGCCTGCATCAGACTTTGGATGCGATGCGCGATGATGAAGGTGGTGCGCCCCTGCATCAGCACGTTCAGGGCCGCGCGGATCTCCTCTTCAGTCTCCGTATCCACGGACGAGGTCGCGTCGTCCAGCAACAAAATCTTCGGGTCGCGTAGCAGCGTGCGCGCCAGCGCCAGGCGCTGCTTCTGGCCGCCGGAAAGCGTTACGCCGCGCTCACCGACCACGGTGTCGTAGCCTTTTGGAAAGGTGAGGATGACTTCATGCACAGCGGCGGCGTGAGCAGCCGCGTACACCTCTTCGTCTGTGACCTCACGCGCCACGCCGATCGTAATGTTTTCGCGAATGCTGCGCGAAAACAGGAATGGTTCCTGTTCGATGATGCCGATGCGCTCGCGCAGCCAGCCGCGCGCGTGCTCGCGCAACTCCAAGCCGTCCAGCAGGATGCTGCCGGACGAATAATCATAGAAGCGCGGCAACAGATTGACCAGCGTGGTCTTGCCCGAGCCGGTGGCGCCCAGCAGGGCGATGGTCTGTCCGGCCTCACAGCGGAAGCTGATGTCCTGCAGCGCCGCTTCGCCTTCGGCGTAACTCATGCCCACTTCGCGAAACTCGAGCTCGCCGCGCAATTCACTTTGCGGCCGCAGGCCCTCATCAAGCGCCTCGCGCTGCTCACCGATGACCTCCAGTACACGTCTGCTGGAGACGATGCCGGTGGAAAAGTGGATGATCAGGCGGCCCAGCTCACGGATGGGCCAGATGACCTGATGCAACATACCGGCGTAGGCGATGTATGCGCCCAGGCTGATTGAACCTTCCATCACCAGCAGACCGCCAACAATCAGCCCGGTCACCTGTTGCAGCGCGCCCAGCATATCCGAGCTCGGCCAAAAGAGTGAGTACATGGTCAACATGCGCCGGCCCAGCCTGTAGCGTTCCAGGTTCTCACGCCCAAACTTGTCGATCTCGTAGTCCTGGCGCGCGAAGGCCTTGACAACGCGCACGGCTGTCAGGCTCTCCTGCATCGTGGTCGAGAGCACGGCATCCTGTTCCTGATACGAGCGATAGATCTTCTCCAGGCGCTTGAAGAAAAAGCCGGAAATGATCACCGTCAATGGCACCGTGGCGACCGAAACCAGTGCCAGCGGCACATGAATAACCATGATCGCCGCCAGGTTGACGACGAAGAGCGCCAGAATGCGGCCGATCTCCAGTCCCTGGTCAGCGAAGAAGCGACGGATGGCGTCCACGTCTGACGTGGAGCGCTGCAACAAATCGCCTGTTTGCAGCTTGTCCAGCGTGCGGAAGGTCAGCCACTGAATGTGATCAAAGAGCGCGATGCGCAGCCGCAGGGCCACGCCCTCCGCGGCGCGCGCCGCCAGTCGACCACTGTTGAAGGAGAAGCCCGCCTGGATCAGCGCCAGCAGCAGGAAAACTCCGGCCAGCAGCAGGAGGTCGCGCAGCTGCACCGGAGGCGCACCCGCCACGCCGATGCTTGCCAGCAGGTTGTCCGCGAACCAGGCAAGCAGTAACCAGATGGTGGTTTGCGCCATGGTGGCCAGCACCAGGCAGAATATGGCTCCTGTGTATAGCCAGGTAAAGCCGTCCAGCAGCATGAATACGGAGCGAAAGCGGCCGGTCGCCAGCGCCTTGTTCAGGTTCGTCTCGGGGATATGGATGGTCATGACCTGTTCATTTCACCAGCGCTGCCGGGAGGGGCAGCAAGCTCGTCGCGTTCATCATACGCCCGTAAAGCAAGGAGTGCACAGGCCAATCCTCCAGCGGCCCTGAGCGTTCGGGCAACAATGTATCATAAGGGTTCACAATGGTCAACAGGGGACAATTATAGCGTGCGCGACTCAACCAGGCAGGCCGCTGCGCTCGATCTGGTTCAGGATGCGGCGCGCCCGCGCTGCCCAGGTGTAGTCCGCCATCACCCTGGCGCGCGCACTGGCCGCCAGTCGCTGCCGCAGCGCAGCGTCCTCACGCAACCGCAACAACGCCGCAGACAGCGCCGGGACGTCGCCCGGCGGCACCAACAAGGCGTGCTCCCCGTCCTCCACGACCTCTTCCACTGCCGGCAGCCTTGTAGCAACCAACGGCCTCCCGCTGGCCATATATTCGAAAAGCTTGACAGGCGAGGCGTAACGGGCGAAGAATTGTGTCCAGGGTGAGGGCATGGCGCAGACATCGAAGGCCGCCAGGTACAGCGGAACAGCCTCCGGCGCGACCTGGCCGACATCCAGAAAGCATGACTCCGCCTGACCCAGCGTGCGCCAGACTTCGCGCAACTCCTGCGTCATCGCTTCTGGCCCGCCTACCAGGGCTACTACAGCTTCCTCCAGCGGCGCCAGCGCCTGCAACAGCGTAGCGACCCCCTTGTCCTGCGACAGGGTGTGCAAACGCCCGGCGTAGCCAACAACGAACCACTCCTCGCTCCAGCCAAGCTGGCGTCGCGCTGCGACTCGCGTCGGCAGGTTCTGGAAACGCTGCGCGCGGATGCCATCATGCACGACACAGATGCGCTCCGCTGCCGCGCCGAGCTGCTCAATCTCTGCTGCCATGACGCCCGTGACCGGGAAGATCGACCTGGCACGCCGCAACACCCAGGTTTGCAGACGCCGTCCGGGGCCCGGAGCGGAAACGCGGTGCGGTTCATAGGCCACCTGCGCGCCGCCACGCAGCAGAATTAACATGAGCGCTGCAGGCAAATCGCGCGTGTAATACACATCCGCGCGCCTGCTGAAGAGCAGCGCCAGTGTCAGCGCCAGCAGCCAGCTGGCCACCTGCAGCATAAAGGCGCCGCGCCGCAGCACGACAATGCGCTCGCCAACCAGCCACTGTAAATCCAGGCAAGGCAGGCGTTGCAGCTGAAAGGCGCGCCGCACGCCATAATGCGCCCAGGGGTCCACAATCTGGCGCAGTTCGCGGGTGTTGATGCGCCGCGCCGCCCACAACGTAACCTCGGCGCCGGCCTCCGCCAGGGCCTCGCAGTTTTGCATGATTTGCAAACCATGCGCCTTTTCCGTCGGGATGCGCGCGTTGGCCACGTAGAGCAGTTTCATGGCAGCGGCTCCCCGCTGCGCAACACGGACAGCAGGTTTGCGACCAGGTGTTGCATGCTGTGGTCGCGCTGCACCAGAGTACGCAGATCGCCCCCCAGCGCCCTGCGCTCCGTTTCGTCCAATGCCAGCAGCGCCAGGATGCGCTGTGCCAACGCATTCGCATCGTCCGGTGGCGTCAGCAACTGCTCGCGCCAGGGCGCCAGCAGCGGCGCGAAGGCTTCGTTGGCGGTGATCACCGGCAAGCCACAGGCCATCGCCTCCAGCACAGCCTTGTCAAGGCTGCCCGTCGCGCTCATGTTGACCATCACGTGCGCGCGTTGTACTTCGGCCGGGACCTGGTCGCGTAATACTGCGCCGGCGAATTCAACCTGCGCCTGCAATCCGGCTTGCGCGACTTGCTCGCGCAATTCCTGCGCGTATGCGCGATCCTGTGGATAGGCCTCCCCCACCAGACGCAGCCGCAAGTCCACACTTTGCGCCCGCAGCAGCTTCATGGCCTCAATGATGGCCTCAAGATGCTTCACTGGCGCAATTCGCCCCGGACTGAGAAGTGTGAAGGGGTCGGGCGGAGGAGGTGCTGGCGTGAAGCGCTGTGTGTCGATACCGTGGCCAATGACGCGTAATTTGTCGCTGGGCAGGCGAAAGCTTTCGGGCGAAGCCGATACCACCCGCGTCACGACGCGCTCAGCCAGGCGCAGGCGCAGCGTGACCGAGCTGTGGGTATACCACAGGGTCAGCGGCACCTTGTGAAGTCGCAACAGCGGCGCCCCCATTACGGCGAAGAGGGGCTGCATGTGCGCGAAGCAGACATCGTAGTTGTGCTCGCGCAGCAGCGGCCACAGCAGTCGGTAGAATCTCAGTGTGCGCCGCGGCTCGCTGAAACCCAGTTCTGCGCCCAGCGAGAAGACCTGCACATTCGGCGCCACGGCAAGGCGGCCGACGCGCATGGTGAGGACGTCGATGCGTTCGCAGTGAGGCGCCAGGGCGTTAATCCACTCCGTTGTGAACCCCAGGTTGGGCGCGTCGGCGTCCGTGACCAGGTTGAACCACAGCAGCCGTAGCGGCCGATCGTTCACCGCTGCGCCTCGTTCCAGGCCAGCGTAAACAGCCGGCCATAGTTGGCCACATAGGCTTCGGGTGAGAAAAAGTCGTTGGCGAAGGACCGGGCCTGCGCACCCATCCCGTCAACATCTGCCTCCCGGAACAAATGCAACATGCGTTCCGCCAGGGCATCCACGTCGCCTGGCGGCACCAGATAGCCAGTTACGCCCTCCTCGACAATTTCTGGGATGCCGTCCACTTCGCTGGCCAGCACCGGCGTGCCGCAGAGCATGGCCTCGATGATGACCTTGCCCAGGCCCTCGGACTGCGAAGGCAAGACCAGTACACGCGCGCCGGCCATTCGCTGCGCCAGTTGCTCCTGCGGCACATGCGCCTCGAAGATCACATGCTCAGTCAGTTGCAACTCAGCGACCTGGCGCCTCAAGTGCGCCGCATAGTCGCGGTTGGCCGCATCGCCTGCCAGACGCAGTCGCGCCTGCGGCAGTTCTGCCTGAACGCAAGCGAAGGCCTCCAGCAGGAAATGCAAACCTTTTCGCGGAATCAGTACACCTGCAAAGAGGATTTCGTTGCGCTGTGACACCGGGCGTTCTGCAACGACCTGCGCGAAGACCTGGCTGTCCGTCCAGCTCATGAATGAGCACAGGGGCTTGTCCTCGTCGATGGCGCGCACCTGCCGGCGCGTAGCGGCGGAGATAGCGCGCAATGCATCGGCCCGGCTCACGCTGTAGCGCGCAACCCGGCGCATGATGAAACGCCAGAATGACTCGAAGGGCATGCGCCGTTGACCAAAAAGGCCCTTGTCCATTTCGCCGCGGGTCTCGACCACCAGCGCCACGCGCCGGCCACAGAGCCGCGCCAGCCCTTTCGTCAACGCGGCGGCGCCGCCGATGTAAGGATCATGTGCGACCAGCACCTCGACGTCGCGCGTCAGAATCAGCCACAGCACCAGCGGCGGCGCGACGAGCCAGGCGGTCAACCAGCGCAGGGGCGCAAAGGGCAGCGCCGGCCACTGGGTAAAGTGCGCGTGTTCGACGAAGTGCTGCGGCCTCAGGCCTGGCGCGAAGCTGGTGACATGGATCTCCACGCCGAGGTCGTCGCAGAGTCGCTGCCATTTGCGCGCCTGGCTCTGGTCCAGCGGCCGCGTATAGCGCATCGTATCCACCCAGCAGACCCGCAGTCCGCGTGCATCGCTTCGCTGCGTCATGCCTTCGCTGTCAAACCTGAACGACCGCCACGTCGCTGCGGCCCTTCTGCGTCGTGTTGAAGGAGATCCAGCGCCCGTCCGGCGAGCACAGGGGATGCGGATGCGTGGTCTGTCCCGGCAGGCTGTTCCACTGCGTGTTGTGGGCCGCAATCACCTCGACCCGCGGCAGCTCGCCATCATGGTAGAGCCAGGTCAGCAGGTTGTCGCTGACGTTGCCATCCAGCAGCAGGGCCGCGCGGCCCTGCATGGCGGAGACGTGGCCGTAATGGCGGGCGCCGGGCATGACGAACTCGTGGAGCACTTCGCCCGCAGGCGTACACACGCCCAGCGTCCAGCCACCGACGTCGTTGCGCCCGTGGTAGAGCACGCGCTCGCCGTCAAAGCTCCAGGCACAGTGCGTCTGGAAACAACTGGCGTCACGCGGCGCAAGCTCGACAAGTTCGCCGCTGGATAGTCGCAGCGTCCAGACGCGCGTGGTGCGCCCGTCGCTGCCGCCCCAGTAGCGCGGCGGGAAGTCACGATCCAGCAACAGCAAATCGTTATCTGTCGGCGAGAACGGCGCGTGAAAGCTGCGGCAGCCTGCTTCCTGCCAGATGTCACGAACTTCACCGCCCGCCAGCGGCACGCTCGCCAGGCGCAGTTGCATCTCCAGTCCGTCCGCAAAGTGTTCGCGGTAGGAACGGGTCACGCGCACACCGGCCGCAACTTCAGGATGCAGGGGGGAAAGCGGCAGAATAACGCGCTGTTCGTCAGCGGAGATGGAGGGGTAGCCCGGCTCCCAGGCGCCGGTGTCGGCGATGAGCGTGCGCTCTTCTTGCGTGTCCAGCTGCACCGCCTGCAGCGAACGCGACCCGGTGTACACCAGCCAGCGGCTTTGCGGCGCCAGGCACATGCGCGGGTAGGGACCGCCCTGGATGTGAATGCAGAAGCCGTAGTCCGCTGCAGGTTCGGTCAGCTGCGTGATGTCGCCCGTGGCGACCGCAACCTTGCAGAAAGCGCCCATGTTTTCGCGCAGCGTCCAGAAGACCAGAAACTCGCTGTCCGCCGTGAAGCCGATGTTGGTGTGATAGTTGGGCGTCTGGTTGATCTCGCCCAGCGTGGTCAGGCGCCGGCAGGCGCGCAGCGTCCAGCTATCGCGCCAGGTTTCGCTTTCGTTCCAGCTTTCGCCCTTCCGTGCCGGCATGGGTCTGTTTCCTGCGCGCGGGTATTTTCGGCAACTCCAAGTTTACCCCCGCCGGCTGCCAATTCACACTGCCCGCGTGGCTCGGCTGATGTATAATGAGCGCCCGTTCCACCTGTGCTCATGTGCCTGCACAGCAGGCTGGAAGGGGACCCGATGCCGCAAAACCTCTGGAATGCCAGCGAAGCCGCCCGACTGCCGGACCTCGACGGCCTCGTTTACCGCAGCAACCTGCTGGGTCGCGACCGCGCCGTGGTCAACATATTCGGCGGCAATACCAGCGCCAAGCTGCGCATGATTGACCACGTCGGCCGCGAGCAGGAAGTGCTGGCCGTCAAGGCCTCCGGCTCCGACGTGCTGACCATCACCGAGCCACAGTTCGCGCTGCTGAAGATGGACGAGATCGAGCCGCTTTATCAGCGCGAAGCGATGAGTGACGAGGATATGGTCGCCTGGCTGGAGCGCACCTGGTTTGAACCGGGCCGGCCGCGCCAGAGCATCGAGACCCTGCTGCACGCCTTTGTGCCGCACAAACATGTCGACCACACCCATCCCGATGCGCTCATCAGCCTGATGTGCGTCACGGATGCCGAGGCAGAAGCACGCCATGTCTACGGCCAACGCGCGGCCTACGTGCCCTACATCCGCCCCGGCTTCACGCTCAGCAAGTGGATCGGCGGCATGGTGCGCGACAATCCGCGCGTGGAATGCGTGGTGATGGGCAAGCATGGCCTCGTCACCTGGGGGCCGGACAGCAAGACCTCCTACGACAGCAGCATCCGCATCATTCAGGAGACTGAGGACTACCTCGCCGACCGCCGGGTGGGCAAGAAAGTCTTCGGGGACCTGCGGGTGCCTGGCCTGTCCCGCAGCGAACGCGACAGCTTCCTCGCCGAAGTGCTGCCCGTCATCCGCGGCGCCGTATCCACACGCCGCAGCGCCATTTTGCAGACCGACAGCAGCGACACTGTGCTGGAGATGGTCGGCAGCTCCAAAACAGCCGCGGTCAGCCAGATCGGCGCCGCCTGCCCCGACCACCTGGTGCACGTAAAGCGCCAGCCGCTCTACGTAGACTGGTCGCCACAGGACGGTGTGGTAGCGCTGGCGGAGAAGATCCGCAGCGGCATTGCCGACTATGAAGCGCGCTATGTGGCCTACTTTGAGGAGAACTGCAATCCGGGCGACGAACTGCGCGATGCCGCCCCGCGCGTCATCCTCATTCCTGGCCTGGGCATGGTCAACACCGGCAAGGACATTGCCAACGCCGATGTCAGCCGCCAGCTATACCACCGCGCCATCGCCGTCATTGGCGACGCGGAAGCGCTGGGCGGCTTCGTCTGCCTCACCGCCAACGAGGCCTACAACATCGAGTACTGGCCGCTGGAGCTCTATAAACTGAAGCTGGCCCCGCCCGACCGCGACTTCGCGGGCAAGGTCGCGCTCATCACTGGCGCCGCCAGTGGTATCGGCCGCGCCACTGCCCTGCGCCTGGCACAGGACGGGGCCCATGTGGTCGTAGCCGACATCAACAGCGCGGGCGGCGAAGAGACCGTCGCCATGATCGAGGCGCAGTTCGGCGCGGGACGCGCGCTTTTCGTGCACACCGATGTCACCAGTGAAGCAGCGGTGCAGGCATCGCTGCGTCAGACTGTGTTGACCTATGGCGGCCTTGATGTGCTGGTCAACAACGCCGGCATCGCCGGCGGCGCACCCATTGAGGAGACCTCGCTGGACATGTTCCAGCGCAACATGGACATCCTGGTCACAGGTTACTTCCTTATGGCGCGCGAGGCCTTCCGCGTGATGAAAACCCAGGGTGTGGGCGGCAGTATGGTTTTTGTTGGCAGCAAGAACAGCGTGGCTGCCGGCAAGGGCGCAGCCGCCTACAGCGCCGCCAAGGCCGCCGAGGTGCATATGGCGCGCTGCCTGGCCGAGGAGGGCGGCGCCCACGGTATCCGCGTCAACTCGGTGCTGCCGGACGCCGTCATTCGCGGCAGCAGCATTTGGGACAGCGAATGGAAGAAGGCCCGCGCCAAACAGTACGGCGTAGAAGTTGAAGATCTGAATGCCTTCTACGCCAATCGCAACGTGCTGGGAGCGGAAATCCTGCCCGAAGACATCGCCGAAGGGATCGCATTCCTCGCCGGGCCACGCGCGGCCAAGACCACCGGCACCATGCTCCCGGTCGATGGCGGCGTCACCAACGGCTATCTGCGCTGAACAGATGACTTTCACGCACGAGACCTACCTCAGCCCCTTCAGCTGGCGCTATGGCAGCGAGGCGATGCGTCACCTCTGGTCCGAGACACACAAGCGCCGGCTGTGGCGCCGCATCTGGGTTGCGCTGGCGGATGCGCAGCAGCGCGCCGGTCTTGTGCGCGCGGAACAGGTCAATGACTTAAGGACGCACGCGGCAGACATTGACATCGACCGTTCGCACGAGCTTGAGGAAACGCTGCGCCACGATCTGATGGCCGAGTTGCATTGCTTTGCGGAGCAGTGCGCAGTCGGCGGCGGCATCATCCATCTGGGCGCCACCAGCATGGACATCGAGGACAACGCTGATGTGCTGCGCATGCGTGAGTCGCTGGCGCTTCTGGGTGAGAATCTGCAGGAGTTGCTGGTCACGCTGGCGCAGCGCGCTGCAGCCGAAGCCGATCATGCGTGCATCGCCTGGACGCATTTACAGCCGGCCGAGCCGACCACCGTCGGCTATCGTCTGGCCGGCTATGCCCAGGATCTGCTGGCCGATTACGAGGCGCTGTGTGAGCTGCAAGCCGGTCTGCGCGGCAAGGGCTTCAAAGGGGCGGTCGGCACGGCGGCTTCCTGGCAGCAACTGCTGGAAGACAGCGTGTTGACGCCGGCGCAGCTGGAAGCCGACATCATGGACGCGTTCGACCTGAAGGCCTTCCCGATTGCGACGCAAACCTGCAGCCGGCGTCAGGACTGGCGTTTCGTGACCCTGCTGGCCGGCATCGGCATGACCCTGTACCGCCTCGCCTTTGACCTGCGCCTGCTGCAAAGCCCGCCTGTCGGTGAATGGTCCGAGCCCTTCGCCGCGCAGCAAGTAGGTTCCTCGGCCATGCCTTTCAAACGCAACCCGGTCAATGCGGAGAACATCGACAGCCTCGCGCGCTACCTGGCCGCCCTGCCGCGCGTGGCCTGGGACAACGGCGCGCACAACCTGTTGGAACGTACTCTCGACGACTCCGCCAACCGCCGCATCATGCTGCCCCAGGCAAGCCTGTGCTGCGAGGAATTGCTGCGCCGCACGGGCCGCATTCTGACCGGGCTGCGCCTGGACGCGCGCGCGATACAGCACAACCTGGAGCTTTACGGCAGTTTCGCTGCCACCGAGCGCGTGTTGATGGCCGCAAGCCTGGCTGGCGGCAACCGTCAGCAACTGCACGAATGCATCCGTGGCCACAGCATGAACGCCTGGCAAACGCTCGCCCGCGGCGAGGCCAATCCGCTGAGGGATTCGCTCTGCGCTGACGAACAGCTGCTGCGCTGGCTGCCGGCAACGCGCATCCGTGAGCTGATGCGGGCGCAGGAATACGTGGGAGACGCGCCGCATCGCGCGCGCGCCATGGCGGCGCAGGTGCTGACCGTCTGTGATGGGCAGGCCTGAGGGAAGCATGCCGGATATCGTCGTGCTCGCCGACCACGCCGACAGTCGCCTGGAGCTGCTGCTTGAAGCACAGCTGCAGCGCAACCTGAAAGATGGCGTCCTGCGCCTGCTCGTCTCACCGGACAGCCAGGCGCGTGGCCTGGCACAGGCGCTCGGCATTGAGACGCATGCGCCTCCTGCAGACGCTTCGCTGGCGGCGCAGGTGGCGCAGCATTGCGAGCCGGCCATCATCGTGCAGACCGTTTGGTCGCAGCCCCTGCCGCACGACTTTCATGAGCGATTTGCGCACAAGGTCATCGCGTTGCACGCTGCCCTGCCAGACCAGTTTCCGGACCCGGACGCGCTGCTGCAGGCATGGCAGGCGGGGCAGCGCGGCGACATCCGCTGGAGCGGCTGCCACGTGTTTCAGGTCGGGCCAGATGGCTCGCCCGCGCGCATCATTCGTCAGTTGGTCGTGCCCCTCAGCCCCGGGGACGATTTCGCCCGCTTCAGCAGACGCATGGCCCTCGGCGAACGCTGGGTCTTGCTGAAGAGCATCAAACAATTGCTTTACGAACTGCGCACCGCAGAACCAGGTGGCCGGCGCAACCAGAGCCAAGCGCGCAGAAAGACCAACGCCACCCGCTGAGGTGGCATTTTTAAGGGACAGGAGGGTACATGGACGCAGCTTCCCTGCAGGCCGACACCAGACGCGCGCTGGATTTCGCCAGACTCTACGAACCGCCACGCATCGAAGGTAACTTCACCGGCAATCACATCCTCACCGTCGAGCAGTTCTCGCGCCAGGACCTGCAGGACCTCTTTGACGCGAGCACCTCGCTCAAAAAACGCTCGCGTCAGCATGACCGCGGCATGACCGAGATCTGCAGTGGCAAGGTCATGGCCATGATCTTTTTCGAAGCCCGCACCCGGACGGACATGTCCTTCCAGGCGGCCATGCGTCGCCTCGGCGGCGAAGTCATTGGCGCCAGCAACGGCGTGCGCTTCTCCTCCGTCTACAAGGGCGAAAACCTGGCCGACCGCGAACACGCTCTGGCTGCGCAAGCCTTGCTGCAGGAAGCCGAGGACGCTGTCGAGGTGATTGGCTGCGGCGGTATACTGGATGGTGCCAGTTGGCGCGCCTGTGCGACGCGGGCAGCCCAATACTGGTCGGCACTGGTCTGGCGCGGGCCGCTGGCCGCTGCGCTCATTCTGCATGAGGAACAACATGGACCCTGGTAGCGAAGCCGCGGTGGCCAATGCCCTGTTGGAAATCGGCGCCTTTCATCATGCGCCCGCTTCTCCAGTGACCTTTCGTTCCGGCATCCAGTCACCGGTGTACATCGACAACCGCCGCCTCATCCATCATCCGGCACAATGGCAGACCGTCATCGCCAGTATGCGTTCGCTCATCCGCGAGGCCGGGCTGGACTTCGATATCATTGCCGGCATTGCCGTGGGCGGCATACCACACAGTTCGGCGTTGGCCTTCACGCTCGGCTGCCCCTCGGTATTCGTGCGTAAGGAAGCCAAGGGTCACGGACTGCAGAGTCGCATTGATGGTGGCGAGGTGGCGGGCCGGCAGGTGCTGCTGGTTGAGGACCTGGTCACTACCGGTGGCAGCAGTCTCTCGGGCGTAGCGGCCCTGCGCGAGGCAGGCGCGCGGGTCACGGACTGTCTGTGCATCACGACCTACGATCTGGCGGAGGCGCACCAGGCCTTTCTCAACGCTCAGGTGCGCCTGTGGCCGCTGGCCGGTTTCGGCAGGTTGCTGGCTGTTGCTGCAGAACGCGGCCTGGTAGATCAAGCGACGCGCGCGCAGCTGGAGGGTTGGCAGCGCGAGCCGCGAGCCTGGCAGCCGCAGGAGAGCCTGTGAACGCCCTGGAGAAATATCGCCGCCGGGTTGAAAAGGCCGACTCGCTGCTCTGCGTCGGTCTGGACAGCCGCCTGGAACGCATTCCCGCGCGCTTCCTGCAGCACGAGCAGCCCCTCTTCGCCTTCAACCGCAGCATCATTCAGGAGACGCATCCCTGGGTATGCGCCTACAAACCCAACCTCGCCTTTTACGAGGCTCATGGAGCAACGGGACTGCTGGCCCTGCGTCTCACGCTTGAATGGTTGCGTGCGCAGTATCCGGATATTCTGACGATCTGTGATGCCAAGCGCGGCGACATCGGCAGCACCAGCGCAGCCTACGCCAGCGCCATCTTTGACGGCCTTGGCTTCGACGCCGTTACGCTCAATCCCTGGCTGGGACGCGAGGCCCTGGCGCCTTTTCTGGAGCGCAGCGAGCGCGCCTGCATCATCCTCTGCCGCACTTCAAACCCGGGCGCGGGCGAGTTTCAGGACCTGCATTGCGAGGGACGACCTCTGTGGCAGCAGGTCGCGCTGGCTGTCTGCGAACATTGGAATGACAAGGGCAACTGCATGCTGGTGATGGGCGCGACCCGCCCACAAGAGCTGGCGCAGGCGCGGCAGCTTGTCGGCGACATGCCTTTCCTGGTGCCAGGCATCGGCGCCCAGGGCGGCGAGGTCGCCGCGTCCCTGCGCGCCGGCCTTGATGCACAGGGCGGCGGGCTGATCCTCAACGCTGCGCGCAGCATCCTCTTCGCTGACGACCCGGGAGCAGCCGCACGCGCGCTGCGAAATGAAATTAACCTGGAACGCAGCCAGGCCAGGCAGCGCCAGAGCCGCTAATGTACGCGGTTATCCCTGGTTCGGGAACTCCCAGGCGTAGCGCGCCATGTCCACGCAACCGTCTTTGTCGAAAGACACACCTTCAGCTTCCAGCAAGGCCCGCTGCAACGCGGCAGCCTGACCCTCCAGACTGCTGCAGCCGCGACTGTTCAGGATGCGATGCCAGGGGAATTGCGCTTCGTTCGGCGGTGACTGACCTGCCAGGCGGCGGCCCAGGTGGCGCAATGCGCTGCCGACTTTCCGGGGCGCGATGCGCCGGTAGCCGTTCGGGTCCATGCCATGTGGCGGCGGAATGTGGGCGGCGATGCGACCGTAGCTGCTCACCCTGCCCGGCGGGATCTGACGGATGAGTTGTAGCGCCTGCTGGTCGAATGCCTTCCAGGTCGCCACAGGTCAGCAGCGCGGGTCAGGAAATGTGGAGTAGGTGAAACAGTTTGACAATCCCACACCCGGAACGCTCAACTCATTCCCGTCCGCAACCGGATGCCCATGTATGCCCTGACTCAGCCAGCAGCGCTGCGGACGCAGCCGGGCCCTGGCTGCCATGGGCGTAGGGCAAGGGTGCGCGCGTTTCGCTGTCGCGAATCACGGGATCCATCAGTTGCCAGGCGGCCTCGATACCATCGCTGCGGGCGAAGAGCGAAACATCGCCCTGCATGGCGTCGCGCAACAGCCGTTCGTAGGCTTCCGGTATGGGCGTTGCGGCAAAGGCATGATCATAGCGAAAGCCCATTTGTACCCGGCGTGTTTCACCAACAGTGTCCGGCGCCTTGGCGTCAATCGCCAGTTGCACGCCTTCGTCCGGCTGCAGGCAGATGGAGAGGGCGTTGGGGATTGACTGCCGTTCGCCCAGCATGCGCTGTGGTGGCTGACGGAAGTTGATGATGATGTCGGTGCGCTTGCCGCCCAGCGCCTTGCCGGAACGCAAATAAAACGGGACGCCCTGCCAACGATCGTTGTCCACCCACAGACGTAGCGCCGCATAGGTCGCTGTGGGCACAGCGCCGTCAGACTCTTCGGCAGGGTTGTAGCCTTCGTACTGTCCACTAATGACGTCTTCCGGCGCGACCGGCCGTACTGCGTTCAGTAGACGCACCTTCTCGTCACGGATGAGATCAGCATCGAATAGATCTGGTGGCTCGATGGCGGTCAACATCATCATTTGCAGCATGTGATTCTGAAACATGTCGCGAAAGACGCCAAAGTCATCGTAGTAGCCGCCGCGCGTGCCCACATCCACCGCTTCCAGCGCGCTGATCTGTACATTCTCGATATGTTCGCGGTTCCACAGCGGCTCGAAAATCGCGTTGGCGAAGCGCAGGTAAATGATGTTCTGGATGGTTTCCTTGCCCAGATAGTGATCGATCCGGAAGACCTGGCTTTCAGAGAAAAACTGGTGAATCTCGCGGTTCAGGTCACGCGCAGAGGCGAGGTCGGTGCCGAAAGGTTTTTCAAAGATGGCGCGGCGCCAGCCCTGCTCCGCCTGGTGCATGCCCAGCGCGCCCAAATTGTGCACAATCGGCACGTAGAGCGGCGGCGCTACCGAGAGATAATAAAGACGTTGGCTCGGCCCCTGCTCGCGCTCAGTCAGAAAATGGTTCAATCGCGTCATGTCTTCTGTTTCAGCGGCGTTGCCCGGCACATACCAGATGTGACGCGCGAATTCATCCCAGTGCGACCGGTCCCAGGTCACGGGCGAATGCTCCAGAACGCCGGCGCATAGTCGCTCGCGCCACTCGGTGTGGCTGAAGGGCGTGCGCGATATGCCGACGATATTCAACGGGCCAGACAGGCGACCCTTGAGATGCAGGTTGTAGAGGGCAGGCACCAGCTTGCGCCGGGTCAGGTCGCCAGAGGCGCCAAAGATAACGATGCTGGTGGCTTCACTCATCCCTGCACCCTTCCTGCCTGAGCTTCCGCGCGCGTTGCTCGCCGCAGGTGACGAATGCCGTCCGCGCCGGCCACGATGACGTCGCTGGCCAGGCCAAGGAACAGGCCGTGTTCCACAATACCGGTGCGCGCCTTGAGTTGCCGCGCCAGCGCCCAGGCATCCGGCAGCGGGCCGAAGGCGCATTCGAGAATGAAGTTGCCGCCATCCGTGCGGAAGGGCTCGCCATCGTGCATTCGCAGCCGTGGCTCCGCGCCCAACGAACGCAACCAGGTCACCTGCGTCCCGTGACCAAAGGGCTCTACCTCAACCGGAATAGCCCAGTTGCTCCCCAGCTGCGGTACCAGCTTGCTTTCGTCCACGATGATGATCTCACGTCGGGTGGCCTGGGCAATGATTTTTTCGCGCAGCAACGCGCCGCCGCCGCCCTTGATGAGGTCCAGTTGCGGATCCACTTCATCCGCGCCGTCGATTGTAAGGTCGATCTGCTGCTGCTCCTCCAGACTGGTCAGGGGGATGCCGAGACGCTGCGCTTCCTGTGCCATTCTGGGCGAGGCGGGGATGCCGACAATGTCATGCAGCTCTCCAGCCGCCAGCAGCGCACCAAGTTGACGGATGGCCAGCAGCGACGTGCTGCCCTCGCCGAGACCCAGCACCATACCCGGCTCTACAAATTCGAGCGCGCGTTCGGCAGCCTGCTGTTTGAGACGCTCAACCTCGCCACTGGCTGCCATCAAAGGGCCGCTCGGGAGGACGCCTGCAGGGCGTCTGCGATAGCGCGCAGACCAGCGTCCACGCCCCCGTCCAGGTGCAGACGCAACACGCGCCGTTCCCTGGCCAGCAGTGCTTCGCGGTCACCCAGGGATTGCGCCTGGCTGAGCACGTTGAAGCTCATGCCGCCCTCCCCCGGGATGGTCAGCTGCGCCCCCGCGTCAGCCGTGAGCTGCAGGAACCGCCCGTTGCCGGAGTCGCCCTTGTGCAGCTGACCGGTGGAATGCAGGAAGCGGGGCCCGTAGCCGAGGGTGATTGCCAGGCCGCTGGCCGCGCGCAACTGCGTTCGCAGCGACTGCAACGCGGCATCCGTCGCAGCGTTCGGCGTAAGCCAGGCCTGCAGTGCGATGTAGTCGCCCGCCGCCCCCGGATTCACAATGTCCGCCAGCGCTCCCGCCAGATTGGTGGCTCCCTGCGCGCCGTAGACACTGATGCCCGCTTCACAAAGTTGCGGCTCAGGCTGCGGCAGCGAGCCGGTCGCCTGCCATTCAGCGACCATCTGTCGCGCCTGCACCTTGGCGCTTTCCACATCCGGCTGATCGAAGGGATGAATACCCATACGCCAGCCAGCCACCGCCACCGCAAACTCCCACAGAAAGATTTGCGCGCCCAGATCGTAGCGGTCCTTGAGCGTCAGGCGCAGCACCGGATGACCGGCCTCTTCCAGCGCGTTCACGGCCGCATCCTGGCTGTCGTCGCCTTCCAGCTGCAGTTGCACAAACAGACGATCTGCGCCATAGGCTTCCGGCGCTGTCAACGCCTCGCCGGCCACCGGCAATATACCGGTTCCGTCCTTGCCTGTGCTCTCGGCGATGAGCTGCTCGACCCAGTCGCCGAAGCTGGCCAGTTGTGGCGAGCAAAGCAGCGTGAGTTTGTCGCGGCCGACGCGCGCCAGGCTGCCAAGCACTGCGCCCAGCCAGGCGCCGGGATTCTGCGCCGGCTGTAACTGGCAACCCCTGGCCATCGCCAGCGCACGCTCCAGCAACAAGGGCACATCAACGCCCGCCAGCGCAGCCGGCAGCAGGCCAAAGTATGAGAGCGCTGAGTAGCGGCCACCGATGTCCGGCTCGTTGAGGAAGATTGCGCGGAATTCGTGTTTCTGTGCCAGCTCAACCAGCGCGCTGCCCGGGTCGGTGATGGCGACGAAGTGCGCCCCGACTTCCGTCCCGCACAGGGCCAGGCTCGCCTGGGCGTAACACTGCTGGAAGAGCGTCCGCGTCTCCACTGTGCCGCCGGACTTGGTGGAGACCACGTACAGTGTGCGGGCGGGATCCAGCTCCCGGGTCTTTGCCCGAATGGCGTCGGCGTCCGTGCTGTCCAGCACCGTCAACGCCAGGCCGCCGGCCTCCTCGCCCCACAGCGAGCCGAACAGCTCCGGCGCCAGACTCGAACCGCCCATGCCAAGCAGCAGCACATGCGTGTAGCCTTCCGCGCGCACAGCGTCCACCAGGCCGCGAATGCTGCCGACCGTGCTCCAGGCACGACATTGCTCCAGGTCGGCGCTGACCGTGTCCGCCATGTCCTCGCCGTAATTCGCCAGCATATCCTGCGCGCAGTCCAGCCAACCGAGGCGGTCGCTGATTTCCGTCGGGTCGGGCCGCCAGACCGTATGATCGCGGCGCCAGATGCGTCCTACGATGTCGTCCGTGCTCATTTCGGCCAGGGTCTGGTCCACCAGACTCTGGTGGCGGTGAAGCTGCGCCGAAATATGTTGCGTCTCCGCGCGGATTTGGTCGCGGCGGGCGGCGATGGTGCCCAGCAGCGACTCGAAGGGAGCGATGAACTTGTCCACGCCTTCGGCCTGCAGCTCCTCACCAGCCAGGCTCAGGTCGATACCCAGTTCTGCCAAACGATCGATGCGGGCGCGGCTCTCATCCAGGTCGTCCCCGACCGTCAGGGCGACTGTGCCGTGGTCGAGGAAGGCGTTGAGCGTTTCGGGCGGCAGGGTGTTGACCGTGTCCGCGCCGATCAGCGTATCCACGTAGAGCGTGTCCGGCAGCGCCGGGTCCTTGGTGCCGGTGCTGGCCCACAGGGGCCGTTGCACACGCGCGCCCTGCTCTGCCAGGCGCTGCCAGCGCTCGCCGGAGAAAAGCTCGCGAAAGCGCTCATACACCAGTTTCGAATTGTCGATGGCGATACTGGCCTGAAGCTCCGGCGCGCCAGCCTCTGCCAGCGGGCCTTCCAGCTTGACGTCGACGCGACTGACGAAGAAGGAGGCCACCGAGCCCACCTTGCGCAGGTCGCCGCCACTGGCCGCCAGGCGTTCCAGCCCGCGGATGTAGGCGTTGGCAACCGCCTCGTAGTGCGCCATGGAGAACATCAGCGTGATGTTGACGTTGATGCCCTCGGCGATGAGCTGCTCGACTGCCGGAATGCCTTCTGCGGTGGCCGGCACCTTGATCATCAGGTTGGGGCAATTCAGTTCCTTAAAATAACGTCGGGCTTCCGCAACCGTGCCGTCAGTGTCGAAGGCCAGGGTGGGATTGACCTCGAGACTGACATAGCCGTCCTCGCCCGCGCTCTCTTCATAGACCGGCAGGAACAGGCCGGTTGCCATCCGGATGTCCTCAAGCGCCAGCGCTTCGTAGACCTCGCCGACGCCCGCCCCGCCCTCCACCAGCTGCTGCAGCTGATCGTCGTAGTCGTCGCTGTGGGCGATGGCCTTCTCAAAGATGGCCGGGTTGGAGGTGACCCCGCGCACCCCCTTGTCGATCAGGGATTGCATTTCCCCGGACGTGATGAAAGCGCGCCTGATGTAATCCAGCCAGATTGATTGACCCAGCTGCCCCAATTCCTGAATATTGTTCATTGAACCCTCCCGCCTGACGCGCCGATTATGCACATCCTGAACGCATCGGCAAGCAATCAGGCCCGTGCCCTGCGGATTGCTTGTCACAGTGCCTCGCTCAGGTTAAATTGCGCGCGTAGTGGACAGCACCCATGGAGGCCTCATGGTCAGCCCCTTGCAGATAGCAGTCATCGGCACGGGTAACATGTCGCGCGGGCACATCACGCGCATGTTACAGCAGACGGATACCACGCATATCCGCGTGGTGTGTGAACCCGCGGCGGAGGCCTGGGGCGCCGCCGTGACTCTCTTCGAGAAGGCCGGCCTGGCGCCGCCGCCCAATGTGCCCGACCTTGAGCAGCTGCTCGATGACCATGGCGCTGCGCTTGACGCCGTCCTGATTGTGACGCCGCACAACCTGCACTACAGCCAGGCATCCATGTGCCTGGAGGCCGGGCTGGATGTCCTGCTTGAGAAGCCCATGGTGATGGACGGGGCGGAGGCTGTCAGGCTGATCGAAACGCGCGACCGTACGGGAAGGCTGCTGGTGGTGGCCTTCAACGGCAGCATGTCGCCCAACGTACGCACAGCGGTTGAAATCCTGCGCGATGGCAAGTTGGGCACAGTGCAATCCATCACCGCGACCGTGTGGCAGGACTGGGACAGCCTCACCCAGGGCACCTGGCGCCAAGTGCCCGAGATATCGGGTGGCGGCTTTCTCTTCGATACCGGCGCGCACATGCTCAACACGGTTGTGGATCTGGCCGGCGAAGAGTTTGTCGAGGTCAGCGCCTGGCTGGACAACCTCGGCGGCCCGGTCGACCTGCTGGGCGTGGTGATCGGCCGCCTCGCCTCCGGCGCGCTGGTCACGCTGCACGGTTGCGGCCGCAGCGCATCGGGCTTCATCGACTCCGATGTACGCGTCTATGGCACACAGGGCCTCATCCGCACCTGTGTCTGGGGCCGGCGCCTCGAGATGGCCCGCGCGGACGAAAAGGAATTGACGCCGGTGCCGGTGCCGGAGTCGCTGGGTACCTGGCAACAGTTCCTGGCCGTGCGGGAGGGCCGCATGGCGAACCCTTGCCCGCCCGAAGTGGGCCTGCGCATGGCCCGCCTGTGGGACGCCATCACACAATCTTCCGCCCAGGGCGGCGCCCTGGTGAATCTCTGATATCGAAGGAGAACTCATGTCTGATTCTATTCACGTTACCGTCTGGAATGAATTCCGTCACGAGAAAGACCCGAGCCATGCCGCAAGCCGGATTTACCCGGACGGTATCCACGCGCCCATCGCTGCCTGGCTGCAGCAACAAGGGTTGCAGGTCGGTACCGCCACACTCGACGAGCCCGAACACGGGCTGACGCAGGATGTGCTGGATGCCACCGATGTGCTCATCTGGTGGGGCCACATGGCCCATGATGAGGTCGCTGACGAGATCGTCGACCGCGTGCAAATGCGCGTCCTTTCCGGCATGGGTCTGGTCGTGCTTCATTCCGGCCACCATTCGAAGGTTTTCAAACGCCTGATGGGCACCACCGGCCATCTGAAGTGGCGCGAGGCCGACGAACGCGAACGCCTGTGGGTCGTTGAGCCGGGTCACCCCATCGCCGCCGGCATCGGCCGCTACATCGAACTGGACATGGCGGAAATGTATGGTGAGCGCTTCGACATTCCGGCGCCGGACACCCTGGTCTTCGTCAGCTGGTTTGAAGGCGGCAATATTTTCCGCAGCGGTTGTTGCTGGAATCGCGGCCGTGGCCGGATTTTCTACTTCCGGCCCGGCCACGAAAGCTATGGTCATTTCTACAACGAGCAGATCCTGCGCGTAATCTCCAACGCTGTGCATTGGGCTGCACCGGATAACCCTGGCTTTGATGACGTCGCCAACGAAAAAGAACCGCTGGAGCCAATCAGCGCGAAGGACTAACCTGCCAGACAGTTACCAACGGTACTGCGCTGCCGCAAAGTCCATGGAGCGGCCATCGTAGTAGGAGACGATAGCCTCTTCCTTCGCACACACCGCGTCGATCCGGGCATTGTCGTCTTCTGTGAAATCCACGGCCAGGGAGCCCAGGTTGTCATCAAAATGCCCCATCGTGCGCGGACCGACGATGGGGCTGGTCACGCCCGGCTGACGCAGAACCCATGCCAGTGCGACCTGCGCCATCGTCGCTTCCTTCTCCACCGCCAGGGTCTCCACCAGAGAGATCATCGCCATGGCGCGTTCGCCGAAGTGCTCGTTCCAGCGCTCCGCCAGGCGTCCGGCAGCGCCCTTGCGATCCGAGGCGAAGCGGGAATCCGCCGGCACATCCATGCCGCTGCGGTACTTGCCGCTGAGGAAGCCGCGTGCCAGCGGAGACCATGGCAGAATCGCGAGGCCGTATGTCTGGGCCATGGGGATCAGCTCGCGCTCGATGCCGCGGTCCAGCATGTGGTAGGGCGGCTGCTCACTGATGAAACGGTTGGCGCCCAGCTCTTTCGCAATCCACAGCGACTCGAGCACCTGCCAGGCCGCCCAGCTGCTCGTGCCCACGTAGCGCACCTTGCCCGCGCGCACCAGGTCGTCCAGCGCGCGCACGGTCTCGTCCGCCGCGATGTCGCTCTGCGGCCTGTGAAGCTGGTACAGGTCAATCCAGTCGGTGCCCAGGCGCCGCAAGGAGGCCTCGCACTGCTGAATGATGTGACGCCGGTTGTTGCCCACGTCCAGTAAATTGTCGCTCATCTGGCCGCGCACCTTGGTCGCCAGCACCACCTGCTCGCGCCGACCGCCCTGCAGCGCCTTGCCCACGATCGTTTCGCTCACCCCGAGCGAATAGACGTTGGCCGTGTCCAGAAAATTGACGCCCTGCGCCATGGCATGATGAATCATGCGAATCGATTCGTCTTCAGGCGTCGAGTTGCCGAAGTTCATGCAACCCAGACACAGCGCGCTGACTGGCACGCCGGTGCGCCCCAACATTCGATATTCCATTGTCTCACTCCTCCCGTCCGTCAAGTGCCTGCATTGTAGCGTCATTCGTCGTGCTCGTTACCACTCGGCATAGTCAGCGCATAAGCATCCAGATCGGTATCGACATCGGCACCTCCAGCGTCAGTCAAGGCACTGGCCCAGGTGACATTGATGCACCCGGCCCACCCGCCGTCGGCTACATGGCACACTTGCTGAAGTGGCTGGCTCAGGGGGTCAACGCAGCACCAGTTCGCCCGGAAGCGTAAGATGGTCTGCGCCGTCCGACCACTGCGCCAGGCGCTCGCCGCTGCGCGCATCGTACATGCCGACGATGAGGCGCGCCGGCCCCGCTTGCGCCAGCGCATTGAAGCGTAGCCTGTGCCTGTCCACGATGTATTCACCGCTGCGCCAGCCGCTCGTGGGACGCAGGCCCGCCGCTGGCAGGGAATCGCTCTGGGCGATCAGGCGTCCCTCACCGTCCAGCAATTGTATGAAGACCGTATAACTTGACTCTGTGCCTGCGGGACCGGCCTGCCACACAAGGGTCACATCCAGGGGGGTGTCACGGGATTGATCGTCATCCGCCAGCGAGTAGCCAGCCAGAATGCCCAGCTCGCCCAGCTCCTGCCCGACAGCAATCGCAAAGCCGGGCGCCTCGTCCAGCCTGGGCAGTTCCACGACGCGCCAGCGCGCCAACTCCGTCTCGTCCGGCAACAGCAACCGAACCTCGCCGCTGCGCATGGTGGCCGGCAGCGTTATCTCGCGCCAGTCCAGCGTGATTTCATCGCGTTTACCAGGCTGTGGCATCAGGTCACGCGCCCAGTTGCCATCGCTCGCCGCCAGGCTTAGCCAGGGCAGCGCAGCACGCCCCTGCCACAACATATTCACATCCAGCCGCTGCCCCGGGTGCAGCGTCTCGCCTGCCAGATTGTGCGCCAGCAGCCGCAAGTCGTCGCCAACTGCCAGCTCGCTGCGCTGCGACAAATCTGTCTCGCGCCCTGTCGTCCGCCAGTCTGCGCCCGGCAAAATGCGCCACTGTCCGAGCAACAGTTCGCGCCCCAGGGGCGCGCCACTGGCATTGCGCAACTCGTAGCCATCCGGCGCCTGCATCTCGTCGAAGACCCGCAGCCTGACTTCGTAATCGCCCGGCGGAGCGCCGAAGGGCAGCCAAAGCAGCGGCCACGCGCTCAATATGTCGCCAGGGCGCGCCTGCAAGCCGCTGCGCTGGTCAACCGTCGCGAAGATTGCGCTGCGCTTGCTGACGATCTGCCCCAGTCTGTTGCGCAGCAGGATGGCAGCCTGAATTTCGCTCGCCAGGTGCGGCCCGGCCAACAGAGAAACTGGCAGGCACAGCGCCTGCTCAGCGCGCTGTGGTCGCAGCGCACCCCGGGCGAGCAGCGTGGCGCGCTCCGCGCTATCTACCTGGACTGTCATTTCAAGTGACTGAAACTCTGGCAGACTCGTGGGTGGCGCGTCAAACAGCAAAGTGCTCATGCCGTAGACGGTGAAGGATTCGGGCGGGCGGGCTGCGCCCTGCGCAAGCAGGCAGCTGGCCATCCCGCGGTAGTCAGCGCGCTGCGTGTACCACTGGTTCAGCGCGACCTTGCCCTGCCGCGGCAAGAGCGGCGCAATCTGCTGCAAACCGGCGTTTTCCTGCAGAGTGATGAGTTGCGCCGGCAGTTTCAGCAGGCGCCAGTAGTAGGTCAGGTCGTACCGTTCGGCATAGGACCAGGCGAGCACGCTGTCCTGCTCTGCGAGCGTGCGAGCATAATACAGCGCCATACCACGCGCGTCATCGTGCTGCAGTTCCGGGTCGGCCGCCAGCTGCAGGTTTAGCACCAGCAGTATCAGGGCCAGCACAGGCGGGACCAGGCGCAACGGGAAGTGTGTCATACGTGCAAAGGCAGCGCCCAGCAGCACACAGAGCAGGGGCACCAGCGGCACCAGATAGCGGCCGTGCATGCCATTGCCAATGATCCCAAGGCCCAACGTCAGCAGGCCTGCTTGCAACAGCAGGTGCAGCGCCAGCCAGCGCAATGCAAGCCGCCGCCAGGGCACCAGCAGCAGCCACAGCAGAGCAAGCAGGCCAACCACACCTGTCAGCGACGCGCGCACAGTCAGTTCCCAGGGAGCCAGCAGCAGGGAAGCCCACATATTGCTGAAGAGAGTCAGCCCTGGCTGCGGCCCGTCACGCAGGGCGCTGTTGTCCGCGGCGACGTTCAGAAAATAATTCAGGAGCCAGGGCGCCCATAACAACACGACGCCCACCTGCCCAGCCAGCCAGACGCGCCAGTTCGGCTGGCGCAGGCTGCGGCGCGACAACCAGTACAGCAGCATGGCGAGGTTCAGCCACAGCGCATATACCGGACCGGTATCGTGCGTGTAGAGGATGAGCGTTTCGCAAGTCAGCAGCAACAACCAGACACGCCGTTCCGGCCGATGCAACAAACGCTGCCAGGCCAGCAGCTGCGCCAGTGTCAGCAGCGCCAGCAAGGCATACATGCGCGCTTCCTGCGCGGCCCACCACAGCGGCGCGGAGCAGACTGCCAGCCAGATAGCCAGCCAGGCGGTCCGGCGGCCGCAGCAGCGCAAGGCCAGCTGCCAGGTCAACGCAACCAGCAGCAGCGTTAACAGCAGTGAGGGCAAGCGCAAACTGAATTCACTGTCGCCCAGCAGACGGGTGCTCAGGTTAAGTAGCAAATAGTAAAGCGGTGGATTGGTCGTGTCGGCGAGCAGGGCTTGCGGCAGGGTGGGCTGAATGGCGGCCCAGGCCGACCAGCCCTCGTCAAACCACAGGCTTTGGGCAGCGATTCGATGCAGGCGTAACGCAATAGCCAGCAACAGGAGAGAGGCCGCCAGCAGCAGGTTGCGCAGGGCAGCCGCGCGCGTCATTTTGTGCAGGGCTGACCGGACACTTCCTGTTGCGCCAGCCATTCACGCTCTTCAGCCGCCAGGGACGCCGTGGCCAGCAGGTCTGGTCGGCGCTGCAGGGTGCGCAACAGGGACTGCTGTCGACGCCAGGTCGCAATGCGGCCATGGTCGCCGCTCAGCAACAGTTCAGGCACCTGCTGGCCGCGAAATTCGGTTGGGCGCGTGTAGTGCGGGCCTTCAAGCAGGCCGTCAGCGTGACTGTCCTGAGCTGTCGCATGCTCCGCCCCGAGCACGCCCGGCAACTGACGCACTGTCGCATCAATGACCACCATGGCCGCCAGCTCGCCACCGGTCAACACGTAATCGCCGATGCTTATCTCGTCCGTGATGGCCAGCTGGCGTACCCGTTCGTCGACTCCTTCATAATGGCCGCAGACCAGCAACATGCGTTCCTGAGCAGCCAGCTCGCAAGCAACCTGTTGCGAAAAGACGCGGCCCTGGGGTGAAAGCAAAATGACCGGTTGCGGCGCACCGTCACTGATGTCCTCGATGGCGTTAACCAGCACATCTGCGCGCAGGATCATGCCGCCGCCACCACCGCAAGGCGTGTCGTCCACCTGGCGGCGCCGACCCTCGCCCCAGTCGCGCAGATCGTGCAGTTGCAACTGCAGCAAGCCAAGTTCCTGCGCCTTCCACATCATGCTCTGACTCATCGGGCCAGAGAACATCTGCGGGAAGAGAGTCAGCACATCAATTTGCACGCCAGGCTCCACTCGCCGTTGGTATCAGCCTGCGCACAGGATAACGGTTCCCCTGGCGCCGGGCAATCGTGCGCCGGTACCAGGCGCATGGCATCCCTGTCACAAATTTTCAGGTGCATCGTCTGGGCGGCAGCAACTCAATTATCGGGCTGGAACAGCGCACGCCAGGAGCGCAGCGTCGCCACTCCCTCGTCAACGCAGTCGTCAGTTGCAAATTCCTGTGAGCTTTCCGCGCGCCCCGGCATGTCGATGCGATAGAGCTGACCCTCCTGCATGGCAAAGTCCGCATAGGCCAGGCCGCGTTCCGGTTTAAGGCCGCTGAAGAAACGATCCTCGCCATTGTCCCAGTGTACGCGCAGTTCCATCGCGGGAATGCCGCGCCCGTCACGCTGCTGGACGAAAACCTCGAGCAGGCCCGGACGTTCAGCGTCACAAAACGAGCCGAGACCGGCAAGCACGAAGAGGCGCAAGGGCGCGGCAGTTACCGTCGGGCCGACGGTGGCCGTCAGACTGAGGACCGGCAGGGGCGCCGGCGCGGGGGTCTTGCTGGGTGGCGGGACGAGAGTGGCGACAGGCACTTGAGACGTGCCAGCTACCGTCAATTCCTGGCTATCCTCTTCGATTGCCGGCAACAAGGTGTCGGCGCAACCGCTGCGCCCATCCCGCTGATAGAAATTCATCATACTGCGCAGGGCCGCCCGTCCACCGGGGCTGGTCACAAAGTCGGTGGAGGCGAGGCGACAGGCCATGTCCGCCATGTATTGCGCTGCCGCCACGCCCGCCGGCTTCAGTTCATTCAGCCGTTCTGCAGCACGCTCATGATCCTCATCGACGGACCAGGCAAGCGCAACCAGCGCCGCAACCTGCTCCGGTTCGACGCCGCGCAGCGCCCCTGCCGGGCCAGGCGCGGACGTCGGGTCGACAGCCCAGGCCAGGATCAGCCCCAGGCAGATGCCAACCAGAAGGGCAGCAAAGAACAGGGGTTGCGCCGGCGATCGCTGACTGCGCCGGCGCCGTCGAATGCGCGTTCTTCTCATGGACGCGGGGCCGGGGCTGCGCCCTGCCGCCAGGGCTCCATCGCAGGAGTCAGGCGTTCCAACCCTTCCACAAGCGCGACCAGGCGGCGAATATCCTGCACATTGCGCGAGTTGGCGATGAAGCGTTCGGTGGTGGTCTGCAACCAGGTCACGCTCTCGCCCGCGGCGACCGCGCGCAGCCGGCGCCAGGCGGCAGGCAGGTTGCCATCACCGGCGTAGGCCGTGGCAACCATCAGGACATAGTCATCACGCAGGCGCGCGCCCTGCCCGTCTGCAAAGTCAGCGCTGAACAGCCCGGTGCCCAGCACCTGCCCCAGCAGCCAGCCGGCCAGCAGGCC
This sequence comes from Phototrophicaceae bacterium, assembly GCA_965197455.1. Classification (GTDB taxonomy): domain Bacteria; phylum Chloroflexota; class Anaerolineae; order Aggregatilineales; family Phototrophicaceae; genus JAGWBD01. The sequence continues at coordinate 232,138 of OZ240208.1, read as the reverse complement.
GAGCAGGAGGCCGCCAACCAGCAGCGTGGTGACGCCATATGCAGATCGCCGTGCCATCATGGGCGGCAGTATACTACGCGTTGCTGGTCAGTTGACTTTGGTGGAGCGCAAGGCTAGCATCCTGTGTGCCGATGGTGGGAGTCGAACCCACACGCCCTCTCAGGCGCGCGATTTTGAGTCGCGTGCGTCTGCCAATTCCGCCACATCGGCCTGTTCCTGCATCATAGAAAGCCTGGCCGACCCTGTCAATGTTTACTGCACTGCGCGCTCTTCCCCGGGCCGACCAGACCAGGCCATGAGTCGCATCGCCAACTATTGTCCCGCCTGCGGGCAGCCGCTCGCCTGGCAGCAGCGGGAAGGCGCACTGCGCCCGGCCTGCTGCGCCTGCGGCCACGTGGTCTTCTTCGACCCCAAGGTGGCCGTCGCGGCGTGGATTCGCCAGGACGAACGATTGCTACTGGTGCGCCGGCGCGGCGACCCAATGGCCGGCTACTGGGCCATGCCAGCCGGCTTCATGGAATACGACGAAGATCCAGAGGATGCTGTCCGGCGCGAAGTGCTGGAGGAAACCGGCCTGCAAGTGCGCATCGAGCGATTGTTACAGCTCTTCCATACACCTGCAGACGGCGGCATGGCGAATCTGGTGCTGGTTTACGCCGCCACCGTCAGCGGCGGCGTCTTGCTGGCTGGCGACGACGCTGACGCCGCGGCCTGGTTTCCGCGGGACGAGCTGCCCCGGCTCGCCTTTCTGCCGACCCAGGCGCTGGTCAGGCGCTGGCTGGCAGGGGAATTGTGAGGGGCGCCTCGCTGCACTCCTCGCGATGCGGCATCGGCACCAGCCAGGCCAGCACCAGCTGCACCAGGAGCAGCCCGATGAACAGCAGATACATCAGGTTGTAGTCGCCAAAAGTATCAAAGCACCAGCCGAACATCACTGGCCCGATGGCCACCCCGGCGGACATCAACGTGCCAATCAGACCGCGGATCTCGCCAAGGTGTTCACGGCCAAACAGATTGGCCCAGACTGTATTGTCAAAGATGCCGCCCAGCGCGATGTTGGAACCAAAGGCCAGCGCATACAGGACGAGCAGCCAGGGACTGGTCATGGTGGCGGCCAGTACCAGCACCGAGACCGAGGTGGCGATTTGCAACGCCATCAGATGGCCGGGTCGCAGCCGGTCGGCCAGCATGCCGGCGAAGATGGACATCCCCGCCGCAACCACAGAAAGCATGCCAAAGGTCTGCGCGGCTATACGTGCGTCATACCCCAGGGAATTGAAAATGGACACCTGGTGCAGAATCAGCGCCGAACCGACAGCCGGCGTCAGCATGCGACCCAGCACAAAGACGCGGAAGACAGCCGTGCGGCGCGCCTCCGCCAGCGTCCAGTTGTCTTCCTGCTGCGCGGTCAATGCTTCATCAGTACTTACGCGCCCGTCCGGCAGCAGACCGTAGCTTTCGGGCCGGTTGCGCAGCAGCAGCCACACCAGTGGCACCACGACCAGACCCACCAGCAGACCCAGCAGTTGCCAGATCTGGCGCCAGCTCATGGTCGTCAGCAACTCCTGCATGAAGGGCACGTAGAATCCCTGGAACAGCCAGGTCACGATGACGGTGATGCTGAAAACGCGCCCGCGACGGCTGCGGAACCACTGCGCCAGCACGGTGCTGTTGGCAATCCACAGCGGCCCCAGGCCCACAGCGCGCATGATGATGAACATCAGCAGCAGCGCCAGGGGATTGGTCGCCGTGGAAAGCGCAATCAGTGATATGGCGAAGAGCGCGCCGGCGATGGCGCCGATCATGCGGCTGCCATAACGGTCCGTTAGCTTGCCGACCAGGGGCAGACCCAGCGCCGCCACGAAGCCGCCCACGCCGAAGAGGCCGGACAGGGTCGTGCGGTCCAGACCGAACTCGACGATGAAATAATCGACGAACAAACCGATGGTCGTGTTGTGGCCGAAGAAGGGCAGAATTAGCCCCAGCGTTGCTGCAACCAGTACAACCCAGCCGTAGAAAACAGGGAAACGCGCGATGACATGCAGACTGCGGATATGGAGGATGTTTTGCATTGGTACCTGTAGTGGATGCAAGCGGGCGAGGGTGCCCGCCACCGAAACCGCGAATAGTCTACACCTGTCCGAACAGCCGGAAATTGAACTGGACTACAATGGACTCAATCAGATTTGCGCGCAATAACAATCTGGTTCACGCCCAGCGCCAGCGGCATGTACGACGTGCGCGTCAGCACCTGTACAAATGCCGGGAATCCGAAGAGCGCAAACTGCAACTTCAGCGGCAGCAGCGGCACATAGGGCACGTCCCACAATCCGTCGCCAAAGTGGCGCAACACGGTAAAGCCGCTTTCCTCGCACCAACGTCTCCAGGTCGCAGGCGGATGCACGTTAATGTGCGTGGGGTCCTTGCCAGTCGCGTCCTGCGTACGGTCCTTGCGCCAGCGCAAGGCGTAATCCGGGTGCGGCGTGGCGAAGAGCCAGAGACCGCCCGGTTGCAGAATGCGATGCACTTCGTGAATCATCGCCTCCGGCCGCGGCAAATGCTCGACCAGATGCAGGGCCACGACCGCGCTGAATTCGCCGTCAGCAAAGGCGTCGGTCGCCGCCGCGTCCCCCTGCAGCGCGCGCGCGCGCGGCGCGTTCAAGCGCGTCTGCTCAACGGCGTGGTCGATCAGGTCGATGCCGGTGCAACGAAAGTCATCCTGCAGCAGCGCCAGCAAATGGCCCAGTCCGCAGCCCAGCTCCAGCAGCGCGCCCTTGCCGGGCGGCGCGTGGCGGCGTACCAGCGCTGCGTAATAGCGCCGTGCGAACCAGTACATACTGAAGCGGCCGAGGCCACGATCCGCGTAATTCCATTTGAAGAAGTAGGAGCGATTGTAGTGCTGCAGTGGCGCAGGCGGAAACTCGTCACTCAAGGTTGTTCCTCACGCGCGCTCAGGAGATGCAGGACAAGGGTTGCAGGGATGGACAGTCCACGTCGTAAATCTCGAACTCCAGCTGCGGCAGATGCAGTACCCCGTAGGAGTGCGAGGTGTCTCGTGAACTGTGACTGGCGCGAAAGAGCGAGCCGGGATTAACCACGCAGCCATGCTCCACCTGGACGCACATGGGCAGATGCGTGTGCCCGGTGACCAGCACATCCGCGTTGAGCGAGCGCAACATCATATTGAGCAGGGTGTCGGAGAGGTGATCGCGATACAGCCCCCAGATGTTGTTGCCCGGCTTGCCATGACACATATAAATGCGGCAGCCGCCACGGGTGCCCTCCCAGTCCATGGGCAGGTCATTCAGGAAGCTGGCGTCCTCCCGCGTCAATTCGCTGTTGCTATCATCATGGTTGCCGCGCACGGTGACAATGCGGTGCTCGCGCACCAGCCGCACCACACCCGCCGGGGCGGGGTCGCCGCCCAGCAAATCGCCGGCACACAATACCTGGTCAACCTGATGCACGCGCTCGAAGCGCTTCAGCGCAGTTTCCAGCGCCGTCCGGTCGCCATGGATATCTGAAATGATCCCCAACTTCATCGGTGCACCTGAACAAGATTGATGCGAGTATAACAAATCCTGCAACCCTGCGATTTTGTCCGGGATATGCTATCATTCCGGTTTCCGCACGACAGCGGACCCGACCATGACCCGCTTTCTGCTTATCCGCCACGCCGTCAACGACTATGTGAAGACCAACCGCCTGGCCGGCTGGACTGCGGGCGTACACCTCAGTGAAGACGGACGGGCGCAGGCCGCGGCGCTTGGCGCGCGCCTGGCGCAGGAACCGCTTGACCAGCTCTACGCCAGCCCGCTGGAACGCACGATGGAGACGGCCGCGGCCATTCAACAACATCATCCACAGCTGCAGATACGGCAGCATGCCGGCGTAGGTGAGGTGCGCTACGGCGACTGGGAAGGCGCGAAAATCAGTGACCTGGCGCGGCGCAAGGCCTGGCGCGTGGTGCAGGAATACCCATCGCGGGCGCAATTCCCCAACGGTGAGTCGATGCGGACGGTGCAGATGCGGATCGTCGACGCGCTGGAGGAGCTGACCCTGCTTTGGCCAGGCGCCCTGGTGGCTGTGGTGTTTCATGCGGACCTTGCCAAAATGGCACTGGCGCACTACCTGGGCATGCACCTCGACAATTTTCAGCGTATCGATATCGCGCCTGCCTCGATCAGCCGACTGACCCTGGGGCACAGCCGACCGTGGGTCAGCGGTATGAATGATGTAGCCCATCTGCAGAACCTGAAACCTGGGCGGCAGGATGGCGGGAACAATGGCCGGAAATTGGGGCCGAGAGGGGGGCGGGCGCATGCCAGGCACTGAAATCGAACTGAAGCCGGTTGACTTCGTGACGATCAGTACCATTGGCCCCAAGGGCAAGCGCGTCTTTTACCTGCAGGCGGGTAAGTCAGCCCAGATCGTCACTCTCGTCATCGAGAAAGAACAGGCACTGGCGCTCAGCGAGGCCGTACGCGAACTGCTCGACGATCTCGACACACGCTTTCCGCCAGCAGGAGAACAGGGCGATCCCGCAGCTGATGCGGACGATATGGAGTTGCGTGAGCCGATCGAACCGCTGTTTCGCGTGGCAGAAATGGGGCTTGGCTACGATGACGAGTCGCGCATGGTGGTGCTGTTGGCCCAGGAGCTGGTGGTGCGTGAAGACGACGAAGACGAAGTAGAGCCGGGTGTCGTGCGTTTGTGGTGCAGCCGGACCCAGATGCGCGCGCTCATTTCGCAGGCTTCGGACAGAGCACAGTCCGGCCGCGCAGACCCGCGCCAGAACGGTCGCGTCATCTACTACTGGTCGTGACGGGCGAACCCTCGCAGCAGCAGACGACGCAGGTCAGTGTGGCGCGCCTGCTACAGGCCCTGCAAGAAGGCGAACTTGGCGGCGACATCGGCCTGATGCGCTGGAGCTCCAACTACACTTTCCTCACGACCCTCACACACGAAGACCTTGACTTTATGGTTATCTACAAGCCGCGCAGCGGCGAGCACCCGCTCTGGGATTTCCCGGACGGCACCCTTTGCCTGCGCGAAGTCGCCGCCTGGGAGACCGCCCAGTCCCTGGGCTGGAACATCGTGCCGCCCACCGTGTTGCGTGAGGGTGCTCATGGGCCCGGCTCGGTGCAGTTCTTCGTAGAACACGATCCGGAGCTCACCTACTTCACCTTTCCGCCGGAAATTCAGCCCCAGCTGCGCCGGCTATCGCTCTTCGACCACATCGTCAATAACGCCGACCGCAAGGGCGGTCACTGCCTGCTGGACGGCCAGGGCCAGCTCTGGGGCATCGACCACGGCGTCACATTCAACGCCGACCACCGCCTGCGCACGGTCATCTGGGATTTCGCCGGTGAGGAGATCCCGTCTCCCCTGCTGGGTGACATTGAAGGCCTGCGCGCACGGCTGGATGACAGCGAAAGTGCGCTGCACCGCAGGCTGGCCACTTTGCTGGATAAAAGCGAGATTGCGGCTCTGCAGCGACGCGTCGCCCGCTTGTTACAACTCGGCCGCTGGCCACAGCCCGGGCACGGCCCCAACGTCCCCTGGCCGCCCGTGTAACGCGTTCGATGCCAGGCGCATACGCAATCCGGTCTGGTTATCGACGCCATCCGCGGCGATAATCAGAGAGTACCGGTATACTTTTTGCCGACGGACAGTTTTTGTTCAGGGAGGAATCATGCAACGCAATGCAGCACTCTTGCTCGCACTCGTGCTGAGCCTGGCGTTGATCGCGCCGCTCGGCGCCCAGGAAGACAGCTACGAGCTCACCATCATGCACACCAACGACGTGCATGCCGAACATGAGCCCGGTCGCAGTGGAGATGGCGGCGCAGCCCGTCAGGCCACAGTCGTACGGCAAATCCGCGATGAGGTTGCCAACCACCTGTTGCTGGATGGCGGCGACCGCTTTACCGGCACTCTTTTCCACATTCAGTGGCTGGGCCAGGACAGCGCGCAGATCATGAACATGATCGGCTATGACGCCATGACCCTGGGCAACCACGAATTTGACAACGGCGATGAGGTGCTGGCTGCCTTCGTTGATGCGCTGGAGTTCCCGGTCGTCACCGCCAACGTGGACTTCAGCGACTCGTCGCTGCTGGCCGACAAAATCGAGCCCATGGTGACGCTTGAGGTCGGGGACGGCAGTATCGGCATCATCGGCCTTGTGACGCCGGAAAGTGAAATCCTGTCTTCGCCCGGGCCGGAGCTGGTCTTCGAATACGACCTGGTGTCCGTGACCCAGAACGCGGTGGATGCACTGACTGCAGCCGGGGTGAACAAGATCATCCTGGTCACGCACATAGGCTACGAGGCTGATGTCGAGGTCGCTCAGCAGGTCAGCGGAGTCGATGTCGTCGTCGGTGGCCACACCAATACCTTCCTCAGCAACACCTACAACGGAGCCCAGGGCGAGTATCCCACCGTCCTCGCAAGCGCCAGTGGCGAGCCGGTGCTGGTCGTGCAGGCCAGCACGAAGACGCGCTATCTGGGTCGCCTCGACGTCGAATTTGACGGCGGCGGCGTGCTGTCGGACTGGGATGGCGACGCCATTCTGCTCTCGCGCTACATCACACCGGCGCCGGACGTTTCCGACCTGGTCGCCGGCCTGGCCGAACCCATCAACGAACTGCGAAGCCGCGTGGTTGGTGAATCCGCAATCGTGCTTGAAGGCAATCGCAGCGTCTGCCGCGTGGAAGAATGCAACCTCGGCAACTTCATCGCGGACGCCCTCCGTGAGGAAACCGGCGCGCAGATCGTTTACATGAATGGCGGCGGCATCCGCAGCAGCATCGACGCCGGCGAAATCACCATGGGTGAAATCCTCACCGTGCAGCCCTTCGGCAACGTCACCAGCACCTTCGGCCTGAGCGGGGCGGACGTCATCGCCATGCTGGAGAACTCCGTCTCACGCATCCAGTTGAACGAGCAGGGCCAGGTGCAGCGCTCCGGTGGCAGTGGTCGCTTCCTGCAACTTTCCGGCGCGCGCTTCTCGGTCGACCCCACCCAGGAAGTCGGCAGCCGCATCGTCAGCGTTGAGGTGCTCAACGATGCCGGCGAATATGAAGCGCTTGACCCCGACGCCATCTACAGCATGGCCGGCAACAACTTCGTGCGCAACGGCGGCGACGGCTACTCTGTCCTCGAAGAGAACGCCATCAATCCCTATGACGGCGGCCGCGTGGACTTCAACGTCACGCTGGACTACATCGTGGCCAACAGCCCGGTGGCGCCTGTTACCGAGGGGCGAATCACCTACATCAACGCCGAGGTCGAGCCGCTCGACGCGGGCTAAACTTCGGTACATCAACAGCAACTTCACAGCCGGCGGCCCAAACGGGTTGCCGGCTTTTTTGCGCCTGTGCGCGTCAACCCGGTGGATTCCGCTCTGGCATCGACACCGTGCGCCAGTAAAATTGGCGACGGTAGAGTGTATGAACTGTTGGGCAGTCCAGTTCCAGGAGGAACTATGCAACGCAGTGTGGCACTAATGCTGGCAGTCGTTATGAGTCTGGTGCTCGCGTTGCCACTGAGCGCCCAGCAGGACAGCTTCGATCTCACCATCATGCACAGCAACGATGTGAATGCTGAACACGAGCCCGACAACGATGACGATGGCGGCGCGGCGCGGCAGGCAGCGGTCGTGCGCCAGATCCGCGAGGAAGTTGCCAACAGTCTGCTGCTGGACGCCGGCAACCGCTTCACCGGCACCCTCTTCCACCTCCAGTGGCTGGGTCAGGACAGCGCGCAGATCATGAATCTGCTGGACTATGATGCCATGACTCTGGGCGGGGCAGAATTCGACGATGGTGATGAAGTGATGGGGGCCTTCATCGACGCGCTGGAGTTCCCGGTCGTCGCGGCCAACGTCGACTTCAGCTATTCTCCCACCCTGGTCGGCAAGGTCGACCCCTGGGTCATCCTTGACGTGGGCGGCGAGCAAGTCGGCATCATTGGTCTCGTCACGGCGGTGCGTGCCATGATTTCTGCGCCTGAGCCGTCGCCCGCAATCGAGCGCAACCTGGTTGCTGTGACCCAGGAGGCAGTCGATACCCTGGCCGCCGCCGGCGTCAACAAGATTATTTTGCTCAACAGCAGCGGCCATGAGGCTTCTGTCGAGGTCGCGCAACAGGTCAGCGGCGTCGATGTCGTCGTCGGCAGCCAGGGCAATGTCTTCCTGAGCAATACCTACGCCGGCGCGCTGGACGGGTATCCGCTCGTGCTTGAAAGCGCCAGTGGCGAGCCGGTGCTGGTCGTACAGGCTGGCGAACACACGCGTTATCTGGGACGCCTGGACCTCGAGTTTGACGCTGACGGCGTGCTGGCAGACTGGGATGGCGATGTCATTCTGCTCTCACGCTACATCTCTCCGGCGCAGGACATGGGCGACCTCATTACCGAACTCGCTGAACCAGTAGCCACGCTGGGTGAACGCGTGATTGGAGAGACGAATGTCAGGCTCAGCGGGGACTGGAAAGTCTGTCGCGCGGAAGAATGCGCACTTGGCAACCTGATTACGGATGCTCTGCGCGAACACTCCGGCGCGCAAATCGCCTACATTAATGGCAACGGGTTCTTCGGTGACATTGATGTCGGCGAGCTCACCCTGGGTGATCTCCTTGACGTGCAGCGCTACAACGACATCATCGAAACCTTCCAGCTGTCCGGCGCTGATTTTGTCGCTGTGCTGGAACATGCCGTCTCATTAATCTCACTAAACGAGCAGGGCCAGGTCAAACGTGACGGCATCAGCACCGGCTTGCTGCAACTCTCCGGCGCGCGCTTCACGGCCGACCCTACGCAGGAGCCGGGCAGCCGCATCGTCAGCGTCGACGTGCTCGGCGCGAGCGGCGAGTATGAGGCGCTCGACCCTGGTGCCAGCTACACCATCATCGGCAATGACTACATTCGCAAGGGTGGTGAAGGCCACGCCATCCTGGCAGAGAAAGCCGTCGACCCGCAGCTATATGGCCACAAGGATTTCCTCATCACCATGGACTACATCATGGCGCACAGCCCGGTGTCGCCCGTAACTGACGGGCGCATCACCTGGATCAACGCTGATATGGAGCCCTACAACCAGGGCCAGGCGCAGACGCAACCCTGACAGCTGTAGGCCCTTGTGTCGCCGGCTGTCAGACTCCGTGTTATACTCACTCGCCTGATGGAAAGAGTGCCATGGCGACGATCAGTCTCAAGGCCTATATCAGCCGGGTAGACACGCTGCTTACCGTCGGCAACCTGGATGAGGTTGTCCACCACTGCCGTCACATCCTCGTCAGCTACCCGCGCAACGCCGATGCCAGTCACATGCTGGGCCAGGCGCTGGTCCAGATGGGCGGCAACACATCCGAGGCCCAGGCCGTACTGCGCCGTGTGATCGCCATCAACCCGGACGACGCATCGACCCACGCCGCGCTCGGTGAAGTCAGCGAACTGATCGGCAATTTCGAGGAAGCGATCTGGCATCTCGAGCGCGCCAGCGAACACGCCACCGAAAGCCGTTCCTACCGGGAGCGCCTGCGCAGCCTCTACCGAATTCACCGCGAACCAGGCGCCGAGCTGCCTGAAGGCCTGCCGGGCGCCGTCGCGCGCCGCCAGATCCGCGAAAGTCAGCGCGTCCAGGCCATCCGTACCTTGCAGAACGCCCTGCAGGATGAGCCGGGTCGTCAGGATTTGCGACTCCTGCTGGCGCGAACCCGCTGGGATGCGGAGAAACGCGTCGAGGCCTCTGATACGGCGCTGGATGTGCTGGAGGCCCTGCCCTGGTGCCTGCAAGCCAATCGCATCGTCGCCAGTTTGTGGATGGCTGAATTACGACCCTCTGACGCACGCCCGTTTCTGGAGCGCATCAACGACGTTGATCCTTACCTTGCGCTGCGGCTCGCCAGCAACGGCCCGCCGGACGAGCACGCCTTCACCCTGACCGAACTGGACTATCGCCAGTTCGGCAACATCACATCGCCAACGCTGCGAACACCTTCCGCGAGCCGCCCGGAAAGAAGAAGAGGGGCCCTGCGCAGGCCGTCTGACGATTTCCAGAGCGACATCACCGACGGATCCCTGCCCGACTGGTTGCAGGAAAGTGTCACATCCGAAACTGACCAGGACGAGCTGGCCTGGCTGGAGGGCAGCGCGCCCGCGGTCACAGCTGCCAGCGCGGATTCGAGTGTCCTGCCCTGGGAGAGCGCCACGCCGGTTTCACAACCGTCCGTGACCCACTCTGATTCGCTGGATGGTGAAGGTGACGAACTGGACTGGCTCAGCAATCCAGCCCCGGTCGATGCCCATTCGCTCGCTGGCGGCGCTGTAGCAACGCCAGGTACGTCCGGGCCAGCGTGGCCGGATACGCCGCCCGCACCTGCTACTGGCAACGCACCCTGGCGCACTTCGCCGCCCTCCTTTGCGCCAGATCAGGGCGGCGCCAATCCACGTCAGCAGCAGTACATTTTCTCACGTCTGCCGCTCTGGTTACGCGTGCCCAACGCCGGGCTACCTTCTCTGCGCCGCGCCCGCAAGCGCCGCCGCAACGCTGCGACCTGATCTCAACGCCATTCCCGGCTGAAGGAGAAGGAATTGGAACGCACCCTTGTCATCATCAAGCCGGACGCCGTACAACGCGGCCTGAGCGGCGAAATACTGCGCCGGTTTGAAGCGCGTGGTCTGCGCATCATCGGCATGAAGTTCATGCGTATCTCACAGGAACTGGCGGCCAGGCACTATGCCGTCCACGCAGGCCGGCCTTTCTACGACGGGCTGATCGACTACATCACCTCGTCGCCGGTCATGGTGATTGTGCTGGCCGGCACAGACGCCGTCGCTGCCGCGCGCGTGACCATTGGCGCAACCCGACCGGCCGAGGCTGCCGCCGGAACCATCCGCGGCGACCTGGCGCTGGAGGTGGGCTTCAACCTCGTGCATGGCTCGGACAGCGTGGAGAACGGTGAAGCCGAAGTCGCCAACTTCTTCACTGCGGATGAACTGCTCGACTGGTCGCGGACCAGTGAGCGCTGGATTTTCGAGTAGAGGTGAAAAAGGGACGGCTGGAGCCTAGACGATGTTGACCATCACATTGGCCTCGCGCCACAGCCCTTCCAGATCATAGTAGCGACGCACGTCGCCCAGGAACACGTGCACGACGACTGCACCGTAATCCAGCAGTTGCCAGCCGCTTTCATGGGTACCCTCGATCGAGGCAGGTAATTGTTGCAGGTTGTCGCGCACCGAACCGCGTACGTAGCCGACCAGAGCGCGAATCTGGCGCTCGCTGGTTGCTGTACAGATTATGAAGAAATCGGCCAACACGGTATCAGGACGCAGGTCCAGCAGGGTGATTTGCGTCGCCCGGTTCTCTTCCAGTACGTCAACGATGTGGCGCGCGAATTGTTCCTGCGGGTCCAGTGTGCTTCCCTCCCGGCTGTCGTGATTCCAGTGTAGCACGGGCAGCAGCGGCTGTCACGGTGACTGCCGCTGCGCTCCTGCAACCGGGCTGTTTGCCAGCCAGCAATGTGGTGTACAGTGGCGCAGTGCCCAAACGAGCGAGATGACATGACCTTATGAGTGATGCCCCGCCAGCGTTACAGGTTGCGCACCGACCAGAGCTGGTTGCGACCTCGGCCTTCATCATGCCTGGCGCAGTCGTCGTCGGTGACGTTACGCTGGAAGCCGAGGTCAGCGTCTGGTTCAACTCCGTGCTGCGCGGGGACACGACTCCGTTGCATATCGGCGCCGGCAGCAACATACAGGACGGAGTCGTCATGCACGCTGACCCCGGCTTTCCGGCGATCGTGGGGCCGGGCTGCAGCGTTGGCCACAACGCCATCCTGCATGGCGCACAGGTGGGCAGCAACAGCCTGGTCGGCATGGGCGCGATCCTGCTCAATGGCGTTGCAGTCGGCGCGGATTCCATTGTGGGCGCCGGTGCGCTGCTCACTCAGGGAAAGCGCTTTCCACCCGGCTCTCTCATTCTTGGCAGCCCGGCACACTGCGTGCGGGTGCTCACTGCGGCGGAGATTGAGGCCAACCGCCACAGGGCGCGCGCCTATGTCGTGAAAGCCAATGCCTTTCGCCAGGAAGTGGGCGACCGGACATGAAATACGAATCCTTTAATCTGACCGCCGAAACGCCCGGCCAGCGCCTCGACCGGGCCATCCAGGAGCACATTGGCAAGCGTCTGTCTCGCGCCAAACTTCAGTTGCTCATCGCCGCTGGCGGGGTCAGCGTGGACGGACGCCAGCGCAAGGCCGGAGAACGGCTCAAGGGTGGCGAACACATCACTCTGGAAATCCCCGTGCCGGACATCACCTCAGGAGTCCGGCCGGAGCCCATCGCGCTGACCGTTCTCTACGAGGATGCGCATCTGGCAGTGGTGGACAAGCCCGCCGGCATGATCGTCCACCCCGGCGACCACGATGAACGCGGCACCCTGGTTGCTGCCGCGTTGACGCGCTGGCCGGAAATCGCGGCCATGCCCGTCGAGCCAAAGCGCGTTGGCATTGTCCACCGCCTCGACAAGGACACCAGCGGCCTCATCATCGTGGCGCTTACGGACATTGCCCGCCGCGAGTTGATGCTGCAGTTTCAGGAGCGAGCAGTCGAAAAGCGCTATCTCGCCTTGCTGGAGCGCCACCCGTCGGTGGCCAGCGGGCGCATCGAAGCGCCACTGGGCCGCGACCCGAAGCAGCGCAAACGCATGGCCGTCGTCGCCCACGGCAAACCGGCCATCAGCGACTACCAGGTGATCGAAGAGCGTCTGGCTGGCGGACGTGCGCTGGTGGAGGTGCGGCCGCTCTCCGGGCGCACGCATCAGATTCGCGTGCATATGGCCCGCATCGGCTGCCCTATCGTTGGTGATCAGGTCTACGGCCTGCGTAAACAACGATTGTCGCTCGCGCGCCAGTTCCTGCACGCCGCCGGGCTGAAGTTCACCCATCCGGACAGCGGGACAGAACTGTCCTTCGAGTCGGCGCTGCCGCCAGACCTGCAGGCCACGCTGGACGCCTTGCACAGCCCGGTCAGCTGAGCAGGAATTCGCAGCATGGGGACATGCCAGGTACACTTTCGCAAGGAGAAACGATGCCCTACATTCAGCAGGTGAGCGACGCAGAAGCGCAGGGCGCCGTCAAACACGAGCTTGACCGTGCGCGGCAGCGGGCCGGCCGTGTCTGGAACATCGTGCGCATCATGACGCCCAACCCGCAGGCGCTGCGTACCAGCATGGACTTCTACAGCACCCTGATGTTCGGCGCGTCACCGCTCAGCCGGGCGCAACGCGAGATGCTCGCGGTCATCACCAGCAAGGTGAATGGCTGCCGCTACTGAACCTGGGGCCATGCGCATGACCTCCGTGCCGAGGTCGACTGGTTCGAAAGTGAGGCGGAAGCGGACGTGTGGGTGGACGCTATTGCCAGGAACTGGCGCGCGGCGCAGCTGGACGAAACTGATCGCGCGCTCTGCGCCTATGCCGAGCAACTGACGCACGCGCCGCATGAGACGGGGCCGGAGACCGTTGCGGAACTGCGCAACAGCGGCCTCGACGATCGGGCCATCCATGATGCGACCCAGGTCATCGGCTTTTTCAACTACATCAACCGCGTGGCCGACGCGCTGGGCGTAGAGCCTGAAGATTTTGTGAGACACTGGGGAGAAGAAGCGGGCTGACCTGACATTCCCGACGACATCGATACCATGCCCGAAACAAACGAGAGTAAACGTTCGCCCGGCGGCCTGCGCCCGCAGCAACTGCTTTTCGCGCTCGCCATGCTGGCCCTGATCATCACCAGCGCGCTTTCGCTCTGGCAACAAACGCGACCGGAAGCGCTGGAAATCCACGTGATTCCGCCGCCACCCACCTTCACACCAACTCCGAAACCCACGCCCGGCCCGCTCACAGTCTACGTCAGCGGCGCGGTGCGCGCGCCACAAGTTTTGAGCCTGGCGCCGGACAGCCGTGTGCGCGATGCCATTGCGGCCGCCGGCGGCGCATTGGCAGATGCAGACCTCGCGCTCGTAAATCTGGCGGCGCCGTTGCAGGACGGAATGCAGGTTCATGTGGCGCGACAGGCGTTGCCCACGCCCCGGCTGGCGACCAGCAACGCTCCCTTGCGCATCAACCATGCGGACGCGGAATCGCTACAACGCCTGCCCGGCGTCGGCCCTGTACTGGCGCAGCGCATCATTGAGCAGCGGGAAGCGAAGGGCCCTTTCGCGGACCTGGCGGATCTGGACCAGATCGAGGGTGTGGGCCCGGCCCTGTTGCGTGAACTGGAAGGGTTGCTGAGCTTCGACTAGCCAATGCGGGTGCCGCGCAAGGTGTCGAAGTAGAGGATGCCCTCCGGCTCCGGCTCGCAATGGATGGTGCTGCCTGTTGTGACCTGCGTTTCTGGCGGAACGGTCATGCGCCAGCGCTCTTTTTCCAGCTGCAGATCCAGCAAAAGATAGCGCTCGGCGAAGAAAGGTGTCACCCGCTCCACGCGAGCAGGAATGCCACCTTGCGACACCAGACGCATACGCTCCGGACGTACGCCCAGCGTAACAAGCGCACCGTCTTCCAGGTCTCTGCGAATGGGGAAACCACCGAAGCTACGGCCCTGCCAGCGCCCGTCCGAAGCCCTGCCACGAAACTCGTTCATAAGCGGGATGCCGATAAAGCCTCCGACGAAGAGGTTGGTCGGGTTATCGTAGAGTTCGCGGTAGCTGTCGATTTGCTCGATGCGTCCGTCGCGCATGACAGCGATGCGCTTTGTCAACGCGATCGCCTCGACCTGATCATGCGTGACGTAGACCGAGGTCACCGGGAAGGCGTTGAGCAGACGCTTGAGTTCCAAGCGCGCCTGGGACCGGATTTTCGCGTCCAGGCTGGCGAAGGGTTCGTCAAAGAGGAACACACGCGGGTCACGCGCCAGGGCACGGGCGATGCCGACGCGCTGAATCTCGCCGCCAGACAGCTGTTTGGGTCGCTTTTCCAGCAACTTCTCAAGACCAATTCCCGTGACTTTTGCCACTTCATGAATTCGATCCGGCAACTCATAATCGCGCTTGCGCAGATTGAGGAAGAGACCGACGCTGCGCCGGCCTTCCCAGTGCGGCATCAGGGCACCGGTCTGAAAGACCATGCCGATGCCGCGATCCTTGATCTCGATCTCGCTCAGGGGTTGGTCATCGAAGTAGATTTCGCCACTGTCCGGCGTCTCCAGCCCGGCAATCAGGCGCAGGAAGGTTGTCTTGCCGCAGCCTGACGGGCCGAGCACACCCAATAATTCGCCATCTTCAAGCTTGAGCGAGACGTCATCAAGCGCGCGCACCTCGCGGTGCAGCCCGTCCTTGCGCTGGTTGAAACTCTTGCTCACGTGACTGAAGCTGACTGTGGTCATGCCCAATGCTCCTCTGCTATGATTGTACCTGCCCGACCTGCCACCACAAGACGCATCAGGATGAAAATGGACACGATTGACCTGCGTAGCGATACCGTTTCCTGGCCCACGGACGAGATGCGCACTGCCATGGCGCAGGCGGAGGTCGGGGACGACGTTTACGGCGAAGACCCGACGCTCAACCAGCTGGAAGAAGAAGCGGCTGCCATGCTGGACAAGGAAGCGGCGGTCTTCGTCACCAGCGGCACGATGGGCAACCTCACTGCCCTGCTCGCCCATTGCGGGCGCGGCGAAGAGGTCATTCTCGGCAGGCAGGCACACATCTTCCGCTCCGAGGCCGCCAACGCCGCGTCCTTCGGCGGCATTCAGCTCAACACCCTTGACCTGAACGCGGACGGTACGCTCGACCTCGATTCCATTGAGGCAGCCATTCGCGTCGACGACCAGCATGTGCCACGCACGCGCCTCGTCGCCCTAGAGAACACCCAGGGCACACTGAGCGGAATTCCGGTCAGCGCCGCCTACACGGATCAGGTAGGCGAGCTGGCGCATGCGCGCGGGCTGAAATTGCACATCGACGGCGCGCGCATCTTCAACGCCGCAGCCGCCCTCGGCTCGTCCGCCAGTGACCTGGTCAAGGCGGCGGACAGCGTATCCTTCTGCCTCTCCAAGGGGCTGTGCGCGCCGGCGGGCTCGCTGCTGCTGGGTGACGCGGACTTTATTCAGCGCGCGCGCCGCAAGCGCAAGGCGCTGGGTGGCGGGCTGCGCCAGGCGGGTATCCTGGCGGCCGCGGGACTCATCGCGCTGCGCCGCATGCCGCAACGTCTGCACGAGGATCACATTAACGCCTGCGCGCTGGCTGAGGGCCTGGCCGAAGTGCCCTTCATCAACATTGACCCGGCGCAAGTCTACACCAACATGGTCTACCTGAAGCTGGCGCCGGAAGCGCCGGTCTCGGTAGACGAGCTGGCTGAGCGCATGTTCAACGAGCACAACGTGCGCATCGCAGCCAACCGCTACTCGCCCGGCAGCATTCGCCTCGTCACCCACTACTGGGTGTCTGGCGCGCATGTCGAACAGGTGCTGCAAGGATTTCGACAGATTCTCTCATGAAAAGACCCGCAGAACCAGACGACTTCGAGGACGAAGAAGCATACGATCCTGATTACGAAGAATCGAACGATAACGACGCGGACGGCACAAACGCAAGCGACGAAACGCAGGTGCCAGTAGAAGCGTCGGAGCTGCCGCGCGAAGGTGGACGCCACGAAGATCCGCTCTTCATTTTTCTGCTCGCGCTGGCGCTCTCCATCGGCCTGATCTCCCTGCCGGGCGGACAGCCCGATCTGCGCTTCACCCTGCTCTGGCTGGGACTGGCGGGTTACGGCGTGCTCGCCTGGGTATTCACGGACATGGCACGCGTTGAACGGGAGCTGCCAGAGGACCTGGCATGGGGGCTGGCCTACGCGCTGATTCTGGCGGGGCCGCTGCTGGTCTTCGGCGGCGGGACGCTGGGCGCCATCAGTCTGCGGCTGTTCGGTGACCTGGGCACCGGCCCGGTGCTGGCCCTGCTGGTCTTCGTCATGCCGCTGGCGGAAACACTTTTCTTTCGCGGCGCCATGCAGGAACGTTACTCCTTCTGGCTGACCGGCCTGATGGCCAGTGTGTGGTCGGTGCTGCTCTACCTGCCGCTGCTGGAATTCACGCGTTTCCCGGCGATTGCCCTGATCGTCGCGCTGGCCCTGCTGATGATGAGCCTACTCTACGGCTACGTGCGGCAGCGCAACGGCCTGGCCGCCGCCTGGCTCTGTCAAATCGGCGTCAACCTGATCCTGCTCTTCCTGCCCTTCGTCGCCAGCCGGGGCGGCTGAGGCTTCAGGGCTTCCCCTTCACCCGGCATCCAGCTGCAGCAGATCGCCCATCAGCAGGCCACCCTCGTTGCGCTGCGGCAGGCGACTGAGATAGCGTTCGGTAACGGCGACGTTGCCGTGGCGCAGCAGCCGGCTGATGACATCCACCGTGACGCCTGAATCCTGCAATGCGCCGGCGACAGAGCGACGCAGGTCATGCGGCGCGACATGGCCCAGGCCGGCCTCGGCCGAAGCACGGTCGACGACGTGCCAGATGCCTTCCGTGGTCAGGCCGTCGCTGCTGATGCGCCCGCCCTTCCACAGCCGTCGCACCAGCGGCGCCTGCGGGTTGAGCGTCTCGACTTCTGCCAGCGCACGCCACCAGTCCTCCAGCGCGTCCAGCAGCGCCTGCGGTACGTCGAGCATGGCGACGCTGTTTCCCTTGCCCTGCACACGCAGGATGGGCCGGCCATTTTGCATGCTGAAGTCCCCGAGTCGCGCCCGCGCCAGCTCGTCGCGGCGCAAGGCCAGCGTGCACAGCATTGTCAATACCAGGCGGTTACGCAAGCGCTGGTTGCGGGTGCTGCCGCTGCTGTGGCCCGCGACAATGAGACGGCTGATTTCTTCGGTGGTGAGCCAGCGCCCGGGCCGTTGACCGCGAGCGGCTTTCGGCGCGCGCACGTTGGACAGCGCGGCGCCGACAGCGTCATCCAGCCAGCCGGCTTCGACCAGCAACTGCGTCAGCGTGACGACGGCCGCGCGCGCCTGGTCAACGGCCGGACGGCTCTGGCCCTGTTCCGCCAGCCAGCCCAGCCAGGCGCGCAAGCGCGCTGCCGTCAGCGTCTCGCAAAGGACGGGAATGGGCAGCGCGCGCATACGGGCGATGCGCCGGTCGCCACGGGTGCGCGGCAATTTGGCGTTGTCGGCCAGCCAGGCATCCACCCAGCGGAAATAGGCGCGGTGCGTGTGCGGACTGGCGGCCCGGCCAGGCAGGGCGTGCAGCAGGTCGAAGTGGAGCGCCTGCGCGTCCGGCCCCGACAGCGCTGTCCTGGTGGAAAGTTGTGCGCCCATCAGGCGAGTATAGCGCGCAGCCCGCTGGACTGGCGGAGCGGGCAGGCCGGCTTACTGCGCCTGGCGCGCGTCGAGCGGCTCCCATGCGCGGTCCTGCGGGCCGACGTAGTTGGCCTTTGGCCGGATGAGGCGATTGTTGCGCTTCTGTTCGAAGATGTGGGCCGACCAGCCGGCAATGCGGCTCATTACGAAGAGCGGCGTAAACATGTCCACGTCGAGTTCAATTGTGTAAAGCAGGATGGCGCTGTAGTAATCCACGTTGGGGAAGAGACGCCGCTGAATGAAGAAGTCGTCGGCGCGCGCAGCCTGCTCCAGTTTCTCCGCGATGTCGAACCATTTGCCGTTGCCGGAGCTGGCGGCCAGGGCCTGCGAGTGCTGCTTGAGAACGCCTGCCCGGGGGTCCAGCGTCTTGTAGACACGATGCCCAATGCCCATGATACGCCGGCGTTTGCCCTGCACTTCCTCGCGGAACCAGTCCGCGACGCGGCTGGGTTCACCGATTTCGAGAAACATGTGCATGGCTGCGGAATTGGCGCCGCCGTGGGCCGGGCCTTTCAGAGCGCCGATAGCCGCGACCACGGCGCTGTGCAGGTCTGATTCGGTGGCTGTGACCACGCGCGCGGTGAAGGTGCTGGCGTTCATGCCATGTTCGGCCAGCAGCACCAGATATACATCCAGCGCAGCCGTGGCCGTTTCGTCCGGCATCTCGTTCTTAAGCATGTAGAGAAAGTTCTGCGCCAACGTGAGGTCGCTACGCGGCGCGACCGGTTCATTGCCCGCGCGAATTCGGTTCCAGGCGGCACAGAGCGTGGTGATCTGGCCGGTCAGGCGCAGGGCCTTGCGCTGCGAGGCCTCCAGCGAATTGTCGGCAGCATCCTCGTCATGGAAGGCCAGCGCGGCCACTGCCGCCTCCAGCACGGCCATGGGGTCCGCAGCGTGCGGGAAGGCGCGCAGCACGGCCAGCAGGGGTTCGGGCAAAGCCGCGCTTTGCGCGATCTCGAGGCGTAAGGCTTCCAGCTCCGCGGCCAGCGGCAGGCGATTGTGCCACAGCAGGAAGACGATTTCCTCGAAGGAAGCGTTGGCGGCCAGGTCCTCAATGCGGTAGCCACCGTAAGACAGCTTGCCAGCGATTCCATCCACCAGGCTGGTGCGCGTCTCGCCGATGACCACGCCATCCAGTCCCGTGTTTACCTGCTCAACCATCGTCTGCTCCCCGGCAGTCTCTCTGCTTCCGGCGCGTACCCGGTCGCTTCTGTGCCGTTTGTGTTTGTCATTTGCTGCGCGGGCCAGTATAGCAATGGCCTCCGCCTGAAGCAACGGCGGGAGCGCAGCGGACGTCGCTTGCAGATCGCGGCAGATGCTGCTAGACTGTCCGCATGAAGCTTGAGACGTTCCCGAACGCAGTGCGCGACTTCTGTCCCTGTCCGGACACAGGACTCTAATTCCGGGACGCTGTTCGGTTACAGCAGTGGCGACTATGCCAACCCTCCCGGTTGGCATTTTGTTTGGAAAGTGAGGCTGGCGCACATGCCCGTCCGCATCACAAAAGCCTTGCAAGGGCAACTCTTCCAGCACCTGGAGGCGACCTGGCCCAACGAGGGCGGCGGCTTCCTGCTGGGTCAGGTTGACGCGGAAGGGGCGCGCATCAGCGAGAGCATCCCGGTGGAAAACGTCTTTGAGGCGGCCGAGCAGCATCACCGCTACGCCATGACGCCGCAGGACTGGATGCGCCTGGAAGATGAGGCCGACGCGCGCGGTCTGGTGTTGCTGGGCTACTATCACAGCCACCCGGACTCGCCCGCGATTCCCTCGGACTATGATCGCGAACATGCCCTGCCCAACTTCGTTTATCTGATCACGCGCGTGCAGGGCGGCACAGCGCAGGAGATGCTTGCCTGGCGTCTGTGCGCGGACCGCAGCAAGTTTGATGCTGAGTCGCTGGAGGCTGTTTGAGAGCTTGACACCTGGTGCGCGGGCCGGACGGTGAGGCATCGCACTGCAAATGCGACGTGAGCGGGTTCGACTCCCGCGCGCACCTTTTTGGGTATACTGCAGGCATTCGCCAAAGGAGCAGCATCGTATGGTCACCATCCGCATTCCCAGCCCCCTGCGGGCCTACACGGCTGACCAGGCCGTCGTCGAGGTCGGTGGCGACACCATCGGCGCCGCGCTGGAGGACCTGACCACGCGCTACCCGGATTTGCGGCAGCACCTCTACGAAGGGCCAAAGCTGCGCAACTTCGTCAACATCTTCCTCGGCGAGGAAGACATTCGTTTTCTGGACGGGCTGGACACCGGGATTGACGCGGGCGACAGCCTGCGCATCATCCCCAGCATCGCCGGCGGTTGAGCAAGGGAAAGCAGAACCGCCCGCATTCCAGGGTGGAAGCGAGGGAAGACATCATGCAGGCACTGGCAAGCAACCCGGGCACACTGAGTAACGAGGAAATCCGGCGCTACAGCCGTCATATCATCATGCCGGAAGTGGGCGTCGAGGGACAACGCCTGCTGAAAGCCTCCAGCGTGCTGCTCATTGGCACGGGCGGCCTCGGCAGTCCGCTGGCGCTTTACCTGGCAGCGGCAGGCATCGGCCGTCTGGGTCTGGTGGACTACGACGTCGTTGACGAAAGCAACCTGCAGCGCCAGATCATTCACGGGCAAAGCACCATCGGCACCAGCAAGCTGGAAAGCGCCGTGGCGCGCATCCGCGACATCAACCCGTTTACACAGATCGACACCTACAACGAGCCGCTGACTTCGGCCAATGCCCTGCGTCTGATGGAACCCTATGACGTCATCATTGACGGCACGGACAACTTCCCAACGCGCTATCTGGTCAACGACGCCTGCGTCAAGCTGGGCAAACCCAACGTCTACGGCAGTATTTTCCGTTTTGAGGGCCAGCTGAGCGTCTTTTACGCGAAGGAAGGCCCGTGTTACCGCTGCATGTTCCCGGAACCGCCGCCGCCGGGACTGGTGCCCAGCTGCGCCGAAGGCGGTGTGCTCGGCATCCTGCCCGGCACCATCGGCACACTGCAGGCGACCGAGGGCATCAAGCTGTTGCTGGGCATCGGCGACCCGATGATCGGGCGCATGTTGCTGTATGACGCGCTGGAGATGACCTTCACCACCATTCGGGTGCGCCGCGACACCGCCTGCCCGGTCTGCAGCATTGCGCCGGAGCAGGTCGAACTGATCGACTACGAGCAGTTCTGTGGCATGCCGGCGCACGACCACAGCACCTTCGTCGGCGCCAATGGCCATCAAGAGGTCGAGGAAGTGGTCGAGGAAATCAGCGTGGCTGCGCTCAAGGCGCGTCTGGATGCCGGCGATGACCTGATCATTCTCGATGTGCGCAACCCCATCGAGTGGGAAATCTCGGCGCTGGATGATGCCCTGCGCGTCCCCAAGCCGCGCATTGAAGCTGCGATGAACGACGTGATGGCCGGCCACAAGTCGCGCGAAGAAACGGTGCTGGGGGAGATTCCGGCGGATCGTGAACTGATCGTGCACTGCCGCACCGGCATCCGCAGCGCCGATTCGATCGAATTCCTGCGCAAGCTCGGCTACGAGAACAAGATGCTCAACCTCAGCGGCGGCATCAACGCCTGGGCGCGCGAGATCGACCCCTCACTGCCAACCTACTAAACTGCGCAGCGCGTCTTCTGGCCGGAGGCGCGCTGAAGGTTGGCCTGGCTCATGCCAGTAACTCTGGCATGGGCTCCTGCTCCACCATGTAAACTTCAAAGCCGCGTTTGCGATAGTTCGCCATGGCATGCGGCGCGTCCAGGTTGCAGGTGTGCACCCACACCCGTTGCGCGCCGTCGTCCCAGGCGCGCTGCACGCCGAGACTGAGCAGATGTTTGCCCAGGCCGCGCCCGAACCAGGCCGCGCGCAAGCCGAAGTAGGCGACTTCGGTGTCAGGGCCTTCGCGGCACAACTCGACGTAGCCCGCCGGCGCGCCGGCCACGTAAAGCACATCCACCGTCACACCGGAACGCATTAGTAGTTGCTGCAGTTCGGCTGGCAGGATGCCAAGGCGCAAGCGCCAGCGCCAGGGTCCGCCCACAGTACCGTAGAGAAAGCGATAGAAATCGAGATCCAGCGCTTCCAGTTGCAGCAGGCGGCAATCCGCGCTGGCCGCTGCGTCCAGGAAGGCCGGGCGGAAACGATCCCTGCTGGTCATCTCCAGGTAGGTTGTCACGAGCGTGTCAGGGATGGTCGTCATGTGCCCTCTCCTGCGCTTGCGGCGGCGATTGTAGCAGATGCGGCTGGCCGGCCGCTGTTATACTGGGTGTGGAGCAGGTGAGCTGAGGGCCGGTATGGATTTCGAACTCGGTGAGGAGCGTTTGCAGGCGCAACGCATGGTGCGCGACTTTGTGGAGCGCGAGGTGCAGCCGCACATCACGGCCTGGGACCGTGAGCAGCGCATGGATCCGGAGCTGCTGCCACGCATGGCGGAGCTGGGCCTGCTCGGCATCTGCCTGCCAACGCGCTATGGCGGTCAGGGCTACGACTACCTCACCCTGGGCCTCGTCTGTGAAGAACTGGAGCGCGCGGACACTTCGCTGCGCGTCATCCTGTCGGTGCACATGGGCCTGAACTCCCTGTCACTGCTGCAATGGGGCAACGAGGAGCAGAAGCGACGCTTGCTGAGGCCCCAGGGACTCGGTGAACAGGTCGGCGCCTTTTGCCTCACCGAGCCAGGCGCTGGCAGCGACGTGGCTGCCATGCGCGCGACTGCCCGGCGCGAGGGCGACTGCTATGTGCTGAACGGCGAGAAGATGTGGATTAGCCTGGCGACGAAGGCGGACAACTTCCTCGTGGTCGCGCGCCATGACCTGGACGCGCAGCCGGCGCATGCGGGCATGACCGCTTTCATCGTCACGCGCGACATGGCCGGCGTGAGCAGCGGCGACATCCACGGCAAGCTGGGCATTCGCGCCGGCTCCACCGGCTGGGTCGCCATGCAGGACGTCGCAGTGCCCGTCGCCAATCGCCTCGGTGAAGAGGGCGAAGGCTTCAAGATTGCGATGGCGGCGCTGGACAACGGCCGCTACACCGTCGCCAGCGGCGCTACGGGCCTCATCCGCGCCTGCCTGGAAGCCAGCTTGCGCTATGCGCAGGAGCGACGCAGCTTCGGCACGCCCATCAGCCAGCACCAGCTGGTCAAGCAAAAGCTGGCGCACATGCAGCAATGGTACGACTGCGCGCGCCTGCTGTGGCTGCGTGCCGGCTGGCTGAAGAATCAGGGTCAACGCAACACGCGCGAGACCGGCCTGGCCAAATGGTACGCGACTGACCACAGTGTGCAGGCCGCGCTGGAAGCTGTGCAGGTGCACGGCGCCTATGGTTACAGCGACGAGTTCCCGGTGGAGCGCTACCTGCGCAACAGCAAGGGCGCGACGATTTACGAAGGCACCAGCGAAATCCACCAGCTGATGCAGGCGGACTACGCACTGGGTCTGCGCGCGGACCGGCCGCTGCGCTGCGAGTTGCCCGCCTGGAATGAAGACTACTGGCTGGGCGACGAGGACTCGCCCTGATGCAGGCGGCGCGGTGAAAGTCGTTTTTCTCGGCGACGAGCTGCTGCAGGGCCTGGCCGGCGCCAGCATCGTCGACGACGTCGCCGCCAGGCTGCGCGGCCACCATTTCATCAAGCAGGGTCGCCACGGGGATACCAGCCTCAACCTGTACCGGCGCGCCCAGGATGATGTGGTGGCGTTGCAGCCGCAGGCCGTCTTCCTCATGGCCGGCCTGCACGACGCCCTGTCGCACAGCGAGCCTGCGCTGCGCCCGTACTATCGCTGGCACAAGCGCATCCGCGGCGGCCGCCTGTCGCCCATCGCCTGCCGCGAAAACCTGCGCGCGCTGCTGCTGATGCTGCAGCGCAATAACATTCGGTCGTTCGTCGCGCTGCCACCCGCCGAATATCGCCCGCAGCTCGTGACCGCCCTGCGCGAGGTCAACGCTGCCACGCAGCAGCTTTGTGATGAGTTGCGGGTGCCGGTGCTGGATCTGCAAGGCAGCCTGACGCCCGCCGCTGTTCCGCAGCGTCCGCCCCTGCAGCTGCTGCCCTGGCTGCTACGCGCCCAGGTCTGGCAAATCCGCGCGCCGCAGTATGAAAGCCTGCGCGAACGCGAGGGCTTTGGCTACAGTTGCGATGGTATGCAGCCGACACCCGCGGGGGCGCAGCAGATGGCAGGCGAGATTGCGGCTTTTCTGCGGCGCAATGGACTGTCCGGATGAGACTCCTGAACAACCTGCTGGATCGCATTCCGCGTTCAAAACAGACGCTGATCGACGAGCTGCAGCGCGGCCAGAACAAGGCCAGCATAACGGCCATCAGGCGACTGCAGGCCAGGGGCTGGACGCAAGATGGCAGCCTGAGCGGCCTGGACCTCAGCGGCGCGCAGTTGCAGCAGTCGCGCCTGGCCCGCGCTGTGCTGAGAGGCGCGATTTTGCGGAAGGCCCGGCTTGACGGCGCCTATCTTAACGCGACCGACCTGTGCCAGGCGGACCTGAGTCACGCCTGTCTGATTCACGCCAATCTATGTGATGCGCTGCTTAGCGGGGCCAGTTTGCGCGCGGCGGACCTGCGTCATGCGCATCTGGCAAATGCAAGGCTGCGTCATGCTGATTTGCGCGAGGCCGATTTGCGCCATGCCAATCTGTGGCAGGCGGACCTGCGCGATGCGGATCTGACTGGCGCGCGGCTTGACAAGGCCAATTTGAGCGGCGCACGCATCAACGACGCGACCCGTATGCCAGCGGGCGTTGCGACCCAGGGACTACTGCATAGCTGAGGGGCGCGTTACACTGGCGCGGCTGATGAAACAGGAGGTGCGGCTTTGCATGTCGTTTGCTTTACCCGTAGCACGCCCGACACCGCCGCGCGTCTGAGCGTCGACGCGGAGGGCAAGGTGAGCCAGGGAGACGCGGCGATGGTGGTCAACCCCTGGGATGAATATGCGCTGGAGGAGTGTATCACGCAGGCCGAGGACAGCGGCGGCAGCGCCAGCGTCGTCGCGCTTGGCCCGGCGCTGCACGAGGAAGCGCTGCGGCAGGCGCTGGCGATGGGCGCCAACGAGGCGCTGCGCATCGACGATCCCGCGCTGGCGCAGGCAGACAGCCTGGGCTGGGCGACGGTCGCGGCAGCCACAGTGCGTCAGCTGGAGGCGGTCGACCTGGTGATATTCGGCAAGGAAGCCGTCGATATCGGCAGCGACCAGCACCAGATCCAGACCGCGCGCCTGCTGGGCTGGCCGCTGCTGGGCGCTGTTTCACGCATCCTCGAACTTGACGTCGCCGCCGGCACGATCCGGGTTGAGCGCTCGCTGGAGCAAGGTCGACAGACCCTGAGCAGCCGCCTGCCCGCTGTGATCAGCGTGTTGAAGGACATCAACGAGCCGCGCTACCCGTCCTTCATGGGCATCCGCCGCGCGGCCCGCGCCAAAATCCCCGTCTGGTCGCTGCAGGAGCTGGACGTCGACTTGCCAGAGCCGATGACGCAGGTGCTGGCGCTGGCGGCGCCGCCGCAACGCGTGGCCGAGGCCGAGTTGCTGGCAGGCACAGCGGAGGAACAGGCCGCGGCGCTGATCGTGCGCCTGACTGAGGAACAAGTGCTGTGAGCAGCGTCTTCGTGTGGGTCGAAAGCTTTGCCGGCAAGGCCATTCCGCTCAGCCAGGAGGCGCTGGGGGCCGGCGCCGTGCTCGCCGCCAGGCTGAAGGTCCCGCTGGTCGCGCTGGTTTTCGGCGAGAACGCCAGCGCCATCGCCGCGGACCTGGGCGCGTTGGGCGCAGACGAGGCGCTGGTGTGTGAGGACGCGACGCTGCATGGACTGCGGCTGGAACCCTGCGCGGCGCTGCTGGCCAGCCTGGTCGAACAGCATCAGCCGCACAGCGTGCTGGCGCCGGGCAGTGTGCGCGGACGGGAGTTGTTGGCCACGGCAGCCGCGGACGGGGGCTGCAGTCTGCTGACCGAAGTCAGCGACGTCGAGTTGCAGGCTGATGGCGCGCTGCAGGTGCAACGGCCCGCCTACGCCGGCAAGCTCATCATGACAGCGCAGGGATCCGCTGCGCAGACGCAGTACCTTGCGCTGCGCGCCCGCGCCTTCGCGCCAGCTGCGTCGCGCGCGGATGCGGAGATCACCCTTACGCAGGTTACGCCGGCGCTGGCCGAAGACGACATCGTCACGAAGCTTGAGGACTTCGCGGCGCCGGAGGGCGCGGTGAGCCTGAGTGACGCGGCCATCATCGTCTCCGGCGGGCGCGGCATGGCCGGCAACCCGGAGCAGGCGCCGCCGGACGCGGCAGACAGCACTATCTGGAAGGCGCAGCATGGCTTCGAGCACACGCTGGCGCCGCTGGCCACAGCGCTGGGCGCAGCCATTGGCGCCAGCCGCGCGGCGGTGGACGCCGGTTACATCGATTACGCGCATCAGGTGGGGCAGACCGGCAAGGTGGTCAGTCCCGATCTGTACATTGCCTGCGGGATTTCCGGCGCGATTCAACATCAGGCGGGGATGCGCAGCAGCAAGATCATCGTCGCTATCAATCGCGACCCGGAGGCGCCCATTTTCCGCCTCGCGCATTTCGGCCTGGTGGGCGACCTGTATGAAATTGTGCCCGCCCTGACGGCGGCCCTGCGCGCACGACAGGGCGGGGGCTGAGGCGGCTGGCTGGACAGGGGGCGGCAGCCATGCTATGCTTTGGCCATGGGGGTGTCATGGCTTCGACAGGGGAAGCTAATTCTGTGTTGCAGGCCGCAGCGCCCGACACTGCGTTAAAACGGGCACGGCAAACAACTGCCAACGATTACAACCCCTACGCGCTGCCCATCGCCGCCTAGGCGATGAACAGCGTTGCCAGCCTTGCGAGGCTGGCCGTTCGCCCCGCCCGTCTTCACCCGGGTGGTTCGGCGGGCGAAACCAAAGGTGAGGTGTGGCCCCGTTGACGCCGATAAAACGGGCGCCGAGATTCATCGGCTGGTCGGCGATGAACCGGGTTGGCCAGGGTCATCGCTGACGAGAATCAAGAGCCAACTATGCCTGTAGACGCACCGGGTTGAATCTTCTGGACAGCGGTTCGATTCCGCTCACCTCCACAGTCAGGCCGCCCGCGCCCCTTGCGGGCGGTCTTGCAGTCCGGGAGGATGTGTGAGAACTCTTGTCTGGCGGCTCGTCACCTTGCTGGCGCTGAGCCTGCCGGTCGCGTGCCAACGCCAGAATGCCGTCGAACTCACCCTGGTTGCACGCAGCCTCAACCTTGAGACTCAAATCGTCGCCCTGCGTGAAACGGCCACTGTCGGCTCGGAACGCCTGCAGGTCACGGTGGAATACATGGCCACCCGCGCCGAATTCGCGCGACGGCAGCGCCAGGGGCTGGAGGCCACGCTGGTCGCCAGAGGGTCGCCAGCGCCAGGCAGCGTCATTCCCACCGGCACGCCCTTCCCGCTGCCTGGCACGACCCTGCCCTTCGCGCCGACGGTAGCCGTCGCGCCCAGCCGCACGCCACTGGCATTCGCGCCCGGCCAGGCCGCCCTGACCGACGTGGTCATGTCCGCCTTCGTGCGCAATGACGACTGCGCCAGCGACCCGGGCAACCAGTTTGACACGAGTTCCGCGCGCATCTACATCGTTGCCAGGGCGTACAACATCCGCGCCGGCACGCTGATCGCGGCACGCTTCGCCATTGCTGGCCAGGAGGTGTTGCACGAATGGCGACCAAACACCCGCATCAACGGCAACTGCATCTGGTTCTTCGTCGACCAGAGCGATCTGCTCTTTGTCGCCGGCACCTGGAGCGTGCGCCTGGAGATCGATGAAGTGCCGGCCAGCGACGCCATTACCTTT
The DNA here is from genome assembly GCA_965197455.1 of Phototrophicaceae bacterium. Classification (GTDB taxonomy): domain Bacteria; phylum Chloroflexota; class Anaerolineae; order Aggregatilineales; family Phototrophicaceae; genus JAGWBD01. The sequence continues at coordinate 203,972 of OZ240208.1, read as the reverse complement.
ACCATTCGCGGCGCGGACCGCTGAGCGCCAGAGCATGAGGAGTTGACATGACCCGCCCTTTCATCATTGACACCGACACCGCCTCGGATGACGCTGTGGCGCTGATCATGGCGCTGCGCGCGCCGGATGTGGACGTGCGCGCGCTGACCATCGTCAGCGGCAACGTAGACGTGCGCCAGGGCCTGCGCAACGCGCTCACCACGCTGGAGCTGTGCGGGCGCGGCGACATTCCCGTATACGCTGGCGCGGACCAGCCGCTGCTGCGCTCCGACGCGCGTGCGGAATGGTTTCACGGCAGGGACGGCATGGGCGACATGAACTATCCCGCGCCCCAGGCCAGCGCCGCTGCAGGCCACGCAGTCGACGCCCTGGTCAACACCATTCGCGAAAACCCGGGCATCGTGCTGGTCACGCTGGGGCCGCTGACCAACGTCGCGCTGGCGCTGGCGCGCGCGCCGGAAATTGCTGGACTGGTCAGTCGCTGCGTGGTGATGGGCGGCACCGCCTGGTCCGTCGGCAACGTCACGCCCGCGGCCGAGTTCAACATATGGCAGGACCCTGAGGCCGCGCGCATGGTGTTCCTTTCGGGTCTGCCGGTGGAGATGGTCGGCTGGGAACTGTGCCGCTTCGAGGCCGGCCTGACGCCCGCGGATGTCGCGCACGTGCGCAGTCTGGACACAGAGCTGGCGCACTTCAGCATCGACTGCAACCGCAGCGCGCTGGCAGCCATCCGCATTCAGTCCGGCGTGCTCAACCTGGAGCTGCCGGACCCGGTCGCCATGGCCATTGCGCTGGAGCCGGAGGTTTGCATGCGCAGCAGCCGTCATGCGGTGGAGGTGGAGACGCAGAGCGAACTGACACGCGGCATGACCGTCATCGATCAGCTGGACAACGCCGGCGACGTGCGCAACCGCGAGCAATGGGCGCAGGCCCTGGCGAAGGGCCAGGTGAGCGTCTGTTGGGAGATCGATGTGCTGCGCTGGAAGGAACTGCTTTACCGGTCGCTGGTGTGAGCCGACTCGGCCGCGCCGGACTTCGCTGCAAGACGCTCACGCAACCCCAGCGCATTGCTGTGACGGTCATTCAGCAATAGCAATTCGTCCAGCATAGCCAGCGCTTCATCATCGCGTCCCTGCTGCGCCAGCCAATCCGCCACAAGCCACAAACGTTGCGCCGCCTTGCGCGCGTTGCCCTGCGCCAACCAGTCGGCGGCCAGCGCGCGCTGCGCATCCAGCTGGCCGGGATCCAGCTTCAGGGCGCGCTCCTGCTGCGCCAGGGCTCGCGTCAGCTGTCCCTGTTGCCTGTGCAGCGACGCTGCGCGCAGCAACCAGTCCGCGGCTTCCTGCGCGCGACCGAGGCGCAGCAATGCGCGACTGATCTCTTCCGGAGGGCCGGGGTCATTGCCATTGAGTTCCTGGGCGCGCAGCCAGCGCTGCAGCTGCTCTTCGGGAGTCTCGCTCACTGTTGCCGGCGCCGGCTGCGTTCCGTCGCCGTTGTGGCGCGTCATGGCCGCCTCAATACCGTCGCGCAACCAGGTCTCGGCGGCATCCGCGGCCCGGCTCACCATCTCGCGGGCGCTGTCGGCGTCGGCGGCGCGAAGGGGACGCAAGACCCAGGCGCTCGGGTCCATGCGGCCAGGCGGCCGGCCGATGCCGAGACGCAGGCGGCTGAATTCGCGCGTACCGAGCTGGGCGATGATGTCCTGCAGGCCGCGTTGACCGCCAGCGCCACCGGTGGCACGCAGGCGCAGGGTGCCGGGCGGCTGATCCAGGTCGTCCAGGGCGACCAGCAGGCGCTTCGGCTGGATGCGCCAGTAGCGCAGCAGGCCGCGCACGGGCTGGCCACTGCGATTCATATAGCCCTGCGGCTTCGCCAGCAAGACCTTGCGCCCGTTGATGTGACCCTCGGCCAGACTCGCATTCTGTGCACTGCGACTGAACTCCAGGCCGTGGCGTTGCGCCAGCTCGTCCAGCACGAACCAGCCGATGTTGTGGCGCGTCGCGGCGTACTTGCGACCTGGATTGCCGAGGCCGACGATGAGCCAGCGTTCGCTCACGACTGGAGGTCCAGCGCGGCTTCGCTCGCCGGGCGGAACTGCGTTTCGTAGAGCAACTGATAGAGGCCGCCACCGGCCAGCAGGGTCTCATGGGTGCCGCGCTCGACGACACGGCCACGGTCCAGCACCAGAATCTGGTCGGCCGCGAGGATGGTGCTGAGGCGGTGCGCGATCACCAGCGAGGTACGGCCCTGCATGACGGTCTTGAGCGCTTGCTGGATCAGGGCCTCGGACTGGCTGTCGAGGTGGCTGGTGGCCTCGTCCAGCACGAGGATGCGCGGATCCTTGAGGATGACGCGCGCGATGGCGATGCGTTGCTTTTCGCCGCCGCTGAGACGGTAACCGCGTTCGCCAACCAGGGTATCGTAGCCCTTGTCGAGGTCGGCGATGAAGTCGTGGATGTTGGCGGCGCGGCAGGCAGCCTCCATCTCCGCGTCGCTGGCGTCGAGTTTGGCATAGCGCAGATTGCTGCGGATGCTGTCGTGGAAGAGGTAGGTTTCCTGGGTCACCATGCCGATCTGGCGCACGAGCGACCTGAGGGTGACCGCGCGCAGATCAAGGTCGTCGATCAGGATGCGGCCCGCAGCGGGATCGTAGAGGCGCGGGATTAGCCAGGTCATGGTGGATTTGCCAGCGCCGCTGGGGCCGACCAGCGCGGCCAACTGACCTGGTTCAATGCGAAAACTGATTTCTTCAAGGGCCTGCACGCGCGCCTGGCTGGTCGATGCGGCGGCACCGTTGTCCCGGCCTTCCAGACGCTGCTCCCGCCTGGACGTGCCGGAAATTACGGCGACATCCTCAAGACGTCCGTGGCGTTGCACGTCGCGCAAGAGGTTGCTGCCGGACTCGCGGTAGGCGAAGCTGACGTTTTCGAAGGCCAGCGCGCCGCGCGGCTGCTGCAGCTCGATGGCGTCCTCACGCTCATCAATTTCCAGCGGCAGATCCAGCACCTCGAAGACCCGCTCGAAGCTGACCATCGACTGGGCAAAGGCGACCGGCGCTGTGGTCAACGCCTGCAGCGGCCCGTAGAGCTGGGTGAGGTAGGCGCCGAAAGCCACGATGGTGCCCACCGTGAACACCTTGTCAATGACCAGCATGCCGCCGACCCAGTAGACCAGCGCCGTCCCGACTGCGCTGACCAGACCGATGAGGATGAAGAACTTGCTGCCGGTCAGCGCCTGATCGATGCCGGTGTCGCGCACGTCGGCGGCGCGCTCGCGAAAGCGCGCAACCTCGTTATCCTGGCGTCCGAAGAGCTTGACCAGCAGGGCTCCGCTAATGTTGAGGGTCTCGTTGATGGTCGCGTTCATGCGGGCGTTCTGGTTCATCTGGCGGCGCGCAATCTCGCGCAGGCGCAGGCCGATGCGCCGCGCCATCAGCGCAAAGAGCGGCAGTACCGCCACACCCAGCAGGGTCAGGCGCCACTCCAGCGTCAGCATCACGGCGAGGGTGGCGAGGGTGGTGATGGCGTTGGTGACGATGTCGACGATGGTGTTGCTGATGGCCGTTTGCGCGCCGATGACGTCGTTGTTGAGGCGGCTCATCAGCTCGCCGGTCTGCGTATGTGTGAAGAAGCGCAGCGACATGCGTTGCATGTGCTGAAACAGTTTGACGCGCAGCTCGAAGATGAGGCTCTCGGCAATATACGCGCTCAGCTTGCGTTGCCAGAGGCGCAGGACGCCGATGCCAAGTGGCAGGGTGATGAGCAGGACGGCCAGCAGGTGCAGGCGCTGCGCGTCGGCAGCCGGGAGGGTAGTGTCGATCAGATCGCGGAAGATCAGCGGCGTCAGCAGGCCCAGGCCGGCGGAGACCAGGATGATAAGCAGCATCAAGAGGAGACGCAGACGCCAGGGCCAGGCGTAGGCCAGCACGCGACGCAAGAGCGCCCAGGTCACGTCCGCCCGGTGCTCCTCCACATTGCGCATGTGGCGCCAGTAGCCGCCACCACCGCGAAAGCCCATGTCATCCGCCCTCTTGTGCACATTCAGCATACACCAGGCGCAACCGGCCAGTCCAGCACATTGCCGCGTGGCGGTCGCTCGTGTATCATGCTCAGCCTGTCAGGTGAGGCCCCCGTATGCACTCTGAACTCAAGGTGGTCCTGGTCGGCTGCGGCTCCATCAGCAAGGCCTGGTGCCGGGCGGCGGCTGAATTGCCGGGTCTGCACATGGTCGCATTCGTCGATCTTGAGCTGGAGGCGGCGCGGCGCAGCGTCGTTGCGTGGAAGGCGCCAGAGGCCCTGGTCAGCGACGACCTGGCGGACACCCTGCAGCGGGTCCGTCCCGACGTGGTCTTCAACTGCACGGTGCCCGAAGCGCACAGGGAAGTGACGCTGACGGCGCTGGCGCACAAGGCGCATGTGCTGGGCGAGAAGCCGCTGGCCGACAACATGGCGGATGCGCGACGGATGGTGGCTGCCGCGCAGGAAGCCGGCCGGCTCTTTGCGGTCATCCAGAACCGCCGTTACGACGAGAACCTCCGGCGTCTGCGCATTTTTCTGGAGAGCGGCGCGATCGGCCAGCTGACCACGGTCAACAGCGACTTCTACATCGGCGTGCATTTTGGCGGCTTCCGCGACCACATGGCACACGTGCTGCTGTCCGACATGGCCATCCACAGTTTTGACGCTGCGCGCTACCTCAGCGGCGCCGAGCCGCGTTCGGTCTACTGTCACGAGTGGAACCCCGCCGGTTCCTGGTACGATCGGGATGCCTCGGCCGTGGCGATCTTCGAGATGAGCGAGGGCCTGGTCTACAGCTATCGCGGCAGCTGGTGCAGTGAAGGCCTGAGCACATCCTGGGAATGCGACTGGCGCATCGTGGGCACGCGCGGCAGCGTCGTGTGGGACGGCGCGACCGGGATGCGGGCCCAGGTGGTGGCTGGCGACGAGGGTGCGCAGCGCCCGCTGCAAGATCTGGTACCGGACGCGCCAGTCGAGCCTGCGCTGACCGGCAGCCATGGTGGACTGATTCGCGACTTTCTGCGCGCGGTGCGCGAGGGCGGCAGCGTCGAGACGGTGGCCAGCGACAACATTCGCAGCCTGGCGATGGTGCACGCCGCCATCGAAAGCGCCGAACGCAAGGCCGTGGTCCCGGTCCGTGCATAGTCGACTGCCCTGCTGCACACACGCCAGGACCACGCCCCATGACTGAACTTTCCGGCCTGCTGCCGCTGTTGGCCGCCAGCCCTGGCTGGCGCGCGCTGCAGGAGAGCCTGGCGCAGGACGCGCAGTTGCCGGACTTGCAGGTCATCACCGGGGCGCGGCCCTTCGTGCTGGCCGCGCTTAGCCAGGTGTGGGACGGCCCGCTGGTCTACATCACCGCGCGCGTGGACCGCGCCTGGAACGTCGCCGAGCAGTTGCCGGTGTGGCTGCCACAGACAGAGGTGCAACGCTTCGCCGAACCGGCGCCGCACTTCTACGAGCGCGCGCCCTGGGGCGACTCGGCCATACGCAGCCGCATCACGGCGCTGAGCGCGCTGAACGCAGGCGCGGCGGGCAAGCCGGCGCCCGTCATCATCGCCTCGGCGCGGGCGCTGATGCAGCGCAGCATGGCGGCGCAGCAGTTCAGGGAGGAAACCCTGACGCTGCGACCGGGGATGCGCCTGGCGCCGGACGAGCTGCTGGCGCGGTGCCTGCGCCTGGGCTACACGGCCGCCTCAATGGCGGTCACGCCTGGCAGCTTCAGCCGCCGCGGCGGCCTGGTCGATATCTTTCCGCAGGCAGCGCGCTCACCGGTGCGCGTGGACTATTTCGACGACGAGATTGAGCAGCTGCGCAGCTTCGACCCTGCGTCACAGCGATCGCTGGCGCATCTGACTGAGGCGCAAATCAACCCGGCGCGCGAGCTATTGCCGCTGCGCGCGCAGCCCCTGGCCGAACAGCTGCGCGCATGGTTTGAGAGTCTGCCCGCGGAAGATGCCGCCAGCCCGCGCGCGGACCTGGGCGCGCTGGAGAACGCGGCGCTGTTCCCGTGCCTCGAACAGTATCTGCCGTGGCTTGAGGAACGTTCCGCCAGCCTGCTGGACCACGCGCCTGACAACGCGCTGATCGTGATTGAGGACTGGACGGCCTTGCGTGAGACCGTCGCCGGGCTGGAGGAGCGCGCGCTGCAACAGCGTGAGGAGAGCATTGAGGCGCAACAGGTCGCGCCCGACATGCCCCTGCCCTACCTCACCTGGGACGCGCTGGCCGAAGCCCTGGAGGAGCGCCGGCCGCTGCACATGGGCCGGTCTGTCCATGAGCCTGACCTGGCCGCGCCTTCATTGCGCGAGCTCTTCGTGCCCGGGCCGCGCTTCGGCGGGCAGCTGCGCCTGATGCTGGACGCGCTGCGAAAGTCACGCCGTGAGGAGCGCGAACGCATCGTGGTGGTCACGGCCCAGGCGGCGCGCCTGGCCGAACTCTGGCGCGAGCAGGAAAGCTTTATTCCCACGCTGAACACGCTGGAGGAGCCGCCTTCGCCCGGCTCGCTGTGCTTCGTCAACGGCGCGCTGCAGGAAGGCTGGATGATGCGCAGCGCGGATGGCGACCTGCTGCTGCTGAGCGATCAGGAGATCTTCGGCTGGAGCCGACCTGAGCCACGTCGGCGCCAGGCGGTCTCACGTCCGCGCGCGCCGGACAGCAGCTACGCCGACCTGCACGAAGGCGACATCGTGGTGCACATCGACTACGGCATCGGTCGCTTCGCCGGCATGCGGCGGCGCACGCTGGGCGGCAACGAACGCGAGTACCTGCTGGTGGAATATGAAGGCACGGACATGGTCTTCGTGCCGATCCACCAGGCCGACCGGCTGACGCGCTACATCGGCGCTGACAACCGCACGCCGGCGCTCAACCGCCTGGGCCGGCCCGACTGGGAGCGCGTGCGCAGCAAGACGCGCAAGGCCGTGCAGGAGGAGGCGCGCGAGCTGCTGGAGCTATATGCGCGGCGCGCAAAGGCGCAACGCGCGCCCTTCAACCCCGACAACTCGTGGCAGCATGAACTGGAGGCCAGCTTCCCCTTCATCGAGACTGAAGACCAGCTGCGCGCCGTAAGCGAGGTCAAGGCCGACATGGAGCGCGAGCACCCGATGGATCGCCTGATTTGCGGCGACGTCGGCTACGGCAAGACCGAGGTTGCGCTGCGGGCGGCCTTCAAGGCCGTGATGGACGGCAAGCAGGTCGCAGTGCTGGTGCCCACCACCGTGCTGGCGCAACAGCACCTCGAAAGCTTCAGGCAGCGTCTTGCGCCCTTCCCGGTCAAGGTGGAGATGTTGTCACGCTTCCGCACGCGCGAGGAACAGGCCGCGCTGCTGCCCAAACTGGAGAACGGCGAAATCGACATCGTGATCGGCACCCACCGCCTGCTTAGCCCGGACGTAATCTTCCGCGACCTGGGGCTGATCGTCATTGATGAGGAGCAACGCTTCGGCGTCACACACAAGGAACATTTCAAGCGCCTGCGCACCCAGGTGGACATCCTGACGCTGACGGCCACGCCGATTCCGCGCACGCTTTACATGAGCCTGACCGGCGTGCGCGACATCAGCATGATCCAGACGCCGCCCGAAGAGCGGCTGCCGATCGTCACGCACACGGGCCGCTTCGATGAACAGCTGCTGCGCCAGGCTGTGCTGCGCGAACTGGAGCGCGGCGGCCAGGTTTTTTATGTGCACAACCGCGTGCGTTCGATCGAGATGGTGCGCGGGCGACTGGAACGGCTGGTGCCGGAAGCGCGCTGCATCGTCGGCCATGGCCAGATGCACGAGCGCACGCTGGAAACCGTGATGAGCTCCTTTGCGCGCGGCGAACATGACGTGCTGGTGAGCACCTCCATCATTGAGAACGGGCTGGACATCCCCAACGTCAACACGCTCATCGTCGACCGCGCGGACTGGTTCGGCATGGCGCAGCTGTACCAGATGCGCGGGCGTGTGGGTCGTAGCGCGCGCCAGGCCTGGGCCTACTTCTTTCACAGCGGCACGCGTGAGTTGGGCGAGAACGCGCAAGACCGGCTGGATACGCTGGCTGAAAACAGCGAACTGGGCGCAGGCCTGCAGATTGCCATGCGCGACCTGGAGCTGCGCGGCGCCGGCGACATCCTCAGCAACCGCCAGACCGGGCAAGTGGCCGCCGTCGGGCTGCAGCTGTACACGCGCATGCTGGCCAGTGCGGTGCGCGGGCTGAAGGATGAAACTCCGGCCAGCAATGGCGTCGGGGAGGCGAGGCTGGCCATTGATCTGCCGCTGCCGGCCTATCTGCCCAGCGGCTGGATTCACGAGATGGAGCTGCGTTTGCAGCTTTACCGGCGCATTGCTGAACTCGGCAGCGTGCAGGAAGTGGCGCAGATTCGCGAGGAGCTGCGCGATCGCTTCGGGACGTTGCCGCCCGCAGTGGTCAACCTGCTGTATCAAATCGAGGTCAAGCTGCAGGGGCAGGCGGCCGGCGCGACGGTCATCGCGCTGCGCAACGCCGAGCTGACGATCCGCCTGCCGTGGCTGCCGACGGTCAACCGGGAGCGATTGCAGCAGATTCTGGGCAGCCAGGCGCGCGTGACGCGCATCGCCATCGAGCTGAAGTTTTCGGACAAGCAGCCGGACTGGAAGCCACGCCTGCAGCAATTGCTGGACTTGCTGGTGCGGGCGCGCCCGACAGAGGAAGGCTGAGGGTCAGGAGCGTCGCTGTGCCCGGCGCCAAAAGACCTCCGTCGGCTGATATTGGCTGGCATCCGGGTGATCCGCGCTGATCAGGCTGAGCAGCACCCGCTGGTCCGCATCCTGCAGATAGTAAACCAGATACGCCTTGCCAGAACTCAAGCGGGGCAGCGGCGCCAGCTTACGCTGGAAACGCAGGGTTTCGCCCGCCGCGTTGCGCATAACCACGGGACGCCAGAAAAAGAGGAAGGCCGCAGGGCTGGAAGCGGCCGTCAACTGCGCGAATTGCAGAGGCGCACGCGCGTAACGGCGCGCCCGAAACAGGGCCGGCAGCAGCAGCAGCACAAGCACCAGCAGCGCGACCAGGCCGAAGCCGCGCAGGGACAGGGCCAGCAAACGTGGCCCGAGCACGACCACCAGCGGCGCCAACAGCACCAGCAACGCCGTCAGCGGCTGCGTGATTACGGACAGCCACTGCGCGCCGGCGAGGCGGCCCTGGCGGTTGCGTTCGAGGCGGCTGCGCATACCGGGCGCAATACGCTGCAACATTAATCCCTTCCGCGTTCAGGTAGCGCCGCCGGGTTGGTGCGCGGCGAGACGTCCTTGATACGCAGCAAGAATATACTTGCCAGGATCAGCGCGCCGCCAGGCAGCTGGAGTGGCTGCAAGCTCTCTCCGAGCAACAACAAGGCCAGTAGCGCGGTGAGCACCGGCTCACTGGTGCTCAGGATGGCCGCGCGCGACGCGCCAAGGCGCTTGATGCCCGCCATGTACAGAAAGATAGGCATCACCGTGCTGGTAAGCGCGAGCCCGGTCAAAAAGGCCCAGCTGGGCACATCAGGCGGGAAAGTAACCCCGGACAGCAGACTGACCGGCAGAATTACCAACAAGGCGCCGGTCATGGCCCAGGCGCCGGCGCGCTGCAAGGACTGATGGTCGCGCATGACCCGATTGTTGACGAGGAAGTACAGCGCAATCAGAAAGGCGTTGAGGAAGGCTATCAGCACGCCCTCGCCACCAATGCTGGCGAAGCCACCCTCGACGCCAGCCAGGGTCAGCAGGATGCCCGAGCTGGTAAACAGCAGCGCCAGCCAGTTGCGCCGCGGCATGCGCTCGCCGCGCAGGAAATTGATGAAAGTGACCTGGGCCGGGTAGGTGTAAATCAGCAAGGCGTAAGTGGGCACCGGCATGAGCTGCAGGCCAATAAAGGCGGACAACGCCGACCCCGCCAGAATCAGGCCCAGCAGCAGCAGGCCCCGGCGCGGCAAGGGTTTCGCGGGCAGCGGCGTATCCAGCAGCGTCAGCAGAATCCAGACAGCTGGCGCGGCGATCAGGTAACGCCAGAAGGTTAAATCCAGCGGCGACAGGCCGCTCGGAGCCAGCCAGCGCACCCACACCGGCAAGAGCGCAAAGCCAAGCGAGCCGGCCAGGATAAAGGGGATGCCGCTGCGAATCATCAGGCGCGCGCCGGCGCGCTGTCGACTGCGCCGGGTCAGCAAGATGGACATGACACGAGTCAGCGCTAGCCGCCGACCAGCGTTGTCGTAACCACCTGTGTCAGATCGGTCATCAGGAAGGGGAAGATGCCTGGAATCAGGGTGCCGGCGAAGGTGATATAGACGGCGCTGTTGAGCAGGCGCGAGCTGCCGGCAGCCGGGTCGCCCTCACCGTCGCGCAGGAACATGCGCACGATGATGCCGACATAGTAGTACGCGCTGACGATGGTGGTGAGCACACCGACGATGGCCAGCGCAATCAGGCCGGACTCGAGGGTCGCCTGGAAGATGAGCCATTTACCGATGAAGCCCGCGGTCAGGGGAATGCCGGTCAGGCTGAGCATGAAGACGGCCATCATGCCGGCCAGCAGGGGTTTGCTGCGCCCGAGGCCGACGAAATGTTCAAGGTCCGTACCGCTGCCATCGTCGCGTTCGATGGCGATGGCCACGGCAAAGGCGCCGAGGCCGGTGAACATATAGGCCAGCAGATAGACCAGCGCGGCGCGGGTGGCCTGCTCACCATAGCCGGAGGCACCGGCGGCGGCCAGCGCCATCATGATGTAACCGGCGTGGGCGATGGAGGAGTAGGCCAGCAAACGCTTGACGTTCTGTTGCGAGATGGCGACCACGTTGCCGAGGATGAGGGTGGCGGCGGCAATCAGGGCGACGACCTGCTGCCAGGCGCTGGCCTCCGCCGCGCCCGTGCTCAACACCGGCAGCGCGAAAACGAGGATGCGCAAGAGGGCGGCGAAGCCACCGACCTTGGCGGCCACGCTCATAAAGGCGGTGACCGGCGTCGGCGCACCTTCGTAGACATCCGGCGTCCACATGTGGAAGGGTACGACCGCCACCTTGAAGCCCAGGCCGACCAGTATCAGGCCTGCGCCGACCAGCAGCAGCAATTCCGGCGCGCCGCCGGACGCGAAGCCGCGCGCGACCACATCGAAGATGACGGGCAGGCTGGTGCTGCCGGTTGCGCCGTAGATGAGGGCTGCGCCGAAGACGAAGAAGGCGCTGGCAAAGGCCCCCAGCACGAGATACTTCATGCCGCTTTCGCTGGATTTGGCGTCCGGATAGCGGAAGGCCGCCAGGATGTAGAGCGGGATGCTCAACAGCTCCAGCGCGACGAAGACGACCACCAGGTCGTTGGCGTGGCCCATGAGCATGACGCCGGCGGTGGTGAAGAGGATGAGCGCATAGAACTCGCCGCGCTGCATGCCCGTGCGCTGCATGTAGTCCACGCTGAGCATGACGCTGATGAAGGCGGCCAGCAGGGCGATCAGGTTGAGAAAGGCGCTGAAGGGATCGACGACGAACATGCCGAAGAAGGCGCTGTCCACGACCTGGAAGGCGGCCAGGTTGAGGATGAAGACGGCGGCGAGGATGGCGAGCGCCAGCCAGGCGCTGCGCTGCTTCTGCGCGCGCGGCACGAAGAGGTCCACAACCAGCAGCAGGGTCGCGCCCAGGGCCAGGCCGACGACCGGCCAGGTCCAGGCAAGGTTGAGGTCCGCGAGAACCGGCATGGTCGTCATCAGGAACCCTGTGTATTCGCGCTCAGGATCAGGGTGTTGCTGGCGGGCGCAGCGGCCAGCGTTTCCTGCGCGCGCGGGATGAAGGCGCCAACTTCGGCGACCAGTTCGTCGACGGTGGCGGTCATGGTGTCAAAGAAGGGCGCGGGCTGCAGGCCGATGAGCAGGATGGCCAGCAGGATGGGCAGCAGCACGGCGATCTCCTGCCAGTGCAGGCGCGGCAGGGAGCGATTCTCTTCCTTGTCCACCTCGCCCATGTAGACCTTCTGGAACATGTAGAGCATGTAGACCGCCGCCAGGATGACGCCCAGGGTGGCGAACATGGTGAAGAAGAAGCCCAGCACCTCGCTGCCCATCGAGCCCAGTAAAATCGTGAACTCGCCCACGAAGCCGTTCAGTCCCGGCAGGCCCATGCTGCTGAGCACCACAATCAGGCTGACGGCGCCGAAGAAGGGCATCACCTTCCAGACGCCACCGAAGGCGTCCAGCGCCTTGGTGTGCCTCCGCTCGTAGAGCATGCCTACGAGGAGGAAGAGACCGCCCGTGCTGATGCCGTGGTTGACCATCTGCAGCAGGCCACCCTCGATGCCCTGGGCGTTGAGAGCAAAGATGCCCAGCACGACGAAGCCCAGATGGCTGACCGAGGAATAGGCGACCAGTTTCTTGACGTCCTTCTGGGCATAGCTGACCCAGGCGCCGTAGAGAATGCCGATGACGGCCAGCGTGGCGATGGCGGGCGCCCAGGCAACGCTCGCCTGCGGGAAGAGCGGCAGGTTGAAGCGCACGAGGCCGTAGGTGCCCATCTTTAGCAGTACGCCGGCCAGGATGACCGAGCCGGCCGTGGGCGCCTGCACGTGCGCATCCGGCAGCCAGCTGTGCAGCGGCCAGATGGGCACCTTGATGGCGAAGGCCACGAAGAAGCCGAGGAAGAGGAATGACTGGACGCTGCCGCTGCCGAGCAGGCCGGTGAAGGGCAGCTCGAGCGCGCCACTTTCGACCATGGCGATGAGTTCCGGCAGGGCAAAGGTGCCCGCGCGGCTGCCAAGGAAGAGGATCGCCAGCAGCATCAGGATGGAGCCGGCCATGGTGTAGAGGAAGAACTTGACGGCGGCGTAGACGCGCTCTTCCGCGCCCCAGATGCCGATGAGGAAGTACATGGGGACCAGGGTGACTTCCCAGAAGATGTAGAAGAGGAAGAGGTCCTGGGCCACGAAGACGCCGATCATCGCCCATTCCAGCAGCAGCATGAAGATGAAGTAGAGGCGGACGCGACCGCGCTCCTCGAGCACCTGGCTGCGGAAGGAGCTGAGGATGGCCAGGGGCATGATAAAGGCGGTGAGCACAACCAGCAGCAGACTCAGGCCGTCAATGCCGACGTAGTAGCTGATGTTGTATTGCGGCAGCCAGTCCACGCGCTGCACCAGTTGCAGACCGCTGGCGCTGCTGTCGAAAGCCAGCCACAGCAGCAGCGTGCCGATGAAGGTCGCCACGCTGAAGCCGAATGCCGTCCACTTGATGTGCTCCGTCCGCTCCTCACGCAGGAAGAGCAGCACGAACACGCCAATCAAGGGCAGGAACAGCACGGAAGTGAGTAACGAAAGCGCACCAGATTCCATGGAAAAACGGTCCCCCGGGTCAGGTCTGCAGCAGCGGCAGCAAGAGAAGCAGGATAACGAGCACGACTCCCAGCAAGAAGCTGATGGCGTACATGCGCACGTAGCCGGTCTGGGTACGGCGCATGCGTCCACTCAACCAGAGCGTCAGGCGGCCCACGCCATTGACGGCCCCGTCCACCACGCCCAGATCGACGGGCCGGCCGAGGAAGTCGGCGAGGCTGTTGAAGCCGCGCAACAGGACGCTGTCGTGGACGTAGTCGTGCCAGAACTTCCAGTCCAGCTCATCGGCCAGGAAAGCGCCGAGGCGGTTGAAGGGATTCTCGAAGAAGCGGAAGTAGAACTCATCGAAGTAGAGGCGGGCGTTGGCCAGGCGCCAGATGGCCCCGGTTGTGGGTCTGGCGGCCAATGGATCGCCGCCCGCCGGGCTGAGCGCGTGGCCCTCGCCGTAAATTACGCGCGCCAGGCGAATGCCGCCGACGCCCAGCGCCAGGGCGATGAGCGCGATCACCGGATTGAAGACGCCACCCTGGGGCAACCAGGGATGGACATAGGCCAGCGACCATTCCAGGAAGTGGGTCAGTGAGGAATTGCCGAGCGTATCGCCCAGGCCGAGGAAGGCTTTGGGCGTGTTGATGAAGCCGATGAAGACACTGAACAGCGCCAGCACCAGCAGCGGCACGGTCATCGAGGCCACACTTTCAGGCGCGTGGTCGGCAGCCGGGCTGCGCGTGCGGCCAAAGAAGACCAGCTCCATCTGGCGCCACATGTAGAAGGCTGTGAAGGCCGCGGCCAGCAGCAGCAGCGCCAGCGCAATGTAGCCACCGAACTGCTGGTAGAGGTCCTTGCCATGCAGACCGGCCAGCCAGGAATCCGCCAGGATCTCGTCCTTGGACCAGAAGCCGGCGAAGGGGATGATGCCGGCCAGCGCCAGCGTGCCAATCAGATAGGTGAACCAGGTGATGGGCATGCGCCGGCGCAGACCGCCCATATGGCGCATGTCCTGGGGGTCAAAGTCCTCGTGGCCGTGCGTATGGCCGTGCTCGTGCACATGGTGATGGCCGTGCTCCATGCCGTGGATCACCGAGCCGCTGCCGAGGAAGAGCAGCGCCTTGAAGAAGGCGTGCGTGACCATGTGGAACATGGCTGCGCTGTAGGCACCGACGCCGACCGCCGCGACCATGAAGCCCAGCTGACTGATGGTGCTGTAGGCCAGCACGCGCTTGATGTCCCACTGGCCCATGGCGATGTAGCCGGCAAGCAGCGCCGTCAGCGCGCCGACCAGGGTGACGATGAAAGAGGTCAGCGGCGCGTTATGAAAGAAGACGTTGGAGCGCACCATCATGTAGACGCCGGCGGTGACCATGGTGGCCGCGTGAATGAGCGCGCTGACCGGCGTGGGACCGGCCATGGCATCCGGCAGCCACACGAAAAGCGGGATCTGCGCCGATTTGCCCGCCGCGCCCAGCAGCAGGAAGAGGGTGATGAGCACCAGCACGGTTTCGATGGGCAGCGAGAAGGTGCCAAAATGCACTTCGGTGCCGGCCGCCAGCATGCGTTCCGACTGGCTGAACACGCCCAGCTCACGGGTTTCAAAATGTTCGTTGTCGAGGTGCAAGGGCGGGAAGGCAGCGATATGCTGCTCTTCTTCTTCGGCAGCGACCAGACCGGTCAGCAACAGGCTGCCGTGCGTATCCCCGGCGGGGGCTGCTTCAGCGTGGTCGTCGTCAGCGGCTGTCGCCTGGGCCGCGGCGTGCTCCGCCTCATATTCGTGCACGGTTTCCTCGAGGAAATGCACGTTGGGAATTTCACCCGGGCGGTAGTAATCGAGGGTGCCGAAGGTCCAGAACATCAGGAAGATGCCCATCAACATGCCGAAATCGCCGATGCGATTGGCGATCATGGCCTTTTTGGCGGCGTTGGAGTTGCGCCAGCCTTCGCCATGCGGTTTGTCAAACCAGAAGCCGATGAGCAGGAAGGAACAAACGCCCACGCCCTCCCAGCCGACGAACATCATCAGGAAGTTGTTGCCCGTCACCAGCACGAACATGAAGGCCAGAAACATGTTGATGTAGGCGAAGAAGCGCGAATAGCGCTCGTCACCGTGCATGTAGCCGACCGCGTAAATGTGGATCAGCGTACCGACAAAGGAGACGAAGAGCATCATCGTCACGCTCAGCGTGTCGACGCGCATCTGCCAGGGGATTTCGAGGCTGTCACCAATGCGGATCCAGCCATCCAGCAGCGGCGGATCGACTACGGAGGCCTGCCCGTGCGCGGCGTTGAGGCCGGCGAAGAGCATCAGCGCGAGGACGAAGGACAGCGCTGACGCCAGAATCGCGATACGGCTCGACCAGGCCTCGCCCAGGCGCGCGCCCCAGAAGTAATTCAGGCAGGCACCCAGGGCGGGGATGAAGATGATCAGGGGTACCAGTTGGGCATAACTTGCCATGCGTTCGTTCCCGGTCCTTATCCCTGCAGCTGACTCAGTTCGTCGATGTTGATACTACGGCGGGTGCGGAAGATGGCGACGATCAATGCCAGCCCCACCGCTACCTCGGAGGCGGCCACCGTGATGACGAAGAACACGAAGAGGTGACCGTCGGTGTTACCCCACTGACGCGCAAAGGCCACCAGCGCGAGGTTGGCCGCGTTGAGCATCAACTCAACTGACATGAACACGAGGATGGCGTTGCGGCGCAGCATCACGCCCATCGCGCCCAGCACGAAGAGCACCATGCTCAGCATTACGTAGGCTTCGGTCTGCAGCATGTCAGCGCTCCTGTGCCCCGGTAGGTGGCAGGGCCGCGGTCTCGCCCTCCGGCGCCTCATCTGCCTGCCCCAGTTGCGATGCGATCACACTGGTCAGCGGGCGACTGACGCGGCGACGCCCCAGACGCGCGCGCGCCAGCTCCGGCGCGAGCCGCGGCCGGTGCGTCAGCACGATCGCGCCGACCATGGCCACCAGCAGCAGGACGGCGACGATTTGCATCGGCAGCATGTAGCGGCTGAACAACTGCTGGCCCATGTCGGCCGGGCTGCCGAAGCGGGCCTGCGCCGGGGCCACCAGCAGGCTGGCGGCTGCCTCCAGCGAGCCTTCGAAGCGGCGCACGGGCGAGAGCACCAGCAAGGCGCTGTCGCCGTCGGAGGCGTCGAATTCCGCCACTTCGGTCATGCGCGCGAGCAACTCGCCGTCGGCGGCTTTCACCAGCGCCCAGGTGCTGAAGTCGGCGTCAGCAGCGACGGCCAGCGGCGCGGTCAGCTCGCCCCTGGCAATGCTTTCCGCCAGCACGAGCGTATCCTCGTCGCTCAGCTCGGAGGCATAGTCCACCAGGCTGACCGGTACATTCCAGGCGTTGAAGATGCGCAAGCTACCCGCTGCGGCGATGTCCGATACCAGGCTGAGGGTTGGCGTGCCGGTGCCCTGCAGCAGCGCGGTAGTGCGTTGACCGGCCTCAAGCGCCACAGTTTGACGCAACAGGAGCCCACCGTTTGCGGTCAACAGTTCCAGTTCATACTCGCCAGGCGGCAGGGTCTCGTATTCCTGCAGCGCGCCATTGGTCAGCCCGCTGGCGATGATGGCGCCATCAATGCGCAGCTCCAGCGTGCCGGCGTCGGCTGCATAGTGCGCCACGCGCAACTGAGGATGCGCGGCCGGTGCCTGCAAATCGCTGATGCCGCCCTGCGAAAGCGCCACGCCCACGGTCACCAGGAAAATCAGGGCCAGCACGATGGCACCCGGCGCGAGCCAGCCGAAGGGCGATTTGCCGCCAGGTCGCTCAGTCCCCAGCAGCATGATGACGAAGAGGAACAAGACCATAATGGCGCCGGCGTAGACCGCGATCTGCACCATCGCGAGGAAGGGCGCATTGAGCATGAGGAAGAGGAAGGCGATACAGCCCATGTTCACAATGAGGAACAGGGCGCTGTGGACCGCGTTTTGGCTGAGCAGCAGCATGACGGCGGCAACCACCGCGACTGCGCCTACCAGGATGAAAAGCCAGACTTCCGTTCCCATGAATCCCCTGTCGTTCGCGTGCCTGTCTGCGTCGCTGCGGTGCTACTTCGGGTCTTCCATATCCGGTATCGACCGGTCGTAAGCGCCCGGCTCAACCTGTTGCGGAGTATCCGGCTGCCCTTCGGCCGGCGCCTCAATCAACATGTCCCTGGTGTAGATTGCGTCGCGCCGGTCGGTGAAGCTCATGCGGTGCTCGCTCGTCAGCACGATGGCTTCGGTCGGGCAGGCGTCCTCGCAATAGCCGCAAAAGATACAACGCAGCATGTTTATTTCGTAGGTCCGGGCGTAACGTTCGCCGGGACTGTAGCGTTCCTCGTCCGTGTTTTCCGCCGCCTCGACCCAGATCGCGTCCGCCGGGCAGGCCGCCGCGCAGAGCGAGCAGCCGATGCATTTCTCCAGCCCGTTGTCATAGCGCTTGAGCTCGTGGCGCCCCTTGAAACGTTGCTGAAAGGGACGCATTTCTTCCGGGTACTGGATCGTGACCGGCTCTTCCAGCACATGCCGGAAGGTGGTCTGAAAGCCGCGAATCAGGTTCATTCATATCCTCCCGCGCGTCAGCCCTGGCTCTCAGAGCTTGCGGTTTCGCCCGACATTTCAGTTGCATCCGCGCCAGCCACGCCGGAGAGGTTGTCGAGCGCGGTCAGGGTGTAACGGTAGAGCACGAAGGGCACAGCCAGCAAGCCGCCCACCACGTTGAGCACGGTGTGGCCAAAGCCGCGGCGCTCGCCGGTGATCATCGGGTCCAGCGCTTCTTCGTCTTCCTGACGCCAGCCGCGGCCCAGCAAGAGCCAGGCCCCGCCCACAATCAGCAGGAAGAAGATGACGCCTGCCATGCTGTAGACAAGCGGGCTGTCAAACAGGTCGCCCAGCACGACCGCCAGCGCCGTCCACACCACGGCCACCAGCGCCAGCGGCAGCATGACCTTCCAGCCCAACTGCATGAGGCGGTCGTAGCGGATGCGCGGCAGCGTGGCCCGCACCCAGATCATAAAGGCCAGCAGCAGGAAAATCTTGCCGCCCATGACCAGCGGGCCAAGGATCGGCGCGGTGCGCACGAGGCCGAAGCCATCCTGCCAGCCGCCGAAAAAGGTGATGGCCACCAGGCCGCTGACCGCGATCATGCCCAGGTACTCGGCCATCATGAACAGCGCAAACTTCATGCCGCTGTACTCGGTCTGATAGCCCTGGGTCAGCTCCTGCTCCGCTTCGGGCAGGTCGAAGGGCGCGCGGTTGGTCTCCGCCAGAACGGCGACGATGAGGATTGCAGCCGCCAGGGGGTTCTGGAAGACGTACCATTCCCAGATGAGCTCCTGGCCAGTGATGATGTCGCCAATGCTCATGCTGCCGGCCAGCATGATGGGCACGGCCAGCGCGAGGCCAAAGCTCAGCTCATAGCTGACCATCTGGGACGAGGCGCGCAGGGCGCCCAGCATCGCGTACTTGTTGTTGCTGGCCCAGCCTGCCAGCACCACGCCATAGGTGCCAAGGCTGGTGATGGCCAGCAGCCACAACAGGCCGACGTTGGGGTCTGCCAGGCCCAGCGGCACGCGGAACCAGACATCGCCCAGCGAGGGCGCGAACCATGGCAGGATGATTTTGGGTCCGATGGGGATCACGCCGAAGAGCAGCATCACCGGCAGCACCTTGATGAGGGGCGCGAAGGTGTAGACCGTACGATAGGCACCGGCGGGCCGAAAGTCTTCCTTGAAGACCAGCTTGACGCCGTCCGCCGCGGGTTGCAGAAAGCCCAGCGGCCCCACGCGGTTGGGGCCGATGCGCTGCTGGAAGAAGGCGAGCAGGCGCCGCTCCAGCAAGGTTGTGTAGGCAAAACTGGTGAGCACAATAAAGAAGAAGAGCGCGGCAAACACGATCGGCCACAGACCCGCGCAGCCGGCGTCATTGCCACAGTCGACGATGTTAATCTGGCGCGTGGCTGGCTCAAAGACGAAGCGCAGCGCCCCGTCCAGAAAGTCGAAGATGGCCGGCCAGTTGACCACGACGAAGGCCAGCGGGTTCACCAGCAGCAGAAAGATGATACCGGCCACGCGTGAGACCAGCGCCAGCAGCACCAGTCCGATGGCCAGGGCCACGAAAACGCCAATCTTGAGCGGCAGGTCGGCTGCGGCGGCCAGCGTGCCGAGGGCAGTCAGCAGCGTCAGCAGCAAGGCGATGACGCTGCCGGCGCCGATGAGCAGGCGCCGCAGCAGGCGCAGGTCAATATCAAGCGTCATGTTCAGTCACCTTGCCGGCCGTCGGCACAGCCACGCGCGTCACCTTGCCCGTGGTCAGCGTGAGCGGCATGGCGGTCGAGGTCAGGTGGCGCGGCAGAGCCAGACTGCCAGTCGGCATGCCTGCATCCAGCCTGGCCAACACCTGCAGCGCCGGGCCGTCATCGATTTCGATTTCCAGCGTGTCACCCGCTGCCAGCTTGAGGCGCTGCGCATCCCGCGGGTTGAGAATGGCGCAGGGCAAGGGTACGCGAGCTGCGACGATGTCCGTCGGCCTGAAGGCACGTTCGCGGTTGTAAAGGCTGACGATCGGGACAATTTTCAGCTTGCCACGTTTGCCACGCGGCGCAGCCGGCAAGTCCGGTTCGTCCGTCTGCACCGGGCCAGCGTCCGCCGCGGCCGGGATTTGAACACCCAGGCCGCCGCGGTTGCGCAAGGCCGTGCCGCCATACCACAGGTCTTCGCCGATGGGCGGATCCTGCTGCTCTGTCCAGGCCAGCTCGCGGTAGCGGCAGGTGGCAAAGGCCGGCACGCGCTGCGACATCTCCAGCATCACGGCGGCAGCCGAGGCTTTCGCGCGCGCCTGGCCCAGGGTCTCGCCAATCTTCATCACGACCTGCCAGGCGGGCATGGCCTCGCCCACCGGCCCCTGGGCGCGATAAAAACGTTGCACGCGTCTTTCACCGCTGGTGAAGCTGCCGTCGCGCTCCACGAAGCTTTGCAGCGGCAGGGTCACGGCCGCGCGCTCGCCCAGCGAGTCCTGGAAGAGGGTCAACTCGATGATGCGCTCGACCCCACCGAGCCAGTCCGGCGCCGAGGGGTCGTCGGCCAGCAAGTCTGCCTGGGCGACCAGCAACGTTTTGGGCGGGTTCGCCATGATGTCCTGCGTGTTCTCCGGCGTGAAGCCGAGGTAGCGCAGGCCCATGCCGTTGGGTCCCGGCAGCGGAGCCAGCAGGCCGTTGTTGGGCCGCCCGACGTGGCCGGTGTCAATCAGAATGTTGGCGGCCAGCTGCATCAATGCGCGGCTGCCAGGCAGGTCGAGCCCTTCCGCGCCGGCGACGATGACCAGGTTGTCCGCAGCGCTCAGTTGACTGAAGAGCGCTTCGTCTGCTTCGCGCAGGTTGGCGAGGAAGTGGGCGGCGCCACCGGTCGGGTAGCGCAGGGACTGGCTGGCGAAGTCGTCGAGGCGGGTGTGACGCGCGTTGGCAACCAGCAGCGTGGCGCCACGATCACCGGCCTGTTTGATGCGCAGACGCCAGAGCGGCACCTCTTCCTCAAGGTCGCTGGCGATGACCAGCACCACGTCGCCGGGGCCGAGCTGGCCAAGATTGGTGCCCTGCCCCACACCGACCTGGGCGATCAGGTCTGCGCCGCCGTGCGTGGGCGGCCAGGCGCCCAGGCGTGAAGTGCCGAGTCCGTCGGCCAGTTGACGCATGGCGTAAAGGTCTTCGTTGCTGAGGCCGCTACCCGCAATGATGGCGACGTCGTCGCCGGCGGCAGCCAGTACGGCAGCGGCGGCCTGCAGGGCCTCGGCCCAGGTGGCGCGCGACTCGCCCGTCAGCGGGAAAGCCAGGCGGTCCGCGCTGCGCGTGAAGTGATGGCCGAAGCGCGCCTTGTCGCTGATCCAGATTTCGTTGACGTATTCGTTCTGGCGCGGCATGACACGCTTGATGATGGCGCGTCCGCCGGCATCGCGGTCGAGGCGCGTGCTGAGGCTGATGTTTGAGCCGGCCGCATCCCAGGGGTCGATACTGGGCACCTCGGTCAGTTCCCAGGGGCGGGCGCCAAAGCGGAAGTCCGCCGTGGTCAGCGCGCCGACCGGGCAAATGTCGGTCGTGTTGCCGGAGAAATAGCTGTCGAAACCGGGATCGCTGTTGGTGATGATCTGCAGCGAGCGGCCGCGCTCATGGAAGGCCAGCACGTCATCGCCGACGACTTCATCCTGGAAGCGGACGCAACGCGCGCACTGGATGCAGCGTTCCTCGTCGAGAAAAATCAGGTCGCCCAGCGGCACGTGCTTGTCCAGTTTGAGCTTGTCCATGAAGACCATGCGCGTCTGGCCAGGGCCGTATTCCATGGTCAGGTTCTGCAGCGGGCATTCACCGCCCTTGTCACAGATGGGGCAATCCAGCGGGTGACTGGTGAGCAGGAATTCGAGGACATTTTCGCGCGCCTGGTCGACCTTTTCGGTGTCGGTGCGGATGACCAGACCTTCGCTGACCGTCGCGGTGCAGGCCGTCTGCAGGGTGGGGAACCAGCGCACCTGGGGCTGGCCCTCGTCGTCGAGCATGACTTCGCCGCTGGCGCGGTCGCGCTGGATGCTGCCCATCTCCACGAGGCACATGCGGCACATGCCAACCGGGTCCATCTTGGGGTGATAGCAGAACACCGGGATATGGTCGCCGATGCTGCGCGCCGCATCAATCAGGTTGGCGCCGGCCGGCACCTGGAACTCCTGGTCGTTGACGACGATGGTCACGGTCTCAGCCATGCAATCCTCCGCTGCTGCGCCCTGTCGGGCGCGACTCAGGCATTTGCCCGCCGGCGGCCACGACGAGCCGGTTTGGCGGCAGGTTTTTCTTTCGCGGCCGGCTTCGGCTGCACATGGACGTTGAAATCATCCGGAAACTGGCGAATGGTGTGAATGACGGGATTGGCGGCAAAATCGCCGAGGGCGCAGAGCGTGGTGCCAGCCATGTTCTTCGCCACATTGTCAATCAGCTGAATATCGTTTGGCTGGCCCTCGCCCGCCAGAATACGATCCAGCACCTTGTCCATCCAGTAGGTGCCTTCACGGCAGGGCGTGCATTTGCCGCAACTCTCGTGCGTGAAGAATTTGGTGACCTTCGAGGCGACCCAGGTCATGTCGACCGAGTTGTCCATGACGATGACCGAGGCCGAGCCCAGAATGGTGCCCAGGCCCTGCATGGCCTCGTAGGACAGCGGCGTATCCAGCACCTCGTCGGTACCCGGCACGATGGGGCCAGAGCCGCCCGAGGGCAGGATGGCCTTGATGTTGTCGGGGTCGCAGCCGGCATGATCGACCAGTAGCTCACGGAAGGGCGTGCCCAGCGGCAACTCGTAGTTGCCTGGCCGCGGCACGTGGCCGCTGACGCAGAAGACCTTGGTGCCGGCGCTTTGCTCGGTGCCGATGGCACGGAAGGCGTCGGCGCCGTTGTTGAGGATCCAGGGGACATTGGCGAGGGTCTCGACGTTGTTGACGACCGTGGCCTCGCGGTAAAGGCCGCCGCCCTTTTGCGCCGGGAAGGGCGGGCGCACGCGCGGTTGACCCAGCACGCCTTCGAGGCTGCTGAGCAT
The DNA here is from genome assembly GCA_965197455.1 of Phototrophicaceae bacterium. Taxonomy (GTDB): domain Bacteria; phylum Chloroflexota; class Anaerolineae; order Aggregatilineales; family Phototrophicaceae; genus JAGWBD01. The sequence continues at coordinate 181,084 of OZ240208.1, read as the reverse complement.
GGCGCTCTCTTCGCCGCAGATGTAGGCGCCGGCGCCGAGGTGGGTGTAGACCGGGCAGGACCAGCCGCTGTCGAGGATGTTCTCGCCCGCGAAACCGGCCTTGACGGCGTCGGCGATGCAGCGGTCAAGTTGCTGCGCCACATCCCAGAACTCGCCGCGCAGATAAATGTAGACCGCCGTCGCCTGGATGGCCCAGGCGCAGATCAGCGCGCCCTCAAGCAGCTGGTGTGGATTGGCCTCCATGATCTCGCGATCCTTGAAGGTGCCGGACTCGCTCTCGTCGGCGTTGACCGCGACGTACTTGACCGGTTCGTTCTGCGGGATGAAGCTCCACTTCACGCCCGCCGGGAAGCCGGCGCCGCCACGGCCGCGCAGGTTGGAGGCCTTGACCTCGTCGATGACTGCGGCGGGCTGCATGGCGATGGCCTTCTGCAGGCCCTCATAGCCGCCGTTGGCCTGGTAGACCGCCAGCTTGTGCAGGTTGGGGATTTCGCGCCCCCGCAGCAATATCAGCATGAATGCGTCATCCCTGTGCCGCAGCTTCAAGTTCTGCGCGGCGTTCCTCGATCCAGGCTTTCATTTTCTCCATGTCCAGCGATTCCATGTAGTGGAAGTTGCACTGCAACATGGGCGCCTTGTCACAGGCGGCCAGACACATGACATGCTCGACTGTGAACAGGCCGTCGGCCGAGGTGCCGCCCTCCTCCACCCCGAGATGCGCCTTCAGTTCGCGGTGAAAATCTTCGGCGCCGTTGAGCGCGCAGGGCAGATCGGTGCAGACCTGCAGCCAGTAGCGGCCCTTTTCGCGCTCCGAATACATGGTGTAGAAGCCGGAAATGGACTTGACCTGGGTCGGGTCCATGTCGCAGAGTTCGGCCACTTCCTGAATGCCCTGCGGGCTGACCCAGCCGTATTCTTCCTGGGCGATATAGAGCAGCGGCATCACTGCCGAACGCTTGTCCGGATACTTGGCGAGGTGCTGCGCGATACGCTGTTTGTACTTGCGGTCGTGAATCGACATTACTTCCGTCCCTGGCGCCTTACCGGTCGCAATCGCCCAGCACAATATCCACGCTGCCGATGATCGCCACCAGGTCGGCGATGAAGTGTCCCTGGCTGAGCAAGGGCAGCGCGCTAATGTGCATGAAGGACGGTGTCTTGAAGTGAACGCGGCGCGGCATGTTGCCGCCCGTGCCGTGCAGATAGCAGGCAATCTCTCCGCGCGGACTCTCGACCGCGGCGAAGACTTCCTCGTCCGGCGCATCGAAGCCGGTCGTCCACAGCTTGAAGTGGTGAATGACCGCTTCCATGCTCTGGCCCAGTTCGCTGCGCGGCGGCGGCACGAACTTGCGGTTATCGGAGCGGAAGGGGCCGCTGTCTTCCAGCCGTTCCAGGGCCTGCTGCAGGATGCTGATGGTCTCCCACAGCTCCATGATGCGGCACATGAAGCGATCGTAAACGTCGCCATGCTCGCCCAGCGGCACATTGAATCTGAACTGCTCGTAGCCGGTGTAGGGCATCGACTTGCGCAGGTCCCAGTTGACGCCGCTGCCGCGCAGGCTCGGGCCGGTCATGCCCCAGGCGAGGGCTTCTTCCGGCTCGATCACGCCCACGCCCTGGGTGCGGTCGATCCAGATAGGGTTCTTCTCCAGCAGGCGCTGGTAGTCCTCCACCGCGCGCGGAAATTCGCCGAGGAACTTCACCAGCGCCGGCTTGAAGTCCGGCGTGATATCGCGCCAGACGCCACCGGGCCGGAAGTAAGTGCCCATCATGCGCTGGCCGGAGAGCATCTCCAGCATGTCCAGCACCTTTTCGCGTTCGCGAAAGGCGTAAAGCAGGACGCTCATGGCGCCGAGGTCGATGGCGTGGGTACCCAGCCAGACCATGTGGCTGGCGACGCGCTGCAGCTCGAGGCAGAGCAGGCGAAGCAGTTGCGCGCGTGGCGGCACATCGAGATCGACCAGCTTCTCGACCGCCAGGCAGAAGGCCATGTTGTTCGAGAGCGGCGAGAGGTAGTCCATACGATCGGTCGCCGTGACACCCTTCTCGTAGGTCTTGGACTCGATGGTCTTCTCGATGCCGGTGTGCAGGAAGCCCACGTCCGGCACAGAGTTGACGATCTGCTCGCCGTCCAGCTCCAGCAGCACGCGCAACACCCCGTGCGTGCTGGGGTGATGCGGGCCCATGTTGAGCAGCATGGTCTCGCCGGTGAAAGCCCGTTCCGAGACCAGGCCGCGCAGTTCCTCGATATCGCCTTCCCAACGGTTGACGTCAGGGGCGTCTGCCGGCGTCTGTGCGACTGCCATGTTCGCTCCCTGCCTATTCTTTCGCGAAGGGTTTGTGCTTCATAATCTCCTCGGCGTTGAAGGAGAACTGCACCTGCTCGTAGCCGAGCGGATAGTCGCGGCGCATGGGATGGCCGTCCCAGTCCGCCGGCATCAAGATGCGGCGCAGGTCCGGGTGGCCGCTGAAGTGGATGCCCATCAGGTCAAATATCTCGCGCTCCAGCCAGTTGGCCGCCGGCCAGACTGATGTCAGGCTGGGCGCATCAGCCTCGTCTTCCGCCACGAAAATCTTCACGCGCAGGCGACGGCTGTATAGCATGGAGAGCAGATGATAGCAAATGCCAAAACGCTCCGGCCGCTCCTGCTCCGGCCAGTAATCCACCGCGCTGATGTCGGAGAGAAAGTTGTACACCAGGCCGCTGCTGTTGCGCAGAAAGCGACAGACCGACAGCAGGTCTTGCGGCGCGACCACCAGGGTCGTCTCGTCGCGGAAGCTGTGGGTCGCCAGCAGCACGCCGGGCATGGCGGAGTGCAGCGCGGCGGCGGGGTCTTGCGCTGGCGCGATATCAGGCACGCGGCGCCTCCCCGGCCCAGTCCATGATGGTCTCGCCGTGAATCTTCTGGTGCAGCGTGAGCACGCCATGCATCAGCTGCTCCGGGCGCGGCGGGCAACCGGCGATGTAGACATCGACCGGGATGATCTCGTCGACGCCCTGCACGATGGCGTAGTTGTTGTAGATGCCGCCGCAGGAGGCGCAATCGCCCATGGAAATGACCCAATTGGGCGCGGCCATCTGATCGTATAGCTGGCGCACGACGGGTGCCATCTTGCGCGTGACGCGGCCGGAGACGATGAGCAGGTCGGCCTGACGCGGCGTGGCGCGGTTCAGCTCCATGCCGAAGCGCGACATGTCGTAACTGGAAGCCTGGGTACTCATGTATTCAATGGCGCAGCAGGCCAGGCCGAAGAGCAGGGGCCACATGGCGCCGGTGCGCGCCCAGTTGATCGCCTGATCCAGCGTGGTGGTGACCACGCCGAGGTTACCGAGCTTTGGGCTTACTCCCATTCCAGCGCTCCTGACTTCCACTCATAGACGAGGCCAATGGTCAGGATGAGCGTGAAGATACCCATCGTTACCAGGCCGTAAAGCGCCAGCTCCCGGAAAATCACGGCCCAGGGCAGGAAGAAGATGACCTCGATGTCGAAGAGGATGAAGAGCACCGCCACCAGGTAAAACTGGACCGGCAGGCGGCGGGTGCCCGGCCCGATTGGCTTGACACCGCTTTCGTAGGGCTCTGACTTGCGCTTTGAGGGGCGCTGCGGGCCGAAGATGCGCGAGATGAACAGGATGAGCAGGGCGACTGCCAGTGAGATCACCAGCAGCGCGGTGATGGGTGCAAATTCCTGCAACGCCATAGCGCCTTCCCCGAGCGTTTGTTCATTTTGGAGCAAACAGGCGCAGGGTAGCATATCTGGCGCGGCACGTCAAATAGATTGACGCATTAAATCCAGCTACAAAGACCGGCCGCCTGGCAGAAGCACAGGTGGCCGGAAGCGCTGGTTGACGTGGGTTGGAGGAGCCCGGCGCGGGGCGGACTAGAGCGTCAGATAATCGCGCAGTTGCCGGCTGCGCGAAGGGTGGCGCAGCTTGCGCAAGGCCCTGGCTTCAATCTGCCGGATGCGCTCACGCGTGACGCGGAACTCGCGCCCCACTTCTTCAAGGGTATGGGCCTTGCCGTCGATCAGCCCGTAGCGCCGCTCCAGCACCTCGCGTTCACGCGGGCTGAGGACGCCCAGCGCCGCCTGGATCTGTTCCTTCAGCAGCTGGCGGCTGGCGGCGTCCACCGGGCCGGTGACTTCCTCGTCCGGGATGAAGTCGCCCAGGCTGCTGCTGTCTTCCTGGCCGACGGGGCTGTCGAGGCTCATCGGTTCCTGGCTGATGCGCTGGATGCGGCGCACTTTCTGTGCGGCGCGGCGCAGCTTGCTCTGCAGATCGGAGGTAAGCGGCTGGTCGTTCTCCTGCAGCTCGCGGATGGCCCTGGTCTCATCCGGCGGCAGAAACTCCAGCTCCAGCGCAATCTGCTCCGCGCCTGGTTCGGTGCCCAGCTCTTGCGTCAGCTGCATCTGCACACGCGCCATACGGTTGATGGTCTCGATCATGTGCACCGGAATGCGGATGGTGCGCGCCTGGTCGGCGATGGCACGGCTGATAGCCTGACGAATCCACCAGGTGGCGTAGGTGCTGAACTTGTAGCCACGCGTATGGTCGAATTTCTCGACAGCGCGCAGCAAGCCAATGTTGCCCTCCTGAATGAGGTCGAGGAAGTTGATGCCGCGCCCCGTGTAACGCTTGGCGATGCTCACCACCAGGCGCAGGTTGGCGCGCGTCAGGGCCTCGATGGCCAGCAGCGCGCGCTGCTCGACCTGCTCGAAGTGATCGGCAAACTCCTCATCAATTTCCGGATTCGACTGCAGCAGGGCGTGAACCCCTGCCGGGTCGGGCAGTCGCCCCTGCCCGTGCCAGGCTTGCGCAATCCGCAGCTGCATGGTTGGTGGCAGCAGGTACAGCCCTTGCAGGACGCGGTACAGGGAACGCGCCAGCTCCGTCCAGGCCTCGTCACGTTCCTGGTCGCGTTGTCCCAGCCAGGCGCGGGCGAAAGAGGCCACGTCGGTCTCCCGCCCTGCATTGATAGAGCGGACTTCGTCAAGCAGGGATTCCAGGTCTGGCGGCGCGAGTTGCCGGGCCCCGGCCATTGCCAGCAGCTGCTGATAATCCTGCACGATGTCATCGTAAAGGTGGCCGCCGATATGTCCCGCCGGCGTCAACAGGTCGCTGTTGTCAGCTGCTTCCGGCGCAAAGTGCGCATCCAGCACCGTTTGCAGGTGGCGCTCGGCAGCAATCTGCAGGCTCAGCCAGACCTCGTGCGTGGCGTCCAGCAAGCCCACCTGGCCGATCTCGCGCAGATACATGCGCACGGGGTCATCAGCCGGGTCGCTGCGTTCGGCCAAGGCCTCTTCCTCGTCGTAGTTATTCAGCTCGTCCACATCCCCGACTTCCCATGCGTATTCACTGATTCCGTCCCTGTCGCTGGCGGGCATCGTTGGTGCTTCCACGTTCCGGGTTCCGTTCGCACCAAGGACCATGTCGGCTCCCTTCTCCACTGCTGCGAAGTAAAGGCAAACTATTTCGCCGGACCTTGATATTGCAGCTCCCTGTCGATCAGGTTGCGCGCCGCAACTGATGTTTTGATGCGATTATGCAGCCCTTCCTTACCCTCTTCAGTTTCGCTCATCAAATAGTAAAGTTCCTGGCGCTCGCGCTCGAGGCGCAGCCGCCGCAAGCGCAGGGCCGTGCGCAGCAGTTCGCGGCGCCAGTCGACGGCGTCGGTGCGCTTCATTACGTGCGCGAGGTCCGCGGTAAAGCCTTCGCGCAGGCTGCTGCGCGCATGCTCCAGATCGCTGGCCTGGGTCTCACGCTCGAGTTGCTGCAGCGTGCCGCGTTGCAGTTCATCGCCATGCGCGTGAATCCAGGCCAGGGGCGACAGTTCATCCTGATCCAGCGCGCCCAGCAGGCAGCGCAGCAAGTCCGCAAAATCGCGGCTGATGAAGTCAGAGGATTCGAAATCCGCCAACGGGCCGCGCAGCAATTGCGCATCACCGTCCGCCAGCTCGCGAAACTTGCGGTTGATCTGGAAGAGCAACTCGGGCTGACGCAGCAGATTCCCCATGAAATCCCGCTCGCGGCGCTGGTCGTTGCGTTGGGACTGCGGCGCGCGCTCCCCTGCTTCCTGCGCGGCCGCCCCGTTGCTGCGGCGACGCTGACCCGGGCCCGGGCCCGGACGTTGCTGTTGCGCCCACTGCAACAAATCATCTTCGCCGATGCGCAGGCGCATGGCCAGCTTCTGCAGATTGTCGCGGGTGTAGAGGCGGTTCTCCGAAGCCAGCAGCAAAGGCAGGAGACGACGCGCCACCGACTCGCGTTCCTGCAGCGTGGGCTGGGCTGGCAGAGCGGCCATCTCGGTATCAATGACGTAGTCGGCGACCGGGGTGGCGTCCGTCACCAGTCCTGGCCAGGCGGCAGCATCCGCGCGGATGAGATCGTCGGGGTCCTTAGAGCCTGGCAGCTGCAAGACGCGAATGTCCAGCGCCAGGCGTCCACTGTAGTCTTCCTGCAGCGTCTGCCGCGCCACCTCCAGGCTGCGCATGGTCGCGTTCTGACCGGCGCTGTCGGCGTCGAGCGCCAGCACCACCTTCTGCGCCAGACGCGGCGTCAGCAGGCGCAGCTGGGATTCGGTGAGCGACGTGCCCATCTGCGCCACGACGTTCAAGTGGCCGGCCTGATGCGCCTGAATGACATCCATATAGCCTTCTACGATGATCGCCGTGCTTTCGTTGCGAATTGCCCGACGCGCCCGGTCCAGACCGTAGAGCAGGCGACTCTTGTCGAAGACGGCGGACTGCGGCGAGTTCAGATATTTCGGCTCGTCCTCGTCGGACAGCGCGCGCGCACCGAAGCCGACCACGCGGCCGCGTTCGTCGCGGATGGGGATGAGCAGGCGGTTGCGGAAGTAATCGTAGATGCGGCCGTTTTCATTGCGACGGAGCAAGCCGGCTTCGAGCAGGTCCTCGTCGCTGTAGCCCAGCTGTTGCATATGCTCGCGCAGATTCTGCCAGCCAGGCGGCGCGTGGCCCAGCGCGACTTCGCGCAAGGTCTCGTCGGAGAAGCCGCGGCGCGCGCGCGAATAGTCCAGCACCGACGGCGAATCCCACAACTGCTCCTGATACCAGTCCGCCGCCGCCTGCAACATGCCGCGCAGGACATCCTGGCGCTCGACCTGCTGCCGCTGTTCGGCGCTTTGACGCCGGACCTCTACGCCTGCCTGGCGGCCCAGCTCTTCCAGCGCCTCACGGAATGACCAGCCATGATGCTTCTGGACGAAGGTGAAGAGGTCGCCACCCTCGGCGCAGCTGCCGAAGCAGCGCCAGCTCTGCGTATCCGGATTGACGATGAAGGAGGGCGTCTTCTCGCTGTGGAAGGGACAGTTGGCCTTGTAGTAGCGGCCGGCTTTCTTCAGCGGCACATGCTGCTGAATGTAGCTTACGATATCGATGCGGGACTTGATTTCGTCAGCTACGGACATGGGACTGTCCCCGGACTATCGTCATTAGTATACGCAGGGCCGGCAGCGACGGCAAACAAGGGCGACACTGCGTAGCCGGAGCAAGAGTGTAGCACATTTGTTCGTGTTCGTTCGACGCAACAGTTTGAATCTGGTTTGAATCCTGAACTGACGGAACCTGCGAGCGGCGGACTAGAAGCCGCTGAGACGGGAAAGGTCCACGCAGCCATCCTGCAGCGCACCGATCGCCTGCAGCAGCGCGAGGCGGTTGTGGCGCAGGGCTTCGTCCTCGACGTTCACGAGGACATTATCGAAGAAGTCGCTGATCAACGGCACCAGGGTCTCGACTGCGCTGAGGAAATCGTTGACGTCGGCATTGGGCTGCTGCGCGGGCTGCGCCTGTTGCAGCGCGGCATGGAGCGCCTGCTCCTGCGGCTGTTGCAAGAGCTGCGGCTGCAGGCAGTGACGTTGCTGCTCGCCGCGGGTGATGCGCACGCAGCGCGCGAAGCTGTCCAGAATTGTCAGCCAGTCTGCGCGCGCGCGCCACTGCTCAAGCTGGCGCAGGGCGTTCAGCGCGCGCCAGGGGTTGGTCGCCTGCTGCGCCAGCACCGCGTCAAGTGAATCTGCGGCGAAGCCCTGCTCCTGCAGCCAGGCGCGCAGGCGGCCGCCGAGGAAGTCCAGCAGCGCATGGAGCGTCTCATCGCTCACCGCAATGGGTTGGGCAGCGGCGACTGGCGCAAGCAGGGTTTGCAGGTCAAGGTCCAGATCGCGGCCACAGAGGATGCGGATGACGCCCAGCGCGGCCCGCCGCAGTCCATAGGGATCGGCGTTGGCGCGCGGCGTGACACCGGCGGCGAAGAGACCGACCAGGCTGTCGAGCCGGTCGGTCAGCGCCAGCAAGGCGCCGGCCTCGCTGGCGGGCAAGTCATCGTCGGCGCTGAGCGGTTGCCAGAACTCGAAGATGGCGTTTGCTACTGCCGGCGCGCTGCCGTCCCGCAGCGCATATTCACGGCCCATGGTGCCTTGCAGCGAGGTCATCTCGACGACCATCTGGGTCGCCAGGTCGGCCCGCGCCAACTGCGCCGCCTGCTGCGCGTCCGCAATGGCGGCGGGGTCCAACCGCAACATGTGGCCGGTGGCCGGCACCAGATCCATGACGCGGCGGTTCTTGTCCAGCATCGAGCCAAGGCGTTCGTGGAAGGTCAAGGTTGCCAGGCGCGGCAGATGCTGCGCCAGTGGCTTGCGCAGGTCTTCCTCGATAAAGAAGCGGGCGTCGCTGAAGCGGGCGCGCAAGACCTGTTCATTGCCGGCGATCACATTTGCCAGGCCGCGGTCGTCGCCGTTGCGGACTGCGATGAACCAGGGCAGCAACTGCCCCGCCGAGTCTTCCAGCGGGAAGTAACGTTGATGCTTGCGCATCACGGCTACCAGCACCTCGCGCGGCAGGCGCAGAAAATCTTCGTCGAAAGCGCCGCGCAGCGCCGTCGGCACCTCGACCAGATTGGTGACCTCGTCCAACAGACCGGGGTCGTGCGGGACGCGCCCACCGACTTCAGCGGCCAGCGCATCGACCTGGGCGCGAACGCGCTCGCGGCGGGCGTTGCGCTGCAGCAGGATGCCCTGGGCGTCCAGATGGCGGAAGTAGTCGGTGACAGCGGCGACGCTGTGTTGCGGCGAGCCGTACTGGCGCGCGCCGCGTGTGTGGCGGCCGCTGACCACGTCGGCGTGGCGCAGGGGCACCAGCTCCTGCCCCAGCAGGGCCAGCAGCCAGCGCAGGGGGCGCGCAAAGGCGACGCTGCTGTGGTTCCAGCGCATGGCCTTGCCAAAGCGCAGGCCGGCGATCAGACCAGGCAACGCATCGGTCAGCACCTCGGCAGCTGGAAGACCGGGTGTGTGCGTGCGCGCGACGACGTACTCACCGCCGTCCATGGCGACCACTTGCAGCGCGTCAACGGCGACGCCCTTGCTGCGCGCGAAGCCAAGCGCTGCGCGCGTCGGCTGACCTTCGTCGTCGAAGGCGCGCGCGGCGGGCGGGCCCTTCACCAGTTGTTCCAGCGCTGTTTGCTGCGGGGCCAGCTGGCGCGCATGCAGGACGAGTCGGCGTGGTGTGGCGTCCACCGTGACGCCTGCATGGGTGAGACGCAGCTGCTCGAAGAAGCCGGTAGCCGCGGCTGCCAGCTGCGCGCAGGCATGGTCAACGTCCGCGGCCGGCAGCTCTTCAACGCCGATTTCGAGCAGGAAATCCGCCGCTGTTGTGACCGGCGCGGGAGCCGGCGGCAGCTCAGGCGGAGGCGCGGCTTGCCAAAGCTGGTTGCGCAGCGGATGGCCCAGTTGCTCGCGCTGTTGCACCCAGGCGTGGGCCACGTCGCGCGCCTTATCGCGCATGCGCCGGAAGAAGGTGGCGCGCTCGGTGACGCCGATGGCGCCGCGCGTGTCCAGCACGTTGAAGAGGTGGCTTTGCTTGAGCAGGTAGTCGTAGGCGGGCATGATGGCCCCGGCCGCCAGGGCGCGTTCGCCCTCGCGTTCCCAGGCGTTGAAGACCTCGTGCAGTTCCTCTACGTCGCCGATTTCGAAGTAGTAGCGAGAATGCTCAATCTCACTCTGCAGGAAGACATCGCCGTAGCTCAAATCGCCCAGCCAGTTGATGTCCCACACACTGTCGACCTGTTGCAGCGCGAGCACAATGCGCTCGATGCCATAGGTGATTTCCACCGACACCGGCTCCAGCTCCAGCCCGCCGGCCTGCTGGAAATAGGTGAACTGGGTGATTTCCTGGCCGTTCAGCCAGACCTCCCAGCCCAGGCCCCAGGCGCCCAGCGGCGGGCTCTCCCAGTTGTCCTCCACAAAGCGGATGTCCTGCTCCTCCGCCTTCAGCCCCAGCGCGCGCAGGGACTCGAGGTAAAGCTCCTGCGGATTGCCCGGGTCCGGCTTGAGGATGACCTGATACTGGAAGAACTGCTGCATGCGGTTGGGGTTTTCGCCATAGCGCCCGTCATCGGGACGAATGCAGGGTTCAACGTAGGCCACGCGCCAGGGCTCCGGGCCCAGCACACGCAGAAAGGTCGCCGGGTTGTTGGTGCCCGCGCCAACCTGCATGTTGTAGGGATGCCACAGGACGCAGCCCTGTTCCGCCCAGAAGCGGTGCAGCCGGAGAATCACTTCCTGAAAGTCTGGTGCCATGCCTTTTCCTGTGCTGGTGTGGTCGCGCATTCACACGCTTTAAGACGCAGGCGGGTCGACCGCGCGACAGTGAACAGCGCCTGCGGTCGACCCGTCGGGTTGCCCGGTGGGGCCTGTCAGTTGCGGCGCAGGTCCCCGGCCATGCTGAAGGGGCTGTTCATGCGCGGCTGGCGCGCCTTTTCGTCTTCCTTGCCGAAGTTGATGGGATCGCCATGGGTGTCGATTGCCTGAACGGACAGACCCAGACTCTGCAGCTCTTTCACGAGCACGCGGAAGCTGGTGGGAATGCCCGGCTCCTCGATCTCTTCGCCCTTCACGATGGCTTCATAGGTCTTGACGCGACCCTGCACATCATCGGACTTGACGGTCAGCATTTCCTGCAGGGTGTAGGCCGCGCCATAGGCTTCCAGCGCCCACACTTCCATTTCACCGAAGCGCTGGCCGCCAAACTGGGCCTTGCCGCCCAGCGGTTGCTGCGTCACGAGGCTGTAAGGCCCGGTTGAACGCGCGTGCACCTTGTCCTCAACCAGGTGAGCCAGCTTGAGCATGTTCATCATGCCCACCGTGACCGATCGGTCGAAGGGCTCGCCGGTGCGACCGTCGTAGAGCATCTGCTTGCCATAGAGTGGCAGAGGCTGGCCGGTGCTGAACATGACCTTTTCCGCCAGCTTCAGCAGCTCGTCACTGTCCGCTTCCGGCGGCAGCGTAATTTCCGGGTCCGCATCCTGCAGCCACATGCGCAAAATCATTTCGAGCGCGTTCCCGTCACGCCGCTCGCGCTCCAGTTTGGTCAGGCCTTCGGTATCGAACATCAGCACGTCGTCCGGGTTGATGTCCCGCTCGCGCAGCCACTCTTCCAGCACCAGGCGCCGCGCATAGAAGTGATCGGTCTGCAGCAGCTCAATGTCAAGGCGCTGGCTGTCGGCCAGCCACTCGGCGATGAAGATGCGGCGCATCTGATCGTCGTCCTCGAGCTCCTCCGCCTCGTAGCGCGAATTCGCCCAGACAAAGGCGCGTTCGGTGATGACTTCCCAGGCATGGTCGATCAGCCAGGCGCGGCCCAGCTCGACCTGGATTTCTTCCTCGCGCGCGCCGTCGAAGACCGGCGTCAGGGCGCGGAAGCCGAGACGCTCGGCCGCCCAGCCGAGGTGAATTTCGAGCACCTGACCAATGTTCATGCGGCCAGGCACACCGAGGGGGTTAAGAATGATTTCGATCGCTCGCCCGTTCTTCAGGTAGGGCATGTCCTCTACCGGCACGACCTTGGAAATGACGCCCTTGTTGCCGTGGCGCCCGGCCATCTTGTCGCCGACGGTCAGCTTGCGCTTCTGCGCCACACTGACGCGAACCATCTTTTCCACGCCGGCCGGCAGGTCGCGATGTTCCTCACGCGTGAAGGTCTTGACGTCGACCACCTTGCCCGAATCTCCATGCGGCATGCGCAGCGAGGAGTCTTTCACCTCACGCGCCTTCTCGCCGAAGATCGCGCGCAACAGTTTCTCTTCCGGGCTCAGCTCCTTCTCGCCCTTGGGCGTGATCTTGCCGACCAGGATGTCGTTGGGGCCCACTTCGGCGCCAATGCGCACGATGCCTTCTTCATCCAGGTCCTTCAGCGCCTCTTCGGCGACGTTGGGGATGTCGAAGGTGATTTCCTCGGCGCCCAGCTTGGTGTCGCGCGCTTCCAGCTCGTGTTTCTCGATGTGGATGCTGGTGAACTTGTCATTGCGCAGCAGGTCCTCGCTGACCAGCAGCGCATCTTCGTAGTTGCTGCCATCCCAGGAGAGGAAGGCCGCCAGCACATCCTGGCCCAGGGCCAGGTTGCCGTGATCGGTCGAGGAACTGTCCGCGATAATCATGCCGCGGGTGACGCGCTGTCCCTTGAAGACCACCGGGCGCTGGTCGATGCAGGTGGACTGGTTGGAACGGTTGTACTTGCGCAGGCGGTGCTCGCGCAGCTCGCCCTTGTCGCTGCGAATGGTGATCAGGTCACCCTGAACGCCCAGCACCTCGCCCTCGTAATCGACAATCAACACCTGGCCGCTGTCACTAACTGCCTCACCTTCCATGCCGGTGCTGACCAGCGGGACGTCCGGCTGCAGCAGGGGCACGGCCTGGCGCTGCATGTTCGAACCCATCAGCGCGCGACCCGCGTCATCATGCTCGAGGAAGGGGATGAGCGCGGCCGCGATACCCACAATCTGGCGCGGCGCCACGTCCATGTAGTCCACCTGCTTCGCGTTGAAGCTGGCGAACTTCTGGTTTTCGCGGCCGGTTACGCGCTGGTTGACAAACTGGTGGCGTTCGTCGAGGGGCGCATTGGCCTGCGCGATGACGAAGCGGTCTTCCTCGTCGGCGGAAAGATATTTATCCTTATCATCCTCGACGTAGGGCGGGACCGGGACGTAGCATAAGCCGGGTCGAACGTCCTGGAATTTGGCCAAAACGTCACCCTTTTTCACTTTCTGGCCATCTTTGACCAGCACTTTAGCACCATCTGGCAAGGGATGTTTTTTCACCTTACTGCGCTCAAGCAAGACCACTTTGTTGCTATCAGCAATTCGAATCTCGCCATCACTGTTTGCAAAGATTGGCAGACTCACACTGTTCAGGGTGTCGCCGGGCGAACTTGCCTTTGCCGCTGATTTGGAAGCATTTGTCAGCTCGTTCTGGACAACATAGCCGTACCTGTCGATCGCAATTCGTATTTCACCGGCAAGATGTTGGAAATCTGATTCAAAGGCGTCCCTGTCAAAGGCGTCCCTGCCACCTTTTGTCAACATCCAGGTGTCGATTGGGTTTCCGCTTGGTTTGGCCTTTCCACGTTCCTTATCAACCAGCCCGACCAATTCCTTCACGAGATTGTCGAACTCTTCTGTTTCGCACCAGACGCCGTACTCGCGATGGTGAACGAAAGTGAACGGCTTTACCTCAGCATTACGAGTGGCTTCATAGAGCAGGAAGTACAAGCGGGTCGTAGACTTGACTTGCCTGTCTGTGCAACTATCCAAGAGGTAAAGCAAGGTTTCTCGTCGTCCAGGTGGACTCGCCAGCGTATCACCAGAATTGACCGAGTCTCCCACATTTACAAGCACTTTGTAGCCTGCTGGCACTACAGCATTGTGCTCAGGCCGAGTCTCGGTGTTGATGCTCTTGTCTTCGGTTTTTACTTCGCCCACCATCTCAGCATGAATCTTTTGCTCGATAATGCGTTCCTGCGCAAGGAATTTGACCAGTGTGCTGTCGATTAGGTCGCCTTCCTCGGCCAGCAGTACCCCATCCTCGTCTAAGACATCCTCGCCGATGCGACGGCCGATGATGCGTGGGTCAACAAGCGCCATGGTGGATTCTACCTTGCGGTAGGGCGTTTCGACGAAGCCGTACTGGTTGACGCGGCCGTAGCTGGCCAGACGTCCGATGAGGCCAATGTTGGGGCCTTCGGGCGTTTCGATCGGGCAGATGCGACCGTAGTGACTGTGATGCACGTCACGCACATCGAAGCCGGCGCGCTCGCGGCGCAAGCCGCCTGGCCCCAGGGCAGACAGCGTGCGCTTGTGAGTCAGTTCCGCCAGCGGGTTGGTCTGTTCCATAAACTGCGACAGCTGGGACGAACCGAAGAACTCGCGAATGGAGGCCACCACCGGGCGGATGTTCACCAGCGCCACCGGCGTCAGGTTGTCGGAGTCGCGGATGGACATGCGCTCCTTGACGACGCGCTCGGTGCGGCGCAGGCCCACGCGCATCTTGTTCTGGATGAGCTCACCGACCGTCTTGACGCGACGGTTGCCCAGATGGTCGATGTCGTCCGGGTTGGCCTGATTGTTGTTGATGGCAATCATGCGCTCAATCAACTTGACGATGTCGACCCTGGTGATGGTGCGCACTTTCATCGGCACGATGCCGTCCAGCTGCAGGCGCTGGTTGAGTTTGTAGCGCCCTACCCGTTCGAGATCGTAACGGCGCTGATCAAAAAGCTGACCGTAGAGATATTCGCGGGCATTGTCCAGCGTAGGCGGGTCGCCGGGACGCATGCGCTTGTAAAACTCGATTAACGCTACTTCGGCAATTCGGCTGTCCGGAGCGCGGAATTTCACTGTTCCCCTGTCAGTGCCAACCAGGGGTATGGGCGAGTCCTCAGGCCACAACAGCTGATCAGCATCGGCAATCATGTCCGACAGGCTTTTCAGCAGCGCGTCCTTTTCGTCCCGCTTCATTCCGTATTTGGCGGCAATCTCATTGACCGTGTCCCGGCGGAGAATCTTGTGTTCGATGACCAGTTCCGGCTCCGCATTGATGGAATTGGCTATGAAGGGTCGGTCCGGATCATTGTCGACGCCGGCGAACAACTTCATCAGCTCCTGGTCACTGCCCTTTTTGATGAGTGACTTTTTCTTTGGCAGCGCATCATCCACGGCAGCCAGCGCGCGCAGCAGGATGGTTACCGGCACGGTGCGTTTGCGGTTGAACTTGAGCGTGAGGTAGTCGTTCTTGCGCGTCTCGAATTCCATCCAGGCGCCGCGGTCCGGAATCAGGCGCGCCGAAGAAAGGCGGCGACCGGTGGTGCGGTCCTCGTCCGCGTCGGCGTAAACGCCCGGCGAGCGGATCAGCTGGCTGACGACCACACGCTCGGTGCCGTTGATGATGAAGGTGCCCTTCTCCGTCATCAGGGGGAAGTCGCCGAGGAAGATGTCCGACAGCATGACTTCCTCGCCGGCCTCGTGATTGACCAGGGCCACGCGCATGTACAACGCTGAAGCGTAGGACATGTCGCGCTCAAGGCAGAGGCTCTCCGTGTAGGTCGGCGGCTCGAACCAGAACTTCAGCCCGAATTCTTTCGCTTCGTTGCTGTTGCCTGGCAGATAGAGCTTCAGCTTGCCATTGAAGCTCTCAATCGGGCTGATTTCATCGAACAGCTCGGCCAGGCCTTCCTTGCGAAAGCGTTCGAAGGAATCCAGCTGAACCTGGATGAGCGACGGTAGCCCTCTCGAGTTGCGCGTACGGCCGTAGTTCTTGGTACGATCTCTCAGTTGCACTGGCCTTGCCCCCTGGGCATCCCCTGCCAATATGCGAGCACAAACGCCGCAGCCTGCCGGCCCCGGTTAATGCGGATTCATCTCCGTTCGGGAACGCTGATTTCAGGTTGGATTCAACAGATCCCGTGAATCTGGTTGTCAGTGGCTGCGGGGTCAGTGTATACGATTCGCAGCGACAGTGTCAAGGGGTGGCAGCCGCTGCCGGGCGGTTACCAGCCAAGCCTAGCCCCACACCCGCGGCAGGCGTTGCAGGGACGCCTGTGACTTTTCAATTTCGCGGTCCATGACCCAGACATGGTGCATGATTTCACGCAACACAGAGAGCGAAGTGCTCTCTCTTTCGGCCAGGGACATGAAGGCAAGGATGTACTTGCGCTTCCCGAGATCCAGCAGGCCGGCGTCATTGAACACGGTTCCGACGGAGATTTCGTCCGTCTGGATAATCCCCTGTTTGCCGATGTAGCCCGGGGCAAAGACGCGTTCGATCGGAGAGCGGAAACCCCTTGCAGGGATGCCGAGCAAGCTGCGCGACTGGCGCAAGGCTGCTGCGACCTTGACGCCCGGGTGATGCTTTTCGCCGCGCGTGATGTAATCGAAGCCCTGGGCCAGGTCGCTGGCCGTGAATACGTTGAAGATCCAGAACTCACGATCACCGAGGCGGACCAGGCGTCCGGTTTTTTGCGAAGGCTTGTAACGATTATCGAACAGGCCCAAAGTGTGGCCAAGGTTCCAGTTGTACAGCCCGTTCTGCATGCCAATGGAGAGCAGGAAATTGTTGAATTTCTGCAGGGCGTTGTCCGGTCCGGGCACGTGACCGGCAACCTGTTTCAGCACGACGGAGGTATAATAGTTGCCGCTGTGTACCGCCATGTCCCAGATGGCACTGTCCGGCCCGTCCTCCTGGTCCACAGGCGGAACGTTGAGATAGTACCAGGGCACGACGAAGGCCTTGAAGCAACTGGCGACCGGCATAAGCCGGTCGGCCATCACCCGGATGTTAAAGAGGTCACCGTGGTCAGCGTCGAGGGCGCGCAACTCGAGCGACATGTTGTGCCCTGCCAGGGTTTGCTGCAACTGCGACTGCATTTGCGACAGCGAATCTGCCGGAACCTGCATGTTGGTATCAGTGCGCGGCAAAGGCAAGCCGGCTACGAAACCCAACAGATCACGCCGGCTAAGTAACATCCTTACACATAACTATTAAAGTCCATCACTCCAGCACAAGCGAAGATACCAGAACTGACAATGAAGCGCAAACGATATCGGGTTGCAGCGGGCTGGAGTCCAGTTCGGCCTGCGTGGAGATGCCGGTCATGACCAGCGCCGTGCGCATGCCCGCGCGCGCCGCTCCAAGGATATCCGTGTTGATGCGGTCGCCAATCATCAGGGTCTGCGCCGGCTGGCTACCAAGCAGCTCCAGCGCCGCTTCAAACATGGGCGCATGGGGTTTGCCGATGACGAGTGGCTCCACGCCACTGGCGGCCTGCAGGGCGGCCAGCAGGCTGCCAGCGCCAGGCGCGATGCCGTTCGCGGCGGGAAAGGTGGTGTCCGGATTGGTGCCGATGAATTGGGCGCCCTGGCGAATCAAATGGCTGGCCAGATGAAGATCCGCGTAACACATGTCCCGGTTGAGGCCCGCCACCACCACGGCCACATCCTCGTTCGCCACGCAGAAGCCGGCAGCGTCCAGCTCGACGCGCAGGCCATCACCGCCGAAGACGTGCACGCGCGTTCCCGGCGGATGGTGGCGTTTGAGCCACGATGCAGTCGCCGTGCCGGAGGTCACGATGCAAGTGGCGGGGACATGCGGCACGCCCATAGCCGCCAGCTTGTGCACATAGTCCTGGCGGGTCTTGCTGCTGTTGTTGGTCGCCAGCACGAAGGGCAGGTTTCTGCGCCGTAGCATGGCGAAGAAGGCATGCAGGCCAGGCAGGGGATCATCGCCGCGCCAGAGCACGCCATCCATGTCCGAGACGATTGCGCTGATTGAGCTGAGGTTCATGCCGGCTCCTGTTTCGCGGGTGGGTAGTATACTCCGGCAGGCAGGGGGCGTTCAAACCGGCGCAGCAGGGGGCAGGCATGGAGACCGCGGGAGCGCAGGCAGGCAGGCGCCAGCGCGTGCCGCCCCTGGCGTTGTTGCTGCTGCTGGCAGGCGTCTGGTTGCGCTGGCGCGCGCTTTTCATGGACTGGCGTTTCACGCCGGACGAGGCTTTCTTCAGCACTTTCGCGCGCGCGGCCGCCATCAAGGGTGACTGGTGGCTGGACGGGCCGCTGGACAAGTCGCCGCTGGCGCTGTACGCCAACGCGCTGGCGCAGGCCGCCCTGGGACCGCTGGAACAGGCGGCGCGTTTGCCTGGGGTGCTGGCGGGCATCCTGCTGCTGCCACTGCTGTACGTGCTCGCCCGCGACCTCTACCGTTCCAGTTCTCCATCACTGCCCCTGTTGAGCCTGCTACTTGCGGCCTGCTCACCGCAACTGGTTGCTGCCAGCGCCAGCGCGCTGACGGATGGCCTCATGCTCACCAGCATCACGGCTTCGCTGTGGCTGGCCCTGCTGGGTCGCCTGGGCTGGAGCGGCCTGTTGCTGGGGATCGGCCTGGCCAGCAAGCAGCAGGCGCTGCTCGGGCTGCCGCTGATTCTGTGGGCCGCCTGGCGACATGCGCCATTGACTCCACGACGGCTGTTGTGCTTCGGCCTGCCGCTGGCGCCCTGCGCCGGACTGTTGCTGCTGTGGGATGGGTTGCGTCCCGGATTAGGCATTCACGAGCTGGCCTTCGCCAACAACACTCCGGCGGGCCTGGCCGCTGTTGGCGATCTGCCAGGCCGCCTGAACGCCTGGCTGGGCCATGCCAGTACGCTCCTCTGGCCTGGCTGGCCCGGCGCGCTGCTGCTGCTCGTCGGCGTTCTTGCGCTGGTGTGGCGCGCACGCAGCAGACCCCTGTCGCGGCACAGCCACGTCGACCTGGCGCTGGCCGTATACCTCGCCGGCACCTCCTTGCTGCAACTGCTGCCGGCCTTTCCACTGTATGCACGCTATGCCCTGCTCCTGACGCCAGCACTGCTACCGCCCTGCGCGCGTGGTCTCCTGTGGATTGCCGGGCTGTTCAGTACACGCCTGGCTCCGCTGAAAATCGAGTTGCGACCGGCCCTCCTGCTGGCAACACTGGTCATGCTGGTGCTGCAACCCGCGCCTGGGCCAGACCCCCATGCCGGAATTGATGACCTTGGCGACTGGCTGGCCGCGCGTCCGGTCGCGACGGTGGTGTATGACCGTTGGCTGAGCTGGCAACTGGGCTTTTACCTGGGCACCTGGCATGACAAGCGTTTGACCTGGTATCCCGACCCCTATGCGCTGGCAGTTGACGCGCGCAGACTCTGTGAGTTGGGGCCGCGCTATCTCCCTGCCCCGCGCGATGTCGACGTTGGCCCCTGGCTGGAGGCGCTGCGGGAAGCCGACTTCGAGGTCACGCTGGCATGGGAAAATGAAAACTACCAGGCCTGGCAGCTCGCGCCGCCCTGGCGTGAGCGGGCTGACTGTCCTGCGCCACCCTGAGCGCGACTGCATTGCAGCGGCAACCGCGCCGGTGTACCTTACAGGGACGAGAGCGTGAGGAGGCAGGCGGATGCGGTCGGGGGTCCTGGCGCGGGTGCTTGCGCTGCTGCTGGTCATCCCTGCTGCGGGCTGTTTTCAGCAGGCGGCCGACGCGCCGCAGGGTGTGGAGCCTGAGGCATTGCCCGCGCGCCGCAGCGAGCGCGCCGTGGCCATACAGCCCACCTCCGCGTTGCCCATCACGGTGATTGCGCCAACCCCCTTGCGGGGGCTTGTTGCTGCTCCAACCCTTCAGATAGCAGAAGACGGTACCTTCATCACACCGCGTAGCCCGGATGCCCCTTCCATGGCTGCAGGCGGCAGCGGCAGCTTCACCACATTTTCCCTGCCAACGCCCACGCTTAAGCCCAGACCTCCGGGAGTCGACGAGGTCAGTGAAGCGTGCATCCATGTTGTCGATTTTGGCGATTCGGTGTATGGCATCTCCCTGCAGTACGACACCACGGTAGCGGACATGAAGGCGGCCAATCCCTCGCTGACGGGTGACAACCCGGTCATACAGCCCGGGCAGCGTCTGGTCATTGCCAGCTGTGCGGAATTGCAGGAGGACAGGGTCGTGTCCCCCGCCAGCGCGATCGTCACGCCGGCGCCGGCCATCGTCACCACCAGTTTGCCTGGCGGCTACCGGATCCATACCGTGCGCAGCGGAGAAACGCTCTACAGCATATCCCTGAACTACGGCCTCACGATCGAGGATCTGATTGAAGCCAACGATCTGCTCGACCCTGACCGGCTCGACGTCGGTCAGGAAATTCTCATCCCCTCTGGCGGACGCTAGCGTTCACCGGTCACCACTGCCGCGCGCACACGAATGTTATCGAAGCTGGCGCTGGCCGCGCGTCCGGTGGCACCCAGCGCCACGGCCAGTTCGCCACTGTCAAACTCGTCATCGAAGGCCTCGGCCACGAACACATCATTGATGAAGAGGGCGAGGTAATTCTGCGCGCACACGATGCGCAGTTCGTTGGCCTGCAGCCCCTGCCGGATGACGCTGTGATAGCGCCAGGGAACCAGCTCGAACAGGTCCTCGCGCACATCGCTGGCCACCTGGATGCTGTATTCGCCGCGGCTGGAGAGCAGGAACCAGTAGCCGTTGCCCGCCTTGTCCGCGCGACAGAGCAGGCCAAAGCCGTTGCCGAGCAGGCCTTCAGTCTGGCGCACTGTCGCGTTAATGAGGACATCGCGATGCGTCACATTGTTGCCGGCAGTCAGATAGCCCAGCTCCGGCCCCACAGTGAGCGTGAAAGCATTGCCTGCCAGACTCGCGCTGGCGGTTTCACTGCCGAGCTCGAAGAGGTCCCAGGTCGCAGGAAGATGAAAGTTGTAGCGCGCCAGATCTGCGCCGGCGCGGACGCTGCGTGAGGGCCCGCGCACGCCCATGACGGGCTGGATGGCGGGCGCACAGGCGGCGATCAGGGGCATCAGGCACAGGGACACCAGCAATGCCCGGCAGCTCAATACGCTCAATGTCATGCGCCAGTGCCAAATATTCAGGATTGCCCAATCCTTTGCCGAAACCCGGCATGGGTGTATAATCGCATTGCAAACCGGCCCTTGCCAGGCAGGACGGGATTCGGACAGTCGCTCATGATTGAAGTCGTCATTGACAGCATTCGCGTCAGCCTGATGTCGCAGGAGCGGCTGGTGGTGCTGCTGGACCCGGACAGCGACCGCTATCTGCCCGTCTGGATTGGCCCCTGCGAAGCGGATGCCATCACGCTCGAGTTGCAGGAAAAGGCGCGGCCGCGGCCCCTGACGCATGATTTGCTGCGCGACGTCATTGGCAGCATGGATGGCAAGGTATTGCACGTCATCATCCGCTCCTTGCGCAAGGACATTTTTCACGCCCACATCATCATCGAGGTCGGCGAACGCCAGCTCGAAATTGACTCGCGCAGCAGCGACGCCATCGCCCTGGCCGTGCGCACCCGTTCCCCGATTTTCGTTGAGGACGAGGTCATGCGCGAGGCTGGCATCCAGCGCGAGGGCGACATTGAAAACGAACTCGGCGCAGGCAGCGAAGCAGACGGGGACGAGGCACCGCTCAGCGTCTTTGAAGACTTCCTCGACACCCTCGACCTCGATGACCTGGAAGACGACGACCAGACGCCCGCCTGAGTCCGCGGCAGCGCCAGGCCGACATGAGCGATCCTGCACCTGCTGAACACCACGAAAACAGCGCCCCCACAAGCCCTGTGGCAGAAGAGGAAGAGCTGGACACTGGCGACAGCGCCCCCTTCAGCCCGGAGGACGAAGAGATGGGGCCGGACGCTTTCGACAACACCCCTTTCAGCCCCGAAGCTGAAGCGGCGATGCCGGGCGTCAAGCGCAGCACACCCTTCAGCCCGGAGGCAGAAGAGGCGGTGCTGGGCGCCATCCTCAGCAACCCGGGCGCCTGGTTCGGCATTGCCGCCTTCCTGCAACAGGATGACTTCTTCCTGCTGCGCCATCGCTGGATCTGGGAGGCGATGCAGCGCATATCCGAGCGCAACGAGAACCTGGATTTCCTCACGGTCGGCGAGGAGCTGTCGCAGCTGGGGCACCTTGAGCAGACCGGCGGCACCGCCTGGCTCATCCGCCTCATTAACAACACGCCCACTTCGGTGCACGCCGAAGTCTACGGCCGTATCGTCCAGCGCGCTGCGTTGCGGCGACGTCTGCTGGCCGCCGCCGAGTCCATCCGCGGCGTGGCCATGGACGAGCAGCAGACCATTGAAAGCGTCATCGAACAATCCGAGGCCCTGGTCTTCGAAGCGACCGAGAATCGCACGCGGCGCGACCTGCAGCCCATCCGGGATGCCCTCAGCGAATACTACGATCGCATCAACTATCTCATCCTGCACCAGGACAGGCCGCTCGGCCTGCCCACTGGCTTCCGCGCCATCGAGCAGTTGCTGGGCGGCATGCAGAATTCGGACCTGCTCGTCTTTGCCGGCCGCCCTGGCATGGGCAAGACCAGCTTCATGCTCTCGGTGGTGCTCAACGTTGCCCGCTTCCCGATGGGCACACAAAAGCCGCGCATCGCCCTCTTCACCATGGAAATGGGCGTGGAACAGGTCGTTCAGCGCCTGGTCTCCATGGAGACCGGCATCAACATGCAGCAGCTGCGCCTCGGCCAGGTCAGCCAGCAGGAGCAGGCCCGTCTGATAGAAGCCATGAGTCGCCTCAGCGAGCTGGATATTTTCATCGATGACACGCCGGCGCTGAACCCGCTGGAGCTGCGCGCGAAGTGTCGCCGCATGCACCTTGAGAGCGGCATCGACCTCATCCTGGTGGACTACATGCAGCTGATGAACGCGGGCGGCGCCTATGAAAACAACCGCGTGCAGGAGATCAGCTACATCAGCCGCAGCCTCAAGGAGCTGGCGCGCGAGCTCAACGTCCCCGTGCTCTCCGCCGCCCAGCTTTCGCGCGCCGTCGAGCAGCGCCAGGATAAACGCCCGCAGCTGCGCGACCTGCGCGAATCCGGCTCGATTGAGCAGGACGCCGACATCGTCATGTTCCTGTATCGCGACGAGGTCTACAACGAGGCGACTGAAATTCCCGGCCAGGCGGACATCATCGTGGCCAAGCACCGCAACGGCCCCACCGGCACCATCTCGCTCTTTTTCGACAAGACCATCACCCGCTTCCGCGACGTCAATGCGCAGCGCATTGATCTGGGGCACAACTGATGCAGACCTTTCCCGGTTTTCGCGCTGGCGTGAGTCGGCACACGCCCCTGCCCGCCAGCTTCTTCAGCGAGCTGCTGCCGCTCATCGATGACCTGGCGGAACTGCAGCTGACGCTCTGCTGCTGCCGCGCGCTGGCGCAGAAGGATGCGCCATTTCGCTACCTGCACCTAGCGGAGTTGCAGTCAGATGAGCATTTGCTGGCCGCCCTGCAGCGCAGCGCGCCCGACCAGTCGCCTGTGGACACGCTGCAGCAGGCCCTGCAACGCGCCCTGCAGCGGCGCAGCCTGGTCACGGTGAGCGTCGGCGCCGAAGAACGCGCGCAGCAACTTTACTTTCTCAACAGTCCGGCCGGCCGCGACGCGGTCGCGCGCATCGAGGCCGGCGAGTGGCTGCCCGGCGACGCGCAGCACCCGGTCGAGCTGATGCCGGAGCGCCCAGGCCTCTTCCGCCTCTACGAGGCCAACGTGGGTACAATCACGCCCATGCTCGCCGAGGAGCTGAAAGACGCCGAGGCCAGCTTCCCCCATGCCTGGCTGGAGGAAGCCCTGCAGCTGGCCGTGCAGCACAACAAACGCAACTGGCGCTATGTGCGCGCCATTCTGGAACGCTGGGACAAAGAGGGACGGGACCGTGGAATTGCCGGACGAGCCGCCGGAGAAGATGGACAACGCTTCGTCAGCGGACGCTATGCCGGGTACATCGGCGGTCACAATGGAGACTAATCGCTGCGATCGTTGTGGCGAGCTGCCGCTCTGCGGCGGCCTGGGCGTGCTCAGCCACGACGTGCCCTACGACCATCCCGACTTTGGCAAACTCTTCCGTTGCACAAACCTTGGCGCGGCCAGCGACGAGGAGCGCCAGACCAAGTTGCGAAGCTTGAGCAATCTGGAGGCCTTCGCCGACAAGAATTTCGACAATTTCGTGATTGAACGCCCTAGCATCAGCGTTAGCGGGAATAAGTCTCTCCAGTTTGCCCGCGACAGTGCACGTAATTTTGCCACTAGTCCAACGAACAGCTGGCTCGTCCTGACCGGCACTTATGGCAGTGGTAAGACCCACCTCGCGGCCGCGGTCGGCAACGAACGTCTGGCGCAGGGCGATGCCGTCCTGTTCATCACCGCGCCAGACCTGCTCGATCATCTGCGCAGTACTTACGGGCCCTCTTCCGAAGTCGGCTACGATGAACAATTCGAGCGCGTTCGCAGCGCGCAACTGCTCATCCTCGACGACCTCGGCGCCGAGAACCCCAGCCCCTGGGCCGGTGAAAAACTTTTTCAGCTGCTCAACCACCGTTACAGCCTGCACCTGCCCACCGTCATCACCACCAACGTCGACCTCGACAGCATCGAAGGCCGTATTCGCAGCCGCTTGCTCGACGCCGAGGGAGAGTTCATCCGCTATGCAAGCATCTCTGCCCCTGACTATCGTTCGCCAAATCGGCTTCAACAGCTACAGCTCACGAGCCCTCGCCACTATCGTGACATGCGCCTGGACAATTTCGATATCAGCAGCGGGACGAGCGTAGACGAGCAAAAGAACCTCTCAATGGTACTGCGGCTTGCAGGTGACTACGCTGAGGCGCCTTCTGGATGGCTGGTCCTTCTAGGCAACTATGGAAGTGGCAAGACACACCTTGCTGCCGCCATTGCAAATTCCCGAACCGACTTCGGCGAGGAGGTCATATTTACCACTGTGCCTGACTTGATGGATTGGTTGCGTTATTCCTTCGACAGCGGATCCACCTTCACCTTTCAAAAGCGCTTTCAGAAGGTAAAGGACATATCATTCTTGGTGCTGGACGATCTGCCTGCAGTCCAAGGCACTCCCTGGGTTCGCGAAAAAATTTTCCAGTTGATTGAACATCGTTACACCGGCCAACTTCCTACCGTATTCACTGCTGCCAGCCAAATCGAGGACCTAGACGAACGAATTGCTAGTCGACTACTTGACTTGCGTCGCTGTCGCATCCTCGCCATCACAGCACGTGCCTACGCGTTGCGCAACAAGAATTACAGACCGCGACGATGAGCATCATTGAGCGGGTCGGCAGGGCGCCGCCGGTCGCCACGCGCGGCCGCATCGAAGCGCTGCTCTTCAGCAGCGGGCGCGTCGCCACCAGCATGCACCAGAGCGACATGGCCTACTGGCTGCGCGAGCATCCTGAGTGGACGCGCGCGCTGTGGCATGACGGGGAACTCGTTGGTCTGCTGGCATGTACGCCGCCGCTCTCGGGCAACAGCTGGCTCTGCGTCTGCATCCTGCAGGACGGCGTGGACGCCGGCGACGGCTTTCATACGATGTGGCGGCAGCTGCGCGCGTCTCTGCAGCAGCGCGGTGTGTGGCAGGTCAACCTGCTCGGTGGCCAGCAGGACTGGTTGCACGACTGTTTGCCGACCAGTGGCTTCCGCCCAGGCGAAGAGGTCATCGGCCTGCGCCGGCCCTTCACGCGCACGACTACGCCCGGCGCGGGGCCAGCCTGCATCCGTCCGGCGTATGTCAGCGACCTGGAGGATTTGCGCATTCTCGATGCAGCCGCCTTTCAGCCACGCTGGCAGATGTCTGATGTGGAATTGCGTCTGGCCTTGCGCAGGGCGGCCAGCTTCACAGTCGCTGAAGAAGAAGGGCGCGTCGCCGGTTTTCAGATTACGACGCGAGGCACGGGGGACGCGCACCTGGCGCGGCTCGGGATCGCGCCACAGCGCCAGGGCGCGGGACTGGGCACGCAGTTGCTGGTCGATGTCATCCGCCGTTTTTCCGGTCGCAGGCTCAGCTCCCTGACCGTCAACACCCTGGCGCACAACCAGGCGGCGTTGCGCCTCTATCGTCGCTTCGGTTTCCGGCGCAACGGCGACGATTACAGGGTCTGGTCGCAAGCGCTGGAGCAGGCAGCAGCGGCATGTTGAAGAAGATCTTTCGCGCGGAAGACGCCAACCTGGACGACCTTGCCGGACGCCGGCCAGGCATTCTCGGCTACGGCAACCTGGGGCGCCCCATGGCGCTCAACCTGCGCGACAGCGGCCTGGACGTCATCCTCAGCGAACGCGACAGCGAGCGTCAGGCGCTGGCCAGGCGCGAGGGTTTTCGGCCCGTGCCCTTGCCCGACCTCGTGCGCAGCGCCGACCTCATCTTCCTGCTGCTGCCCGACGAACTGATGCATACCATTTTTCTGCGCGACATATCGCCGTGGCTGGCGCGCGGCGACATGCTCATCTTTGCCAGCGCCAGCAACATCGCCTTTGGCTTCATTGAGCCGCCGCCGATGGTCGACGTGGGGCTGATTGCGCCACGCACCCTTGGCCTGGCAGTACGCGAACGCTACCTCGCCGGACGCGGCTTCTTCAGCTTTCTCGCCGTGCATCAGGATGCCAGCGGGCGCGCCTGGCGCAGTTTGCTGGCGCTGGCGAAGGCCATCGGTTCCTTGCGCGCTGACGCCGGCGGCATTGAAATCAGCTTCGCGCATGAGGCCGAGCTCGACCTGTTCATGCAACAGGCCGTCATGCCCGTGCTGCATAACGCGTTTCAGACCGCCGGCCAGGTGCTCATCGACCACGGCTATGCTCCCGAGGCCGCCTTCATCGACCTCTACCTCTCCGGCGAGCTGGAAGATCTGTTGCGTCGCGCCGGTCGTGAAGGGCTGTTCCCCGCCCTGCGCACCATGACGCTCACCAGCCAGTATGGCCTTTTCAGCCGCCTCGAGCGCTTTCACGACAACCGCCTGGCGACCCTGATGGGCCTGACGCTGGAAGACATTCGCAGCGGCGCCTTTTCGCACGCCTGGGCCAGCGAGCAACAGGACGGCTATCCACGGTTGCTGCGATTGCTGCGCAAACACGCCGGGATGGAACTGTGGGAACTGGAGCAGGAGTCGCTGGATCTGCTGTATCCGGAGCGGGAGCGGGATGACAGCGCTTTTGACGTGCGGCCACGGGACTGAAGCGGCAGCCGGAGTCCAATGGACTCAACTGGACATACTGATGGCCTGGCGCCCTTCGTACGCTGGGCAAGAGTGTAGGAAAGGGGCATGCAGATGAGCGGAAATGGCAACAGGCATTCCGGAGATGAAGTGGCCAGCTTTCGTCTGAAGGCCGGCCTGGCACAGATGCTCAAGGGCGGCGTGATCATGGATGTGGTCACCCCTGAACAGGCCGTCATCGCCGAGGAAGCCGGTGCCTGCTCCGTGATGGCGCTCGAACGCGTTCCATCAGACATCCGCTCCCAGGGCGGCGTGGCGCGCATGAGCGACCCTGGCATGATCAGCCGGATCATGGAGGCGGTTACGATCCCGGTCATGGCCAAGGTGCGCATCGGCCACTTTGTCGAGGCGCAACTCCTCGAGTCGCTCGGCGTCGACTACATCGACGAGAGCGAGGTGCTGACCCCGGCCGACGAGGAACACCACATCAACAAGGACAATTTCAGCGTGCCCTTCGTCTGCGGCTGTCGCAATCTGGGCGAGGCCCTGCGCCGCATTGGTGAAGGCGCTGCCATGATGCGCACCAAGGGCGAAGCCGGCACTGGCGACGTCGTTGAGGCCGTGCGCCATGCGCGCTCGGTCGGTGGCGAGATCAGGCGGCTGACCAGCATGGACGAGGATGAGCTTTACAGCTATGCGAAGGAAATCCGCGCGCCACTGCAACTGGTGCGTGAAACCGCGCAGCTGGGCCGCCTGCCGGTTGTCAACTTCGCCGCCGGCGGAGTGGCTACGCCCGCCGATGCCGCGCTGATGATGCAGCTGGGCGTGGACGGCGTCTTTGTCGGCTCCGGCATCTTCAAGAGCGGCGACCCCGCCAAACGCGCGCGCGCCATCGTCGAGGCTGTGACGCACTTCCGCGATGCCGATGTGCTGCTGAGCGTCAGCCGCGATCTGGGCGAGGCGATGTCCGGCATTGCTGTTGGCCCGGACGAGGTCGTGCTCGGCAAGCGCGGCTGGTAGGCGCGGTCAACCCGGACTTCGCAAAACACTGCAAGCGGCCGGAGGCCCACCTGGCTTCCGGCCGTTGTGTTGCAAGATTTGGACATCACTGCAGCTGCCTTCAGAATCAGTCTGTTCCATTTTCTCATGCAGCATTTCACAACACATTCACAATGCCTGACTTATGATAGAGTCGCCTGGAAATTCTGACGCACACACAAGGAGACGATCATCTTGACTCTGCGGAAGTTTGCCCTGCTCATCCTCTTGCTCGCAATCAGCGGCCTGGGCGCGCTCGCCCAGGAGCCGCTCGACCTGGAAGCCTCGCTGCCCCTGACCCCGGACGTACGCCAGGGAGTCCTCGATAACGGCCTCACCTTCTACATCCAGCACCACGAACAACCGGCCGAACGCGCCGAGGTGCATCTTGTGCTGCGCGTGGGCGCACTGCAGGAGACGGATACCCAGCTGGGCCTCGCCCATTTCCTCGAACACATGATGTTCAATGGCACCAAGCGCTTCCCGGCCAACGAGCTGGTGGACTACTTCGAGGTCAACGGCATGCAATTCGGCCCCGACCTCAATGCCTTCACCAGCCACGAGGCGACGGCCTACCTGCTGAGCATTAACTCCGCCGATCCTGATTTGTACGACACGGCCTACGACGTGCTGCTCGACTGGGCTATCAACGCCACACTTGACCCGGTCGAGGTCGAGAAGGAAGTCGGCGTCGTCGTCGAGGAATGGCGTCAGCGCCAGCAAAACGCTTCGGGCCGCATCAACGAAAAGGCCTGGCCGATCATCTTCGGCGAGGAGTCGCGCTACGTCACGCGTGACGTCATCGGTGGCGACATGAGCGTTGTCGAAGGCGCACCGGTTGATGAGTTACGCTCCTTCTACGAAACCTGGTATCGCCCGGAGCTCATGGCCGTCGTCATCGTCGGCGACATTGACGTGGACGACGCGGAGCTGCGCGTCCGCGAGCACTTCGGCTCCCTGACCAACGCGCCTGACGCGCCCTGGCCGCAGGAATACGCCGTCGAGCCCCATGCTGACACGCGCATCGGCATCATCACTGATCCGGAATTTCCCGCCACCGCCGTCCAGCTGCTGCGCAAGATTGAAAGCAGCGGGCTCGTCTCCCTCCGCGACTATCGCGAGTACCTGCGCGACAACCTGTTTTATTCCATGCTGAACGAACGGCTGCAGGAACGTCAGCGCCAGGCCGACGCGCCATTTTTGTACGCTTCGGCCTCAGGTGGCGGCACCCTGGGCAACGTGGAAATCCACAGCTTCAGCGCCGGCAGTAGCGAGGATGGCGTGATCGATGCGCTCTCGGCGGTGCTGGGCGAAATCGAACGCGTGCGCCGCGACGGCTTCACTGAAGGCGAACTGGCCGACGCCAAGGCGGACATGCAACAGGGCTATGACAACGCTTTCGACGAGCGTGAGTTCCGCTCCAACGAATCCATCGCCAGCGAATATCGCCGTCATTTCCTGGAGAACGAGATCTCTCCCGGCATCGAGAAGGAGCTGGAACTGCTGGCAGAATTCCTGCCGCAGTTGACGCTGGAATCGATGCACGAACGGGCGGATTCACTGCTGCAGGAAGCGGACCGCGTGCTGTTCGTGCTGGGGCCGGAGCGCGCGCTTGACGTGTTGCCGGGCGAAGACGAGCTGCAGGCAACGCTGGGGGCGAGCCGTGAGGTCGCTGCCTATGAAGAAGTGGAAGCGGTCGCCAGCTTGCTGGAAACCGCGCCGGACGCCGCTGCTATCGTCGCCGAGCGCAGCATTGAGGAGGCGGAATGGCCGCTCACCGAGTGGACCTTCGCCAACGGCGTGCGACTGTTGCTGATGCCGACGGACCTGGCCGAAAACGAGGTTGCGCTGGCCGGGCTGAGCCCTGGCGGCAGCTCCCTGTTCAGCGACGAGGAATACCTGGGCGGCACCTTCGTCAACGGCGTCGTACATCAAAGCGGCATTGGCGCAGTGAGCCAGGATCAGCTGGAGCGCTATCTGAGCGGACGCTCGGTCGGCGCCGGCCTGTCCCTCTCCGGCACGCATGAGACTGTCGGCGGTTTCGCCAACAATGACGAACTGGAGTCCCTGTTCCAGCTGGTCTACCTCTACATGACCGATCCGCAACTGGACGAGGGCGCCTTTGAAGCTGCGCGCGCGCGCCAGATTGAGGCGCTGAAAAACCGGGACCTGAACCCCATCGTCACGCTCAACGATGCCATCACCGAACTGATTACCTACGGCGACGACTCGCCGCGCCACCGGCCCGCCACCATTGAAGAGGTGGAAGCGCTGGATGCTAAAGCCGCCTTCGCCAACTGGCGCACCCGCTGGCTGGAAGCGGGCGACTTCAGGTTTGCGCTGGTCGGCAGTTTCGCGCCGGACGACGTCCGTGAGCTGGCCCAACGCTACCTGGGCAACCTCCCCACAAGCGGCGCGACGGAAGCGTGGATCGACCGCGACCTGCCATTCCCGGATGAAATCCGCGAGCGTGACGTCTACGCCGGCCTTGAAGAACAGGTCATCTTTCTGCTGGCCTACGGCGGCGCATTCGAGGGGGACAAACAGGACTCCGCTGACATGCGCGCGCTGGGCGACATCGTCGAGATGCGCGCGACCGAGGATTTGCGTGAAGACCTGAGTGGTACCTACTCACCCTTCGCCAGCGCTTCGGTCTCGGAAATCCCGAATCGCAGCTACATCCTGCAGAGCGTCTTCTTCACAAACCCGGAGAAGTATGGAGAACTGCGGGCGGCAACCTTCGCCATCCTGGCGGACCTGCGTGAAAACGGCCCGACGGAAGAGGAAGTCGAGAGCGTGCGCGCGCAACGGCTGAACAACCTGCAGGAAGCGCGTGAGGAGAACAGCTACTGGCTGGCGACCTTGCGCCGGATGATTACCGGCGTTGAGAGCGATTTCGGCTACACCACGGAATCTGCGGCGGTTTGGGAGAACCTGAGTGCCGCGGCCATCCAGGAGCAGGCGGAAATCGCCCTGGGCAACGAGACCTATCTGCTGGTAACGCTCTTCCCCGAGGCACTTGACCCGGAGGGCGAGAGCGGGGAACCGTCCGGGTAACTCGCGCATGGCGCGGGGTGGACGACGCGCTGCGCATCAGCAATCCAGGTAGATGAAATGCAGTGACCCGGAGGCAACCTCCGGGTCATTTGCTTGTCGCCGGCTGGAATCAGCCGAAGTTAGCTTCGGCGATGGCGCAATGCGTCCAGCGCGCCTGTCGCTGGCAGAACATCACTTGGCGCTGCGTCCACTTTGCCGTTCCTGCAGGCACAGTGTTACAATCCGCCTACAGTTAAGAATAGCGTTCGGAATCCACATGTCAGAGCAATTGCTACGCGCGATCAACAAGGTGCAGTCGGCTATTTCAGATCACCCGGGTGAGTTCCAACAAGAACAACAAACCATCCACTTTCTCATCCACCCTGTATTAAACGCCCTAGGTTGGCATACAAACGACCTCAAACGTGTCAGGTATGAATTTCCCGTCGGCAGAGGCCGTGTGGATATGGCCCTCCTGCGCGAGGACAAGCCAATTGTCTTTGTTGAGGCGAAGGCATTGGGAACTGAATTAGGTGAAAAGGAGAGCGAGCAGCTTGGTGGATATTGCTATCATAAGGGTGTCCCGACAGCCCTGCTCACCAACGGCGTAGAGTGGCGCGTCTATCGGCCCTTGCTAACTTCACTGCCTTTCGAGCAACGACTCCTCTTCAGCGTACATTTGGGCGAACCCAAAGCGGTTACTGCCGCTGTGAAGGAACTGTCCCGACTCTCGTATGATATGACCGACCGGCTGGAAGATGATGACTGGCGTGTCTTGCTGGACCGGTACTGGAGCGAGCATGCCAATGAGGTCTTGCTAAAGCCTTTTGCCGTGACTCTACGCGAGTCATTCGCAATTTCTGTTGGCAAGAAAACGACAGAAATCCCGAACCGCGCAGTAACCGCTTTTTTGAAGGGGAAATTGGGGCTGCAACGTCGACCTGTCTCTCCACGACCCCGACCTCGTCCGTCACCGCAACCCGCCACAGGGTATGCAGTAGTACTTGCTGGTGAACACATCCCTATAAAGTATGCCAAAGATGTTCTCATTCAGACTGCAGAATGGCTGGTCGGGAACGGAAAGATACAGCCTGCCATATGTCCCATCCAACTTGGGAAAGGAGGACGCTATCTAGTTCATACCCGGGATCAGCATTCAAATGGCAGCCTGTTTGCGGGACCGAAGTCTCTGTCTAACGGTCTCTTCCTGGAAACAAATTTTAGTGCTCGCGATTCACACAGACAGGCTTTCAATTTGCTAAAAGGTTTCGGTTACACACCCCCCGAAGACACGCTACAAATCATTGGCTTCGACAACTGATTCAACAGTACAACCTCCTGCTCACTCACTAACTTCGGCGATGGCGCAATGCATCCAGCGCGACAGCCAGCAGGATGATGAGGCCCTGGAAGATGTCCTGGTAAAAGGGCGCGACATTCATCAGGTTGAAGCCGTTCTCGATCAGGCGCAACAACATCACCCCCAGCACGGTGCGCCACACGGCGCCCTCGCCACCCATGATGCTGGTGCCGCCGATGACCACAGCCGCGATGGAGATCAGCTCCAGACCCTGGCCGGCGTCGTTCTGCGCCTTGAGGAATTTGGAGGCCGAGAGCACGCCCGCCATGCCGGCCGCCATGCCGCTGATGCCGAAGGTGATGGTGCGCACCAGGTCGACGTTGATGCCGGAGAGCCGCGCCGCTTCCGGGTTGTCGCCGGCGGCGAAGATGTAACGTCCGAAGCGCGTACGGAAGAGGATGAAGGACAGCGCCAGCGCGAAGCCGAGCCAGATGAAGACTGTGTGGCGCACGCCCAGAATGTCACCGCGAGCCAGTTCGCGAAAGGCGCTATCTGCCACACGCACCTGCTCCGCCTGCGTGATGAGCAGGGCGAAGCCGCGAAAGACGATACCGGTGGACAGGGTGGCGACGAAGGTATTTATGCGAAAGAAGGTTACCAGCACGCCGTTGAGCAGGCCCAGCGCCGCGCCAATGGCGATGCCGACGGCCCAGCCCATCCAGGGCGCCGCCGGCGCCAGCGCCTCGTTCGTGCCCAGGTCGCGCGCGACCATGGCGGCCACCACGCCGCTCATGGCGAAGATGGCGCCGGTCGAGAGGTCAAAGCCGCCGGCGATGATGACCACTGTGGCCGCCACGGCAATCAGCCCGATCTGGTGGGCCTGGTCAAGGATGTTGAGTTGGTTACGCAGGGAGAGGAAGGCATCGGTCTGCCAGGTGAGCATGATGTAGAGCAGGAAGATGGCGAAAATGATGCCGTAGTTCAGCAGAAAGGCGCTGATTGTGCTGGCGGAGCGTTCGCTGCCTGTGGTGGTTTTCTGCGTCACGAAGGCTCTCCCCCGGCTTCGGCTGGCTGCAGGATCTCCGCGCCGAAGGCGGCGCGCATGATGGCCTGCTCGTTCAGCGATCCATCCTCGTCAACCTCGACTTCCGCGACGATGTGCCCAAGGCGCATCACCAGCGCGCGCTGGGCAAGGCCGACGATCTCCTCGATTTCAGAAGAGATCATCAGAATGGCCACGCCCTGCGCGGCAAGCTCCGCTATCAATTGATAGATCGCTCGTTTGGCGCCGATGTCGATGCCGCGTGTGGGCTCGTCGACCAGAAAGACGGCGGGCTGCTCGAAAAGCCACTTGCCGAAAAGCACTTTTTGCTGATTGCCGCCCGACAGCCGATTGACGATCAGCTGCGGCACCGGTGGCACCACGTTCAGCATTTCCAGCAGTTGCTGAATGCGTTCGTTTTCGCGCGGCTGCTTGATGATGCCGCCCCGGCCCACGATGCGGCGTATGTGGGGCAGCGAGAGGTTGTTGCGGATGCTCTGTTTCAGCAGCAGCCCCTGTTCCTTGCGGCTCTCCGGCAGCAGAAAAACGCCGGCGCGGATCGCATCGGCCGTCGAGCGCAACTGCACGGGCTCGCCGCGGACGAGAAATTCGCCCGCCTCCGCCTCAATCGCCCCGAACAGGGTGCGCGCCAGACGACTGCGGCCGCTGCCGACCAGGCCGGCCAGGCCCGTGATTTCGCCGGCGCGCAACTGCAGGTCGATACGGCCCAGGCCGGGCGCCTGCAGCCCGCGCACCTCGAAGACGACCGGGGCGTCCGGTTTGCGTGGCAGCCGCGGCGGATACATCTCCAGCATGCTGCGACCCAGCATGGCCTCGACCAGCGAAGGGATCGTCTCCTCCGCCGTGGGCCCCGTACGCACGATGCGACCGTTACGCATCACAGTGACCACGTCCGCCAGCACCAGCACTTCCTCCAGGAAATGTGAGACATAGACGATGGTGTGGCCGCTGCGTTGCAGGCTGCGCACGATGTCGAGAAAGACGCGCGTTTCATCGTCGGCCAGCATGGCCGTGGGTTCGTCCATGATGATCAGGCGGGCGTCGCGCGCGATGGCCTGCATCACCTCGACCTTGCGCTGGTCGGCCATGTGCAGCCGCCCGACTTTCTCGTCCGGATCCAGCTGAAAGCCGGTCAGCTCGACGAGGCGCTCGAATTCGGCGAGCATCTTGCGTCGCTGCAGCACGCCGGCGCGGCAGATCTCTTGCCCCAGCAGCACGTTGTGCAGCGCGCTCTGGTTATTGAGAAGCGAGATTTCCTGGGTGATGGTCGTGATGCCGTCACGCAGGGCATCCTGGGGATGCGAGTAGCTGCGTGGTTCGCCACGGACGAGCAGTTCCCCTTCGTCCGCGCTTTCGACGCCGCTGATGATCTTGCCAAGCGTAGACTTGCCGGCGCCGTTTTCACCAACCAGGGCGTGGATGTCGCCCTGGTTGATGGTCAGATTGATGTCCTGCAGCGCCTGAACCGCGACGAAGCGTCGCGAAATGTTGCGCAGTTCAACGAGCGGAGTCGTGGTCAAGGCACTGCAGTCCTGTCATTACCACTGTGGCTCAAAGTCTTCGTAGTTGTCCTGGGTGATGATGGGCCCGCTGGCCGGGAAGGGCGGCGCCTGGTCATACATGTTGACCGAGCGGATGATGAGATCGCCGGAGATTGCCTGCAGCGCCATCTGGGCCGCGATCTGCCCGTTGGTGTAGGGGATGTTGGCCACCGTGGCGAAGAAACGGCCTTCCTTCACGGCATTGTAGCCATCAATGCTGGCGCCATTGCCGACCAGCGCCACCTGGCCGGTCAACCCGGCGTCCTCCACGGCGAGTTCCGCACCGATGGTCATCTGATCGCCCACTGAGGCAAAAACGTCAATGTTCGGGTTGGCCTGCAGCATGTCGGTGGCCACTTCGAAGCCATGCTCATTCGTGTAGGACGCCGCCTGCATGGCCACGATGGAGATGTGGTCATGTGCATCCACAATGGCTTCCACGGCCTGGAAGCGGTCCAGGTCCAGCGGGAAGCCCTCGAAGCCGATCATGAAAGCAACTTCGCAGGGATCGACCATCTCGCAGGCCATCACGATGGCCTGGCCAATGTGCCCGCCGTCGCCATCACCGGTGCGCGCGATCTGGCCGGCCACATATTTGTAGGGCACCAGGGTCTTGCGGTCGGCGTTGATGGCGGCATCCAGGGCGATGACCGGCAGGCCGGCCTCCCAGGCCATGTCCACGCCCACGGTAATGCCCACTCCGTCAACGGTGTAGAGGATGATGGCATCGAAATTGCCGGATGTGATGGCGTCCTGAATCTGGTTGATCTGCTCTTCCAGATTGAAGCCGGCGTCAAATTCCGCCACGCTGCCGCCGGCGCCCTCAATGATCTCCTGCACGCCCAGCGCCGCATTGCGGACATACTCGTTGTTGCTCAGCGGCAGCAGCAGGGCGATGGCGGGGCCATCCTGGGCGGCGACCGGCATCAGCGAGACCAGCAACAGGGCCAGCAGGACAGTCAGTGAAAACTTTCTGCGCATAACAAATGCTCCCTTTCATCAATGAAATCCGGCGCAAGTGTACTGCCTGGCCGCAGTCGTTGCAAAATCCATCGCAACGTGTCAGGCTGGACGGCGTTAACAGTTCAGCCACAGGAGGCGTCCGTGATTCGGCTCACCGTGCTTTACAACCTGCCGCCCGGCAGCGACGAAGAAGAGTTTTTGCGCTGGCGTCTGGGCGAGCATCAGGAGTCCAATGCCTCGAGACCTGGCGTGCTGCGCACTGACTTTGCGCAAGTCACGGAGTCGCCGCTGCCCGGCCAGGGGAAGGCGCCCAACGCCCTGCCCTGGCGCTTCATGACCGTCGCCGAGTGGGATACGCGCGAGGAATTTGAGGGCAGTTTTTACAGTCCGGAAACGCAGGCCAACCTTAAGGTAGACGTGGAACGCATCTCCGACGCCGTTTTCCTCGTGACTGAAATACTGACCGAGACTGACAACCGCGAGGAGTCTTCCTGACATGCCATCCGCAAAACGACTTAAGCACCTGCAACAGATCCTCAGGGAGCAGGGCCTCGACGCTGCTGCGCTCATCCCTGGCCCCGGCTTTCAGTATTTGACCGGCTCCGTACACCATGTCATGGAACGCCCGATCGTGCTGTTTGTGCCGGTCGAGGGCCAGCCCGCCATCGTCATTCCCTCGCTGGAGGCGGACTTCTTCGCCAGCAAAGGCTTTGATGCCATGCACTTCCGCTGGGCTGATGCAGATGGCTTCGACGATGCCTTCGCCGGTGCGCTCGCCCGGCTGGAGCTGCTGGAAGGCCGTATCGCCGTCGAGGGGCAGTACATGCGCTTCTTCGAGTCCGAGGCGATTGGCCGCCAGGCGCCCGACGCGCAAATCATCGATGGCCAGGAGCTCATTGCCGGCATCCGGCTGTGCAAGGAGCCGGGCGAGATCGAGCTGCAGCGCCAGGCCATCCGCATTTCCGAAGCGGCCTTGCAGCACACGATTGAGACGCTGCGCGTCGGCATGAGCGAACGTCAGGTGGCGAACATTCTCATAAACCAGCTGAGCGAACTGGGCGGTCACGGGCTTTCCTTCGAACCGCTCGTGCTGGGCGGCGACAACAGTTCCCGTCCGCACGGCAAGATTCGCGATGACGTGCCCCTGCAATCCGGCGACTCCCTGATCTTCGATTTTGGCACCAACATTGAAGGCTATCCGGCGGACATCACGCGCACCTTCTTCATCGGCGAAGCCAGTGACGAGTCGCGCGCCATTTACGCCGCTGTGCTGAACGCCAACAAGGTTGGCCGCGAAACGGCGCGGCCTGGCATGGCCTGCGGCGAACTCGACGAGATCGTCACGCAGGCGCTGCACGATTCAGGCTACGGTGAGTTCGTCCTGCACCGCACGGGGCACGGTCTGGGCCTGGACGTCCACGAGGCGCCGTGGATCACGCGCGGCAACGCGGCCGTGCTGGAGCCGGGCATGGTGTTCACCATTGAGCCGGGCCTCTACAAGCCCGATGTGATGGGCATACGCGTCGAGGACAACGTGGTGGTCACCGAAGACGGCATCGAGTCGTTGTCTTCGTTCCCGCGCGAGTTGCGCATAATAGGCTGACGATCCCGGCAATGCCGACGTTGCCCAGGCGCAGGACAGTCAACTGCTGTTCTGCGCCAGCCATTGAGCCGCTACTCTTGCCCGTCTTTGCAGGTGCGTCTGCAACCCATTGAGGCCGTAACTTACCCCGGCCAGCCCGGCTTCAGCGCCGGACCGGGTCAATGCTTCCGCAAGCAGTGCGGCATTCGCTTCGTAGATGGCCGTCATACGCTCGACCGAGAATGCGCCGGCTGCCACTTCCGCCACCAGTTCACGATAACGCACGGCATAGACCACATCATCCAGCAGGAAGCGGATCAAGGGCCACTCCGCGCCAACCTCGTCCAGCGACAAACTGCGCGCGCTGCCGAAGCCGCCAGGCCCTGCGATCCCAATCCCTGGACTCAACGCCAGATTGTGGTCCCAGGGTATCCAGGTTAAGGCGCCGCCCCTGGCCGCGTCAGCATAAAGGTAGTAGTTGTGGGGCGTCGCGCCGTAGGCGTCCCAGTTCTGGATCAGCTGGTTGGTCGCCAGCCAGTGCAGGAAGCCATCCACGAAAAACACCGCTTCCAGCCCGGCGCGCCAGGCGGCGGGGTCGCTGCGCCGCGCGCCATCGTGCAGCGCCGCGAAGAGCGCCAGCACATCCTCGTAGCCGCTGCTCTTGTTGCTCTCCTTGTCGAAGCTGACCTCGTCGAAACTGCCGGCCGCGAAAGTCGCGCCCGGGCCGCGGGGTTTGTACATGTTGCCTTCATCGTCGGCGAATTGCGTCTCGATGAGGGTATCGTCGGGCAGCTCGACAGCGGTGTAGAGGCCCGGCAGCTGCGCGCCGGCGCCATCGCCGCGATCCAGATACACCAGATAGAACGCCGTTTCGGCGGCAGGCACGCCCGCCGCGCGGAAGATGTCCGCCGAAAGCTTCTCGCGCAACAGGCTCGCGTCCTGAAAGTTGTTGGCGAAGGTGAGCTGCCTGAAGCCGTGGAAGCGCTGGTTTGTTAGCTCCGGATGATCGTCTTCGAACTCATCAAAGTCCAGCTTGACGGGCAAGTCGAGGCGGCCCGTGCCCCAGCCGAAACTCAGCGAGGAGTTGCCCTTGAAGCGGAAACCGACCTCGGGCCAGACCTGCCCCGCGAAGCGAATCTCGACCGGAAACCAGTCCGGGTTGGGTACGGTGAAGGGATCGCCAGGCAAGGTGGCCACCGCGCTTGCCAGTACGCCGGCGCAGCGATTACTGACCTCCAGCCAGACTAGCATCAACACTCCTGGCGCCACGCCGATGGCCTCCGCGAAGGCCGCCGGGTCCTCATCCGCCAGCGGCGCGGCAGCAAGCAACGCCTGCTCATCAACCCCGGGCTCCTCCACCAGCACGCGGCCGAATTCCTGCTCAACATCCCCGGCGCAGGAGCCGCCACCCTGGTCAAACAAGCCGGCAATGGCGCGCATGAACTCCGTCTCCACGCCGTGCACGCCGAGCAATTCCGTCATGTTGGCCAGGACTGCCGCCCAGTCCTGTGGCCGAAAGACAATGGTGATCTGGTTGATCTGGTCGTCGGGCAGGACGAGCGCGTAATTCGGCAGCGCCTGGTTGCCGTGCGACTCCTCGGTCCAGCCGACCGGCCGGGGTGTCTGCGCCGGCGCCGCGCCCACGCAGAGCAGAAGCGCAACGAGCGCGCCCGTCAGTCGGACGCTGCGGGCATGTCCATTCATGGAGTCACTCCCGGTTTCAGGTCTATACGCAAGGAAACGTGTGGCTTCTTCCAACACACATGGGCTGTGCTCAGAGCCGCAACGGGTCCTCCGCATCGAAGCGCTCCAGCAGGAAGGGCGTGACATCGAAGGTGCTGGTCCTGCCATCACAGATCTGCTCGGCGACCAGCTGGCCGCCGACCGGCGCGTTCATGATGCCCTCGCCGCCCCAGCCACAGTTGTTGATGAAGCCGGGTACCTGGTCAACTGGCCCCAGGATCGGGCTGCCGTCCGGCGTCAAGGGCCGGATGCCCGACCAGCCACCAGTAATCGGCGCCTCTGCCAGGGCCGGCGCCTTGCGCAGGCACATCGCGCGCATTTCCGGCCAAAAGTCCATATCGGGCCGATCCTGCACGGGCGCATTCTGACGGATTCCCATGCCTACCATCATCATCTCGCCTGTATTACGGAAGTACCACTGGGAGGCAGCATCGTAAACGAATACCTGCGTCTTCATGCGGGGTGGTGAATCGACCAGATACACGTTACGCACCCGGTTGAGTAGCGGAATACGCAGACCGGCCCAGGCGCCTACTTCGTCCGCGTCCGCACCGGCCGCGTTGACCACGTGCCGGGTCGCGATGTTGCCGGCCGTCGTTTGCACCGCGGCGATGCGCCCGCCCTGAAGCTCCAGCCCGGTAGCGCGGCGCCCTTCATGGAGTTCCACACCCATATCTTGCGCCGACGCGCGCCAGCCTTTCAGGATGTTGGGCGTATCCAGCGCTCCGTCCGCCGGGCCATAGACGCCAAAGGCCAGATGCTCCGTGGCCAGCACGGGCAGCCGGCGCGCCAGTTCGTCAGGTGTGAGCACCTGGGTATCCACTCCATATTTGCGGCGCAGCGCCACCAGTTCGCGCTGTTTCCCGGCCACTTCCGGCGTAACGAGCGTGTAGGTACCGGTACGGATAAAGCCGGGGTCGTAACCAGTGTCGTCCCTGAAGGACGCGTAACGCTCAAAGGTGTAGCATGAGAAGCGCAGTTGCCACTCTTCCCACATCTGCAGCATCAACATCGACGTTGACCAACGCGACGAACCGCTGCCGACCGTGGACTTCTCCACAAGGGCTACATTCCGAATGCCTGACTTCGCCAGATGCCAGGCAGCGCTCAATCCCTGAATGCCGGCCCCGATGACCACGACATCTGCTGTTTCCTGTACGTTGTTCACAGGCACTTGTAGCTCCCTTGTGGCATACTCCCGCGCGCGAGCATAGCCCGCCAGGAGGCAGTCATGCAATTCCAGCAGCAAGCAGAGTCACTTTGTCAGGAGTTGTTCTTCATTGATTCCCATCACGACATTTTGATGGACGTCCTTGCCCGTCATCACAGGGGCGAACGCGGCGCGCTCTCCGGCTACTGGGCACCCCTGATGCGCAAAGGCGGCATCGACGTGCAGGTGTTGCCCGTCTACGTCGATGACCGCTTCCTGCCCGGCCTGGGCCTGCGCGAAATCCTGCGCACGCTTGAGGCGGCGCTGGAAGATGTGGAGAGTGATAACAGCGCAATGGAGCTGGCGCACAGCGTGAGCGACATTCGCAATATCACTGCCAGCGGCAAGCTGGCCGGCGTGCTGGCCCTGGAGGGCTGCGACGGCCTCGGCGGCGACGCCCGGGTGCTGCGCGCGCTCAGTCGTCTTGGCGTGCACATGGTCGCCTTCACCTGGGAGCGCCGCAACGCCTTCGCCGACGGCACCGGCGTGCGTAATCCCGGCGGCCTGACCGACGCCGGCCAAGAGGCGTTGCGTGGTCTCTGTAAAGACAAGGTTATTTTTGACGTCAGCCACCTGGCGCAGCCGGGCTTCTGGGACGCGATCGAGGTCGTCGACGGGCCACTGGTCGCCTCGCACAGCAACGCGCGCGCCGTCTACGATCATCCGCGCAACCTGACCGACGACCAGATTCGCGCGATTGCTGATTGCGGCGGCGTCATCGGCCTCAACTTCTACGGCGGCTACATCGACGATCCGCCCAGCTGCGCGCGCATGGCCGACCACCTGCAGCACATGGTCGACCTGGTCGGCATCGAGCACTTCGGCATCGGCACAGACTTTCTCGAAGGCACGCTGCGCGAAGTGAGCAAACTCGCGTTGGTCGAATCATCCATCGGCCCGGACATGCTGGACAACTGGATTCCCGACTGTCACAGCGCGGACCAGATGCCGGTTTTTGTGGCGGAGCTGGTGAAACGTGGCATTTCGCGCGAGGACCTGGCGGCCCTGCTGGGCGGCAACTGGCTGCGCGTATTTGAACAGGTCTGGGGCTGCTAGCCAGCGGTAATGCCGCCGTCCACCGGCAGCGCGACGCCCGTCACAAAGCTCCCGGCGGCGGAGGCCAGCCAGTAGATCGCCTCGGCCACCTCTTCCGGTTCGGCGATGCGACCCAGGGGATGCTTCTCCGCCCAGGCTTCGGCCGCGCCCGGGCCATGCTGCTCCCAGGCTGCCTCGATCATGGGCGTGCGCACACTACCCGGGCAGACGCAGTTGACACGGATGCCCTCCGCCGCGTGGTCCAGCGCCATGGCGCGCGTCAACTGCACCAGGGCGCCCTTGGCGGCGCAGTAGGCCGCCGACCCGGCGAAGCCCACCAGGCCGGCATAGGAGGCGACGTTGACTATGTTGCCGCGCGTGGCCAGCAAATGCGGCAGGGCCGCGCGGCTAAGATAGAACGCGCCATTCAGATTGACGTCCATCATTTCATGCCATTGCGCCGTGGTGAGTTGCGCCACGG
Organism: Phototrophicaceae bacterium; assembly: GCA_965197455.1. Taxonomy (GTDB): domain Bacteria; phylum Chloroflexota; class Anaerolineae; order Aggregatilineales; family Phototrophicaceae; genus JAGWBD01. The sequence goes on along the minus strand of OZ240208.1, from coordinate 139,280 downwards.
TAAGCCGGCGTATGATGCTGCCGGCGTTGTTGACCAGCACGTCCAGGCGTCCGAAGCGGGCGACCGTCTCTGCCACGGCCTGATCGCATTGCTGCTCGTCACGCACATCACAGGCGACAAAGTGTCCCTGCGCCCCGGCCGCGTGGATCAGTTGCAGGGTCTCTTGCGCCGTGGTTGCGTTGCGCGCCGCCACCATGATCTGCGCGCCAGCGCGTGCGAAGCGCAGGGCCGTCGCCCGGCCAAGGCCGACGTTGCCACCGGAAATCAGGATTGCCAGCTGCTGCGGCATAAGGTCCCTCCCTTGCGGTCAACAGGGTCAACGAGCAACCAGGGCCAGGGCAAGTTCCCGGCGCCACGCTGCAAGCGCCCTTTCCCGCCAGTGGCTGCCACTCAGGCGAGCCCACGCAGGACATTCATCGCGGTCGTGCAAGCGGGGTGCTCGTGGAGCTCGGGAAAATACGCACAGCTAACGTGCCTGGCAAAATATCATTTCTCAATGGTTGAGACCAACGCGTGCCCGCATTATAATAGCCCGCGGCGCCTGTCGCACAAGGTCAGGGGAAAGTGGCAACAGAGAAGACTGCTTCACCCAAAATAGAGTTGGTTGCCGTCCGCAAAACCTTTGCCACGCCGCAGGTCCCCGTCGCTGCGCTGGATGAAACGAACCTGTAAATCGCCACCAACGAAATCGTTTGCCTCGTCGGACCCTCGGGCTGCGGCAAATCGATCCTGCTGAATCTTGTGGCCGGTTTCCTCGCGCCGAGCGCTGGCAATGTTCTCGTCGATGGCGCAGCGGTGTCCGGGCCGGGGGCGGAGCGCGCGGTCGTCTTTCAGCAGGATTCCATTTTCCCCTGGCTTACGGTGGCGCAGAACCTGGCCTACGGCCCGAATGCGCGCGGTTTGTCCGCCAGTGAAGTGTCGCCCATCGTCGAGCGGCTGCTGGCCCTCGTCGGCCTGGCAGAATATCGCGATCTCTACCCGTTACAACTCTCCGGCGGTATGAAGAAGCGCGTCGACCTGGCCCGCGCCTACGCCAACAAACCGGCCATCATGCTGATGGACGAGCCTTTCGGCGCACTGGACGTGCTGACCAAGGAGAAAATGCAAATCGAGCTGCTGCGCCTGTGGCAGGAAGAAGCGCTGACCATCCTCTTCGTGACGCATGACATCGAGGAAGCGCTCTTCATCGGCGATCGCGTGGCCGTGATGACGCCCCGCCCGGCGCGGGCGGCGGCGGATGTTGCTGTGCCCTTTGAACGCGAGCTGGATCCGCGCCGCAAAACCAGCGCCAGCTTTCAGGCGCTGCGGCAACAATTGATGGACATACTCAGCCAGAACGAAGCGGAGCCTGCCGTCTGATGTTGCCGGAAGAAGGCGTACGCCAGCGAACGCGGCGCAAGCGCAGCATCAGCCTGGCATCGATCCTGCTGGTCTTCCTCTGCTGGTACCTTGTTACCACGGAATGGGGGCTGGTCTCTTCACTCAAATTGCCGAGTCAGGATCGTGTGCTGGATACGCTGGTGCAGGTACGTAGCACGATATTGCGCCAGGCTCTGGTTACCTTCTACCGTGTGAGCATCAGTTTCCTCGCCGGTTCGGCGCTGGGGGTGTTGGTCGGCCTGGTGATGAGCCGTTATCGGGTGGTCTTCGCGTTGCTGGAGCCGGTCCTCGAATCGCTCCGTCCCGTTCCACCCATCGCTCTCATCCCTTTCTTCATCCTCTGGTTCGGCATCGGTATGTTCGGGCAGATTTTGCTGGCCGGGCTGGGTTGCTTCATGGTCATGGTCGTGAGCACCATCGAGGCGGTGCGCAACGTGCCACGCATTTACATTCAGGCAGCGCGCTCGCTCGGCGCAGAGCAGGACCACATCTACCGCACCGTTATTCTGCCGGCCATCGTGCCCGAGTTGATCGCCGGCTGGCGTGTGGCCCTGGCGCTGGCATTCGGCTTGATGATCGCGGCGGAGTTGATGGACGCGCAAGAGGGCATCGGCTTCATGATCATGGTCGCGCGCCGCAACCTGAATACACAGACGATCCTGCTTGGTATCATCATCATCGGCATCGAGGCGGCGCTGGCGGATCGGCTGCTTCACTACTTCACCCGCCGTCTGACGCGCTGGACGGAACGAGACGCTGAACGCTAGATTAACATACAAGCGTTTCACAGCTGAGGTTGTCCACTGGCAGATTGCCAGAGAATTGTTCCTGAAGGAGGAAGTACTGCAAGGTAAGAGAACTCGCGAGATTTTGCTTGTCCTGCTGGTGGTGGTCTTCGCCATCACCGGCGTGCAGGCCCAGGATGAGATGGTCAGCGTCCGTTATGGTGTATCGCCGTTCCAGGATACGTTGCTGCCCATCCTCGGGCAGGAATTTGGTTGGTATGCGGAAGAAGGACTCGATGTCGAATTCGTCATCCTCGGCTGGACGGAAGTACAAGAGGCGCTGGCCGCCGGCGAAGTTGATGTCGCCATCAACAACATCTCCTCGGTCATTGCCACCTTCGATGCGTTCCAGTTCGCTTACGTCTACGGCTTCAACATTTTCGGCGGCGGCGCGGCCTTGATGGCAAAGCCGGAATTCAAGTCGGTTGAGGAATTCGAAGAAGAAGGGCTGGAACGCGCGGATGCCGTCGTCGCGGCGCTGGAACAGGTGAAAGGGAATACCGTCGTAACCACTGGCAATACCGATATGGGCCAGGCGGTGGTGGGTTCGGCGGCGCGTGTCGGCCTGGACCCCGACATGGACATCACAATTATTGACCTGAATCCGGACGAAGGCCTGGCTGCCTTCCTCTCCGGCACGGGCGACTTCTACCTGGGCGGTATCCCGCAACGCACGCGTGCGACGGAATAAGGTTACAAGCCGATTGTCGTCGGCGCAGACCTGGCGCCGCCGCCGCTCAACGGCATCATCACCACGCCGGATTACGCAGCCGAAAACCAGGAAACCCTGGTGAAACTGCTGCACGTCTGGTTCCGCATCATCAATTACGTCGAAGAGAACACGGATGAAGCGCTGCCATCATCCTGGATGTCCTCAATACCCAGACCGGCGCCAACATGACCGTTGATGGCTTCAAGGTGTTCTGGCAGGGCTACGAGCATTATCCGCTCAACCCGAGCGAAATCAAGCGCGACGTCCTGTCTGAAGATGGCTACAGCTACAGGCGTGCGCGCTGGGACGACACGAATGATTACTTCGTGAACGTCAGCGGCGTCATCATGGAGCCGGTGCCCACCGAAGGCGTCTTCCTGATGGAAGAAATCCACGCAGCCTATCTGGAAGCGTATGGCGATATGTATGACGAAGAAGAATCAGAGGAATAGCGCAAGACAGAGAATTGGAGGGGCCGTTGCGGCGGCCTCTCCAATATACAATCAGGCTGGCACATGACGATCATCGACGCGCATATGCATTTTGGTACGGATCCGGCCATCGCCGAGCATCTCATCGTGCCCTATGTGCAATACGACCAACCCGCATCCATCATCCGCATGCTGGATGATTATTCTCTTGACTGCGGCGTGCTGCTGCCACCTGACCGCATCCTCAATCCGCCGCACGACACCGACTATCGGCAGGCAAATGAGGCCGTCGCGCGCGCCGTCGCCACCTGCCCGGACCGGCTCGTCGGCGCGATACGCCTGAATCCGCTCTTCGGCGAGGAATTCGTTTGGGAGACGGTACGGTATTTTGTGGAAGAACGCGGCCTGGGGGGCATCAAGATGGTCGCGCGCGCCGATTTCTACAATCCAGCCAGCCTGCAAGTGATCGGCCCGGTTTTCGAGGCGGCGGGGAAATACGACATCCCGATCCTCTTCCATTCCGGACATCCCGGTCGCGACTTGCCCTCGCTGCAGGGCTACGCGGCGCGCCAGTACCCGCAGGTGAAGGTCATCATCGCGCACATCGGTTTGCACGATTACCTGACGGAGACCATTCTCGTCTGTAAAGAGACACCCAGTGTCTTCGCCGATATGAGCCAGGCCTGGCCCTACGATATCAAGGCCTTCGTGCGCGCTGTCAGCGCCGGGCGTTTGCTATATGGCAGCGATGCGCCCTTCCAGTCGCCGCTGGTAGAGCGCGTCAAGGTAGAGGAATGTCGCTTCAGCGACGCGGAGCTGGAGTTGATCTTCCACAAGAACGCCGAGCGCATCTGGGGCTTCCCCGCCGCATCTACATGAGCGGGCCCACACCCGAATATGATGACGTCGCCGTCGGCTCGTGGACAAATTTTGACCACCTGCTTGAGGTAATTTCTCTGCCCGCGCCGGGCGATACGGTGCAAATTCGCGGCCCGGTCGACGAAGTGGAGCGCGTGTATTTCGGCGGTTGCGCGCCCAATGTGGCGGTGGGCGCCGCGCGGTTGGGAGCGCGGGCAGCCCTGGTGAGCGTCGTCGGCGCTGACTTCCGTACCCGTGGCTACTCAGCGTATCTGGATGAGCGTGGCGTTGACCAGCGGGCGGTGCAAGTCAGCGTCGACGAGCGCTGCGGGCACAGTTTCCTGTTCCGTGATGCCGGTGGAAATTCTGTCTGCCTGTCGCAAATTGGTGTCGCCGCGCGGCAGGAAGAATACGCGCCGGATGCGGCCACCGTCGCAGCGGGGAAAGTGGCCGTCGTCACCTATCGCTTCGACCGTTTCACCCTGCGCGCAGCCGAGTTGGCGCGGGCGGGTGATGCACGCGTGATATTGAGCGGCGCCCTGGCGACGGCGCCGGCGCTGGCCGCTGCCTTCATTGCCACATCAGACATCCTGGTCTGCACCGGGCATGAGCTGACGCAACTCGTCTCGCTGCTGGATTGTGATGAGGCGTGTGCGCTACTGGAGATGGGGCTATCAGCCATTATCCGTACGCATGGCGCGGCAGGCGCAAGCTGGCAGATGGCAGGGGCCAGCGCATCCTGCCCGGCCATCCTCCCACGTCGCGTCGTTGACTCCACCGGCGCCGGCGATGGCTTCGTTGCGGGATTGGCGGTGGGACTGGCGCATGGGCAAGCGCTGCCAGCCGCCATCCGCCTCGGGGCAAGCGTTGCCAGCTATGTTGTGGAAGCCGTCGGTTGCCAGACCAACTTGCCGACACTGCCAGAGGCGCTGGAACGCCTGGCCAAAGAGTAAAATCGAGGCTCTGTTCTGCCTCGTTTTCGAGATTGAACGCCACAGCTCTGCACCAACAAACACGTTTATTCCCCTCAACGCCGCGTCAGGCGAGCCCGCGCAGGACGTTCATTGCGGTTGTGTAATCGGGATGCTCGTGGACTTCGGGCAGGTACTGCACATAGCAAATGTAGTCCTCGTCATTGATGACGAAGAGGGCGCGGTGCAGAATCCTCAATTCGTGGATGGAAGTACCGTAGGCCAGGCTAAAGGTCCCGTCGCGGTAGTCCGATAGCACCACATTGCGCGACACCCCGGCATCTGCACACCAGCGGTCCTGCGCGAAAGGCAGATCCATACTGATGGTCAGGAAGGCAAAATCCTCGCCCATTGCGGCCAGTTCCTTGCTGAGCATACGAGTCTGTTCGTTGCAAATTGCAGTGTCCGGGCTGGGCACAGAGCTGACCAGACGAATCTTGCCCTGAGTATCATCCAGCAGACGAAACGGCGTGTGGAACTTGCTCTCGACAACGACTTCCGGCGCCTCATCACCGGCAGCCAGCCGCGGCCCGTCGAGATGTACAATCATGTCGCCGGGACAAGTGACTGTCCGGTCGCTCACTTTTGCCCCTCCACTGCCTGAATCCCAGGTCCTAAATCCTGAACTTGACACCCTTGAGATATTCACGCACCAGCATGGCCGCCGTGACCCCCTCGCCAGCTGCTGCAGCGACCTGCCTGGTGCTGCCCTCGCGCACGTCCCCGGCGGCGAAGATAATCGTTGGAAGTACACGCTTGCCACCGGTCATCTCGGGATGCTCAAGGATTCGAGCCATTTGCAGGGCACACCGTGCTCGCCCATGAAAGTCTTGCAACGCCGACAATCCGGGCACCAGTGGGCCCCGTAAATTGTCGCACGTGGCGCTTCGCTCATTGTTTCCCACCGCGAAACACCTGTGCCTTCGAAGAATTGTACACGACAGGGTTCGCGTTCCAGGTTGATTGCAGGCGTTCAGTGCATGGAATGCAACGCACGGGCGCCTGGAGTACCCGGCATGTGTCCACAATCGCTGCTGATACAAGATTACGCCTGGCCTGTAAATCAGTTTTTGACAAGACCGCAACGGCGCGTTAACCTCCCGTCACTAAGATGGGTTCGCCCGAAAGCCGGAACAGGCATGGCGAAGTTCAACACAACAGGCGGCACAGGCTTCCCGCATTGCCAACGCTTGCATATGTGGCCTGCAGCCCGTCTTGCAATTCCGCTATTGCACCCCCGCCCGCCCAGGCGGGTCCGGAGACCGGGCGCATCTCCTGACCCTGACGACAGCCAGGCGCTCACCTTCCAGCAGCAACAATTCAGGCGCGCGTCAGGTCGCTTGCAGACTGACGCCCGGATTCAACGGGAGAAGCTTGAATCCGCGACACTTGCACGTTCCCAGAGTCATTCGCTTTTCATTCAGAACCGTTGGAGGACAGTTCCATGAAACGTACCCTTTTGATTACCCTGACCTTGTTACTTGTCTTTTCAGCAACCACCCTGGCCCAGGATGATGGCGGCCGTCAGCTGCGTGCCAATTTCGCCTGGCCAACGTTCATCGACCCTCATGTCGGCTCCGATTTTTCAAGTTCAATTTCGATAACCAACATTTACGACTCACTCATCTTCCCGAACCCCGCTGGCGGCGTCGTTCCCTGGGTCGCGGAAAGCTGGGACGTTTCTGACGACGGGCTTGGCTACACCTTCCACCTGCGCGAGGGTGTGCTCTTCCACGATGGGAGTGAGGTGCAGGCCAGCGACATCGCCTATAGCTACAATCGCATTCACGAAGTTGGCGAAGGATTCGTCTACCTTTTGCCCCCGGCTGAGGTAGAGGCGCTTGATGACTACAGCGTGCGTTTCACGCTGGCAAACGCCGACCCGCTCTTCACGCTACGCCTGGCCCGCTTCTACTTCCTGAACGAGGAACTGGTACGCGCCAACTACGGTGAGGGCATCTACGAGGGGCATGGCGACTACGGCAAGGAGTGGTTGCTCACCCATGATGCCGGCTCCGGCCCCTATCAGGTCGAAGACGTCTCCCTCGCCGAGTACATCAAGATGTCGCGCTTCGGCGATTACTGGAACCAGGACGCCTTTGTGGACAACGCGGCCGACGAGGTTACCTTCATCGGCACGATCGAGTCCGTCACCATTCGTTCCCTCTTCGTCGATGGCGAACTGGAAATCAGCGACCCCTGGCAAGGCCTTGAGGCGCTGAAGTCCATGGGTAATCTCGAAGGCGTGCACATTGACACGACCTCCATGGGCAGCTCGCTCTACTACATGGCGAACAACACCCTGCCGCCCTTCGATGACGTGAACTGCCGCAAGGCGGCGGCCCTAGCCTATGATTACGATACTATCGTCAGCCTCGAGTGGCCCGGCACCCAGGCGATGGTCGGCATCCTTTCCCAGGCCACGCCGGGGCACAACCCGAACGTCTTCACGCCCCGGCGCGATCTGGACGCAGCCCGCGCCGCGCTGGCCGAATGTCAGTACGCCGACAACATCGCTGATTACCCCATCGATGTCGTCTGGATAACGGAAGTGCCGGACGAGGAACAGTTCGCCGTGCTCTTCCAGGCGAACCTGGCAGAAATCGGTATGGCGGCCAACGTAATCGGCCTGCCCTGGCTAAGCGTCGTGAACAACACCGCCAGCAAGGAGTTGAGCCCGCATATCGTCACGCTCTACACCGGCGCAGATCTGCCGGAAGCGGGCCTGCTACTCAAGCAACGCTACCACTCGGATACGGCCGCCACCTTCTTCCAGAACGAATGGCTGGAAGATGCGGAGCTTGACGCGGCCATCGACGACGCCCTGGCCACGGTGGACATCAACGAGCGCTTCGCCAAATACGAAGCGCTGCAGGAGCAGCTCGCCGCGGATGTCGTTTCCTTCTTCCTCTACGATCAACTTGAGAAGCGCGCCGTCGCCGACTATGTGGAGTGGGATTCGTCTGCCGGGGCCCGCATTCAGGGCTATCACTACTATCTGCCGCAGATTGGTGTGAACAACCCGTCAGATGGATAACATGGTGACAGCCACCGCATCATTACCTTTGTCGATTTTATCGGCTTCGGAATATCGTTTCGTATTCATGAGGAGAGAAGCATCATGAGAAAGTTGCTTGTTCTGTCCCTGCTGTTGATGCTGGTCATCTCGGCAACGGCCATGGCCCAGGATAGTGAGAAACAGCTGCGCATCACCTTCTCCTTTCCAACCATGATCGACCCGGCTGTTGGCGACGATTTCTCCAGTTCGCACGCGCTGGCCAGTATCTACGACACGCTGATCTTCCCGAACTCGGACGGCGGCGTAGGCCCCCATCTGGCAGAATCATGGAATGTTTCCGATGACGGCCTCGTCTACACCTTCAACCTGCGCCAGGGCGTGATGTTCCACGACGGTTCAGAGCTGCTGGCCAGCGATGTCGTCTACAGCACCAATCGCATTAACGCAATAGGTGAAGGCTACGCCTACCTGGTGCCGGACGCTGCCGCGGCGGCGCTGGATGACTACACGGTCCAGTTCACCCTGGACCAGCCCGACGGCCTCTTCATTCCCAAGCTGGTGCGTCTCTACATCGCCAACGAGGATCTCGTCCGTGCCAACTACGACATGGAATCGACCCTTTACGGCGATCACGGCGACTACGGCAAGGGCTATCTGCTCACCAATGACGCCGGTTCCGGCCCCTTCCTGGTAACCGACTATCCGCTGGTTGGCTATCTGGACATGGCGCGCTTTGACGGCTGGTGGAACGCAGAGAACTTCGCCGCGAACGCCCCGGAAACGCTCACCTATATTGACACGACCGAGGCAGCCACCGTCCGTTCCCTGATGCTTGATGGCGAACTGGAAATCTCGGACGCCTGGCAGAGCATTGAGGCGCTGGATGCCCTCGCCGCCCGCGACAACATCGCCATCAAGGCCTTCCCGACGATGACCAGCTTCTACTACATGATGAACACACGGCTGGCGCCGCTGGATGATGTCCATTGCCGCATCGCCCTGTCCTACGCCTTCGACTACGACCAGGTCGTCGCTCTCGAATGGCCGGGCACGCAGGCGATGATCGGCCCCGTTCCGCAGACTGTCGGCGGGCATAACCCGGATGTCACCGTCTACCGGCGCGACCTGGACCAGGCCAATGCACATCTGGCCCAGTGCCAGTACGCGGACAACATTGCTGACTACCCGATCGACGTCGTCTGGATCAGCGAAGTGCCCTTCGAGGAGCAGTTTGCCCTGCTCTTCCAGGCCAACATGGCTGATATCGGCGTGGCGGTGAACGTTCAGACCAGCCCCTGGCTGAGCGTGGTAGAAAACACCAGCAGCATGGAGACCAGCCCGCATATCGTCACCATCTACGTTTCGACGGATCTGCCGGAAGCCGGCCTGATGCTGCAGCAGCGCTACACCTCGCCAACGGCCAACACCTGGCAGCAGAACGAATGGCTGCTGGACGAAGAGCTGGACGCGGCCATCGCCGACGCCCTGCTGACCGTTGATGAGGCCGATCGCTTCGCCAAGTACGCCGAGTTGCAGGCGCAGATCGCCAGCATGGCGCCCTCGCTATTCCTCTACGATCAGCTGGAGAAGCACGCCGTCGTCGACTACGTCGAATGGGACCCCGAGGCCAACAGCTCGGTCATGGGCTACCAGATCTTCGCAGCGAACATCAACATCAACAACTAGCGGTAACCATTACCGAATGCAACTGGAGGTGTGGCTGCGGCCACACCTCCCCCACTGCGAACAGGCAAACAGGGCAGCGCGATGAATTTCTTCAACCGGGAAGAACTGCAACGGCTGCTAGTCTTCCTCGGAAGACGCATCTTCCAGTCTATCTTCGTGCTCTTCGGGCTCAGCATCCTCATCTTCCTGCTCAGCCGCGTGCTGCCGGGCGATCCGGCCCGTACGGCGCTGGGGGCAAGGGCACCGCAGGAAACTGTTCAACGTCTGCGCGACGAAATGCGCCTGGACGAGCCCTTGCTGGTGCAATACCAGTACTGGTTCTTCAACGCCCTGCGCGGTGACCTGGGCGATTCGCTGGTTACGCGGCGCCCGGTCATCGACGATGTCGTCAATTTCCTGCCGGCGTCGATGGAGCTGGTGCTGCTGGCGGGCCTCATCTCGGCCATTGGCGGCATCACTCTGGGCACCTTAAGCGCGCGCCACAAGGACACCTGGGTGGATAACCTGGTGCGCGTCGTTTCCTATCTGGGCGTGGTGACCCCTGCCTTCGTCTTTGCCATCATCTTTCTCACCTTCCTGACCACTTCAGAATTTGGTCTGGATATCTTTCCGTCTATCGGCCGTCTGAGCAGCAATGTCGATGCACCGCCACACGTTACCGGCCTGTTCACCGTGGATTCGCTGCTGGCCGGTCAGTTCTCGACCTTTATCAATGCGCTGCACCACCTGATACTGCCCGCGGTGGCCCTGGCGCTGGGCTCGCTCGCTCAGGAGGCGCGCATCACCCGCTCGACAATGGCAGACAATCTGACGCGCGATTACATCGCCGCGGAGCGCGCCCTGGGCATCCCGGAGCGCATAGTAACCGGGCGCTTTTTGCTCAAGCCCTCGTTGATTCCGACCGTGTCGATCTTCGGCCTGGACTTCGCCGCCAACCTCTCCAACGCATTCCTGGTGGAAGTGATCTTCAACTGGCCGGGTATTTCCCGCTACGCCACGCACGCGATGCTGCGCAAGGACCTGAATGCCATCGCGGCTGTCATCCTGATACTGGGAGTCACCTTCATTGTTGTCAATATTCTTGTGGACCTCGTCGTCGGAATTTTGGACCCGCGCATCCGCCTGCGCGGAGCAAGGAGCGACTGAGAATGGCTGAAATTACCGCGCAACCGGCTCCCGCAGTGCTTGATGCCAAAGAGCTGGCGAGCATTCAACGCCAGAATCGCCGCGACAACATTGGCCGCGCCTGGTACAAGTTCTCGCGCAATCCGCTTTCCGTCCTTGGCCTGGCGATGGTCATCATCATCATCCTGCTGGCCATATTCGCATCCTATGTGACTCCCTTCCCCAAACATGTTGAACCCTTTACCGATTTTGCCAACGCCAAGGCGCCGCCCGACGGCGTCAATCTGCTCGGCACGGACCAGTTCGGGCGAGATATTTTCAGCCGGATTATTTTCGGCTTCCGCTATTCCCTGATGATGGGCGTGGTGGTGCTGACCCTGGTTGTGCCTGTTGGCGTGACGCTGGGCATGATTGCCGGCTACTTCCAGGGCACGCTCATCGACACGGTCATCATGCGCATCACGGACATTTTTCTCTCGGTGCCACCGTTGATTCTTGCGCTGGCCATCGCTTCCGTGCTGACACCCAACCTCACCAACTCGATGGTCGCCGTCTCGCTGATGTGGTGGCCCTGGTACACGCGTCTGGTCTATGGCCTCGCCAGCGCCCTGCGCACCGAGTATTTCGTCAGTTCAGCTGAAACCATCGGCGCTGGCACGCGCCACATCCTGTTCAGCGAGATCCTGCCCAACATGGTTTCGCCCATTTTCACCAAGATGAGCCTGGACATGGGCTGGGTCATCATCATCGGTTCGATGCTCAGCTTCCTCGGCCTGGGCGTGCAGGAGCCCCAGCCAGGCCTGGGCACCATGGTCGCCAAGGGCGCAGACTATCTGCCGACGGGGCAATGGTGGATGGCCATCTTCCCGGCGCTCGCCATCGTGGTGGTTGTGCTCGGTTTCAACCTGCTGGGCGACGGCCTGAATGACCTGTTCTCCGCGGAAGAGGTGTAATGGTGAATTCGGACGCACCCCTGCTGGAACTGCGCGACCTCTCCGTCCATTACCGTGTCTATGGAGGAGTTCTCAGGGTACTGGATCACATTAACTTCCATGTCATGCCCGGCGAACGCGTCGGCCTGGTGGGCGAGACCGGCTGTGGCAAGACAACCACGATGAAAACCATCCTGCGCGTCCTGCCGACGCCGCCGGCGGAGATCCCGCAGGGGGAAATCATCTTCCAGGGCAACGACGTATTGAAAATGGGTCAGCGCGAGTTGGTGGAGATGCGCGGCGAAGGCATCTCCATGATCTTTCAGGATCCGACGGCCGCGCTTAACCCGGTCTTTACCGTCGGCCAGCAGCTCACAGCCGTGATTCGCTACGCCTCGGCCGAAAACCAGAACCTGAACCGCGGTGAATTGCGCGAGCGAGCGCTGCAGGCCCTGCGCCAGGTCGCGCTGGCCGACCCCGAACGCCTGCTGGACAGCTATCCTGTCCAGCTCAGCGGCGGCATGCGCCAGCGCGTCTGCATCGGCATGGCGCTCAGCACCGAGCCGGGCCTGCTGATCGCGGATGAACCGGGCACGGCGCTGGACGTGACGATCCAGGACCAGGTGTTGCGACTGCTGCAGAACCTGGTGGATGAGCGGGGCAATTCCTTCATCCTCATCTCGCACACGCTGGGCATCGTGCGGCAGATGACCGACCGCGTCTACGTGATGTATGCCGGCAACATGGTCGAGGTCGCGCCCACACGCCGCCTCTTCGTCAACCCGTTGCATCCCTATACACAGGGGCTGATGGAGGCCGTGCCGCGACTGACCGGCGGCGGCATCAGCGAAGGCATCCCCGGCCGCATTCCGGATTACCGGAATCCACCGACCGGCTGTCGCTTTCACAGCCGCTGCCCGCACGTCATGCCGGTTTGCAGCCGGGAGAAGCCGCCTGCGTTCCAGGTCAGGCAGCCGGGAGAAGAATCGCACGAAGTGGCCTGCTTCCTCTACGATGAAGCGCAGAAGGTGTCCATGTACAAGGCGGAGTCCATGCCGGTATGAGCGATGACGTCATCCTGCGGATCGACAATCTGCGCAAGCACTTTATCGTGGGGCGCAAGGGCATCATCAAACGCGAGCCCATCACGGTCAAGGCCGTGGACGGCGTCTCTTTCGACGTACAGCGCGGCGAGACCTTCGGCATCGTCGGAGAATCCGGCTCCGGCAAAAGCACCATCGCCTACATCACCATGGGCATGTACCTGCCCACCAGCGGCACCATTACCTTCAACGGGCGCGACCTGTTCGCGCAGGGGGACCGCAGGCCGCTGGACCTGCGCAAGGAAATCCAGATCGTCTTTCAGGACCCCGGCTCCTCGCTCAACCCGCGCCGTACCATCCGCCAGATTCTCGAGCTGCCACTGAGCATCCATCAGCCGGAAAAGGATCGCTTCACCGAGGTCATGCGCCTGCTGGAGCTGGTTGATCTGCCGCATGACTACATGCACAAGTACCCGCGTCAGTTGAGCGGTGGCGAACGCCAGATCATCGCCATTGCGCGCGCCCTGGCCACCGACCCCACGCTCATCATCCTCGACGAGCCGACCTCCGCTCTTGATGTCTCGGTACAGGGCAAGGTCATCAACCTGCTCATGCGCCTGCAGCGCGAGCTCAACCTGACCTACCTCTTCATCACCCATGACCTGAGCGTGATGCGCAACCTGGCCACGCGCGTCGCCATCATGTACCTGGGGCGCGTCGCTGAAGTGGCCGAGACCATGCACTTCTTTGAATCGCCACAACATCCCTACACGCAGATGCTGCTCTCTTCCATCCCGGTGCTGACCGAGCAGGAAGAGGCGCTGCGTCCGGTGCAAATCCGCTCCACCGGCGAGATCCCCAGCCCGGTCGATCTCCCCTCCGGCTGCAGCTTCCACACGCGCTGCCCGCAGGTGATGGAGCATTGCCGCCGCATCGACCCGCTGACGGTGCCCGTCACCACAACCGGCGGCGAACACATTGTGCGCTGCCACCTCTTCGAGCAACCGAACGGTCAGGGTCAGCCCTGACATGCGCGTCGCGACCGACATTGGCGGTACCTTCACGGACCTGGTCTGGCAGGACGAGCACAATGGCAGCATCGGCAGCACCAAGGTACCGACCACGCCGCAGGACTTCGGCGCCGGCGTCGTCGCGGCCATCCGGCACAGCGAACAGGACGCGCGCGCCACATCCTTCCTCGTGCATGGCACCACGCTGGTCATCAACGCGCTGACCGAACGCAAGGGCGTGTGCACCGGGCTGATCACCACCAGCGGCTTCCGCGATGTGCTGGAAATCGGGCGCGCCAACCGCCCCGACATCTACAACATGACCTACGTGAAGCCGACGCCTTTCGTGCCGCGCCGACTGCGCCTGGAAGTGCGCGAGCGTCTGAACTTTCGAGGCGAGGTGTTGCAGCCGCTGGAGCGCGCGGATGTGGCGCAGGCAGCGCAGCAGCTGCTGGACGGCGGCGTGGAGGCCATCGCGGTCTGCTTGCTGCACAGCTACATCAACCCGCAGCACGAACTGGAGTGCGGCGCCATTCTGGCCGAACTGGCGCCAGACTTGCCGGTCACGCTCTCGCACCAGATCACGCAGGAGTGGCGCGAATTCGAGCGCAGCAACACTGCCGTGCTCAACAGTTACGTCCAGCCCATCGTGGCGCGCTATCTGAACAACCTCGAGCGCGACCTGGACGAAATGGGCATCGAGCCACGCACGCTGCACGTGATGCAATCCAACGGCGGCAGCGCCAGCTTCGCCGCCGGCCGCCAGTTGCCGGTCAACCTGGTCGAATCCGGCCCGGTCGCGGGCGTCATCGGCGCCGCCAGAATTGGCATGCTGATTGGTGAGCCGAACGTCATCTCGCTGGACGTGGGCGGGACCACGGCCAAGTGCTCGCTGGTGCTGGATGGCGCGCCACGCATTACCAGCGACTACAAGATCGAACATGACCGGCGCCGCGCCGGCTACCCCATCCTGGTGCCCACCGTCGACATCGTCGAAATTGGCGCGGGCGGCGGTTCCATCGCCCATGTGGACGAGAGCGGCGCGCTGCGCGTGGGGCCGCAAAGCGCCGGCGCCGACCCTGGGCCGGCCTGTCAGGGGGTTGGCGAGGAGCCCACGCTCACCGATGCCAACCTGGTCGCCGGACGCATCAACCCCGGCTACTTTCTGGGCGGGCGCATCCAGCTTAGCCTGACGCGGGCGCAGGAAGCCCTGCAGCCGATCGCCGCGCACTTTGGCCTGACGGTCGCCGAGGCGGCGCTGGGCATCATTCGCATCGCTGACGCCAACATGATCAACGCGCTCAAGCTGGTTTCTGTGCGCCGCGGCCACGACCCGCGCGACTTCGTACTGCTGCCCTTTGGCGGTGGCGGCGCGCTGCACGGGGCCGCCTTGACGCGCGAGCTGCAGACGCGCAAGGTCGTCGTCCCCGACCGGCCCGGCGTCTTTTCTGCCTGGGGTATGTTGATGAGCGACTTGCGCCGCGATGTCATCCGCACGCGCATCACGCGCGTCAACAGGGACGCGGCAGCAGCGCTGGACGCCACCTTTGCCGACATGAACGAGCGGGTGTGCGGTGAACTGGACGACGAGGGCGTTGACGCGGTTGACATCCGCAGCGAGCGCCATGCCGACATGCGATATCTGGGCCAGGAGCACACGGTCAAGGTGGTGCTGCCGGAAGGACGCATCGACGCGCAGGCCGTCAACGTGCTGCTGGAGCGCTTCCATCAGGTGCATGAACAGACCTACACCTTCCGACTGGATACGCCGGTTGAGCTGGTGAACTTCCACGTCACCGCCTTCGGCAAGGTGGCGGCGCCGGAAATCGAAGCCATCAATGCTGATGGTCTCACGCTCGCGGGCGCGGGCAAGGGTCAACGCGAGGTGCTGTTTGACGAGCCGCAGGCCATGCTGGCGCACATCTATGAACGCGAGCGCCTGCCGGTTGATGAAGCGGTCGCCGGCCCCGCCGTCATCGAGGAAGCCACAGCCACCATCCTCGTTTTTCCGCAGCAACGTGCCTGGCGCGACCGCTTCGGCTTCATCCACATTGAGGGGGAGGAACCGGCATGAGACTGCTCTATATCGACCCAATAGGGGCTGACGCGCTGGACGCCGGCATTTATGACGCGTTGCTGGCCGCCAAACGCCTGGAGACGGAGATTGAACTGGTCGCGCTGCCTGAAGGTCGACCGCATCACGTCGAGTATCACGCCTACGAGGCCCAGGTCATCGCCGACATTGTGCGCATCACCTGGCACGAGGCGCCGGCCTTCGACGCCATCATCATTGGTTGCTTCTACGACGTGGGTCTGCGCGAGGCGCGCGAGGTTTCGGGCAGGGCACCGGTGGTGGCCCCCTGCCAGTCCAGCAGCGCCATCGCGGCCATGCTGGGACATCGCTTCTCGGTGCTGGTCGGGCGGCGCAAGTGGATTCCCAAGATGCGCGAGAACCTGTTGCTGTATGGTCACGGCGAACAGCTCGCCTCGTTCCGGACGCTGGGCCTGGGCGTGCGCGATTTCCAGGTCGACCACAATTTGACCTGTGAGCGGCTGCTGGAGGCCGGACGTGCAGCGGTCGAGCAGGACGGCGCCGAGCTGCTCATCCTCGGCTGCACGGCGGAATACGGCTTCTACCGCAAGATGCAGGATGAGCTGGGGGTGCCGGTGCTGGACCCGGTGCTGTCGGCTTTGAAGACCGCGGAAATGGTGGCCGAGACACGGCTGCGCTTCGACTGGCTGCCTTCGCGCGTTGGCGGCAGCGAGGCTCCACCCACTGATGAGGTTGTGCGGCGCGGCTTCTTCGGCGACAGCGCGCCCGTGGGCGTGCGCCTGGCGGAGGTTGCGCAGCCGCAATGAGCAGGGATCCTTTCACGCTGGAAATCATCGGTGATATGTTGCGCGCCAGCGCCGCAGAGATGTTCATCACCTACGGTCGCAGCGCGCAAAGCCCCATCATTTACGAAGTGCTGGACATGGGCTGCGGCCTGATCTCGGCGCAGGGTGAACTGATCGCCGAAGCCGAAGGCGTGCCTGGATTCGTCGGCTGTCTGGGATTCGCGGTGCGCGAGGTACTGGACAAGTTCACGCGCGCTGCCTTGCAACCGGGCGATATTTACGCGACCAATGACCCCTGGGGCGGTGGCGGCACCCACCTCAGCGACGTCGTGCTGGTGATGCCCCTGTTTCACGCTGGCGAACTGGTCGCCTTCGCCGCCAACAAGGCGCACTGGACCGAGCTGGGCGGCATGGCGCCGGGCAGCTGGACCACCGACTCCACCGAAATCTACCAGGAAGGCCTGCAACTGCCGGCCCTGCGCCTGTATCACGCCGGCGAGCCGCATCAGGGTTTGCTCGACATCCTCGAGGCCAACGTGCGTTTGCCGGAAATGACGCTGGGCGACATGTACGCCGGCATTGCCGCGCTGCACGCCGGCGCGCGCGGTGTGGCCAACATCTGCGACAAGTACGGCGCTGACGCCTTGCTCGAGGCCATCGCGCTGCAGCTGGGCCGGGGCGAAACGGTCGCGCGCGAACGCCTGGCCGCGCTGCCTGATGGCAGCTGGTCGGCCGAGGCCTGGCTGGACGACGACGGCATTGGCGACGAGCCGCAGTACGTCTGCGTCAAGGTCACCATCGAGGGCGAGCGCTTCGTGGCCGACTACAGTGGCTGCGCGCCCCAGGCGGTCGGCCCCATCAACACCACGCGCATCGGCCTGCAGGTCAGCGTGCGCGAAATGTACAAGTGTCTGCTCGACCCCCACTCTCCCACCAACGACGGTTTCTACCGCCCCGTCGAAATCATTTGTCCGCCAGGCACGCTCTTCACCGCCGAACGGCCTGCGCCGACCTCCACCTATTGGGAAACCGGCGCCTACGCCAGTGAGCTCATCTGGCGCGCGCTGTACCCGATTGCCCGCGAACGCCTGCCCGTCGGCCATCATCTGAGCATCTGCGGCACCATCGTCAGCGGCACTGACGAGGAAGGCACCCCCTGGGTGCTGGTCGAGCCGCAGGCCGGCGGCTGGGGCGCCATGCACCACCGCGACGGTCAAAGCGGCCTAGTGCCTTCCGGTGACGGCGAGACCTATATCATGCCGGTGGAGGTTTGCGAGACGCGCTACCCGCTGCTGGTCGACCAGTATGCTTTCAACACCGAAGCGGGCGGCGCCGGACGCTGGCGCGGCGGCTTCGGGCTCATTCGCGACTACCGCGTGACATCCGCGCAGGCCGACCTGACCGCCTCCTTTGGCCGCTTCAAGTTCCCGCCATGGGGCATGGACGGCGGCGCTGATGGTTCGGTCAACGCCATCGAGATCATCCCCGCCGGACAGGATGAGCCGGTGCTGCGCGCCGGCCGTTGCGCGCGCCAGCGGCTGCTGCGCGGCGACGTCGCGCGCCTGATTACAGCGGTCGGCGGCGGCCATGGCGACCCGCTGCAGCGCGAACCGGCGCGGGTGGCGGTGGATGTGCGCGAGGGCTACCTCACTCCGGAGCGCGCGCGGCAAACCTACGGCGTCGCGCTGTGTGAGGGCGAAGTGGACGAACAGGCCACGACCGCCTTGCGCAAGGCACAGATGCAGGAGCGCGGCCATGGCGCATGATCCCTTCACCCTGACCATCATTCAGGAACAGCTGCAGGCCGCGGCGGACGAAAGCTTTGTGCGTCTGGGGCGCGCCAGCAAGAGCCCCATCATCTACGAGGTGCTGGACTATGCCTGCGCCCTGTTGACGGCGGACGCGGAGCTGATCGCCGAGGCCCAGGGTGTGCCAGGCTTTACCGGTGTGCTGCCCGTGGCCGTGCAGTCGATTCTGGACAAGTTTGGCGCGGAGAACATGCGCGCCGGCGATGTCTATGCCACCAACGACCCCTATTCCGGCGGTGGCACACACCTCAGCGATGTCTGCCTGATTGGCCCAATCCTTTATGAGGGTGAGCTGGTGGCCTTCTCCGCCAACAAGGGCCACTGGACCGAAGTCGGCGGCATGGCGCCGGGCAGCTGGACGACAGACGCCACCGAGATTTACCAGGAAGGCCTGCAACTGCCCGCCGTGCGTGTCTACGACGCCGGCCAGCCGCTAAACGACATCATCGACCTGATCGCGGCCAACGTACGCCTGCCGGACATGACGCTCAGCGACCTCTATGCCGGCGTGGCCGCCATTCGCGTCGGCGAAGCGCGCGTCCGCGCCATGTGCGCGCGTCACGGCGCAGATGCCCTGCGCGCCAGCATTGAGCGTCTGCTGGGCCAGGGCGAGGTGGTCGCCCGCAATGCGCTGAAAACCTTGCCGCAGGGCAGCTGGGAAGCGCAGGACTTCCTGGACGATGACGGCTTCACTGACGAGCCCATCCCCGTGCGCGTGCGCATCACCATCACTGACGAGAGCTTCACGGCGGACTTCACGGGCTCTTCACCGCAGGTGCCGGGGCCCGTCAACGGCACCTGGGCGCGGCTGCAATCGACGGCGCGCGTGATGTTCAAGGCCATCACTGCGCCGGACTACCCCAACAACGGCGGCTGCTTCCGGCCTGTGAAGGTCATCTGTCCGCCGGGCACGATTTTCACGGCGCAGCGGCCCGCGCCCGTCTCGACCTACTGGGAGGCCGGCGCGATTGCCATCGACCTGCTGTGGCAGGCGCTGTGGCCCATCGCCAGCGAGCGCCTGTCGGCGGGCCATTTCCTCAGCATCTGCGGCACCAACCTGAGCGGCACTTTCGAGAATGGCGAGCTCTTCGTAATGAGCGAGCCGCAGGCCGGCGGCTGGGGCGCAGCGCCCACCCGCGACGGCCAGAACGGCCTGGTCGCCCAGGGCAATGGCGAAACGCGCAACATCCCGGTGGAAGTCTGCGAGGTACGCTATCCCTTGCTGGTCGAGCGCTACGCGCTGGACATCACGCCGCACGGCGCCGGTCGCTGGCGCGGCGGACGCGGCATGGTGCGCGACTACCGCCTGACCGGGCCCGGCGGCCATGTGACGACCACCTATGGCCGGCATCGTTTCCCGCCCTGGGGCGCGGACGGTGGCCTGCCGGGTTCCTCCAACAGCGCGGCCGTAATCCGCAAAGGCGCGACGCAGCCGGAGGTGCAGCGCGGTAAACTGGCACGATACCCCCTGTGCAATGGGGATCTTGTGCGTATTATCACGGGTAGCGGAGGCGGTCGTGGCGACCCGCTGGCGCGTCCGGCGGAAGCCGTGCGCGCGGATTTACAGGCCGGCCTCGTCACGCTGCAACAGGCAGCAGTGGACTACGGGCTGCGCTTTGACCCGGACACGCTCGAACTGCTGCAGGTGCTCCCGGAGCGCCAGCAAGCAGAACAACAATTCGTTTCGGAATCCTGAGAGGGAGAGGCAGGCATGCGCGTTTCAGTCGATGTAGGCGGCACCTTTACCGATGTGATCGTCCTGGATGAAGAAAGTGGCAACATTCAACTGGACAAGGTGGCGACCACGCCCGCCAATCCGGCCGTAGGCGTGTTGCAGGGTTTCGACAAGATTGGCGCTCAAACGGCGAAGTTCGAATACTTCGTGCATGGCACGACCCTGGGCATCAACGCGATGTTGACGCGCAGTGGCGCGAAGGTCGCCTTCGTCACCACGCGCGGCTTCCGCGACATTTACGTGCTTGGCCGCACCGACCGCGAGCCGATGTACGACTTCAAGTTCAAGAAGCCGAAGTCGCTGGTGCCACGTTCGCTGTGTTTCGAGGTGGACGAGCGCCTGAACTACAAGGGCCAGGTGTTGACTCCCTTCAACGTGGACAATGCGCGTGAAGTTGCGCGCCGCATCCAGGCGCAGGGCGCAGAATCAGTCGCGGTCTGTTTCCTGCACAGTTACGCCAACCCCGAACATGAGCTGGCCTTTGGGGCCGTCATGGCTCAGGTTGCGCCAGAGATTTCGGTCACGCTTTCGCATCAACTCAGCCGCGTCTACCGCGAGTACGAGCGCTCCAGCACGACCGTCATCGACGCCTACATCAAGCCCATCACGCGCAGTTACCTCACCAACCTGAACAGCGATCTGGTGGATGGCGGCTTCAGTGGCACTTTCCTGATGACGCGCTCCGGCGGTGGCGCCATGACGCTCGATACCGCGCGCGAGGAGCCGGCCCATCTGGTGCTTTCGGGCCCGGCGGGCGGTGTGATCGGCGGCGCCTATCTGGGCAAGCTGATCGGCCTGCCCAACATGATCACCTTTGACATGGGCGGCACCAGTCTGGACTCCTCGCTCATCGCCGGGGGCGAGCCCACCGTTGAGAACGAGCAGATCTTCCAGTCGCTGCCTATCTCCATCCCCACCATCGACATCCACACTATCGGCGCCGGTGGCGGCAGCATCGCCTGGGTGGATGAAGGCGGGCATTTGCAAGTTGGCCCGCAGAGCGCCGGCGCCGACCCTGGCCCAGCCTGCTACAACAAGGGCGGCCAGCAAGCCACCTTCACCGATGCGGCCCTGTTGATCGGCTACCTCAACCCGGCCAACTTCCTTGGCGGCGAGATCGACATCGACACTGCCCAGGCGGAAGCCGTCGTGGGACAGCTGGGGCAGGGCCTTGGCATGTCCGTGCAGGATGTGGCGGCGGGCATCATCAGTATCAGCGAGGCCCGTATGGCTGGCGCGGTGCGCGTCATCTCAGTCGAGCGCGGCTATCACCCGCGCGACTTTGCGCTCTGCACCTTCGGCGGCGGCGGCGCCTTCGTTGCGGCCAACATCGCGCGCGAACTGGGCATCCCTAAAGCGATTATTCCGCCGGGACCGGGCAACTTCTCCGCCCTCGGCATGCTCATGGTCGACGTGGTGCACGATTACGCCCGCACCCACATCACCGGCCTGGAAGCCATGGACCCGGACGCGGTCGGCGAGCTTTACGGCATCATGGCCGAACAGGGCCGCGCATCGCTGGCGAGCGACGGCTTCGACGCGGAACAGCAGCGCTTCATCCCCACCGCCGAGATGCGCTATCGTGGCCAGGAGCACACGGTCAACATCCCCATGCCGGGGCTGGCGCCGGGCACGGCGGACATCCCGGCCATCACGCAGTCCTTCAACACGATACACGAGCAACAGTACGGCCACAGCATGGAGCTGGACCCGATCGAGATCGTGACGCTGCGTTTGCGCGCAGTGGGGCTACTGCCGCGGCCGGGCCTGGCCCGCATTGCTGCCGGCAAGGGCGACATAAAGGCCGCCACCCGTGGCAGCCGCAAGGTCTACAACCGCGAGCAGCGGTCACACATCGACTACACCATCATTGACCGCATGAGTCTCGGCGCAGGCGACAGCCTGACCGGCCCCGCCATCATCGAAGAGCCCAGCTCGACGACCGTAGTGCACCGTGGCGACCGCCTCACCGTGGGCGACTACGGCGAACTGCTGATCGACATCGGCCAGGCAGGGGGCGGCGCCTGATGAGCGCACTCGATCCCATCACAACCGAAGTCATCCACAACTACCTGCTCTCGGCCGCGCGTGAGATGGAGCGCAACCTGATGCGCACTTCGTACAACACGATCATCTACGAAATCCGCGATTTCGGTCTCGGTATCTATGATCGTGAATGTCGCTTGCTGGCGGAAGCTCCCGGACTGGCCGTCTTCACGCGCGGCAACGACTACGGTCTGATGAAGACAGTCGAGTTCGTCGGCGCCGGGAACATGGAGCCGGGCGACCTGCTGCTCACCAGTTATCCTTACTGGAGTTCGGCGCACCCCCTCGATGTGCTGGCCGTCTCGCCCATCTTCGCCTGTGGCGAACTGGTGGGCTACACGGCCATCAAGCAACACTGGCTCGACCTGGGCCAGAAGGACGCCGGCTACATTCTCGATTCCGTCGATGTCTTCCAGGAAGGCCTGCTTATGCCCGGCCTGAAACTCTACAAGGCCGGCGTGCTCGATCAGGAAATCCATAACCTGCTGCGCTTCAACAGCCGCCTGCCGGACCGCATCATCGGAGACATGAACGCGCAGATTTCCGCCTGCCGCACCGGTGAGCGGCGCGTCTCCGAGCTGGTCGAACGCTTTGGCCTGGACCTTTTCCGCGAAGCTGTGGAAGCCATCCTCGATCATGGAGAGCGCATGTCACGTGCGCGCCTGGCCGAGTTGCCTAATGGCACCTGGGAGGCCGAGGACTGGGCTGACGACGATGGCATCGACAAGGACACGATGCTGAAACTGAAGGTGAAGGTCACCGTCACCGACGACGAGTTCATCGTTGACTGGAGCGGGTCGAACGCGGCCACACGCGGGCCCATGAACATGCCCATCGGGCTGACCGAGGGCGTCAGTGGTCTCGCCTTCAAGGGGATCACAACGCCGGATTCACCGGCCAACGCCGGCAACTATCGCCCGCTCAAGGTCATCGCGCCGCCTGGCGAGATTATGCACGCCGTGCCGCCTGCGCCGACCTTCACCGTCTGGGCCGGCCTGCTTGCGCCGGAGGTCATCCTCAAGGCGCTTTCACAGGGCATGCCGGATCGCATCCCGGCCTGCAGCGGCGGTGACGTCTTCGACATTATGGGCCTGGGCGTTCATCCTGAAACCGGAATGTCCTGGCTGGAAGCGACCAACGAGGCGGTCGGCTTCGGCGCCTACGCCGGCAGTGACGGCGAGGACGCCATCATGCATCTCAGCGAGCCCGGCTGCCGCAACAACCCGGTTGAGGTGCTGGAGAGCAAGGCGCCCTGGATCATCGAGAACTACTTCATGCGCCAGGATTCGGGCGGACCGGGCAAGTACCGCGGCGGTGTGGGCGTCACCCGCACCTACCGCTTCCTGCATCCCTCCACCACGCTGGCGCTGGTCAAGAAGACAAAGTCCGCGCCCTGGGGCATGGCCGGTGGGCACGATGCTGAAGTCGGCCACGTCATCGTCTGGCCCGGAACGGACAGGGAGGAAAGAACCGGCGCCCTCTACTACCAGATGGACGCCGAGGAAGTCATCCAGAACAATTCCGGCGGCGGTGGCGGCTGGGGCGACCCGCGTGAGCGCGACCCGCAGCGGGTGCTGGAGGATGTGGTCAACGACTTCATCTCGCTCGAGTCGGCGCGCAAGAACTACGGCGTCGCCATCGACGAGGCTGGCATGTGCGTTGACGAGGCAGCCACTGCGGCCCTGCGTGCGCAGTGACAGCAAACTGAAAGTCAGGAGGCGAGTGATGAGCGCAACCGGATTGGACCCGATCACTACCGAGGTCATCCACAACTACTTCCTGTCCGCTGCGCGGGAGATGGAACGCAATCTTATGCGCACCTCGTACACGACGATCGTTTACGAGATTCGCGACTTCGGCCTTGGTATATACGACCGCGACTGCCGCATGCTGGCAGAATCGCCCGGCCTGGCCATCTTCACCTGCGGCAACGACTACGGCCTGCAGAAGACTGTGGAATTCGTTGGCAAGGAGAACCTGCAACCGGGCGACCTCATGCTCACCTCCTTCCCCTACTGGTCGTCGGCGCACCCCATGGATGTGCTGGCCACTTCGCCCATCTTCTACAAGGACGAGCTGATCGGCTTCACGGCCATCAAGCAGCACTGGGTTGATCTGGGGCAAAAGGAAGCCGGCTACATGCTGGATTCCACGGATGTCTTCCAGGAAGGCCTCATTATGCCGGGGATGAAACTCTATCGCGGCGGCGTACGCAATGAAGAAATCGTCAACCTGATCCGCTTCAACAGCCGCATCCCGGATAAAGTCCTCGGCGACATGAATGCCCAGGTCTCTGCCTGCCGCACCGGCGAGCGCCGGGTCGCCGAACTGGCCGAACGCTTCGGTCTGGGTTTACTTTACGAAGCCATCGAGGCCATCCTCGACCATGGCGAGCGCATCTCCCGCGCGCGTCTGGCCGAACTGCCAAAAGGCACCTGGACGGCGGAAGATTTTGTTGACGATGATGGCATTGACCGCGGCACCCTGCTCAAACTGAAGTGCGAAGTGACCGTCACCGATGACGAATTCATCGTTGACTGGACGGGTTCGGAGCCGACCACGAAGGGGCCCATGAACCTGCCGGTTGGCCTGACGCGGGGCGTCAGCGGTCTGGCCTTCAAGGGCGTCACCACACCGGAGTATCCGGCCAATGCCGGTCATTACCGACCCCTGCGCGTCATCACTGAAGAAGGCAGCATGATGCACGCCGTGCCGCCTGCGCCGACCTTCACCATCTGGGCCAGCCTGCTGGCGCCGGAGGTGATACTCAAGGCCCTGGCGCAGGGGATGCCGGACCGCATTCCCGCCTGTTCGGGCGGTGACATCGCTGACGTGATGGGGCTCGGCATCCACCCGGAGACGGGCCTTCCCTGGCTGGAAGCGACCAATGAAGCCATCGGCTTCGGCGCCTTTGCCGGCCATGATGGCGAAGATGGCATCATGCACCTGACGGAACCTGGCTGCCGCAACAATCCGGTCGAGGTGCTGGAGACGAAGGGCCCCTGGCTCATCGACAGTTATGGCCTGCGCCAGGATACCGGCGGGGCGGGCGAGTATCGTGGTGGCGTCGGCGTCAGCCGCACCTATCATTTTCTACATGACGCAGCCGCACTGGCCGTCGTCAAAAAGACAAAGACTGCCCCCTGGGGCATGAATGGCGGCCATGACGGCACACCGGGCTCAATCACCATCTGGCCAGGCACGGACAGGGAGCGGGTCAACGGCGCCCTGCACGAGAAGGATCTGCGGGAAGGCGACATCATCATCAATGCCGCTGGTGGCGGTGGCGGCTGGGGCAACCCCTTCAAGCGGGAGCCGCAGCGAGTGCTTGAGGATGTGATCAACGATTACGTCTCGCTCGAGTCGGCGCGCGTGAACTACGGCGTGGTCATCGACGAGGCTGGCACGTGTGTGGACGAGGCAGCCACCGCGGCCCTGCGCGCGCAGTGATGGCTATCAGGCAAGCAGGAGGCGGACGATGAGCGCGACATCCGGGCTGGACCCCATCACCACCGAGGTCATCCACAACTACCTGCTCTCCGCAGCGCGTGAGATGGAGCGTAACCTGATGCGCACCTCCTACAGCACGGTGATCTACGAACTGCGCGATTTTGGCCTCGGAATTTACGATCGTCACTGCCGCATGCTGTCTGAAGCGCCCGGCCTGGCCGTCTTCACACGCGGCAACGACTACGGCCTGATCAAGACGATCGAGTTCGTCGGTGAGGAAAACCTGGAGCCGGGTGACCTCATGCTCACCTCCTACCCCTACTGGTCTTCGGCGCACCCGCTGGACGTGCTGGCCGTCTCGCCCATCTTCGCCTGCGGCGAGCTGGTCGGTTACACGGCTATCAAGCAGCACTGGCTCGACCTGGGCCAGAAGGATGCCGGCTACATTCTCGACTCCGTCGATGTCTTTCAGGAAGGCCTGCTCATGCCCGGCCTGAAGCTCTACAAGGCCGGCGTGCTTGATCAGGAAATCCACAACCTGCTGCGCTTCAACAGCCGTCTGCCGGACCGCATCATTGGCGACCTGAACGCGCAGGTCTCTGCCTGCCGCACCGGCGAACGCCGCGTCATCGAGCTGGTGGAGCGCTTCGGGCTGGAGCTGTTCGACGAAGCTGTCGAGGCCATCCTCGACCATGGTGAGCGCCTGTCGCGCGCGCGGCTGGCCGCCCTGCCCAACGGCACCTGGGAGGCCGAAGACTGGGCCGACGACGATGGTATCGACCACGACACCATGCTTAAACTCAAGGTGACCGTCACCGTCAGCGACGACGAGTTTCTCGTCGACTGGAGCGGCTCGCAGCCGGCAACGCGCGGCCCGATGAACCTGCCCATCGGCCTGACCGAGGGCGTCAGCGGCCTGGCTTTCAAGGGCATCACAACGCCAGACACGCCCGCGAATGCCGGCAACTATCGTCCGCTCCGGGTCATTGCCCCGGCGGGCGAAATGATGCATGCCATCCCGCCAGCGCCGACCTTCACCGTCTGGGCCGCCTTGCTGGCGCCGGAGGTGATTCTGAAGGCACTGGCCCAGGGCATGCCCGGGCTCATTCCGGCCTGTAGCGGTGGCGACGTCTTCAGCGTGATGGGTGTGGGGATGCACCCGGAAACAGGCAAGCCATGGCTGGAAGCGACCAACGAGGGCATCGGCTTCGGCGCCTACGCCGACAGTGACGGTGAAGACGCCATCATGCATCTTAGCGAGCCGGGCTGCCGCAACGTCCCCATCGAAATACTGGAGACCAAGGCGCCCTGGATCATTGAGAAATATCACATGCGTCAGGACTCGGGCGGGCCGGGCAAGTACCGCGGCGGGGTGGGTGTGACGCGCAGCTACCGTTTCCTGCACCCTGCCTTCGTCCTGACGCTGGTCAAGAAGACCAAATCTGCGCCCTGGGGCATGGAGGGCGGCCAGGATGCCGAAGTCGGCCATGTCAACGTATGGCCGGGCACGGACAAGGCTGAGCGCACCGGCGCCATTTACTACCAGATGGACGCCGAGGAAGTGATCCAGAACAATTCCGGCGGCGGTGGCGGCTGGGGCAACCCGCTGGAACGCGACCCGCAGCGGGTGCTTGAGGACGTTATCAACGAGTTTGTCTCGCCCGAGTCGGCGCGGCGCAATTACGGCGTCGTCCTCGACGAGGCCGGACTGTGCGTGGACGAAGCGGCCACGGCCGCCCTGCGCGCGCAGTGATGGCAGGCAGACAGACAAGGCGCCAACGATGAGCGCGACATCCGGACTGGACCCCATCACCGTAGAGGTCATGCACAATTACCTGCTGTCGGCCGCGCGCGAGATGGAGCGCAACCTGATGCGCACCTCCTACAGCACGGTGATCTACGAGGTTCGGGATTTCGGACTCGGCATTTACGACAAACACTGCCGCATGCTGTCCGAGGCGCCGGGTCTGGCGGTTTTCACCCGTGGCAACGACTACGGGCTGAAAAAGACGGTCGAGTTTGTCGGTGAGGAAAGCATGGAGCCGGGCGACCTGTTGCTCACCAGTTACCCTTACTGGAGCTCGGCGCACCCGATGGACGTGCTGGCGGTCTCGCCCATCTTCGGCTGTGGCGAGCTGGTAGGCTACACCGCCATCAAGCAACACTGGCTCGATCTCGGCCAGAAGGACGCCGGCTACGTCCTCGATTCAGTCGACGTTTTTCAGGAAGGCCTGCTGTTGCCGGGCCTCAAGCTCTACAAGGCCGGTGTACTCGACCAGGAAATCCACAACCTGCTGCGCTTCAACAGCCGGCTGCCGGACCGCATCATCGGCGACCTGAACGCCCAGGTCTCCGCCTGCCGCACCGGCGAGCGTCGCGTCGCCAGTCTCGTCGAACGCTATGGTCTGAACGTATTTCACGAGTGCACCGAGGCCATCCTTGACCATGGCGAACGACTGTCACGCCTGCGACTGGCGCAATTGCCAAAGGGCACCTGGGAGGCCGAAGACTGGGCCGACGATGATGGCATCGACCATAGTACGATGCTAAAGATTCATGTGACGGTCACCGTCACCGACGACGAATTCATTGTTGACTGGAGCGGCTCGCAGCCGGCCACGCGTGGCCCCATGAACCTGCCCATCGGCCTGACCGAGGGCGTCAGCGCCCTGGCCTTCAAGGGTGTCACCACGCCTGATACGCCGGCCAACTCTGGCAACTATCGCCCGCTCAGGGTTATCGCGCCGCCGGGTGAAATGATGCATGCCATTCCGCCCGCACCGACCTTCACCGTCTGGGCTGCCTTGCTGGCGCCGGAAGTCATCCTGAAGGCGCTGGCGCAGGGCATGCCGGAGCGCGTCCCGGCCTGCAGCGGCGGCGACGTCTTCAGCGTGATGGGCCTTGGGGTGCACCCGGAGACGGGCGATATCTGGATGGAAGGCAGCAACGAAGCGGTCGGCTTCGGCGCCTTCGCCGGCAGCGACGGCGAGGACGCCATCATGCACCTCAGCGAGCCCGGCTGTCGCAATAATCCGGTCGAGGTGGTGGAAACCAAGGGGCCCTGGATCATCGAGAACTATCGCATGCGCCGGGACTCTGGTGGCCCTGGCAAGTATCGCGGTGGCGTGGGCGTCCGGCGCACCTACCGTTTCCTGCAGCCTGCTACCACCCTGACCATGGTCAAGAAAACGAAGTCTGCGCCATGGGGTATGGCCGGCGGCCATGACGCCGACGCGGGCCATGTGGTGGTCTGGCCTGGCACGGACAAGGAAGAAAGGACCGGCGCCATTCATTATCAGGTAGACGCCGAAGATGTGCTCCAGAACAATTCCGGCGGCGGTGGCGGCTGGGGCAACCCGCGCGAGCGCGACCCGCAGCGGGTGCTCGAGGACGTCATCAACGATTTCGTCTCGCTCGAGTCGGCGCAGCGTGATTACTGCGTCGTCATTGACGAGAACAGGTTGTGCGTTGACGAGGCGGCCACGGCCGCCCTGCGCGCGCAGTAATGGTAGACAGGCAGACAGGACAGCAACGATGAGCGCGACAGCCGGGCTTGACCCCATCACGGTAGAGGTGATCCACAACTACCTGCTCTCCGCCGCGCGCGAGATGGAGCGCAACCTGATGCGCACCTCCTACAACACGATCGTCTACGAAATCCGGGATTTCGGTCTGGGTATTTACGACCGCCAGTGTCGTTTGCTGGCGGAAGCGCCCGGCCTGGCCATTTTCACGCGCGGCAACGACTACGGATTGATGAAGACGGTCGAGTTCATCGGCGAAGAAAACATGGAACCGGGAGACCTGCTGCTCACTTCCTATCCCTACTGGTCCTCGGCCCACCCGCTGGATGTGCTGGCCCTCTCGCCCATATTCGCCTTCGGCGAGCTGGTCGGCTACACGGCAATCAAGCTGCACTGGCTCGATCTGGGCCAGAAGGACCCCGGCTACATCCTCGATTCCACCGACGTCTTCCAGGAAGGCCTGATCATGCCAGGCCTGAAAATCTACAAGGCCGGCGTGCGGGATGAGGAGATTTACAACCTGCTGCGCTTCAACAGCCGCCTGCCAGACCGCATCATCGGCGACATGAACGCGCAGATTTCCGCCTGCCGCACCGGCGAACGCCGCGTCAGCGAGCTGGTTGAACGCTTCGGCCTGGAGCTTTTTCATGAAGTCGTCGAGGCCATCCTTGACCATGGCGAGCGCATTGCACGCGCGCGGTTGGCTGAACTGCCCAAAGGCACCTGGTCAGCCGAGGACTGGGCCGACGATGACGGGGTCGACCGGGACACGATGCTTAAATTGAAGGCGACGGTTACCGTCACTGACGATGAGTTCATCGTCGACTGGAGCGGTTCTCATCCCGCCTCACGTGGGCCCATGAACCTGCCCATTGGCCTGACCGAAGGGGTCAGCGGCCTGGCTTTCAAGGGAGTCACGACACCGGATTCACCCGCCAACGCCGGCAACTATCGCCCGCTCAAGGTCATCGCGCCGCCGGGAGAATTGATGAATGCCCTTCATCCCGCGCCGACCTTCTTCATCTGGTCCGGCATCCTTGCCCCCGAAGTCGTCCTCAAGGCTCTGGCGAAGGGGATGCCGGAGCGTGTGCCGGCCTGCAGCGGGGGTGACATCTTCACCGTGATGGGCCTGGGTGTGCATCCCGAGACCGGGACGCCCTGGCTGGAGGCGACCAACGAAGCGGTCGGCTTTGGGGCCTATGCCGGCAACGACGGTGAGGATGCGATCATGCATCTC
Organism: Phototrophicaceae bacterium; assembly: GCA_965197455.1. Taxonomy (GTDB): domain Bacteria; phylum Chloroflexota; class Anaerolineae; order Aggregatilineales; family Phototrophicaceae; genus JAGWBD01. Next base: position 108,690 of record OZ240208.1, on the reverse strand, counting down.
AGTGAGCCCGGCTGCCGCAATAACCCGGTTGAGGTGCTGGAGAGCAAGGCCCCCTGGATCATCGAGACCTATCACATGCGTCAGGATTCAGGCGGGCCGGGCAAGTACCGCGGCGGCGTGGGCATCACGCGTTCCTACCGTTTCCTGCACCCGTCCACCGTCCTGACGCTGGTTAAGAAGACAAAGTCGGCGCCCTGGGGCATGGCGGGCGGTCACGAAGCCGAGGTTGGCCATGTGAACGTCTGGCCGGGCACGGACAAGGCAGAGCGCACTGGCGCAATTTATTACCAGATGGACGCCGAAGAAGTGATCCAGAACAATTCAGGCGGCGGTGGCGGCTGGGGCAACCCGCAAGAACGTGACCCGCAGCGGGTGCTTGAAGACGTCATCAACGACTTTGTCTCGCTCGAGTCGGCGCGGCGCGATTACGGCGTCGTCATCGACGAGGGCAAGTCGTGCGTTGACGAGGCGGCCACGGCCGCCCTGCGCGCGCAGTGAAGGCCGGCAGTCAGACAGGACAGCAACGATGAGCGCGACATCCGGGCTGGACCCCATCACCGTAGAAGTCATTCACAATTACCTGCTGTCCGCCGCGCGTGAGATGGAACGCAACCTGATGCGCACCGCCTACAGCACGGTGATCTACGAAATCCGTGACTTTGGCCTCGGCATTTACGACCGCAACTGTCGCATGCTGGTGGAAGCGCCTGGCCTGGCCGTCTTTACGCGCGGCAACGACTACGGCCTGATGAAGACGATCGAGTTCGTCGGTGCGGAAAATATGGAGCCCGGCGACCTGCTGCTCACCAGCTATCCCTACTGGTCTTCGGCGCACCCGCTGGACGTGCTGGCCGTCTCGCCCATCTTCGTTTACGGCGAACTGGTGGGCTACACGGCCATCAAGCAGCACTGGCTCGACCTGGGTCAGAAGGACGCCGGTTACATCCTCGATTCCACCGACGTCTTCCAGGAGGGCCTGCTGTTGCCCGGCCTCAAACTCTACAAGGCCGGCGTGCTCAATCAGGAAATCGAGAACCTGCTGCGCTTCAACAGCCGTCTGCCGGATCGTATCATCGGCGACCTGAACGCGCAGGTCTCCGCCTGCCGCACCGGCGAGCGGCGCGTCATTGAGCTGGTCGAGCGCTTTGGGCTGGAGCTGTTCGCTGAGGCTGTCGAGGCCATTCTCGACCATGGCGAGCGGATTGCGCGGGCACGTCTGGCCGCGTTGCCCAATGGCACCTGGTCAGCTGAAGACTGGGCTGACGACGACGGTATCGACCATGACACCATGCTGAAACTGAAGGCGACGGTCACCGTCACCGACGACGAATTCATCGTCGACTGGAGCGGATCGCAACCAGCCACGCCCGGCCCCATGAATCTGCCCATCGGCCTGACCGAGGGCGTCAGCGCCCTGGCCTTCAAGGGCGTCACCACCCCCGATACGCCCGCCAACGCCGGCAACTATCGCCCGCTCCGGGTCATCGCACCGGCTGGCGAAATGATGCACGCCATCCCACCCGCGCCGACCTTCACGGTCTGGGCCGCCTTGCTGGCGCCGGAGGTGATCCTCAAGGCGCTGGCCCAGGGCATGCCGGACCACATTCCGGCCTGCAGTGGCGGCGACGTCTTCAGCGTGGTGGGCCTGGGGTTGCACCCCGAGACGGGCGCGATCTGGATGGAAGGGATCAACGAGGCGGTCGGCTTCGGCGCCTTCGCTGGCAGCGATGGCGAAGACGCCATCATGCATCTAAGCGAGCCGGGCTGCCGCAACAACCCGGTCGAGGTGCTGGAGACCAAGGCGCCCTGGATCATTGAGAGATATTTCATGCGCCAGGACTCGGGCGGGCCAGGCAAATACCGCGGTGGCGTGGGCGTGACGCGCAGCTACCGTTTTCTGCAGCCCTCCACCACGTTGACGCTGGTCAAGAAGACGAAGTCCGCGCCCTGGGGCATGCAGGGCGGACATGATGCGGAAGTCGGCCACATCATCGTCTGGCCGGGCACGGACAAGGAAGAGCGTACCGGCGCCATTCACTACCCGATGGACGCCGAGGATGTGCTGCAGAATAACTCCGGCGGCGGTGGCGGCTGGGGCAACCCGCGCGAGCGTGACCCGCAGCGGGTGCTGGAGGATGTGGTCAACGACTATGTTTCGCTCGAGTCGGCGCGGCGGGACTACGGCGTGGTCATCGACGAGGCAGACATGTGCGTTGACGAGGCAGCCACCACAGCCCTGCGGGCGCATTAATTCGATTCACAAGAACTGGAGGCGAGTGATGAGCGCGAGTACCGGGCTGGACCCCATCACCACCGAAGTCATCCACAACTATTACCTTTCGGCCGCGCGCGAGATGGAACGCAACCTGATGCGCACCTCGTACACCACCATCGTCTACGAGATTCGCGACTTCGGCCTGGGCATCTACGACCGCAACTGCCGCATGCTGGCGGAATCGCCCGGTCTGGCTGTCTTCACCTGTGGCAACGATTACGGGCTGCAGAAGACCGTCGAGTTCATCGGCGAAGAAAACCTGGAGCCGGGCGACCTCATGCTCACCTCCTACCCCTACTGGTCGTCGGCGCACCCCATGGATGTGCTGGCCACCTCACCCATTTTCTACAAGGATGAATTGATTGGCTATACGGCCATCAAGCAGCACTGGGTCGATCTGGGACAAAAGGAAGCCGGTTACATGCTGGATTCCACCGACGTTTTCCAGGAAGGCCTTATCATGCCAGGCATGAAGCTCTACAAGGCCGGTGTGCGCAACGAGGAGATTGTCAACCTTATCAAGTTTAATAGCCGCATCCCGGACAAGGTCCTCGGCGACATGAACGCGCAGGTTTCCGCCTGCCGCACCGGCGAGCGTCGCGTCGCCGAGTTGGCCGGACGCTTTGGTCTGGATACCCTGAATGAAGCCATTGAGGCCATTCTCGACCATGGCGAGCGCATCTCGCGCGCGCGTCTGGCAGAGCTGCCCAAAGGCACCTGGACGGCTGAGGACTTCGCTGATGATGACGGCATCAACCGCGACACCATGCTCAAACTCAAATGCAAGGTAACCGTCACCGATGATGAATTCATCGTGGACTGGACCGGCTCGCAACCCCGGACCCAGGGTCCGATGAACCTGCCCATTGGCCTGACCCGGGGAGTAAGCGGCCTGGGGTTCAAGGGCATCACCACGCCGGATTACCCGGCCAACGCCGGCCACTACCGGCCGCTGCGCGTCATCACCGAGGAAGGAAGTATGACGCATGCCGTCGCGCCAGCGCCGACCTTCACCCTCTGGGCCGGCCTGCTGATGCCGGAAGTCATTCTCAAGGCGCTCTCCCAGGGCATGCCCGACAAGGTGCCGGCCTGCAGCGGCGGCGATATTTTCAGCGTCATGGGTCTGGGCATCCATCCGGAAACGGGCCTGCCCTGGCTGGAAGCGACCAACGAGGCAGTCGGTTTCGGCGCCTTCGCCGGCAACGACGGCGAGGACGGCATCATGCACCTGAGTGAGCCTGGCTGCCGCAACAATCCCGTCGAGGTGGTTGAAACCAAGGGGCCCTGGATTATCGAGAATTATGGCATGCGCCAGGACTCCGGCGGAGCGGGCGAGTATCGTGGCGGGGTTGGCGTGCAACGCACCTATCACTTCAAACATGATGCGGCCGTGCTGGCCATCGTCAAGAAAACAAAATCCCCGCCCTGGGGTATGAACGGTGGTAATGGTGGTGACCCGGGTACGATCACGATTTGGCCGGACACAGAGAAAGAACGGGTCAATGGCTCCCTGCACGAAAAGGATCTGCAAGCTGGGGACATCCTCATCAACCGCTCGGGCGGTGGTGGCGGCTGGGGCGACCCGAAGAAGCGCGACCCGCAGCGGGTGCTTGAGGACGTGATTAACGGCTTCGTCTCGCTCGAGTCGGCGCGACGGGACTACGGCGTCGCCATCAACGCGGCCACGCTCAGCATCGACGAGGCGGCCACGGCTGCGCTGCGCGCCTGAACTCCACCCCGTTTGACAGGTGACGCCTTACCAGGTAGAAAGGCGACACCGACAAACAAGGGGATAGTATGATGAACTACTTACTGTTTTGCCGACATTCTGCCCTGGCCCTGGTGCTCTTCATATTGCTCTTCGCCCTGCTGCCCGGCGCCCTCGCCCAGGACGCCGAGCCGACGCCGGACGTCGCCATGCTTGGCGAGGGCGAACTCAACATTTCCTACTGGAACGGGCTCAGCGGCTCCGATGGCGTCACCATGAACGAAATGCTGGTGGATTTCGTCGTTGACAACCCGGATATTTCCGTGACCAGTGAGATCATCCCCTGGATCACGCTCTACGCGAAGTTGCAGGCGGCATTCGTGGCCGGCAACCCGCCCGACCTGATCCTGATGCATGCCTCCGAAGTACCCCAGTACGCCAGCTACGGCGTGGTCAAGGACCTCGGCTACATGTACGAATCCGGTGGCGGCTGGTTTCCCGATGACGACGTCTCAGACGTCACCTTTGCGGGCATGCAGTGGGATGGCACCAACTACGGCATTCCGCTGGACAATCACGGCCGCGGCCTGTGGATCAACAGCGATCACTTCGAGGCTGCCGGACTGGACCCGAACATGGACCAGCCCCCGACTTTCGAAGGCTGGGTGGAGCTCTTCCAGCAACTCACCCTGGATGCCAATGGCAACAACCCCACCTCCGATGATTTCGACGTCGACAACGTCGTCCAGTGGGCCTACGGGGTCGGCAACTGGCCGCTGGCGGACTTCCTGACCCTGCTCATCCAGCATGGCGGCAGCATGGTCAGCGAGGATGGCAGCACAATCACCATCAACTCCGAAGCTGGCATCAAGGCCCTGTCACAGTATCACGACCTGGTCTACGAGTATCAGGTCTCGCCGCCAGCGGCAGGCTTTGATACCTGGGGCGCCTTTGCGGCCGGCCAGCTTGCAGTGATCCCGACCGGCACCTGGTTCCGCAATTTCTTCATGGACCACACCGACATCAATGGCCAGGCCTGGACGACGGTGCAATTCGGCGAGAACCCGTCGACCTGGTTTGGCATCCACACCTTCCTGATTCCCGACAGCCTGGAGGGCGACAAGCTCGCGGCGGTCGAAAGACTGCTGCAATGGATCAGCGACAGCGATAACCAGGTCTACTGGGCCGGCTCCGGTCAGGTGCCCGCGCGCCTCTCCGCCCAGGCAGTGCTGGACCCGGAGAACTACCCCTCCAATATCGTCATGGGTCAGAGCTTCACGGACTACGGCTTCCTGGATTTCAAGAGCACCGTCACCCAGGAACTCTACGCTGCGCTGGATCCGGAGCTGGATGCCGTCCTGAACGGACTAAAGTCTGTTGAGGATGCCCTCAATGACGGCGCCGCGCGCATGCAGGCAATCCTTGACCGCGTCGGATAACCGGTTTCGGCACGACTCAAGGTCTTTTGGGGAGGATAATTTGGAATCTCACTGTATGTGTTGTATTATAGTGCAGGCTGGCCCAGGCAATAATTGTTGCCAGGGTCAGTCTGCGCATATCGTATCTATTTGTCAATTCACTGAGGAATGGAGAAAGTCATGAACAGAAACATTTTCAGGCTGGTCGTTCTGGTGCTGCTGGCAGTTCTGGCGTTGCCCTTTGCTGCAGTAGCTCAGGACGCGGAACCCGTCGTCACTGACCTCGGCGCCAGCGACCTGAAGGTCTCTTACTGGCACGGCCTGAGTGGCTCCGACGGCGCCACCATGAACGAGATGTTGGCTGATTTCGTCGATCAGAATCCGAATATCGGCGTCTCGGCCGAACTTCTCCCCTGGGAAACGCTCTACGCGAAGCTGCAGGCCTCTTTCCTGGCTGGCACCCCGCCAGACCTCGTCCTCATGCACGCCTCCGAGTTGCCGCAATACGCCAGCTTTGGTGTGATGCGCCAAATGTCCGACTGGTACACCTCCGGCGGCGGCTGGCTGCCCGATGATGACCTCGCCCCTTCCACCTACGCCGGCATGCACTATGACGGCGTGCTCTATGGCATACCGCTGGACAACCACGGTATGGGCCAGTGGATCAATGTCGACCACTTCGAGGCGGCCGGCCTGGACCCGGACGGTCCCATGCCGGATTCCTACGAGGGTTGGGTCGAGTTGTTCCAGCAGCTGACCCTCGACGCCAACGGCAACAACGCTGCCTCTGAAGACTTTGACGCGGAGGACGTCGTCCAGTGGGGTTACTCTGTAAGGCGATATCCGCGCGTCAATTTCCTCGGCCACCTGGCGCAGCATGGCGGCAGCCTGATCAGCGAGGACGGCACGACCGTCACTGTCAACTCCGAGGCCGGAATGGCTGCCTTGCAGAAGAGCGTTGACCTGGTCTACAAATACCACGTCTCGCCAGTGCCTGCCGGATTCGATGCCTGGCAGGGCTATGCCAGTGGCGTCGTGTCGGTGATTCCCGCCGGCACCTGGTTCCTGAATTTCTCCAAAACGATTGACATCAACAGCAAGGCCATCGCCTTTAACCAGTTCGGCCCCGAGCCGGCCGCCTGGTTTGGCATGCACTCCTTCTTCGTGCCGGCCAGCCTTGAGGGCGAGAAGCTTGAGGCCGTCGAGACCCTGCTGCAGTGGATGCTGGAAAACCAGGCACACTGGGCCCAATCCGGCCAGGTGCCGGCCCTGCTGTCCGTGCAGGCATCGCTGGACGCCGAGAACTTTCCCTCTAACATCGTGCTGGGCGCCAGCTTCGCCGACCACGGCGTTATCGATTACCCCAGCACCGCGACCGCGGAGCTGTCCCACTCGGGTCTGGGGCCGGAGTTGAACGCGGCGCTTAACGACCAGAAGACGGTCGAGCAAGCGCTTAACGACGCAGCCGAGCGCATGCAGCAAATTCTTGACCGCGCCGAATAACCGGCTTCGGCCCGACTCAAGGTCTTTTGGGGAGGAAATTTTGAAAACCTCCCTGCATGTGTTGTATGATAGTGCAGGCTGGTCCAGGCAACAATTGTTGCCAAAGCCAGTCTGCACATATCGTATCTTTTTATCGATTACGATTAAGTGAGAATTGGAGAAAATCTTGAACAGAAACGTTTTCAGGCTGGTCATTCTGGTGCTGCTGGCAGTTCTGGCCTTGCCCTTTGCTGCAGTAGCTCAGGACGCGGAACCCGTCGTCACTGACCTCGGCGCCAGCGACCAGAAGATCTCTTACTGGCACGGCCTGGGCGGCTCCGACGGCATCACCATGAACGAGATGCTGGCTGATTTCGTCGATCAGAACCCGGATATCGGCGTCACTGCCGAACTTCTCCCCTGGGACACGCTCTTCGCGAAGCTGCAGGCCTCTTTCCTGGCTGGCAACCCGCCAGACCTCGTCCTCATGGGCGCCTCCAACTTGCCGCAATACGCCAGCTTTGGCGTGATGCGCCCGCTGGGCGATCTCTACACCTCCGGCGGCGGCTGGCTGCCCGATGATGATCTCTCCGCCGCCACCTACGCCAGCATGCTCTACGACGGCGTGCTGTACGGCATACCGCTGGATAACCACGGTATGGGCCAGTGGATCAACATCGACCACTTCGAGGCGGCCGGCCTGGACCCGAACGGCCCCATGCCGACCACCTACGAGGGTTGGGTCGAGTTGTACCAGCAGCTGACCCTCGACGCCAACGGCAACAACGCTGCCTCCGATGACTTTGACGCCGAAAACGTCGTCCAGTGGGGTTACACTGTGACCCGGGGCCCGCGTGTAAAATTCCTCGCCCATCTGGCGCAGCATGGCGGCAGTCTGGTCAGCGAGGACGGCACGACCATCACCGTCAACTCCGAGGCCGGAATCGCTGCGTTGCAGAATTCCTATGACCTGGTCCACAAATACAACGTCTCGCCAGTGCCTGGCGGATTCGATGACTGGCAGGGCTTTGCCAGCGGCGTCGTATCCGTGCTTCCCGTCGGTACCTGGTTCCGCAATTTCGCCGACTCGACCGACATCAACGGCAAGGCCGTGCCCTTTAACCAGTTCGGCGCCGTGCCGGCCACCTGGATTGGCGCACACACCTTCTTCGTGCCGGCAAGCCTTGAGGGCGAGAAGTTTGAGGCTGTCGTGACCTTTTTGAAGTGGATGAGCGCAAACCAGGCGCACTGGGCCACCTCCGGACAGGTGCCGGCCCTGTTGTCCGTGCAGGCATCGCTGGACGCCGAGAACTTCCCCTCCAACGTCGTGCTGGGCGCCAGCTTCACCGAATACGCCATTCTCGATTTCACCAGCACCGTGACCCAGGAGATGTACCGGATCAGCCTGGATCCGGAGCTGCGCTCAGCGCTCAGCGGCCAGAAGACGGTTGAGCAAGCGCTTAACGACGCAGCCGAGCGTATGCAGGCGATCCTTGATCGCGCCGAATAGCTCGTTCTGAGCAAGATGGCCGGGGGCGGTAGTCCCTCCCCCGGCCATGGTCGGCGCGAGCAACGCCACCTGACGAACGCCACCGTGACGAGACAGGGTCTATCATGACGCGCGCATCCGCCAATCCCGGCGCAGGGCACAACCGGCGGCCTTCCTGGTTGCCGGAGATCAACCTGAAGAGGCAGGAAGAAATAGCCGCCTGGCTTTTCCTGGCGCCGTTTTTAGTCTTTTTCGTCATCTTCGTCGCTCGCGCAATTCTTGCGGCCCTGCAGATGAGTTTTTATGACTGGCGCGCCTTGCGTCCCTCAAGGCCATTTATTGGCTTTGAAAATTACGAGGAATTGCTCAGGGACGATGTCTTCTGGAGCGCCCTGAAAAACACCGTCGTCTTCACCGCCATGACTGTGGTGGGTACGACTGCAGTTTCCCTTGCTGCAGCCCTTGCAGTCTCGCAACCTGTCCGGCGGGCCAACTTTTACCGCGTGCTGCTCTACATGCCATCACTGTTTTCGGTTGGCGCGGTGGGCCTCATCTGGGTCTGGTTGCTGAATTCCCAGTTTGGCGTCATCAACTATGGTCTCAGTTTCTTCGGCATTCGACCCATAAACTGGCTGGGCGACGCGGCTCTGGTGATACCGGCGCTGAGCCTGACAACCATATGGTGGGGCTTCGGCTTTCCCATGCTGATTTTCATCGCGGGTTTGCAAGGCATCCCCGAACACCTCTATGAGGCGGCGCGCATCGACGGCGCCAACGGCCGCCAGCTTTTCTTCAACATCACCCTGCCCCTGTTGAGGCCAACCCTCCTCTTCGTCACCGTCACCGGCGTAATCGCTCATTTTCAGGTCTACGGCCAACCCTTCATCATGACCGATGGCGGGCCAGGGCGTTCCTCCTACACCGTCATTCTCTACCTCTTTCAGACCGCCTGGACTTCCTTCCGCATGGGCTACGGCGCTGCCGTAGCGGTGGCCCTGGCCATCATCATGGCCATCGTGACCGTCGTGCAATTTCTTGTCATCAGCCGGCGCGTGGAATATTAGTACCAGGGAGAGCGGGCCATGGCAACCAGGCATCAAAGACGGGCGTGGCACAACAGGTTCTGGGCTTACCTGGTGTTGGTGGCGCTGTCCCTCTTCGTGTTGATGCCCTTGCTGGTGGTCTTCTCACAGTCCTTCATGACCAACCAGGAGGTCAATCGCTGGCCGCCGCAGATCATTCCGGTCAACCCGACGCTATTCAACTACAATGACGTGCTCACGCGCCAGGACCTGCGCCTCGACCTGTGGCTGCGTAACAGCCTCTTCGCCACTACCTGCTATACCATCGCGGTGCTGCTCATTTGCTCGCCGGCGGCCTACGCCTTCGCGCGCCTGCGTTTCCGTGGCAGCAACGCCCTTTTCGCGGTCCTGCTGGTGACCATCATGATCCCTTCCCAGGTCACCCTCATCCCCAACTACCTGCTGATGCGCGACCTGAAGTGGCTGGATACCTTCAACGCCCTTATCTTCCCGGGCGCGGCCAATGTCTTTGGCGTTTTCCTGCTGCGTCAGTTCTTTATGCAAATTCCGCTTGAACTGGAGGAAGCGGCCGTGCTGGATGGCGCCGGCTACCTGCGCCGCTTCACACGGATCATCCTGCCGCTCTCGTCCAACGCGCTGACGGCGCTGGCCATCTTCGTCTTTCTGGGTCACTACAATGACCTGTTCTGGCCATTCATCGTCACCAACAGCCTGGAGACGCGTACCCTGCCGGTGGGACTGACCATCCTCAACTCGGCCTATGGCCAACAGTTCCGGCCCATGGTACTTTCCGGCGCCGTGCTTTCAACCATTCCCATCCTGATCGTCTACATCATCTTCCAGCGCCGCATCATCCAGGGCGTGACCCTGACCGGTGGCATGGGCGGCCGCTGAAAAGCGATGGCATAAGGTCTGTCAGATTTCCACACGGAAGGAAAGCCTGTGTCCGACAACAAAACAGCTCACGTTCACATCGACACCAACCGTATCATCAGCCCGGTCTCGCCGTTGCTCTTCAGCGGCTTCGCCGAGCACATGGGCCGCTGTATCTATGGTGGCATCTACGAGCCCGGCTCGCCGCACGCTGACGAAAACGGCTTGCGGCGCGATGTGCTGGCGGCGCTGCGCGAACTAAATTTCCGCAGCATGCGCTACCCGGGCGGCAACTTTCTGAGTGGATACCGCTGGGAGGATGGCGTAGGCCCGCGTGACCAGCGGCCAGCGCGGCGCGACCTGGCCTGGCAGTCCGTTGAAACCAATCAGTTCGGCACCGACGAGTTCATCGACTACTGCGCGCAACTGGGCACGGCGCCCATGCTCGGAGTCAACATGGGCACCGGCAGCATTCAGGACGCCGCCAACCTCGTCGAATACTGCAATGCGCCGGCCGGCACGAAATACGCTGACATGCGCGTCGCCAACGGCCACCGTGAGCCGCACGGCGTGCGCTACTGGTGCATCGGCAACGAGATGGATGGCCGCCGCTGGCAGATCGGCCATCTGGAGGCGGGGGAATACGGGCGCAAGGCGCTGGAAGCCGCCAAAATGATGCGCTGGCACGACCCGGAGATCAAGCTCGTGCTCTGCGGCACCTCCACTTCAATGATGCCGACCTACCCCGAATGGGACCGGGTCGCGCTGGAACATTGCTACGAGCAGGTCGATTACCACTCCATGCACCATTACGCGGGCAACCGCAATAACGACACCGACAGCTTCCTCGCCACGACGATTGCCCTTGAGGAATTTGTCGACACGCTGGAAGGTGTGTTGCGTTACGTCAAGGCGAAGACGCGCAGCAAACGGGAGATCTACCTCTCCTGGGACGAGTGGAACATCTCGTACAATTACTCGAAGGCGACGGGTGAATGGAGAGAGGCGCCGCGGCTCGCCGAGGATGTCTACAACCTTGAAGACGCCCTGATGGCGGCCCAGTGGTTGAGTCTGTTACTGCGTCGTGCCGACGTGTTGAAGATCGCCTGTCTGGCGCAGATCGTTAACGTCATCGCGCCCATCCTGACGGAGACGGACGCGCTGCTGAAGCAGTCGATCTTCTATCCCTTCCTGCTCTTCAGCCGCCTGGCGAGCGGGAACTCGCTCGACGTGCTGGTGCAGGCGCCGCAGCACGAAACGACGCAGTTCGGCCCCGTGCCCCTGCTGGACGTCTCCGCCACACACGATCCCGAAACAGGTATCGGCGCACTCTTTCTGGTCAACCGCAGTCAAACCGACGCCGTGCCGCTGACCCTGAACTGGCAGGACCGCCGCCCGCACGGCAGCGTCCGGGCCTGGCAGCTCAGTGGCAAGGACCCGAAGGCGGCCAACAGCTTTGAGGAGCCGGAGCGCGTCGTGGCGCGGCCGCTGGCTGTGGACTCGTTGCAAGAGGGCAACGAACTGCTGCTGCCGCCGCTTTCCTTCACTGCAGTGGAGACGCTGCTGCGCTAGCCGCTACCAGTAGCGCATGGCTGCCTTGAACAGCGCGATGAGGTCATCGCGGTCGGCCGGACGCGGCGACAGTTTCGTGACGCGGTGCTGCGGCAGGGTTCCATCCGCCAGCGCCGGCGCGTCCGCCTCGCTGTAACCGAGCGCCGCCAGGCCGTTGGGCATGCCGGTGGCCCGCATGATATCAATCAGGCCCTGCGCCAGAATTTCGCCGGCGTCCTGCGGCCCGGCATCCGCCACGTCCAGACCCAGCAAGCGCGCCGCCAGCAGATGACGCTCCGGATTGGCGCAGGCCGTGAAGCGGAAGACGGCCGGCGCGTTGAGGATGACCGCCATGCCGTGCGGCACGATACTGTGGTCGACCTCGTAGCCCGGCGGCTGAAAGTCGCGCACCATGCCTGAGACGGGATAGGACATGCCGTGCGGCAGGTGTACGCCGGCGTTGCCGAAGCCGATGCCAGCCCAGGCGGCCGCCAGCAGCATGTTGCCGCGCGCCTCAACGTCGTCGGGGTGGCGGATGGCACGCAGCAGGTTGTCGCCCACCATGCGCAGCGCTTCGGCGGCCCAGACATCGCTGACCGGGTTGGCGCCCTGATAGGCCGGTCGCTCGCGCGGGTGACCTGGCGCGGCCCGCTGTGAATAGCGCAGGGCTGTGAGCGACTCGATGGCGTGGCTGAGCACGTCGAGGCCGCTGCAGGCCGCGACCATGGGCGGCAGCGTGGCCGTGTTGTCTGGATCGATGATGCCCAGCGTGGGGCGCAGGGCGCGCTGCGCGATGCCGGTCTTGGCGTGCATGGCCTCGTAATCAAAGATAGCGACGCCGGTGGTCTCGCTGCCGGTGCCGGCCGTCGTCGGCACGGCAATCAGCGATTTGAGCGGCCCGGGCACGGGCAGACCGCGGCCGATGGGCGGGTTGACGTAGGCAAAGAAGTCCTCCTGCGGCCAGCAGGCGTAGAGATTGGCCACCTTGGCCGTGTCCATCACCGAGCCGCCGCCGACCGCCACATAGCCATCGAAGCCACCTGCCTGGGCAAAGGCGATGGCCGACTTGAAAGACGCGTCGCTCGGCTCCACGCGCACGGCGTCGAAGACCACCACATCGATGCCCGCCGCGTTCAGGGACGCCAGCGCTACAGCCACGGACTCGCCCTGCGCCAGGCGCGCGTCGGTCAGCAGCATGACGCGTTGCGCGCCCAGAGCAGCCAAGTCCGCGCCCAGCTCGCGCGTCGCGCCCGGGCCGAACTTGATGCTCGAGGTATCCATCGTGAAAGCGGTTTCGCGCGTGTTCATGGTCTGTCTCCCGGTGTCATCGCCTGGCAAAAATAGCGTATGCAACGCAATGCCGCGAGGGCCATCAAGCTGGAATCGATTGCCGCAGCCAGTACCTGCGCCAGGCCAGTGTCTCGCGCAGCTGCTGCTGCAGACGCGCGCCCAGGCGCTTGTTCGGCGTGACCTGAGCGCCAGCTGGCACGCGCGTCACGCGCCACTCATCCTCGTTGACGGGGATGAACTGCAGCTGGCTGCCGGCATTCAGCCAGTCGATGCAGGTCAGGACAGTCGCCAGCGGCTGCGCCGTCAGGGCTGCCAGTTCGCCCAGCGTGATGTGCCCGCCGCGCTGCTGCAGGGCGAATTTGGCCAGGCCCGCCACCTGCTCCAGCAGGGCCTGGGGCGTGCGCCAGGGCGGCTCGTAGGCGAAGAGCATGACGCGCTGCGGCGCGACCGCGTTCAGCGCCGCCTGCCAGGTGGCCATGTCCGGTGGGACCGTCCAGACCACCAGCGTTTCTGCCGGACGCAGACTGAAGCGGTCGACGCCCTCCAGGTCGACGGGCCCTTCGCGCCAGACCAGCGCGTCAGGATCCTCTTCAATGATAGCGGCCAGCTGCTGGCGCGGCACCGGATGACGCCGACAATCGAGCGCCTCCCAGGTCGCCCGCAGCACGACGATTTCGTCTTCGTTGACGCGCGCATCCTGCCACTCCAGCAACGCCTCACGCTGGCCCCTGAACACATTCACGCGCAGGGTGAAGGCCAGGTCGAAGCGTCCCTGCGGCAGCGCTTCCGCGTCGCCCGACCACCAGATGACGCGTCGCGCCACGTCCGCGCTGTCCGCAACCGTCAGCTCCAGATGGTTGCCACGCCTGTCCAGTTTGCGCCGACTCTGCAGCCGCAGGTCACGCGCCACCAGGGTCAGCGGTGGATTGCCATTGCCAAAGGGCGCCAGACGTGCCAGTTCCTGCGCCAGGCCCAGCGTGACCTCAGGCAGCGCCAGGCTGGCATCCAGCTGCAGCTCCGGCGTCAAGGGCACGTCGCCGGTCTGCTCGCGCACGGCGCGCGACAGGCCGCGACGGAATTCGGCGACGCGGGCGGCCTCCAGGCGCATGCCGGCCGCCATGCTGTGGCCGCCGTAGCCCTGCAGCAGAGCGGCCTGCGTATCCAGCGCGGCGACCAGGTTGCAGCCGGCTATCGAGCGCGCCGAGCCGTTGGCCACTTCACCTTGCTCACCAAGCAGGATGGCCGGACGCCCGTATTCCTCGGCCAGACGGCTGGCCACGATGCCGACCACGCCCGTATGCCAGCCCGGCTGGCTCAGCACCAGCGCGGCGTAATCCAGCAGCGACGGGTCCCTGCTAATTTGCTGCTGCGCGGCCTCGTAGACCTGCTGCGTGAGGAAGCGGCGCTTCTGGTTAAGCGCCTCCAGCTTGCGCACCAGCACATCAATGCGCGCTGCGTCGTGGCTGGTCAACAGTTCGACCGCCGGATTGGCATCCTCCAGCCGGCCCAGTGCGTTTAGCCGCGGCGCCAGCGCGAAGCCGATGTCGCTCTCCGTCAGTTCGGCCGGGTTGACGCCGGCGGCGCCCATCAGTGCACGCAGGCCTGGGCGTTCGGCCTTGCGCAGCACCTGCAGTCCGCGCTGCAGCAGCCAGCGCGTGTCGTCCACCTGGCGCATCACGTCGGCCACGATGCCCAGCGCCACCAGGTCCAGCAGATGCTCGCTGCTGCGCCCGTCGAAGAGCGCCTGCACCAGCATGTAAGCTGTGCCCACGCCGGGCAGCTCGCGCAACGCGTGCCCCTGCTGCAGGCGCTGTGGACTGATGATGGCGCTGGCTGGCGGCAGGGTCGCGGGCAGCGTGTGATGGTCGGTGACGACGACCGCCACGTCCTGCGTCTGCGCCCAGGCGAGCGACTCATGGGCGCCGATACCCGTGTCGCAGGTCAGCAGCAGATCAGCGCCCTGCAGTTGCCGCTGCAACGTGGGCAGATGGATGCCGTGGCCTTCGCGAAAGCGGTTGGGGATGTGCCAGCGTACGAAGGCGCCCAGCTCCTGCAGGGCGGAGACCAGCAGCGCGGTGGCGGTCTGGCCATCGACGTCGAAGTCGCCCCAGACCAGGATATCGCCTTTTTCGCGGATGACGCGCTGGACACAGGCGACCGCTGCTTCGATGTCCGGCAGGTCCGTTGCGGGCGCGGGCGTGTAGGCGGCGGGGTCGAGGAAGCTACGGGCGGCCGCGGGCGTGAGGATGCCGCGCTGCGCCAGGCTGGTCGCGACCAGCGGGTGGCCGCCGACTGCCTCACGCAGAGCCTCTGGCACCGGGATCGGCGTCGGCTCGCGCCAGGTGTTTGTTTGCGACGGTGTCGTCAAAACGCGATCTCGTCGAGGGCGTCGATGTCCAGCGCGTCCGCGGGCAGCGCCATCTCCTCCTCGCCCTCCCACTCTTCCAGCGCGCCGGCTTTTTCGCCACGTCCACAGAGCGAGCGGTAAACGCAGAAGCGGCAGCGGCGTTCGTCTGTCGTGAGCGGGAACTCCGCGCGGTTTTCAATCTCGCGCACCAGGCTGCGCAGCCGCTTGCCGTCGGCCACACGCTGCGCTTCATCGTAGGCGAAACGCTGCACCGCGCCGCCCTGCTGCGCGTACCAGTAGCGCATCTCGATGTGCTCCGGAGCGATGGGCAGGCCGCCGTTCAGGCGCGCGCCGGCCTGCGCCAACACGTAGCGATAGACGAGGGTCTGCATGCGCTGCGCCTGACGCTCCGGGCGCGGCAGGTGGGCCCCGGTCTTCCAGTCCAGCAGCAGCGCCTGCCCGCCGGGCGCAATGGCCACCAGGTCCATCTTCGCCAGCAGCAGCCACTTGCCCAGCGGCGCCGTCAGGGTCAGCTCGGGCCAGCGCTGCGCCGGGACGCCGGCGAGGCCATTGGCCAGCCAGGTGTCAAACCACTGCGCGACCTCTGCATCGGCGATGCGCGGCTGCAAGGTTTCGGGCGGGATGCCCAGCAGACTCTGTTGCAGCAGGCGGTGGAACTGCTCGCCCTGCTGCAGGTGCCGCTCGAAAGCGACCATGTCATCGACTTCCGCTGCAGGCCAGCGCTGCCGCAGCAGGTACTTCAGCTCGAAGCGGCGAGGACAATCGACGTAGTCCTGCAGGTTGCCCTGGGTGAAGACGAAGTCCGGCGCCAGGCTCATGATGCGTCCTCCCGGGCCAGGGCTTCACGCAGGTCGGTCAGGGGAAGGGTCTCGCGCTGGTCGCCATTGCGCCCCGTGTTCCAGGTGATGATGAGCTCGCTGCGGGCGCGGGTGATGCCGACGTAGAGCAGGCGCAGCTTCTCCGCCGCCACCAGCGCCCGTGCCGCGCGCGACTCCTCGCCTTCACGCCAGGGCGTGCCCTCGGTCAGCGTTGCCAGCTGGGCCAGGGCCTCGGCCTCGAGATTGAGGTTGTCGCGCAGGAACCAGCGCTCGCCGAAGTACTGGTCGCCCTCCATGGCCGAGGGGAAATCGTAGGTGTTGGCGGAGAGCAGGTAGACGCGGTCCCACTCCAGGCCCTTGGCCTTGTGCAGGGTCGTCACCACCACCTTGCCGCGATAGCGTTCGGGGTCGAAGCTGGTATCGTCCTCACTCATGCCCTGAAAGCGGCGGCGGCCGGCGGCGATCTGGCGCAACTCACCGGTGAACTCCGGCAAGCGCGCCTGCGGCTGCAGCTCTGCGAACTGGCGCAGACTTATCGCCAGGCTCCAGACGGTCGCGATTTCAGCCTCGGCGCGGAAGAGGTCTGCGCCGATGGTCAGCAGCAACTGGTCCACCGGCAGGTCGACCGCCTCCTGCCAGCGCCGCACGAGCGTCCGGAAGGCGATCAGATGCTGGCGCAGGTCTTCGTCCGCAATGGCCAGGCTATCCAGCCAGTCGTCATCCAGCTGCGGCCATAGATAATCCTCCGGCTGGCGCAGATTGTGCAGTTCGCTGGCCACAAACGTAATGCTGCGCGCAGCCTCCTCAATGCTGCGCTCGTCGCGACGCCACACGCGATACACCTGCGCCAGGTAGCCGCTGTGACGCGGATTGCCCAGGTACTCCAGCAGGTGACAGAGGGAGCCGGCCACCGCGCGCGTGCCGTCCGTCGAGCTCAGGTTCTCCTTGTAGGGCAGACCCGCCGCGCGCAGTTCGCCCACCAGTTTGCTGCCGCTGAAGTTGGTGGGCAGCAGCACAGCGACCGTTCGCTGCGGATTGTTTGGCAGCCAGTTTTGCAGGGAGCGCAGCACCAAAGCGCGTTCCCGGTCGGAGGTCTGCGCTTCGCTGTGCAAATGCGGGTAGCCCGCGACATCGGCGGGGTTTGCCTGCGGATCGCCCGGCGGCGCGGGCTCGATGTAGGGCGGCGCCAGGGGCTGGCGCGCGCGCACCTGGGGCTGCGGATGCTGCTGCGCCCAGTCGATCAGGCCGTTCGCGAGCCGGATGATGGCAGGCGCGCTGCGGCCGCTGTTGGGCATGGGGAGCGACTGTACGTCCGGATCGCGCAGAAAGTCGCGCAGAAATTGCGGACTGGCCGCTGTGAAGGACTCGTTGATCGCCTGGTTGGGGTCGCCGACGCGCGCCCAGTTGCCCTGCGGGCCGGCCAGCAGGCCAAGAATACGCTCCTGTAACGCGCTGCTGTCCTGGGCCTCGTCCTCCAGTATCCAGGGCCAGCGCCGCTGCAGGCGTGCCAGGCAGTCCGCGTCGCTCTTCAGGACGCGCAGGGCCAGGCGGATGAGGTCCGTGAAGTCGATGCCGCCGCGATAACGCAGGCCATTTTCGTAGCTGGCGTAAATCGCCTGGCAGCACTCCGCAAGCGGCAATGAGCCACCCTGGCGCAGCAGCCGCGCGTTCAGACCATCGGCGTCCAGCTCCTCATCCTTGGCCTGACCAATGTAACGTCGGGCCACGTCGCGCAGCAGGTTCGGCCAGTGCCGCTGGCGCACGTCGCTGCGTCCCTGCAGGGCGGCATCTACCCAGTGCTGTTCCATACCCGGGTTGCTGACCAGCCAGTTGTCGACGGCTTCCTGCAGAATGTCCTGCGCCTCACGCTCGTCGACCACGCGGAAGTCGTCCGCCAGGCCCGCCAGGCCGGGTCGTTCGCGCACGATGTCATTCGCCAGGCCATGCAGGGTACGCACACGATAGCCCACCAGGCCGGGCAGCAGCTCGCGTTCGCGCTGCAATTCCTGCGCCAGGCGCGCCGAGAAGTTGTTGACGGCGGAGTTGACCAGCGTAACGATCAGCACTTCCTGATCCGCCGCCAGGCTCCCCCCGGTCACCAGGCGCGCGGCCAGCGCCGCCAGCGTGGCGGTCTTGCCGCTGCCGGGCACGGCGGACACGCCCATCTTACCGCCGCGCCAGGCCAGCACCTGGGCCTGCGCCGGCCGCGGCCTAAACATCTGCGTCTTCCTGCGTCAGATTACGCTGCATGCCGTGCAGGGCCAGCAGCAGTGGCCCGCGCTCTTCCATGCCCCGTTCGCCGAACTCACTGATGCCCAGATACACCCGCTGGCGGCAGCGCCGCAGCAGGCCCAGCGCCACGCTGCCGAGGGCTTCTGCGCCCGCCGCTTCCTCATCGGCATCCAGCCACTGACGCTCCCGGTCCCAGTTGCGGCTGAGCACTGCCGGATGCGTCAGCGGCTGATACACGCGTCGGCCCCAGCCGCTGCTGCCCACATTCAACCAGAACTGGTAATCGACGGCGCGGTTGCCCATGAGGAAGGTGTGCGCGGGCGCGAGCAAGACGCCCTCGCTGCGGTCCAGCGCCCAGTCACGCAGATACTGATTGGCCAGCACGCCCTCTTCCACCATGTTCAGATACTCACCAGTCGCGGCGGTCCGGGGGTCAATTTCGGTCAGCAGTTGGCGAAAACCGCGCGCCGAGTCCACGAGGTTGGCGACGGTGGCGCCCGCTGCCAGTCGATCGTGCAAGCCGAACCCGGGTTGCGACAGCAGCTCGCCGAAGAGCGCGCTGAAGAACAGATCAAGCGGGAGGTCCGGCGGCGTCTGCGCCAGCCAGGCACACAGCCGGTCGTACTTCTCGCCCAGTTGAAAGGTGATGCGCTGCTGCAGGCGTTCGTCGGTGAGGCGCTCGAAGGGCAGCAGGCCGCCATCGCGAAACAGCGCATCGGCCAACAGCCGCGCACGCACCAGGTCCAGTCCGGCAATGGCGCCGGTGAGCGTACTGGCCACGTCGAAGCGGCTGAGACCCTGGCCGGCGGTGGGGTGAGCGAGCCTGGCAAAGGTCAACAGGGCGCGCGCGGCCGGCTCATCGCGCAAGGCGCGCGAGGGTCGGTGCGAGCGTTGCGGCACATCGCGTTCGTCAAGACGCACCTGCAGCGCAAAGCGCAATGCGTCCGGCAGGAAGGACGCCAGCACCACGATCTCCTGCGGCTCCACCCCTTCCTCGTGCACCAGGTTCGCGATGTGATCCACGGCCCAGTCGATCATCTGCGGCTGCCAACGTGCCCGATCCGGCCAGCGCAGCGCAGCGCGCGGCTTGCCCCGTTTTGGTGGAGGCCCAGCTTCCCTGCCCAGCACCGTGGCCAGGGAATGATGCAGGGCCGCGACGTCCTCCGACATGACGCGCCGCTGCTCCAGCGTCAGCTGTACATCGCACAGGGGTTTCAGCTTCAGCGCTTCCTCCGGGTCGGCACCCAGAAAACGGCGCAGGCCCGCCTGGCTGTCGTAGATCAGCAGGGCTGATGCGCAGGTGGGCAACCAGTCGCGCAGCATGTCGTGCGCCGTCGGCGTGTCCTCTTCCAGGTTGTCGACGACCAGATGTCGGTAGCGGCGGGTCAGATAGCGCTGCGCATTTTCCAGCGGCCACAGCTGCTGGCGCAGGATAGTGATGAGCAGGGAATAGTCGATCAGGTTGTGTTGCAGGCAGCCCGCGCGGAAGAGGCTGGCGCAGGCCTGGGCATCATCGTAGATGAAGGCCTGTTCCGGTTCACCGCGCCAGGCCGCCTTGAGGCGCGACCCGATCTGTTCGGGCGGAAAGCCCACCAGGGCTGCCTTGTTGAGGTTGTCGACGATCTGCGTGTAGAGCCGGTTGCGGGTGATGGTTACGCTGCGGAAATAGTCGCGTTGCCGGATTTCCGCGCCGACGAAACGCCGCATCAGGTATTGCGACAGTTCGAGGCCAGGAAAGCGGGGTGGCGCCAGCGGCTGCGCGCAGCCCGTGTCAGCAGCGATCAGCGGCCAGAAGAGCTCCAGCAGCTCGCGCGCCAGACTGCCCACGGTTGTGACGCGCACTTCGGCGGCGCCCGGAGCGCGCGACCGGCGCAAGGCCTCCTGCCAGGGCAGTCCGGTGGCCTGCTGCGGCACCAGCACGAGGATGGCAGTGGGCGGCACGCCGGCATGCAACAGCTGCTTGACGCGCTCAATGCCAGCAAACGTCTTGCCAGTGCCGGCTGCGCCCTCGAGGAAGACGCGTCTGTCCAGATTGTGCTTCGCAACCTGCTGCTGTTTCACACGAAGGTACATGCGCAAGTTCCCTGCCCAACCGTTTCCCAGTATAGCAAGGCCTCGCAGACCCCCGACGCTCCGCCTGTTCGCAATTCCCGGTCGGGTTGCTACAATAGACTTACAATTTGGTTACCATAATTTCATATTGTTTGCGGACAGGGAAAGGGAGTGACGCCATGCGGACCATGACTGTCAGGCTGTTGTTGCTCGCACTTGTGCTCTTGGCCGGCCCGGCCACACTGATCCAGGGTCAACCCACAGGCGAGTTGGTCATCGCGCTGCCCAACGACCCCACGGGAATCTACATTGCCAATGCCTCGGACGTGACCGCCATCAGCGCCACGCGTCCGCTTTATGATGCACTCGTGCACTATGGGCCCAATGGCTCGATCCTGCCAGGCCTGGCTGAACGCTGGGAAATCAGCGAGGATGGCCGCAGCTACACCTTCCACTTGCGCGAGGGTGTGAAGTTCCACAATGGCGAGGACTTCAACGCCCACGCCGTCAGCACGATCTGGGAATATGGCATAACTCCCACCAATGAGTGGCTGTCCTACTACGATTCGGTCGCATCTGCCGATGACATCGTGGTCATCGACGACAACACGGTCGAGATTACGACGCAAGAGCCAGACGCCTTCTTCCTGAGCGAAGTCGCAAACGGCTGGTTCGCTATCCCGCCTGCCTACCTGGCAGAAATCGGCCTGGAAGCCTTCGAGGCGGCGCCGGTCGGCACCGGCCCCTTCATGCTGGAAGAATGGGTGCCGGGTGATCGCATCGTCATGCGCGCCTTTCCCGACTACTGGAACCCGGAGCAGCCGAAGGTGGACGGTGTGACCTTCCGCATCATCCCGGACGCAACAACGCGCCTGGCCGCCATCCAGACTGGCGAAGTCGACATCGTCACGCGCCTGAACGTCGATGACGTTGCCCTGCTGGAAGACAACGCGAACGTCAGCATCGTCAGCTATCCCAACGACCGGGTTTAC
The DNA here is from genome assembly GCA_965197455.1 of Phototrophicaceae bacterium. GTDB lineage: Bacteria > Chloroflexota > Anaerolineae > Aggregatilineales > Phototrophicaceae > JAGWBD01. The sequence goes on along the minus strand of OZ240208.1, from coordinate 87,099 downwards.
TACGTCGCCTTCAAGAATATCGGCAACGGCGCCGGCACCCCGCTGGAAAACAAACTGGTGCGCCAGGCCATGAACCTGGCGGTCGACCGGCCCGGACTCATTGCGGCGCTCTTCAGCGGCTATGGCCAAACCGTCGGCAGCTTTGTCATCCCAAGCAATCTTGGCTACGATCCGTCCATTGAACCCTATCCCCATGACCCGGAGCGCGCCAGAGAGCTGCTGGCCGAGGCCGGTTATGCGGACGGCTTCGCGATCGGCATGAGTTGCCCGGCCGACGCCTATACCAACATCAACGAGGTCTGCCTTTCCGTCCAGCGCGACCTGGGCGCCATCGGCATCGATGTCGACCTGGAATTCAAGACGACCAACGCCTACTGGTCCGAAGCCCACTATGCAGCATCCGGCCCCATGTACGTGGACAGTTGGTCCGCACCCAACGGCGAGGCCTTCTGGCGGCTCGAAGGCTCCCTGACGCCCGGCTACTACTACAACACCTGGACCGATACAGCCATCATCGAATATCTGGGTCAAATCGCAACGGCGGTCGATCGCACGGAGCGCGCTGCGCTCTATGGCGAGCTCTCGCGCTACATGCACGACGATCCACCCTATATCTATCTCTACGTCCTCAATCTCTTTGAGGCGACATCCAGCCGCGTGACCGGCTACAGCCCGCTGGCCAACGAGACCTTCTATCTCAACAGCGTCGGTGTGGACGGCTGACCGGAAGCAAGGCAACCCGCTTCGGGATAATATCAGGGGAGCACACTGTGTTCCCCTGCGGAAGCATCGACCATGCTTGCTTTCCTGCTCAGGCGCATGTTGCAATCCGTCGCCCTAATCCTGGGAGTGCTGGTGCTGGTGTTCTTCGCCGTCCGGCTGACCGGCGACCCCGTTGGCCTGATGGTTGCCCGCAGCGCCACGCCCGAACAGCGCGAAGCCTTCCGCGCGGCCCACGGCTTTGACCGCCCGCTGGCAGAGCAGTTTCTGGACTATCTCGGCGACGCGTTGCGCGGCGACCTGGGGAAATCCCTGCGTCTGCATTTGCCCAATCTCGAGTTGATTATGCAGCGCCTGCCCGCCACCATCGAACTGGCGCTGGCCGCGCTGCTCATCGCGCTGGTCGTCGCGCTGCCACTGGGCATCATCAGCGGCTTCTTTCCGGGCACTGTGCTGGATCTGCTCGCCCGCGGCATCGGCCTCGCCGGGCAGACCATTCCCTCCTTCTGGCTGGCCATGATTCTGATCCTGATTTTCGCTGTCAATGCGCGCCTGCTGCCCTCCTTCGGCCGTGACAGCCTGCAACATTTGATCCTGCCCGCCGTTGCCCTGAGCATGGCCAGCACAGGCCAGATGGTGCGCCTGCTGCGATCCGCCGTACTGGAAATCACCCGCGAGGATTACATCCGTACCGCCCGTTCCAAGGGGCTAACCGAGACCGTCATCGCCCTGCGCCATATCGCGCCCAACGCCACCATCCCGCTGGTCAGCGTCATTGGCGTCAACTTCACCTACATGCTGGGCGGCTCGGTCTATATCGAGACGATCTTCGCCTGGCCGGGCCTGGGCACCCTGCTCAATGACGCGATTGGCGACAGTGATTTCCCGCTGGTGCAGGCCATCACGATCTTCATCGCCTTCTTCGCCATTTCCATCAACCTGCTCACCGACATTGCCTACGGCCTGCTTGACCCGCGAGCGCGGCAAGCCTGACATGACCAGCATCCAGAGCCCGCCACGTCGTCTGCCGGGTATGACCTTGCCTTACAGTCTGCGCCGCCTGCTGCAGGATCCTGGCGCGACCCTGGGCATGGTACTGGTGCTGCTGGTCGTGCTTACGGCCCTGTTCGCGGAGCAGGTGGCGCCCTTCGGCCCGACCGAAGGCAGCCTGTCGAACTCCAAACGACCGGAAGCCTGGCAGGAGCGCGGCAGTCCCGAGCATCTGCTGGGCACGGACCAGCTCGGCCAGGACATCCTGAGCCGCATTGTCCATGGTTCGCGCGTTTCACTGGCGGTCGGTTTCTTCGGCGTCTTGCTGGCCAGCACCATCGGCGTGACGCTGGGAATGATGGCCGGCTATCTGGGCGGCCGCGTGGACGGCATCATATCCGCCGCCGTAAACCTGTTGCTGTCCTTCCCTTACCTGGTGCTGGTCATCGTGGTCGCGTCGGTATTCGGCCGCAATCTACTCAACGTCATCATCATCTTTGGCATCACGGACGCGCCCATCTTCGCGCGCCTCGCCAGAGGCGAAGTGCTGCGCCTGAAGAACATGGAATACATCGAGGCCGCCCGCGGCCTGGGCACGCCGACCAGCCGCATTCTGCTGCTTCATCTGTTGCCAAACCTGGTCGGCCCGCTGGTAACGCTGATGACCTTCGAGATGTCGGCCATGATCTTTTACGAATCCGGCCTCAGTTTTCTCGGCCTCAGCGTGCCGCCGGCGATTCCCAGCTGGGGCAACATGCTCGCCCTGGGGCGCAAGTTCCTGTATATCTTCCCCTGGATGTCAATCTACCCCGGCCTGGCCATCTCCATCACGGCCTTCGGCGTCAACCTGCTGGGCGACTGGCTGCGCGACATCTTCGACCCGCGCCTGCGCCGCAGCGAATGAGACCGAGAATCAGACCGGAATCCCCAGGTCGGCGGCGCCCCGCTGCGAAGTTACCGCGTCCGGGCAGTAGCGGCGGATGATGTCTTGCGCGATGGCGGCGCGGCGCACCCGTTCGCGCCCGAGCGCCACAGCAGTCGCCTGGACGTGGTAGCCCGAAGGGTAAATGTTGGGCGCGTTGCGCAGCCCCAGCTTGACGTACATGGGCGCGGCGACCTGGATCATCTGCGGGATTTCGTAATGGCGCACGAAGCCGCCGAAATCGTCGGGCGCTTCCACGTAGATGTCCAGCGGTATTTCGCAGGCCTGGCGGATAGCGGCCAGCTGCGGCAGCGAAAGGTCGGTGGGCGTGTTGTAAGTGCCCGCGCCCAGTTGCTGCATCCAGCGCACCGAAAGCGCATTGGCCGCACCCATCTGCACCGAGACCTTGAGCACCAGCTCCGGCGGCAACTCGCCCGCGCGCTTCATCTCCGTGGCCAGCCACAGCAGGCCCTCATCCGCCACCAGCACGGAGCGGATGCCCAGGGCGCAGGCGCGGCGGATGTCCTCGACGGCGAAAATCACCTGTTCCATGCCGCGCAGACGCGCGCCCAGATTCTTGCCCGCGCTGGCCAACACCTGCGCGCCAGTGTCCCAGGCGGCGCGCGGCCCGACGAAGAGGCTGACCTCGATGCCGGCCTCACGTCCCAGCCGCGCCATTTCGCGGATATCGGCGTCGGTCAGTAACATGATGCCGCTGCCCTGCGAGACGCGGTGAATGCGCGTCTGCTGCGCCTCGGCCTCAGCCAGCACCGCGCTCAAGACTTCCGGCCCCTCACAACTGGGGATCTCAATGCGCCACTGCGCCCCGTCCGGGAAACGTTTTGCCGACTCCGGCAGATCGCCGGGGTCGCCCGCGGGCAGTCCGCGACTGTTGAGAAAGTCCCGTGTCGCCTGCATCTCACCCTCCCCAGGCTGCTTCCGGCAGCCCGCTGACACCGGGCCGGGCGCGAAAAAGACCGCCGGCCTGTTCCTGCTCGCCGCCATGCGCTGCCATGTCCGTGCGCGCTGTGGTGATGTACAGTTCGTCCAGTTGCGGGCCGCCGAACATCACGCTGCTGACGCAGGAGGCCGGCACCGGCAGCTCGCCGATGACGCGGCCCTGCGGATCATGCCGCACCACCTTCCAGCCGCCCCAGCGCGCCGACCAGACGCAGCCCTCGCTGTCGACCGTGAGGCCGTCCGGTGCGCCGCCGCCGGGCTCCGCGCTAGCGAAGGGACGCTCATTGCTGAATGCGCCGGTCTGTGCGTCGAAATCCCAGGCGCGGATGCTTTTCATGCCGCTGTCACAGTAATACATGGTGCGGTTGTCGGGGCTCCAGCCCAGGCCGTTGGAGACGTAGATGTCAGTCGCCATGGTGCGCAGGCTGCGCTCCGCGTCAAGGCGATAGAGTGAGCCGACCGGCTCAGACCCGTCGGCCATGGTGCCCGCCCAAACGCGGCCCTGGCGGTCCACCGCCGCATCATTGAAGCGGTTCGCCGGTTTGTCCGCCTCCGGGTCAACGATGAGTTGCGGCGCGGCAGCGGGCTGCCAGGTGTAAAGCCCGTTCTTCAGCGCCAGCACGAAGCCGCCGTCCGTGCGCAGTAGAATGGCGCCCACCGGCTGGCCGACGTCGTGCTGCTCATGAGCGCCCGTGGCCGGGTCGAGCCGATGGACGCTTTCGCCCAGGATGTCAACCCAGTAGAGCGCTTGTTCCGCCACGCTCCACATCGGGCCCTCGCCCAGAGTGTTGCGGCAATCCAGCACCAGTTCCACCTGCGTCATGCGCTCCCCTCCCCTGCTGCACCGCCGGAGCCTACCCGCTTCGTTCATGCGCGGCAATGCAGGGTTACGCCTGGCATTGGCCCTATCCTCCACTTGACCCGGCCCGGCCACTGCATACCATTGCCCGCAGTGACGGGTTCCCGGGTCAACAGATGACGCGAATCGGTGTACTGGCGCTGCAGGGCGCCTTCATTGAGCATGTCCACATGCTGCAGCGCGCGGGCGCGGAAGCGGTTGAGGTGCGCCAGCCAGAGCAGCTGGCCGGACTCGACGGCCTCATTATTCCGGGCGGCGAAAGCACTACCATCGGCAAGCTGGCCATCAGCGCCGGCCTGGTGGCGCCCCTGCGCGAATTCGCCTGTCGGCGGCCGACCTGGGGCACCTGCGCCGGCATGATCTTTCTGGCGCGGGCGCTCGACAATCACGCGCAACCCCTGCTGGGCCTGATGAACATCACGGTCGATCGCAACGCATTCGGACGTCAGCTGGACAGCTTCGAAACCGTGCTCTATGTACCGGTGCTGGGCGAGGAACCGTGGCATGCTGTTTTCATCCGCGCGCCCATCGTCACCTGCGCCGGCACTGATGTTGAGGTGCTGGCGCGCCTGGATGACGGCCGCATCGTCGCTGTGCGTCAGGGAAAGCTGCTGGCCACGGCCTTCCATCCTGAACTCACCGACGACCTCCGCTTCCACGCCTGGTTTCTGCAGATGGCAGAGCAGGCCGGCTGACAGCACCGCGTTCGAGCGGACGTCAGCGGTCACGCCACCACAGGGAGAACCCCATGCGCAGCCCCGACCCGACCCTGAACTTTCCAGCAGCGCCGAATCCAGGAGTCGATGAAGAGATTCCGGGGCCGGCCGAATTCGACCTGCTGGAGCAGGATGTGGAGGAAGAGCCGGAGCGGATTGAAGACGAGGGCTTCGACATCAGTGAATTCGATGAAGAGGACGAGGGTTCGCTCTATGATGACGATGACGAGCTCTTCATCGCCGGCGACGAGGACCAGCCGGACGACCCTGAAGAGGAAGACGACGGGGACGGGGATGGGGATGGGGATGGGGATGGGGATGGGGATGGGGATGATGATGATGATGATGATGACGATGACGATGACGATGAGGAGCCCGACTGGTTCTGATACGAATAGCGCAGAATCGGGCCAGGGTAGTGTCGGCGGGCCGATAAATCCGGCAGGCGGGAGGCAAAATGACCACGCCACGTGAGCGACTGACGCCGCAGGTGCATGCGGCCTGGGATGCGGGCGAGCTGGCGCGCCTGCGCGTACTGCTGGCCGACCATCATCCGGCCGACCTGGCGGATTTGCTGGAGCGGCTTGAAGCAACGCAACTGCACCAGATGTTCCAGCTGCTCGATAACGAACTGGCGGCCAGCGTGCTCGACGAAATTGGCCGCGACGCCACGCGCGCGTTGCTGGACAGGCTGCCGGTCGACGAGGCCGCCGAGCTGCTGGGTCGGCTGCCGATGGACGACGCCGCCGAAATCCTGGCGGAGGACGTGCCGGAACAGCAGGACACGCTTCTGGCGGCCATGGACGCGGGCGAGGCGGCCGGGGTGCGGCGTCTGCTGCGCTACCCGCCCGACAGCGCCGGCCACCTGATGACCGAACAGTTCGTCAGCCTGCAGCCGCAGATGAAGGCGACTGAAGCGCTGGCGCAGGTGCGCCGGCTGGATGCAGACGCCGAGACGGTCAGCGACCTCTATGTGCAGGACGGGCGCGGACGCTTGCTCGGCGTGCTATCGCTGCGCGAGCTGATCAACCTGGCGCCAGAGGCGAGCATTGCCGACCACATGACGACGCGCGTCATCAGCGTACATCCCGAGACCGACCAGGAGCAGGTGGCGCGTGAAGTGGCGCAGTACAACTTCCTCGCCATCCCGGTGGTGGACAGCGATCGTCAGCTGCTGGGCATCATCACCGTTGATGACGTCATCGACGTGCTCATTGAGGAGAACTCCGAAGACATCCTGCGCTTTGGCGCAGTGGAACGCGGCAGCGTCGACCAGCCCTATTTCACCGTGCCGCTGCTACGTGTATTGCGCAACCGCTTCGGCTGGCTGTTGCTGCTGATGGTGGCCGACACGCTGACCGGGGCCGTGCTGCGTCAGTTCAATACGCGCCTGGCCGCCGTGGTGCAGCTTTCCTTCTACATCCCGCTGCTGATCGGCACCGGTGGCAACACCGGCGCGCAGACGGTCTCGACCATCATTCGCGGCCTTGCCGTGCGCGATATCCACTTCAGCGATTTGTGGCGGGTGTTGCGGCGCGAGCTGCTGGGCGGCTTGCTGCTGGGACTCGCGCTCAGCGTGGTGGCGGGGACGCGCGCCTGGCTGTGGGACGGCGACCTGCGTCTGTCGCTGGTCATCGGCCTGGCGATCGTCGCTATCTGCACCTGGGCCAACCTGATGGGCTCGCTGATCCCGCTGCTGGCCCACCGCCTCGGCATCGACGCGGCCGTGGTCTCCGCGCCCATGATTTCCACCCTGGTGGACGCCAGCGGCCTGTTCATCTACCTCAGCATCGCCGGCCTCTTGCTGACCGGCAACCTGTAGCCGGAAATCGCGGCCGGGTCAGCGACGGCCGCGGCTGAAAAAGCGGCGCCGGCCGCCAGGCGTTTGCCTTGCGGCGGCATGCGTCAGGGTGAGCGGGCCACCGCCCCATTCATCGAAGACCGGGCGCAATTCATCCAGCAGTTGCTGCAGGTCCGCCGAGGGGCTGCGCGCCTGCGCCAGCTCCCACAGGCCCGCATGTCTGCTGTAGAGCTGGCGCGCCTCTTCTGCCAGCGGCGCGCCAGCGCCCTCCTGCGGCACCTCGTCGCCCTCGATGTCACCATCCCAGCGCCACTTTTCCGGATACCAGTAGTAGTAAAGCAGGTAAGGCAGGGGCGTCAGCGCGGACACGCCGCGGGCGTCGAATTGCCACAGCGGCTCGCCAGCCAGCGTGGCGACTTCAGCGCTGAGGGTCAATGCCTGGGCGGTGAGGAGCATGCGCCCGAGGCTTTCGCCGCGCAGGCCCTGGGCCGCCGCGCGAATGTAGCCGTCGAAATGCACATCCTTGCGTACGCAATCGCGGAAGACGTCGCAGGCCATGTTAAAGCGGCCCTCGTCCTCCAGCACGATCGCGCTCGCCAGACGCAGCAGATTCAGCCACATGCGCTCCACATGCAGCAGTCCCTCTGCCGCAGCGAGGCGAACTTTCACGCGTTCTGCGTAGTTCGTCAGCCAGGCCGCGCGCGCAGTGAAGTCCGGATGATCGTGTAGCATCTCGTGGCACTGCGCCTGCGTCAACAGCGCGACGATCTGCGCCAGCTGGCCAACGCCGTTCGCCCCCACCGCAGCCGCGGCCTGCAGGCTGCGCAGGGCGCGTGCGCCGGCGGCCTCATCGTCGTCCAGGCGATACAGCAGCGCATCCTGTTGCGTCTGCAACAGCGGGGTCGTCGGACGGCGCTGACGCAGGGCATCCCAGGCGCTGCGCAGCGGTTCCGCGTCGCGTTGTTCACGCGCACGCCTGCCCTGTGCCTCACCAAAATACAGGCCGAAATGGCGGGGTTCGAACATGGCTGGTCACCTGGGGCAGGACGGGAGGGCCAGTATAGCACAGGCGCTTGCAGCGCCGGCGCGCTGGCGTACAATCGAAGGGGAACCAGGAGAAGCGATGCGCACACGAAGCGCCATGGTCTTGCTCGCACTGCTGCTGCTGCCCGTCGGGTCACTCGCGGCTCTCGACGTGCTGGCAGGCAACCAGTGCCGCGTCCCCGCTGAGGAAACGCGCCCGGGCTCGCTGGTGGTGCTCTGCCGCAATTTCACGCTTGAGGGCAGCATTGAGGGCGACCTGCTGCTGGCGACGGTCTCCGCCTCCATCGAAGGTGAGGTGCAGGGCAACGTCTACCTGCTGGGTGGTGAGCTGGACCTGAGCGGCAGGGTCGGGCGCGATCTGATTTACGTCGGGCCGGTGCTGCGCATTCATCCCTCGGCGCGTTTCGGAGATTCGCGCAGCAACCTCATCAGCGCCAGTTTGAGCACTTCGCTGGCCGAAGGCGTGACTCTCACCGGCAGTCTTTACGGACTTGGCTACCAGCTGCTGCTGGATGGCGCGGTGCAACGCGAACTGGCCTGGGCCGGCCAGTCGCTGCGTATCGCCGGCGCGGTCGGCGGCAACATCGATGCGCAGGTGGGCGACAGTCGCGACCCCGTGCCGGTGGAGCTGGGCACGCTGCTCTCGCTCTTCCGCTTCGGCCTGCAGCTGGAACCCCGCGGTCTGGTCGTCAGTGAGGCTGCCAGCCTGGGCGGACGGCTGCGCTACAGCGCCCCGCATCCGGCCGACATCCGCGTCACGCCGCAGCCAGAAGTCGAATTCACGCAACTTAACGCGGCGCCCGAGTTTGCGACCGCGCGCCTCGCCGAGATGAGTCCCGCCCTCGATCTGGCGTCCTGGCTGCTGACCCTGGGGCGTGAGCTGATCTCTACGCTGCTGGTCGGCCTGGTGCTGCTACGACTGGTGCCACACCCGCTGCAGGCGCCCCTGCACCACCTGCGCTTCAGCCCACTGCCCTGCCTCGGCGCGGGCGTGGTTGGCAGCCTGCTCACGACTGTCGTGTGGCTCGTGCTCTTCCTGTTGCTGGCGGGTGGCAGCGCGTTGCTGACGGCGGGCGGCATGGGTGAACTGGGCGGCCTCAGCCTGATGGCGCTGGCCGTGTTCAACCTCGGCGGCGGCGGCGTGTTTCTCTTCCTGTTGCTACATGCCGCACGGGTCCTGGTCGCCCTGGCGCTGGGTCGCGGCCTGCTTCATCAATTGCGGCGCAGAAGCAGACGCGCGTATGGCGTGCGCGCAGAATTACTGGTTGGCGCCGTTCCGATTGTCCTGCTCGTGACCTTGCCGGCTGTCGGTCCGCTGGCCAATATCGTGGTGCCGCTGACCGGGTTCGGCGCCATCAGCCTGGCGCTGTGGCACATGCGCAGCCCGGTGACAAGGATGCGTCAGCCGGCGGCCCTGCCAGCGCCGGTGCAACGCTCCGTCGATGTCGACGCGCTGCCCGTCATTGACCTGGACCAGGAAGCGCCCGGCATGCAAAACCTGCCGGAAGGATTTAACTGGTGGGAAGATGAAGAGGATGACGCTGCGCGCTAGAGGTCGTCCAGCTCGCCCTTGCTCAGGCCGCTTTCAAAGGCGCGGCCAATTAGCAGGATCTGCTCCACCCACAGGATGATGTCTTCCTCATCCAGCGAGCTCTCCAGCGCCTCGACCACTTCTTCCGGCGTACTGTAGTATACTTCCGTCGCCAGGCAGGAAAGCGCCTGTTGCACCGCATCGCGCGAGTTCGGGGGGTCGCCTTCCATCAACCTTTCGAACCAGCGCGCCACAATCGGGTGCACCTGTTCGCAGGCCGAACCGTCACCCAGTTGCTCGTTCGCCAGGTCCTCGATCGGTCTCAGCCAGTCGGGTGAGTCCTCGTGGTCATGATGATCGCTCATGGGGGTCCTCATCGGTTGCAGCGCGCCCGCACCCAGTGTACCACCAATGCGCCATCCTGGATGAAGCTATCAGGCCCAACCTGGAGAAAACACAGACATGACGGCAGCGCTCAATGTGGCCATCATCGGCGCCGGCGCCACCGGGCTGAGCGCCGCCCGCGACCTGGCGCTTGCCGGGCACCGGGTGCAGCTCTTCGAGGGCGAGGACCGCGTGGGCGGCCTGGCAGCCGGCTTCCGCGACGACGGCTGGGACTGGCAGCTGGAGAAGTTCTATCACCACTGGTTCGAAAGCGACCGCCACATTTTGGGCCTCATTGAGGAGATGGGACTCAGCGACAAGCTGCGCTTCCCGCGCCCCAAAACCAGTTACTGGATCGACGGCAAGAGTTTCCGCGCCGAGATTTCCCCGTCGGCATTGCTGTTGCCGCTTTCGCCGCTGGCCAGCCTGCGTATGGGGCTGACCGGCCTCCGGTTGAAGCTGATGCGCGACTGGCGCGCGCTGGAGGGCGTCACCGCGCATGACTGGCTACGGCGCAACATGGGGCGCGAAGCCTACGAGCGTCTGTGGCAGCCCCTGCTCATCGGTAAGTTCAGCGATCGCTACCGCGAAGTCAACATGGCCTGGCTGTGGGCGCGCGTCGTGTCGCGCAGCCTGCGTCTGGGCACTTTTGAGGGCGGCTTTCAGGCATTCCTCGATGCCCTCGCCGCCGACTGTCGCCGGCATGGCGCGGTCATCCACTTCAACGCGCGCGTGCAGCGCATCAGCACGCAGGAAAATAGCCTTGCGCTGCAGCTGGCCGATGGCAGGTCGCAACGTTTCGAGCGCGTCCTGAGCACCACTTCGCCGCGCCTCATGCTGCGCCTCTGCGAGGGACTGGCGGACAGTCCCTACGGCCGTCAGCTGGCCGCGCTACGCAGCATCGGCGGGGTTTGCGTCGTGCTGGCGCTCAAACACTCCCTGCTCACGGACGGCACCTACTGGCTCAACCTGCCCGCCTCCAGCCCGGAGCGCGAGCGCAGCCAGTTTCCTTTTCTGGCGCTGGTGGAGCACACCAACTGGATGGACCGGCGTCACTACAATGGAGACGTTCTGGTCTATTGCGGTGATTACGTCCCGCCCGACCACACCTGGTTCCAACTGGAGGAGGAGGAACTGGTGCGGCGCTTCACGGCCGTGCTCGACCGTTTCAACCCGGACTTCCGCGCGGACTGGGTGCGCAAGGCCTGGGTGTTCCGCGCGCCCTACGCCCAACCCGTCCCCGGCATCAATCACAGCGCAACCATTCCGCCGCTGCAAACTCCCTGGCCTGGCCTGTTGCTGGCCAACATGAGCCAGGTCTATCCCTGGGATCGTGGCACAAATTACGCCGTCGAGCTGGGGCGCCGCGCCGCGCGGCTGATGCTGGCAGCGCCAGACTGAGCATCACCCGTCTGTGATAGACTGGCGCGGAAGGCGGACCTTGCTGTCAGGGGGTGTCTGTGAAACTCATCGTCGCTGGAGCCGGCTTCGTTGGCCTGACCCATGCCGCTGTCTGCTCGGAATATGGCCATGAAGTCTGGGCCTATGACGTCGATGCCGGGCGGCTGGCCGCCTTTCGCAGCGCTCGCCGCAACGCCATTGAGCACTACGTCAACGAGCCTGGCCTGGCCGACATCATCGCCGAAAACGCCGGCCGTTCCCTGCATTTCATCGACGACCTGCGGCCCGTCATCGAGGGCGTCGACGCGCTCTTCCTCTGCCTGCCGACACCTTCCAACGCTGACGGCTCGGCCGACCTCAGTTACTACTTCAATGCGCTGGGCACCATTGCGCCCCTGCTGGCCGGGCGCAAGGACCGGCGGCGCGTGGTCATCATCAACAAGAGCACGGTGCCGGTCGGCACGGCGCGCCAGCTGGAGGCCTTCCTGCAGCAGCAGGGCGTGACAAATTTCGGCATTGCCTCCAACCCCGAATTTCTGCCAGAAGGCGAAGCCGTCGTCCGCTCACGCCACCCGGACCGCGTGGTGGTGGGCGCGGACAGCATGCAGGATTTCGAAAGCATCCGCCGCCTCTATTCCCAGTTCTACAATCACGTGCGCATCCAGTACATCGAGACCTCGCCCGAGACCGCCGAAGCCATCAAGTACGTCAGCAACACCCTGCTGCTGACCTACATCTCCTTCTGGAATGGCGTTGGCGCGCGCCTCGCCGAGAACTTCGACAATGTGCACATGGAAGATCTGAAGCGAGGCGTCACGTCTGACCACCGCATCAGCACCTGGGGCTCCTACGTCTCCAACGGCGCTGGCGGCTCCTGCTTCGGCAAGGACATCCAGTCGCTCATCTACCAACTGGGCGACGCCGGCCAGCAAACCGGCCTCTTGCAGGCCGTGCACGAGATCAATGAGTACCAGAAAGTCTACCTCATCGAGCGCGCCCGCCAGGAAGCCGGTTACGACTTCAGCGGCAAAACCATCGCCCTGCTGGGTCTGGCCTTCAAGAAGAAGACCAACGACGTACGCGACTCGTCCTCGCTGTCCGTGGCGGAAGCGCTGCTGGGCAGCGGCGCCCGCGCCCTGCACGCCTACGACCCGCTGGCCATCCCCGAGGCCAGCCGCGCCCTTGACCCCGCGCACAATCCGCTATTCAGTCGCATTCAATATCACGAAAGCGCGGAAGAGGCCTTGCGCGGCAGCGACTGTGTCTTCATCTCGACTGACTGGGAGGAGTTTCGCGGGCTCTCCGGCAGTATCCAGCGCAACCTCGTGCCACCGGCGCTCATCATTGACGGGCGCCGCATGATCCCCGACTTCGAATATCTGCAGCGCCTGGGCTACCGCTATCTTGCGGTTGGCTCACCTTCGCCGCCTGCCCTGCCCGAGGAGTCTGACTGATGACGCACATCGCTGGCCGCCGCCTCCTGGCCTGTTTGCTGCTGACGCTGCTGGCCCTGCCCGTCGCCGCGCAGGAACCCACGCCGACACCACAGTTGGTCGCGCCCACCTTGCGCGCGGACGGCCCCGAGCCTGCACGCTACCGCCTGCATCCCCTGGTTGCAGGTCTACTGAAGCCACTCTATTTGACCCACGCCGGCGATGGCAGCGGCCGTCTCTTCCTCGTGGGCCAGACCGGGCCTGTGCAAGTGCTCATCGAAGATGTGCTGCAGCCAGAACCTTTCCTGGATATGACCAACCTGGTCAACCAGGATTCGCTGCGGCAGTTTTCCGAGCGAGGCCTGCTGGGCCTGGCCTTTCATCCTGAATTCGCCAGCAACGGCCGCTTCTTCGTGCACTACAGCGATCATAACGGCAGCACCGTGCTGGCCCGCTACAGCATGCGCCCGGACGAGCCCGATGTTGTGGACACCCTGAGCCGCCAGGTCCTCCTCACACTGTCCCAGCCCTACGCCAACCACAATGGCGGCCAGATCGCCTTTGGCCCCGACGGCTATCTTTACTTCGGCCTCGGCGACGGCGGCTCCGCCGGCGATCCGCTTAACAGCGGCCAGAATCCCCGCACTCTGCTGGGCAGCATCCTGCGCCTGGACGTCGATGTGGACACTGGCTACGCCATCCCGCCGGACAACCCCGGCCTGGTGCGCAACCTGTTGCTGTCACAACAGACCTGGGCCTGGGGCCTGCGCAACCCCTGGCGCTTCAGCTTTGACCGCGTCACCGGTGAACTGTACATCGCCGATGTCGGCCAGAACCTGCTTGAGGAAGTTAATGTGGAGCCCGCCGACAGCCCGGGCGGCGTCAACTACGGCTGGCGCGTCATGGAAGGCAGCCAGCGCTACAGCAGCGGGCGCATCACAGCAGACATGCAGGCGCCGGCCTTCGAGTACGGACACGACGTCGGCTGTTCCATCACCGGCGGTTATGTCTATCGTGGCGCGAGCCTGCCGGAACTGCATGGCGTATATTTCTACGGTGACTGGTGCACTGGCGTCATTTGGGGCGCCTGGCGCGACCTGGATGGCAACTGGCAGACCCGTCAGATATTCGACACCGTCATGCAAATCAGTTCCTTCGGCGAGGATGAAGACGGCGAACTCTACGTCATCGACTACGCCGGAGTGCTGTACCGGCTCGTCCGCGCCTGAGCGGCGTCAGTCAGCGGAATCGTCTAAATTCTGCTCCGCATCATCGACTTCCATGAGTCCACCCAGCGCGTAGAGCAGGACGCCGAAGGATGCCACCAGGAAACCTCCAATCAGTCCCACGGCCTGCAGCGGCCCGAAGAAGATGTCTTCTGTATACATATCACGGACGTTCGAACCGAAACCAAGGACGTCCGCCACAGCGGACATGCCGGCAAAGAGCAGCGCAGTCAAGGAAAGACGCAGCGCAATCTGCTGCATCAGGGTCGCAGTACGGCGGGCGTAGAATGTGGATTTGACGTAGAGCAGTGCGCCCAGCACCAGCAGGCTGAGACCGGCCATCACCGTGAACAACTGCACGGCGCCGATGCCCTGAACTGTGGGCATTCCGGTCAGGCCGGGAAACAGCCCGATTGCGGCCAGCACAACACCGAGGGTGCCAAACAGAATCGCAATCTGACTCACTCGAAACACAGGCTCAGCTCTCCGGCAGCGCAGCCCGCAGCTGACGCAGCATGTTGCCGCCCTGAATGGCCGCGATGTCATCCTGGCTGTAACCGCGCGCGACCAGACCGGCGCCAATCGCGCTCAGGTCAGCCACAGTTTCGATGCCCAACGGGGCGCTCTCCGCGCCGAAGCCGCCATCCAGGTCGCTGCCGATGCCAACGTGTGCGGCGCTGCCGGTCAGTTGACAGACATGATCAATCACCTGCAGCACCATGTCGAGTGGCAGGCGCGGCGGCCCGCTCCAGCTGTTGCTGAGAAAGCGATTGAAGAGCACCACGCCCATCGCGCCGTCGCGCTCCGCCAGCTGCTGAATCACGTCGTCCTCAAGGTGACGGTCCGTATCGCAGAAGCGACGGGGATTGCTGTGGCTGGCGAAGATCGGGCCTTCGTAGCGGTCCAGCGCCTCGCGACAGGCCTCCTCTGCCATGTGCGAGAGATCAAGCAGGGCGCCATGTTCCGCCATGATTTCCAGCAGCGCGCGCCCCTCGTCCGTCAATGGCCCAGGCTGACCCGTGCCGCCGCAGTAGCGCGAGGCCGTCCACGCCGGCCCGACGATGCGCACGCCGCGCTCGTACCATTCCTCAAACTGTTCCGGCTCGACAATCGGGTCGGCGTTCTCCATCAACAATACCAGCCCGACCTGACGCTCCTGCTCAGGAGCTCCTTCGTTCCAGGTCGCCAGCACGGCATCCAATTGGGCGAGGTTTTGCACCAGGCTGATTTGCGCGTGCTCGTCGGCCAGGCGCTCATAGTAATCCAGCTGGCTCGACGCCAGGGCGTAAGCTTCGCCGGAGTCACTGTAGCAGAGGCTGTCCCAGGGGGAGGAGTGACGGCTACGCGGCGCGGTGAAGAGCGTGGCGAAGACGAGTCCGACGCCTCCGGCCAGCGTTTCCGGCAGGCCGGTGCTCGCCAGGCCGGCACGATGCTTGTCTGCCAGAAGCGCTTCCGCGCGGCGGGTGGCCAGCGCACTGTTGCGCCAGTCCCGTCCAGCGGCCAACCAGTTGAAGGCGATGTCTTCGTGCGCATCAACGATGATCACGCATATCACTCCCGCTCGCGCTGCTATCAGATCATGATTGTACGCCCATGTCACATCCGCCGCCATGCGTAAGGGTTTCGCAAGATGGGCGGGGAGAATGTGATGTATACTGCGGTCAGACAGGACAGGATATTGTCATGACAGACGAGAAAAACACTCAGGGAACAGGGGCCGGACGGGCCCTCGGTTACGGCGCGCTGGCCGGATTGCTATTGATCGTGCCTCTGGTCGCCATATTCTGGTTCGCTGATGCCTTCCTGGGCACACCATTCGTGCCCTTCGACGTGCTTGACTGGGCGGCGCGCAGCATGCCCGGCGGGCTCATCACCTTCGCCATCGACACCATGGTCACGCTCATCATCACGCTGCAGCTGGGCGAAACCTCGACTGCGGCCAAGGCCGCCGAACAGTTGATGGGGATTGGCGGTATGGTGCTCACCGGCGTGGTACTCGGCGCGCTCTACTTCGCTGTGCAGCGTAATCGTAGCGCGAAACGCCTGCCGTCCTGGGCGGGCTTCGTCCCCGGGTTGATTCTCGGCCTGCCGGTGGCCCTGCTGAGCAACGCCGTCAACTTCACCGCGCTCACAGCGCCCCCCATCAACTTCCTGTGGATCGTGGTCGCCTTCAGCGCCTGGGGCCTCGCGCTCGCCGCGCTGTACAATATTTTGCTGGTCGACGCAGAGCCTGGCAGCGCTCCTGCCACAGATGCTGCGCCGGGAATGCAGGCTTCCGTGCAGGCGCTCGACCGCCGCAGCTTCCTGCTGCGCATGGGCGGGGCAGCAGCGACGGTCACGGTGGTCGGCGCCGGCGTGGGCGCCCTGTTGCGCGAGAGCGGCACGACGTCTGCACCGGTGCGCTACGCCAGCGCTGTGGATGGCACCCTGCCCAACGCAGATGCCGCGGTACAACCCGTACCGGGCACCCGCCCCGAATTTACGCCGGTTGAGGACCACTACCGGATTGACATCAGCTCGCGGCCGCCCGTGCTTGAAGAAGAGACCTGGACCCTGCCCGTCACCGGCCTGGTCGAGAATCCGCTGGAGCTGACGCTGGCCGAACTGCGCAGCGACTTCAGCCCGGTGGACCAGTATCTGACGCTGGCCTGCATCTCCAACCGCGTGGGTGGCGACCTGATCGGCACGCAGAAGTGGACCGGGCTGCGCATGCAGGAGCTGCTGGAGCGGGCCGGGCTGCAGGAGGACGCGCAATTCCTGCGCATCTTCGGCGCGGACGGCTTCCACGAGACGGTCGACCTCAACCTGATCGACTCGGACGAGCGCATCATGCTGGCCTACGCCTGGGATGATTTGCCGCTGCCGGAACGCAACGGTTTCCCGCTGCGCATCTACATTCCCGATCGCTATGGCATGAAGCAGCCAAAGTGGATCAACGGGATTGAAGTAGTCGCCGACTATCAGGAGGGCTACTGGGTCACGCGCGGCTGGGATGAAGAAGCGCTGATGCAGACCACCTCGGTGGTGGACGTGGTGGCCACCGACCAGGCTTTCGTCAGCGACGGCATCACCTACGTCCCGGTGGGCGGCATCGCCCATGCCGGCGACCGCACCGTCTCGAAGGTTGAGGTACGCATGGACAATGAGGAGTGGCAGGAGGCGCAGTTGCGCGACCCGCTCTCCGACAAGACCTGGGTGCTGTGGCGCTTCGACATGCCCTTCATCGAGGGACGCCACCGCATCGAGGTACGCAGCGTCGATGGCGAGGGCGAGCCGCAGATCGAATCCAGCCGCGGCACCCGCCCCAGCGGCGCGACCGGCATCCATGGCCGCAACGCTGAATTCAGGCTGGAGACGGAAACCGAAGCCTAGGAACGCTACGGCTGGAGGACGGGCGCCAGGTCGGGCACTTCAGCCACCGGCGCCCGTTGCGCCAGCTGCTCTTCAATCTGTTGCGCAATGATGCGGGCCTCAACGAGGAAGTTGTAAAAGGCGCCGCGCCCCTTGTAGAAAATGCCGGTGACGTAGAGGCCAGGTTGACCGCGCAGCTGGTAGCCCGTGTGCGGCAGGTAGCCTTCATACACCGGGAAGTCGCGCGCTTCGCGCAAGGGCAGTCCCTGTTCGTCCACCCCGAAGTCGAAATCCAGGAAGCCAGCGCCGGCCGGAAGCCGGTCGCCAGGATGAGGGTGTCCAGCGTGATGTGACGCCCGTCCGGCAGAATGGCCGCATCAGCCGTAAAGTCGACCGGCGCGTCCACGGCCTCGGCCCGTCCGCTGCGCACGGCCTGCAACAGCTCCGGGCCGCGCGTGCCGGCCGCGCCGGACATCTCGCCTGGCCCCGGCACCTTGATACCGCTGGCCGCCACGTTACGGTATTCCAGCGACAGCATATGCCGCTCCAGCCAGCGCGTCAGCCGACCCGGAAACTTCTCCACCAGCAGCATCCAGGCGTGCTTGGGCAGCCCCCAGAGATAGCGCGGCTTAAGCACGATGCCGGTGCGCTGCGCCATGCACACCGGCGCCTGCGCTGTATGCGCCAACGCAACCACCAGGTCCACGCCGCTGGGGCCGTTGCCGACCACCATGACGCGCTGGCCGGCGAAATCCGCTTCGTCACGAAACGCGCACGAATGCAGCACCTGGCCGCCGAAGCGCTTGATGCCTGGCATGTACGCGCTGTAGGGCTGACAGAAACGCCCGGACGCCAGAATCACTGCAGGCCAGACATCCGTGCCCGCGCTGCTTTCGACGAGCCAGCCCGCTGCCACCGGCGCGACAAGCTGTACTTGCACGCCGAGCTGAATGTTGAAGTCACGCTGCGCTACATAGTCCAGCATACAGTCGTGGTACTGGCGCGCCGAGGCGTAGATGCCGTAGCGCAGCGGGAACTTCAGGCCGGGGAATGTGAGTAGAAACGCGAGGTGTTCAGCTTCAGTGAGGGATACAGGCTGTCCCAGGTAGAAGCGATGACCTGCGCCTGGTCGACGACGCGATACGCGATGCCGGCTTCCTCCAGCGCAAGGGCGCAGGCGATGCCGGCCGGTCCGGCGCCGATGACCAGCACCTCTTCACGCACGTGCATCCCGTTCAGCCGCTGGCCCGCGCGGTGGCGGTGGCGACCAGCAGCGGCCGCAAGGCGGTGGCCGCCTGTTCGACGGTGGCCTCGAAGCTGGCCGCTTCCGCCGTGCTGTTGGGCAGGGCTGCCTCGATGAAGGCGTCGCGCGTCGCAACCACCTGCGTCACGGTCTGGTCGTATTCATCTTGCGGCGCCTGGATGCCCAGCACGCCGATGCCGTAGAGCGCGGCGACGAACATGATGACGACGAAGACAAGGATGACCTGCGCCGAACGCCGGTTGGTGGAGCGCAGCGTCGGGGTGTGCACGCGCAGCGGCAGCGCACCATCGTCAGCCTCCAGACGTTGGGCCAGACCAGGCAAATCTTCCGGCGCCAGTGGCTCAAGGTGTTCGATCAGCGCGGGCAGATGACCACCCTCCTGCAGCAGCGGCAGAATACGGCGACCCTCATCGACAGCGCGTTCCAGTTGCGCCAGCACCTGCGCGTCGTCAACGGCGGCGGCTGTTAGCAACACCAGCACCGCATTTGCCTCCGTCTGCGCCAGTTGCCGCTGTAACAGCTGCGCCGTGGCGGCGTCAGCGGGATGGTGAATGATTTCGATCATCTTGCCTCATGCCAGACTGCGAATGTAGTTGACCAGGTGCCAGCGTGATTCCGCTGCAAGCTCAATGCCGCAGGGCGCCAGCGCGCGCCAGCCTTCCTGCGTTATGCGGAAGAGTTGTTCGTCGCGGAAGCGCGGCAGGCGCGTCCGCAACTCCTCCAGCGCGTCCAGCTCCCAGGCGCAATGCGCATCATACAACGAACGCCCGCGCGCCAGTGAGTCCGCATCCGGCAGTTCGCTGTTGACGATCGTCGGCAGCGGCCACAACGCCTGCTGGTAGGCGGTTTCGTTGCGCGCGACCAGCGCCACGCCGAGGCCGATGAGCAGACCGAAGGCCAGCGTTGCGCCGATGGCCGTCGCCACGCTCGCCGCCTGCCAGTCCAGCCAGCGGAAAGCACGCCGCAGCGGCGACAGCAGCGCCCAGGCGCAGGCCAGCGCCAGCAGCAGCAGCGCCAGCCAGTGCTGCACGCCGGTCGGCAAGGTCGTGGGCACCGCTGCCGCGCGCTGAATGTCCCAGGCGAAGGCGGCCCGCCGCAGCTGGCCCGACTCGTCTGTGAAATTCACCAGGGTTTGCCAGGCGCCTTCGCGGTCGATGACATCCGTGCTCAACACGAAGAGCGTGTCATCCACCGCCGCGGCTTCCAGCCAGGCGCTGCGCCAGTCGCGCTGTGGCGCAACCAGCTGCAGCTGCACCTGCCGCGCGCCCGCGATGCGCAGGTCCAGGCTGTTGATGCCCGGCCCGCCTGGCGTGATGCCGAGATCAACGCGGTGACCGGCAACATCTTGCGCCGCCGCTGGCGCGGCCACCACAGCCCCGAAGTCCGGCTCCGGCACGGCGGAGGCGGCCAGCAGGGCGAGCGGAAGCAGCGTTGCCGTGAGCAGCAGCGCCTCCAGGCGCAGCCCCCTCAACGCCGGCCAGCGGCGACGGCCAGCAGTACGCAGCGCGCGCCACTGCCCGGCCGCCAGCAGCAGACTGGCCGCCACCAGCGCCAGCTTGGCCAGCAATGCCAGCCCCCAGTCCGAACCAGCGTCCGCCGGTCGTTGCAGCCAGTTGAGCGCGCTGAAAATGCCGCTGGCCGTCAGCACCGCCAGGGCCCGCAACGCCAGCCAGGAAAAGCTCCGCAGCACCGTGCGCGTCGCTGTCTCCCGTTCCAGCGTGGCCAGCGGCCGCAGCGCTATCGGCAAGAGCAAGGCCAGCACCACCAGCGCGCCGCTCCATGCGCCCGCAGCCAGGGTGTGCAGCCAGTCCGTGAACAGCGCCAGCCAGGGGAGGCGCAGCGAGCCGGCGGCGTGACTGTTCACGCTGAAGCTGCCCAGCAGCAGCGCCGTCGCCCACAGGTTGGCCGTCCAGCAGGCCTGTACCTGCTCCGGCCGTTCCACGCGCCAGCGCAGGGCCAGCGCGGTCAGCAGCGCGCAGCAAGCCAGCAGCAACAGGCGCGCTGTCCAGACGTCGCCGAAGCGTGAACCAACGCGCACCACCTGCCACAGGCCCTGTTGCAGCACCTGGGCGGCATCAGCCGCGAAGAAGACCATCGTCTGCTGCAGCATGGCCAGCAGGTTGGCCAGGAAAGCGACGGCCAGCGCGGCCAGCGCGATGCTGCCGAGGCGGCGCATCAGCCGGGGCGGCAACCCGCCGGCCCGATGCCTGCCCCTGCCCCAGGCCGGCAGCAGCACCACACTGTAGAGCACCTGCGCGCCGAAGAGCAGCAGACAGGATGCGTAGAGCAGTGCGCGCCACAGCATTTCCAGCGGCACGACGGCGTAGCCGCCACTGCCGCTGACGGCTTCGTCCGCCGCCTGGCCCACGAAGAAGACGCGCGTCTCGGCCACCACATGGCCATCGCTGGCGAAGGCCGGCCGCAAATCGACCAGATACGCGCCGTCCGCCAGGTTGGGCGGCACGGTCAAACTCATATGCAAGGGGTTGTCGGGGTCAACTGCGCCGCTGGCCAGTTCAACTCCCGCGCGGTCGCGCAGGGTCAGCGTGCTGAAGGCCGGCTCGAGACTCTCGCTGAACCAGTACTGCAGGCGCGCAGGCGCGCGTTCGAGGGCCGCGCGGTCTTCCGGCAGGGCGCGCACGATGTAGCCATGGGCCGCTGTCGGCGTCGCCAGCAAAAGCGTCGCCAGCACGCAGACCAGGGTCAGACTCGTTCGCATTCGGGTATCAGTCCGCCAGCAGGAAGATGCCGGGCAGCATAGCAGAAGCTGGACAATTCTCACGATTAATGCAGAGTCACTGACCAGACAACTCAGAAGTGCATCATCGCCTTGAGGCAGCCGCTGGCCGGATCCAGCCAGCCAGGCAACTCGCGGATGAGGTCGGCCGGCGCCGCGCGGTGCGTGATCCAGGGCGTGGTGTCAATCGCGCCTGCTTCGACCAGCCCGATGACGTGGCGGAAGTCCTCGGCCGTGCCGTTGCGGCTGCTCATGATCGTCATCTCGCGTCGGTGGAACTCCGGGTCGTGAAAGGTGATGTCATCGGTCACGAGGCCGACGAAGACCAGGGTGCCGCCCGACGCCAGGGTGTCGAAGGAGGCATTCATCGCAGCAGCGCTGCCGGACGCGTCGTAGACCTGGGTCGGCATGTCGCCGTCGGTGAGCGCGCTCAACTGCTCCAGCGGCCGATCGCGCGCGTCAACCACATGCGCGACGCCGGGCATCTCCTGGGCGAACTCGAGGCGCGCCGGGTTGATATCCATGGCGATGATTTCAGCGCCGGTCGCGGCAGCCGAGGCGATGACCGTCAGCCCGATGGGGCCCGCGCCGATCACCAGCAGCTGCTCGCCCGCCACCGGCATGCCGCGGCGGACGGCGTGGGCGCCGATGACCAGGGTCTCGATCAGCGCCAGTTGGTCGAGCGACAATTTCTGTGAAGGATGCAGCTTGTTCACTGGCACGCGAATGGTCTCGCGCATGCCGCCGTCGGTGTGTACGCCCAGCACGCGCAATTCGCTGCAGCAGTTGCTGCGGCCGCGACGACAGGCGATGCAGTGGCCACAATTGAGATAGGGCTCCACCGCAGCCCGGTCGCCGACCTGCAGGCCCAGGTCGTTGGCGCCAATAGCCACGATTTCAACGCCCAGCTCGTGCCCGAGGATGCGTGGATAGCTGAGGAAGGGCATCTCGCCCTTGAAGGCCTTCAGATCGCTGCCACAGATGCCCACGCGCTGCACCCGCACCAGCGCCTCATCCATTGCCAGCGGTCCATCCGGCGGCGCGGTCTCCGTCAGTGCCAGGCGACCTGGCTGCTCCAGCACCACGGTTTGCATGATCAGGGCTCCAGCGTACGCTTGACAGCCGCGACGACGTCATCCGGGCCGGGGATGAGGTAGTCCTCCAGCGGCGCGCTGAAGGGGATGATGCCCGCGCCGAGGGTTACGCGCACGACCGGGCCTTCCAGCGACCAGATGTCGTTCTCGGTAATTTGCGAGGACACTTCCGCGCCCCAGCCGCCGGCGCGCACCGCCTCCTCCACCGTGACCAGATGCCCGGTCTTCTGCACCGAGCGCGAGATGGTCTCCATGTCCAGCGGCACCAGCGTGCGCGGGTCGATCACCTCGCACTCAATGCCCTGCGCCGCCAGCGTTTCAGCCGCTGCCAGCGCGACGCTCACCATGCGCTGCACGGCCACGATGGTCACGTCAGCGCCTGCGCGCGCGATGTGCGCTTCGCCCAGGGGCACCAGATGATCGACGTGGTCGGGCACTTCGCCGCGGTCGGTGTACTGGCCCTTGTGTTCGAGAAAGATGACCGGGTTGTCATCGCGGATGGCGCTCTTCAGAAGGCCGAGGATGTCGGCGGGGTTGGAAGGCACGCAGACCCTGAGACCGGGCGCGTGCATGAACCAGGCCTCGCAGCACTGTGAATGTTGTGAACCGAAGCCGCCGGCGCTGCCCTGGGCCATGCGAATGGTCAGCGGCACGCTGATCTGGCCGCCGGACATGTAGCGCAGCTTGGCCGCCTGGTTGACGATCTGATCCAGCGTGACCGCCGCGAAGTCCGCGAACATCAGTTCGATCACCGGACGCATGCCGGTCACCGCCGCGCCCACGCCCGCGCCCACAATCGCGTTCTCGGAAATGGGCGTATCGCGCACCCGCTGGCCGCCGTACTTCTCGTAGAGTCCGGGCGTGACCTTGAACACGCCGCCAGCCTTGCCCACGTCTTCACCGAAGAAAATGACGTCATTGTCGCGCGCCATCTCTTCGTCCAGCGCGCGCACCACCGCGTCGCGACAGGTAATTTCGGCCATTACGCCCCCTCCCGCAGAGAGGCACCGTCCGCAGTTGGCGCCCAGATATCTTCCGAAATTTCTTCCAGCGCCGGCCAGGGCTCGTTTAGCGCCCATTCGGTGACGCGCTGCACTTCCGCCTGGCGTTCCTGGCGCAGCGCCGCGAGCTGCTCTGCGCTCAACTGACCGTCCGCCTGCATGCGCTGCGCCAGAATGTCGATCGGGTCGCGCGCCAACCAGCGTTCCAGCTCGCCTTCGGGCCGATAGGTGGCCGGGTCGCTGCGCGAGTGGCCACGATAGCGGTAGGTCTGCGCCTCCACCAGCGTGGGGCCGGCGCCGGCGCGGGCGCGATCGGCCGCTTCCAGCAGCACCTCGTGCACGGCCTCAACGTCCTGGCCGTCGACGATGACGCCGGGAATGCCATAGGCGGCTGCACGGTCGGCCACGTTGGCCACCGGCGCCGTATCATCGTAGGGCGTGTATTCGCCGTAGCGATTGTTCTCGCAGAGGAAAATGGCCGGCAACTGCCACACCGCCGCCAGGTTGACCGCCTCGTGCCAGGCGCCGATGTTGGGCGTGCCGTCGCCGAAAATGGAGACGGAGATGGCACCGCTGCCACGCAGCTGCGCCGTCAGCGCCGCGCCATTGGTGACCGGCAGGCCCGCGCCCACGACGGCGAAGGTGCCCAGCAGACCGACATTGAGGTCAGTCAGATGCATCGAGCCGCCCTTGCCGCGCGAGCAACCGCTGGCCTTGCCCATCATCTCGGCCATCAGCGATTCCAGCGGCATGCCCAGCGCCAGGGCGTGGCCATGCCCGCGATAGGTACAGGTTACGGTGTCGCCGCGCTCTGCGTCGATGATTTCGGCCATGGCGACCGAGACCGCCTCCTGGCCGATGCAGAGATGCGTCGTGCCGCGGATGACGTTCTCCAGAAAAAGCTCCTGGATGCGCTCCTCGGTGTGACGCACCAGCAACATGTTGCCCAGCATCTTGCGGCGCACTGCTGCGCCCAGGCTTGTGCTCATGTATCGTCCTTCCTGCTCGTCAAGCGCGCCCGTTCAGGCGCCGAAGGCCTGCAAATGTTGGTCGAAAGCTGCCAGCAACTGCGCGGACAGCATGCCGTCCACAACGCGGTGGTCAGCGGAAACGGTCAAGTGCGCCGTCTGCCGGATATGCAGGCCGCCGTCGATGACCATGGGCCGCTTGCGCAGCGCGCCCACCGCCAGAATGCCTACCTGCGGCGGATTAATGATGGCCGTGAAGTCGTCGACCTGTGGCACCACGCCCAGGTTGCTGAGCGTGAAGCTGCCGCCCTGCATCTCGTCTGCGCGTAATCTGCCGGCGCGCGCCCGCTTGACCAGGTCCCGTGAGCGCCGCGACAAGCTGACCAGCGACTCATTTTCGGCCTTGCGCAGCACCGGCGTCAGCAAGCCTTCCGGTAGCGCGACCGCCTGCGCCAGGTCAACGTGCGCATGGCGCCAGAGCGTGCCCTGCTCGAAGGTTGCGTTGAACTGCGGCACGTCCTGCAAGGCCTTCACCGTCAACCACAGCAGCAGGTCGTTGACGCCCACGCCCGGTGGCAATGCGCGCAGGGCCGCGCTGAAATCCAGTTCGGCGCGCACGAAGAAATGCGGCATCTCCTGCATGCCCTGCGCCAGGCGCCGCGCGATGATCTGACGCATGGTCGACAGCGGCACGGCCTCGCGCTCTGCGATGGACGCTGGCGCAGTCATGCTGGCCTCTACGTCCGCGCGCGTGATACGACCGGCACGGCCACTGCCTGTGATCCCATCCAACGCAATGCCCTGCTCGCGCGCCAGGCGTCGCACTGCCGGCGCGGCCAGCACCCTGGCCACAGGCAATGCTGCCGGCTCAGGTGAAGGTGGCGGCGCAGGTGCAGGTTCCGGTGAGGGCGCGGGCGGGGGCGTGGCTGCAGGTTGAGGCGCGTCTGCGGCGGGCGCACTCTTCATTGCCGGCGCAGCGCCGCTGCGGATGCGCGCCAGCACGGTGCCCACCGGCACGATGGTCTCCGCCAGCACCAGCTGCTCCTCGAGCACGCCGTCGGCGAGGGCTTCCAGCTCGACCGTGGTCTTGTCGCCCTCAATTTCAGCCAGGGCCTCGCCCTTACGCACCGCATCTCCCGGCGTTTTAAGCCAGGCAAGCAACTGACCTTCTTCCATTCCGAAACCCAGATTGGGCAGTACGACATCCACCAGCACAATACGTATCCTGCTCCCGTCCCTGCGCGCGGCCGCCAGTGTACCATGCAGGCCAGCGCCACCGGTCAATCCAGCCCGAAGTGCTCCGTCTCTCCAGGCGTTTCTTCCTCAGCATCCTCATCCGCCAGCTTGCGGCTGCGCAACCAGCTGAACAGCATGATGAGCGCAAACACGACCGTGATGCCGAGGAAAATCAGTTCGTCCCAGTTGCCCAGTTGCCCGTGCGCAAGAAAAACCTGCATGCCGCGGGGCTCCTTTTGCTGTACCCCTGACAGGACTCGAACCTGTGCACAAGGTTTAGGAAACCTCTGCTCTATCCTCTGAGCTACAGGGGCTTCGGGAGCGGCAGTATAGCAGAGGCGAGGCCGCCGCTCAACGCGCAGACTGCGCCCACAGGCGCAAGCGATTGTCGCCGGAGCCGCTCGCCAGCCAGCGACCGTCCGGGCTGAAGGCCAGGCCCAGCACTGGTCGGCTGTGCGCCAGAATATGGCCAAGACTCGCGCCATCTTGCACGCGCCAGCCACGAATTGCACAGTCGCGGCCACCCGTGACCAGCAGCGCGCCATCCGGTGAGAAGGCCGCGCAGTCCAGGCCGCCTGCATGGGCGCGCAGCTCCAGTCGGGGCGCGCCGCCGCGGCCGGGCCACAAGCGTAGCGCGCCGTCACGGCTGGCAGAGAGCAGCCAGGCATCGTCCGCGGGCCAGGGCAGGAGCGCGCGCAGCCAGTCCGCGTGCTGTTCGCTGTGCAGCAACGCGCCCGTGACTGCATCGTGCACGCACACCTGATTGTCGCGGCCGCCGCTCACCAGCAGGCGTCCGCCCTCACAGTAGCACAGCGCGCGCACTTCATCGCTGTGGCTGCGCAATAGCCGCAGCGCGCGCCCGGTCGCCACATCGTGCAGCCGCAGCGTGCCATCCGCGCCGGCCGAGGCCAGCTGCGCATTGTCGGGAGAGAAAGCCACGCGCTCGACCGAGTCCTCATGCCCGGTCAGCGTCCGCATGGCGCCGCCCTGCTGCAGATTCCACAGACGCAGCGTGCGGTCCGCGCCGGCAGAAGCCAGCAGCGTGCCGTCGGGGGACACCGCGATACCCTTGACCGGGCCGTTGTGGCCTTCCAGCACAGCGCGCAGGCGTAACTGGCCCTGCGCGATAGTGTAGAGTGCGATGCCGGTCGCGGCGGCCAGGGCCAGCGCCTGACTGTTCGGCGCCCAGGCAAGCTCGCTGATCCAGCCGCGCCGGGCCTCCGCCTGCAACGTCCAGTTCGTCAGCGACTCCGGCGCGCTGGCCACGATGGCCCTGCCTCCTGTCTCCCACAGGACTATAATAACTGTGCAAGGCCCTGTACACAGACGCGGCTGTCACCATGCCCCACGTCGGCATCAACGCCCATTTGCTTTCAAGCCAGAGCGGCTATCGCAGCGCCGGCATCCACGGCTACATTTACAACACCCTTGGGCAGCTGGCCAGGGTTGCGCCGGAGGACTGGAGCTTCACGGTCATGTGCGGCAGTGAGAGTCCTGGCGACTTCCCAGGTCTGCAATTGCGTCGTTCGCAATTCGATACGCAGGCGCCACTGCGGCGCATTCTGTGGGAGCAAGTGGCGCAGCCAGCACAGCTTGGTGAATTCGACCTGCTGCACACCATGGCCTTTGTGGCGCCGCTGCTGCTCACCCGGCCGCTGGTCGTCACGGTCTACGACCTCAGCTTTCTGCGCTACCCGCAACTGCTGACGACGGCGCGGCGGCGCTATCTGCAATTGCTGACACGCATCAGCTGTCAGCGGGCAGAGCGCGTCATTGCCATTTCGCAGAGCACGGCTACGGATGTCGCGGACCTGCTGGGCATCGCGCCTGAGCGCATCGACATTGCAATGCCGGGCCATGACCCGGCCCGCTTTCGCCCGCTGCCGTCGCAGGAAGTCGCGGCCTTTCGGCAGCGCAAGGGACTGCCGGAGCGCTTCTGGCTCTTTGTCGGCACTTTGGAACCGCGCAAGAATCTCGTCACCTTGCTGGAAGCCTGCGCGCAACTGCCACAGCGCCTGCCGCTGGTAGTGGGCGGTGGCAAAGGCTGGGATTACGAGCAGATTTTCGCTGCGGTGGAGCGCCTGGGGTTGCAGGACAGAGTCCATTTTGTCGGCTATGTCCCGGCAGATGAACTTCCGCTCTGGTATAATTGCGCGGAAGTGTTCGTCTATCCCTCACTGTACGAGGGCTTCGGTATGCCTGTGCTGGAGGCCATGGCCTGTGGCACACCGGTCATTGTCGCAGATGCGTCGTCGCTGCCAGAAGTCGCCGGAGAGGACGGCACCTGCCTGCCGGCCACGGATGTCGATGCCTGGGCAGCGGCGCTGCAGCACAGTCTGCGCAGTGACGACTGGCGAACACAGGAGAGCGCACGCGGCCTGCAACGGGCCCGACGCTTCAGTTGGCGCGTCACTGCAGAACGGACTGTCAGGAGCCATGCATGCGCCATGAATCAGGTGAAGACCTGAAAGACCCCTCCTTGCGCAGGCGGGCCAGGACGGCGGAGGAGCTTGCGGCCAGCCTGCCGCCGCCCCGTCCGCGCAAATTGCCGGTGCCCGCCTGGACCTTGCCCGCAAGCGACTTCCTGCTGGCCTTGCTGGCCTTCGTGCTGGGCTACATCGCCCGCTACCAGCTCACGACCTTCCGGCCCGTGCTGGAAATCAACCAGGTGCCCTTCGAGCCTTACATCCCATACGCCTTCTTCTACGCCATCATTCTCACCTTCGCGCATAACAGTAACGGCCTCTATCGCCAGGTGCGCGGCCGCACGCTCGTCGAAGAGGTTGGCATCAGCGTCAACGGCATCGCTACTGCAACCGTAGCCCTGCTGGCGCTCTTCTTCGTAACCCAGTCCTTCGTCAGCAGCCGTTTGATGCTGGTTTACGTCGCTGTTTTAACCCTGGTGCTGATGGCGCTCGGGCGCATCCTGCATCGCCTGCTGCTCGCCCTGCTGCGCTCACGCGGCATCGGTGTGCAGCGTGTGCTCATCGTCGGCGCAGGCGAGAGCGGCGGCGCCGTGCTGCGCGTGATGATGGCGCGCAAGGATTTTGGCTACGAGCCCATCGGCTTCGTGGACGACAATCCCGGCCTGGGCCAGTACAGCCTGGGGCGCATCATGGGCCTTGGCACGCTGGACAACCTGGACGAGACTATCCGCCAGCATGACATCGACATGGTCATCATCACCCTGCCCTGGTCGCGCCACGACCGCATTCTGGCCATCACCCAGACGGCGCGCCAGGCCGGCGCTGACGTGCGCGCCGTGCCGGATGTGTTCCAGTTGAACACGCGCCAGATGCAGGTCGAAAATCTGGACGGCATCCCGCTGCTGGGCTTTGGCGGCATGGCACCACGCTTCCGCGGCACGGACCGCGTTGTCAAACGGGCTATCGACGTGGGCCTGATTGTGGTCAGCGCGCCGCTGTGGCTGCCGCTGGTGTCGCTGGCGGCGATCGCCATTCGGCTCGAGGGGCCGGGGCGGGTGATCTATCCGCAGCGACGTGTCGGCGAAGGCGGCCGCGAATTCAGCATGTTGAAGTTTCGCAGCATGGTGCCGGATGCCGACCTCATGCGCGAGCAGCTGGTGCAAGCTTCGGGCGTGGACCCGCGCCATCCAAAAATCCGCAACGACCCGCGCATCACGCGCGTCGGCTCCTTCATCCGCGCCGTCAGCATCGACGAGTTGCCGCAGTTCATCAATGTGTTGCGTGGCGAAATGAGTCTGGTGGGGCCACGCCCGCCAACACCGGACGAGGTGAAGCTCTACGAACCGTGGCACTTGCAACGTCTGCAGACCATCCCCGGCTGCACCGGCATGTGGCAGATCAGCGGCCGCAGCAACGTGCCCTTCGACGAGATGTGCCTGCTGGATATTTACTACATTGAGAACTGGTCGGTGCGGCTGGACCTGCAAATCCTGGTGATGACGCTGCCGCACGTGCTGCTGCGTCGCGGCGCCTGGTGAGCCGGGCCGCTTCTACTCACGCACCCAGGAGTCGCTCTCTTCGTCGAAGACCCAGTTCGGCGGAGTTTCCCGTGTGCAGGATTCCGGATGCTCAGCAACTGGTTCACTTTCAAAAACGACACTGATGTTGTCGCTGCCTGTCACAGCGCTCAGAAAGTTACCTAGTACTTGCTTGGCCACAATTTGTGCGTTATTTAAGAGATCTTCCGCCAATACCTCAGCGAGTATATCCTTCATCGCTTCAGATTCTGCCAATATCCTGTAGTCGTCCCAGTCCTGCCTGCATAGTGTAAATGAGTGATTATGCTGTTGAATGTAATCAATCCTGCAACTGTGGATTCTTGCCCTGCCCAGCGTCAACGTCCAGGAGTTCTCGTTGGAATCGTAGACGATGTCGCTCGCAGACACTTGGGAAAGGTCAACACCCGCTTCGACATTCCCTTCGGCATAATGATCGACGGACACACCACACAGGTTAATAAATCCGTTTCTGATACTTCCATGAACAACAGCATCGCCTGAATGACTTGCCGTAACCAGCATTCCCATGGATTTCATGGAATCTGCCAGTTCAACTTTCGTATCATGACTGGCGCGCTTTTCAGTCTTGATTGCTTCCTGAACAGCTTCCGCAACAGTCTGCGGGAATTGCTCGATGGAGTCCACAGCATCTTCCAGGCCCTGACGAATACCGCCGAAAAAGCCGCCAACGGAGTTCCAGGCGAAGGCGCCCAGCAACAGCATCGCTGCCAGCATCACCAGCGTCACGACGCCCATTGCCTTCAGGCAGCCTGCGCCCGAGGCCTGCTGCGGCAGCGTCATTTGATTGTCGTCGGGGGTGTTGCCCGCGCTCATGCCGGAGGCCTGCCCAGGTCAAGGCGGTCTTCCATCACCTGCTTCAGCCGCTCCAGCGAACTGGCAGTCTGGCGGCGCAGGCCGCTCAGCACAAAGGGGCGGAACATGAACAGGAACCAGGGGATGCGGATGTCGGTGCGGATGATGACCTCGGTGCCGCTGCCGGCAAAATTGAAGTCGTAGGTGGTGCGGAAGTTGTAGCCGCCCATCACGCCGGTGTAGGCCAGGCGCTGGTTGGGCGAGTAATCCACCACGTCCGCGTTGACGAACTGCATGCGGCCCAGCATGCGCTGGTGACCCACAATCATGTCGCCCATGCGCACCTTGCCGACACGCTCCAGCTTCATGCCGGAGGGCTGCCAGCGGGGGTTGTTGCCAAAATCGGTCATGAAACGGAAGATGTCCGTCACCGACCGGTTGATGTTGACGCGCTGCTCAATTACCGGCATGATTTGTTCTGCCTGTTCTCCGCAGCAGCCATCCTACCACAGGGCCCGCGTTTGCACACCAATTGTGAGGCATCATGAAAATAACTGACCTTCGTGTTGAGACCTTCCGCTACACCAGTCACAGCGGCAAAGACATCCAGGGACACGGACGCCCGGCTGATCCACACGAGGCGCGCCAGACCCTGCTCACCATTGTCACGGACGAGGGTGCCTGTGGTTACAGTTTTCATGCCGACAAATTCGTGGCGGGGGACCTGATACGGCCGCTGCTGCTGGGCGAAGACCCCTTTTACCGCGAGCGCATCTGGCAGAACCTGTACCAGCGCCAGCGCGCCGGCGCGAGGCTAACCGACGGCGCGCTGGAGGCTATCGACCTGGCGCTCTGGGATCTGGCCGGGCGCGCCCTGGAGCAGCCGGTTTACAAGCTGCTGGGCGCCTTCCGCGACAAGGTGCCGGCCTATGGCAGCACCATGTGCGGAGACGACCTGGCGGGCGGGCTCGATACCCCGCAGGCCTACGCCGACTTTGCGCTGCAGCTGGTCGCGCGCGGCTACAGCGCCATCAAGCTGCATACCTGGAATCCTCCCGTGCCTGGCGCGCCCGACCCGAAGCGCGATATTGCCGCCTGCGCTGCCGTGCGCGAGGCCGTTGGCCCGGACATCGTGTTGATGCTCGACCCCTTCCACTACTACACGCGCCAGCAGGCGCTTTACATCGGGCGCGAGCTTGAGAAGCTGAATTTCTACTGGATGGAAGAGCCGATGGACGAGGCCAGCGTCTCCTCTTTCGTCTGGTTGACGGAACAGCTCGATTCACTGCAGATCTGCGGGCCCGAGACGGCCAAAGGTGGCCTGAAAACGCGCGCCGAATGGATCCTGCGCAACGCCGCGGACATCTCGCGCGTGGGCACCGGCGACGTCGGCGGGCTTTCGCCCATGATGAAGATCGTGCATCTGGCGGAGGCCTTCGGCATGCAGTGCGAGTCGCACGGCGGCGGCGCCGGCAACCTGCATGCGCTCTGCGCCATGGGCATTGCCGGGGAGTATCATGAACGGGGGCTGTTGCACCCTTTCATCGATTACGAAACGCCGCCGCCCTGGCTGAACGCCCTGACCGACCCGATGGATGACGAAGGTTACGTGCATGCGCCGCAGGGGCCGGGACTCAGCCAGGACATCAACTTCGACTACATCCGCGATAATCGGGTCAGTCCCTGAACTGATTGTCGCGGCCGGCCAGCAGCTGCGCGTAGAGCGCCAGCGTCGCCGCGTTGACGCGCTCCAGCGAAAACTCGCGCAGCACCAGTTCGCGTCCCGCCGCCCCCATGCGCTGCCGCAGCGCTGCGTCGGCCAGCAGGCGGCGCAGGGCCGCGGCCAGTGGCTCTGGCGCGCGGACTGGCACCAGCAGGCCGTTCAACTCATGTTGCACAATTTCGCGGCAGCCGGGCACATCGCTGGCCACCAGCGCCCGGCCACAGGCGGCGGCCTCGATGAGCGCGCGTGGCACGCCCTCACGCCAGGAGGGCAGACAGACGATGTGCGCGTCGGCGTAGACCTGCGGCATGTCGTCGCGCTGCCCGAGATAGTCAATGAGTCCCGCAGCCTGCCAGGAGGCCAGCGTCTCCGGCGGCACGCTGTCCGGGTTGCCTTCCTCGCCATAGCCGGCGATGGTGAAGCGCGCCGCCACATTCTCCGCCCGCAGCAGACGCGCCGCTGCCACGAATTCGGCGAGGCCTTTCTGCCACAGCAGCCTGCCGACGAAGAGCACGCGCGGGATTCCCGCCGGCTCCGGTTGCGGGCTATAGCGCGACACGTCCACGCCCGAACCGCGGATGACGCAGGTCTGGTCGGCTGTGACCAGATTGCGTTGCACAAAGTGATCGCGGTCGTCGGGATTCTGGAAGATGGTGCAGGCGTTGGGGTGATGCAGCAGTAACCGGTAGCCGAGACTCACGGCGCCGCGCAACGAACGCGCGCGCCGGTCTTCGGTTGAAAAGACGTAGCCCAGGCCGCTGACCGTGTTGACCACGGCTGGCACGCTGCGCAGGCGCGCGGCGAGGCCGCCGTAGAGCAGCGCCTTGACGGTGATGTGATGCGCCAGGTCGGGCTGCAGCTCGCGGTAGAGCGCGAGGATGCTGCGCAGGGCGCGCAACTCGTTGAGCGGCGAGGTGCCGTGTTGTTGCAGCGGCAGGTTGTGATGCGTGAGACCCGCGGCGCGGATGCGGGCGACGTTGTCGCGATCGAACTGAGAGGTGGCGACGTGCACCTCGTAGCCCGCTGCGCGCGCCGCCTGCGCCAGTGGCAGACGGTGTGTGAGGAAGAAGCGCGGGATGTTGACCAGGTAGAGCAGGCGCGCAGTCATGGCGCAGGCAGCAGCTTGTGATAAAGCGCGGCGGTCGCGTCCACCATGCGCTCTGCGCTGAAGTGCGTCGCGAGCCGTTCCATGCCCGCCTGGCCCATGTCATGCGCCAGCGCCGGATCGCGCAGCAGGGTCAGCAGCGCCTCCCTGAAAGCCGGGACATCGCGTGGCGGGGCCAGCAGTCCGGTCTCTTCCGCGGCCACGACTTCGGGAATGGCGCTGACCTGCGAGGCCACCACCGGCAGCCCCTGCGCCATGGCTTCCAGCAGCACCAGGCCGAAGCCTTCCCACAGGCTGGGCATGAAGAACAGGTCGCAGGCGGCCAGCAGCTGCGGCACATCGTCGCGCCAGCCGAGGAAGCGCACGCTGCCGGTGAGCCCGGCCTGCGCGGCCTCGCTCTCCAGCTGCGCGCGCAGGGGGCCGTCACCCGCGATGATCAGCCGCGCCTGCGGGAACTCCGCGCGCGTCCCGGCGAAGGCCTGCAGCGCATCGCTGACGCCCTTCTGCTCCACGAGGCGGCAGGCCATGCCCAGCAACGGCTGCGACTCTTCGGCGCCCAGTTGCGTCCGCATCCGGCTGCGCAATGCCTGGCGGTCGGCCTGCGACTGCGCTGGCAGCTGCAGGCCATAATGAATGACCTGCAGCTTGTCGCGCGGCGCGCCTTCCACCTCGACGGCAAAGTCCGCAACGGCTTGCGAAATGGCGATGCCGGCGTCGGCCAGGCGCCACAGCTGCCGGTTCAGGCCGCGCCAGGGCTGACGGCGCCGGAAATTATTGTCGTTGTGACGGCTGCTCACCAACGCTGGCACCCCTGCGAACCTGGACGCCAGTGCGCCATACAGGTCGGCATGAAAGAGATGTGTGTGCACGACGCGCGGACGCAACTCGCGCATCAGCGTGTACAGCCAGGGCAGAAGCTGCGGCTGCAGGTGGCCGCGCATGGTGAAGCTGTGCAGCGGAATGTCACGCTCGCGCAGCTGCGCACGATAGTCCTGCAGTGGCTGCTGCTGGCCGGTGAGCAAGGCGAGCTGCGCATCGTGGCCGCGCGCGCGCAGGCCGCCGAGCAGGGTCAGCAAATGTCGTTCGGCGCCGGCCACGCCGGTCGCGCGGATGATGTGCAGCACACGCATCAGCCAGCGTCCTACTGCGCCTGTGCAGGCCCGCTGGCGGACAGCCGCTGGCGGCGGCGCAGGCGGGTCATCAGGGCCGCGAGCAGCAGTAGCGCCAGCAGGCCAAGGGCGACCAGAGGCGGCTGTTGCGCCGCCGGCGCTGCGCTGAGCAGCGTGGCCAGCAGGCCGAAGAGCGCGCAGGCGCTGAAGATCAGGGCCAGCACCGGACGCTGCCCCAGGCCCAGCTTCAGAAGCCGGTGCGAGCTGTGGTCCTTGCCGGCTTCCGTCGGCGCGCGCCCTTCGAAGATGCGCGTCCAGGTCACCAGGTTGACATCGAAAACCGGCAGCGCCAGCACAAAGACCGGGATGAACCAGCGCAGCGAAAAAGCCTGGTCGAATTGCAGCTTGATGGCCAGCACCGCCATGATGAAACCCAGCGGCAGGGTGCCCATGTCGCCCATGAAGCTGCTGGAGGGGTTGAAGTTGTAGACGAGGAAGCCCAGCGCGCTGCCCAGCACGGCCGCCGCCAGCAGGCTGACCAGACTGAGGTCCTGCGTCCAGGCGATGATGAGGAAGAAGAAGGCGGCGATGGCCGTCGAACCGGCGGACTGGCCGTCCATGTTGTCGAGGTAGTTGACCGCGTTGGTGATGACGAAGATCCAGATAATCGTCAGCGGCACATCGATCCAGTCGCTGCCGACCAGCGACACCTTCACGCCGGTGGCGACAATTCCGCCGGCTGCCAGCAGCATCACCGGCATTTTCCTGCGCCAGGAGAGATTGTAGCGGTCGTCCAGCAGGCCCAGCAACGCCAGCAGTGCTGCGCCGGCCAGCACTGCCGCCAGCGTTGCGATGTGTCGCGCCGGACTGAAGAGCAGCAGCGCGAGGGCCAGCGCGAGATAAATGGCCAGGCCGCCCATCATGGGCTTGCTGTCGAGATGCAATTTGCGCTGTGATGGTTGGTCGACCACGCCCAGGCGCAGGGCCAGCTGGCGCGTCAGCGGCGTCAGCGCCAGGGATGCGGCGAAGCCTACGATGAGAATGGGGACGACCTGCATGATTTCAGGCATTATTGTCCCCACGGAAAACATTGTGACAGGTTGAAGTATAGCGTTGCGCAACGGGAGCGTCTATCGGCTAACCTGGTACGCAATCATTACATCTGGCACAAGCGCAGGATGCGCCTGGGCAGGTCAACGTCAAGGCCTGGACAGAAGCTCATCGTAGAGCGCGACGGTATTGTCCACCATGCGGTCAATTTGAAAGTGGGCTTTAAAGCGCTGCCGACCCGCGATGCCCATCCGACGAGCCAGCGGCCGGTCGCGCAGCAGGGTGAGCAGCGCATCCCGCAGCGCCGGTACATCACGCGTTGGCACCAGCAATCCGGTTTCCCCTTCGACCACAACTTCAGTGACAGCGCTGATGCGCGCGGCGACCACCGGCAACTCCTGGGCCATGGCTTCCAGATACACCAGGCCCAGACCTTCGCTCAGGCTGGGCAACACGAACAGATCGCAAGCTGCCATCACCTCGGGCACATCGTCACGCCAACCGAGAAATTGTACGCTTGCGCCGAGCCCCGCTTGCCTGGCCTCGCTTTCCAGTTGCGAGCGCATCACGCCATCGCCGGCGATGATTAACTGAGCCAGCGGAAACTCTGCGAGAACGGGGGCAAATGCCTGCAACGCGTAACTGACGCCCTTCAGCTCGATCAGGCGGCAGGCCATGGCCAGCAGCGGCCCGGTCTCATCAATGTCCAGTTCAGCGCACAGCTTGCGTCGCAGTTCCGCACTTGCGTCACCGGCATACGACTTCAGGTTCAAGCCGTAGTGAATGACGCGCAGCTTTTCCGCTGGTGCACCCTCAAACTGCATCAGAAAATCTGCCATCGCCTGTGATACGGCGATGCCGCCATCGACCATTCGCCACAGCTGACGGTTCATACTGCGAAAAGGCTGGCGACGACGAAAGGAATTCATGCCGTGTCGGCTGCTCACAAGAACCGGCACTCCTGCCGTTTTGGCCGCCAGCGCGCCATACAGATCCGCATCCAGCAGATGGGTGTGGACAATCTGCGGGCCCAGACTCCGCATCAGCCTGTGCAGCCACCAGAACAGATGGGGATTGATATGACCGTGCTGTGTGAAGGCGTGAACCGGAATGCGGCGCGCGCGCAGGCGCTCGTGATACTCATGCAAGGGTCGGTCGCGGCGCGTGAGCAAGGCAAGTTGCGCGTCAATACCGCGCTCACGAAGGCTTTCCAGCAAATCCACAACATGCGATTCAGCGCCAGCCAGAGAGGTTGCCCGGATGACGTGCAATACGCGCAGCATCAGTCGACCTGTCGCGGTCGAGCGTACTCAGTCAAAAGGAGGAATTGCAGTATCAATCTCATGCGCCTACGAGCGCTCGCTGCCGTCGAGGTTCCAGCGCGCCTGCCAGCCCAGCAGCCGTTGCGCCTTGCTGCAATCGACCGGGCTGACCGTGCCGCGGATCTGCGGCGCCACCGGATAGTCGCCGGGGAATTGACGGGCCAGCAATTTCTCTATCGGCGCGTTGAGGCGGATTTCCGGGGCGGCGATGTAAAAGGCCTCGTGCCCTGGCGGGTTACGTTCCAGCGCCAGGCGGCAGGCCAGCGCCGCGTCGCGCACATCCACCCAGGTCCAGAAGGCGCCGCCACCCGATTCCTCGCCCTGCTCGCGGGCGCGGCGCGCGACCTCTGCATCTTCTGCATCCAGCACCCAGGTGAAGCGCAAACTGGCCACGGCCAGCGCTGGCGTGCGCCGTACATAGCCCTCTGCCAGTTCCTCGCCAACCATCTTGGACAGTCCGTAGCAATCCTGCGAGAGCAGCGGATGCGTCTCGTCGAGCGGGATGCACAGGGGGTTGAAGTCGCGATGGCGGTAGGCCAGGCCAATGGCCGAAATGCTGCTGGCCGTCACCAGGTTGTGGACGCCCAGCAGGGTGGCAGCTTCAAGCACGTTGAACATGGCCATCACGTTGTTGCTGAAGACCACCTCCGGCGGATTGTGCAAAGGTGAAGCGATGGCGGCCAGATGCACGACGGCGTCCTGGCCATGCATCACGCCCAGCACCTGGCCGAGGTCCTGCATGTCGACCCGCTGCGTGTCGTCCTGTTGCCGCTGGCTGCGGTCAACCGGAGTCACCCGGTAGCCCTGTGCGCGCAGTTCGCGCACGACCGCGCGTCCGATGCGTCCCTCGCTGCCGGTGACCAGGACCTTGCCGATGCTCATACCATTTCCCTGCCTGTGCAACAGGAGAAGCGAGTATAGTCTATATTCCACACAGGGCATAGTTGCCACGACGCAGGGAGTATTCCACCATGAGCCAGCAGATGCGCGTTGCTATCGGGCAGTATCACAGCGCCACGGACGATTACCTGACCTACGCGCAGCAGCTGGGCGTCAGCGGCGTACAGTTCAACATCTCCGGCCCCACCCAGGACCTGCCGGGCGCGGACGGCTACTGGACGCTGGCCAACCTGAAGCGGCTGAAGCAGCGTGTCAACGACTTTGGTCTGCGGCTGGAGGCCATCGAGAACGTGCCGCGCAACTTCTACCTTAAGGCCATGCTGAGCCTGCCAGGACAGGAGGTGCAGGTCAACAACTATTTGCGCATTGTGCAAAACATGGGCGAGGCGGGCATCCCGCTGCTGGGCCTCAACTGGATGCCTGGCGGCGTCTGGCGTACGCCCATGGCACACGGCCGCGGCGGCGTGACGGTGACCGCCTTTGACCTGCAGGCTGCAATGGAAGGCCAGATCATCAGCGGCGACACGCAGCACGAATATAGCGAGAGCCAGCTGCTGGACAGCTACCTGAGTTTTATGGAGCAGGTGCTGCCGGTGGCGGAAGCGAGCGGCGTCAATATCGCGCTGCATCCGGACGACCCGCCCGTGCCGGCCCTCGGCCAGCGGGGCCGACTTTTTTACAAGGCTGAGAACTTCCGCAAGGTGCTGGCGGCCCTGCCGAGCCCGGCACACGGCCTCGACTTCTGCATGGGCTGTTTCTCGGAGATGCTCTACAGCGACCGGCCGGCCGGTGAGGGCGTGCTCGACGCCATCCGCCATTTTGGCGGGCAGGGACGCATTTTCTACGTGCACTTCCGTGATGTGCAGGGCAGCGTGCCGCGCTTCCAGGAATGCTTCCCCAACGAAGGCAACGTCGACCCGGTCGCGGCCCTGCGCACGCTGCACGAGGTCGGCTTCGACGGCTTCATCATCGACGACCATGTGCCGGCCATGCTGGATGACAGTGAGTGGCACCACCGCGGGCGCGCCTGGTGCACGGGCTACCTGCAGGCGCTGGTGCAGGCGGTGCAGGCGCTCTGTTAAGTCCGTCGGGGCTTGCCCGACAGGGCCGACCTGGCTAGAGTGCGCAGTTCCACAGGGCTCCGGGGGATCCCTTGAGCGAGAAGATCGCACAACCCGACGTCTCAACGGCGCCTGCGCTGTACAGCGCGGAGCGTCAGCAGGCTTCCGCTGCTGAAGAAGGTCAGCGCGCGGCAGCCGAGCGGGCTGAGTCCGGCGCGAAGTCGCTGGCGCCACTGCCTGGCGTCTCGCGACAGCAGACCCTCTCCGTCGGCATCTTGCCTGGCCCTGAAGACAAGGATCTGCTGGCCCTCGCCTGGCTGGAAAGCAAAGACGAACTCCGCCACGCATTCATCTGGCTGCCGCGCAGCCTGCTACTAAACGCAGCCGGCAACCTGTTGCCGCTGGTCGCGCAGGCGCAGCAGGGGGATGTCCTGCCAGCAGTGCCGCCCTGGACGCAAGAAGCGCGCCGCGACAGTTTGCAGGCCCTGCTGCAGGCGCAGGATGGTGAACTGGCGTCCCTGTTGCAGTTGCTGGCAGCCGCGCTGGACCCGCGCAGGCTGCTGCTGGAGAGTCAGGGGCGCAACACCCGCAGCCGCATGGCGCTCGTGCAGGGGCTGATGGCGCTGCTGCCCGCCAGTGCGCGTCCGCTGCTGGGCTTCGCCAGCAATGTCGACGAGATTGGCGAGGGCGCGCCCGCCATCGTCTTCAGCGACGCGGCGCCGAAAACCAGCCGCTGGCGCAGTGGTGACGAGATGGCCCTGCCCTCCCTGCCCGGCGGCCACTACATCGCCCTGCTGGCCCAGTGGTGGGTCGGCGATGAGCGTCAGCTGCTGGATGCCATTGATGAGCTGGGGCCGTTACCGCCGTGCAAGGAGCTGGCCGCGGGCCTGGATCAACTGGCGCAACAACATGTGCTGGGGCAGCGCATTCAGAGCGGCCAGGACATCCCTGCGGCAGAACTCAAGGCCTTGCTGGGCTCCGGCCAGCCGGTGGCATCCGACCTGCTGCCGGTCATATTGCAAGGTCTGTTGCGGGAAGCCCTGGACAAACGCGACAGCGAGGCTGCCCTGCTGGTCGCACAGCAGATGGATGCCGACCCGGAACTGGACAATCGCCTGGGCGCAGCCCTTGCCGACGCCCTGCAGCAGCGCCCCGACGCCGTCTACGTGTTTGCGCGCGCGCAGCTCGCCGCCAGCAGCGACTCGCCGGAGTGCTGGCAGCAGCGTTTGCAGGCGGCGGCACTGTGTTCGCTGCAAATCGCCGTTTGCGAAGCGGACGCCGCCACTGTCATCA
Source organism: Phototrophicaceae bacterium (assembly GCA_965197455.1). Classification (GTDB taxonomy): domain Bacteria; phylum Chloroflexota; class Anaerolineae; order Aggregatilineales; family Phototrophicaceae; genus JAGWBD01. The sequence continues at coordinate 47,100 of OZ240208.1, read as the reverse complement.
ACTGGTTGCGGCTCATCGCCCTCGAGCCGACGCATTACGGCCTGGCTGACATACTGCAGGAAGGGTTGCTGGCCGCGCGCGCGCGCGGGCGCAGCGACGGTGAGCTGGCGCTGCAGTTGCTGGAGCTGTCCATTCGACACGCGCCCGCTGTGCTGGACGAGCTGCTGGCGGACGAGGGCCTGCTGGCCGCGTTGCCGGACAACGTCGGCCTCGTGCTGCGCGACCACGCCGGCGACCCCCTGCTGACCCTGCAGCGGCGCGGGCCGGAGTTTTTCCTGGTCGCCATCGCGCGCGCCACGCAGGCCAGGGTGGCGGGCGCGATCAGCAGCGCCGTACTGGAGCAGACCTGGTTGCTGTATCGCAGCGAACACAGCAGCGCCCTGCCGGCATCCTTCCAGCCGCAGGCCATCGTCGACGCCTGGCTGCAGCAAGGCGCGGAATGGCTGCCAGCATCGGCGCTCGGCAACATCGCCGCCATGCTGCTGGCCGACGGGCGCGACGCGCAGTTCATCGACTTCGCTGCCAAACTGGCTGCGCAGGACCTGCTGGCCGGCGCCTTGCCGGATTCCGCGCATCGCAGTCAACGCAGCAGCGCAGAGCTTGTGAAGGTTTTCGGGCAGTTGCCCGCTGATCTGCCGCGCGAAATTATCGCCGACAGCTGCCTGGCACTGCTGCGCATGCGCGCCTGGCGCAGCGAGGCCCTGCCGGCCGGCGAGCTGCTGGCGCGGCTGCTGCAAAAGCATGAAGCGTTGCGCATTGGCGACGATGCCCTGTGGCATTTGCTGGAATTCGCCTCTGGCACCCGCTCCGAGCTGGTCGCGCGCGCCGCCGCCCGCCGCATCTTCCGCTTGCGCTGCACATCAACCCAGGACGCGCAGCTGCCTGCAGATTTGCTGCGGCTGCAGGATTCCCTGGCCTGGAGCCCGGCGCTGCAATTGCAACTGACCGCCTGGTGGCGCGCCTGGGCCCGCACGCAGGGCACGGCTGTGCTATCGCGCATGGAGGAAAGCCTGGCCGCCAACCGGACCCTTGCCCACAAGCGCGAGGTAGTGCAGACCATTCTGGCTTTTCGTCGCATGCTGGGCACGCGCAACATGAGCGACTTTGCCAGCGCCATCGACGATGTCTTCGATCTACTGCAACATTTGTCGGCAGCCTATGACCCGCGCAATCAACAGCATGTCGGCTTCGACGACGCGACAATTCGCGCCGAGCTGGAGGCCCACAGCAGCGAACTGACGCAGAACGCGCGAGTCGTGCTGGCGCACAACCTGCGCGAACTGGCGATGCTGATCAGCAGCATGGGCGACCTGCGCAGCCGCAATACCCTGGTGCGACAAAACATCGAGCGGCAGATGCTCGCGGGCGAACATGCGCCGGAGAGCGCGGTGGATGCCCTGAAGTGGATTGCTGCCTGGATGGAGAACCCGCCGCAGGACGAGCAGGACGAAAACGGAGCGCCGCTAGCGGAAAACGGGCGCTGATCAGTCCGGCAGCCCCGACTGCTCCAGCTCGGCCAGGGTCGGATTGGCACGATCGCGCGCGGAGAGCAGCGGCGTGTCCAGGCCCCATGGGATTTGCAACTGCGGATCATCCCAGGCCAGACCATTTTCGTCGCTGTTGTCGTAATAGTTGTTGACGACGTAGGTGAGCGTCGCGTCCTCAAGCGTCAGGAAGCCGTGCGCCACGCCGATCGGGATGAAGAGGCCCGGCCCCACACCCTCCTCCAGTTCAACCAGTTCAACTGCGCGCCAACTCGGTGACGAGGGCCGCAGGTCGACCAGCACGGCGCGAATGCGGCCGCGCGTGACGATCCAGTAGTCCACCTGGCGCCGGTGCCAGTGCAGGCCGCGCAGGACATGGCGGCGGCTGTCGGAGCGGTTGAGCTGCAGCCGATCCCAGCTCACCCAGGGAAACCACTCGCGCCGGAAGGTTTCCGCAAAGCGGCCGCGTTCATCTGCGAAACTGCGCAGCGGCAGGGTGTAGACGCCCGCAATGCGCCGAGATTCACTGGCCGGCGTGACTGCGTTCATTGATTCGCGCTCCTGTGTTCCGGGCCTGTGGCAGCCGGCCGCAACTGCCGCACGCGGCGCACAAACTCCACGCCCTGCAGCCTGCGTTCCAGCACCCAGGTCATGTAACCGGTAAGAATGCGCTCCACGTCGTTGTGCAGGGGCTCCGCTATATCAAGTGCTCGCACTACTGCCCAGGGGCTGCGCTGCAAATGACGCAGCACCTTGAGCGTCGCCAGCGGCAGTGGCAGCTGACCGACGCCGCGCGCTGCGCAGTCCGGGCAAACCACGCCGCCCGAGGCATGGCTGAAGAACTGATCCCGGGCGATAATCGCCTCGCCGCAGCTGACGCAATGCTGCAGATCTGGCCGGAAGCCCGTTTCGTCCAGCAACTGTAACTCAAAGTGGCGCACCACCAGGCGCGCGTCGCTTTCCTCGCACAGCCGCCCGAAGGTCGCATCCAGCAGCATGAACAACGCCTGCAGGTCATCGTCGCCGGGGTTGGTGAATCGCTCCATCAGTTCGGCGACGTGGCTGGCCCAGGCGCCGCGTTGCAGGTCCTCGTGCAGCGGCTCCCATGCCTTGCGCAGCTCCGCCTGCACGGCCAGGCCCAGCTCGCGGCCACGGTGCACCAGCAGCGCGCTGCGCGTGTAAAGCTCGACATGGCCGGTTTTGGCGCTGGCGGGTTTGCGCGCGCCTTTGGCGATGAGGTCGAGGCGACCGTGCTGCGGCGTCAACACCGTCAGCAGGCGATCCGCCTCACCAAAGTTGCGGCGACGCAGGATGATCGCGTCGGTGCGAAAGCTGCGTTGACGCCGGGCGGCTGACGCGTCGTTCACTCGGCCAGCTTGTCCGGGCCGAAGCCATGCAGCAGCAACTCGTGCAGCGCGACTTCGTAGCAGATTTCGCCTGTCAGCGTCGCCACCAGCACGCGCAGATCAGGGGAAAATTCATAGAGCAGCTGGCGACAGACGCCGCAGGGCGAACCGCCGCTGCGCGTCACTACGGCGATGGCGTGGAAGTCGCGCGCGCCCTCGCTGACCGCCTTGACCAGGGCGGTGCGCTCGGCGCAGATGGCGGCGGAATAGGCCGCGCTCTCGACGTTGCAGCCGTCGTAGACCGTCCCGTCTGCGGTGAGCAGCGCCGCGCCCACGTGGAATTGCGAGTAGGGCGCCCAGGCGTTGCCGGACGCGGCGATGGCAGCCTGTACCAGCTGCTCACGGTTCCAGTCTGCGCTCATGCCCTGTTCTCCCTGTGTGTCGGCTGTGTCGGTTCAAGAGGCCAGCGACTGACCGGCGCGGGTGACCTGCACCTTGCGGATGCGGCGCCCGTCCAGCGAATCGATGCGCAAGTTCAGGCCGTGGTCCGTCACCAGCAGCACCTCACCCGGCTGTGGCACGCGCCCCAGGCTGTCGATAATGAAGCCGCCAAGCGTGTCGCTGGATTCTGTGGGCAGGTCGACCTGCAAGAGTTCGTTGACATCGTGCAGGTCCATGCTGGCATCGATGCTGTATTCGTCTTCGGCCTGCTGCACATACTCGGCTTCCTCGCGGGTGTCGTACTCATCCTGGATGTCGCCGACGATTTCCTCGACGAGATTCTCCACGGACACGACGCCGGCAGTGCCACCGTATTCGTCGATGACGATGGCGAGGTGGATCTTGCTGGTCTGCAGTTCCTTCAGCACCAGATCTGCGCGCCGGTCTTCAGACACGAAGTAGGCCGGGCGCATCAGCTCATGAATGGCGGGCGGCGTTGCGGCGTCGCTGTACCATGCGGCCAGCAGGTCCTTGGCATAGAGCAGCCCTTCAACGTGGTCGATGTTGCCGTTGTGCACCGGCAGACGCGAGTGGCCGCTGGCCACGAAGAGCCCCAGCGCCTCGCGCAGCGCCGTGTCGCGCGCCACGCTGATGACGTCGATACGCGGCACCATCACCTCGCGCACGAGCGTGTCGGTGAATTGCAGCACGGAGAAGATCATGGCCTTCTCCTCATCCTCGATGGTGCCTTCCTTCTGGCCGGCATCGACTAGGGTCATGATTTCTTCCTCGGTGACGCTGGCCGTCTGCGCCGACGAGCCGGTGACACGTTCCAGCAGGCGGCTCAGCGGCAGCAGCAGCGCCAACACGGGCCAGGCCAGCCACAGCAACAGCGTGGCCACGCCGGCAAGCGGCGGCGCCAGGCGGTCTGCCCAGGCCGCGCCCAGCGCAGCGGGCAGCAGGGCACCGACTGTGAGCAGCAGCAGACCGGCGGCCAGCACCAGGATGATTTGCTGCAGGCCGTCGCCGTCGGCCGGCAGCAGCGCGCTGCGCAACAGCCAGGCCATGGCCAGCAAGAGCAGCAGGGAACCCGCCTGCCAGGTCAGCTTAAGTCGCTGCGGCGTAGCGTCCAGTACCAGCGCGCGTTGTGCGCCGGCGTGTCCGGCAGCGGCCAGTTCGTTCAGGGGCGCCTTGCGCATGTTGCCCAGCACGGCCTGCAGCAGATTGAGCAGGGCGTAAAGCAGCAGGAGCAAGAGCAGCAGGCCGGCCTGCAAGGCGTCAGGCGCCAGCATAGGAGAACGCTTTCCGGCAGGCAGACGCGACCGGACCGCCCGCGGCGGATCGGCCATGGCCTGCGCTGCCTCTGCCTGAATTGTACGAATCAGGTGGGTCGGTGTCTTCAGACACGGTCAGTAGCAACCAGAAGCTCTACTCTCTTGCTACACTCTAGCATGTCCGCGCCATGCGCGCAACCTGGGCCAGCAAGGCCAGGCGCATGACGCTGTCCGCCAGCGCCGGAGCGACGCATGTCCCTGCAGCAGGCACTTGAACAACTCTGCCAGCCCGTGCGGGGCCTGAACTATCCAGACTCGCTGGCGACCATGCACAAGCTGCTGCGCATTTTGGGCGAACCGCAGCGTTCGTTGACCATCGTCACCGTCACCGGTTCAAGCGGCAAGAGCAGCGTCGCCTGGCAACTGGCCGCGCTGGTGCAGGCGCAGGGGTTGCGCTGCGGCTGCTATCTTGGCCCGCATCTGCACAGCTTTCGCGAGCGCTTCCGGCTGGACGGCACGATGATTGGTCTGGAAGACTTTTGCTCTGGCGCAGCCGTCGTGGCCGCGGCCGCCGCAAGCCTGCCCGGCGTGGTCAGCACTTTCGAGCGCAGCACCGCCCTCGCGCTGTGGTGGTTTCAGCAGCAGCAGGCGCAACTCGTCGTGCTCGAAACCGGCCTGGGCGGGCGCTTTGATGCGGTCAACGCGGCGGGCAACTGCCTGGCGCTCTTCACGCGCATCGAGGCCGAGCACACGGCCTTGCTGGGCGGCGACCTGGCGGGCGTGGCCTGGCACAAGGCAGGGATTGTGCGGCCGCAGGGCCTGGCCATCAGCGCGCCGCAGGAGCCCGCTGTGCGCAAAATCCTGCAAGAGGAAAGCGCGCGCGTGGGCGCAGAGTTGCGCTTCACGGACGAGCCGCTGCCCAGGGCCGCGCTGGCCAGTCTGGTCGCGCGCGGTCTGCTGGCTGATAAACCTGGCGCCGTGGCGCCTGCGCCAGCGTCCCTGCCCGGCAGACTTGAGGCCCTGTCGCTGCCCGAGGGCCCACCCCTGCTCATCGACGGCGGCCACACGGCAGCGGCTGCGTGGGTGTTGCGCGAAACTATTGAGCGTCAACTCACGTCCACGACGCCAGGCAGTGTGCAGCTGGTCGCCGGTTTCCTGGCCGACAAGGACGCAGGTGCCTGGCTGCGCGTCTTCGACGACCCGCGCTATCACATCACGCTCACACGCGCGCCAAGCCAGCGGGGGGCTGCGCCTGAGCAGGTGCTGGCGCGGAGTCGGCTGCAGCGGGCGCAGGTTAATCTCGAACCCGACTTTGCGCGCGCATTGCAGACTGCCCGCGCTGCCGACTCACAGCTGGTGGTCGTCAGCGGCTCACTGCGGCTGGCGGCCCAGGCGCGGGTGTTGACGGGTTTGCTGAATGCAGAAGAACTGGCTGAAGCGCAGTTGACTGAGCGGGTGTTCAGCGGTGCGTCTTATCTGGCGCGCTTGCCGGACTAACGCGATAACCAGGCTTCGATAGCGCGCGCGGCAGCGCGGGCCTGGCGCACCCGATCTTCCAGCAGGGGCGCGCCATAATCGCTGCCGATGAGCGCTATGCCGGGCGGCAGCTGCGCCCGCAACTCCGCCATCCGCGCCGGGTGCTCCGGCTCGTGCACTTCCAGACAGTGCGACCCGGGCCAGTGATCCACGCGCGCGACGACGTGAGTGGGTGGCCAGCCCATGTTGGCCTGCAGCTCGGCGATGATTTGTTGCGCCTCAATGTCCGGCGGCACCATGCGCAAGCCCAGTTGCAGCAGCACGTGACCGGGCGGCACCCGCGCTGCATGTTCCGTCCAGTGGCAGAAAGCGAAGCCGGTATCGGGCGGCGGCGGCACGGGCAGCGGAATGTCCGCGCGGCGGTAGCCCAGCGAAACACGCGTGATCGAATCATGGTGAAAGGCGCGCAAGGCCTTGCCGACCCGGGGGCGCAACGAATACAGCATGCGTCCGGCGTAAGGCGCCGGCGCCGCTACAATCAGCGCGGGCGCGGTCAGCACCATGCCGTTCTCAAGGCAGAGCGCAAAGCCAGAGCCGGCTTGCCCCAGCGAACTGACGGCCATGCGCGTCAGCAAGGCGCCGGCGGGCAGCCGGTCGCTCAGGGCCGTCACCAGTGATTCGCTGCCCGCGCTCAGGACGTAGAGGCGACGGCCGCCTTCCTGCTGCTGCAGCTCGATGAATTTGTCCTCCGGCCAGGGCAGGGTCTCGTGCGATCCTGGCAACTCGCGCTCGAAGGCGAAGGGGCCGCCATCCAGCACGAAGCCCGAGCGGTGCTCACTGCAAATGCTGCCGCCAGGCCGGGCGCGCACCTCGATGAGGGCGCAGGGCAGGCCGCGCTGTGCCAGCTCGCTGGCAGCAAGCAACCCACTCAGTCCGGCGCCGATGACAATGGTCGCAGCAGGCATGCGCTGCCTCATCCCCTGTATGATTGCGGTCAGGCCTCCGCAGTTATAAACTGCGAAGGGTCAGGGGGCCAGTGCTGCCTCCGGGTTGAAGTGATGAATGGCGGACCGGGGATCAGGGAGCGGGTGCAGCATGAGGGTCGGCGGGGGCATGCCGTGAATAACAGCGTAAGAGGATACAAAACCGTGACAAATCTGGCGGCCGCGCATGAGGTTAACGGCGTTGCGCCCCGACGCCGCATGGTGCCCTGGCGCAATTTCCGCCACTTGATCGCCTTGCAGGCGAGCGTTTCGCCAGACAAGACCTTCCTCATCTATTACGACGAAAATGGCCAGCGCAGCGAGTTCAGCTTCGCCCGCTTCTGCGCGCGCGTGCAGCAGACGGCGCAGTTTCTGCACAATCAACTCGGCATACGCCGTGGCGACCGGGTGGCAACCCTCTGCTGCAATCACAGCGACACGGCCCTGATCTACTTTGCCTGCTGGTCGCTGGGCGCGGTGGTGGCGCCGCAGAACATCGTCGAAGAAGATCGCCGCATCGCCTTTATTCTGCGCAACTGTGAGGCCGTGCTCTGCTTCGTGGAACCGGACCAGCTACAGCGCGCGCGAAGTCTCATCGACGCCGGGGGCGAATTCGGCGCGCCCGGCATCCGTCAACTGCTGTCCACCGCTGATCTGCCCCAGGCGGAGGCGCTGACTGGCCCCGCTGCCTGGCCGACGGAAGTGGAGCCCGCGCTGGAAGACGAGGCCCTGCTGGTCTACACCAGCGGCACCACCGGCGCGCCCAAGGGCGTCGTTCTGACGCAGTACAACTTGCTGGTGGACGCGACCGGCATCGGCGCCTGGCAAGGCATCACCGGCAACCAGCGCATGATGTGCGTCCTGCCCGTCCATCACGTCAACGGCACCGTCGTCACCCTCATCACACCGTTGGTGACGGGCGCCTCCACCGTTCTCAACCATCACTTTTCAGTGCATGCCTTCTGGCGCCGCGTCGCGGTCGAGCGGGTACACATCGTCAGCGTCGTCCCTACCATGCTGCAATATTTGCTGGAGCTGGCCCTGAGCAACCGCAAGGACGGGCACAGCATATTCGGCGCAGGGCTGGAAGCGGCTGACCTGGAGCACTTCCGTCACTTCATCTGCGGCGCCGGTACGCTGGCGCTGACGCTGGCGCGCGACTTTGAGGACTGCTTCGAGCTAACGCTGCTGCACGGCTACGGACTCAGCGAGACCTCCTGCTACAGCAGCTTCCTGCCCGTCAGCCTGGGGCGCGCCGAGCGCCTGTACTGGTTGCTGGCGCATGGCTATCCCAGCATCGGCTGCCCGATCGCGCCCAACGAGATGGCCATCTTCGCCGCCGACGGCAGCGGCCGGCAGCTGGGTGAGGGCGAACACGGCGAGATCTGTGTGCGCGGCCACAACGTCATGAAACATTATTACCGCCGTCCGGACGCCAATGAGGAGACCTTTCGCTTCGGCTGGTTCCGCAGCGGCGACGAGGGCTTCTTCCTGCGCGACGCGGAAGGGCGTGACTTTTTCTTCATCTCCGGGCGCATCAAGGAGCTCATCAACCGCGGCGGCGTCAAGTACAGCCCGCTCGACATCGAGGAGGCCCTGCTGGAGCTGGAGGGCGTGCGGGCCGGCCTGGCCGTCGCCTTCCCCAACACGTACTATGGTGAGGAAGTGGGCGCCTGGGTCGTAGCGCAGGAGGGCGTCACGCTGGACGAGGAGACCGTGCTGGCGCACTGCCGCGCGCGACTGCCCTTCGCCAAAAGCCCCAAGGTCGTCGTCTTTGGTGAGGAGATTCCGGTGACCTCGACCGGCAAGTATCAGCGCCTGAAGCTGCAACCGGCCTTTGCGGCGTGGCGCGACACGCAGTTTCGCGACTCCAACCCGAATTCATGAGTGTCGTGCGCAGCCAGCGCCTCGCCTTCGCCATGGGCAGCGGTCTCGTGTGCGGCGTGCTCATGGGGCTGTTGCTGGGCAATTTGCTGCTCGGCATCCCGCCCGGCTTGCTGCTGGGCGCGCTCGTCGCCTTCGCCGGCCAGCGGAATCCCTGACCCGAAGCCCATGCCCACACCTTTCACGCATCTCGCCGCGGCCCGTCGCCTGCTGGCAGACCCGCAAATGCCAGTGCGCGCGCTGGCGCGTTTGCGGGCCGAACTGCCCGCCTTCCTGCTGGGCAACATAGCCGCGGACGCCACACGTTTGCACGCGCCCGGCACGCGCGCGGATTCGCACTTCTATCACTACGACCAGCCGATGCGCGATCACCCCTGGCGGCTGATGATGCAGCAGCATCCGCAATTGCTGCAGCCACGTGATGAGGCGCAGCGCATCTTTCTCGCCGGCTACGTGGCGCACCTGGCCATGGACGAAATCTGGACGCAACAGGTGATGTGGCCGCTGATGGAGTCGGTCACGGATGCCGGCGAGCGACGGACGCGCGCGCTGGCGATCACGCTGCAGATGACGCGCTGTGACGAGCGCGACTTCGGATTAATTGATGAAGCGACTGTCGCTGCGCTGGCGCTGGCGCAGCCTGCGGGCTGGCTACCCTTCCTGAGCGACGAAGACCTGTGCACCATGCGCGACATGATTGTGCGCCAGTTGCGCGGCAGCAGCGAGACTCTGGAGATTCTGAGCAAACGTTGGCGACGGACGCCGCAGGACTTTCGGGCGACGCTGGATGACCCGCAGGCTTTCGGACGCGAAGTGCGGACCTGGATTCCTCAGGAGCGCCTGGTCGCGGTCGAGCGCAACATGGAGTCCTTCATGCGCTCACAGTTGCTGACATGGCTGGACGAACAGGACGAGCAGGACGCTCAGTCCTCCAGCACGGCGCTGACGCGAAACTGATGCCCGTCCGCATCCGGGGCGTTGGCGATGACCTCTTCCGGCGTCAGGGGCGTCCCGGCCACATCCTCGCGCAGGACGTTGCGCAACGGCAGCACCGAAGCGGTCGGTTCCACATGAGCGCTGTCCACCTGTTGCAGGTTCTGAAAGTGACGCAGACAGGCCGACAGCTGCTCCGCGAAGAGCGCAACTTCCTCCTCGTCCAGGTCGAGTCGCGCCAGCGCGGCGATCTCGCGTACAGCTTGCGGGCCCAGTTCCACGACAAATCCTCCGCTACATACGCGGCTGCATGGACAAAGTATAACATGGCGCGTCTGGCGCATCCGCTGTTTACAGAACGGTAAGGGCAGGTTACCATGCAACGCCGGTGCGCATGAGATGCGTTGTGCAGCGCGCCATGCGACAGGGGGGCGTTTGAAAAAGTTCCTGCTTGCAGCAGTGCTGGCCATGCTGGTAGTCAGCACATCCTTCGCCCAGGAGACCCTGGGGCCGCGCATCGAGATTACGGGAGTCAACCCGGTCTCGCTGCCGCGCGTCAGCGTGATGGTCAACGCCTTCGATAACCTTGGCCAACCCCTGCCCGATCTCGTTAGCGAAAACTTCCGCGTGGTGGGCGAGCTGGCGGAGCATGCCCGCGTCACAGATGTCGTCAGTTTCAGCGATGAGCAGGCCGTGCCGATCGCTGTTGTGCTGGCCATCGACGTCAGCACCAGCATGGCAGGTACGCCCATCCTCAAGGCGAAGGAAGCCGCTTCAGCCTTCGTTAACTCGATGGCCGCTGATGATCCTGTTGCACTTCTGACCTTTTCATCAAGAAGCACCGTGATTCAGGGTTTCATCACTGACCGCGACAGGCTGTTGGCTGTAATCGACGGGCTGGTCTATGGTGGCCAGACCCTGCTGTATGACGCAACGCTACAGGCCATCAACCTCGCCGCCGAACTGGACAATCCGCGCCGCGCCGTGATCCTGCTCAGCGATGGCGCCCAATACGACACCGACGAGCATTCGACCACCAGCCGCGAGGATGTGCGGCAGGCCGCGCTGATCAACGGTGTGCCCGTCTACACCATTGGCCTCGGCTTTGGCCCGGACCGCAGCTATCTGACGCAGCTGTCCGAAGAAACCAACTCGTTTTTCCGTGAATCGCCAACGCCGGCTGAACTGAATGAAATCTACACCAGCCTGGCCGACCTGCTGCGCACCCAGTACGACATCGCGCTGGAGGTGGATGTGCCGCTGGACGGGCGCGTCTGGCAGCTGGAGCTGGAGGTCGACACGCCCTGGGGCCCTGTGCGCGCCGGCGGTACCCTGCGCGCGCCGGTGCCGGTGCCCATCTTCAGCTTCACGCCCGTTACGCAGACGGTGGTTGAGCCCCTCGAAATAGTGGCCGACGTGGCCGCCGATGACGGAGTCGACGCGGTGACGGTCGCGCTGGACGATGAAGCGCCGGTACCGTTGACCGGACCGCCCTACAGCATTGTCATCCAGCCGGTCGAACTAAGCCCTGGCCCCCACAGTTTGCGCTTCAGCGCCAGCGACAGCGATGGCGACAGCGGCAGCGCCACCCTGGACTTCACGGTCGGCGCCTTGCCGCCGGTGGTCAGCATTGAGCCGGAGCTGAGCGGGGAGATTGAAGAGGAACAGACCTTCACGGTGACGGTCGGCGGCCAGACTTCCCTGGCCGAGGCGGCCCTGCGCCTGGACGACGGCGCCAGCGTCACCCTCGATTCGCGCCTGAGCTTCACCATTGATCCCAACAGCCTGACGCCCGGTGAGCACACGCTGCAGCTGGCCGTCACCAACACCGGCGGCGAGTCAATCACCCCCGACTATCCCTTCATCGTGCCGACATTGCCGATCCAGTTCGAAATTGAAGGATTGCAGGCAGGCGAGCTACTGAAAGAAAGCGCCGAGGTGCGCGTCGTGGTGCAGAGCAGCCAGCTGCCGGTGACGGGCATCGACTACACGCTCAATGAAGCGCCGCTGCCAGACGATGACGGCGAGATTACGTTGCAGGCCGCCGAGCTGAAGCCTGGCGCGGCCGCGCTTGAGGTCCGCGTCCGCAACGCCGGCGGCCAGGTCGAGACCGAGACGCTCGACTTTGAAGTCGCGCGGCTGCCGCTGGATATCGAGGTGGAGGGGCTGACGCCAGGCGCAGCGATCGACAGCGACCTGGAACTGACGCTAAATGTTACTGGCCAGGGCAGTGGCTTCCCGGTGCAGGCCCTGCTTGATGGCGAAACACTGTTGCTGCAGGACGGCAACGCCTTTGTCTCCATTCTGGACCTGCAGCCCGGCGAGCATTCGCTGGTGGTCAGCGCCGAGGATGAGGCCGGCAACCTCACCGAAGCGGGCTTCCCCTTCACGATCAAACCGGGGCCCGCGCAAACGGCAACCCAGGCCGCCGCGCAACGTCAGGCCACCGCTGCTGCGCGGGCAGCCACCGCCGTTGAAGCGAACCGCGCCCGCGTGGCGGCAACCATCGCCGCCCGCTCCACCGGGACCCAGGCCGCCTCCGAGCGCCTGGCCGCCGCGGCCGCCGCGGCCGCCCAGGCGACTGCCAGCCAGGTCGTACAGGAGCGACGCGCGACCTCAGCGGCCCGTTCTGCCGCCGCTGTCGAGAGCAACCGGGCCCGGATTACTGCGACCGTCGCCGCGCGCAACACCGCGACCGAAATCGCCGCGCAGCAAGCCGCGACTGTCTCCGCCCAGGGCACCAGCACCCAGGCCTCCTCAGAGCGCCTTGCCGCCGCGGCCGCCCAGGCCACGTCCACCCAGGTCGCGCAGGAGCGACGCGCGACCTCAGCAGCCCGCTCTGCCGCCGCTGTCGAGAGCAACCGGGCCCGGATTAGCGCGACCATCGCTGCGCGCGCCACCGCGACCCAGGTCGAGGCACAGCAAATCGCCACCGCGACTTCTGCGGCTCAGGCGACGAACACCCAGGCCGCAGCAGAGCAAATTGCCACCGCGACTTCTGCCGCTCAGGCGACGAACACCCAGGTCGTGCAGGAGCAACGCGCTACTTCAGCTGCGCGCTCTGCCGCCGCCGCCGAGAGCAACCGGGCCCGGATTAGCGCAACCGTCGCCGCGCGCGCCACAGCGACCCAGGTCGAGGCACAGCAAATTGCCACCGCGACTTCTGCGGCTCAGGCGACGAATACGCAGGTCGCAGTAGAGCAAATTGCCACCGCGACTTCTGCGGCTCAGGCGACGAACACCCAGGCCGCAGCAGAGCAAATTGCCACCGCGACTTCTGCAGCTCAGGCGACGAACACGCAGGCCGCAGCAGAGCAAATCGCCACCGCGACTTCTGCGGCCCAGGCGACGAACACGCAGGTCGCAGCTGAGCAAATTGCCACCGCGACTTCTGCGGCCCAGGCCACTGCAACCCAGGTCGCCACGGAGCGTATCGCCACCGCGACTTCTGCCGCCCAGGCGACGAACACGCAGGTCGCAGTAGAGCAAATTGCCACCGCGACTTCTGCGGCCCAGGCGACGAACACGCAGGTCGCAGCTGAGCAAATTGCCACCGCGACTTCTGCGGCCCAGGCCACTGCAACCCAGGTCGCCACGGAGCGTATCGCCACCGCGACTTCTGCCGCCCAGGCGACGAACACCCAGGCTGCTGTAGAGCAAATCGCCACCGCAACGTCAGCGGCCCAGGCCACGGCAACCCAGATCGCCACGCAGCGTATCGCCACCGCAACGTCAGCGGCCCAGGCCACGGCAACCCAGATCGCCACGGAGCGTATCGCCACCGCCACGTCTGCGGCTCAGGCCACCGCAACCGCCAACCCAGATCGCCACGGAGCGTATCGCCACCGCCACGTCAGCGGCCCAGGCCACCGCAACCCAGATCGCCACGGAGCGTATCGCCACCGCAACGTCAGCGGCCCAGGCCACTGCGACCCAGATCGCCACGGAGCGTATCGCCACCGCAACGTCAGCCGCCCAGGCCACTGCAACCCAGATCGCCACGGAGCGTATCGCCACCGCGACTTCTGCCGCCCAGGCCACTGCGACCCAGATCGCCACGGAGCGTATCGCCACCGCGACTTCTGCCGCCCAGGCCACCGCGACCCAGATCGCCACGGAGCGTATCGCCACCGCGACTTCTGCCGCCCAGGCCACCGCAACCCAGATCGCCACGGAGCGTATCGCCACCGCGACTTCTGCCGCCCAGGCCACCGCAACCCAGATCGCCACGGAGCGTATCGCCACCGCGACTTCTGCCGCCCAGGCCACCGCGACCCAGATCGCCACGGAGCGTATCGCCACCGCGACTTCTGCCGCCCAGGCCACCGCAACCCAGATCGCCACGCAGCGTATCGCCACCGCGACTTCTGCCGCCCAGGCCACCGCGACCCAGATCGCCACGCAGCGCATCGCCACCGCGACTTCTGCCGCCCAGGCGACGAATACCCAGGCCGCTGTAGAGCAAATCGCCACCGCCACGTCAGCGGCCCAGGCCACCGCAACCCAGATCGCCACGCAGCGTATCGCCACCGCGACTTCAGCGGCCCAGGCCACCGCGACCCAGATCGCCACGCAGCGTATCGCCACCGCCACGTCAGCGGCCCAGGCCACCGCAACCCAGATCGCCACGCAGCGTATCGCCACCGCGACTTCTGCGGCCCAGGCAACCAACACCCAGGCCGCTGTAGAACAAATCGCCATCGTGACCGCTGCGGCACAGGCGACGAACACCCAGGTTGCCACGCAGCGCATTGCCACAGCAGCTGCCCAGGCGACCGGCCGCGCCGAGAGCAATCGCGCGCGCATTGCGGCGACCGTCGCCGCGCGCGAGCAACAGACCGCGACCCAGGTCGCTGTCCAAAGCAGCGCCACAGTTGCCGCCCTGGCCACCGCAGCCCAGGTCGAGGTTGAGCGCAACGCTGCCGCTGCCGCCCGCACCACCGCGCTGGCGGAGAGCAATCGCGCGCGCATCACGGCGACCGTGGCTGCGCGTCAGTTGCAGACCGCCACTCAGGCCGTTGAGGAACGTAGCGCGACCCTGGCCGCAATTGTTGATGCGGCTGCCGCGCTGAACCAGCAGGTGCGGGCCACCGACGCGGCGCGCGCCACCGCAACGCAAAGTGCGATTCTGCAGGCCACCCTGGAATCTGCCAGCGCCACGCAGGCCCTGCTGGCCACACAGACGGCCGTCATCCAGGCCACCGCCGATGACCGGGCGACAAAGAGCGCGTTGGCTGCAACCGAGGTCGTCGCCATGGCGACCTATGACACGCAGGCCACGCTGGACATCATCGCCGCCACGGAACGCGTGCGCACGGTCCGCAACGAACAGGCCACTGCAACCGCCCAGGCTGACATTGATGCTACGGCGACAGCCCGGGCCGCCAATCTGCTGGAGGCGCTGGCAACCGAGGCCGCGCTGGCAACCGAGGCAGCCATCACATCGCCCACGCCCTCGCCCACGTCCGATCCGACCGAAGCCGAAGCAAGCGTGACGCCCACGCCGGTTGCGCCGGTGGCCAGCGTCACGCCTGGCGGTACGCTCGTCCCGACCCAGGCGGAAACCACGCCTGCCGAAGGGCTCATCACGCCGGTGGTGGTATTGTGCGCGGCGCTGGGGCTGGTCGGGTTGCTGGGCCTGCTGCTGATCTTCTCGCTGCTGCGCGGGGTGCGTCGCAGACGCTAATCCTTGAGGGACGGCCCCAGGGTCGTCCCTGAGCTCAATCCAAAATCTCGCGCAGGGTCGCCTCGTCCACATTGCCGCCGCTGATGACCAGCGCTGTCGGGCGCGCGTCAAGGGCCACAGCGCCCGTCTGCAGGGCCGCGACCGTGACCGCCCCGCCGCCCTCGACCACCTGACCATGCTCCAGCAGCAGCCAGCGCATGGCCGCGGCGATGGCGTCTTCCGGCACCGTGACGATGCGGTCGACGTACCGGTCTGCCAGTTCGATGGTCAGCGAGCCCTGCTCGATGTCGCCGGAGAGCGCTTCGGCCAGCGTCTGCCACAGCTGGGGCAACTTTTCACCCGAGCGCTGGTTGTGCATGGCCGGCGCCGACAGCGCGCAGACGCCGATGACCTCGAGCGTCGGCCGCAGCGTCTTGAGCGCCAGCCCGATGCCAGAGATGAGTCCGCCCCCGCCCACCGGCACCAGCACCCGTTCCAGCTCGCGCAACTCGTCCAGCAGCTCCAGGGCGATGGTGCCGGCGCCGGCGATCACCCGCGCGTCGTTGTAGGGCGAGACAAAGGTCAGGCCCTGCGCCTGTTGCCGACGACGCGCCTCAAGCTCGGCCTCGTCATAGGTCGCGCCGAAGAGTTCCGCCTGTGCCCCGTAACGACGCACGCCGGCCAGCTTGCGCCGCGGCGTGTGCTGTGGCATCAGCAGCCGCGCCGGCAGACCCAGCAGCTGCGCCGCCCAGGCGACACCCTGGGCGTGATTGCCGGAAGAGCAGGCGATGATGCCGCGCGCGCGGGCCGATTCGTCCAGAGTCAGCATGGCATTTAGCGCCCCGCGCGCCTTGAAGGAGCGCGTGCGGTTGTTGTTCTCCAGCTTTAGCCAAACCTGCTCGCCGAGGCCCGGCGCCGGTTCCAGCGCAGTGGGCCGCAGCCAGGGTGACAGTCGCTCACGTGCGCGCGTTACCTCTGCCAGCCGTATCATCCTCGTTCCTTTCAGCGAAGTGCGTGGCGCATGGCGCACGGGTCGACCGAGTTCTATGGTAACGCTATACTGCCGGGCTGGCAGCGCGCGGGCGAATCTCCGTCAGGCGCAGACACTGGAGGGGGAGAAGCCGGTGAAACTGGTGACCTTCACGCATAACGGGCGGCGGCAACTGGGCGAAGTCGTTGGTGACGAGGTTTACGGCCTCGCCTCGACCGACACCATGCGCATGCACGAGATGATCGCCCGCGGCATCACACCCAACCGCGTCAGTCAACGCTATCCGCTGGCGGAGTTGACGCTCAACGCGCCACTGCGACCGGGCAAGATCGTCGCCATCGGCCGCAACTATGCCGAACACGCGCTTGAAACCGGCAACAAACCGCCGCCGCGCCCGCTGATTTTTGCCAAGTTTCCCAGCGCCATCATCGACCCCGGCGCCGCCATCAGCTGGGACCGCCAAATCACGAAAGAAGTCGACTGGGAAGCCGAGCTGGTGGTGGTCATCGGGCGCCGCGCGCGCCATGTGAGCGAGGAAGGCGCCCTGCAGCATGTCTTCGGCTACACCGTCGGCAACGACGTCTCGGCGCGGGACCTGCAGCATCGCACGGACAGCCAGTGGACGCGCGGCAAAAGCCTGGACACCTTCTGCCCGCTGGGGCCGGTGATCGTCACCCGCGACGAGATTGAGGATGTTCAGTCCCTGAGCGTGACGACCGACGTCAATGACGAGCGCATGCAGGACGGCAACACGCGCGACATGATCTTCAATGTCGCTTATCTCATCCACTACTGCTCGCAAATGTTCACGCTGGAGCCGGCCGACCTATTGATGACCGGCACGCCGGCCGGCGTTGGTGAGGGCCGTTCGCCAAAGCTCTACCTGCAGGACGGCGACGTGGTGCGCTGCAGCGTGGAGGGCATCGGGACGCTGGAGAACCCCTGCGTCGTGCGCGACAGCAGCGCCTGACCTGGCTAGTCCAGCGGATACAGGCTGCAGCCCCCGTCCACGGTCAGCACCGAGCCGGTCATGTAACCAGCCGCGTCGCTGCAAAGGAAGAGAAAGGCGTCCGCGACCGAGTCGAGCGGCTGCATCATGCCCAGCGGAATGGCCCGGCGCGCGCGCGCCTGATAGGTCGGGTCCGTGTCCCACTGCAGTTTCGCCATGCCCACACTGACGATGCCGGGCGCGATGGCGTTGGCGCGGATGCCTTGCTGCGCCAGCTCGCGCGCGAAGGAACGCATCAGCTGACTCATGGCGGCCTTGCTGGCGTTGTAGGCGCCAATCTCCGGCCAGGGGGTCTCTGCCACCCACGAGGTTGTGAAGACCAGCTGCCCGGCGATGTCGTCGGCCAGCATGCTGCGCGCCGCCGCCCGGCCCAGCAGAAAGGCCGAGGTCACGTTGACCTGTTGCGTGCGCTGCCAGTCCTCCAGCGGGTAGTCCAGCAGCAGGCCTGGCGCAACCATGCCGGTGTGGCACAGGGCGACCTGCAGCGGCCCGAACTGCGCGTGCGCCTGCGCGACCAGCGCGTTTACCTCGTCTTCCTGGGTGACGTCGGCGCGGCAGTAGTGCACGCGGCTCATCACGGCGCCGCCAGCCGCGAGGCGGACAATGGCCTCGGTCTCGTCCACGATGTCGTTGACGGTCATGCTCGCGCCATGAGCAGTCAACTTGCTGACGATGCCGCAACCGATAGCGCCCGCGCCGCCTGATATGAGGATATGTTTGTCCGCCAGGGCGTCCTCACGAAAGCTCATGTCGGCTCCTCCGAATGTCCTGCGTCGCGCCTGAAAGTGTAGCCACGCGGTAGCCATGGCGCGAACCGCACCTGTAACGCGTCCGGCCAGACGCTATACTCGGCGCGGTCAGATCGGGAGGGACGGTGCAGCTCATCAGCGACAGCCCCGCGCAGACGCGCCAGCTAGGCATGGCCCTGGGCGCGCAACTCTTGCCCGGCGACCTCATCTGCCTGGACGGCGGCCTCGGCGCGGGCAAGACCTGGCTGGCGGCCGCCATCGGCCAGGGCTGGGGCGCGCTGCACCCGCTCACCAGCCCTACCTACACGCTGATCCACGAGCACCGGCGCCAGCGCGATGACACGACGCTCTTTCATCTCGATTGCTATCGTCTGCGCGACGCGCAGGAGGCCCTGCAGGCCGGCCTTGAGGATGCGCTCGGCGGCTGCGGGCCGGCCTTGATTGAGTGGCCGGAACGCGTCGCGGCCGCCCTGCCACCGGAACGACTGTGGGTCTCACTGGAAAGCCTGGCGCCCACGCGGCGGCGGCTGCGGGTTAACTCTGTTGGTGAGCGGCATCAGGTATTGCTCGCCCTGTGGTTGCAGCCGCAAGTGGCCGGAACCTGAGCATGTTGCTGGCTATCGACAGCGCCACGCAGCGCATCAGCCTCGCCCTGCACGACGGCCATGAAGTGCTGGCGGAACACAGCTGGCGCAGCGTCAACCGTCACAGCGCCGAGTTGCCGCCGATGGTTGAGCGTCTGCTGGCGCAGAACGGGCAAGAGCTCGACGCGCTGGCGGTGGCCTGCGGGCCGGGTTCCTTCACCGGGCTGCGCATTGGCGTGGCCTTTGCCAAGGGCCTGGCGGCGGCGCGCGGGCTGCCGCTGGTCGGTATACGCACGCCGGACATTCTGGCGGCAGCGCAGCCGCCCTGCCCCGGGCATGCGCTGCTGGTGTTGCTGGCCGCGGGCCACGGGCGCGTCATTGCGGCGCGCTACCGCTGCTGTGCGGCAGGCTGGCAGACTGAGGACGATGAGCAGCTGCTCACGCTGGATGAGTTGATTGCGACGCTGTCAGCGCCCACGGTCATCGCCGGCGAGCTCGACGCAGCTGGCCACGCCAGACTGTCGCGCGCGCAGCAAGCTGGCGCGCCGCTGCAAATCGCGGCGGCGGCCCTGTCTCTGCGCCGCGCCGGCTTCCTGGCACAGCTGGCGCTGGAGCGACTGCGCGGCGCTGACGCGCAGGACTTCGCCCCCGCCGGGGTCACGGCGCACTACGTCGCCACGCTGGACACGCCATGAGCCTCTTGCTGCGCGCCATGCGAAGCGAAGACCTTGACCAGGTTGTGGCCATTGACAAACACTGCTTCCGGCCCTCCTGGTCGAAGAGTTCCTGGCGCCACGAACTTGCCACCACCCACACCAGCCATCTGGTCGTGCTGAGCGACGGCACCCTGCCCCAGGCAACTGGCTGGCGCAGCCGGCTGCGCGCCCTGGGTGGTCGGATGCCGGCAGAGAAGGTGCTGGGCTATGGCGGCATGTGGCTGGTCGCTGGCGAAGCCCACATCAGCACCCTCGCCATCCATCCGCAGCAGCGCGGCCATGGCTACGGCGAGCTGTTGCTGGCTGCGCTCACTCGCCGCGCGCTGGAGCGCAAGGCGAGCCTCGTTGTGCTGGAAGTGCGCGAGAGCAACAGTGTCGCGCGCAGGCTGTACGAAAAGTACGGCTTTCGCCTGTGCGGCATCAAGGGCGGCTACTACCGCGAGGGTAACGAGGACGCCTGCGACATGCGGCTCGACCTCGCGGACGCGGCGCTGCACAACAGGGTGCTGCAGCGCTGCAGCGCAATTCAGGCGCGCCTGCCGCACGCGGATCGCTTCAGCCCGGTCAGCATAGCCGCCCGCAGTTAACCGTGCGCATTCTGCTGGTCACCTTCTGGTTCGAGCCGGACTCCGGCGCGGCTTCCGCGCGCTTTTCGCAGCTGGCGCAGCGCCTGGCAGCCAGGGGCCATCAGGTGACGGTGCTGGCGCCCATGCCCCACCACCCTGCCGGTCGCATCGCCGACAGTTACCGCGGCGCGTGGACACGAATGGAGCAGCGCGGCCAGGTGCGCGTCGTGCGCGTCTGGCTGTGGGCGACGCCCTCGCCACGTATCAGCCGCAAACTGGTCAGCCAGCTCAGTTTCATGGCGGGCGCCCTGCTGCGAGGCTGGCGCATGGTCCGGCCGGAGGTCGTGCTCATCGAGGCCCAGCCCGTGCCGACCGGCCTGGCGGGCGTCTTGCTGGCCCGATGGCTGCGCGCGCCCTACGTACTGAGCGTCAGCGATTTGTGGCCGGACCACTTGCTGAGTGTGGGCGCGCTGCGCGCAACGCATCCGGTCTATCGCCTGGCGCGCCACCTGGTCGACGCCTTGTACCGTCACGCAACCGCCATCGTGACGCTCAGTCCGGCCTGGACGCGGCGCATCGCAGCGCGCATCCGACCCAAGCCCGTCCTGCATACACAGTACTTCATGGTTGATTTGCAGCGCCTGCGACCCGGCCTGTCCGCCGCGGACTTCCGCGAGCGTCACGGCCTGCAAGGTTGTCAGGTGGTCGCCTGTATCGGCACCTTCGCGACCCAGTACGATTTCGCGACCCTGCTAGCTGCGGCGAAGCTGCTGGAAGAGCGGGAAGACATGCGTTTCCTGCTTATCGGCGACGGCAGCCAGCGCGACAGCCTGCGCAATGCCGGCGCCAATGTGCAGCACATCGGCTGGCTGCCGGCGGCGGAGATTCCGGCGGCCTGGGCCGCTGCCGACGTATCCTGCTATGCCTTGCGCAGTCACGCGCTGCATCAGGGCGCCATGCCGGCCCGACTTTATGAGTCTTTGGCCAGCGGCACGCCCGTGGTCGCCGCCGGAGCTGGTGAGGCGGCGCGTATCATTGAAGAGAGCGGCGCAGGCATCGCCGTGGCGTCAGGCGCGGTGCAGGAATTCGCCGCGGCCATCGGCGAGCTGCTGGACGACGAGGACTTGCGCGCGCGCTGCGGACGTCAGGGACGCGCCTGGGCCGAGACTCACTGCGACGTGGACATCATCAGCCGCGACTACGAAGAGATCCTGCGCACAGCAGCGCAGAAGGGAGCAGCGCAATGAGCAGCTTTGTGGCCATCGGCGGCGGCAGCATGCTTGAAGGTGAAAATCTGGCCATTGATGAAAACATCGTTGCGCTGTGCGAAGTGGCACATCCACGCGCGCTCTTCATCGGCAGCGCCAGCGGCGATGACCCGGAGAAGATCGCCGACTTTCACGCGCACTATGGCCGGCGCCTCGGCTGTGAGACCCGCGCGCTCACCCTGTTTCACAGTCGCCCGGCGGCGCAGGAAATTGCGCGCATGATGGCGCAGGCCGAGCTCATCTACGTGGGCGGCGGCAACTCGCTGCGCATGATGAACATGTGGCGGCGGCACGGCATCGACCAGTTGCTGCTGGCGGCGCGCAAGCGCGGCTGCGTGCTGGCCGGCACCAGCGCGGGCGCCCTGTGCTGGTTCCGCTACGGCTACAGCGCCTCGCGCCGCTATACCAGTCCCGACCCCGACAACTGGCCCTACATCCGCATCCGCGCCCTGGGCTACTTCAACGCGATCTTCTGCGCCCACGCCGTCGTCGAGGATCGGCTGGAGACCTTCCGCGAGTTCATGCGCAGCCAGACTTGCGTCGGCCTCGCGCTCGACGATCACTGCGCCATCGAGATCATTGACGACCGCTGGCGCATCCTCAAGACGCGCGCCGACGCGCCCGCCGAACGCATCTGGCAGCGCGGCGGTCAGCTGTTCAGCGAGATGCTGGAAGCCGGTGAGAGACCACGTCCGCTGGCGGAGTTGCTGCAGCGCTGAAGGCGCTATTGCGGCGCATCGCCGCGTTCTGCCGCCGAGGTGCGATCCAGCATGCCGACGAGGTCGGTGCCGAAGGTGCTGACCAGGCCGGTGCGGCGCTGCTCCAGCAGCGTTTCGTCAACCTCGACGCCCAGACCCACCCCCTGCGGCAACAGCAAATGGCCCTGCTCGTAGCGCAAGGGCTCCCTGACCACATCCGCCGTGTACAGCTCCGGCCCGGTGTTGTCCGCCGGATAATCCAGCACGCGCGCGACCGCGCCCAGCTGCGCCACGGCCGCCGTCCCCAGGTTGAGCTCCTGGGTGGTGCCGATGAGCACGCTGGCGTGGGCCGCCTCGGCCAGGGCGATGGCGCGCAGACAGGGACGAATGCCGCCCAGCACATAGGGTGAGACGTTGAGGATGTCGACGCAACCGCCATGCAGCAGCTGCCAGCCGTGCCAGAGATGGTTGACGTGTTCGGAGACTGGCCAGCGACTGCGGCGGCGAAATTCGACCAGTCCTTCGGGGTCTTCCTCAGGCGCGGGACTCTCGATCAGCATCCAGTCGACGAGGCCTGCGTAACGTTCGATCGCCGCCAGCGAACGGCGCCAGTCCAGCAGGTTCGAGAAGTCCAGCGACTTGATGCGCACGCTGTCGCCGAAGCGTTCGCTGAAGAGCTCGAAAAAGCGCACATCCGCCTCGATGTTGGCCCCGACGTAGACGCGGATGAGGTCGTATCCCAGCGCCAGCATGGTCGCGATGCGTTCCAGGTTGGGCGCGATCTCGGCTTCCGAGCGCATGCGGAAGATCGGGTAACAGACCTTGAAACGATCGCGCAGCGCGCCGCCCAGCAGCGCATGCACCGGCACCCCTGCGCGTCGTGCCAGCAGATCGTGCAGCGCCAGGTCGATACCCTGACGCACGAGGCCGGAGCGGCTGTACTTGTGGCCCTCGACCGTGTAGGCGCGCTCCATCAGCTGTTCGATCTGCGCCAGCTGGCGCGCATCCTGTCCGCAGAGCAAATCGTTCAGCGCAATTTCCAGGTTGGTCAGGTCCATCTGGTACAGCGGCAAATGCGAGAGATCGCTCATCTCGCCCCAGCCACAGTAGTCGCCGGCGGCGTCGAGGCGCAGGATGACGTGGCGGTTGTCGATGCCGGTGCGCCGCGGAATCATCACCGGGTAGAGGCGGATGCGTTCGATGTTCATGGGGTGTTCTCTCCTGTGCCTGCGTCGGCCTGAAGCTGCCAGCCGCCCTGCGCTCCCGTTTGACACCAGAGTAGCGTGACATCCGTCGGCAGGCGCCGCGTCAAAATGCGTTGGGTGTTGGGGCCGTCGCTGCGCGCGTAATGGCCTTCAATCCAGTCTTTGGCATAGCCGCCACGCTGCTTGCGCCGCCGCAAGCGCTCGCGCGCCAGGGCCAGATCCAGCTCAAGGAAGACGCTGAAGTCGGCCAGGCCGCTCAACTCGCGCCAGCCAGGCTCATCCAGCAGCACCCAGTTGCCCTCAATGATGAGCAGCCTTGCCCGCACCGCAATGGCCTCTGCGACGGGGTCGTGGATGTTGCGGTCGTAGAGCGGCCAGCGGGTGGTTCGCCCCTGGCGCAGTGCTTTCAGCTTGCTGCGCAATCCCGCCAGATCGTAGCTTTCGGGCGCGCCCTTGAAATCATGCAACAGATGCTCGCGTCCGTCGCGCAGGATTTTGCGCTGCCGCAAGATGTCGTTGGGCAAGTGAAAGCCGTCGATCGACAACGCCTGCGCCGTCAGTAACGAATCGTCCTGTTGTGAAAGCCACTCCCAGTAAGCGGCGAGGATGGACTTGCCCGCTCCCGCCGGCGCGGCCAGCAGCACGACGAATGGCGCTGGCGCGTCTGCAGCCAGGCGGGTCAAGCGCCGCAGCAGCGGCCGATGCAGCGACTCGACTTCCGCTGCGGGGAAGACCGCGCGCTCCGCAAAGCCGCTTACCGTCAGCTCGATTTCCACCCAGGCAGCCCCCGTTCCACATCCGCAGCGCGGTCAGTGTAGCGCGCAGATAGTGGACTTTGCGACCCCTGCCAAAGACTTGTAGACTGGAGCCGATGATTATGCCTTGCGATGATGCCATATGAGTAGAAGCGCAGACGCCATTATCAATCCCGACCTGCTGAAATGGGGGCGGGAAACCATCGGATATGACCTGGACGAAGCTGCAAAAAAGATTGGGGTAGCTCCCGAAAAGTTGGCGGACTGGGAAGGCGAGGACGAGGGCGAGACTGCTCGCCCAACCGTGAAGCAGCTTTTCAAGATTGCCAACGTATATAAGCGCCCCTTTGCTGCTTTTTACTTTCCCCAGCCACCAACACAGTGGGACGAGCCTTACGACAAACTCGAAGACTGGCGAACCCTCCCGGATACAGAAAGTGCGAAGAAGTCGCCAGGTCTTGTGCTTGAATTGCGTGAGGCGGCCCGTCGAAGAGAAATCCTGTTCGATCTCACGGAAGAAATAGACGAGGAAATCTCAAGGTTTGATATCGTCCACAAACCAGACGAATCCCCTGCCGACCTAGCGCAAAGAGTGCGGGGCTTGTTGCGAGTATCAGTTGAAGACCAGAAATCTTGCAGAACCTTCGGAGGTGCGCTGAGGATGTGGCGTTTGGCCGTGGAGAGTTTGGGCATTCTGGTGTTTCAGACCGGGTTTTTCAATCGCTTTGCTGTCGAGGTTGAGGAGATGCGCGGTGTTGCGCTGCACTTCGACAAACTTCCCATCATCATAATAAATTCAAGGGACTCCGAGACCGGCCGAATCTTTACAATCATGCATGAACTCGGTCATCTTATTCTGCGGCAGTCAGGTCTCAGTAACTTCAAGGAATTCGATTCCCCAGTCACAGATGAGGTCTTTTGCAATGCATTTGCCGGGGAGTTGCTTGTACCCGCCGACAATCTTAAGTCGGAATCTTCAGTCAGACTTAAAACCTCTCTGATCTGGGAAGATGGTGAGCTACTGCGTTTGGCGAATCAGTACAAAGTTAGCAAGGAGATGATCCTGCGTCGCCTGCTCTACATCAGAAGAACGTCTCACGAGCACTACTCCGAAATGCGGGCTCAATGGCAGAAGGAGTGGGAAGAACGGCAGCAAACCAGCGCCAAGACGGGAGGAGGGCCTAAGTTCCACACGAAGTTCGTCCGCTGCCACGGCACACGTATTGTTTCAACTGTGCTTGATGCCTATGACCAGGATGCCATTCATTCAAGTCAGCTTTCCGAATACCTTGATACAAAGCTGAAACACATTGAAAACATCAGGGACGACTTGGCACGGGTACTGGCATGAAATATTCAATCGATACCAGCTCATTAATCGACTGGTACCGCTACTATCCTCAAGATGTATTCGAAAAAATGTGGGAGATGTTTACTGAGGCTTGCGACAACTCGATTCTAGTTGCGCACGAGTATGTTCAAGTGGAACTCTCAAGAAAAGATGATGGTTTGTTAACATGGGTAAAAGATCGAAGCAATTTCATCGTTTCATTAGACAAAGAAATACAGGAAACAGCAACAAACATAATTAATGATCATGAGCTTCACAAAATTAGTCATGCGAGCAATATTGTAGCCGACCCGTTCGTAATTTCACTTGCAATTCGTCACAACCTCAAGGTAGTTACAGAAGAGAAATTCGGATCAAAGAGAATCGCAAAATCCCTTTCATATGCAAGTGTGAGGGTGTGGATTGCATGAACATTGTCGGTTTCATGCGCGAAATGGGATGGAAATTTATATGATCCAATTCATTTTTTGCATCTCCCTTTATTACACAGTCGACCTGAAAGCCGCTACATGAGCACGCGTGACAACGAACTGGCGGGGCGCATCGCCATCGTGACCGGCGCGGGGCGCGGCATCGGCTACGGCATCGCCAGCGCCTTTTGTGAGGCCGGCGCCACCGCCGTCATCGCCGAACTCGACCCCGAGTCGGGCGAGCGGGCCGCACAGCAACTGCGTGACGCGGGCCACTGCGCCTGGGCGCAGCCCTGCGACGTGCGCGACCCCGACAGCGTCGCTGAGCTGGTCAACGCCGTGCAGCAGCGCCATGGCCGCATCGACATCCTCGTCAACAATGCCGGCATGACCCTCGCCGGCCCGACCGAAAGCTACCCTTCCGCCGACTGGGCGCTGCAGATCGACGTCATGCTCACCGGCGTCTTTCTCTGCATGCGCGCAGCCGGTGCGGTCATGTTGCAACAGGGCGCGGGCGTCATCCTCAACGTCAGCTCGATCGCCGGCTACGGCGCCTGGCCGCTGCGCAGCGCCTACAACGCGGCCAAGGCTGGCGTCATCAGCCTGACCGAGAACGTCGGCTGTGAGTGGGCGCGACGCGGTGTGCGCGTGGTCAGCGTGGCGCCGGGAGTGACGCGCACCGCCATGCTGCAGCAGTTGGTCGACGAGCACGTGGCCTCGCTGGAGCAGTACAACCGGCGCACACCCATGGGGCGCGTGGCGGAAGTAGAGGAAATCGCCAATGTGGCGCGTTTCCTCGTCAGCGACCGCGCCAGCTACATCACCGCCACCACCATCGCAGTGGACGGCGGCTGGATCGCCTGGGATGGCCTGCCCGGGGCGTCACAATGAGCGCACGCTTCGAGGGCCAGGTCGCGCTGATCACCGGTTCTGGCGATGCGCTGTGTCTGGCGCTGGCGCAGGCCTTCATGGCCGAGGGCGCGCAGGTCGCGCTGGCTGGCAGCGACGGTCAGGGCGGCAGCGCTGCCGAAGCAATCGGCGTGCATTATTTCGCGCTGGATCCGGGCAACGCGCAGGCGGTGCAGTCCGTGCCGGGCAGCGTGGTTGACCAATACGGCCGCATCGACATTTGGTTGCATTACGTCGGCGCCGCGCCAGCCGGCCCCCTGTGCGAGCTGGCGCCAGCGGTGCAGGACGCGGCGCTGGCCGCCGCAGTCGGCGGGGCCTTAAACTGCGCGCGCGCAATCGGCCCGGTGATGATTCGCCAGGGCAGCGGCCGCGTCGTCTTCGTTGCCTCGGTCGCCGGCCTGTTTGCACAGTCGGGCCAGACGCTGCGCGGCGCGCTGGAGGCCAGCCTGTTCATGCTGGCGAAGGGCCTGGCGGTGGAATGGGCGCCGCATGGCCTGCGCGTCAACGCCATCGCGCGCGGAATCGTGCAGCAGGGCGCGCACGCGCCTGACGAACAGTTGCTCGGTCGCATTCCCGTGGGACGCGCCGCGCAGCCACAGGAGCTGCTGGAGGCGGCGCTCTTCCTCGCCGACGAGCAGGAGTCCTCTTTTGTGACCGGCGAGGTGCTGCGCGTTGACGGCGGCTGGACGGCCTACCACCTCTTCCACCCCTTCGACGAAGCCTTTTAGGCGGGCAACTGCCGAACTGATAGCCTAAGCTTCGGCGGCTTTCTCGAACATCTCAATGATGATGCCGTTGGGGTCGCGCATATACAGCGCCCAGCCGCCCTGGTTGGGCCCCTCGTCGAGATAAACCGGCTCAGAAATAAACTCGATATCGACCAGCTTTTGCTGCTTCAGGCGCGCATACAGTGCGCGCAGGTCGTCGACGATGTAGGCGATGTGGCTGCTGCCGACATTGTTGGGGCGATTGTCCAGCACGACGCCGGCGGGATGCTCGTATACGAAGAGCTCGAGGTGGTGGCTGGTGCCGGGAATGCGCAGGTAGAGGTCGCGCACGACCGCGTCCGGCATGCCAATGATGTCGCGAAAGTAGCGGTTGGTGATGCGCGGGCGGGCATGGGCGATCTCGAAACCGAGCAGGTCGCAGTAAAAGATGCGCGCGCGCTCCAGATCAGTCACGGTGTAGCAGGTGTGATCCGCGCCGGTGATGTGCATGAGCTGCCCCTCCCTGAGCCTTGCCGGCCTCCAGTGTAGCGCAGGACAAGGCAGCCTGGACGACGACATCGAACTCACGCGGTGAGTCGCGTCGTGGTACACTCTCGCGCTACCGAGTGCATTTCGGCCTCGTACAGCGCGATTTCTGCCATTTAATGGAAAAGATCAAGACGGGCAGCTTGTCAGAGTGAAGGTCCAAACTGTTACACGCTTGCTGGCGCCGCTGACCTTCATCGCAGCCCTGCTGACTCTGGCGTGGTTGCTTGCGCACAGCAGCCAAACGCCGACCGTGCTCGGTCGCTGGTCGCTGCCCTACGCATATCTGCTGCTGCTGCTGGCCGCGGCGACGCTGGCGCTGGGCGTGTTCAGCGTGCCGGCCTGGCGCGCGCGTCTGCTGCACCGTTCGGCAGAACCAGCCTCGCGCCGCCTGGCGTGGACGCTGCTGGCGGGCGGCTTGCTGCTCCTGCCTGTCGCGTACCTTGTGCTGCAGGCGTTGCTGCCGGTCGAAGAAAGCAGTCTGCTGCGCGCGCTGGTGATGCTGACCTTGTCAGGCCTGACCCTGCCAGTGCTGTGGTTCATGCACCGCAGCGGCGCCGGCTATCTGTCCGTGAATCTGCGCCGTCCCAGGCTGCTGCTAACCCTGCTGCTCGGTCTGCAACTGCTGCAGGCAGCGGCATGGATCGGTCAGTCGCCGGAGGTCCATCGGGGCAGCGATCTCATCATACTGAACAGCGGTGTACGCCAGGCCGCCGACATATACAGCTTCATCTTGTCGCCCGAGCGCAATGCGGACACCTGGTTTAACTTCGCCATGCTCTGGCCCCTGTCTGGCATGTATATGAAAATCTTTGGCGTCGGCCTGAACCAGGCGCGCTTCTTCTATCTGCTGGTGAGCGCGCTGGCGCTGCCTTTTATCACCTTAAGCGCGCGTCGGCTCTTCGGCAATACGGCCGCCTTCGCGGCACTCGCGCTAGGCATTTCAATCCCCCTGCAATACAACTGGGTCCTCACCCACAGCTGGGTCGCAACCGCCACCTCGATCGCGCTCTATGCCATGCTGCGGGCACGCGAAGCGCGACGCCCCGCCATTTGCAGCGGTCTCTGTGGCTTCGCAGCCGTCTCTGCCGTGGAGGGACACATCTACGGCGGCGCTTTCGCGCTCATGTTCTGTCTGCTCTGGCTGTGGCGCTGGCTGCACGATCTGCGCCAGGGTGGTCGCTGGCGCGACCCGGCCTTCTGGAGTTTTGTGGCCGGCTGCGCTCTCTTTACGCTGCTGTGGGCAGGCTATCACATCGCCTTGCCTGGCACAGCGCTCGCAGATGTGCCGGAGCTTTTGCGCGAAACCTGGGCCTGGGAATCCAGCATCAGCAACGCAAATGCGCAGGTCGGACTCACCCTGAGCAACATCCTGAGCCAGCTCAAGATCTACTTCTACAGCGCGCCGGCGGAGCTGCTGCTGCTGGCCATCGTCCTCATGGCTGCACTGAAGCGGCGCAGCGCAACGGACCGCATGCTGTTGTTTTTGTCAGGCGGGGCCTTGCTGGTCGTGGGCCTGATGCTGGCGCACGTCAACGATTTCTACCTGATCTTTATCTTCCCGTTTGTATGCCTCTGGTTCGGCGCCTGGCTGCCGGAGTTTTACTGCGGCGCCGAAACGCAGTCCACAGGCAGCGTACGTCTGTCTGTCGGCGCGTTCTATGTGCTGCTGGCAAGCGTATGCCTCTACGCCATTTTCGGCCACGCCAGGGCAAATGAAGTGGCTCTGCGCCGCAATCAGGCACAAATTCTGCAAATGGAGCAGATCGGGCGCGAGATTGACCGTATATTGCCTGCTGATGACATCGTCGTTGCCGGTGACCCCGGGTACTACCTGGGCATGCCGCAGCGGCTGAACTATGGCGTCAACTTCAGCTTCACCTGGGGACTGGATGCCTACTGGGCCTTTGATGAGCCGCAGGCGATTATCGTGACTCTCGGCGTGGATGACGGCTATTCCGATCTGGACAGCTGGTTGATCGAGCACGACTTTCAGCCGGCGCGCTGCTTCCCCGTGCCTGGCTTCGGCGACGGCGTCGCTATCCTCTACCTGGAACCGGCGTTGATGCCACCGGAACGCGCCATCGACTGTACGCCTGACGACCTGGCCTGGCTGGAAGGCACGTGAAGGTGAACCCCCGCCATCACTTGCAGAAGGGGATTTCGCAGATGCAAGGAATGACGACCACTTCCATCCTTCGATTGCTTGCAATATTCGGGCTGATTACCCTGCTGCTCATGGCCAGACACAGCAGCACGGAAGCAACGGTGCTGGGTCGCTGGTCATCACGCTATGCATTTCTGCTTGCCTTTGTGACCATGGCCACATTCCTGACCGCCCTGCTAATTAACACTTCCCTGCGCGCCCGCATTTTTCGCCAAAATGCCGTCCCGCTTTCGAAGCGCCAGGGGTGGGCAACGATGGCAGCCGGGCTGGCTATCCTCCCCGTTCTCCATCATGTCTTGCATAGCTGGCTGGCCAGCAATGAGGACAGGGTAATTATTCTGTTCGTGAGTTTGTCCCTGGCAAGTATTGCGGTCGTGATGTTGTACCTGTTTCACCGAACCGGCATTGCAAGCAAGTTCGTATCCCTGCCTGATGCCAGGCTTGTCCTTATCCTGCTTGCAGTCGTATATCTACTGCTCGCCGCACAGTACATCGGACAGGTCCCCGTGGTTCATTTCGCTGATGAAATCCGGATTGTAGGTAATGGGCTGAGACTATTCAGTTCGCCGCAGGAATTTGTCATGGTGGACGCCAGTCGAACTGCGGATACCTGGCTGTATATTCTGGGGTTTTGGCCAATCTACGGCGCCTACATGCGGGTGTTTGGTGAAGGTCTGTTGCAGTTGCGATTTTTCAATCTTCTACTCGCCTGGCTGACGACACCCTTTCTCTATCTGATCGCACGAAAGCTCTACGGCCGCAGCGCAGCCCTGATCAGCGCAGTGTTAGGTATCGCGCTTCCCCTGCACCTTGTGACAGCCCGCAGTGATGTCTGGGTGGCCACCGCAACCGGCATTGCGTTGTGCTGCCATGTATATGCACATGATTCAGAGGCACGTCGGCCTCGCCTACTCAGCTTTCTCTGCGGATTCCTGGCCTGTTCGACCATAGACGGACATCCGTATGGCGCCTTTTTTGCGTTCATGTTTACATTACTTTTTCTGTTGAAATTTCTGAATGGATTGCGTTCGGCAGGTGACATGTCCAAGGGCGCAACTCTTGTTGGATTCATGTCGGGTGCTGCCGCATACGGGCTGCTCTGGTCAGGTTATCACCTCGCCCTGCCCGGCGTTCATCTGACTGCAATACCCGATCTGATCAGCAAAACCTGGGCCTGGGAAGCAAATATCGGAAGCGCCCAGTCCGGGAGTGGATTTCGATTTACCTATCTGTTGAAGTTGCTTCAGTCCATTTTGTATCTGCAACCGTACATTCTGGTTCTGTTTGTTCCTGCCTTGCTTTCCGGGCTTCGGCGCCGGAAAACAACGGATGGCCCCTTGCTGATAATCGCTGCCGGTTCCTTTGCCTTCGTGATTCTGACATGGGCTCATTTCAATCACCACTATATTTTGTTCTGGTTACCTTTCCTGTGCCTGTGGTCAGGGGCCTGGCTTTCCGCTTTTCCTGGTCCCGGCGCAAGACTGCCTGCCTGCCACAGCCCACAGATTTCATTCGGGGCCCTGTACCTGTTGCTGGCCTTCCTGCTTCTCAGCGTATTACACCTCGGAGATGTGGCTCGTGCAAACCGGACCATTAACGAGGAACGGGATATGCTGATTGACATCAGCAGGGAAATCGACAGGATGTTGCCCGCTGAGGATATTGTGGTTGCCGGTACGCTCGAACTGTATCACGGCATGGCGCAACGTCTGAACTTTGCCGGTACTTGCTCCTTTTCATGGGGAGCGCCGGAGTATTGGCCATTAACGAACCCACAGGCAATCATCTACACGCCAGGCTGGGACAAGGGCTGTGAGCGACTGCCACAATGGCTCATCGATTACAATTTTCAGCCGGCGCGTTGCTTCGCAGTGCCTGGCGTGGGCGACGGCGTCGCCATCCTCTACCTGCTGCCGGAACTGATGCCGGAGGAGGTTGCAATCGACTGCGCGCCTGACGACCTCGACTGGCCGCAGCGGGCCGCCTGAGGAAAAAAGAAAACCGGCCCGCGGCCGGTCTCCCTGCTGGATCCTTTGGGCAATACAGGACTCGAACCTGTAACCTCTCCCACGTCAAAGGAACGCTCTGCCAGTTGAGCTAATTGCCCCTGGCACAAGTATATCAGGCCGCCGATGTGATGCAAGACGGCAGGTCAGCAAGTCCGCGAACTATGCTATCATGGCGCCGGTTTAAGCTCGTTTCGACAGGGAGAGAATTCATGACCGACAGCGGTCACCAGCGACTGGTGCTGCCAGGCCCGGTAGAGGTGCGCGCGGAGATATTGCAGGCGCAGACCGCCTGGATGATCGGCCACCGCACGGCAGCCTTCGAAGCGCTTTTCGCGAGTCTGCAGCAAAAGCTGCGCCAGGTCTTCCTGACGGACACGCGCGTCTTTATCAGCGGCTCCTCCGGCAGCGGCTTTTGGGAAGGCGCCCTGCGCAACAGCATTCGCCCGGGCCGCAAGGCGCTGCACCTGACCGGCGGGGCCTTCGGCGAGCGATGGGCCCAGGTCAGCCGCGCCAACGGCATCGACGTGGACATCATCGCCGTGGACTGGGGCCGGGCACATGACGCGCAAATGGTCAGCGACGCCCTGCAGCGCGAACAATACGACGCCGTCTGCGTGGTGCACAACGAGACCAGCACCGGAGTCACCAACCCGCTGCGGGCGATTGCCGCGGCCGTGCGCGCGCATGAGGACACGCTGTTGCTGGTTGACACGGTCAGCGGCGTCGCCGGCGCGGAGCTGCGCGTGGACGACTGGGGCATCGACATCGCCCTCACCTCCTCGCAAAAGGCCTTCGCCCTGCCGCCAGGCATCGCCTTCGCCAGCGTGAGCGACCGCGTGCTGCAGCGCGCCAGCGAAATCACGCATCGCGGCTACTACTTTGACTTCCTCGAGCTGGAAAAAAGCCTGCTCAAGAACAACACGCCCACCACGCCGCCCGTCGCGTTGATGTTCGCCACTGACCGTCAGCTGGATGACATCCTCACCGAGGGGCTGGAGGCGCGCTGGGCGCGGCATATTCAGCTGCGCGACCGCGTGCACGAGTGGTTGCTGGCGCGCGGCTTCGGCTTCTACGCGCAGGCGGGCCACCGCTCGGTCACGGTCACCGCCGTGGCCAACACGCGCGGCATCGATGTCAACGACATGGCGGACTTCATGGCCGGCTGCGGCTTCACCATGGACAAGGGCTACGGCAAGATCAGCGGCCAGACTTTCCGCATCGCCCATATGGGCGACATGCAGCTGGACACCGTGAATGAGGTGCTCGCAGGCCTCGACAATTTCCTGGAGGCGGGCGCATGAACTGGCACATCCTGGTCCCGGACAACGTCAACCAGCGCGCCATCGACATCCTGACGGCTGTGCCGGAGTTCCGGGTCACGGCGCCCGGCAGTATGTCGCGCGCGGAGACCCTGGCGGCAGTCGGCAGCGCGCATGCGCTCATTATCCGCAGCGCCACCACCGTGGACGCGGAGCTGCTGGCCGCCGGGCACGAATTGCGCGCCATCGCCCGCGCCGGCGTCGGTATTGACAACGTCGACCTGGCGGGGGCGAATGCACGCGGCATCGTCGTGATGAACACGCCTGGCGGCAACACCATCTCCACCGCGGAGTACACCTTCGGCCTGCTGCTGGCGCTGGCACGCAACATCCCCCAGGGGCATCATTCGCTGGCGGCTGGCAAGTGGGAGCGGGTGGCCTTCGGCGGCGTGGAGCTGCTGGGCACGACGCTCGGCATCATCGGCATGGGCCGCATCGGCCGCGAAGTTGCTGCGCGCGCGTGGGCCTTCGGCATGACCTGCATCGGCTTCGACCCCTTCGTCGATGCTGCCAGCGCGCAGGCCGCCGGCATCGAGAAGCTGGAGACGCTTGAGCAGGTGTACGCGCGCGCTGACTTCCTGACGCTGCACGCCCTGGTGACGCCGGAGACGCAGCACATGATCAATGCCGCCAGCCTGGCGCAAATGAAGCCGGGCGTGCGCATCATCAATGCGGCGCGCGGCGCCCTCATCGATGACGCGGCGCTGGCCCATGCGTTGCAGATCGGTCAGGTGGCGGGCGCGGCGGTGGACGTCTATCCGACGGAGCCGCCACCGGCGGATTATCCCCTGCTCAACCTGGCCAACGTCATCCACACGCCGCACCTGGCCGCCAGCACGGACGGCGCCCAGATCAATGTGGCGATCGAGGCGGCTGAACTGCTGCGCGACGGGTTGCTGCGCGGTGACTGGCGCAACGTCGTCGTCAGCGCCTGAACCTTGACCGCCGACGCAGCGTATATGGAATATCTGATGACCGGAGACGGGAGCACTGCGACATGAGGCTGCTACTCATCGGCTTTGGCGTGGTCGGCCAGGGGTTGACGCGCATGCTGCAGCAAAACGCCGCAGCCCTGCAAAGATTCCACGGCTTCAGCGCCAGCATCACCGGCGTGGTGACCGGCAGCCACGGCACGCTGGCACATCCGGAGGGTCTCGACCCGCAGGCGTTGCTGCAGGCGAGAGTGGCGGGCGGCCTGGGGCACTATCTGCAGCAGCCTGGACTGCTGCGCGACCAGGGGCCGCAGGCGATCATCCGCGCCGGCCTGGCCGACGTCCTGGTCGAGGTCAGCCCCACCAACCTGGAAGACGCGCAACCGGCGCTGGACTACTGCCGCGCGGCGCTTGCGGGTGGCCTGCACCTGGTGATGGCCAACAAGGGGCCGCTCTGCCTGGCCGCGGCGGAGCTGGGGGCCCTGGCGCAAGAGGCGGGACGCGAGCTGCGCTACGAAGCCACGGTCATGGCGGGCACGCCGGTCATCAGCCTGGCGCGCGATTCGCTGGCCGCCAGCGACATCCGCGAGGCGCGCGGCATCCTCAACGGCACCTGTAACTACATCCTGACGCAGATGGAAGCCGGCATGGACTACGCGGCGGCGCTGGCGCAGGCCCAGGCGCTGGGCTATGCCGAGGCCGACCCGCACGCCGACGTCGATGGCCATGATGCGGCCAGCAAGGCGGCCATCCTTGCCTGGTCGCTGTTTGGTCGCAGCCTGCGCCTTGAGGACATGCCGGTGCAGGGCATCTCCGGCCTGGAGGCTGAGGACATCGCCGCGGCGCGCGCTGCCGGTGAACGCTGGAAGCTGATTGCGACGGTGAACCATGAAGGCGCGCGCGTCGAGCCGGTTCGTCTGCCGCTGACCCATCCACTGGCGGCGGTGAGCGGCGTGAGCAACGCGCTCACCTGGACCACTGCGTCCCTGCAGGAAGTCACTCTGGTGGGCCCGGGCGCCGGCGCGGAGGCCACCGGTTTCGGCCTGCTGGCAGACCTGCTCGCCATCCATCGCCGGCAGACGCTGGCCTAAGGACAGCGTCGGGCTATCTGTGCTACACTTTGGTGGCGAGTAAATCCCGGAGAGGCTATGGCTCCTTCCTTTCTCGACAAGGTCAACACGCTCATCAACGCCAACCTGCACGGCATCGTCGACCGGGCGCTGGAATCCAATTCCGTGCGCGTGATGGACGAGTACATCCGCCAGGCGGAGCGCAATCTGGAAGCGCTGGAGGATTCGGCAGCGACCATCGGCGGCACGGTGAAGACGCTGAAGCGCAAGCATGACGAACTGGCTGCCGCTGCCGAGGCGCTCGACCGCGACATCGACTCGCTGATCATCAGCGGCAGGAACGAACTGGCCACGACGGCCCAGGCTCAGCTGAACACGCGCCAGGAGCTGGCCGCCGATTACTACGAGCAGTGGCAGGAACAGGACCGTCAGTATCGCATGATGCTGGATATGCGCGTGAAACTGGTGGCGCGTTTGACGACGGTGCGCCAGGAACGCGAGCGCCTGATCGCGCTGATTGAGCTGACCGAGGCGCGCAAGGTGGCGACGCGCACCATCCGCAGTCTTGACCAGCTGGCCCACAGCGGCGACGCGCAGATCACCGATCTGGCCGGGCGCATCCGCAGCAACCTGGACCGCGAGGACGCGCGTCTGGAGCTGGCCACCAGCAACCTCGGCAGCCGGATTGAAGACGCCATCGGCAACGCGGAAGTGGACCGGCAGCTGGAGGAGCGGCGCAAACGCCTCGGCGTCAGCAGCGATGAGGATGAGGCTGTCGGGCGCATGAGCGCCGGCGGCTGAACGCAACGCAGGGGCAGGAAAATGGAGCGCAGCCATGATTGATGCGATACGCGGCGATGCGCGCGAGGTTGGCCCGAATGAGCTGAACCGCTCGCTGGGCAACCTGCTGGCCGATGATGAGTACATCGACAAGGGCTTCAAGATGGTGCGCGACCCGATCGTCTTCACCAACAAGCGGCTGATTCTGGTGGACAAGCAGGGCGTGACCGGCAAGAAGGTGGAGATCCAGTCCATCCCCTACCGCTCGCTAATCCGTTTCGCCATCGAGACCGTCGGCACCTTTGACATGGATTCCGGGATGAAAATCTGGCTCTCCGGCCACAGCCAGCCCATTGAGCGCAAGTTGCAGGCCCGCGCCGACATTGCCGGCGTGCAGCGCATTTTCGCAACCTACGTCCTTTCCTGATGCAGACCTGCAGCAGCGATTTGGCAGCGTTGGCCTATACGTGGTCAGCAATGCGCGACAGAAACCCCACATGAGCGAGGCCTCTTCCTCCATCCGGCAACGCGCGGGCACTGCCCTGCTGAGCCGCGCCCTGCTGCGGCGCGAGAGCCTGATCACGCTGGGGCTGACCGCGCTGCTGGTCACCAGCGAATTGCAGCCGCTGCCGGACTGGCAAGCCTGGTACTGGCTGGTCGGCGGGGCCGTTGCGCTGGTCGCACTGACCGCCGGTCATCTGAGGGACGAAGCCGGCGCCAGCGAAACTGTCGGGCGCGAGTTCAGCGCGCAGCCCGACATGGAGCAGATCCGCAACGCCACCTCGCGCGAACAGCTGCGCATTGCGCTCGAGTACAGCGCGGCCATGCAACAGCTCGTCGAGTTGCACCAGGGCGCGCTGCGCGAAAGCCTGCGCCAGACCGCGGCGGACGTCGAGAACTGGATTCAGCACATGGTCACCCTCGCGCGGCACATCGACACCTTCGAGGATAACGACCTCATCACGCGCGACCTGCACGCGGTGCCGCGCAAGATCGAACAGACGCGGCTGCGCCTGGAACGTGAGCAGGATGCCGCGCTGCGCAGCGAATTGCAGCGCCAGCTCGACCAGCTGCAGCAACAACTCGAAAACCTGAACGCCACTGTGAGCAACGGCAAACGCGCCGCCATCCGCCTGGAGAACACGCTGTCTGCGCTGGGCACGGTGCACGCGCAGATGACCTTGCTGGGGACGCGCAAGGTGGACAGCACCGGCGCGCAACGGTTGCGCCTGGAGATACAGGAAGAAGTCAGCGCCTTGCAGGATACCCTGGAGGCTATGGACGAGGTGCAGGCCCAACACCTGCACCTGCGCTGAGGTAGCAAATGACTGAGTTGAACTGTTGTGAGGATGCAGGCGCCGTGGATTGTTGTGGCAACGGGCAGGCTGCCGTGGACTGCTGCGGCAACAGCGTTGGCAGTGCGGACTGCTGCGGGAACGAACAGGCCCAGGCAGATGCGGGCCAGCGTGAGGGTCTGGCGGGCTTTGTCAGCTACCTGCTGGCGAAGCAGGAAACGCGCATGGCGCTGGTTGGCGCGGCCGGCGCGCTGCTCACCCTGCTCGCCAGTCTGGCGCTGACGCTGCCGACGGGCCTGGTCGAGACCGGCTATTCGCTCGCGTTGCTGGTCGCGCTGTGGCCGGTCGCGCGCAAGGGCCTGAATGCGCTGCGACGCCGGCGCGCCTTCAACATCAGCCTGTTGATGAGCATCGCGGCTATCGGCGCGCTCGCCATTGGCGAGTATCTGGAAGGCGCGATGGTCATCATCCTCTTCACGCTTGGCGAGGCGCTGGAGGGCTACACCATGGGGCGCACGCGCGCCAGCCTGCGCAGTCTGATGCAGCTGGCGCCACAGCAGGCACTGCGCATGCACGAAGGTGCAGAAACCTGGGTGCCGGTTGCGGAGCTGCAGGTTGACGACCGCATCCTGGTGCGCGCCGGCGACCGCATCCCGCTGGATGGCGCGGTGCTTGAAGGCCGCAGCGACGTGAACCAGGCGTCGCTCACCGGCGAGAGCCAGCCGCGCACGGTCGGCCCTGGCGACCCGGTCTACGCCGGCACGGTCAACGGCATTGGCGGGCTGCAGCTGCGCGTCACCCACCTGGCGCAGGACAGCACCATCAGCCGCATCATCCGCATGGTGGAACAGGCGCAGGAATCGCGCGCGCCGACCCGGCGCCAGATCGACCGCTTCGCAAAGGTCTACACGCCGCTGGTGGCGCTGCTGGCGTTGCTGGTGGCCACCCTGCCGCCGCTGCTCTTCGGCCTGCCCCTGCTCAGCGACGGCAGCGGGCAGGGCTGGCTCTACCGCGGCCTGGCGATTCTGGTGATCGCCTGCCCCTGCGCGCTGGTGATCAGCACGCCGGTCACCGTCATCGCGGCCATCAGCGCCGCTGCCAAACGGGGCGTGCTCATCAAGGGCGGCGCGCATCTGGAAATGCTGGGGCGCCTGGGCACAATCGCCTTCGACAAGACCGGCACGCTCACCACCAGCGAGCCGGGCATCACCGGCCTTTACTCGATCGACTGCACGGACCGCGAAATTGACTGCCCCGCCTGCGAGGATGTGCTGGCGCTGGCCGCCGCCGTCGAGCGCGGCAGCAGTCATCCCTTCGCCCAGGCCATCAGCGCCGACGCCAGTTCACGCGACCTTGCCAGCAGATACGCCACCGCGACGGGGGTCACGGCCCTGGCCGGACGCGGCGTTCAGGGTTACGTGGACGAGCAACTGGTCACGCTGGGCAGCCACGACCTCTTCGAGCAGGAACACCCGCATTCGCAGGCGCTGTGCGACATGGTTGAGTTGACCGAGGCGCGTGGAGAAACGGCGGTGCTGCTCAGCGACGGCGATCGTGTGCGCGGTTACATCAGCCTGGCGGACCAGCCCCGCGAGGGGGCGCATGCCACTGTCAGGCAGCTGCACGCGCTGGGCCTGTCGACCGTCATGCTGACCGGCGACAACCCCCAGGCCGCCAAAACCATCGGCGACACCGTGGGCGTACGTGACATCCGCGCCGGCTTGCTGCCGCAGGACAAGCTGGCGGCGGTGCGGGGGCTGGAGTCACCCGGTCACCCGGTCGCCATGGTCGGCGACGGCATCAACGACACGCCGGCGCTGAGCGCCGCGTCGCTGGGCGTGGCGCCGGGCGGCGTGGGCAGCGCCCAGGCCCTCGAGAGCGCTGACGTCGTGCTCATGGCCGACGACCTGGAGCAACTGCCCTTCGCGATCCGTCTGGGCCGGCGCGCGCTGGCGACCATTCGCCAGAACATCGCGCTCAGCCTGACGATGAAGGCGGCCTTCCTGGCGCTGGCGGTCACTGGCGGCGTGTCCCTGTGGGCCGCCATCTTCGCCGACGTTGGCATGACGCTGATCGTCACGCTCAACGGCATGCGTTTGCTGCGCGCCCGCTAGGCGCCTCCGGTCAGACCTGCGGCAACTCCGCCATGGCGCGCTCAATCTCCGCCTGTGGATACTCGTAGTTGCTCAACTCGCCGCCGAGATAGGCGTCGTAGGCGCTCATGTCGAAGTGGCCGTGGCCGCAGAGGTTGAAGAGGATGACGCGCTTTTCGCCGGCTTCCTTCGCCGCCTGTGCCTCACGGATAACGCCGGCGACGCCGTGCGCGGCTTCCGGCGCGGGGATGATGCCCTCGCTGCGCGCGAAGGTCAGCGCCGCCTCGAA
This sequence comes from Phototrophicaceae bacterium, assembly GCA_965197455.1. GTDB lineage: Bacteria > Chloroflexota > Anaerolineae > Aggregatilineales > Phototrophicaceae > JAGWBD01. The sequence continues at coordinate 7,196 of OZ240208.1, read as the reverse complement.
GGTCTCCAGTTGCGGCACGGACTGCGCCTCCATCAGCCCCTGATCATAAAGCTCGCAGATGATGCTGGCCATGCCGTGGTAACGCAGGCCGCCGGCATGCAGCGGCGCCGGCACGAAACTGTGACCCAGCGTGTACATCTTCACCAGCGGCGTCATGCCGACCGTATCGCCGAAGTCGTAGGCGTAGGTGCCGCGCGTCAGGCTGGGGCAAGCCGCCGGCTCGACGCCCAGCAGCCGCGTCGTCTGGCCCTCAGTCAGGTTGCGCTGCAGAAAGGGCAGCGCGATGCCGGCGAAGTTGCTGCCGCCGCCCACCGGCGCCACCACCACGTCCGGGTATTCGTCGGCCAGCGCCATCTGCTGCAGCGTCTCCTGGCCAATGACGGTCTGGTGCATCAGCACATGGTTCAGCACTGATCCCAGCGAGTATTTGTAACGCCCGCCGCTGGTGGCCGCGGCTTCCACCGCCTCGCTGATGGCGATGCCCAGTGAGCCGGGGCTGTCCGGTGACTGCTCCAGAATCATGCGCCCGGCCTGGGTGCTGTCGCCGGGGCTGGCGCTGACCTCCGCGCCGAAGGACTGCATGATGGCGCGGCGGTAGGGCTTCTGGTCGTAGCTGATGCGCACCATGTAGACGCGACAGTCGAGGCCGAAAAAGCTGCAGGCCTGCGCCAGCGCCGTGCCCCACTGACCGGCGCCGGTCTCGGTGGTCAGGCCGCTGATGCCCTCCGCCTTGTTGTACCAGGCCTGGGCCGTGGCGGTGTTGAGCTTGTGGCTGCCGCTTGGCGAGACGCCCTCGTACTTGTAGTAGATGTGCGCCGGCGTATCCAGCGCCTGCTCCAGGCGGTAGGCGCGTAGCAGCGGCGTGGGCCGCCACAGCTTGTAGATTTCGCGCACTTCGTCAGGGATGTCAACGTAGCGTTCCTGGCTGACCTCCTGGCCGATGAGCGCCATCGGGAAGAGCGGCGCCAGATCATCCGGGCCGACGGGTTGTTTGGTGCCGGGATGCAGCACTGGTGGCAGCGGACGCGGCAGGTCCGCCTGGATGTTGTACCATTGTCGCGGAATCGCCGATTGCGTCAGATCGAAGCGCACCTGATTCTCGCTCATCATGTCCCGTCCTGTCTCATGGTCGCACAGTTGGAGAAAATGTAGCGAATGCGGGTTCCGGCTGCCAATTCTGCCGACACCGGCAGGAATCCGACAGGCTTTACGCTACAATCGCGGCGCTGTATCCCACCGGAAAGGAACCTCCGTATGGCACTCGCCACCCAGGCTGTCCTTGATATTGAGCGCGTACGCGAACTGGCAGCGCGTATCGCCCCGCGCGCCGACGCGGCTGACCGGGCCGGTCGCCTGCCCGCGGCGGACGTCGCTGACCTGCGCGCGAGCGGCTATCTGGCGCTCAGTGTGCCGCGCGAGCATGGCGGCGAGGGACTTTCGCTGCGCGATTGCGCGCTGGCGCAGCTGGAACTGGCGCAGGCCAGCGGCTCTACGGCGATGGTGGCCGCCATGCCGCTACATCTCTTCGGCGCCCAGCGCGAACGCACGTCCTGGTCGCCGCAGCACTTCGTACAGCTTTGCTGCCTGACGAGCGAGGGCGCGCTGCTGAACAGCATCGCCAGCGAACCACAACTGGGCAGCCCCTCGCGCGGGGCTATCTTTCGCACGAACGCGCAGCGCGTGGACGGCGGCTGGCTGATCAACGGGCACAAGAACTGGTCCACCGGTGGCCGCCACCTGACGCATCTGCTGGTCAGCCTGGACATTGAGGGCGACCCGGCCCAGGTGCTGGTGCCCAACGACGCAGACGGCGTCTGCTGGGAGCCGACCTGGCGCGATGCGCTCAGTCTGCGCGCCAGCGACAGCGATGACGTCTACCTGCGCGACGTCCTGGTCCCGGAGGATCATCTGCTGGCGCGCTTTTCAGACGGCGCAGCCCGCAACCGGCCCAACCCCTGGTTTCCGCTGTTGACCGCCGCTACCTATCTGGGCGTCGCCCTGGCCGCGCGCAATGCCGCCATCCGCTTCGCGCTGGAACGCGTGCCGACCGCGCTGGGCAAGCCCATCGCCAGCCTGCCGGGCATCCAGCGCCAGGTCGGCGAGATGGACATGGAGCTGAAGGCGGCGCGTTTGATGCTGCTGGAGGCCGCGCGTTCCTGGGATGAGGAACGCGACATGTCGGGCGTGGTGGCAGCCAAGCTCTTCGCCAACGACAGCGCCATCCGCGCCAGCGACCGCGCCATGCGCATCGTCGGCGGCCAGGCCGTCACGCATGCGCTGCCACTGGAGCGCTGCTACCGCGATGTGCGCGGCGGCCTGACGCACCCCCCTTCCGGCGATCTGGCGCTGGAGCTGATCGGCAGAAATGCGATAGATGCGCTCAAGCCGGTCGGTGCCGCGGAGTGATATGATGGCGCTGGCAATCTGATCGGTGCATCTGAATAATCGGTTCGTCACCCATAAGCTCGAGAGTTGATGAGATGGTGCCCAATCACAAGCCGCCAGTGCTCTACAAACAAGTCGTCCTGACCCGCGATGTCCCGAAAGAGGGTCTCCACAAGGGCGACATGGCCTACTACATAGACTATCTGGAACCTCTCAACGACGTTGGGCCCGGCGCCATCCTGGAACTGTTCAGTTCGCACCCGAAAGGCCCAGGCGTAGCTACCGTCCCCTACTCGGCCATCGCCGCGCCGGGCCAGAGAGACTGACTTCGGCTGGCAAGACTCGCCCATACATTTCAAGACAGTACACGCGCTTTCCCTGCCTGCGTCGCATTCGCAGGGTATAATTGGCGCGCCTGCCCTGCGAGAGGGATGACCCTGATGCAGTGCGTAATTTGCAATCTGGGAGAAACCCGTCCGGGCACGACGACGATGACCCTTGAGCGCGGGAGTACAACGCTCGTCGTCAAGCAGGTGCCGGCTCAGGTCTGCGAAAACTGCGGCGAAGCCTGGCTGAATGAAGACACCGTAGCCCGCCTTGAGTCGCTGCTGGAGACCACGGTCAGTAACGGGACAGAGGTAGCGCTGCAGCAATACTTCGTAGCATAGCCCCACTATTTCGATACGGCCGCAGCAACTGACACAGTCAAATTTCATCTTCTTTTGGACACGCGCGCCAATTTGCTCGACCGCTTGCCGGTGACTGCGCGCTGGAGTATGTCGACTCGCTACAGAAGGATTGCCTTGATGATCGAAATCTGTCCGCAACTCTACGTGGGCAACCAGGACGACTACGAATACGACGTAAAGTCCAGGGAAAGCTGGGCTGTCGTCCATGCCTGCAAGTATCCATACCATCGTGATGAGTTGGGTTACACCTCACGATCTGCTCCGAAACATCACCCTGAGTATCTCATTGCCAGGCGGGGAAATCGACTCATCCTGAATCTGATTGATCCGGATAGTCCAAAGTACATCCCTCACGAAATCATTGATGCAGCCATTCAGTTTGTCGCAGAGAAGTTGGGCGAAGGCCGCAAGGTGCTTGTGCACTGCAATCAGGGTATGTCGCGCTCGCCGGGTATTGGGCTGCTGTATCTGGTTAGTCATACCGACTTGCTCCCCAAGACGAGCCTGGAGAACGCAGAGTGCGCCTTCCGCAAGATTTACTCGCTATATGAACCTCGTGCAGGTATTCGCGGCCACATGCATGAGAATTGGTCGACATATGCAGGGGCCAGGGACGGCGCTGTGGGGTAGATTAAAGGCCTAATCTGAAGGAGCCCGCCCCATGACCCACGCCCGCGACCTCGACACGCCCGCCGTCCTCATCGACCTCACACGCATGCAGCGCAACATCGCGCGTATGCAGGCGTACTGCGACCGCCACGGCCTGGCCTTTCGGCCACACATCAAGACGCACAAGAGCCCGGTCATCGCCCGCATCCAGCAGCAGGCCGGCGCCATCGGCATCGCCTGCCAGAAGCTGGGCGAGGTCGAGGTCTTCCTTGACGCCGGCTTCGACGACATCCAGCTGCCCTACAACATCGTCGGGCCGCACAAGACCGCGCGCCTGGCCGCCCTCGCGCGCCGCGGCCGCATCACGGTCAGCGCCGACCACAGCGAGGTGCTGGACGGCCTGGAAGCGGCCGCCGCCGCAGAGGGCGTGCGCGTTCGCGTCATGCCTGACCTGGAAACCGAGATCGAGCGCACCGGCACCTCGCCGGAGCAGGTCGTCGCGCTGGCGCAGCAGATTGTCGCCAGCCCCCACCTCGAGTTCGCCGGCCTCTTCGTCTACCCTGCCAACCCGGTCATTCGTCCGCGCCTGCGGGCCGCACTGAAGGGTCTGGCGGACGCCGGCATTGATGTGCCGGAAGTCAGCGGCGGCGGCACCGGCGCAGCGAAGACCGCGCACGAACTGCCCGAGCTGACGGAACTGCGCGTGGGCACCTACATCTTCAACGACATGAATACTGTGAATGGCGGCTGGGCGACGCTCGATGACTGCGCCATGAGCGTGCTGGCCACCGTGGTCAGCCGACCGGCGCCAAACCGCGCCATCCTCGACAGCGGCAGCAAGACCCTGGCCGCGGACCGGGTGGATGACGGGCATGGCCACATCCGCGAGTATCCGGGCGCGCGCATCACCAAGCTGAACGAGGAGCACGCCTTCGTCGATCTGTCGGCCTGCGAACAGCGCCCGCGCATCGGCGAGTTGGTGCACATCGTGCCGGTGCACACCTGCGTCGTCAGCAACCTGCACGAGCGCCTGTATGGCGTGCGCGACGGTCTGGTTGAGCAGGAATGGGAGGTTGCGGCGCGCGGTCTGGTGCGCTGATTTCAGCCGCTGAAGGGATCGCAGTAGTTGACCTTCAGGCGCTGCAGCCGCGGCAGATGTCCGCGCAGGCGTCGCTCAAAGTCCGCAAAGTCGCGCGGATCCGGCGCCGTCCACAGCGCTTCCGCCAGCGCCGCGGCCCGCGGCCAGGTCATGTATTCGACCAGTTCCGTGGTGGGCAGATACTCCGTCCAGACGTTGCCCTGGCCGCCCAGCACATGACCATGGTGTTGCCTTGCGATGCCGGCGACCGGATCGAATTCGTAGACGCGCTCAAGCGGCAGATGGCCGCCGATGGCCGGCGGCTCGTGCGCGGTGTCGGCGCGCTGGTAATAGTCGAAGTAGCAATGCGTGTTGGGTGACATGACGACGTCGTGACTGGCGCTGGACGCCGCGATGCCGCCCTGCGCACCGCGCCAGCTCATCACGGTGGCGCCCGGCGCGAGGCCGCCCTCAAGGATTTCGTCCCAGCCGAGGAGACGCCGGCCGTTGCGGCGCAGGAAGGGCTCGATGCGACGGATGAACCAGCTCTGCAGTTCTTCCTCGTCGCGCAAACTCTCCTGACGCATGCGCGCCTGACACTTTGGACAGCTGGCCCAGTGCGTTTTGGGGCACTCGTCGCCGCCGATGTGCAGGTACTCGCCCGGGAAAAGCGCGATCACTTCGGACAGCACGCTCTCGAGAAAGTCGAAGACCGCGTCGTTGCCCGCGCAAAACACCTCGTCACTGATGCCCCAGCGCGTGCGCACTTCGTAATCCGCGCCGCGACAGCCCAGCTGCGGGTAGCTGGCCAGCGCCGCCTGGGCGTGACCCGGCATTTCAATCTCGGGGACGATGGTGATGTGACGCTCGCGGGCGTAGGCGACCAGCGCGCGCACCTCGTCCTGGGTGTAGAAGCCGCCGTAGGGCTGCCCGTCGAGCGTCGCTCGATCCGCCGGCAGCGGCGACTCCGCGCGCCAGGCGCCCACTTCCGTGAGTTTGGGCCAGCCCTTGATCTCGATGCGCCAGCCCTGATCTTCAGTCAAATGCCAGTGAAAGCGGTTCAGCTTGTGCTGCGCCATCAGGTCAAGAGTCTTGCGCAGGAAGTCGAGCGGATAGAGGTGGCGGCCAACGTCCAGGTGCAGGCCGCGCCAGCGATAGCGCGGGGCGTCCTCAATGCTCAGGCAGGGAATGGCCCGACCGCCCTCGCCCGACAACAGTTGACGCAGTGTCTGCGCGCCATACCACAGGCCGGCCTCGTCCGCGGCCTGCAAGCTGACTGCCGCCGGCGTCACCTGCAGCTGGTAGCCCTCCGCGTCAATGTTGGGCGCCAGTGACAGCTGCAGGCAAGCGCTGGCAGGTTGCGCCTGTGTGAGCGGCAGCGGCAGTCCGGTCACGGCGCGCAGCAGGTTGGCACAGCGTTGCGCTGCGACCTGCAGGCCGGCTGCGACATAGATGCGCGTTTCCGGCGTTAACGCGAAAACGCCCGCCGCGCGCTGCAGCGAGAGCGGCTGCGGTATGAGGGCGGGCGTTTCGTCGCGCATGTCGGCTGACCGGCTCAGGTCTGCTTGAGCAGCGGCTCGGCCTCAATCCGCTCACGATAGCCGGCGACGATCAGGCCGGCCCGGCCCATACTCTGGCCATAGATCTGGCGGTTATGCGGGTCGCGGTAGCCCATGCGCACCATGCGACGCGGGTCGCGCGTGGTGTTGATGTAGGAGCCGTGCACGGTGTGGTAGCAGAAAAGCACCACGTCGCCGCGTTTGGCCGGCACCGGCACTGTATCCTCCAGCAGCCACTTGTCGGTGGGCAGATGCGGCGTGCAGGGGCCGTCCTCGGTCATCGTGATGTGCTCAAGCGCGCCGTGCTTGTGCGAACCCTGCAGGAAGCGGATCTCGCCGTTCTCGGGGTTGGTGTCATCCAGGTGCACCAGCACGTCGATGAAGCGGCCGTTCTCGTGAGCGTAGAAAGGATGATCCTGATGCATCGGGAAGGGATGCCCGGTCTGCGGCGGCTTGATGTGCATGGTGGTGTGATGCAGTTCGACGTTGGGGCCGATAAGGGCCGCCAGCGATGACGCCAGACGCGGGTTGGTCACGGCCTTTGACCAGGCAGCGGAGTAGAGATGCAGGTCGTGCATGGCCGTGAGCTTCGACTGCTTCTCAATCTCCGGGTCCATGTAGGCCAGGCGCCAGGGGCCTGACCAGCCTTCGCTGGTGAAGGACCAGTCTTGCACAAGGCGGTCCAGCTCGTCGGCCAACTCATCCGTCTCGGCCGGGGTGAAAAGGCCCGGAATGCGAAGAAAGCCGTTCTGGTTATAAAAGTCAACGTCCTGTTGCGAGATCATGACCAACGTCCTTTGCCTATATGCATTGCGTCCTTGTGGGGATTATACCGCCGGCGCAGCGAATTCAAGAGTCAGTGTCGGGGAATCTGAG